>NZ_JAJFZJ010000001.1:0-2465000 GCF_020733155.1 Methylocystis sp. WRRC1 | reverse complement strand
AGCGCAGATCGCGCGGCGTCACTCAGCGTCCCGTCTGAAGCCTCCATCGGATCCGCGCTTTGAGCGCGCATTAGCTCTTCCGCGACGACAGAACGTGGCTCCCAACCCCAGATCAAAGCCGACAGCAGAAGATTCAATCCGAGGAACGACAGACGCGAATCTGATTTTAAAGATTGCCGATTGCATCTTTTTTCATGCGTTCCTGCACGCTCTGTCATGACATCAGGCTCCCCTCAGCTACAAAGATCCTGCAATTTCCTCCAATTACGAAGGTTGTGGCCGGCAACGCCCGCGAGCCGCGAATATCGTGCATGCAAATATGCCAATTATTGAAAATACAATCTTCCGTGAAAACCAAACCCCGGCCGCATATTAATCGTGGCATCGGCCTACTCCCGCGCGTTTTCTGGACTCTGGCGGGCGCTCGTGCGGAAGACGAAACACGATTGCGCCCCGATCTTCATTTTTGCCGCCTCGCAATCCATAAAGCGACTGCGATCGGCTGGCATCGAGGTTCTCCCTGACGCCGTTCTTCGCGGGACTGCTCAACGTGAATATGGCGCTGGCTGCTCTTCTGGTTCTTCCGCCCGGCTTCCTCTTTGGCCGTTTACCTCTATCCAGTCCTTCTTATGGCAATCGACCCCTTTATGTGCGCAAAGCCAACTGGGCTCACGGACCATGAAGAGCCGCCATGGCTCTAATTTTATATTGGCCCATTCGACATATATCGTCTTCGTGTAGAGGCTGACGTGCCAAGGCTCTTTTTTAACGCTGTATTTTGGCCCATGCAGTTGTTTGAAATCCCGGGAGTATAATTGGTCTGCTAACCTGTTGAGCAACGGGCTCTGGAATGTGGTGACGGGCTGCTTACCCAACATGACTCCGACCACAATGTTTTGCGCATCAGCCGGATTGGTGAATCGGAACGGTCTCATCTGGTGCAGGTTTCTCCACGTCTGCTCCAGCGCCATTTCCATGCCGCCCTTGCCGAACCTGCAGGCTTGCTCTCGATTGAATCCGGCGATCGTTACATGATGACCGCCCCATCGCACCCCCGGTTCGAAGCCGGGCGAGAGGTACACGCCCCAGGCGTTGGCGTGACATTGGGAGACGGGTATCTGCCCCGTCTCCTGAGCTTTTGCCAAGTCAAAGCTCCCTGCCCACGAAAGCGCACAGAAGAAAGCGAGAAGATTCCAAGCAATTAGTCTCAAAATGGCTCGCCTCTCGCGTTTCTTCCTCAAACTAATCTACCGTAAAATTAGTCTCGAAATCAGGATTTAACACAGTATTCCTGAAAAACATGGCGCGACTTTCCGCCTCACCTTCTCTCGACAAGCGTTGGCGCCGGGACTTTTTTGATCGAGATAAAGGGTGACGGCTGCCGCCCGCGTCTGAGAGCTTGGAGACCTTTTCGGCGGGTTTGGCCGCGCGAATCTGGGCGTCGGTCAGCGGCAGGTCGGTATACTTGTTAGCAGATCGGGGTCTGCCAACAAATATACCACGGATTCGTTGGATACAAACGGACGCGCCGGGACGCCCTAGAGGGTGTTATGTACTTTGGTCGTTGATTGCCTTAGTAGAATGGGATGTCTCCGATTCGGAAGCCTTATCCGTCTGACGTCAACGACGAAGAGTGGTCGCTGGTTGCGCCGTATCTGACGCTCATGGACGAAAGCGCGCCGCAGCGCCAACATTCGCTGCGCGAGCTGTTCAACGGGCTACGTTACGTGCTGCGCTACGGCATCGCATGGCGCGCCATGCCTAATGATCTGCCGCCGTGGTCGGCCGTGTATCAGCAATCGCAGCGCTGGCTGGCGGCGGGCGTATTCGAGGCGCTGGCGCAGGATTTGCGCGCCGTCTTGCGCATCGTCTCCGGGCGGGCTGCCGAGCCGACGGCGGCGATCATCGACAGCCGCACCTTGCGGTCGACCCCGGAGAGCGGCCCGCGAGCCGGTTATGACGGCGCAAAGCGCAAGCGTGGCTCGAAGCTGCACATGGCGGTCGATACATTGGGCCATCTACTGGCGCTGCATGTCACGCCGGCCAACGTCGACGACCGCGCCGAGGTCGGCAAGCTCGCCGCCGCCGTGCAGGAAGCGACCGGCGACAGCGTCGAACTCATCTATGTCGATCAGGGCTACACCGGCGAGAACGCGGCCGAAGCAGCAAAAGCGCAGGGCGCCGAACTTTGCGTCGTCAAACTCGCCGAGGCGAAGAAGGGCTTCGTGCTGCTGCCCAAGCGCTGGGTGGTCGAGCGTTCATTCGCTTGGGCGACGCGATGCAGGCGGCTCGTCAAAGATTACGAGCGCTATGCTCAGACCCTCGCAGGACTACACGTTGAACTGATGGGGTGGATGCTCCCTCCACCCCATCAGTTCAGAGTGTCATTCAAGGGCTTTGCAATTAGTGGCTTCATTCAATCCACCCCAAACACCTTCATCACCTCATCCCCAAGGTGATTAATCACCTTCACCGCGATCCGCCCGCTCTTCGGCTTCGGGAACGGGCGCGAGACGTCCGAATACAAGCTCGCCCAGGCTTCCTCATCGATCTCGGCCTTCAGCGTCGTCTTCAAAGCCTTATACGGGTCATTCGCTCCCAAAAAGTAAGCGTGGCGGACGAAGAAGCTTTCTTCGTTGTAGTCGGTGTCGAGCATCCATAGGGCGATGCCGTCCGTGCCTTCGGAGACGACCTCGCCCGTCTGCGGCTTGAATACGTCGACGCCGAACACCTTTACGCGGATCATGTCGTCGCCGGCGTCCTCGATCTTGATGTCCGGCTCGCCGAAGATCACGAAGAGATTGCCGGCGCCGGTCGTCTTCAGCTCGCCGCCCATATGCAGATCGGGATTCATGCGGGCTTTCAGCACCGGCACGCGGCCGAGCTTGTCGAACTCCGCCGAATGGGCGTCGTAGTTGAAGGCGCAGGCGATCATCACGTCGAAGCCGGCGTCGCCCGCCTCGCGTGCGGCGGCGACGAGATCGGGGCGCGCGACCGTGCCGAATTCCGGGCCGATGAAAACGCCCGCGCGCTTTTCCTTCTCGCCCTCCATGAAGCGGCCTTCGGCGCAGATGAAGCGGCCGGGCCAGCCCGTGAGGCTCGTGAAGACGATCTTGTCTTCCTTATGCGCCTGCTGCACGCCGGCGGCGCGGAGATTTTCGAGGATCATCGCGGCGAAATCCGTCATGGCGTCGTCGCGCGACGGCGGGGCGCGATTGCCTTCGGCCGCATCCAGCATATCGATCAGCTCGTCGTCCCAATCGACGGCAAGCGTGCGATGCGGCGAGAGGCTTTCGACGGTGAAGGGGCCGGCGACGCGGATGCGGTCCTTGTCGATATAGGGCTTGTCGTAGAGATATTCGAAGTCCGCCTTGGCGGCGATGGAGGCGTCGATTTCCTTCTGGCGGGCGATGCGCGCCTCCCACCATTTGGCATGGGCGTCCTTGGCGGCGGCGGGCCATTCGGCGTCGGCTTCGCGAGGTATCTCCCATTCTTCCCAGGCTTTCGCCTCGCCCTTCGAGACGCCGCCGCGCGGCTCCTCAGGGTGAGGCGAAAGGGATGCCCGCGTCTTGCCAGAAGCGCCCTCATCCTGAGGAGCGCCCGCAGGGCGCGTCTCGAAGGACGAGGGCGCGCGCCCCAGCGCCTTGTTCAGCGCCTCGCGCAGCGGCTCCAGCGTCGCCTGCCACTTCTCCCAGATCACGTCGATCTCGGCATTGTTGGCGATGCTTTTAAGCGTGATGTGTGGCACGCGCTCATAGACGAAGCCGTGGCGGATGTCACCGCGCGTCGGCGCGCTCTTGGGTGGCGTGCGCGTGATCTCGCCTTCCTTGCGTTGGCCCTCGGGCGTGTCGGCAAGAAGATAATAGGGATAGCGCGCGCCCATCAGACGCGACCGGGCAAGCGCGACAGCGACGCGCGACGTGTCGATGGTGATCCAGCGCCGCCCCCATTGCTCGGCGACATAGGCGCTGGTGCCGGAGCCGCAGGTCGGGTCCAGCACGAGATCGCCGGGATCGGTGGTCATGAGGATGCAGCGGGCGACTGCACTAGTTGATGTTTGGACCACATAAATTTTTGGGTCTGAGCGGCTCTGGACGCCCGTCACATCACTCCAAACATTTGACTTTGGCGACGCTGGGAAATCCGAAAGGCAGCGCCGATATCGCAGGTTTTTGGAGAGAGGTTCTATCCGATCCGATTTCTTGAGGCGCTCAATACCCGATGAAGTCGTTGACCAACCGCGGGTTGAGGTCGGCGAATAAACTGTTGCCTGGAACAAAACTGGATAGCCCATAGCAGACTCGGGGCCGGTTGCCCTACCTTGTCTTTGTGACGTCAGATCTCCAAGGCTATATACCTTGGTGCCGTCGGGAACACCTCTTAGGCCCAGTCGCACTTCTTGATCGAGCACAAACGAAGTTCCGTCCTGCCTTAATCCGCGGTCATAGCGATCTAAGCTGCTGCCGGTTTCGTGGACGCCGAGAAACGGTGTTTCATGAGGCCGGAGGTTTGTTATGGCGAGACGGATATTCAGTCGGGAGTTCAAGGTCGAGGCGGTTCGGTTGGTGAAGGAGCGCGGCGTCACCGTCGCGCAGGCCTGCCGCGATCTGGATGTGCATGAGAACGTGTTGCGGCGCTGGGTTCGGGAGCTGACGACGGATCCCTTGCAGGCCTTCCCCGGACACGGCCAGCAGAAGCCGGAGCAACTGGAGATCGAAAGGCTGCGCCGTGAGGTCGCCAAACCGCGGGCGGAGCGCGACATTCTAAAAAAGGCCGCAGCCTTCTTTGCGAGGGAAGCGAAATGAGGTTCGCTTTCGTCGCAAAGCACCGGAGCGTCTGGCCGGTGGCGTGGCTCTGCGAAGCGCTGGACGTGTCCCGATCGGGCTTTCACGCCTGGCTGCGTCGCGGGCCGAGCGCCCGATCGGTCGCGGACGAGGAGCTGACAAAGAAAATCCGCGCGAGCTTCGTGGGCAGCGCCCGAACCTACGGCGCCCGCCGCGTCTGGCGGGACGTTCTAGCCGAAGGCGTCTCCTGCGGCCTGCACAAGATCGAACGGTTGATGCGGGCAAACGCCTTGCGGGCGCGACCGCGTCGCCGGGGTCAGCCGAAGGACGACGGACAAAGGTCGGCGGTCGTCGCGCCGAATGTTCTCGACCGGCAGTTCGCCGCGCAAGCGCCGAACCAGAAGTGGATCGCCGACTTCACCTATATTTGGACGGCGGAAGGCTGGCTCTACGTCGCCGCAGTCATCGACCTGTTCTCGCGAAGGGTCGTCGGCTGGTCGATGAAAGCCGAGATGACCGCTGGTCTTGTCGCGGATGCATTGATGATGGCGATCTGGCGTCGCGGCAAGCCGGACGCCTTGCTGCATCACTCCGACAGGGGCAGCCAATATACGAGCGAGCAGTTCCAGCGCCTCATGGCCGACAATGGCGTCGTTTGCTCGATGAGCCGATCCGGCAATGTCTGGGACAATGCGGCGATGGAGAGCTTCTTCTCTTCACTGAAGACGGAGCGGATCGGGAAGAAACTCTACCGCACGCGTGACGACGCCCGGGCAGACGTCTTCGATTACGTCGAGCGGTTCTACAACCCCGTCCGCAGGCATTCGACGATCGGCTACGTCAGCCCGGTTGAGTTCGAAAAGAAGGTGGGAGTAACTTAACTCGGCGTCCACGAAACCGGCAGCAGCTCACGCCGCCTCTTCGGCGCGGCGCTTGGATTCGCGCTTCAGATCGTCGATGATGACCTTGGGGTGGACCTTCTCCTGAATATAAAGCGGCGGCGCCTGCACGACGAGGTCGGACCAGTCCTGCTCATCCTTCCCGCGCCAGACGAGCTGCGGATCGAGGTCTCTGTTCCGCCGCTCATAGGCAAGCCGGATCGGCGACTTGTCCTCCTCACGCATGACGCTCTCGAACTCCGCCGTCGGGATATTCTTCCGCGACGCGGCGTCGTGCTTGAGGGCTTCGACCTCGATGGGCTTCGATTTCCTGGGTTCTTTGGCCATCAGGCCGCCTCTGACAGGAATTGATACCGCTCGCGAAGATATTGCGCCCAGTCCGCCGACGGACTGTCCCTGCCGACGCTGTCGATGACGGGCAGGAACGCCGATTCGATGTTGCAAGCGTGAAAGCGGTCGGGCCGGACAAGCAATTTCGAGAAAACGGTAAACGCGTCATCCCCGAATTTGCGAAGCGCCGGCGACGTTACGCGGTGGAGGTCGGAATTTCCACGCGGCGAGAGATGCAGCACGAGGACGCGCTCTGCCCCGTCCTCACACGCGCCCTCCATCCGATGCGCAAGCATCTGCTGACGGACAAGCTGATAGAATGGCTCCCAGAAGAAGTCGTCTATGGTCAGGCCAAGATCCGCCCGGATCGGTCCATCGGGATCAAGGAGCTTGTCAGCGTATCTTGCGCGACGTTTATCGTTTCCGTGGCCGGGAATATTTTTGTCCGCAAGAGGCGCGCCGTAGCATTCGGTGTATTTCCACTCGATGAGCGCCGTGCACACGGTCGAGCCCGTATCGAACCTAACGACAGCGTCTGCGCTTGTAGCATTCGCGCCACGCGTCGCACGCCCGTCTTTTGGCCATTCGGAGAGATAATCTTCTTTCCCTGTCCATTCGAAGTCGACAAACCGGTCACCGCAGACCGGCAACATCGCCGGGGGCGCAATTTTCAGCGCCTGCGCAACGACACGCGACAGCAAGTCAGGTTCGTGCGCCAGGGGCGCAAGAAAGTTGACACAGCAAACCTGCGAGGACAGCGCGTGGTTGGCGTGGCGGTGCCATTGTATTGCCGCGTCTTCGAAATGCTTTCTTATGCCGGCGGCGTAGGACGGGTTGAGGTTCAGTTCCGCCTTTTCCGGCTTCAGGCGATAGGCCCAACCATCCATCAATTCCCCGGAATATCTGGAGAAAAACGCAGCCTGCTGCTCTTGTTGCAGTGCCGCGAAAGACTTTCGACGAGGCATTTTCAACTCAGGGTTAGCCGTATCCATCAGGCAGCCTCCGCATCGAGGGCTTCATTTTCCTCGGTCTCTTCGTGGTCCATGACGTCTTTCTGATATTCGTCGGCGCCTTCCGGCTGCACGACCGGCTTGCCCATGGCGTCGCCGACAATCTGCGCGAGCCGCGCGAGTCGAGCCTCGAAGAAACCGTCGAAATCATCGTTGCGCAGGAAGGACGGCTCGATGAAATGCGTGCGCAGAATGTCGTCGAGCTTTTCCGCAGATATGCCCTGCTTATCCTGAATGCGCTTTAAATAAACCGATGGCGCATCGCCGCTGATCGCGATGTTGGATTTCTTCGAGAGCGGCGTTTTATTGACGATCGAATTGAAGACGCTCGGCGGGATATTCTTTTTCTTGCACCAGTCCTGAGGGAAGATGTGATGAATGTCGATCTTCTCGTTGAAGAACGTCATGATGTCGGTGGGCTTGCCCGAGATAAAGTCGAGGCAACCTTGCTTCATCATCAACGCATGGAGGCCTTTATAGGCGGCGGACAGGCGCGAACGAAGGGAGCGCAGCCGATCGCGCTGGAAGAGCGCTTCCTGCAGCGATCGTGGCGGCGCTCCGACACCTTTGATCCAGTCGACGAGCTCGGGCACGTCATTGGCGAGTCGCCCCTCTGTGCTGGACCCGTATAATTCGCCGAATACGACCGACCAAAACCATTGCGCGAGCTTCTCCTTCGCCGCAGCCGTGTCGGCGGCGTCGCCAAGGATCGCGGATGTGGAAGCGAGCGCCACGAGCAAGGGCGGATAAGGCACGTCCTTGTGCCAGATAATCTTAAGCTCGTTCAGGAAGGTTCCCGCGTTGATGAAGCCCTGCTCGACCGCATCGTTGTAGGCCTTGTAGCCTTCGAGAGGGAGCGCGAGGAGAGCCTCTCGTTTGCAGCTGACAGCCGGAAGGTCTTTCCCAGTCGCCCCGGCCTGCGCGCGCTCCAGTCGCTTTGCGCGCGTATGAAGGAGCGTGCAGGCCTGGAGGAAGTCGGTGCTCGCCAACTCGGTGAGCACATCCCTGCGGTTGTGGGGGCCGATGATCCGGTGACGCCGACCGCCTTTCTTGTCGCCGCCGTCCCAATCGGCGCGCAAGTCGAACTCATCCGAGGCGTAGATCGCAGTAACAAGCTCGAATGCGTCGAGCTTTTTCCCGCCGACATTCACCTTTTCAAAGACGGTACAAATTGCCTCTCGGCTGTTCCGCCTATCCAGCCGTATGATCGGCATTTTATAACGCTGAAAGCGATCGACCGGCCCCCGGTCGAAATCGCGCATCAGATCGCCGACATCGCGTCCCTTGGATTTCCAGTAATCTCTCCAATCGTAAAGCCAGTCGTTGGCTTCGAAAATCCGATTGAGAGGGAAATGGTCGCGCTCGAACTCCAGCTCCGCCGTCGAGAGATCGAGAACGACATCCTTGCCAAAATTGATTCTGAGCTTTCGGTCTGCGGGCACGCCAATGATCGCGTTCTCGACGTCGTCGCCGGTGGAAATCGCGAGTTTGATGTCGAGATAATAAAGCCGCTCTACTTCAGCGTTTTTCGCGTTCTTTGTAACGACAGGCTTCTGCGAGAAGGAAGTTTGGTAGAGCGAGGTCATACGCTGCTGCCCGTCGAGCAGAAGCTCTTCAGGTTTCGCGCCTTTATCAGGTGCGCCTTCCAAAACGCGGGGTTTGAACCGCAATTCTCCGCCGGTCTCTAGCGTTAGCAACGCGCCGACGGGGAAGCCTTTGATGACCGATGCAATGAGACTCCGAACATCTGCGTCGTTCCAGACATAGCTGCGTTGGAACTCGGGCAACTGCAGTTTGCCCTGATCCACCTTTTTCAGCAGATCTTTCAGGTCTTCCTTGGTGATGTCGAACATCAGACTTTTTCCCCGAGAATGCCGTCAACCAGCGCGGAAAAATTGCTTTCAATCTCGTAGACTGCCGTGAACTCGGCAAATTCCCACCGCCCGAATTTGCCCAAATTGTTGACGCCCGGAACCCAATAGGCACGCATTGTGTTGGCCTTTTCCTTGGCGTCCTCGCCACGATAGCCCTTGATCTCGACGATGAGATTGAGGGGATCGTCACGGCCATCATCGATCTGCACGATGAAATCGGGCAGATATTTGCGGGGCGCCGAGCCCATCAGATAGGGAACTTCAAGCCCAAGGTTCTGGTTCTTGGCATAAGCGCGCACCTTCGGGTGCGACTCGGCGACTCGGCAGAATTCAGCCTCCCAGTCGCTGTCGCATACGACCCAATTGATGTGGCATTTGCAGGGATCGGTCTGCCACCGTGTCTCCTTAGACGTCGAGAAGTTGACGTAGGAGGTCGAACCCGTGGGATTGTAGGCGTCTAGGATCGCTTTGACAGGGTTGTCGCCGACGAGCGTCAGCGTGATCGCCGCCTTGATACGCTCGGCGGCCATGTCGGCGATTTCCTTATATGCGAGTTGGGCCGGATAGGTTCCCCCCGAACATTTGAGGTATCCGCCTTCGAGCCATTGCCGCGCGATACGTTTCAATTGACCAAAAAGGTGAAGCTTGGGCGCTTCTCCGATGTCGCGATATTTGCTGTAAAGGAGATGAGTCGTGAGGTCATAGAGAATGGACGATGCGCGCTTGTCTTGCAGATGCGCCAGCGTCAGATCGACGCCCTCGCCTACAATTCCCTGATTCTTGGTGATCGATGGCCCGACGAGTTCGGGCGTCAAATGCAACACATGGTCCGGCCCGAAGCTCGCTTGCAGCCGCTCCTGAGGAAGATCGATCCGATACCCTTCGACGCGCGGAAAGACGATCTCCAGCGCGTCCCTCTCCGGCTTGACGGCATGGACGCGAACCGTCTCGCGCGCCTTGCCTGGCGGGGCGATGACAGGCTTCGACGCGAAGTCGAAGGGAATGCCGAGAACGTCGGCATATTCCACATCGAACAGGCCCTCGTCGTTCAGGTCATAGGATGCGCGGCGCAGCGCGCGGCCGACGACCTGCTCGCAGAGCAGCTGCGTGCCGAAGGCGCGCACGCCGAGAATATGCGTCACGGTGTTGGCGTCCCAACCCTCGGTAAGCATAGACACGGAAACGACGCAGCGTATCTGCTCGCCGAGCTTCCCCTTTTTGCCGACGGTGTTCATCACCTCGCGGAGGAGAGTCGCTTCGTCGATGGACTCTCCCGCCCGCGCATCGCCGGTCCGCTCGACGAGATCGCGTCGAAATTGTTCGATTTCGTCGGCCGCAATTTCCTTGAAGTCCTTGTCGAGCGCCTCGCCAGATTCGAGTTGGGCGCTGTCGATGAGGATGGTGTTGGGGCGCGGCAGGCGATCTCCGAACTCGTTGAAATTGCGAAACAGCTCGAAGTGACCGTTCTGCAACGTCGTCTCGTCACCCTCGGTGCGATGGAAGCCGGAGATGTATTTGTAGACAGCCTCTGACGTCGAGGTATTGTTGCAAACGACGATAAATACCGGCGGCACGCCGATTTTCGCCTCTTCCCAAAGCTCGAATGTCTTTTTGTAATGGCCGTAAAGCGCATCGAGCGCTGTTTGCAGTTCCACTGGCAGGCTGAGCGGGTCCGCCGCGCCGCCGCCGGCCCCGCGCCCCTTCTTTGGCAGCTTCTTGCCGATATACTCCCAAAGATTGCGGAATTTCGGAGTATCTCCACCGGGAACGTTATCAGCGACAGGCACACGCGGCAGCTTGACGATCCCGCATTCGATGGCGTCCATCAAAGAGAAGTCGCTCATCGTCCAAGGAAAGAGGGTTCCCTCGACGTAGCCCGAGCCGCGCAGGAAGAATGGCGTCGCGGAAAGGTCGTAGACCAGCGAGATCCCTAGTTTGCGCTTGACGATCTCCAGTCCGGAAATCCACATGCGCGCAGCTTCGTTATTCTCCTTGGCCTCGAGCCTTTCCTCGCCCTTGAGTTCCTCCTCGACGTCGTCCCCATCCTTGACTCGCTCGCGATAGCAATGGTGCGCCTCGTCGTTAAGGACAACGATATTTTTTAAGCCCATCAGCTCCGGCATGACGCGCTGGAGCATTTGGCCTTCCGTCTCTAGCGTCTGCACTTTCTCGCCGCGCCAGCCCTCCAGCGCCTGCCGTGTCCCCTTGGAGAGTTCGATCCGCTCACGCAGCTTAAAGGCATGGTAGTTGGTGATGACGATCTTCGCCTGATCGATGTCGCGCAGCATGTCGGGCGGCACGATCTCGCGGTGGCGGTAATAGCTCTGCGGATCGTTCGGCAACAGCACCTGAAGACGGTCGCGGATGGTGATCCCGGGCGCAACGACCAAAAAGCCGCGCGAAAAATTCTTGCTGTTCGGATGGCGGATCGCGTTGACAGTCTGCCAGGCGATAAGCATGGCCATCACAGTCGTTTTTCCAGCTCCAGTCGCCAGCTTCAATCCGAGTCGGAGCAACTCCGGGTTTGCCTGGGCGTTCGCGCCCTTAAGATATTCTACGAACTTCGAGCCCTTGGCGCCCATCTTCGGAGCGACCTCGACGAGCCATATGGCAGTTTCGACGGCCTCGATCTGGCAGAAAAACGGCCGCACGCCTGCAAACTGGTGGTGACGCCAATGTTGCAGCAGCCGCGCCGTCTCCGAGGTGACCTGCCATTGGTCTGGATTCTTGAGGTTGCGCCAGACCTCAACGTAGGTGCGGACCTCGTTGATGATCGGCGTGGGATTGTATTCCTGCTCCCTGGACGAGATTCCCTCGCCGGCGTCGAAAACGAAACCACCGGGCTCACGGGAGCGGCGGCGCTTCTTTGGCTTGGGCACCGGCGTAATGAGATCGGAGCGCCTGCGCGCCTCGATGATAAGGTTGGTCGGCTGGCCGTCACCATCTAGCTCCCAGTGACGGACTGGGCGTTCATATGGAGAATTAAGAATCGGTCGTTCAAAAAATGATTCGGCCATAGACCAGAGACTTAACGCATTGACTGGGCTGCTTCAACGCGCGTTCTGAAAGGCGAACAAATGATACCGTTTCCGGCTGATTGACTCGGAGAAACGGGGATTCTCGGAGAGGCGGGAAGCAGTTAGGCTGCGTCGTCATGAATCGCAGGAGGCGGATCATGGCGACGATAGTTGCGCATTTGAGCGTCGAGGCGTTGCGTGAGCGGTATGTTTCGAGTTCGAACGCGCGCGAGGCGCGGCATTTCCAGACGATCTGGCTTCTCGCCAAGGGACACAGCGTCGGCGAGGTCGTCGAGATGACTTCGTTTGGTCGACGGTGGATCGAGCAGCTCACCGCCCGCTACAACGCGGAAGGCCCCGGGTCCTTGGGCGAACTGCGCCGACGCAACGGTTCGGCGGCGACGGTTTTGAAACCGGACCTGCTCGATAAACTCCGCCTTCGATTGAAAGAACCGCCGGACGACGGCGGCTTGTGGACGAGCACGAAGGTCGCGGCCTTTCTCGCGGGCGAACTCGGCTTGGAAACGGTGGCGGCGCAATGCGGTTGGGAGGCGCTGAAGGCTTGCGGCATGTCGATCCAGGCGCCGCTCCCAAAAAACCCGAAGTCGGCGTCGCCCGAAGAGGCGGCGGCGCAAAAAAGCTCGAAGACGTCGCCGCCAAGGAAGCCGCAAAGGATCCCCGGCGGCCGGTTGAAGTGTTCGCGAGCGACGAGCATCGACTCGGCCTGAAGCCTGTCACGCGGCGTGTCTGAGCGCCCATTGGCGAACAGCCAACCGCGCCCGGCCACCATCGTTTCGACGGGCTCTACGCCACCGCCTTCGTCTCGCCCGCGACTGGCGAAACCATCAAAAGCCGCGCCGGATTTAACTGGTGGCCAAAAATCGCAAACCCGAATTAATCATCCGGAAACCGTATGAAAGACGCGCGCAAGGGGCGGATTTGTTCCCTGGTCGCACTTGCCGAGAACGGAACTAGGAGGGCAGGTCCGAATTTATATTTCCGCTTACCGAGCTCTTACCAACTTTCTGGACCTTCGAAAGCAGGCGGAAGTTTTTAGTACAAGTGCTTGATTTTACTGGTGCCGCAAGAGGGATTCGAACCCCCGACCCCATCATTACGAATGATGTGCTCTACCAGCTGAGCTATTGCGGCGTTGCTCGCATCGTTTTCGCGCGCGCGACACTCTTATCGGCGTGCGGCGGGTTTTTCAAGCGGCTGCATCGTCGAGAATTCCGCCCGGCGGCGATTTTTGAACAAGAATTCTCGCGTCGCGGCCGCGCGCCCGCCCGTCTATCGCCGGCCGCCCTTCGTTTCCGGCTCCGAAGGCAGGCTGGCGAGCGCCTGCTGGCGCAGCTTTTCGATCTCCAGCCGGGTCTTTTTCGCTTCCGCGCGCGCCACCCGCGCGGCGCGTCGCACCGGCAGATGGCCGAGCCAGGACGAGGCGCCGCCGGCGAGAACGCCAATCGCCATCGAGACGAGGACAACGAGGAACATCGGCGCCTCGAAAGACGGGCCGGAGCCGTCGTTGGGCGCGAATGGATCGAGGCCGATTCGCACCTGGCCGCGATTGGCCATCGCGAAGAAAAGGATGATCAGCGCCAGCGGAACAAAGACGATGATGCGCAGGACGGATTTCATGACATCTCCCTAATGGCCGGCGGCTTGCGGGAAGCTCGAACGACAGCGCGTCGGCCGCGGGAGCCCGGCGTCATATCTCAACCGCGCCCATCACCGGGCGCGGCGCGATCCGCGCTTCAGCCCTGGTAGTTTTCGTTCAGGCGCTCGCGCATTTCCTTGCCCGTCTTGAAGAAGGGCACGCTCTTCTCCTGCACGGAAACCTGAGCGCCCGTGCGCGGGTTGCGCCCCGTGCGGGCGTCGCGCTTCTTGACCGAGAAGGCGCCGAAGCCACGCAATTCGACTCGATCGCCGCGGGCGAGCGCGGCGGTGATCTCGTCGAGAATCGTGCTGACGATGGTCTCGACGTCGCGCTGATAAAGATGGCCGTTGCGACGCGCGATCCGCTGAATGAGTTCGGACTTAATCATGTCTCGATCCAAGTTGTTGTCGAACTGAAAGGGCGCCAGGGCGCGCCGGCGTCACTGCGCGTCGAAACCCTGCCAAATCGCCAATAAACCGTCAAGACTGCCGCCTCTCTCGGCGCGCGCAACCTGCTCGAGAGCGCCGGCGAAAGAGTCTAACCCGACGGCGCGGGCCATTTTCGCAGCGCTCTCGACGAGGTTGAGGCGTTCGAGACTGGTCTTCTTTTTCCAGTCGCGAACCGGCAGATCCTTGGCGATGTTCTTATTGGTCTCGAGCCAGGCGACGGCCTCGCGTTCGCCGCCGATCATGTCGACGAGTTTCAGCGGCAAACCCTGCCGCGCGGTGAAGACGCGGCCGTCGGAAACCTTCGCGAGTTCCTCGTCGCTGAGGTTTCGACGCTCCTTCACGAGATTCTTGAACCAGGCGTATGAGTCGGAGACGAGGCTCGCAATCGCCGCCTTCGCCGCTTCGCTCGTCGGCTCGTAGCCGTTCGGCGTCGCCTTCAGCGGCGATGACTTCACCTCCTCGACCTTCACGCCCCAGGAGTCGAGGAGCTTGTAGAAATTGGGAAACTGGAACAGCACGCCGATCGACCCGACGAGCGAATTGCCGCGCGCCACGATCTCGTCCGCGGCCAGCGCCGCTATATAGGCCCCGGAGGCGGCAAGCGTGCCGACCACGGCGACGACGGGCTTTTTCTCGCTCACGCGTCGCAACTCTTCATAGAGTTTTTCCGAGCCGGTCGTCGTGCCGCCGGGACTTTCGATCGTCAGCAGGAGCGCCTTGGCCTGGTTCGAGTCGCCGATCTTCTTGATCAGATCGATCGTGTCCCTGTCGCCGGTGATCATGCCCTGCAACGAAAGGCGGGCGATGTGCGGCGTGAGCTTGTCGGCCGAATCGCCGTCGGAGAATTTCGTCGCGGCGAAAAGCCCCGCAGCGCCAAAGGCGACGACCGCCGCCGCGCGCCACCAGGCGAGTTTTCGCCGCATTCGGCGACGATCGATCAAATAGTCCGTCGGAGCCGACATGAACGTTTCCCTTGTTTTTTCTCGTGGTCTTTTCGTAGAGCGGGACGCGGCCGTTGGAAAGCCATCCGTCGTCCCGGCGACGAAAATAGATCAATCGCGCCGGGTCGCCTCCAGCAGCCAGCTGGCGTAAGCGGGATCCGCCTCGGTTGCGTCGATGCGCAGGATTTCCGGCGTCTCGTAGCTGTGAAGACGGCGCACCAGCTCGGCGAGCGCGCGATAGTCCTCCGCGCGGTGCTTCATCTGCAGCAGGAACTCGTCATCCTCGCAGATCTCCCCTTTCCAGACGTAATGGCTGCGAATCGGCTGTATCTGCACGCAAGCCGCGAGTTTCGCCGAAAGGGCGGCGCGGGCGAGGTCGCGCGCCTTGTCCTCGGCGTCGACCGTCGTCACGAGAATGGCGACGGCGCCCATCAGCCGCCGACCACGGTCGTGAACACCTGGCCGCCGCGGGCCAGCGTGATTTTCCAGTAATAGGAACGGGTCGCCGTCGCTTTCTCGAGGTCGCGGGTGGAGCCGATTTTCTGATCATTGACCGCGAGCACCACATCGCCGCGCTGCAGATTGAGCTGCTCGGCGAAGGAGCCATCCTCGATGTCCACGACGACGACGCCGCTCGCGGCGCCCTGCACCGACATTTCCTCGATCACCGCCGGCGAGATGTTGACGACGGTGGCGCCCGCGAAGGGCGACTGCCCCTTCAGCTTCACCGGGTCGCGAGGCGGGATCTCGGGCGCGGAGGCAAGCTTGATTTGCGTGGTGATCTTCTTCCCGCTTCGGAGCACGCCCAGCGTCGCCACGCCGCCGATCGGCCTGGTCGCGAGGCGATAGCCGACCGCTTCGGGATCGTCGGCGGGCTGGCCGTCGACGGAATAGATGACGTCGCCGCGCTTCAGGCCGGCCTCCGCCGCCGGCCCCCTGGCCTCGACGTCGGCGAGAAGCGCTCCGGTCGGGCGGTCGAGGCCGAGGCCATCCGCGATCTCCTGCGAAAGCGTCTGCAGCGTCGCGCCAAGCCACGGGCGCTTGACCATCTTGCCGCCGCCCCTCGCCGTCGCGAGGACGTTCTTGACCATGTTCACCGGAATCGCGAAGCCGATGCCGACCGAGCCGCCGGACTTCGAGAAAATGGCCGAATTGATGCCGACGACGCGGGCATTCATGTCGATGAGCGGCCCGCCGGAATTGCCGGGATTGATGGCCGCGTCGGTCTGGATGAAGAAGCCGTAGTCGCTGATGCCGACATGGGTGCGCGCCAGCGCCGAGACGATGCCCTGCGTCACCGTCTGGCCAACGCCGAAGGGATTGCCGATGGCGAGCGTCAGGTCGCCGACCTCGAGAGCGTCGGAGTCGCCGAGCTCCATCGTCGGGAAATTCGAGCCCTCGGTGAGCTTCAGCACCGCAAGATCGGTGCGCGGATCGCGCAGAAGGATTTTCGCAGGGATCTCGCGCTTGTCGGCGAGCGCCACCTTCACGTCGGTCATCCCCTCGATGACGTGGTTGTTGGTGACGACAAGGCCGCTTGGATCGACGATGACCCCGGAGCCGAGCGACTGCGCGGTGTTGCGTCCCGGCATGCCGCCGCCACCCTCGCCGAAGAAGCGGCGGAAGATCGGATCGTCGAGGAAAGGATTGGCCGGCATGCGCTCGACGCGCGAGGCGAAGACGTTGACGACGGCGGGCTGCGCCTTCTTGACCACGGGCGCGAAGGAATAAGCGATCTCGGCGCGGCTTCGCGGGACGGCGGGAGCCTCGGCTGGCGCGGTTTGCGCCTGCGCGGGAGATATCTCCGCGCGGCGCTCGATGTAAGCCGCCGCGACGCCTGTCGCGCAGGCGAGCGCCCCGAAAAGAATGTAACGCAAAGGCAAGCGCATCCATCGCTCCCGAAAAGAATCGCGAGCGATGAATATAGGCGGGAATTCGAGCGGCGGCGAGAATGGGCGCGCAAATGAAAAAGGCGGCCATGAGAGAGCCGCCTTCCAGCTTTCGTTGAACGAAAGCGCTATTTTTACGCTTCTTCTTCCTGCACCTGCACGGGGCCCGAGTCCTGGCCCTTGGCGTCGACGTCGCGGTCGACGAATTCGATCACTGCGAGCGGCGCGTTGTCGCCATAGCGGAAGCCCGCCTTCAGCACGCGGGTGTAGCCGCCGTTGCGGTCCTTGTAGCGCGGGCCCAGCACCTCGAAGAGCTTGCCGACGAGCTTGACGTCCTTGATCTGCGCGATCGCCTGACGGCGGGCGTGAAGGTCGCCGCGCTTGCCGAGCGTCACGAGCTTCTCGACGACCGGACGAAGGTCCTTCGCCTTCGGCAGCGTGGTGACGATCTGCTCATGCTTGATGAGCGCCTGCGCCATATTGGCGAACATCGCCTTGCGGTGCTCATGCGTGCGGCCGAAACGGCGCTTCTTGTGTCCGTGATACATGTGGCTCTCCGTTGTTTATGCGGCCGCCGTGCCAAGGAACGGCCGTCTCCTTATTTCCTCTCCCGCTTGCGGGAGAGGTCGGCCCTCGCGTGAGCGAGGGTCGGGTGAGGGCTCTCATCCGTCGCGCATTCGTGCGACGCCTTCTCCCTGTCGCGGGAGAAGGGAGAGCGGAATCAATAATGCTCCTCGAATCGCTTCGCGAGATCGTCGATGTTCTCCGGCGGCCAGCCGGGCACTTCCATGCCGAGGTGCAGGCCCATCTGCGCGAGAACTTCCTTGATCTCGTTCAACGACTTGCGGCCGAAGTTCGGCGTGCGGAGCATTTCGGCTTCCGATTTCTGGATGAGGTCGCCGATATAGACGATGTTGTCGTTCTTCAGGCAGTTCGCCGAACGCACCGACAGCTCCAGCTCGTCCACCTTCTTGAGCAGCGCCGGATTGAAGGCGAGCTGCGGAATCGACGGCGCGGCCTCTTCGCGGCGCGGCTCCTCGAAATTGACGAAGACGTTGAGCTGGTCCTGCAGGATGCGCGCCGAGAAGGCGAGCGCGTCCTCGGGCGTGATCGCGCCATTGGTTTCGATCGTCAGCGTCAGCTTGTCATAGTCGAGAACCTGGCCCTCGCGGGTGTTCTCGACGCGGTAGCTGACCTTCTTGACCGGCGAATAGAGGCTGTCGACCGGAATGAGGCCGATCGGCGCGTCCTCGGCGCGGTTGCGGTCGGCCGGGACATAGCCCTTGCCGGTCGAAACCGTGAATTCGATGCGGATTTCCGCGCCCTCGTCGAGCGTGCAGATGACGAGGTCGGGATTGAGAACCTGGACGTCGCCCGTGGCCTGGATGTCGCCGGCGGTGACGGCGCCGGGGCCCGTCTTCTTGAGCGTCAGGCGCTTCACGCCCTCGCCCTGATATTTGATCGCGATGTCCTTGATGTTGAGGACGATGTCCGTCACGTCCTCACGCACGCCGGGGATCGACGAAAACTCGTGCAGCACGCCGTCGATATGGATCGAGGTGATCGCCGCGCCCTGCAGCGACGAGAGAAGGATGCGGCGCAGGGCGTTGCCGAGCGTCACGCCGAAGCCGCGCTCGAGCGGCTCGGCGACCGCCGTCGCCACACGGCGCGGGTCGTCTCCGGCGGTCACTTCGAGCTTGTTCGGCTTGATGAGTTCCTGCCAGTTCTTCTGGATGCTCACTTGGGCGCCTTTCCTTGAAGCTCCGGAACGCGGCCCCGACGGTCAGGCCGGGGTCGCGCGTGAATATTGTCGAGATGAAACGGGGACTTGCCCCATGTCGTCAAACGCGGCGGCGCTTGCGCGGACGGCAACCATTGTGCGGGATCGGCGTCACGTCGCGAATGGAGGTGACGGTGAAGCCCGCCGCCTGCAGCGCGCGCAGCGCGGACTCACGGCCCGAGCCGGGACCCGAAACCTCGACCTCGAGGGTGCGGACGCCGTGCTCGCCGGCCTTGCGGGCGGCGTCCTCCGCGGCCATCTGCGCGGCGTAGGGCGTCGACTTGCGCGAGCCCTTGAAGCCCATGGAGCCGGCCGACGACCAGGACACGGTGTTGCCCTGCGCGTCGGTGATGGTGATCATCGTGTTGTTGAACGTCGAATTCACATGCGCGACGCCGGAAACGATGTTCTTGCGCTCGCGGCGGCGAACGCGGGTGGTGTCCTTGGCCATAACTTGTCTGGTCCTTCAAGCGCGCCCGTAACGCCAGGCGCTGGGGATGATGAGCGCTTTCGCGCGAGGATTACTTCTTCTTGCCGGCGATCGGCTTCGCCTTGCCCTTGCGGGTGCGGGCGTTGGTGTGGGTGCGCTGGCCGCGGACCGGCAGCTGGCGGCGATGACGCAGGCCGCGGTAGCAGCCGAGGTCCATCAGACGCTTGATGTTGATCGCGACCTCGCGGCGCAGGTCGCCCTCCACGAGATAGTCGCGGTCGATGGTCTCGCGGATCTGCAGGACTTCCGCGTCGGTGAGCTGAGCCACGCGGCGCTCGGCCGGGATGTTCACCTTCTCGCAGATTTCCTCGGCCTTCTTCGCGCCGATGCCGTGAATATACTGAAGCGCGATGACGACGCGCTTGTTGGTCGGGATATTGACGCCTGCAATACGTGCCACGAGTTTTCTCCATTTGGGGGAGGCGCTTGCGCGCGCCGCCGGATGACCCCGCGTCCGGTGGAGGCCGGCCCCTGCGGGTATTCAGTATTTTGGCTTTCTGGAACGCAAAAACGGAAGCCCTCCGAAGAGAACTTCCCTGAATTTGGTCAGTGGAGAGCCGATAACGAGCGATAGCGGCGGAGTCAAGCGCAAAACGCGCGGAAGTAAAATAAACCCCTGAGCGACGAACTCCAAGACTGCGTCCGTGATTCGCATCTCACCCGAATTTGCGCCGCGCGTCCAGTCCCAGCCCAAGCCCGACGGCGCCGAACATGTCCCCCTCGACGATTTTCGCAGCCGGCGTTTGGGCGGTGACCGCCGCCCGAACGGCGGGAATCGCGGTCGAGCCCCCGGTGAGAAACACCGCGTCGATACGTTGACCCGGGAGCCCCGACGCCTTCAGCGTCTCCCGAAGCGTGCGTGACAGCGCCCCGAGCTGATCGACGATGGCCTCGTGCAGCAGCTTGTCCGTGGCGGCGATCAGAAAATCGGGCTCGATTTCGGTCAGATCGATCAGGGCGCTCTCCTGTGCCGAAAGAGCGATCTTGGCGTTCTCGACCGCAAGCGCGATCGAATGGCCGCGCCGGCTTTCGATGACCTCCGCGAGACGCGCGATTTTCATGGGCGACAGGGAGTGGCGCTCCATCTCCCTCAATTCGCGCGCGACCTTCGGCGTATAGAGCAGGTTGATCCTGTGCCAGGTCGCGAGATCGACGAAGAATGCGTTGGCGACGGGAAGAATCTTGTCGCCGAAAGGAACGCGCATTTCACTGCCCTGACCCAGCGACGGCATCACGGCCTTCATGCTGAACAGGCGGTCGACGTCCGTGCCGCCGATGTGGACGCCCTTGCTGGCGAGAACGTCCCCCGCCCGATCGGCCCGTTTTCGTCCCTCCGGCGAGACGCGGACGACGGAAAAATCCGAGGTGCCGCCGCCAATGTCGGCGATGAGCGCATATTGTTCCTCTCGCACGGTCTGTTCATAGGCGAGCGCCGCCGCAATCGGCTCGTATTGAAAGGCGACGTCGCGAAATCCCTGCGCGCGGGCGATTTCCTCCAAAGCATCCTGCGCAAGGCGATCGGCGGCGGGATCGTCATCGACGAAATGGACCGGACGGCCCATGACGACCTGCGTGACATCGGCGCCCGCCGCTGTATCAGCGGCCTCTTTCAGCCGGCCGACGATGAGGCCGATGATATCCTTGAACGTGAAGCGCTTCGTCTTTATGCGCGTCGTCTCGTCCATCAGCGCCGAGCCGAGGACGGACTTGAGGCTGCGCATCAGTCGTCCTTCGGTTCCCTCGACATAGGCCCTGAGCGCCTCTCGACCGAAAAGCGCGGAGCCATCGGAGAAGTCGAAGAAGATCGAACTCGGGATCGTCCGGTTGTCGCCTTCGAGCGGAACGAGTTCGACGCCGCTCGCGCCCTCGATTGCGACCGTCGAATTCGACGTGCCGAAGTCGAGGCCGCAAAATGACTTTGCTTCCATCCGTCTTTTCTGTGTTGTGGTGAAAGGCGCGCGACGCTAGAGGGCGCAAAAGGCGCAAGGGAGGGCGCGCCCCGCGCGCCCGGCCCGAATCCGGGTTAGCGGCCGAGCGCCGTGTCGATCGCCGCCGTCACCTCGTCGATCGACCGCATGCCGTCAACCTGTTTCAGATCGCCGCGCTCCGCATAATGGGCGGAAACCGGCGCCGTCTGCGCGCGATAGGTCTCGAGCCGGGTCTTGAAGCTTTCTGGATTGTCGTCGGCGCGAACAGTTCCGCCCGCCGCGATGGTTTCAGCGACGCGCTTGCGCATGCGATCGACGAGCGCATTTTCATCGACGACAAGCTCTATCACGGCGTCGAGCTTCAGACCCTTCGTGGCGAGCATGGCGCGCAGCGCTTCCGCCTGCGCGACGGTTCGCGGAAAACCGTCGAGGATGAAGCCCGTGGCGCAATCCGGCGAGTCAATGCGCTGGTCGATGATGCCGACCACCACATCGTCCGGAACCAGCTGGCCGGCGTCCATGATAGCCTTGGCCTTCAGACCGATGGGCGTTCCCGCGGCGACCGCGGCGCGAAGCATGTCTCCGGTCGAGAGTTGCGGAACGCCGAGCTTCTCGATCAGTCGCGTCGCCTGAGTGCCCTTGCCGGCGCCCGGGGGCCCGAGAAGGACGATTCTCATTTGCGGCGACCTTTCAGCTTGGTCTTCCGGATCAGGCCTTCGTACTGCTGAGCCTGCATGTGGCCATGGATTTGCGCGACCGTGTCCATGGTGACGCTGACCACGATCAGCAGCGAGGTGCCGCCGAAGTAGAAGGGCAGGTTCGCATAGGCGATGAGCCCTTCAGGCAGAAGACAGATGATCGCGAGATAGGCGGCGCCGAGCACGGTGATGCGCATGAGCACATCGTCGATGAATTTCGCTGTACGCTCGCCAGGGCGGATGCCGGGGATGAAGCCGCCGTGCTTCTTGAGATTGTCGGCGGTCTCGGTCGGATTGAACACGATCGCCGTATAGAAAAAGGCGAAGAAGACGATCAGACCGACATAGGCGAGCATGTAGAGCGGGCGCCCATGGCCGAAATAGGCCGAAATCGTCGCGAAAATACTGTCCGTTCCCGTCGACTGGTAGAAGTTCGCGACAGTTGTCGGCAACAGCAGCAGCGAGGAGGCGAAGATCGGCGGGATGACGCCCGAGGTGTTGAGCTTCAACGGCAGGAAGGACGTTTGCCCCTCATAGACCCGGTTGCCGTGCTGGCGTTTCGGATAGGTGATCAGCAGACGGCGCTGGGCGCGCTCCATGAACACGATGAAGGCGATCACGAAGAACGACATGGCGATGACGCCGAGGATGATCCCGGTCGAAATCGCGCCCTGCCGCCCCAGTTCGAGCGTCGAGACGATCGCTGAAGGGAAGGCCGCCACGATGCCCGCGAAGATGATCAGCGACGAGCCATTGCCAATGCCGCGCGAGGTGATCTGCTCGCCGAGCCACATCAGGAACATTGTGCCGCCGACGAGGGTCACGACGGTCGTGATGCGAAAGAATATCCCCGGATCAGTGACGACGCCCTGTTGGCCCTCGAGACCGATCGCCATGGCGTAGGCCTGGAACGTCGCGAGCGCGACGGTCAGGTAGCGCGTGTACTGGTTGAGAACCTTGCGGCCCTGCTCGCCCTCCTTCTTCAGCGACTCGAGCGTCGGGAACACCGACGTGAGGAGCTGAATGATGATCGAGGCCGAGATATACGGCATGATGTTGAGAGCGAAAATCGCGCGACGCTGCACGGCGCCGCCGGCGAACATGTTGAAGAGCTCGAGCATGCCCTTCGACTGGCCGAAGAAACTTTTGGCGAATGCGTCCGGATCGATGCCCGGCAGCGGCACATAGGTGCCCAGGCGATAGACGATCAGCGCGCCCAGCGTGAACCAGATACGCTTCTTGAGTTCCTCGGACTTGCCGAAGGCGGAGAGATTGACGTTGGCCGCAAGCTGCTCGGCTGCCGATGCCATGGAGGAACTCCCCTTTGTCGCGCCGCGTTTTCGTGGCGCATTCTTGTTTGCGGGCGCGGGGAGCGGAGGCCCGCCCATGCGCGCGCCCGGCGATTGCGTGTCGGTTCTATAAGACAAAGCGGCCGCCCTTGCGAGAGCGGCCGCTTAAAAACATCGCTCAGGCGGTGGCGGTCTCGCCCGCGAGCAGCTTCACGGAGCCGCCCGCGCCTTCGATGGCCGCGATCGCGCCCTTGGACGCCGCTGCTACCTCGAAGGCGAGCTTCGCCTTGATTTCACCCTGGCCGAGGATCTTCACGCCGTCGCGCGCCTTGGAGACCAGCCCCGCGGCGATCAGCGACTCGATCGTGACCGGGACGCTCGAATCGAGCTTGCCCGCGTCGATCGCCTGCTGGATGCGGCCGACGTTGATCTCGTTGTAGTCGACCGAGAACGGGTTGTGGAACCCGCGCTTGGGCAGACGACGATGCAACGGCATCTGGCCGCCTTCGAAGCCCTTGATGGCGACGCCGGTGCGGGCCTTCTGACCCTTCACGCCGCGCCCGCCCGTCTTGCCCTTGCCGGAGCCGATGCCGCGGCCCACGCGCATGCGGTTCTTGCTGGCGCCCGGATTGTCGGAGAGTTCGTTGAGTTTCATTGCCGCGTCCTCACTTCTCGCCGATGATTTTGACGAGATGCGCCACCTTGGCGATCATCCCGCGAACGGCGGGCGTGTCCTCCAGTTCGCGGCGACGGCCGATGCGCGTCAGGCCGAGGCCGACGAGCGTTCTGCGCTGACGTTCCGGACGGCCGATGGGGCTGCCGGTTTGTTCGACGGTGATCTGCTTGCTCTTCGCCATGGTCGAGCCTCCTGTCACGCGTCGACGGCGTCGGCGTCGACGCCCTGACGGCGCGACTGCAACGCGGACACTTTTAGCGAGCGGCGCGCGGCGACGGAGCGCGGCGAGTCCTCGCGGCCGAGCGCGTCGAATGTCGCGCGGATCATGTTGTAAGGGTTGGACGAGCCCTGGCTCTTCGCGACGACGTCATGCATGCCGAGCGTCTCGAAAACAGCGCGCATCGGGCCGCCGGCGATGATGCCGGTGCCGGCGGGCGCGGCGCGAAGAACGACGCGGCCCGCGCCATGGCGGCCGTAGACGTCATGATGCAGCGTGCGACCCTCGCGCAGCGGAACGCGGATCAGCGCGCGCTTGGCGGCTTCCGTCGCCTTGCGGATCGCTTCCGGAACCTCGCGCGCCTTGCCGTGGCCGTAGCCGACGCGGCCCTTCTGGTCGCCGACGACGACGAGCGCGGCGAAGCCGAAACGACGGCCGCCCTTCACAACTTTCGCGACGCGATTGATGTGGACGAGACGGTCCACAAATTCGCTATCGCGCTCATCCCTATCCCGGTCGCGACCGCGACCGCCTTCAGCTTCACGCGCCATTTCTTCTTCCGTCACTTACGCGGCCGTGAGGCCGCTCGCTTCGATTGTGGCCGGCGACAGAGCCGTCCACGCGGCGATCATCGCCGCTGCGCATATGCGCGAAAAGGCGCCCGCCCCGCAAGGCGCGCGCCCAATTCTTTTTTTAGAACTGCAGGCCGCCCTCGCGGGCGCCGTCGGCCAAAGCCTTCACGCGGCCGTGATACATGTAGGCGCCACGATCGAAGACCACTTCCTTGACGCCCTTGGCGGTGGCGCGCTCCGCGAGGAGCTTGCCGACGACTTTCGCCGCCTCGATATTCGCGCCGGACTTCAGCGCGTCGCGATTCGTCTTCTCGATGGAAGACGCGGACACAAGGGTCTCGCCCTTCTCGTCGTCGATGATCTGCGCATAGATCTGCTTGGACGAGCGGAACACCGACAGACGCGGGCGGCCGTAAGCGCGCTCGCGGATCGCCCGGCGGACACGCGCCTTGCGGCGTTGCTCGACATTGACATCCTTTGCCATGGCGGCGGATCCTTACTTCTTCTTGCCTTCCTTGCGGAAGATGAATTCGTTGGCGTATTTGACGCCCTTGCCCTTGTAGGGCTCGGGACCGCGGAACGCGCGGATTTCCGCGGCGACCTGGCCAACCTGCTGCTTGTTGATGCCGCTGATCGTGATTTCCGTCGGCTTCGGCGTCGCGATCGTGATGCCGGCCGGGATCGGATAATTCACATCATGCGAGTAGCCGAGCGCGAGTTGCAGGACTTTGCCCTGAACCGCAGCGCGATAGCCCACGCCGGTGATTTCCAGCTTCTTTTCGAAGCCGGTCGTGACGCCGACGACGATGCTGTTGACCTGCGCGCGGGCAGTGCCCCAGAGCGCGCGGGCGCGCTTCGTGTCGTTGCGCGGGTCGACCTTGATGGCGTTGTCCTGGTAGACGACGGAGACGTCGTCCGGCACCAGAAACTCGAGCTGACCCTTGGCGCCCTTCACGGTCACGAGCTGACCGTCGACCTTGGCGGTGACGCCGGCCGGAACGACCACAGGCTTCTTGCCGATACGAGACATTGTTGCAATTCCTGTTCGCTGAAGCGCAAGGTCAGAAGACCTTGCACAGCACCTCGCCGCCGACGTTGTTCTCGCGCGCCGCATGATCCGCCATGACGCCCTTCGGCGTCGAGACGATCGTCACGCCGAGGCCATTGGCCACGCGCGGCACGGCTCCAACCGCCGCATAGACCCGGCGGCCCGGCCGGGAGACGCGCTCGATCTGCTTGATGACCGGCTGACCGTCGAAATATTTCAGTTCGATCTCGAACTCGGTGCGGCCGTTGCCGAAATCCGTGGTTGTGTAGCCACGGATATAGCCTTCTTCCTTCAGCACGTCGAGCACATGCGCGCGCAGCTTGGAGCCCGGCGTAGACACCTTGTCCTTGCGGCGCATCTGAGCGTTGCGGATGCGGGTGAGGAGATCTCCCAACGGATCGTTGATCGCCATTGTTCCGGATCTCCTTACCAGCTCGACTTCACGAGGCCGGGCACGAGGCCACGGGACCCGAGTTCACGCAACGCAATGCGCGACATCTTCAACTTGCGATAAAAGGCGCGCGGGCGGCCGGACACTTCGCAACGGTTGCGCAGGCGGATCGCCGCCGAATTGCGCGGCAGCTCGGCGAGCTTGAGGCGCGCCTCGAACTGCTCCTCGATGCTCAGCGACTTGTCCTTCGCGGCGGCCTTCAGCCGGGCGCGGCGGCCAGCGTAAGCCTTGACCAGCTTCGCCTTCCGCTTGTTGTTCTCGATCGCGCTTTTCTTCGCCATATTTAGTTTCGCCTTTCGGTATCCGCGTTTGAGGGTTTAACCCCTCACTGCCGGAACGGGAAATTGAACGCCTTGAGCAGGGCGCGCGCCTCTTCGTCGGTCTTCGCCGTCGTGCAGACGATCACATCCATGCCGAGAATCGATTCGGCCTTGTCGTAGTCGATCTCCGGGAACACGATGTGTTCCTTGATGCCGAGCGCATAGTTGCCGCGGCCGTCGAAGGACTTCGGGTTGAGGCCGCGGAAGTCGCGGACGCGCGGCAGAGCGACCGTGATCAGACGATCGAGGAACTCGTACATGCGCGTCTTGCGCAAGGTGACCTTCGCGCCGATCGGCATGTTCTCGCGGACCTTGAAGGTCGAGATCGCCTTTCGAGCGCGGGTCACGACCGGCTTCTGGCCGGCGATGAGGCCCAGGTCATTGGCGGCCGACGTCACCTTCTTGGTGTCGTTGACGGCTTCGCCGACGCCCATGTTCAGCACGATCTTTTCGATCACCGGCACTTCAAGCGCGTTCTTGTAGCCGAACTGCTTGGTGAGCGCCTCGCGCACGACTTCGTCATAGTGCTTCTTCATGCGGGGCGTATAGCCCGCGATGCCCGCCTGCGCGACGGAAGAGGTTTCCCCTTCAGCCTTCTTGGCGGGTTTGGCGGCCTTCTTGGCTTCCGCGCCCTCGGCGGCGGCCTTGGGAGCCTTCGCGGCCTTCGGCTTCTTTTCCTCAGCCATCGATCAATTCTCCGGAACGCTTGGCGACGCGGACCTTGCGGCCGTCGTCGAGAATCTTGAAGCCCACGCGGGTCGCCTTGCCGTCCTTGGGATCGGCGAGCGCGAGGTTGGACAGATCGATCGGAGCCGCCTTGTTGACGATGCCCGCCTCACGGTCCTTGGTCTGGCGCTGGTGACGCTTCACCATGTTGACGCCGTCGACGACAGCGCGGCCCTCGTCGGGGATCACGCGCAGCACTTCGCCGGACTTGCCCTTGTCGCGACCGGCGAGAACGACGACCTTGTCGCCCTTCTTGATCTTGGCGGCCATTACAGCACCTCCGGCGCGAGCGAGATGATCTTCATATGGTTCTTGGCGCGCAGTTCGCGCGGCACCGGTCCGAAGATACGGGTGCCGATCGGCTCCTGCTGATTGTTGATCAGCACCGCGGCGTTGGAGTCGAAGCGGATCACCGATCCGTCCGAACGCTTGATGTCCTTCGAGGTGCGAACGACGACGGCCTTGAGCACGTCACCCTTCTTCACGCGGCCGCGCGGAATCGCTTCCTTGATCGACACGACGATGATGTCGCCGACGCCAGCGTATTTGCGCTTCGAGCCGCCCAGCACCTTGATGCACATCACACGGCGGGCGCCGGAATTGTCGGCGACGTCGAGATTTGTCTGCATCTGAATCATGGCTTACCCGCCTTTCACTCCGGTCTGGTTTCGGCAACTGCCGACTTCGTCCGGAAAAATGTCAATTCCGACTGCGCGAGGGCTCCGGCCGTTCAGGCCTTCGGAGCGTCCTCGACGACCCGCCAGCGCTTCAGTTTCGAGATCGGCGCCGTCTCTTCGATGGTCACCGAGTCGCCGACCTTGAACACGCCGTTCTCGTCATGCGCATGATAGTTTTTCGTGCGGCGCACCGTCTTCTGGAACAGCGGGTGGGTGAAACGGCGCTCGACCTTCACCACCACGGTCTTGTTCTGCTTGTCGCTGACGACGACGCCCTGGAGAATTCGCTTCGGCATGGCGCTTTGACCTTACTTTTCCGTGCGCTTCAGCGCGGCGATGGTTTTGGCGCGGGCGATGTCGCGACGAACGACGCGCACGCGGGATGTGTTCTCGAGCTGACCCGTCGCCTTCTGGAAGCGCATGTTGAACTGCTCCTTCTTGAGCTTCAACACTTCCTCGTTGAGCTGGTCCTCGGTCATCGCCTTGATGTCGGAGAGGCGCTGCTTGGATTTCATGTCGTCCTCCCTTACTCGGCGATGCGTTCGATGAAGCGAGTCTTGATCGGCAGCTTCGCCGCGGCGAGCGTCAGAGCCTCGCGCGCCAGCGGCGCCGGGACGCCGTCGACCTCGAACATGATGCGGCCGGGCGCAACGCGCACCGCCCACAATTCAGGAGCGCCCTTGCCCTTACCCATGCGGACTTCAGTCGGCTTCTTGGAAACCGGCACGTCCGGGAAGATGCGGATCCACACGCGGCCGGCGCGCTTCATGTGGCGCGTCATGGCGCGACGGGCCGCCTCGATCTGGCGCGCGGTGATGCGCTCGGGCTCCAGCGCCTTCAGGCCGAACTGACCGAAGTTCAGCGAGAAGCCGCCCTTGGCGGCGCCGTGGATGCGGCCCTTGAAGGCCTTGCGGAACTTGGTGCGTTTGGGTGACAGCATGATGGGTGCTCTTCAAACCTTAAGCTGTTGGCGCGCCTTACGCAGCGTCGCGCGGTTCGCGGGGCTCGCGGCGACGGCGCTCGCCGCCGCGCTCGCGTTCACGCTCGCCATGGTCGCCGCCCGCAGCCTGCTCGGCCGCGCGCTTGTCCTGGGCCATCGGATCATGTTCGAGGATTTCGCCCTTGAAGATCCAGACCTTGATGCCGCAGGCGCCATAGGCGGTGTGCGCGGTCGCCGTGCCGTAATCGACGTCGGCGCGCAGCGTATGCAGCGGCACTCGGCCCTCGCGATACCACTCGAGACGCGCGATTTCCGCGCCGCCGAGACGGCCCGAGCAATTGATGCGGATTCCCTGCGCGCCGAGACGGATCGCCGACTGAACGGCGCGCTTCATGGCGCGGCGGAACGCCACGCGGCGCTCGAGCTGCTGGGCGATCGAATCGGCGACGAGAGCCGCTTCCGTCTCAGGCTTGCGCACCTCGACGATGTTGATGACCACTTCGCTGCCCGTGAGCTTGCCGACGAGCTTGCGGATCTTGTCGATATCCGCGCCCTTCTTGCCGATCACGACGCCCGGACGGGCCGAGTGGATGGTGACGCGGCACTTCTTGTGCGGACGCTCGATGATGATCTTCGAGACGGCGGCCTGCTTCAGCAGCTTCATGACCGCTTCACGGATCGCCATGTCCTCGTGAAGGAGCTTCGCATATTCGCCCTTGCTGGCGAACCAGCGCGAGTCCCACGTGCGGTTGACGCCCAGTCGCAGCCCGATCGGATTAACCTTCTGACCCATGGTTTTTATCCTTTAGGCGTTCGCTTGCGCTTCGACTTCGCGCACGATGATCGTGAGGTTCGAGAAGGGTTTCTCGACCCGGCTGGCGCGGCCGCGAGCGCGGGCGTGGAAGCGCTTCATGACAAGCGCCTTGCCGACATAGGCCTGGGCGACGAC
This sequence comes from Methylocystis sp. WRRC1, assembly GCF_020733155.1. Lineage (NCBI taxonomy): Bacteria > Pseudomonadati > Pseudomonadota > Alphaproteobacteria > Hyphomicrobiales > Methylocystaceae > Methylocystis > Methylocystis sp. WRRC1. The sequence continues at coordinate 2,435,389 of NZ_JAJFZJ010000001.1, read as the reverse complement.
CAGATCGTCGACGTCGAGGCCATGGTTGTTCTCGGCGTTGGCGATGGCGCTTTCCAGCGTCTTCTTCACCTCATGCGCGATCCGCTTTCTGGAGAACTCCAGATCGGCGAGCGCGCGGTCGACTTTCTTGCCGCGGATGAGCTGGGCGAGAAGATTGAGCTTCTGCGGCGACACGCGAATCATCCGCGCGACGGCCTTCGCCTCATTGTCCGCAAGCCGGGGCGGATTGGCTTCCTTCGACATTGCGCTTAGCCCCTCTTGGCCTTCTTGTCCGCCGCATGACCGTGGAAGGTGCGCGTCGGAGCGAATTCGCCGAACTTGTGCCCGATCATGTCTTCGCTGACGTTGACCGGAATGTGCTTCTGCCCGTTATGCACGCCGAAGGTCAACCCGACGAACTGCGGCAGAATGGTGGAGCGGCGGCTCCAGATCTTGATGACCTCGGAACGGCCGGAGGCGCGCGAGGTTTCCGCCTTCTTCAGCAGATAGCCGTCGACGAACGGGCCTTTCCAAATCGAGCGAGCCATGGATTAGCCCTTCTTCTTGCGATTGTGCCGCGAGGACACAATGAAACGATCGGTGGACTTGTTGCTGCGGGTCTTCTTGCCCTTGGTCGGCTTGCCCCAGGGCGTGACCGGATGACGGCCGCCCGAGGTGCGGCCTTCGCCGCCGCCATGCGGGTGGTCGATCGGGTTCATCGTGACGCCGCGGTTGTGCGGGCGACGGCCGAGCCAGCGCGAACGACCGGCCTTGCCGATCGAGGTGTTCATGTGGTCCGGGTTCGACACCGCTCCGATCGTCGCGAAGCACTGGCCGTGGACCAGGCGCTGCTCGCCGGAGTTCAGACGGATGATCACGTAACCCTGGTCGCGGCCGACGATCTGCGCATAAGTTCCGGCGGAGCGGGCGATCGCGCCGCCCTTGCCGATCTTCATCTCGACATTGTGCACGATCGTTCCGACCGGAATATTGGCGATCGGCATGGCGTTGCCGGGCTTCACGTCGACCTGCTGACCGGCGACCACCTCGTCGCCCACCGCAAGACGCTGCGGCGCGAGGATATAGGCGAGCGTGTCGTCCGCATAACGGATCAGCGCGATGAAAGCCGTGCGGTTCGGATCATATTCGATCCGCTCCACCTTGCCGGCGACGTCGAGCTTGCGACGCTTGAAGTCGACGAGGCGATAGGCCTGCTTATGGCCGCCGCCGCGGAAACGGACCGTGACGCGGCCCATATTGTTGCGGCCGCCCTTCGAGGTCTTGCCCTCGGTCAGCGTCTTGACCGGCTTGCCCTTGTAGAGGTCGCTTCGGTCCACGATGACGAGCTGGCGAAGGCTCGGCGTGACCGGCTTGAATGTCTTCAGCGCCATTTTTCTGTCCTCACGCCTTCTCTTACAGTCCGGTCGTCACGTCGATCTTGTGACCCTCGGCCAGCGTCACGACGGCCTTCTTGACGTCGCTCTGCTGGCCGCGGACACCGCGGAACGCCTTCACCTTGCCCTTGCGGACAAGCGTGTTGACGGACTCGACCTTCACGTCGAAGAGGCCCTCGACGGCCGCCTTGATCTGCGGCTTGGTCGCGGTCTTCGCAACCTTGAAGACCACCTTGTTGTTCTCCGAGGCGAGCGTCGCCTTCTCGGTGATGACCGGGGCGACGATCACGTCGTAATGGCGCACGTCCTTGCTCATTTCAGGCGCGCCTCCAGCGCGTCCACCGCGGCGCGGGTCAGGACCAGCTTCTCGCGACGGATGATGTCGTAAACATTGACGCCCTCGACCGGCAGAACGTCGATCTGCGGGATGTTGCGGGCGGCGAGCGCGAAATTCGCCTGCGGCGCGCCGCCGACGATGATGATCGCGTTGTTGAGGCCCGACTTGGCGAAGCCGCCGGCGAGAATCTTCGTCTTCGGCTCGGCGAGTTCCGCCTTCTCCCAGACGATGATGCCGCCGTCCTTCGCCTTCGCCGACAGAGCGTGCTTCAGCGCGAGCTGCCGCACCTTCTTCGGCAGGTCGTGCTCATGGCTGCGGACCTGCGGGCCGAAGGCGCGTCCGCCGCCGCGGAACTGCGGTGCGCGGCCGGAGCCGTGACGGGCGCCGCCCGTGCCCTTCTGCTTGTACATCTTCTTGCCGGTGCGGGCGATGTCTGCGCGGTTCTTGACCGCGTGGGTGCCGGCGCGCCGCTTGGCGAGCTGCCAGCGGATCATCCGGAAGATGAGATCGGTGCGCGGCTCGAGGCCGAACACGTCATCGGAAAGTTCGATCGAACCGGCCGCCTGGCCGTCGAACGACGTGACGTCGATCTTCACGGCTCAGTCCTCCTTCTTTTCTTCTTGCGCAGGGGCGGCCTCGGCCTGTCCGCTGACGCGGAACTTGCCCGGCTGCGGCGCGTCCTTCGGCAGCGCGCGCTTCACGGCGTCGCGCACGAAAATCCATCCGCCGGCGGTGCCCGGAACGGCGCCTTCAACCAGCACCAGACCGCGTTCGACGTCGGTCTGCACGACGCGCAGATTCTGCGTGGTCACGCGCTCGACGCCCATGTGGCCGGCCATTTTCTTGTTCTTGAAGGTCTTGCCGGGATCCTGACGGCCGCCGGTCGAACCATGCGAACGATGCGAGATCGAGACGCCATGCGAGGCGCGCAGACCGCCGAAGCCCCAACGCTTCATCGGGCCGGCGAAGCCCTTGCCGGTCGTGGTGCCCGTCACGTCGACGAACTGGCCGACGACGAAGTGATCAGCGGTGATCTCAGCGCCGACCGGCAGCAGCTCTTCCTCGTTCACACGGAACTCGGCGAGCTTCATCTTCGGCTCGACTTTCGCCGCGGCGAAGCGCGTGCGCTCGGCCTTGGAGACATTCTTCACCTTGGCGCGGCCGATGCCGAGCTGAACGGCGGTGTAGCCGTTCTTCTCCTTGGTCCGCTGCGCGACGACTTGGCAGCCGTCCAGCTTCAGGACCGTGACCGGCACATGCTCGCCCGCCTCTGTGAAGACGCGGGTCATTCCGACCTTTTGCGCGATGACGCCCGACCGCATGTTCAATTTCCTTCGCGAGGCGGCAGTCTGCTGACGCCGCCCAATCTATCCTTAGAGCTTGATCTCGACGTCGACGCCCGCGGCGAGATCGAGCTTCATCAGCGCGTCCACCGTCTGAGGCGTGGGGTCGACGATGTCGAGCACACGCTTGTGCGTCCTGATCTCGAACTGCTCGCGCGACTTCTTGTCGATATGGGGCGAACGGTTCACCGTGAACTTCTCGATCTTGGTCGGCAGCGGAATCGGACCGCGGACCTGGGCGCCGGTGCGCTTGGCCGTCGAGACGATTTCCTTCGTCGACGTGTCGAGAATCCGGTGATCGAACGCCTTCAGGCGAATCCGGATGTTTTGACCGTTCATTGTTCCGTCCTTTGGGACCGCGAGCGGCTCACGCCCGCTTTCATGCGCCGCGCGCCTTTGCGCGCGCGGCCTCGTTCACAAGAGCGAGCCGTAACGACCCGCGGTCCAATTCGCCTTGTTACTCGATGATGCTGGCCACGACGCCGGCGCCGACGGTGCGGCCGCCTTCGCGGATGGCGAAGCGCAACTTCTCTTCCATCGCGATCGGAACGATCAGCGCGACTTCCATCGTCACATTGTCGCCCGGCATGACCATCTCGACGCCCTCGGGAAGCGTCACGATGCCCGTCACGTCCGTCGTGCGGAAGTAGAACTGCGGACGATAGTTCGTGAAGAACGGCGTATGACGGCCCCCCTCTTCCTTCGTCAGGATGTAGGCCTCGGCCTTGAATTTCGTATGCGGCTTGACCGAGCCCGGCTTGCACAGCACCTGGCCGCGCTCAACGTCCTCGCGCTTCGTGCCGCGCAGCAGGCAGCCCACGTTGTCGCCAGCCTCGCCCTGATCGAGCAGCTTGCGGAACATCTCAACGCCCGTCACCGTCGACTTCACCGTCGGACGGATGCCGACGATCTCCACTTCCTCGCCGACCTTGATCACGCCGCGCTCGATACGGCCCGTCACAACCGTGCCGCGGCCCGAAATCGAGAACACGTCCTCGACCGGCATCAGGAACGGCTGATCCTTCGGACGCTCCGGCTGCGGAATGTAGCGATCGACTTCCTGCATCAGCTTCAGGATCGCGTCGTGGCCGATCTCCGGGTTCTTCGACTCCAGAGCGCACAGCGCCGAGCCCTTCACGATCGGAATGTCGTCGCCGGGGAAGTCATACTTCGACAGAAGCTCGCGGACCTCGAGCTCGACGAGCTCCAGAAGCTCCGGATCGTCGACCATGTCGACCTTGTTCAGGAACACCACCAATGCCGGCACGCCCACCTGGCGGGCCAGAAGGATGTGCTCGCGCGTCTGCGGCATCGGGCCGTCGGCCGCCGAAACCACAAGAATTGCGCCGTCCATCTGCGCCGCGCCGGTGATCATGTTCTTCACATAGTCGGCGTGGCCGGGGCAGTCGACGTGCGCGTAATGGCGGTTCTGCGTCTCATATTCGACATGCGCCGTCGAAATCGTGATGCCGCGAGCCTTCTCTTCCGGAGCCTTGTCGATCTGGTCGTAGGCCGTAAATGTCGCGCCGCCCGTCTCCGCAAGAACCTTCGTGATCGCCGCCGTCAACGACGTCTTGCCATGGTCGACGTGTCCAATCGTCCCGATGTTGCAGTGCGGCTTCGTGCGCGAGAATTTTTCCTTGGCCATTGCCGTGCTCCTTTAGAGAGTTCCGTTTACCCGTAGCGTTCGCGAGATCAGGCGTATTTCGCCTGAACCTTCTTCGACTCCGCCTCGGGCACCTGTTCGTAGTGATCGAAAAGCATCGTGTAGCTGGCGCGTCCCTGCGTGCCGGAGCGCAGATTGTTGACGTAGCCGAACATGTTGGCGAGCGGCACCATGGCGTTGATCACCACGGCGTTCGCGCGCATGTCCTGGCCCTGGATCTGGCCACGACGCGAATTGAGATCGCCGATGACCGTGCCGGTGTATTCCTCCGGCGTCACCACCTCGACCTTCATGATCGGCTCGAGCAGCACGGAGCCGCCCTTCTGCAGCGCCTCGCGGGTCGCGGCGCGCGAGGCGATTTCGAAGGCCAGAACCGACGAGTCGACGTCGTGGAAGGCGCCGTCGATCAGCGTCGCCTTCATGTCGACGACCGGGAAGCCCGCGAGAATGCCCGAGGTCATCACGGAGTCGATGCCCTTCTGCACGCCGGGGATATATTCCTTCGGCACCGCGCCGCCGACGATCTGGCTCTCGAACTGATTGCCTGCGCCCGCCTCGTTCGGCTCGAAGACGATCTTGACGCGAGCGAACTGGCCCGTGCCGCCGGTCTGTTTCTTGTGCGTGTAGTCAATCTCGGCGCGCTTGCTGAGACGCTCGCGATAGGCGACCTGCGGAGCGCCGATGTTCGCGTCGACCTTGTAGGTGCGCTTGAGAATGTCGACCTTGATGTCGAGATGCAGTTCGCCCATGCCCTTGAGGATGGTCTGGCCGCTTTCCTGATCGGTCGAGACGCGGAAGGACGGATCCTCGGCGGCGAGTTTCTGCAGCGCGATGCCGAGCTTCTCCTGATCGGCCTTCGACTTCGGCTCGATGGCGATCTCGATAACCGGCTCCGGGAACTCCATGCGCTCCAGGATGACCGGCTTCTGCATGTCGCAGAGCGTGTCGCCGGTGCGGGTCTCCTTGAGGCCGGCGAGCGCGACGATGTCGCCCGCATAGGCTTCCTTGATGTCCTCGCGGTTATTGGCGTGCATCAGCAGCATGCGGCCGATGCGCTCTTTCTTGTCCTTCGTGGAGTTGAGAACGGTCGTGCCCGACTCGATCTTGCCCGAATAGACGCGCGCAAAGGTAATGGTGCCGACGAAGGGGTCGTCCATGATCTTGAAGGCGAGCATGGAGAAGGGCTCGGCGTCGGACGGGTTGCGAACCATCTCCTCGCCCGAGTCCATGTCGACGCCTTTGATCGCCTCGCGATCGATCGGCGACGGCAGGAAGTCGACGACCGCGTCGAGCAGCGGCTGGACGCCCTTGTTCTTGAAGGCCGAGCCGCAGAAGACCGGATGGAACACGATGCCGCGCACAGCCTTGCGGATGAGGGACTTCAACGTCGCTTCGTCCGGCTCCGCGCCATCGAGATAGGCGGCCATGGCGTCGTCGTCGAGCTCGACAGCGGCCTCGATGAGCGCCGTGCGATATTCCTTGGCCTTGTCCAGAAGGTCCGCCGGAATCTCTTCGTCGTGATATTTCGCGCCGAGGCCTTCGTCTTCCCAGACGACCGCCTTCATGCGGATGAGGTCGATGACGCCCTTGAAATTGTTCTCGGCGCCGATCGGCAGCTGGACGCAGACCGGACGGCCGCCGACGCGCGTGCTGATGTCGGACACGCAGCGGAAGAAGTCGGCGCCGATCTTGTCCATCTTGTTGACGAAGACGATGCGCGGAACCTTGTATTTGTCGGCCTGGCGCCAGACGGTTTCCGTCTGCGGCTCGACGCCCTGGTTGCCGTCGAGAACGCAAACCGCGCCGTCGAGGACGCGCAGCGAGCGCTCGACTTCAATGGTGAAGTCGACGTGGCCGGGCGTGTCGATGATGTTCAGACGCTTGCCGTTCCAGAAGGTCGTCGTCGCGGCGGAAGTGATCGTGATGCCGCGCTCCTGCTCCTGCTCCATCCAGTCCATCGTCGCGGCGCCTTCGTGCACCTCGCCGATCTTGTGGCTCTTGCCGGAGTAATAGAGGATGCGCTCCGTCGTCGTCGTCTTTCCGGCGTCGATATGCGCCATGATGCCGAAGTTGCGGTAGTCCTCGATCGGATGCGAGCGGGCCATTACACTGTCCTCGATGAGATCTTCTGCGACGCCTTACCAGCGATAGTGGGAGAAGGCGCGGTTGGCTTCCGCCATGCGATGGGTGTCTTCGCGCTTCTTCACGGCGGCGCCGCGGTTGTTCGACGCGTCGAGCAACTCGGCCGACAGACGGTCGACCATGGTCTTGTCGTTGCGGGCCCGCGCGGCCGTGATGATCCAGCGGATCGCCAGGGCCTGACGGCGCTCGTTGCGCACTTCGACCGGCACCTGATAGGTGGCGCCGCCGACGCGACGGGAACGAACCTCGATCGCCGGCGCGACATTGTCGAGCGCCTGCCTGAAGACCGCGAGCGGGTCGCTCTTGGCCTTCGCCTCGACCTGGTCCAGCGCGCCATAGACGATCTGTTCGGCGGTCGACTTCTTGCCGTCGTACATGATCGAGTTCATGAATTTCGCGAGAACGATGTCGCCATACTTGGCGTCCTCGATGACTTCGCGCTTTTCCGCCCGGTGACGTCTCGACATCGGAAGGTCTCCTTACTTCGGACGCTTCGCGCCGTATTTCGAACGGCGTTGCTTGCGGTCCTTGACGCCCTGCGTGTCGAGCACGCCGCGCAGAATGTGATAGCGAACGCCCGGAAGATCCTTCACGCGGCCGCCGCGGATCATGACCACGGAGTGCTCCTGAAGGTTATGGCCTTCGCCGGGGATGTAGCCGATGACCTCGAAGCCGTTCGTCAAACGCACCTTGGCGACCTTGCGAAGCGCGGAGTTCGGCTTCTTCGGGGTCGTCGTATAGACGCGCGTGCACACGCCGCGCTTCTGAGGGCACGCGCCGAGATGGCGGGCCTTCTCGCGGTAGGTCTTCGGGTGCCGCGGCTTGCGGATCAACTGGCTGATCGTCGGCATTAACAAGTGTCCTTCGCTTCGAGCGAATGGCGGATTTCGTGGATGACCCGGCTGCGCGTCCGTGTGGAGGCGCAAACGAGCGAAGCGCCGATGGCCGCGAAGCCAAGGCGCTCCTGACGCAGAGGACCCCGGCGAACCGGGATCGTGCCTTCCTGTCCGACGCCGCTAGGCGACGGGATGATTACCAAACCGGTTTTGCAGCCGGCGTAACTTGGCGGTCACAGGCAAGGCGACAGCGTTTAAGTTCGAAAGGTCGCGAACGAGGCGCTCGCCGACGGCGTGAACTTACGGCCTGTCGAAAGTGGGCGGAACCTAATCGCGAGGCGCCGCGACGTCAAGCGGAGATTCGATCGTCACGAAACAATTTCTTTGCAATTGTTCCATCGTCGGGAGAACGCGCGACGGAAGGCCGCACGACAAAGACGTTCGCGGCCTTTCTCTCCCGCGACGGACAAGGCTAGAATAGCGCAGCTGACGACGACCTCCGGCCGCCGTCGCAAACAAGCCACAACATGAAGAAGGTTCTGGAGACAACTAAATGAGCCACGTCGCGCATGAGCTGCATGAAGAATTTCCGGAGAAGGCCCAGGCGATCCATACGCTGAAGACCAGCAATGCGCATTTCGCCCGCATCGCCGAGGAATATCATACGCTCAACCGCTCCATTCATCGCATGGAGACCAATGTAGAGCCGGCCGACGACGCCACGATCGAGGATCTCAAGAAGAAGCGCCTGTCGCTGAAAGACGAGATCGCGACCTTCCTCGCGACCGCCTAGGCTTCCCCGGCGAGGCGGGCGAGCTCCGACAGGGCCTCGCGCGCCTCCTGCGGCGTGGAAACCGCCCGCGGAAACGTCAGCCGCGCCGTTTCATCGCCGCTGACGAGATCAAGGCCGTCGGGGTCGATTCCGCTGGCGCGCCAGTTTCCGGGGTTCGCCCGGTCGAGCTTCTCCGCGCATAACGCCAGCGCGCTTGCCTGGTCCGCGTTCATCTCATCGACAAGTCGCGCCTCCCCGTCGATCAGCGCCTGCGCGCCGCTGACGTCCGAAAGAATATGCTCGGGGCCGAAACCTGCTGCGCGGGCGAATCCGCCGTTGAGGTGAACGGCGTCGATCTCGGCCCGCCAGAAACCGAAATCCGCGAAGTCGGCGTAGAGGCTGGCCTTCGGATTCCGGCGCAGGTACCGGCCGCGGACGAGCGGGTCCTTCGTGGGCGCGGCGATCGCGTTGAGCGTAAGGCGCGGATGGGCCATCGGATCGCCGCGTCCACCCTGCGCCAGCAGCAGCGAACAGCGCGCGTCGCGTTCGAGATAGCCCGTGTGGCGCGCAAGCTTCGAGAGCAGCAGAATCGGCGCTCCGTCGTAGTCGGTCGCGATGGTCGTGAGCGTCGCGAAAGGCGCGCCGGCGTCCGTCAGCGTCGCGAGCGTGGCGACGCGGATGGCGCGCAACAGACGCCGGGATTCGGCGGCCGGATCGAAGTCGGGATCCTGCCGGGGATCCCTCGGGATCGGCGCGAGGCCTGCGCCCCGATTGCCTATCGTCATGATTTCGCCTGTTTTTTCTTGCCAGAACGTGAGCAGGGTGCGTTATGAGATAAAAGAGTATATAAGTAAAAGAGGAAGTCGGCGCAGCCGCCGCAACTTCCTTTGTGCGTCGCCGACGGTTGCAGTTTCAATCGTCTGCCACATTTCGGCCGTGATAGGCCCGGACTTTGTCGACGCCGAGAGCCGCCCGCGGGTCGCCGGGCGAGAGACTCGACCGGCGTAGCGCCGCCCCTGGCGTAGGACCGGGTGTTTCAGCCGGCGCTGGAAAGCGCCCCGACGCGTTACATGACGCAGCCTGTCGCCGCCAACAACAAAGGGTGATCATGCCGACCATCGCTCTCGTCGACGACGATCGCAACATCCTGACCTCAGTGTCCATCGCGCTCGAGGGAGAGGGGTATCGCGTTCAAACCTACACCGACGGCGCCCAGGCGCTGGACGGCCTGCGCGCCAATCCGCCCGACCTCGCGATCTTCGACATCAAGATGCCGCGCATGGACGGAATGGAGCTCCTGCGCCGCCTGCGCCAGAAATCCGACATTCCGGTGATTTTCCTCACCTCCAAGGACGAGGAGATCGACGAATTGTTCGGGCTCAAGATGGGCGCGGACGATTTCATCCATAAGCCCTTCTCGCAGCGGCTCCTCGTCGAGCGCGTGAAGGCGATCCTGCGCCGCGCCAATCCCAAGGAAGCCGCCGCGCAGAAAGAGACCGAAGCGAAGGTGCTGGAGCGCGGGCTGCTGGTGATGGACCCCGAGCGCCACACCTGCACCTGGCGCGGCGATCCCGTCGTGCTGACCGTCACGGAATTCCTGATCCTGCAGTCGCTCGCGCAGCGGCCGGGCGTGGTGAAGAGCCGCAACGCCCTGATGGACGCGGCCTATGACGATCAGGTCTATGTCGACGACCGCACCATCGACAGCCACATCAAGCGGCTGCGCAAGAAGTTCAAGGTCGTCGATCCCGATTTCGAGATGATTGAAACGCTTTACGGCGTCGGATACCGCTTCAAGGAAATGTAGCGCCGGCCCATGTCACCATCGTCCCCGCGAGGGGTAACGCGAGCTATGAGCGCATCCGACGGCAGCGGCGACATCGCCGACGTGGAGAAACGCCCGGACGAGGCTCGGGCGCGAGAAAGCGGTCCCGCCCAAAGCGAACGCGTCGCCCAACCGCGTCCGGCGCGGACGGGGCGCGCGCTCTCCCTGCGGCTGAAGCGCCTGTCGCGCCTCGTTCAATCGCACCTGTCCTCCTCGCTCACGCGGCGCATCGTCGTGCTCAATCTCGGCGGGCTCGTCGCGCTGCTGGGCGGGTTTCTCTATCTCAACCAGTTCCGCGAGGGCCTGATCGACGCCCGCGTGCAGAGCCTGCAGACGCAGGGCGAGATCATCGCGGCCGCCATCGCCGCGTCCGCGACGGTCGACACCGACGCCATCACCATCGACCCCGAGAAGCTCCTGAAGCTCGCGCCGGGCGAAAGCGCCAGCGCGAGCGAGGGCCAGCCGTCGCTCGAATTTTCGCTCAATCCCGAGCGCGTCGGCCCTCTGCTGCGTCGTCTCGTCTCGCCGACGCGGCTGCGCGCGCGCATTTATGACCGCGACGGCTACCTGCTGCTCGATTCGCGCTCTGTCACGGGTCGCTCGAACATCCTGCGCTTCGAGCTGCCGCCGTCGGGCGGACAGCCGACGACGCTGGACGCCTCGTCCTTCCTTCAGCGCTCCCTCGATTTCCTGCGCCGGCTCGTTCGCCGTCCGGAACTGCCGCTCTACGAAGACATCGGCATGGGCAACGGCAAGACCTATCCCGAAGTCGGCAGCGCGCTCGAGGGCCACGCCCATTCGGTGGTTCGCGCGAATGAAAAGGGCGAGACCATCATCTCCGTGGCTGTGCCCGTGCAGCGTTTCCGCTCCGTGCGCGGCGCGCTGCTGCTCTCGACGATGGGCGGCGACATCGACGCGATCATCGCCACCGAGCGCTGGGGCATCATCCGCATCTTTCTCGTTTCCGCCGGCGTGATGCTGCTGCTGTCGCTCTTCTTCACCAACACCATCACCGAGCCGATGCGCCGCCTCGCCGAGGCGGCCGAGCGCGTGCGCCGCGGCGCCAAGTCGCGTCAGGAAATTCCCGATTTCTCCGACCGTCAGGACGAAATCGGCCATCTCTCCGGCGCGTTGCGCGACATGACGACCGCGCTTTACAACCGCATCGAGGCGATCGAGCACTTCGCCGCCGACGTCGCCCATGAGCTCAAGAATCCGCTGACGTCGCTGCGCAGCGCGGTCGAGACATTGCCTATTGCGAAGACCGACTCCGCGCGCGACCGCCTGCTCGCCATCATCAAGCACGACGTCGGCCGGCTCGACCGCCTGATCAGCGATATTTCCGACGTCTCGCGTCTCGACGCCGAGCTCGCCCGCGCCGACATGGATCACGTCGATCTCTCCGCCGCTCTGCTCACCGTCGTCGACGTCGCCCGCGCCGTCGATCGCGGCGACGGGGTGAAAATCGAATTGACGATGCGTCCCTCGCCGGCGGAGCCCCCGCGCAGGCGATGGCGCGTGCTCGGCCATGATTCGCGGCTCGGCCAGGTCTTCAACAATCTCATCGACAACGCCCGCTCCTTCTCCACGCCCGGCGGCAGCGTGCGCGTGCTGCTGTGGCCGGAACGCGCCAAGGGCCCCGGCGGCGTCCAGCTCGAGGGCTATGAGATCATCGTCGACGACGACGGGCCGGGGATTCCCGAAGGCGCTTTCGATCGCGTCTTCGAGCGTTTCTACACCGACCGCCCGGAGGCGGGCTTCGGGCAGAACTCCGGCCTCGGCCTCTCCATCTCGCGCCAGATCATCGAGGCGCATGGCGGGCGCATCCGCGCGCTCAACCGCACGCGCCGGCATCCGCAGGGCACGGACGAGCCGGAGCCCGACGACGTCGTGCTCGGCGCGCGATTCGTGGTCTGGCTGCCGGCGGCGCGATGAGCGGCTCGCCGGCGAGCGTCCACATCCACGCCAACGCCCTTGTCATCGGAGAGCGCGGACTGTTGCTGCGCGGCCCCTCCGGCGCGGGGAAAAGCGCGCTCACCCTCGCGCTGATCGCGCAGGCGCAGGCGCGCGGCGATTTCGCCCGTCTCGTCGGCGACGACCGCGTTGCAATCGAGGCGCTGGGGGGACGATTGATCGCCCGGCCGCATCCCGCAATTCGCGGATTGATCGAGGCGCGCGGCGAAGGGCTGCTCGAGATCCCGCATGAGCCCGCTTGCGTCATTCATGCGGTCGTTGACCTCTGCGAAGCCGAAAGGCCGCCGGAACGCTATCCGGAGGAGGACGAGAAATGCGCGAAACTGCTCGGCCTTACCCTGCCGCGACGGCGCCTCGCGGGCGGCGGCGACGCCGCAGTCGCACAGATTTTCAATTTTATTCAATCAGTTACGATAAAATAATACGCCAATGTTCTTTTTACTTGCGAATTTCGCCGCGTTGCACAAAATGTCGCCCCTGTCCGGCGCCTGGCGAAATGAGAAGTGGCGCGACGGTTTTGCTTGTATATGCTGCCGCGGGCGACGAACCGCCGCCGCGGGCATAAGATATCATCCGTCACCAAGGCATCTGCGCAGCTCGAGACGTCTTCATGAGTGGTAGGGTCGAATGATCGGAATGGTCCTGGTGACCCATGGCCACCTCGCCACGGAGTTTCGCGCCGCGCTCGAACATGTCGTGGGCCCCCAGGAGCAGCTCGTCGCGATCTCCATCGGCCCCGAGGACGACATGGAGCGCCGCCGGCGCGACATCATCGAGGCCATTCGCGAATCCGACAGCGGCGACGGCGTGGTGCTGCTGACCGACATGTTCGGCGGGACCCCGTCGAATCTCGCGATCTCGGTCATGAACGGCGGCAAGGTGGAAGTGCTCGCCGGGGTGAACCTGCCGATGCTCATCAAGCTCGCCTCGGTGCGCGACACGGCTCCGCTGGAGCAGGCCGTTCTGGCGGCGCAGGACGCCGGCCGCAAATATGTTTATATCGCCAGCAAGGTTCTCAATTCGAAATGACGGATCTCATGCCCGACACGCAGGAGCCGGCTGCGCAAAGCGCCCTGTCTCGCGATCTTCCGATCATCAACAAGAAGGGCCTGCACGCCCGCGCAACGGCCAAATTCGTGCAGTGTTGCGAAAAATTCGACGCGGAGATCACCGTCTCCAAAGAAGGCGAGACGGTCGGCGGCAGCTCGATCATGGGCATTCTGACGCTTGGCGCCGGCAAGGGCTCGACGATCACCGTGACCGCCGCCGGCCCGCAGGCGAAGGAAGCGCTCGACGCGCTGGAGGCGCTCGTCGCCAACCGCTTCGGCGAGGAAGAATAGATCAGGGCAGCATTCCGCCCGCGGCGGACGCCGGCTCCAGCCGGTCGGGCCGCCAGGCGGCGAGAAAGGCGAGAAACTCCTGGCGCGGCAGCGGCCGGCTGATGAGATAGCCCTGCGCCTCGCTGCAGCCCACATTTCGCAGCCATTGCAATTGCGCGAGCGTTTCGACGCCTTCGGCGACGATCCTCATGTCGAGGTCCGCGGCCATGCGCGTCACGCCCGTGACGATGGCCGCGCAATCCTTTTTCGTGAGCACGTCGCCCACGAAGCTGCGGTCGATCTTGACCCTGTGCAGCGGCAGTTTGCGCAGATAGTTGAGCGACGAATAGCCGGCCCCGAAATCGTCGAGCGAGATGCTCAGCCCGGCGCCCGACAATTTCCTGATCGCGGCGTCCGAAACCTCGTCATCGGCGAGAAGCGCTGTCTCCGTGATTTCAATCTCGATTCTGCTCGGCTCCGCCTGCGTGCGCGTCAGAGCCTCGAACACGCAATCGGGAAACTCCTGCCGGCGCAGCTGCAAAGGGGAAATATTGATCGCCACGCGAAAATCGGGCGGGAAATGCGCCGCCGCGGCGCAGGCTTCCTCTATGACCCATAGCCCGATCTCGTCAATGAACCCGGTCTTTTCCGCGAGCGGAATGAACAGGGACGGCGCGACCTGCCCTCGCGTGGGGTGGTTCCAGCGCAGCAAGGCCTCGCATCCGACGATCTTGCCTGTCGCGACATTGATGATCGGCTGAAACACCAGCGCAAGCTGCCGCAGGCTGATCGTGCGCCGCAAATCGAGCTCCAGCGCGCGGGATTCGCGCGATTCCATGTCGTGGTTCGATTCGAACAGCCGCCAGCAGCCACCGCGCTGCTTCGCCTGATAGAGCGCGATGTCGGCGCTTTTGACCAGTTCGCGCTGATCGGCGCCGTTGATCGGCGCGAGCGCGCCGCCGACGCTCGCCGCCCCGTAGATCTCGCGGCCCTCGATGAGGAATGAATCGTCGAAACAGAGAATTATCCGCTCCGCCAGGGCGACGGCGTTTTCCCGACCGTCGACGCCATTTGCGATGATGGCGAATTCGTCGCCGCCGAGACGCGCGACGACGTCATAGCCCCGCAGGCAGGCGCGCATGCGCTCCGCCGCCGCGACCAGCAGCTCGTCGCCCGCCGGATGGCCGAGCCGGTCGTTGATCGTCTTGAAATTGTCGAGGTCGACGCAAAGCAGCAGGAATCCCGCCCCGGTGCGCGACATGCGCGCGAATTCGCGTTCGATGGCGTCGGTGAAGCCCAGGCGATTCGGAAGGCCGGTCAGAGCGTCCGTCCTGGCCTGCTGCTCGGCGTCCATATGCGTCAGCACGCGCTTCCTTAGGTTTTCCGCGTCGACGAAGACCGTGCGCAGCAGGACGGCCACGTAGATCGCCAGCACGATGGCGATGCGCATGTGGTCGGGATCGCCGCCGCGCAGAAACGTCGCCTCGGAAGCAATCACGATCGGGCTTATGAAGGCCAGCGCCGCGAGCGGAGCGGTCGCAAGGGCGAAGGCGCCGCCGAAAAGCATCCCGGCGGTGAGCGAGACGACCATGAGCCGGCCGCCGCTGTCCGCGTCGATGAAAAACAGGGCGGGGACAGCCGCCCAGAGCGCGCCCAGAAGGAGGGCGTTGAAGACGGCGCGCCGCGAGACGCGGGACAGCCTCGATGTCGTCAGACGCTTGCAGGCGCGCCGCCGCGCGCGCAGGTAAATGTAGCCGACGACGGCGATCAGCGCGCTCGCCCAGAGCGTCGCCGCGCCCGCCATCGGCGTGTCCCAGAGCGCGGCGAGCAGCACAAGCGCGTTGCAGAGATTCGCCGCCATCATTCCGGGGGTGTTTCGCCACACAGCCGCGAGTTGCTCCTCCTGCAATCGCTCGGCGGCGTGCGGGTCGGCCGGAGCCGCGAACAGGCTGCGCATCCGCTCCAGAAATGACCTGACATACGTCACCGGGGATCCCACCATTCTAGCGGCCTCTCGACGCTTCCCGCGCGGGGCGACGGTATCCGGTCAAGCCTGCGCGGGGCTGTCGTCGCCGATGGCCCGCAAGCGGCGTCCGGGCCTTGCGCGGGGGCGTTCGCCCCTGTAGAGCGCCTGACGGGGCATATTGCGGGCTTTTCGATGTCGGTTCTTTCCATCTACGCCCGCGTCCTCGGCCTGTTGCGGCCGCAGGCGCGGCTTGTGATGATCCTCGTGGTCGCCAATCTGGCGCTCGCCGTCGCGCAATTCGCCGAGCCGCTGCTCTTCGGCCGCATCATCGACCGCATGACCCGCGCGCAGGCGCCGGGCGAGACGCTGACCTGGGGAGACCTTCTGCCGCTCGTCGCCGCCTGGGCCGCTTTCGGCATCTTCTCCATCGGCGGCGCGATCCTCGTCGGCCTCAACGCCGACCGGCTGGCGCATCGCCGCCGACTCGCGGTGATGTCGGATTATTTCGACCATGTGCTGAACCTGCCGCTGACCTTCCACACCAATGTGCATTCGGGCCGGCTGCTGAAGACGATGCTCGACGGCGGCGCCGCAATGTTCGGCCTCTGGCTGTCCTTCTTCCGCGAGAACTGCGCCTCCTTCGTCGCGCTTTTCATCCTTTTGCCAGCAACGCTGCTGGTGAACTGGCGCCTCGGCGCGCTGCTGATGGTTCTCGTCGCCGTCTTCTATTTCGCGACCAGCTTCGTGCTCAGGCGCACCGAGCATCTGCAGGGGCTGGTCGAGCGCTACAACTCCTCGCTGGCCGAACACGCCTCCGACACGCTCGGCAATATTCCGGTCGTGCAGAGCTTCACGCGGATCGAAAGCGAGTCGCAGGCGCTCAACCGCATCATCGACGACGTGCTCGCGGCGCAGATTCCCGTGTTGTCGTGGTGGGCGCTGGTCGTGGTCGCGAGCCGCGCCTCGGCGACGCTGACCATTCTCGCGATCTTCCTGCTCGGAACCTATCTGCACCTGCACGGCCTCGCCACGATCGGCGAGATCGTCACCTTCATGAATTTCGCGACCATGCTCATCGGCCGTCTCGAGCAGGTCGTGGGCTTCGTCAATGTGCTGTTCCAGCAGTCGGCGAAGATAAAGGACTTCTTCGACGTGCTCGACACCAAGCCCGCCGTCGCCGATCGGCCCGGCGCGCGGGACGCCGGCCGGCTCAAGGGCGTCGTCTCCTTCGAGAACGTCGCCTTCTCCTATGACGGGCGCCGGCAGGCGGTGCGCGATGTGAGCTTCTCGGCCAAGCCCGGCCAGACCATCGCGCTCGTCGGCTCCACGGGCTCCGGCAAATCGACGACGCTCGGCCTGCTGCACCGCGTCTTCGATCCAGACGAGGGCGCGGTGAAGATCGACGGCGTCGACATCCGCGACTTCACGCTCGTCTCGCTTCGGCGCAACATCGGCGTGGTGTTTCAGGAGCCCATGCTCTTCGCTCGCACGATCGAGGAAAACCTGCGCATCGGCAATCCGGACGCGACGGATGAGGAAGTCGCCCGCGCGCTGCAGCTGGCGCAGGCGACGGAATTCGTCTCGCGCCAGAGCGACGGACGCGAGACGCGCGTGGGCGAGCGCGGCCGATCGCTCTCGGGCGGCGAGCGCCAGCGCCTCTCCATCGCCCGCGCGCTGCTGAAGGACCCGCCGATCATGGTCTTCGACGAGGCGACCTCGGCGCTCGACGCCACGACCGAGCGGCTGATCCAGAAGGCGCTGGAGGCGGCGACCAAGGGACGCACGACCTTCGTCATCGCCCATCGCCTGGCGACGGTGCGCAATGCGGACGTGATCCTCGTCTTCGATCAGGGCGAGATCGTCGAGAGCGGCTCCTTCGAGACGCTCGTCGAAAAGGGCGGGCGCTTCGCGACGCTGGCGGCGGCGCAATTCATGACCGAGCCCACGACGCCGACGACGCCGCTCGACGGCGTGCACGAGGCGACGGCCCCGCAGGTGCGGGCGGGGTAAGACGCGCCGACCGGCGCGTTCTGGTTGACCGTTGTTGACCCAAAGCAGCCGTTCACTAACCGGGTAACACGCGATCTTCCCGACTACGGTGCGACCGGTTGAAGCCCGTGCTAAAAATAGTCGCTACAGTGCAAACTCCGGGCTCCAGAAGCGCCATTCGATTTTCGTTTTATCAATGGGCCTTTTATTTGGGTGCGGCATTGCGTAGCAACACAGACGATCGCAACCCGGAAGCGATTAGGCGGCGAAAGGCTTAACGAGAGCAGCATGCTTAGGTACGATACAAAAGCGTGGTGGAAGCTTATCTTCCAGTTTCACGAGGGAGACACTCTAAGGACTCTCCTACCAAACATATCCATCTTTGCGCTGCTTGCGTTACTAGTCGTGTATTTCAACTCCGGAATAATGCCAGGGTATCTGAAATATACAGCGACAGTGCATAATCTCTTTGGGTTCGTTATCTCGCTTTTGCTCGTGTTCAGAACCAACACCGCTTATGATCGATGGTGGGAGGGTCGGCGGCTTTGGGGCTCTCTCGTCAACACATCTCGAAATATCGCACTAAAGTGTCATTCGTATCTGGACGCACGAGATCACTTTAGAGCGACGATCGCTTTCGATATAGCGAATTTTGCCGACGTGCTCAAAGACCATCTCCGCGGCTACGCAAGTGACATTCCATACCCCGTTGGCCATGCGCCGAGCCTCGCTGCAGAACAGCTATTCATGGACGTCGCAGATCTTAATCGACAGGGATTGATAAGCGAAGTTCAGTTCTTGACCCTGAATGGCGAGCTGACGGCGCTCTTGGAGATATGCGGTGCATGTGAGCGCATTAAAAAAACGCCAATACCCTTTTCCTATCATGTTTTCATAAAGAAGTTTGTCTTCTTTTACATCGTCAGCATGCCATTCGTTTTTGCGCCAGAGTTTGGTTATTGGACAATTTTGATCACGAGCTTCATGTTTTATGTTCTTGCAAGCCTTGAGACGTTAGCAGAAGAGATCGAGAATCCGTTCGGTACTGACACAAACGATCTACCCTTGGATGAGTTTAGCGCCCTCATCAAAAAGAACGCCCATGAAATTCTTGTCGATTACCCGATTTACAAAAGCGCAGGATGACGGCCAGGACGTAAACTCGTGAACGCCGCGACCCGGGTCCGAAAGCCGGTGGCGTATTCCAAGCTTCTTGAAAGAGCTACGCGATGACCTTTTGTGAGTTGATGGATCTCGACGGGTCTGCTCCTCGCGCATTGCGGACTCAAGCGCGCGCGCAACGTGGCTTTTAAAAGACCCTAAAATCGAAAAGCACAGGGCATGCCATCCAACAAAAAAACCGCGCCCCTTTCGGAGCGCGGTTCTCGAGTCGCGAACAAAGGATCTCTTACCGGATCACATACGGCAGCAGCCCGAGAAACCGGGCGCGCTTGATGGCCTGCGCCAGCTCGCGCTGTTTCTTGGCCGAGACGGCCGTGATGCGCGAGGGGACGATCTTGCCGCGCTCGGAGATGTAGCGCGACAGCAGGCGCGTGTCCTTGTAGTCGATCTTCGGCGCGTTGGCGCCGGAGAAGGGGCAGGACTTGCGGCGGCGGAAGAAGGGACGACGGGGCGCGGTGCTCATTCTGCCTCTCCTTCGGCTCTGCCTTCCTCACGACGGGGGCGACGCTCCGGACGGTCGCCGCGCGGGCCGCGGCGCTCGCCGCGGTCGTCGTCGTCGCGCTTGCGCAGCTGCGCCGACGGACCTTCCTCGAGCTCCTCGACGCGCAGCGTCAGGACGCGCAGAACGTCTTCGTTGATGCTCTGCTGGCGCTCCATCTCGGCGATGGCCGCCGGCGGGGCGTCGATGTTGAGCAGCGTGAAATGCGCCTTGCGGTTCTTCTTGATCCGATAGGCGAGCGACTTCACGCCCCAATATTCGGTCTTGCCGACCGTGCCGCCGAGCGACGTGATGATGTTCTTGAACTGCCCGGTCAGAGCCTCCACCTGCTGGGGAGAAATGTCCTGACGGGCGAGATAGACATGCTCGTAAAGAGGCATGATTTTTCGCCTTTCCGTTGCCGCGAGCCGCTCCGGCGCCAAGCCCTTCGAGCGTTTCTGGGGAAGTTTCCCCGGGGAAAGGCTCGAGAAGGAAAGTTCGAAGGCGGAGACACGGGAAGAAGGGAAACCCACGCCGGCAAGCCGGCGCTTCCGTTCAGCCCCCGGCCGGGAACGTCGCGATGGCGGGGTTATACGCGGGTTTTGGCAGGATGCAAGGGCGCGGGTCCGCCATCCTTGTCGGCGGCGGCGCGCGCGGATATGTTCGCCGCGCAAATCGCCCGAGAGGAAGCGGCATGAAACGCAGATTGGCACTCGCTCTGACGCTCGTCGGCCTCTCGGCGGCGCTCTCCGCCTGCGACAAATGCGGCGGCATTCAGGATATTCGCGTCCCGGGCCAGCCGAACGCCTGCCGGGACGCCTCCGCGCGCTGATTTTCGAGCGCGCCGCCGGAGCCGCCCCGTGCCAGTAGCCGATCGTTTTGCACAGATGAAGCGCCGAGGCGAGAAGATCGTCGTCGTCACCGCCTATGACGCGCCGACCGCGCGGATCGAGGCGGAGGCCGGCGTCGACGTCATCCTCGTCGGCGACAGCGTGGGGGTGAACATCCTCGGCTATTCCCACGAGCGCGAGGTGACGCTCGCCGACATGGCGCATCACATCGCGGCCGTCAGGCGCGGCGCGCCGGACATGTATATCATCGGCGATCTGCCCTACGCGACCTACGACACCCCCGAACAGGCTCTCGCGAGTTCCCGCGTCCTGCGCGACGCCGGCGCCGACTGCGTGAAATTCGAGGGCGCGCAGGCGGACGTCGTCGCCGCGCTCACGGCCGCGGGCTTCGACGTCTGCTGCCATCTGGGGCTCGAATCGCAGCATCAGGAAGTCAAGCGCCGGCAGGGCCGCACGGCCGAGGCCGCCCGCAAGCTCTACGCCGACGCGCTCGCGCTCGACGCCGCGGGGCAGAAATTTCTCGTGCTGGAGCTGGTGCCGCAGGAGCTCGCGGGGCGCATCACCCGCGCGGTGAAAGCCGCGACCATCGGCATCGGCGCCGGGCCGGAGACGGACGGGCAGGTGCTCGTCGTCAACGATCTCGCCGGGATCACGGCGCGGGACTTCAAGCACAATCGCCGCTACGGAGCCGTCGCCGCGGCGCTGCGCGAGGCCGTGGGTCTTTATGCGAAAGACGTGCGGGCCGGCGCCTTTCCGGCGCCGGAGCACGCCTTCCACATGGCGGACGAGGAGCGCGAAGCCTTCGAAAGGCTGATCCGCCAGGGCGCGTGACCCGGGCGCGGGAGCGACGCTTCGCCGGTGTTTTTCGCGGCGCGAAGGCATTATATGTCGGCGCAAAGCTCTCGCCCCCGGGGCGGAGCGAAGCTTCTCGCAAAACAGGCGAAATATGACCCCAGCCTCTTCCGCCGCCGCATCGCCGGTCGGTCTGCTCATCGTCAATCTCGGCACGCCGGACGCCCCGGATGTTCCGTCCGTGCGCCGCTACCTCGCGCAATTCCTCTCCGATCCGCGCGTCGTCGACCTGCCGCGCATCCTTTGGCTGCCGGTGCTGCACGGGATCATTCTCAACACGCGGCCGAGGAAATCGGCGCACGCCTACGCCTCGATCTGGAATCACGAACACGGCGAAGGCCCGCTGAAGACATTCACGCGCCTGCAGGCGGAAAAGCTGCGGGAGCGAGCCGGCGCGCTCGGTGAAAAGGCGCCCGTCATCGTCGATTACGCGCTGCGTTACGGCTCGCCGTCGATAGCCTCGAAGATCGACGAGCTCATGGCGCAGGGATGCGAGCGCATCGCGCTGCTACCGCTTTATCCGCAATACGCCGCCTCCACCAGCGCCTCGGTCGCCGACGACGCCTTCGCGGCGCTGCGCAGGATGCGCAAGCAGCCGGCGCTGCGCGTGGGCGCGCCCTATTACGACGATCCCGCCTATATCGAGGCGCTGGCGGCGAATGTGCGGCGCGAACTCGCCGCGCTCGACTTCGAGCCCGAGGTGGTGCTCGCCTCCTTCCATGGCCTGCCGCAGGCGCAGGTGGATCGCGGCGACCCCTATCGCGCCCATTGCGAGGCGACCTTCGGGCTTTTGCGCGAGGCGCTGGACATGCCGGCCGACAGGCTGCGCCTCTCCTTCCAGTCGCGCTTCGGGCCGGCGAAATGGATCCAGCCCTATACGAGCGACGTGGTGAGCGAGCTGGCGCAACAGGGCGTCCGGCGCCTCGCCATCGTGGCCCCCGGATTCTCGGCGGATTGTCTCGAAACGATCGAGGAGCTCGGCGTCGAGATCCGCGACCTGTTCCTCGAAAAGGGCGGCGAGAAATTCGCGCGCCTGCCCTGTCTCAACGACAGCGAGGAGGGGATGCGGCTCCTCGAGACGCTGGCGAAACGGGAGGTCGCCGGATGGGCGTGAGCGGCGGCCCACTGGCGCCGCAATTCCATGTCCTGATGCGCGGCATGATCCTTCGCCGTCATGCTCTTCTCCTTCTGTCCCTCCTGCTCGCCGGCCCTGCCGCCGCGCAGGAGGCGCCCGCGACCGGCGGCTCGATGATCGGACGCATCTTCGACGCCACCGGCCTGCGCGCGCCGCCGCCGCCGTCCGCCGATTTCGTGCGCCAGTCGCGGCCCGGTGAACTCGACTACGCCCCGCTGACGCCCGCGCCAGCGCAGAGCCGCAAGAAAACCGCCGCTGAAATGGAGGCGTCAGGCGCCCAGCTCGACCGGGCCATCGCAGACAACAAACGCAAGGCGGCGCGGGTCAAGATTCCGAACTGACGCGCCTTCCGGCCCCTGAAAGACTCTTGATTTGAGCAAGCGTTCAGGGGCGTTATGGCGCATGAGATTTTTTCGGGCCCTCCTCCTTTTCATCCTGACGGTCGGCGCTCACGGCGCCGGCGCTCAGACGAGCCGCTCCGTCGTTTCGATGACGCTGACGCAAGGCGATTACGGCGGCGGGCGCGTCTACCTGCCCATGCGCTTCGACAAGGTCATGGGGACGATGCGCCTCGACACCGGCGCCTCCACGACCCGCATTGCGCTCGCGCCATGGAACAAGGACCTGCCGGCCATGGGCGCAAGCGAATCGACGGGGGCCTCCGGGCTCACGATCCGCTGCGACGACGTCGAGGCGAGGAATGTCGCGCTGAAGGCTGTGCAGGGCAACGACATCGCGCGCGCGAAATATGAGGTCACGCGCTGCCCGACGAGCGACGGCGGCGATCTCCTAGGGCTGGATTTCTTCAAGAACGCCCTCTTCACGCTCGATTTCGACCATCGCGAAATGGTGTTTTTCGGCGCGCCGCTTTCAACCGGCCATGCGCGGCCCTTCCGCATGCTCGGCCCCGACCGGCGCCTCGTCGGCGTCGAGCTTCGCGTCGGCAATGTGACGAGCGTGGGCCTCTTCGACACGGGCGCGGAGATTTGCGCCGTCGATCAGTCCTTTGTCCGGAAGCACAAAAAACTGTTCACGCTGGAGAAGGCGGCGGGCAAGGCGAGCGAAGCGGGCGGGAAAAAATTTGCGTCGAAAATCTACCGGATCAGGGAGATCGATCTCGGCGACGGGCGCGTGGCGCGCGACGTCCATGCGCTCGCCTATGACTTCGGCCCCCTGCGCGCGGCGCTGGGAAAGGAGACGCCGTTCATTCTGGGCTATAATCTGCTCAGCCGCTTCACGTGGGAGCTGGATCTTCGCGCGCCCGACCGGCCGATGTGGGATGCGCGGGGGAGGTAGACAGGCTGTGAACGGCGGCCCGTGACTGGCCGGTTTGCTGTTTACCGTATACACGCCAAAGCGCTCGGCGGGCCTCATCAACAAACTGTCGGCGCGTTTCTCGCGGGCTCAATCAATCAATGATTGAAGATGGAGGATATTTGCCCCGGAAGGCGCCGCAGGTCTTTCGTAAATTGTTTTGCAAAGCCGTCGACGGTGCGGCCGATGACGCTGAGCGAATCATTCTGTCGCTTTCTTTTGGAGACCGCGACGGATTTGGGGCGAGCGGCGTGAGCCAGAGGCCTTTTTCCTTTTTCCGATGGTCCAGCGCCCGGATTTTCATCGCCTCCACGCGACTCGCCGGATGCGGCTCCAGCGGACGAGCTCGGTGAAGCGAGGTTATTGGCTGAAAATTTCGCCTCCGCGCCATCCTTGTTTGCATGTTCAGTGACGTCGCCTGCGCGCGCCGACGAATTACCGGCGCCATCCCCATCCGGCGCAACGGACTTCGCGGAAAAATTGGACGCGGCCATTTCATCCGCTCCAATTTGCTGGCCGATGTTCGAAGCTTTCCCGTTTCCTGAAGCTTTATTCGTTGCTGATGAAGCAGCACGCGCTGGAGAAAGTTGCTCGACTGACGCCATCTGCGGCGAGGATCCCGAAAACGGCCTGTTGAATGTTTGCGCTGCGATGAGCGCAATTGCTGCAAAAACAGCCGCCGCCACGGCAAAAGCGTTCATCGATTTCCGCTCGGGAATGCGACGCGTGACTGCTGTCGACATTTTTTCCCCATCAATGCACGGAACTTCTATCAGCGCCCCTGCCCGCTGAAATTTTTGACCGTCGATCTCCGCAAATCTCAAATGGCGGGATGCAGTCATGGCAGGCAGCCGCGACTCCGATTCTTCAGACGCTGCCGGGCCGCCCCGTTCGACACTGTCGCTTGCAAAGCCTTCAACTGCGATGCCCGGCCTGTTTCCCAAAGACTTCACGACACGGAACGCCCAAAACTCGAGCCCCTCGGCCTCGCTATCAAAGAATTCTTTCGACAGCTCATAAAGTCGGGTCACGATTTGATGATGCTTGCCCTTCCCGCCCGGATCGCAAGGATCAGTCGACACTACGCCGCAATCGAGGGTGAGCGTGGGCGCCATGCCGATCAGAAGTTTCTTGCCCTTGCCTTTGGAGTCGTCGCTCAATTGCATCGGCAAATTTACGCCGAGCAAGAAAGCCAATATCAGAATATTCAGCTCCGAAGCGTCCAGTAACCGGGAGGAGGCGCTCGTGTTTAACGTAACCACCTCGCCTTTGAATTTGAGTGGAAGCCTTCTGAGAGCGGCAGGGCAAGCAGATACCGGGTCTGGCTCGACTTCGAGCATGAAACGAACATATCGGTCGGCGACCGGGAAAAAATAGTCGTGCTTCGCTTCAGCGCAGGCATCGTTTCCGAAGCCGCAGGTTTCTGGCAGGACAAATTTTCCCTCTGCGGCGGCGCGTAATTTCCGCGCAGCTTCAAGAAGTTCGTTTCTCGAGAGCTTTTTCATTCGAAGTCTCCGGATGAGAGACGCATTACGAATCAGAAGATCGTCGCTGTGGGCGTTAATTCGAAATTAGCCAAACGCCCCTGGCTGCGCCCCGTGCATGGCCCAATTTCAATCTGCCAGCAAGCCGGAACACCCGGCCCGACGGCGCGTCGCGCTTGGACGCCATGGCGAGCCCTCGCGCCCTGAATCGGCGCCGTCACCGGAAATTCGCGCCTTCGCGACCCAACCCTATGAATCCGACTCGAATATGCGTCAAGCGGGGGCGCGGCGGCGGGGGACGCGATCGGTCGAGGACCCGTTCGTGCCGGGACCCTGCCAAGAGCCGGGATTTGAAATTGCCCCCTTGTCGCCCCGACCCCTCCCCCGCCCCGCCAAAATCGGCTAGACTCCTCACTTCGCGCGGCCATTCCCGGAACAAAGACAGAATGTCGGATTTCTATCGCATCAAGCGCCTGCCCCCTTATGTCTTCGAACAGGTGAACCGCCTGAAGGCCCGCGCCCGTGCGGGCGGCGCCGACATCATCGACCTCGGCATGGGAAATCCGGACCTGCCCGCGCCCAAACATGTCGTCGACAAACTCGTCGAGACCGCCGGCAAGCCGCGCACCGACCGCTATTCGGCCAGCAAGGGCATCGCCGGCCTGCGGCGCGCGCAGGCGAATTATTATGCGCGCCGCTTCGGCGTGAGGCTCGACCCCGAGACGCAGATCGTCGCGACGCTCGGGTCCAAGGAGGGCTTCGCCAATATGGCGCAGGCGATCACGGCGCCGGGCGACGTAGTGCTGGTGCCGAACCCGTCATACCCGATCCACGCCTTCGGCTTCCTGATGGCGGGCGGCGTCATCCGCTCCGTCCCCTCCGCGCCGACGCCGGAATATTTTTCCGCGCTGGAGCGGGCGATGATCCATTCGATTCCAAAACCCATCGCGGTCATCGTCTGCTATCCGTCCAATCCGACGGCGGAAGTAGCCTCGCTCGATTTTTACAAGGACCTCGTCGCTTTCGCGAAGAAGCACGACATCTTCATCCTTTCCGACCTCGCCTATGCCGAAGTCTTCTTCGACGACAACCCGCCGCCCTCGGTCCTGCAGGTGCCGGGCGCGATGGATGTGACGGTGGAGTTCACCTCCATGTCGAAGACCTTCTCCATGGCGGGCTGGCGCATGGGCTTCGCGGTCGGCAATGAGCGCCTCTGCGCGGCGCTGGCGCGCGTGAAGAGCTATCTGGACTATGGCGCCTTCACGCCCATTCAGGTCGCCGCCGCGACCGCCCTCAACGGGCCGGACGATTGCGTCAAGGAGATGCGCGCGATCTACAAGAAGCGCCGGGACGTGATGGTGGAGAGTTTCGCGCAGGCCGGCTGGCCGATCCCTGCGCCGCGCGCCTCCATGTTCGCCTGGGCGCCCGCGCCCGAACGTTTCCGCAACATGTCCACGCTCGAATTCTCGAAGCTTCTCATCGAGAAGGCCGACGTCGCCGTGGCTCCGGGCGAGGGCTTCGGCGAACATGGCGAAGGCTTTGTTCGCCTCGCGCTCGTCGAGAACGAGCAGCGCATCCGCCAGGCCGCCCGCAATCTGCGCCGCTTCTTCGATGCGGCGGACGGACAGCTGCACAATGTCGTGCCGCTCGCGGCGCGGGGGTGAAAGGGGCTCTGACGCCCCTCGTGCTTCGAGACGCCTGCTGCGCAGGCTCCTCAGCATGAGGGGCTTCTTTTTATGCGCCAACGATTAGGCCTCATCCTGAGGAGCGAGCGAAGCTCGCGTCTCGAAGGACGAGGCCGCCCTGGAGCAGGTTTAACAAGGGTGGAGGCGGCTCGACGGCCGCCCGATTTTCAGACGCCTTACCCGTGCCCGCTGATGCGCTCGATCTGCGCGCCGCAGCCGGACAGCTTCTTCTCCAGCCGCTCGAAGCCGCGGTCGAGATGATAGACGCGGTTGATCGTCGTCTCGCCGCGCGCGGCGAGCGCCGCGATGACGAGCGACACCGAGGCGCGAAGGTCGGTCGCCATAACCGGCGCGCCGTCGAGATGATCGGCGCCGGTCACGATCGCCGTATCGCCCTCGAGCCGGATATGCGCGCCGAGGCGCGCCAGCTCCTGCACATGCATGAAGCGGTTCTCGAAGATCGTCTCGGTGATTCGGGACACGCCTTGCGCGCGCGTCATCAGCGCCATGAACTGCGCCTGAAGGTCGGTCGGGAAGGCGGGGAAAGGCGCAGTCTCGACGTTGACCGGCATGATTCCCGAGCCATTGCGCGACACGCGCAGGCCCTCGTTGGTTTCGCTCACCTTCGCGCCCGCTTCGACGAGCGCGTCGAGCGCCGCCTGCAGCAAATCCGCGCGCGCGCCGGCGAGCAGCACGTCGCCGCCGGTCATCGCGACCGCCATGGCGTAGGTGCCGGCCTCGATCCGGTCCGGCAGAACGGCGTGACGCGCGCCATGGAGCGAACTCACGCCCTCGATCTCGATCGTCGAACTGCCCGCGCCGGAAATGCGCGCGCCCATCTTCACGAGGCAATCGGCGAGATCGACGATCTCCGGCTCCCGGGCGGCGTTGCGCAGCACGGTGGTTCCGCGCGCGAGCGAGGCGCCCATCAGCGCCGTATGGGTGCCGCCGACGGTCACTTTCGGGAATTCGATCTCGGCGCCGACGAGGCCGTCCTTCGCCGTGGCGACGACATAGCCGTTCTCGATCTCGATATGCGCGCCGAGTTTCTCAAGCGCCATGATCAGCAGGTCGACGGGCCGCGTGCCGATGGCGCAGCCGCCGGGCAGCGACACGCGGCATTCGCCCATGCGGGCGAGGAGCGGCGCGAAGACCCAGAAGCTCGCGCGCATGCGCGACACAAGCTCATAGGGCGCCGTCGTGTCGACGATCTCGCGCGCGGTGAAATGCACCGTGCGGCCGGAGTTCTCCGTATCGCCCGCGCGCTTGCCGGAAATGGTGAAGTCGACGCCGTGATTGCCGAGAATGCGCTCCAGCTGCGTCACGTCGGCGAGCAGGGGCATGTTTTCGAGCGTCAGCGTCTCTTTCGTGAGCAGCGACGCGATCATCAGCGGCAGGGCGGCGTTCTTGGCGCCGGAGATCGGGATGACGCCGTTGAGCGTCGAGCCGCCGACGATTTTGATCTTGTCCATCACCCCTCGCTGTCGCTTTTTTCGCCTGCGGACTTCAACGCCCTGTCGCGCGCCTTGCGCCTGGCCAGATTGGCGCGCAGAGCAGCCGAAAGCGCTGCGGCGTTCTTTTTGCCTGCGGCATTGCCGCCAGACTTCCCGCCCGATTCGGCCCCTTTTGGGGCGGCGGGGGCGGTTTCCTTGCCCTCTTCCGTCATCGTGTCGTCGATCCTGCGGGAAATCGCGGGTTTTCCTAGGCCTTTGGGGCGGGAGTGGCAAGCAGGCCCGGTCAGAGCGCCTTCACCACCAGCGTTGCGTTGATGCCGCCGAAGGCGAAGGAGTTCGACAACGCGACGCGGATCGGCATCTTGCGGGCCTGGTTGGGGATGGCGTCCACCTGGCATTTCGGGTCGGGCTCGATGAAATTGATCGTCGGCGGGGCGATCTGCTCGCGCAGCGCGTTGATGACGACCGAGAGCTCCAGCCCGCCGCTCGCTCCGAGCGCATGGCCGTGGATGGGTTTGGTCGAGGACACGGGCGGCGGACGGTCGCCGAAGACCGCGCGCATCGCCTCGGATTCGGTGATGTCGTTGGCGTAGGTCGCCGTCCCGTGGGCGTTGAGATAATCGACGTCCCCGGGCTCCAGCCCGGCGCTCTCGAGCGCCAGTCGCATGCACCGCGCCGGACCCTCGACGTCCGCGCGCAGCGGATCGAAGGCGTCGCTCGTCGTGCCATAGCCGGCGAGTTCGCAAAGCGGCGTCGCGCCGCGCGAGACCGCCGACTCCAGCGTTTCGAGGATGAACACCGCGGCCCCCTCGCCGAGCGTCATGCCGTTGCGCTTCGTGGAGAAGGGCCGGCAGAGGTCGGGCGTCAGCACGCGCAGCGCCTCCCAGGCGCGGATCGAGCCGTTGATGACGCAGGCTTCCGATCCGCCGGCGATGGCGCGGTCGGCGCGGCCGGCGCGCAGCATCTCGAAGGCCTCGCCGATCGCCTGCGTGGCGGAGGAGCAGGCCGACGCCAGCGCGAATGTCGGCCCCTTGGCGCCGTAACGCATTCCGAGCGTCGTGGGCGCGGCGCTGGGGATGAGGCGCGGCACGGCGAGCGTGTCGGGACGGCCCCCTTCGGCGTATTCGACATAGGATGTGTCGTCGATCGTCTTGGCGCCGCCGATGCCGGTGCCGATGACGACCGCCGTGCGCGGCCCCCCGGCCTCCTTGCGCGCAAAGCCCGCCTGCGCCAGCGCCTCGTCGGCGGCGACGATGGAGAACTGGGTGAACGGATCGCAATAGGGGAGAATCTCCGGCTCGATATGGGCCGCCGGATCGAAATCCGGCACCTGCGCGGCGATCTTGATGCGGCCCGGATAGGGGCGCGCGAGCTTGAGCGGCCTGATGCAGGAGACGCCGTCGCGCGCCGCCGCCCACAGCGCCTGCGCGCCGACGCCGGCGGCCGAAACGGCCCCCATGCCGGTGACGACGATCCTGCGGCGCGAAATATTGGCTGGCGGCGTCATACGGCTCACTCTCCTGTGACGAATTTTGCGCAACATGCGCGCGGCGGCTGATTCGCCGGCGACGCGGCCCATGGCTTGTTCTTTAAGGGCTTATACGCAACCTTGGCGGGCGTTGATATTATAATGACATGCGCGCTGGCTGTGAAATGCGGCCCGCCTTGCCTCGCCCGCCGCCCTCCCCTATAAGCTGCGGCTGCGCGCCGTGTTTCCGACACCCCTGGAGGCGATGGGCGCGCTTTTTCTTTTTGCAAAGGACACCGACATGGCCGAGATGAAGACGCTCGCGGCCACGGTGCGCAGCGGGACCGGCAAGGGGGCCGCCCGCAGCGTTCGCCGTGAGGGCCGTATTCCAGCAGTACTCTATGGCGGCGGCGAAGCGCCCCTGCCGATTTCGCTCGACAAGAAGATCACGTCCCAGCTGATCTTCGCGGGCCACTTCCTCACGACGATCTTCGAACTCGACATCGACGGCAAGAAGGAGCGCGCCATTCCGCGCGACTATCAGCTCGACGTCGTCAAGGACTTCCCGCTGCACGTCGACTTCCTGCGCCTGAAGCCCGGTTCGCGCCTCAAGGTGAATGTGCCGGTGCATTTCATCAATCAGGACGCCGCGCCCGGCATCAAGCGCGGCGGTTCGCTCAACATCGTCTACCACACGGTGGAGATGTGGGTGCCGGCCGACAACATTCCGGAGGCGATCACCGCCGACCTCGCCGGCATGGACTTCAATGATTCGCTGCATATTTCAGCGATTCCGCTGCCGGAGGGCTGCAAGCCCACCAATCCGGACAAGAACTTCACCGTGGCGAGCCTCGCCCCGCCGGCCGGCGGCGCCGAGGAGCCCGCCGCCGCGGCGGCTGCGGCCGCTCCGGCCAAGGGCGGAAAGAAGTAAGCGCGACGCCGCTTCCTGTGTTAATGGCCGGGACCTTCCCGGCCATTTTCTTTCGGGGCCTTCCATGCTGCTCTTCGTCGGGCTCGGCAATCCCGGCCGCGCCTACGCCAGAAACCGCCACAACATCGGCTTCATGGCCATTGAAGCCATCGCCCGCCGACATGGCTTTCCGGCCGCCCGCGCCCGCTTCCAGGGCCTTTCCCGCGAGGGAACGATCGCGGGCGAGCGCGTGATGCTGCTCGAACCGCAAACCTACATGAACGAAAGCGGCCGCTCGGTGGGAGAAGCCGCGCGTTTTCACAAGATCGGCGTGGGCGAAATCGTCGTCTTCCATGACGAGCTCGATCTCGCCCCCGCCAAATGCCGCGTAAAGACCGGCGGCGGCGTCGCAGGCCATAACGGGCTGCGCTCGATCACCGCCCATGTCGGCAATGATTACAAGCGCGTGCGGATGGGCATCGGCCATCCGGGCGACAAATCGCTGGTGCATTCCTATGTGCTGAACGACTTCGGCCGGAGCGAGGAGCCATGGGTCGAGGCGCTTTGCGACGCCATCGCCGACAACGCCGATCTCATCGTGAAGGGCGACGACGCCGGGCTGCAGAACAGGCTGCATCTTGCGCTCGAAGCGAAAGGCTTCGGCGCGGTGAAGCGCGTCGGCGAGGCGTGATTCGCGGCCGAATGGACGATATGCGCGCCCGTCGGCGGCGACCGCGGCGACAAAAACTCTCTCAACGGACCTCCCGGCGCGGTCAAGGATAAGCGGACCGCCTTGCGAGGGAGCCCGGGAAACGCCCGCCGCTCCGGCGGCGTTTTCTTTATCGGCGCAAAACCAAGTTCGCGGTCGCGCGCCCCTTTTCCAAAACCACGCGACCGCCTATATTCGCTTTGCCGGCTCTCGGGCCGGCTATGGCGATAAACGAACACCGCAATAAACCAATCGGACCCGGGGGCGGTACCCGGCGCCTCCACCCGAGCCCGTCCCAAGGGCGGGCTCCGGCGGGGGCGAAACAGGATTGACGAGGGCGTAAAGGGTGATTTTTCGCTCGGCATGATACCGCCGTTATCGGGTCAAACCTTATAGTTGCCAACGACAACTATGCTCCGGTGGCCGTCGCTGCGTAATGCAGCGCCCAAACTGGGATCAAAGCCCTAGGGGTTTGCACTTCTAGGCGGGGCCCGGAGGCGCCTGGCAACAGAAGCCTCCACTCTATTTCTCGCGCGGGCGCCGTCGTTTTGGCAAAGCGCGGCTAATGGCGTGATCCCCCACGGGGAGCCGGTTCGCCGGACATGTCATGCT
Source organism: Methylocystis sp. WRRC1 (assembly GCF_020733155.1). Classification (NCBI taxonomy): domain Bacteria; kingdom Pseudomonadati; phylum Pseudomonadota; class Alphaproteobacteria; order Hyphomicrobiales; family Methylocystaceae; genus Methylocystis; species Methylocystis sp. WRRC1. The sequence goes on along the minus strand of NZ_JAJFZJ010000001.1, from coordinate 2,403,713 downwards.
GGAACAACGGCAGTTTGGCGCGACGCAATGGCCCAGGATCTCATTCGCTACGACCTCCTCGTTCAGGCCGCCATGCGCGGCGTCATGCGCAAGGTCCTTTCCGACGTTGCGGAAAGCGGTTATCTGCCGGGCGACCATCACTTCACGATCAGCTTCCGCACCGATGCGCCGGACGTCAGGATTTCCCGCCGTCTCGCCGAGCAATGGCCGCATGAGCTGACGATCATCCTGCAGCACCAGTATTCCAATCTCGAGGTCGACGACGAGGGTTTCGGCGTCACCCTGTCCTTCCGCTCCATCCCCGAGCATCTTTACATCCCCTTCGCCGCCGTGACGGGCTTCTTCGATCCTTCTGTCGAATTCGGCCTGCGCTTCGAGGGCGCAGAACCGGAGGAAGAGGAGGAAGAAGAAGAGGAAGAGGAAGAGGCTGCGCCCATGCGCCCCAGCCTCGTGACCGCGCATCATCCGGCGTCGGAAGCGCCCGCGGCCGCCAAACCGGCTGCTGCAAAGGCGCAGCCTGAAAAGACGAAGAAGGAAGAGGCGCCGGCGGAAGCCGAAGAGGCGGGCGAGAGCGACGCCAAGGTCATCTCGATCGACGCCTTCCGCAAGAAGACCTGACGGGTCGGGCCTGATGGGCGAAATCGTCAATCTGCGCCGCGCGCGCAAGGACCGCGACCGACGGTTTCGCGAGGACAAGGCCCAGGAAAATCGCATCGCCTTCGGCCGAACGAAGGCAGAGCGTGAGCTGACCGCGGCGCAAAAAGACCTCGAAGCCGCGCGGCTGGAGGCGCACAGGCGCGAGACGCCGGACGACCAGGCGTGAAGGACGCGCCCGCGCCGTCCATGCGCGTGATAAAACGCTCCGTCGTCATCGCAGGCCACAGCACGAGCGTCTCGCTGGAGGACGCCTTCTGGCGCGCGCTGAAGGACATCGCGGCGCGGGACGGGCTCTCGCTCGCGGCGCTCGTGGCGCAGGTGGACGCGGGGCGCGGAGAGGCCAATCTGTCCTCGGCGCTCAGGGTGTTCGTGCTGGAGCGGGCGATAGGGCGCGGCGACGAAGATCAGCGCCGCCTCCCGGGACAGTGATTCCCCTTCCGTTCTTCTGTATGCTGCGATGAATCACGAGGAGCAGCCTGTTGACCGATTTCGACGATTACGCGCCCGAGCCCGGCGGGCTCGCCGCCCGCGCCGCCGCTCTGGCGCAAGGGCCGCGCTATCTCGAGGGGCTGAACCCCGAGCAGCGGGCCGCGGTCGAGACGCTCGACGGGCCGGTTCTGGTGCTCGCGGGCGCCGGCACGGGCAAGACGCGCGCGCTCACGACGCGCATCGCCCATATCCTGCAGCTCGGCAAGGCGCGCGCCTATGAAATCATCGCCGTCACCTTCACCAACAAGGCGGCGCGCGAAATGCGCGAGCGCGTCGAGGCGCTGGTCGGCGAAGGCGCGCAGGCCATGCAATGGCTCGGCACCTTCCACGCCATCAGCGCCAAAATCATTCGCCGCCACGCCGAACTCGTGGGCCTGAAGCCCAATTTCACCATTCTCGACACCGACGACCAGATACGTCTGCTAAAACAGGTTCTGCAGGCCGAGAACATCGACGACAAACGCTGGCCCGCCCGCGCCCTCGCCATGCGCATCGACGGCTGGAAGAACCGCGGCCTGACGCCCGCGCAGGTTCCCGCGGGCGACGCCGAGAGTTTTGCGAACGGCAAGGGCGCCGCGCTTTACGCGCTCTATCAGGAGCGGCTCAAGATACTCAACGCCGTCGACTTCGGCGATCTGCTGCTCGAGTCACTGCGGCTCTTTCGCGAAAATCCGGACGTTCTCGCGGAATATCAAAAGCGCTTCAAATATATCCTCGTCGACGAATATCAGGACACGAATGTCGCACAATATCTGTGGCTGCGGCTGATTTCGCAGGGGCGGCGCAACGTGTGTTGCGTGGGCGACGACGACCAGAGCGTCTATGGCTGGCGCGGCGCGGAAGTCGAAAACATCCTGCGCTTCGAACAGGATTTTCCCGGCGCGAGGATCATCCGGCTCGAACGCAATTACCGCTCGACCGGCCACATCCTCGCCGCCGCCTCGCATCTCATCGCGCATAACGAGGACCGTCTCGGCAAGACGCTCTTCACCGACGGCGCCGCGGGCGACAAGGTGACGCTCACCGGCGTCTGGGACAGTCAGGAGGAAGCGCGCGTCATCGGAGAAGACATCGAGCAGCTCCACCGAAAAAGCCATTCGCTCGAAGAAATCGCCATCCTCGTGCGCGCGTCCTTCCAGATGCGCGAATTCGAGGAGCGCTTCGTCGAGATCGGCCTGCCCTATCGCATCATCGGCGGCCCGCGCTTCTATGAGCGCATGGAGATCAGGGACGCGCTCGCCTATCTGCGCTGCGTCGCGCAGCCCTCCGACGATCTCGCCTTCGAGCGCATCGTCAATACGCCCAAGCGCGGCCTCGGCGACGCGACGGTTCAGATGCTGCATGAATATGGGCGGCGCGAACGCATCCCGCTGATGCAGGCGGCGCGCGTCCTCGTCGAAACCGAGGAGCTGAAGCCGAAGCCGCGCGGCGCGCTGCGCGCGCTGATCTGCGATTTCGACCGCTGGCGCGAACTCATCGACGTGAAGCCGCAGCACGAACTCGCCGAAATGGTGCTCGACGAATCCGGCTACACGGAAATGTGGAGGCAGGACAAGACGCCCGAGGCCGCCGGCCGTCTCGAAAACCTGAAAGAGCTGGTGCGCGCGATGGAGGAGTTCCCCGACCTCGCCGCCTTCCTCGAACATGTCTCGCTCGTGATGGAGGCCGACGAAGCGAAGGAGCAGGAGCGCGTTTCGATCATGACGCTCCACGCAGCGAAGGGGCTTGAGTTCGAGACCGTTTATCTCCCCGGCTGGGAGGAAGGGCTCTTTCCGCATCAGCGCTCGCTCGACGAACAGGGCCGCGCCGGGCTCGAGGAAGAGCGCCGACTCGCCTATGTCGGCATCACGCGCGCCAAGCGTCGCGCGAAAATTTTCTTCGCGAGCAACCGCCGCATTCGCGGCCTGTGGCAGCCGACCGTGCCGTCGCGCTTCGTGGACAACCTTCCCCCGGATCACGTCGAGGTGGTCGAGGCGCCGGGCGGCTCGCAATATGGCTCCTATGGCGTCTCGCGCTTCGCCAATCTCGACGTCTATGGCTCGGATTATTCGACGCCCGGCTGGAAACGCGCAAAGGCGGGTGCGACATCCGCCCGGAGCGAACCCGCGCGGGAGACGCGGCCCTCCCGCGCGAAACAGCCGCTGACCATCGATGGAGAAGTGATTTCGCGCGCGTCGACCGCCGGGCGCTACACCGCCGGCGCGCGCGTGCTGCATCTGAAATTCGGCCCCGGAACGGTGGCGGCGGTGGACGGAAACAAGCTCACCGTCGATTTCGACAAGGCAGGAAGGAAAATGGTGCTGGAGAGTTTCGTGCAGGCGGGGTGAGGCGGCTTTGTCAAGTTTGATACATAGCTTGTCCCCGCAATTGAAGACCGTGCTCAGCCTTTAGCAGAGCGCGGGCTGGACGAAGGACTGAATCGCTCGGCCGCCTGACGTGGAGGCGCCCAGGGCGCCTCGACTGCGATAGCGATTTCGGCGTCGGCAAAACGCCCGCCCCACCCCGCATCGGCGCGCAACGTCTCGAAATCCCTCGGCTCTGGAATCGGCAGCCCGTCCTCCCGCATGCCCTCGGCCCAAAGCTCCAGCGCCTCGCCCGCCATTGCGAACAGGTCATCGATTTCATCGGCCGCCGAGAAACAGCCCGGCGCGTCCGGGAAAGTCATGCCATAGGCGCTGTTCTCGTCCTTGTGGACGATGACGATATAGGGCTTCATCGGGGCCGGTCTCTGCTGGGTCCGGGCATCATAACGTCAGCCGCCGGCCTTCGCCACACTCCTGCCATTCACCATGTGGCGCGCGGGCCACAGTCACCGAATTTCAACCATGACCGGCCGATACTGCGTCCCGGGCCGATTCACATGGGAGACGGGTCGCGTTACAGTTTGTGTAACCGAGGCGGATTGCTTGCGTCTGCGATGCGCCTATCTCCTGTTTCATCCGGCATTCGGAAATCGCGCCGAGAGACGGTTTCACGCGAGGGCGGCCATGCGGGCTTGCGCTTGGTTTTCACGGCATATCTGCGCTTCGGCGGCGGCGATTGCGGCCGTTGTCGCGGCGGCGTCGGCCTCGGCGCAGCAAAATCCGCCTCGCCGGGCCGACTTGTTCGCGCCGCCGGCGGCGATCGCGCTGACCGGCCTCGACAGGGCGGCGACCGCCGAACCTCTCGACCCGATCCTCGCCGCGCCGGCGGCGCCGCCGATCGTCGCCGTGCTCGACGCCCGAGTGCAAATCGTGAGCCCGGAGCCGGATGGCCTCGACCTCGCCTGGCAGCTTCTCGACGACGAGCATCGCGCGGTGGCGCTCGCGCTCGACGACTGGACCCGCGCGCCGGAAGTCGCCCGCGACTTTGAGCGCCGCCGCACGCGCGCGGCCATCGCGGCCGGCTATGCCGCTCGCGGCTTCGCGCCCTTCTGGATCGACGCCAACGGCTGGCGCGAAGGCGCAGCCTCCGCGCTGTCGCGGCTGAAGGACGCCCGCGACGACGGGCTCGATCTTCGCGCCTATAAATTGCCCGCCGCCGAAAAATCCGCGCCGGACGTAGCGGATGAACTTGCGCTGTCCGAGGCCGTCGCCGCTTACGCCCTGCAGGCGCGCGGCGGGCGCATCCAGCCCGGGCGCCTCTCGCGTCTCATCGGCGCCAAGACCACTCTGCCAGACCCGGCTCAGGCCGTGGCAGAGGTGGCCGCCGCCGGCTATCGCGCCGGAGAAACGCTGCAGGCGTTCAACCCGCCGCACTATGGCTATCAGCAACTGCGCGAGAAGCTCGCCGAACTGCGTTCGCAGCGCGCGGCGGGGTTGGCGGGCGCGGAGCGGGTCGCCTCCGCCGAAGAAGGGCTGCAGACCGACGCCGATCCGCCGCCGCTGAAGTCCCGGAAACGCCGCGCCGCGAGTGCGGCGGGCGCCTCGACATCGGCGCTGGAGGCGGAAATCGTCGCCAATATGGAGCGCTGGCGCTGGCTGCCGCGCGACCTCGGCGACGAGCGCATCGAGGTGAACATTCCGGACTTCGAGCTCGCCGTGGTGCGCGGCGGGATGGTCACCCATCGCACGCGCGTCATCGTGGGCAAGGAGCAGACGCCGACGCCGATCTTCTCCGATGAAATGGTGGAGATCATCGTCAACCCCTCCTGGTATGTGCCGCAGTCGATCATCCAGAAGGAATGGCATGGCGGCGTCGGCGCGGGCTATCAGGTATCCTATCGCAACGGGCAGATGGTCGTGCGCCAGCCGCCCGGCGAGAAGAACGCGCTCGGCCGGATCAAATTCGTCTTCCCCAATGATTTCGCCGTCTATATGCACGACACGCCGTCGCGCGGGCTCTTCGCCGCCTCGCATCGGGCCTTCAGCCATGGCTGCATGCGCGTCGACGATCCCTTCGCGCTGGCGGGAGCGGTGCTCGGGCCGGGGAGCGGCTGGTCCGAGGCGCGCGTGAAGAAGCTCATCGGCCCCAGCGAACGCTACATCAACCTCTCGAAGCCCCTGCCTGTCCACATCCAGTATTTCACCGCTTACGTGGATGAGGGCGGACGGCTAGTGCAGCGGCCGGACCTTTACGGCTATTCGGCGCGGGTGCGGAAGGCGCTGGGCCTGGGGGGCTAGATCACAGCCGCCCGGAAAACAGCGCTGCGCAGCCGACGATCTCGATAGAAACATCGCTGAAGCGCTTTTCAAGTTCGCGCTTCAGCGTTCCGGGATCGTCCTGCGTATTCGAGAAAACGCCCGCCCTGTTGTAATGAGCCATCAGCGCCCTCGCCGCCAAGCTGCGCTCGACCCCTTCGTGCAACAACGTCGATCCGAAAATGACGGCGCCGGGATTCATCAGCGGCTTCAGGAAATCGAACGCCCGCGCCTTGGTCGCCATGTCGCCGGGCAGGCAATGCAGCAGGTAGTTCACGCCGGCCGAGTCGAATTTCGCGCCGTCATACGCGATCTCCTCCAGAACATTGCGCACCGCGACTTCCGGCCGGTAACGCGCGATGCGGCGCGCGGCGAATTCCAGCGAATTGGGGTTCAGATCCATCAGCGCGACGCGCGGCGCGGGCGTCGGAAAGCGGCAGCGGTCGAGAAAATAGCCGGAGCCGACGCCGACATCGAGATGATTGCCGCTCACATGCCGGTCGTAATGCGCGAGGAGGCGCTCCGTCGGGCATTTCCATATCCAGCGGTTGGACAGGACGAGCACGCGCAGATCGTAGAATTGCAACATTCGCGGCGTGTAAATGGCCTGTCCGGCGTGGATCTGTTCGGGCGTGACGAACACTGAACGGCTCCGCAAAAACAATCGCCGGCGCAAGGGGTGACAAATCGGCCGGCGGCGTGGAAAAGCTTATCTCACATCACACAGAGGTTCGCTAAGCTTCCATGGCTCCCCCGCCCCTACTCGCGCTGCAAGGCGTAATGCTCACCCTCGGCGGCAAGCCGCTGCTCGAAGGCGCGGACCTTTCCGTCGCGCCCGGCGCGCGCGTCTGCCTCGTGGGGCGCAACGGCTCCGGAAAGTCGACGCTCCTGAAAATCGCGGCCGGAGAGATCGAGGCCGACGCCGGAACGCGCTTCCTGCAACCCGGCGCGAGTCTGCGCTATCTGCCGCAGGAGCCGGATTTCTCGGGCTTCGCCACGACGGCCGCTTACGCCGAGGCGGGGCTCGGACCGCTCGACGATCCCCATGTCGCCAGAACCCTGTTGCTCGAACTGGGGCTGACGGGCGAGGAAGATCCGTCGAGACTTTCCGGCGGCGAGGCCCGCCGCGCCGCCCTCGCCCGCGTGCTGGCGCCCGAGCCAGACATTCTGCTGCTCGACGAGCCGACGAATCATCTCGACCTGCCCACGATCCTCTGGCTCGAAGAGAAGCTCGCGTCCCTGCGCTCGGCGATGGTGCTGATCAGCCACGACCGCCGCTTCCTGCAGGATCTCACCCGCGAGACCGTCTGGATCGACCGCGGCCGCGCAAGGCACCTCTCGCGCGGCTTCGGCGAATTCGAGGCCTGGCGCGACCGCGAGCTGGAAGAGGAGGAGAAGCAGCAGCACAAGATCGATCGCAAGATCGTCGCGGAAGAACACTGGCTGCGCCATGGCGTCTCCGGTCGGCGCAAGCGCAATATGAAGCGCCTCGCGGGCCTTCACACGATGCGCGCCGAACGGCGCCAGCGCGTGATGCCGACGGGCGACGTGAAGCTGGAGGCGAGCGAGGCGCAGCTCTCCGGCAAGCTCGTTATCGAGGCGATCAAGCTGCGCAAGTCCTATGGCGAGCGGGTCATCGTCGACAATTTCACGACCCGTGTGTTGCGTGGCGACCGTCTCGGCGTCGTCGGGGCGAATGGCGCGGGCAAGACAACGCTGGTCAGCCTTCTCACCGGCGCGCTGGCCCCCGACAGCGGCAAGCTCAGGCTCGGCGCCAATCTCGAAATGGCGACGCTGGACCAGAGCCGCGCGAGCCTCAATCCCGAGACGACGCTCTCCGACGCCCTGACGGGCGGCGGGTCAGACACCGTCGAGATCAATGGCGAACGTCGCCATGTCGTCGGCTACATGAAGGACTTTCTGTTCAAGCCCGAACAGGCGCGCACCCCCATCGGCAAGCTCTCGGGAGGCGAGCGCGGGCGGCTGATGCTGGCGCGCGCGCTGGCGAAGCCGTCGAATCTCCTCGTGCTCGACGAGCCGACGAACGACCTCGATCTCGAAACGCTCGATCTGCTCGAGGAAATGCTCGCCGACTATCCCGGCACGCTGATCGTCGTCTCGCACGATCGCGACTTCCTCGACCGCATCGCGACAAGCGTTCTCATGAGCGAGGGCGAGGGCCGCTGGGTGGAATACGCCGGCGGCTATAGCGACATGGTCGCCCAGCGCGGCAAGGGGGTCGACGCGCGCGCCAGCGCCACGCCCGCGCGAGAGGCGCCGAAGGAAAAAGCGCCGCCGCGCGAGAAATCCGCGGCCAAAGCGAAACTTTCCTTCAAGGAGCAGCACGCGCTCACGACGCTGCCGGCGAAGATGGAGGAATTGCGCGTGAAACGCGCAAAACTGCAGGCGCTGCTGGACGACGCGGAGCTCTATGCGAAAGACCCCGCGAAATTCGCAAAGGCGAGCGAGGCTTTTGCAGCGGTGGAAGCCGAGCTTTCCGCCGCCGAGGAAGAATGGCTGGAGCTTGAGATCAAGCGCGAGGAGATAGAAGGGTAGCGCGGGCGATGAGCAAAACGAGCGGCCCCGCCATGAGCGGCCCCACCGCGAGCGCGAGCAGCGCATAGTCGAATTCGCCGGTCGCGCCCTTGATGAGGCCGACGAGGTAAGGGGCGGCGAAGCCCGAAACATTGCCGATCGAATTGATGACCGCGACGCCGACGACGGCGCCCGCGCCCGGCAGGGCGAGCGTCACGAAGCTCCAGAATGTCGGCATGCTGGCGAGCGTGCCGACGGCAGCGACGGAGAGCGCAATCATCGAAAAGAGCGGCGTCGGCGCATAGGCCGAAGCCGCCAGGCCGAGGCTCGCGACGAGCGACGCCAGCACGGTATGCGTGACGCGCTCGTTCTTGCGGTCGGAGCTTCGGCTCCACAGAACCATGGCGAGCGCGCCGAAAACAAAGGGAACGGCCGTAAGGAAACCCGCGGCGACGACATCGACGCCGAAAGCCTTGATGATCTGCGGCAGCCAGAAACCGAGCCCGTAGAGCGCGACGACAATGCCGAAATAGGCGACGCCGAGCGTCAGCACGCGCGGATCGCGCAGGGCGCGCCATGGGCTTTCGTCGACGGGTCCGCCCTCGCGCGCGAGCTCCGCCAGCAGCCAGTCGCGCTCCTGCGGCGTGAGCCATGAGGCGTCGGAGGGGCGGTCGGGCAAATAGAAATAGCACGCGACGCCCAGAAGCATCGCCGGCGCCGCTTCGATGAAGAAAAGCCATCGCCAGCCGGCGACGCCGAAGACGCCGTCCAGCCCGGAGAGGATAAGTCCCGAGAGAGGAGCGCCCACGACGCTCGACAGCGGAAGGGCCAGCAAAAAGGCGCCGATGATGCGCGCGCGCTGCGCCGCCGGTATCCAGTAGGTGAGATAGAGGATGACGCCCGGCGAAAAGCCCGCCTCCGCTAGGCCCAGCATCACGCGCAGCACGACGAAACTGGTTCCGTCCCACACGAAGGCGGTGAGCGCGGAAACCAGCCCCCAGCTCACCATGATGCGCGCCATCCAGACGCGCGCGCCGACGCGGTGCAGGATGTAATTGCTCGGCGCCTCCAGCAGGCAATAGCCGATGAAGAAGGAGCCCGCCGCCCAGCCGAAGAATTCCGGCGTGAAAGCGAGATCCTTGTTCATGGTGAGGGCGGCGAAGCCGACATTCACCCGGTCGAGATAGGCGACGAAAAATGCGGTGACGAGGATCGGGATGAGCCGTCGCGCGACTTTCGCGACCACCCGCTCTCCGTCTATCTCCTGCGCCGTTCGTCGAGCCGCGCGGGCGAGGACGTCCGTCACTAGCGCAATTCGAAGCCGAGCGCGTTCAGCGCCGCGCGCAGCCGGTCGCGGCCGCTCATGGCGTCGGTTCCGCGCACGCGCGAAAGCACCTGACGGATCCAGCCCTGTTCGGGGAGGCCCTGCTCCCTCTGGAAATCCTTGAACTTCGCGTCGAGCGTCTCGATCGCCTCGCGCTGCGCGTCGCCCCACTGATACTGCTCGCGATGCAGCACCGCCGCCTGACCGAGGCGCGGCTTGACGCCGGCGTTGGCCGCAGGGTCCGGGACGCCGACGGTCATGCCGAAAACCGCGAAGACATTGGGCGGGAGGTTCAGTTCCTTCGCCACTTCCTCGGGCTTGTTGCGCATGGCGCCGATGTAGCAGCAGCCGAGCCCCAGCGCCTCCAGCGCGACGACGGCGTTCTGCGCGGCGAGCGCGGCGTCGACGACGCCGGTCATGAAGATTTCGAGATAGGGAAGCGCGGCGGCGTCGCGGCCCTTCTCACGCCCGAGATTTTCGAGGCGCGCGAGGTCGCACAGCCAGATCAGGAAAAGCTTGCAGTCACGAATGTGCTTCTGCCCGCCGGCGAGGTCCGCGAGACGAATCTTGCGGTCCTCGTCCTCGACCGCGACGACGCTCCAGACCTGAAGATTGGAGGAGGTGGAGGCCGATTGCGCGGCGGCGACGATGGTCTCCAGCGCGCCGGGCGGCAGGGGCTGATCGAGATAATTGCGGTGCGACCGATGCGCGAGAATGAGATCGAGCGTGTCGTTCCAGATCGCCGGACGCGGCGAATCCGCTCGGCGGTAGCGCTCGAACATGGCGGCGGCGCCGCGCGCGTCGAAAGTGTCGGGGGTGACGGGCTTGTTCATCTATCTTCCAGGATTTTCTCGGCGGGGCCGTAAATAGCGGCGCCGGGCGCGAGAGCCTGGCGCATGTCCCGGTCAATCTAGCAAGCCGCGAGCGCCGCTCCAAGAACCTCGCGGCGCTGCAGCAATACATAGACGTTACGCGCGGCCCACCCTCCCAAAGAGGGGGAGGGTGGAGATCGTCATCTCCCGAGCCCGAGCCAGCGCAGGACCTGCCCGCCGATGCCGTCGCTCTTCTCGACTGAGGCCGTGGGGCGCGGCTCGTCGGCCGTCGCGCGGCGCGGCACGAGGATCGCGCGGAAGTCGTTGACGTTGGTGCGCGTCGGGCCCGTCACCACCAGATCGCCGAGCGCCTCGAAGGCCGTGAAGGCGTCGTTATTGGCGAAAAGCGCCTTGAGGTCGACGCCCTTCGCTTGCGCGCGCGCGAAACTGTCGGGGGTCATGATGGCGCCGGCGTTGGTCTCGACGCCGTCGATGCCGTCCGTGTCGCAGGCGATGGCCGAAATGTCGCCGAAGCCTTCGAGCGCCAGCGTCAGACCCAGAAGGAACTCGGCGTCGCGGCCGCCCTTGCCATTGCCGCGCACCGTGACGGTCGTCTCGCCCCCGGAGATGATGGCGACCGGCGGCTCGAATGGCTGGCCGTGAAGCGCGATCTGTCGGGCGATTCCGGCATGGACCAGCGCCACGTCTCGCGATTCGCCTTCGAGGTCGCCGAGGATGCAGGGCGTGAAGCCCGCATCGCGCGCGACTGCGGCGGCGGCGTCGAGCGAGCCCTGCGGCGTCGCGATGAGAATGTTATCGACGCGGTTGAAGATGGCGTCGCCCGGCTTGGGGGTCTCGCAATCAGGGCTGGAGAGGTGCGTCAGCACAGCTTCCGGCGCGTTGATGCCATATTTCCTGATGACCGCGAGCGCATCCTCGCGCGTCGTCGGATCGGGAACGGTTGGGCCGGAAGCGATGACGGAAAGATCGTCGTTCGGCACGTCGGAAATCATCAGCGCGACGACGCGCGCGGGCGCGGCCGCAGCGGCGAGCTTGCCGCCCTTGATGGCCGAGAGATGCTTGCGGACGCAATTCATCTCGGAAATATTGGCGCCGCTCTTCAGCAGCGCCTTGTTGACCGCCTGCTTTTCTTCGAGCGTCACGCCCTCGGCCGGAAGCGCCATCAGCGCCGAGCCGCCGCCGGAGATCAACGCCAGCACGAGATCGTCCTCGGTGAGGCCCTGAACCTTCTGCAGGATGCGCTTCGCGGCCTCGCGGCCGGCGGCGTCGGGGACCGGGTGCGACGCCTCGATCACCTCGATCTGCTTCGTTTCCGCGCCATGCTCGTAGCGCGTGACGACGAGGCCTTCGAGGGGCCCGCCCTTCCAGTGCTTTTCAACCGCCGCCGCCATGGAGGCGGCCGCCTTGCCGGCGCCGATGACGATCGTGCGGCCCCTGGGCGGCGTGATCTTCTCGAGATGCTGCGGCAGGCAGACGGAAGGATGCGCGGCGCCGACGGCGGCGTCGAACATGGCGCGGAGTAGCTGGCGGGGATCGTCAGACATTGGGTGCTTTCCGGGAGAAACTTTCGGGATTTGCGGCATGCCGCCCCAAAAAACCTCCCCCGCGTCGCGGGAGAGGGAGTATCGGCGATCAGCGTTAGCGGAAACGCTGGCGCGGCGCCCCGGCCATTTTCCCCTTCTGCGAGGAAGGTCGGAAGAGGCGCGGAGGCGTTTTTACGCCTCGGCCATCGCGTTGGCCTTTTCGATCAGCGCTTCGGCCATGCGGATCGAAGCGATGTCGATGAGACGGCCGTCGAGCGACACAGCGCCCTTGCCTTCCTTCGCGGCCTGCGCCATCGCGTCGAGAATGCGACGGGCCTTGGTGACTTCCGCCTCGGAGGGCGTGAACACCTGGTTGGCCAGCTCGATCTGCGACGGATGAATCGCCCACTTGCCTTCATAACCGAGCACGGCGGCGCGCTTGGCGGCGGCGATGTAGCCTTCCGGATCGTTGAAGTCGCCGAACGGGCCGTCGATCGGACGCAGGCCGTAGGCGCGGCAGGCGACCATCATGCGCGTCTGCGCCGCGTGCCACTGGTCCATCCAGAAATACTCGCGGGCGCCGTCCTTGTCCTTGTCGGACAACACGCCGTAATCCGGGTTCACGCCGCCGATGACGGTGGTGCGGGCGCGGGTCGACGCGGCGTAGTCGGCGACGCCGAAGGACATGGCCTCGAGGCGCTTCGACGACTGGGCGATGGCTTCGACGTTCGCCATGCCGAGGGCGGTCTCGATCAGGATCTCGATGCCGATGCGCTTGGTGCGCTTCTTGTACTGCTCGATCTGCGTGATCATCATGTCGATCGCGTAGACGTCGGCCGGCACGCCGACCTTGGGAATCAGCACCACGTCGAGACGCGGACAGTTCTCGAGCACGTCGACGACGTCGCGATAGCAGTACTGCGTGTCGAGGCCGTTGATGCGCAGCGTCATCACCTTCTTGCCCCAATCGATGTCGTTGAGGCCCTGGATGATGTTCTTGCGCGCCTGCTCCTTGTCGTCGGGCGCAACGGCGTCCTCGAGGTCGAGGAAGATCTGGTCGGCCTTCGACTGCGCGGCCTTCTCGAACATGCCCGGCGCCGAGCCCGGCACGGCGAGTTCGGAGCGGTGCAGGCGCGGCGTGGCCTGCTCGATCAAAGTGAAGCTCATAACAATTCCCCTTCTGTTGGAGTTATTAGCCGGTGGCCCCGAGGCCAGCGGCGATGCAACTGATCGAAATCAGCAGAGGCACTTTCACTTCCTCTTTCGCTGCTTCGTCCTGCGCGGATCGGAACCGGCGCAGCAATTCCACCTGCTCGCGGTTCACTTCATTGATGGTCTGCAGACGATGCGACAGACGCGCCTGATATTCCTTGAAGCGGTCGCACAATTCGGCGCTGCCGGTGACGCGCAGCACGATGTCGCGGGTCAGCGCATATTCGTCCTCGATCGCTTTGAAGACCTTTTCTCGCACGGCTTCGTCCTCGACGAGGCTGGCGTATTGCCGGGCGATGGAGATGTCGACGAGCGCGAGAGTCTTCTCCACCTCGTCGAGAATGAGGCGGAAGAGGCGTGAATGTTCGAACATGCGGCGCAGAAGTTCGAGCCCGCGGTCGCCGCGCGCGTCGAGAAAGGCTTTCAGGCCCGAGCCGACGCCATACCAGCCGGTGATCGAATGGCGGTTCTGCGCCCATGCGAAGACCCACGGGATCGCGCGCAGATCGGCGAGGCTTTTTGCGCCGAAGCGGCGCGCCGGGCGCGAGCCGATGTTGAGCAGCGAAATTTCCTCGAGCGGGCTCGCCGCCTGAAAATAGACGACAAGGTCCGGATCGCCGACGAATTTCGCGTAGGACGCGAAGGACGCGGCCGAAATTTCGTCGAGCGCCGCGTCGAATTCGGCGTGCGGCGCCAGCGCTTCCTCACGTTCCGACTTCAGCGCATGGGCGAAGACCGACGAGGCGAGCAGCTCCATCTGATAGGCCGCCGTTCCGCGGTTGGCGTATTTGAAGGAGACGACCTCGCCCTGCTCCGTTACGCGGAAGCGGCCGCGGATGGAGCCCGCGGGTTGCGCGGCGATGGCGTGCCCCGTCGGCGCGCCGCCGCGCGAGACCGAGCCGCCGCGGCCATGGAAGAAGGCGATCGCGATGTCCATCTCGCGCCCGACCTCGGTGAGGCGCGCCTGCGCCTTGAACAGCTCCCAGTTCGACGAAAGGAAGCCGCCGTCCTTGTTGCTGTCGGAGTAGCCGATCATCACTTCCTGAAGATCGCCCTGCGATTGCGTGCTGCGGCGCACGACCGGAATCTGCAGCAGGTCGCGCATGATCGCGGGCGCCGCCTGCAGATCGGTGATGGTCTCGAAGAGCGGCACGATCGGCAGGGTCACATGGTCGACGCCAGCCTTGTCGGCGAAGAGACCCGCCTCTTTCGCCAGCAGATAGACGCCGATCACATCCGACGCCGACGACGTCATCGACAGAATGAAGCTGCCGAAGGCCTCACGGTCGAGCCGCGCGCGCAGGTCGGCGACAACCTCGAACATCTCGATCACGTCGCGCGTCTCGGGCGAAAGGCTGTCGCGCGGAATGGGCGCGCCGCGCGGCGCCGAGAGTTCAGCGATCAGCCATTCCCGCCACTCGGGCGACTGCCTTTCAGGCGGCGTCTCGCCTCCGGTTTTCACGCGCCAGATTTCGTGCAGCGCCTGGGTGGTGCGGGTCGTATTCTGGCGGATGTCGAGACGCACCGTGCTGAAGCGGAATATCTCCACCGCGCGGCGGAACGGCCGGACGAGATCATTCGCCAGCGCGTCGCTCTTGATCTCCTTCAGCGCGGCTTCGAGCAGCAGGAGATCGCCGATCAATTCGTCGGCGCTGCCATAACGCGGCCCGGCCGTCGGCTCGTCCTTCGTGGCGAGGAGCGTTTGATCGATCTTGCGCAGGACGGTGGTGACGTATTGGCGATAGGGCTCGTTGTGATTGCGCGCGGCGATCGCCGCGCCGTCGGGAAGCTGCTCGAGGCGGCGAGCGAGCTCCGTGCGGAAAGCGTCGGGAATCGTCGTGGCGCGCTCGCTGATCGAGAGCGCGCGAATGAGATCGACGACGCGGCTGCGATAGTAGTTCAGGCTCGCCGTGGCGTTGTCGCGCATCGTGCGGCGCGTCACCTCATTGGTGACGAAAGGATTGCCGTCGCGGTCGCCGCCGATCCAGGAGCCGAACTGGAAGAAGGGCGTGACCTCGAATGTTTCGTTGGGGTAATGGCGCTTCAGCGCCCGCTCGAAGGAGGAGAGAAGCTCGGGCGCGAGGTCGAAAATGCTCTCCTGGAAGAAGTGCTGGCCCCAGGCCACTTCATGTTCGACCGTCGGCTTTTCCAGATGCAGCTCGCCCGTCAGCCACAGCAGTTCGACCTGATCGTAGATCGACTTCACCAGCGCCTCGCGCTCGCGGTCGGTCCAGCGCGTGGACTCGAGTTCGCGCAGCAGCAGATAGATGCGGCGGTATTTTTCGAGGATCGAGACGCGCTTGGCTTCGGTCGGGTGGGCGGTGATGACAGGGCGAATGCGCAGCGTCTGCAGCTGCGCATGAAGCTCTTCCGGCGTCACGCCGGCGGCCGCGGCGCTGGAAAGCACATAGTCGAAGGTGCCGAGGAGCTTGTCGTGGCCCTTTTCGCGCTCGATGCGCCGGCGCCGGCGCATGGCGTAGGCCTGTTCGGCGATGGAGACGAGCTGGAAGATGATGCCTTGCGCCTGAAGCGCGCGCGCCATCTGCTTCGGCGCGAGGCCGGCCCCGGCTTTCGAGTCGCGCACGACGGCCTCGATCTCCGGCATGTGACGATGGATGACGGCCAGCAACTGATCGCGCAGGAAGGCCGACGCCTCCGTGACCGAACGCGTCGCGAAAGCGGACGGCAGAGCTGTCGGGGCGGCGCTGCTGATCTTCTGTGTCTCGGCGGTCATGGGAACTCCCTGCGCGTGCGACGCCATCGTCGATGCGGCGGTTCGGTTCGCCCCCGTCTCGCCCGCGTGCGGGAAAGACGGGTCTGGCGAACCTCGGGACGGCGGCGGCTACGCCGCCTATATCCGTCAGTCGTTGGCGCGAAGCCGGCGCGTCAGGCGCGCTTGAGAACCTTGGCGACGGTCGTGCCGAACTCGGCCGGATTCGGCGCAACGGTCAGACCGTAGGACTTCATGATCTCGGTCTTCTCCACCGCGCTGTCGCCCGTCGCGGAAATGATCGCGCCGGCGTGGCCCATGCGGCGGCCCTTCGGCGCCGTGAGGCCGGCGACGAAGCCGATCACGGGCTTGGAGAAATTCTCCTTGATCCAGGCGGAGGCCTCGGCCTCCTGCGGGCCGCCGATCTCGCCGATGAGCAGCACGGCCTCGGTCTCCGGGTCCTTGTCGAAGAGGACGAGGTGGTCGAGGAAGGAGGAGCCGTTGATCGGATCGCCGCCGATGCCGACCGAGGTCGAGATGCCGAGGCCCAATTCCTTGAGCTGCGACGCCGCCTCATAGCCGAGCGTGCCGGAGCGCGAGATGAGGCCCACCGAGCCTTTCGCGTAGATGTGGCCGGGCATGATGCCGAGCATCGCCTTGCCCGGCGAGATGATGCCGGCGCAGTTGGGGCCGACCATCATCGGACGGCGGTCCTTGGGGAAGCGCAGGAAATAGCGCTTCACCTTCATCATGTCCTGCGCCGGAATGCCGTCGGTGATGGAGCAGATGAGGCGGATGCCCGCGTCCGCCGCCTCCATGATCGCGTCCGCGCAGAAGGCCGGGGCGACGAAGGTGATCGACGCCTGCGCGCCGGTCGCCTTCACCGCTTCCTTCACCGTGTTGAAGACCGGGACGCCGTGATGGGTCTTGCCGCCCTTGCCAGGAGTGACGCCGGCCACGACATTGCTGCCGTATTCGATCATCTCTTTGGCGTGGAAGCTGCCCTTGTCGCCGGTGATGCCCTGGATGAGGATGGGCGTTTTTTCGTCGATGAGAATGCTCATGATGTCGTTCCCCGGCGATTATTTCGTGCTCAGATAGGCGGCGACGGCCTTCTGGGCGGCGTCGGCGAGCGTATCGGCCTGGATGATCGGAATGCCGCTCTCGGAAATGATCTTCTTGCCGGCTTCGACATTGGTGCCGGCGAGACGCACGACGAGCGGGACTCCCTCGAGCTTCTCGGCGCGCACCGCGTCGACGACGCCCTGCGCCACCCAGTCGCAGCGGTTGATGCCGGCGAAGATGTTGACCAGCACCACCTTCACGCGGCGGTCGGACAGAACGAGGCGGAAGGCGGTCGCGACGCGCTCGGGCGAGGCGCCGCCGCCGACGTCGAGGAAGTTCGCCGGATTGCCGCCGGCGTGCTTGATCATGTCCATGGTCGCCATGGCGAGGCCCGCGCCATTGACGATGCAGCCGATCTCGCCGTCGAGGCCAATGTAATTGAGGCTGTGCTCGGCCGCCTGCGCTTCGCGCGGGTCGCTCTGCGAGGGATCGTTCATGTCGACGATGTTGCGGCGGCGGAACAGCGCGTTGTCGTCGAAGGACATCTTCGCGTCGAGCGCGAGAACCTTGTCGTCCTTGGTGATGACGAGCGGATTGATCTCGAGCATGGTCGCGTCATTGTCGCGGAAGGCGCGATAGGCGCCCATGATCGTCTGGACCGCGCGCGACACCTGCTTGAGATTGAGGCCGAGCTGGAAGGCGAGCTCGCGGGCCTGGAACTGTTGCAGGCCGACGGCCGGCTCGACGATGACCTGAAGCAGCTCGTCCGGCGCCGTGCGGGCGATCTCCTCGATGTCCATGCCGCCATGCTTGGAGGCGATGACGCGCACGCGCTCCAGTTTGCGGTCCAGAACGTAACCGAGATAGATCTCGCGCTCGAAGGGATCGGCGACCTCGACATAGACGCGCTGGACCGGCTTGCCCTCGGGGCCCGTCTGCGAGGTGACGAGCCGCTTGCCGAGGAGATCGCGGGCCGCCTGCTGCACTTCATGGTAGGTGCGGCAGAGTTTCACGCCGCCCGCCTTGCCGCGCGCGCCGGCGTGGATCTGCGCCTTCACGACCCAATGCGAGCCGCCGAGTTCGGTGGCGGCGTAGACCGCCTGGTCCGGGCTGAACGCCACGGTGCCCGGCGGGATCGCCACGCCATGGCTCGCCAGAATTTCCTTGGCTTGATACTCGTGGACGTCCATCTCGGTCCTCCCCTCGCAATGCTTTTGTCGCGCGGCTGAAATCAGCCGCCGATCTTGTCTTTCACCGTCTGGTAGACCGCTTCGGTCTCCGTCGCCGCCTTGGCGAGCAGCGCATTGACCTCGGCCAGCTGCTTCTCGGCGAAGTCGCGGTCCTTGATCGACTTGGCGTTGATGAAGACGTTGAGCGCGCAGGAACGCAGGCCCGCATTGGCCGCCAGCACGGCGACGCCGGCGTCGCTGATGACGTTGAGATTGCCCTTGTCGGCCGCTTCCTTCGAGAGAGCGATGACGTCGTAGCAGATCTTGCAGGTGTGCAGCGGCGCGAGCGTCGCGGCCTTCAGCGCGGACTGGATCGCTTCCGAACGCTTCGCCTTTTCCTCTTCGGTCGCGCGGGGCAGGCCATAGGCGCCCATCAGCGTGTTGAAGGCGACCACGTCCTCGTCGATCCCCCTGGTCAGCTCGGCGCGCAGCTCTTCGGCCTTCGCGAGCGTCTTCTTGAGATCCTCGGAGACGGCCTCGTAGTTCTTCTTGCCGATCGTGAGATTGCAGACCATCGACACGAGCGCCGCGCCCATGGCGCCGGAGAGCGCCGCCGCGCCGCCGCCGCCCGGGGTCGGCGCGTCGCTGGCGAGTTCGTCGAGGAATTTGCCGATCGTTTCGTTCTTAGCGCTCATGTCAATCCTCGAAATCAGGCCAGTTCTTTCGCCTGGGCGTAAATGTTCTCGCAGTCGAACACCTGGTCGGCGCTCTCGAAGAGCTTGCCGACGCATTCGCGATGCAGCTTCAGCTTGAGGCCGCCGAGGCCCAGCGCGCCGATGACGATCTTGCCATGGCGCTCCTTGGCCTTGTCGATCGCCTCGACGCCGCCAATGCCGAGCGGCGGTTGCGCGTTGCAGTCGGCGATGAGTTCGATCGTCGGATCGTTCTGCCAGTCCTTCTCGTCGAGCAGCGGCACGCCGATGGCGCCGGCCGCGAAGACGATCTGCGCGCCCTTCACGGCCTGCGCGCGCGCGGCGTTGTCCACGGCCTCGATCGCCGCCGGCAGGAAGCCGAAGCGCTCATGAATGGCCTTGGCGGCGGCGTCCGCGCGCGACTGCTGGCGCGAGGTGATGGCGACTTCCGCGCCCTCGATGTTCAGCATCGCGGCGGCGCGCATGCCGACGGGGCCGGTGCCGGCGAGCACCACGGCCTTTTTGCCGGCGAGCGGCTTCGCCTTGGCGAGCAGCGCGACGCCGGCCGCGGCCGTCGTGTTGGAGCCGTTCGAATCCAGCATGGCGGAGACGCGGAAGTTGGAGAAGAAGCGCTTCTTCACCGCCTTGAACACCGCCTCGCCGGCGGTCATGGAGCCGCCGCCGACGAAGATCGCCGTATATTGCTTCTCCTTCGGGCCGCGCGTGTAGATGCAGCCGTCGACGAGCGCGCCGACGTTCTCCGGGTTCACGCCGCCATAGCCGATGATGCGATCGGCGCCGCCGTCATATCCCACAACTGTGTCGAAGACGCTGGGAACGGGATCGGTGTCGAAGAGGAAGAGAAGTTTCTTGGTCATTTGCGTCTCGTTCTATTTGTGGCCGCGGGCGGGGCCGGAAGCGTCATTGCCGCCTCAGCGGGCCAATCGAATTCCCAGAAGCGGCGCTCAAAACCGTCGCCGCTTCGTTTCTTGTCGGCGTCGCGCCTTACGCCGTGACGACGTTGCGCGGGCTGCCGGCGACGAAGGCGTCGATATTGTCGATCAGCTGGTCCGAAAGCACCTGCATCGCCTCCTTCGAGGCCCAGGCGACATGCGGGGTGATGATCAGATTCGGGATCGTCGGATCGAGCAGGATATTGCCGTTCTTCGGCGGCTCGACAGTGAGAACGTCGAGGCCCGCGCCGGCGATCACGCCCTTGCGCAGCGCGTCGGCGAGCGCCTCCTCGTCGATGATGCCGCCGCGCGCGGTGTTGATGATGCAGGCGGACTTCTTCATCGACGCGAGCTCCTTCGCGCCGATCATGTTCTTCGTCTGCGGGGTCAGCGGAATGTTCAGCGTGACGACATCGGCCTCGCGCAGGATCGTTGCGACGTCGACCTTGCCGGGAATGTCCATGACGTCGTTGACGAGCACCTTCATGCCGAGCGCCTCGGCGCGCCTCTGGACTTCCTTGCCGAGCGCGCCATAGCCGATGATGCCCAGCGTCGAGCCGGCGATGTCATAGATCGGATAGTCGAAATAGCAGAACTGGTTGGCGTATCCCCAGCGGCCCTGGCGCACCGAATTGTAATAGTTCACGAGATTGCGGCGCAGCGCGAAGAGCAGCGCGAAGACATGCTCGGGCAGCGTGTTGAAGGCGTAGTTGCGGATGTTCGAGACCGTGATTCCATTGGCCGTCGTATAGGCCTTGTCGATCACGTCCGTGCCGGTGGCGGCGACGGCGATCAGCTTCAGCTTCGGAAGCTGCTTCAGGGTCGCCTCGCGCAGCGGAACCTTGTTGGTGATGATGATGTCGCAGTCCTTCGCGCGCTCGACGATCTGGTCGGGGCTGGTCTGCGCATATTCCGTATATTCATGCGGGAAATTCGGCTTGCGCACATTGGCGTCGAGCGTTTCGCGATCGAGAAAAACGATTTTGTGCGACATGAACTTCCCCCGGTTCTTTTGCTTTTTTCAGCGCTTTTTTCCGCGGCGACGCGGAGGCCCTCCCCCTGCGCGGGCAGGGAGAGGGCGATTTTCAGATTACATCTTCAGCAGCGGATTGGCGCGGAAGACGGCCTGAGCGGCCGCGACGCCGGAGCCGGGCTGGATCTTGATGCCGTTGTCGAGCATCGCCATTTCCGCGCCCGCGATGGCGCCGAGCAGCATCAGCTCGTTGAGGTCGCCGAGATGGCCGATGCGGAACACCTTGCCCGCGACTTCCGACAGGCCGGCGCCCAGCGCGAGGTTATAGCGCTTGTAAGCGGTCTCGATGACCTTGGCGGCGTCGAAGCCTTCCGGCACGACGATGGCCGTCACCGTGTCCGAATTCCACTTCGGCTCCTTGGCGCAGGTCTTCAGGCCCCAGGCCGCAACCGCCGCGCGGCAGCCTTCGGCGAGATGATGGTGGCGCTTGTAGACCTGGTCGAGACCCTCTTCGAACAGGATCGAGAGCGATTCCTTGAGGCCGTAGAGCAGCGGAACGGACGGCGTGTAGGGGAAGTAGCCGTTCGCGTTCTGGGCGATCATGTCCTGGAACTCGAAATAGGCGCGGCGACCCTTGTTGGTCTTGCCCTTCTCGATCGCCTTCGGGCTCGCCGCCATCAGCAGCAGGCCGGCCGGCAGCATGAAGCCCTTCTGCGAGCCGGAGACGATGACGTCCACGCCCCATTCGTCCATCTTGAACTCGAGCGAAGCCACCGAAGACACGCCGTCGACGAAGAGCATCGCCGGATGCTTGGCGGCGTCGATCGCCTTGCGGACGGCGGCGATATCCGAGGTCACGCCGGTGGCGGTCTCATTGTGCGTGGCGAGAACGGCCTTGATCTCGTGGTTCTTGTCGGCCTTCAGCGTCTCCTCGATCAGCTCCGGATCATTGCCGGTGCCCCACGGACGCTCCTGCACGATCACCTCGAGGCCCTGACGCTTGCACAGGTCGATCCACAGATGGGAGAACTGGCCGAAGCGCTGGGCGAGAACCTTGTCGCCGGGCGACAGCGTGTTGGTGATCGCCGCTTCCCAGCCGCCGGTGCCGGAAGCCGGGAAAATGAAGGCGTGGCCCTTCTCCGTGCCGAACACCTTCTTCAGGCCGGGGAAAAGCGGCTTCACCAGATCGGGGAAGGTCGGCGAGCGATGGTCTTCCGAGGCGACGGCCATGGCGCGCACGACGCGGTCGGGAAGGTTGGTCGGGCCCGGCACGAAAAGGAAATTCTTACCGGGGACGCGGGAATTCAACATTAGCTGGCTCCTTTCGAGCAGATTGATTTCCAGGATGATCGACCAGCGGCGCCGACGAGCGGCGCCGCGGATTTCTTGGCTATCGCGCGGGCGACTAGAACAGGCCGGCGATACGGCCGTTCGCGTCCACCGCGATATTGTTGGCGGCCGGGACCTTCGGCAGGCCGGGCATGGTCATGATGTCGCCGCAGACCACGACGATGAACTCGGCGCCGGCCGAAAGACGCAGCTCGCGGATCGGGATGGTGAATCCGGAGGGCGCTCCCTTTGCATTGGCGTCGGTCGAGAAGCTGTATTGCGTCTTGGCGATGCAGACGGGGAAATTGCCGAAGCCTTCTTTCTCCAGCTCCGCAAATCGCGCCTTGATGCTCGCGTCGTAGGAGATGTCGGCGGCGCCATAGAGCTCCTTGGCGATGGTGCGCACCTTTTCGGCGAGCGGCGTCTCGTCGGGATAAAGCGGCTTGAAGTTCGACGGCTGCGTCTCGATCGTCTTGACGACCGCCGTCGCGAGATCCGCCGCGCCCGCGCCGCCGGAGCCCCAATTGTCCGCCACGACGCACTCGACCGCCTCGTTCTTGCAGAGCCTGTCGAGCGCCGCCATCTCGGCCGGAGTGTCGGACGAGAACTTGTTGACCGTGACGAGCACCGGCACGCCGAACTTGCGCACGTTGCCGATGTGGCGCTTGAGATTCGCAAAGCCCTTCTCGACGGCTTCGACGTTCTCGGCCTTCAGGTCTTCCTTGGCGACGCCGCCGTGCATCTTGAGCGCGCGGATGGTCGCGACGATGACGGTGATGTCGGGCTTGAGACCGGCCTTGCGGCACTTGATGTCGAAGAACTTCTCCGCGCCGAGATCGGCGCCGAAGCCGGCTTCCGTCACGACATAGTCGGCGAGCTTGAGGCCGGCCTTGGTGGCGATGACCGAGTTGCAGCCATGGGCGATGTTGGCGAAGGGGCCGCCATGGATGATCGCCGGGTTGTTCTCGAGCGTCTGCACGAGGTTGGGCGCGATGGCGTCCTTGAGCAGCGCGGCCATGGAGCCCGCCGCATGCACCTCGCTCGCGCGCACGTTCTTCTTGTCGCGCGTCTGGGCGACGACGATGTTGCCGAGACGCTGCTGGAGATCGGCGAAGTTCGACGCCAGGCAGAAGATCGCCATCACTTCCGACGCGACGGTGATGTCGAATCCGTCCTCGCGGGCGAAGCCGTTGGCGACGCCGCCGAGCGACGAAACGACCGAGCGCAGGGCGCGGTCGTTCATGTCGACGACGCGGCGCCAGCTGACGCGGCGCGAGTCGATCGCCGGCTGATTGCCCCAGTAGATGTGATTGTCGATCAGCGCCGCGAGCAGATTGTTCGCCGCGCCGATGGCGTGGAAGTCGCCGGTGAAGTGGAGGTTGATGTCCTCCATCGGCACGACCTGGGCGTAGCCGCCGCCGGCCGCGCCGCCCTTGACGCCGAAGCACGGGCCGAGAGACGGCTCGCGCAGGCAGCAGAGCGCCTTCTTGCCGATGTGGTTGAGGCCGTCGGTGAGGCCGACCGTGGTGGTCGTCTTGCCCTCGCCCGCGGGGGTCGGCGTGATCGCGGTGACGAGGATCAGCTTGCCGTCGGGCTTGCCTTCGAGCGAGGCGATGTAATCGAGCGAAATCTTGCCCTTGTAATGGCCGTAGGGCTGCACATGTTCGGCGGGGATGCCGAGCTTGTCGCGCGCGACATCGACGATGGGCCGCATCTTGGCGGCCTGGGAGATCTCGATGTCCGACTTGGGCGCGAGATGCTGGTTGTCTTTTCCGCTCGCGCCCGGCGCGGCGGCTGACGTTGTTGACGACATATAGCTCCACTCCCTCTCGGGCCTGCGTTGCACAGGCCCTGGAAATTTATTCGGTCGTCTGGAGCGAACAGCGGCGCGCCGCGCCACCCCCCGCGGCCGGGCCGATCGCCTGATTTCACGTCAGGCTCCAGCCTTTTTCCGCGACCGTAGTTAGTTACCGTTTACGCATCAAGAGCGCCGCTTGCCGCAGGTGCCGCCGCCCGCGCGCCCGTCTCGCGTCAAATTCCAGTTCCGCGAGTTTCGTATGACGGGAATCAAAATTGCGCGTCAAGCGGGCCGCCATGCGGCGGCGTGCGGGATTCGTCATGAATTTTGCAACGGCGCCCATTCTCGCGACGACGCGCCGGGCGATGTCGCATATTCGACAAGCCGGGCGCCATGCCTACCCATGACCCGCCCGAAAAGACTGGCTTTGAATTACCGATGTCCAAAGGGTAAAAAAGTTTGGAAAATTTATGC
This sequence comes from Methylocystis sp. WRRC1, assembly GCF_020733155.1. NCBI lineage: Bacteria > Pseudomonadati > Pseudomonadota > Alphaproteobacteria > Hyphomicrobiales > Methylocystaceae > Methylocystis > Methylocystis sp. WRRC1. Next base: position 2,379,358 of record NZ_JAJFZJ010000001.1, on the reverse strand, counting down.
TTTTCCCGGCACGGCCAAGTCCGATGTGATGGGCTGTCTTGCGAAGCTTTCCGTCCCACGATCGAATTGAAGGCCCGCCCATGCCTATCCGGCCATGGAGGTTAAGGGCGGGCGAGACCCGTTTCCGAGATACGCACAAAAATATTTTGTCGCAGGCGCTGTCGCAGGGTTGACTCTATCGGCCTATCGCAAAGCTGTATCGACGACTCATTTCATTCGGGAATGAAATTCAGCGCGACGCCATTGATGCAGTAGCGCAGCCCTGTCGGCGGCGGACCGTCAGGGAAGACATGGCCGAGATGCGAGCCGCAACGGCTGCAGTGCACTTCCGTGCGAATCATGCCGTAGCTGCGGTCGACCGTCGAGCCCAGCGCGTCGGGCAGAGGATCGAAGAAGCTCGGCCAGCCCGTGCCGCTGTCGAATTTCTCCCCCGAGCGAAACAGGGGCTGATCGCAGCCCGCGCATTGAAATACGCCGCGCCGCTTCTCGTGATTGAGGGCGCAGCTCCCCGGCCTTTCGGTGCCGTGGCCGCGCATCACCTCATATTGCTCGCGCGTGAGGCGCGCGCGCCATTCCTCGTCGCTGCGCGTGACCGGAAAGCTTTCATCGCTCATTGACGCTTCCTCGAAGGGGGACCGCGACCAAGCGTCGCGCCATGCTATGTTGGAGCGGATTCCGGCTTTGGCCAGAGCGCGCCCGCATGTCTATATGCGGCGAGACGAAGAATGAGGCGACGACGCTCCAATGACAGACAAGAAATTCGACGCCGTGGTGATCGGCTCCGGACTTGGCGGCCTCACCGCGGGGGCGCTGCTGGCGCACGCCGGATACAGCGTCTGTCTGCTGGAGCGAAACTTCAGCCTCGGCGGCGCCGCCTCGGTCTACAAGGTTGGCGATCTTTCGATCGAAGCCTCTTTGCACCAGACGTCCGACGCGCGCAATCCGCGAGACGTGAAGCACGACATATTGAGCCAGCTCGGAATTCTGAACGAGATCGAATGGCAGCCGACCGGACCGCTCTACAAGGTTCGCGGCGGCCCGATCGGCGAAGCCTTCGAGCTTCCCTGTGGATTCGAGGCCGCGTATGAGGCGCTGGCCGCGCGTTTCCCCGACAAGCGCGCCGCCATCAAGCGCTTCCTCGGCGAGGTGGAGCAGATCCACGACGCCATATGGACGCTGAAACAGGCGCGCGCGGAAGGCTCGCTCGCCAAATTCACGCGAGGGCTCTGGGAGGTCGCGCCCGCCGCCGCGGGCTGGCAGAATTCGCTCGACGAGATTTTCACGCGCGACTTCGCCGGCGCGGAAGGATTGAAATGCGCGCTCGGAGCCAATCTCGCCTATTATGGCGACGATCCGCGCAATCTGTGGTGGATATTTTACGCGCTCGCGCAGGGCGGCTACATCGCCTCCGGCGGCGCCTATATCAAGGGAGGCTCGCGGCAACTGAGCCTCAAGCTGGCGAAGGTCATCACAAAGAGCGGCGGGGTCGTGCGCATGGGCCGCCTCGTCACGAAGATCGAGACCGATGCGGAGGGGAACGCCGTCGCGATCCGTCACGTCGCTCGACGCGCCGGCGACAATGAGGAACGCGTCGAAGCGCGTGTCGTCATGGCCAATTGCGCGCCCTCCGTCGCGGCCGCAATGATGGACGCTCCCGCGCGCGCAAAGATGGAGGAAGCCTTCGGGGCCCGCCGTCTTTCGACCTCGCTGTTTTCCGCCAATTTCGGCCTCAGCGCGAAACCCTCGACCGTCGGTCTGAAGGATTTTTCGACCATCGTGATGCCGGACGGCATGCAGCGCTTCGATCAATATGGCGACGGCGCCTCCGCGATGGCGGACGTGCCGAAAGGCGAATTGCCGCTGCACACGATCGCGAATTTCACGGCCGTGGATTCCGGCCTCTGGGACGAGCCGCCGATCCTGCTCAGCGTGCTGGGGCTCGATCGGCTCGACAATTGGAAAGGCATGTCGAAGGAAACGGCGCTCGAACGCCGCGAGCGCTGGCTCGACGCGATCCAGGCGTCGCTGGAGCGCGACTATCCGGGATTCTCCAAGCTCGTGACGTCGCGCATGCTGCTCAACGCTTTCTCCATGTCGAGCTATCTCAACACGCCCGAGGGCGCGGTCTACGGTTTCGCCGCCCTGCCGGCCGAGGAGCCGATTCTGTCGGGCTTTCCGCGCACGCCGGCGACGCCCATTCAGGGGCTCTATCTCGCCTCCGCCTTCGGCGGCGAACATGGCTTCAATGGCGCGATGCTCTCCGGCGCGGAGGCCGCGCGAATGGCCGAGAGGCGACTTTCCGCCGGCGCCGAAGGATGAACTCACAATAATCGAAGCGGGGCTGCGGTTTAAACGCGGCCCGGCGCCCAGCTAGCATTTAAATTGATGGCGCCATTACGCGTCATTTCGTTGCGTCCACTTTCCGAGGCAGAACGAAAGCTCGCGGGCAGGCCGAAAACGCGGCTGCGCGCCTTTTTCAACGAAGTGTGTAAAAGACTACGTTAATCAGAAGCGGTTATAAAAGATCCTGACCGTTAAAGCGGGACATCGATTTGCCGGGGGCGTGATTTTCAGCCGCCGCCCGGAGGCATGAAGCCGCCAGATCGCGCCGGCGCGACCGGAATGAAGTGACCAATCAAGAAAGAAATTGAGACGGGACGCCCTCGCGACGCCTTTGAAGGTCGCGGGCGCGACGCGCGCTCCCTCCGATTGACGCAGCGTCTCTTCCCGTGGAGCGACGCGACCGGCTTCCCGGTTGAAGGCCTTTGATCCTCCTGATGAAGCCAAAGTGGAGCGACGCTTTCCGATCTCACAGACCAGGAAAATGACGGCAATGAATTCTCCTCCCGTTCAAATGAACGTCGACCTTGCAGAACGCATGTCTTTCATCGGGCTAGACCAATCCGCATCCGAGTCCATTCGTCGCCTCCAGCCTGTCGTCCAACGCGAGCTTCCCGTTGCGCTCGACAAATTCTACGCGACCGTGCGGGCGACGCCGCAGATGCGCCGCCTGTTCCGGGACGACGCGCATCTCGCCGGCGCCCGGAAAGCGCAGATCGGTCACTGGGAATCGATCAGCTCCGGCAATTTCGACGACCGCTTTGCCAGCAATGTGCGCGCGATCGGCATGGCGCACGCCCGCATCGGGCTGGAGCCGCGCTGGTATATCGGCGGCTATGCGCTGATCCTGGAACATCTCATTGCGTCCATTGTCGCCGACGTCTGGCCGAAGGGAAGTCTCTTCCAGCGCGGGAGCAGGGAAACGGGCGCGGAGATCGGGGCCGCGCTCGCCTCTCTCGTCAAGGCCGTCCTGCTCGACATGGATATTGCGATTTCCGTCTATCTCGACGCCGTCGAGGAGGCGCGTCTGAAGGGCGAAGCGGAAGCGAAGGCGAGCGAACGCGCGCTCGTGACGAACTCCATCGGCGCCGCGCTCGGCAAGCTTGCGTCGAAAGACCTGACGTGTCGCGTGGACGACGATATGCCCGAGGCCTACGCCGGCGTGCAGAACGATTTCAACAGGGCGCTCGAACTGCTCGAGGGCGCGGTCTCCGAAATCACCGGCAACGCAGGGGAAATCGGCGCGATGACCGACGAGATCGCCGCCGCCGCCGATGATCTTTCCAGGCGCACGGAGCAACAGGCGGCGGCGCTGGAAGAAACATCGGCCGCCATGGAGCAGGTCACGAGCACGGCGCAGCGCGCGGCCGACGGGGCCGCCAGCGCGAGCAGCATCGTCAGCGCCATGAAGGACGACGCCCAGTCGAGCAGCGCAATCGTCGCAGAGGCCGTCGAAGCCATGGGCCTGATCGACAGATCATCAGCTGACATTGGCCAGATCATCGGCGTCATCGACGAAATCGCCTTCCAGACAAATCTTCTCGCGCTCAACGCCGGCATCGAGGCCGCGCGGGCGGGAGAGGCGGGACGGGGTTTCGCGGTGGTCGCCTCGGAAGTGCGATCGCTCGCCCAGCGTTCCGCCGAGGCCGCGAAGGAGATCAAGTCGCTCATCTCGGCCTCCTCCTCCCAAGTCGCCAGAGGCGTCGAACTCGTCGATCGGACCGGCAGGGCGCTCTCCAGAATGGTCGATCAGATCAGGGAGGTCGACGGTCTCGTCAGGGACATTTCAGGCGATGCGAGAGAGCAGGCGACGACAGTCCGGGAGATCAACGTCGCCATTTCCAGCATGGACCAGAACACACAACAGAACGCCGCGATGGTCGAGGAGACGACCGCGGCGACGCAAGGCCTGCGGCGGCAGACGCAAGCGATGGTCGAACTCGTCGCCGGATTTGGCGTCGGCGTGCAGAATCCGGATCGAAAGAGCGGCGCCGTCCCGGCCTCCGTCCAAAGGAGTCGCGGCGCGCCGGCGCTCAAACATGTCTCGAACGCCGGCGCCGTCCGCAAGACCGCGCCCCTCGCCGATGAAGAGAACTGGGAGGAATTCTGATGCAGAAACAGACAGACAAGGCCGTCATGAGCGGCGACGCGGTCAAATTCGTGGCCTTCATGCTGGGCGCGCAACGCTTCTGCGTCGACATCATGTCGGTCAGGGAAATTCGTGGCTGGACGCCGGCGACGCCGCTGGCGCTCGCGCCGGAACACGTCCGCGGCGTCGTCAATCTGCGCGGCGCCGTGCTGCCGGTCATCGATCTCGCCGCATGTCTGGGCTTCACGCAGATCGAACCCACGTCCCGGCATGCGGTCATCGTGATCGAGTCGCCGGGCCAGGATGTCGGCTATCTCGTCGATTCGGTGTCCGAGATTCTCGAAATCGCGCCCGACGCAATTCAGGCGGCGCCGGAGACGGCCTCGACGTCTTCGGGAAAAGTTCTGCGCGGGCTGATCCCGCGAGATGACGATCTCATCAGCGTTCTCTCGGTCGAGAAACTCATCCCGGCCAATCTGCCGGATGCGATCGCCGAGGCCCTCGCATGACCCTTTGCGCCGTCTCTGGCGCGCCATGATTTCAAAACGAAACGGCGCGGTCCGGTCTATCAGCCGAACCGCGCCGCAGTCATGTTGCGGAAAGCGAAACCGCGTCCCGCTCAGTTTTCCGCAAGCGTGAAGCGATGGACGACGCCGCCGATCAGCCCGCCCAGCAGCGGGGCCACCCAGAACAGCCATAGCTGCTCCATGGCCCAGCCCCCGACGAACAGCGCCTGACTCGTGGAGCGCGCCGGGTTGACCGAGGCGTTCGTGACCGGGATGTCGACGAGGTGGATCAGCGTCAGCGCCAGACCGATCGCCAGGGGCGCGAAGCCGACGGGAGCGCGTCCTTCGGTCACACCGAGGATGACGAGAAGGAAGAAGGCCGTCAGCACGGTCTCGATGATGAGGGCCGACTGCATCGTGAAACCGGCGGGCGAATGTTCGTCATAACCATTCGCAGCGAAGCCGTTGGCGAGCGAGAAGTCGATGTTTCCCTGCATGATCTTCAGTAGCACGAAGGCGGCGAAGGTCGCGCCGAGAAGCTGCACGATCCAGTATGGCCCGAGCTCCTTCCAGGAGAAGCGGCCCGCGGCGGCGAGACCGAGCGAAACCGCCGGATTGAAGTGCCCGCCCGACACATGCCCGAAGGCGTAGGCGCCGGTCAGCACGGTCAGGCCGAATGCGAGAGCGACGCCCGTGAAGCCGATGCCGAGCTGCGGGAAGCCGGCGGAGATCAGCGCGCTGCCGCAACCGCCGAAGACGAGCCAAAACGTGCCGAGAAACTCGGCGAAAAGCTTGCGACCAAATCCACTTTGCATAACGATGCTCCCGGTTTCATCTCCAATGACGCCCAAGCGGCCGGCCGGTTCGCCGCGCTTGAGAGAAAGTCCCATTCCAATCCAGCTCGATCCCGCGAAAATCAGATCCACGCCCAGAAACGCGCCGAGCACCCAGAGGCTGGAGACCGGCCACTGCATGATGATCAGCAGCCCGAGCAACAGCGTGACGACGCCCGACAGCGCGACGAAAACCCAAGGGGCCTCCTTCGGCAGTTGAAAAGCGAGGAAGGTGCGCACCAGCCCGGAGGCGATCAGGCCCGAGCCGATCAAAAGCGTCAGGAACTTCGCGGCCAACAGCGGGTTCTCGACGACGCCGACGCCGGCGACCACATAGAGAAGTCCGATGAGCGACCAAAGGAAGAATTTCTTCCAGGAGCGCACGACGACCGCGTAGATCATCTCCACGACGCCGCTGGCGATCATCGCGATTCCGACGACGAAGACGCTGGCGAAAGTCGCCGTCACGACGCTGCCCAGGGCGATGAAGCCCGCGAGCGCCAGCACGGCGCCGAACGCGACCATCCAGCCCCATTTTTCACGCAGCGGCGCGGTTTCAGCCCCCCTCGGCGCGATAACATCCGTTGGCGAGAAATTCGACATATCCGCATCCTCCTTGAAAAAATCCTGGCGCGTCCAAAGGTGCCGCTGCGCCGCAACAAAATAACAGCGCCGCGCAATCATTTGCAACCAGAGGTTGCGCTTAATCTTGCTACGGCGCGGGAGCGGCGTCCTTTCCACAGGGCAAGACGCACGCGCCCCGACGTAACCTAAGACGCCGGTCGGCGGCGTCCAGTTGCCTGTCCGAGTGATTCTGTCATGAATGGGCCGCGTCGAAACCGCTCCGAGACGAGGGCGCCGGGCGTCGATCGTCCATCAAAAGCGCGCGCCGACGCCGACGACAGGCCCGTGGAAAATGGCGTTGACCCCGTTTTCCCTTCCCTTGACCCATTTCGAATAATCGAGGCTCAGCGCGCGATAGCCGATCAGGCCGGCAAGCTTCACCCCCTCGAATTCAAAATCATGGGTGTAGCCGCCATAGGCCTGCCAGCTGAAATTGCTTCCCGCGCCAAAACCGCCGACATCGCCCCGCAGCTCGAAAGCGTCGCCCGGCGCGAAACTGTGGCGCATGCGCAGACCGACGAGGGGATCGACCCATTCCATCCGCGCTTTGCTCTCGATATTGCGCGCGATGAGCGCCTGCGCCCCGAGCGCCGACGAATTCACGGCGCCGAGGGCGTCGAGCGTGAGATCGAGGCCCAGATAGACATAACGCGCGCCGGCGTAAGCGTCGAAAGAGGTGACGGACTGCGGCGCGCTCATCAAGCTGAAACGCGCGAGTTCATATCCGACGCCAGCTTCCCCGACGGCGAATGTCTGCCGCAAATGCCCGCCGGAATTCAGGGCGAGCGCGATGTCCGCGACAGGCGAGCGCAGGGTCAGCGTCGAACCCGAGAAGCGCATCTGCGTCCAGACGAAATCGCCATAGGCCGACCAGGGTCCGTTGCTCAATTCGACGCGTCCCATGAAGGGGAGCGGGAAAGAGCTGCTTTTGGCGATGGCGTCGATGATCGTCGTGTTGGCGGCGAGCGATTCATCGCGCAATTTCAACGAGCCATTGGTGTTGAGCGCCCAGAGATAGGGAATGACTCTCAGGCTCCAGTCGGCCGGGGCCGGCTTCTCGGCCATGGCGAATTGCGGGCTCGCGAAGAGCGGCGTCGCGGACGAGCCGGGGGTTTCAGGAATGCTCCAGTCGAAGCGATAGTTGAGGCCGGCGCGCAGGATGTGGCCATTATATCGCGTCGTATAGCGCGACGCGTCGGCGAGGGTCAGCGCCTTCGTCTGGACATCGCTGAAGGTGAGGGGAAAATAGGACGGGGTCGAGAGCGTGACGCCGCCGAGATCGTAATAGAGATATTCGAGCTTCGCGCTGAGATTTCGGGAGAGCGCCACTTCGCCGCCCGCGCCGACCGTCCAGCCGACGCGATTGTCGAAATAATCGAGCTTCCCCGGCTCCGCGAGCAGGAGCGACGGCGTGAGGCTTTGCCTGATCGCCGAATCAGCGGTGACGCCGCCATAGGCCAGGCCGCCCGTCACATAGGCCATGAAGGTCGGCGTGACGGCGTAGCCGAAGCGTCCACGCACCGTGCCGAAATATTCGAGACCGCGACTGAGCTTGACTCCCGAGACCGCGAAGCCGGCCGGCGCCGGCAGGATGCTGGCGAGATGGCCGCCGCCGCGCACGCCGGCCCCCTGAATGTCGGCCTCGAAACCCGCGATCAGCTTTTCGGAGAACTGCCAGTTGTAACCCGCCTGCCCGCCGAAAAAATAACCGCCGAGGCGCGCATCGACCACGCCCGTGGCGCCGAGGGCCGACGCTGGCCCGAATCCCGCCCCCGACAGATCGAACAGATTTAGGGAGCCGATCGAAACCGGATCGCTCGCCGTCCACGTGTGGCCGAAGTTGAAGCCGACGTACAGGCCCGTCCAGGTGAAGACCGGCGGCGGCGCGACCGGCGCCTCTTTGAACGACGGCAGGTCCGCTCCCGAAGCCGGGGCGCAGAAACCGGCGAATGTCAGGGCGCAGGCGGCGAAGCGGCTCGTAATGGATTTTCCGGAGAACATCACGAAACATCCCGGTAATGCAGCGTCGGGGCGGGGGACGCCGCGCAAGCGGCGCACGAAATGATTGCCATACTCAACCTTGAGTTTACTCAAAATTCAGCGTCGTCGATCGCGTTTCCTGGCGGCTGCGGAATTTTTGCGAAGGCGCGTGGCAAATTGGCCACAGGCGAAATCCGAAGCTCCGCGTGGGGCGGCGCCCTCTCCGAGGGGCTTGCTGCATGGAAAACCGCGGCGACAGGAGCTCGCGGCGATGAATGTCGTCAAACCTCCGTCGCTTGCCCGCGGCGCGCGGCCGGACGGCGCAAAGCTTTTCGAGCCGGATATGGAAACGACGGCCCTATCGATATTGCGCGTTCAAGAACCGGCGCGAACGAGGGTTCGTAGTCGAGGAGCATGCAAGTGGCGCCGCCGCTCTGGCGCTTTTCCCCGCCAGCTGGACCGGCGCTTTACGCAGGTTGACAAGCCCGGGCGGCTCTCGTTTAAGATTAAAGAGGTGATGGAGTTCACCTTGTAACCGCCCCCGGGGCTGATGACTCCTACTTGCATCCGCACGGTAGGAGTCCGCGTGAAAACGCAAACTGCGCAAAATCTGCAAACCAGAACAACGCGCGACGCCCAGAGATCCGGAACGCGCGCATGACGGCGGCGGCGGACGAAAAACTGACCGGCTGGCGCTTTCTGCTCCTCAATGTCGCCCTCGGCGCGGCGAATGTCATAGCGCTCTCCAACGTGCCCGGTTACACCATCATGGTGCCCTATGTGTCGGGCGATCTCGGCGGCGTCACGCCGAGCTTCGGCACCTGGGGAACGACAGACCACATGATGGGAATCGTGATGGGCCTGCCCTTCGCGCGCTGGCTCTCCGGGCGCTACGGCAACCATCGCGTCTATGTGGCGGCCTTCCTCGCCTACGCCTTTTTCTCCCTGCTCTGCGCAACAAGCGAGACGATATGGCTATTCGTGCCGTTCCGCTTTTTGCTCGGCCTCGCCGGCGGAGTCATTCTCCCGCTCGGGCAGGCGCTGGCTCTCGGCGAATATCCCGAACGCCACCGCACTTTCGGCGTCGCGCTGTGGGGCGTGCTGAGCATGGCGCCCTTCACGCTCGGCGTCTTCATGGGCGGCTTCTGGGCCGAATATTTCGACTGGCGCACGCTGTTCATTTCCAACATCGCGCTCGGCCTGCCGATCGCCGGCGTCGTGGGGGCGCTGCTTTACGGGCGCAGCCATGAGCGCCGCATCACGCGTTTCGATTGGGTCGGCGTTCTGCTGCTGACCATCGTGTTGGTGGGGGCGCAGACGATCTTCAACATGGGCAACGACTTCGACTGGCTCGCCTCGCCCTTGCTGATGACGATCTTCGTCGCGGTTCTCATCGCCCTGCCGACCTTCGTCGTCTGGGAGCTCGGCGAACGCCATCCGGTGCTGGATCTGCGGCTCTTTGCCCACCGCAATTATGCGGTCGCGACGATCTGTTCGGTGCTGGGCTTTCTGGTGGTGCAGGGCTCGCTGTCCGTCTTCGTCGGGCAGTTGCAATTGCTGCTCGGCTACACGTCGTCGCTCGCGGGCGTCGTCTATCTGTTGATGGCCTTCCTCGCCGTGCCGCTGGTCGCGATCGTGCACGAACTCGTGCGCAATGTGGATCTGCGGCTATTGGCCAGCCTCAACTTCATCGGCTTCGGGGTGACGCTGACCTGGCTCGGCATGTTCGACAAACCGGCGTCGTTCGATCAGATTGCCGCGCCGATGGTCTTCTTCGGCTTTTCGCTCGCGACATTCTTTGCGCCGCCGGCGGCGATCGGCATGCAGGGGCTTTCCGGCCAGCGACTGATTCGCGCCGCCGAGGAGATGGCGATGCTGCGCACCGCGGCCGGCGCCTATGGCATTTCGCTGCAATATGTCGTGCAGTTCAGGCGCACGCCCTTCCATCAGCTCGACCTCGCGGATTTCTTCGGCGGGCGGCGATTCGCCTCGCTCGATCTCCTCGGGCAGCTCAACGAAAAATTACAGGCGATGGGCCTCAGCGAAGCCGTGACGCGCAGCCTGATGGGACGAATGATAAGACAGCAGTCGCAACTTCTCGGTCTCGGCGACGCTTTCCTGCAGGGCGGATTCATATTCGTCTGTCTGGCCGGCTTCGTATGGCTCGCGCGGCCGGCCGCGAAACCCGAGCCGAAGCCCGATCTGATTCGCCTCGAGGCCGAAGAACTCATGGAGCAGCCGTGATGCTTCGGGGGCGCGGTCTTCGTCGGCGCGCGCTGATCGCGCTTTCTCTCGCGCCGCTCGCCGCCTGTCAGGCGACGGCGCCCGAGCGCGCCGAATTCGCCGATCCCCCCGCCATGGATCGCACGCTCGCGCAGGCCGGCGCCTCGTCTCGCGCCGGCTGGCCGGAAGAAAACTGGTGGCGCCGCTTCCGCAACGCGGAACTCGACCGCGTCGTCGACAAGGCTCTCGCCGACAGTCCCGGCCTGCACAAGGCCGCCGACCGGCTGCGGCAGACCGAAGCCGTCTCCGAGGTCGAGGGCGCGCGCCTTTTGCCGCTGCTCGATTTCGACATGGGCATGCGGCAGACCCGCATCCCCACGCATGGCGTCGTCGCCTCCTATAATCGCGCGCTCGCGGGAACCGAGCGGACGATGGCTTTCATCAATCCGCTGTCTTTCCGCTACGAATTCGACTTCTGGGGGAAGAACCGCGCGGCGCTCGACGCGGCGCTCGGCGAAACCGCCGCGCAGGAGGCCGAATATGCGCAGACGCGTCTGCTGCTGTCGGCGGGCGTCGCGCGCGCCTATTTCCGCGGCCGCGCGGCGGCGCGCCAGCTCGCCATCGCGCAGGCGATGACGAAGCTTCGCCGCGAGCTGGTCGCCATTGCGCAGAACCGCTTCCGCACCGGCGTCGACACGCAGGACGCGATTGCGCAGGCCACGGCCGAAGTCGAGGCGGCGATCAAGCGCGAAGCCGGCGCGAGCGCCCTGCTCGCCTTTCAACAGGATCTTCTCGCGCGGTTGATGGGCGAAGGGCCCGACGCCGCGCGCGACCTCTTCGCCGGCAAACATCTCGTCGCCTCTGTCCGTCTCGCGCCGCCGGCGAAACTTCCCGTGGAGATGCTCGCCCATCGCCCCGATCTTTCCGCCGCCATGCATCGCGCCGAGGCCGCGGCCGAACGCATTCACGCCGCCAAGGCGGAATTTCTCCCCTCGATCGACCTCGTCGGCTTCGCGGGGCTCGAGGCTTCTCGCAACAGCACGCAGATCAGCGAACTCGGGAAATTCCTCTTTCGCTCCTCGGCGTTCAGCTACGCCGTCACACCGGGTTTTCACCTTCCGATCTTTCAGGGCGGGCGACTCTCGGGGAGGCTCGAAGGACGGCGCGCGGAATATGACGAGGCGGTCGACTCATACAATGAAACATTGCTCGCGGCGGCGCAGCAGGTCGCCGACGCGCTCGCCAATGTGAAGCAGACGCGCACGGCGCTCGACGCGCAGAACCGGCTCGTCGCCGCGCGGCGCACGGAGCTCGACATGGCGCGTTCGCGCTGGCGCAACGGAATCAGGGATCGCCGCGAGATCGTGCTGCTGGCGCTCGGCGTGCTCGACCAGAGCTATGCGCAGGCGGCGCTCGAGGGCGACAATCAGGCCGCCACGGTGGATCTTTTTCAGGCGCTCGGCGGCGGCTATACGGAAGGCCCCATGCAGGCGCCGATCAACCCGGAGAAAGACAATATCACGCCTGTCGTCGACGTCATCCAATCCCTCGGCGGGGGCTGATGCAAACGCCCTTCGCCCGTAAATCCATTCGCGCGCGCCGCAACTTGCTGCTTGCGGGCGTCGGAGTCGTCGTTGCTCTCGCTGGACTCTTCTTCGGCGGGAAATGGCTCGTGAAGGATCGTTTTTTCGTATCCACCGACAACGCCTTCGTGACCGGCAATCTCATTCCGGTCTATGCCGACGCCACCGGCATCGTCTCCGACGTGCGGGTCGAGGAAACGCAGAGCGTGAAGAAAGGCGACGTTCTCATGCTGCTCGACAGGCAGCGCGCGGAAGCCTCGCTGCTTCAGGCCGCGGGCGATCTCGCGCGCACGACGCGCAATGTGGGCGCGCTCTTCGCCACGCGGCGGCAGGTCTGCGAGAAGATCGCCTCGCGCGCCGCGCTGCGCGACCGCGCGCGCCATGACCTTGCGCGCTACCAGCAGGCGGCGACGACGGGCTCGGTCTCCCAGCAGCAGGTGCAGAACACGCGAGACCAACTCGCCGCGCTCGAAGCCGATCTGCGCGAGTCGCGCGCCGAGCTTCACGCAATCGAAGCGCGCGTGAACGGCGTCACGCCCGCGACCCACCCGGATGTCGAAGCGGCTCGCGCGAAATATCTCGACGCGCATATCGAATATGTGCGCCAGCAGGTGCGGGCGCCGGCCTCGGGCTTCATCGCCAAGCGCAAGGCGCAGGTCGGCCAGCGCGTGAAGCCCGGCGACCAGCTGATGACCATCGTGCCGCTCGATCATCTGTGGATCGAGGCCAATCTCTGGGAGAACCGTCTCGAGCGGGTGCGGCCGGGGCAGCCGGTGGACATCAGGGTCGATCTCTATGGCGACAGCCCGCGCTTCCATGGGACGGTGGACGGCATCGTGCCGGGCTCCGGCAGCGTCTTCGCGCTCCTGCCGCCCGACAACGCCACGGGCAATTTCATCCGCATCGTGCAGCGCGTGCCCGTGCGCATCGCGCTGCGCCCGGATGAAATTGAAAAACATCCGCTGCGGCCGGGCCTTTCGACCAACATCACGATCGACGTGACGAACACCGAGACGCAGCCCAACGCCTCGAAAACGAAAACCGCCTCGCCCGAATACGCCACCGACGTCTACAGCAACGATCTGGCGCAGGGCAAAGCGACGGCGGCGTCGATCGTGAAGGAAAATCTTCCCGTCGCGATCGAAACATCCGAATGCGCCGCCGGCAATTGAAGTAAATCTATGAACGCACTTCGGACGCGTCGATGGCCTCCTGCGCCTCTGCGTCATGCGCGGCGAGCGCCTGCTCGATTTCATCCTTGGGCAGGTGATGGCGCGGCAGATAGAATCTGTTGGCGATCAGCGTCGGGACGACGGCCGTCGCGATGATCGCGGCGACGAGCGTCGAATATTGCGATTCGTCGATGATCCTGTTGGAAAGACCGAAGAGCGCGGAGATCGTGCCGAAGGTCAGGCCCGACGCCATCAGCAGCGTCGTATACATCGCATCCTTGTGCGGCGACCTGAAAGCGCGCGCGACGGGATAGACGCTGACGACCTTGCTCGCCATCTCCACCAGCAGAAAGACGATGACGCCGACAGGCGCCATGACAACCGCGGGCAGCGAGACGAAATAGCCGGCGCGGATGAAATAGAAGGGCGTCAGCAGGCCGATGGTGATGGTGCGCAGTCTGCGAACCAGCGCGCTGTCGCGCCCGACGCCGCCCGCGAGCGCCATTCCGACAAGATAGGCCGGCAGCACGGCTTCGCTCCCCGCCCATGTCGCGAGCGCGCCGAGCAGCATGAGCGCGAACAGGAGGAATTTCGCCTCGAACTCCGACGGGCGCCCGCCGAATTTTTCGAACGCGACGGGCGTGATCTTCGGAAGACCGACAAAGGCGGCGCCGAGCGCGGCGACGAAGATGAGCGTCTTCCATGTGAAAGGCGCGAAGACGAGGCCGAGCGTCACCACCGTGCCGAGATCGGTGATGAAACAGGCGGCGAGGATCGTCTTGCCGTAATCGGTGCGGTTGAAGCCATATTCCATCATCACCGTGTAGACGACGGCGACCGAAGTGGCGGCGAGCGCAATGCCGGCGAGGATCGCGGGCGACGACTCCCAGCCGAGAAGATAGTGCGCGGCGGCCCAGCACGCGACCGAGGGAACGAGGAAGCTCGCGCCGCCGATGGCCGCGGCCTCCTTCCATTTCATCTTGAAGACGTCGGGATCGAGCTCGGCCCCGGCGAGGAAGGTGAGGAAGATCGCGCCAATGCCGGCGAGCGTCTTCACCCATGGCTCGTTGACGGCGAAGACCTCCGCGCCCAGCGTCAGCCCCAGCACGGTCCGCGCGAGAAGGCCGATGATGATTTCAACGAGCGCGGTCGAGAGACGGAAGCGATGCGCGAAGAGGCTCGCGATCAATGCGAGCCCGAAAACCAGAGCGGCCTGCGCCCAGATCGGGGTCATTTCGCAGCCCTCCGCGAGAAGGCGGCCAGCTCTGTCCTACTCACCCGTCCGAAAGACGAGCGTGGCGCGAGCGTCGATTTCAAAAGGGCAAAGTTTATCGTTTTCATGCAGACTCCCGCCGTGCAGACATATGCAGGAGTCATCAGCCCCGAGGGCGGTTACAAGGCGAACCCCATCGCCTGCTTGCATTAAATCAAGCCGCAGCGAACATTGTCAACCGGCTCGGGGAGCCGGTTGACGAAGGCTCTTACTTCACGCCGACGAGTTCGACGTCGAACATCAGCGTCGCGCCCGGCGGGATCACGCCGCCTGCGCCGCGCGCGCCATAGCCGAGCTCCGGCGGAATGATGAGCGTGCGCTTGCCGCCCACCTTCATGCCGGCGACGCCCTCGTCCCAGCCCGCGATGACCTGCCCGCCGCCGAGCGGAAACTCGAAAGGCTCGCCGCGATCGCGCGAGCTGTCGAACTTCTTGCCCTTGGCTCCGTTATTGTAGAGCCAGCCCGTGTAATGCACCGAAACGGTCTGGCCGGACTTCGCGGCGGCGCCGGTTCCAACCTTGTTGTCGATGATCTTCAGGCCGCTCGCGGTGAGCGTCGTTTCGGGTTCGGCGCGGACCATGGTCGGCGCAAGCGCCAGTCCAGCCGAGGCGGCGACGAGCGCGACCGCCAGTGTCTTCGTGAAAGAACGCATCCTTTTCCTCCGATTATTGGTCTGATCGCTCAAGCCAGAACGCCATTGTCGCGCGCGAGCTGCAGAAGATCCTTCTGCGGGCGCGCGCCAACATGAGAGATGATTTCCGCCGCCGCAAGGGCGCCGAGCGCGGCGCTGCGCTCATGCGGCAGGCCCCGCGTGTAGCCGGCGAGGAAGCCGGCGGCGAAAAGATCGCCGGCGCCTGTCGTGTCGACGACTTCCTCGACCGGGAAAGCCGGGGCGGACAGCAGATTCGCGCTGTCGGCGACGATGCAGCCCTTTTCCGAACGCGTCACGACGCCGAGCAGATCCTTCTCCGCGCGCAGCGCGGCGATCGCCGTTTCGAAATCGGCGGTCTCGTAGAGCGCGTGCAATTCGCTCTCATTGGCGAAGACGATGTCGACGACGCGGTCGCGGATGAGCGAAAGGAACTCGCCGCGATAGCGATCGACGCAGAAGCTGTCGGAAAGGGTCAGCGCCACCTTGCGGCCCTTTGCGCGCGAAACCTTCGCGGCCTTCAGGAAGGCCTCCTTGGCGCCCGGCGGATCCCACAGATAGCCTTCCATATAGAGAACTTTCGCATCGGCGACGCGCGCCTCGTCGATGTCCTCCGGCGCCAGCGCCTGACAGGCGCCGAGGAAAGTGTTCATCGTGCGCTGGCCGTCGGGCGTGACGAAGATGAGGCAGCGCGCGGTCGCGGCGCCGTCGGCCGCCGGCGGCGTGTCGAAGGCGACGCCCGCCTTGCGGATGTCGTGCGTGAACTCGCGGCCGGCGTCGTCGTTCTTCACCTTCCCGACGAACCCGGCCCTGGCGCCCAGACTCGCGAGCCCCGCCATGGTGTTGGCGGCGGAACCGCCGGAAATGACCGTCGTCGGACCCATCTTTTCATAGAGCGCAGCAGCGCGCGCCTCGTCCACGAGCGCCATGGAGCCCTTGTTGAGGCCCGAGGCGACGAGGAGGTCGTCGTCGGCGCGGGAAATGGTGTCGACGATGGCGTTGCCAATGCCGAGGACATCGAGAGAAGTCATGAGGCGGCGATCCGGTTCAAGGGCGCATGCGCGAAAAACGAAACCGGCCGATCACGTACGGATCGGCCGGCCGGTTGTTTAACATTGCGTGGCGGGCGCGCCTAGAGCGGCGGCGCGCGTCAGTCGATCACGTAACGGAAGCCCAGACGCAACTGGTGGCTGGTCATGTCCCGCGAGATGCGCTGATTGTAGATGTCGAAGCCCTGCAGCTGACCGAGATTGATGAAGCGGTAGCCGAGGTCGATCTTCCAGTGCGAATCGATGTCGTAGCTCACGCCCGCCATGCCGGCGTAGGCGAAGCGCAGATAATCGCTCGAAACGCCGGTCGCGGGCGCGAAATTGACGTAAGGGTAGAAGGCCGGCGACCACATCACATTGTGCCGCTGGATGAAGAGATTGGCGCCGACGCCGGCGCCCACGTAAGGCGTGAACCCCCACCAGTTGCCGAGATCCAGATAGGCGTTCGCCATGAAGGAGATCGATTCGGCGCGATTCTTGACGCCGGGCGTGCAGATAGCGGGATAGGGCGCATTCACCACGATTCCGCCGGGACCGTAGATATCCATGCCGACGCAGGGCTGGCCGAACTGGAGGCCGTTGCGATCCCACAGCTCCTGATAATCGACCGTCGCATCGGCGCGCAGCCAGTTGGTGAACTGGTAGCCGCCGCCAAGGCCGATGGTCCAGTTCGACGGCCAGCTCGTCGACAGCCTCATGCCGTCGACGGTCGAGATATTGTGGTCTGCGGCGCCGACCTGGCCACGCAGATACCAGTTCGAACCCCATTCCACCGGACCCTCGTTCACGGGCGTGGGAGTCTCGACCGGGAACGGCATGTCGGCGGCCTGCGCCGCGGACGCGACGAGCGCGGCGGCCATCGCGGTGAAAATTGTCGCGCGGGCGCGCAAGAACGGGCGGACCATGGACTTCTTCCTTGCTATGCGCCGGCCGGTCGCGAGGGGCCCGGCGCGGGAATGAAGGAAGAGTGAACTGTTAAGCTTAATGCCCGCTTAATATGGCCACGCTTTAGACAATATTTGTACGCGCGTCAGGCAAAAAAAGACCGGCGCCCGTTGTCGCGGACGCCGGTTCGTTCAAGGGCCCTTGCGCTGCGGCGCGTCAGAACTTGATCGCCGAGAGCACGATCTCGATGACGAGGACGTAGAGCGCCGCAGTCACGAAGGCCGGGATCGGCCGCAGCGCGACATGGCGGAAGAGGAACGCGTACATGAAAGCCGTCCAGACGATGATCGGGAACAGCAGGAAGCGCGCAAGGCGATCCGTCGGCAGCGGCGGCGGGAGCGCGACGCCGACGATGAGGTGGAGGATGATGTAGGCGAGCGCGGCGACGGCGCCCATGGCGGCGAGCGCCGTCAGCGTGCGGACGAACTTTTCCTCCTGCTTGAGATAACGCAGCAGGTAGACGGTCGCGCCATAGAGAAAGGCGGCGCTGGCGACGCCATAGAAGATGCTGACCAGCAGCGAATGGCTGAAGAATTGCGCGCCGGTCTGCAACACCACATAGGCGACCAGCATTCCCTGCATCAGCTGCTTCGATTCCGGCAGCGACAGCTGCGACGCCTCCAGATTGAGCATCTTGAAAAATGTCTTGGGCGTCTGCTCGTTGATGAACGGAATATTGAGCGCCATGAATGCGGTCCCTTGATCGGCGCGCCGGGGCGGCGCGAGCGTCTTCAGTCAAAAGCCGCAGCCTCCGGAGCCCGAGAGCCCCGAAGGCGCGACCGATTGACGCCTCTCTAACATGCTTTCCCGAGCGGCGAAAACAGCGAAACCCGCCAAGTTGCGGCGCGCCGCCGGCCAGAGCGGAGGTCAAGGCTCACGGAAGGCGCCGCAGCCAGTCCTCATGCGCCACGACCTCGACAATGCGCCGCGCCGCCTCGCCCCAGGATGCGCCGAGCGCGCGGCCGGGATCGGCCGAAAGATCGCCGGCGAGAACGCCGCGGATCGTGCGCGCGAGCGCATGCGGGTCATTAACCCGGAAATAGATCGCGCCTTCCCGCCCCACCTCCCGAAACACCGGGATGTCGCTGCAGATCACCATGCGCCCGCGCAGCGCCGCCTCGACGATCGGCAGGCCGAAGCCCTCGGCGTAGGAGGGGAAGACGAGCGCTTCGGCGCGATCGTAAAGATAGGACAATTCGCCGTCGTCGACGTCGTCGAACCAGAACAGCCGCTTGCCGAATTCCGGGTGGCCGGCGATGGAGGCGGCCAGCGCCTCCTCGAACCAGCCGCGCCGTCCGACGACAACGAGTCTCGCGTCGACCCCCTGCTCCCAGAGTTCGTCGAAGGCGGCGAGCGCGACGCGATGGCCCTTGCGCGGCTCGAGGGTGCCGACCGCGAGAAAGGCGGGCGTCTCTCCCGCGACGGCGGCGGCGATCTTTTCCCGGGGCGTCGCGGTTGCAGGCGCAGCGATGTCGGCGCCGCAATGAAACCATCCGATCTTCAGATCGGGGCGATGCGGCAGGCCCGTCTCGACGACAAAATCGGCGAGTTCTCCGGCGACCGTGCGGGATATGGCGAGAAAGGCGTCGCTCTCGAGCAGCGCCTTGCGCAACCATGCGCGATAGCGCGGAACGGTCACTTCGTGACAGGCGTGCGGGTAAAGCTCGGGGATGAGATCGAAGATGCAGGTGACGATCTCGCCGCCCTGCGCGCGGATGCGCCCGAAGACCGGCGCAAGCTCCTCGAAGGCGTTCCAGCTGTCGGAGAGCATGAGAAAGCGGTCGCCGGGCGCGACGTCGACTTCCGTGTCGGGCCCCGTCTCCCCGCCCCCGAGCGACGCGGTGAAGGCGTTGGCGGTGTAGAGCCTGCCGTTCTCGCAGCGGACGGCGAAGGCCGGGATCTCGAAACGCGCGCCGCCGTGACAAGCGCGCACGACCTCCTTCACCACGCGCTGAATGCCGGTGCCGGCGTCGCGCTTGATCGTGCCCGTCACGTCGATGAGGAGACGGCGCGCCGGCAGGCGCAGGGCCGCGATCGGCGGGGGCGGCGCCTCGACGGGAGCCGGCGCGTCGGCGCGACTTGGGCGAAATTTCGCAAATAGCGCCGCGGCGGCGTCCGCGATCCGCTGTTCGATCGGGCGAAGGAAGCGATAGACATGGCCGGAGACCGAATAGATCATCCGGTAGCGCTCATGCGTCAGATGCAGCAGTTCCGCGCGCAGATAGTCGAGCTGGAATTCGAGCAGACGGATTCGTTCGCGCTCGGCCTCCCTAGCGGACGGATCCTCGCCGCTCATGCGCGGCCGCTCGCCTGCGCCGCACGCCATTGGTCGAGCAGCGCCTGCGCCATTTCTTCGAGCGGATGCTGCGGGCTCCAGCCGGTCGCCGCGCGCAGCTTAGAGGCGTCGCAGGCGACGCTGGGAATGTCGATCGCCGACGGGCGCAGCAACTGCTCTTCGACCTCGACCTCGAAAGGCTTGCGCGCCCGCGCCCGCAACACGTCGAGCAGCGACGCGATGCTGCGCGGCTGGCCCGAGGCGACGTTGAAGACCGACGCGCGGTCGGGCAGATCGCCCGCGGCCGCGATCAGCCGCATATAGGCGTCGATCACGTCGCGCACGTCGAGAAAGTCCCGCGCCTTGGAGAGATCGCCGACCCTGAGGCGCGGTTCGGCCCGCCCGGCCTCGATCGCGGCGATCTGCGCCGCGAAGGAGGCCAGGACGAAACTCCGGTTGCGCTGGCCGGGGCCCGAATGATTGACCGGACGCACGACGATCAGCCGAGCATCCTTCCCCAGCACGTCGGCGAGCGCGCCCTCCGCGGCGACTTTCGAACGGGCGTAGACGTCGAGCGGCCGCAGCGGCGCTTCTTCCGTCAGCACGCCCTCGCGAAAGCTCGCGCCATAGACCTGCGCGGTGGAGGCGAAGAGAAAGACCGCCTGCGGCGCATAGCGCGCCACCGCCGCTCCCAGCGCGAAAGAGCCGTGAAAATTCACCCGCCAGGTCTGTTCGGCGGATTTGGCGGCTTCCGTGATCGAGGCCTGTCCGGCGAGATGGACCACAAGGTCCGGCCGCCTTTTCTCGACCAGCCGGTCGAGAGCGGCTTCATCGAGGAGATCGGCCGTGAAGGTCTCGAAGGCCGGATGTCCGCCGCTCTCGCCGGGACGCATCAGCATTGCCCGGGCGGCCTGCGGATAGGCTTCAGCCAGAGCCGCGGACATGTGGGAGCCCACGAAGCCGGAGCCGCCCGTCACGAGAATGCTCTGGAAGGCCGCCATCGCCGCGCCCTGTCGAAACTAGACCGCCGCCTCGCGCCGCAGCCTTTCGAGATCCGCATCGACCATTTCGCGGATCATCTGATCGAGATTGATTTGCGGCTCCCAGCCCAGCACGCGCCGCGCCTTGCTGGAGTCGCCAAGCAGGACGTCGACCTCGGCCGGCCGGTAGAAGGCGGGGTCGATGATGAGATATTTGTCCATGTCGAGCCCGGCGTGGTCGAAGGCGATGCGGCACATGTCGCGCACCGTCGTGGTGACGCCCGTCGCCACGACATAGTCGTCCGGCGTCTCCTGCTGCAGCATCAGCCACATGGCGCGGACGTAATCCCTGGCGTGGCCCCAGTCGCGTTTCGCGTCGATATTGCCGAGACGCAGCTCTTTCGCCAGACCGAGCTTGATGCCCGCGACGCCATGCGTGACCTTGCGCGTGACGAATTCGACGCCGCGCAGCGGGCTCTCGTGATTGAACAGAATGCCCGATGAAGCGTGCAGGCCGAAGCTCTCGCGGTAGTTCACCGTTATCCAGTGGCCGTAGAGCTTGGCGACGGCGTAGGGGCTGCGCGGATAGAAGGGCGTCTTCTCGCTCTGCATCGGCTCCTGGATGAGGCCGTACATTTCCGAGGAGGAAGCCTGGTAGAAACGCGCGCCGGGCGCGCCGAGACGCATCGCTTCGAGCATGTTGGTCACGCCCGTGGCGGTGACATTCGCCGTCAGGATCGGCTGGCGCCAGGAAGAAGCGACATAGGACTGCGCCGCGAGATTGTATATCTCGTCCGGCTGGACGTCCTGAACCGTGCGCAGCAGGCTCGAAAGGTCGATCAGATCGGCGTCGTGCAGATGCACCTTCCCGCTAATGCCGAGCCAGCGCAGGCGATGGTCCTCGACGCCGCGATGCGAGGAGCGGCGAATCACGCCATGAACCTCGTAGCCCTTGTCGAGCAGAAACTGCGACAGATAAGCGCCGTCCTGTCCCGTGACGCCTGTCACCAGCGCGCGTTTGGCCATCTATCGTCCTTGTCGAATGCGCGCTTACATACGCCGGTCTTGCGCAGTGCGGGCGGTTGGAGCGCTATGAATTTATTTTCGCGATGCGCGTCTTGGCCGCTCGGGCCCGGAAGCCTCGCCGAGCCCCGGCGCGCCACCGGCCTTACAAAATCGTCGCGGCGGTGGCAAGGGCGCGCGAGGCGCCGTCCCGCCCTGTAAGACAAAGACCGCCGGCCCGAAATCACGGACCGGCGGCCAGGACACAGCTACGCGAACGCTACCCGAATGAAAATATGACCGGCGGTTTAAGCCTGATCCTTCGGCGGCAGCTTGCCCTCGGGCGTCGACTTGTCGATCGCGATCGGCAGATATTCGGCGAGGAGATCGCGCGCCTTGTCGTAATCGACGCCAGTGGCTTCCGCGAGTTTCTTCAGTTTTTCGACGCCGATCGCCTGTCCGACCTCGATGGCGTTGATCGCCTCGTTCTTGCCGGTGGAGACCCAGGAGTCGACCTGGCGCTTGAAGCCGCCTTCCTGAAAATTCTTGACGACGGCGTCGAGCCCGCCCTGCTTCTCGACATATTCCTTGATGAGGCTCAGGGCCTCGGCGCCGATCACGCCGCCGGCGATCGCTTTAAACCAACTCATTTTCGATTCTCCTTCCGAACTCATTTCGAATCCTCCGCATGAAAACTCGAGCGGCGCGGCGCCACCGCTGAAAAGATAGGGGGCGCCCGGAAGACTCTCAATGGCGCAGGCGGGGAATATTGTCGCAGAGCGGCAAAAGCGCTGTGACGATCGAAGCATAGCTTGTGAATTTCTCAACAGATCAGCGGCTCGCCGGCCTTTTCGCACCAGCTCAGAACGCCTTCCCAAATCTGTGACGCCGTCTCCGCGTACCAGAAAAGGTCACGATCCTCCGGATCGATGACGCCTTCGTCGACGAGGAAGTCGACGTCGAAGGCGCGCCGCCAGAAGGCCTCGCCGACGAGCACGACCGGAAGCGGCGCGATCTTGCGCGTCTGCACCAGCGTCAGCGTCTCGAACAATTCGTCGAAGGTGCCATAGCCGCCGGGAAAGGCGACGAGCGCACGCGCCCGCAGCAGGAAATGCAGCTTTCGCATCGCGAAATAGTGAAAACGGAAGCACAGGCCCGGCGTGACATACGGGTTGGGGAACTGCTCGCGCGGCAGGGCGATATTCAACCCCACCGAGGGCGCACCGACGTCGAAGGCCCCGCGATTGGCCGCCTCCATCGCCCCGGGGCCGCCGCCGGTGACGATGGCGATCCGACGTCCCGCGCCGCAGTCGCAGGCGGCGCCGACGAGCGCTCCGAACTCCCGCGCGACGTCGTAATAGCGCGCCTTTTCGAGAAGGCGCTCCTCGACGGCCAGCCTCTCGCGGGCCGCCGGGTCGTCGGGCGCGACCTTGCAGGCCTCGCGCGCCTCCAGGACGCGCATGCGCGCGGCGCTCGGCTCCCTGAGCCGGGTCGAGCCGAAGACCACGATGGCGTCGGTCAGCCCCTCGCGCTCCATGATCGTCTGGGGCTTGAGATAGTCGAGCTGGAGACGCGGACCGCGCGCCCTGTCGGCGTTGAGAAAATCGACGTCGGAATCCGCCTCGCGATAAGCGGGGTTCTCTATGATCGCCCGCACCCGCTCCGAGGCGGCGGGATCCTCGTGATCCGGCTTTGGCCGGGTTCCCGGCAGCGGCGTTCTCCGCTCGACGGGGTCGGGCGGCTCGGGGACGCATCGGCTCCGGGCGGACGTATCGTTTTCTGCGCTCATGGAAGAATGTGGTCCTTTTCTTTATTTCCGTTCCGCCCCGGCGTATATGACGCGCCGGAAAGCCTTCGGGGCGAATTCGAGAGGACATAGGGCGAAGCGAGATGGCCGGGCACAGTCAGTTCAAGAACATCATGCACAAGAAGGGCAAGCAGGACGCGATCCGCTCCAAGCTCTTCTCCAAGCTCGCCCGCGAAATCACCGTCGCCGCCAAGGCGGGCCTGCCCGACCCCAACATGAACGCCCGCCTGCGCGCCGCTGTTCTCGCCGCCAAGGCCGAGAACATGCCCAAGGACAATATAGACCGCGCGATCAAGAAGGCGTCGGGCGCCGACTCGGAGAACTACGACGAGGTGCGCTACGAGGGCTACGCCCCCGGCGGCGTCGCGGTCATCATCGAGGCGCTGACCGACAACCGCAACCGCACGGCCGGCGAAGTGCGCTCCTATTTCACCAAGGCGGGCGGATCGCTCGCCGAGACGGGCGCGGTCTCGTTCATGTTCGACCGCGTGGGCCTCGTCGAATTCGACAAGAAGGTCGCCTCCGAGGACGCGATGATGGAAGCGGCCATCGAGGCCGGCGCGGACGACGTCTCCACCACCGACGAAGCCCATGAAATCATCACTTCCGTCGAGTCCCTGCGCGACGTCGCCAAGGCTCTGGAAGAGAAATTCGGGGAGCCGCGCAAGGCGGCGCTCGTCTGGCGGCCGCAGAACACGATCAAGGTCGACGACGAGGCGGGCGAAAAAATTCTCAAGCTCGTCGGCGCGCTCGAGGACAATGACGACGTGCAGAACGTCTACGCCAATTTCGAAATCTCCGACGCGCTGATGGCCAAGCTCGCCGGCTGATTCTCTCACCAGGCGCTGATGATGACGGCGCTGGCGAAGGCGAAGGCGGCGAGGACGGCGACGAGATCGAGGATCTGGGTCTTTGCCATGGCGGCGCTCCTGTCGGCGGCGCCCGTGACGACGGGCGTAGACGGCGCGGTGTCGATGCAAGGTTAACGCCATTCGGCGCGTCCGCAACCCTGTTCTTCTGATCGGGGCGGCGGGATGACGCCGGCGCCCGGGGAAGAGGCGGCCAGTGCATCAGAAACGGCGCTATCATCACGGATCGCTCAAGCAGGCGCTCGTCGACGCGGCGATCGAGCTTCTCGCCGAGGGCGGCCCCTCGGCGCTCACGCTCGCGGAGGCGGCGCGCCGCGCCGGAGTCACGCCCGCCGCGCCCTACCGGCATTTCAGCGGCCGCGACGCTCTATTGGCCGAACTGGCGCGGCAGGGATTCGAGATCTTCGGCGAGCGCATCGAGGCCGCCTGGAACGAGGGGCGACCCGACGCAAAAAGCGCCATGCGCGCCATGTGCGGAGCCTATCTCAAATTCGCCCGCGAGGAGACGGGCCTCTACACGGCGATGTTCGGACAGGCGGCGACGCTGGCCGATCCACAGGCCGGCGGCGCGGCCGACCATGCGCTCGAAATTCTTTGGCGCGCCGTGGTCGCATGGCTGCAGGAGGCCCGCGCGCCTGCGCAGGGCGCGCGTCATGTCGCCTTGCAGGTCTGGGCGCTGGCCCATGGTGTCGCCATGCTCACGGTCTCCGGACATTTCGACCCCGCCCGCACCGCCGACCCCGCGCTGGTTCTCGAAGGCGCCGTGCAGGGCGTCATGGAAGCCGCCGTCGCAAGAGCCCGCGCCGCTCCGGCTTGAACCGCTCCTGCGCAGTGACGATATCGATCGGGCCGGCGAGAGACTTGCCGGACGCGATGTTAATGTTTATAACATTCACATCGCCGGACTGGCCCGAGGGTCCGCCCCGGCGTAATCGCAACGGAGCCGAACATGAGCTGCCATCGTTATTCCCGCATGTCGTCCTCGTCCGGGGACTCCCCTTGGGGACGCCAGGGGTGCGCGCATTGGAAGCCTTACGAAATCGCCGCGGTTGTCCTCGGCTTCTTCATCTTCTGGCCGCTCGGCCTCGCGATCCTGTGCTGGAAGGTCTGGCAGCGCGGCTGGGGCTATGAGGGCGACCTCTTTTCCTTCGCCAGCGAACAGGGGGCGCGGATGAAATCCGCCTTCGGAGACGTCTCCCGCGACGCCTCGCGCGGCTGGGGCGGCCCGTCCTTCATGCGCTCGTCGGGCAACGCCGCTTTCGACGAATGGCGCGAGAGCGAACTCGCCCGGCTCGAGGAAGAGCGCCGCAAGCTGGCGGAGGCCGAGCGCGAATTCGCCGAACATATCGAGGAGCTGCGCCGCGCCCGCGACCGGGCGGAGTTCGACTCCTTCATGCGCGCCCGCAAGGGCGGGACGCAGTAAAGATGCGTTCCACTGTGGCCGGGGCTCCCCGGCCACAGTCATGAAATATCTCACTATTAACTAAATTTTTCGACTTCGCATTAACGCCCGCGCCGCAGACTTCGCGGCATGGCCCGCCGCGTCTCGCTCCCCCTCCTCCTCGCGTTCCTTGCGACGCTCGCCGGCTGCTCCGCGCCCTTCAGGCCCCAGCGCCCCGCCTGGCGGACCCATGCCGAAAACGCCTGTATCGCGCAGAGAAAAGTCCACCCTTCCGAATTCATCGCCCTCGCCAATGAGGTCGACGGCCCCGGCATTTGCGGGCTGACCAAACCCTTCAAGGTGACCGCGCTGCAGGGCGGGGCGGTGACGTTCAACGCCACTGCGACGCTCGACTGCCCCATGGTGGCGGAGCTCGACCAATGGCTCGCCGATACCGTGCAGCCCGCGGCCCAGGCGCGCTTCGGCCAGAATGTCGTGCAGATCAACTCGATGGGCTCCTACGCCTGCCGGGGCATGAACAATATGCGCGGCGCGCAGCTCTCGGAACATTCCTTCGGCAATGCGCTCGACATCGGCGGCTTCGTGCTCGCCGACGGACGTCAGATCACGCTTGTGCGCGACTGGTGGCGCGGCGACGAGCAGACCCGCGCCTTTCTGATGGATGTGCATCGCGGCTCCTGCGGCCATTTCTCGACCGTCTTGTCGCCGGGATCCAACGCCTTCCACTACAATCATATTCATGTGGATCTGGCGCAGCACGGCCGCTCGGGCCGCACCATCTGCAAGCCCGCGCCGCAGGAAACCCTGCCGCCGCCGGATCAGTCGCCGCTCGTCGCGATGCAGAATGCAAAGGCCGGCGCCGGCGAGGAGACGGACAACGACACGACCGGCAAGCCGCCGCTCGCCGCCTTCGAGGGCGGAGGAGACGGGTTGGGCCCGATCAACGCGGCCGCGACGCCGGTTCCGCCGCGCCGGGATGCGCTCGAGGAAACGCCCGACGATCAACCCGATCTGACGTCGAGCATCAGAAGGCGGCGCTAGACCAACTTCGGCGAATTCCAATTCGTCGAATTTGGTCTCGCTTCATATCTTGTCTCGCGTTCGAACGGAAAACCGCCGACACTTTTCCTGAACGCGCTCTATGGCGGGATGAGCGCCCGTTCAGCGCTTGAATGCGGAAGTCGCTTCCGCCTTCTCACTCCGCTTGTCGAAGACGCAGACAACCTCTTGTTGCGACTTGTCGTATTTCGACGGGCCCTTGGCGATGGCGACGCCATAGCTTTCTGTGCCGAAGGGGTCGACCCAGATCGAGGGATTTTCCAGCTCCACGGCCGCAAGTTTCGCGCAGGCCTTCTTCACATTGGCGCGAAATTCTTCCCACGCGTCGGGGCTCGCCGCGACGGCGGGCGAGCCAGCGAGAACAAGTGAAAGAAAAACAGCGCGTTTCACCGCTTGCCTCCGCCGATATTCAGCAGTCGCAACACGAACCACGCCGGCACGACGAAGACGGCGCCGGCCAGCACATAGCTCGCGACCTCCTTCACCGCGCCGAAGCCCAATTGATAGATGCGGTCGAAGAAGGCCTGCACGCCGCGCAGAATGTCGATCGGCCGCAGCTCCAGCCACATCAGCAGCGCGCCGACGACGAGCGAGATGAAGAACAGCCGCACGAAGACGTTGAGCGGCGAGCCGCCGAGGAAATTTTCGAGCGCGTTGTTGTTCGACGCCATGGGTTCGGGTTCCGTTTCCGTAGAGCCGGGAAGGACGAGAAATTCGCGCTCCGGACGCGGCGGTTTTGGCTTGTCCAGATGCGGCCAGTTGGCGAAGGGTCCCTGATCCGTCACAGCCCGCCTCCCGCCGGCGCTTCCTCGCGGAAGAGTCGCATTATGCGTCGCAGAAACCGCTCGGTAAAGGAGAGCGCGCGCTCGAACTCCTCTTCGCCCGGCAGCGTCGAGGGACGGCCCGGCGCGGCGCTAGCCGCAGCCTTCAGTTGCGCGTTTTCCGCGCGCAGCCTCGCGATCTCGGCCTCCAGCGCCGCGCGTTCGTCGGCGCCCAGCCGGCACACGGAGACGCCGTCCTTCACCGAGCAATAGGAGATCGCCCCCGTGTCCTTGTTGAGCCGCAGGAAGCCGCCGTCGGCGGGGGTGAGCGTAAAGCGGTCGCCCTCGGGCGCGACGACGGGCGGCGGCTCCTCGGCGCGGGCGCTCCCGGCGAGAAACATCGCCGCAAGGACGAAAGAAACGGCAAGGCCCAGCCGCTGTTGCATGAGGACTCTTCGGGGCGCGAGAAACGATTGTCCGCAGATGGGCGCTCCGCGCCGCGCCGTCAATGGCGGCAATCTTGAACCGGCGCGCCCGCTCGGCCATATAAGTCGGGGCCGGGACGCCTGAAGGGTTCCGGGATTTGAGGCGCCAGAAGGGCTTCGCGACATGTCACGTCCGCCGCTTAATTCGCCATTTCTTTTGGGTTTCGACGAAATCGAACGCGCTCTGGACCGCGTCGCGCGCAGCGGCTCGGACGGTTATCCGCCCTACAACATCGAGCGCCTGCCGAGGAGCGAGAGCGAGCCGGAGCGGTTGCGCATCACGCTCGCCGTCGCCGGCTTCACCCGCGATCAGCTCGACGTCTCGCTCGAAGAGAACCAGCTCGTCATCCGAGGCCGGCAGGCGGAGGAGCGCGAGAGGCACTTCCTGCATCGCGGCATCGCCGCGCGCCAGTTCCAGCGCGCCTTCCTCCTCGCCGAGGGCATGCAGGTGCTGGGCGCCGATCTGGTGAACGGGCTGCTGTCGGTCGACCTCGTGAGGCCGGAGCCCGAGCGTGTGATCAAGAAGATCAATATTGCGACGCGGGACTGAACCTCGCCCTCACTCCGCCGGCGCCCGCACGGCTGCAGGCGGGCGCAGCGCCGTGAGTTTCGTCGCGGCGACGATCGCGACGATGGTCGCCACATAGATCACGACCTGCATTTGCGACGGCTGGTCCGCATAGCCGATCAGCGTGTGCAGAACGCGGCCTGCGATGCTCTTGTCCGAGAGAATCCAGGACGTGTCCCACAGCGTGTCGGAAAGCGCGGTGACGATCCCCGCCTGCTGCAGGAAGGCGACGCATTGCGCCGCGAGGCCCGCCGCGAGCAGCGTGATCAGCGTCGTGGTGACGGCGAAGAGATGGCGCGGCGGAATGGTGACGAGGCCATAGAAGGTCGCGACGCTGGTGACGGCGCCGAGGCCGAGGCCCGCGAGCCCGCCGGCGAAAACATCCCACGCCGACTCGCCCGAGGCGAGAACCCCATAGAGAAACAAGGCGACTTCCGCGCCCTCGCGCAGCACGGCGAGCCCCACGACCGTTGCGAGCGCAAACAGCGTGCGGTCGCCGCGCGCCACGGCGCGGCCGACGTCCGAAAGCTCCTGCGCAAGCTCGCGGCCGTGGCGGGACATCCAGATGTTGTGCCAGGCGAGCATGACGACGGCGAGCGCGAGCACCGCGGCGTTGAACAGCTCCTGACCGCTGCCGGCGAAGGATTGCGACAGGCGGTCGGCGAAGAAGGCGACAATCATCGCGCCGATGACGCCGGCCCCGACGCCGCCCGCGATGAAGCCGCGCGAACCGGCGACGCCGCGCGTCACGGCCGCGACGATGCCGATGATGAGGCCCGCTTCAATGGCCTCGCGGAAGACGATGATGAGCGCGCCGAGCATGGATTATTCCGCGACGATCTCGCCCTTGGCGCTGTCCTCGTGGAACTCTCCGAAGAATTTGTAGCGGCCGGCTTTCAGCGCGCGAATCTGGAAGGTCGCCTCGCTGTTCGCGGGCACGACCTTCTCGATGCGGAGCGGCTTCGATTCGAATTCTTCCGGCGTCGCGTCGAGATTCTTCACGACGAGCGTCGCCGCCTTGTCGGCGGGGATGCGCAGCTCCGCAGGATCGAAGCGATGGTCCTTGATGGTCAGCGTATAGGTCTCGGCGGCCGCGGCCCCTGCAAAACCCGCCGCGAAAAACGCCGCCGAAGCGACGCGCAAAAAAGACGCCTTTCCCGAATTACGCATCTTGGTTCCTTGTTGAGGCTGGCAACATCAACGTAGGCGCCGGAATCGCAAACGTCAAAGGGCCCAGTCTGGATTGTTTCCAGACTGTATTGATTGGCCTTTTTCTTACTTTCGACTGTCTTTTTTCCGACAAAAGCCTGTCAGCCCGGATAGCCGTGACGCGACTTCGAGGCGCGAACGAGCGAGAGGGCCTTGGCGTCCTGCCCCCCCGAACACGCGGAAGACGCTTCCGAAATCTCACCCTGGATCTGGTTGTAGACGCTCTGGTTCACATGGCCCATCGAATGATCGTTCTCGATGACCGAGCGATAGCGGCTGATCGCGCCGGCGCAGCCCGAGCCTTCCGGCGACTGGAAATCCGCCGCCGACGGCGCGCGCAACGGAGGGCCCGGCGGGATCGTCGCAACCTGCGGCGAGCGGCCGGCGTTGCAGCCGGCGAGCGCTACTGCGGCGAGTCCGGCGACGAAAAGCGGGTGAGCGCGCATGAAAATCCTCCACTGCTGCGTGCGAAGCCCTGTTTTCATAGCGGCTGAGACCCGCGCCCGGCAATGGCTTGCCGCCGCCCGGGAACGGCGCCACCATTGTCGACGCGCCGGCATAAGCCCAAGACCTTTTGTTCGCTCCCGAATTTGTTCTTCCGCGCGGCGCCGATTGGAGGGACCATGATCCGCAATGTCATTCTGCTCGACGGCACCTGGAACACGCCGCGCGACCACACCAATATTTCCACGCTCGCAGCGGCGAAACAGACCTTCGCCCGGCTCATTCTGCGCGAGAGCGGCGGGGTCGAGCAGCGCCTTCATTATTTCGACGGCGTCGGCTCGGACGGGCTCGTGCTCGAGCGGCTCCTCGGCGGCGCGATCGGCATCGGCCTGCGCAAGATCGTGCAGGACGCCTATGAATGCGTGATCGACAATTATCAGGACGATCAGGAGCTTTACATCTTCGGATTTTCCCGCGGCGCCTACGCCGCACGGGCGCTTGCCGGCTTGATTGGCGCGGCCGGCATCCCGAAGAGAAAGGACAAGAAGCTTCTCGACATCGCCTGGACCAATTTCCGCGCGCGCAGGGGAACGACCCCTCGCGGCCCCGACTACCAGACCAACAATCGCATCAAGCTGCTCGGCGTCTTCGACACGGTCGGCTCCTATGGCGTTCCGGCGGGCGTCGGCCTCGCGCCGCTCGCGCGCTACCTCTCGCTCGCGGTCTTCGGTTTTCAGGACACGAAATTCTGCCCCCAGGTCGACCATGGCCTTCACGCCATCGGCGTCGACGAACATCGCCGGCCCTTCACGCCGACCTTCTGGACGATCGAGAAGGACGCGCCCATGCCGGACAATGTCGAGCAGAACTGGTTCCCCGGCGTCCATTGCAATGTCGGCGGCGGCTATCCCAATCCGGGCCTCTCGGACATCGCGCTGCTGTGGATGATCGCCAGGACGCGCGCTCTCACCGGCCTCGCCTTCGACCTCGACGAGGTCCGCAATCTCGTGAAGCCCGACATCGACGGCGAAATCTACAATTCCTCCAGGGGCTGGGTGATCGACACGATGTTCCCGCGCTACCGCCGGATGTTCTCGCCCGACGCCCTCGGCCACAGCTATTTCACCAACGCCGGCGACGCGAAGGAGAAGCATATCAACGAGCGCCTGCACTGGAGCGTGCTCGCCAAGCTCGGCCGCCCCTGCCGCATCGACGACAAGGACGGCGTGGCCTATGATCCGAAGAACCTTCCGGCCGAGTTCAGGAGCGCCGCCGCGACCGGGCTCGCGGCGAAAATCGCGCCGCCGACCCGCGAGGAGCTGGAGATGCTGCCGGCGGAACTCGCAAAGCTCGCCCGCGCGGTCGCCTGAAGCGCGACCCGGCGGGACCTCTCGCTTTTCCACTTGGCGTATGGGGGCCGAGCAGCTATAAGCGTGTCCGAATACGTGGCGCGCGTCCGACAGGGCCCGCGCCGCGACTGTTTTGCGGCAGGCGTCGCCTGAAGGTTCAGGCGCAGGCGTCGGCGGCAGCTAGCGACCGGTTGAGCCAATGGTGAATCCGTTTCAATTCATGCAGGAAGTCCGCGCCGAGGCGAGAAAAGTCACCTGGCCGTCGCGCCGCGAGACGATGATCACCACCGGCCTCGTCATCCTCATGGTGCTCTTCGCCAGCCTTTTCTTCGTCATCGTCGACTCGGCGCTGCGCTTCGGCGTCGGCCTGATGCTGCGCGTCGGTCAGTAAGGTTTCATCTGGAGCTGATGTCGCCCTCATGAGCATGCGCTGGTATATCGTCCACGCCTATTCGAACTTCGAAAAGAAGGTCGCGGAGTCGATTCGCGAGGGCGCCGCGCAGCGGGGTCTGACCGACGCTTTCGAAGAGATCCTCGTGCCGACCGAGCAGGTGGTCGAGGTGCGCCGCGGCCGCAAGGTCTCGACCGAGCGCAAGTTCTTTCCCGGCTATGTGCTGGTGAAGTGCAATCTCACCGACCCGGTCTTCTCGCTCATCAAGAACACGCCGAAGGTCACGGGCTTCCTGGGCGCCGACAACAAGCCGATGCCGATCTCCGAAGAGGAGGCCATGCGCATCAAGGGTCAGGTCGCCGAGGGCGTCGAGCGCCCCAAGCCCACGATCAGCTTCGAGGTTGGCGAGACCGTGCGCGTCGCGGACGGGCCCTTCGCCTCCTTCAACGGCCTCGTCGAGGAAGTCGACGAGGCGCGCTCCCGCCTCAAGGTCGCAGTGTCGA
This sequence comes from Methylocystis sp. WRRC1, assembly GCF_020733155.1. Classification (NCBI taxonomy): domain Bacteria; kingdom Pseudomonadati; phylum Pseudomonadota; class Alphaproteobacteria; order Hyphomicrobiales; family Methylocystaceae; genus Methylocystis; species Methylocystis sp. WRRC1. Next base: position 2,346,988 of record NZ_JAJFZJ010000001.1, on the reverse strand, counting down.
TCTTCGGCCGACCCACGCCTGTGGAGCTGGAGTTCGGACAGGTCGAGAAGGTTTAAAGGAATTCGGCGCGGTTCGCCGCGCCGGACAAACGTGGCGGGTCCGCCCCGACGCCATCGGGGGAACCGGACCGGACCACGAACTGCAACCGATGGTCCGCGTGCGTGAGCGCGCGGCGCCGTTATTCGTTGGAGAAAGCAAATGGCGAAGAAAATTGCCGGCTACATAAAGCTGCAAGTGCCGGCCGGCGCGGCGAACCCCTCGCCGCCGATCGGTCCCGCGCTGGGTCAGCGCGGCCTGAACATCATGGAATTCTGCAAGGCGTTCAACGCCAAGACCGCGCAGGTGGAGAAGGGGACGCCCATCCCCGTCATCATCACCGCCTATCAGGACCGCTCCTTCACCTTCGAGATGAAGCAGCCGCCGGTCAGCTTCTTCCTGAAGAAGGCCGCCGGTCTGAAGATCGGCAAGAAGCCGGCCTCCGGCTCCAAGACCCCCGGCCGCAACGTCGTCGGCAAGGTGACAAAGGCGCAGGTCAAGGAGATCGCCGAGAAGAAGATCGTCGATCTGAATTGCTCGTCGATCGAATCCGCGATGTCGATGATCGAAGGCTCGGCCCGCGCGATGGGCCTCCAGGTGGTGGAGTAAGACGATGGCCCATATCGGAAAACGCATCGCCAAGTCGCGCGAGGGCATCGAGCGCACGAAGCTCTACCCGATCGACGACGCCGTGAAGCTCGTGCGTGAGCGCGCCAAGGCTAAGTTCGACGAATCCGTCGAGATCGCCATGAACCTCGGCGTCGATCCCAAGCATGCGGACCAGATGGTGCGCGGCGTGGTCAATCTGCCGAACGGCACCGGCCGCGTTCTGCGCGTCGGCGTCTTCGCCCGCGGTCCGAAGGCCGACGAAGCCAAGGCCGCCGGCGCCGACGTCGTGGGCGCGGAGGATCTGGTCAATACGGTTCTCGCCGGCACGATCGAGTTCGACCGCTGCATCGCGACGCCGGACATGATGCCGCTCGTCGGCCGCCTCGGCAAGGTTCTCGGCCCGCGCGGCATGATGCCGAACCCCAAGGTCGGCACGGTGACGATGGACGTCGCCGGCGCGGTCAAGGCCTCGAAGGGCGGCGCGGTCGAGTTCCGCGTCGAAAAGGCCGGCATCGTGCAGGGCACGGTCGGCAAGGCCTCCTTCGACGACGGCAAGCTCGTCGAGAACATCAAGGCCTTCGTCGACGCGGTGGCCAAGGCCAAGCCGCAGGGCGCCAAGGGCACCTACATCCAGCGCGTCGCCATCTGCTCGACCCAGGGTCCGGGCGTGAAGGTCGACGTCTCGAGCCTCGGCGCGACGACGGCATAAGCCGGCCGACAGTCCGAAATACGAAAAGCCGGCGGGTGACCGCCGGCTTTTTTGTTTATGCGGCCGTATCTTGGCCTGCGCGCTGCGCGGCAATTTTTGTCGGCGCCCGGAACCACGATCATTGGCGCGCGTTTACCGTCCGCGGCAAGTTTATCGGCGCGCCGTCCGGGAAGAACCAGATCGAGGCTTCGCTCCCGGACGAGATTTTTCGCAGCCAGTATTTATTGGGACGGTTTGACATGAGCATTAGAAAGCATTTTCGAGTTGCGTCCGTCGCGGGCGTTGCGATCGTGGCGGCCCTCGTTTCTCCATCCGCAGGGGTTCAGGCGCTCGAACGGGTCGATCAGGGGATCGGCTGGACCGAAGGGGCGTGGAACGACTTTTACAGCCGCGGCCAGGGTTCGCGCCTCATCCCCTGGGACTGGATCAAGGCGCTGAAACAGCCCAACGGCCAGTCCTTCACGGCCGACGGACTCGCCCGTTACGGCTACCTGCCCAATCCGGCGAGCCCGACGCCGGGCCTGCCCGTCGGCTTCGTCGTCGCGGACGGCTACCTCGGCCCGACCTGCGCCGCGTGCCACACCCGCGAAATCGAGGTGGACGGGAAATCCTGGCGGATCGACGGCGGCCCCGCGCTCGCGGACATCGGCGCCCTGTGGGCCGACCTCGATACGGCCGTCGGCAAGATTCTGGGCGATGGCGCCGCCTTCACCGACTTTGCGAAGGCGGTTCTCGGCGCCTCTTACTCGCCGCAAAGGGAAACGGCGCTTCACAGCGATGTGGATGCTTGGTTCGCGCGTCACAACGCCATCACCAAGGGCGGACTTCCCACGGACAAGCCCTGGGGGCCGGGCCGTCTCGACGCCGTCGGCATGATCCTCAACCGCGTGACGGGCCTCGACATTGGTCCGCCGCCCTCGCACATGATCCCGGAGAATATCAGACGGGCCGATGCGCCGGTTCGCCCGCCCTTCCTGTGGAACGCGCCGAAGCAGGACCACACCCAATGGCCCGGCTTCGCCGACAATGGCGACCGCATCCTCGCCATGGCGCGCAATCTCGGACAGGTCTATGGCGTGTTCGGCGAGTTCTTCCCGAGGAAAGACGCCTCGCATCTGCTCGGCTTCAATTACGTCGACAATAACTCCGCGGATTTCATGGGGCTGATCGCGCTGGAGCATCTGGTCGAGAAAATGGGTCCGCCGAAATGGCCGTGGCCGGTGGACAAGGCGCTCGCCGAAAGAGGCAAGGAAATCTTCGAGCGCAGCGTCGAGGACGACGGCTGCGCCGATTGTCACGGAATCAAGCCCGGGCAACCGCGCGTCCTGAACAAGGACACCTGGTGCACGCCCGTTCAGGACGTCGGAACGGATTCGCGGGAATATAAATATCTGGCTCCCGAATATACGGCGAAGACAGGCGCGCTGACCGGCGCGGCGATCCCCTTTATCTCCCCGCCGCTGAAGCCGGTCGATTCCGCGGTCGCGGTGCTGTCGACTTCCGTCAAGGGCGCGATCCTTCAGCATTTCCTTCCGGTCACGCTGAATCCGGCGGAGCGTCTGAAGGCCGATCTGACGCTGAAGCTGCTGCAGCCGGTGATCGAGGAGCTGAAGGGTGTCTACAAGCTGCCCGACCAGTCCTCGGGCGCCAAATGGACCTGCGCGGCGCCGCAGACGGAGGGCAAAATCAGATATGAAGCGCGCGTTCTCGAGGGGATATGGGCCGCCGCGCCTTACCTCCACAATGGTTCGGCGCCCAGTCTCGCCGAATTGCTGAAGCCGGCGAAGGACAGGGTCGCGAGCTTCAAGGTCGGACCGGCCTATGACGTGGTGAATGTCGGACTGGCGGCGGATCAGCCGAAGTCCGCTTACACCATGAAGACCACGGATTGCTCGGACCGGAACTCCGGCGACAGCCGTTGCGGCCATGAATACGGGACCACGAAGCTGACGACGGAAGAGAGGAAGGCGCTGCTCGAGTATTTGAAGACGCTTTAGCGCGCGCCGGAAAAAACCGGCGCGGAGAACTTTGATCTTTTGGCGCGGCCCCTACGGCGCGCCGAACTTTTCGAGAGCGAAACCCATGAAAAAGACGCTTGCATTCGTTGCTATCGCCGCGACGACCGCCGTGGGCGGCGCCCGCGCCGCAGAATTCACGCCCACGAAATTCGAGGCGGTTCCGCCCGGCGAAAGCGCGCAGATCGCCGAGATCGTCGATCTCACCGGAAAGCTGCTGGAGCAGCGCTACGGGACCCTTTCGGGCCAGAGCGCGGGCGACACGATGGCGCGACGCGCCGTGCATCCCAAGGCGCATGGCTGCGTCAAGGCGGATTTCGTCGTCAACGCCAACATTCCCGAGAATTACAGGGTCGGCGTCTTCGCGACTCCGGGAAAGAAATACGAGGCCTGGATCCGCTTCTCCAACGCGACGGGCACGGTGACGGCCGACGTCGGGAAGCTCGGCGCGTCGAGCCGCGGCATGGCGATCAAGCTCATGGGCGTGGAGGGCGAGACGCTGCTCGGCGAACCCGGCGCGAAAACCCAGGATTTCCTGCTGATCAACCAGCCGATGTTCGCCTTTCCGGATGTCCCGGAATATCTCGCCGGCACGAAAGTCCAGTTCGAGAACAAGGAAAACCTTCTGCCGTTCCTTGCCAACCCGGCGCACAAGACGACCGCGGAGATCGTGACCAAAATCATCGCGCCGACGCAACTGGCCAATCCGCTCGACGCGACCTATCATTCCGGTTCGCCGTTCCTTTTCGGCGCGGACAAGGTCGCCAAATTCGCCGCCCAGCCAAGAAACCCGGCGAATCCCTCGCTGACGCCGAAGAATCCCTCTCCCGACTATCTGCGCGAGGCGATGAAAAAAAGCCTTGAGCTCTATAGCGGACGCCCCGTCACCTTCGATTTCCAGGTGCAGTTGCGGCCCGACGGGCTGCAGCCGATGGACAGCGACTACCCCATCGAGAACGCCGCGAAGAAATGGGAGCCGAAAAGCGACGGAACGGCGAAATTCCAGAATGTCGCCGAGATCACGATCAAGCCGCAGGATTTCGACCATCCGCTGCAGGCGACCGAATGCGAACATCTCGTGTTCACCCCCTGGCACGGCCTGACCGTCCATCAACCGTTGGGCGGCATCAACCGCCTGCGCCGCGACGTCTACATCGCCTCATCGAAGCGCCGCGCGCAGACCACGGAGCCGTCGGGTTATCCGCAATGGCCTAAATAGGCGCTCCCGCGGCGCGGCGTTGACGAGCCGGCGGGGAACCGCCGGCTTTTCCGTCCGGGGCCGGGTTTTGACGCGTAAATGGACAGGAATGCTCCCGCGCCTCTTTTTTCATCGCGGCGGCCTGTCGCATGGGCGCTTTCCGCCTTGTAAGGCGGCGCTCTTCTAAATAATTTGGCCGCGCGCGAATAATCGCCGCGATGACGCCTGAACGCCGCTTCGGCGAGGGTCTCGTCGCTTTTCCGCCGCCGTCGTTTCCTTAGGATTTCGCTTCATGTCCGTGCTGATCGACAAGAACACCAAAGTCATCACCCAGGGTTTCACTGGCAAGACCGCTACTTTCCATTCCGTGCAGGCGATGGACTACGGCACCAAGATGGTCGGCGGCGTGTCCCCGGGCAAAGGCGGCTCGACCCATCTCGATCTCCCCGTCTTCGACACGGTCGCCGAGGCCCGCGAAAAGACGGGCGCCGACGCCTCCGTCGTCTATGTGCCGCCGCCGGGCGCGGCCGACGCCATCTGCGAGGCCATCGAAGCCGAGATCCCGCTGATCGTCTGCATCACCGAGGGCGTTCCGGTGCAGGACATGATCCGCGTCAAGCGCGCGCTCTGCGGCTCCAAATCGCGCCTCATCGGCCCGAACTGCCCGGGCGTCGTCACGGCTGGCGAAAGCAAGATCGGCATCATGCCGGGCAACATCTTCTCGCGCGGGTCGGTGGGCGTCGTGTCGCGCTCCGGCACGCTGACCTATGAGGCGGTGTTCCAGACGACCCGTGAAGGTCTCGGTCAGACCAGCGCCGTCGGCATCGGCGGCGATCCGGTCAAGGGCACGGATTTTATCGAGGTGCTGGAGTTGTTTTTGGCCGACGAGGCGACCAAATCCATCATCATGATTGGCGAGATCGGCGGCTCGGCCGAGGAGGAAGCGGCCCAATTCTTGAAAGATGAAGCAAAGCGCGGCCGCAAGAAGCCCATGGTGGGCTTCATCGCCGGCCGCACGGCGCCTCCCGGGCGTCGCATGGGTCACGCGGGCGCGATCATTTCCGGCGGCAAGGGCGACGCCGAAAGCAAGATCGCGGCGATGGAGTCGGCGGGGATCAGGGTTTCCCCTTCTCCCGCGCGGCTCGGCAAAACGCTGGTCGAGGTGCTGAAGGGCTAGGCGCTGGGGCGCCTTCTCTCCCGCCTCGACGAATTTGAATCCGAAGGGCGGCGCCGTGATTGGCGGCGGCGCTCCAACGAGCTTCCGGCGGCGGGCTTTTTCCGGGCGAACGCGCTGTCGGCGGCTTTGAGAGAAGCGAGAAAATGGCGCGTCTTGAAACCAATGGCGGCGCGGGGCCTGCGGCCCCCGTCGTCACCCGAACTGCTCAAAACGACTCTTTCGCAAACACTTCTTTCCTCCAGGGCGCAAACGCAGCCTATATCGAGGCATTGCTTTCGGCCTATGAGGCCGATCCCGCCTCGGTAAGCGCCGACTGGCGCAAGTTCTTCTCCGAGATGGGCGTAACCCGCCGGCCCGATGGCGCCGGCGAGGGCCCGTCATGGGCGCGGCGCGACTGGCCGCCCGCCGCCAACGGCGACTGGGTGAGCGCGCTCACCGCCGACTATCCCGCGCCCGCCCCGGGCGCGAAAGCGCCGATCGCCGCGCCGACCGCAGCAACCTCGGAAGACGTGGTCCGCGCCACGCGCGATTCGGTGCGCGCGCTGATGATGATCCGCGCCTATCGCATGCGCGGACATCTCCACGCCAATCTCGATCCGCTCGGCCTCGAGCAGCGCCACGACCATGGCGAGCTGCATCCCGAGACCTATGGCTTCAGTGACGAGGACTACGACCGCAAGATCTTCATCGACGGCGTGCTCGGCCTGCAATACGCCAGCGTCTTCGAGATGGTGACGATCCTTCGCCGCACCTATTGCGGCTCGATCGGCTTCGAATTCATGCACATCTCCAACCCCGAGGAGAAGGCCTGGCTGCAGGCGCGCATCGAGGGCCCCAAGAAGGAGATCGTCTTCACCCGCGAGGGCAAGCGCGCGATCCTCAACAAGCTCGTCGAGGCCGAAGGCTTCGAGAAATTCCTCGACGTCAAATACACGGGCACCAAGCGCTTCGGCCTCGACGGCGGCGAATCCATCGTCCCGGCGCTGGAGCAGATCATCAAGCGCGGCGGCGCCCTCGGCGTTCAGGAGATCGTGCTCGGCATGGCCCATCGCGGCCGCCTGAACGTGCTCTGTCAGGTTATGGGCAAGCCCCATCGCGCCCTCTTCCACGAGTTCAAGGGCGGCTCCTTCCTGCCCGACGAGGTGGAAGGCTCGGGCGACGTGAAATATCACCTCGGCGCCTCCTCGGACCGCGAGTTCGACAACAACAAGGTGCATCTCTCGCTCACCGCCAATCCGTCGCATCTGGAGATCGTGGACCCGGTCGTTCTCGGAAAGGTCCGCGCCAAGCAGGACCAACATGGCGGCGACCGCCGCGCGGTTCTGCCGCTGCTCATCCATGGCGATGCGGCCTTCGCGGGCCAGGGCGTGGTGGCGGAATGCTTCGGCCTCTCGGGGCTCAAGGGCCATCGCACCGGCGGCTCGCTGCATTTCATCATCAACAACCAGATCGGATTCACTACATATCCACGCTATTCGCGCTCCTCGCCCTATCCGTCGGATGTCGCGAAAATGGTCGAGGCGCCGATCCTCCATGTTAACGGCGACGATCCGGAAGCGGTGGTTTTCGCGGCCCGCGTCGCAACCGAATTCCGCCAGCAGTTCCAGAAGCCTGTCGTCATCGACATGTGGTGCTACCGCCGCTTCGGCCACAATGAGGGCGACGAGCCGGGCTTCACCCAGCCGCTGATGTATAAAAAAATCCGCGCGCACAAGACGACGCTCGATCTTTATGGCGAGAAGCTGATCGCGGAGGGTCAGGTTACCCGCGCCGACGTCGACAAAATGAAAGAGGACTGGCGCTCCCGTCTCGAGCAGGAGTTCGAGGCCGGCCAGACCTACAAGCCGAACAAGGCCGACTGGCTCGACGGCCGCTGGTCGGGCATGAAGCCCGGCTATCAGGTTTCCGAGGACGAGCGCCGCGGAAAGACGGGCGCGCCGCTGGAGACGCTGCGCGAGATCGGCGCGAAGCTCACCACGACGCCGCCGGATTTTCATCTTCACCGCACCATCCAGCGTTTCCTCGACAATCGCAGGAACGCGATCGAGGAAGGTCTCGCGATCGACTGGGCGACCGCCGAGGCGCTGGCCTTCGGCACGCTGCTCAAGGAAGGGCATGGCGTGCGCCTGTCCGGCCAGGATTGCGAACGCGGCACCTTCTCGCAGCGCCATAGCGTGCTGATCGATCAGGACACGGAAGCGCGTTACGTTCCTTTCGATCACATTTCGCAGGGACAGGGCCGTTTCGAGGTCATCAATTCGATGCTCTCGGAAGAGGCGGTGCTGGGTTTCGAATACGGCTATTCGCTCGCCGAGCCCGACACGCTCGTGCTGTGGGAGGCGCAGTTCGGCGATTTCGCCAATGGCGCGCAGGTCGTCTTCGACCAGTTCCTCTCCGCCGGCGAACGCAAATGGCTGCGCATGTCGGGCCTCGTCTGCCTGCTGCCGCATGGCTATGAGGGACAGGGACCGGAGCACTCGTCCGCCCGCCTCGAGCGCTTCCTGCAGCTTTGCGCGGAAGACAACATGCAGGTCGCGAACTGTTCGACGCCAGCCAATTATTTCCACGTCCTGCGCCGCCAGCTGCATCGCAACGTGCGCAAGCCGCTCGTGCTGATGTCGCCGAAGTCGCTGCTGCGCCACAAGCGCTGCGTCTCGCGGCTCGGCGAGATGGGCATGGCGTCGAGCTTCCAGCGCCTTCTTCTCGACGACGCCGAGACCGCGCCGACGGAAAAGCCGGCGCTGCAAGGGGACGAGAACATCCGCCGCGTGATCCTGTGCTCCGGCAAGGTCTATTACGACCTTCTGGAAGAGCGCGAGAAACGCGGGATCGACGACGTCTATCTGCTGCGCGTCGAACAGCTTTATCCCTTCCCGCTCAAGGGCCTCGTCACCGCTCTGGCGCGTTTCAGGACCGCCGACGTCGTCTGGTGTCAGGAGGAGCCCAAGAACATGGGCGCCTGGTTCTTTGTCGAGCCCTATCTCGAATGGGTGCTGACGCAGGTCGGCGGCAAGGCGAAACGCGCGCGCTATGTCGGCCGCCCCGCTTCGGCCTCCACCGCCGCGGGCACGATGTCGAAACATCTCGCGCAGCTGAAGGCCTTCCTCGAAGACGCCTTCGCCGTCTGACCGCCATTCTCCGTCGCGGCCCGGGCCGCGGCCTCCATTCGACGAAATGAGACGCCAATGACTGATATTCGCGTTCCGACGCTGGGCGAATCGGTGAGCGAGGCCACTGTCGGCCGCTGGTTCAAGAAGGCCGGCGAGGCGGTGCGGGCGGACGAAACCCTCGCCGAACTCGAAACGGACAAGGTGACGCTGGAAGTCAACGCGCCCGCTACGGGCGTTCTGGCTGAAATCGTCGCGAAGGAGGGCGAGACCGTCACGCCGGGCGCGCTGCTCGGACAGATCGCCGAAGGCGTCGCGGCCCCTGCGCCCGTCGCGGAGGCGCCCGCGCCAAAACCGGCTGCGCCGCCGGCGGCCGCGGCGCCCGCGACCGCCATGCCGCCCTCCCCCGCCGCGGCCAAGATCGCCGCCGAGCAGGGCATCGACCTTTCGCAGGTGACGGGCAGCGGCAAGCGCGGACAGGCGCTGAAGTCCGACGTGCTGGAGTTCGCCGCCCGCGCCCCGGCTGCTCCCGCGCCCGCCCCTGCGCCTGTCGAGGCCCGCGTCGAGCCGCCGCCGCCCGCCCCGCGGGCGCCCGTTCCGCAAGAGGATGGCGCGCGTGAAGAACGCGTGAAGATGACGCGGCTGCGCCAGACCATCGCGCGCCGGCTGAAGGAGGCGCAGAACACCGCGGCCATGCTCACGACCTTCAACGAGGTCGACATGTCCGCGCTGATCGCGCTGCGCGCGCGCTACAAGGATCTTTTCGAGAAGAAGCACGGCGTGAAGCTCGGCTTCATGGGCTTCTTCGTGAAGGCCTGCTGCGGGGCGCTGGAGGAAATTCCCGCCGTCAACGCGGAGATCGACGGAACCGACATCGTCTACAAGCATTTCTGCCATGTCGGCGTAGCGGTCGGCACGGACAAAGGCCTCGTGGTGCCGGTGGTGCGCGACGCCGACCGCATGTCGATCGCCGAGATCGAAAAGGCCATCGCCGCGCTCGGCAAGAAGGCGCGCGACGGCGCGCTCGACATCGCCGATCTGCAAGGCGGAACCTTCACCATATCGAACGGCGGCGTCTACGGCTCCCTGATGTCGACGCCGATCCTCAACGCCCCGCAGTCGGGCATACTCGGCATGCACAAGATCCAGGAGCGGCCGGTCGCCGTGGACGGCAAGATCGAAATCCGCCCGATGATGTATCTCGCGCTCTCCTACGACCATCGCATCGTCGACGGCAAGGAGGCGGTGACCTTCCTTGTGCGGGTGAAGGAAACGCTGGAGGACCCGGCGCGGCTCGCCCTTGCCCTGTAACGGCGAGCCCCTTCAAATTCCACGAAACATGCACATCTAATCTTTCAGACGGCGCGCTCCCGAGGGGAGGCGCACGGCAGGCGGGTCGAGTTGAACGCCTCAGGAGGGATGTCATGGACGCGAAAAACACTTTTGAAGCCAAGGCGCCGGCGCTGACGCCGGAGCAGTTCGCCCATCTCGGCGACGGCGTGATCGCCTATGTGCGGCCGATGCGCTCGGAAGACATCAACCGTCTTTATCCGCAGGCGCCGGAAATCGCGCCCGGCCTGACGATCTTCGCGCTGATCGGCGCGGATGGCGCGCCCATTCTGCTCGCCGACTCGGCCGACGCAGCGATCGGCAATGCGCGGGAGAACGATCTTCAGATGGTGAGCCTGCATTAAGGCAGGGATCTTGCTTCCATCGCGAGGGCGCCGCGCGCGCCCCGCGATGGAGCCGCCATGTCCACGACCGAAATCTTCGCCGTCTGTCATGTCAATGACGTCGCCAAGCGCGGCGCTGTCGGATTCGTTCTTGCGCGCCGCGACGGCGACAGCACTGTCCCCTTCCCGGTCGTGATTGTCCGCCAGGGCAGGAACTACCACGCCTATCTCAACCGCTGCCCGCATCAGGGGACGCGGCTCGACTTCCAGCCGGGCCAGTTTCTCGACCAGGGTCATCGCGCCATCGTCTGCGGGAAGCATGGCGCGCTTTTCGACATCGCCACCGGCCATTGCCACGACGGCCCCTGCGCCGGCGCGGCGCTGGAGAAGATCGAGGTGGTGGTGGACGGCGACGACATCTGCCTCGCGGGCGTCGAACTCGCCGAGGAAGACGGGCTCGACCGGCCGGAGAACGACGAGATGCCGCAGATCGTCATCCAGCCGGACTGAAACTCAGCCGCCGCCGAAAAGCTTCTCGACGAAATTTCGCTCGTCTTCCTCCACCGAGGGAGGCGACGGCGCGCGCTCTCCGCGATGGGGGCGGGCAGGGGCCGGGGCGGCGCCGGGAATGTCCTCGGGCGGCAGCAGATCGTCGATCGCCTGCGGCCGTGCGGCGCGCGGACGGGGAGGCGGCGGCGCCGGGATCGTCGCGGTCTCGTCGGTCTCGGGAGCGGTCTGCGCCGTGGGCTTCTCGTCCCTCAGGCGCTCGGCGGCGGGCGCCGGACGCGCGGCGCGCGATTCCCGCGGCGGCTCCGGCTGGCGCGCCGCGCCCGTGAATATTCCGATGAGATCGTCGAGCGGCTTGGCGACGACCTCGTCGACTGCCGCCGCCGTTTCCGGACGCCACGCGCCCGACGCCAGCCCGGCGACGGGAACGCCCTTGTGGGCGATCGTCATATAGCGGCTCCAGATCTCGACCGGCAGATTGCCGCCCGAGGCTTTCTTCGTCGGCGAATTGTCGTCATTGCCGAGCCACACGCCGGTCACGAGCCGGCTCGTGTAGCCGACGAACCACGCGTCGCGGAAATCCTGGCTGGTGCCGGTCTTGCCCGCCGCCTGCCAGCCGGGCAACTCCGCCTTGCGCGCCGTGCCGGTGAGGAGCGTCTCCTGCATCATCGTGTTCATCATCGCCACATATTGCGGCTCGATGACCCGGCCGAAGGAGGCGGCCTTGCGCTGGTAGAGCGTCTTGCCGGCCGCCGTCTTCACCTTTGTGATGATATACGGCTGCACGCCTATGCCGCCATTGGCGAAAGGCGCATAGGCGGCGACGAGTTCGAGCGGCGTCACCTCCGACGTGCCGAGCGCGATGGAGGCGTTGGGCTGCAACTCCGACTGTATGCCCAGCCGATGCGCCGTCTTCACGACGGTCTTTGCCCCGACTTCGAGCCCCACGCGCACGGCGACCGTATTGAGTGAGAGCGACAGCGCCCGGGTGAGCGTGACGGGGCCGAAATATTCGTGGCTGTAATTCTCCGGCTGCCAGCCCTTCACGTTCAGGGGCCCGTCCTCGCGCACGGTATCCGGCGTCAGCCCGTGTTCGAGGCCGGCGAGATAGACGAAGGGCTTGAAAGCCGAGCCCGGCTGGCGTTTCGCCGAGACCGCGCGGTTGAACTGACTCTCCGAATAGTCGCGCCCGCCGACGAGCGCGCGGATCGCGCCATTGGGGTCGAGCGAGACGATCGCGCCCTGCGTGACGCCGAATTTGGCGCCCTTTCTGTCGAGTTCCTCCTTCAGCGCGCCTTCCGCGACGGTCTGCAGCCGCTCGTCGATGGTCGTGGTGACGACAATGTCCTGATCGATCGCGCCGATCGTGTCGTCGAGCATGTCCATGACATAGTCGGCGGCGTAGTTTATCGACCCCGCGCCCGTGTCGTGGCGCGCGCGCGCCGGATGGGCGAGCGCGGTCTTCGCCATCGCCTCGCTGATATGGCCTTCCTGCGCCATGGCGGCGACGACCTGCGCGGCGCGTTCGGTCGCGCCCTGGGGATTGCGGTCGGGCGCGAGCTTGCTCGGCGCCTTCATGAGACCCGCGAGAACCGCCGCCTCCGACAGCGTCGCGGTCCTGGCGCTGTGGCCGAAATAGCGTTCCGACGCGGCCTCGACGCCATAGGCGCCCGAGCCGAAATAGACGCGGTTGAGATAAAGTTCGAGGATCTGGTCCTTGGAAAATTTATGCTCCAGCCAGAGCGCGAGAATCGCCTCCTGAATCTTGCGCGAGATGGTGCGCTCCTGCGTCAGGAACAGGTTTTTCGCAAGCTGCTGCGTGAGCGTGGAGCCGCCCTGCATGCCGCCCCGCCCCGTGACGTTGCGCAGGAGCGCGCGGCCGATGCCCTGTGGATCGACGCCCCAATGCGAATAGAAGCGCCGGTCCTCGATGGCGATGAAGGCTTTGGGCAGATAGGGCGGCAGGTCGGAGATGCGGATCGCCGCGCCGCCCGTGTCGCCGCGATTGGCGAGAAGTTCGCCCTCGGCCGAAAGAATGGCGATGTTCGGCGGGCGTTTGGGAATCGCGAGCTGGTCGATCGGCGGCAATTGCGAGCCGTAATAGACCGCAAGCGCCCCGCCCCCGATTGCGCCCCAAAGTCCCAGCGTGAAGGCCCAGTAGATGAGCGAGCCGAAAAGCGAGCCGGAAGAAGCCCGGCGCGCCTTCGCCTTCTTCTTGGCGCGGGCGCGCGGCGGCGGCCGCCGTTCGGCGCGAAGCTCGCCGTCGTCGTCGCTGTCGTCGAACCGCGGTTCCCGACGTCTGTCGTTACGCGCCATACGCTTCACCCTGGCCGCGCCTCGATCAGCGGCGGCGACCGTCCGAATTCCGAATGTTGAAACTTAAGGAAGGCCGTTTAAGGGCCGGTTAAGCGTTCGCCGCACTGCGGCAAATGGGATTTGTTCACAAGCTCGCGGCCCGCGCCCCTTGCGATTTGCCGCCCGGCGGGCCAAAGTTTTCGCCCCCGCGCGGCGCCGCCGCGCAAAATGCGGAAACGGTTTTCAGGCGATGAAGGTCACGATCGAGAGAGCGGCGCTTTTGCGGGCGCTCGGCCATGTTCACCGTGTAGTCGAACGGCGCACCACGATCCCCATTCTCGCCAATGTCCTCATCGACGCGCGGGACGGCGCGCTGACGCTGAAGGCGACCGACCTCGACCTCGAAATCACCGAGAAGGCGCCCGCCGAAGTCGGCCAGCCGGGGGCGACGACGCTCCCCGCCCACACGCTCTACGACATCGTACGCAAGCTCCCCGAGGGCGCGCAGGTCTCGCTCGACGCCTCGGGCGAAGCGGGCCAGCTCACCCTGCGTTCGGGCCGCTCGCGCTTCAACCTCTCGACCCTGCCGGAAAGCGACTTCCCGGACGTCACCTCGGGCGATTTCAGCCATCGCTTCCAGCTCGCCCCGGCCGATCTCAAGCGACTGATCGAGAAGACGCAATTCGCAATCTCCAGCGAAGAGACCCGTTATTATCTAAACGGCATCTACATTCATGCGATGGACGTCGACGGCCAGCTGATGCTGCGCGCCGTCGCCACCGACGGCCATCGTCTCGCGCGGCTCGAACTGCCGGCGCCCGCGGGCTGCGCCGGCATGCCGGGCGTGATCCTGCCGCGCAAGGCGGTGACGGAGGTGCAGCGTCTCATCGAGGACGCGCAGGGCGACGTCTCGGTCGAGCTCTCGACCAACAAGATGCGCTTCTCCTTCGGCGACGCGCTGCTGACGACCAAACTTATCGACGGCACGTTCCCGGATTACTCCCGCGTCATCCCCGCCGGCAACGACAAGCGCCTCACCGTGGAGCGCGACGTCTTCGCCAAGGCGGTAGACCGCGTCTCGACCATCTCCTCCGAGCGCGGCCGGGCCGTGAAGATGGCGCTGACGGAAGGAAAGCTCGTGCTCTCCGTCACCAATCCCGATCAGGGTTCGGCGGTCGAGGAGCTGGAGGCCGATTACGACGGCGCGCCGCTCGACGTGGGCTTCAACGCCCGCTATCTGCTGGACATCACCCAGCAGCTCGACAGCGACACCGCGCTCTTCAAACTCGCCGATCCCGGCTCGCCCACGCTGATCCAGGACCGCGACGGCGCGAGCGCGCTCTATGTGCTGATGCCGATGCGGGTTTAGCGGCCCCGCCCCGGCTTCACGAAGAAGCCGGCGACGAGCCCGAAGCCGAAGCCCGAGAGGTGAGCCGCGAGGCTCGACATCGGCAGCAGGAAATCCGCGCCGATCTGAACCAGGATCGCAAGGGCGAGAGCCGCCGTGCGGAAGGCGTCGAGGCTCGCGCGATGACGCAGCCAGTCCCTGACGCGCAGCGCGCCGACGACGCCGAAAAGCGCGAAGATCGCGCCCGAGGCGCCGACGTAAAGGCCATAGGCGACGAAGCCGAAAGCCATCAGCCCCAATACGAAGGCGGACGAGAAGAGCGCGCCGCCGAGATAGAGCGCGAGCGTGCGAATTGCGCCGATCTCATGCTCCACGTCGCGTCCGATGAGCGCCAGCATCAGCATGTTCAGCGCGAAATGCATTCCGCCGAAATGCAGGAAGGCGGAGGTGAGGAGGCGCCAGTCCTCGCCCTGCTGCAGGACGAGCGGCGCCCATAGCGCGCCGAGCGCCACCAGCGTCCCGAGGTTCTGCGAGCCGCCGAGCGCGATTTCAGCGACGAAGACCAGCGCGTTGACAGCGACGAGCGCGAAAGTGACGCGCGGCAGGCGCCAACCCCGCGCGTGACGGGCGCATTCCGCATTCACCCGCGCGGCGACCTCCTCGACCGTCTTCCGCGCCGCCGGCGATAGCTTGGCGGGCGGCGGCCATCCCTTTTCGAGCTGACGGCGGGCGGCGGCCGTCGCCGGCCGGTCGGCAGGGCCGGCGGCGAGACGCTCGAATTCGGCGCGCGCCGTGGCCTGTTCCCCCGCCTGCCCGCGCGCGACGGCGAGCCAGTAGGCGACCGTGTCGGCGTCGAGCCTCAGGGTCTGGGCGGCGAGCCGCTCGACCTCCCGCGGCCGGCCGCCGAAGGCGAGAACGAAGAGCCAGCCAAAAACCGTCTGCTCGACCGGCGTGCGATCCTTCGTGCGCTCGTAGTCGCGCATCAACTCCTCGACCTGCCCCGTCTCGCCCAGGGCGCGCAGACGATAGCCGGCGAGCCGCCGCTCGTTCCCGTCCGCTGCGGCGAGGGCGAGAAGCCTCTCCCACTCCCCGCGCTCCGCAAGGAGCCTCGCCTCGATCGCCGATCTGTGCGCCGGAGGCGCCTCCTTCGCGAGCGCGGCGAGGGCGCGCGCCTTCTCCTGCGGGTCGGAAAGCGCGGCGGCGCGGGCGAAGGCGGCGGTAAACCTCATGGCGGCGGTCGGATGAAACAAGGCCGCGAGCGCTGCAAGCCGCGCCGCCGCCTCGAGCCGTCCCGCGCGGGTCATGCGCGCCTGCAGGGCGGTCAGCGCGACCGGCGCAGCGACGAAGGGCGTGAAGACCAGCGCGACGATTGCGCCGACATATTGCGGAAGCCAGTAGAGCGCCGCGGCCCCGGCGACGATCACCAGCGCGTTGACGACGGCGAAGGGCGCCATCTCGCTTCGGCGCTGCAGCAGCGCAAGCAGCAGGGAAAGGGCGGAGAGCGCCATCAGATTGACGGCGACGATGAGTTGAACGTCCATCGGCGTCTGCGGCCTTTCGCTGTGGACGGCGGCGTTGCGCTTCTCGGTCGCGCCTGTCAGATTGTCAATGCCGCGCCCCGGACGGATCACGCTCCAGCTTGCCTTCCAGGGCGCTCAGCACCAATTTTCGAGTTCCGCACGGGCGGCCGCCCGCAGGCAGAACGGCGCGTCATGCTGGACTTTCTTTTTCACCTCCGCTTCTGGCTCGTGGTCTGCGTCGCCGTCGGCGTTCTGACCGGCGCGCTCGTCCAATACAGACCGGCGAAGGGGGGTCCTGCGCGCTGGCTGATCTGGACGGCGCTCGCCTTTTGCGCCGGCGCCGTCGCCGCCGCGCTCGGCGCCTTGCAGGGCGCGGCTGGCGTTTTCCTCGAAAGCGCCCTCGCCTTCTATGCGACCTTCCTCATCGGCGCGGCGGTCGGCGCCCTGGGCTCTGGCGGATCGCTCGCCGCGCATGAGGGCTGGGCGCTGGGACTCATACCGGCCGGCCTCGTCTGGTGGGGCGCGACCCTTTTCGCGCAGCCCGCCTATCAGGCGGAGTTGCAGCGCCGCGTGACGGCCCTCGCGGCGGCCGCGAACGTCGATGCGTCGGGCGTCGGCGTTTCCGGCCGCGACGTGACCGCGCCGGCCGCAATCGCTCAGAACCCCGCCCTGATGTCGCAGATCGCCTCGGCCCCCGGCGTGCGGCGCGTGATCGCGGCGGCCGCGCCCATTGCGACGGCCGCAATCCAGCCGACGGCTCCTTCGACGCCGACAACGCAAGCGCCTGCGGAAACGCCGCCGACTCCAACCGGGACGCAAGCGCCGGGCGACCCCGGCGCGATTCTCGCCGCCCTGCCGTCCGGCGCGCTCGACGCGGCGGAATGCCAGCGCGCGCTCGACGCCGTCGCGGTCGTCGATCGCGTCGAGTTCCGTGAAGGAAGCGCCGCCATCACGCGCCAGGCGGCGGAGGCGCTCGACAAGGCGGTGGCGCTGATTCGCCGTTGCCCCGATGTGACGATCGAGGTGCGCGGACATGCCGACGATGTCGGCGCCGACGACGACAACGAAGCGCTTTCGGTGCGCCGGGCGCAGGCCGTCGCGCGCTATCTGCGCCGCGAGGGCCTTGGCGGCCGCCGCGTCGTCGTCGCGGGGCATGGCGCGCATCGCGCCAGAACCGCGAAGGCCGAACTGGACGCGCGCGCGAAATTCCGCACCATCGACTACGCGATTCAGTGACGCCCGTTTATTTCGCAACCATGCCGAAAGTTTGATCGCTTGCGGCCGCTCCTGCGCGCCGGATGGCTGTTTACCCCCGCGCCGCGAATGCTCTAATCTGAAGACGCGCTTTCGCCATGCGCGCCGCGCAGCGCGCTCGCCCCGGGCCGCGCCCGCCGAAGAAGATCGACAAGAAAGAACATCTTGAACGCCATCGACACGAAAGCTCCCGCCTATGCCGCAACGGTCGCGGCGCTACGAGAAGAAGTTCAGCGCCGCCTCACCTTCACGGTCGGCAAGGACAACGCGTCGGCAAGCCCGCGGGACTGGTTCATCGCGACGGCGCTCGCGACGCGCGACCGTGTCGTGTCGTCCTGGCTCGCCTCGACGAAACGAAATTACGAAGAGGACCGCCGCCGCGTTTATTATCTGTCGCTCGAGTTTCTCGTCGGCCGCCTGCTGATCGACGCGCTCACCAATCTCGGGCTGACGGACCCGATGCGCGACGCGCTGGCGGAGCTTGGCGTCGATCTCGACAGGCTTCGCGCGCTCGAACCCGACGCCGCCCTCGGCAATGGCGGCCTCGGCCGGCTCGCCGCCTGTTTCATGGACAGCATGGCGACGCTGGAAATCGCCGCAATGGGCTATGGCATCCGTTACGACCATGGCCTTTTCTGCCAGACGATCAAGGACGGGTGGCAGCACGAATATCCGGAGGACTGGCTCTCCTTCGGCAATCCGTGGCAGTTCCCGCGCCCGGAGATCACCTATGACGTCTGCTTCGGCGGCCATGTCGAATCCGCCCGCCTCACCGACGGCATGCTCGCGCATGTCTGGCGCCCCGGCGAAACGATCGTGGCCGTCGCCTATGACACGCCGGTCGTCGGCTGGCGCGGCAGGCATGTGAACACGCTGCGTCTGTGGTCGGCGCGCGCGCCGGACCCGCTGCGGCTCGACGCCTTCAATCAGGGCGACCATGTCGGCGCGCTGACCGAGCAGGTGCGCGCCGAAGCGATCTCGAAGGTTCTCTACCCGAGCGACTCCACGCCCGCCGGACAGGAGCTGCGGCTGCGGCAGGAGTATTTCTTCGCCTCCGCCTCGCTGCAGGACCTCATCCGGCGCCACATGAAGCAGACCGGCGACATAATAAAACTCGCCGACAAGGTCGCGATACAACTCAACGACACGCATCCGGCGATCGGCGTCGCCGAGTTGATGCGGCTTCTCGTGGATGTGCATGGCGTCGAATGGAAGGAGGCGTGGCGCATCACGCAGGCGACCTTCTCCTACACGAACCACACGCTGCTGCCCGAGGCGCTCGAAACCTGGCCGGTGTGGCTGATGGAGAAGCTGCTGCCGCGCCACATGCAGATCATCTATCTCATCAACGCCATGCATCTCGACGGGTTGCGCGAGCAGGGCGTCAGCGACGCGCCGACGCTATCCTCGGTCTCGCTCATCGACGAGCACAACGGCCGCCATGTGCGCATGGGGCATCTGGCGTTTCTGGGTTCGCACAGGATCAACGGCGTTTCGGCGCTGCACAGCGAACTCGTCAAGGAGACCGTGTTCAGCGACTTCCACCGCCTCTATCCCGACCGCATCGTCAACAAGACGAATGGCGTCACCTTCCGCCGCTGGCTGCTGGAGGCGAATCCCGCGCTGTCGCGATTGCTGGCCGAGACGATCGGACCGGCCGTCTTCGACGACCCCGAAAGGCTCATCGAACTCGAAAATTTCGCGGACGATCCTTCCTTCCAGAGTCGCTTCGCGGCGGCCAAGCGCGAGAACAAGGATCGGCTTGCGGAGCTGATCGCGCAGAACCTCGGCGTGAGAGTCGATCCTTCCGCGCTCTTCGACGTGCAGATCAAGCGCATTCACGAATACAAGCGGCAATTGCTCAATGTGCTGGAGACGGTCGCGCTCTATCACGACATCAAGGCGCAGCCCGCCCGCGATTTCGTTCCTCGCGTGAAGATTTTCGCCGGGAAGGCTGCGGCGAGCTATCACCAGGCCAAGCTCATCATCAAGCTCGCCAATGACGTCGCGGCCGTCGTCAATTCAGATCCGCGGGCGCGCGGCCTGCTGAAAGTCGTGTTCCTGCCGAACTACAATGTCAGCCTTGCCGAGACGATCATTCCCGCCGCCGATCTGTCCGAGCAGATTTCGACCGCGGGAATGGAGGCGTCGGGCACCGGCAACATGAAGTTTGCGCTCAACGGCGCGCTCACCATCGGCACGCTCGACGGGGCCAATGTCGAGATAAGGGAGCGCGTCGGCGACGACAACATCTTCATCTTCGGCCTCACCGCGCAGGAGGTGGAGAACAGCCGCACGCAGGGCATCGACGCCCGAGAAACCATCGCCGCAAGCCCGCGCCTGACGGAAGCGCTGCGGGCGGTGGCGAGCGGGGCGTTTTCACCCGACGACAGGCACCGCTATGCGCAGCTCGTCGACACGCTGACCTATTACGACCATTTCCTGGTCTCGAAGGATTTCGACAGCTATTGCGACGCGCAGCGCAGGGTGGACGCCCGCTGGCGGGACCAGAAGGCGTGGCGGCGCGCCTGTATCCTGAACACGGCTCGCGTGGCGTGGTTCTCGTCGGATCGCACCATCCGCGAATATGCGCAAGACATCTGGAATGTGCCGGTTTGAGCGCGCGATCCGGGCGGGTGAGACGAAACGCGCGCTGGCGACGGCGCGCGTTTTTCGTTAGGCTCCAGACTTCAGAAATCGCATCGCGCGAGACACCGTGAGCCCAGCCGCGACGCAGCCCGATTGGCGCGCTTCACAAGAGGACATCGCCGCGATTTTGTCCGCGCGACACG
The DNA here is from genome assembly GCF_020733155.1 of Methylocystis sp. WRRC1. Classification (NCBI taxonomy): domain Bacteria; kingdom Pseudomonadati; phylum Pseudomonadota; class Alphaproteobacteria; order Hyphomicrobiales; family Methylocystaceae; genus Methylocystis; species Methylocystis sp. WRRC1. The sequence continues at coordinate 2,326,748 of NZ_JAJFZJ010000001.1, read as the reverse complement.
GCGACCCTTTCTCGGTGCTCGGGTTGCATCGGACGACGGACGGATTCGTCATTCGCGCCTTCGCGCCGGGCGCAGAAACCGTCGAGGCCCTCGCGCCCGGAGGCGATCTCGTCGCGACGCTGGAGCGCGTTCACGCGGACGGATTCTTCGAAGGCCGCGCAAATCTCGAATCCCGCGCCCCCTATCGGCTGCGCGCGTCGAATGGCGCTGCGCAATGGACATATCACGATCCATACGCTTTTCCGCCCATCCTGGGAGCGCTGGACGATCATCTCTTCGTCGAGGGCGCGCATCAAAAACTATACGAAAAGCTCGGCGCGCATGTAATCGTTCATGAAGGCGTCGAGGGCGCGCATTTCGCCGTCTGGGCGCCCAATGCGCGGCGAGTCTCCGTCGTGGGCGACTTCAACCAGTGGGACGGGCGCCGCGCGCAGATGCGCAAGCGCGTCGACAGCGGAGTCTGGGAGATTTTCATTCCGCAGGTCGGCCCCGGCGCCAGATACAAATATGAAATCATCGGCCGCAACGGCGACCTTCTGCCGCTGAAGGCCGACCCGCTCGGATTCGAGGCGGAGCTGCGTCCCTCCACCGCCTCCGTCGTAGCGTCAAACGCGCCCTATGAATGGGGCGACGCGATTCATATGCGCGAACGCAGCAAATATGAGCCGCGCCGCGCGCCCATGTCGATCTATGAAGTTCATCTTCCCTCATGGCGGCGCGGGGAAGGCGGACGCTTTCTCGACTACGACGAACTGGCCGACCAGCTCGTTCCCTACGTCGCCGATCTCGGCTTCACCCATATCGAATTGCTGCCGATCAACGAGCATCCGCTCGACGCCTCATGGGGCTATCAGCCGATCGGGCTTTTCGCGCCCACGCGCCGGCACGGCGATTCATACGGCTTTCGCCGCTTCGTCGACCGGGCGCATCAGGCCGGCCTGAGCGTCATACTCGACTGGGTGCCGGCGCATTTCCCGACCGACGAACATGGGCTCGCGCAATTCGACGGCGGGCCGCTTTATGAACATCCCGACCCGCGCCGCGGCTTTCATCCCGACTGGAACACGGCGATCTATGATTTCGGGCGTCGCGAAGTCTCCAACTTCCTCATCGCCAGCGCGCTTTACTGGCTCGACCGCTTCCACATCGACGGTCTGCGCGTCGACGCCGTCGCCTCCATGCTCTATCTCGATTACTCGCGCAAGGCGGGGGAATGGGCGCCGAATCCGGACGGCTCCAACGACAATCGCGACGCCGTGCGCTTTCTTCAAAGCTTCAACGAACGCGTCTACGGACTTTATCCGGGCGTCGTGACCATCGCCGAGGAATCGACCACCTGGGCGGGCGTCACGCGCCCGACGAGCGCGGGCGGTCTCGGCTTCGGCTTCAAATGGAACATGGGCTGGATGAACGACACGCTGCGCTACATGTCGTCCGATCCGGTCTATCGCAAATGGCGACACAATGAGCTGACCTTCGGCCTGCTTTACGCCTTTGCGGAAAATTTCGTGCTGCCGCTGTCACATGACGAAGTCGTGCACGGCAAGGGCTCGATCATCGGCAAGATGCCCGGCGACGACTGGCGCCGCTTCGCGGGCGCGCGCGCCTATTACGGCTTCATGTGGGGCCATCCCGGCAAGAAGCTCCTGTTCATGGGGCAGGAATTCGGACAGATGAGCGAATGGAATTTCGCCGGCTCGCTCGACTGGGATTTGCTGAACCACGCGCCGCATCGCGGCCTGCGCGACTTCATCCGCGACCTCAATCGCCTCTATCGCGAGCGGGAGGCGCTGCATCGCCGTGATTGCGAGAGCGAGGGATTCGAGTGGATCGTCGTCGACGACGCCGCAAGCTCGGTCTTCGCCTTTGCGCGTTTCGGCGCCGACCGGTCGCGGCCCGTCGTCGTCGTCGCCAATTTCACCCCCGTGCCGCGCGGGGCCTATCGCCTGTGTCTGCCGCGCGCCGGCCGCTGGCGCGAGATATTGAACTCCGACGCGCTGGCCTATGGCGGTTCGGGAATGGGCAATCTCGGGGCCGTCGACGCGCGCGAAGAGCCCTGCGGCGCTTTCCCCGCCTGCGCCGACATTCTCCTGCCGCCGCTCGCTACTTTGTTCTTCGAAATCGAAAGCGATGGTCTAGAATGAAATTCGAATCGGACGCCATCGAACAGGATTTCGAGTGATGGCCGCCTTTGAAAATGCGCCTCTCGCGCGTCAGGCCATGGCCTATGTTCTCGCCGGCGGCCGCGGCTCGCGGCTGATGGAGTTGACCGACCGGCGCGCGAAGCCGGCTGTTTATTTCGGCGGCAAGTCCCGCATCATAGACTTCGCGCTCTCCAATGCGCTGAACTCCGGCATCCGCCGCATCGCGGTCGCCACGCAATACAAGGCGCACAGCCTCATTCGCCATTTGCAGCGCGGCTGGAGTTTCCTGCGGACCGAGCGAAACGAGAGTTTCGACATCCTGCCCGCGAGCCAGCGCGTGTCCGAAGACCACTGGTACCTCGGCACGGCCGACGCAGTGTTCCAGAACCTCGACATCGTCGAAAGCTACGATCCCAAATATATCGTGCTGCTCGCGGGCGATCACGTCTACAAGATGGACTATGAGCCCATGCTGCAGCAGCATGTGGATCAGGGCGCGGACGTCACCATCGGCTGTCTCGAAGTCCCGCGCAGCGAGGCGTCGGGCTTCGGCGTGATGCATGTCGATCACGACGACCGCATCATCTCCTTCATCGAAAAACCCAAAGACCCGCCGGCCATGCCGGGCCATCCCGACCGCGCGCTGGTCAGCATGGGCATCTATGTCTTCGAGGCGAAATTCCTCTACGACCAGTTGCGCCGCGACGCCGAGGAAACGAGCTCCACGCATGACTTCGGCAAGGACATCATTCCCTATATCGTGAAGCACGGGAAAGCGGTTGCGCATCACTTCTCGCGCTCCTGCGTGCGTTCGGAAAGCGAGCAGCACGCCTATTGGCGCGATGTGGGGACCGTCGACGCCTATTGGGCGGCGAATATCGACCTCACCGATTTCGTGCCGCAACTCGATCTCTACGATCGCAACTGGCCGATCTGGACGCACGCCGAGATCACGCCGCCTGCGAAATTCGTGCACGACCAGGTCGGGCGGCGCGGACAGGCGCTTTCGTCCCTCGTTTCCGGCGGCTGCATCGTCTCGGGCGCGACGCTGCGCCGAAGCCTGCTGTTCACCGGCGTGCGCGTCAATTCTTACGCGACGGTCGAGAACGCCGTGGTGCTGCCCTATGTCGACGTCGGCCGCTCCGCGCGGCTCACCAATGTCGTCATCGACCGCGGCGTGCAGATCCCGCAGGGCCTCGTCGTCGGCGAAGATCCGGAGCTCGACGCGAAACGCTTCCGGCGCAGCGATCAGGGCGTCTGCCTCATCACGCAGCCGATGATCGACAGGCTCCAGCCATGACACGGCTGCGCGTTCTCGCCGTCGCCTCGGAAATGAGCCCGCTGGTGAAGACCGGCGGCCTCGCCGATGTCGTCGGCGCCCTGCCCGCGGCGCTCGCCGCCGAACATGTCGAAACGCGCACGCTCATTCCCGGCTATCCGGAGGTCCTGGCGGCGCTGCGCGTCGGGGACACGGCGCACGCCTTCGAGGATCTCTTCGGCGGTCCGGCGTGGATTCATGCGGCGCAGCTCGGCGACATCGACATTTACGCGCTCGTGGCGCCGCATCTTTATGCGCGCGAGGGCGGGCCATATGCGGGGCCGGACGGCGCCGATTATCCCGACAACGCCTTTCGTTTTGCAGCGCTCGGCTGGGCCGGCGCCGAGATCGCGCAAGGCGCCGTGCGCGGTTTCAGGCCGGACGTGTTGCACGCGCATGACTGGCAGGCGGCGCTGGCGCCGGCCTATCTGCATTACGGCGGAAAGCCGCGCCCCGCGACCGTTCTCACGGTTCACAATATCGCCTTTCAGGGCCAGTTCTCGAAAGAGCTGCTCGAAGCGCTGCGCCTGCCGCCGCAATCCTTCACGCTGGACGGCGTCGAATATTACGGCGCGATCGGTTTCCTGAAAGCCGGCCTGCAGCTTTCCGACCGCATCACCACCGTCTCGCCGAGCTATGCGCAGGAAATCGAGACGAGCGAATTCGGCATGGGGCTCGATGGTCTGCTGCGCGCGCGCGCGGACGTCGTCAGCGGCATCCTCAATGGCGTCGATGTGACGGAATGGAATCCGGCCAAGGACCCGCGCATTGAATCGCGTTACGATCATTTCAGCCTCGTGACGCGCGTCAAGAACAGGGTCGCGCTGCAACGCCGCATGCGCCTCGCGGCGGACTCCGAAGCCTTCCTGCTCGGCGTCGTGAGCCGCCTGTCGTGGCAGAAGGGTCACGACATGCTGCTCGCCGATTTGCCTGCGCTGATGGCGCGAAATATCCAGCTCGCATTGATCGGAACCGGCGACAGGACGCTCGAGGAAGGATTCCTCGCCGCGCAGGCCGCCTATCCCGGCCGTGTCGCCGTCGAAATCGGCTACAGCGAGGACATGGCCCATCTCATCCAGGCCGGCGTCGACGCTTTTCTCGTCCCGTCGCGTTTCGAGCCTTGTGGACTGACGCAACTCTATGCGCTGCGTTACGGCGCCGTGCCCATCGTCTCGCGCGTCGGCGGGCTGAAGGACACGATCATCGACGCCAATGAAATGGCCCTGCAGGCCGGCGTCGCGACGGGCTTCCAGTTCTCGCCGCCCGTCGCCGACGCATTCGGCGCCGCGCTGCGTCGGGCCGAGCATCTGTTCCGGGACAAGGAGACGTGGCGCAAACTGCAGATCAACGGCATGAAGACCGACGTGTCTTGGCGCCACCCCGCGCGACGATACGCAGAGCTTTATCGCGAAGCCGTTGCGGCGCGGGCGCAGTGAGACCGACGTGAGCGGCGTCGCCGACGGCGCGCCCGGTCCGCTCGGCGTGACGCCGGATGAGACGGGCGCCAATGTCGCGGTCTGTTCCGAACATGCCGAGGCAATCGAGATTTGTCTCTTCAGCGAAGGAAACGACGAGGCTGCGCGCATAAAACTTCCCGCGCGCAGCGGCAATGTGTTTCATGGTTATGTAGAAGGATTGAAGGAGGGAAGCCGCTATGGCTTTCGCGCCTATGGGCCCGATGCGCCGGGCGAAGGCCATCGCTTCAATCCATCGAAACTCCTGATCGATCCTTACGCGCTTGCGATTGACGGCGCGTTCGCGCTGCATCCGGCCATGTTCGCACATGGCGCGGCGGCGCATGAGGACAGCGCGCCGCATGTTCCCAAATGCGTCGTCACACGCCCGCAGCAGGCGCCAGCGACGCGGCCGTTTCACGAATGGCGCGACACGATCGTCTATGAGCTGCATGTCAAAGGTTTCACCGCGGCGCATCCGGATATTCCGCCGCCGCTGCGTGGAACTTTCGCGGGGCTCGCGCATGAGGCGGCGATTGCGCATCTGAAGAAACTCGGCGTCACGACGATAGAGATATTGCCCTGCGCGGCGTGGATCGACGAGCGTCATCTGCCGCCGCTCGGATTGACGAATTACTGGGGCTACAACCCCGTCGCGCTGATGGCGCCCAATCCGCGTCTCGCGCCGGGCGGCTGGGACGATGTGCGAGCGGCGGTTTCCGCGCTTCACGCGGCGGGGCTCGAAGTCATTGTCGACGTCGTGTTCAATCATACGGGCGAGAGCGACGAATTGGGTCCGACCCTGTCGCTGCGCGGCCTCGACAATGCGACCTATTACCGCCTCGCGGAAAATCGCGCGCATTATGTGAACGACGCGGGCTGCGGCAATATTCTCGCTTTCGACCGCGCGCCTGTCGTGCGTCTCGCCATGGACGCGCTGCGGGCCTGGGCGACTTATGGCGGCGTCGACGGTTTTCGTTTCGATCTCGCGACGACCCTTGCGCGACGCCGGACCGGTTTCGATCCCGACGCGCCCTTTCTTGCGGCAATTCTGCAGGATCCCGTTCTGCGCGATCTGAAGCTCATCGCGGAGCCATGGGACATTGGCCCCGGCGGTTATCAATTGGGAAATTTCCCGCATCCTTTCGCGGAATGGAACGATCGCTATCGCGATTGCGCCCGCCGCTTCTGGCGCGGCGATGCGGTGGGCGTCGCGGAGCTTGCGACGCGTTTCGCCGGCTCGCAGGATTTCTTCGCGCGCCGCAGGCCATCGCGCGGGATCAATTTCATCACCGCGCATGACGGCTTCACGCTGCGCGATCTCGTCTCCTACGAGCGCAAACATAACGAAGCGAATGGCGAGAACAATCGCGACGGAACGGACGACAATTGCTCATGGAACAATGGCGTCGAGGGAGCGACCGGCGACGAGGGCGTGATATCCGCCCGCGCGCGGGATCAGCGCAATCTGCTCGCGACGCTTCTTCTCTCGCGCGGGACGCCCATGCTCGCCATGGGCGCGGAGCTGGGACACACACAGCACGGCAACAACAACGCCTATGCGCAGGACAACAGGCAAAGCTGGATCGACTGGTCGAACAGGGATCAGGCCCTGATCGACGTGACGTCGCAGCTCGTCGCGCTGCGAAGATCTCACGTCGCGCTGAGCGACGATCGTTTTCTCGATGGCGAGGCGCATGACGGATCGCTCATTCCGGACGTCGAATGGCTGAAGGCCGACGGCGCGCCGATGCACGAGGAGGATTGGCGCCGCGATGACGCGGAGACATTGATCGCAGCGCTATACGTGTCGAATGATCGCGTATTGATCATATTTCATCGCGGCCGTGTGGCGCTCGATGTGAGACCACCAGCGCCGCGCGAAGATTTCGGCTGGCGCGTCGCGTTCGATTCTTCGGGCGAAAGGACAAGCGAAGCGATCGAGGAATATGTGACGATTGCGCCGCGTTCCGTTGCGCTTCTCGTGGAGGAAAGAGCCGCGAAGCGCCGTCCGGCGCCCGCCGCCGGCGACGAGCTGCTGTCACGCCTCGCTCACGCCGCTGGCGTTGCGACGCAATGGCGGGACGTTGACGGCGGCGCGCATCACGTTCCGGGAGACACGATCGCCGCGCTTCTCGAAAGCTTCGGGCTGCCTGCACGAGGGCTCCATGACGCGCGCGAGAGCCTTGCGCGCCTCGCCGAATTGCGGGATCGTCGCGCGTTCCCCGAAAGTCTTGTCGCATGGGACGGCGAAGCGACGACATTGCGTCTCGCGTCACGCCATGGCCGAACGCCGGCGCGCCTCTTTCTGACGCGCGAAGATGGAAGAGAAGAGCGCGTCGCGCTTCGATCGCTAGAGCCCTTTTCGTGGCGCGGCGTAGACGGCCGCATGGTCGAAGGCGCGCGCGCGCAATTGCCGCCATTGCCGATCGGACGGCATTTGCTGCGGACCAAAGACAGCGAAACGATTTGCCGCCTCACCGTCGCGCCGACGCAATGCTATCTGCCGGATGACGCGCGCCGCGATTTCGGATTTTCGGCGCAGCTCTATTCCCTGCGCCGCGCCGGCGATCAGGGGGTCGGCGATTTCACGACGCTGGCGCAGCTCGCGCAATCGGGCGCCGAGGCTGGCGCTTCTCTCGTCGCGATCAATCCGCTGCATGCCTTGTTCGCAAATGATCGCTCGCGCGCGAGCCCCTATTACCCCTCCGATCGTCGTTTTCTCGATCCGCTCTATGTCGATATCGCCGATCTTTTCGGCGACGGTTTCGATGAGGCGACGGCGGCGGCGCTATCGGAGCGCGACGCGGTCGACTATCCCGCCGTTCACGCGCTCAAGGCGCGCGCCTTCGAGGCGGCCTTCGCGCGCTTCGAGGAGCTTGCGCGCAATCGCCCCGACGCCGCGCCTGTCGCCGATTTTGCGCGCTTCGTCTCGGAAGGCGGCGAGGCGCTCGCGCGCTTCTCCTGCTTTGAAGCGATCATCGAAACGCGCAAGGGAGAAGCCTGGAGGAGCTGGCCGCAGCCGTTGCGCGACGCCGAGGCCAACGCCTTGCGCGATTTCGAGCGTCGACACGCGGCGCGCATTCGCTTTCATCAGTTCCTGCAATGGCTCGCCGACCGCCAATTCGCCCAGGCCGCGCAATCGGCGCGCGACGCTGGTCTCTCCATCGGCTTCTGCCGCGATCTCGCCGTCGGCGCCGCGCCCGACGGGGCGGAAAGCTGGAGCAGGGCCCGTGGTCTGCTCGACGGCTTTTCCATCGGCGCGCCGCCAGACGCCTTCAGCCGCGACGGCCAGAACTGGGGCCTGCCCGCGCCCGATCCGCTGCGGATGCGGGCGGACGGCGGGGCCGATTTCGCCGGGCTCCTGCGCGCCAACATGCGCCACGCTGGCGCGCTGCGCATCGATCATGTGATGGGGCTTGCGCGGCTCTTTCTCGTCCCGGCGGGCGAGAAGGCGAGCGCCGGCGCCTATGTCTCCTACCCGCTCGAGGCGCTGCTCGCGCAATTGGCGCTGGAGAGCGCAAGGGCGCGCTGCATCGTCGTCGGCGAGGATCTCGGCACGCTGCCCTGGGGTTTTCGCGAGCGGCTCGATGCGGCCAATGTGCTCAGTTACCGTGTCGTCTGGTTCGAGCGACGAGGCGCCGGCTTCATTCCCCCGCAGGATTATCCGCGCAAGGCCATGGCCTGCGTCTCGACGCATGACCTGCCGACATTGGAGGGCTGGTGGCGGGGGGCCGACATCGACGAGAAGGCGGCGCTCGGGCTCCTGTCTGCGCAGGCGGCGGCGGACGAGCGCGACGCCCGCGCCGCCGACAGGCGCGCGCTGCTCGACGCGCTGCGCGGCGAAGGTCTGATCGGGGAGGCGAAGGCCGACGCCGCCTTCGACGACGCTCTGGCGCGGGCGCTGCACGCTTTCGCGGCGCGCGCGCCGGCGCTTCTCGCCGTGGCTCAGATCGACGATCTCGCGGGCGAGACAGGCGCGGTCAATCTCCCCGGCACGGACCGCGAGAGGCCAAACTGGCGACGAAAAATTGCATTGCGAACGGATGAACTTTTCGCAACGTCCCGCGCGGCCGCGATTATCGCCGGACTTCGCCGCAATCTGGTCTAGATTTCGGCGGCATATCTCACGCTCCGCGGCGAGGCCGAACTGCGTAGGCGTGAATGAGGATTGCGATCGAGCGATTTCGATCAGGCGACGGACGAACGCCGGCGCTCGCCATTGCGCTCGCCGTCATAGCGCTCTCCGCCCAGGCCGAGCCGAACGCCCCTGACATTTCCATCAAGCGCGAAGAGTTGCGCGGCGTCGAGGAGACGATCGGCGAGACGCAGGAGCGCGCGAAGAAGCTCGAAGGCGAGATCAGCTCTCACGCCGCCGTGCGCGAGAATCTCAACAGGACGCTGCTCGACGCCACGCGCAGGCTGCAGGACACCGAAGCGCGCGCCGCCGAGATCGAGGAGCGCCTCGGGAAGCTCTCGGAGGAGGAGCGGAAGATCCTGACGTCGCTCGCCGACCGGCGCGCGCTGATCGTCGAAATTCTGACCATTCTGCAGCGCATGGGGCGCCGCCCCCCGCCCGCCCTTCTGGCGCGGCCGGAGGATATTCTGGAGGCGGTGCGCGCCTCCCTGGCGCTCGGCCAAATGCTGCCGCAGATGCGCGCCGAGACGCAGGCGCTGCAGAGCGACCTCGCCGAGCTGGTTCGGCTGCGCGACGACATGCGGCGGGAGCAGGCGCGCCTCGCGACCGAAAAGACCAATCTGAACGATCAGCGCGCCCGACTCGCGCCGATGATCGCGGCGCGGCAGGAGGCGCTCGCCGCCGCGCAATCGGCGTTGCGAATGGAGTCCGAACGCGCCCAGACGCTGGCGCGGCAGGCGACGACCCTGAAGGACCTGATCGGCCGCATGGAGGCCGAGAGCGAGGCCGCGCGCAAGGCTGCGGAGGCGGCGCGCAAGGCCGACGAGGAGCGCGCCGCCGCCCAGGGGCGGCTGACGGAAGAGCAGCGGCGCAAGGCGCTCGCCGCGCCCTTCAAGGACGCCGCCCGCCTGGCCCCGGCCGCAGCCTTCGCCGATCTAAAGGCGAAGCTGCCGCTTCCGGTCGCCGGCGCCATTCTCAAGCGCTACGGCGCGCCCGACGGATATGGCGGAAAAGAAAAGGGAATTTCCATCGCCGCGCGGGAGAACGGCCTCGTCGTCGCGCCCTGCGACGGGTGGATCGCCTTTTCGGGGCCTTACCGCTCCTATGGTCAACTCTTGATCATTAACGCTGGCGGCGGCTATTATGTGGTCTTGGCCGGCATGAGTCGCACCAATGTCAACGTCGGGCAGTTCGTCCTGGCGGGTGAGCCGGTGGCCAGCATGGGAGACGGAGCCGCGCAGACCGCGGCGACCATCGCGATCGGCGCGAAACAGCCCATTTTATATGTCGAGTTCCGGAAGGACGGAGCATCGATCGACTCGAGCCCATGGTGGGCGAAGTCAGACAGTCGGAAGGTCGGCGGATGATTCGCAAAACTGCCCTTATCGCTACAGGAATCGCCATTGGCGCCGGATGCGCCACGGTCGGCCAGCAGGCGCGCGCCCTCATCGGCACGCCCGCGGTCGCGGCCACCGCTGACACCTACAAATATCTCAGCCTCTTCGGCGACGTGTTCGACAAGGTCCGCGGCGATTATGTCGAGAAGCCCGACGAGCAGAAGCTCGTCGAGAACGCCATCAACGGCATGCTCACCTCGCTCGACCCGCATTCGAGCTACCTCGACGCCAAGGGCTTCAAGGACATGCGGACCCAGACCGAGGGCAAGTTCGGCGGTCTGGGCATAGAGGTGACGCAGGAAGACGGGCTCGTGAAGGTCGTCACCCCGATCGACGACACGCCCGCCTCCCGCGCAGGCATCATGTCGGGCGATCTGATCGGCGCCATCGACGACGAGAGCGTGCAGGGCATGACGCTCAACCAGGCCGTCGACAAGATGCGCGGCCAGATCAACACGCCGGTGAAGCTCACCATCTACCGCGGCAAGGACAAGGACAAGATCGACCTCAAGCTGACCCGCGCCGAGATCCACATCAAATCGGTGCGTTCGCGCAAGCAGGACGACGACATCTCCTACATCCGCATCTCCCAGTTCAACGAGGAGACCGCGGACGGCCTGCGAAACGCGATGGCCAAGGCGCAGCAGGAAATTCCCGCCGACAAGTTCAAGGGCTACATCATCGATCTGCGCAACAATCCGGGCGGCCTGCTCGACCAGTCGATCCAGGTGGTCAACGCCTTCATCGACAAGGGCGAGATCGTCTCGACGCGCGGCCGCAACGCCGACGAGACCCAGCGCTACAACGCGCGGCCGGGCGATCTCTCCAAGGGCAAGCCGGTCGTGGTGCTGATCAACGGCGGCTCCGCCTCGGCCTCCGAGATCGTCGCCGGCGCGCTGCAGGACCACAAGCGCGCGACGCTGATCGGCACGCGCTCCTTCGGCAAGGGGTCGGTCCAGACCATCATCCCGCTCGGCGGCAACGCCGGCGCGCTGCGCCTCACGACGGCGCGCTACTACACGCCGTCGGGCCGTTCGATCCAGGCCAAGGGCATCGATCCCGACATGATCATCCTGCAGGACGTGCCGGATGAGCTGAAGGGCAAGGATGACACCAAAGGCGAGGCCTCGCTCAAGGGCCATCTCAAGAATGGCGACGACGAAAAGACCGGCTCGCAGGCCTATGTGCCGCCGGACGAGAAGAAGGACAAGCAGCTGATCGCCGCCATCGAACTGCTGCACGGCAAATCGAAGGCCCAGATCATGGCCGAGCAGACCAAGGACGTCGCCAAGGACTCGACAAAGCCGGCGACGAAGGCCAATTAATCAGGCGGACCAGAGAATGGCGGACGGGTCGCGAAAGCGGCGTCCGCCATTCGCTTATTGTAACGAGTCGGCGCCGATGCCCAATTTTCTCGACTACGCCAATCCCACGCGTTTCCTGCGCTTCGCGCAGATCGTCCTGCCCTGGCTCGGCGGACTGACGCTCATCCTTCTCGCCGTCGGCCTTTTCGGAGCCTTTACCGCGCCCGCCGACTATCAGCAGGGCGAGACGGTTCGGATCATGTATATTCACGTCCCCTCGGCGTGGCTTGCGATCTTCGCCTATGTCGTGATGACCTCCGCCTCGCTGGGCGTGCTCGTCTGGAAACACCCGCTCGCCGACGCCGCGCAGAAGACCGCGGCGGGGCTGGGCGCAGCCTTCACTTTCGTCTGCCTCGTAACCGGCTCGCTCTGGGGCAAGCCGATGTGGGGAACCTATTGGGTATGGGACGCGCGGCTGACCTCGATGCTGGTGCTCCTCCTGCTCTATCTCGGCCTCATCGCCGTGCGGCAGACGATGGACGACACGCCGCGCGGCGCGCGCGTCGCCTCGATCATGACGCTCGTCGGCGCGATCGACATCCCGATCATCAAATATTCCGTCGACTGGTGGAACACGCTGCACCAGCCCGCATCCGTCTTCCGCATCGGCGGACCGACGATCTCGGGCTCCATGCTGTGGCCGCTGCTCGTCATGGCGCTCGCGGCGACGCTGCTTTTCCTTACCCTTCACTTCATGGCGATCCGCAACGAGATCCTGCGCCGCCGGGTGGCGCGCCTCTCCATGCGCGCGCTTCAGGAAGCCGCGCGCGGCGAGGAAGACGAAGCGCTGGAGGCCGCGCAATGAGCGAACATGCAAGCTTCATCATCCTCGCCTACGGCGTCGCCTTCGTCGTGATCGGCGGCGTCGCGACGCGCATCATCCTCGACTACCGGCGCCTGCGCTCCGAACTCGCGCGCTTCGGCGCCGCGGGCCAGCGCGATGAGGGAGACGCTGCGTGACCGGGCCGTCCGTGACGCCGCAGGAACCGCGCTCGACCCTGCGTTTCCTGCCGCTCGCGCTGTTTGCGCTGCTCGCGGGACTGTTCCTCATCCGCCTGTTCGCGGGCGACGCCTCGCGCATTCCCTCCGCGCTTATCGGAAAGCCCGCGCCGACTTTCGACCTGCCGGCGCTCGAGGGCCTCGCCGACGTTCCGGGGCTGACGACCGAAGACCTGCGGAAGGGCCATGTCAGCGTGGTCAATGTCTTCGCGAGCTGGTGCGCGCCCTGCCGTCAGGAGCACCCGGTCCTGATGTCGATTGCGCGAGACGAGGCGCTGAAGGCGAAGGGCGTCGAAATCTATGGCCTCTCCTACAAGGACGAGACCGCCAATGCGCTCGCCTTCCTGCAGGGTGTCGGCAATCCGTTCCAGCGCGTCGGCGTCGATCCGGCGGGGCGCACGGCGATCGACTTCGGCGTCTATGGCGTGCCCGAAACCTTCGTCGTGAAGGGCGACGGAACCATCGCCTACAAATTCGTCGGCCCGCTGACGCCTTCCGCCGCCGCGACGACGCTCATCCCGGAAATCATGAAGGCGGCGGGGAATTAACCTCCGATCAGGGGAGTTTCTTCGCCGACTTTTCGAATTCGACGCCGACCTGGGTCTGGCGGCGCCAGATCACATGCGCCGCGTGCTTCGCCGCGCCGACATGCAGCGTGAATCGCTCCGGCAGCGTCGCCTGGCAGTCGAGCTTCGCCCCTCCGCCGGAAATGTCGATGACCTTGCAGGGTATCGCCGGCTCCATTCCGCCTGGGTCGGCCCAGGCTTCCGCATAGGCTTTCAGGCGGGCGGCCGTCCGCCTTTCGTCGACGGGGGAAACTTTGGACTTGCCTTTTTCTAGGGAGGGTGCGGGCATGGCGGTCTCGGTCAACGCCTCTTCTTGAGGCGACTTCACCTTAACTTTGGAAACCTTGCCGTTGTCTGACCAGCGGGTGTCAAATTGCGTTGTTTCGACGCTTCACCCCGCCTTGATGAACAGACCCACTGTCAACGCCGCGCCGATGACGATGATGAAGGCGCGCAGAATCTTCTCGTCGATGTGATGGATGAGGCGCCCGCCCGCGACGCCGCCGATCGTGGCGCCGGCGGCGGTGATCAGCGCCTGCGTCCAGTGCAGATCGGGCGAAAACAGGAAGATCGCGACCGCCGAGGCGTTCATCACGCCCGCGAGCACATTCTTCGTCGCGCTCGCGACACGCACGGCCTGCCCCGCCATGGTCAGGGCCGCGACCATGAGGAAGCCCGCGCCTCCGCCGAAATAGCCGCCATAGGTGGCGATGAGAAATTGCGCCAGACCCGCGCCCGGCGCAGAGAGATGCGCATGGCTCTCGCCGGGTTTGCGAAGGAAGCTGCCCCAGGCGAAAATTCCGGTCGCGAACAGCACGAGCCAGGGCACGAGCCGCGCGAAAAGGCCGCGCGGCGTGCCGAGCAGAATGACGGCGCCGATGGCCCCGCCGACGATGCTGATGGCGAAAAGCCCGCGCAAGGAGAGCGGGCCGACGCCCGCCGCGAGCCGACGCCCGGTCCAACCGGTCGCGAGCTGCGCGGGAAACAGCGCCACGCAGGAGGTGATATTGGCGGCGAGCGCGTCCATCCCGGTGAACATCAGCGTCGGCAGGATGAGAAAGGAGCCGCCGCCGGCGAGCGCATTTTGCGCGCCCGCCCAGATCGCGACCGCGAAAAGAAGAAGATAGGTCATGCGCGCCTATGTCAGCTCGCGCCGCTCAAGGCAAGCGGCCCGTCTCCTGCGAGAGGCCGGCGGCGACGAGGCGCACCAATGTCTCCAGCTGCGCGTCTAGCAGCGCCGGCGGCGTATCGGCGAGCTTCTCCTCCAGCCCCAGCGCGACGACGCCGTGCACGGCGGAAAACAGCGTGCGCGCCAGCCGCGCGCGGGCGGCGGCGTCCTGCGACGGCAGCAGCGCGGCGAGCGGCGCCTCCAGCCGCCCGAAGAGACGGTTGCGCGCTTCGGCGTACCACTCCGGCACCGTCGCGCCCTGCGGCAGGCGGTGCTGGAAGAGGGCGCGCCAGCTCGGCTCCTCGCGACGCGCGAAATCCAGATAGGCGCGGGCGAGGGCGGGCAGCGCCTGCGCCGGATCGGTCGAGCGAAGCGCCGCGTCGAGCGCCGCCTCCAGCCGTTCCAGCGTGCGGACGTTGACGCGCAGGATCAGCTCGTCGAGATCGGCGAAGGCCGTGTAGATCGCGCCGAGCGCGCAGCCTGCGGATGCGGCGAGATCGCGCGCCTTGAGCCCCGAGAGCCCGCGCCCGGCAATCGCCTGCTCGGCCGCCGAAATCAGGCGATCGCGCAACGGGGGACGGCGTTCGGCGGCATTTTCCCTAGTTTTTACGCTCACCCGCAACTTTCCCTTCGCCACATTCTCAAGCCTCTGCAACCGCGCGTTGAGAAGCAGCTGAGCATTACCTAAACTCGACGGCTGAACAATGGTCTATGTGAGGAAGGAACATGCTCTCCCCCGTTTCGCCCACTGACGCGACCGCCGGCGCCGCAAGACAGCCGCGTGGAAGCGAACCGCGCCTCGTTCGCTCCCTCGAAGTCCAGATTCGGGAGGTGGGCCGGGCGCTGGAGCGGTCGAAAAGGGATCTGGCGGCGGCCTTCACGCGGGCGGAACTGCAGGACCAGCGCGTCGCCGACGCCAGGCGGAAACTGGAGCAGTTGCGCTGGATCAAGGCCAGCGCGGACGAGAATCCGGAGCTGGCGCGGCTGGCGGCGGCGGAGATAGCAACGCATAACGCCGTGATCGAGGCCGCGAAAAGGGCCGAGGCGAACATGTCTTCGCAGATTGCGCGCCTGCAAGGCCGCGTCGAGCGTCAGACCACGCGCTTCTTCGACCTGCAGAGCCGTCGGCGCGAAGGGAACGACGGCGATCCGGCGAACGCCGCGGATGCGAGGAAGCCGCGTCCCGCCAGCGTCGAACAGCAGACCGGCCGCTCCAGCGACAACCGGACGGCCGAAGTCGAACAGGCCTTGCTCGACCAGCTGGTCCAGATTGGTCTGCGAGCTGCGGAACGCGGCGAGAAAGGGTCCAAGGACCGCGCCGGGCGGCGCAGGTTCGACGAGATCGAGACGCCCCGAGCCGCGCCTGTTTTTCGAGCCCCCGAAGTTTCCGTCTGATTTCCTGCTGATCGACCCTTCCGACCGGCGTCGAGGACGGCTGCCGAAATCCGCCCGCGTCACGGCAGGCAGGCTCGTTTTCTCGTGGAGGCGAAGTCCCCGCCCGCTCCACCGTCCCAACAGAAATTGAACGAAGTTCAATTTTTTGCTTGAACGATGTTCATTCTTGCGCTAGTCTCCCAACGTGAACGTCGTTCATATTGGGAGAGCCGCAATGTTCAAGACCGTCGTCACCCTTCTCAGAGGACGCGCTTTCGAGGCCGAGGAGCGCCTCGCCGACCGCCACGCGCTTTCGCTGTTGGACCAGCAGATGCGCGACGCGGCGGCGAGCGTCGATCGCGCAAAAAAGGCGCTCGCCATCGCCATCGCGCAGGACCGCAGCGAGGAGCAGAAACTCGCCGCGACGCGCGCGCAGATAGCGGAACTCGAAGCCCGCGCCGTCGAGGCGCTCAGGGGCGGGCGGGATGATCTGGCGCAAAAGGCCGCCGAGAGCATCGCCGCGCTCGAAGGCGACGCGCAGGCCGCCGACAGGGCGCGCGCGATATTCGCGGCCGAGATCGGAAAGCTGGAGCGCCATGTGCGCAACCAGTCGGCGCGTCTCGCCGAGCTCGAACGCGGCCGCCGCATCGCCCGCGCGGCGCAGGCGGTGCGCGTCGCCCGCCGCGGCCGGCTGGAGGAGGCGCCCTGCTATCAGTCGACGCTCTCCGAGGCCGAGGCGACGCTCGCAAGGCTGCGGGAACAACAGGCGGAAGTCTGCGCGGCGGAAGCGGCGCTCGACGCGTTGGACGCGGAGCCGACGGCCGAAAACCTCAACGAGACGCTCGCCAACGAAGGCTTCGGCCCGCCGGTGAAGCCGCGCGCGTCGGACGTTCTCGCAAGGCTCAAGGAAAAGGCCAGAGCCTGAGCGCGCACCCAATTCAAAGGAGAAATCAAATGACCTCGCAACCGATCAAACACTCTTCCGCCTTCGTCACCTTCTCCTACGCCACCTTCGTCCTGTCGCTCGTCATGGTCGGCGGCGGCGTGTTCCTCATGCCGATCGACCATTGGATGAAGAGTTTTCTCGCCATGGGGATCGTGATGCTGGTGCAGTCCTGCATCATCGTGACCAAGACGATCCGCGACAATCAGGAGGCGGAAAAGCTCCTCAACCGCATCGAGGACGCCAAGACCGAACGCCTGCTGATGGACGTCTCCAAGGCGGCGTAACGAAAGGCGCCCCTTTTTCCTCGCAATCGGCCGGCGTTTTGACCGATCCTTAAATGAGATCGGGTCATTGTCGCCGGCCTCGCCCGCACGGATTTCAAGCCATGTCGCAGTCGCTTCTCGCAACGCGCCGTTTCGCGCCCCTGTTCTGGCGCCAGTTCTTCGCGGCCTTCAACGACAATTTCCTCAAGAACGCGCTCGTTTTGCTGATCCTCTTCAAGATCGGCGGGGATGCGGGCGCTTCGCTCGTGACCCTTGCGGGGGCGCTTTTCATCGCGCCCTTCTTCCTGCTGTCCGGCCTGGGCGGCGAACTCGCCGACAAATACGACAAGGCGCTGATCGCCCGACGTCTCAGCCTCGCGGAAATCGGCGTCGCCAGCGTCTCCGCCACGGGCTTTGTTCTGGGCGACGTTCCGACGCTCTTTGCGGCATTGGTTCTGTTCGGAATTACGGGCGCGCTGTTCGGCCCCGTGAAATACGGCATCCTGCCCGATCATCTGACCCGCGAGGAATTGCCGGCCGGCAACGCGCTCGTCGAAAGCGCGACCTTCATCGCCATTCTCACCGGCACGATCGCCGGCGGTTTCGCGATGGAGTCGCATGGCGACATCGCCTTCGCTGTCGGGATAATGGTCGTCGCCGTCGCGAGCTACGCCGCCGCCTGGTTCATTCCCCCGACGCAGAGCGCCGCCGCCGGGCTGAGGATCGACGCCAACATCTTTCGCTCGACCTACCGCCTGCTGCGCGTGCTGCGCGCCGACCGGACGCTGTCGCGCCTCACCGGCGTGACCAGCCTCTTCTGGCTCTTCGGCTCCATCGCAATGTCGCTGATGCCGCCGCTCGTGACGCATGTGCTGCATGGTTCGGAAAGCGTCGTCACGATCCATCTCGCCGTCTTCGCCATCGCCATCGCCGTGGGCTCCGGCCTCGCCGCCTTCCTGCTGCATGGCAGGATCGTGCTTCTGCCGGCCGCCGTCGGCTCGGCGATCATCGCCTTCGTATCCGGCGATCTCGGCCTTTCGCTGCTGCTGCAGCCGATGCATGAGGGCGCCGCCGATCTCGGCCCCGCCGCCTATTTCGCGCAGCCCGGCGCCTGGCGCGCGACGATCGATCTCGGCCTTCTCGCGCTCGCCGGCGGCCTGATGATCGTTCCCGCCTTCGCCGCCATTCAGGCGCAGAGCGAGCCGTCGGAGCGCGCCCGCACGGTCGCGGCGGTCAATGTGCACAACGCCGCCTTCATGGCCATCGGGGGACTGGCCGTCGCCGGCCTGCAGAGCTACGGCGTCTCGCTCGCGCATCTTCTCATCGGCATGGCCGTCGTCGCGTTGCTGTCGGCGGTCTGGATCTGGAAGGCGGTCGTCAGGAACCCCTTGCTCGACGTCCTCTCGATCTTCTTTCGCGCCTTCTACCGGCTGGAAGTGAAGGGACTGGAGAATTTCGAGAAGGCGGGGCCCAATCCCATCGTCGCGCTCAATCATGTGAGCTTTCTGGACGCGGCGGCGATTCTCTCCGTCATGCCGAAGGAGCCCGTTTTCGCCATCGACCACGGCATCTCGCAGCGCTGGTGGGTGAAGCCCTTCCTGAAACTCACCCGCGCCATTCCGCTCGATCCGTCGAAGCCGCTCGGCACGCGCACGCTGGTCAACGCCGTGAAGGCGGGCGATCCGCTGGTGATCTTTCCCGAAGGGCGCCTCACCGTCACCGGAAGCCTGATGAAGGTCTATGACGGCGCCGGGCTCATCGCCGAGAAATCCGGCGCCATGGTCGTGCCCGTGAGGATCGACGGTCCCGAGGCGACGATGTTCTCGCGCCTCACCCGCGAACAGGCGCGCCGCCGCTGGTTCCCGAAATTCACGCTGACGGTTCAGGAGCCGGTGCGCCTCACCGTCGATGACGAGCTGAAGGGCAAGGCGCGGCGCATGGCCGCCGGCGCGGCGCTCTATCAGATCATGTCGGATCTCATCTTCCGCACGACGAGGACGGACGAGACATTGTTCGAGGCGGTGGTCCGCGCCGCCGACAAGCACGGTTTTTCGCGCGTCGCGCTCGAAGACCCGATCACGGGCAAGCTCACCTATCGCAAGATCCTCGTCGGCGCGCGCGCGCTCGGCGAGAAGATCGCCGCCTATGGACAGCCAGGCGACGCAATCGGAATCATGTTGCCCAACGCCAATGGCGCGGGGGTCGCCTTCCTCGCCGTGACGTCGGCGGGCCGCGCGCCGGCGATGATCAATTTCACCGCGGGCGCCGCGAATATTCTCTCGGGCTGCGAAGCGGCCCAGGTGAAGACCATTCTCACCTCGCGCGGCTTCATCGAGAAAGGCAAGCTGGAAAAGCTCGTCGCCGCCATCGAGGAGAAGGTCCAGCTGGTCTATCTCGAAGATGTCCGCGCAACGATCGGGCTTTTCGACAAGCTGCGCGCCATGCTGCGCTTCACGAAGCCCGTCGTTGCGCGCAAGCCGGACGACATGGCCGCCATTCTCTTCACCTCGGGCTCGGAGGGCGCGCCCAAGGGCGTGGCGCTTTCGCACCGGAACATGCTGGCGAACGCCGCGCAGGCGGCGGCGCGCATCGACTTCGGCCGCGCCGACAAGGTCTTCAACGTGCTGCCGATCTTCCACAGCTTCGGGCTGACGATCGGCTTCATGCTTCCGCTGATCTCGGGCGTGCCGGTTTATTTCTATCCCTCGCCGCTGCATTACCGCATAGTGCCGGAGCTGGTTTACGGAACCAACGCGACGATCCTTTTCGGCACGGACACATTCCTCGCCGGCTATGCGCGTTCCGCCCACGCCTATGACTTCCGCTCGATACGCTATGTGGTCGCGGGCGCGGAGCCGGTGAAGCAGTCGACGCGCGACGTGTGGAGCGAGAAATTCGGCATAAGGATTCTGGAAGGCTACGGCGTCACGGAGACGGCGCCGGTGCTTGCGCTCAATACGCCGATGTTCAACAAATTCGGCACGGTCGGAAGACTCATGCCGGGCGTCGATTACAGGCTCGAAACCGTGCCGGGCGTCGAGGAAGGCGGACGTCTGCTGGTTCGCGGCCCCAATGTGATGATGGGCTATCTCAAGGCTGACAGGCCCGGCGTGCTGCAACCGCCGGAGGGCGGCTGGTACGACACGGGCGACATCGTCACGATCGACGCGCAGGGCTTCGTCACGATCAAGGGACGCGCCAAGCGTTTCGCCAAGATCGGCGGCGAGATGGTCTCGCTCGCCGCGATCGAGCAGCTCGCCGCGGAGCTCTGGCCCAAGGCGATCTCCGCCGCCGCCACCGAGGTCGATCCGCGCAAGGGAGAACGCATCGTGCTCGTCACGCAGGAGAAGAACGCGACGCGCGCCGATTTCCAGGCCTACGCCAAATCGAAAGGCGCCGCCGATCTGATGGTCCCGGCCGAGGTTCTGGTTGTCGAGAAGGTGCCGCTGCTCGGCTCCGGCAAGCTCGATTTCGCCGGCGTGACGAAAATGGTGCGCGACCGCGGCCGCTACATGGCGAACGGCCCGCGCCTGCCCAATGGCCTGCTCGGACGCATCGACGGGAGCGTGGCGATGTCGACTTAACTGCGCATAGCTGCTGGAAAAAAACTCGCCACAACGGTGGAGTGGGATTAAAGGTGGCGCTTTCGCTGGGAATCGGTTTTTATCGACAGGTTTTGTGCGAGGAGGCCATTTCATGGGGCACGAAGCTAATTTCAGCTTTGTAATTAGTTTCAAGAGTGGCGAGGGTGACCCGCGACGCATTTTCGATGCAGCAAGCGCTCTTATTGACGCTTTTCAGAGCCTCGACCGTGCAGTCCTGCCGACAATCGACAGAAAGATAGAGACTTCCATCGTCCTTGAGGCTGTATCCGCAGGTAGCCTGCGGGTGCGCTTGGCAAACGTCCTTAAATCGATGGACGAAGATGCTTTGAAATCGGGCGAATGGAAGAAGTTTGTCGGCTGCTTCCTTAACGGCGTGCGGATCAGAGCCATCAAGTTCCTCGATAACGAGGATGGCGCCTCCAATCGCCTGCAAGAAATGAAAAAAGAGATCGTCTCCGACGCTACGGCTACCGACGTTAGACACCTTCCCGACTATGCGCCTCTCCAAGACGGACAGCTCATTGCGGCATTAGACAAAATTCAAAAGGCAAAGGCCGAACTGGACGTTGGAGACGGGCTACTTCTTGAGGTCGGCATGGACGAATATCGTGCGGACATAAAGGAGACATGGCTCCCGAGCGATAAGGTCGAGAGTGACGCCAAACAGCCTATCGAAAAGGAAAACATTCTCGATTTAGTACTCACGCTGAGAAAACCTGACATGATTAAAGACACGATGTGGCAATTCCTGCACGGGAAGAGGAATATCAACGCCGCTATGCGAGACGAAGACTGGATTGAGAAATATCGCGCTCGCCAAATCGCGATTCTCCCAGGCGATGCGCTCCAATGCACCGTCCGAGTCGTCGATTCCTATAACGAAAAAGGGGAGTTGATAGAACAGACGACGGAAATAGTTAAAGTCAAAAATGTCATCCGTGGCGGCATACAGGGCATCCTGCCGCTATGACACAGTTACCGCCGTTCCTACGCAGCCTCGAAGGATTGCGCTAGGCTCTCACCCCCAAAACGGCGCCAGCTCCTTCAGCCGCTTCTCGCTTTCCCGCGCATGTTCGACGCCGGCCCGCGCCGCATGGGCGAACCAGCCGCGCACGAAGGCTGACGCGCGCATCGTCGCGCCGCCGTCCCCGGCGTCGATCTCGTCGAGCAGCGGCGTCACCGTCTCCATGTCGTTGAAGGCGCCGAGTCCGTCCTGCAATTCGGCGAGCGCGCGGGAAAATCTGCGCGCGCCGCGCCGATGCGGGAAAAGGCTCTGGAAAAACTCCGCGCCATAGCGCGCCTTTTTCAGCGCGATGCGCGCCTGGTGACGATCCTCGGGCGACAGATCAGCCAGTCCCCTGCTTTTTTTCATCACGCGCTTGCGCAGCCGCGTCAGCGCCGCTTGCGCAAAGCCTTTCGCAGAGCCCTCGTCGCGCGCGTCCGCCGCCGCATTCCAGTCGCGCAGCTCGATCGCCGCCCGGAACTCCGCGACGAATTGCACCGCCTGCGTTTCGTCGAGCTTGGCGCGCGCCTGCGCATAGGCCGTCGCGCGGCGCGACGCCACGGCGTCGAGCAGCGCAAAGAAACTCGGCTCCTGCTCAAAGGCCGCGCGCGGGCCGGCCTCGAGCATCTCGCGAAACACGTCCCAATCTCGCGCGGCGCCGAGAACGGACGCAATCGCCTTCGCGCGCTCGCGCGCGGCGTCTAACGCCGGTCCCGACAGCGCGTTGCGGAACAGGCCGATGGCTGCGCGCAGCCTGCGCAGCGCCACCCGCATCTGGTGGACGCATTCCGGATCTTCCTGCGCCCGCAACGCTCTTGCATTGGCTTCGAACTGGTCGAGCGCGGAGAGGAAGACGCAAATCGCGGCGTCCTCCGTCGAGTCCTCGGGAGAGAGTTTTACTGGCCGCGCCTTCTGCGGTCCGGCTGACGCGGGCCCGGCCACGACGTCGCGCCGCGGCGCCGATCCCCCGGCGGCGGGAGACTCCCGGGCCTCCGCCGAACGCTTCATGTCCGAACCTCCGCGTTTCGCGCCCCGAAACTGAAACGAAGCTTGCGTCACAATCAAGCGTGGCCGCGGCGGGAGGCGAGACGGAGCGCCCGAAAGCCGCGCGCCGGCCGGGGCGATCGAAAGCCGCGGTCCCGCCGGGCTTGATTATCACACCCACTCTTGCTTTATCGCAGCGCAACAATCATTCCCGCAGGAGACCCGCCCATGTCCGTCTGGCCCGTCTATGGCAAAATCACCGGCCCGATCGTTCTGATCGGATTCGGCTCCATCGGGCGCGGCATCCTGCCCCTGATCGAGCGCCATTTCGACTTCGACAAGAGCCGCTTCACGGTCATCGATCCCGTCGACACGCATCGTCGCCTGCTCGACGAGCGCGGCGTCGCCTTTATCAAGACCGGCCTCACGCCGGAGAACTACCGCGAGGTGCTGACGCCGCTCCTGACCAAGGGCGACGGACAGGGCTTCATCGTCAATCTCTCGGTCGACGTCTCCTCACTCGCCATCATGCAGCTAGCGCGCGAACTGAAGGCGCTTTATGTCGACACGGTCGTCGAGCCCTGGCCCGGCTTCTATTTCGACAAGAGCAAGGGTAACGAAGGCCGCACCAATTACGCCCTGCGCGAGACGGTCCTCGAGGAGCGTCGCAAGAATCCGGGCGGCTCCACCGCCGTTTCCTGCGTCGGCGCCAACCCCGGCATGGTTTCCTGGTTCGTGAAGCAGGCGCTGGTGAACATCGCCAAGGACACGGGCGTCCTCGACCGGGAGCCGACGACCCGCGCCGAATGGGGCGCGCTGGCGCAGAAGCTCGGGCTCAAGGGCGTCCACATCGCCGAGCGCGACACGCAGCGCGCCCGCGACCCGAAGCCCCGCAACGTCTTCGTCAACACATGGTCAGTCGAGGGCTTCGTCTCCGAAGGCATGCAGCCCGCCGAACTCGGCTGGGGCACGCATGAAAAGTCGCTGCCGGACATCGGCCGCACCCATTCGACGGGCTGCGGCGCGGCGATCTATCTGCTCTCTCCCGGCGCCAACACGCGCGTGCGCACATGGTGCCCGACGCCGGGGCCGCAATACGGCTTCCTCGTCACGCACAATGAGTCGATCTCGATCGCCGACTATCTCACCGTGCGCGACGCCTCCGGCAAGGCCGTCTATCGCCCGACCTGCCATTACGCCTATCACCCGGCCGATGACGCGGTGCTCTCGCTGCACGAGATGTTCGGGCAGGCCGGCAAGATGCAGGACAGCTGGAAGATTCTCGACGAGAACGAGATCGTCGACGGGATCGACGAACTGGGCGTGCTTCTCTACGGCCACGCCAAGAACGCCTATTGGTACGGCTCGCAGCTTTCGATCGAGGAGACGCGCGACCTCGCTCCCTACCAGAACGCGACCGGCCTGCAGGTCGCCTCCGCCGCGCTCGCCGGCATGGTCTGGGCGCTCGAGAATCCGGAGGCCGGAATCGTCGAGGCTGACGAGGTCGACTACAAGCGCTGCCTCGAAGTGCAACTGCCCTATCTCGGCCCGGTGAAAGGCTATTACACCGACTGGACGCCGCTCTCGGGCCGCCCCGGCCTCTTCCCGGAGGACATCGACGAGAGCGACCCCTGGCAGTTCAAAAACATTCTGGTGCGCTGAAGCCGCAAAAAAAAGCCGATCCATTTACGCGCGCGCCGCCTCCCAAGGGGCGGCGCGTTTTTTATTGCCGGAACGAATCCGCCGAACGCCTCTTGCATCCCGAAATTTTGTTCTATAATTGTTCTTTATTCTGGTTATGTTCCGCTGCGGCAGGTCGAGCCATGGCGGGGCATGGAAGTCCCCAGTGAGTTGCGTTGCGTGTTGCGTCTGCGTGGGAGGCCCGGCTGTCGCGCGCTTTCGTCGCGACGGAGCGAGGGCCTCCCGTCACTGTCACGGAACGGGTGGAGTTCGTCATGGGCCATTTGGCGGAAATTGCGCCAGACGCGGGGGCGCGGATCGGCGGGTTGATCGACGCCGAGCGCCGGCGCGGACGCGGCGCGGTCTCGAAGCGCAGCGGGCGCTTTGAAAAGGAGACCCGCGAGGAAATCGACGACGGCTGGGGCGGGCTCGGAACGCTGGACGCACTGAAGACCAATATTCACGTCGAGAAGCCGCGTTCGATCATCACCAAGAACGATTCGCCCGACATTTCCTTCGATCGCTCGATCAATCCCTATCGCGGTTGCGAGCATGGCTGCGTCTATTGTTTCGCGCGGCCGACGCACGCGTATATGGGCCTGTCTCCCGGCCTCGATTTCGAAACGGAAATCTTCGTCAAGGACGGCGCGGCGCAGATTCTCGAGCGCGAATTGTCGGCGCCGAACTATGTCCCGAAGATGATCGCCATCGGCTCCAACACCGACCCCTATCAGCCGGCGGAAAGACGCCACCGCGTGATGCGCTCGATTCTCGAAGTGCTGGCGCGCGCGAAACATCCGGTCGGCATCGTGACGAAATCGGCGCTGGTGCTGCGCGATCTCGATCTGCTCGCGCCCATGGCCGAGCAAGGCCTGGTGAAAGTCGCGCTGTCGGTGACGACGCTCGATCCGCGTCTTGCGCGCATCATGGAGCCGCGCGCCGCGACGCCCGAGCGCCGGCTCGACGCCATCGAGAAGCTCGCCGCGGCCGGCGTTCCCGTCGCCGTGATGACCGCGCCGATCATACCGGCTGTCAATGACGAGGAGATCGAGACGATCCTGACCCGCGCCCACGCCGCGGGGGCGCGGGAGGCCGGCTATATCATGCTGCGCCTGCCACTCGAACTGCGCGACATTTTCAGCGAGTGGCTCGTCGCCAATTTTCCCGACAAGGCGCGGCGCGCCCTGTCGCTCGTGCGCTCCACGCGCGGCGGGAAAATCTACGACGCCGCCTTCGGCAAGCGCATGACCGGCGACGGCCCTTACGCCTGGATGATCGGGCGCCGATTTGAGGTCGCCGCCAAGCGCCTCGGCTTTTCGCAGACGCGACTGCGGACCGATCTCTTCGAACCGCCGCGGCGCTCGCCGCAGCAGCTCGCATTGTTTTGAGCGCGGCTGGAGCGCGTTCAGGAAAAGTGCAGGCGGTTTTCCGCTTGAACGCGCGACAGAAAATGAAGCGAGAGCAGATTCGGAGAATTCAAATTCGCCGAATTTGCCCTAGTGCTTCAATGAAAAGAAGAAACGCAGCAGCACGATGAGCGCCGCGACGGCGGCGACGCCGAACAGGCCGTAGAAAATCTGCATCGTGGCGCTCAACAGCGGGCGGCGCCCCCCATAGCTCCCCGGCGCGGAGCGATCGACCGTCGATTCGGCCAGGAAGCGATAGGTCGCCACACGGCGCGGCGTGTTCTCGCCAATGATGTAGGAGGCGAATTCCTGATCGTTCGGCGCGCGGCCGTTCTGGCTCTCGAAAGCGCGCATCCAGTCGATCTTGTTCTGCTTGTAAAGCGAATAGGCGACGAGGCCGATGATGTCGTCGTCGCCCGAGACGAGTTTTCGAAAGACCCCATTGTGCTCCGCATCGTTTGTGATCGGCGGGGCCGGCGCGGCGCCCGAGACCGCCGGAAGCGCCTTTTCTTTCGGATAAGTCGCCGCTTCGACGGACTTTTCGGTTGCCATGCCCATAGTCGCCGCGCTTTGCTGTTCCATAAGATGCCTCCTGCGCTCCTTGCCCGCCTCGCCCCGCCGCACGGGGCCGATTCTCGCCAGGCCACGCCTTCCGGCGCTTGTTTGCATTTCTTTAGCAAAGCTGAAGCTGAACCGGAAAGACCTCTGTGAACGGCGGTTTCTCCCCATGATTTCGATGGGCCCGGATTTTCGTCTCGAAGGCCGGCTGCGTCGGCAAGGCGTTTGGCCTGTCGCCGGCGTCGACGAGGTCGGCCGTGGTCCCCTCGCCGGCCCCGTGGCGGCGGCGGCGGTCATTCTCGATCCCGCCCGCCTGCCGCTTGGCGTGAATGATTCGAAGGCGCTCGGTCCGAGGGAGCGCGAGGCCGCCTTCGAGAGGATCCTGTCCACCGCGCAAGCGGTCAGCGTCGCCTTCGTCACGCCCTCGGAAATCGACGCGATGAACATCCGGCAGGCGTCTCTCGCCGCCATGGCGCGCGCGGTCGCCGGACTTTCTCTGTCGCCAGCCTTCGTGCTCGTCGACGGGCGCGATCCGCCGCCGCTGACCTGCCACTGCCGCGCCATCGTCAAGGGCGACGCCCTGGCGCTGTCCATCGCCGCCGCCTCCATCGTCGCAAAGGTCGCGCGCGACGGCATGATGCGGCGGCTGGCGGCGGCCTATCCCGACTATGGTTTCGAGACCAACGCCGGCTACGGCGCGAGGCGTCATCTCGACGCGCTGGAGAGGATAGGGCCTACTCCCGCGCATCGTTTCAGTTTTGCGCCGTTACGCGACAAGTCCTGAGGGGCGCTGGAAACCTTCTGATAACCTTTTCTTTTCCTTAAGATATCCGTTCGAAAAAGAGACGGTAGCGCCCACGCTTCCTATACGCGGCTTTTACCTCGTTCCGGCATCATCGCACGTGTTGGTAGCGTATGTGGTGTTGAGTGAATGAGTAGCGCGCGCGTCGGGGCGGCCCGCCTCCAAACCCGGATCAAGGTCACGCGTACCGGGTCTTCCATTGCAGGGCCGCCCCGCGCGATGTCGGCGCGAAACGCCATATTGCAGGGCGACTGCGTCGAGCTGATGCGGGGCCTGCCCCATGAGAGCGTCGATCTCGTCTTCGCGGATCCGCCCTATAATCTCCAGCTCGCCAGCAAGCTTACCCGGCCGGATCAGAGCCTCGTCGACGCAGTCGACGACGACTGGGACAAATTCGCCGATTTCGCGACCTACGACGCTTTCACCCGCGACTGGCTGTCGGCCGCGCGGCGCGTGATGAAGCCTTCGGCGACGATCTTCGTCATCGGCTCCTATCACAACATATTCCGCGTCGGCGCGATCATGCAGGATCTGGGATTCTGGATTCTGAATGACATCGTCTGGCGCAAGAACAATCCGATGCCGAATTTTCGCGGCCGCCGGTTCACCAACGCCCATGAAACGATGATCTGGGCGGCGCGCGACGCCTCGGCGAAGAGCTACACTTTCAATTACGAAGCGCTGAAGGCTGGCAATGAAGATTGCCAGATGCGCTCCGACTGGCTGCTGCCGATCTGCACCGGAGCCGAACGCCTCAAGGACGCGGAGGGACGCAAGGCCCATCCGACGCAAAAGCCCGAGACGCTGCTCGCGCGCGTGATTCTTTCCGCCTCCAACGCGGGCGATCTCGTGCTCGACCCCTTCTTCGGCTCCGGCACGACGGGCGCCGTCGCAAAGCGCCTGCGGCGCGATTTCCTCGGCCTGGAGCGCGACCCCGTCTATGCGAAGGCGGCCAATGCGCGAATCGCCGAGATCGAGCCCCTGCCGGAGCACGCCGTCTCTGTCGCGCCGTCGAAACGCGCCGAGCCGCGAATCGCTTTCGCGAGCCTCGTCGAGTCGGGGCTCATCGCGCCCGGCGCGAGGTTGACGGATTTGAAGAAGCGCCATGTCGCAATGGTGCGCGCCGACGGGACGCTCTCGCTATCGGGCTTCATCGGCTCGATTCACAAGACCGGCGCATTGGCGCAGGGTCTTCCGGCCTGCAACGGCTGGACCTTCTGGCATTACGAGAAGGCCGACGGTCTGGTGGCGCCCATCGATGAGCTGCGCGCGCAGATGCGCGACCACATGCGCGGCGCAGCGGAATAGGCCTCGAGCCGGGCGTCGCCGCCGTTCACCTCGAAGGGTGGAACATCTGGCAATGCGGCCTTGTGGCGAGCCGTCGCAGCGCAAACTGCACGACCGCGCGCGTCATGGGATCGTCGATGAGGCGGTAGGCGCTCCAGAGTTTCAAAACGGCGGCCTCCCGCCTGCGCTCCTCTTTCGCGCGCGCCAACCGATCTGGCATGTCTGTGGCGTATTTTGAAGCGCTGGTATTTTCCGCTCGAGTCATCGACCTCGCCCCTTGGGAATTCGACCGAACCGCTACGCCGATGTAAGGCATTGGTTCAGCAGGGGAAATTTAGCGGCGAGCGGATGCGGCCGGCACCTCCCAAAAATGGGGGGCCGGGATCAGCCCCGGCCCCGAACCAATCGGAAAAGCGGCCTGCGCCTCAGGCGAGGAATCCGGCGTAAAAGCCCACGAGCAGCACGACGCCGATGAATCCGCGATAGGCGACGAAGGGCCATGCCGAGAAGCGCTCCAGAATGCGGAGCAGGCCCCAGATCGCGACAAAGGCCGAGATCGACGCGACGAAAAGGCCAAGCGTCAGCACCGACCAGCCGTGGAAGTCGAGATGCGCCTTGTGAAGCTCCCAGAGCTCCTTGAGGCCCGCGAGCGCGATGGCCGGCAGGCCGAGCAAGAAGGAAAAGCGCGCCGCCTCCTCGCGCTTGAGGTCGAGGAACAGCGCCGCGGTGAGCGTCGAGCCGGAGCGGGAGACGCCCGGGATCAGCGCGCCGACCTGCGCGAAGCCGACGATCATCGCGTCCTTGAGGCTCACATGGTCGAGCGTGCGCTTGTGGTTGCAGTAGAGCTCCGCGATCGCGAGCAGCGCCGCCATGACGATGCAGGAAATGCCGATGACCGGCAGGGAGCGCAGCGGCGAACCGCAGGTGTTCAGCGTATGCGAGAGGAGAATGCCCGCAACGCCGATCGGCACGGTCGCAAAGCCGATCCACATCACGAAGCGGAAGGTCCAGTCGTTGAAGTCCCGCCGCCGGATCGCCTGTATGGAGCCGACCGCGAGGGTGCGGATGTCGCTCCAGAAATAGCTGACGACCGCCGCGAGCGCGGCGAGCTGCATGGCGGCCGAAAACGCCGAGCCCGGGTCCTTCCAGCCGAGCAGCGCCGGGACGATGCGCATATGCGCGGTCGAGGAAATCGGCAGGAGCTCGGTGATGCCCTGCACGACGCCGAGCGCCGCCACTTTCATATAGCCGAGGTCGACGAAACCGGTGTCGAGACCATTGGTGCAAGCCGTCGCCATCTGTTCTCCCGTCGGAAACTTGTTGCGCGCAATGGTTGCGCGCGGCGCGCTATGGAATTTTCACCATTTGCGCAATTTGGTTAACGGAGCGCAAAGAATGGCGCGAGGAACCGCGCGATCACCTGAACAGCGCCAGCGCCTTGATCGCCGTCATCGACACGCCCCAGGCGAGCGGAATTCCCACTGCCGCCCAGGCGAAGATCAGCAACGCCGAGAACCCGCCCGCCGCGCCCTTCTGCGGCGACGTCGGCGCGGCCGCGGCGATCGCCTCAGGCTCCAGCGCCTCCTCCACGAAATCCTCGAAATCCGCGTGGATGTCGTCGTCCTGCTCGCGCACCTGCGCGACGGTGATCTTCTTCTCCGCCGCCACTTCCTCATCGGTCATGTAATATTTCTCCGCGACCGGGCGGACGAGGAGATTGCAGGCGAGACCGACGAGCAGCAGGCCCGCGAGCACATACATGGTCTGGTTATAAGCGGCGCCGCGCGGCGCGCCCGTCGCGAGCTGAAATTCGCGGATGTAATTGACCAGCACCGGCCCAAGCACGCCCGCCGTCGACCAGGCGGTCAGCAGGCGCCCATGGATCGCGCCAACATGATGCGTGCCGAACACATCCGCGAGATAGGCGGGAATCGTCGAGAAACCGCCGCCATACATGGTGATGATGACCGCGAAGAGCAGCACGAAAAGGGCGACGGCGCCGCCCTTCGCCGCGAAGGGAACGGCGGCGTAGAGCAGGAAGCCGACGATGAAGAAGATCGCATAGGCGCCCTTGCGCCCGAGGACATCGGAGGCCGAAGCCCAGCCGATGCGCCCGCCGATGTTGCAAAGGCTCAGGAGCCCGGTGAAGCCGGCCGCAATGGCGGCGATCTGCTTCTTCTGGTCAGCGTTCAGTTCGTCGAAACCGACGTCGAGGCCGATGAGACGGCCGCCGAAGACTTCCTGAAGCATTGGAGACGCCATGCCGAGCACGCCGATGCCGGCCGAGACATTGAGGCAGAGCACGCCCCACAGGAGCCAGAACTGCGGAGTCTTCCAGGCCGTGTCGAGATGCACATGGCGATGCGTCACCATGGCGTTGGCGGCGGGCGACGGCGGCGTCCAGCCTTCCGGTGTCCAGCCGTCGGGCGGCACGCGATAGCCGAGAGCGCCGGCGACCATGAAGATGAAATAAACGCCGGCCAGCGCCACGAAGGTCTGCCAGACGCCGGGAGAGACCGGCGTCGCGAAAAAACCCATCAGTTTGTCGGCGAGCGGCGCGCCGATCATGGCGCCGCCGCCAAAGCCCATGATGGCGAGTCCCGTCGCGAGGCCGCGCCGGTCGGGAAACCATTTGATGAGCGTCGAGACGGGCGAGATGTAGCCAAGCCCGAGTCCGACCCCGCCGATGACGCCGGATCCGAGCCACAGCATCCAGATCTGATGCAGGTGGACGCCGAGCGCGGAGATCAGCAACCCGCCGCACCAGCAGAAGGCGGCCGCAAGACCCGCCTTGCGCGGCCCCGCCGTCTCCAGCCAGTGGCCGAAGATGGCGGCCGATGAGCCGAGCAGCACGAAAAACAGCGTGAAGGTCCAGCCCAGCCAGCTGATTTTCCAGTCGCAATCCGTCGCGACGATGGTCGAGAAGTAGCCGAGGTCAGCGGGGCATTCCTTCGGCGCGGCGCCGCCGACGACGCGGGACAGCGGCAACCAGAAGACGCTGAATCCATAGGCCATGCCGATGCACAGATGGATCGCCAGCGCGGCCGGGGGCACGAGCCAGCGATTGAAGGTCGGCGAGGCGATGGTCCGTTCGCGGCTCAGAAAATGCGGTTGCTGCGAAACGGCCATATCCATCCTCTCAACCCCTTTCCGGCGCATGCGATATCCACGCCGAGGCTACGCTCGGTTCGATTACAGGAACGCCTTGATCATCTGCTGATAGCTTGCAGTGGCCCAGTGATCAATGAATTGGCGACATTCTGGCTGGAGCGCGGCCGACAGCCATCATATTCGGCGCCATATCCTGTCGGAGTCGACCTGCCTGTCGATCGCCGCCAGCGTGAGATGACGGCAGGCGCCGCGCCGGAGGCGCGCGCGAGGGTTGCGCTCCCCGGCCGCGCGATCACGCGCGGCCGACTGTTTCGGGCCGGTTTCGGGATCATGCGGCTCCGGCCCGGAACATGTCTTGCGGGAGCGACCTTTTGGGAACGCCGCGTCAGACGACGCTGCGCTCGATGATCTGCGCCAGGTCCGTCATGATCACGTTGAGGTCGTAATTCTTCGGCGTATAGACCGCCGCGACCCCCGATTCGAGGAGAAGCTTCTCATCGTCCGGCGGAATGATGCCGCCGACGACGAGCGGCGCCGCGACGCCCTCCTCCTTCATCAGCCGCATGACTTCATGCGCGAGCGTCACATGCGAGCCGGAGAGGATGGAGAGGCCGATGCAATGGACGCCCTCCTTCTTCGCGGTTTCGACGAGTTCGGCCGGCGTCGAGCGGATGCCGGCGTAGATGACGTCGAAGCCCGCGTCGCGCGCGCGCACGGCGATCTGCTCGGCGCCGTTGGAGTGGCCGTCGAGGCCCGGCTTGCCGACGAGGAACTTGGCGCGCTTGCCGATCTTCTGAGACACGCGCTCGACTTCGCCGCGCACCTTGTCGAGCTGGCCGCCGACCTGGCGCGCCGTGGAGGACACGCCCGTCGGCGCGCGGTATTCCCCGAAAACCCCGCGAAGCACACTGCCCCACTCGCCCGTCGTAACGCCGGCTTTCGCCGCCGCGATGGAGGGCTCGACCATGTTGCGGCCTTCCTTGGCGGCGCGGGCGAGCTCCTCGATCGCGGCCTGCGCGGCCTTGTTGTCGCGGCTTTCGCGCCAAGCCTTCAGGCGGGCGATCTGGTCGGCCTCGACGCCCTCCGGCACGACCATGATGGCGTCGCTGCCCGAGGCGAGCGGCGAGGGCTCGGTCGAGGTGAATTTGTTGACGCCGACGACGGTCAGTTCGCCGGCCTCGATCGCCTCGAGGCGTGCGGTGTTGGACTCGACGAGCTTCGACTTCATGTAGCCGATCTCGACCGCGGCGGCGGCGCCGCCGAGTTCGTCGATCTTCCTCAGCTCGGCCATCGCCTCGGCCTTCAGCTCCTCGACCTTGCGGGCGATCTCCGGATTGCCGTCGAAAATGTCGCCATATTCGAGGAGATCCGTCTCATAGGCCATGATCTGCTGCATGCGCAGCGACCATTGCTGATCGAAGGGACGCGGCAGGCCCAGCGCCTCGTTCCAGGCGGGCAGCTGCACGGCGCGGGCGCGGGCGTTCTTGGATAGGACCACCGCGAGCATCTCGATAAGAATACGGTAGACGTTGTTCTCGGGCTGCTGCTCTGTGAGGCCCAGCGAATTGACCTGCACGCCATAGCGGAAGCGGCGCAGCTTCTCGTCCTTCACGCCGTAGCGGTCGCGGGTGATCTCGTCCCACAGCTCGACGAAGGCGCGCATCTTGCACAGCTCGGTGACGAAGCGCATACCCGCGTTGACGAAGAAGGAGATGCGGCCGACAACCTGCGCGAACTCCTCGTCCGACAACCCCGCAGCCTTCACGCCGTCGAGAATGGCCACCGCCGTCGCCAGCGCATAGGCCAGCTCCTGCGACGGCGTCGCGCCCGCTTCCTGCAGGTGGTAGGAGCAGACGTTCATCGGATTGAATTTCGGGCATTCCTTCGTGGTGAAGAGAATGAGGTCCTGCGTGAGCCGCAGCGACTGCGCGGGCGGAAAGACGTAGGAGCCGCGCGAGAGATATTCCTTGATGATGTCGTTCTGGGTCGTGCCCTGCAGCTTCGAGCGCGGCGCGCCCTGCTCTTCCGCGGTCGCGATATAGAGCGCCATCAGCCACACGGCGGTGGCGTTGATGGTCATGGAGGTGTTCATCTCGCCGAGCGGAATGCCCTCGAAAAGAGTGCGCATGTCGCCCAGATGCGAGACCGGAACGCCAACCTTGCCGACCTCGCCGCGCGACAGGATGTGGTCGCTGTCGTAGCCGGCCTGGGTGGGCAGGTCGAAGGCGATGGAGAGGCCCGTCTGTCCCTTCGCGAGGTTGGAGCGGTAAAGACGGTTCGAAGCCGCCGCCGTCGAGTGACCGGCGTAGGTTCGAAACATCCAGGGCTTGTCGCGGCGCGGGGCGGTCTTCTCGATCATCGGGCGTGTCCTCCGCCGTGTGCGATAGCACAGACCGCTGTTTTGACAAGATACGGCGTGGTCGCGCGGCGAGGCTCGGCCCTCAAGCGAAACCATCGTGAAAACCTGCCCACACATCGGAATTTTAGGGCTATTCGGGGCGTCGCGGGCCTATTATAAGCTCGCCCGGGATTTTGTCGCGCCGCAACTCAACGGGGGAGGAGCCTGACCTTGAGCGAGAAAAAAGACCTCTACGAACTGGGCGAGATTCCGCCGCTCGGCCATGTTCCCAAGAACATGTACGCCTGGGCGATCCGCAAGGAGCGCCATGGGCCGCCGGACAAGGCGATGCAGCTGGAGGTCGTGCCGACGTGGGAACTCGACAGCCACGACGTGCTGGTTCTCGTGATGGCGGCGGGCGTCAACTACAATGGCGTCTGGGCCTCGCTCGGCGAGCCGATCTCTCCGCTCGACGGCCACAAGCACCCCTATCATATCTGCGGCTCCGACGCCTCGGGCATAGTCTGGGCCGTCGGCTCCAAGGTGAAGCGCTGGAAGGTCGGCGACGAAGTCATCATCCACTGCAACCAGGATGACGGCGACGACGAGGAGTGCAACGGCGGCGACCCGATGTTCTCTACCTCTCAGCGCATTTGGGGATATGAAACGCCGGATGGCTCCTTCGCCCAGTTCTGCCGCGCGCAGGACCGCCAGCTCATGGAGCGCCCCAAGCATCTCAGCTGGGAAGAGGCTGCCTGCTATACGCTGACGCTCGCCACCGCCTACCGCATGCTATTCGGCCATGCGCCGCATCAGCTCAAGCCCGGCGACAATGTGCTGGTCTGGGGCGCCTCGGGCGGCCTCGGCGTCTTCGCCGTGCAGCTCTGCGCGGCTTCCGGCGCCAACGCCATCGGCGTCATCTCCGACGAGTCGAAGCGCGAATACGTCATGTCGCTCGGCGCGAAGGGCGTGATCAATCGCAAGGACTTCAAGTGCTGGGGCCAGCTCCCCAAGGTCAATTCGCCCGAATTCAACGAATGGACCAAGGAAGCGCGCAAATTCGGCAAGGCGATCTGGGACATCACTGGCAAGAAGGATGTCGACATCGTCTTCGAGCATCCGGGCGAGGCGACTTTCCCGGTGTCCTGCCTCGTCGCCAAGCGTGGCGGCATGGTGGTGTTCTGCGCCGGCACCTCCGGCTTCAATATCACCTTCGACGCCCGATATGTGTGGATGCGCCAGAAGCGCATTCAGGGCTCGCATTTCGCGCATCTGAAGCAGGCGTCGGCCGCCAACCGCTTCGTGCTCGATCGCCGCGTCGACCCCTGCATGTCGGAAGTCTTCTCCTGGGAGAAGATCCCGGAAGCGCACATGAAGATGTGGCGCAACGAACATGCGCCGGGCAACATGGCCGTGCTCGTCATGTCGCCGGAGCCGGGACTGCACACCGTCGAGGACGTGGTCGAGGCCTATAACAAGAAGAAGTAACGGCCAACGTCCTTTCGCTCATTTTGCGGCGCGTCGGGAAACCGGCGCGCCGTCTTGCTTGACGGGCGCCAAGGCGCGATGCACACTCGAGCCAAAGATCATACCCGACGACCGGGCGAGGCCACGCGCGCGGACGGCAAGGGCAAGGATGCGGCGATGCTCGAAGCGCGCAATTTGACGAAACGTTACGACGGCGCCGCGTCTGCGGCGCTCGACGGGCTGAATTTGGCCATCCCCGCCGGCGAGGTCTTCTGTCTGCTCGGCCCCAACGGCGCCGGCAAGACGACGACCGTCAATCTCTTCCTCGGTTTTCTCGAGCCCACGGAAGGGCAAGCGCTGGTTTGCGGGATCGACGCAGCGAAAGACCCGCTCGGCGCGCGGGCGAAACTCGCCTACATTCCCGAGACCGTGATGCTCTACGGCGCGCTGACCGGCGTCGAGAATCTGCAATATTTCACGGAGATTTCCGGCGCGCCGACGCCGCCGTCCGACCTCCTTCCGCTGCTCGCCGCCGCAGGTCTCCCCCGGGAAGCGGCGGAGCGCCCGGTGCGCGGCTACTCCAAGGGCATGCGCCAGAAGGTCGGCGTCGCCATCGCGCTCGCTCGCCGCGCGCAGGCGCTGGCGCTGGACGAACCCACCTCCGGCCTCGACCCGCTCGCAGCCAATGAATTCGCCGCGCTGGTGGAGCGGCTGCGCAGGGAAGGCATGGCGGTGCTGATGGTCACCCACGACCTCTTCCTCGCCAAGCAGTGCGGCACGAAGATCGGCATCATGGCGCAGGGAAAGCTCGCCAGCGTCTTCGGCGCCGACGACGTCGATCATCTCGGGCTCGAACGCGCCTATCTCGATCTCTTCCGGACGGGAGTCGCGGCGTGAGCGACCTCGCCTGTGCGCCGCTCCCGGCGGCGGCGCGACGCATGAATCACTGGGGCGTGATCCGCGCCGTGGCGTCCAAGGAGTGGAAAGAGCTTTCGCGCGACCGCCGGCTCGTCTGGCTCTGCGCCTTCGTCGTCGTGCTGATGCTCGCCGCGCTCGCCTTCGGCGCCGCCGAGAACGAGCGCCTCACGCGCGAGCGCGCGAACGCCGCCGCCGCCGACAGGATGCTCTGGACGAGCCAGGGCGCGAAGGACCCGCACGCCGCGGCGCATTTCGGCCAATACGCCTTCAAGCCGACAAGCCCGCTGGCGCTCGCCGATCCCGGCGTCGACGCCTATGCGGGCTCGGCCGTCTGGCTCGAAGCGCACAAGCAGAACGAGGCGCAGTT
Organism: Methylocystis sp. WRRC1; assembly: GCF_020733155.1. Lineage (NCBI taxonomy): Bacteria > Pseudomonadati > Pseudomonadota > Alphaproteobacteria > Hyphomicrobiales > Methylocystaceae > Methylocystis > Methylocystis sp. WRRC1. Next base: position 2,290,091 of record NZ_JAJFZJ010000001.1, on the reverse strand, counting down.
TCGCGCGGCGCGCGACCTCGGGGTCGGCGCCAGACTCGGCGGCCTGTCGCTCGCCTTCATCCTGCAGATCGTCGCGCCGCTGGTCGTGATCCTCATGGGCTTCGCGAGCCTCTCCGGCGAGCGGGAGAGCGGAACGCTGAAACAGCTCCTCGGCGTCGGCGCGCGCCCGCGCGACATTCTGGCGGGCAAGGCGCTCACGCTCGTTGGCGCGAGTTTCGCGCTGCTCGTCCCAGCGCTGGCCGGCGCGGCTGCGGCGCTGGCGCTGCTGACGGACGCGCGGCTGTCGCTCGCAGACCAGTTTCTGCGGCTCGGCGCGCTCGGTTTCGGCTATGCGGTCTATCTCGCGGGCTTCGCCCTGCTGACGCTCGGCGTCTCCGCGTTGTCGAAAAGCTCCCGCGCCGCGCTCGTCACGCTTCTCGCCTTCTGGCTCGTCAATTCCTTCATCGCCCCGCGCGTCGCGACGGATATTGCGCGCAGCCTCGCGCCGACCCCGACGGCGCAGGAGTTTCGCGCCGCGATCGCGAAGGACAAGGCGAAGACCTTCGGGCATGACGAGAGCCATCCCGCTTTCGCGGCTTTCCGCGACGAGACGCTCAGAAAATACGGCGTCGCCCGCATCGAGGATCTGCCGGTGAATTTCCGGGGCCTTTCGCTGCGCAAGGACGATGAAAACGGCTACCGGATCTTCGACCGCCACTATGGCGCGCTGCAGGCCGCCTTCGACCGTCAGGACGCCTTGCGCGCCGCGCCAGGCTTCCTTTTTCCGCTGCTGGCGCTGCGGCCCTTCTCGATGGCCTTCGCGGGCTCCGACAGCTGGAGCCAGTTCGACTTCGCGACCGCCGCGGAGGCGCATCGCCGCGAAATCCAGAACGAGGTGAGCGACAATCTCATCCATTTCGGCCGGTATGGCGATTCGACCTATGTGGCCGGGCCGGATCTCTGGAAACGCATCGGCTCCTTCGCCTATCGCGCGCCGGGAGCGGATTTCGCGCTCGCCAACAGCGGGGGCGCCGTCGCCGGGCTCGCCGGCTGGCTCGCCCTCACCGCCCTGTTCGCGCTTTTCGCCGCGGGCCGGCTGCGCCCCCTATGAGCGCCTTTCTCGCGGGTCTGCGCTTCGAGGCGGTGATGCTGCGGCGCGAGGCCGCCGTTTGGATGGCGTTGACCGCGCTCGTCGCCGCCGCCCTCTTCGCGCTCTGGAATGGCGCGGCGCGCGTCGAGACGCAAAGAAACCTCGTCGCCAGCGCGCGCGCCGATGAGGCGCAACGCATCGAGGGACTGCGAAGAACCCTCGCCGAGCTCGAAAAGGGCGAGTCCCACGGCGAGCCGCCGCCCTACCGCAACCCGCGCAACGCGGCCTTCATGGGCGGCGGGCCGGCCGCGACGGTCGCCGCTCTATCGCCGGCGCCGCTGGCGCTCGTCGCCGTCGGGCAGAGCGACCTGTTCCCGCCCGCGATCAGGGTGACGACCGGCTCGAAGGACAATTTCCTTTTCGCCGACGAGATCGACAATCCCGCCAATCTCATGAGCGGCGCAACCGATCTCGCCTTCGTGATCGTGATTATCTATCCGCTCGTCATCCTCGCCCTGACCTTCAACCTGCTCGCGGGCGAGCGCGAAGCGGGTTCGCTCGCCATGACGCTCGCTTCCGCCAGACGGCCCGGCGCGGCGCTCGGCGGAAAGCTCGCCGCCCGCGTTCTGGCGCCGATCGTCGCGATCCTGCTGGCGACAGTGGCCGGCGCCGGATTTTTCGCCGGCCGGGAGGCGCTCGCCGCGGCGGGCTTCGCGCAACTCGTCGCCGTCATTTTTGTCTATGGCCTGTTCTGGGCGGCGCTCGCGGCGGCGGTCGACGGCCTCGGGAAAAGCTCGGCGTTCAACGCGCTGACGGTGATCGGCGCCTGGGTGGCGCTCACCATGCTGACCCCCGCCGCGATCAACAGCCTCGCCGGCTACGCCCATCCGGCGCCCTCGCGCGTCGACATGGTGCTCGCCGCCCGCGCCGCGACGACCGACGCCGACAGGGAGCGCGACGCGGCGCTCGCCCGCTACATGGACGAGCATGGCGCCGACGCCGGCATGAAACGCGGCGCGGCGCAGGAGCGCACGCTGCGCCGCCTCGCGACGCAGGAGGCGGCCTTTCAGCGCGTCGAGGGCGTGATCGCCGAACATGACGCGCAACTCGAAAGGCAGCGCGCGCTGGCCGACCGTCTCGCCTTCCTCTCTCCGCCGCTGCTGGCCTGGCGCGCGATGACCGACATCGCGGGAACGGGCGAGGCGCGCTACCGGGATTTCCTCGCCCGCATCCACGCCTTCCATCTGGATTGGCGCGACTTCTTCCTCTCCCGCGCCCGCGCGGGCGCGCCATTGACGGCGCAGGATTACGCCGCGCTGCCGCGCTTTCCGCAGGCCACGCAGACCGGCGGGGCGGACATCGCGGCGCCGCTCCTCGGCCTCGCGCTCCCCGCCCTCGTCCTCGCCGCCTTCGCCTGGCGGGGCTTTCGCCGCTGCGCCCCGCGATGATGCGGCGCAGGCGTCGCCGGTTGCGTCGCGGAAAAAATGACGGCATGTAGGGCGTCAATTTTTCCAGAGCCCCTTCGGGCCTTCTTCCGGGTAGGAAACATGACTGCAGCCCTCGCGATGAAACTTGACGCCAACACCTGGCTTTCGGACGCCAAAGAAGCGCTGGCCGCCGTCGAGGCGCTTTACAATGAAGGGCTCGCGAGCGTTCGCGCCCGCGTCACGAAGGACGGCAAGCTCTCCAACGAGCTGATCGAGGCCGACCAGCACGCGGCCCACGGCCTCGCCTGGTTCGCGACCTATGTGCAGGGCCTCAAGGAGCTCATCGACTACGCTGAACGCCTCACGGCCGAGGGCGCCTATGGCGAGACCGAGGAGCTTCTGAACCAGATCGGCTACGCCGAGTTGCTGGCGCAGGTCTATGGCGGCATTCCGATGAGCCAGGGCGAGACCGTCCGCCTCACCGACTTCGGCCTCACCGTCCAGCAGATCGCCGCAAAGCGCCCCGCGTCGGTGGATCGCCTCATTCTTTCCGGCAATACGCCTGCGAACCGCGCGCGTCTCGCCGAGCTCATCGACCACCACGCGGCGGCGGAAACCATCGGCGCCTCGGGCCTCGACGAGACGCTGGAGGCCATCCGCAGCGAGATGCGCAAATTCGCCGCCGACCATGTCGTTCCTTACGCGCAGGAATGGCACGCGAAGAACGAATACATCCCGCTCGACGTCATCGCCGGCCTCGCCGAGCTCGGCGTCTTCGGCCTCACCATTCCGGAGCAGTATGGCGGCTCGGGCATGGGCAAGATCGCCATGTGCGTCGTCTCCGAGGAGCTGTCGCGCGCCTATATCGGCGTCGGCTCGCTCGGCACGCGCTCCGAGATCGCGGGCGAACTGATCCTCGTCGGCGGCACGGAGGAGCAGAAAAACAAATATCTGCCGAAGATCGCGAGCGGCGAGATCCTGCCGACCGCCGTCTTCACCGAGCCGAACAACGGTTCCGATCTCGCGGGCCTGCGCACCCGCGCCGTTCGCGAGGGCGACGTCTACAAGGTCACCGGCAACAAGACCTGGATCACCCATCCGGTCCGCGCCGACATCATGACCCTGCTGACGCGCACCAATCCGAACGAGAAGGGCTACAAGGGCCTTTCCATGTTCATCGCCGAGAAGCCGCGCGGCACGGACGAGAATCCCTTCCCGGCCAAGGGCATGACCGGCGGCGAGATCGAGGTGCTCGGCTATCGCGGCATGAAGGAGTTCGAGATCGGCTTCGACAATTTCGAAGTCCCGGCGGCCAATCTCCTCGGCGGCGAAGAGGGCAAGGGCTTCAAGCAGCTCATGGAGACTTTCGAGTCCGCCCGCATCCAGACGGCCGCGCGCGCGCTGGGCGTCGCCCAATGCGCCCTGGACCTCGGCCTGAAATACGCCAAGGAGCGCATCCAGTTCGGCAAGCCGCTCTTCGCCTTCCCGCGCGTCTTCAACAAGATCGTGTCGATGGCGGTGGAGATCCATGTCGCTCGCCAGATCACCTATTTCGCCGCGCGCGAGAAGGACGAGGGCAAGCGCTGCGATCTCGAGGCCGGCATGTCCAAGCTGCTCGGCGCCCGCGTCGCCTGGGCGGCGGCGGACAACGCCCTGCAGATCCACGGCGGCAACGGCTTCGCGCTGGAATATCCGGTCTCCCGCGTCCTCTGCGACGCCCGCATCCTCAACATCTTCGAGGGCGCGGCGGAGATTCAGGCGCAGGTCATCGCGCGTCGCCTTCTGGAAGGCTGACGTAGCCTTAGCTGCTCACAGGCTTTCTGATTCTTCGGGCGGTCCGGAACAATTGTCCGGGCCGCCTTCTTATTGTCAGCACGCGTTTGCGGCGCCGCATTTTGCGATGCACAAAATTTCGTCAAGCGATTTAGTATTTATTTTTCAATGCCTTGTGAATCGATCAAACTCCCCGCGACAAATTTACACTGGCGAAAGTTTCGTGGCGCAAAATATGTTGGACTCAGCGCGGTGACGGAGCGGCGCCGTCATTGCTTCGAGCATGCTCGATGGAGGTCATCATGGAAGCGATCAGACAGTGGTTTCAGGATTGGTCGGACGCCTGCGAATATGCGAAGGAATGCGCGCCCGATTTCGCGTCTTTCCCGCGTCCGGTCATCGGCGAGCCTTATACGGCCCTGCTCGCCATCGCCGCCGGCTGCTTCCTCGTCTGGGCCTGGAACGAGCGGCGGATCAGGGGCTCGAGAGCCTCTGCCACGCAGTCTCCGGCGGCCGCCAATGTCGGCGCAGACAAGCTCAATGTCGTCCTCGGCCAGATGAAGGGCGAGCCGTCGCCGGCGAAAAAACTGGCGGCGTAAGCCGGTCCGCCTCCGTTTTTCGGTTCGCCGGGCGCCCCGAGCGCCCGGGTTACGTCATTGGCTCGACGATGGCGGCTAATGGTCGCGCTTGCCCTTCCCTCGCTTCGGGTACACATCCTCAGGATATAATTTCAAGCGAGGAAACCATGGGTAGCATTGCCGTTAATAATGGAGCCTGGGTGCTTGTCGGCGACGGCCGGCGCGCGCTGTTTTTCGCCAATCACGGCGACGCGACGCTGCTCGATCTGCGCGTGGTCGAGACACGGATCGACGAGAATCCGGCCACCCGCGAGCAGGGCTCCGACGCGCCGGGACGCGCCTTCGCCTCCCGCGGCGGCGTGCGCAGCGCGCTGGACAACGTCGACTGGCACGAAATCGAGGAGGAGCGTTTCGCGCGCTCAATGGCGGACCGCATCAACAAGGCCGCCGAAAACGGCGAGATGACGGAAATCGTGATCGTCGCGCCGCCGCGCACGCTGGGCGAAATCCGCAAGGACCTGTCGGTCAAGGCCAAATCGAAGGTTGTCGGCGAACTCGACAAGGATCTCACGCACCATCCGCTGCCCGAGATCGAAAAGGCGCTGGCGCGGCGCAGCTGACCGATTCCACCGCAAGGCAGGAGGAAAACCGGCGGACCGGCTTCCTCCTGCGCAGTCGGAGGCTTGCGCCCCCAGCCCTCGCCTCCGACGCTCGCTTGTCACAGCGAGCATGGTCATCTTTGTGCAATTTATTTCATTGATATGTGAGACGTCGCACATCGCGGCCCGTTTCCGCACGAAAGCCGCATTGCCGTCGGAAATGTGATAGAGAAACTTCCGCGGGCCGCTTTCGCGGGATCGCTGCATTTTTACTCGAGCTCATGGCCCACATCGGATGGCCCGACCCATTCTTCTTACGCGCGTCCTTTTCGCCCTTCTGGTCCTGTCCGGACTCGCAGCCTGCTCGAGCCGGCCGAATGGCGTGCTTGTCGCGACGCATCAGAAGCCGCCCGGCGCAAGCCTCGTCGACATGATGGTCATGACGACCCGCGCGCCGGACCGCGAGAACCCCGCCGCCATGTTCTCCGGCGATCGCGCGCCGCAGCCCTCCTTCGCGGACATCATCGTGTCGCTGCCGCCCGACGCCAACCGCAGGGTCGGCGAGGTGCAATGGCCGACGAGCGCCACGCCCGATCCGATGCGCGAATTCACCACGGTCGACGCGCGGGTGCTCAGCAAGGAGGAGGCCCTCGCCGAATTCGACAGGCGCATTCGCCGGACGCCGAAACGGCAGGTGCTCGTCTTCGTGCATGGCTTCAACACGCGCTTCGAGGAGGCGGTCTATCGTTTCGCGCAGATTTCGCACGATTCTGCGGCGGATGTTCTGCCGGTGCTCTTCACCTGGCCCTCGCGCGGCAGGATTCTGGCCTATGGTTACGACCATGAGAGCGCGAGCTACTCGCGCGATTCGCTGGAGCGGCTGCTGCAGGTTCTCGCCGACGACAAGAACGTCGGCGAGATATCGATTCTGGCCCATTCGATGGGCAATTGGGTGACGCTGGAGGCCTTGCGCCAGATGGCCATCCGAGATCGCGGACTGCCGGGCAAGATCCGCAATGTCATGCTTGCGTCACCCGACGTGGACTTCGACGTCTTCCGCCGGCAGATCAACGCGATGGGCGTGAAGCCGTCGCTGTTCACCATTTTCATCTCGCGCGACGACGAAGCGCTGGCCGCCTCGAAATATGTGTGGGGCGGCGAATCGCCACGGCTCGGCGCCATCGACCCCGAGGCCGAGCGCTACCGGAGCGTTCTCGAAAGCGATCGCATTCAGGTCGTCGACCTCACCGGAATATCGTCGGGCGGCGGCGACTCGCTGGGACACACGAAATTCGCCGAGGCGCCGGCCGTCGTTCGCTCGATCGGCGCGCGGCTCGCTTCGGGTCAGGCGCTCAACGATGGGCAGGCGGGCGTCGGAGACCGCCTCGGCATGTTCGCGGCGGGCACCGTATCGACCGTCGGCGCCGCCGCGGGAGCCGCCGTGGCGACGCCCTTCGCGATCGTCGATCCGCGCACGCGCGAAAACCTCGGCGAGCATTATGAGGCCGTGGGCCATCACGCGCGGCACACGATCCATTCGGGCACGGGCGTGGATCCGTGATGATCGCGCCCGTCAAACCGGCCGGGCCGCTGACGGCGGCGGCGATGGCCGCGGCGCCGGTCGTGGCGGCCGCCGCGCTCGGCAATCTGGCGACCATGCCCAATATTCCGGGCTGGTACGAAGGGCTCGCAAAACCCGCGCTGACGCCGCCGAACTGGGTTTTCGGGCCGGCGTGGACCATCCTCTACATTCTGATGGCCTTCGCCTTTTATCGCGTGCTGCGGCTCGATCCCGCGACGCCCGGACGGCGTGCGGCGATCACGATCTTTCTCGCGCAACTGGCGCTCAACGCGTCGTGGTCCTTCGCATTTTTCGCCGCGCATAGCCCGATCGGCGGGCTCATGGTGATCGTGCCGATGGAGGCGCTGATCCTTTATATGATCGCGCAGTTCTGGCGGCTCGACCGCGTCGCGGCTTGCTGTCTCATTCCCTACGCCGCCTGGGTCGCCTTCGCGACCTATCTCAACGCCGGCGTCTGGATGCTCAACCCTTAGAGCAAATTCGGCGAATGCAAACGGAAAACCGCCTACACTTTTCCTGAACGCGCTCTAGAAGGGCGCCGTCTTCGCCGCCGCGACATAGGCGTCGGCGTCCTCGGGAAGCAGCAGCCGCTCCTTGACGAGCCTGTCGGCGACGACGCGCATGGTCGCGACGAAATAGGCGCGCGAGCCATAGCGTTCGACAAGCGAAGGACGCGGGTCGGCGGCCTTTTCCCGTTCCGCCTTCGTTGTCGGAAATGGGAGCGTCGCTCCGGCGACGCAAGGCGGGCCGCCCTTGTCCTTCTGCGCATTGAAACCGGTGAAGGTCGCAATCGGCAGCGCCTGATCCGGCAGGCGCAGGCCGGAAAGTTCATTGCCGTCGGAGTCTATTCTCGGGACGAGCCGCTCGCCTGCGGGCGGCGCCGGGAGGCCGGGGATTTTCGGCCAGACGAGCGCGCCCGCCGTCACGAGATCGGCTGCGCCCGGCGCGCGCGAGGCCGGCGGCTTCGTTCCCCGCGTCCATTCGTCGAGCGCGACGAAAAGCGCGCGCAGCGCCGGCCTGCCCGAGCGCATGTTCGCGGACGCGGCGCAATTGGCGGCCGCGCCCGGGGCGGCGGTTCCGGCAATAAAGAAGCCGCGATGGTTTTGCGGCTCCGGACCGCCCGGCGCCGCGCGCGGCGTCGCGCGCCAATAGGCGTCGGCGCCCCATGTCTCGATGGTTCGCGGCGCCTTTGCGGCTCCCGAGGGAATCGCCTCGACGTCCTGCAGCAACAGGCCGTCGAATAGCGCGCCGGCCTCGACGAGCGCCGCGCCCATCTCGCCTTTCCCATGCGCGAGAATGCGCTTTGCGGCGCTCTTCTCTCGCAGGCGGGGCAGGAGGTCACGCAGCGCCCGCGCGCGAAGGCCGGGCGGGAGGCTGATAAAATCCAGCGCCGCGACTGTCATTCCGCGCGAAACGGCCGTTGGGCGAAGGTCGTCATCTTGCGCAAGTTCAACGAACATGGCGCCGTCCGGGGCCGGCTTCTTTGTGCGCAGCAATTTTCCCGCGAGGGCAAATTCCTTGCCGTCATCCCTGAATACGGTGCGAATGTCGTCGCCTGCGTCCTCGAATTTGAGAAGCTCGGCCCGCGCCGGAATGCACAAAAGAAACATCGACAAAGCAATTGATTTGCGCATCCGAGCAGATTCCGTCGCCCGCGCGCGCCCGGGCTAGGGCAATTTCAATATCACCCGGCAAGCGCGCCCACTCCCTCCGCTTATCCTCTTCCTCCTCGAGGCGCAGTAGAAAAGAAGGGTGTATGCCGGCGACGAACCTCGTCTCCTGATCGAGGTCGATGAACTTCCCCCGCAACCGCGACAAGGGTTCCAGGCGCCCCGACTCCCCCGGATGGCGCTTGCGCCGATGGCGGCGATAAGGCCTGTCGCGGCATGGGGACGTCGAGGTCATAGGAGCCGAAGCCGAAAGCAGCTCAGGGACACTCCTCTGGCTTGGCTCACAACTCAAGGTTCTCGCAGCGACGCCGGGACCGGGAAGGTCGAGATTGGCCAAGCTATCATAATGAAAAAGTAGGATTTATTTAAACCATGAATGCCAAAGCTGAAGCTGTCTCTGCTCTGGCGCGGGAAGGATCGTAATGCGTCGCTCATTTCTCCAAAACAGGCGCGGCGGCGTTGCGATTTTTTTCGGCCTCGCGCTCATGCCTCTGGCCTTGATGGCCGGAGGGGCGGTCGACTTCAGCCAGATCTCGAGGCAGAAATCAGCGCTCAATCAGGCTGCCGACGCGGGGGTGCTTACAGCGCTCAAAGAGGCGCGCGAGCAATTGAAACAAGGCAAGCCGGATTGGCAGAGCTTCGCCGAGAAGCAGGGCGGCAAGGTTTTTACGAATAACGCCAGCAAAATCGGAGGAGTGGCAGGAACGGGCGCGACGATCAACCTCAGCCTGTCCGGCGGCGTGCTCTCGGGAAGCCTCAATTACGCCGCGAATGCGCCGACCCATTTTCTGAGGATTGCGGGCCTGAACACGATCAACCTCAAGGGGTCGGCTTCAGCGACGATGAGCGCGGCGCAATACAGGGACATTCACTTCGTCATCGACGTATCCGCCTCGATGGGCATTGGCGCGACCAAAGCAGATCAGCAGGCGATGCAAAATTCGGTCGGCTGCGCTGTCGCCTGTCATCACGCCGAAGCTGCCGACCCCGCCACAGACAATCTGGCGGCTGTCCGCGCAATTGGCGCCACGCTGCGCATCGACGTCGTGCGAAAGGCGGTCATGGACGCCCTTGCGAAAATCCCCAATGATGGATCGACGCGGGTCGCCATCCACAGCTTCAGCAATAGTCTCAAGACGGTGTTTCCGCTCTCCACCAACATCGCGGGAGCAATCTCGGCGACCCAGTCCATCGACCTGACCAACGAGAACGGGCAGGGGGGAACCAACGTTCATTATTCGCTGAACCAGTTGAACAATCTGCTTGCCAGCGCGGGCAACGGATTGACGGCCAGTCAGCCGCGCGGATTCGTGTTGCTCGCCACCGACGCTGTCGAGGATTCGAGCCTTTTCTTCTACGCCGACGGCGTTGCGCCGCCTTTCGCGAGGCAATGGGTCGAGCCGAACTTCGTCGTTGGGAACCCCTCCTATTTTGCGTGGGGGCTGCATTACGTCCAGGCCCCCGATGCGGCGAACTGCAGCGCCATCAAAGCCAAGGGCTATACGATGATGACCCTGGAGACGGAGTATCTCATTCCCGACGGCGTCTATAATCCAACCTTCGACGCCGTCCGGGGCGATATGGGGCCGGCGATGACCAAAAGCATGACCGATTGCGCATCGGCGCCGGACTACTACTTCCACGCCGAGTCGCCGCAGGAGATCGACAGGGCGGTCCAGACTATGGTTTCGAAGACAGTGAACCTGTCGCTGACGCACTAAGACAGTTTCGCGATGAAATGCGCGAAGGCGAGGGAGCCCTCGGGCCAGGGGCCGCGGCCGCTGTCTGCGTTGATGTGCCCGGCCGCGCCCGCGTCGATGAATTTCGCGCCAATATCGTCGGCGAGACGGCGGGCGAAGAGCGGGTCGGCGTAAGGGTCGTCGCTGCTGCCGACCACCACCGCCGGGAAGGGCAGGCGCGCGCGGGGAACGGGCAGGAAATCCGCGTCGACCGCCGGCAGTTCGCGGATCACCTCCTCGGACGGCGGGGCGACCAGAAAGGCGCCGGCGATCTTGTCGCGCAAATGCTGCGCAGCATGGAGCGCAGCAATCACCCCCAGCGAATGGGCGACGATGACGACGGGCTTCGCGCTTGCGAGAACCTCACGAACGATCGTCTGCGCCCATTCCGAACGCTCGGGCCTGTCCCAGTCGCGCTGGACGACGCGACGCGCCGTGGAAAGCTTCTTCTCCCAGCGGCTTTGCCAATGGTCCGGGCCGGAGTTCGACAGGCCCGGAACGATCAGTATGTCGGCGTCGGCGGCGCGCATCAGGCGGCGGGGGCGAGGAAGGCGCCGGCGAGCGCGTCCGCGATCAGCTTACGGGAATTCGCAAGGCCATAAAGCGCGATGAAGGAGCCGAAGCGCGGCCCCTTCTTCTCGCCGAGCAGCACCTCGTAGAGCATGTTGAAAAAGTCGTTGGAGACGCCCGGCCGCTCGGGCGTCGCGCCCTTGGCGGCGAAATCCTGATAGCGCGGCACGGCGCGGGCGACGTCGTAGAGCGCGGTCTGGATGTCTTCGGCGCTCGCGCCTTCCGGCAGCGCGCCGAGGGTCGCGTCGATCTTCTGCAAAACCTGGCGCTCGACTTCGTCGGCGGCGCGATAGGTCTTCGCCGGCTTCACGAAATCGCGGAAATAGGCGACCGCATAGCCGACGAGCCTGTCGAGCCGCGGGTGGTTTTCGGGGCTGGCGCCCGGCGCATAGCGGCGCAGGAAGCCCCAGAGCACCGCCGGGTCTTCGGCGTTCGCCACGGCCGCGAGATTGAGCAGCATGGAGAAGGAGACGCTCGTCCCCTTGGCCTCGCCGGCGTGAACCAGCGTCTCCGCCTCCGGCGGATTGCCGGCGTGGATGTGCCAGACGGGATTGCCGAGACGATTCTTCCAGTCCTGCCGGGGGTAGGCGTCGAGGAAGGTCAGATAATCGTCCACCGCGCGGGGGATGACGTCGAAATAGAGACGCTTCGCCGCCGTCGGCTTCTGGAACATGAATTGCGCGAGGCTCTCGGGACTGGCGTAGGTCAGCCATTCCTCGATCGTCAGTCCGTTGCCCTTGGACTTGGAGATCTTCTGGCCCTTCTCGTCGAGGAAGAGTTCATAGTTGAAGCCCTCCGGCGCGCGGCCGCCGAGCGCGCGGACGATGGCGCCCGAGAGCTTCACCGAATCGATGAGATCCTTGCCGGCCATTTCATAATCGACGCCGAGCGCATACCAGCGCATCGCCCAATCCGGCTTCCATTGCAGCTTGCAATGGCCGCCGGTGACGGGCGTGGTGAATTTCTCGCCCGTGTCGGGGTCGGTCCAGTCGATCGTGCCGGCCTCGGCGTCATAGCCGTCAAGCGCCACCTGCATGACGATCCCGGTCCCGGGGTGGATGGGCAGGAAGGGCGAATAGGTCGCCGCGCGCTCCTCGCGGAAGCTCGGCAGCATGATCTTCATCACCGCGTCGTAGCGCGCGAGCATGTGCTTCAGCGCCGCGTCGAAACGGCCGCTTTTGTAATATTCCGTCGAGGACGCGAATTCGTAATCGAAGCCGAAGGCGTCGAGAAAGGCGCGCAGCCGGGCGTTGTTGTGAGCGCCGAAACTGTCATGCGTGCCGAAGGGGTCCGGCACCCGGGTCAGCGGCTTGCCGAGATGCGCCGCGACCAGCTCCTTGTTGGGGATGTTGTCGGGCACCTTGCGCAGCCCGTCCATGTCGTCCGAGAAGGCGATGAGCCGCGTCGCGATCTTGCCTTCGGTCAGAACCTCGAAGGCGCGTCGCACCATGCTGGTGCGCGCCACCTCGCCGAATGTGCCGATATGCGGCAGGCCGGAGGGGCCGTAGCCGGTCTCGAAGAGCACGGATTTCTGGCCGCTGGCCTCGATCCTTTTGACGAGCTTTCTCGCCTCCTCGAACGGCCAGGCGGGAGAGACGCGGGCGGCGTCGATGAGTTCGGGCGACAAAAGGAGAGGAGCGGACATGTGCTTGAGGCGCGACCATTCATGTGTTGGGGAAGCGCGGCACAGTAGGTATCGACGCGGAAGGCGTCAACGCCGCCCGGGCGTGAGAGAGACGCAAAAAGAAAAGGCGGAGGCGTTCTTCCCGAACGGCCTTCGCCTTCAGTAGGCCTTCGACCACGCGATCAGTGGACGCTGCGCGTTTACGTCAGTTGGCGCAGGACACGCTGCGCATGTAACGGACGCGGCCCTTCTCATCAGTGCTTGGCCTGATGATCAGCGTGCAATCTTCGTCCTCTGCGCCAAAGGCGCGTCCAACCTGGATCGCCGGTCCACGCGCGAGCGGGCGCAGCCCATCGTCATTGAGGCTCACCGCGGCCTTGACGGCGGCGGATTGTCCCTTCGGCTCGGCCGGCGCAGTGGGGGCCGCCGCGACGGCGGCGCACAGACCAACGGCGACCGTGAAGCCGAGGATCACCTTCGACGTGCGGCTTGCGATCATGCTTTCACGCGTAACGGCCATGAATTCCCCTCCCATAGGGTGACAAAGGTCTTGTCCCTCGTCGCGCTACTCGAACGATGCGCAGCCTTGGGTGTTCCTCTTTTTGTTGGGGGGATAACGCCGCACTCGTGCGAAGGTTGCATCGCGAGGCAAAAAAATTTTCGCGCCGCCTTAATTGCGCCTCATCGTTCCAGTCGCGCAATGAGACTCGACGTGTCCCAGCGCCTGCCGCCCATGGCCTCGACCTCGGCGTAGAACTGGTCGACGAGCGCCGCGACCGGCAGGCGCGCGCCACTGCGGCGGGCCTCCGCAAGACAGATGGAGAGATCCTTGCGCATCCACTCGACCGCGAAACCGAAGTCGAATTCGCCCGCGAGCATTGTCTTGGCGCGGTTCTCCATCTGCCACGACTGCGCCGCGCCACCTTTCAGCAGGTCGATCACATTTTCCGCGTCGAGACCCGACGTCTTCGCGAAATGCAGCGCCTCCGAGAGGCTCTGGATCAGCCCGGCGACAGCGATCTGATTCACCATCTTGGTGAGCTGGCCAGCGCCTGGCGGCCCCATGAGCCGGCAGGCGCGGGCGTAGGCGGCGATGACCGGCTCGGCCCTGGCATAAATATCGGGCTCGGCGCCGCACATGACCGTGAGGGCGCCATTCTCGGCGCCCGCCTGCCCGCCCGAAACCGGCGCGTCGACAAAGCCCAGCCCGAGGGCCGCGGCCTCGGCGTGGAGCTCCCGCGCGACATGGGCGGAAGCCGTGGTGTGGTCGACGAAGACAGCGCCGATCTTCATGCCCGCGAAGGCGCCGTCCGGTCCGAGCGTGACGGCGCGCAGATCGTCGTCATTGCCGACGCATGAGAAGACGAAATCGGCGCCGGCGGCGGCTTCGCGCGGCGTGGCCGCCCATTCCGCCGCCTGTTGCTGCGCAAAGAGACGCGCCTTCTCCTGCGTCCGGTTGAAGGCGATCACATGATGGCCGCGCCGCGCCAAATGGCGGGCCATGGGGCCGCCCATGACGCCGAGCCCGATGAAGGCGACGGTCTTCGCGTCGGTCATGTAATCAGCCGCCCGTCATGCTCATGTGGCGCGAGACGGCGGGGCCCTGCGTCGCGCGGTCGATGACGAAGTCGTGACCCTTGGGCTTGCGCGCGATGGCCGCCTCTATCGCCGCGACGAGCGGCGCATCGTCGGCGCTTTCGCGCAGCGGGGCGCGCAGATCGGCGGCGTCCTCCTGCCCGAGGCACATGTAGAGCGTGCCGGTGCAGGTGACGCGCACGCGATTGCAGCTCTCGCAGAAATTATGCGTGAGCGGCGTGATGAAGCCGACGCGCCCGCCGGTCTCGGAGACGCGCATGTAGCGCGCGGGCCCACCCGTGCGGTAATCGGTTTCAGTCAAGGTGAAGGTCTCGGCCAGACGGTCGCGCACCTCGCGCATCGGCAGATACTGGTCGATGCGGTCCGGCCCCTCAAGTTCGCCGAGCGGCATCACCTCGATGAAGGTCATGTCCATGCCGCGCTCATTGGCGAAGCGCACGAGGGGGACGAATTCATCCTCGTTGACGCCCTTCAGCGCCACGGCGTTGAGCTTCACCCTGAGCCCGGCCGCAAGGGCCGCGTCCACGCCCGCCATCACCCGCGCGTGGTCGCCGGTCCGGGTAAGGGCGCGGAAACGGCCGGGATCGAGCGTGTCGAGCGAGACATTCACGCGCTTCACGCCGCAATCGACGAGTTCCGAGGCGAAGCGGGCGAGTTGCGATCCGTTGGTCGTGAGCGTCAACTCCTCCAGCGCGCCGGAGGCGAGATGACGCGAGAGCGCGCGAAACAGCGTCATGACGTCGTGACGCACCAGAGGCTCGCCGCCGGTGATGCGCAGCCGCTTCGTGCCGCGCGCGATGAAAGCCGAGCAGAGCCGGTCCAGCTCCTCCAGCGTCAGCAGATCGCGCCGGGGCAGGAAGGTCATGTGCTCGGACATGCAATAGACGCAGCGGAAGTCGCAACGATCCGTGACCGAGACGCGCACATAGGAGATCGCCCGGCCGAAAGGATCGATCAGCGGCGCGGGCTCTGCGGCGGCTGCGGGCGGTTGCGAATGGGCGTTCATGCGGCGCTTCCCTCGACGGCGGGCGGTATCCATCCCGCCGTGACATATATTGCCGGAAGCAAGTCGCGGGAAGCCCGCGTGTTTTCTATGCGCCGATCGGCACTTTCAATAGCTGCCCGACGAAAATGCGGTTCGGATCGCTGATGATATCGGGATTGGCCCGCGCAATATCGTTGAAGCGGCTGGCGTCGCCGTAATTGTCGCGCGCGATCGCCGCCAGCGTGTCGCCGCGCTTCACCCGATGAAGCCGGTAGCCGATGTAGCTGGGAACGATGCGCGGACCATAAATGACCGGCACGATGACCTTGTTGATCTCGGAGCCGTCGTTGGCGCTCTCCTCGTAGATCTCCACGAACAGGCGGTCGAGCTGGAAGGCCGCGCCCGTGAGATCGACGGATAGCTGGAATTGTCCATGCTCGCCCGTCCCGCCGCCGAGGTTGAAGAAACCGGCGCGCTCGTCGTGGCCGTCGTGAACGCGATATTGGAGCGTCGCCTCGAAGCCTGTTCCGACGCCGCCGATGAGAACCGGATTTCCCACGAGATCGAAGGGACGCGGTTGCTGGATTTCATTGACGATCATTTTGAAAAACCTCCGTAATAGGCTTTTGACAAAAATCGCCCCGAAGGCGGATCATTCCCGATCCGTCGCGCCGGGGTCAGCGGCGCTTGGCCTCGCGACGGCTTCTCATATATGTCGGCGCCGGCGCAGGAGTAGCGTCGAAGCCTTCAGGAGCGACGATTGACAGCAGAACCATGGCCCACCGAAATTCGCCTCCTCGACGACGGCCGCGCCTTGCGCGTCGCTTTCGACGACGGCGAAGCCTTCACATTGAGCGCGGAATTGCTGCGGGTGAGAAGCCCCAGCGCCGAGGTGCAGGGCCATTCGCCCGCCGACCAGAAGACCGTGGGCGGCAAACGCAATGTCGCCATCATGACGGTCGCCCCGGTGGGCAATTACGCGGTGCGGCTCGATTTCGACGACATGCACCGCACCGGCATCTACACCTGGCGTTATCTGCGAAAGCTCGGAGAGACGGCGGAGCAGAGTTTCGTCGCCTATCTGGAGGAGCTGAAGGCCAAGGGACTCGACCGCGACCGGCCGGGGGAGAAATGAAAACGGCCGGCGCAGGGGCCGGCCGTTAAATTCTTTTATGTCGCGGAGAACTTACCGCGTCACCACCACGCGGGTGCCGACCTTCACGCGATTGTAGAGATCGACCACGTCGTCATTCGTCATGCGGATGCACCCCGAGGACACGGCCTGGCCGATCGTCTCCGGCTCGTTGGAGCCGTGGATGCGGTAGAGCGTGCCCGAGAGATACATGGCGCGCGCGCCGAGCGGATTGTTGAGGCCCCCTTCCATATGGCGCGGCAGGTCGGGACGGCGCTTGAGCATTTGCGCGGGCGGGGTCCAGTCCGGCCATTCGCGCTTGCTGGAAATGAAGCGCGTGCCCGACCATTCGAAGCCCGGACGGCCGACGCCGACGCCGTAGCGGATCGCCTGACCGTCGCCGAGCACGTAATAGAGCCGGCGCTCATTGGTGGAGATGACCACCGTGCCGGGCGCATATTTGGCGTCGAAGGAAACGACCTCGCGCGGAATGGCGACGGCCTGCGGGCGGCCGTCCTGCGTCTGGGGCGCAGCCGCGGGCGCGCCGCCGAAAAGCGCCGACAGCGGGTCGGTTTCATAGGCCGGCTGCGCGGTGTTGCGCGCGAGCGTTTGCGCAGAGAGGGCGCCGGTGGCGCCGAAAAAGCAGATCAATGCAAGGACGAGCCGCCGCATGTTGTTCCCTTGTTCGCAGTCGGAGAGGAGAGATCAGCCGCGCGCCGCTGAAAACGGCGAACGGACGCTACATCTGCGACGATTAGTCCCGCAGGCGTTAAGGCTTCGCAAGCGCCAAGCAGGCAAGACGCAGGTCTGACGCCGATTTACATTGCGACAGTTGCAGGCGTGCAACAGTTCACATTCGAACGAAAACTAGAACCTGAGCGTAAGCGCCTGCTTGACGCCGGGCAGATCGCGAATGGCCGCGAGCACGTCCTCCGGCAACTCGCCGTCGATCGCGACCAGCGCAACGGCGCACCCGCCGGGCATGTCGCGCCCCAGCGCGAAAGTCGCGATATTGACCTTCGCCTCGCCGAGCAGGCCGGCGAAACGGCCGATGAAGCCGGGCCTGTCCTCATTCTCCGTGTAGATCATGGAGGGCGCGAATTCGGCGTCGATCCCGATGTCGCCGATCCGCGCGATTCGCGGCTTGCCGTCGTGAAAGACGGTTCCGGAAACGCGGATCTCGCCCTGCGCCGTCTTCGCGCTGACAGTGAGCAGCGATTCGTAGTCGCTCTGCGCGTCGCGGGTGATTTCCTCCACCGCGACGCCCCGCTCCCTCGCAATGACCGGCGCCGAAACCGGATTCACATCCTCGAGAATAGGCTTGAGGAGGCCGGAAAGCGCGGCCGCGGAAATCGCCCGGGTCTTCTGATGCGCGATGGCGCCCTCGAAAACGATCGATAGATTCTCGACGCCCGAACGCGCGATCTGGCCGGCGAAAAGGCCGAGTTTTTCGGCCAAAGCCGCGAAGGGCTTCAGACGCGGCGCCTCCTCCGCGCTGATCGAGGGGAAATTGACGGCGTTGGTGATCGCGCCGCGCGTCAGATAGTCCGACATCTGCTCGGCGATCTGCAGCGCGACCTTCTCCTGCGCCTCGGTCGTCGAGGCGCCGAGATGGGGCGTGCAGACGACATTGGCATGGCCGAAGAGCGGGTTCTCCATCGCCGGCTCGGTCGCGAAGACATCGAGCGCCGCGCCGGCGACATGGCCGTCGTCGAGCGCCTTGCGCAACGCGGCTTCGTCGAGAAGCCCGCCGCGCGCACAATTGATGACGCGCACGCCCTTGCGGGTCTTCGCCAGCGCCTCCGCCGAAAGGATATTCTTCGTCTGTGCGGTGAGCGGCGTGTGGATGGTGATGAAATCCGCGCGGGCGAGGAGATCATCGAGTTCCACCTTCTCGACGCCGAGCGCCTGCGCGCGCTCCTCGGTCAGGAAGGGGTCGAAGGCGATGACGCGCATCTTGAGGCCCAGCGCGCGCTCCGCGACATTGGCGCCGACATTGCCGCAGCCGATCACGCCCAGGGTCTTGCCGGTGATCTCGACGCCCATGAAGCGGTTCTTCTCCCATTTGCCGGCCTGAGTGGAGGCGTCGGCGGCGGGTATTTCGCGCGCGAGGGCGAACATCAGCGCAATGGCGTGTTCCGCGGTAGTGACCGAATTGCCAAAGGGCGTGTTCATGACGATCACGCCCCGCGCCGTCGCCGCGGGGATATCGACATTGTCGACGCCGATGCCCGCGCGGCCAATCACCTTGAGGCGGCCCGCCCTGGCGATAATCTCCGCCGTCACCTTCGTCGCGGAGCGTATGGCGAGCCCGTCATAATCCCCGATGACCGCGGCCAGCCTGTCCCTGTCCTTGCCCAGCGTGGGTTCGAAATCGACGTCGAGTCCGCGCATGCGGAAAATCTGCACGGCGGCGGGGGAGAGGGAGTCGGAGATGAGGACGCGAGGCGGCATATTCATCCTTTGAAAAGCGCAAGATCGGGCGGCTCGGCCAGGCCTTTAAGCGCGCGCCGGTTCTCATTGTCGGACATCCCGAAGCGGCGCAGCCGATTCGCGACAATAGCCGATATCGATGGTTCTGTTTGCGACGCGAAGGGCGCTCCGAAGGCGCTCCATCGCCGAAAAGAAGAGCAAGATTGGCGGCAAGATCGACGGCGGGACCGATATTGCTCGCATCCGGCGGTAAATCCGCCGCGACAATGAGAAGGCGAGAGGTTGCGGCCCCGCGCTGAAGGATAGTCAGCGGCCGATTACGCCGCCTTCGCCAGCCCCGACGCCTCGGCGTAAGCCCATTCCAGCCATGGCAGGAGCGCCGCGACGTCGCTCGCCTCCACTGTCGCGCCGCACCAGATGCGAAAGCCGGGAGGCGCGTCGCGATAGGCGCCAAAATCGTACCCGGCGCCTTCCTTCTCGATCATGGCGACCATCGTCCTTGCGAGATCGGCGCGCGCTTCCGGCGTCTTCGCGACGCTCTCGTCCGAAAACACGAGGCAGACGCCGGTGTTGGAGCGGGTCGCCGGGTCTTTCGCGAGAAAATCGATCCAGGGCGTTTTCGCGACCCAATCGGCGATGACGGAAGCGCTCGCGTCGCAGCGCGCCATCAGGGCGGGAAGCCCGCCGATCGACTTTCCCCATTTCAGCGCATCGAGATAGTCCTCGACCGCGAGGAGCGAGGGCGTGTTGATCGTCTCGCCCTGGAAAATCCCCTCGTTGATCCTGCCCTTCTTCGTCAATCTGAAAATCTTCGGCATGGGCCACGCCGGCGTGTGGCTCTCGAGCCGCTCGACGGCGCGCGGCGAGAGGATCAGCACGCCATGCGCGGCCTCGCCGCCCATAACTTTCTGCCAGCTGTAGGTCGTGACATCCAGCTTGGGGAAATCGAGCGGCTGGGCGAAGGCCGCGGAAGTCGCGTCGCAGATCGTCAGGCCCTTGCGGTCGGCGGGGATGAAATCCGCATCGGGCACGCGCACGCCGGCTGTCGTCCCGTTCCAGGCGAAGACGAAATCATTGTCGAAATCGATCTGCGAGAGATCCGGCAATTCGCCGAAGGGCGCGGTGAAGCTGCGCGCGTTCGGCAACTTCAACTGCTTGATGACGTCCGTCACCCAGTCAGCCGAAAAGCTCTCCCAGGCGGCCACGTCGACGCCGCGCGGGCCGAGCAGCGACCACAACGCCATTTCGACGGCGCCGGTGTCGGAGGCCGGAACAATGCCGATGCGGTAATCCGCCGGCACGCGCAGCACCTCGCGGGTGAGATCGATCGCCTGCGCGAGCTTCTCCTTGCCCGCCTTCGAGCGGTGCGAACGGCCGAGCGCCGCTCCGGCGAGATTCTCGAACGCCCAGCCGGGACGCTTGGCGCAGGGGCCGGAGGAAAAGCGGGGGTTCGCCGGCTTCGCGGCGGGTTTGGCGATGGCCATGGGCGCGTTGTCCTGATGAATCGCGCGATGCGCGAGTGAGACCCCGCGCTAAGCGCTCGTCACATAATCGTCAAGACGCGCCGACGCCCCGTCGTTTCAGCCACGCACGGACAATTTCCGGTATCGGTCCTCGGAACTCGTCACATAGACATGGCCGAACGCGGTCTTTTCCCAGGTCACATTTTCCGCCGGAAGGGCGATCTTCAGGGATTCGACCTTGAGCGGAAAGCCCGGGGTCGCGGAAATTCCGTCGAGCTTGATCTCCGTCGCGCCGGGGCCGACCGAAAAATCCGCGACGACCGCGCCATCGGCCGCGAAGGCCCGCGCCCAGCCGGGCGTTCCGACGGATTTGACGGCGACGGGGTTCTCGCCGAATTGCGGCGCCCCGGCGGCGTCGAAGGCCGGGCTCGCGAAGACATATTCGGCGAGCGCGGCGCTGCGCGTCACGGCGTGATCGGCCGTCGGCGGCCGGCCGGTGGAATAGAGGACCAGCCTTCCGCCGGCGAGCGCCTTCCCGATCTCCTCGGCGCTCGCAGATGCATAACTTTCCGCAAGTCTCATATGTCGCGCTCCTTGAACAATGGGGGTGTCGCTATTGCGACAATTTCGGCCCGCCGCCGGGCCGCCGCGCCCCGGGTCGCAAGCGCCATGCCGCCGGGGGCCGGGAGCTTCGGGGCTGGCGCGATTTTTTCTTCGGCCGGCGTCGATAAAGAGAAGGAGGATCGCCCGATGTCCGACGCCGGACGGGATTACCGTTATTTTCTCACCTACAGCGGCGTTCGCCTGCCGCTGAAGCTGGTGCGGCCGCTGGAGGCCGCCGAGCTGGGGAACCGCAACACTTTCTTCCGTGCGACCTACGATCCGGCGGGACGGCTCGCGACCTGCGAAAAGCTCGTCTATGGCGAGGTCGAGCTCGCGCACGCCTATGCCTATCGCGACGACGGCACGCTCGCCCATGCGCGGATCGAGATGGGCGACGAAGTGACGGAGGTGGATTGCGACGAGACGGGCGCGCCCATACGTTCCTGAGCGCAATCCAGCTTCAACAAGGCGGTCCCATGAGAATTTTCGCCCCGGCCTGTCTCTTTCTGCTTTTCGCAGCTGCGCCCGCCGCGGCGGTTCCGCTCCGGCAGGTGATCAGCGACTGCGGTTCGGACGGCAAGGCCTATTGCGAGGGAGTCGGCTACGGCGCCCCCATGCAGGCCTGCCTCGCCCGCAACAAGAAGAAACTGACTCCCGCCTGCCGGGCCATCATCGACCGGCTGGAGAAGGGGGAGGAGGTGGAGATTTTCGGGTAGCGAGACGCCCTTTCGCTGGAGGGCTACTCCCCCGGCGCCTTCGCGCTGATCGCCAGCGCATGCACGCCTTCGGCGATCTCCTGCGCCAGCAGCTCGTTCACCATCCGGTGCCGCTGCACCCGGCTCTTGCCCTCGAAGGCTGCGCTCACCACCTCCACCCTGAAGTGGCTTTCGTTGCCGTGCCGCTTGTCGCCGGGGTGGCCGTGGCCGGCATGGTGGTGTGATTCGTCGATAACGTTCAAAGAAACCGGCGCCAGCGCTTCGATCAGCTTGCTGGTGATGCTGGCCTTGACGACGCCTTTACCCTGATCCTTTGTCATTTCACCAAGTCCTCGATTTAATTCGGCGCCTACCCCTTCGACCGCCCCTGCCGCGAGATGCGTGCGGAGACGAAGAGAAAGCTTATTCCCTCCTCCGGCTCTCTCTCGCTCTCATGGAGAAACATCGGCTTCTTCGAAACGGCGCTTAACACTACCATTGCAAAATCCGCCCGTCGTTTCGACCCCGCAAAGGCGGCCCGACCCACAATCGGTTTTCGTTGGAGCCAAAGACCCCTCAAGGCGGCCGGGGAGGCGTCGAAACAGGCTGGTCGAGATGATATCTTGAGGGGGCTGCGCGTTAATTGCCTTTGATCATGGATTTGTTTACATTATTTATGTAATCTTGCACGGGGGTCGGACATCTAATTCGCAACGGAGTGGAACCCGGGCGAATGTGTGTCCGACGGGGGGCAATAAATGGAGTAAGCATATGAAACGTTTGGCGCTTACTATCTTTGCGGCGAGTGTTTTCGCGGGCCCTGCTCTGGCTGATTCTCGTGATTTCAAAGGTCACGACACATTCCAGAAAACATGTCAGTTCCCGAACAACGGAACCAGTTCGCCGCCGACCGGTCTTTGGGGGAACTGGCCTGCTTGCGGTGACGCAAATGGACCTCTGGTTCCCGGCAAGTATCGCAAATGCATCGTGGTGTGGAACGTTACCGCCGCGAACAACAACAGAATCGGGGGCGGGAGCGACGGCCATGTGGTCGTTCTGAACGACGGGGATCAGACGAGCGCCTCGAAGACGCAATTTCCTTTCGTATTGCCGTATCCTTCGACGATAACACAAGGCTTCGAGGAAGTTCCTCTCGTTTTCAGAGATCCAAAAGGTCTGTTCGTATATGACCGAGGCCCGGGCGGCACGAACAGCAACGTATGGGTGACCGTCACTGGAGAATATGTCGAGTGCAGGTGGTAAGGCTCTGATCAAACGCAAGAATTATTGATGTGAGGGAGGGGGCGATCCGCCCCCTTCAGCACGAAGGGGCGCCTTCTTCCTGCTTGCCTTTGACCAAATGGCGATTGAGCCGATTATCTCGTGAAATCAGGAATATCCATTTTGGCGGCGGTTAATTTACCCTGATCCGCCATGATTGTTTTTCTACGAATGTCGGGCGGCTGCGCCCGAGGCGCCCGACTTGCAAGATTGGACGCATGAAAAATTCGGCGCTGTCAATGCTTGCGGCCGGCGCCCGCCGCATCATAATGGAACCCCATGAACCTGAACTCGCCCCTCTTCGATCGCATAAGGACAAAGCGCGAGCCGCGCGAGGAGCCGCGCCGCGAGTCGACGATCCGTTGCGCCTCGCCCGGCTGTGAGGCGGAGGGGTCTTACCGCGCGCCCATGGGCCGGCTGCGCGAGGGCCAGTATTTCTGCTTCTGTCTCGACCACGTCCGCGAATACAACGCGACCTACAATTATTTCAATGGGATGAACGACGCCGACGTCGCGCGATACATGAAGGACGCGACAGTCGGGCACCGTCCGACCTGGTCGATGGGCGCGCGGCGGGGACAATCGGGCTTCCGGGAGGAGGGCAGGCCGACGGAGGACCCGCTCGGCCTCTTTCGCAACCGCTTCCATGGCCAGCCGGCGCCAAAGCGCGAGCCGCGCTATTCGCCGGTGACCATGCGGGCGCTCGCCGCGCTCGATCTCGATGAGACGGCGGGTGCGGAGCTGATCAGGACGCGCTATAAGGAGCTCGTCAAACGCCACCACCCCGACGCCAATGGCGGAGATCGATCCCGTGAGGAAAAATTGCGGGAGATCATCCACGCCTATAAGACGCTGAGGGCCGCCCGACTCGTCTGATCGGGCGCGATTGAGCCCCCGAATTGGAGGACGAGTTTTGGTCGATGCAGCAAACGGCGGCTCGGGCCTGGAAGGCCTGCCGGATATGAAAGTCTCGGCGCGTCAGGTCTTCGGGATCGACTCGGATCTCGAAGTCCCGGCCTTTTCCGAGCGCAACGAGCATGTGCCGGACGTCGACCCCGACTATCTTTTCGATCGCCAGACGACCCTCGCCATTCTCGCGGGCTTCGCGAAGAACCGCCGCGTCATGGTCACGGGCTATCACGGCACCGGCAAGTCCACGCATATCGAGCAGGTGGCAGCGCGGCTCAACTGGCCCTTCGTGCGCGTCAATCTCGACAGCCACATCTCCCGCATCGACCTCGTCGGCAAGGACGCGATCGTGCTCAAGGAAGGAAAGCAGGTCACGGAATTCCGCGACGGCATCCTGCCCTGGGCCGTGCAGCACAATGTCGCGCTCTGCTTCGACGAATATGACGCCGGCCGCCCGGACGTGATGTTCGTCATCCAGCGCGTGCTCGAGGTCTCGGGCCGCCTCACGCTGCTCGACCAGAATCGCGTCATCCGCCCGCATCCGGCCTTCCGCCTCTTCGCCACCGCCAACACGGTCGGCCTCGGCGACACCTCGGGCCTTTATCACGGCGTGCAGCAGATCAACCAGGCGCAGATGGACCGCTGGTCGATCGTGACGACGCTGAACTATCTGCCGCACGACGCCGAGACCAATATCGTCATCTCCAAGGTGAAGTCCTACGGCGCGACGAAGGAAGGCCGCGACGCGGCCAACAAGATGGTGCGCGTCGCCGACCTGACCCGTAACGCCTTCATGGCCGGCGACCTCTCGACGGTGATGAGCCCGCGCACGGTCATCACCTGGGCCGAGAACGCGGAAATCTTCGGCGACGTCGGCTTCGCCTTCCGGCTCACCTTCCTCAATAAATGCGACGAGCTGGAGCGTCCGCTGGTCGCGGAGTTCTACCAGCGCTGCTTCGGGAAGGAGTTGCCCGAGAGCGCGGTGAATGTGGTGATGACCTGAGGCGGCGCACACTGTAGGCTTCGATCATGGCCGATGAACCGGAAAGTCTCGTTCTCCAGTTGCTTCGTCAGTTACGGGACGATGTCGCCGACACGCAGTCGCAGATCCATTCCCTGCGCGCGGATGTCGCCTCGGACTTAGTGGCGATGCAGGCGAAGAACGACGCCGAGCACAGGGCGACGCGCGAACAGATCGTCGGCCTGCGCCGGGCGGTGGTCGAGTATCACTCCGCCGTGCTCGGCCACGGCATGCTCATCAGCGATCTCGAGGCGCGCGTGCGACGTCTCGAGCAGAAGGTCGGCGTTTCCGACGCATAGATCACGTCGCGTTCAGGCGGAATCGCAAGATTGCAGACGACGTGATCGGTTCTGAAAGTTCAAAGCGCGCTTCCGGCGAAAAACCGGGTTCTGGTTTTTCGCAACGCGCAGGCGGAGAACCGGCTCCGCGGGCCGTCTCGCACGCGCCCCCCTGGCCTCCGTCCAGGGCCCGCTGCAAGCCGCGGACCTCGCCGCCCGCCGCCTCGACGAGGCCCGCACGGCGACAAAGGGCAGCCGGGCGAAGCGTTGCGCCGCGTCATCCAACTGTCATGATTTCGCGCGCCCTTGAGGCGATGCACGCGAGCAGACAGTTGACCATCGACCACCTCAGGGACGCCCTTCACCCTGACATCCCCGGCTGCCTGTGGGTGATGCGCTTCGACGCGCAGGGCGAGGCCGCGCCGGGCGGCGCGGCCGATCTCGCCCGGCTCGGCCAGCCGGGCGAGGGCTTCCTCTGGCTGCACATGGATCTCGCCGATGTCCGCGCCCGTCCGGTCATCGCCCGCATCGGGGCGCTCACCGAAACCGCGCGCGCCGCGCTGTGCGACCCGGTCGACCATCAATATCTCGAATATTCGGACGGGCTCGTGAGCGGCGCGCTGCTCGATCACGAGCGGACGCTGGCCGGTCCCGCCTCGCGCACGGACTATCTCCGCTTCGCCATCGGCGACGGCTTTTTCATCTCGGCGCGGCGGCGCCCGATGAGCAGCGTCGAGACGACGCGAAACGCACTCGGCCGCGGAGCCCGCGTCGACACGCCCTTCGCGCTGTTCGAACTGATGACCGATTTTTTGATCGACGAACTCGTCCGCATGACCAATGACGTCGGCCTCGCCTTCGATCGCGTCGAGGATCTGCTCATCGACGGGCGCGGCCGCGAAGCGCGCCCGAAGCTCGGCGCGGCCCGGCGCGACGCCGTGCGCCTCGCGCGTCAGGTCGGCGGCCTCGCCTCCACGCTGGCGCGGCTGGAGACGATCGAGGAAGACCCCGAGGAGCGGACGGACAATGATCTGCGGGAAACGGCGGCGCGGCTGGTTCAGCACACGGAGGCGCTCGCGCGCGAAATGCTGAGCCTGCAGGAACGCGCGCGTCTGCTGCAGGACGAGCTGAACGCGCTGCTCAATCTGGAGACCAACGACCGCCTTTATGTGCTGACGGTCGTCACGACCCTTCTGCTTCCGGCGACATTCGTCACCGGCTTCTTTGGCATGAACCTGAAGAACCTCCCCTTTTCCGAAAGCGAGGAAGGCACGGTCTATGCGACCATCCTGTGCGTTCTCGCCGCGGGAGCAGTGCTGATCCTGATGCGGCGATGGGGGCTGACCAATCCGCGGGAGGCCGAGGAGGATAGGCCGCGCCCCGGCGCGTCGGGCCCTTCCCGGCCGGCGGACACCAATCTTTAGGCGCGGCCGCCGCTTTACATGGCGCGGCGACGCGCCTAATTTCCGCGCCGAATCCTGAAGAGGGAGCGTCGCTCCCTCATTCCACCGAAAGACAAAGACAAATGCGCGCCGAGCCGCTTGCGCTGAAAGAACAGATCGAGCAGTCCATGGGACTGCTGAGGAGGCATCTTTGACGTCGAGACCGCGCAACGCCGTCTCGCCGAACTGAACGTCAAGGCCGAAGACCCCAATTTCTGGAACGATCCCGACGAAGCGCAGAAGCTGATGCGCGAGCGCACCCAGCTCGAGGAGCAGATGGGCGCGATCGACAAGCTGTCACGCGACCTCGAGGACGCGCTGACGCTCGTCGAACTCGGCGAGGAAGCCGGCGACGAGGACACCGAGAAGGAAGGCGTCGAGGCGCTCAAGGCCGTGCTGAAAGACGCCCAGCGCCGCCAGATCGAGGCGCTGTTCTCGGGCGAGGCCGATGGCAACGACACCTTCATCGAGATCCATTCCGGCGCCGGCGGCACCGAGAGCCAGGACTGGGCGCGCATGCTGTTCCGCATGTACGCCCGCTGGGCCGAGCGCAAGAAGTTCAAGGTCGAGGTGATCGAGGAGACGGCCGGCGAGGAGGCGGGCATCAAGTCCGGCACGCTGCTGGTGAAGGGCCACAACGCCCATGGCTGGGCCAAGACCGAATCCGGCGTGCATCGCCTCGTGCGCATCTCGCCTTTCGACTCCAACGCCCGCCGCCATACGAGCTTCGCCTCGGTCTGGGTCTATCCGGTGGTCGACGACCGCATTGAAGTGAACATCAATGAGTCGGACTGCCGTATAGACACGTATAGATCGTCGGGCGCGGGCGGCCAGCACGTCAATACGACGGACTCCGCCATCCGTATCACCCATATCCCGACCGGCATCGTCGTCGCCTGTCAGGCCGAGCGTTCGCAGCACAAGAACCGCGCCACCGCATGGAACATGCTGCGCGCGCGTCTCTACGAGCTCGAACTCGAAAAGCGCGAGGCCGAGGCCAACAAGGCCGCCGCCAGCAAGACCGACATCGGCTGGGGCCACCAGATTCGCTCCTACGTCCTGCAGCCCTATCAGCTCGTGAAGGACCTGCGCACCGGCGTCACCTCCGGGACGCCGTCCGAGGTGCTGGACGGCGAGCTCGACGACTTCATGCAGGCGTCTCTCGCCCAGCGCATCTATGGCGGCGGGCCAGAGAAGGTCGAGGACGTCGACTGAGACGAGGGGCGCGCGTCGCCCCTTTTCTCGAAATCCTCCCCTTGAAAGTCGACAATCGACCGCGCGAATGGCCGCGGTCAAGACAATCGCAATTTTTCGCCCCTAGCATCCCGTCATCAACTTGACCTCGACATTATGCGGGGATCGAGGGCTGCGCGGGCGCGGATGTCGCGACAGGCGCTCCCCCGCCGGTTTTCAGGGTGGCGCGATGACCGAGGAGCATATTTCATTTGCGCGCGGGGTCGCCCTCGCGCCCTCATTCGCCGCCCTGCGCGGCTTGCGCATCGTCAATGCGCATCTTGTCTCGATCGCGCTCCTTGCCGTCGTCCTGCCGCTGGCGATTTTCGCCGCGCATCTGGAGCCGATCCCGGCGATCATCCTGCTCCTTGCGGCGGGTCTTCTCGTTTTTCTGTTGAGTTTCAGCTGGGCGCCCGGCGCCCTGCTTTCGGCGCGGATCGACTGGACGAGCCTCGGCGGCTGCCTCCTGCTCGCCCTCGCCCTTTGCCTCGTCAGCGGCGAGGCTCACCTTTTCTTCAGCCCCTATGACTGGTTCGTGCGCGACGCGGTCCTGTCGGATCTCGTGGCGAACAAATATCCGGTCTTCTATCATTATCAGGGCGCCGACTTCCTCATGCGCGCGCCGCTGGGCATGTATATGTCGCCAGCGGCCGTCGGCTGGTCCTTCGGCCTGCGCGCCGCCCATTTCGCCCTGCTGGTCCAGAACGCCTTTCTGCTCGGGACGATCCTCTATCTCTCCGCGGAGCTCGCCGGCGGCGCGAGGCGGCGCTTGATCGTCCTGCTGCTGCTCTTCAGTCCCGTGGACGTCGTCCCCCATCTCGCCGAAAGCGTCATCGACTATTTCAGGACGGGCGCCTTCGTTCTCAGCCCGCATCTGATGTTCTGGAACAGGCTCGTCTTCTACTGGGGCCAAATTCCGTCCTTCTTCTGGGCGCCCAATCACGCGCTTGCGGCCTGGCTCTTCGCGGTGCTGCTGTTCCTCGAAATCCGGCGCGAGATCGATATTGCGTTCCTGGGTCTCGCCTTCATCGTCCTGCTGTTCTGGTCGCCGCTCGCGATGATCGGCGCGCTTCCGTTCCTGGCGTGGCGCGTCATCCGCAGCCTGTCGCCGGAACTCGTCAGCAGGCGGAATGCGCTCGCTCTGGCGGCCGCGCTGTGCCTGCTGCCGCTGGCCTATTACCTCAGCCTCGACGCCGGCCGCGTGACGCGGGAATGGATGTTCCTGCGGCCCGATTTCTGGGGCTGGTATCTGTTGCTGCTCGTCTTCGGCCTGCCGCAGGCGTGGATTCTGCTATCGCGCTGGCCGGATGTCGCCGGCTGGGCGAGAACGGCCGTCGCAATCGCGATCGCCCTGCTGATCGTCATGCCCTTCTACCGGATCGGCGTGACCGTCTCGGACAATGACATGACGATGCGCTGCGCGCTCGCGCCCTGGTTCATCCTCGGCTTCGGCTTCAGCGGCGCGGCGCAGCCGATCATGGACCGCGGCAAGGCGCTCGGCGCCCTGACCTTTACGCTAATTGCGCTTTCGGCCTTCACGGGCCTTTTCGAGATCCGGCGCGGCCTTTCCGACCCGGCCTACGCCATCAACGACTGCAACCTGCTGACGGCGACGGAAAAGGTCACGCCCGGCTTCCCGATCTCGAACTATCTCGCCCATATCGAGAAGGCGCCGGGCTGGTTCGTGCGCGACACGGGCGTGCGGCTCGCTGTCGAGCAGCGGCTGTGCTGGCCGGGCTATCCCTTCCTCGACAACAAATAGCCCGTCTCAGCCGGGCCAGACCTCGAGCCGGAGGTCCGGCACGTCGTCGAAATGCCCGGCGTCGCGCGTCACGAGCGTAAGGCCGAGGGCGAGCGCCTGCGCCGCGACCATGCGGTCGAGCGTGCGGCGGCGTTTGGGTTCGATCCCTCGCAGCAATCTTCCGTAGATTTCCGCCGCCGCGCGGTCGAAGGGCAATATGTCGATATTGCCGGCGATGAGGGCGATGTTCTCGGCGAGCCGGCCGTCCTTGCCGGCGGCGGCGACTCCGGCGAGCAATTCGGCGTAGGCGACCGCCGAAATAGCGACCTCGCCGATCGAAAGCCGCGACAGTCTGTCGAGCGTCGCGGGCGCGCCCGAGGCGGCGGCGATGGCGACGGACGCATCGAGCAGATAGCGCGCCACCCGCCTATTCCTGAGCCCCGCCGCCCCAGTCGCGCCGGGGCGGCCTGAACTCCGGCCGCTCGACGGCGGCGGGCGCGGGAGCGGCGCCGAGCCGCGCCACGAGCGCCGGCATGTCGAGGCGCGCGGGGCTGACGACGAGGCTCTCGCCCTGACGGGTGACGATGACCTCCGCGCCCTCCGCGAAGGCGATTTCGCGCGGCAGCCGAACCGCGAGGCTGTTGCCGGATTTGAAGATTTTGGTCGTCGCCATCAGGGAATGGTCCCATCCGGCGCGCGCAATGTCAATACCTGTATTTACTGGAGGACGCCGCCCAGCGCCGAGGCCGCTTTCAGGAAGCGCGAGGGATCGACCGCCTCGCCATCCATGCGCACCTCATAGTGGAGATGCGGGCCGGTCGAGCGGCCCGTGGAGCCGACGCGGCCCACGAGACCGCCGGGCGGGACCTGCTGGCCGGGCGCAACGGAAATCGCCGAGAGATGCGCGTAGCGCGTGGACAATCCGCCGCCGTGGTCGATCTCGACCATATTTCCATATCCGCCCTGGGGGCCCGCCACGCTCACCACGCCGGCCGCCGTGGCCCGCACCGGCGTTCCATACTCATCGCGCAGGTCGACGCCGCTGTGCAGCGCCGGACGGCCGAGGAAAGGGTCGGTTCGATAGCCGAAGGTTGAGGTCATTTGCAATTCGCCGGCGAGCGGCTTGCGCAGCGGCGTCGTCGGCAGCGCGCGGCGCAGGCCGTCGAGCGTCGCGACGGCGCTCTGGGCGGCGGCGAGATCGCGCTCGAAGAGACCGCCGGGCATCCTCGGATCGGCCGCGACGAAGGGGCCGCCCACCGCGCCGGGCGCATCCTTTCGCCTCGCCTTGGCGACGTAGCGCTCGACCGGCAGACCGGCGATGTCGAACGCCCGGCGCAGCCTCGTCGCCGCCTCCAGCGCCGGACGCACGATGCCGGAGAGGCGGCGCGCCTGATCGCGCTCGATCCGGTCGAGCGACATGGCGAGACTCTCGAGTCGCGCCGTCATGGGCGCGTCCGGGTCGGCGGCATGGGCGAGCGAGGTCGTCGGCGCGACGGCGCGGGGCGCGAGCGAGGTGTCGATCGGCGTCAGTTCGCCGCGGTTCGGCGCGGCTTCGGGCGGGGCCAGCGGCAGTGGCTTGCCCTCGAGCTCGCGGCCGAGGCGCAGGTCGAGCCCTTCCGGCTCCGGCTTGCCCGATCCGCCCACCGCATTCTCGTCGAGCGCACTTTTCGGCGCCTTTGCCGCGGCGGCGGGGCCGGTCGCCGGCAGGGCGGCGCCTGCGGCCCTGGCGACCGGGGCGGCCCGATTTACAGCCGGCGCCAGCGTCTCCGCCCTTGCGGCGGGGGAGATCATCGTCACGCCGCCGTCAGGCGAAATCGTGCGCTCGACGAGCTGGGCGACGACGGCGGCGCGCGTTTCGAGCTGCGCCTGGCGCAGCACGAGGCTCTGCACCTTGCCCTCGACTCCGTCCTGATCGATGAACTGGCGGCTCGCGAGCTGGTCGAGACGCAGCCGCATGGCGGCGATGCGGTCCTCATAGGCGTATTGCATCTGCGTCTGGCGGTCGATCAGACCGGCGAGCAGATCGTCGCGAAATATCAGATAGCCGGCCGCGCCGACCGTCGCCGTCGCAACGAGGCCGACCGCAAGGGCGGCCATGACGACAGCGGCGCGCGAAATCTCGAAGCGGCGGCTGCGATGGCCCCGCGAGACCTCCACCACATAATCGCCGGACGTTTCGACGAGGCGATAGGACTGATCACGATTGCGCATATTCGATCCCGGCGGGGCGGACGCGCCCCGGTCACTCGGACCGGCGGACGCCGTCCGCGATTCCGGCGGCGCGCCACATGGCCCGAATGCAATCAAACTCCATTAAGGTTAATGCTTCCCGAAACTGCCAAGCTCGCGGCGTAACGGGCTTTTGCGGGCGCGCGTCCGCGCAAACGGCGCGTGGACATGCGGCTCCGGCGCTCTTATGATTCGCCCCATGCTGCGACTCCTGACCCGATTCATCGGCCTGTTGCTGCTCGCGGGGGGCTTCATCGCCCTCATCGTCGACGGCACACGATCGATCGCCGGCGGCCGGCTGCTGGTGACAACCCTGAACAAGGGGGCCTCCGAATTCTTTCCCGCGCTCTATCAGGGGCTGCAGAGCGGGGTTTCGGAAAAATCCGCCCTTCTCTGGGATCCGGTCTTCACGACGCTGCTTTTGCTTCCGATCAGCGTCGCTTTCGGCGGACTGGGCGCGCTTCTCATCGTCCTCAGCCACAAGCAGGAGACGACGCCGCGCTATTGGCGCCGCTAGGGACCGCCTTATCTAGGCGGCATGTCCATCTTCGACCGACTCAATCTCTCAGGACGCCTCGGCCCGATTCCCGACCGGCCGACGCCCGTCGCCCATGGCGCGCGCCATTTCGTCAACGGCAATCCGCTCGATCCGCCCTTCCCGCTCGGGACGGAGCAGATTCTCTTCGGCATGGGCTGCTTCTGGGGCGCCGAGCGCAAATTCTGGCAGGCGGGCGAAGGCGTTTATGTGACCGCCGTCGGCTACGCCGGCGGGACGACCAAAAACGCCAATTATGAAGACGTCTGCACGGGACGCACCGGCCATGCGGAAGTGGCGCTGGTTGTCTACTACCCGGCCGTAATTCCCCTCGACGCGCTGCTGCGGCTCTTCTGGGAGAGCCATGACCCGACGCAGGGGATGCGGCAGGGCAATGACGTCGGCACGCAATATCGCTCGGCGATCTATGCGACGACGCCCGATCAGCTCGCGGCGGCCGAGAACTCGCGGGACATGTACCAACGCGTATTGACGAAAGCGGGATTCGGCCCGATCACAACGGAAATCAGGCCGGCGCCGCCCTTCTTTTACGCGGAGGAATATCACCAGCAATATCTCGCCAAGAACCCCGGCGGCTATTGCGGGCTCGGCGGCACGGGCGTCTCCTGCCCGGTCGGGACGGGCGCATCCGCCGCCTGACCTATTCCGCCTTCAGCACCTCCTGGCAGGCCGGCGGCAGTTTCGCCATGGTCATGGGCGGCCAGCTCTTGGTCGACTTCTTTGGATGGAGCGCCTCGTCGGTGAACCACCAGGCAAGCGACGAATCGCAGCCGTCGCCCGCAGGCGTCGGGTCCTGATCCTTGCAGCTCGAGCCGTCCGGACAGAACAGGCGGATGTGGAAATGGTAATTGTGCCCCCACATGGGGCGCACCTTGCGCATCCATGATTCGCCGGCCGCCTCGCGGCACATCGCGCGCTTGATTGCGGCGTTGACGAATATGCGCTGCACCTTCGGCTCCATCGCCGCGGCGCGAATCACGGCGAGATGGCCCTCGCTCCACACATCCGGCCGCACATCGAGAAGGTCCTCGCGCACCACGTCGGTCGCGGACATTTCCTCACGCTCGGCGCGCGTCAGCTCGCGGTTCGGCATGGGCGTCAGCCAGATGTCGGCGTCGAGCCCGATCTGGTGCGAGGCGTGGCCGGTGAGCATGGGACCGCCGCGCGGCTGGGAAATGTCGCCAATGAGCAGGCCCGGCCATCCCGACGCGCGCGACGCCTTGGGCGCGAAATGCTGCAGGAAGGAAATGAGCGCCGGATGGCCCCAATTGCGATTGCGGGAGAGGCGCATCACCTGCCAGTTCGGACCGTTGACGGGTAACTGCTCGGCGCCGGCGAGACAGCCGCGCGAATAGAAGCCGATCGGATCGGGATCGAGCGGCGCAGCCGCGCGCGCGCGGCCGAAAAGCTCCTTGGCCGGCGTCGCGGGATCGGAAGGATTCGCGAGCGGCGGCAATGGCCTGGGATCGAGCGTGCCCTTGTCCTGAGCAGCCGCAGTCGCGGTCATCATCAGGAGCGCCGCGGTAATCGTCAATGCCCGCATAGTGGAACCATCTCCAGGACTTCGTTTCGACAGCGTTGAAGCGGCTTCTTTCCTGATCCTTGCCAGTCAACCTTAATGATCTATTTACATTGCCGAGTAATCACGATTGAGCCACAATCTTCGCAGTGACCGTTGTGTTGGAGTAAAATCATGCGTTTGAAACTTGTCATTTTGGCGCTCATGGCCTTTTTTGCGTCGATAGGCCTCGCCTATGCGACCGTCCGCATTCACGTCGATCTTTCCACCCAGACCATGCATGTCGACTCCTCGACGGGCAGCTATACATGGCCGGTGTCGACGGCGCGCGCCGGCTACTCCACGCCGCGCGGCTATTTCGCGCCGACGGGCCTGCAGCGCATGCATTATTCGCGCAAATACCACATGTCGCCGATGCCCTATTCGATCTTTTTCCGCGGCGGCTATGCGATCCACGGCTCCTATGCGACGGGCTCGCTCGGCCGCCCCGCCTCGCATGGCTGCGTGCGTCTTGCGCCCGGCAATGCGGCGACT
Organism: Methylocystis sp. WRRC1; assembly: GCF_020733155.1. Classification (NCBI taxonomy): domain Bacteria; kingdom Pseudomonadati; phylum Pseudomonadota; class Alphaproteobacteria; order Hyphomicrobiales; family Methylocystaceae; genus Methylocystis; species Methylocystis sp. WRRC1. Next base: position 2,255,810 of record NZ_JAJFZJ010000001.1, on the reverse strand, counting down.
CTTTATAACATGGTGCAGAACGAAGGCGGCAGCATCTCGATCACCGGAACGCCTCCCGGAGGCGGCGCGCGCTACGCCGCCAGATCGTCGAGCCATCGTCACTACGCGGGCCTGCGCCGCGCGCATCAGAATCGCGCGCTCGCCTACGCCCCGCTGCGCCGCCATCACCACGACAGCACGGTGCGCGGCTGGCAGGCGCATCCCTTCTCGCCGGGCTTCTTTTGAGAGCCGCGACGCAGTGAACCGGTCTGTCGCCCAAACGTAAACGTGACTGTAAGCGCGTTGTTAACCGCTCTTCGCCATAGTCCGAAGCGAGAGCGGAGCCATTGTGGGGCCGCTGGAGAGGAGGGTCCGCGCAACCGCTGCGCGGGTCCGATTTCAGGGCCGACATGGGCGACATTATCGAAACCATCATCATCGGCGCCGGCCCGGCAGGGCTGACTGCGGGTTACACGCTGGCCAAGCATGGCCGGGACGTCCTGGTGCTGGAGCAGGATCCCGTTTACGTCGGCGGCATTTCGCGCACGGCGAGCTACAAGGGGTTCCTCTTCGACATCGGCGGCCACCGCTTCTTCTCCAAGTCGAAGGAGATCGTCGATCTCTGGAACGAGATCCTGCCCGATGATTTTCTCGAGCGGCCGCGCCTGTCGCGCATCTATTACCGCGGCAAGTTCTACGCCTATCCGCTGAAGGCCTTCGAGGCGCTGAGGAATCTCGGTCTTGTCGAAAGCGCGCTGTGCATGGCCTCCTTCGCCTACGCCAAGGCCTTTCCGGTGAAGGAGCCGCGGACCTTCCATCAATGGGTTCGCAACCAGTTCGGCGAACGGCTCTTCGGAATATTCTTCAAGACCTACACCGAGAAAGTGTGGGGCATGGGCTGCGACGAGATTTCCGCCGACTGGGCGGCGCAGCGCATCAAGGGCCTGTCGCTCGGCGCCGCGATCATCGACGGGCTGCGCCGTTCGCTCGGCCTGCGCAAGGGGGAAGCCGGCGCGAAATCGCTGATCGAATCCTTCCGCTATCCGCGCCGCGGTCCGGGCATGATGTGGGAGGCCGCCGCCTTCAGCATGCAGAAAATGGGCGGGCGCCTGCTGATGGGCCGCAGCGTCGACGCGCTGCATTACGACGAAGCGTCGAAGCTCTGGACCGTGCGGGCCACGCGCGAAGACGGCGAAAAGGAAAGCTTCCGCGCCCGCCATGTGATGTCCTCGGCGCCGATGCGCGACCTCATGAACGCCATTGAACCGAAGCCCCTGAGCCTCTTCAACGCGCGCGACCTGAAATATCGCGACTTCCTCACCGTCGTGCTGATCGGCCGGCCGCAGAAGGAGTTGCCGGACAATTGGGTCTATATCCACGATCCCAGCGTGAAGGTCGGCCGCGTGCAGAATTTCCGCAGCTGGTCGCCGGAGATGATCGCCGACGGCGTCTCGACATGCCTCGGACTCGAATATTTCTGCTTCGAGGGCGACGGCCTCTGGTCGTCGTCCGATGAAGACCTCGTCGCGCTCGCGAAGGAAGAGATCGGCAGGATCGGCCTGATGAATCCGGACGATGTGAACGACGCCTGTGTGGTGCGCCAGCCCAAGGCCTATCCGGTCTATGACGACGCCTATGCGGCGAATGTCGAGACGATCCGCCGCGAGATCGCGACGCGTTTTCCGACGCTGCATCCGATCGGCCGCAACGGCATGCACAAATACAACAACCAGGACCACGCGATGATGACGGGCATGCTGACCGCGCTCAACATCATTCGCGGCGAGGAAACCTTCGACGTCTGGCGGGTGAACGAGGACGCGGAATATTCGGAGGCCGGCGTCGAGGGCGCGCATGAGGCGCTGTCGAGCGAACGCCTCACGCCGCGCAAGGTCGCCGCCGCATGAGCATCGCCGACGCCCTGCTCACGCGCGCGCCTGCGCGCCGACTCGTCGTCGACCTGGTGAAATATGGCTTCGCGAGCGCCGCGGCGCTGACGCTCGATTTCGCCACGTTGATGTTTTTATACAAGGCGCTCGGGATCAATCATCTCGTCGCGGCGGCGATCGGCTTTCTCGCCGGCCTCGCGCTCGTCTATGCGTTGAGCGTGCGCTATGTCTTCGTCGACCGGCGCCGCCTCGACGCGAGAGCGGAAATCGCGGGCTTTCTCGTCACCGGCCTTGCCGGGCTCGCGATTACGGAAGGGCTCATGCATCTTCTCGTCGATTACGCCTGCGTCTCCGTGGCGCTCGCCAAGGCTCCCACGGCGGGCTTCGTCTTCCTGTTCAATTTCACGGCGCGCCGCGCGCTGCTGTTCTCGGCGCCGGACAAGGCCGTCCGATGAGCGCATATGCGGCCCGGGGCGGCCTCGCGCATGCGAAGCCACTGAGCGAGCGCGGCGCGTTCATTGCGACGCTGGTCTTCTCGCTTTTCGTCGCGGTCGCGCTCTCCTTCCCGCGCGCGGAAATCGTCTGGCGCACGGGCGCCTTTTTCGATTCCGACGACGCGATGCGCGCGGTTCAGGTGCGCGACTTTCTCGCCGGCCAGAGATGGTTCGATCTTTTCGCGCATCGTCTCGATCCGCCATACGGATTGCCGATGCATTGGTCGCGCGTCGTCGATGTTCCGCTCGCCGGATTGAACCTCTTCTTCATGCATTTCCTTTCGCCGGAATATGCGGAGCGCGCGACGCGTCTCGTCTTTCCCTTCGCGCTTCTCGGCCTCCTGCTCGCGTTGATCGGCTGGCTCGCCTCGATCCTGTCGAACGCCGCCGCGCGCCTGACGGCCGTTTGGCTCGCGCTGCTTTCCGGCGCGATGTTCCTGCAATTTGCGCCGGGACGCATCGACCATCATGCGCCGCAGATCGTGACGCTCGCCGCGACGCTGGGGTTATTCCTGCAGGGACTGGATCCGCGCCGCGCCGCGCGCCTCGCCGTCGCCGCCGCGCTGATGGCGCTTTCGATCTCGATCAGCCTCGAGAATCTGCCCTTCTTCGTCGTGATGATCGCAGCGCTGCCGCTGCTTTTCGTCAGCGACGGCGAGGCGGCGCACGCGCAGCTTCTGTGGTTCTCCGCCGGCGCGCTCGTCGCTTTTCCCTTGCTCTACGCCGCCACCGTGCCGCCCGCCGGCTATTTCACTTCCGCCTGCGACGCTTTTTCCTTCGTGCATCTCGCCGCGACGCTCGTCGGCGTCATTGCGCTGACGGCGCTCGCGCTTTTCGCTTCCCGGCTCGCGACGCGCGCGCGCTTCATCGCTGCCGCCTTCGCCGGCGCCGTGACGCTTGCGAGCGTCAATCTTATCGCGCCGCATTGTCTCGGTGATCCGCTCGGCGGGCTCGATCCCTTGCTGCGCGATCTTTGGCTCTCGCATGTCGTGGAGGCGAAGCCGCTGCTCTCGCTTTACGCGACCGCGCCGGGCGCCGTCTTCGCGACGGCGGTCCCCGTCGGGCTCGGTCTCTTCGCCGCGCTTTTCTTCGCCTTTCGCGCGCAGGGCGTGGCGCGACGCCGCTGGCTGCTCCTCGCGGCCTGCGTCGCGGCGGGCTTCGCGGCGGGTCTGTGGCAGATGCGCATCTTCACTTCGGTGACGCCGCTCGCCATGGCGCCGCTCGCCGCCGCCATCGTCGCCGCGGCGAACCGGCTCTCGGCCGACGTCAGCCCCTCATTGCGCGCGGCGCTCATCGCGTCAGTGACCGCCTTCGTCTCCCCCATCGGCCTCGCGCTCGCGCTGCCGTCGCCGGAAGATCCGGACGCCGGCGCAGAGCGCACCTGTCTTGCGCCGGACGTTCTCGCGCCGCTGGCCGAGCTGCCGGCGTCGCGCGTCGTCGCCTCCTTCGATCTCGGCGCTCATATATTGGCGCATACGCCGCACAGCGTTTTCGCCGCGCCCTATCATCGCGACAATCACGGCAATCGCATCGCGGCCGACGCCTTCCTCGCGCCGCCCGATAAAGCGGAAACGCTGCTGCGCGCTGCGGACGCGCAACTCGTGGTGTGGTGTCCGCGCGCGAAAGCGCCGTCAGCGCTGGCGACGGCGGCGCCCGACGGGCTCGCCGCCATGCTCGCGCGCGGTGAAGCTCCTGCGTGGCTGGAGCCCGTGAAGCTTGGCCATACATCTCTCCTTGTTTTCGCCCTGAGGCCCGTGGAAAAGATGTCGGTCAACTGACGGGCGCCTGCGCGCCGCCACGCGAGGACGGGAATTTTGACAACCACATTCGACCGCCGCCGGTTTCTTCTGGGAGCCGGGGGACTGGCGCTCGCGGCGCCTGCCTTCGCACAGCCGGGCGCGCAGGAATCGAGCGACGAATTGCAAGTGCGCGTCGAGAACAATTCCGTTCCCGAGCTCTGCGCCGAGAAGGACAATATCGAGCTCGACTTCATTTCGCCGCGCGTGCGCCACATGCAGATACAGGCGGTGCATCCTTCCTACATCAACACCATCCAGTCGGACCGATGGGCGCCGGACTGGTCGAGCTGCGATCTCTCTCCCGACCCCAAGTTCTTCTCCCAGTCCAGGCGGCGCACCTTCTGGGAGACGCCAGAATTCTGGCTCACCGGCTACACATTCCCCTCGTTCTGGCGTCCCAACGACGTGCCGGTGCGCGTCGGCGACAAGGTCGAAAAAGGCCTGCACATGATTCAGGTCTGGATGTGGTATCGCGAGCGCGCCGAGGAGATCATGGCGATCTACCCGCCGGACGGCTATTGGCGCGGCCGTCCTCTTCCCTTCGAGGACATGCGCTGGACCGCCTATGGCTCGTCCTTCCTCGTCGGGCCTGTGGAGATGCAGGAGCGCCCGATCGTCGATCTCGACGAACTCGTCTTCGAGCCGGCGACGCGCACATTCGTGCTGAAGTTCCAGCGAGGCGGAGAAGCGCGCATCACGGTGAAGGGCGCGGATCAGGATCGCCTCACGCTCGACGTCTCCTTCAGCGACGCCATGCCGGGCGGGCGGCCCTTCGCGGCGCTTCGCTCGATGTATACGATGGAGACGATGAGCGACGCGGCGATCGTCGGCTGGCGCAACAAGCGCGGCAAGGGGTGGGAGGAGTCGCCGGTGATCGACTTCAAGGGCGCCAGCGCCACCGAATTCTGGGTCGGCCGCCACTTGCCGTCGCGACATAATCTCTCGGCGCCCGACATGGTGTTCAGCAGATTCCGCGGCGAGGCGGCGGCGGAGAAATGAGCGCGCGTCCCCGCTGGGGCGCGCTCGACGCGGCGCGCGGCCTCGCCGTCGTGGCCATGGTCGTCTTTCACCTGATCTGGGATCTGGGGCATTTCGGCCATATCGCCGCGAGCATCCCCTGGTCGGCGCCCGTGAAGGCCTTTGGCCACGCCATCGCCTTCTCGTTTCTGTTCATCGCCGGCGTGTCGCTGGTTCTGGCGAATGAAGGTCACATGCGCTGGCCCGCCTTCTGGCGCCGTTTCGCGATCATCGCCGGCGCTGCGGCGCTGGTGAGCGCGGGGACCTATGCGATCTTTCCCGCCGCCTTCGTGTTTTTCGGCATATTGCATTGCATCGCGGCGGCGAGCCTCGTGGCGCTGCCCTTCTTGCGCGGGCCGTGGTTGCTCGCGGCCGCGGCGGGCGCCTTCTTCTTCGCCGCGCCGCATGTGCTGGCGTCGCCGGTCTTCAATTCAAACTGGCTGCAATGGCTCGGCCTCTCGACCACCGAGCCGCTGACACAGGACTGGCGCCCGCTCTTTCCCTGGGCCGGCGCGCTGCTCCTGGGCGTCGCGGCGGCGAAGGCGCTCCCGCTTCCGGTCCCGGCCGGGGGGCGTGAGGACAGGCTCCCGCGGGCGTCAGCCGCGCTGAAACTCCTCGGCCGCCACAGCCTGCTCATCTATCTCGCGCATCAGCCAATCCTGTTCGCGGTCTTTTCGATGCTCGCCTTCTTCTCGCCGGCGCCGGACGAGACGGCTGATTTCGTCGCCGCCTGCGAAACCTCCTGCCGCGCCGACGGCGCCGGTCAGCAATATTGCCACGACGCCTGCCTCTGCACGGCGCAGGAGGCCTTGCGGACCAAGGCGCTCGCGGGCGCGGCGGATGACGCCGAGCGCGGGCGAAGGCTCAACGCCATCGCCCGACGCTGCATGGGGAATGGAAAAAAGTAGGCCCGGTTTCTATCGCCATCGCGAGCGAAGCTCGCGCGCCGAAATGGCGAAGACGCCCCCGCCCCGGCGCGAGGGGGCTCCGTGCTCACATGCCGCCGAGATGCTCCGCGACGGTAAAAATATCCTTGTCGCCGCGGCCGCACATGTTCATCACCATGATGTGATCCTGCGGCTTCTGCGGCGCGAGCTCGAAGACCTTGGCGAGCGCATGCGAAGGCTCCAGCGCCGGGATAATGCCCTCGAGCTTGGAGCAGAGCTGGAAGGCGTCGAGCGCCTCCCTGTCGGTCGCGCTGATATATTTGACGCGGCCCGACTCGTGCAGCCATGAATGTTCCGGCCCGATGCCCGGATAGTCGAGGCCCGCCGAAATCGAATGGCCTTCGAGAATCTGGCCGTCATCGTCCATCAGCAGATAGGTGCGGTTGCCGTGCAGCACGCCGGGGCGCCCGCCGGTGAGCGAGGCCGCATGGCCGTTGGGCACATTGATGCCGTGACCCGCCGCCTCGACGCCATAAATCTCGACCGAGGGATCGTCGAGGAAGGGGTGGAAGAGGCCGATGGCGTTGGAGCCGCCGCCGATGCAGGCGACGAGCGAATCGGGAAGCCGCCCCTCCATCTCCTGCATCTGCGCCTTCGTCTCATTGCCGATGATGGACTGGAAGTCGCGCACCATGGCCGGATAGGGATGCGGGCCCGCCGCCGTGCCGATGCAGTAGAAGGTGTTCGAGACGTTGGTCACCCAGTCGCGCAGCGCCTCGTTCATCGCGTCCTTCAGCGTGCGGGCGCCGCTTTGCACCGGCACCACCTCGGCGCCGAGCATCTTCATGCGGAAGACATTGGGCTTCTGCCGCTCCACGTCCACAGCGCCCATGTAGACGACGCATTGCAGGCCGAAGCGCGCGCAGGCGGTGGCGGTGGCGACGCCATGCTGGCCGGCGCCCGTCTCGGCGATGATGCGCTTCTTGCCCATGCGGCGGGCGAGCAGGATCTGGCCAAGCACATTGTTGATCTTGTGCGCGCCGGTGTGATTGAGTTCGTCGCGCTTGAAATAGACCTTGGCGCCTTTGCCGGGGTCGGCCTTTTCGCGCACATGCTCGGTGATGCGCTCGGCGAAATAGAGCGGGCTCGGACGGCCGACATAATGCTTGTGAAGACCCGCGAGCTCCTCGTGGAAGGCGGGATCGTTCTTCGCTTCCTGATAGGCCTGTTCGAGATCGAGCACGAGCGGCATGAGCGTCTCGGCGACGAAACGGCCGCCGAAAATGCCGAAACGGCCGTTTTCGTCCGGGCCGGAGCGGAAGGAGTTGGGAAGCGGCTTGGTCAAGGGGGCGTTCCTCTTTGCGAGCCTGCGCCCCCCTCCCAAACCCTCCCCAGCTCACGCGGGAGAGGGAGTCGGGCCGCAGCCTTCATCGACGCTGCTGGTTGCGAGCGTCCCCTCTCCCGCAAGGCGGGGGAGGGACAGGAAGGGGGCGAAAGCGGCTATGCGTCTCTGCGGAAACCTTTAGAACCTTCCGGCCCCAAATCAAAGCGCCCGGACGGCCTGCGTGAAGGCGTGAATCTTTTCGACGTCCTTGACGCCCCTCTCGCGCTCAACGCCCGACGACACGTCGACGGCCGGAGCATTGGTTCGCCGCAGGGCTTCGGCGACGTTTTCCGGGTCGAGCCCGCCCGAGAGCATCCAGTGTTTCCCGCTTATGTTGCGCAGCAAATCCCAGTCGAAAGTCACGCCGGCGCCGCCGGGAACCGCGGCGTCCGGGGCGGGTTTGGCGTCGAAGAGAAGAATGTCGGCTGCGCCCTCATAGGCGCGAGCGGCCTCGACGTCGGCGCCGGTTGCGACGCCAATCGCCTTGATCACGGGCAGGCCGAAGCGCTCCTTCACCGCGCGCACGCGCTGCGGCGACTCGCGCCCGTGCAATTGCAGCATGTCGGGCGCGAGCGCCTCGACGATTTCCGCGAGCGACGCGTCGTCCGCGTCGACGGTCAGCGCCACCTTGCGGATGCGCTCTTGCGCTATCAGCCCGAGTGTGCGGGCCGTTTCCAGATCGATGTTCCGGGGGCTTTTCTCGAAGAAGACGAAGCCCGCCATGTCGGCGCCGGCGGCGATCGCCGCCAGAAGCGTCTCGGGGCTGGAGAGGCCGCAGATTTTGACGAGGATCGGCAATATCAACTCCAGGCTCGCGGGGCCGTCCCGTTTATCCCCGGTTATACACGTCCTCGAAGCGGACGATGTCGTCTTCGCCGAGATAGGAGCCGGTCTGCACCTCGATCAGTTCGAGGTCGATCTTGCCGGGATTGGTGAGACGGTGCTTGCAGCCGATCGGCAGATAGATTGATTCGTTCTCGTGGACGAGATGGATTTCGTCGTCCCGGCCGACCTCCGCCGTGCCGCGCACCACGATCCAGTGCTCGGCGCGGTGGAAATGCTTCTGCAGCGACAGCCGCTCGCCCGGCTTCACGACGATGCGTTTCACCTGATAGCGCTGGCCCTCGTCGATGCCCTGATAATAGCCCCAGGGACGGAAGATGCGCTTGTGCTGTCCGGCCTCGCGGCGGTTCTCGGTCTTGAGCTGGTCGACAAGCTGCTTCACCTGATCGCCGTGCTCGTGACTGAGCACCAACACCGCGTCCTGCGTCGTCACCACGATCACGTCGCTGACGCCGACAACGGTCGTGAGCGTGTCCTCCGAGCGGACATGGACATTGTTGGCGTCCATGACGACGGCGTTGCCGCGCACGGAATTGCCTGCGGCGTCGCGCTCGGAAAGCTCCCAGACCGCGCGCCAGGTGCCGACGTCCGACCAGCCGATGTCGGCCGGGATGAGCGCGGCCTTGTCGGTCTTCTCCATCACCGCATAGTCGATGGATTTTTTCGGCGCGCGGGCGAAGGCCTCGGCGTTGAGCACGAGGAAGCCCAGATCGTTCTTCGCGCCGTCGATCGCCGCCTCCGCCGCTTCGGCGATATAGGGCTCGAAATGCGCGATCTCCGCCTGCATGACGTCGGCGCGGAAGATGAAATTGCCGCTGTTCCAGAAATAGCCGGCGTCTATGTAGCACTGCGCCGTCTCGCGGTCGGGCTTCTCGACGAAGGCGTCGAGCTTGAGCACTTCCCCGTCGGGATGGATCGGCGCGCCGGGGCGCAGATAGCCATAGCCGGTGGCCGGATGGTCCGGCTTCACGCCGAGCGTGACGATATAGCCCTCGGCGGCGGCCTCTCCGGCCTTCTTGCAGAGTTGCACCAGCCCCGCGCGGTCGCGCACGACATGGTCGGCGGCGAGCACCACCACCACCGTGTCCGGCGCGCGGCGCGCGGCGATGCCGGCGGCGACGGCGACGGCGGGACCGGAGTCGCGGCGCGACGGCTCCAGCACGATTTCCGCCTGCGCGCCGATTTCACGCAGCTGATCGGCGATGAGGAAGCGATAGTCGATGTTGGAGATGACGATGGGCTTCTCGAAGGCCGGATCGGCGAGCATCATCATCGTGGTCTGGAAGGTCGAGCGCTCGCCGACAAGCGGGATGAACTGCTTGGGCAAGGTTTCCCGCGATTCGGGCCAGACTCGCGTTCCCGAGCCGCCGCACATGATCACGGGCTGAATTTTTCTCATCAGACACCCTCTCGCGGCCTTCCGCGCGCCGGTCACGCGCACGGCGACGGCCAAAATAGGTCAATCCGCCCGCTTCTTGGCAAGATTTTGGCGAGCGCGGGGCGACCCGCCCCGTCTCAGCTCTTGCCTTTCTTCTCCAGCTCCGCCTTCAGGGCCGCGAGTTTCGCGAAAGGCGAATCCGGATCCGGCTGGCGCTCGCGACGCTCGGGGGCCGCGAAGCCGCCGCCGGGACGGCGGTTGCGATCGTCGCGCGGCGGGCGTTGCTGATCCGGGCGGGGCTTGTCGAATCGCGGCCTGCCGGCGGGCCGGGCGCCCGCCTCCTTGCCGCCTTCGGGACGCGGCCGGTCGCGGCGCGGCTGGCGCTTCTCGCCCTCGGCGCCCTCGCTTGTCCGCGGGCCGCGCTGCGGCGCGCCCTGATGGCGACGCGGGCCGGCGTGGGCGTGCCTCTGCGGCGCCCAGACCTCGATCATGGCCGGCGACTCGGCGGCGGTTTCTTCGGCGGCGACAGGCTCCCCGGCCGCTTCCGCGGCGGACGCCTCTTCGACGGCCGGTTCGGGCGCAGGGGCTTCGGCCGCGGGGGCCGTTTCGGCTTCGGGCGTTTCCGGCGGCGTTTCCGCGGCGGCTTCCTCGCCCGCCGCGGACTCCTCCGCCGGTTTGGCGGCCAGCGGCTCGGTCGAGGCGGCCGGCACCAGCGGGACGGTGATGGCCGGACCCGGGCGCTGCGACGCGGCGTAGCCGAGCGATTTCAGGATGGAGGAAAAAGCGTCGCCCGAACATCCGGTGAGCGAGGTCATCGCCACCGTGACCACGAAACCGTCGCCATCCGCCGCGCCGGCCGGGGGCTCGCCGGCGCTGACGCCGGGGCGATAGGCGATCGCCGGACGGATGAGATCGGCGAGGCGCTCCAGAATGTCCACGCGCACGACCCTGTCACCGCAGACGCGGAAGCCCGCGGCGCGATAGAAGCCCTTGGGGATCGAATGGTCGGCGGGGAAGGAGGTGCGGCCGGAGGCGGCGAGATGCGGGACTTCCTCGAGCCCCTTCACATTGTCGAGTCCGCCGTGATGAAGCGCCCAGAGAAGCGAGGCAAGCGTGCGCGGCGCGGGCTTCAGCAGCAGCGGCAGATAGATGTGATAGGCGCCGAAGCGGACGCCCAGTTTGCGCAGCGCGCCGCGGTCCTCCTGCGAGAAGCCCTTGACCTCCTTGGCGACGCGGGCGCGATCGAGAACGCCGAGCTCTTCGGCGAGCTGGAAGGCGACGCCGCGCGTCACGCCCTCGAGCCCCTCGCCCTTCTCCAGCTGCTCCAGCGGCCCGAGCAGTTTCTTCACATGCTGGGCGAGCCAGAGATTGAGGCGCTGCTGAACCTTCTCCAGCGCCGCGCCCGAAAGCTGCTCGTCGGCGAGGATTCGGGTGGTGGGCGCCAGGATTCCGGCGCCGGCGGCGATTTTCGCGACCGGCTCGCCGAGCCAGCGGATGGTTCCGTCATTGGCCAGCGCGAAGGCGTCGTCCACGGCGTCGAAGACCCGAGTGGCGCGCGCCTCGAACTCTCCCGCCAGAGCCTTCTGCGCCGCGGCGTTCAGGGCCTTGGCGGCTTCGCCCGCCGCGCCCGGGTCGGGCGTGAAGCGAAAACCCTGGAGGCTTCCGACATGCTGGCCCTCGACCAGAACGTCGCCGGCGGCGTTAATTTCGGCTTCTAGCATCGCATTCTCTCTCAGGCGGCGCATCAGCACGCTGGTGCGGCGATCGACGAAACGCTGGGTCAGTCGGTGATGCAGCGCGTCGGACAGGCTGTCCTCTACCCGACGCGCGACGCTCTGCCAATGCTCACTGTCATCGAGCCAACCGGAACGGTTGGCGATGAAGCTCCAGGTGCGAACCTGCGCAAGCCGGTTGGAGAGCGTGTCGATGTCGCCGTCGACGCGGTCCACGGCCGCGATCTGCTTCGCCATCCAGTCGGCGGGAATCCTGCCGCGCCGGGCCGTGAAGCCAAAAATGGTCAGCGCCAGCTCGTAATGCGCTGCGGGAGAAGTCTTGCGGTAATCGGGGATCTGGCAGGCTTCCCACAGCCGGGCGACGTCAGCGGGCGTCTTGGCGTTGCGCCGCGCCGTTTCGTCGCGACTCGCCGCCTCGAGGGCCAGCTGGTCCACGGCGATGGGGGCGCGGGTGAAGCGGGGATGTCCCGGCGCCTGATCGAGCGAGTTGGCGAGGGATTCGATCGAGGAGAAGTCGAGTTCGCTGTTGCGCCACTGAAGAAGCGCCACCGGATCGAAGCGATGATCCTCGAGAGCCTCGATCAGCTCCTCGTCGAAAGGCGGGCAGCGGCCGGTCGCGCCGAACTGGCCGTCGCTCATATGGCGGCCCGCGCGTCCGGCGATCTGGCCGAATTCGGCCGGCGTCAGACGGCGATAACGCCAGCCGTCGAACTTCCGGTCCGACGCGAAGGCCACATAATCCACATCGAGATTGAGCCCCATGCCGATGGCGTCGGTGGCGATGATGTAATCGACGTCGCCGGACTGGAACAGCTCGACCTGAGCGTTGCGCGTGCGGGGCGAGAGCGCGCCGAGCACCACCGCCGCGCCGCCCCTCTGGCGCTTGATCCATTCAGCGATGGCGTAAACCTCCTCCGCAGAAAAGGCGACGATCGCCGTGCGCGGCGGCAGCCGCGAAATCTTCCGGTCGCCCGCGAAAGTGAGCCGCGACAGGCGCGGGCGCGAAAAGATCGGCGCGCCGGGAAAAAGCTCGCCGATCAGCGGCGCCATGGTGTCCGCGCCGATGAGCAGCGTCTCCTGCCGTCCGCGCCAGCGCAGCAGCCGATCGGTGAAGACATGGCCGCGGTCGAGGTCGGCGGCGAGCTGGATCTCGTCGATGGCCAGAAAATCCACCTCTATGTCGCGCGGCATCGCCTCGACGGTGGAAATCCAGTAGGCCGGGGCGCGCGGCTTGATCTTCTCCTCGCCGGTGATGAGCGCGACGGCGTCGCTCCCGACCTTCGCCACGACGCGATTGTAAACTTCGCGCGCGAGCAGCCGCAGCGGCAGACCGATGAGGCCCGTGGGAAAGGAGAGCATTCGCTCGATGGCGTGATGCGTCTTGCCGGTGTTGGTGGGGCCGAGCACCGCCGTCACGCCCGAGGCGCGGGCGGAACGGCTTCCCGGCGGGAGCGGCGCCATGATTCTTATCGTCACTTCACTCTACCGCCCGGACTTCAAAAGCTGCGCCGTCTCATATCGGAACTTCGCCCGGCGCGCGACTTTACCCTTTGAACAGCCGGCGAACGAATCGCGCCCGAATCGCTGACTTGGCGCGAGTCACGCTCTGTTCCGACATCATATGGTGTTTCGCGACGCGAGACACACGATCCATTGCGTTTTGCGGGCTCGATTCGGACATTTGTTCAGCACGAGCGCGCGGACTCCGCCGGCCGCTTCTGTCAATGAGGAAGAATCGCCTCGCCCGAGCGACGCCGTTAACGGTCGGGATCAAGCGCGAACGCAGGGGGCACGAATCAGCGATCGCGCAAGGTTGTCGCCCCGTTCGCGCAGATATTGCGGCTGATCCGAGAAGCGGCCGCAGCATCTGGCGCCCGCTCCGCCCGCGAAATGGAGAAGGGCGCGGCGGCAGTCCGGCGGTCATTAACGAGACGTCCCGATAAGGGACGAAGCCCCCGGGGCGATTGCGCGGCGCGCGAATCGCTTCCCGCGCCTCGAGCCGGCGAAAAACGATCCGAAATGGTTAACGCGCCGGGCGGCCGGCGACGCTCTACCGCCCGCGAAACCGGAAACTTGGCCGCTGATAGCCAACCGTTAACTAGACAATTCGATAATGCGTACATCGGATGACGCGCGATCCGCCGCGCGCTTCTCCCACCCCACAGGCTTTCGCCCGCGCGAACGCCGTCGCGCAAAGAAAAGTCGGAAGATCGACGCCATGAAGGTTGTGGTCCTGACCGGAGGCCTGGGCACGCGTCTCGCGGAAGAAACGTCCGTGCGGCCCAAGCCAATGGTCGAAATCGGCGGCCGGCCGATCCTCTGGCACATCATGAAGATCTATTCGGCGCACGGCTTCAACGAATTCGTGCTGTGCCTCGGATACAAGGGCTATCACATCAAGGAATTCTTCTCGAATTACTTCCTGCACATGTCGGACGTCACCTTCGACATGCGCAAGCGCGAGATGGAGGTGCATCGGGAAACCGCCGAACCATGGCGCGTGACGCTCGTCGACACGGGCGACATGACGCAGACCGGCGGGCGCGTGAAGCGTGTGATCGACTATGTGAAGGACGACGAGGTTTTCGCTCTGACATATGGCGACGGCGTCGCCGACATCGATCTCACGGCCGAACTCGCCTTCCATCGCTCGCACGGCAAGATGGCGACCGTCGCCGCCGTGCGTCCCGAAATGCGCTTCGGCGCGATGACGCTGGAAGGCGACCGCGTCACCACCTTTGCAGAAAAGCCGGTGGCGGAGAGCGCCTTCGTGAACGGCGGCTTCTTCTTCCTTTCCCCGAAGGTCGGCGATCTCATCGAAGGCGACTCGACCATCTGGGAGCATGGCCCGGTGAACTGGCTCGCCGACCACGACGAATTGCGCGCCTATCAGCACAACGGCTTCTGGCGGCCGATGGATACGCTGCGCGACAAGATCTACCTCGAAGATCAATGGAACTCCGGCCAGGCGAAGTGGAAAATCTGGTGATCTCATCCGCATTCTGGCTCGGAAAGCGCGTCTTCGTCACCGGCCACACCGGGTTCAAGGGATCGTGGCTCGCGCTGATGCTCTCGCGCCTCAATGCCCGCGCGACCGGCTACGCGCTTGAGCCGCCCACCAGGCCCAGCCTTTTTACGCTGGCGAATGTCGCCGAACATATCGACGACCTGCGCGGCGACGTGCGCGACCTCGCCTCGCTTCGCGCGGCGATGGAGCTGGCCGCGCCTGAAATCGTTATTCACATGGCGGCGCAGCCTCTGGTGCGCGAATCCTACGCCGATCCCGTCGGCACCTACGCCACCAATGTCATGGGAACGGTGAATGTTCTGGAGGCCGCGCGCAATGTTTCGAGCGTGCGCCTCGTTCTCGTCGTCACCACCGACAAATGCTACGAGAACCGCGACTGGGTGTGGGGCTATCGGGAGACCGACGCGCTCGGCGGCCATGACCCCTATTCGAACAGCAAGGCCTGCGCGGAACTCGTCACCAGCGCCTTTCGTGACAGTTTCTTCGGCGCGAAACAGAGCGTGCGCATCCTTTCAGCGCGGGCGGGCAATGTCATCGGCGGCGGAGATTTCGCGGCCGACCGCATATTGCCGGACGCGCTGCGCGCCTTCGTCGCCGGCCGCGCCTTGAAAGTTCGCAATCCGGACGCCGTGCGTCCCTGGCAGCATGTGCTGGAGCCGCTCACCGGTTATCTGCTCCTCATCGAAAAGGCGATGAGCGCGCCCGAGGCTCGCGCCGCTGAATTCGACGGCGGCTTCAACTTCGGTCCGGGTCCGAACTCGGAGCAGAGCGTCGAGCGGCTTCTCACCCGTTTCATCTCCGCCTGGGGACATGACGCGCATTGGGAACGCGACGGCGCCGATCATCCACATGAAGCGCGCCTGCTGCGTCTCGACACGGCGAAAGCGCGCGAGACGCTTCAATGGACGCCGCTTCTCGATTTCGAACAGACAGCCCAATGGACGGCGCAATGGTATCGCGCCTTTGTCGAGCGCGCCGACATGCCGGAGACGACGCTGAGACAGATCGACCGCTACCTCGGTCAGCGGGTGCGGCTCACTTCGCCCTTTACGCCTGATTCCACGAAGGACATCGAACATGACGAAAGACGCAACGTCGCAGGCTGACGAATTGCGCGCGCAGATCCTCGATCTCGTGGGTCAATATCATCGCGTCGCCAACCCGCCGAAGAGCTTCGCGCCCGGCCAGTCGCCCGTGCCCGTCTCGGGTCGCGTGTTCGATGCGCGCGACATGCAGGCGCTCGTCGATTCGGCGCTCGATTTCTGGCTGACGACGGGCCGCTTCAACGCGCAGTTCGAAGAGCGCCTCGCCGCTTACGTCGGCGCGAAAAAGGCGCTTACCGTAAACTCCGGCTCGTCGGCCAATCTCGTCGCCTTTTCGGCGCTGACCTCGCACACGCTGCGCGACCGCGCGCTTAAGCCGGGCGATGAAGTCATCACCTGCGCCACGGGCTTTCCGACGACGGTCAATCCGATCCTGCTGTGGGGCATGGTTCCCGTTTTCGTCGACGTCGACATCCCGACCTACAATATCGACGTCGCGGCGGTGGAGGCCGCCATCACGCCGAAGACGAAAGCGATCATGGTCGCGCATACGCTCGGCAATCCCTTCGACGTCCGCGCGATCCGCGATCTCTGCGACCGCCACAAGCTCTGGCTGATCGAGGACTGCTGCGACGCGCTCGGCGCGACGGTCGACGGCAAGCATGTCGGCTCCTTCGGCGACATCGGCACGCTGAGCTTCTATCCAGCCCATCACATCACCATGGGCGAGGGCGGCGCCGTCTTCACCAACAATAATCACATTGCAAAGGCGATGGAGTCCTTCCGCGACTGGGGACGCGACTGCTATTGTGAACCCGGCAAGGACAACAGCTGCAACAAGCGTTTTGGCTGGCGCCTCGGCGATCTGCCGAAAGGCTATGACCATAAATACGTCTATTCGCATCTCGGCTTCAATCTGAAGATCACCGACATGCAGGCCGCCGTCGGTCTTGCGCAGATGGATCATCTCGAAAGCTTCATCAGCGCCCGCAATCGCAACTTCGACGCGCTGAAGGCGGGTCTGAAAAGCCTCGAGAATTATTTCATCCTGCCCGAAGCGACCGCGGGAACGCAGCCGTCGTGGTTCGGCTTTCCCGTCACGCTGCGCGACGACGCGCCCTTCACGCGCGACGAACTCGTCATTCATCTCAACGCGCGGAAGATCGGCACGCGCCTCCTCTTCGGCGGCAATCTCGTGCGCCAGCCCTACATGAAGGGACGCAATTTCCGCGTCAGCGGCGAATTGAAAAACGCCGACATCGTCGTAGATCGCACATTCTGGATCGGCGTCTATCCGGAACTCACGCAAGATCATATCGGCTATGTGCTCGACGTGATCGACGACTTCTGCCGACCGGCGCTGAAAGCAGCGGTGTGAGGAAGGGCATGCGAGTCTTCGTCACCGGCGCGACGGGTTTTCTGGGAGGGGAGCTGACTCGCGCGCTCATTGCGCGCGGTCACGAGGTGCTGGCGCTCGCCCGCACGACGGAGGGAATGGCCCGCCACGCCGCCCTTGCGCCGGGCGCCACATTCATCCAGGGCGATCTTTTTTCTCCGCAGGACTGGCGGAGCGGGCTCGCGCGCTTCCGGCCCGACGCGCTCATTCATTGCGGCTGGCGCGGCGTCGTCGGCGCAGAGCGAAACGATCTCGCGCAACTCGAAAACATCGCCGCCTCCGCGAGGCTCGCCGAGGCGGCGATCGAATGTGGCGCGCAAGTCGTCATCGGCGTTGGCTCGCAGGCCGAATATGGCGCGCGCTCGGGCGCCTTCGGCGAGACCGACCCGACCACGCCCGAGACGCTTTACGGCGCCTCGAAACTTGCGACATCGGGGGCGTTCCTGACGCTCGGCGCCATTCACGGCGTTCGCGCCGTATGGGGGCGCGTCTTCTCGCTGTACGGACCGGGGAATGATGGGCCGTGGCTCGTGCCCTCGCTCATCCGCGCTTTGTCGAATGGACAACAGCTCGATCTGACCAGATGCGAGCAGATATGGGAATTCACCCATGTGCGCGACGCCGCACAGGGCTTCGTCGCGCTGCTGGAAACGCCGCAGGCCCACGGGGTGTTCAATGTCGCTTCCGGCGCGCCCGCGCCGCTGCGCGACGCAGTGCTGCTTCTGCGCGACATGATCGACAGGAACGCCCGGCCGAATTTCGGCGCGATTCCCTATCGGCCGGATCAGGTCATGCATCTCGAAGCGAAGATCGACCGCATCCGCGCCGTCACCGGCTGGTCGCCGCGTATCGGACTGATGGAAGGTTTCGAGGAAACGGTGGCGGCCTTCAGGCGTGAGCGGATGGCGGCATGAGCGCCTTTGCCGCAAGACCCGCGCCGGGCCGCGTCCGGCAGTCGATCGCGCGCCTGGCGCGACATCGCTTCGCGCGTTTTCTTGTCGTCGGCGTTATCAACACGATCTTCGGTTACGGCGTTTTCTTCATTCTGCTGCGCATGGGATTGGCGCCGACGGCCGCTCTGGCGGTTTCGACCAGCCTCGGCGTGCTGTTCAATTTTCTCACAACCGGCCGCATCGTCTTCGCAAATTCCGACGCGACGCGCCTTTGGCGTTTCGTCGCCGTCTATGGGCTTGTCTTCATTTTCAACGCCGCCTGTCTCGAAGGCGCTCTCGCCATCGGCGCCGGCGCCGCGCTGGCGCAAGCCCTGCTGCTAGCGCCTTGCGTCGCGCTTTCCTATTTCCTCAATCGGACCCTCGTCTTCAACATCGGACAGAAAGCCCGAAACCCATGAAGACCATCTCCATCGTCACGCCCTGCTACAATGAGGAGATGAACGTCCGCGAATGTTACGCGGCGATCAGGACGCTGTTCGACAATGAGCTGAAAGGCTACGTCCGGGAGCATGTCTTCTGCGACAACGCCTCGACCGATCGCACGGTGGAGATCCTGCGGGAGATCGCGGCGGAAGACAAGAATGTCAGGGTGATCCTCAACGCGCGCAATTTCGGCCCGATGCGCTCGAACTACAATGGCGTGATGGCCGCGACCGGCGACGCCGTGCTGCTGTTCTTCCCCGCCGACATGCAGGACCCGCCGGAGCTCATTCCGCAATTCGTCGAACTCTGGGCGCAGGGCTACGAGGTGGTCTATGGCATTCGCAAAATTCGCGAAGAAAACGCCACGATGCGCGCGCTGCGCCAGCTCTATTACCGGATGCTGACCTCGCTCTCCGAACTGTCGCTGCCGCGCGGCGTCGGCGATTTCCAGCTCGTCGACCGCAAGGTCATCGAAGCCATGCGCATGATCGAGGATTCCTATCCCTTCATGCGCATGATGACTTTCGAATGCGGCTTCAGGTCCGTGGGCGTTTCTTACAAATGGGTCGAGCGCCGGCGCGGCGTGTCGCGCAACTCTCTGCTCAATCTGATCGACCAGGGCATGAACGGGCTCGTCACCAATACGCTCGCGCCGTTACGGCTGCTATTGTTCGGCGGCTTCGTCATCGCGGCGCTGGCGCTCGCCTACGCCTTCTTCAATCTGGTGCTCGGCGTGATCTACTACCGCACGATTGCGCAGCCCGGCATCATGACGATCATCACCGCCGTCTTCTTCTTCGGCGGCGTGCAGCTCTTTTCCATCGGCGTGCTCGCCGAATATGTGCTCGCGATCTATGCGCAGGTGAGGCGCAAGCCTGTGGTGTTCGAACGCGAGCGGATCAATTTCTGAATTCTCTTAATGCAATCGGTGAAAGGGCTTGAATCGATGAAAGCGACGCTTGGGCCGCAAGGGGCCATCGACGCGAGCGGCCGTGAAGAGATGACGGCTTACGCCAATGCGCGGGCTGCGCAGAGGGTCGCAACGAATTTCCATCTCCTTCTTGCGGCGACGCTCGTCTTTCTTCTGCCCAACGCGATCTTCGCGACCGCCCTGCGGCCGGCGCCGGCGGCGCTCGTCCTGATCGGCTGCGGCGCCATCGCGGCCTTTCTCTGGCGACTGCCGCGGGCGGGCGCGTTTCTGTCCGCGCCTCTCGATCCTTCGAGCTTCGGCGCCTGTCTCGCGGCGGGCATCGCGCTTTGTCTCCTCGGCGGCGAAGGACATTTCTTCTACTCGACGCATGACTGGCTAATCCGCGACGCGGTTCTCTCCGATCTCGTCAAAAACGGCTTCACGGTTCTCTATAATTACGAGAGCCAGGACTATCTGCTGCGCGCGCCGCTGGGCATGTATATGATCCCGGCGACGGTCGGCCGCGCCTTCGGGCTTCACGCGGCGCATATCGCGCTGTTGACGCAGAACGCCTTCCTCGTCGGCGCGGTCGCCTATTTCGTGGCCTCTCTCGCCAATGTGCGAAAGACGCCGATGCTGCTGCTGTTCTTTGCTTTCAGCGGCATGGACGTCGTGCCGATACTCGTCGCCGAGGCGATCGAGATCTTTGTGCATAACGGCTTCCTGCCCTTCACCCACATAGAATGGTGGGGCGACTATTACACGACGATCCGCCTCCAGTATTCGAGCCATCTCACGCAGCTCTTCTGGGTGCCGAACCATATGGCGCCCGGCTGGTGGTTTGCCGTCCTCGCGCTGCTCCATGCGCGCGGCGAGGTTGATCTCGGCGCGCTGCTCGTTTCATTCGCGGCGATGCTGCTGTGGTCGCCGTTGGCGATGATGGGCGCGGCGCCGTTCATCGCGCTGTTCGCGCTTCAAGCCGGCGCGCGCGGCCTGTTTTCATCCCGCACGATCATGGCCTGCGCCGCGGGCCTCTGCCTTCTCCCCATCGCGCTTTATCTGACGATGGACGCCGCCGAGGTTCCGCATGAGTGGCTCATCACGCGCGACGGTTTTGCGCTCTACTGGCCGGCGTTCATCGCGATAGAACTTCCGCAGATCGCGATCATCGCCTATGCCTGGAGCAAGGTCGAGGCTGCGGACCGGCGCATCCTGCTTCTCGCAATAGGTATGCTGATCTTCATCCCTATTTGCAGCATGGGGCCGTCCAACGATTTCGTTATGCGGTCGTCTATCGCGCCGCTGTTCTTCATCGCTTTCGCCTTCTCGCGCATCGCGGTGCTGACGCCGCGCGACAATGGACGCTTTGCGACGGCGATTTCCGTCATCGTCATTCTCTCCTTCGCGACGCCGATGCTGGAAATCAAGCAGGCGTTCCGCGGCTCCTATGCGATCAGCGATTGCAACATGCTGACGAGCTGGCACAAGGGCGATATTTCCATTAAGCCGACGAATTACTGGGCGCGCGTGGAAAAAGTCCCGGCCTGGCTGATGTCGGCGGAAGGACCCGCGCCCCTCACGGTCGAGGACCGCAAATGCTGGCCGGATCATTCATATCTCAATGAGGCGATGAAATAGCGCGGGCTTTTCTATCCACGGAATTTTGCGGGCGGGGCTTTTGACTTCGCCCGCCCGCGATGGCTACAAACCTCGTTCCTGAAAATGAATCGAGGCGGCCTATATGAAATCCATCGTCGAGCGGCTGAGCGAGGAACTTGCGGCAAAACCGTGGCAGGTCGAGGCCGCGGTTGGGCTTCTCGACGGCGGCTCCACCGTTCCCTTCATCGCGCGCTACCGCAAGGAGGCGACGGGCCAGCTGGACGATACGCAATTGCGCAAGCTCGAAGAGCGGCTGCGCTATCTGCGCGAGCTCGAGGAGCGCCGCAAGGCGATTCTTGAATCGATCGAGAGCCAGGGCAAGCTCGACGACGCGCTGAAGCGCGTCATCATGGAGGCTGACAACAAGGCGCGCCTCGAAGACATTTACCTGCCCTTCAAGCCCAAGCGCCGCACCAAGGCGCAGATCGCGATCGAAGCCGGACTTGCGCCGCTCGCCGACGCGCTGTTGGCGTCGCCCGACATGGACCCGAGGGTTCGGGCCGAGGCGTTTGTCGACACCGAAAAAAATGTCGCAACCGTCGAAGCGGCGCTCGAGGGCGCGCGCGCGATTCTCGTCGAGCGATTCGCCGAAGACGCCGATCTCATCGGCGCGCTGCGCGAGGTCTATTGGACTCAGGGCGTCATCAAGTCGAAGCCGCGCGAAGGCAAGGAGGCGGCGGGCGCGAAATATTCCGACTATTTCGAATTCTCGCAGCCGATTTCGAAACTGCCTTCGCATCGCATTCTCGCGCTGTTTCGCGGCGAGAAGGAAGAGATGCTCGATCTCGAAATGGCGGCCGAGGCCGAAGCCGGCCTCGGCGGTTACGAAACCCGTATCGCGCGGCGCTACAATATCGAGGATCGTGGCCGCCCGGGCGACAAATGGCTGCTGGAGACGGCGCGATGGGCGTGGCGCACCAAGATCGAACTGCATCTCGCAGTCGACGCGCGCTCGCGCCTGTGGCGATTCGCCGAGGAAGAGGCGATTCGCGTCTTCGCCGAAAATCTGCGCGACCTTCTGCTCGCCGCGCCCGCCGGCGCGCGCGCGACGCTGGGTCTCGATCCCGGTTTCCGCACGGGCGTGAAGGTGGCCGTCATCGACGCGACTGGCAAGATCGTCGCGACGACCGCCATCTATCCGCATGAGCCGCAGCGGCGCTGGGATGAATCGATCGCGACGCTGGCGAGCCTCGCGCGTCAGCACACGATCGAACTGATCGCCATCGGCAACGGCACCGCCTCGCGCGAGACCGACAAGCTCGCCGGCGAGCTGATGTCCAAACATCCCGAACTGAAGCTCACCAAGATCGTCGTGTCGGAAGCCGGCGCCTCGGTCTATTCGGCCTCTGAATACGCCTCGAAGGAATTGCCCGATCTCGACGTGTCGCTGCGCGGCGCCGCTTCAATTGCGCGCCGCCTTCAGGACCCCCTTGCGGAGCTGGTGAAGATCGAACCGAAGTCGATCGGCGTCGGACAATATCAGCACGACGTGTCGGAGCTGAAACTTTCGCGCGCGCTGGACGCCGTGGTCGAGGACTGCGTGAACAAGGTGGGCGTCGACGTCAATACGGCCTCCGCGCCGCTCCTTGCGCGCGTCTCGGGCCTCGGCGACACGCTCGCGGCCAATATCGTCGCGCATCGCGACGCAAACGGCCCCTTCCGCACGCGCGCGGCGCTGAAGAACGTGCCACGCCTCGGACCCAAGGCATTCGAGCAGAGCGCGGGCTTCCTTCGCATCATCGACGGCGACGATCCGCTCGACCGTTCCGGCGTGCACCCCGAAGCCTATCCGCTCGTGCGCCGAATCCTCGACGCGGCGAGGACGGACATCAAGTCGCTCATCGGCAACACCAACGAATTGCGCAAGCTGAAGCCCCAGCAATTCGCCGACGAGACCTTCGGCGTGCCCACTGTCACCGACGTTCTCGCGGAACTCGAAAAGCCCGGCCGCGATCCGCGTCCGGCCTTCAAGACCGCGACCTTCCAGGAAGGCGTCGAGACGCTGAACGATCTCAAGCCGGGCATGACGCTGGAAGGCGTCGTCACCAATGTCGCCGCCTTCGGCGCCTTCGTGGACATCGGCGTGCATCAGGACGGTCTGGTGCATATTTCCGCGCTGTCGAAGGAATTCGTCAAGGACCCGCGCAGCGTGGTGAAGCCCGGCGACATCGTGAAAGTGAAGGTGATGGAGGTCGATGTTCCGCGCAAGCGCATCTCACTCTCCATGCGGCTCGACGATGCGCCGGGGCAGGCCAAGGCCGGGCCGGGACGCGAGCAGAACCGCCCGCGCTTCTCGCAGCCCGCGCCGCGCGGCGCGAAGCCCGCGAATGGCGGCGGAACGGGCGGTCTCGGCGAAGCGCTGCTCGCGGCGATGAAGCAGAAGGGCGGGCGCTGAACGCGCCTCCTTCCCCGACGATCAGCGCGCGCCGTAGATTGCGCGATAGCTTTCGCGCAAGACGTTCTTCTGCACCTTGCCCATCGTGTTGCGCGGCAGGCTTTCGACGAAGATCACGCGCTTGGGCAGTTTGAACTTCGCGAGCCGGCTTTCGAGCGCGCGCAGCACGTCGCTTTCCGTCAGCGTCGCGTCGTCGCGCCGCACGACCACCGCCGTAACGCCCTCGCCGAAATCGGCGTGGGGAACGCCGATGACCGCCGACTCCAGAACGCCCGCAATCGCGTCGATCTCCGTCTCGACTTCCTTGGGATAGACATTGAAGCCGCCGGTGATGACGAGATCCCTGGCGCGGCCGACGATATGGACATAGCCGTCGGAATCGATCTTCCCGAGATCGCCGGTGATGAAGAAACCGTCCGGACGAAACTCTTTCGCGGTCTTTTCCGGCATGCGCCAGTAGCCCCGGAAGACATTTGGACCGCGCACCTCGATCATGCCGACTTCGTTCGGCCCGAGAAGCGCGCCGGTCTCGGGGTCGGCGATGCGCAATTCGACGCCCGGCAGCGGCGGCCCGACCGTTCCGGCGACGCGTTCCCCGTCATAGGGATTCGACGTGTTCATATTGGTCTCGGTCATGCCGTAGCGTTCGAGGATGGCGTGGCCGGTCCGCTCCCGCCATTCGCGATGCGTCTCGGCGAGGAGCGGCGCGGAGCCCGAGATGAAGAGGCGCATCCCCGCGGCGGCGGCGCGATCGAGGCCGGGCTCCCGCAAGAGCCGCGTGTAGAAGGTCGGCACGCCCATCATTGCCGTCGCGCGCGGCATGACCGCGAGAATCTGCTTCGGATCGAAACGGGGCAGAAAGATCACGGAGGCGCCGGAAAGCAGCGCGACATTCGTCGCGACGAAAAGTCCGTGCGTGTGGAAGATCGGCAGCGCGTGAATCAGCACGTCGTCGCTCGTGAAGCGCCAGGCGTCGACGAGCGTCAGGGAATTGGCGGCAAGGTTTTCATGGCTGAGCATCGCGCCCTTGGACCGTCCCGTCGTGCCCGATGTGTAGAGAATTGCGGCAAGGTCGTCCGGCCCCCGCGAGGCGTTGGAGAAGGTCGTGGGCTGCGCCCGCGCGAGATCGACGAGCGAGCCTGCCCCCGCGGCGTCCAGAGTCATGACCACGGGCCCGCCTTCGGTCCGGACCGGGTCGCTGCGGGAAGGGTCGCGGACAAAGAGCTTCGGCCCGGCGTCGTCGAGAAAATAATCGACCTCGGCGGCCGTATAGGCCGTGTTGAGCGGCAGGAAGACGGCCCCGGCGCGCAGGCAGCCGAGATAAAGCATGATGACGTCGATGCTTTTTTCGACCTGAACGGCCACGCGGTCCCCCGGCGCGACCCCAAGGCTCGCCAGCGCATTGGCGTAGCGCGCGGAGCCCGCCTCGATCTCCGCATAGGTGACGCCGCGTCCGTCTCCGAGATCGGCGAATATGCGCCTGCCCTCCGGCGCGCGGGAGCGGATCAGGTCATAAAGGCGGTTCCCCGACAGCGTCATGCGAACTCCGGACGGACGGCGACTGTGTCTGGGAGAAAGTTTCTATTGCAATCGTCACGGCCCAGCGAGCCGCATTGAGCGGCTGGTCCCCGGCGAAATCCGCGAGTCCGAACGAATCAGTCGGACGCGCGGTTCCGAAAGGACGGCTCGAACAATCGCCAAATTGTTGACCGATCTGAATATATCCATCGACGTCGGCGGAAAAGCCGCCGGCAAATCATGGAATTCTGGAGCGGGTGAAGGGAATCGAACCCTCGTATTCAGCTTGGAAGGCTGCTGCTCTACCATTGAGCTACACCCGCGGCCCTTTTTCTATGCCAATCCGCGCGCCGCTTGGCAATGGGCGATTCCGCCTTCCGCACTGCGCGCATTTATCCATTTGACAGCGGGGCGGGAGCCAACTAACCGGAGCGCCCGACAGTAATTCATTCAGGCGGGCGTTCCCCACGCTGCCTCTCCACGAGGATCGACGAACCGTGGCCAAACCCGAACTCGGCGCCAAACGCCAATGCCAGTCCTGCGCGACAAAATTCTACGATCTCAACAAGGACCCGATCCTTTGCCCGAAGTGCGGCGCGGTCTTCCACGTCGCCGCCATTTCCCGCGCCCCGGCGCGGGATGAGGAGGAAGATAGCGAGATCGAGAAGGAGAGCGCCGACACGGTTTCGCTCGACGAGGTCGAGGAGGCCGAGAACGCGGCCGAGGCGATCGACGTCGACGAGGACGTCGAACTCGACGACGACGCCGATGACGACACCTTCCTCGAGGAAGAAGAGGGCGAGGACGATGACGTCGCCGGCCTCATCGACGGCGACATCGAGACCGACGAGGAAAGCTGACGCCGCGCGCGGCGTTGCGCTGCAGGCGAAACGGCCATACATTCGCCGCCGGTTTCCGCATATGTAACGCGGGAGCCTCCGGCGGCGGTGGAGTTATGAATGGCGCAGTCGCTTAACGCCTTTTTCCGGCCTGTAATCTGCGGCGCGCTCGTCATCGGCGCGACAGTCATGGGCGCGCCGGTCGCCAGGGCGCAGATCAATGTGCGTCCCGAAGCGTTGACCAATTATTCCTATTGCATCAGCCACGCCAAGGATCGCGGCGGCGTCTTTCTGCTCGACCGCGGGACGCTCTACCGCTGTGGCGACGACATTGCGGTGTCCTATTTCAATTATCTGGGTCGGCAGCGCGTTCCTGAAAAGCGCGTGACCGAAGCCGAGGGCGTGTTCATCTATCGGCTGATCAATGGCGTCGGCAAATGCTGGAACATGATCCAGGACCCGGCTGGAAACCCGGTTTCGATCTACGGCTGCGACATCTACGTCGAGCTTTAAGCCTCCGCGCCTCGTGTTGCGGCGAAAATCGCCGTCACGTAATATCCACACCTGTCTGGCTTTTGAGCCGGAACCTCGGCTTTGGAGAGGAAATTCAGATGCAGTTTCGTATTGCGCAGACGTCAACCGGCGATGTTTCGAGCGATTCTCCCAAATCGCTCCGGCCGCGCGCGCGATCCCTCACCCGCGCGCAGCGCCGCCGCGCCGGCTTCACCCTGGTCGAGATGCTGGTGGTGCTGGCGATCATCGGCTCGATCGTCGGTCTCGTCGGCCCGCGGGTCCTGAATTATCTCTCCGAATCGAAGGTCAAGACCGCGCAGATCCAGATGGAGAATCTGGCGAGCGCCCTCGACCTCTTCTACCTGGACGCCGGCCGCTATCCGACGAACGAAGAAGGGCTGAGCGCCCTGGTGCAGCGCCCTGCGGGCGTGTCCTCCTGGAGCGGCCCCTATCTCAAGACGGCGGGCGTTCCGAAGGACCCGTGGGGCCACGCCTATCTCTACCGCTCGCCCGGACAGAACGGCCCCTATGACGTCGGTTCGCTCGGACCCGAAGGTCGCGAGGGCGGCTCGGCGGCGATTTCACGCGGCTCGAATACGGCGAAGTGACGCGGTCGAGGCGCCTCCCGCCCGCGCGGGGATTACGCAGGAAAGCTGGCTTCGCGCTACTCGCCGTCATCTGGGGCACGGGCGTCATATCGCTCCTCGTCGTCTCCTTCATGTCGACGGGGCGCCTGCGGCTCCAGACCGCTTCAAATATCGCCGGCGCCACGCAGGCCAGCTACATCGCCGAGGGCGTCATTAACCAGGCGGCCATGACGCTTCTCGGCGAGCGCGATCTGGTGGCGCAGCAGGCCGAGACGACGGTCAGGGATGGCAGGCCCGAGTATTGCGTCCTCGCCGGCGCCGCGGTCGCCTTCTCAATCGAGGATGAGAGCGGCAAGATCGACCTCAACGCCGCGCCGCAACCGCTTCTGCAGGCCATGCTGATGGGTCTCGGCCTCGACAAGAAGACGGCGGACAATGTCGCCAATTCGATCATCGCCTTCCGCACGACTCCCGGCGACGACGTGGCTCAGATGTGGGCGAAGCAGGAGGTCTCGGAAAAGCCGTTCGGCCCCAAGAAGGCCCCGTTCGAGACGATCATGGAGCTCGACCAGGTCAGCGGGATCGACGCGGCGCTGTTTCGGAGCATGCTCCCCTTCGTCACGGTTCAATCGCGCACGCCCGGCGTCGACCCGCTCGCGGCGCCGCCGGGGCTTTTCGCGGCGCTGGCCGGCTTCAAGTTCGATGAAGTGCAAGCGCTGACTGCCGCGCCTTATCCCAACAACCTCGATCGCAAGGATCCGCGTTTTCCTGTGAATTTCCGCCAGCCCAGTGAACGCGCCGCCTACCTCATCCATGCGGAGGCATTGCTTGCGACCGGCCAGACGGCGGCGAAGGACGCGATCGTCGATCTGCGCGGCGGCATCGGGGGCCAGTTGGCGATCAGGGAGTTGCGGCGCGGACAGTCGCGATATCTCGGCAATCTGCGCGACATGATCGCATCCAACGGCGCCGGCGTTCCGGACTGCTGAAATGACCCGCGTATGGGGCCATGAGGCCCACCGGGGCCGGAACTGTCTTTCGCCGCTTTTCGAATGAACCCGGAAAAACTTCCGGCTCTCTCCGCCTTTTTGCCGCGCTTTCTCCGCGCGAAAACGCTTTACCGCGTTTCCTTGTCCTGACGCCAGGGGCTGTGGGACCAGGGATCGAACAGCGTGCGGCGCGCCGACTGCTCGATGTCGTGCGGCCGGCCGATGGCGCGCGTCGAAATGTCGAGCAGCTTGCGCTTGTATTCTTCCGTGATCTCGCGACCCTCGTCCAGCGAGCGCACCACATGCGGCGTGATCATGATGACAAGTTCGGTCTTGTCGACTGCGTCGCCCTTGTCCTTGAACAGATTGCCGAAGACCGGCACGTCGCCGGCCACCGGTATCTGGGTGGCGGCGCGGCCGCGCTGATCCTTGACCAACCCGCCGAGCATCAGGGACTCGGAGTCATTGACGACGACCTGCGTCTTCACCCTTCGCTGCTGGATGGTCGGCGTAATGCTGCCGGGCGGCGTGTTGGGGTCGACGTTCGACACCTCCTGCTCGAGTTCGAGCATGATGCGGCCGCTTTCGCTGATATGCGGGGTGATGGCCAGGATCACGCCGGTGTTGGTGTAGTTCACCGAATTGAATTGGTTGCCGATCGCCGACACGCTGCTCAGCGTCTGGACCGGAATCTGGTCGCCGACCTGCAGCATCGCCTGGCGGTTGTCGAGCACGGTCAGCGAGGGCGTCTGAATGACATTCACCTCGGTGATCGCGTTGAGCGCGTTGAGCGTCACCTGCTGGTTGAACGCCCTGAAGGCGTAGGCGAAGCCGGGGAAATTCGCGCCGACGTTCGCGCCCAGAAGATTCGTGCCGAGCGGCGTATTGGGCAGCGGCCCCGCCGGGTTGGCGGAGGAGCTGAAGCCAAAGAGATTTTGGTGGGTCTGCATGAACCAGCGCACGCCGAAGCGCAGCGTGTCATTGAGCTTCACTTCGGCGATGGTCGCCTCGAGGAACACCTGGTTCGGCATAACGTCCAGCGTCTCGATGACCTGGCGGATGCGGCGATAGTCCTCCGGCGTCGCCATGACGACGAGGGCGTTCTTGGCGTCGTCGACGCCGACCTTGTAGCGGTCGCCTTCGAGACTGACCGCCGGCGTGGGTCCGGCGCCGCCGCCCGGCTGCTGTCCGCCCGGCACGCTCAGGCCGCTCACGCCACTGGGGCCGCCGGAGCCGCCAAATCCTCCGCCGCCGCTGCTGCTGCTCCCGAGACCGCCGCCGCCGAGACCGCCCCCGCCGCCAAGTCCGCCGCCGCCGAGACTGCCCCCACCAAGGCCGCCCCCACCGCCAAGTCCGCCGCTTCCCCCGAGGCCGCCCTGACCGCCCGTCGGGCCCGTCGCCGACAGCGCCCCGAGCGGGTTGGTCTGCCCCGCGCCAGAGCCCGAGGACATCGCGGACTGGCCGAAGCGCGGCGAGACGCCGGCGCCGCCCTTGGAGGCGTCCGCGCCGAAGATGGAGGTCAGCACCACCATCAGCTCCTTGGCCGGGCGATTCTGGACGCGATAGGTGAAGAACTGCTTTTCCGCGTGCTCGGCGCGGGCGTCGAGCCGCTGGATCCAGGCGCGGGCGCGGGTGAGATATTGCGGCTGCGACGAAATCACCAGGATGGAGGCGAGCTTCTTGTTGCCGATGAAGCGGATCATGCCGCTCATCGGCCCTTCCTTCTCGGAGCCGAAGACATTGCGCAGATCCTCAGCGAGCATGTCGGCGTCGCCGCTCTTCACCGGCACGAGCGCGAAAGACATTCCACGCATCGTGTCGATATCGAACATGCCGATCGCATCCACCAGCGTCGCGATGTCCTGCGGCGAGCCGCTCAGCGTCAGCGTGTTGCGCGCGTCGTCGGCGCGCACGATGCTGCCGCGGGCGGCGATCGGCTCGAGGACACGCTTCATTTCCGAGGCGGAGACATAGCGCAGCTGCACGACATGGGCGCCGTCGCCGAGCGGACTGGAATCGGGGGCGACGCCGCCGACCGAGATGTTTTCTCCGGACGTCGCGGCCTGATCGGCCGGAACGATCTTGTAGACGCCGCCGGCCTTCACCACCGCCGCGCCGGAAATACGCAAGG
The DNA here is from genome assembly GCF_020733155.1 of Methylocystis sp. WRRC1. Lineage (NCBI taxonomy): Bacteria > Pseudomonadati > Pseudomonadota > Alphaproteobacteria > Hyphomicrobiales > Methylocystaceae > Methylocystis > Methylocystis sp. WRRC1. The sequence goes on along the minus strand of NZ_JAJFZJ010000001.1, from coordinate 2,226,023 downwards.
CCGACTGGAACAGTTCGAGCGCCGCCGACTTTCGCACCGGCTGGGCCGTATGCACCGTCACCTTGCCGTCGAGCTTGGGATCCACGACATAATCGGCGCTCATGATGTCGCCGAGGACGATCTTGGCCGCCTGGGGGATCGGTAGATTGACCAGATTGAGGGTGACGCCGTCCTCGCCGGCGGGCTCGGTCGACGTCGCGCGAGAACGGCCCGAGCCGATGAATTTCCCGGTGCCTGTGGCCACCAGCGCGCGCCCCGAAGTGCGCGAGAGCGAGACGCCGTCTGACCGCCGCCCTCCGCTAACCGGTGGGCCCGGCGAGCGATAGACAGGCTCGACGTTCCATTCCGCCACCGGCGGCCCCGCCGCCGGGGATTCACAAGAGGCGAGCCCCCCTGCCGCCACCGTCACTGCAAATGCTGTAAGGACACAACGCACGTCAGGGATAACCTAAGGTTAAAACTCAACGCTCTGGCGGATTTCCGGCAGGCTTAACATGTTTCGGCGGCTTTCGCCATGTGAGACGCCATCGACGAAGCGAGGCTCCACTGTTGATTGCTCGCCTTTCTTTGAGGCAAGATTTAGCCGTTGCGGTTACTTACTAATTGGCGGGCTCTTCCTGTCCGGCGTCCCCCGCCCCTTGCGGCGACGCCCCCGGCGTCTGCGCAGGCGGGGCGTCCGGCTTGTTTGCGGGCGGGGCCTCGGGCTTCATTTCCTGTGGATTGTCCGGCGGTCCCTCGGTCTCATCGGAGTATAGCTTCAGCTTCACCTCTTGCTCCCCGTTCTTCAGCGTCAGCTCCAAAGATGTAATTTCGTCGACAGTCCACGTGTCAATCATGTCGCCGACCTTTTTCCACTCGCCCTCCGGCGCGCCGCTGGAAATGACGAAGGCTTGCGCGGTCCCGCCGCTCTTGACGATGGCGCCGACCGAAAGTCCGGCGGGGACGACGGTCTCCGCATCCTGCGTGACAGGGCGGGCGCCGGCGGTCTTGGGGGCCGGGCGACGGTTTTTCGAGAAGATCGGGCGCGACAACGCCTGCACGTCGGCGCTGGCGGGCTTCGGCGGATCGAGTTCGCCCACGGCCAGGGTCGGCGGTTTCCACTCCGGCGCGGCGGATTGCGAGCCGTCGGTTTGTGGCCACAGGATCGCTAAAGCGGCGTAAAGTCCGGCCGCCGCGGTCGAGGCGAGCAGAGCGACGAGGATTCCCGCCATCAGCGGCGACAGCCGCGCAGAGGCGATGAAGGGAAGGACGTACGGTCTGATCCTGTTGATCATCGCGGGGCGCTCACGGATGGGCTTTCAATGACGGCGCGCCGCCATAGACGTCGAATTGCGCCTCGAGTTCGTCGGGGGCCTCTCCCGGGGAGCCCCACATCATCGATTGTCCGCGCAGCGTCGCCGTGGTCACGATCAGCAGCGGCGGCTCGCCCTCGACCGCTCGCGCCAAAGCGTGAACGGAGTCATGCGTGCCGGCGACGTCGATGCGCGCGCCGACCAGCGTGACGCCCTGGAAGGATCGCGCCGGAAGGACCTGGATCGACCTGACGCTGACTTTGGCTTCCTCGGCGAGCGCCTTCAGCCGCGCCTGCAGATTGGCGTTGACGATGCCCTCGCTGTCTCCGGCGATCAGTTCGCCGCGCGCGTTGATCTCGTCGACCTGCCGGGCGTATTCGTGGATCGCCTCTTCCTGCGCCGCGACAGCCTCGTAACGCGCGAGCGTCAGACGGCGCTGCGCGATCGTGTCGGCGCTCTCGGCGACCATCCGCCGGGCGGGCTCGACGGCGATGAGATAAATGGCGGCGAGAATCAGAATATTGACGGCCGCAAAGGCGGCGCGTCTGCCGATCGGCGTCCGCCGGATGTCGTCCCACTTCATTTCGCCGCCGTCACATTGGGCTGCCGGATCCTGGCCGCCAGCGAGAAGCCTTCTTTTTTCTCATGCGCGTCCGGGGTGATCGCCGCCGTCAAACCGGCGTCCGAGAAAAACGGCGACTTTTCGAACAGCGCCGGAAGTCCGACCGCGGAATCCGCGAAGCCGACGAGTTCGAGCGCGCGCTCATTGGCGCGGGGCTCGGTGATGCGCAGATCGGTGACATAGGCCCCGTCCGGCAGAAGACGCGCGGTTTCCTCCCAGAGATCGGCGAATAGCGGCCCGGTGCGGCGCGCGTTGCGCAGCACGGAGAGCAGCCGGCTTTCCGCCGAGGCGCGATCGGCGATCTGCCGCACCTTCGCGGCGCGCGCCGACATTTCCTGGATTTTCGCGTCGAGCTCCTCGTTCGTCGCGGACTGCCGCCAAAGTGTTGCGCCGACCCCCAGCGCCGCGAGCAAGGCGGTCGCCGCGCAAAGCCCGATCGCCACATTACGGAAAAGGTGCGAGCTCTCGCTTGTCGCCTCCAGAACAATGACGGGCGCCGGGCCCGCCATAGGGCTCAGCCCGCTCGGCCGCACGAACGCCAGATCGGTCATCGCCAGACCCGAATTCTCGATCGCCCGCACAACCATGTCACGACGCAGGATCCAGAGGCTGACGCTCAACTTGTCCGGCGAAACGGGATGTTTGGCCGTCGCATGGCCATAGATCACGTCCGACAGCCGGAAAGGCGTCTTTCTCTCGATATCGGCGATCAGCAGCCGGGGGAGATTCGACGCGGCGACGGCCGGAATGTCGAAGCGTCGGACGAAGAACGCCGACCCGTCGATTTCGAGGCCGATCTTGGCGGTTTTTCGCGTCACGCCGCGCCGCGACAACGCCTCCTCGAGCGAGGACGCCGCGATTTCGTCGACCGAAAGGCTCCAGGCCGGCGCGCCGCGCGCGTCCACGAGCCAGAGTTCGCGCTCCCCCGCGCGAAGAATCAGTTCGCGATCGCCGCGATCGGAGAGCCATGCCGCCGTCTTGGGCGGAAAAAGCGCAAAAAACTCCGAGCGATACCACTCGAAAAAGCGCGCGGCCGCGGCTTTGAGCGACCCTTCGAGAACGTCGCGCGTCCAAAACTCGCTTGCCACGAACCATCACCTTCGACGCGTGAGCCCGCCGCCGAGCCGCGCGGCTTGCGCGATTACATCGACGACATGGCGGATGAAACTCATAGCCTTCGGGCTACTGACTGGCAATGTCGTATGCGAACCCGATTATTCCAGCCCGGCTATTCGATGAACGGCGCGTTTTTGAGCCGGGCGCGCCGCTCCTCCGGCGACTCCTGCGAAGCGAAACTCTGCGCAGCCTCGATGTGCGGCGTATCGCCGAGCGCGCCCAGCGCATAGGCGCTGAAGGTCGCCGCGCCGTCGAAGGGCCGGCGTTTCCTGAACGGCTCGAAATGATCGGCGGGCAGGATCGTGCTGTTGGCGGCTTCTTTTTTCGGCGGCTCCATATCGCGGGCCTCGTAGGCGCGGGCTACAGCGACCTTGGGGAAGAGGCTCGCGGGAGTCTCGACCGCGAGCACCGGCGCGGCCATGACGCCCTTGCCGGTCGCGACCATTTCGACGCCGAGCGCCATCGGAACGAAGCGTCCGGGCTCCTCCTCGGCTGCCGCCGTCTCGCGGTCTTCCTCGGGAGCGACGCGTCGCATTTCGCATAAATGAAAGCGCAACCGGCAGTCCGCGCCCGTCGCGAAACGCGGCGACCGATCCACAAGCTCTGCGCTGGCGTTGGCGAATGCGGCGTCGCATTCACGCTTGAGGAAAACGCCGGAGGCGACGCAGGCGTCGCGCGTGGCGAAAAAATAGGATTTGCCCGGCGTCGCGGCGTCAGCGCCGGCCGCCGGTAGAAAGCCAGAGGCCACGAGGCAAATCACGCGCAATCGGGACCTGAGCGCAGGACGCGCGCTAAACCTCTCTGCAACAAGGGCTTGTGCGTTCGACATCGACAAAAATGCTCGACAGGCGATCGGGTGGATGATCCAATTGACGCGCAATTGTGTCATTCCGGCGTCCGACACACTACATTGAGAATGGCGCAGCGTGTCGATGCGCGAGCTTAACTATTGATTCGGCTTCAGCAAAGGGTGAAGATGCAGGCTCAATCGACTTTCCGGGAAGACGTCGCCGGACATTCAGGCCTGGCCCGGCGGGTGGACCCCCAGAGTCCGGAATTCGCCGAAGCCTTCGGCGACTTTCTCCTTCGCGAGAGAGCGCTCGACGAACTCGCGCTGCAACGCTCGCAGCGCGCCGCGCGTCAAAGCGGCGAACGCTTCGACCATGTGCTGACCAAGCTCGGCCTCATCTCCGAGACGGACCTGTGGGCGCTCCTTGGAAAGTTTCTTCACATCCCCCAGCTGGAGCCGCGCGAAATCCCGGTGGAGGCGCCGCTCGCCGACGCCATTCCGGAGAAATTCATCCGCGCGAACGGCCTGCTTCCGCTCTTTGTCGAGGACGGGCGTCTCACCCTCGCCGTGACGGATCCGCTCGATCTCGAACCCGTGGACGCGCTCGCCTATTCGACCGGCTATGAGATCGCCCTCAAGCTCGCGACGCCGGCGCAGTTCGAGAAGGCCTGGTCGACGCTCTACGGCGCGAAACAGGACGGCGTCGCGTTCGTCGATTCCGACCTTCGCGCCAATGACGCGAGCGAATTCGACCTGCAGCGCCTGCGCGACATCGCAAACGAGGCGCCGGTCGTCCGCCGCGTGAACCAGATCGTCGCCGACGCCATCGAACAGCGCGCCTCCGACATTCATATCGAGCCCTCGCTGGAAGCCGTGCAGGTCCGCTATCGCGTCGACGGCGCCCTGCGCACGGCCGAAACCCTGCCGCCGGGTCTGAAGGCCGCCATCGCCTCGCGCATCAAGATCATGGCGCGGCTCGACATCGCCGAGCGGCGCCTGCCGCAGGACGGACGCATCAAGCTCGCCATCCGCGGCGTCGACATCGACTTCCGCGTCTCGACCCTGCCGACGGCCCATGGCGAGAGCATCGTGCTGCGTATTCTCGACCGCAGCCAGGTCTCGCTCGACTTCCAGACGCTGGGATTCGAGCCCAAAACGACGGGGATACTGCGCAAGACCATGCGCAATCCCAATGGCATCGTGCTCGTCACCGGCCCCACCGGCAGCGGCAAGACCACGACGCTCTACACCGCGCTGAGGGAGTTGACGCAGCCCGACGTGAAAGTCTTCACGGTCGAGGACCCGATCGAATATCAGCTCGCGGGCGTCAATCAGGTGCAGGTGCAGCCGGCGATCGGCCTCGACTTCCCGAGCACGCTGCGCGCCATCCTGCGCCAGGACCCCGACATCATCATGATCGGCGAGATTCGCGACGCGGCGACGGCGAGCATCGCCATTCAGGCGTCGCTCACGGGCCATCTCGTGTTCTCGACGCTGCACACCAACAGCGCGGCGGCGTCGATCACCCGACTGATCGACATGGGCGTGGAAAGCTATCTCATCGCCTCCACGGTGAAGGCGGTCCTTGCGCAGCGCCTCGTGCGCCGCCTCTGCCAGCATTGCGCGACGCCTCTGGAGACGCGCGAGCAATGGCGCAAGCAGCTTGCGACGGAGGAGTTCGCATCGGAGCCCGACCGCCTCTCGGCGCCCAAGGGCTGCCCGCACTGCCGCAACCTCGGCTATTCGGGGCGCTCGACCATCGCCGAGCTGCTGGTTATGAACGAGCGACTCCAGCGCCTCGTCTGCGAGAACGCGCCCGACGCCACGCTGGAGGCGGCGGCGCGCGAAAACGGCATGACGACGATGTATCAGTGCGGCATGGGCAAGGCCTGGCGCGGCGAGACCAGCGTCGACGAAGTCATGCGCGTCACGCGGATGGATTGATAGCAGATGCCGACCTTCAAATACCGCGCCTTCAGCGCCGTCGGCGATCTCCAGGAAGGCGAGATCGAGGCCCGTTCCGCCGCCGAGGCGGAAGACACGCTTTTTCGTCGAGGGCTGACGCCTTTCGAGACGAAGGAGGCCGGCGCGGCCAAGACGAGCATCCTGAACAAGTCCTTCGGCAAGCGCGGTCCGAATGCGGCGCAGATCGCCTCCTTCACGCGCGAATTCGCCACGCTCGAACAGGCGAATGTGCCGCTCGACCAGAGCCTCAGGATTCTCTCCGCGCAGAGCGCCAGCCCCGTGCTGCGCGACCTCGCTCAGGACATATTGACGCAGATCGTCGACGGCGCGTCTCTCTCCGACGCCATGTCGAAACGGCCCGACGTCTTCGGCCGGGAATACATCAACGTCGTGCGCGAGGGCGAAACCGTCGGCAAGGTCGGGGCGGCGATGACCGATCTCGCCGACATGCTGGAGCGCCAGCTCGAATTGCGCGGGCGCATCCAGAGCGCGCTCGTCTATCCGGCGCTGCTCATCACGCTTGCGCTCATCTCGACGGGCGTCGTTCTCGGAACGCTCGTGCCGAGCATCGCCCCGATCTTCGCCGACAATGGCAAGCCCATGCCCTCGGGCCTCCAGTTCATCATCGACACGGAGGCGAACGCCGGCACGATCGGCATCGTTCTCGGCGTCATTGTCGCGACGCTTTTCCTGCTGCGCCGGATGGCGCAGACCCGGCCGGCCTGGCTCATCGCCAAGGACCGTTTCTACCTGCGCCTGCCGGTGGTCGGCCCTCTGCTGGCGCAATTCGCGACGGCGCGATTCGCCCGCACGCTCGGCTCCATGCTGAAGGCCGGCGTGCCGCTGCTTCAGGGCCTCGAGAGCGCGCGCGCCGCGGTGGTGAATCATTATCTCAACGCGGAGCTCGCCGGCGTGATCGAGGCGGTGCGCGGCGGCGCGCATCTCTCCGGTTCGCTCGGGGGCGTCGCCTTCATCCCGCCCGTCGCGCCGCAGATGATTTCGATCGGCGAGGAGACCGGCCAGCTCGACGACATGCTGTTGCGCGTCGCAACCATGTTCGAGCGGCAGACGCAGCGTTCCATCGAACGGGCGATGGGGCTCTTGACGCCCGTGCTCACAATCGCCATCGCCGGCGTCGTCGGCGGGCTGATCATGACCGTGATGGACGCGGTGCTCGGCATCAACGAACTTGCGGGCAAATAATGCCGCAGCTCCATCGCAAGAGAGGCCGCCGGGCGGGCTTCACGCTCATGGAGACGCTCGTCGTGATGGGATTGATCGCGCTTCTCGCCGGCATGGGCTCGCAACTCGTGCGCTCTCCCTCGAGCCGGCTGCGGCTCGAAAGCGCGACGCGCGGGCTCTGCGGGACGCTGCGCGCGACGCGCGCGCGCGCCATCGGGACGAACAGCGAGACCGCCGTCGTCATCGACCTCGAACGCAAGAGCTACACATCCCCCGTCGGCGGCGAAGGGCTGCTGCCGGAGGAGACGACGATCAAGCTTGAGATCGCCAATTCGCAACAGCTAAGCGGGAACAGGGGAGGGTTCACCTTCTTTCCCGATGGAAGCTCCACGGGCGGCGACATCACCATAGAGGCGCCGAATGGGCGAGCGACGATCGGCGTGAACTGGCTGACAGGCGAAATAAGATGCGCCCTCGGTTGAAGCGCCGGCGGGGCTTCTCGCTCATCGAATCGCTGGCCGCCTTCGCGATTCTCGCGCTCGTGCTGTCGCAGCTTCTCAATGGCGTGAGCGGCGGCGTGCGAAACGAATCGCGCGCGGATTTTCTCGTGCGCGCCGCGAGACAGGGAGCCTCGCAACTCGACGCTCTGGGGGCAGACGGGCAAATTCCGACGGGCGAAACGACCGGAACATATAGCGACGGCCTGCTGTGGCGGCTCGTCGTCAGGCCGGGCAAGACCGTGAAAGGAGTGACAGGGGCGCCGATCGGCATGACCTTCCACGCCACGCTCCTCATCGAGCGCGCGTCCGGATATGGGGACAATTTCGTCCTTTCGACCGTCAAACTGGTCACCATGGAGGAGCGCGGCCAATGAAGCTGCGCGCGCGCAATGGCTTCACTCTGCTCGAACTTCTGCTCGCCATCAGCTTGCTGTCCCTGATCACCGCCTCGATCCTCGGGGGCATCCATCTCGGACGCCGGAGCTGGGAGACGACGCGCGCCAGCGAGGCGCTGGACGAAGTCGAGATGGCCTTGCGCAGCGTGACGGGGCTGCTCGCGCGCGGCTACGCCATCACTATCACGACCCAGAGCGCCGAAACGCCACAATCCCAGTTCCAGGGCACGCCCGACTCCTGTCGCTTCATCTCGCTCAGCGAGGGCGGCGGACAATGGGGCGGGCTGCTTCTCACCGAGATTGGCGGCGACGTCGCGAAGGAGGGGCCGCAGCTTGCGGTGTGGACGCAGGTCTTTCGCACGCCGCCGGGTTTCGGGGTCGATCGCAACTCGATGACGAAAACAGTGATTCTGAAAGACGTCGCCTCCTTCGAACTTTCCTATTTCGGCTCGCCGGAGGTGGGAAAGCCCAGCGTATGGACGCCGACCTGGACCAATCGCGCCGGCATGCCGAAGCTGATCAGCGTGAAGATCGGGGCCAATCGCCTCGGCCGCGTGATCGAGGCCTCCGCCACGGTCGCGATTCGCCAGCAATGAACGCCTGACGCTCAACCGAATTCGAGCGGGCCGAGCACCCAGACGAGCCAGAGCCCGAGCGCGAGATGAGGCCCGAAGGGGATGGGCTCGCGCGCGCTTTGAAGCGAGCCCTCACGGATGGAAAGGACGGCGGCGACGAGCGCCGATAGCACCGCAAAGACGAGGCAACTGGGCAGACCGCGAAACCCGAGCCACAGGCCGGCCGCGGCGAAGAGCCGGGCGTCGGCTTCCCCCACTCCGGGAAAACCGCGCAGCCGCTCATAGGCGCGATCGACGATCCACAGGGCCGCATAACCGGTCGCGGCGGCCGCGAGCCGGTCGGGCGTTTCCTCCGGCGCGCCCAGGAGCGTCGTCGCCGCGCCGATCGCAAAAAGAAACCAGAGCGGCCCGTCGGGAATGATGAAATAGCGAATGTCGAACAAGGCGGCGAGGCAAAGCGCGAGAAACAGGGCGACGCCGGGCGCGAGATAGAGGCCGAATTCCGGAGCCCGCGTGAAAAGATAGGCGAGACCGAAAAAAGCCGCCCAGGCGGCTGGCGCGAGCGCTCGTCCCGATCCGCGGGCGAGCGCGATATCGCGCGCGAGAGGCGCTAGCACGCGCCGCCGACGGCCGCAGCTGGGCGACGCCTTGAAGCAAGTGAGCATGGTTCTGGCGCGCATGACGCCCGCTGGATCGAGAGGCTGATCTGCGCATCGCGTCGAAGATGGCGCAGGGGATTAATCAATATCGCATAAAAAATCCCGCCGCTCCCGGGAACGGCGGGCGTTTTTCGACCCGGCGCGACGTTCTTATTTGCCGCGGCGACGGCGCTGCTGGCCGAGCCCCATCTGTTTGGCGAGATTGGAGCGGGCCTTCGCGTAATTGGGGGCGACCATCGGATAGTCCGGGGGCAGGCCCCATTTCTCCCGATATTCTTCCGGCGAGAGACCGTATTGCGTGCGCAGATGGCGCTTGAGCGATTTGAACTTCTTACCGTCCTCGAGGCAGATGATGTAATCGGTGGTCACCGATTTCTTGACGGCGATCGCGGGCTTCGGCGGCTCCGCCGGCGCCGCGGCGACGCTGGAGCCCACGCGCAGCAGCGCGTTGTAGACTTCGCTGATCAGCGCCGGCAAATCCGCGGCGGGAACGGAATTATTGCTCACATACGCCGATACGATGTCCGCCGCGAGTTCGATGTTGTTCGAGACATTCATTGGGTCGCTCATTGCCTTCTCTTGATCTGGAAAGACCGAGCCGTCTTTCGCGAAAGCCGCCGCCGCCCCGTAAAGGCTCACACTAAACCTGTTGCGGGAGTTGGTTCCGTCGAACTGGCGAAGATATGTAATACTTTACCGGATGGTTTTCTTATCGGCAAGAATTATCGGACAATTTTTTCTTTGATCAGAATTCGAATATTGTGAGAGTGTTTCCACCGCCTTCGCGCGCCGAGTTTCCGATTGTATCCTGCGGATTAATCTTTTCGGGGCGGCCATGATCGGCATATTTTGCCGTCTGCCTCGCTTTTGCTTGCAGGATGCAACTCTTCCGCGAATCCTGCGTCGGCAAGAAATTCCTCCCGGGAGCAAGAATTGTCCTCTTTCAGAGCGATCCGGATCGACAAGGACGCAACTTCCAGCACAGCCGCTTATGTCGAGATGAGCGAGAAGGATCTGATGCCGGGCGACGTGGAGCTCGACGTCACCCATTCCGCCATCAACTACAAGGACGGCCTCGCCGTGACCGGCAAGGGACCCGTCGTCAGGCGCTTCCCCATGATTCCCGGAGTCGATCTCGCAGGACGCGTGACCCATTCCGCGCACGGCGACTTCAGGCCGGGCGACATTGTCGTCGCCACCGGCTGCGGCCTCGGCGAATCACATTACGGCGGCTTTGCGCAGAAGGCGCGCGTCAACGGCGACTGGCTGGTCAGGCTGCCTGATTCGCTGACGCCCGCGCGCGCCATGACCATCGGCACCGCGGGACTGACCGCCATGCTCTGCGTGCTGGCGCTGGAGCGTCATGGACTTTCGCCGGCGGACGGACTTTCGGTCGTCACGGGCGCGACGGGCGGCGTCGGCTCCTTCGCGGTCGCGCTCCTCGCCAGCGCCGGCTGGCGCGTCGCCGCCGTCACCGGACATGCGGCGGAAGCGGAGTATCTCCACTCGCTCGGCGCCGGGGAAATCATCCTGCGCGAATCGCTCGCCTCGCCTGGCAAGCCGCTGCAGACGCAACGATTCGCGGCGGGAATCGACACGGTCGGCGGCGTGACGCTCGTCAATCTTCTCGCACAGACGCAATTCGACGGCGCAATCGCCGCCTGCGGAAATGTCGGCGGCATGGATCTGCCGACGACGGTCGCGCCCTTCATCCTGCGCGGCGTGTCGCTGCTCGGCGTCGAAAGCATAAGGCCGCGAATCGCCCTGCGCCGCGCGGCCTGGGCGCGCATCGCCGCCGACATCGATCCGGCGATGATCGATTCGATGATGGAGATCATTCCCTTCGAGCAAGCGCTGGAGCGCGCCAGCACGATCGTGACCGGCAAGATTCGCGGACGCGTCGTGATCGAGATTTCTCATGCTTGATGCGTCGCCGACGATCGGCGACCCTCAACCTGGTTTTGCCTCGCAATATTCAGGAGCGACTCATGTCCCGACCGCCCTTGCCGCCCTTCACGCTGGAGACGGCGACACAGAAAGTGCGTATGGCCGAGGACGCCTGGAACGGCCGCGATCCCGCGCGGGTGGCTCTGGCCTACAGCGAGGACAGCCGATGGCGAAATCGCGCCGAATTTCTGAGCGGGCGCGCCGAGATCGAGGCTTTTCTCACCCGCAAATGGACGCGCGAACTGGACTACCGGCTGATCAAGGAGCTCTGGACATGGCGCGACAACCGCATCGCCGTGCGCTTCGCCTATGAATGGCGCGACGACGCGGGCAACTGGTTTCGGGCCTATGGCAATGAGAATTGGGAGTTCGACGGGCATGGGCTGATGCGGCTGCGCATCGCCAGCATCAACGACCTGCCGATCAGGGAAGACGAGCGCAAATTCCACTGGCCGCAGGGGCCCCGCCCGGCCGATCATCCGGGCCTCTCCGACCTTGGCCTTTGACACCGACGTCGATCAGCGCGAGCGTGAGCGAATTGTCGCATTGGGGGGCGTCATTCTCGACATCGGGGCGCGTCTCGGGTCTAATACCTGCGTCACGGCCCGATCTGGGCCGATCGTTTTTTCCGTCCGCGACGCGACGATTGAAGGTTAACCGCATGAGTTCGGCTTTCACCAAGGAACAGGAAGACGACAATCCCCGGGAGGATCTGCCGGATCGCCCGGTCAGCCCGCATCGCAACCTCGTGACGCCGGAAGGACTGGAGCAGATCGAGCGCGAGCTTCACCGGCTTCACGGCGAAATCGAGAAAGCGACGGCGAACGACGACAATCACGCGCTGGCGCTGGCGCAGCGCGATCTGCGCTACTGGACGGCGCGGCGGGCGAGCGCGGAGGTGATCCGTCCGATCGCCGATCATTCGCATGTGCGCTTCGGCCATCGCGTCGTGGTGGAGCTCGAAGGCGGCGAGCGCCGCGCCTTCCGCCTCGTCGGCGAAGACGAGGCCGATCCGGCGAAAGGGCTCATCCCCTATGTCGCGCCGCTGGCGACCGCGCTGATGGGCAAGACCGTCGGCGACAAGGCGGAGGTGATCCACCACAGCGCCAGGATCGTCGAGATCGGCTGAGGACGGGCGCTGCAAAAAAGCCGCGCGCAACGCCCGCGCGGCTTTTTTTGTTTTTGATTCTCAGGCGGCCTTTTTCGTCGGCTTGCGACTCGCCTTCGCGGTCTCGACGGCTTTTTGCGCTGGCTTCGCCGCGCCGCGTTTCAGGCGGCGCTTGATCGAATTCCAGAGCTCGCGCATCTCCGCCGCGGCGACGCCATGCGGGTTGAATTCGCTGACGCCCTGACCGAGGCGCGCGGCCTCCTGATAATCGACGCGCGCCGAAACGAGCGGCGCGAGCAGCCCGCCCATCGCCTGCAAGGCCTTCGCGCCGAGTTCGACGCGCGCGCTCTGCTGCGACGGCGGACACTGGTTCAGCAGGAAGGCGTAATCGCGGCCCTTGTCCTTCACCTGCGCGCGGGTCGCCTCGCTCGCCCAGAGATCGAAGGCGTTCGGCCGCGCGGGAATGACGCAGAGATCGGCGACGCGCATGGCGGCGGCGGAATATTCGCCGTCCTGGCCCGGCGCATCGATGACGACGAGGCTCACGCCTTTCTTCTCGAGAGCGGCGAGCGCTTTCGTCAGTTTCGATGGCGGCACGTGCTCGACCGCAATGTCGGTCGCCCCGCGCGCGCCCGACCATTTCACGAGCGTCTGCAACGGGTCGAGATCGATGATGAAGACGCGTTCTCCAGCCTCTCGCGCCGCGACCGCGACGCTGCTGGCGAGCGTGCTTTTACCGGCGCCGCCCTTCTGCGTAACGAAAGAGATAATGCGCATGTCGCGTTCCGTCTTGTTGGTTGGTTTCGACGCTTTAAAACTTACGCTCCAAGAAAACCCGGGCCGTGAAAACATGGATCGCGCGATTTACCCGAATCGCAATTCTTGCGGCAGGTTAATCATTGGTTAACGCGGCGTCGAGGTGGTAATCAGCTTTTAATCACAGCGCTCATCACCGCCGTTCCCGGCGTGCATTAGTCGTCCAGGCTTGCCGATGTCTGATCTGTTCCAGGCCGCGAAACTCGAGGAAGGCGCGCCCCGGCCGCTCGCGGACCGGTTGCGCCCGGCGCGGCTCGACGAAGTTGCGGGGCAGGATCATCTCCTCGGCCCCGAGGGCGCGCTGACGCGGCTCATTCGCGCCGGGTCGCTGGGCTCGCTGATCTTCTGGGGGCCGCCCGGCACCGGCAAGACGACGGTCGCGCGGCTTCTCGCACATGAAACGAAGCTCGCCTTCGTTCAGATCTCGGCGATCTTCTCGGGCGTCGCCGACCTCAAGAAAACATTCGACGCCGCGCGCGCGCGCCGCGCCGCGGGACAGGGCACGCTGCTCTTCGTCGACGAGATCCATCGCTTCAATCGCGCCCAACAGGATTCCTTCCTGCCGGTGATGGAGGACGGCACCATCACGCTGATCGGCGCGACGACGGAGAACCCTTCCTTCGAACTCAATGCGGCGTTGCTCTCCCGCGCGCGCGTGATGACATTCAGGTCGCTCGACGAGGCGGCGATCGAGAAGCTTCTCACGCGCGCCGAGGCGGCCGAGGGCAAGACGCTGCCGCTCGACGCCGACGCCCGCGAGGCGCTCGTTGCGATGGCCGACGGCGACGGCCGAGCGGCGCTCACGCTTTGCGAGGAAATCTGGCGCGCCGCGCATGAAGGCGAAATCTTCGACCGCGCCGGCCTGTCGGAGGTCGTGCAGCGGCGCGCGCCCATCTATGACAAGGCGCAGGAGGGCCACTACAATCTCATCAGCGCCCTGCACAAATGCGTGCGCGGCTCGGACCCGGACGCGGCGCTCTATTATTTCGCGCGCATGCTGGACGCGGGCGAAGACCCTCTGTTTCTGGCGCGGCGAATCGTGCGCATGGCCGTCGAGGACATCGGGCTCGCCGACCCGCACGCGCTCGTCGTCGCCAATGCGGCGAAGGACGCCTATGATTTTCTGGGCAGCCCCGAGGGCGAACTCGCGCTCGCGCAGGCGGTGATCTATGTCGCCACCGCGCCCAAATCCAACGCGGGCTATGTCGCCTACAAGAAGGCGCGGCGGCTGGCGGAGGAGAAGGGGTCGCTCATGCCGCCCCGGATCATCCTGAATGCGCCGACGAAGTTGATGCGCGAGGAGGGCTATGGCGAGGGCTACGAATATGACCATGACGCGCCCGACGCCTTCTCGGGACAGAACTACTGGCCTGATTCGCTGAAACGGCAGAAGCTCTATCGGCCGGTCGAGCGCGGATTTGAGCGCGAGCTCGCGAAGCGGCTCGATTATTGGGAGCGCCTGCGCCGCGAGCGGGGCGAGAAATAGCCGCCGGGGGCGCCAATTCTGTTGCCGAATTGTCACGCGCGTCGGCAAACGCAATGCACGCGCCTTGTTCAGTCCGCCTTTTCGTTGACCGTGTCCGAGCTTCGGCCGTAAGTCTTTTCGGGACGGTGGGGATGTCGCTGAAGCGGTGGTCAGCAGGACCGGGCGACGACAACCGCATTAGAAAATTTACACACGAGGGCGTCACAAATGACCAAATTGCCTGTCGCCGCCGGCCTCGCGCTGGCGCTCGTCGCCGGATCGGCTCTCGCCGCCGACCTTCCTTCCCGCAAGGCCCCCCCGGCCTATATCCCGCCGCCGCCCACCTTCACCTGGACCGGCCTCTACGGCGGTGTGAACATCGGCTACAGCTTCAACGCGGGCGGCGCCGGCTGGGGCTATTTCGCGGATCCGCTGCTCCTCAGCGGCGCGACCTGGACGGCCAATCCGAGCGCCCAGGGCGTCATCGGCGGCGGCCAGATCGGCTACAACTATCAGTATTCGCCCTGGCTGGTCATCGGCGCCGAGGCGGACATCCAGGCGGCTGACATCAATTCCCAGCAGAACAACTGGATGCCGAGCAACTGGTTCGGCGGCCTTGCGGCGCTCAACACCAATAAATACGTCGACTGGTTCGGCACGGTTCGCGGCCGCCTCGGCCTCGTGATGCCGTCCTACCCGAACCTCATGGTTTACGGCACGGCCGGCTTCGCCTACGGCTACGTCAGCAACACGGTCAGCGTCGCCAACTATCCCTTCGCGGCCTTCCCCGTGCCCTTCGCGCAGACGGGCCAGACGACGTCCGGCAACACCAACACCGGCTGGACGGCCGGCGGCGGCGTGGAATGGACGCCGATGGCCTTCCCGGCCTGGTCGCTCAAGGTCGAGTATCTCTACACGGATCTCGGCGTGACCAACCAGAGCTTCTTCAGCGTCTTCACCAACACGGGCACGAACTTCACCGCCGCCAACCAGTCCCCCACGCGCTTCCACACGGTTCGCGCCGGCCTGAACTGGCACTTCAACCCGTTCGCCTCGGCCCCGGTTCTGGCGAAATACTGATTTCGCTTCCTCGCAGAAGCGGGAAAAGCCCGGTCCTCGCGGCCGGGCTTTTTCTTTGGCGCCGATGGACCGGACGCGGCGCAGGCGCTAAGAGAATCAAGCAGCTATTCGCGCCGCGCGCGACTGTCCCGGCGGTTATCCCCATCTTCGCGCCGGCTGCGAATGGCTTGAGCGCCGCGTGAGTGATAGCAGTCAGAAAGCGTTCCGGCCGCTGCGTCTTGGAGCCCGACAGCCGACGATGTCCCGCAACGTAACCCTCCTTGTCGCCATTATCGCGAGCCTCGCGGTCGGGGCCGCCTTGCCGGGCGTGTTCGGCCGTCTTCGCGGGACGCCCACGGAGACGGCGAGCGGCGACAAGGCCGCCGGGCCGGAGTCGCCGGAGGGACTCCTGAAGCTCACGCCCGAGCAGATCGAAGCGTCGAAGATCGAAACCGTAAAGGTCGGACCTGGCGTCCTGACCCGCGATCTCATCGTCCCCGCTGCCGTCAAGCCCGACCCCGACCATCTCGCGCGCGTCGCGGCGAAGGTCTCGGGCGTCGTCGCCGAGCTGCGCAAGAAACTCGGCGACATGGTCGCGGCCAATGAGGCGATCGCCGTCATCGATTCGCGCGAAGTCGCCGACGCCAAGAGCGAATATCTCGCGGCCTCGGTGAATTACGAGCTGCAGTCGCATCTGTTTCAGCGCGAAAAGGGGCTGTTCGAGAAGAAGATCACGGCCGAGCAACTCTTCCTGAAGGCGAAGACGACCTTCATGGAAGCGAAACTTCGTCTCGATCTCGCCCGCCAGAAGCTCGCCGCGCTCGATCTCTCCGAATCGGAGATCTCCGCTCTCGCCACGCAACCGATCACACGCCTGCGCCAGAAGGAGATTCGCGCGCCGATCGCCGGCCGGGTGATCCAGCGACTCGTCAATATCGGCCAGCCGGTGACAGCGGAGAGCGAGCTCTACATGCTCGCCGATCTTTCGGTCGTCGAGGTCGATCTTTCCGTCCCGGTCGCCAGTCTTGCGAGCATTCGGGACGGCCAGCCGGTGACGCTGAAGGCGGCGGACGGCCGCAGCTTCCAGGGCAAGGTCACGATCATCAATGCGATGGTCACGCCGGAGACCCGCACCGGCCATGTCGTCGCCAGCTTCAAGAACGCCGACTTTGCCTTGCATCCCGGCATGGTGCTCAACGCTGAAATCGCGCTGGCGCAGACGCCGGTGAAACTGCTCGTCCCGCGCGTCGCGGTGCAGCTCATCCATAATGAGCCGACCGTCTTCGTGCGCGTGGCGGAAGGTTTCGAGAAGCGCCGGATCGAAACCGGCGAGGGCGACGACAACGCCGTCGAAGTGACTAAGGGACTCGCGCCCGGCGAGACGATCGCCGCCGCGAACAGTTTCCTGCTCAAGGCCGAATCCGGCAAGAGCGAAATCCCCGAGGAGTGACGGCGGCCGGCCATGATGCAGCGGATCATCGCCTTTTCGGTCCATAGCCGCTGGCTGGTCGTCTTGCTTGTGGCGCTCGTCGGCGGGTTCGGCGTGTGGGCGCTCGCGCATCTGCCGATCGACGCGGTTCCGGACATCACCAATAATCAGGTGCAGATCAACGCCAGGGCGCCCGCGCTTTCCGCTTTCGAGATAGAAAAGCAGGTCACCTATCCAATCGAGAACGCGCTCGCGGGCATTCCGGGCCTCGAATACACGCGCTCGCTGTCACGCAACGGTTTCGCGCAGGTGACGGCCGTTTTCGCCGACAATATCGACATCTATTTTGCACGCCAGCAGGTCAATGAGCGCATCGGCCAGGCGCGGGAGGATTTTCCGCCGCAGGTCGAATTGCGCATGGGGCCGATTTCGACCGGCCTCTCCGAAATCTATATGTGGACGGTGCGCTTCAGGGAGCCGCGCAAGCTCGCCGCCCATGACGGCGAAGCGGGCTGGCAGAGCGACGGCGCCTATCTCACGCCCGAAGGCATGCTGCTGCGCACGAGCGTCGAGAAGGAGTCATATCTTCGCACGGTGCAGGACTGGATCATCCGGCCGCAGCTGCGCACCGTGCCGGGCGTCGCCGGCGTCGACTCGCTCGGCGGCCATGTGAAACAGTACCATGTGCAGCCGGACCCGGCGAAACTCATGGCGCTGGGCCTCTCCTTCAGCGACCTCGCCGCGACGATCGAGAAGAACAACGTCAGCCGCGGCGCCGGCTATGTCGAGCGCAATGGCGAGGGTCTCGTCGTGCGCAGCGGCGGACGCCTCGAGACCGTGGACGACATCCGCAACGTCGTGGCGACCACCCGCAACGGCGTGCCGGTGCGCACGGGAGAAATCGCCAATATCGCCATCGGGCGCGAATTGCGCATGGGCAGCGCCAGCATGAACGGCGAGGAGGTCGTCATCGGCACGGCGCTGATGCTGATCGGCGCCAACAGCCGCACCGTCTCCGCCGCGGTCGACGCGAAGATGAAAGAGATCGTGAAGTCGCTGCCGCCGGGGATCGAGGTGCGCACGATCCTCAACCGCACGGTGCTCGTCGACGCGACGATCAGGACGGTTGCGAAGAATCTCGCGGAAGGGGCGGCGCTCGTCATCCTCGTTCTGTTCGTGATGCTGAGCGATTTCCGCGCCGCGCTGGTGACGGCGACGGTCATTCCCGTGACCATGCTCTTTCTCGCGATCGGCATGTATCTCGGCAAGATAAGCGCCAATCTGATGAGCCTCGGCGCGCTCGACTTCGGACTCATCGCCGACGGCGCGATCATCGTCGCCGAAAACAGCCTGCGCCATCTCTCCGAGCGCCAGCATGCGCTGGGGCGGCGGCTGACCATGGAGGAGCGGCACGAAACGGTCATCAGCTCCGCCGTCGAGATGCGGCGGCCGACGGTCTACGGGCAATCGATCATCATCCTCGTCTATCTGCCGATCCTCAGCTTCTCGGGCGTCGAGGGCAAGATGTTCCATCCGATGGCGATGACCGTCATCATCGCCCTGCTGTCGGAATTCGTGCTCTCGCTGACCTTCTTTCCCGCAATGATCGCCCTCTTCGTCTCCGGTCATGGCGAGGAGACGGAAAACGCTATCATCCTGGCGCTGAAGCGTATTTACGAGCCGTTGCTGAAATGGGCGATGAACGCGCCTTTGAAAGTGATGGCGATCGGCGTCGGCTCCTTCCTTTTCGCCGCGATTCT
This sequence comes from Methylocystis sp. WRRC1, assembly GCF_020733155.1. NCBI lineage: Bacteria > Pseudomonadati > Pseudomonadota > Alphaproteobacteria > Hyphomicrobiales > Methylocystaceae > Methylocystis > Methylocystis sp. WRRC1. The sequence continues at coordinate 2,207,343 of NZ_JAJFZJ010000001.1, read as the reverse complement.
CTATGCGAATCTCGGTCAGGAGTTCATTCCGACTCTCGACGAGAAGAATATCGCCTTGCAGGCGAACCGGATTCCGAGCGCCTCGCTCACGCAGTCGCAGGCGATGCAGCTTGATATCGAGAACACGATCCGCGCCTTGCCGCAGGTCGATTACGTGTTCTCCAAAACCGGCACCGCGGAAGTCGCCACGGACCCGATGCCGCCAAATCTGACCGATACATTCGTCATGCTGAAGCCGCAGGAGGAATGGCCCGATCCGCATCTGCCCAAGAACGCATTGATCGACATGATCAGCGAAAGGATCGAGAAGCTTCCCGGCAACGCCTATGAATTTTCGCAACCGATCCAGCTGCGGTTCAACGAGCTGCTCGCTGGCGTGCGCGGCGATATTGCAGTGAAGGTGTTCGGCGAGGATTTCGACGCGATGCTGAAGGCGGCCAATCACATCGCTGCGATCCTGCGCGCAACGCCCGGCGCGACCGATGTAAAGGTCGAACAGGTGACGGGACTGCCGCTTCTCGACATCAAGGTCGACAAGGCGGCGATCGCGCGCTACGGCCTCAGCCTCGCGGCGGTTCAGGATACGATCGGCGCGGCCGTTGGCGGGCAGCAGGCGGGTATAATCTTCGAGGGCGACCGTCGCTTCCCGATCATCGTGCGGCTGCGCGACAATCTGCGCGAAAACGCCGAGGCGCTGGAGACCATTCCAGTGTCGCTGCCGCCCGACGCGCAAGGTCATGTGGCGACGGTGCAACTCAAACAGGTGGCGAGCTTCTCGACTATCGACGGACAGAATCAGGTGTCGCGCGAGAACGGCAAGCGGCGCGTCGTCGTGAGCGCCAATGTGCGCGGGCGCGACATCGCCTCCGTCGTCAACGAGGCGCGCGCCAAGGTGGACGCCAAGGTCGCCGTTCCGCCCGGCTACTGGATCGTGTGGGGCGGGCAGTTCGAAAATCTCGCGGAAGCGCGCAAGCGGTTGATGATCGTGGTGCCGATCTGCTTCTTCATGATCTTTCTGCTGCTCTACTCGGCGCTGGGCTCGGCGCGCGACGCGTTGCTTGTTTTCACCGCCGTGCCGCTCGCTCTTTCGGGCGGCGTTGCGGCGCTCTGGCTGCGCGGCATGCCCATGTCGGTCTCGGCGGCGGTGGGCTTCATCGCGCTTTCCGGCGTCGCCGTGCTCAACGGCCTGGTCATGCGCACCTACATCCACCAGCTGATGACGAGCGGCGTTCCCGAGCGCGAGGCGATTTTCAAGGGCGCCATGACGCGTCTGCGCCCCGTCATCATGACGGCGCTCGTCGCCTCGCTCGGCTTCGTGCCGATGGCGCTCGCGACGTCGACAGGCGCCGAGGTGCAGCGGCCGATCGCCACCGTCGTCATCGGCGGCCTGATCAGCGCGACGCTGCTGACGCTGCTGGTTCTGCCGGCGCTCTACGCCTTCTTCGGCGACAAGACGCCGACGCAACGCGAGGAGGCGGCGTGAACGCCCGGAGCGCCCTCGTTCTCATCGCTTGTTGCGCGATTGTCGCGCCCGCAGGCGCGGAGACGCTGAACGGCGCCTTGCTGCTCGCCTATGACAATAGTCCGGTCCTCAATTCCGGTCGCGCCGGACTGCGCGCGCTCGACGAGAAGGTGCCGCAGGCGCGTGCGGGCATGCGTCCGCGCGCTTCGGCGAACACATTTCTCGGCGTGCAGCAAAATCGCAACGTCCAGATTCAGAACGAGACCGACATCGTCGATCCGACCGTTCCGCCGGGGCTCGTCAAGAGCACGCAAAGCGGAGGCAGCGTACCCCGCTCCGCGGGCCTGAGCGTCGAACAACCCGTCTTCGACGGCTTCAAGACGCAGAACGCCACGCGGGCCGCCGAAACCGGCGTTTTCGCGGGACGGGAGCGGCTGAGGCTCACCGAGCAGCGCGTGCTGTTTTCCGCCGTCTCCGCTTACATGAATGTGCTGCGCGACACCGCCGCGCTCAAATTGCAGGAAAACAACGTCGCCGTGCTCGCCGAGCAGTTGCGGCAGACGCGCGAGCGTTATCTGGCGGGCCAGATCACCCTGACGGACATCGCGCAGGCCGAGGCGCGCCTTGCGGCGGGTCGGTCGCTCGTCGGACAGGCGCGCGCGGCGCTCGAGACGAGCGTCGGCGCCTATCGCCAGACGATCGGCGTCGAGCCGAAGAAGCTTTCGCCGGGCGCCGCCGTCGACGCCCTGCTGCCGAAGTCGCGCGGTGAGGTCGAGCGCGTCGCTCAGGCCGAGCACCCCGTCATTCTCGCCGCCTTGCACGACGTCGACGTCGCCGATCTCGACGTCAAGGTGATCGAATCGGATTTCATGCCGAAACTGTCCGTCGTCGGCAATATTTTCACCCAGACCAACATCGGCGGCATTTACAACCGCAACATCGGGGCCATGGTCGGCGGACGCCTCAACGTGCCGCTCTATGACGGCGGCCTTACATCCGCGCAGACGCGGGAGGCGAAAGAGGTCGCCGGACAGCGCAGGCTCGACGTGGACGTGGCGCGGGCCGACGTGATTGCGCTGGTGCGCGCGAATTGGGGCGCGCTGCAGGCGGCGAAGACGCAGATCGCCGCCGCGCAGACGCAGATCGCCGCCGCCGAGCGCGCGCTTTACGGCGTGCGCGAGGAAGCCAAGGCCGGACAACGCACGACGCTCGACATTCTCAACGCGCAGCAGGAGCTGCTCAACGCCCGCATCGGCCTGATCTACGCCCAGCGCGAGCGCGTCGTCGCCTCTTACGCCGTGCTCGCCGCCATGGGCCGATTGTCGACCGAGACGCTGCGTCTGGGCGAGGAGCGTTACGATCCGTCGGTCCATTTCGGCCAGGTGAAGGACTCCTGGGGCGGAACGACGACGCCGGACGGGCGCTGAAGACTTTTGCGCAAAAGCGCATTAGTCTCTCGCGCAAGCGCCGCAAAGGCGTCGAAATCAACACATGAGGAAGCGAAATGCGAGGCGCGTTCTTGAAACTCATCGCCCTGACGCTCGCCGCGGCGCCCCTGGCCGCGGGATCGGCGCAGGCCTATTGCATGTTCGGTTGCGACCCGACCGAGGATCACGCCAAGCAGATTTTTGAAAATCTCCTGAAGCAGCGCTTCGACAAGCCCGGCAAGGTTCTCGAGTTCAAGCAGACGATGAGCGAGCGCCTGGAAATGCACGCGACCGGCGAGAAGGGTTATGAAATCTTCTTCAACGCCAGAGTGCAGTTTCCCGATGGCGCCAATCTCGACTGCAAGCCGGACGACGCAGGCAAATTCAAGGACGGCTGCTCGCCGAGCAAGCATTACGTGACCGCGCCGCGCAGCGCCGATCCGAAGGGCAAGCAATATGTCGCGCCCGGCGAGACGGTGACCTTCGACGAGGAATATCGCTTCTACGAAGACCCGAAGGGCTGGAAGGGTCCGGACGGCAACGTCTATTCGCAGTGAACCAAAAATTATGGGCGCGCATGATCTGCGCGCCCTTGTGTTTCGGAACGGCCTCTCCTCGAGGGAAGAGGCGCCCGTATGCTCTTAGTCGAGCAGCTTGTCGTTCTGCGAGCAGCCGGCCTTCTCGTTGCAGGCCTTGAAGTTGGCGCGCAGCTCGTCCTTGTTGGCGCCGTAGTTCATCTTACGGGCGAGATACTCGTCGTAGCACTTCGACGCCGCCGCGGCCTGCTTGTCCTCATCGGCCTTGCGGGTGTCGCAATCGGCGAAAGCCGGGGTCATGCCGGCGACGAGGGCGAGCGCCGTGACAAAGGCGAATTTCTTCATTCTGTGGTTTCCTCTACTTCTTCTAAGCTTGATTGGCTTGCGATTGCGTTCGAACCAATCCCGCAACAACAGTACCGGCCCCAAAGATCGCGGCAAGCGCGCTGGACGATGGGGGAAGAAATGGCGTGTGTCAATCGCGCGCCGCTCATAACACTCACCTCCCACCCCCAAAAAATTCGGCGGATTTCATCGTCCAAGGCCTCGAAAAGGCGCCGGACGGCCCGGCTCACGCCACGGTCGACGCTTGAATCCATGGGCGAATGTCGCGCCGAACAAAAAGGGCGTGCAGATGTTGCACGCCCCGATTTGTCGTCTCGCCTCGCGAGAAGCGAAAATTCGACTTAGAGATTCTTCGAGTTCTGCGGGCAGCCGCACTTCTCGTCGCAGGCCTTCTTGTTGGCCTTGACTTTGTCCATGTCGGCGGTCCAGCCCTGCTGGTCCTTCAGATAGGCGTCTTCGCACTTGCTGGCGCAGACCGCCTGTTCATCTTCGGCATGCGTGTCGCAGCTCGCGAAGGACGGAGCGGTCATCGCGGCGAACATGGCGACCGCCGTGGCAATCTTGAAGGTCTTCATCCTGTCGTTTCCCCTATCCGCTGATTTTTTTTGCTTCTTGCGCCGCGCCTCAATGACTGTCGTCGCAATGCGCGACGACCTCAACGGTCCCACGCCTCAGCGCGTCATTGATGTCGCAGGATGCTTGTTTCGTCAATCAAGTCATCCCACTTTTCCAGCCGATTCACGAGGCAAGTTGTCGCAGCACGTAAGGCAGAATGCCTCCATTTTTGAAGTATTCTAACTCGTCGAGCGTATCGATGCGAAGTAACAGTGGCGATGAAACCACTGAGCCGTCAGAAAATGTGATTTCGGCGTACAGCGTCTGACGCGGCGTGAGGCCGGCCGCGAGGCCGCGAATCGCAACCGTCTCCTGCCCCGTCAGCCCCAGCGACGCCCAGCTCGTTCCCGGCTCGAAGGTCAGAGGCAGCACGCCCATGCCGACAAGATTGGAGCGGTGAATGCGCTCGAAGCTCTGGGCGATCACCGCGCGCACGCCGAGAAGCGCCGTGCCCTTCGCCGCCCAGTCGCGCGAGGAGCCATTGCCATATTCGGCGCCGGCGAAGACGACCAGCGGCACGCCGTCCTTCTGGTAGCGCATCGCCGCGTCGTAGATCGAAAGCGTCTCGCCACCCGGGTAATATTTCGTGAGGCCGCCTTCGGGAATGATCCCTTCGGCGTCCTTCATCATGTGGTTCTTGATGCGGATATTGGCGAAGGTGCCGCGCATCATCACTTCATGATTGCCGCGCCGTGTGCCGTACTGGTTGAAGTCGGCCTGGACGACGCCATTGTCCATCAGCCATTTGCCCGCGGGCGAGGCGGCCTTGATCGAGCCGGCCGGCGAGATGTGATCGGTGGTGATCTTGTCGCCGAAAAGCGCGAGGACGCGCGCGCCGACAATGTCGGAGACGGGGCGGGGTTGCCGGGTCAAACCTGTGAAATAGGGCGGGTTTCGGACGTAGGTCGAATGATCGTCCCACAGATATGTCTCGCCCGCCGGCGCCTCGACCGCGCGCCAGTGCGCGTCGCCGTCGAACACATTGGCGTATGTGTCGCGGAAAAGTTCGCGCGTGACATTTTCGCGGATGAAGCCGTCGATCTCTTCGCTGGTCGGCCAGATGTCGCGCAGATAGACGGGCTTGCCGTCGGCGCCGGTCCCGAGCGGATCCTTCGTCAGATCGGTCGCGACCGTTCCGGCGATCGCGAAAGCGACGACGAGAGGGGGCGAGGCGAGGTAATTCGCCTGCACGTCCGGATTCACGCGGCCCTCGAAATTGCGGTTGCCGGAGAGCACCGAGGCCGCGACGAGATCATGGGCGTTGATGGTCTTCGACACCGGCGCCGGCAGCGGGCCGGAATTGCCGATGCAGGTCGTGCAGCCGAAGCCGACCAGATTGAAGCCGAGTTCGTCGAGCGACTTCTGCAGGCCGGATCTGGCGAGATACTGCCCGACCACCTGACTTCCCGGCGCAAGCGACGTCTTCACCCAGGGCTTGACCTTCAGCCCCCTGGCGACGGCGTTGCGCGCGAGCAGGCCCGCGCCGATCAGCACGCTCGGATTCGAGGTGTTGGTGCAGGAGGTTATCGCGGCGATGACGACGTCGCCATGGCCGAGGTCATAATTCGTCCCCTCGACCTTGTGGCGCGGGCCCAGCCCGCCTTCCTTCTTGTATTCCGACGCCAGAGCCGCCTCGAAAGCCGCGCCGATATCCTCCAGCGCCACGCGCCCCTCGGGCCGTTTTGGGCCGGCGAGTGAAGGCTTCACCTCGGCGAGATCGAGCGAAAGCGTATCCGTGAATTCCGGGTCGGGCGTCTCGCTCGTGCGCAGCATGCCCTGCGCCTGCGTATAGGCCTCGATCAGCGCGATGCGCTCGGCCGTGCGGCCCGAGGTGTTGAGATAGGCGAGCGTCTCGACGTCCACGGGGAAGAAGCCGCAGGTCGCGCCATATTCGGGCGCCATATTGGCGATGGTCGCGCGATCGGCGAGCGACAGATGATTCAGCCCCTCGCCATAGAACTCGACGAACTTTCCGACGACGCCCTTTTTGCGCAGCATCTGCGTGACGGTCAGCACCACATCGGTCGCGGTCACGCCCTCCTTCGGCGCGCCTGTGACCTTGAAGCCGATCACCTCCGGGGCCAGCATCGACAGCGGCTGGCCGAGCATGGCCGCTTCCGCCTCGATGCCGCCGACGCCCCAGCCCAGCACGGCGAGGCCATTGACCATGGTGGTGTGCGAATCGGTGCCGACCAGCGTGTCGGGATAGGCGACCTCGACGCTTTCGCCGTTCGCCTGCTCGGCGCGGGTCCAGACCGTCTGCGCCAGATATTCCAGATTGACCTGATGGCAGATGCCGGTTCCGGGGGGCACGACGCGGAAATTGTCGAAGGCCGACTGGCCCCATTTCAGGAAGCGGTAGCGCTCGCCATTGCGTTCATATTCGCGCTCGACATTCTGCGCGAAGGCGCGGGGCGTCCCGAATTCATCGACGATGACGGAGTGGTCGATGACGAGATCGACCGGCACCAGCGGATTGATCTTCTGCGGATTTCCACCCAGGGCGACCATGGCGTCGCGCATAGCGGCGAGATCCACGACCGCCGGCACGCCCGTGAAATCCTGCATCAGCACGCGCGCCGGGCTGAAGGCGATTTCGCGCTCGGTCTTGCCCTTTTCGGTCAGCCATTTTGCGAAGGACTGGATCGTCTCCTTCGTCACCCAGCGGCCGTCCTCGTTGCGCAGCAAATTCTCGAGAACGACTTTCAGCGAGTAGGGCAGCCGCGAGACGCCCGGAAGGCCATTCGCCTCGGCCGCCTTCAGCGAGAAATAGTCATAGGTCCGATCCCCGACGACGAGCTTTTGACGGGCGTTGAAACTGTCGAGAGAGGTCATGGACGTGTCCTTGCAGGCGGGGCGGGACATTCCTTCTAGAAAATTCCATGCCATGGGCAAGGAAAAAAGGACCGCTCAGTGTCGCCGCTCGCCCGTCAGCGGCCGCTCCTCCATTCGCGCCATGAAGACGAAAGAGAGGGCCATGCAGAGCGCAAGCGCCGAAAACACCAGCCTGAAGCTCATAATTAGCGCGCGTATCGAATCGGGCGAGACGGCCGTCTCCTCGATAAGCGCGGCCCTCCCGCCGCCGAGCGCGAGCGCCCCGAAAAGCGCGACGACCGCCGCCGATCCGAGCTGGCGGAAGAACTGGGTCGTCGCCGTCGCCGTGCCGAGATCGCGGGCGAGGACGGCGTTCTGCACGGAGACGGTCGCGACCGGCAGCATGGCGCCGACGCCGAAAGTGACGAGCGTCAGCAGCGTGTTCAGCGCGAGAAAGGAAAGGCTGTCCACCCGCCAGGCGGCGACGGCGGCGGCGAGCGTCCCGACGCCGAGGCCGAGGAGCGGCACGATCTTGTAATGACGAATCACCGCCATCAGCCGGCCGGAGAGCGTGGCGCCGATGACCGTCGCGCACATCAGCGGGATCAGCACGAGGCCGGAATCGCGGGCGCTCAGCCCTGCGACGACCTCGAAATAGATCGGCATGACGACGGAAAGCCCGACGAAGGCGCCGAGCCCCGAGGCGCTCGAAAAAATGGCGTCGCGCACGATTCGCAGGCCGAGGATGCGCAGGGGAATGAGCGGCTCCTCGGCGACCCGGACGCGCCAGGCGAAAAGCGACCAGAACAGCGCCGAGCCGCAAAGCAGCGCGAGGATCGGCGCGGACGCCCAGGCGTAGCGCGAGCCGCCCCAGCCGAGCGCGAGGACCATCGCGCCCGAAGCCAGCACCAGCAGCAAGGCGCCCGGATAATCGACCTTGTGCGGATGGCGGCGTTCCGGGAGCCGCTTCAGCCGCGCATTGGTGATGAGAAGCGCGGCGAGGCCGAGCGGCAGGTTGATCCAGAAGATCAGCGACCAGTGCAGATATTGCGCAAAAAGACCGCCCAGCGCCGGCCCGGCGACGCTCGAGGTGATGAAGACGGCGGCGAAATAGGTCTGGTATCGGCCGCGTTCGCGGGGGCTGACGAGATCGGCGACGATGGTCTGGGCGAGCGAAATGAGGCCGCCGCCGCCGAGTCCCTGCACGAGCCGCGCGACGGCGAGCGCCGCCATGGTCGGCGCCAGCGCGCAGGCGATCGAGCCGACAATGAAGGTCGTCACGCCGACGAGCAGCACGATCCGGCGCCCGTAGACGTCGGCGAATTTTCCGTAAAGCGGCGTCACCACCGTCGCGGCGACGAGATAGGCGGTCACGATCCAGGGCAGGTTCTGCGGGTCGCCGAGATCGGCGCCGATCGTCGGCATGGCGGTGACGACGATGGTCTGGTCCAGCGCCGACAGCAGCATCGCGAGGCCGAGCCCGACCATGACCTGCCTGAATTCGGCAGGGGCTTTCGGGACGGCGGCGGTCATGATCTTTCTACCTCAGGCGGCATGGGAGCGCCTCAATACCGCATTGCAGCGCAGGGTGAAACGTCACTCCTCGCCAACAAACCGGCCAATGGCGGAAAGAAAGGCGCCCGGTTCTTCCAGATCCCTGAAAACGGGATCGTCGATCCGCAGCGGCCGCCGGGTCGCAAGCGAACGGAGCGCCGCATCGCTCGCCACCTGTCGTGGCGGCAGGCCGCGCCGACGCGCGATCGCGAGCCGCTCGGCCTGCAACGCGCGCAGCAGCCGTTCATCGGCCACCGTCAGCGGCGCCTCCCGATCCGGGATCGGCCCCGCGACCGGGGGCTGCGCAGCAGGCGGGTCCGCTTCCGCAGGCTCTGCGGCGTCGACTGAAAAATGCGCCAGTCGGCTCTCCGCCGCCACGCGCCAGCCGAGCGCCAGCGCGCCGGCCCGGCGCGGCCAGGCGAGCGGGCCGCCGCGGCAATGGTCGCATTTGCCGCAGGGGGCGCTCTCCTCGCTGAATTCCGCGAGCAGGGTCTGGAAGCGGCAGCCATGGGCGACGGCGAGCCGCGCCATGGCCTTGCGGCGGGCGTAATCGCCGGCGGCCGCCTCATCGGCCTGCGCCGCCGTCGGGACGCCCCAACTCAGGACGAGTTCGCGCGGCGTGAACAGGCCCAGCGCCCGCGCTGGCGCCCCGTCGCGCCCCGCGCGGCCAATCTCCTGATAATAGCCCTCGATCGAGGTCGGCAGATCGGCGTGGACGATGAAGCGCACGTCGGGCTTGTCGACGCCCATGCCGAAGGCGATGGTCGCCACCATCACGACGCCCTTGCGGCCAAAGAAGGCGTCCTGGTGGGCGGAGCGCGTAAAAGCGTCGAGGCCGGCGTGATAGGGCAGCGCGTCGAGGCCGAGGCGCGCGAGATCGACCGCCAGCGCGTCCGCCATGCGGCGGGAGTTGCAATAGACGATCCCGCTCTCGCGCGCGCGCCCCGCGAAATCGACGATCTGCCGCAGGCCGGGGCGCTTGCGCGCAAATCCAAGCGACAGATTGGGCCGCGCGAAGGAGCGGACGAAAACGTCCGGCGAGCGGGAAAACAAAATCCGCGAGATGTCGGCTCGGGTGCGGGGGCCGGCGGTGGCCGTGACCGCCAGCACCGGCGCGCCGAGTTTTCGCGCAATGTCGCCGAGCGCCCGATAGTCGGGGCGGAACTCGTGACCCCAGTGCGAGACGCAATGCGCTTCGTCCACCGCGAAAAGTTTGATCTGTTTTTTGCGCAGCAAATCCTGCATTCCCTCCTGCGCCAGCCGTTCGGGCGCGGCGTAGAGCAGGCGGGCGCGGCCGCTGGAGACGGCATGAATCGCGGCCATCGCCTCTGGATCGTCCTGCGCCGAGTGCAGCGCCACGGCGGGAACGCCCTTGTCGGCAAGCCCCCGGAGCTGGTCGCGCATCAGCGCGATGAGCGGCGAGGCGACGACGACGAGGCCGGGACCCGCCATGGCGGGCAATTGATAGAGGAGCGATTTCCCCGAGCCCGTCGGCATGACGGCGAGGGCGTCGCGGCCCGCCAGCACCGCCTCGATCACCTCCGCCTGCCCCGGCAGAAAGTCGGAAAAGCCGAAATTGCTGCGCAGCAAATCCCGCGCGTCGGACAGGCCCGGCGCGCTCACCCCGCGTCTTTTCCGACCAGCGCCGTTACGATCTCCCGCCACTCTTCATCGAGCGGGCCGCGATGCGGCGGCCGCCCTGCGCGCCGATACCAGTAACCGGCGTTCCATTGGTCGCCTTCCTTGCGATGCAGATAGGCGTGGACCCACATGGCGTCGGGATCGGAAAGTTCGTCGACACATTTGTGCGCGCCGTCCCAGTCGCCCTTCGCGTCGAGCCACAGCGCCCGCAACGGCGCGGTCAGCGGCGGCGGCGCCTCGCCTTCGAGCGAATCGACAAAGGATGCGAGCGTTGGTCTCACTGGGTCGCGGCCTCGGGAAACGAGTCGCATTATTGCGCAAAACGCGCGGGGTCAGGCGCCGAAAAGAACGATTTCCGAATAGGACAGGTCGCCGAGCTTCGGCGGTCTCGGCCCCCGGAAATATTTCGGTCCGCGATTGTGGAAGAAACGGCCGGAAAGCCCCTCGATCCCCCCATTGGCGTCCACGACGCAGAGAAGGCCGCCGCGCGCCAGAAGAAACCGCCCCAGCGTCCCGGCAATGCGCGGGAGATCGGCGATGTCCCGGCAATAGACGATCTGCCGGGCGGGCGCGAGGCCCTTCAGCAAGAGCTTGCGCTGCAGGACGAGAGGGGCGACCTTCCCGCCGCTCACGCAGATCAGCGAGAGGCAGCCCATGGCGGCGTGCTCGTCCAATATGCGCCGCTCCTCCTCGCTCAGGGCCCGCGCCTCGGGCAAATCCGGCGAGTAGGGAAGCGTCCTGTCGCCTCTCGCGGGGCGGTTGAGCGCGGGCAGAAAGACGAACTGCCCCTCGCAGAAGCGCTGGAAGCCGAAGCCCGAGGCGACGGCCCATGTCGGCTCCATCGGCGAGACGTTGGTGAAAGTGACGCCCCGATGGCGCACGGCCGCGAAAACGAGCCGGGCGCCATAGCTGCGATATTCGGGATCGACGCACCAGCTCGACAGATTGCAGCGGATTTCAGCGCTGGCGCCCTCGCCGTAGCAGGAAAAGATCATCAGAATGACGCCGACGGTCTGTCCGGCGCTCTCGAGCAGATAGCCGTATTTCGGGCATCCCTCGACCGGCTCGCGTCGCGAGAGGCGGGCAATTCCGGCCTCCCAATAGGCGCGGGAACGACCCGGAAACCCACGCCGAAGGCAGGCGATGACAGGGCCGAGGTCGGCCTCCCCGATCTGGCGGCACCCGAGATCTCCGCGCAAGCCCCCCAAACCCGCCATCCAGCCCTCCTTGAAGTCGAGGTCAAGTCGTAGCCAGAAGACGGCGTAAATTCAATAATTTTCAATGAATTTAGATATTTACCTTAATTGGCGCTGGCGCGGGACAGCGACGATTCGCGCATTTCGCCCGCCAACGGACCCGGCGGCGAGATCAGGCAATAGACGGAAGGATCGACGCCCCGTCGCCGTCGGCAGAGGACGACGAGCGCGACCGCCACGGGCGCGGCGACGAACGCCCAGCCGCAGGCCGCGCCGGTCGCCCCGAAAGCAATCGCAAGCATGGCGGAGAGCGCGATTCGCGCCGCCGTCGCCGCGGCGACGATGCGGGAGTAAAGCGCCTCGAGGCCGGTCAGGAGCAGAACGCCCGGCGCGAGCCCGCACATGGCGACGACGAAGGCGGCGGAGGCCAGGACGACGAGCGTGGGGTAGATCGCCGCGAATCTTTCGCCGAAGAGCGACAATATGGCGTCGCCGAACAGAAGGATCATGAGATAAGCCGGCGCCGCCAGCGCGACGGCCGCCGCCACGACGGCGCGGAACATATTCTGGAGCTCCGCGACGCGGCCGGAGAAATAGAGATTGGCCCCATGCGCGGCGACATAGGCGCCGAGCCCGCTCACGAGCATCAGGAAGATATTCGCAATGCGCGCGGCGACGAAATAATCGCCCGCGACAACGGGCGAGGCGACGAAGCCGATCAACATGACGTCGGCGTGCTGCCCCGCCGCCTCGATCACCGCCGAGGCCCACATGGCGCCCGCGCGGGCGCGCCAGAGACCCCGTTCTTCCGCCACGGCGCGATTGGACGACGCAGCCGGCAGGGCGCGCCGCACGGCGATCAGCTGCAAGAGAATCGCCGGCGCCATGCCCGCGGCCGCAAGCCAGAAGAAGCCCGCCGCTGTCACGCCGCCGGCGAGGGCGCAGGCCCCCAGGGCGAGGATGAGGATCACGCGCCAAGTCGCCTCGCGGTTGCTTTCCGAGACGAGGAAACCGGCGATCACGCGGCTCGAACCGGAGGAATAATGCAGGGCTGTCTGCATGAAGAGGAAGGCGGCGGCGGCGCGCAGCGTCCCGTCCGGCAGGCCGGTCAGGGAGCCGCCGAGACCGAGAAGCGCCGCGGCCGCGACAGCCGCGCCGACGAGCGTCATCCGCCATCCGGATCGCCAGGCCGCGATGGCCGTCGCCGGATCGCCGCGCCCGCAATATTCGCCCCATGAGCGGGCGATGAACGTGTCCTGTCCATTGACCGCCGCGACGGCGAGGAAGGACAGCGCGGAAAACCACATGGCGAGGCGGCCGAACTCGTCGGGGGCCATGACCCGGGCCGCGAGCGTGAAGGTCGCGATATTGAGGAGCGCCCCGGAGCCGCGAAGGCCGAGCGCGACCGCCGGGCCGGCGAGAGCGCGGCGGGCGATTGCCACAGTTGAAAGCGACGCTGCCAAAGGCGGGACTCCAGCGCGGACGGGCGAGACGTTCGACGCATAGGCCGGAATTTGCGGCTACGCTACAGCAAGGCGAAAACGCGGTTACCATGTCGCGCAATTGACTTGGGACCGTCGCGCGCATAAAAACTCTGTCAAATCTCGAAAGAGAGACCTGCTCACCAGCCGAGCCGCCCGAGAGGCGGCAGGCCAACGCCCGGCAGCGCGATGCGCCCCCGGGCGCGTTTTGCTTTGGAGCGGGCCGTTGCGAGAGCGACGCGCGCCGCGGGAGAAACCTGATGTTCGAGAGCCTTTCCGACAAGCTCTCCAGCGTATTCGACAGGCTGACGCGACGCGGCTCTCTGACCGAGGCCGACGTCAACGAGGCCCTGCGCGAAATCCGCCGGGCGCTTCTTGAGGCCGACGTCGCGCTCGACGTGGTGCGCTCCTTCGCCGACAAGGTGCGCGACCGCGCCGTCGGCGCGGGCGTCATCAAGTCGGTCTCGCCGGGCCAGATGGTCGTCAAGATCGTCAATGACGCTCTGATCGAGACGCTGGGCGAAACCGCCGAGCCGATCGACCTCGCGGCCAAGCCCCCCATCGCCATCATGATGGTCGGCCTTCAGGGCGCCGGCAAAACCACGACGACGGCGAAGATCGCCAAGCGGCTGAAGGAGCGCCACGGCAAGCGCTCGCTCATGGTCTCTCTCGACGTGAAGCGCCCCGCCGCCCAGGAGCAGCTCGCCGTCCTCGGCCGGCAGGTGGAGGTGGACACGCTCCCCATCGTTCCCGGCCAGACGCCGCTGCAGATCGCCCGTCGCGCCATGGAGGCCGCGCGCCTCGAAGGCTACGACGTGGTGCTGCTCGACACGGCGGGACGCACGCATATCGACGAGCCCCTCATGCAGGAAATGGCGGACATCAAGTCCTACGCCAATCCGCATGAAATCCTGCTCGTCGCCGACGCCCTGACTGGCCAGGACGCCGTCAATCTCGCCAAGAACTTCGACGAGCGCGTCGGCCTCACAGGTATTGTGCTTACGCGTATGGACGGCGACGGCCGCGGCGGCGCTGCGCTCTCCATGCGTTACGTCACCGGCAAGCCGATCAAGCTCATCGGCGTCGGCGAGAAGATGGACGCGCTGGACGAATTCGCGCCGACGCGCATCGCCAACCGCATTCTCGGCATGGGCGACATCGTCGCGCTCGTCGAGAAGGCGGCGGCGGCCATCGACGCGGAGCAGGCCCGCAAGGCCGCCGAGCGCATGGCCAAGGGCAAGTTCGACCTTCAGGACCTCTGCGACCAGCTCGCGCAGGTCGAGAAGATCGGCGGCCTCGGCGGAATCATGGGCCTCCTTCCGGGCGTCGCCAAGATGAAGGACCAGCTCGCCAAGGCCAATCTCGACGACGGCCTCATCAAGCGCCAGCGCGCCATCATCCTGTCGATGACGCCGCAGGAGCGGCGCAACCCCGACATCCTCAAGGCCTCGCGCAAGAAGCGCATCGCGGCGGGTTCCGGCGCGAAGGTCGAGGAGGTCAACCGCCTCCTCAAGCAGCACCGCCAGATGGCCGACCTCATGAAGTCCTTCGGCGCCGGCAAGCGCGGCGGAATGATGAGCAAGGCCGCGCAGATGATGGGGCTCGGTCCGAAGGGCATGGAAATGCCCTCGCAGGAGGAGCTGCAGAAATTGCAGGAGAAGCTGGGCGCCGGCGCCCCCGGCGCGGGGAAGGGAATTCCCTCCGCCCCGCCCGCCGATCTCCTGTCGCAGAAGCCGGGCCTTCCGGGACTCGGCTCAGGAATGCTGAGCGGACTCAATCCGTTCGGGAAAAAGAAGTAAGCCATTAAACTACAAAAGGAAAACCCATGTCTCTCAAGATTCGTCTCGCCCGCGGCGGCGCCAAGAAGCGCCCCTTCTATCGCGTCGTCGTCGCCGATTCGCGCTCGCCCCGCGACGGCCGCTACATCGAGAAGCTCGGCACCTTCGACCCGCTGAAGGCCAAGGACGCCGCCGACCGCGTCGTGCTTGACGTCGAGAAGGCCAAGGCGTGGCTCGTTAAGGGCGCCCAGCCGACCGACCGCGTCGCCCGCATCCTCGACGCCGCCGGCGTCATGAAGCGCGAGGCCCGAAATAATCCCGAAAAGGCGCAGCCTAAGAAGAAGGCCCAGGAGCGCGCGGCCGCCGCCGCCGGTGCTGCGGAAGCCGCCGAGTAAGGCCGCCAATGGCGCACCCTGTTCGCCCTCATGCCGAGGAGCGTCCGAAGGACGCGTCTCGAAGCGCGAGGGCGAATGCGCGCGTCGATTTCCTTCTCCTTCGAGACGCGCGCTTCGCTCGCTCCTCGGGATGAGGAAATCGGATGGCCGCTGAAAAGAACCTCGTCCTGCTCGGCCGTTTCGGCGCGCCGCATGGCGTGCGCGGCGAAATTCGCCTGCAAAGCTACACAGCCGACCCGCTGGCGATCGCCTCCTACGGTCCCTTGACCGACAAGAGCGGAACGAAATCGTTCAAGCTCGCTTCAGTCCGCCCGCAGGGCAAGGACATGCTCGTCGCCCGCGTCGAGGGGGTGAGCGACCGCACGGGAGCCGAGGCGCTGACCGGCGTCGAGCTTTATCTGCCGCGCGAAAAACTTCCGCCGCCCGACGAAGACGAATTCTATCTCGCCGATCTGGTGGGCCTGCGCGCGCAAACGCGCGAGGGCGTGGAAATCGGCCGCGTCGTCGCCGTGCGCAATTTCGGGGCGGGGGACATTCTGGAGGTGACTCCGCCGGACGGCGGCGAGACGCTGATGTTTCCCTTCACCAGGGCTGTCGCGCCGGTGGTGAGCATCGCCGAGGGGCGGGTGATTATCGAGCCGCCGATGGAAATCGGAGACGAGGACGCGCCGGACTAGCAGCCTCCAACAACCGCATGCCATAACGCCCCCATGTGGCGCGCGACAATTCTGACCCTCTTTCCCGAAATGTTTCCCGGCCCGCTCGGCCTCTCGCTTGCCGGCGATGCGCTGACGCGCGGCGTCTGGGAACTGGAGACGAGACAGATTCGCGAGCATGGGCTCGGACGCCATCGCGCCGTGGACGACACGCCTGCGGGCGGCGGCCCCGGCATGGTGATGCGCGCCGACGTTCTCGCGGCGGCGATCGACGCTGCGGCGCCCGCCGGCGATCCGCGTCCGCGTCTTCTCACGAGCCCGCGCGGAAAACCGCTCACGCAGTCGCGCGTGCGCGAACTTGCGCAAGGGCCGGGCGCGATCATTCTCTGCGCGCGTTTCGAGGGCGTGGACGAGCGCATCATCGCCGCGAGAAATCTCGAAGAGGTTTCGATCGGCGACTACATCTTATCGGGTGGAGAAATCGCCGCCTTGACGATCATCGACGCCTGCGTGCGGCTTCTGCCCGGCGTGATGGGCGAGGAATCTTCCGGCGACGAGGAGAGTTTCGAAACCGGGCTTCTCGAATATCCGCAATACACGCGCCCGCGCGAAGTGGAGGGGCGCGCGATACCGGATATTCTGCTCTCCGGCGATCATGCGAAAATCGCGAAATGGCGCCATGAAGAGGCGCTGAAACTGACGCGGGCGAGAAGGCCCGACCTTCTCGCCCGCAAATCCCCGAAAGGCTGATCGCCAATCAGTCGTTGGGCTCCAGCATTTTCTCCGGCCGCACGATTTCGTCGAACTCCGCTTCCGTCACCTTGCCGGAGAGAAGCGCCTCTTCCTTCAGGCTCGTGCCATTGTGATGCGCGGCGCGCGCGATTTTGGAGGCTGCGTCATAGCCGATCTTCGGCGCGAGCGCGGTGACGAGCATCAGCGAACGTTCGAGGAAACGCTTGATGTTCGCTTCATCCGCCTCGATGCCGTCGATGCAGCGCGTGATGAAGCTGTCGATTCCGTCCGCGAGAAGAATCGTCGATTCGAGCAGCGCGAAAGCGACGACAGGCTTCAGCACATTGAGTTCGAGATGGCCTTGCGACGCGGCGAAGGTGATCGTCGCATTGTTGCCGAAGACGCGCGTGCAGACCATCGTCAGGGACTCCACCTGCGTCGGATTGACCTTGCCCGGCATGATGGAGGAGCCCGGCTCGTTCTCCGGCAATTTCAGCTCCGCAAAGCCCGCGCGCGGACCGGAGCCGAGCAGGCGAATGTCGCAGGCGATCTTGTAGAGGCCGGAAGCCAGCGAATTGATCGCGCCATGCGCGAAGACGATGGCGTCGTGAGCGGCGAGCGCCTCGAATTTGTTCGGCGCGGTCTGGAAGGGAAGCCCCGTCTGCTGCGCGACATGAGCGGCGACTTCTTCGCCGAATCCCTTGAAGGTGTTGACGCCCGTCCCGACCGCCGTGCCGCCCTGCGCGAGGAAGAGAAGATCGCCAAGGCTGTAGCGGATGCGCTTGAGCGCGAATTCGGCCTGTGCGGCGTAGCCGGAAAATTCCTGGCCGAGCGTGACGGGCGTCGCGTCCTGCAGATGGGTTCGGCCGATCTTGATGATATGCGCGAATTTCTGCGCCTTGGCGTTCAGCGCGATATGCAGGCGCTCGACCGCCGGCAGGAGGCGGCCCGAAATCGTCAGCGCGCCGGCGATGTGAATCGCGGTCGGGAAACTGTCGTTCGAAGACTGGCCGAGATTGACGTGATCGTTGGGATGCACGGGCGATTTGGCGCCGCGTCCCGCGCCCAGCATTTCATTGGCGCGATTGGCGATGACTTCATTGACGTTCATATTGGTCTGGGTGCCGGAGCCGGTCTGCCAGACGACGAGTGGAAAATGTTCGTCGAGCTTGCCCTCGATCACTTCGCGCGCGGCGGCGGAGATGGCGTCCGCGATTTCCGGCTTCAGCAGGCCCTTCTTCGCATTGACCTGCGCGGCGGCGAGCTTGATGCGGGCGAGGGCGTGTATGATTTCGATCGGCATGGTGTCGCCGCCGATGGGAAAATTCTCGCGCGAGCGCTGCGTCTGCGCGCCCCAGTAAGCCCAGGACGGCACGGCGATGTCGCCAAAGGAGTCGCGTTCAATACGGTGGTCTTCAGTCATCGGTTTCGCTCGCATGAAGGGCATGAATGATGCGCCCCCTATGCGGCATTTCCGATTCCGCTTCAATCTTGGGTGAGCGCTTCCTGTCGTCGCGTCTCGCGCGCCTCGCCCGCGGGACCGGCGGGAGGCGACATGAGTTCGGCGAGACGATTGCGCGCGCGATTGACCCTGCTCTTCATCGTGCCGGGCGCGCAACCGCAAATCTCTGCCGCTTCCTCATAGGACATGCCGGAGGCCGCGACGAGAATGAGCGCCTCGCGCTGGTCGAGCGGCAGCTTCTGCAGCGCGTCGCGGAAATCGAGGAAATCCATATGCGCATGCTGCGACTCGGGCGCGACGAGCCGCGCCGCGATCGCGCCGTCCGGGTCGGGCGCCTCGCGTCGCCGCTTGCGATATTCGCTGTAGTAGATGTTGCGAAGGATGGTGAAGAGCCACGCCGTGAGATTGGTGCCCTCGGAGAAGGAAGAAAGACTTCCCCAAGCCTTCACCAGCGTCTCCTGGACGAGATCATCGGCCCGGTCGGAGTTGCCGCAGATCGACACTGCGAAGGCGCGCAGGCTGGGGATAGCCGCAATGAGGTCGGCCTTCGGGCTTTCTCCTCCGTTGAGACGACGACCCTCGGCGTTCACTCTCTCTCCCCGGGCGCGCTTTTCGACAGCCCGGAGGATACCACATTCTTTTCCAGCTGGTTCAAGAGACTTAAAAAGCGATCCGGCACCGGCTGGGCGATAACGTCGTCATAGAGGTTCTGGAGCTCCTTGCCGATGACGTCGCCGAAATCCACGCCATGCTTGGCCTTGGCCGCGACGCCGTTCGAACAGAGAGCCGGGCCTTTCGCCTCGAGCGCCTTTTCTCGCGGCGCGGCGAGACGATCTGCGCCATAGCCCCCGTTGAATCCTCTCGGGAAGGCTTCCATCGTCCGGGACCCGGGTCCGGGGAAATAGCGCGTGTCGCCAGGGAATTGGTCTTCGTCAGCCTTTACGCGCGTAACCATATTCTCCGGATTGTTTTTCCCCATGGAGCCCTCGAATTTGAGTTTCATGATTCCTGTGGCGCACTCATTTCGCCGCGCGATATAGTGCAGTGCACGGACGATAGGCAAAACGTCCCGCCAAAGGATTGGTTCCTTAAAAAATGCGTGATGTTTTGCCGCAGTGGTTCGGTCAGCGCTTCTGTTCCCGCACGCGGTCGCCGCCGGAGTCGTATAAGATGTCGCTTTCGTTCGATGTTTCAGCGCATATTCCTTATCTTCGCCGTTTCGCTCGCGCGCTGGTCGGCAACCGCGAGGGCGGCGACGCCTATGCGCTGGCGACCCTCGAGGCGCTTGTCGCTGAACCCCAGAAATTACAATCTCATGACGATACGCGGGTCGCGCTTTATCGTCTGTTTCTCGATGTCTGGGCCGACGCTCCGATCAACGCCCATATCGACCGCTCCTGCGCCGGGCCCGAAGACATCGGCGGCGCAAGACGCAATCTCGACGCGATTTCGCTGCGCCCGCGCATCGCCTTTCTGTTGAACGCGCTCGAAGGCTTCGATCTGGAGCAGGTTGGCGAGACGCTCGGGGTTTCGGAACGCGAGGCCGCGGCGCTGGTCGAGGCCGCAAACTCGGAGATCGCCGATCAGATCGCGACCGACGTGCTGATCATCGAGGACGAACCGCTGATCGCTCATGACCTCCGCAGCATTGTGGAGGAATTGGGGCATCGCGTCGTGGGCATGGCGCGCACGCATCGCGAGGCGGTTGGCGCTATTCAGGAGGGCAAGCCTGGGCTTATCCTCGCCGACATACAGCTTGCCGACGGAAGCTCGGGACTCGACGCGGTCAATGAAATTCTCAACGATCTCTCGACGCCGGTGATCTTCGTCACGGCCTATCCGGAGCGCTTTCTCACCGGCGCGCCGCCGGAGCCCGCCTTTCTCGTCACCAAACCCTTCAGCGTCGAAAGCCTCAAGGCCGTGATCAGCCAGGCGCTCTTTTTCGACAAGCGCTCGCGGCCGCGGGATTCCTGAGGTTTTTTCAGCGGGGCCGCCCGCGCGCCGGCGCGGCGCAACGGGTCTTTTCCTCCGTCTTTCAATGATGTTTGCCGATACACGCGGAAGTACGTACTGCCAAGGTACGTACTATCCGCAATTGAAAGAAACTTGGCCTTTGGAGAATGTTGCAGCATCGGAGCTGGGGATTCTTCGAGAGGCGAAAATGACTGAAGTGACGCAACCTGTAGTAAAGAAATCCAATCGCGGCTTTGCTTCGATGGACCCGGAAAAGCAACGCGCCATCGCGCGCAAGGGCGGAAAGAGCGTTCCCGACGAAAAGCGCAGCTTTTCGCAGAACCCCGATCTCGCTGCGCGCGCCGGACGCAAGGGCGGCCAGAGCGTGAATCCCGCCAAACGCAGCTTCTCGCGCGACCACATGCTGGCGTCGGAAGCGGGCCGCAAGGGCGGGCACGCCTCGCATGGCGGCGGACAGAAGCGCGCGCCGACGCCCGCCGAGTAAGCCGGACGTCGATAGTTACGCGGCGTGAGGCTTCGCCGAGCGCTGCGCAATCAGAGAGTAGAGCGCGTCATGATCCCGCGTGGCGCGGATGGTGGCGACCAGTCCAGGGTCGCGAAGCATCCGCGCCGCGCAGGCCAGCGCCTTGAGATGATCGGCGCCCGACGCTTCCGGCGCGACCAGCAGAAACACCAGATCGACCGGCGCGCCATCGAGCGACGCGAAATCAACCGGACGATCGAGGCGCGCGAAAATCCCGAAAATCGATTTCACCCTGGCGAGCTTGCCATGCGGAATGGCGATGCCTTCGCCGATTCCGGTCGAACCGAGCCGCTCGCGATGCAGCAGCGCGTCGAAGATTTCACGCGCGGGCAGACCGGAAAGCTTCGCCGCCCGATCGCTCAACTCCTGAAGCAGCTGCTTTTTCGTCGTCGCCTTCAAATTGGCGATGACCGCTTCCGGCGTGAGAATATCCGTAAGCCGCATGCGACGCCCTATCCGTTGAAGCGTTTGTGAAGCCAGTCCTTCTGCCGACCCGCGCGCCGGCAGAAGCAAATCGCAAGTTACATGCCGAGGAAGCCGCCATTATGACCAACCGGCGGCGATTTTCGAAAGCGCCAGCCGCGCCTATTCTCCGCCGGGCGTGTCGATCCACCCGATATTGTCGTCGCTGCGCCGATATACAATATTGACGCGGCCTGTATTTGCGTGACGAAACACGAGCACGGGCGCGCCGGTGAGGTCGAGGTCGAGCACCGCCGCGGAAACCGACATGCGGGGCAGCCGCCTGGTCGATTCCGCGATCACCGCCGGGCTGAATTCGGCCGGCGCGTCGCTCTCCTGATCCGGCGCCTCGATCACCTGATAGGGCACGACCTCGGGCGCGGCCTCCTGGCCATGCCCGTCGTGATGGCTCTTGAGCCTGCTCTTATAGCGGCGCAGCCGCTTTTCGATGCGGTCCGCCGCCTGATCGAAGGTGGCGTAGGGCTCCTGCGCCCTGCCGTCGGCCTGAAGGACGATGCCGGAGGTCAGATGAAGGCTGCAATCGGCGCGGTAGCCCGATCCTTCCGGCGTGATGGTGACGTGGCCGCTGATGGCGCCGTCGAAATATTTCGACGCGGCGGTTTCGAGCCGCTGGGTGATATGGGTGCGCAGCGCTTCGCCGATATTGATGTTCTTGCCTGAAACTCTCAGGGACATGCTTGTTCCGCCCTTTTCCGGCGAACGGCCGAGACGAGAGAGAGAGACTTTCGTCTTTCTGGCTCCTGTGCGCCGCCGCTACGGTTTTTGTTCTTCAAGCCTGTGAGACCGCCTGTCTCGAAATCATGGTCGCCGGCGTGACGCCGACGCGGCCCCGAATCGCTCATGGCGCCGCGCCGCGCCACGAAATTTTTTGAAGCGTTAGAAGCCTCCGGCGCCGAAGTCAATGGGCGCTGCAGCATAATCAGGCGCCGCGTCATTTCCCCGCAAGGCCGCGAGGTCAGTGCGCCTGCAGCGCCGCCTGCTCGCGCGCCAGCGCCATTTTCGCCCGCCGCCGGTCGACCGACGACGGAATCCGCAGGCTGTCGCGATATTTGGCGACGGTGCGCCGCGCGATGTCGATGTCGATCGCCTTGAGCCGCGCCACGATGGCGTCGTCGGAGAGAACGTCGTCGGCGCTTTCCCGATCGATCATCTGCTTGATGCGGAACCGGACGGATTCAGCCGAATGCGCCTCGCCGCCGCTCGTCGTCGCGATGGAGGCCGAGAAGAAATATTTGAGCTCGAAGATGCCGCGGGGCGTCATCATGTATTTGTTGGAGGTGACGCGCGAGACGGTTGATTCGTGCATGCCGATGGCGTCGGCGATGGTGCGCAGATTGAGCGGCCGCAGATGCTCGACGCCCTTGTCGAGAAAGGCGTCCTGGAGCCGCACGATTTCGGAGGCGACCTTCAGAATGGTGCGGCTGCGCTGCTCGAGGCTCTTCGTCAGCCAGTTGGCGTTCTGAAGGCAATTGGAGATGAAGGTCTTGTCGCCGTCGCGGGCGCCGGCGCTGACCTTGGCCGCATAGCTGTGATTGACCAGCACGCGCGGCAGGGCGTCGGAGTTCAGCTCAACGAGCCAGGAGCCGTCGGACGCGGCGCGCACGATGACGTCGGCGACGAGCGGCTGGATCGGCGCGTCGCCGAAGGCGCGGCCGGGCTTGGGATCGAGCCGGCGCAGCTCCGCCGCCATGTCGGCTATGTCTTCGGCGTCGACGCCGCAGAGCTTCGCGAGCTGGGCGAAGTCGCGTCTCGCGACGAGCGGCAGATTGGCGACGAAGATCTGCATGGCGGGGTCATAGCGGTCCCGCTCCTTCAGCTGGATTGCGAGACATTCCGAAAGATCGCGGGCGCCGACGCCGGAGGGCTCGAAACTCTGGATCGTTGCGAGGATCGCTTCCGCCTCGGCCGGATCGGCATCGAGCCGCTCCGTGATGTCGGCGAGGCTTTCGCGCAGATAGCCGGTCTCGTCGATTCCGTCGATGATCGCCTGGCCGATGATGCGCTGGCGCGGATCGGGGAGCGCCAGCGCGAGCTGTTCGGCGAGGTGTTCGTGCAGGCTCGGACGCGCGGCGACATAGGCTTCGAGATTCGGCGCCTCGCCGTCTTCGCCGCCGCCGCCGGCGGAACCGTTCCAGGAGGTGGCGGACAGACCGGCGCCTTCCATCGCCTCGCGGGGGGCTTCGCGCGAGACGGCCGGCCCTTCCGGCTCGAAGGCGTTGCTGACGTCGGCGCCGAGATCGGCGGAAAGCGTGGCCGAATCGATCGCAAGCGAGTCCTGCGCCCAATCGCCTTCGTGAGGTTCGCCATCAGCTGCTTCGGCGACGAAGTCCGCGTCCTGCGACTCGCGGGGTTCGGGTCCGCCATCGCCTTCCTGCGCCTCGAGCAGCGGGTTGCGCTCGAGTTCGTCGTGGAGGAAGGCGGAAAGCTCCAGATTGGAGAATTGCAGCAGCTTGATCGCCTGAAGAAGCTGGGGGGTCATCACCAGGGACTGGCCCTGGCGCATCATCAGCTTGGTCGAAATCGCCATTGCGCCCACTCGCACGCTCAACGCCGCGCTGCACGGCCCATTTCTTGCTTATAGCATGACGGGCGCAGCTTCGCAGGGCCAAACATTCGGCGCCGGAGGCGGCGAAACGCCTAAGGGTTAATCAACCGTCCCCCAATTCGCGCAATTACATCTTGAAATCTTCGCCGAGATAGATGCGTCGGACGTCCGGATTGGCGACGATCTCCTCCGGCGGGCCTTCTGTCAGCACATGGCCGTTGTAGATGATATAGGCGCGGTCCGTCAGACCCAGCGTCTCGCGGACGCTGTGGTCCGTGATGAGCACGCCGATGCCGCGAGCCTTGAGATGGCGCACGAGGTCCTGAATGCCGCCGACCGCGATCGGATCGATGCCGGCGAAGGGTTCGTCGAGCAGCATGAAGGACGGATGGCCCGCCAGCGCGCGCGCGATTTCACAACGGCGCCGCTCGCCGCCCGATAGCGCGACCGCGGGGGTATGCCGCATGCGGGTAAGGCGAAACTCGTCGAGCAGCGCCTCCAGCTCTTCCTCGCGCTTTTTCTCGTCGGGCTGGGTGATCTCCAGGACGGCGCGGATATTGTCCTCGACCGAGAGGCCGCGGAAGACAGAGGCCTCCTGCGGCAGATAGCCGATGCCGAGCCGTGCGCGGCGATACATGGGGAGCGGCGTCACGTCATAGCCATCGAGCGAGATGACGCCCCTGTCGGGTTTCACGAGACCCGTGATCATATAGAAAACAGTGGTCTTTCCCGCGCCATTGGGGCCCAGCAGACCGACCGCCTCGCCCCGCTTGACATGCAGGCTGACATCCTCGACCACCCGGCGGGCCTTGTAGGACTTTGCGAGATTATGGACCGAGAGCAGCCCCTGCCCGTCATGGCCGGGCCCTTCGAGATAGGAGCCGGGGGAGAAGGCGGCGTCAGAGCCGCCGGGCTCGGGCGCGGTTTTCGCTCTGGCCCAGGCCGGCGCATCTTCCGGCGGCGCATCGGCGCCTAAATTTTCGGCGCCGAGATCCTCCGCCTCCGCCAAATTGTCCAGCTTGTGCGACCGCCGATTCGTCAAACGCGCCTGCGCCACGCCGAAAGCCCGGCTCAGGGGCTCGAGGGCGGCGCGCAGGCGCGTCGAAAGGGCGGTCAGATAATTCAAACGAAGCGTCCGTCACGAAGGAAGAAGCACAGGAAAGATTTTTGCGGCCCGCCCCTTACCCTCCGCAAGTGCGCCCCGCGGCCAAGCTTGGCCATTGCAAGACGCTCTAAATCATTCACGCGATTTCAGCCATAAGAGTCAGGCCCAGGGACGCGACTGCGCCGCCGCTTTTTCATAGGCGTCGATCTTGTCGGCCCGCTGGAGCGTCAGGCCGATGTCGTCGAGGCCGTTCAGCAGGCAATGCCTGCGGAAGGGATCGATGTCGAACTTCACCACGCCGCCGTCCGGTCCGCGAATCTCCTGGGCTTCGAGGTCGATCGTCATCGTGGCGTTGGCGCCGCGTTTGGCGTCGTCCATCAGCTTGTCGAGTTCGGCCTGCGTCACCTTGATCGGCAGAATGCCGTTCTTGAAGCAGTTATTATAGAAAATGTCGGCGAAGCTCGTGGAGATGATGCAGCGCAGGCCGAAGTCGAGCAGCGCCCAGGGGGCGTGTTCGCGCGACGAGCCGCAGCCGAAATTGTCGCCGGCGACGAGGATGCTCGCGTTGCGATAGGCTGGCTGATTGAGCACGAAATCCGGATTCTCGGAGCCGTCCTCGCGGTAGCGCATTTCAGAGAAAAGGCCCTTGCCCAGCCCCGTGCGGGCGATCGTCTTCAGATATTGCTTGGGGATGATCATGTCCGTGTCGACGTTCATGATCGGCATCGGCGCCGCGACGCCGGTAAGCGTGGTGAATTTCTGCATCGTTCGGCCTTGTTACGGCGGCGTCATCCCCTCTCCCCGCGCGCGGGAAAAGAGGGTGCGGCTCCCCGGATAATCCAGCGCCGTTTATCAAATCGGGCGCCCGCGCGCAAAGG
Source organism: Methylocystis sp. WRRC1 (assembly GCF_020733155.1). Classification (NCBI taxonomy): domain Bacteria; kingdom Pseudomonadati; phylum Pseudomonadota; class Alphaproteobacteria; order Hyphomicrobiales; family Methylocystaceae; genus Methylocystis; species Methylocystis sp. WRRC1. Next base: position 2,181,741 of record NZ_JAJFZJ010000001.1, on the reverse strand, counting down.
GCGCCCTATTCCGGGCGGCCGATTTTGCTTTAGTATCGCCGCCGTGGTCACTCTGGCGCCTCTCAAGACAAGCGCATGAATCCCATTTTCATCGAGGCGGTCGGCTATCTCGCCGCGGCGGCCAACGTGTTCGTCTTCGTGTCGAACACGATGATCCCGCTGCGCATCGCGGCCATCCTCGCCAACGCGCTCTTCGCCGCCTATTTTTTCCTGAAGGGCTATCTGCCGCTTTTCGCGCTCAATGCGCTGATGGTCCCGATCAACGTCTTCCGGCTGCGGCAGATGCGGCGGCTCGTCTCCGACATCCGCTCGGCGACGCAGAGCGCGACGAGGGGCGATTTCGACTATGAGTGGCTGCGGCCCTACATGAAGCAGCTGAAGCTGCCGCAGGGTTTCACGCTGCATTACAAGGGCGACCTCGCCGAAGAAGCCTATGTGCTGGTGCGCGGCGAAGTCTCCCTGCTCGAACCCTGCGTCACGCTCAAGCCCGGCGCCTTCTTCGGCGAAATGGGCCTTTTCACCGAGGAGAACCGCCGCACCGCGACCGCCGTGGCGGCGACGGACATCGAGCTGCTTTGCGTGCGCTACGACGACCTGTTGCAGCTCGCGGCGCAAAATCCGCAATTCGGCTTTTACCTGATGCGGCTGATGATGCGGCGCATGCAGCACAATGTCGACATTGCGCGGCTCTCGGGCGCGAAGAATGCGCAGAAGTGACAGGGCGGCGGCGTCGAAGACGGGCGTGACGCGCCCGGCGGCGCGAATGAAAAATCCGATGCGAGGCGAGGAATAAATGTCCGAGAAAATCTACCCCGTCCCCGACGACTGGAGGACCTCCGCCCGCGTCAATGAGGCGGAATATCGCGCGCTCTATGAACTGTCGCGGAACGACCCGGACGCCTTCTGGGCGCGGGAGGCGGAGCGCATCGACTGGATCAGGCCCTTCACGAATGTGAAGCACACGAGTTTCGACACTCATAATGTTTCGATCAGATGGTTCGAGGACGGCACGACCAATGTGTCGATGAATTGCGTCGACCGTCACCTGCCCCACCGCGCCAGCCAGACCGCGATCATCTGGGAAGGCGACGAGCCCTCCGTCTCTCGCCACATCACCTATGGCGAATTGCACGAGCATGTCTGCCGCTTCGCCAATGTGCTGAAGAAGCACGGTGTCAGGAAGGGCGACCGCGTGACGATCTATCTGCCGATGATTCCCGAGGCGGCCTACGCCATGCTGGCCTGCGCCCGGATCGGCGCGATTCATTCGGTGGTCTTCGGCGGCTTCTCGCCGGAGGCGCTTGCGGGGCGCATCGAGGATGCGGCCTCCGACGTGATCGTCACCGCCGACGAGGGGCTGCGCGGCGGGCGCAAGGTGCCGCTGAAGAACAATGTGGACGCTGCGCTCGAAAAGACGCCGGCGAAAACCGTGATCATGGTGACGCGCACCGGCGCGGAGGTGGACATGATCCCCGGCCGCGACTTCCGTTATGAGGAAGAAGCCGCGAGCGTCCCCGCCGATTGCCCCTATGCGGAGATGGGCGCGGAGGACCCGCTGTTCATTCTCTATACGTCGGGCTCGACGGGGAAACCCAAGGGCGTGTTGCACACGACCGGCGGCTATCTCGTCTACGCCGCGTTGACGCATGAGATGGTCTTCGACTACCGCGACGGGGACGTCTACTGGTGCACGGCCGATGTCGGCTGGGTGACGGGCCACAGCTATATTCTCTATGGGCCGCTCGCCAACGGCGCGACGACGCTGATGTTCGAGGGCGTGCCGAATTATCCGACTGTCTCGCGCTTCTGGGAGATCGTCGACAAGCATGGCGTCAACATCTTCTACACGGCGCCGACCGCGATTCGCGCGCTGATGGCGGCGGGCGAGGAGCCCGTGAAGAAAACGGGCCGGAAGTCGCTGCGGCTGCTCGGCTCCGTGGGAGAGCCGATCAATCCGGAAGCCTGGGAGTGGTATCACCGCGTCGTGGGCGAGGGCCGCTGCCCCATCGTCGACACCTGGTGGCAGACGGAGACCGGCGGCATACTCATCGCGCCCCTGCCGGGCGCGACGGCGCTCAAGCCCGGCTCCGCGACGCGGCCGCTGTTCGGCGTCGCGCCGGAGATCGTGGACGCGACGGGCGCGGTGCTGGAAGGGGCCTGCGAGGGCAATCTCGTCATCGCCGATTCATGGCCGGGGCAGATGCGCACGGTCTTCGGCGATCACGAGCGCTTCGCGCAAACCTACTTCTCCGCCTATCCCGGCAAATATTTCACCGGCGACGGCGCGCGGCGGGACGCCGACGGCTATTACTGGATCACGGGCCGCGTCGACGACGTCATCAACGTCTCCGGCCACCGCCTCGGCACGGCGGAGATCGAGAGCGCCCTCGTCGCCCATGAGAAGGTCTCGGAGGCCGCCGTCGTGGGCTATCCGCACGATCTCAAGGGTCAGGGCGTCTACGCCTATGTGACGCTGATCGACGGGGTTCAGCCGACCGGGCATCTGCGCAAGGAGCTCGTGAAATGGGTGCGCGAGGAAATCGGCCCCATCGCGACCCCCGACGTGATCCAGTTCGCGCCGGGCCTGCCCAAGACCCGCTCCGGCAAGATCATGCGGCGGATTCTGCGCAAGATCGCCGAAGGAGAGTTCGGGGCGCTCGGGGATACGTCGACGCTTGCGGACCCGGGGGTGGTGGAGGAGCTGGTGAGAGGCCGCGACGCCGGCTGAACGCTGGCGAAAAATCGCGATCCATTGGCGCCCCGCGGCCTATCTCGAAAGCGACGCAAGGTTTTTCCTTGTCGCCAAGGAGGAGAAGATGCGGCGTTCCATAGTCATCCTGCTCGGACTATTCGCGACAGCCCCCTCCCTCGCGGATTCCGACGTGGAACATGCGCGATATTCGGTCGTCACGTCCCTGGACGATATCGAGATCCGCGACTATGCGCCGCAGATCGTCGCTGAGACGACGGTCGCCGGCGAGCGCGACGCGGCCATTTCACAAGGCTTCCGCCGCCTCGCCGGCTATATTTTCGGCGACAACCAGCCGGGCGGAAAGATCGCCATGACCGCCCCCGTCGTGCAGGAAAAAGGCGCGAAAATCTCAATGACCGCGCCGGTCGCACAGGAGCGCTCGGAGGACGGCTGGCGCATCCGCTTCACCATGCCGGCGCAATATGACATGGCGGCCCTGCCCCGCCCCAACAATCCCGAGGTGCGGCTCGTCGAGGTCCCGGGCAAACGCATGGCGGCGATTCGCTTCTCCGGCCTCGTCAGTGACAACGATCTTGCCCTCAACGCGGCGAAACTGGCGGATTTCCTGAAGAAGAATCGCCTCGTGGCGCAAAGCGGACCGCTCTACGCCTTCTACGATCCGCCCTGGACGCTGCCCTTCAACAGACGCAACGAGGTCATGGTCGAGATCCTCCGCTAATGATCCTTCGACCTTGACACGCCCGCCCCCGCAGTCCAATCGCGGCGCAAAGCCATCAAAAGCGAGGAGCGGGGGCGGGTAATGTCCAAGGCGTTCATTTTTCCCGGACAGGGGTCTCAGGCGGTCGGCATGGGCAAGGCGCTCGCCGACCAATTCGCTGCGGCGCGCGGCGTGTTCGAGGAAGTCGATTCCGCGCTGTCGCAGCCGCTCTCCAGACTGATGTTCGAAGGCCCCGAGGCGGAGCTGACGCTCACCGCCAACGCCCAGCCGGCGCTGATGGCCGTCTCTCTCGCCGCCATTCGCGTGCTCGAGGCGGAATGCGGCCTCGATCTTCGGCGCGACGCCGCCTTCGTCGCCGGCCATTCGCTCGGCGAATATTCGGCGCTCGCCGCCGCCGGCGCGCTGACGATCGCCGACACGGCGAAGCTCCTGCGCATCCGCGGCGACGCCATGCAGAAGGCTGTTCCGGTGGGCGAGGGCGCCATGGCGGCGCTGCTCGGCGCCGAACTCGATCAGGCGCGGGAAATCGCTGGGGCCGCGGCGGCGGCGCTCTCCGCCTGCTGTCAGGTCGCCAACGACAATGGCGGCGGGCAGGTCGTGATCTCCGGCGCGAAGGCCGCCGTGGAGAAGGCGATGGACATCGCGAAGGAAAAGGGAATCAAGCGCGCCGTGCTTCTGCCGGTTTCCGCTCCCTTCCATTGCGCGCTGATGCAGCCCGCCGCCGACGCCATGGCAGAGGCGCTCGCGGGCGCGAAGATTGCCGCGCCCTGCGTTCCCGTCGTCGCCAATGTCACGGCGGCGCCGGTCAGTGATCCGGAATTGATCCGCAAGCTTCTCGTCGAGCAGGTGACGGGCGCGGTGCGCTGGCGCGAATGCGTCGCCTTCATCGCCGGGCAGGGCGTGACCAAATTCGTCGAATGCGGCTCGGGAAAGGTGCTCGCGGGCCTGCTGAAGCGAATCGCGCCGCAGGCGGCGGGAATTTCCGTCGGCGCGCCGGCCGATCTGGACGCCTATCGCGCCTTCGTCTGATCGGCGACGGACGGCCAAACAAAAAAGCCCGGCCTTGCGGCCGGGCTTTCTGCTTCTCGACTGGAAAGCCGATCAGTAGCTCGCCAACACCGGAGCCGGAGCGCCGAAGTTAAAGTGATAGTTGATGCCCGCGCGAACCGTGTGGAAGCGGGTGTTCGTGCGGAAATTGTTGCCGCCGTTCCAGCCCCAGCCGGCCCAGTTGGCGTTGTTGCCGTTGTTGCCGGAAAGCTGGGTGTAGAGGTACTCGACCTTGGCCGACCAGTTCGGCCAGAACATCCACTCGGCGCCGCCGCCGGCGGTCCAGCCGGTGCCGGTCGTGTTCCAGCTCGAGAAGCCGCCGTTGCTGGCGATCTCGCCGTAAGCGAAGCCGCCCGTGCCGTACAGCAGCAGGGTGGGCATGCTCGGGAAGGTCAGGCCGAGACGGCCGCGGACCGTGCCGAACCAGTTGAGGCGGGCCGAAGCGCCGCCGTTGCCCCAGCCGAGGCCCAACAGCCAGGCGGTGTTGTTGGCGTTGCCGCCGCTGCCGATGCTGGTGCCCTGGAAGTCGGCCTCGGCGCCCACGACGAACATCGGGGTCAGCTGATAGTTGTAGCCGATCTGGCCGCCGCCGACGACGCCGCCGGAGTTGCTGTTATTGCCGGTCCAGCCCCAGCCAGCGTTGTTGCTGCCGTTGGTCAGCCAGCCGCCGCCGAGGTTGAGACCCGCGTAGAAGCCGGTCCAGGTCATGACCGGCGGCGGCGGGATGTAGGCCGGCGGGGCCTTGCGCGAGGGGAGGTCGGCCGCCTGAGCGGCGCCGGCCGAAAGGGCGATCGCCAGGGCGAGCGCCGAGATGGCAGTCTTCATGTCGCAATCCTTATGTTCAAGCCACATTCCGTTTTAGACCCGCATCCATCCCGTGACTGAAAGGACAAAATCGGACGCGAACCTCCAAGCCGGAACAGTGTCGTCAAAATCGCCGCCGAAAACAACAAACAGAGGGTTAATTCGGGCCCGAATCGGGCGAAAGATTCCCGGTGTTGCAATCCTGTCACTACCTTGAACTTGCTCGTTAAACTCGAACTTGACCGGAAAGCTGCGTGTAAAATCGATGGAATTTCGACGCTGGCGCCATCGAACCGGCTCAATCCGTCATGAACAGGAGACAGTTCTCGCGAGGGACTCGCTTTTGTCCGTTTTCCTATTAAACCGAGTTCGACAGCCTGACGCGACGGCTTTCCCGACGCGTTAAGGAAATGGGAGGAAGGGGAAAGATGTTCGACCTGACTGGCAAGACGGCGCTGGTGACCGGCGCAAGCGGCGGCATCGGCAAGGATATCGCCCGCGCGCTGCACGCGGCCGGCGCGACGGTGGCGCTGTCGGGGACCCGCCGCGAGGCGCTCGAAACGCTGGCGGGCGAAATCGGCGCGCGCGCGCATGTGCTGCCGTGCAATCTCGCCGACAAGGACGAAACCGAGAAACTCGTTCCCGCGGCCGAGGCCGCCATGGGCGGGCTGGACATTCTCGTCAACAACGCCGGTGTGACACGCGACATGTTATTCATGCGTCTCAAGGACGAGGATTGGGACACCGTTCTCAACATCAATCTCACCTCCGCCTTCCGCCTGTCGCGGGCGGCGCTGCGCGGCATGATGAAAAAGCGCTTCGGCCGAATCATCGGGATCACCTCGGTCGTCGGCGTCACCGGCAATCCGGGCCAGGGCAATTACGCGGCCGCGAAGGCCGGCATGATCGGCATGTCGAAGTCGCTCGCCGGCGAAGTCGCGTCGCGCGGCGTGACGGTCAATTGCGTCGCGCCGGGCTTCATCGAGAGCCCGATGACCGACGCGCTCACGGACGCCCAGAAAGAGAGAATTCTCGGCGCGGTTCCGGCCGGCCGGCTGGGAACCGGCGCCGACATCGGCGCGGCCGTCGTCTATCTCGCCAGCGTCGAGGCCGGCTACGTCACCGGACAGACGCTGCACGTCAACGGCGGCATGGCCATGATCTAGCGGCGGTCGTCCCCCGGGAGCGGCGCGGCGAAGACGGGACGGGGGCGGCGCGACGAGTTCGCGCCCTCTCGCCAACCCAATCGAAGTATGTTACCTGAACGTCGCCGCGTGAGGGGCGGCGTCGCCGTATATCCCGATTGAAGGCCAGGCCGCTGCTTGACAGTCGGCGCCGCTTTTGGAATCCGGTTGGCGCTCGATAATTTGGAGGAAACGGCGGTCGCAAGCTGCTTGATGAGCTTGCCGGCGCCGATATTGGTGCGAGCACCACAGCAACAGGGACTTAATGAGATGAGCGATGTCGCCGAGCGCGTGAAGAAGATCGTTGTCGAACACCTCGGCGTCGAGCCCGAAAAGGTCGTCGACAAGGCGAATTTCATCGACGATCTGGGAGCTGATTCGCTCGACACCGTCGAGCTGGTCATGGCTTTCGAGGAAGAGTTCGGCGTCGAGATTCCGGACGACGCGGCGGAGACCATTCTCACCGTCGGCGACGCCGTGAAGTTCCTCGAAAAGGCGAAGGCCGCCTGACGATCGAAAGTCCAGGAAGCGCGGAGCGTCCATCGCTGCGCGCTTTTCTTTACCGCTGCCGGCCTTTGGCGTCGTTCGAAGGTCGGAAGCCGTCCGATAGTTTTTGAGGAAGTCGAGTGCAAGCCATGCGCAGGGTGGTCGTCACCGGTCTTGGCGTCGTGTCGCCTTTGGGATGCGGCGTTGAAACAAACTGGCGGCGTCTGGTCGCCGGCGAACACGGCTTCCGCCGCATAGACACATTCGAGGTCGACGATCTCGCATGCCAGGTGGCGGCGGTCATTCCGCGCGGCGACGGATCCAACGGGTCCTTCAACCCCGACGAATGGTTCGACCCCAAGGAACAGCGCAAGGTCGATGATTTCATCGTCTATGGCGTCAGCGCCGCCACGCAGGCGCTGAAAGACGCCGGCTGGAAGCCGCAGACGCCCGAGGAGCAGGAAACCACCGGCGTCCTCATCGGCTCCGGCATCGGCGGCCTGGGCGGCATTTACGAAACCTCGATCACCCTGAAGGAAAAGGGCCCGCGCCGCGTGTCGCCCTTCTTCGTCTCGGGCCGCATCATCAATCTCGTCGCCGGCTACGTGTCGATCATGCACGGCCTCAAGGGTCCGAATCACGCGGTCGTGACGGCCTGCGCGACGGGCACCCACGCCATCGGCGACGCCGCCCGGATCATCGCCATGGGCGACGCCGACGTGATGGTCGCCGGCGGCGCGGAATCCCCCGTCAACCGCATTGGCGTCGCGGGATTCGCCGCCTGCCGCGCGCTCACCACCGGCTTCAACGATCGGCCCGAAGCGGCCTCCCGGCCCTATGACAGGGATCGCGACGGCTTCGTGCTCGGAGAAGGCGCCGGCTGTGTGGTGCTGGAGGAATATGAGCACGCCAGGGCTCGCGGCGCGAAAATTTACGCCGAGCTGATCGGCTATGGCATGTCGGGAGACGCCCATCACATTACGGCCCCGGCTCCCGACGGCGACGGCGCCTATCGCTGCATGAAGGCGGCGCTGAAACGGGCCGACATCTCGGTGACCGACATCGATTACGTCAACGCGCATGGCACCTCGACGCCGCTCGGCGACGAGATCGAGCTGCGGGCGATCGAGCGGCTCATCGGCAATGTCGAGCCGAAACTCTCCATGTCGTCGACGAAATCGGCGATCGGCCATCTTCTCGGCGCCGCCGGCGCGGTGGAGGCGGTTTATACGATCCTGGCGATGACCCATCAGATCGCGCCGCCGACCCGCAATCTCGACAATCCGTCGGTGGAAACGGCGATCGACCTCGTTCCGCACAAGGCGCGGCCGCGCGAGATAAATCTGGCGCTGTCGAACTCCTTCGGATTCGGCGGCACCAACGCCTCGCTTGTTTTCCGGCGCCCGCAATAAGGCGCGACCTTTCGAGCAAAATGGGGATAGCGCGAGCGAAATTGTATCGCTTAGCGCTTTCGCCTGTTAACCATGTTCCCGCTTTCCTGAATTCGCCACAATGACCGATAGTGTAAGTCATTCGGCGACAAGCGCTTGCGTGAGATTTCTCCGCCCGGCGCGGTGAGTTGGATTGGCGTGACATGATGATCGACACCGACGATACGGGCGACAAGGCGAAGGCTGAACCGCAGGCCGAGGCGAAAGACGCCGCCGCCGCGCCAAAGCCGGCGAGCGAATCTGCCGCGCAGCCGGCCGCAAAGGCCCCGGAGCCCAAGGCCCCCGACGCGACGCCCGCAGCCGCGGCGAAGGCCGAAGCGCCCAAAGCTGACGCCTCCGGGAACGAGCCGGCCAAAGCCGAAGCGCCGAAAGCAGATCCCGCGAAGGCGGAGCCGGCCGTGGCCGCAGCGCCCCGGACCGAGCCGAAAACGCCAGAGCCGGTCAAGGCGGCGGAGCCAAAGCCCGCAGCGCCGCCGATCGTTGTGGACGCCAGGCCCGAACCGAAGCCCGACGAGGGCTCTTCCTTTTTCCGCCGCCGCGCCACGCTGCAGAGCGGCGCCCAGACCCTGCAGCCGCAGGCTCCGCCGCCGCCCCCGCCGCCAAAGAAAAAGAAGCGCCGCGACGGCATGCTGTCGGCGACGAGCGGCTTCCTGAGTTTCCTTCTCGTCGCGCTGGTCGCCGGCGCCTTCGGCTTCATCGCCGTGATGCACAAGCTGAAGGAGCCCGGCCCGCTCGCCGCGGACAAGATCGTCTATATTCCGCCGCGCAGCGACGTGATCGAGATGATCGCCCAGCTCGAACGCGAAGGCGTCATCGACAGCCCGAGCCTGATGAATTTCGCGACCATGGTGGAGGGCGCGCGCGGGAAGCTGAAACAGGGCGAATATCTCTTCAAGAAAAAGGTCAGCCTTCGCGAGGTCATCGACGAACTCGTCGCCGGTCGCGTGCTGATGCACAGCCTGACCATCCCCGAGGGCCTGACGAGCGAGCAGATCGCCCAGCGCCTGCGGGAGTCGGACCTGCTGGCGGGCGACATCATCGAGACGCCGAAGGAAGGCGCGCTGCTTCCGGAGACCTACAAGTTCCCGCGCGGCTTTCCGCGCGCGCGTCTGATCTCCAAGATGCAGGAGGACCAGCGCAAGCTTCTCGAACACATTTGGGCGAAACGGGCGAAGGACCTGCCGCTGCGCACGCCTTTCGAACTCGTTACCCTCGCCTCCATCGTCGAGAAGGAGACCGGCAAGACCGAGGAGCGACCGCGCGTCGCCGCCGTCTTCATGAACCGGCTGCGCAAGGGCATGCGTCTGCAGTCCGACCCGACGATCGTCTATGGCCTCGTCGGCGGCAAGGCGAGCCTGGGGCGCGGCATCCTGCGCTCCGAAATCGAGAAATGGACGCCCTACAACACCTACGCCATTGACGGCCTGCCGCCCGGCCCGATCGCCAATCCGGGCAAGGCCGCGCTGGAGGCGACCGCCAATCCGGCAAACACCCGCGACCTTTATTTCGTCGCCGACGGCACGGGCGGCCACGTCTTCGCCGAATCGCTCGACCAGCATTCGCGCAACGTCCAGAGCTGGCGAAAGATCGAGAAGGATCAAAAGGAGAAGAACGGCCTCGACGCCGACAAGGCGGCTCCCGCCGCCGTTCCTCCCGCAACGCCGAAAAGCGACAAGCGGACGGAGGCGCCGATCGGGCGTCTGGTCGATGTCGCGGGCGCCCACGACGACTACACGCCCGGCAGGGCGATGGCCCCGGACGACGGAGCCACGCACCGCCTCGGAAAATACGGCCCCGCAGGAGCCTTCTTCTTCCTCGGTGGCCTCGAGGATCCCACGGAAACGGCGAGCGCCCAGTTCGCGGCCCTGAGGCCGGCGCGCCCCTTCTTCACGGAAGATGCGGCGCAACTGAAGACGCCGCAGGCGGGCGGCTTCAATCCCGATCTGCTCGCCTCCGGCGCCGCTCCCGGAGCCGACGGCGAAGACGGCGGGCCGCTCGGTCCCGACATGATGGCGCGCGAAAGCGCCGATGGCCGCGCGCTGCCCGATGACGACATCGCCGCCTATCCGGTCTCGCCCGCGCGCCGCGCCGAGCAGAAGGCCCGCGCCGCGAGACTCGGCCTCTCGGCCGGCTCGGACGAACTGCCCCGCGAGGCGCTGGGCGAGAAGGTTTCGCCGGAAGACGCCGCCCCCGCGACTCAGACCGCCGAGGCGCCCATCGCTCTCGCCCCTGCCCCGCAGCGGGCGCGGCCGCGCGCCTTCGACGCTTCAGAAGGCACCGCGCTCGATCCGCTGCGCGACAAGAGCTGGGATCTGACCTCCGCCAAGACCGTTCCCGCGAGCGCCAGTTTCCGATAAGCGAAAGAGCGTCGCCCGCCGCCCCGGAGTCCCGATGACAGTCGCCAGCATGACCGGATTCGCCCGCGCGCAGGGAAGCCTCGGGCCCTGGTCCTATGCGTGGGAGCTGAAAAGCGTCAATTCCAAGGGGCTCGACCTGCGGCTGCGGGTTCCGCCGACTTTCGACGCCGTTGAAATCAAGGCCCGCGCCGCCATCTCCGCCCGCCTCGCGCGCGGCTCCATCTTCGCCAGTCTCACCGCCAAACGCGCAGATGAGGAAGCCGCTGTGCGCGTCAATCGCGCCGCGCTCGACCGTCTGCTCGCCGCGCTCGACGACGTGCCCCTCCACCCCAATCTCGGCCCCGCCTCGCTCGACGGACTGCTCAACGTCCGCGGCGTCATCGAGGTCGTGGAGCCGCAGGACGACGAGGCCCAGCGCGCGGCGCTCGACGCCGCCATTCTCGCCTCCCTCGAAGGCGCGCTGGACGCGCTGGTCGCCTCGCGACACATGGAGGGCGCAGCGCTCGCGAAGACGCTCGGCGACCGTCTGGCGCGGATCGGGACGCTCTCCGCGGAAGCCGACGCCCTGCCCGCCCGCCAGCCCGAGGCGATCCGCGAAAGGCTCGCCCAGCAGGTCGCGCGGCTGATGGAGAGCGCCGAGGGGCTCGATCCCGCCCGGCTGCATCAGGAGGCGGTGCTCATCGCCGTGAAGGCCGATATTCGCGAGGAGCTCGACCGGCTCAAGGCCCATGTCGAAAGCGCCCGCCGCCTCATCGCCGAGGGCGGCCCCATCGGCCGGCGGCTCGACTTCCTGTCGCAGGAGCTCGGCCGCGAATCGAATACGCTGTGCGCCAAGTCCAATGATTCGTCACTGACGACGATCGGCCTCGAAATGAAGATCGAGGTCGAGCAATTGCGCGAGCAGGTGCAAAACATCGAGTAACGGCGCGCAGCGGTTGTCAGGCGGCCGCCGATTGCCTATTGCCGGGAACCTTCCCTCGTGACAATCGTCGATATGGACACCAATCTCCCGCTGCGTCGCGGCGTCGTTCTCATCCTTTCCTCTCCTTCGGGCGCCGGCAAGACCACGCTAACGCGGATGCTGCTGCAGGACCGCGACCTCGACCTCACGCTGTCGATCTCGGTGACGACGCGCTCGCGCCGCACGAGCGAGGTCGACGGCATCCATTATCGCTTCATCGGCGAGCGCCAGTTCGTCGCCATGCGCGACGCCGGCGAATTGCTGGAATGGGCCGAGGTGCATGGCAATTTCTACGGGACGCCGCGCGCGCCGGTGGAGGCGATCCTCGCGCAGGGGCGCGACTGCCTTTTCGACATCGACTATCAGGGCACGCGCCAGGTGCGCGAGAAGATGGGCGCGGATACGGTCACCGTCTTCATCCTGCCGCCTTCGATGAAGGAGCTGCGCGCGCGGCTGGAGCGGCGGGCGGAAGACTCCCGCGAGGTGATCGAACGCAGGCTCGAAAACGCCCGCAAGGAGATCGCGCGCTGGAAGGATTACGACTATGTCATCGTCAACGACGACCTCCAGCGCTCCTTCGACGATCTGATCGCGATCCTGCGCGCCGAGCGCCAGAGGCGGCCGCGGCGCGAGCGCGGCATTGAGGAATTCGTCGAAAAATTGCTGAGCGAATAGAGAGGCTTCCCGCTCCGCGCGGCCGCGCTATCTCGGTTTCATGCCGGGTTTTTTCATCAAGCGCGTCTATGAGCCTCCCGAGCCGGAGGACGGCGCCCGCGTGCTCGTCGATCGCCTGTGGCCGCGCGGGCTGAAGAAGGAAGACGCCGCGATCGATCTTTGGGCGCGACATCTCGCGCCAAGTCACGAGCTGCGGCGATGGTTCGGCCATCGCCCCGAGCGCTGGGCGGAATTCCGATCCCGCTTTCGCGAGGAGCTGATGTCGCCGGAAGCTCGGGAGCAGCTCGAGGCGCTGGAGGCGCTCGTCGGCAAGATACGCATCACCCTCCTCTACGCCGCCCGCGACGAGGCGATGAACAATGCGCAGGCGCTGCGGGAGTTTCTGCGCGAGCGTCAGTGAGACGCGAGCGCATTGGCCAGCGCCACGAAACCGGGGACGTCGATCTCTTCCGCCCGCTTGGTCTCCTCGATCCCCGCCGCCGCCAGCAGGGCGCTCGCGTCGACGCCGAGCGTTCTGAGGCTTTGGCGCAGCATCTTGCGGCGCTGCCCAAAAGCCGCCTGCGTGACGCGAAACAGGGCGCGCGGGTCACAGGCGAGCGGCGACGGATTGGGGACGAGCTCCACGACGGACGACGTGACCTTCGGCGGCGGCGTGAAGGCGGCGGGCGACACGTCGAAAAGTATGCGCGCCTTCGTGCGCCAGCCGCAGAGCACGGCGAGGCGCCCGTAATCGGCGCGCTGAGCCGGCGTCGCGACGATGCGCAGCGCGACCTCCTTCTGGAACATCAGCACATAACGGTCGAAGACCGAGGGCCATGGCTCGGCCTCGATCCAGCGGGTGAGCAGGGCGGTCGCGACATTGTAGGGAAGATTGGCGCATATTCGCGCCGGCCCGCCCGCGCCATGCGCGCGCACGAGTTCGGCTGCGTCGATTTCGAGCGCGTCGCCCTCGACGACCGTGAGCCGGCCGGGATAATGGGCCGCGATTTCCGCGAGCGCCGGCAGGCAGCGCGCATCGCGCTCGACAGCGATGACGCGCGCGCCCTGCGCCAGCAATGCGCGCGTCAGACCGCCGGGGCCGGGGCCGATTTCGACGACTGTCGTAGTCGTTTCGTCATGCATGCTCTTGTCCGAAAAGTCTGACGACTTTTCGGCAGCATGCGCGAAAGGCCCGGCGGCGCGGGCGATGCGCGCGGTGAGATTGAGATCGAAGAGGAAATTCTGGCCGAGCGTCTTTTTCGCGTCGAGTCCGTGGCGAGCGACGACGTCGCGCAGCGGAGGAAGCGCGTCGCTCACGGCGCCATCCGCCCGGCAAGCCTGATCGCCTCGATGAGACTCGTCGCGTCCGCCACGCCCTTTCCGGCAATATCGAAGGCCGTTCCGTGATCGGGCGACGTGCGCACGAAGGGAAGGCCCAGTGTGACGTTTACGCCGCGATCGAAGGCGAGCGTCTTGATCGGGATCAGCGCCTGATCATGCGTCGGGCAAAGCGCGACGTCGTATTTTTTCCGCGCGCTCGCGTGAAACATCGTGTCGGCGGGATAGGGGCCCGTCGCGTCAATTCCCTTCGCGCGCAGTTCCGCGATCGCGGGCGCGATCGTATCGATCTCCTCGCGGCCGAGCGCGCCATCTTCACCCGCATGCGGATTGATCCCCGCGAAGGCGAGACGCGGATTTGCAATGTCGAATCGCGCGCGCATGTCGCGCGCGACGATCTCGCCCGTTTCGACGATGAGCGCGCGCGTCAGCCGCTTCGGCGCCTCTGCAAGCGGAATGTGAATCGTGATCGGCACGACGGCGAGTTCTTCCGCCCAGAGCATCATGACCGCGCGGTAATCGCCGCCGTAATGACGCCGCGCGAGTTCGCCCAGAAATTCCGTATGACCGGGATGCGAAAAACCTGCGGCGTAGAGCACCGACTTTGCAATCGGATTGGTGACGACGGCGCGCGCTTCGCCTTCGACGACATATTCCACCGCGCGTTCGATGGAGAGAATCGTCGCGCGCGCGTCCTGTGGATCGGGCGCGCCGGCGACGCCGCGCACATTGCAGCCGATCGGCGCGACGGGAAGCGCGCGAGAAAATATCTTGCATGCCTCTGACGGCCCCGTCTCCTCGATCGCGACGTCGAGCGACAGTTCATGCGCGACGCGCGCAATATGAGCCGGATCGGCGATCAGGAAGAAGGGCGGCAGATTGCGCGCGTGACGCGACGCGTAAGCCTTGAGCGCCAGCTCCGGCCCGACGCCGGAAGGATCGCCCTGCGTGAGCGCGAGCGGAAGCTTCGTCATCGTCATTCGTCGGTCGAGCCCGGCGGGCGATAGTTGAGAATGTCGTCGGCGCGCAGCCAGCCCTGCGAGGCTTCCCTGAATTTGGCCTTCGCGCGCGTGGCTTGGGTGCGCGCCTCGACATATTTGCCGGCGACGAAGAGGCCTTCGGCGGCCGCGAGTTGCGCTTTCGCCTCGTCGCCCTTGCGATAATAGGCCATGGACAGATATTCCCACGCTTCCGGCGAATCCTCGTCGCGCTGCGTCGCGTTGTAGAGGACGCGGATCGCTTCGTCCGTATAGGCGGGATTCTCCGTCGCGACGAGCGCATGTCCGAGCAGCGCCTTGATCGGCGCGGCGGCGGGCGCGAGCGCCGCAGCCTTTCGCAGTGGCGCGATGGCCTCTTCGGCGCGCGCGGCCTCGAGCAGAAACTGTCCCTTCAGCTCCCAGAAATAAGGATTTTTCGGCTGCACCTTGATGAGCGCGTCCGCCCCGGCGAGCGCCTGCTCCAGCCGCCCGGCCTTGTTGTCGGCGATGGCGCGCGCGTAATGGCCGGCGATGGAATTGTCCGACATGTAGCGCCGCGCGGCGTCGCCGGCGTCGCCCATGAAGCCGACGAGCTTGGCGCGCATGAGATCGTGGCGGGCCTGCAGCGCGGGAGAATCCACCGCGTCGAAATAGGGCGAGTCCTTCGCCGCCGCCTCGAGATTCGAGATGCGCTCGGTCGGCAAGGGATGCGACAGGAGATAGGGATCGATCGTTTGCGACTTGAACATCGCCTCATTGGCGAAGCGTTCGAAGACGGTGAGCATGCCTTTCGCCGATTGATGCGTGGCGGTGAGGAATTTCACGGCCGCGCGGTCGGCGGCCTGTTCCTCGCTGCGCTGGTAGGAGAGAAGCGAGCGCTTCACCGCCTCCTGCGGCCCGAGCATGATGCCGGCCATGCCGGCGGAATCGACGCCGAGATTGCCCTGCCGCCGGCCCGCGGCGCCGCTCGTCGTGGCGGCGTAAAGGGCGCCGGCGGAGGCGAGCATGCCGGCGATGGAAAGAATGGTGGCGCGCGCGAGCTCCTGCCGTCCGCGCACGAGATGGCCGCCGGCGATATGGCCGGCCTCATGCGCAAGAACGCCGATGATCTCGTTCGGCGTCTTCGCTTCCACGAGGGCGCCGGTGTTGATGAAGATCTTCTGCCCGTCGGCGACGAAGGCGTTGAAGCTCTTGTCGCCGACGATGATGATCTTGGCCGCGCCGGAATGAATGCCCGCCGCCTTGAAGATCGGCGCGGTGTAGTCGCGCAGCAATTGCTCGATCTCGGCGTCGCGGATGATGGAGACTTTCGGCGCGTCCTGCGCATGGGCCCGCGCGACGAGCAAAAGGCACAGCGCCCCGAGAAACCCCCTGCGCAAGCCATGGCGAAAAATCGTCGTCATGGCGCGACACTGGCTCATGGCGGCGATGAAATCAAACATTGCGCCGGGCGCGGCCCTACATCGCGCCCTCGCGCACGACGCCGCGGATCGGGGAATTCGGGAAAAGGAGATTTTCGATGGTGAAGGCCCGCTCTTCCGGCGGCTCCTCCCGGATTATCGGGTGGCGTGCGCTGTAATGCGGCCGGCGAACCGGCGCTCGGCGCGCCGCGACGCTCCCCTGAAGAGCGCTGCGGTCGGGGCCCCAATCCGCGCCCCTCGCCTCGGCCGACATGCCCAGAGCGAGCACGGCGAGGACGGCGAATCGGATTTGTCGGCTCATTCTCATTTCTAGGACGATCCATCATCTGCGACAGGCAGGGGATAGCTCGGCGGCGCAAATCCCGATTTTCTATTGCGCTGCACAAGAAAAATTTTTTCGCCTGTTTGCCAACTGGTTGTAACGAGCGACCCTTTCCATGCACGAGTGGATACAAAAAGGCCCCGACTCCGGCGTCGGGGCCTCTGACCCGAAACGCTTACTGGAGCGCGCTCGGGAAATCACGCGCGGTTTCTTCGAGCGCGCGACAGGAGATGACACGGGAGCGGCGTTATTGCGCGCCCTCGAGCACGATGATGCCCCTCGGATCGTGCGGGGACATCGCCGGGCGGTAAACATGTCGCGGACGCTGGCGCATCACGTCGCTCGGCGAGGCGCTGATCGCGTCATTGTAATGGTGCTCCTGCACGGCGTCGCCCCAAACCTGCCTGGAGTCATAGTAACGATCATAGGCGAAGGCCGATCCCGCCGACAGAACGAGGCCCAGGGTTGCGGCGGTGAATACGAGTTTCAATGACATCGCTTTCTCCATCTGCGCGGCGTCCGCTCTGCGGGGCTCCCCGGCCTCGGCAAGGCCGTTCGTCCCGGCGCCCGTGAAACAGATTGTGGTTCATATGACTGTCATAAAAAAGTGTATTGTCCTTCCCCCTCTCTACGGATGTGTGCAGGCGCAGCATAGGCGCGCAAGGGCGGCGATGCGCGTCTCGAGGGGCCCTCCAGAAAGCAAATGCGCGCCGCCCGGGGGCGACGCGCATGACGTCTCTTTTCGATGTCGCGCGAAGCGGAACCGCCGTTCGCGCCTTTTCAGTTCTTACGCCTTGGCGGCCTGCGCGTGCGGCACGCCTTCCTTGTCGAGGAGCGCGACGAGTTCGCCGGACTGGAACATCTCGCGGGTGATGTCGCAGCCGCCGATGAATTCGTTTTTCACATAGAGCTGCGGAATGGTCGGCCAGTTGGAATAGGCCTTGATCCCTTCGCGGATCGCGCCGTCGGCCAGCACATTGATGGCCTTGTAGGGCACGCCGAGGTGATTGAGGATCTGGACCACCTGCATGGAGAAGCCGCATTGCGGCGCCTGTGGCGTGCCTTTCATGAACAGCACCACGTCGGAGGATTCGATCTCGCTCTTGATGCGGCTGTTTACGTCGTCGGACATTTGGCTACCCTTTTCATGCGGCGTTCAAGGCGCCGCCGTTGCAAGATTTTCAAGGCGTGCGCGTCGTCAGCGCGAGCGCATGCAATTCCGTGCCGAGCCGCGCGCCGAAGGCGGCGTTGACGAGCTGGTGCTGTTTCACGCGGGAGAGGCCGCGAAAGGATTCCGAGACGACGGTCGCCGCCCAATGGTCGTTGTCGTCGGCGAGCGCGGTCAGTTCGACGGTGGCGTCAGGCAGGGCCTGCTTGATCAGCCGTTCGATCTCGGCGGCGGGCATGGGCATCGTTACACAGTCCTCTCAGTCGACATCAATTGTCGGAAAACGCACCGTCGTCTCCCGACATATAGGCGGGAAGCGGCGCTTCATGCGCCTCGCGCAGCTCGGACAGCAATATCGGCGCCTCTCCCGGCAGTTTCAATGCGTCGCCCCCGGTCACGCCAATGGCGAGGACGGGAACCCCCTTCCCCGCAGCCGCCGTTGCGACAGCCGCCGCGTCCGACGCCGGGACGGCGACCAGATAGCGCGCCTGGTCCTCGCCGAAGAGCGCGGCATGGGCAAGCCCTTCGGGCAAGCGTTCGACCGTCGCGCCGAGACCGCCCGCGAGCGCCATCTCGGCGAGCGCGACCGCGAGACCCCCGTCGGAAAGATCATGCGCGGCGCCGGCGCGGCCCGCGAGAACGAGCTCGCGCACGAATTCGCCGTTGCGGCGCTCGGCGGCGAGATCGACCGGCGGCGGCGCGCCGTCCTTGCGGGCGCAGAGATCGTGCAGATAGGCGGACTGGCCGAGCCAGCCCTTGGTCTCCCCGATGAGGAGGATCGCGTCCCCTTCGCGGAGGAAACCGGTCGGGGCCGATTTCGCGACATCCGCGATCACGCCGACGCCGCCGATCGCGGGGGTCGGAAGGATGCCCGCCCCCTGCGTCTCGTTGTAGAGCGAGACATTGCCGGAAACGATCGGGAAATCGAGCGCGGCCGCCGCTTCGCCGACGCCCTGCAGGCAGCCGACGAACTGACCCATATATTCGGGCCGCTCGGGATTGCCGAAATTCAGATTGTCGGTGAGCGCCAGCGGCGTCGCGCCGCGCACGGTGATGTTGCGCCAGGCTTCCGCCACCGCCTGCCTGCCGCCCTCGACCGGATCGGCGGCGCAATAGCGCGCTGTGACGTCGGTCGTCAGCGCGAGGCCCTTCGGCCCGTCCTTCACGCGGATGACGGCTGCGTCGCCGCCCGGCTGGCGCACGCTGTTGCCGAGGATGAGGTGGTCGTATTGCTCCCACACCCAGCGCTTGGAGCAGAGATTTGGCGTCGCCATCAGTTTGAGCAGCGCGTCGCGGTTAGACGCGGGCGGCGCGACCGACGCCGGGTCGATGACGGGCGCCTTCGGCGTCGGGACCCAGGGCCGGTCGTAGACCGGCGCCTCGTCGCCCAGCTCCTTGATCGGCAGATCGGCCTTCACCTCGCCCCTGTGTTTCACGACGAAACGCAGCGTGTCGGTCGTCTTGCCGACGATGGCGAAATCCAGCCCCCATTTGCGGAAGATCCCTTCCGCCTGTTCCTCGAGCTCCGGCTTGAGCACCATGAGCATGCGCTCCTGGCTCTCGGAGAGCATCATTTCATAGGCCGTCATGCCCTCCTCGCGGCAGGGCACCGCGTCCAGATCGAGTTCGACGCCGAGATTGCCCTTGGCGCCCATTTCGACGGCGGACGAGGTCAATCCGGCGGCGCCCATATCCTGAATGGCGATGACGGCGCCCGACGCCATAAGTTCGAGGCAAGCCTCGAGCAGAAGCTTCTCCGAGAAGGGATCGCCGACCTGCACGGTGGGGCGCTTCTCCTCGGCGTCCGCCTCGAAGGAGGCGGAAGCCATGGTCGCGCCATGGATGCCGTCGCGGCCCGTCTTCGAGCCAAGGTACACGATCGGGTTTCCGACGCCCGCGGCGGCCGAATAGAAGATCGAATCCGCGCGCGCGAGCCCTACGGCCATGGCGTTGACGAGAATATTGCCGTCATAGGAGGCGTCGAATTCCGTCGAGCCGCCAACCGTCGGCACGCCGAAACTGTTGCCATAGCCGCCCACGCCGGCGACCACGCCGGAAACGAGATGCCGCGTCTTCGGATGCGCGGGGCGCCCGAAACGCAACAGATTGAGGCAGGCGATCGGCCGCGCGCCCATGGTGAAGACGTCGCGCAGAATGCCGCCGACGCCCGTCGCCGCGCCCTGATAGGGCTCGATGAAGGACGGGTGATTATGGCTTTCCATCTTGAAGACGCAGGCGTCTCCGTCGCCGATGTCAATCACGCCGGCGTTCTCGCCGGGGCCGCGAATCACCCATGGCGCCTTGGTCGGCAGCTTGCGAAGATGGATGCGCGAGGACTTGTAGGAGCAGTGCTCGTTCCACATCGCCGAGAAGATTCCGAGCTCGGTGAAACTCGGCGTGCGCCCGATGAGCGCGAGTATGCGCTCATATTCGTCCGGCTTGAGCCCATGGGCGGCGGCGAGTTCGGCGTTGACCGGCGGTTCGGCGGGGGGAGCGCTGACTGTCAAATTGTCGCACCTTGAGAGTGAGGCGAGGGTTTTCCGTCGTCGCGGCGCTGGCGGTTGGCGCCGTGTTCGCAGGAACATCTCTGCGGAAGAACCGTTTCTCGCTTAGCGCCGGGCGTCCCGCAAGGCAACAGCGGGAAATGTTGCCTAAGTGACACAATCACAGAGAATGATAAGACCAGGCGCGTTTTCTTGATTTATATCAAGTTGTGGCGCCGAAAATCGTAGCAACCTCCCAACGACTCGGCGCGACGCGTCGACCGTCGTCCGAAGAAAAGAATTCACACGGGGGTTCCTATGAGGAATTTTGTCAGCGGCGCCGTCGCCGCTATCGCGATGGGGACCGCAGTGGTCTCCGCTCAGGCTGCTGATCTTGGCGCGCTGAAAGCGCCCCCGCCGCCGCCGCCGCCGGTCGTCGACACCTATCAGCCTTTCCAGGTCCGCCTGAAAGTCGGCGGCGTTATCCCGACCGAAGGCACCGCGACCATCTATGACCGCGGCACCGGCACCTATCTCGGCAACCAGACGGTTCTACAGGCCGTCGGCTACAGCTGGGGGGCGGGCAGCGTGTTCAACGGCGCCAGCACGTCGATCTCCTCCTCGATCATTCCGATGATCGATCTAGCCTATTACCTGAACAAGAACTGGGCGATCGAGGCCATCTGCTGCGTTTCTCCGCACCACGTCCAGGGCATTGGTTCGATCGCCGGCTCCAGCGTCATCAAGACCTGGGTGTTCCCGCCGTCCCTGATGCTGCAGTATCACTTCACGAATTTCGGCGCCTTCCAGCCCTACCTCGGCGTCGGCGTGAACTTCACGGCCTATTGGGGCACGCGCGCTGGCAACCAGCCATTCCCCTTCTTCCTGCCTAACTTCCCCACGATCGGCAGCTTCAACAACGCCTACGCCGCCACCATCACCCCGTCCTGGGGCGTGGTCGGCCAGATCGGCTTCGATTACATGTTCAACGAGCATTGGGGCGTGAACATCGACGCGAAATACATCATGATGGAGCCGAACGCTCACGTCTGGGCCACGAACACCGGCACGCCGTTCGGCCCGCTGAGCGTTCCGCTGAACCTCGCGGTCAAGATCAATCCGGTCGTGATTTCGGGCGGCCTGACCTATCGCTTCGGCGGCGGCGTCGTTCCCCCGGTTCTCGCGAGCTTCTGATAATCGCGAAACGGCAAAAAGAAACCGGCCTCTGCGGAGGCCGGTTTTTTTATGCCTGATTCTTTTACGCCTGGCTCATCGCCGATGCGCCGCCCGCCTATTCGCTCAGCATCCGGCAGATCGAGTCCAACTGATCCAGCGACTTGTAATAGATGCGGACCTCGCCGCGCTCGCCGTCGTGACGAATATCGACGGCCATGCCGAGCGCATCGCTGAGCGTCTTCTCGATCGCTTTCGTGTCGGCGTCCTTTTCCGCTTTCGGCTTGCGGGACTCCCTTGCCGCAGCTCGCGGCGTCGCGGCCTGTTCCTGCGCCAGCGCCTCGACGTCGCGCACGGTCATCCCCTGCTCGACAATGCGCCGCGCCACCGCGTCCGCATCCGGGAGACCGAGCAAGGCGCGGGCGTGGCCGGCCGAAATCGCGCCGTCGCTCACGAGCTTCCGCGTAGCCTCCGGCAGATTGAGGAGCCGGACCGTATTGGCGACATGCGACCGGCTCTTGCCGATGATCTTGGCGATCTCGCTTTGCGAATAGCCGAATTCGGCCCCGAGCCGCTCATAGCCCTTCGCCTCTTCGATGGCGTTGAGATCGGCGCGCTGCACGTTTTCGATGATCGCGAGCTCCAGCGCCTCCTTGTCGTCGGCCTCATGGATGACGACCGGAACCTCTGTCAGCCCCGCGGTCTGGGCGGCCCGCCAGCGCCTTTCGCCCGCGATGATCTCATAGGCGTCGGCCACGCCGGCGATGGCGCGCACCACAATCGGCTGGATAATGCCCTTTTCGCGGATCGAGGCGGCAAGATCGGCGAGGTCTTCCTCGCGGAACATCGTGCGCGGATTTCGCGGATTGGGCCTCAGGAATTCAATCGGAATCTTGCGCTGACCACGCGGACGCTCGGCCGGCGCTTCCTCGCCCGCGTCGCCCAAAAGCGCCGCCAGTCCCCGGCCCAATCGCCGCCGCGGTTCTTCAGCCATGTCGAAAATGCTCCTTTTTCGCCGCGCAGCGACGGCTTCAAGCGGCGCGCAGCCGTTTCTCGCGCTGGATTACTTCCGAAGCGAGCTTGAGATAGGCCTGGCTGCCGGAACATTTAAGATCGTAGAGCAGCACCGGCTTGCCATGCGAGGGCGCCTCGGACACGCGCACATTGCGCGGAATCATCGTTTCGTAAACCTTGTCGCCCATGAAGCGGCGCACATCAGCCGCGACTTGTGTCGCCAGATTGTTGCGGGGGTCGTACATCGTCAGCACGACGCCGTGGATCGAGAGCTTCGGGTTCAGCGTGCGCGTGACCTGATCAACCGTCGACAGGAGTTGTGAAAGACCCTCCAGCGCGAAGAACTCGCATTGCAACGGAACGACCACGGCGTCAGCGCTGGCCAGCGCATTGATCGTCAGCAGATTGAGCGACGGCGGGCAGTCGATGAGGATGTAATCATAACGCTTGCCGTCATGGGCCTCGGCCGCCGCCAGCTCGGCCAGCGCCCGCTTCAGACGGAAAGCGCGATCCTTGTCCGCGGCGATTTCGAGTTCGACGCCGAGAAGATCGAGCGTCGAGGGAGCTATGGAAAGGCGCGGAACGGCTGTGGCGACGATGGCGTCGGCGAGGCTGGATTCGCCGAGCAGCACGTCATAGGTCGAAAGCTTGCGACTCTTGCGCTCGACGCCGAGTCCGGTCGAGGCGTTGCCCTGGGGATCGAGATCGATCACCAGAACCTGTTCGCCGACGGCGGCGAGCGCCGTGCCGAGATTGATTGCGGTGGTCGTCTTGCCCACGCCGCCCTTCTGATTGGCGAGGACCAGAACGCGCTGGCCGTTAGTCTGTACGGTCACTTTTTGCCTCGGGCGCTGTGCTCGGCGACGATGAGCCGGGCGCGCGGATGCGTGCGGCTTTGAATGGTATGGAAGCTGAAATTACCGATGCGCTCGGCGGCGGTCAATTCTTCGCGCCAGTCTTCCCCCTTCAAAAACACGCCAATCGCGCCATTATTCAACGGTCCCGCGGCAAGGGCGAGAAGTCTGTCGAGCGGCGCCAGCGCGCGGGCGCTGACGGCGTCGATCCGGCCGGAAAGGCGCGGCAATTCCGCCTCGATTCGCCCTACATGGATTTCGGCCGGCGCGCCTGTTTCACGTGAAACAGCGCGCATGAAGGCGGCCTTGCGCTGGTCGCTCTCGATCAGATGAACTTTCGCCTCTCGCCGGTCCTTCAGCAAAAGCGCGGTAACGAGGCCAGGAAAGCCGGCTCCCGATCCAATATCGAGCCAGACCCTTGCTTCAGGCGCGGCCTCGACCGCCTGCGCCGAATCAGCGAAATGGCGCATCCAGATCTCATTAAGCGTATTCGGCGCGACCAGATTGATCTTTCCCTGCCAGCGCCGTAGCAACTCTTCATAAGTCTCGAGCTCCCGCTCGATCCCGCGCAGGCAAGGGAAGAGTTCGAGCGCCTTCGCCCGATCGGCGGACCAACTCATGCGCTCCGCGCCCGCGCCGCCAGAAGCGTCAAGGCTGAAGGAGTCATGCCGTCGATGCGCTGCGCCTGGCCAATCGTGCGCGGCCGCAGATAGGTCAGCTTGCCGCGCAATTCCGCCGAGAGTCCGGCAATCGACCCATAGTCCAGCGACTCGGGAAGCGCGAGCTGCTCGTCGCGTCGGAAAGAGTCGATATCCGCCTGCTGCCGGTCGAGATAGACGGAATAGCGCGCATCCGTCTCCACCCTCTCGGCGGTCGAAGGATCGATCTCCGCCAGTTCAGGCCAGATTTCCTGCAGCCGCGCCAGCGTGACCGACGGAAAGGCAAGCAGGGCGAAAGCGCTGCGGCGTTGCCCGTCCTGATTGACCGGCAATCCGTGCCGCAGGGCAGCTGACGAGGTCAGCGACAGACTTTCCAGCAAGGCACGAGCGCGGCTGAGCTTTTCGGCCATTTTCGCAAAGGTCGCCGCGCGGAGCGCGCCCACACAGCCGAGCGCGACGCCTTTCGGCGTCAGGCGCTCATCCGCATTGTCGGCGCGCAACGACAAACGATATTCGGCGCGCGAAGTAAACATGCGATAGGGTTCGCTCACCCCCCGCGTGACAAGATCATCGATCATCACGCCGAGATAGGCTTCGGCGCGATCGAAAATGACCACCCCGCGTCCGGCTGCGAGGCGGGCCGCGTTGAGCCCGGCGACGAGTCCCTGCGCGGCCGCTTCCTCATATCCCGTCGTGCCATTGATTTGTCCCGCGAGAAACAGCCCCTGCAGCCGCTTGGTCTCGAGACTTGGCAGCAGTTCGCGCGGATCGACATAGTCATATTCGATGGCATAGCCGGGCCGGATGATGCGGGCGTCCTGCAGCCCGGGTATCGCGTTTATGAAAGCCCGCTGGGTCGCAAGCGGCAGCGAGGTAGAGACGCCATTCGGGTAGACCGTGTCATCGTCGAGTCCTTCGGGCTCGAGAAAAATTTGATGGGCGTCGCGATCCGCGAAACGCACGACCTTGTCCTCGATCGACGGGCAATAGCGCGGCCCCGGTCCCGAGATGGCTCCCGTCCGCATGGGTGAAAGGTGCAGGTCCGAGCGGATGATCTCATGCACCGCCGCCGTCGTGCGGGTGATCGCGCAGGCGATCTGGCGATTGGCGATGTGGGTCGTCAGAGAGGAAAATGGCTCCGGGCTCTCATCGCCCCATTGTGTTTCCAATTCCTCCCAACGAATCGTTCTGCCGTCGAGTCGCGGCGGCGTGCCTGTCTTCAGACGGCCGACGGCAAAGCCCGCTTCGCGGATGCGCCTCGACAGGCCGATGGCGGGCGGATCGCCCATCCGCCCCGCCGGCGTCCGCTCGTCGCCGATATGAATGACGCCGGCAAGGAAAGTGCCCGTGGTGATCACGACCGCCGCGGCGCGGATGTCTTCACCGGACGCTGTCCTGACGCCGCGGACCTGGGACCCCTCGACCAGCAAATCCTCGACGGCGCCTTCCAGCACGGTGAGATTATCGACGCTCTCAATCGCGGCCAACATGGCGTTGCGATAAAGCTTGCGATCCGCCTGGGCGCGAGGGCCGCGCACCGCAGGCCCCTTCGAGCGATTGAGGACGCGAAACTGGATGCCGCCAGCGTCGGCGACCCGTCCCATCAGCCCGTCGAGCGCGTCGATTTCGCGGACGAGCTGCCCCTTGCCGAGGCCGCCAATCGCAGGATTGCAGGACATGGCCCCGATGCTGGCGCGGGAATGGGTGACGAGCGCCGTTCGCGCGCCAAAGCGCGCGGAGGCCGCCGCCGCTTCACAACCGGCGTGTCCGCCGCCTACCACTATGACGTCGAATTCCTTTACCGACATTCCGTGTCTGACGCTTCCTGCGCCGC
The DNA here is from genome assembly GCF_020733155.1 of Methylocystis sp. WRRC1. Taxonomy (NCBI): domain Bacteria; kingdom Pseudomonadati; phylum Pseudomonadota; class Alphaproteobacteria; order Hyphomicrobiales; family Methylocystaceae; genus Methylocystis; species Methylocystis sp. WRRC1. Next base: position 2,156,123 of record NZ_JAJFZJ010000001.1, on the reverse strand, counting down.
CTCAACTTTGTTTCACGTGAAACATCTGGCTCATTTGCCGATGCAGAAATGCGAAAACACCGCATCGAGCACATCCTCGACATCGACCGAGCCGACGATCCGGCCGAGCGACCGCCCGGCGGAACGTAAATCGTCGGCGACAAATTCCAAGTCTTTTTCGGGCGCCAGCGCGGCTGCGATCATTTTCCCCGCGTCCTCGGCCGCCCGCCTGTGGCGCTCGCGGATCAGCAGGGCCGAAGCGCCATCTCCGAGCCGCGCCCCCGCCCGATCCGCAATCTCATTCAGAAGCGAATCCAGACCCAGACCGCTCGTCGCGCAAATGCCGAGCCATCCCTGCGCGGATTGATGTAGATCGCATTTGCTCCAGACGCGGAGCAGATCAATATTCCCCAGCGCGTCGAGGGAAGGGTCTTCCCCTTTCTCCGACAGCCACAGGACGAGATCGGCCGTTCCGACGCGCTCGACGACACGGTCGACGCCAATCTTTTCGATCTCGTCCTCGGCTTCGCGAAGACCCGCTGTATCGACGAAGGTGACGGGAAGGCCGCCGAGGTCGAGATGCGCCTCGATCATGTCGCGCGTCGTGCCGGGCGTTGGGGAGACGATCGCAAGATCGCGCCGCGCGAGCGCATTGAGCAGCGTCGACTTGCCGGCATTGGGCGCGCCGAGGATCATGACGAGAAATCCATCGCGCATCCGCTCCGAGGCGGGGGCGTCCTCGAGCGCTGCTCGGATCTCCGACAGAACGGGCTGCAACAGGGCTTCAAGCCGGTCGGCGGAAAAGACGCTGACATCGCCCTCGTCGCTGAAGTCCAGTTCGGCCTCCACCAGCGCGAGCGCTTCGATGAGCGCTGCGCGCCAGGCTTCGACGCGTCGCCGCAGCGCGCCGCCGGCGATTCGCAAGGCTTGCCGTCGCTGCGCTTCGGTCTGGGCGTCGACGAGATCGGCGAGCGCCTCCGCCTGCGACAGATCAAGTTTGCCATTGGCGAAGCCGCGCCGTGCAAATTCACCCGGCTCGGCGCTGCGCAATCCGGGCCGCCGAGAGAGCGCGGCGAGCACGCCATCGACGACCGCGCGGCCGCCATGGACGTGAAATTCGGCATAGTCTTCCCCTGTCGCCGAATGGGGCGCGGGGAAGAAAATCGTCAGGCCCCTGTCGAGCGTTTCGCCGTCCCGAGGATCGCACAGCTCCACCAGCCGCGCCATTCGCGGCTCTGGCGTCGATCCGGCGAATTCCGACAGAACCGCGCGCACGCCCGGCCCCGAGAGCCGGATGACGGCGATCGCCGTGCGGCCGGCTCCTGTCCCGAGCGCAAAAATCGTGTCGGATGACATCATATTTTCCTTCAAGGCGCGGCCGGCGTCTTGCCGGGGGCCACAGCGCGAGGCGGCGGCGTCGCCGCGCTTCCCAGAAGTCTTTGCCGGTAGATGCGGCGAAAGGCCAGCGTGGGCGCGTCCGTTCTCACCGACGCCTCCTCCGCCGGCGGCGGGACTTCATGGGGCAGCGACGATTCGACAATCGCCTGATCCTCATTGGCGATGCGGCGATTCATCCAGCGAAAAACGGGATGGAGGAGCGGCGAACGGGCGAAATCGCGCATCGTCAGCAAGATCAGGCGGGTCGTTTCCCCGTCCTCCGGCACGCAGGCGACCATGAGCCGAAAGAGTTTACCCGGGGGATCGATGAACAGCTCCATGACATTCGGAAAGCGATATTCCAGCGCCCCCGGTCGCGGGACGCCGTCCACAGCGTTGGTGATTCGCGCCCCGTAAGGCCGATCCTCCCAGTAAACATCCATCCTTTTCTCGACGAGTTCCCTCAGCCCCGCGCCGATCGTGCGCCGATGCACGAAGGGCAGATGCGGCATGTCGAGCATGTTCTCCATCACCCGCGTCCAATGCGCGCGCCACAGGACCGACTGCGCGCAAAGCGCCAGCCCGGGCGCGGCGAAAGTGTCGGACAGGGCGGGTTCGTCTTCGGGCGCGAAACCGGTGTAAAGCCATAAAAGGCCCCCGCTTTCGCACGCCGGCAGGCTGATCGCGCCGAGATTTTCGCGCTTCGCGTCCGGGTTGAAGGGCGCGCCGCAATTGGCCCCGGAGCCGTCGAAACGCCAGCCGTGAAACGGGCATTCGATCACGCCCCTGTCGACGCGGCCGAGCGACAGGGCCACGCCGCGATGCGGGCATCGGTCGAGCAGCGCGGCTGCAGCGCCGGAGGCGTCCCGAAAGAAAACGATGCGCTCGCCCGCGACCCGCATTGGCAGGGGTCTGCCGGGTTTCAGATCGCGCGCGAGACCGACGATCGTCCAGACATTGGCGAAACTGGAGAACATTCCGGACTTCCCGAGGTCACTTATTAGCGAGGAAAAATTTGCGTGCTCCGTAAACCTAAAACCTAGCTTATCCTTTGAATATTTCCCGCCTGTGCCAAGCCAGGAATTGCGGATGTGGACGTAAGTCTAATCTTTGAGGTAAGAGTAAACGATTATTCCCACCCAAAAGACGATCTATCGAATCAGGCAATCTGTCTTTTGCGAGCAACAAACCGAAATCGTCGTCTACTGAGACTAGCCCTCGATCGAACATCCAATGAAACGTCCCCGAGAGCGCAATACCATTACGAACACTGTCAGGACCCCACTTCTCTACGGGACGTATGTGGGCTGCTTGAACTTCCGACCGACCGCTGCCGTTTATGATTTTGATCCCAGACATTGCGCAGGTGTCGCCGTAAGCGTCTTTTACGGCAGCTGAAAACGCTCTGTCTCGAAAAGGCCGCGAAATAAGCTGCTCGACAATTCGTCGGTCCTCTTCCAATGGTTCATCATGGTAAAATTTTGCTTGTTCTTCTGAAAAACCCGGAATCAATTGCATTGGCTCTTCGGGAACATCCGGGGCCGGTCGGATTCTTTTTTCGAAGCCGATAATGTGTGCAAAACCGGCCTGCCAAATCAAATCGAATTCTGCATCGGTCAAATTCCTTACGGCACGACCAAATGCTCCTTTGTTCGTCGAACCGTCCGGTTTTTCGAGATTCCCCTCGTAATAGCGGCTGCCCTCGCGGAAAGGCACCGGGCGAACAAATGGAAGATAATTCGAGACCTCGGCGTAGAAGTGATCTGGTCGGGATGTATCGGGAATGATGCGCTCTAATCTTGCCGTCGCAAAATAAACTTGCGAGCCGCCTCGGCTGGACGGGTCGTTCGTTGACCGACGAGGTTCGTAATAAACGATCCAATCACCAACAGCCTGACCAACCTGATTCAAATATGTCTTGGGAAAATGGTATCGAACCTCGGGAAGATCATCATAAGACGACGAATTCTTAGTGGTGAACACGGCTTTCGTCATCGCCCCACTCTATTACGGATTATCAGCTTTCCTTGGAGTCCGTTTTGTTGTGTCACCTTTTCATAATGAACAAAGCGCGGTTTCCAGGTCAATGGAAACCGCGCTTTTGGGAATTCTGAATTGTCGCTATTTCCGCTCTGCCTCAGGTGTTCATCGAATCGAAGAAAGCCTGATTGCCCTTCGGGGTCTCGCGCAGCTTGCCGAGCAGGAACTCGATCGCGTCGGCCGGACCCATCGGATTGAGGATGCGGCGCAGGACATACATTTTCTTGAGAATGTCCGGGGCGACGAGCAGCTCTTCCTTGCGGGTGCCGGAGCGGGTGATGTCGATCGCCGGGAAGACGCGCTTGTCGGCCACCTTGCGGTCGAGAATGATCTCGCTGTTGCCCGTGCCCTTGAATTCCTCGAAGATCACTTCGTCCATGCGCGAGCCGGTGTCGATCAGCGCGGTCGCAATGATGGTCAGCGAGCCGCCTTCCTCGATGTTGCGCGCGGCGCCGAAGAAACGCTTCGGGCGCTGCAGAGCATTGGCGTCCACGCCGCCTGTCAGCACCTTGCCCGACGACGGCACGACGGTGTTGTAGGCGCGTCCAAGACGTGTGATCGAATCGAGCAGAATCACCACGTCGCGTCGATGCTCGACGAGGCGCTTGGCCTTTTCGATCACCATTTCGGCGACCTGGACGTGGCGCACCGCCGGCTCGTCGAAGGTCGAGGACACGACCTCGCCGCGCACGCTGCGCTGCATGTCGGTGACTTCCTCCGGACGCTCGTCGATGAGCAGCACGATCAGATAGCATTCGGGATGATTGGTCGTGATCGACTGCGCGATATTCTGCAGCAGCACGGTCTTGCCGGTGCGCGGCGGCGCGACGACCAGCGCGCGCTGGCCCTTGCCGATCGGCGCCACGAGGTCGATGACGCGCGACGAAAGATCCTTTTTCGTCGGGTCCTCGATTTCGAGCTTCAGCCGCTCGTCCGGGTAAAGCGGCGTCAGATTGTCGAAAGGCACCTTGTGCCGCACCTTCTCCGGGTCTTCGAAATTGATCGAATTGACCTTGAGAAGGGCGAAATAGCGCTCGCCTTCCTTGGGGCTGCGAATCATGCCCTCGACCGTGTCGCCGGTGCGAAGGCCGAATTTGCGGATCTGCGAGGGCGAGACATAGATGTCGTCCGGCCCTGCGAGATAATTGGCGTCGGGCGAACGCAGGAAGCCGAAGCCGTCCTGCAGCACCTCCACGACGCCCTCCCCGACGATCTCGACGTCACGGCTGGCGAATTGTTTCAGGATTGCGAAAAGCAGCTCCTGCTTGCGCAGGAGGGAGGCGTTTTCGACTTCGTGCTCCTCGGCGAAAGCGAGAAGTTCGGCGGCGGACTTGGACTTCAAGTCCGAAAGTTTGATTTCCCGCATGTGGGCCTTCGAAGAGATATGCGTCAGGAGAGCGGGCAGAGAGGCGGGAAGGGGATTCCCGAACGCCGGAGCAATATCGGCGGTCGTCAAAACGACTGTCTGCCTTAGGTAAGGATCAAGTTCTTATATGTTTTTCAAAGACAATGCAAGCGTCGTCAAAAAGGCTTCACGATCACCAGAACGACGATGCCGATCATGAGCAATGTGGGGATCTCGTTGAGGACGCGGTAATAGCGCGAGGAATGGCGGTTCGCGTCCGCCGCGAAACGCCGCTGCAGCACGCCGTCATGGACATGTGCGGCGGTCATCAGGACCACCAGCGTTGCTTTCACGTGAAACCACCCCGACGACAGCGCCCCGCCCTCGACCGCGAGATAAAGCCCGGTCAGCCAGGCGACAGTCATCGCCGGCGTCATGATGTAGCGGTAAAGCCGCCGCTCCATGATCTTGAAGGTCTCGGACTGGGGCCCCGGCGCTGTTTCGGCGTGATAGACGAAGAGCCGCGGCAGATAGAGAAGCCCGGCCATCCATGAAATGATGGCGACGACATGCAGCGCCTTGATCCAGAGATACATCGCTAGTCCCTCGCCCCTCGCACCCGCTCGACGAGCCGTTCCACATGCTCGATCGGCGTCTGCGGCAGAATGCCATGGCCGAGGTTGAAAATATGCGGGCGGCCCGCAAAGGCCCCGAGGATCGAGTCGATCTCCCGGTCCAGCGCCGCGCCGCCAGCGATGAGCGCCAGCGGATCGAGATTGCCCTGAAGGCAAACATTCGCCGCGGTGTTCGCCGCCGCCCATTTCGGATCGAGCGCCGTATCGAGCCCATAGCCATCGGCGTGGAGCGTCTTCGTCAGCCGCGGCAGTTGCGCGTCGGCGCCGCGCACGAAGGCGATGACCGGCACATTCGGCCGTTGCGTCTTCAGCGCCGCAATCATTCGCGCGATCGGCCTCGCCGACCAGGCCTCGAATTCATTGGCCGGCAGCACTCCCGCCCAGCTGTCGAAAATCTGCACGACCTCGACGCCGGCGTCGATTTGCCGAACGAGATATTCCACCGATGCGTCGACGAGCCGGTCGATGAGACTGGAGAAGGCATCCGGATGGCGGAAGGCGAAAAGCCGCGCCGGCGCCTGATCCGGCGTGCCCTGCCCGGCGATCATATAGCTTGCGACCGTCCATGGCGCGCCACAGAAACCGATGAAGGCGACATCCGTCGGCAGCTCCGATTTCACCCGATCGATGGTCTCGAAGACCGGCGAGAGTTTCGTGATATCGAAGGCGCCGAGCCGGGAAATCCCCTCCGGCGTCTCGATCGGATCGAGGCGCGGGCCCGAGCCCGTTTCAAAGGACACCGTCTGGCCCATGGCGTCGGGGATGACGAGAATGTCCGAGAAGAGGATCGCGGCGTCGAAGTGGAAGCGCCGGACCGGCTGCAGCGTCACTTCGGCGGCCATCGCGGGCGTGTAGCAGAAATCGAGGAAGCTCTTCGCCTTGGACCGAAGCGCGCGATATTCCGGCAGATAGCGGCCCGCCTGCCGCATGAGCCACATTGGCGGGACGGCGCTCGCTTTACCGCGCAACGCAGAGATCAGAGCTTTTTCGTCAGACATTCCATTCGACCCATCGGCGAGAAGCGACCGATTGGGGAGTAGCGCGAAACGCCAAAAAACAAAAATTCTTAAAAGACAGATTTATTTACTTTTTATTAACCAGCTCATCGCACTGGTTAATTTCCGTTAACAAATTTCCCACAGGCTCTGAAGAGTCCGCAAGAACGCCGAAGGGGTTGGGGAATTACGGGGAAATCGATAAATATCTATTATTTACAAATATTTAATTATGATGATCACGCGCGCGTCCTGTTGGCCGATTGTGAATCCCCGCTGTCCGGATTATCCCGATCGCCCCTATCGACTCCCGCTGGCCTGTTGATCCTTCCCCGGACTTGTGACCACCTCTCTACAGCCTCGTTAAGAAAGGCTTAACGCTGTCCCCGCTTTTCGACTTTCAAACCCGCCTGTGGATGAATCGCCAGTGACGACCGCGTCCTCTTTCTGGCGCGCTGAAGCGCCGCTGATTCTCGCCTCGAGAAGCGCCGGCCGTCAGGCCGTTCTGGCGCAGTCGGGCCTCCCATTCGAGGCGCGTCCGGCCGACGTCGATGAGCGTGGGATCGAATCACGCCTCGGGCCCGTCGGCGCGGACGCGCTGGCCTTGGCGCTCGCGCGCGCCAAGGCCCGGTCCGTTTCCGCCCGCTCGCTCGGCCGTCTGGTGCTGGGGGCGGATCAGGTCGCGAGCTGCGAGGAGTGGATTTTCGGCAAGCCGGGGACGATGCAGGAAGCGGCCAAATTGCTGCGTTTTCTCTCCGGGCGGAGTCATCGTCTCCATTCCGCCGTCGCCCTCGTTCGCGACGGCGCGATCATTTTCGAGACCGTCGCGCACGCCGATCTGACGATGCGGGAGCTGAGCGACGAATTCATCGCCGCCTATCTCGCCCTCATGGGGGAAACGGCGCTCGCGAGCGCCGGCGCCTATCAGGTCGAAGGGCTGGGGGCGCAGCTTTTCGCGAGCGTCAGCGGCGATCACTGGACCATCATGGGTCTGCCGATCCTCCCCCTTCTCGACGCCCTTCGCCGCGAGGGAGCGCTGATCTCTTGAGCGGACGAAAGATGCTGCGCCTGGGCCTCACCGGTTCGATCGGCATGGGCAAATCGACAACGGCCCAGATGTTTCGCGACGAGGGCGTGGCCGTGCTCGATTCGGACCAGATCGTTCACGACCTGTACAGAGGCGCGGCGGTCGCCCCGATCGAGGCGGAGTTTCCGGGCGTAACGGTCGACGGCGTGGTGGATCGCGGGCTTCTCGCCGCGCGTGTGCTCGACGATCCGGCGTCGATGAAGAAGCTGGAGCAGATCGTCCATCCGCTCGTCTGGGCGGAGCGGGACCGCTTTCTGAAGGAGCAGGACGAAAAGGGCGCGCGTATCGTCGTCTATGATGTGCCGCTGCTGTTCGAGACGGGCGCAGAGAAGACTGTCGACGCCATCGTCGTCGTCTCGGCGCCGGAAGATGTGCAAAAGGCCCGTGTGCTTGCGCGGCCGGGCATGACGGAAGAGAAATTCGCCGCCATTCTGGCGAAGCAGACGCCGGACGCGGAAAAGCGGGCGCGAGCCGATTTCGTCGTGCATACGGACCGAGGACTCGACGAAGCGCGAAAGGAAGTTCGGGCGATTCTGGATGCGCTCGAAGGAAGGGCCTGACGCGCCAGACGCAGATGTGGACGAAACCCCGCCAGCGAAGAACGACTTCATGACGAGGCCCGATTGCGCTCTCCGGATTTCGAGCAAGTTGGCTTTCAAACTCGTCCGGGGGGCGTGGTGAGCTGGTTTTTCTTCACTGACTGAGCGATTAGACAGACATGCGCGAAATCGTCTTCGATACGGAAACCACCGGCCTCGATCCCTCGAAAGGCGACCGCGTCGTCGAGATCGGCGCCGTCGAGATTTTGAATCTCATTCCGACCGGCCGAGTCTTCCACGCCTATATCGATCCCGAGCGCGACATGCCGGAGGAGGCGTTTCGCGTTCACGGCCTCTCTCGCGAGTTTCTGTCCCAGCACAGGAAGTTTCGCGAGATCGCAGAGGAATTCATCGATTTTATCGAGGATTCCCCAATGGTCGCGCATAACGCCGAATTCGACGTGCGTTTCATCAACGCCGAATTCGCAATGCTGAATTTCGCGCCGCTGGCGCCCGCGCGCATCGTCGACACGCTCGCCATCGCGCGGCGGCTTCATCCCGGCAGCCCCGCCTCTCTCGACGCGCTGTGTCAGCGATATGGCATCGATCTCTCGCGCCGCGACAAGCACGGGGCGCTTCTCGACGCGGGACTTCTGGCGGAGGTTTATGCGGAGCTGATGGGCGGGCGCCAGGCCGCGCTCTCCCTGCAGACGGTGAGCGTGTCACGCCGCACGCAGACGTCTGATCTGCTGCGCGCGCGCCCCGCGCTGCTCGAAGACCGGCTCAGCCCCGCAGAGGACGAGGCGCATCGCGCCTTTGTGGCGGGGCTGTCGAAGTCCGTGATTTGGGATCGTTACCTGACGGGGCGGTCCGACGAATCGGCCGCCTCGCCGGGCTGATTTTTACGCCTGCGCGAAGTTCTGACCCGAGGCCTCGGCGGCCTTTTGCTGATAGAGCGCGACGAAATCGATCGGGTCGATGTAGAGCGGGGGGAAACCGCCGTCGCGGGTCGCGTCAGCCACGATCTGGCGCACGAAGGGGAAAAGGAGACGCGGACATTCGATCATCACGATCGGATGGACCTGCTCCTGCGGAATGTTCAGCAGGCGGAAGACGCCGCCATATTCCATATCGAGCTTGAACAACAGGCCCGCGCCCTCGCCGGCCTTGGCGTCGAGGGTCAGCGACACTTCGAAATCGGTCGGCGCCAGCTGCTTGGCGTTGACGTTGACCTGAATGGAAATATTCGGCGCCTTCTCCTGCGGGCCGAGGGAATTCGGGGCGTTCGGATTTTCGAAGGAGAAGTCCTTCAGATACTGAACGAGGGCGTTGAGGGCCGGAGCGCCCCCCGGCGCCGCATTAGCGCCGTTGCCATTGGTGTCGGACATGTCGGAATCTCCCAGCCGGGCCGCAGAAAAAGTCGCGCCCGCGTAACACGTCTCGTCGAGTGGAACAAGGCGAGCCGCGTCGCCTCATTTCGCGCCGGCCTTGCGCGGGGCGCGCCTCTTCTTGGTCACGACCTTCCATTCGCCCGGCTCCAGGTCGATGGTGCGCGGGTCCTTCGCCTTGCCGCGCTCCCGAATGCGCCGTGCGACGCTTTCCCGCACCGATGGGGATTTGAGCGCGAGCCCGACGAAATCGGAGGCGAAACCCGGAAGAATGAGCAGCAGCGCTCCCAGGGCCTGCATCGCGCCATCCAGAGTCGCGCCGCCGCGACTGGCCCCGCTCCGCCGCTCGCGCCAATAGGAAAGCAGGCGCTTAACGTCAGCGAGACCCAATGCGGTGGTCCCGAGACCTAGCGCAACCGTCGCCAGCACGCCCAAAGATTTGATGACGAGCGTGAAGGCCAGAATCTCCACAACGATCCAGGCGCCGATCGCGAAGCCCAGAAATTTCGATCTATTCACCGTCTTGCGGCCTCCGCGGGCTGCGGCGAAGCGCCCGACCCCTTGATTCGTGACATATCGGCCTCGACATGTTAGCCGACACCAAAGAGATTCGGGAGTGACCAATGGCGCCAACTGGCGAACCTTTCGATCCGTCGCTCGTCGTCTTTGCGGCGCTTGCTGTCTTCGTCATCTGGAAGCTGCGTTCCGTCCTAGGAGTGCGCGTCGATCGCGACGCTCCGCCGCCGGCGCAATTCCAGCCGAGGCGACCGTCGCCCGCCGGCGCCACGCCGCTACCCGGCGCCGCGCCGCTCGACGATGGCCCGGCCGCGAGGCGCAACGTCCCTGCGAGCTGGGAGGGCGTCGCCGAAAAGGGCGGCGCAGCCGCCTCCGGCCTCGACGCCATCGCCGCTGCGGACCCGCGTTTCGACGGCCAGGCTTTTCTGGAGGGCGCCCGGCGCGCCTATGACATGATAGTCTCGGCCTTCGCCAGGGGTGACCGCGACCAGTTGCGTCCGCTTCTTTCGAAGGAGGTTTTCGACGGCTTCGCCGACGAGATCGCTCGTCGCGAAGAGAAGGGCGAGACGCTGGAGACGGCCGTCATAGCCATCGATTCCGCGCTGGTGGAGTCGGCCCGCGCCGCGCCGCGGCTCAACGAGATCACCGTGCGCTTCGCAACACGGCTGATGAATCTGCGCCGCAACAAGGAAGGTGAGACGATCGAGGGCGGACATACGGTTCCGGTCGTCGAATTGTGGACCTTTGCGCGCGACCCGCGCGCCTCGGACCCGAACTGGAAACTCGTCGCGACGCGACCCGCAGAATAAGCGGTGCGCCGGCCTGAAGGTCTGTCGCCCGTCGCCTTCGAGGCGCTCGACGGTTTTACTCGCGACAGTCTCGATGAAGCCCTCGCGGCCTTTCGGCGCTCGGCCGTCCGGATTGTGACGGCGGAGACCGAACAGCGTCCCGCCCGCCAGCCGCCTCCCGGCCTCGTCGCGGCCTCACAAGCCGCACTTGAAGAGGCGAACCCCGAAGATTTCTTCCGGCGCTGGTTTCGGCCATTTCGGCTGAACCGCACGGGCTTCGTCACCGCCTATTACGAGCCCGAGGTCGAGGCGCGGCTCATGCCGGAGCCGGGCTTCGAGACGCCGATCCTGTCGCGACCGCCCGATCTCGTCACATTGAACGAAGCCCCCTTGCGGCTCCCGACCGGAGAGATCCTGACGAGCGCGCGCCGCGCGGCTGACGGAACGCTCGCGCCCTATCCCGACCGTCGCGCGATCGAGGAAGAAGGCGCCGCGACCGGCTCCCGGCCCATCGCCTTCGTGCGCGACGCGGTAGAGCTGTTTCTTATGCAGGTGCAGGGCTCGGCTCGGCTGCGGCTTCCGGACGGCGCGAGCCTCCCGCTCACCTATGACGGCCGCAACGGCTGGCCCTACACCTCCATCGGCAGGCTTCTGATCGAACGCGGGATCACGCCGGCTGGCGAAATGTCGCTCGAGACGATGAAAGCGACCCTGCGCCGTCTGGGAGCGGCCAGCGGCGAGCCCGGCCGGAAGCTGATGCAGGAAAACCGATCTTCTGTATTCTTCCGTATCGACGCGTCGAGCGACCGGCAGGTCGGCCCGATCGGCGGAGAGGGCTGCGCCCTCACGCCTCTGCGGTCCATCGCCGTCGATCGGTCGATCTGGTGCTATGGCCTGCCCTTCTGGATCGAAACCCGCGTTCCGTGGCAGGATGAAACGGAAGCGAAGCTGGAGCGGCTGATGATCGCGCAGGACACAGGGTCGGCTATTCTCGGGGCGGCCCGCGCCGATCTGTTCTTCGGCGCGGGAGACGCCGCCGGCCGGCGCGCCGGACTGGTGCGCCATCCGGCCGATTTCACCGTTTTCCTGCCGGTCGACGAGGCTGCGCCGTGAGCGAGGGGCCGCGCCGATACACCCGCCGGCTGTCGCACGCCGAGGCCGAGCTCTGGACGATCGTGACGGCCAATGTGCGGCCCTTTCATGCGCGCCCCGCCCCGCCGGTCGAAGCCGCGCCGACCCCGGCGAAGGAGCCGCCCCACAAGATTTCCGCGGCCGCGCCCAACCGCGACCGCCCGCCGCCGCCCCCGCGGCCCGCCGTCACGCCGCTCGTCGACATCGATCATCGCACGCGCGTCAAGATCAAGCGCGGGAGGCTGGAGGTCGACGCCAAGCTCGATCTGCATGGGATGCGGCAGGACGAGGCGCAGCGCGCCCTCACGTCCTTTCTGCGCCGCGCCCAGGCGGAAGGCGCGAAGGTGGCGATCGTCGTCACCGGAAAGGGTCTGTCGCGCGAGGAGGGCGGCGTGCTGAGGCGCGCCGTCCCCATGTGGCTGCAGTCGCCGCATCTGCGCGACGTCGTCGTCGGCTTCGGCGAGGCGGCGCGGCATCACGGCGGCGAAGGCGCGCTCTATGTGCGCATCCGCCGCGCGGATCGCGCCCGCGGTTACTGAGCGGCGCCGCCCGCGCCCGACGCGGGCGCTTCCAGCGACGCCGGCTGGCGGGCGAGGAAGGCGGCCGGAATGTTCGGCTGGCCCTCTTCGGTGAGGTGCTGGGCCGAATGGGGCGGGATCTTCCACTCGAAGGCGTCGAGCTTGCCGCTGACCGGCGAGATCGGCAGCCAGTGTTTCGAGACGACGCCGTCTGCGATCCAGGCGGGGTCGCGCGGCGCCCGCGATCCGCGCGCGAGCCATTCGCGCACCGGCCCGCTCGGGCCGTTCTGGGCGTCCTCTATTTCCGCCATCAGCAGGCAGGTGTGGGCCGTGGGGTGCTGACCCGCGGCGACGAGCGGCGCCAGCGCCTCGCGCGCTTTCGTGAAGTCGCGGGCCGAGAGCGCGGCCTGCGCGAGAATGTGGCGGCTCTCCGGAGCGTCGGGCGCGAGTCTGGCGAGTTTCTCGATGCGCGTGACGCGCTGGCTGTTCGACTCGTCGGGCAGCGCCTCGAAATAGACTTCCGCGAGATCGGGATGGGGCTTCGTCGCCCATACGGTCTCGATGAGCTTGAGCGCCTGTTTGCGGTCGCCATGGTGGATCAGCACGCGCGCGGCGGTTGCGGCCGCGGGCGGGAATCCGGGGCGGCGCTTCAGCGCCTGGCGGGCGAGGCGCAGCGCGTCGTGGGGATGCTCCCGCTCCTTCTCCATCGCCATTGCCGTCTCTATCACCGCCCGCAAATTCTGCGCGGTCGCGGCGTCGATCGCCTTGGCGGCGAGATTGGCCTCGACCGCCGCGCGGGCCTTCTCCCAGTCGCCCCCGGCGGCGTGATGTTCGAGCACGGCGGAGCCGGCCCAGGGGAGCGGGGCGATCTCATGGGCGGCCTTCGCGAAATGATGCGCCGCTTCCGCGTCCTGCCGCCGTTTAGCTTCGATGTGCAGGCCGCGCAGGCCCAGAAGTTTCGTCTCGGGTTTCAGCGTCATCTTGTGGAAGGCTTTCGCCGCCGCCTGATGGTCGCCGGAGAGCTGAGCCGCCTGCGCGTTGAGCATCTGCGTCAGCGGTTCGCCGGGCAGCAGGCGCTCGGCCAGCGCCGCGGCCTTTCGCGCGCGGGCGAGGTCGCCTGCTCCCACGGCGACAAGACCCTGCGAAATCACGTCGAGGCCCCGCTCCCGGCGCCGTTCGCGAGAGCCGCCGGCCATGCGGCGGGGCAGGCGAATCAGCGCCACGACGATCGCCCAGACCACGATGACGGTCGCGATCAGCAGCAGAAGGCCGGCGACCGCCACGGGGATCGACGCCTCCATGTGCCAGCCCGCGAATTCGAGCGTCAGAGAGCCAGGCTGCTCGATCAGCCATTCGAGGCCCAGGGCGACGACGGCCAGCGCGAGGATGAAGAAGAATAAAAACAGCATGGCTGGCGCTCTCGCTTATTTCTGGCCGCCCAGGGCGGCGATGGCGCTGTGCAGAAGATCGTCGGCGGCCTTAGCGGCGGCGATGCGCTGCTGAAGCATTTCGCCGAATTCCTTCCCCTCGGCCTGCGCCGCCTCCGGCAGGCTCTCGAAAGCCGCCTGCGCCGCCGCGAAGTCGCCGTGGACGAGCGCGGCGTCGATCTTGTCGAGCTTCCCGTCGACCGTTTCCGGATGCGGCTGGCCGGTGGGATGGACTTTCACGAGCTTGCTCGCGCCATGCAGGAGATGCTCGGCCAGATCCCCGCCCGCATGATTTTCGGCGGCGCGCAGGCGTTTGGCGATCGGCGCGAAAGTTTCGCGCAACTGCGCTCCCGTCGGGGCGCCCTTCTCCGCCATGGGCGAGAGACTTGCGATCACGCCCGCGTCCGCGCCGAGGCGGGTCAGCGCCGCGATTTCGTCGGCGTAGGGGCGCCCCGCCTCGAGCTCGCGCTGGAGCGTGAAGGCGACCACCACGGTCGTGGCGGCGCCGTCCGCCGCGGGCGCTTTCGGCGCCTCGGCCTCGGGCGCGGCGCGGGTCTCGTTCTTGGGCGAGTCCAGACGGTCGGCAAGCGCCTTGAGCTGATCGCCGAGCGCGTCGATGCGCCCCTCTAGCGCCGAACTCATCTCCTCGGCCGTGAAGCCGCCGGCGTCGGCGGGAGCCGTTGCTCCGGGCGCGGCGGCCCTGCCTGATTTCGCGGCCTCCGCCGCCGCCAGGGCCGATTCGGCGACTTGCAGCGCCTTGCGCGCCAGCTCGTTGGAGGCCTCGACGGTGGCCTCGACGCGCGCTTCGAGCGCGACGGCGTCGGCGGCGGAAAAAGCCGGTTGTGCGGGGGCGGCCGGCGCCTCGGGAGCCTTCTCGACGCGCTCCGGCGCTTTCACCGGCTCTGGAGCCTTGACCGGCTCCGGCGCCTTCACGGGTTCGGGGGCTTTGACCGGCTCCGGCGCTTTTTCGGGTTCGGGCGATTGCGCGAGCGGCGCCGCCCGATAGGTCGTGACCTTCGAGCCCTTGGCCGGCTTGGTCTCGCCCATCAGCTCCGCGAGGCTGGCCTGCGCCTTGTCGAGCGCCGATTGCGCTTCGCCGACGCCGCTTTCGACATAGTCCGCCACGAGGCGGATGCGCGGATCCTTATCCTTGAAAATCAGCGCGCCATAGCCGCCCGCGCCGATCGCGATCAGGAGCAGCAGCGCGGAACCGAAGAGTTTTACGAGCAGACCACCGCCGCGCCGCGCCGGGACGGGCGGCTTTCGGGGCGCTTCCGGCGTCTTTCCGGCGTCGCCGGCTCCGCCCTCCACCGCTGGAACATTATCCTTCTCGTCGGCGTCGGGTCCGGCCATGGTCGAAATCCTCGCAGTTTGGCGAAAACTATAATGGAGCCCGGGCGCCTGCGAAACAGGCTTGCGCCCGGCGGCTGCGGTCGCGTTCAGCCCGCGGCGGCCATCAGCTCGAGGGTGCGGCGGGCGATGTCGAGATGCAGGCGCTCGACCATCTTGCCGTCGATCTGCACGACGCCCTTCTCGGCGTTTTCCGGCTCGTCGAAGATCGCGATGATCCTGCGGGCGAAATCCACCTCCTCGGCGCTCGGGGCGAAAATCTCGTTCACCGGGCCGATCTGGTTCGGATGGATGAGCATCTTGCCGTCGAAGCCCATGTCGCGGCCCTGCTCCGCCTCGCGGCGAAGCCCCGCTTCGTCGTTGAAGTCGTTGTAGATGCCGTCGATGATTTCGATATTGTGAACGCGCGCGGCGAGAACCCCCGCCGAAAGCCAGGAAAGCAGCGCCGGCCGGCCGGGCGTGAGCCGCGCCCGGGTCGATTTGGCGATGTCATTGGGCCCGAGCACCAGCACTTCGAGCCGCGACGCCGGATCGTCGGCGGCGCTGGCGATCTTCTCGATGTCGAAGATGGCGCGCGGCGTCTCGATCATCGCCCAGAGCCTTGTCCTGAGCGGCGCGCCGGCGGCGACGATGTCGGCGGCGGCCTTCAGAATGTCGTCGCGCGAATTGACCTTGGGGATGACGATGGCGTCCGGCCCCGTGGGCGCGATGGCGGCGACGTCGGGCTTGTACCATTCCGAGCCGCGGGCGTTGACGCGCACGACGACCTGACGCGCGCCATAGCCGCCGCCCGAGACGGCGGCGGCGACCTGCTCGCGAGCCATGGCCTTGGCCGACTCCGCGACGCCGTCCTCGAGTTCGAACATCAAAACGTCGGCGGGAAGGCTCTTGCCCTTCTCCAGCGCGCGGGCGTTGGAGCCCGGCATCGCCAGGACGCTGCGTTTCAATTTCGAAATCATATCGGGCTCCGAACAGGTTATCTTGCAGGCTCGATCTTCTCTTGCCTTGCCGCCCCGTCTACACAATAAGAGGCTGTTCCGCCATCCGCATGAGAGAATTTCGCGGTCGCGGCGTTCTCCAGACGGACGGAGGTCGAGATTGGCGGTCCCGGAAGAAACACCCATCGGCGGGCCGCCGCAGCATCTTCTCGAAGGCTACGAGAGTTTTCTCGCCGGCCGTTTCGTCGCCGAATATGACAAGTTCCGGGAGCTCGCCAAGGGCCAGACCCCGAGAACCATGATCGTCAGCTGCAGCGATTCGCGCGTCGCGCCGGAGGCGATCTTCGGCGCGGGGCCGGGCGAATTGTTCGTGCTGCGCAACGTCGCCGCGCTCGTGCCCCCCTATGAGCCGGACGACCATCATCACGGGGCCTCGGCGGCGCTGGAATACGCCGTGATGGCGCTGAAGGTGGAGCATGTCGTCGTGCTGGGCCACGGCCTCTGCGGCGGCGTGCGCGCCTATGCCGAAAGCATCGCGCGGCCCGAGACGCCCCCCTTGAGCCACAGCGACTTCATCGGCGACTGGATCAAGATGCTGGCGCCGGCCGCGGAGCGGCTCGGCTTTGCGCCCAATCCCGACGATCCGCGATACATAGAGCGGCTGGAGTTCGAAGCCATCAAACAGACCCTGCGCAATCTGCGCACCTTCCCGATGGTGCAGGTGCTGGAGCACCACAAACACCTGACGTTGCATGGCGCGCTGTTCCGCATTTCCGACGGCCGGCTGTTCTGGCTCCAGGAGCAGACCGGCGCCTTTCTGCCCGTCGGCGAAAGAGCCTACGCCGCGGCCTTCACAGAGGCGCGGTTTTGACGCCCGTTCAGTCGCCCGTGGCGGATATTCCCGTGATCGAGGGCCTTCACGAAATCGCCGGTCGCTATGACGCGCTCCTTTGCGACGTCTGGGGCGTGCTGATCGACGGCAAGCGTCATTTTCCGCGCGCCGCCGAAGCGTTGCGGCGCTTTCGCGCGAAGGGCGGTTCGGTCGTCCTCATCACCAACGCCTCGCGCCCCGATGACGAAGTCCGACGCCAGCTTCTCGGCCTCGGCCTGCCTGAAGACTGTTTCGACGATCTCGTCTCGGCGGGCGAGCTGACGCTTCGGGGCATGCTCGCCCGCGAGGGGCAGGCCTGCTACCACCTCGGCCCGCCGCGCGACAACGGTCTCTTCGAGGAGGCGGGACGGCGCCTCGGCGCTCCCATCCGCAAGGTCGGGCCGCAAGAAGCGGACTACATCGTCTGCACCGGGCTTTTCGCCGAGCGCGAGGAGACGCCGCAGGATTACGATCCGGGCCTGAAGACGCTCGCGGCGCGCGGGCTCGAAATGCTCTGCGCCAATCCCGACATCGTCGTCGCCATCGGCGACGACATCGTCTACTGCGCCGGGGCGCTCGCCGAGCGATACGCCATATTCGGCGGTCGGGTCGCCATGTTCGGCAAGCCGCATCCGCCGATCTACGCCGCCGCGATGGAGCGCCTGGCCGGCCTGCGGGGCGCGCCGCTGGAGAAATCGAGGATCCTCGCGGTCGGCGACGGCGCCGTCACGGATCTGGCCGGCGCGGGGCGCGCCGGGCTCGACTGCCTCTTCATCACGGAAGGCGTGCATGCGCTGGAGCTGCGCCCGACGGGCGAGGATCTCGACCCGCTGGCGCTCGCGCGGCTGATCGAGGTCGCGGGCGCGCGTCCTGTCGCTTTGGCTCGCGAAGTTTTCTGGTAAAAGGGTGCGGGCGCTTCGCCCCAACTCCGCGCAACAATCCGGTGAAACCCATGTCGACGCCGTTCAAAATCTATTATTTCGAGGATCTGAGCGTCGGCATGCGCGAGACGCTGATGAAGGCGGTGATGGACGACGACGTGATCGCCTTCGCCGATCTGTCGGGCGACCGCAATCCGATCCATCTGTCGGATCACTTCGCCTCCAAGACGCGCTTCGGCGAACGCATCGTCCATGGCCTCTACACGGCCTCGCTGATCTCGACCGTCATCGGCATGTATCTGCCCGGCCCGGGCGCGGTCTATCTTTCGCAGACCCTGAACTTCCGGGCGCCCGTAAAAATCGGCGACGTCATCACTGTCGTGGTCGAGGTCGTGGAGCTCGTCGAGAAGGGCCGCCGCGCCAAGCTCAAATGCGAGTGTCTCGTCGACGGCAAGGTGGTGCTCGATGGCGAGGCGACGGTGATGGTGCCTTCGCGCGAACAGGCGGCGCGCGCCGCCGCGCCGGCGGCGCCAGCGGAGAAGCCGGCGTCGGCCTGACGCCGATCGGCCCCCGCCGTGACCGATCCTTCCTTCATCGTCGCGCGCGACCCTGCCTCTCCGCCCGCGGGGCTCGACGGCGCCGTCGCGGCGCTCGGCAATTTCGACGGGCTGCATCGCGGGCATCGCGGCGTGGTCGCCCGCGCGCAGGCGCTGGCGAAAAAGCTCGGCAAGCCCTGCGCGCTGCTGACCTTCGAGCCGCATCCCGCGGACGTCTTCGCCGGCCAATCGGTGATCTTCCGCCTCACGCCTCCCGACGCCAAGGCGGCCCAGGCCGCCCGCCTCGGGCTCGACGGCATGATCGTCCTTACTTTCGACAGGGCCTTCGCCGCCCGGCCGGCGCGGGAGTTCACGGAGGAAATTCTGGTGAAACGGCTCGGCCTTTCGGCGGTCGTCGCCGGCTATGACTTCCGCTTCGGCGCGGGCCGCGAGGGCGGGCCGGAATTTCTTGTCGCGGAGGGGAATCGGCTCGGCTTCGCCGTCGAGATCGTCGACCGAATCACCCAGGACGAGGACGGCAGTCTCGAAGCCGTCTCTTCCACGGCGACGCGGGAGCTTCTGGAGAAGGGCGACGTGGCCGCGGCGCGCCGCCTTCTCGGCCACCCCTATTTCGTGCTGGGCCGGGTGCGTCACGGCGACAAACGCGGCAGGCTTCTGGGCTTCCCCACCGCCAATATCGCGCTCGATCCCTCGAACCGGCTGCGTCACGGCATTTACGCCGTTACGCTTCAGGCGGACGGCGTCACTCGTGACGGCGTCGCCAATTTCGGCCGGCGCCCCACATTCGACAATGGCGCGCCGCTGCTCGAAGTCTTCGTCTTCGATTTCGACGGCGATCTCTACGGCAAGGAAGTCGAGGTGGCCTTTTACGGCTTCATCCGCGGCGAGGAAAAGTTCGACAGCGTCGAGGCGCTGATCGACCGGATGCATGACGACAGCGACAGGGCGCGGGAAATCCTCGCGAGACGATAGAAGTTTGCCACCATGCTCCGGCGGCTTATCTTATGAGCGAGACAGGAGCCCGCCATGAGCGAAGAAAAGCGCGATATCGAGATCATACCGCCCGGCGAGGAATTCCGCGACGAGACCTCCTCGCGCATCTGGATTTCCACCGGCGGCGGCGAGGTGAAATTCGTCAGGCTCGGGCCGTTCGGCAGCCTGATGGTCGGCCTCGGCCTCCTTCTCCTGCTGGCGCTCGGCTTCTTCTTCCTTTCCGGCCTGTTCCTCATCCTCGTTCCGGTCGCGGCCGTGCTGGGACTGGGCGCCTGGTTCTCCGGGCTCATCGGCGGCGGGTCGAACAGGCGGTTACGCTGATTTTTCCGCTTTGCGGCCGCGCCTGCGCTTGATAGACAACGGCATGGTCATTGTTCGCGCGTCACGAATCGCCGGCCCGGCCCGCGCTCGGGATTGATTTCGCGCGGGGTCCGGGGTCGGGCGCATTGGCGCTTTTTCTTCAAATCCTCTATGTGACCCGAACCTTGCCGGCGGCGTCGCCGCGGCTGATGACCGGTTTTTGAGCGATGAACGACACTCCCAAAGGGCCCGACTATTCGAAAAGCCTCTATCTTCCGGTCACGGAATTTCCGATGCGCGCGGGATTGCCCCAGCGCGAGCCCGAGTTCCTGAAGCGCTGGGAAGAAATCCGCCTCAACGAAAAGATGCGCGAGGCGGCGAAGGGCCGCCCGAAATTCACGCTACATGACGGCCCGCCCTACGCCAACGGCAACATCCATATCGGCCACGCGCTCAACAAGATCCTCAAGGACGTGGTGACGCGCAGCCAGCGCATGACCGGCAAGGACTGCGTCTATGTGCCGGGCTGGGACTGCCATGGCCTGCCGATCGAATGGAAGATCGAGGAAGAGAACTACCGCGCCAAGGGCAAGAAGAAGCCCGACTTCGCGCAGCCAGAGGAAATGGTCGCCTTCCGCCGCGAATGTCGCGCCTATGCGGAGCATTGGCTTTCCGTGCAGCGCGAGGAGTTCAAGCGCCTCGGCGTCGCCGGCGAGTGGGATCGTCCCTATGCGACAATGGCCTATCCCGCCGAGGCGATCATCGCCCGCGAGATCATGAAATTCGCGGAGAATGGCCTGCTCTATCGCGGCTCCAAGCCCGTGATGTGGTCGGTCGTCGAGAAGACCGCGCTCGCTGAAGCGGAAGTCGAATATGAGGATCACACCAGCGACATGGTGTGGGTGGCGTTCCCCATCCCGCGCGGCGCGGAAGGCGACCTCTCCGATGCGCGCGTGGTCATCTGGACGACGACGCCCTGGACGCTGCCGGGCAATCGCGCGATCTCCTTTTCCTCGAAGATCGACTATGGCCTCTACCACGTCACCCATGCGCCGGAGAACAATTGGGCGCTGCCGGGCTCGAAATTCATCCTCGCCGACAAGCTGGCGAATGAAGTGTTCAAGGCCGCCAAGGTCGACGCCTATGAGCGCCTGCATGACGTTCCCGCCGCGATGCTGAGCGGGCTCGTCTGCGCCCATCCCCTCGCGCATCTGGGTTACGATTTCGACGTGCCGCTCTTCGACGGCGACCATGTCACCGACGACACCGGCACCGGTTTCGTGCACACGGCGCCGGGACATGGCCGCGAGGACTTCGACATCTGGATGACGAACGGCCGCCGCCTCGCCGAGGCGGGAATCGATGCGCGCATTCCCTATACGGTCGACGAGGACGGCTTCTATACGAAGGAAGCGCCGGGCTTCGAAGGCAAACGCGTCATCACCGACAAGGGCGACAAGGGCGACGCCAATGAATCGGTGATTCAGGCCCTCGTGACCGCGGGCAATCTCATCGCGCGCGGCAGACTCAAGCATCAATATCCGCATTCCTGGCGCTCGAAGAAGCCGGTCATCTTCCGCAACACGCCGCAATGGTTCATCGCGATGGACAAGCCGTTCTCGCAATCGAACCCTCATCCTGACGAGGCGCGCGCTTCGCAAGCTCCTCAGGATACGGATCGCGGAAATCGGCCGACGCTGCGCGCCATCGCTCTGGAAGAGATCGCGCGCACGCAATGGACGCCAGCGGCCGGCGAGAATCGTATCCGCGGCATGATCGCCAATCGTCCCGACTGGGTCGTCTCGCGCCAGCGCGCCTGGGGCGTGCCGATCGCGGTCTTCGTGAAGAAGGGAACGCACGACATTCTCGTCGATCCGCGCGTCAACGCCCGCATCGTCGAGGCTTTCGAGAAGGAAGGCGCCGACGCCTGGTACGAGACCGGCGCCGCCGCGCGTTTCCTCGCGCCTGAATATGATCCCGCTGATTACGAGAAAGTCTCCGACGTTCTCGACGTGTGGTTCGACTCGGGCTCCACGCACGCCTTCGTGCTGGACGATCCGGCGAACTTTCCCGCGCTAGCCGGAATCAACCGCAAGCGCGATGGCGGCGCCGATGAGGTGATGTATCTCGAAGGCTCCGACCAGCATCGCGGCTGGTTCCATTCCTCGCTTCTCGAAAGCTGCGGCACGCGCGGGCGCGCGCCCTATGACGCCGTGCTGACGCATGGCTTCGTGCTCGACGAGAAGGGACGCAAGATGTCCAAGTCGCTCGGCAATGTCGTCGCGCCACAGAAGGTGATCGCGGACTCGGGCGCCGACATTCTGCGCCTGTGGGTCGCGGCGTCCGACTATGCCGACGATCTGCGCGTGGGTCCGGAAATTCTCAAGACCTTCGTCGAACTCTATCGCAAATTGCGCAACACGCTGCGCTGGATGCTGGGCACGCTCGCGCATTACGAATCGGGCGACGACGCCGCGCTCGAACATGCGGGCGAACTCGAACGTCTCATGCTGCATCGTCTCGTCGAGATGGACGCCGCTGTCCGCTCCGCCTATGCGGCATTCGATTACAAGAAGGTCGTGGCGCTTCTCACGCCCTTCATGACAAGCGATCTCTCCGCCTTCTATTTCGACATCCGCAAGGACACGCTCTATTGCGAGCCGCCGTCGAGCGTGAAGCGCAAGGCGGCCCTCGCCGTGATCGAGCGGATCTTCCGCTGCGTGACGACATGGCTCGCGCCGATTCTCGTCTTCACGGCGGAAGAGGCGTGGCTCGCGCGCTATCCCGATGCGACGTCGGTTCATGTCGAGAGCTTCCCCGACGTCCCGTCGCATTGGCGCGACGAGGCGCTGGCCAAGAAGTGGGAGGGCGTGCGCGCCGTCCGCTCGGTCGTCACCGGCGCGCTGGAAATCGAGCGCGCGCAGAAGCGCATTGGCTCCTCGCTCGAAGCGGCTCCGACAGTCTATATTTCCGACGCCAAGCTGCGCATCGATCTCGACGGCGTGGATTTCGCGGAAATCTGCATCGTTTCGGATATTCGCATCGAATCCGGCGATGGTCCCGCAGATGCGTTCCGTCTGCCCGAGGTCGCGAATGTGGCGGTGGTCCCCAATCGCGCATCGGGCGTGAAATGCGCGCGCTCATGGAAATATTTCGACCCGGCGACCGCCGATCCGGAATATCCGGGCGTCACCCGCCGCGACGCTCAGGCGCTGCGCGAGTTGCAGGCGCTCGGCCGCTGGAGCGCCTGACGGGTCGCATGAAAAGGCTGCGAGCGCGTCCCGTTCCCTCCCTGTCGCGCTCCTGCGCGGCGGGCAGGCGACGACTCGCAATCAGCGTGAACGGGAGTCCCCGCGAAGGCGGCGCGCCGGCGCCGTCCGCCGCGAAGCCGGGCAGGGTCGGGGAGGGGACAGCCGTCAAGTGAAAGTCCTCCTCGCCTTTCTCGTCAACACGATCACCAATTTCTTCATCGGCCTCGTGGTCGCGAAATTTCTCGGCCCCGAGGAATACGGCCGCTTCGCGCTCGCCTTCGCCATCGCCGTCGTCGTCCAGACGGCGCTCTACGACTGGCTGAGGCTTTCGGCGACGCGCTTCTATTCCGAGCGCACGCGCGACAGCGCGCCGGCGGTGCGCGCCACGATGGACGCGTCCTTTCTCGGCGTCACGCTTTTTCTCTTCCTCAGCACGGGGCTCTACGCGCTGATCGGTCCCGAGCTCGATTTCGAAAGCGACCTCATCCTTCTCGCGCTGCTCACCGCGACGGCGAACGGCCTGTTCGATTATTCGACCGCGCTGGCCCGCGCGCGCTTTCACGACCACGCCTACGGGCGGCTGCTGTTCGTCAAGAACGCCCTCGCGCTCGTTCTCATCGGCGGCGGCGCCTTTCTGTTTCATTCGGCGAGCGTCGCGCTCGCCGGCGGCGTCGCGAGCCTGTTCGGCACGGTGCTCTTCACCCGCGCCGCGCTGCGCGATCCTGGCGCCCCCTTCCGCGCGGCGGAGCTGCAGACGACGAAATGGCTCGTCGCCTACAGCGCGCCCATCGTCGCCGCGCATCTCCTCTATCAGGCGATGCCGCTCGCCTCGCGCTCGATCGTCGCCAGCGTCTACGACTTTGCGGAGACGGGGCAGTTTTCGCTCGCCTATGATCTCGGCATGCGCGCGGTCATGGCCTTCGGCTCGGCGTTGGACGTGCTGCTGTTCCAGATCGCCGTGGCGGCGCATGAGGAGCATGGCGAGGACCGGGCCAAGGAGCAGGTCGCGCGCAACATGAGCGTCGTCTTCGTCTTCCTTCTGCCGGCCTGCGTGGGGCTTTGGCTCGTCATGCCCTCGGTCGAGGCGCTGATCGTGCCGGGGCAGTTTCGCGGACCCTTCGGCCATTATCTCGGCCTGCTGCTGCCCGGCCTCTTCGCCATGGGCTTCATGAGCTTCGGGATCAATCCCGTGTTCCAGATCGAAAAGCGCACCGCGCCGCTGATCGTCGCGGCGGTCGCCGCCGTCGTCGTGTCGCTGGCGCTGCTTTTCGTGCTGCCCTGGGGACGGGACGCGTCCAATCTCGCGATTGCGCAGGCGGGCGGCTATCTCGCCGCGCTTGCCGTCACGATCTATTATGCGCTGCGCGCGCAGCCGGTCTGGCCGTCCTTCTGGGACGTCTTCGCGGCGCTGGTGGCGACCGGCGTGATGTATCTCGCGCTGGCGCCGATGCGGGCTTTCGAGCCCGGCTTCTTCACGATGCTCCTGCAGATCGGAACGGGCGCGGCGATTTACGGCGTCATGGTCGTCATTTTCGACATCGCCGGCCTGCGCAGCATCGCCCTCGCCCTGTTGCGCCCGCTCATCGCGCGGGCGTGACAGGCGAAAAAGCGCGCCTATGTTAGAGTTCGGCCGAATGAGGAGGAACGCGCGATGGTGATGCCGCTTTACGACGACGCGCCCATGCGGCGTCTGCGCCGGCCAATCGTCAACTGGACGCTGATCGCGCTCAATGTCATCGTCTTTCTCCTCGTCTACAGCGAGGCGTTCGGCGATCCCCTGACGCTCATCCGGGGTTTCGCGGTCATTCCGCGCGTGCTTTTCGGCGAGGCGACGCTCGCGGACTGGATCGTCGGCCCGCCGGCGCCGCTGACGCTGCTGACGTCGCTGTTCTTCCACTCCTCGGTGCTGCATATCGCGAGCAACATGCTCTTTCTCTACGTCTTCGGCGACAATGTCGAAGACGCGATGGGCTCGCTGCATTATCTGCTCTTCTACCTCTCCTGCGGCGTCGGCGCGGGTGTGTTTTATGTCTACACGACGCCGGATTCGATCGCGCCGCTGATCGGCGCCTCGAGCGCGATTTCGGGCGTTTGCGTCGCCTTTCTGCTGCTCTATCCGCACGCGACCGTAACGGGCTTCTTTCCGCCGCTGACCATGCTGCTGATGCCGGTCTGGTTCGTGGCGCTCTTCGACCGTTCGCGCGCGCCCAACAGCCGGATCCTCGGCCTCAGGCCGCCGCTCTTCTCCTTCCACGCCTCCGCCTTTCTTTTCATCGGCGCATGGATCCTGATCCAGCTGCTCAATGCGACCGGCGGGGGCGAGGGCCGCGTCGCCTGGATGGCCCATGTCGGCGGCATTGTGGTGGGGCTGATCCTGACGCCGTTTTTCAAGCGCCGCAGCCATCCGCTCTTCGACCGCGGGCCGCGACAGCCGCCGCCGCCCGCGCCCCCGCAGGATCTTCCGCCGCCGGCGGATGCGAAGACCGAAGGCTGACGGGAAAGCGCCCGCGTCGCCGGGTCTCGCCTTCGACTTGACATCCCCGTTTGACTTGGGAACGCGCCCCCGTTACCAGACCGCGCAAAGGTTCCAGCAAAGAAAGGGACGCGCGCGCGTTCCGACACGCAAGGGCGGATTTCGCCAGGGGGTCGCACGATGAAGATTCTCGTGCCCGTGAAGCGGGTGGTCGATTACAATGTCAAAATCCGGGTCAAGCCCGACGGCTCGGGCGTCGATCTCGCCAATGTGAAGATGTCGATGAACCCCTTCGACGAAATCGCCGTCGAAGAGGCGCTGCGCCTGAAGGAAGCCGGCAAGGCGACGGAAGTCGTCGTCGTCTCGATCGGACCGGCCAAGGCGGACGAGACCCTGCGCACCGGCCTCGCCATGGGCGCCGACCGCGGCATCCTCGTGAAGACCGACGAGACCGTCGAGCCGCTCGCCGTCGCCAAGATCCTCGCCAAGATCGTCGCCGAGGAGCAGCCCGGCCTCGTCATTCTCGGCAAGCAGGCGATCGACGACGATTCGAACCAGACCGGCCAGATGCTCGCCGCTCTGCTGGGCTGGGGCCAGGGCACTTTCGCCTCGAAGGTCGAACTCGCCGACGGCTCCGTGGACGTGACCCGCGAGATCGACGGCGGCCTCCAGACGGTGAGCCTGAAGCTCCCCGCGATCGTCACGACGGACCTGCGCCTCAACGAGCCGCGCTACGCCAGCCTGCCGAACATCATCAAGGCGAAGAAGAAGGAGGTCGCCGTCAAGGCGCCCGCCGATTACGGCGTCGACATCACGCCGCGCCTCGAAGTGCTGAAGACCGCCGAACCCGCGACCCGCTCGGCGGGCGTGAAGGTCGGCTCCGTCGCCGAACTCGTCTCGAAGCTCAAGGAAGCGGGAGTTCTGTAAGATGACGATTCTGCTTCTCGCCGAAACCGCCAATGGCGCCCTCGCGCCCGCGACCGCCAAGGCGCTCACCGCCGCCCAGCAGATCGGCGGCCCGATCCATATTCTCGTCGCCGGCCCCGGCCTGAAGGCCGCCGCCGACCAGGCCGCGAAGCTCGCGGGCGTGGAGAAGGTCCTCTACGCCGAGGACGCCGCGCTCGACCATGTGCTCGCCGAGCCGGTCGCGGCGCTCATCGTCGGCCTCGCCGGCTCCTATGACGTGATCATGGCCCCCTCGACCAGCGCGACGAAAAACGTGCTGCCGCGCGTCGCCGCGCTCCTCGACGTGGCGCAGGTCTCGGACATCATCAAGGTCGTGTCGGCCGACACTTTCGAGCGCCCGATCTACGCCGGCAACGCCGTGCAGACGGTCCGCGCCAAGGACGCTAAAAAGGTGATCACCGTCCGCACGACGGCTTTCGCCGCCGCCCCCGAGGGCGGCTCGGCGGCCGTCGAGTCGATCGGCGCCGCCGCCAATCCGGGCGTGTCGTCCTTCAAGAGCGAGGAGCTTGCGAAGTCCGAGCGTCCCGAGCTGACGTCCGCGCGGATCATCATCTCCGGCGGCCGCGCGCTCGGCTCGGCGGAGAATTTCCACAAGGTGCTCGATCCGGTCGCCAACAGGCTCAACGCCGCCATCGGCGCCTCGCGCGCGGCGGTCGACGCGGGCTATGCGCCCAACGATCTGCAGGTCGGCCAGACCGGCAAGGCCGTGGCCCCGGAGCTCTACATCGCCGTCGGCATTTCCGGCGCGATCCAGCATCTCGCCGGCATGAAGGACTCCAAGGTCATCGTCGCGATCAACAAGGACGAAGAGGCGCCGATCTTCCAGGTGGCCGACTACGGCCTCGTGGCGGATCTTTTCCAGGCCGTGCCGGAGCTCGACGCCGAACTCGCCAAGATGGGGCGCTGAGCGGCGATCATTTTCGCTCCCCGCTCCCGCCCCGGCGGGGCGGGGAGACGATCCAAAACGGGTTACCGGCCAAGTTTTCCGGTTTTCTTTCGAACCGAACGCGCGTTATATTGCAGTGCGGCGACGACTGTTTTGCAATGCAGTCGTCCCAGATCGCCGCAGCGGTCCTCTCGCAATGGTGTTCGAACAATGAGCTTCGAGATTCGCAAGGTTGGCGTCATCGGCGCGGGCCAGATGGGCAAGGGCATCGCGCATGTCTGCGCGCTCGCCGGATACGACGTCGCCATCAATGACGTCACGCCCGAACGGATCGCCGCCGGCATCGAGGACATCGGCGTTCAGATGCGCAAATCCGCCGAGCGCGGCCATCTCGACGCGAGCCTCATCGCTCCCGCCCTGCCGCATATTTCTGCCGCGCCGGCGATTCAGGACTTCCGCGACTGCGACATCGTGATCGAGGCGGCGACCGAGAATGAGGAGGTCAAGCGCAAGATCCTCACCGACGTCGCGCTGGTCGTGAAGCCCGACGGCATCATCGCCTCCAACACCTCGTCGATCTCGATCACGCGGCTCGCCTCCATCACCGGCCGGCCGGAGCGCTTCATCGGCATCCACTTCATGAATCCGGTCCCGCGGATGCAGCTCGTGGAGCTCATCCGCGGCATCGCGACGGACGACGCGACCTTCGAGGAGGCGAAGGCCTTCTGCGCTAGGCTCGGCAAGACGGTCACCGTTTCCGAGGATTTCCCGGCCTTCATCGTCAACCGCATCCTGCTGCCGATGATCAACGAGGCGATCTACACGCTCTACGAGGGCGTGGGCTCGGTCGAGGCGATCGACACGGCGATGAAGCTCGGCGCCAATCATCCGATGGGTCCGCTGCAGCTCGCCGATTTCATCGGCCTCGACACCTGCCTCTCCGTGATGCAGGTGCTTCATGAAGGGCTGGCCGACACGAAATACCGCCCCTGCCCGCTGCTGGTGAAATATGTCGAGGCCGGCTGGCTCGGAAAGAAGACGCAGCGCGGCTTCTACGACTACCGCAGCGGCACGCCGACGCCGACGCGGTGATCAATTCGGGGGGGGGGTCGCCGCACAGGC
This sequence comes from Methylocystis sp. WRRC1, assembly GCF_020733155.1. Classification (NCBI taxonomy): domain Bacteria; kingdom Pseudomonadati; phylum Pseudomonadota; class Alphaproteobacteria; order Hyphomicrobiales; family Methylocystaceae; genus Methylocystis; species Methylocystis sp. WRRC1. Next base: position 2,127,770 of record NZ_JAJFZJ010000001.1, on the reverse strand, counting down.
GCCTTCCCTCCGCCGCGTCGCCGCACTAGCTTTCGCGTCAATCTGCGAAGGACTGATTCCATGGCGACAATCGACGCGGTTCTGAATTCCATCGACGCGAATCTTCCCGCCTCGACCGAGCGGCTTTTCGACCTGCTGCGCATTCCCTCGGTCTCGACCGACCCGGCCTTCACCCAGCACTGCCAGCGCGCCGCCAACTGGCTCGCCGATCAGCTCAAAGGTCTGGGTTATACGGCGGATGTGCGCCAGACGCCGGGCCATCCCATCGTCGTCGGCCATGCGAAGGCGAAGCGCAAGGACGCGCCGCATGTGCTGTTCTACGGCCATTACGACGTGCAGCCGCCGGACCCGCTGGAGCTGTGGGAGGCCGACCCCTTCGCGCCGCGTCTCGCCGACGGCAAGGACGGGCAGGACATCGTCGCCCGCGGCGCCTCCGACGACAAGGGACAGCTGATGACCTTCCTCGAGGCCTGCCGCGCCTTCGAGGCGAACGGCGGCCTTCCCTGCAACGTCACCTTCCTTTTCGAGGGCGAGGAAGAGACGGGTTCGCCCTCGCTTCCGGGCTTCCTCGCCGAGCACAGGGACGAGCTCTCGCAGCCCGACCTCGCGCTCGTCTGCGACACGAGCATGTGGAACGCAAGGACGCCCGCCATCACCGTCATGCTGCGCGGCCTCGCGCAGGAGGAAGTGGTGATCCGCATCGCGAGTCACGACCTTCATTCGGGCATGTTCGGCGGGCCGGTGAACAATCCCGTCCATGTGCTCTCGAAGATCATCGCCGATCTGCACGACGCCGACGGCAAGGTGACGCTCCCGGGCTTTTACGCCGGCGTGCCCGAAATTCCCGAGGACATCGCAGAGCAATGGCGCGGGCTGGAGTTCGACGAGCGCAAATGGCTCGCCGATGTCGGCCTCACCCGCGTCGGCGGGGAGCCGGGCCGGGGGATCATGGAGCAGATCTGGGCGCGCCCGACCTGCGACGTGAACGGGATCGTCGGCGGCTACACCGGCAAGGGCTCCAAGACCGTGCTGCCGGCGCAGGCCTCGGCCAAATTTTCCTTCCGGCTCGTCGGGACACAGGATCCGAAAGCGATCATGGAGAGCTTCCGCGCCTTCGTGCGCGAACGCCTGCCGGCGGACGCGAAGGTCGAATTCATCTCCCACGGCGCCTCGGGCGCGCTACAGCTCCCCTTCGGCTCGGAGGCGCTGAACCGCGCGCGCCGCGCGCTCGGCGAGGAATGGGGGAAGGACGCCGTGCTCGCGGGCTGCGGCGGCTCGATCCCGATCGTCGGCGCCTTCAAGCGCGATCTCGACATGGACGCGCTGATGATCGGCTTCGCGCTCGACGACGACCGGATTCATTCGCCAAACGAGAAATACAGCTACACGTCCTTCCACAAGGGCGCGCGAAGCTGGGCGCGGGTGCTGGACGCGCTGGCGGCCTGAATCAGCATAGCCCCTCGAATCCCCGGCTGCGCGACTGCGCGCAGCCGTAAAAACGCGTGCGCGTGAAGAGCGGATCGCGGGCGGGCCCGGCCAGGATTTCGCAGCCCTCGAAAACGCATTCCACGAGCCGGCAATCGTCGAATATGCAGGAGCCGCCGAGATTGTCGGTTATGAACCGGCAGTCCTCGAAGCGGCATTGCACGAAATCGACGCCGCGAAAGGAACAGCCGCGGAAGACGCATTTCGTGAAATCCGTCCGGGCGACCAGCGCGGCGTTGAAGAGGCCCCAATACCAGTCGACATTCTCCAGCGCGCAATGGATCAGCGCCCCGTCGATCCCGGCGCCCTCGATCTCCAGCCCCCGGAAAGTCGAGCAGCTGAAGATGGCGTCGCTCCAGCTTTCCGGCGGACCCGTCGTGACGTCGTATGCGCATCCCTCGATCAACATGGCGTCGCCTCCTGTGGCGTGGCGCCATCATTAAGCAAGCCGGCGGATATGGCGGTGCGGCGGAACACTCTGCTATCACGCGGCAATCCGCCGCTCGCAATTGGGTCCGGGATGGGCTATGTAAGAAAACGTCCAAACTGGATGGCGCGGCAGGACGGGGCTTCGCCGGCAGTTCACAGGGCTGACGAACATCAAGTCTGAAGGGTAACGGAATGGTGTACCGGCGATATTTCGAAGCCGCCGTCTCCCGTCTGAAGGACGAGCGTCGCTATCGAGTCTTCGTGCATCTCGAGCGTGACGTCGAGACCTTCCCCCTCGCCCGCTGGCACCGCGACGACGGCCGCGTCGACGACGTTACCGTCTGGTGCTCCAACGACTACCTCGGCATGGGCCAGCACCCGGAGGTGATCTCCGCAATGGTCGACACGGCGTCGAGGGTCGGCGCCGGAGCGGGCGGCACGCGCAACATTTCCGGCACCAGCCACGCCATTGTCGAGCTCGAGCGCGAACTCGCCGACCTCCATGGCAAGGAGGCGGCGCTGGTCTTCACCTCGGGCTGGATTTCCAATCTCGCCGCGATTTCCACGATCGCCGATCTCCTGCCCGACTGTCTCATTCTCTCGGACGCCTCGAACCACAATTCGATGATCGAGGGCGTCAAGCGCTCGCGCGCCGAACGCAAGATTTTCCGCCACAATGATCTCGCGCATCTCGAGGAGCTGCTGATCGAGGCCGGAAACCGGCCCAAGCTCGTCGTCTTCGAGAGCCTCTATTCCATGAACGGCAATATCGCCCCTGTCGCCGACATTGCGGCGCTGGCCGAGAAATATGGCGCAATGACCTATGTCGACGAAGTGCACGCCGTCGGCATGTATGGCGCGCGCGGCGGCGGTATCTGCGAACGCGAAGGCGTCATGGACCGCATCGACGTGATCGAGGGCACGCTCGCCAAGGGTTTCGGCACAATGGGCGGCTATATCGCGGGCGACGCGCTGGTGATCGACGCGATCCGTTCATATGCCGCCGCCTTCATCTTCTCCACAGCCATACCGCCGTCCGTGGCCGCGGCCGCCTGCGCCGCCGTGCGCCTGCTGAAGCGCCGGCCGGATTTGCGCGCGGCGCATCAGCGCGCGGCGCATATCACCAAACATGCGTTGTCGGCCGCCGGCCTGCCCGTGCTCGACAATGGCTCTCATATCGTGCCGGTGATGGTGCGCGACGCGGAGCTGTGCAAGGCCGCAAGCGACCTGCTGCTCACCCGCCACGGCGTCTATATCCAGCCGATCAACTATCCGACGGTCGCGAAAGGCTCGGAGCGCCTGCGCATCACGCCGACGCCGCGCCACACCCAGGCGCACATCGCGCAGCTCGTCGAGGCGCTGGTGGATGTCTGGCATACGCTCGGCATCGCCTTTGTCGAGCCGACGCATTTGCACGTCGACGAGAAGAGCGACGAGCGCTGCACCTATCCCGAGATCAAGCTCGCGGCGCAGTAAACCCGGCGCCGCCATCTTGAAAGACACGCCCGCGCAGCGTCGCGGGCGTTTTCATTTTCGGGATCGGAAAACAAGTCATCGAAGGGGCGACGGATTCGTTTCAGAAACGGTTAACATCCGCGCGACCGCATCGGATGCATTTGAAAATCTCCGTTTCGCGGCAAAAACTTCGCCCTATCTCGGGCGTAAAGGCGGGACGCTCGAAACGCCGCGCGGTCCACCAAAAATGCACGACCGGATTTCAAATGACGACATTTGAAAACATCTTCTTCGCTCGCCGTTAAGAAGCGAAGCCTATTCAATTCGAATTACGAACCGGCAACCACATCAGCACATGGGAGGTCTTCACCATGAGCCGTATCAGCTATTCTTTCGACGAGAGCGCGGTCTGCGCCGCCAATCGAGCCGCCGGCCGGAAACCCCGCATTCCGCTTCGCAAGAAGCTGCGCAGCCGGCGCTATCTGCGAGGCGCGATGGAGGCCGCCGGCCTTTTCGCCTTCGGCTACGGCTCCACCTCGCTGGTCATGCATCTCGCCGCCGGATTTTTTCTCATCCACCGCGTCTCCGGCCTGTTTCCTCATCTGCATCTTTGAGGATCGGGGCCCCAGCTTTTTGACGCGCTTTCTGGCGCGCCGAACCGGTTTCCACTTTGGCGTAAAGCGCTCTACTTGCGCCCGACGCTGACATAGGCGAAGCCGCGCTTACGGATGTCTGCGGGTCGGTAGACATTGCGCAGATCGACGATGATCGGCTGTTTCAGCAGGCTCTTGACGCGGTCGAGATCCAGCGCGCGGAAAGCGTCCCATTCGGTGACGATGGCGAGCGCGTCGGCGCCCTCGAGCGCGGAATAGGCGTCGTCGTGGAAGGTCACTTCCGGCATCAGCGGACGCGCCTGCTCCATGCTCTCCGGGTCATAGGCGTGCACCTCGGCCCCGTCGCCAGCGAGCGAGGCGACGATGGCGAGAGAGGGCGCGTCGCGCATGTCGTCGGTGTTGGGCTTGAAGGCCAGACCCAGCAGCGCGATCTTCTTGCCGCGCACGGAGCCGCCGAGCGCCATGATGATCTTGCGCGCCATGGCGCGCTTGCGGGCGTCGTTCACCGCCACCACCGTCTCGACGATGCGCAGGCTCGAGCCTTCGTCCTGCCCGGTCTTGATCAGCGCCAGCGTGTCCTTCGGGAAGCAGGAGCCGCCATATCCCGGTCCGGCGTGCAGGAATTTGGCGCCGATGCGCTTGTCGAGACCGATGCCGCGCGCGACCTCCTGCACGTCGGCGCCGACCTTCTCGCACAGATCGGCGATCTCGTTGATGAAGGTGATCTTGGTGGCGAGAAAGGCGTTGGCGGCGTATTTGGTCAGCTCCGAGGTGCGGCGTCCCACGAAGACCAGCGGCGGCGCGTTGAGCGACAGCGGCCGGTAGATCTCCTCCATCACCTCACGGGCGCGCGGGTCTTCCACGCCGATCACGACGCGGTCGGGCCGCTTGAAATCCTCGATGGCGGCGCCCTCGCGCAGGAACTCCGGATTGGAGACGACGGCGAAATCGGCGGCCGGGTTGACCTCGCGGATGATGCGCTCGACCTCGTCGCCGGTGCCGACGGGCACGGTGGATTTGTTGACGACGACGGTGAAGCCGTCGAGCGCCGAGGCGATCGTCTTCGCGGCGGCGTAGACGAAGGAGAGATCGGCGTGTCCGTCGCCGCGGCGCGAGGGCGTGCCCACCGCGATGAAGACGGCGTCCGCGCCCTTGACGGCGGGTTCGAGATCGGTGGTGAAGGAGAGGCGGCCCTGCCTGACGTTATTGGCGACGAGTTCGTCGAGGCCGGGCTCGAAGATCGGAATTTCACCCCTCTTCAGCCGATCGATCTTGGAGGCGTCGGCGTCGACGCAAATCACCTTGTGCCCAAAATCCGCAAAGCAGGCGCCCGACACGAGACCCACATAACCCGAACCAATCATCGTGATGTTCACAGTCGCTTCTCCAAATGCGCCGCTTCATCGGCTGCCGGGAACGGATTTCCCCGCCGCGCCGGCGGCCTGCGCAACAGGCTGCAAAGGCTCGGGAATCCGGGCGTCGGGAAGTCGTACGCCGTCCCGTCCGCGAGGCGCGCCCGGCGGCCGCGTCGCGAAGGACGGGGGGCGACGCTTCCCGGAAAAGGCCGGCGGCGTCAGCCCCCGATGCCGAAGGCGGCGAGCGCCGCCATATTGACGATATCCATGTCCGTCGCGCCGAGTTGGACGATCTGAATCGGTTTGTCGAGTCCGACGATCAGCGGTCCGAGCACCGTCGCGTCGCCCAGCTCCTGCAACATTTTGGTCGAGATAGCGGCCGAATGAAACGCTGGCATGACAAGGACGTTCGCCGTGTCCTTCAGGCGGGAGAAGGGATAGGCGCTCATCAGATCCTTGTTGAGGGCGATGTCCGCGCCCATTTCGCCTTCATATTCGAAGTCGACGCGACGCTGATCGAGCACGCGGACGGCCTCATGCACGCGGGCGGTGCGCTCGCCCGGCGGATAGCCGAATGTGGAGAAGGCCAGCATGGCGACGCGCGGCGTCAGCCCGATGCGGCGGGCGACGCCGGCCGCCTCGATGGCGATCTCGGCCAGCTCCTCCGCCTCCGGCAGTTCGGTGATGGCGGTGTCGGCGACGACCACGACGCGGCCTTTCGCCAGGACGAGCGACACGCCGATCACGCGATGGCCGGGCTTGTGGTCGACGACGCGGCGCACTTCCTCGAGCGCGTTGGAGAAATTGCGCGTGACGCCGGTCACCATCGCGTCGGCGTCGCCGCGCGCGACCATGGCGGCGGCGAAATGATTGCGGTCCTGATTGATCAGGCGCTGACAGTCGCGGAACAGGAAGCCCTTGCGCTGCAGGCGCTCGAAGAGGAACTGCGCATAAATCGCGTTGCGGTGCGAGAGCTTGGCGTTGTGGATTTCGATCGTCGGCGGCAGCTCCAGTCCGGCGTTGGCCGCCGAGGCGCGGACGCGGTCCTCCCGCCCCACGAGCACCGCCGTGCCGAACTCCTGATTGACGAAGCTGAGCGCGGCGCGGATCACCTGCTCTTCCTCGCCTTCCGCGAAGACGACACGCTTGGGGTCGCGCCGCACCCGCTCGAAAACCGTCTGCATCAGGCCGGCGATCGGATCGCGCCGCGCCGAGAGTTCGGCGCGATAGGCTTTCATGTCGATGATCGGGCGGCGGGCGACGCCGGAATCCATCGCCGCGCGCGCGACAGCCGGCGGAATGACGGAGATGAGGCGCGGATCGAAGGGCGCGGGGATCAGATAGTCGCGTCCGAAGCGTGGCCGCGCGCCGCGATAGGCGTTGGCCACTTCGTCGGGCACGTCCTCGCGGGCGAGATCGGCGAGCGCCTTCGCGGCGGCGATCTTCATTTCCATGTTGATCGTCTTCGCGCGGACGTCGAGCGCGCCGCGGAAGATATAGGGAAAGCCCAGCACATTGTTGATCTGGTTGGGATAGTCCGAACGCCCTGTCGCCACGATGGCGTCCGGCCGCGCGGCGCGCGCCTCCTCTGGCGTGATTTCGGGATCGGGATTGGCCATGGCGAAGATGATCGGGTCTTTCGCCATCGACTGCAGCATGGCGGGCGTGAGCGCCCCTTTCACCGAGAGGCCGTAGAAAACGTCGGCGCCCTCCAGCGCCTCGGCGAGCGTGCGCGCCTTCGTCTCGACGGCGTGGGCGCTCTTCCACTGGTTCATGCCTTCTTCCCGGCCGCGATAGACGACGCCCTTGGTGTCGCAGAGCGTGACGTTGCGCGGATCGAAGCCGAGCGCCTTGGCGAGATCGAGACAGGCGATGCCGGCGGCGCCGGCGCCGTTGCAGACGAGTTTCGCGGTCCCGATGTCGCGGCCCGTGAGCTTCAGCGCATTGATGAGGCCGGCGGTCGAAATGATCGCCGTGCCATGCTGGTCGTCGTGGAAGACGGGAATGTCCATCATCTCGCGCAGGCGCTCCTCGATGACGAAGCACTCCGGCGCCTTGATGTCCTCGAGATTGATTCCGCCGAAGGACGGACCGAGGAAACGCACGGCGTTGATGAAATCCTCGACTTCCTTGGCGTCCACCTCGAGGTCGATGGAGTCGATGTCGGCGAAGCGCTTGAAGAGCGCCGCCTTGCCCTCCATCACGGGTTTCGCGGCGAGCGGGCCGAGATCCCCGAGCCCCAGTATCGCCGTGCCGTTGGTGATGACGGCGACCATGTTGCCGCGCGTCGTGTAGTCATAGGCGAGCGAGGGGTCTTTTGCGATCGCCAGCACCGGCGCGGCGACGCCGGGCGAATAGGCGAGCGAGAGATCACGCTGTGTCGCCATGGGCTTCGTCGAGACGACCGCGAGCTTGCCGGGGCGCCCGCGCGAATGGAAGAGCAGCGCCTCCTTGTCGGAGAATATCGGTCGGTCGGCCGTTGTGGTCTTGTCATCCGCCATGTCATAAGCCCTTTCGTCCGCCGCGCTGTTGCGCCGCAACATAGCCGGGCCGGGGGCGGGTTCACAAGCGGGGGGCCATGAGACCCCGACCCGGACGCGTCACCCGCCAAATTTCTGTGAACGCTCGCGCGGACGACGCTGAAGACGCGCTCCTGCATGGCGGCGGCGCGCCCGCATCGTTAAAATAGGCCCGATGACGACCGTGGCCGCCCCCCAACCCATCGTTGCCGACGACAAGGCGCAAGCCCGCGCGACGCCGATGATCGCGCAATACATAGAAATCAAGGCGGCGAACGCCGATTGCCTGCTTTTCTACCGCATGGGCGATTTCTACGAATTGTTCTTCGACGACGCCCAGACGGCGGCGCGGGCCCTCGGCATCATGCTCACGAAGCGCGGCAAGCATCTGGGCGAAGACATACCCATGTGCGGCGTGCCGGTGGAGCGCGCCAACGACTATCTGCAAAAGCTCATCGCGCTCGGTTTTCGCGTCGCCGTCTGCGAGCAGATCGAGGACCCGGCGGAGGCGAAGAAGCGTGGAGCAAAATCCGTCGTGCGGCGGGACGTGGTGCGCCTCGTCACGCCCGGCACGATCACCGAAGACGCGCTGCTCGACCCCGCCCGCGCAAACGCCTTCGCCGCCGTTTCAAGGATACGCGGCGCCGATGGCGGCTGGCGTTATGGTCTGGCGAGCGTGGATATTTCCACGGGCGCCTTCACCGTAAGCGACTGCGCGGAGAGCGAACTGGCTTCGACGCTCGCGCGGCTCGAACCGCGTGAAATCGTCGCCGCCGAGGCGCTGTGCCGGGACGACCATGTCGTCGCCGTTTTCTCGGGCGTCGGCGCGCCGGTCGCGCCGCTCGGCCGTGAGGCCGGCGACGCGCCGCGCCGGCTGCAGGATTTTTACGGCGTCGCGACGCTTGCCGGCTTCGGCGCGCTGAGCGAGGCGGAGATTTCGGCCGCCGCGACCGCGATCCTCTATGTCGAGCGCACGCAGAAGGGGAGTCGCCCCGCCCTGGCGCGGCCGATGAGTCTGCGCGAAAGCGCGACGCTCGACATCGACGCCGCGACACGCGCCAATCTGGAGCTTTCCCGCACGCTGTCCGGCGCGCGCGAAGGCTCGCTCCTCTCCGTCGTCGATCTCACCGTCACCTCCGCCGGCGCGCGTCTGATGGCCGAACGCCTCGCCGCGCCCTCCACCGATCCCGCGCTCATCGGCGCGCGACACGACGCGGTGGCGTTCTTTCTCGAAAATCCCGACATCCGTTCTGCGTTGCGCGCGAAACTCGCCCGCGCGCCCGATCTCGCGCGCGCCGTCTCGCGCCTGTCCCTGCAACGCGGCGGCCCGCGCGATCTTGCAAGCGTCGGCGCCGCGCTGACGGCGGCGCGCGACGTCGCGGAGCTTTTCGCGCGCGGAGGGGCGCCGGGTGAAATCGCACGCGACGTCGCGATGCTCGCGACAGCCGACGCAGCGCTTGCGCATGAAATTGCGCGAAGCCTCGGGGACAGCGTTCCGCTCGACAGGCGCGGCGGCGATTTCATCCGCGAAGGCCGCGACGCGGAGCTCGACGACGCGCGGTCCCTGCGCGACGAAAGCCGTCACGTGATCGCCTCGCTTCAGTCGCGCTATGCGGACCAGACCGGAACGAAGCTGAAGATCAAGCACAACAACTTTCTCGGCTATTTTCTGGAATTGCCGGCGGCGCAGGGCGAAAAGCTGCTGCGCCCGCCTTTCGACCAAACCTTCACCCATCGCCAGACCATGGCCGACGCGATGCGATTTTCGACGCGCGAACTCGTCGAGCTGCAAAGCAGGATCGCGTCGGCCGCCGACCGCGCGCTCGCGCGCGAACTCGCGATTTTCGACGCGCTCGCCGCCGACATTCTCGCGCGAACGGATGAATTGCAGAATCTCGCCCAGGGTTTCGCGCGGCTGGATGTTCTGAGCGCGCTGGCGGAAGTCGCCGAAAAACGCGGCTGGACGCGACCGCTCGTCGACCATTCGCTCGACTTCGCGATCATCGGCGGGCGCCATCCCGTCGTCGAGGCGTCGCTGGAGGCGCAGGGCAAGGCCTTCGCGGCGAATGACTGCGATCTCTCGGGCGACAAGGCTGGCCGCATCGCCGTCGTCACCGGCCCCAACATGGCCGGCAAATCGACCTTCCTGCGCCAGAACGCGCTGATCGCTCTGCTCGCGCAGGCGGGCTCCTTTGTGCCTGCGCGCGAGGCGCGCATCGGCGTCGTCGATCGTCTCTTTTCGCGCGTCGGCGCCTCCGACGATCTTGCGCGCGGGCGATCGACCTTCATGGTCGAGATGGTCGAAACGGCGGCGATCCTGAACTGCGCCACGCCGCGCTCGCTCGTCATCCTCGATGAGATCGGCCGCGGCACGGCGACCTTCGACGGCCTTTCCATCGCCTGGGCGACGATCGAGCATCTGCATGAAGTGAACCGCTCGCGCGCGATTTTCGCGACGCATTTTCACGAGCTCACGCAGCTGTCTAAACGCATGGCGCGGCTCGTCAATCTGACGATGAAGGTGACCGATCACGCGGGCGAGGTCGTTTTCCTTCACGAAGTCGTCACGGGCGCGGCGGACCGCTCCTATGGCGTGCATGTCGCGCAGCTCGCGGGCCTGCCGGCGAGCGTCGTTTCGCGCGCCCACGCCATTCTCGCGGAGCTGGAGGCGGCGGACCGCCGCGCGCCGGTCGAGGCGCTGATCGACGATCTGCCGCTGTTCAAGCGCTTCGCCGAAATCTCCCAACCCAAGGACGCTCTGCGCGAGGCGCTCGCGAAGATCGATCCGGATCAGATGAGCCCGCGCGCCGCGCTTGCGGCGCTCTATGAGCTGAAGTCGAAGGCGTGAAGTTCAGCCCGCGTGACGCGCGAAGACGAATTGCGTGTCGCCATAGCGGCGCGCGTCTTCCTGCGCGAGGCCTTCCGGCAATTCGATCTGCGCGTCGGCCGATTCCTCGATGACGACGAGTGCGCCCTTCGCAAGCCAGCCGCCGTCGATCAGCGCGTTGAGCGCCGGCGCCGCGAGCCCCTTGCCATAGGGCGGATCGAGAAAGGCGAGCGAGAAGACTTCTCCCGGCGGCGCCTGTCCGAGCTTCGTCGCGTCGCGCCGGAAGACGCGTGTGACGCCGCCGAGGCCGAGCGCTTCTATGTTCGCGCGCAACAGGGCGCGCGCTTCGGCTCCATCGTCGACGAAAAGCGCGCGCGCCGCGCCGCGCGACAGCGCCTCGAGGCCGAGCGCCCCCGTGCCGGCGTAGAGGTCAATGACCGCCGCGCCGGCGACGGGATCGCCGAAGGCGTGGGCGAGAATGTCGAAGACCGATTCGCGCAGGCGGTCGGATGTCGGGCGAATCGCCTGCGAGCGCGGGGCGGAAAGCGCGCGCCCGCGCAGCGCGCCGCCGACGATGCGCATGGCTTATTCCCCGCGCGGCCTGCGCGGACCCGAGGGCCGGCCCTTGCCGGGTCCGCCGCGACCGCCTCCCGGAGGACCTTTGCGAGGACCTCTGCCCGGCCCGGCCCCCGGTCCGCTGCGCGTACCTCTGGACGGCCCGCCGGCGCGCGGCGGTCTCGCGTCCGCGGCCTCGCGCGGGCGATCGAATTTGCGCGCGCCCGGTTTGCGATCGGCCGCTGAAAATTCGCGGTCGCCGCGGGGCCTGTCGAACTTCCGCGGTCTCTCATCGCGCGCCGCGCCCGCGCCGCGCGGAGCGCGCGAAGCCGGCCGGGCCTCGTCGCCGTCGCGACGGGGGGGACGCTTCTCGTAGCGGGTCTCGTCCCGATTGCCGGCGCGATAATTTGCGCGCTCGCCAGACGACCGGCCGCCCGCGCGATCATCCGGCCGTCGCTCGAATCTCTGCGCATCCCTTGGACGTTCGTCGCGCCGTTCCCCCATGCGCTCCCGTGGCGCGCGCGCGGGTCTTTCGCCGCGCTGTTCCTCGAAACGCGGCGGGCGGCGAGCGTCGCCCGCGCGTCGCTCGTCCCGGCGACCCTCTCCGCGCGCAAAGCTTTCGCGCTGGCCCCGCTCCTCGCGCGCCGGCCTTTCGGCGCGCCCGCCTTCCGGTCCTGGCCGCCGCCCTTCGCCGCGCATCGCCTCGAAGCGCCGCGCATTGCGCGTCGTCGTTTCGCTTTCCGCCTTTCGAGCGGTCGGCGTGACGCGCTCGACGACGACGGCGCGGCCCTTGCGATCGGCGGTGGCGCCGCGTTCGATGCGCGCGCGCGGGCCCTTCCCGGATTTCTCGTCGCGCTGCTTGCGCAACACCGAGACATGCTTGCGCGGGCGTTTTTCCGCGCGTTCACGCATTTCCTGTTCTTCGGTCGCGGTGCGTTCGCGCACCGGCGAGGAGAAGTCGACGCCGGCGAGCTCCGCGAGGCTCTTGCCCAGTTGCTCGCGCAGAATCTTGAGTTTCACTTCCTCGACCGCGCCTTCGGCCAGTTCGCCGAGCTGGAACGGCCCGTAGGAGACGCGGATCAGCCGGGTCACGTCGAGCCCGAGATGCGCCATCACGCGTTTGATCTCGCGATTCTTGCCTTCAGTCAGGCTCATCGCGATCCAGGCGTTGGCGCCCTGCACGCGCTCGAGCCGCGCCTCGATCGGCGCATAGACGACCCCGTCGATGGTGACGCCCTTTCGCAGTTCGTCGAGTTGCGCCTGATCGGTGTCGCCATGGACGCGCACGCGATAGCGCCGCGTCCAGCCGGTCGCCGGCAATTCCAGCGTGCGCGCGAGGCCGCCGTCATTTGTGAGAAGCAGCAGTCCTTCGGTGTTGATGTCGAGCCGTCCGACGCTGACGACGCGGGGAAGCTCGCCGTGGCGCTCCTCCAGAAAGGCGAAGACAGTCGGGCGTCCCTCGGGATCATGCGCCGTCGTGACGTAGCCGGCGGGCTTGTGGAAAAGGAAAAGGCGGGTGCGCTCGCGCTCCTGCATGGGGGCGCCGTCGATGGTGATCCTGTCCCCTTCCTTCACATTGAAGGCGGCGTTCGGCAGCACGACGCCGTTGACGGCGACGCGGCCTTCCGCGATCCATTGCTCCGCCTCGCGGCGCGAGCAGACGCCCGCGCGCGCCATCGCCTTGGCGATGCGCTCGCCCTCGAAGCTGCTGGTTTTCTCGACCGGCGCGGGCGCTGGCCTCGCGGCGCGTTTCGGGCGCTCGACGGCGCCGCGCGGCTTGCCGGATTTTTCGCCGCGCGGTTTTTCAGCGGCCGTCTTGGCGAATCCCGGCTTGCGGGGGCCGGTTGTCTTGCGCGCCTCGTCGCGCGTCATGTCGGAACTGGGGGCGCGGCGCCGCATCGGGCGATCGCCGCCGGGCGCGCCGGGGCGCTTCGTCGGTTTCTTGTCAGCCATGAGTTCTGATAGCAGGCGTTGCGCGGGCTTTGAAGCGCGATGCTCGGACAATTGCGGCGGAGAATTGAGAATGAGCGTGACAGACCCCTTCGCCGCCGCCTTCGCCGCCGCGCGTGAGGCGGCGCGCGCCGAGGAAGTGCCGGTCGGCGCGGCGATCGCGCGCGCGGGCGCGGTGATTGCGGCGGCGGGAAATCGCACGCTGCGCGACCGCGACCCGACCGCTCACGCCGAAATGCTGGTCATACGGCAGGCGGCCGCCGCGATCGGCTCCGAGCGGCTCGTTGACTGCGATCTCTATGTCACGCTCGAGCCCTGCGCCATGTGCGCGGGCGCCATCTCCTTCGCGCGCATCCGCCGGCTTTATTTCGCGGCGGAAGATCCGAAGGGCGGCGCCGTGGATCACGGGCCGCGCTTCTTCTCCCAGCCGACCTGCCATCACGCGCCGGATGTTTATGGCGGCATACGCGAAAGCGAGGCGGCGCAGCTGCTGCGCGACTTCTTTCGGGCGCGGCGCTGATCTTTAAAGAAAACCCTCCAGCGCGGCGAGCGTCGCCTCAGGCGCCTCCTCCATCGCATAAAGGCCGCTGTCGACGCTCGCGCCCGTGATAGTGTCGCCGAACTCCTTCCATGCGTCGAGGAGCGAGGGGCCGTCGGCGGGGAAGGTCGTCTCGCCATAGAGAATGAGAGTCGGGACCTGAAGCTTCCGGCCGGCCTCCCTGTCGGCGAGGGTCTGATCGCGGTCGATGGTCGCGCCGGCGCGGAAGTCCTCGCAGAAGGCGTGGATTCGCGTCGGTTCGTTGAATGCGGCGTGATAATGGGCGAGCGCCTGCGGCCCGAAGACGTCGAGCGTCTTCTCTTTGGTTGAGCTTTTCAGCGCGTCGTCGAGAAAGCCGGCCGGATCGAGGCCGATCAGCTCCTCGGGCCTGGGCGCTTCGGCGGAGAGAAAGCGCGCGCGCCCCATGCGCTGCAGATCGCCCGCGCCGAAGGCGTCGTCGATCGGCGCGATGTTGATCAGCGCAAGCCTGGTCAGGCGCCCCGGATGGTCGAGCCCGAGACGCATGCCGACCCGCGCGCCGCGATCATGACCGACGAGCGCGAATTGCACATGCCCCAGCGCCTCCATCACCTTGACGACGTCGTCGGCCATCTCCCGCTTCGTATAGGCCTCGCCCTTCTCGCTCTCGGGAACGGCGGACCAGCCATAGCCGCGCAGATCCATCGCGACCACGGTGAAGCGCTTCGCCAGCGCCGGCGCGATCCTGCGCCAGGCGACGAGCGTCTGGCCGAAGCCATGCAGCAGCACGAGCGGCGGTCCCGCGCCATGCGACCGCGCGAAGATTTTTCCAGCCTGCGTATCGATCCAGTGCGAGTCGAAACCGGGCAAAAGGTCAGCAAGTTCGGACATTCGAACACCAAGTCTTGTGTTGCGGCGCGGCGGCCATGGGGCGGATGTTATAAAGTAACAAGGCGCGATTCTGTCAACTTCTTCATGCCGACACGCAATCAAGCGACTTTGTCACGAAGATCGCAGAGTCATTTTTCTTGAAAATACGGAGGGAGCGTCACACAGTCGCACGCCGTCAAAAAATAGAGTCGTTCAAAACAACGAGAGCAATGGGAGAGAAACATGGCGAGCAAGATCGTCGATGAAGTCATGTCGGCAAACGCCGCTTATGTTGCGGGCTTCAGCAATAAGGGCGAACTCGCGCTGCCGCCGGCGCGGGGCTTCGCGATCCTGACCTGTATGGACGCGCGTCTCGACCCGGCCAAATACGCCGGCCTTTCGGAAGGCGACGCCCATGTGATTCGCAACGCCGGCGCCCGCGCTTCGGACGACGCGATCCGTTCGCTCGTGATCTCGCACAAGCTGCTGGGCACGAAGGAATGGTTCGTGATCCATCACACCAATTGCGGGATGGAGCTTTTCTGCGACGAGGTCATGGGCGACCTGCTCGAGGACAGCCTCGCCACCGCCGCGCTCGACATGTCGACGCTGAAGTGGTCGAACCCGCAGCATGGCGGCGGCTGCGCGGCCGGCCATTTCATCAAATGGCACACAATCAAGAATCAGGAAGAGAGCGTCGCGCAGGACGTGGCGCGCATCCGCTCGCATCCGCTGGTGCCGAAGAACGTACCGATCTACGGCTACATTTATGACGTCAAGACCGGCAAGCTGATCGAGGTTCCGAAGGCGACCGAGATCGGCAAGGCCGCGTAATTAAGAGTGACCGCTGCGCGATGTGACAGCGGACGGAACGCTCATGACGCCCCTCGTGCTTCGAGACGCCTGCTCCGCAGGCTCCCCAGCATGAGGTGTTTCTTTCTGCCCCGCCGCAATTGGGCCTCATGCTGGGCAGCGAGCGAGGCTCGCGTCTCGAAGCAGGAGGCCGCCTCGGCAGTTTTCAAAGCGCGTTCAGGAAAAGTGTATGCGGTTTTCCGTTTGGACGCGCGACAAGATGTGAACCCAGAGCAAATTCGGCGAATTCAAAATTTGCCGAATATGCTCCAGAAGCCGCGAGCGAGAACGCCCGCGGCTTTTTTGTTTGCGTTACGCCTGCACCGCGCCGCCGCGGGCGCGCCAGCCGCCGGTGCCGGGCGCATAATGGCTGACATCCTTGCAGCCGGCGCGCATGGCGGCGGTCAACGCCTTGGCGGAGCGTCCGCCCGCCTGGCAGATGATGACCACCGGCTTGCCGCCCGGCAGTTTCGCCGGATCGAACTGCGACAGCGGCAGATTGGTGGCGCCGGGCACGTGGCCCGCCGCATATTCATGCGGCTCGCGCACGTCGACGATGCAGCAGGAGCCGTCCTTCACGGCGCGGGCGAAGTCGTCGTGTTCGATCGTCGGAAGTTCTCCGCCGCCGCCGGCGAGTTTCGACATGAGACCTGAGAGCATTCTGCTTTCCTTTCCTAACCTTCGGCCGGTTTTCCGGCCTCGAACTGGGTGAAGGCGGCGAGCGCATGGCTCGCGTACATCACCGAAGGGCCCGCGCCCATGTAGATGCTCATCCCGAGCGTCTCCAGCACCTCCTCGCGCGTCGCGCCGCGCTGCGCGGCCGCCTTGGCGTGGAAGGCGATGCAGTCGTCGCACCGCACCGCGACGCTGACCGCGAGAGCGATCAATTCCTTCGTCTTGGCGTCGAGCGCGCCCGGCGCTCCCGCCGACGTCGCCATCGACGAGAAGGCCTTCATCACATCCGGCGCGCCGACGCGCAGGTTGCGAATATCCGCCGTGAGGAGCTTCGCGAGCTCCGGCCAGTCGTTGATCATGCAGGCCTCCTTTCATCTGCCGGCGCCGGCGCCGGGGGGCGTTCGTCGTCGCGCAGGACGACATAGATCGCGGGAATGACGAGCAGGGTAAGGGCGGTCGACGACGCGAGGCCGAAGACGAGCGAGATGGCGAGACCCTGGAAGATCGGATCGGTGAGGATGAAGGCCGCGCCGATGATCGCCGCCGCGGCGGTGAGGAAGATCGGCTTGAAGCGCACCGCGCCTGCCTCGATCAACGCGGCGCGCAGGGGCATGCCCTTCTCGCGCAGGTGGCGGATGAAGTCGACGAGCAGGATCGAATTGCGCACGACGATGCCGGCGAGCGCAATGAAGCCGATCATCGACGTCGCGGTGAAGGCGGCGTTGAACAGCAGATGGCCGATGACGATGCCGACCAGCGTCAGCGGCACCGGCGCCAGAATCACGAGCGGCAATTTGAACGAGCCGAATTGCGCGACGACCAGCAGATAGATGCCGAGCAGGGCCACCATGAAGGCCGCGCCCATGTCGCGAAAGGTGACATAGGTGACTTCCCATTCGCCGTCCCAGAGGAAAGTGGGCTGCGAGTCGTCGAGCGGCTGGCCGTGATATTTGATCGTCGGCGCGCCTTTCGGACCCCAGTCGATCTTCTTGATCTCGTCCTCGACGGCGAACATGCCGTAGATCGGCGCCTCGAATCGTCCGGCGACTTCGGCGCTCACCATTTCCGCGAAGCGGCCGTTGTGGCGGAAGATCGGATAGGAGCCGAGTTCCCGCGTCGCCTTCACCACGTCGCCGAGCTCGACATTGGCGCCCTGGCGCGGCGTGCCGCCGGCGGGGAGCGGCGTCGAGAGAATGCGCTCGCCGGTCGTCATCGCCGAACGCGGAAGCGCGACGGAAATATCGATCGGCTTGGCGCCGCCGCCGCGCTGCGAGAAGCCGATCTTCACGCCGCCAACGAGCGCGCCGATCGTGTCATAGACGGCGCGCTCCTCGACGCCGTGAAATTCGAGCGCCTCCTGATCGATCTCGAAGCGCAGCCGCTCCGCGCGCTGACCGAAAGAGTCGTCGGTGTCGACGACGAAGTCGACCGAGTCGAAAGCCTTGCGCAGCTTCGTCGCCAGCTCGCGCCGCGTCTCGGCGTCCGGGCCATAGACTTCCGCAAGCAGCGTCGAGAGCACGGGCGGGCCCGGCGGCACTTCCACGACCTTGATCGCGGTGTGCTCCGGCATGGGCAGGCCCTTCAGCTTCTCGCGAATCTCCAGAGCAATGGCGTGGCTCGCGCGCTTGCGTTCGTCCTTGGGCAGAAGATTGATCGCGAGATCGCCCATCTCCGGCGCGGCGCGCATATAGTAATGGCGCACGAGGCCGTTGAAGTTGAAGGGCGCCGCCGTGCCTGAATAGGACTGGATGGAGGTAAGTTCCGGAATGTCCTTCAGCCGCTCGGCCGCGGCGGTCAGCACGCGGTCGGTTTCCTCCAGAGAGGCGCCGCGCGGCAGGTCGACGACGACGGCGATCTCCGACTTGTTGTCGAAGGGCAGAAGTTTTACGCGCACGCTCTTTGTGACGAACAGCCCCATGGAAAGCAGCGTCGCCACGCCAACGGCGATGAGGAATCGCTGCGAACGCTTGCGCCCCTGCAACAGCGGCGTCGCGATGCGCGCGTAGAAATCGCCCATCGCGCCGCGCTCATGCGAGTGATCGTGACCCGCGCCGCCTTCCTGCTCGAAGCGCTTGCCGGCGATCTTCAGCAGCAGCCAGGGCGTGATCGTCATGGCGACGAAGAAGGAGAAAACCATGGCGAGCGAGGCGTTCGCCGGGATCGGACTCATGTAGGGCCCCATGAGCCCGGAGACGAACATCATCGGCAACAGCGCCGCGATGATGGTGAGCGTCGCGACGATGGTCGGATTTCCGACCTCCGCCACGGCCTCCACCGCCGTGTCGATCAGGCTGCGCTCGCCACGCATGTGCCAGTGGCGCACGATGTTCTCGACGACGACGATGGCGTCGTCGACGAGAATGCCGATGGAGAAGATGAGCGCGAAAAGGCTGACGCGGTTGATCGTGTAGCCCATCAGCCATGAGGCGAAGAGCGTCAGCAGGATCGTCGTCGGAATGATGACGAAAACGACGACGCCCTCACGCCAGCCCACCATGACGACGATGAGCGCGACGATGGACACGGTCGCGAGCGCGAGATGGAAGAGAAGCTCGTTCGCCTTTTCAGTGGCCGTCTCGCCATAGTCGCGGGTGACGGTGATCTCGAGATCCTCGGGAACGATGCGGCCTTTGACCGAATCGAGGCGACGCATCACCTCCTCGGCCACGATCACCGCATTGGCGCCCTTGCGCTTGGCGATGGCGATGCTGACGGCCGGACGCTTCAGAAGCTCGCCGCCCTTCTCGCGCGTCATGGTCCAGCTGCGCTTGTCGGGCTCCGCGGCGCCGACAATCACATCCGCCACGTCCTTCACATATACGGGCCGCCCGTCGCGCGTCGTCAGCAACAGGAGACCGATATCCGGCACGCCCTGCAGCGTCTGTCCCGCGACGACCGGAACCGAACGATTGCCCTCGCGGAATGAGCCGACCATGAAGGAGCGGTTGGCGTTGGTCAGCTTGTCGATGAGCTGGTTGAGCGTCACGCCAAATTGCGACAGGCGCTCGGGATCGGGCTCGACGCGGATCTGGTTGGGGCTGCCGCCGACGATGTAACTGAGCCCGACATTGTCGACCTTGGTGAGATCGTGCTGCAATTCCGCCGCGACCTGATAAAGGCCGTTGTCGGTCCATTTGTCCGCATGTTCCGGTTTCGCGGAAAGCGTCAGCACCACGATCGCGACATCGTCAATGCCGCGCCCGATGATGAGCGGCTCGGGGATTCCCTTCGGCAGATCGGAAATATTGGCGCGTATCTTGTCATGCACGCGCAGAACGGCGTTGTCCTGCGGCGTGCCGACGAAGAATCGCGCCGTCACCATCACACTGTCGTCGCGCGTCTGCGAATAGACATGCTCGACGCCATTGATGCCCTTGACGATGTCTTCGAGCGGGCGCGTGACGAGTTCGATCGCGTCTTCCGCCTTGTAGCCGTTGGCCTGGACGAGAATGTCGACCATGGGCACGGAAATCTGCGGCTCCTCCTCGCGCGGCAACGCCTGCAATGCGATGAGGCCGACGAGAATCGAGGTGAGCAGCAGCAGCGGCGTCAGCGGCGAATTGATGAAGACGCGCGTCAGCGTTCCGGAAATGCCGGGGTGGAATGATTCCTTCGTCTCTTGCTTCATGGCGTCTGCACCACGTCGCCGTCATGCAGGCCGGAGAGGATTTCTATTGCGTCGCCATGGGTCTCGCCCGTCTGCACGACGATTTCCGAACCATCGCCGAGCCGAACGAAATCGACGCCGGCGCGGCGATAGATCGCTGATTTCGGCGCAAGGATCGCGTCGCGCTTTCCGGTGGTGACATAGACGCGCGCACGCTCGCCGACGAAATAATCGCCCAGCCCCTCGACCTCGACGTCGGCGATCACGCGACCGCCCTGGATCTCGGGATAGACGATCCGCACGCGCCCTTCCTTGCGGGCGCCATGGGCGTCGGCGTGCAATCCGCGCTCGCCGATCTCGACGCGGTCGCCGGCGCGCATGAATCGCGCATGGCGCTCCGGCAATTGCAGACGGAGAATATACTTATCCTCGGCGAGCGTCGCGATCGTTTCTCCCGGCATCACGACGCGGCCGACCGACACGGGGACCGTGAGAATACGCCCCGGCCCCGGCGCCTTCACCGAACCTTCCGCCGCCTGCTGTTCGATGACGCTGCGATCGGATTGCAGCGCGGCGAGATTGCGTTCCGCGACGTCGAGCCCGGTCTTGGCCTGATCGTACATGACCTTGGTCGAAACGCCGCGGCGCAGAAGCTCCTGCGCGCGTTCGAAATCCGTCCTTGCCTTGTCGCGCTGCGCCTGTTGCGAACGGATGCGCTGGTCGAGCGCCTGCATCTGCAGAAAGAGTTTCTGATCGGCGACGGAAGCAAGCTCCGCGCCGGCGGCGACGACGTCTCCTTCCTTAATCTTGAGCGCCGTCACCGTGCCGCCGATGCGCGCGCGGGCGATGAGCTGATGCGCGGGCTCCACGGATGCGACGACGGCCTTCAGATCGTCGACGGGCGCAAGGTGAAGCGTGACCTCGCCCGCGGTGGCGGGGCAAGCGAGCGCCGCAATCGCAGCGGCGCGGAAAAGGGGCAGGCGGAAGCGGCGCATCAAGTCTCCCCGTGGCGGCGATTGTCGAAGGTTATATTCGCAATATATAAATTAGCAAGAACGAATTTAATAGCCCGGCCCGCAAGGCCGGTCGCTCACAACTATGGCGTGTTTAGCTCCGATCATCTATGATTTTCGCTCTCGGATAACATCTGGAAAAGCATGGCTCGAAGCCCGATGCGGGGAAGAAAATGAACAGGCGCGCCATTCTCGCAGGATTAGCGATCGGGATGGTCTTCGGTCTCGCAGCGCTCCCCGGCGCCTCCCTTGTCGCCGACAGGCATGCGCCGAAGAACCGCCAGAAAGAGCGTGGCGAGCCGAGCGACGCGGCGCTCGGGCCTCGCATCGACTATCCCCGCCATCCGCGTCACCATTCATCATCGAGCGAACGCTATTTTACGGGCGGCGAGGTCAACTCCATCCCCTTCCGCTCTCCCGCCGAAGCGCTCGAAATCGTGCCGGGGCTTGCGGTCGGACGCTGAGAGCGTCCCGCGCCGACGCCATTGGCGAAACTCCCGAACGCGCCCGAAAGATCAGTTGAACGGACGCAGTCAGCCTTTCCGCGCGATTCGCCCAAAAGCTTCGACGAAAAGGCGATCATTTGCGCCGATGCGGCTGCGAATCTTCGAACTGGCCGGACGACGCGAGTCCGATTTTCGTCCATCGGGCGTCAGTGGATATGAATCCATCCATAGACAGGACCCGCGCCGCGACTTCTGCGCCTCAACCCCAGAGATTACACCAGCCGCGCGCGCTCACGGGGCCGCGAACCACCCCGCATCCCGACGGCGGCTCGAACCAGGAGCAGTTGGCGCAACGCTGGCGCCCGTTGGGCGATCCACGATAGGCTGCGGCCGCCTGGCTCGATTTCGCCCGCGCCGGTCCCGCGCCGAACAATGCGCCGACCGCGCCGACTCCCGCGGCGGCGGCCAGAAGCTTCAGCAGGTTGCGCCGGCCGCGCGCGGGTTCACGATCACATCCACACATGGCGTCCTCCCCGAATTTCACCCCAGAATTCATTAGGGTTTCGCTTAAATTCGATTTTCGTAATATAACATCACGGCCAAGCCTCGAAATGCGACAAATCGATCCATCGATTTTCGCTGTGTCGACAAAGCCCGCTTGACTTTTATATTCGCAAAACGTAATTTAGCAGTCATGAATGTAAATCCGGTCGAACTCGCGCCGAGAGCCGCGGAAGCCGAAAGTTTCCTGAAGGCGCTCGCCAATCGCCACCGGCTGATGGTCCTGTGCGAATTGCACAAGGGCGAACAGTCGGTGACGAAGCTGCAGGAAGCGATTGGCCTGAGCCAATCGTCTCTTTCGCAGCATCTCGCGCGGCTGAGAGCGGATGATCTCGTTAAAACGCGCCGGTCGTCACAGACGATCTATTATTCTCTGGCCAACGCAAACGTCTCGCGGGTCATTGGCCTGCTTTACGAATTGTTCTGCGCGGAGCAATGTGGGGTCGCCCCTCCTGCGCCGAAAGCCGGAGCCCGGAAAACGGCTGGCGCCAAGATCAAGGATCGTGTCCGATGAGCATAGATCGCGTGGTCATGGCCTTTGCCGGAACAATGGTGCTGACGAGCCTTGCGCTCGCACATTTCTTCTCCGATTGGTGGCTGCTGCTCGCCGCCTTCGTCGGCGTGAATCTCCTGCAGGCGGCTTTCACGGGCTTTTGTCCGCTGGCGATGATGCTCAGGCGTTTCGGCGTCAAGCCCGGCGCGGCCTTCTGATCTCGTCTCGCGGAAATGCCTGCGTCCCCGCCAGCGTCGCTTCGCTCGATCGTTCTCGCGCTCGCCTTTTCGGGCGCGAGCATTTGTCCTGCGTTTGCGGAGAGCCTTCTCTCCGCTCTGGCGCGGGCCTATGACGGCAATCCGGATCTGAACCAGAGCCGCGCCAGCGTCCGGGTGCGGGACGAGGACGCGCCCAAGGCGCTCGCGGGGCTTCGGCCGAAGGCCAGCATCACCGCCTCGGCAGGGCCGCAGCATGCGCGGATCAAGATCCCCTTCGGCGCCGACAATCAGCAGGCGGGGGCCTCCGGCGGCGGCAATTTCAGCGACGTCTACACCGGCTATCCGCGCGGCGCGACGCTGAATGTCTCGCAGACCGTCTTCGACGGCGGCCGCACGGAAAATTCGGTGCGGCAGGCGGAGTCCGGCGTCTTCGCTGCGCGCGCGACCATGCGGCTCACCGAGCAGGCGATCCTTCAGAACGGCGCCACGGCATACATGAACGTGCTGCGCGACACGGCGGTTCTGGCGCTGCGCAAGAGCAATATCGCGGTGCTCGAGGAGCAGCTGAAGCAGACCCGCGACCGCTTCCAGGTGGGGGAGGTCACGCGCACCGACGTGGCGCAGGCGGAGGCTTCGCTCGCGCAGGCGCGTTCGGAGTTTTACGGGGCGCAGGCGCTGCTGAAGACGAGCGTCGCCAATTATCGCCAGATAATCGGCAATGAGCCGAAGAATCTGGAGCCCGGCCGCTCGCTGGAGCCGCTGTTGCCGAAGTCGCTCAACGACGCCATCACCATCGCGCTCGCCGAACATCCGGGCGTGGCGGCGGCGCTGCATCAGGTGGATGTGGCGGAGCTCGCGGTGAAGGTGGCGGAGGGGGCGCTGGCGCCGTCGCTGTCGGTGAACGCGCAGCTGTCGAACCAGTATGATTCGTTTCTTGGCCTGCCGGGATCGCGGCAGTTCTCGGCCGCGGCGAGCGGGCAATTGAACATCCCGCTCTATCAGGGCGGGGCCGAATACGCCTCGATCCGTCAGGCGAAGGAGCAGCTGGGCCAGGCGCGGCTCAACGCCGATCTGCAGCGCGACAGCGTGCGGGCGAGCGTGGTGTCGAGCTATGGCCTGCTGGAGACGGCGAAGGCGTCGATCATCTCGGGACAGGCGGCGGTGAAGGCGGCGGAGACGGCGCTCGCCGGCGTGCGCGAGGAGGCGAAGGTCGGGCAGCGGACGACGCTAGACGTGCTGAACGCGCAGCAGGCGTTGCTGAACGCGCGGGTGCAGCTGGTGACGTCGCAGCGCGACCGGGTGGTGGCGTCCTATGCGGCGCTGGGCGCGATCGGCAGATTGTCGGCGCGCGAGCTCAATCTCAACGTCGCGCTCTACGACCCCGGCGTCCATTTCGAGCAGGTCAAGACAAAATGGTTCGGAACCCAGACCCCGGACGGGCGGTAGAAAATCAGGCAACGAAGAGTCTCCATCCGGCGAAGGCTGCGTGAGGCTCGCGACGAAAGGCTGAACATGCCATCGGACTGGATCGACGAAGTTCCTTCCCTGCGCGCGCTCGACGACGCGACGAAGGCGATGCTGCGCGACGCCGCCATCCGCAAACAGATTCCGCGCGGCGCCGTTCTTTTCCGACCCGGCGATCAATGTGTGCAGTTTCCGCTCGTCGTGTCGGGAACTGTCCGCATTCAGCGCGTGACCGAGTCTGGCCGCGAAATCGTGCTCTATCGCGTCGGCGCGAACGAAACCTGCATTCTCACGACGGCGTCGCTCATTTCGGACGACGCTTATGCCGCAGAGGGCGTCGCCGAAACGGACGTCGTCGCCTATATCGTTCCCGCGGATCGTTTTACCGGTCTGATGAACGCGTCCTCCGCCTTTCGCGCGCTGGTCTTCGACGGTTATGGCAAGCGCATCGCGACGCTGATGTCCCGCATCGAGGAGATCGTTTGCACGCGCATCAATGTGCGCCTTGCCGAGCGCCTCCTCGCGTTACGCGACAATGACAATCGCATAAATGTCACGCAGCAGTCGCTCGCCGCCGATCTCGGCACGGCGCGCGAAGTCGTCGGACGCACGCTGAAAATTTTCGAACGATCGGGATGGGTCAAACTGTCGCGCGGCGGCGCGGAAATCATGGACGTCAATGCTTTGCGCGCGCTTTGTGACGACGAGCGTGACTAAGTCGCTGAAGAATTCAATTCAACTAGGCATGTCAAATACACGTCTCGGCTCGCGCCGGCGGGCGTGGGGAGGAAAGAGAAAATGGCTCACGTAGTTATTCTTGGCGCCGGCATCGGCGGCGTCGCTGCGGCGATCGAAGTGCGCGATGAATTGAAGAAGGCGCATCAGGTCACCGTCATCTCCGATATTCCGAATTTCCAGTTCACGCCGTCGAACCCGTGGCTCGCGGTGAACTGGCGGAAGCCCGACGAGTTGAAGGTGCCGCTCGAACCGGTCTTTCGAAAGAAGAACATCGGCTTCACGTCCATCGGCGCGAAGCGCCTGCATCCCGACGAGAATCGCGTCGAACTGAATAATGGCGAGAGCGTCTCCTACGATTATCTCGTCATCGCGACCGGTCCGAAACTCGCGTTCGAGGAAATTCCCGGCCTCGGCCCGCACGGCGGCCACACGCATTCGATCTGCACGCTGCAGCACGCCGAGATCGCCTCGAAGGCCTGGGACGACTTCTGCAAGGATCCCGGCCCCATCGTCATCGGCGCCGCGCCCGCCGTGTCCTGCTTCGGTCCGGCATATGAATATGCGATGATCGTCTCGACCGATTTGCGTCGCCGCGGCATCCGCCACAAGGTGCCGATGACCTTCGTGACGTCCGAACCCTATATTGGCCATCTCGGTCTGGGCGGCGTCGGCGACACCAAGGGCATGCTGGAATCGGCGTTCCGCGACCGCGACATCAAATGGATCACCAACGCGAAGACGACGTCGATCGAGCCGGGCCTGCTCAAATGTCAGGAACTCAACGACGATGGCTCGGTGAAGAAGGAGCACGAGGTTCCGTTCAAGTTCGCGATGATGATGCCGGCTTTTACGGGCATCGAGGCGCTGAAGGGAATCGAGGGCCTCGTCAATCCGCGCGGCTTCGTCATCATCGACAAGCACCAGCGTAATCCAAGATACCCGAATATCTTCAGCGTCGGCGTCTGCGTCGCCATTCCGCCGGCGGAAGCGACGCCGGTCGCGACCGGCATGCCGAAGACCGGCTATATGATCGAATCGATGGTGACGGCCACCGCGCACAACATCGCCGCGGTCATCGACGGCAAGGAGCCGAAAGAGGAAGGCACCTGGAACGCGGTTTGCCTTGCAGATTTCGGCGACAGGGGCGTGGCTTTCGTCGCGCAGCCGCAAATTCCGCCGCGCAATGTCAACTGGTCGAGCGAGGGCCGGTGGGTGCATCTGGCGAAGATCGCCTATGAAAAATATTTCCTGCGCAAGGTGCGCAAGGGACAGAGCGAACCAGTCTATGAGCGCTACATCATGAAGCTGCTCGGCATCGAACGGTTGCGCCGCATACTGTAATCTGGCGACCCCGCGGGGCCGCCGCCCAGAGAGGACCGCGGATATGACGCTTACTCCGCTGGGGCGCGAGCTTACGCTCGCGCTCCTCTTCAAGATCGTCGCGATATTTGCGCTTTATGCGCTGTTCTTCAGCCCCTCACATCGCGTGAAGGTGACGCCGGCGGACATGACGGCGGCGCTGGCCGATCGCGCGCCCGCATCCAGGTAAAGCAGGACAGAAGAAATGTTCGATCTCGACGTCGTCACGCTCTCGCGCCTGCAATTCGCGCTGACAGCGCTTTATCATTTCCTCTTCGTGCCGCTGACGCTGGGCCTCGCGCTCCTGCTCGCGATCATGGAGAGCGTCTATGTGATGACGGGACGCGAAGTCTGGCGCGACGCGGTGAAATTCTGGGGAACGCTTTTCGGCATCAATTTCGTGATGGGCGTCGCGACGGGCGTGACGATGGAATTCCAGTTTGGAACGAACTGGGCCTATTACTCGCATTACGTTGGCGACATCTTCGGCGCG
Organism: Methylocystis sp. WRRC1; assembly: GCF_020733155.1. Lineage (NCBI taxonomy): Bacteria > Pseudomonadati > Pseudomonadota > Alphaproteobacteria > Hyphomicrobiales > Methylocystaceae > Methylocystis > Methylocystis sp. WRRC1. Next base: position 2,101,275 of record NZ_JAJFZJ010000001.1, on the reverse strand, counting down.
CCGCTCGCCATCGAAGGGCTGATGGCCTTCTTTCTGGAGGCGACGTTCGTCGGCCTGTTCTTCTTCGGCTGGAATCGTCTGACCAAGGTGCAGCATCTCGTCGTCACCTGGCTCGTGGCGCTCGGCTCCAATTTCTCGGCGCTGTGGATTCTCGTAGCCAACGCCTGGATGTCCAATCCCGTCGGCGCGAAATTCAATCCGCAGACCATGCGCATGGAGCTTTCGTCTTTCTCGGAAGTGCTCTTCAATCCCGTCGCGCAGTCGAAATTCGTGCACACGGTCAGCGCCGGCTATGTCACGGGCGCGATGTTCGTCATGTCGATCGGCGCCTATTACATCCTGCGCGGACGCCATCGCGACATAGCGCGCCGTTCGCTGACGGTCGCCGCGAGCTTCGGCCTCGCTTCGGCGTTGTCGGTCGTCGTGCTCGGCGATGAAAGCGGCTACACTGCCGGCGAAAACCAGAAGATGAAGATCGCCGCGATCGAGGCGATGTGGGAGACCGAGCCGGCGCCGGCGTCCTTCACGCTCTTCGGCTTCCCCGACCTCAAGAGCGAGACGACGAAATATGAGGTGACGATCCCCTATGTCCTCGGCCTCATCGCGACGCGCTCGCTCGATACGCCGGTCGAGGGCATCAAGCCGCTCGTCGCCAACGCCGAGAAGCGCATTCGCAATGGCCTGCCGGGCTATACGTGGATGGTCGCGCTGGGCGGAACCGCCAATGCCGAGGTTCCCGCCGACCTCGAAGATTCGATGCGGGACGTGGGCTATTCGCTGCTGCTGAAACGCATCAGGCCGGACATCGAAAACGCCACCGACGAAGAGATCAGGCAGGCGGCGATGTCCACTATTCCCGACGTGCCGGTGCTCTTCTGGTCGTTCCGCATCATGGTCGCGCTGGGCTTCTATTTCATCGCCCTCTTCGGGACCGCCTTTTACCTGTCGAGCCGTCGCCGTTGCGGAAGGCCGTGGTTCCTGCGCCTGACGATGCTCAGCCTGCCGCTGCCGTGGATCGCGGCCGAGCTCGGCTGGATCGTCGCCGAATATGGCCGCCAGCCCTGGATCATCGACGGAATCATGCCGACCTTCCTCGGCGTGTCCAATGTTCCCGCTTCGAATGTCGCGGCGAGTCTCGCGGCCTTCGTGATCTTCTACACCGCGCTGGCCGTGGTCGATGTGACGCTGATCGTCAAATATGTGCGCATCGGACCGCGTCCGCAGCCGGATGAGGGGGCGAAAGCCGGCCCGCTGCCGGTCCCCCAGCCCGCCTATGACGCCTCGCGCTGAAGGGAGCTCGGAGAGATGCTCGATTATATGACTCTGCGCCTCATCTGGTGGGCGATCCTCGGCGTGCTGCTCGTCGGCTTCGCCGTCATGGACGGATTCGATCTCGGCGTCGCGATCCTGCATCCTTTCGTCGCGAGGAACGACACGCAGCGACGTGTGATTCTCAATACGATCGGCCCGGTCTGGGAAGGCAATCAGGTGTGGTTCATCCTGGGCGGGGGCGCGATCTTCGCCGCCTGGCCGCCGCTCTACGCCACCTCCTTCTCCGGCTTTTATCTGGCGATGCTGCTGGTGCTGCTCGGCCTGATCCTGCGGCCGGTCGCGATCACCTTTCGCAGCAAGGGAGAGTCGGCCCGCTGGCGCAACGCCTGGGACTGGCTGTTCTTCATCTCCGGCTTTCTCCCGTCGCTCCTCTTCGGCGTCGCCTTCGGCAATGTGCTGCTCGGCGTGCCCTTCCACTTCGACCAGTCGCTGCGCGTCGCCTATGAGGGCGGCCTCATCGGGCTGCTTCGGCCCTTCGCGCTGCTTTGCGGCCTCGTCAGCCTGACGATGATCGTGATGCAGGGGGCGGCCTATCTCGCCCGCAAGACCGAGGGCGAGGTCGCGGCCCGCGCGCGCCGCATCGGCGCGGTGGCGGCGCTGGCGCTGGCTCTGCTTTTCACGGCCGCGGGTCTGTGGGTGGCGCTCGGCGTCGACGGCTACCGCATCACGTCGGAGATCGATCCGTCCGGGCCGTCGAATCCGCTGCTCAAGACGGTGACGACCGGCGCGGGCGGCTGGCTATACAATTACGCCGCCTTCAAATGGCCGGCGGCCGCGCCCGCGCTCGCCTATCTCGGCGCGCTCGTCGCGGCGGTGGCGCTGGCGGTCGGCGCGCGGACAGTCGCCCTGTTCGCCTCCAGCCTGTCGGTCGCGGGCGTCGTGACGACGGCCGGCTTCAGCATGTTTCCCTTCCTGCTGCCGTCGTCCTCCCATCCCGATCACAGCCTGACGGTGTGGGACGCCTCGTCCAGCCAGACGACGCTGGGACTCATGCTCGCCGCGGTCGTGTTCTTTCTGCCGATCATCCTCGTCTACACGTCGTGGGTCTATTACGTGCTGCGCGGGCCGGTCACGGAGAGCGCGATAGAGGCCGGCGACGACTTTCATTACTGAGCGCGGAGAAAAGGTCGCATGTGGTATTTTTCCTGGATCCTGGGCCTTGGCCTCGCCTGCGCCTTCGCCATCCTCAACGCCATGTGGCTCGAACTCGACGAAGAAGACGGCAAGGACGGCCGCGAACAATAAGGCGCGGCGCTTCGCCGCGCCTCCTGGGCGACAAAGTCGCTGAGCGGGAACCTGCGCGGCCCTATCTTAAGGGCGTCGAATTTGAAGGAGTGACGCCATGGAAGCGAATATCGGCAAGACCGACAAGATGATCCGCATCGCCGCGGGTCTCCTCCTGCTCAGTCTCGTTTTCGTCGGACCGAAGACGATGTGGGGTCTCATCGGCATTGTGCCGCTGGCGACGGCCTTCATCAATTTCTGCCCGGCCTATCGTCTGCTCGGCGTCAATACGCTCGGCAAATAGGTACGCGCCGACATGAGAACGGCGCCGGCGGCGAGGCGTTGGTGAGCGAAATAACCGTCACATTCCGCGCGCACGGCATGCATTGCCACGGCTGCGAGCGCGTCATCGAGATCGGGCTGCGCAAGCTTGCCGGCGTGAGGACCGTCAAGGCGAGCTATCCGACCGAGACCGTCGTCGTCGACTATGATCCACAGGCGACGACGTTCAAGGCGATCCGGGCCTGCGTCGAACAGAACGGCTATCGCGTCGAACTCGGCGAGGCGCGGACGCCGCCCGTTTGGCGGCGGCTCGCCGTCGTCGTCGGGGCGCTGGCGGCGCTCGCGGCGCTCATCTATATCGACACGCAATGGATCAGCGCGGGCGGGACCCCCGACATTACGCAGCACATGAGCCTGTGGCTCATTTTCCTGCTGGGCCTCGTCACCGGATTCCACTGCATCGGCATGTGCGGCGCCTTCGTCGTGAGCTATACGGCGGCGGACGCCGCCGCCGGCCGTTCCTCGCTCATGTCCCATGTCGCCTTCGGGACGGGCAAGACGCTCTCCTATACGGCGATCGGCGCGCTTTTCGGCGGGCTCGGCGCCGTCATCGCCTTCACGCCCATGCTGCGCGGCGTCGCGGGAATTGCGGCGGGCGCCTTTCTCATCATTTTCGGCCTCAACATGCTGGGCCTTTTCGCGCCGCTGCGCCGGTTCCGTCTCGGGCTGCCGGCGCCGCTGGAGAACTGGGTCTATCGGGAGGCGAGCGGGCGACATCAGCCTTTCGTCATCGGCCTGCTCAATGGATTGATGATCGCCTGCGGGCCGTTGCAGGCGATGTATGTGATGGCGGCCGGCACGGGCAGTCCGGTCGAGGGCGCGAAAATGCTCTTCGCCTTCGGCCTCGGCACGCTGCCCGTGATGCTCGCCTTCGGCGTCATCGCCTCGATGCTGTCGAGCGCGCTGACGCACCGGCTGCTGAAGGCCTCGGGCATGATCGTCGTTGCGCTCGGCGCGGTGATGATCAATCGCGGGATCATCCTTACCGGGACGGGTTACGACCTCGGCTCCCTGCTGGCGCGGATGCGTCAGAGCGCGCCCGTTTCCGTCCCGGAGCAGAAGGTTCCGGCGGTCCAGACGATCGAGATGGAGGCGAACCGTTTCGGCTACGAGCCTAAGCGTTTCACGCTCATTCGCGGCGTCCCGGTGAAATGGGTGATCAACGCCGCCGAGCTCACGAGCTGCAACAATCGCATCATCGTCCCTTCGCTGAAGCTCGAGTTCGATCTCAAGCCCGGCCTGCAGACCATCGAATTCACCCCGAAGGAAACGGGCGTGATTCCATGGAGCTGCTGGATGGGAATGATCCGCGGCGAGTTCGAGGTGGTGGAGGCCGGCGAGGCGCCGAAGGCGACGCCCCCCGAGCCGCAGGCGGCCCCCCCGGCCGCCGGCCCGCCGGTCCAGGTCGCGCCGGTCCAAGTCGCGCCAGTCGAAGTCGCGCCGCCGGCGCCCCCTCTCGCGCCGGAAAAAACCTACGCGGTCCAGCGCGGCGACACGCTCGAACGGATCGCGAAGAAGCTTTACGGCGACGCGAAACGCTGGCGCGACATCGCCGCCGTCAATCCGGGCCTTCGCAAGGGCAGGCTGCGCCCGGGACAGATCTTGAAACTGCCGGAGACAAAGCCGTGACGATTCGCCGTCGCGAAAAATCCGGCGCACGGCGTTAGGCTCGATCGTTTTTCGAGGAGGAACTGATGATGCGCAGCAAAACCATCTTGGCCGCCGCCTGCGGTCTCTCGCTTTTCGCCGCCGCCGCCATCGCGCAGGACAGCGACCATCACGAACACATGCAGATGTCGCCGAAGATGAAGGATGCGCGCATCGAGGTCGACGTTCCCGGCCCCATGAAGGCGAAGATGCTTGCCAACATGCGCGGGCATCAGGAGGCGGTGGCGGAAATTCTCGCCGCGCTCTCGAAGGGCGACGGCGCGGCGGCCGCGAAGATCGCGCAGACGCGGCTCGGCGCCGGCTCGCCGGGCTCCGCCGCCTGCAAGCCCAATGCGAAATCGGGCGAACTGGGCGACATGCCGGCGATGATGGCCAAGCACATGCCCGACGAAATGCGCGCGCTCGGCATGACGATGCATCAGCAGGCCGACAAATTCGCGGAGGAGGCGGCCAAGGTCAAACAGGGCGGCGACCTGCGTCCGGCGCTTGCCGAGCTGTCGCAAGTCGTGCAAGCCTGCAACGCCTGTCACGCCGCCTATCGGCTGGATTAACGGAGCCGATGGCTCCGCGCGGGAGCCAAGAATTGCGCGTCGCCACCTGGAATGTGAACTCGGTCCGGCAGCGGCTTTCGCCGCTGCTCGCTTTCCTGAAGGAAACCGCGCCGGATATTCTCTGCCTGCAGGAGCTGAAATGCGAGGACCACGCCTTTCCGCGGTCCGAGATCGAGGACGCGGGATATAATGTCGTCGTCCACGGCCAGAAGACGTTCAACGGCGTCGCGATTCTCTCTAACCGCCCGATCGAGGAAACGACCATCGGCCTGCCGGGCTTCGACGGCGAGGCGCAGTCCCGCTATGTAGAGGCGGTGATTTCAGACGGCGCCGGCGGCGTCCTGCGCGTCGCGTCGATCTATGCGCCGAACGGCAATCCGCCCGACACGCCGAAATACACCTACAAGCTCGCCTTCATGGAGGCGCTGACCCGCCACGCCGCGGATCTGTTGCGGCTCGAGGAAGTCACGATTCTCGCCGGCGACTACAATGTCATCCCCGAAGCCCGCGACGTTCACGATCCGGCGGCCTGGATCGGGGATGCGCTGTTCATGCCGCAGAGCCGGGCGGCGCTGCAGCGGGTAATCAATCTGGGCTATACGGACGCGCTGCGCGCCGTCACGGACGAGCCGGGCCTTTACACTTTCTGGGACTATCAGGCGGGCGCCTGGCAGAAGAACCGCGGGCTGCGCATCGACCATCTGCTGCTCTCGCCCCGCGCCGCCGACCGGCTCGCGGGCGTCGAGATCCACAAGTCCATGCGCGCGGGCGAGAAGCCCTCGGACCATGTCGCGATCAGCGCGGAGCTGACGGCGTAGAGAGCCAGTCCTTCGCGAGTTCGAGAAGGCCGAGCGCCGCGGCGCTGCGCCAGAGCACATAGATCGCCACCGCGACGATGATCATCGCGAAGACCGCCGCCAGGGCGCCGCGCTGCGTCGAGAGGCGCCGCCCGGTCGCCGCGCCGATCATGCCGCCGATCACCCCGCCGCCGAGAATGCCGCCCGCGAGCGGCCAGTCGACGAGGCCCGAGAGCGCGTAATTGCCCGCGGTGGTGACGCCGAAGGCCGTGACCGAGACGAGCGACGATCCGATGGCGTAGAGAATCGGCATGTCGGAGGCGAGCATCAGGCCGGGCACGACGAGAAACCCGCCGCCGATGCCGAAAAAGCCGGAAAGCCCGCCGATGACGAGGCCAAGCGCCGCGAGGCGGGGGAAGTTGTCGCGGTTCAGCCGCACGGCGTGAAAACCCTCCCCGCCGCGACGCCGGAACATCACCGCGCCCACCACGAGCATCAGCAGGCCGAAGAGCGCAAGAAGCTTCTGGCCATCCAGCATCTTGCCGAGCGTCGAGCCGCCGAAGGCGCCGGCGACGCCGAAGAGCGCGAAGACGGAGGCGCAGCGCCATTTGATCGTGCCGGCGCGGGCGTGATTGCCGAGGCTCGCCAGCGCGTTCGCGGCGACGGCCACGGCGCTCGTGCCGATGGCGACATGCGGATCGCCGACGCCGACGAAATAGACGAGCAATGGCACGGCGAGGACCGAGCCGCCGCCCCCGACAAGGCCGAGGGAAAAACCGACGAAGACGCCAGAGAGCACGGCCGCGCCCAGTTGAAGAAGTTCGGGCGAAGCCAATGTCATGTCGATCTCCGGCGTTAATACATTAGATATTGCTTATTTAGATAAGTCTTATATATAGGGCAAGAGCAATCTGCAGACGGGAGGCCAGAACATGGCTCAGGCGGCGAATATCCAGGCCTTTTTCGACGAGCCCACCTTCACCATCACCTATCTCGTCTCCGACCCCGCAACGAAAAAGGCGGCGATCATCGACCCTGTGCTCGATTATGAGGCGGGCGGCGGCGTCGCCGATTCGCGCTCCATCGACGCCATCCTCGCCGCCGCGCGCGATCAGGGCCTGACGGTCGAATGGGTTCTGGAGACGCACGCCCACGCCGACCATCTCTCGGCCGCTCCGGTCGTGAAGGCGGCGACGGGCGCGAAAATCGGCATTGGCGAGAACATCACCGAGGTGCAGAAGATTTTCCGGCCCATCTTCGAGGCGGATGATCTGAAGCCGGATGGCGCCGATTTCGACCGGCTATTCGCCGATGGCGAGAAATTCCCGCTTGGCGAACTGGAGGTCGAGGTCCTGTTCACCCCCGGCCATACGCCCGCCGACATATCCTACAAGATCGGCGACGCGGTCTTCGTCGGCGACACGCTGTTCATGCCCGATTACGGGACCGCGCGGGCCGATTTCCCCGGCGGCGACGCCCGCGCGCTCTATCATTCGATCCGCCGCCTGCTGGCGTTGCCGCCGCAGACGAGGCTCTTCATGTGTCACGACTACAAGGCGCCCGGTCGCGACGTCTATCTCTGGGAGACGACCGTCGCCGAGGAGCGCGCGAAAAATGTGCAGATCAGGGACGGCGTGAGCGAAGAGGAATTCGTCGCCTCGCGCAAGGCGCGCGACCGCGAACTCGCGGCGCCCCGGCTGTTGCTGCCGTCAGTACAGGTCAATATTCGCGCCGGAAACTTCCCGCCCGCCAGCGCCGACGGCGTGCGGCGCCTGAAAATCCCGGTGAAATTCAGGGGATCGGCTGGCCGGCAATAACGCCGGCCAGTTCGAAGAAGGCGCAGGCGCGGCTCAGTTGCGCTCGCGCAGATAATCTTCGAGCATTGCGACCGCCGTCTTGCGGTCGGCCTCGCTCGCCGTGTCCAGCGCCTTGGCGTGGAGGTCCACGATCCACTGCTCGCTGGCCGAGCCGGAAACGGCGTCGCGCGCCAGCGTCAGATACATCAGGCCGCGCGGCCGCTGGGCCGCGCCGCCGGCTTCCCCGTTGAAGATCATTCGTCCGAGGATCGCCTGGGCCTGCGGATGTCCCTTGCGGGCGGCGAGCTCCATCCAGTTCACGCTCTGGCGCAGGTCCTTCTTTACCCCGACGCCGTCGAGATACATGCGGGCCAGCTGATATTGCGCGTCCGCGTTGCGGAAATAGGTCGCCGCATAGCGGAAGAGCTCGAAGGCGCGGTCGAGATCGGGCTCGATCTTCGCGGCCGAGACGCCGTCGCGCAGATACAGCCCGACGGCCACGAAAGCGTTCGCCGCCATGGAGCGTTCGCGCGGATCCGGCTCGTCATCGGCGAAATGCTCGATGATCTTCGAGAAATAGTCGTAGGCCTTGGCGTCGTCGCGCGTCACGCCGTCGCCTTCGGCGTACATGCGGCCGAGCTTCCATTGCGCGAGCGGCTCGCCGCCGTCGGCGGCGTAGCTCAGGGCCGTGACCGAGGTCGCCGGGTCGCCGGCGTGATAGCTCTCTATGCCGGCGCGCAGGGCCGCGCGCGGGTCCTTGAACATGGGCAGCGGCGTCCTCTCGGGCGCCGAGCGCGCAGCCGGGGCGTCGAGGGCCGGAGCCGGATCGACGAAGGCGGTCACAAGCATGCCGAGACTTGCGGCGAAGAGGCCGGCCGGGAGCGCGGCGCGCTTCAGTTTTTGCGATGCGGCGGAAAAAACGTTTCTTTTCGCAGACCCGACCATAACCGATCCGACTTTCTCAACCCAAAACCGCCGTGAACCGGCGCCCACGCCCGAACCGAATGCCGAAACTCGACCACCATCCTCGCGCGCAGCGGAGAAACGGTTTCTCTTCCCCGGAGCGGGAACGCTGCCGGCGATTGTCTCCGCGTCTTGGATGAGCAAGTGACCAGATGACCTTAGCGCAGCTTTTATGGCTGAAAAGGGGCTTTCAGGGCGGATTCGATCAGCCTGCTCTCAATGTTTTCTGGTGTTGCAAGGAAGGCACAATGAGTGTTGCGAAAATGCATCGATCCGAAAATTGAAACTATCGTGTTTACCAATTCATTTCATGCTGCGTCCGCGTAACGCGCCCACACGGGCTTCGCCGAGATTCTCTTGAAGCCCGACTTATGCTTTCATCGGCCGGCGCGCGGGAGGTCGAATCGACGTCGCATCCGCGGCCCCGGACAAGGAATGAGGAATGGCTTTCTTTAACCACGCGCTGACCGTCGTCTTTTTCACCAGCGCGATTCTCGGCGCGGCCGCGTCGCCGGCCCTGGCGGGCGACGCAAATCGCGGCGCTGTCATATCGAAGCGCTGGTGCTCCAGCTGTCATGTCGTCGTGAAGGACCAGACCGCCGCCAACGCCGACGCGCCTTCCTTCTTCGACATCGCCCGGCGGCGCGTCGACCGGAAGCAGCTCGCGAACTTCCTCATCGACCCGCATCCGCCGATGCCCGACATGCATCTCTCGCGCAAGGAGATCGACGACATCGTCACCTATATCCGCAGCCTCGACCCGCGGCCCCAGCCGGCCGAGCCGGACGGGAAGGACGAGGAGCTTCCGAAAAAGGGCTGAGATTCCGCTCGTCGCGCTGGACTCGGGGCCCGCCGAAGCGCTAGAGCGGCGGGCAAATGGCTTATTTCGTCAAGGAAGCTTTCAGGACGGTGCAGGGCGAGGGCGTCAACGCCGGCCGCGTCGCCGTCTTCTGCCGCTTCGCCGGCTGCAACCTCTGGAGCGGGCGCGAGGAGGATCGCGCCGAGGCCGCCTGCAATTTCTGCGACACTGAGTTTACCGGGGTCGACGGGGAAGGCGGGGGCAAATTCGCCGGCGCGCGAGAACTCGCCGACCACCTCGTGGCGATTTGGGGAGCGGACGACGAGGACCGCTTCATCGTGCTGACCGGCGGCGAGCCGATGCTGCAGGTCGACCCCGCGCTGGTCGACGCTCTCCACAACGAGGGCTTCGAGATCGCGATCGAAAGCAATGGCACGATTGCGGCCGCGCCGGGGATCGACTGGATCTGCGTCTCGCCCAAGGCGGGCGCGCCGATCGTCCAGACCAGCGGGAGCGAGCTGAAGCTCGTCTATCCGCAGCCCGGCGTCGATCCTGCGACATTCGAGCGGCTCGACTTTCGGCATTTTCTGCTGCAGCCCATGGACGGGCCGGAAATTGTGCGCAATACGAAGGCGGCGGTCGACTATTGCCTGGCGCATCCGCGCTGGCGCCTGTCGCTGCAGACGCACAAGATGATCGGGGTGAGGTAGAAGCCCCGGTTGACCGAAATCCATGGCGTTGGTTTAGGAGCGAAGCGACGCCGAGCTTATGCGAGGGGTCCGACGGCCGCGGCGTCCGCGGGCGGCGGGAAAGGATTAATCGACGTGGCGAGTTTCGAGGTTTATCGCGAGCTTTATTTCGAGGCGGCGCACGCGCTTTACGATCCGGAGGCCCCGGAGGGCGGCAAGTACCGCAATCTGCACGGTCACTCCTTCCGGCTGCGCGTGACGTTGCGCGGCGAGCGGAACGCTGGCGAGGAATGGGTGATGGACCTCGGCAAGCTCGGCCGACGCCTCGCGGAGCTGCGCGAAAGGCTCGATCACTCCTTCCTCAATGATCTTGAAGGGCTCGGCAAACCGACGCTCGAGAACCTTTGCGTCTATATCTGGCGCGATCTCGCGCCGTCGCTCCCGGGCCTTTACGAAGTGGGGCTGTTCCGCGACAGCTGCTTCGAGGGATGCGTCTATCGCGGCGACTAGATTTCGCATGCGGCGGATCGCCGCTATTGCGAAAGCGGAACGCGGTCTCTACGCTTGCGCCCGTCATTTGAGCACAGCATCCACCGGGGCGGCGACGCGACGGGCGCCCGCAAAAGAGAGTGGAGCGACGAGGGAATCCTAAGGACATGGCGAACAACAAGGTCATCAGCGCCGACGAGGCGATTGCGCTCATTCGCGACAACGACGTCGTGACCACCACGGGCTTCGTCCAGAGCTGTATCCCGGAGGCCCTGCACGCCGCGCTGGAGAAGCGCTACGTCGAGACCCAGCATCCCCGCGACCTGACCCTCATCATGACCGCCGGCGCCGGCGACTCCAAGGGCCTCGGCACCGGCCGCTTCCATCACGAGGGCCTTCTGCGCCGGGTCATCGCCGCCAATTTCGGACGCATGCCCAAGGTCGCCCAGGCGGCCCAGGAAGAAAAGATCTGCGGCTACAACCTGCCGCAGGGCGTCATCTCGCAGCTCTACCGCGCCTGCGCCTCGGGCCAGCCGGGCCTGTTCTCTAAGGTCGGCCTCTATACCTATGTCGACCCGCGCTTCGGCGGCGGCAAGGTGAACGAGCGCACCAAGGAGGATATGGTCAAATACCATAACATCCAGGGCGAGGAGTGGCTGTTCTACATCGCCACCAAGATCGACGTCGCCTTCATCCGCGGCACCTCGGCCGATCCTTCCGGCAATATCAGCATGGAGAAGGAGGCGCTCGTCCTCGACAATCTCGCCCAGGCCATGGCCGCCCACAACAATGGCGGCATCGTCATCGCCCAGGTCGAGCGCATCGTCGAACAGGGCTCGATCAAGCCCAAGGACGTGCATGTTCCGGGCGTTCTGGTGTCGGCCGTCGTCGTCGCCGATCCGCCGGAAATGCACCGCATGAACTATGGCGTGATCTACAATCCGGCGCTCGCGGGCGAAATCCGCGTCCCCGTCGAGAAGCTCGCCAAGATGCCGCTCGACGAGCGCAAGGTCATCGCGCGCCGCGCCGCCTTCGAGCTGCCGCCGAACGGCGTGGTGAACCTCGGCGTCGGCGCGCCGGAGGGCATCTCGGCCGTCGCCAATGAGGAAAAGGTCACGCCCTACATCACGCTGACGACGGAAGCCGGCGCCATCGGCGGCGTTCTCGCCTCGGGCTCCAGCTTCGGCGCCGCGACCAACGCCGACTGCATCATCCAGCAGAACCAGCAGTTCGACTTCTACGACGGCGGCGGCCTCGACATGACCTGCCTCGGCATGGCCGAGGCCGACGTGCAGGGCAACGTCAACACCTCGAAATTCGGCGGCCGCCTCAATGGCTGCGGCGGCTTCATCAACATCAGCCAGAACGCGCGCCTCGTCGTCTTCGCCGGCACTTTCACCAATGGCGGCCTGCGCGTCGAGATCGCAGACGGCAAGGTCAACATTGCGCAGGAAGGCCGCAACAAGAAGTTCCTGAACTTCGTCGAGCAGATCACCTTCTCCGGCAAGTTCGCCCAGAAGCGCAAGCAGCCGGTCTATTACGTGACCGAGCGTTGCGTGTTCCAGCTCAAGGACAAGGGTCTCGAACTGATCGAGGTCGCGCCGGGCATCGACATCGACAAGCACATCCTGCCGTTCATGGACTTCAAGCCGATCATCAACGACCCGCAGCCGATGGACAGGCGCATCTTCATCGACGAGCCGATGGGCCTCCTGAACGACCTGATCAATCTCAATCTCGATCAGCGCATCACCTACGACGCCGCGCGCAATATTCTCTTCCTCAATCTCGAGGGCTGGAACGCGCGCACGAAGAAGGACATCGACGAAATGCGCAACGCGCTCATCGCCGCCTGTCAGAAGGTGGGCAAGCGCGTCAATTCGGTCGTCAACCACGACGGCGCGCGGATCAACGAGGCGCTTTACGACGATTACGCCGAGATGATCGAATATCTGAGCCAGCACTATTATCTGACGACCACCCGTTATGCGACGAGCGCCTTCGCCCGAATGAAGATGAAAGAGGCGATGGCCAAGCGCGGCCTGCAGCCGCATGTCTTCGAGCGTCGCGAGGCGGCCGAGACCTTCCTGCAGGTCGTGGCCAATGAGGAAGAAAAGGCGTCGGTCTAAGCCGCGCCCTCGGGCCGGGCGTTTCGCGCGCCCGGCCTTTTTCGCGCCGCCGGCGTTTCACCGCTCATCCAAGCGGCCTGGCTTTGGGCGCGCTGATCTTCGACAGCCGCGCGACTGCCGCCAATATCCACGAATGCGTAAGCAGGGTCTTGGATCCCTGGCGCCCTGCGAAAGCAGGCCGCCTCGGAGCGACGCGGAAATTCCATGGCGCCGCCCGCCGGGAACTTCACAACCACAGTTTAGGGATTCAAAAGCATCCCCATGCGACGCGAGGCGGAGCATGGCTCTCGCGCCATGATCCGTCTTGCGGCAACCCTCTTCAATTCGGAACAAAACCGGCCAGCCCCTGCGGGTCCATTAGAAAGTTTAATGCTCGGACGCGTGGGGGAAGTCGAACATGTTCATCAAATCGCCGATCGCCGGCTTGTTGGTGGGAAAATAGGGCGCCGAAGGGAGCGCTATCGGATTCGGCAGATTGTCGCGGCTGCGTGACGACAGCGGTTTCAGATTCCAGTTGCGCTCGATGAACTTAACGATCGATGCGTGATCGGAATAAGTATGGTCGACCTTGCCGGTTTTCGCATAGGGGGAAATCGCGATCATCACCGTGCGCGGCCCGTCGCCAAAAAAGTCGATCGGCTGGATATAACCCGAGTCATAGTAGCCTCCCGCTTCGTCGAAGGTGATCAGTATCGCGGTGTTCCGCCAGATCGACTGATTTTTTTGGACAGCGTCGACGACGCGTTTCACGAACGCCTCGAAAAGCGGCGGCGTGGAAGTGCCCGGATGACTGTCGAGGAGCAAGTCGGGTTTGACGAATGAGACCGCAGGCAGGGCGCCGCCGCGCACGTCGCTGAGGAACGAGTTGAAGTCCTTGAGGTTGTTCTTCAGCGGACCGGTCATGATCGAGCGCGAATACTGGAAGCCGTTGCAGATTGCGCAATAGAGCGAGTTCGCGAGCGGCGGATCGGCAGCCCGATTGAAGCCGCCGCCGTAATATTTCCATGAGACCCCTTTTGCGGCGAGGGCGTCGCCGATCGTTGGAATCGTCTGTGGACCGATCGCAAAGGCGGGGCCGGCGGGAAATTCATTGCCGAGGGTGTTCGGGCCGCCGAGGCGGTTGTAGCTCGGATATTCATTATCCACCTGGTAATAGCGGCCGGGCGCGCAGTTGCCGTCATTGAACGCCCGGTATGGCAGCGACCTCAGATATTGCCGGATCGCCTTCACGCCCGGTTGCGTCATATCGGAGCAATTGACGAGCCCGCCGGTGCTGGTGTTGCCCGGGTCGACGGCGCCGGGAGCGGCGTGCGTATAGAAATTATTGCTGCCGGGCCGGGGGTTCGGATTCTCGATCAGCTCCGCTGGAGGCTTCCCCGGATTCCCTTTGCTGTCCGTGAAATAGTAGACGTCGGCGGTCAGGATGGACTGCGAATTCGCTCCCGTCCCGCCCATGATGAACTGATGGTAGTTGTCGTTGATCGCGTATTTGTCGGCGAGCGACCGGAAATAGGGGTAGTCGCCGGCCGCCATGTTGTAAAAGCCCATTGGAACGGAGCCCTGGAATGTGGCCTGGGCGTTGGTCGGCGGTTTTCCGTCCCGAGTGATTTGCCATCCAACGCTCGTCGCGACCCAGACATAGAGATCACCCAAGCATCCGCTGGGATTTTTTCTCGAGATCGCGGAACTGCGACAATCGTTTTGCTGCCACATCTGGAAGAAGCGGTGCACGGGATCGCCGGTGTTGTCGCTGAACTGGGTAGGCGTGATCACCGGTTTGATGAAGGGAGGCGACGGGCAATGATTCAACGTCGAAGCCCCCACGAGTGAATAGGGGGCGTTCGGCAGATGGGTCGGATAACGGCAATCCGGAACCGGATAGGCGTTCAACGTCGGATCATAGAACAGCTGACCGGTTCCTCCTTTCGAAAGCAGGATCTGGTCGAGCGGCAACAGGCCGGTGTCAGTGCAAAACAGCACACCCGAGGGATTTTTGCCGAGCTTCGTGTAGAGCTGCGACAGTAAACAAGGCGAGGCCGGCAACGCGTTGAGCGTGGTGCTGGGTTGCGGCAAGGACGACGGCGCGCCCGTCCGCGGCGGAGCCAGCTGAAAAAAGCTCGTGTCTGTCGCTTGCTGCTGTCGCGCGAGCGCCGCATTGGGCCCCGGCAAACCGGCTCTGTCAACGATCCCCAGGGACAACAGGTTCCAGACTGTCTGCGTCGGATCGGGTGGGACATAGGCGCCGAACACATTGTCGAAGCCCCGATTCTCGCCGACAACGACGATAAGATGTTCGATTGGCGTGCGGGTCGCGCCGTGGCGAGCGGATTCTGCTCCCGATTCCAATGCGCTGCTGCTGTCGAAAGCGGCGATGCACGCCGCCGCAATCGCCCCAAAAATTTTCACAGAACGGCTATTCAGCTGGACCGACATTTCCGTATTCCCATTATTGCTGTAAAAGTTTCTGGAATTTTTGAGATTTTGCCGCATGCGCCGCGAATATTAAGTGTCGGCGACACGTATCATGGAATGCGACTCTCTGCCGAGTCAACTAGCCATGCCGCTATCCGCTATGCCCGGCGTTGATCGATCAGACCATGATCGAGTCCAGCATGACGCCGCCCGCCATATTCGACCGACTTCGGCCCGATCAAGCCATCTGTGATCAGGATGAGGCGCCGGATGCCAAACAGCCGGAAAATGCAGCGTGGAAGGCATCCCGCGTAATAACGTTCGATTTGCAAAAACTATCGAACCGGACGAACGCCAAAAAGATTCACCCGGCCCGGTGCTGCGTCCAGCAAAACGTAGAACGCTCCGGCCAAAGTGGCGTGAAAAAAGTGAAGGCCCCGTCGCCTGAGGCGCACGGGGCCGATTTGCTTCCTCTAGGGAAACGTATCTGGGATTTTTCCAGCTTCACATGGGTCGCCCGCTACTTGGCCTTCGTGGCGGGCTGTCCTCAGTCATGGAGAGAATATTTGAGCGGTTCGGAATTTGTCAGGCAGCGCTGAGCCTGGCTTTCCGACTTGACCGGAACCAAACGCCGGTCAAACGATCTGACCCGGTGGCGTCATGCTCCTCTCGCAACATCGTTGCTTCGGCCTCGCCGGTGACAGGGGAGTCCAACGGCGGTTCCTGATATCGCGTCCGCATCGAGGTCCCGCCCGAGCGGCCCTGCCTTCGGTCTCCAACCGGGGGAGGCAGGTGCGATATAACAAAAGGATGAACCCGCTTTCGATTCTGGTCAAGTGACAAGTTGAAGCAGGCGCGCCCAATTCGTGAGCACGAATTTTGTCGCTTGCGCGAGTATTGATCAACGCATATAGATATCTTTATG
Source organism: Methylocystis sp. WRRC1 (assembly GCF_020733155.1). Lineage (NCBI taxonomy): Bacteria > Pseudomonadati > Pseudomonadota > Alphaproteobacteria > Hyphomicrobiales > Methylocystaceae > Methylocystis > Methylocystis sp. WRRC1. Next base: position 2,085,159 of record NZ_JAJFZJ010000001.1, on the reverse strand, counting down.
TCTCATGTGAGGATTGAATGATCGGCCCCAACACCACCTTAAGGCTGGAGCCGGCGATTGCGGCGCTCAACGCCGCCGGCGAAGAGACGCGACTGCGCCTGCTCGCGCTTCTTGCGCAGTCGGAGCTCACTGTCAGCGAAGTCGTCACGATCCTCGGCCAGTCGCAGCCGCGCGTGTCGCGCCATCTCAAGCTCCTTGTCGAGGCCGGCCTCGTCGAGCGCCGTCGCGAGGGGGCCTGGGCGTTTTTCCGGCTCTCCCCGGCCGGCGGAGCCGGCGCGCTCGCCCGCGACATCGTCGCCTGGCTCGACCAGCATGATTCGATCCTTTCCGAGGATCAGGCGCGTCTCGCCGAGGTGCGCCACGCCCGCGCTGAAAACGCGGCCCGATATTTCGCCGCCCACGCCGCCGAATGGGACGACATCCGCTCCCTGCATGTGCCGGAGGCGCTGGTCGAGGAGGCGATGCGGGACGCCGTCGGCGACAGGCCCGTCCGCTGCGTCGTCGATCTCGGCGCCGGGGCGGGCCGCATGCTCGAGCTTTTTGCCCCGCTCGCCGAGCGCGCCATCGGCGTCGATCTCTCCTCGGCCATGCTCGCCGTCGCGCGCGGGCGGCTCGAGGAAACCGGCCTGCGCAATGTTCAGCTGCGCCAGGGCGACATCTATGCGCTGCCCATCGAGCGCAATTCGGTCGATCTCGCGATCATGCATCAGGTGCTGCATTATCTCGACGATCCCGCGCGCGCGCTGCGCGAGGCGGCGCGCGTGCTCGCGCCCGGCGGCCGACTGCTCGTCGTCGACTTCGCGCCTCACAACGAGGAAGCGCTGCGCGACAAGCACGCCCATCGCCGCCTCGGCTTTTCGGAGAGCGAGATCGTCGGGCTTCTTCGCCAGGCGGGGCTGGAGACGATTCTCCACCGCGAGCTCGCGCCGGACGCGAAGGAGGGCGCCAAGCTCACCGTGTCTCTCTGGCTCGCGCGCGACCCGCGCGTCATTACCGATCCCGTTCCTGCTTCTTCCTACGAGACCGCCTGATGTTCAACGCGCTCCATCCCACCGCGACCCGGGGTCGCTTCAACATCTCCTATGAATTCTTCCCGCCGAAGACGCCGGAGATGGAGGCGCAGCTCTGGGAGACCGTGAAGCGGCTCGCCGCGCTCAATCCGCATTTCGTCTCCGTCACCTATGGCGCCGGCGGCTCGACGCGCGAGCGCACCCATCACATCGTCACGCGCATCGCCCGCGAGACGCAGATGAAGCCCGCCGCGCATCTGACCTGCGTCTCCTCCTCGAAGGAAGAGACGGATGAAATCCTGCGCGGCTATTGGGACGCGGGCGTCCGTCACATCGTCGCCCTGCGCGGCGATCCGCCGACGGGCGTCGGCACGAAATTCGAGGCGAACCCCAATGGCTACGCCTCGTCTTCCGATCTCGTGCGCGGTATTCGCCGCCTGCATGATTTCGAGATTTCAGTTTCGACCTATCCCGAAGGTCATCCAGAAAGCGCCTCTATCGAGCAGGATCTCGACGCGCTGGAGTCGAAGATCGACGCGGGGGCGACGCGCGCCATCACGCAATTCTTCTTCGACAACGACATCTACTTCAGGTTTCTCGACAGGGCGCGCGCGCGGGGAATCACGATTCCCATCGTCCCCGGCATCATGCCGATCCGCAATTTCCGGCAGGTTGCCGGCTTTGCGCAAAAGGCCGGCGCGAGCGTGCCGCGTTGGGTCGCCGAGCGTTTCGAGGGTCTCGACGAGGATCCAGAAACACGCGCGCTCGTCGCGGCGACCACCGCGGTCGAGCAGGTGATGGGCCTCGCCCGCGCCGGCGTCAATGAATTCCACTTTTACACCAACAACCGCGCAGATCTCGTTTTCGCCATTTGCCATCTGCTCGGCGTTCGTCCCGTTCGCGAGAAAGTAGACGCATGACCTTCGACAAAGCTTACGGACCCAGGATTCTCAAGGCGCTCGAAGAAGCGGCGTCGAGCCGCATCCTCATCCTCGACGGCGCCATGGGCACGATGATCCAGCGCCACAAATTCGAGGAAAGCGATTTCCGCGGCGAGCGCTTCAGGGATCACCCGAAGGATCTGCGCGGCAACAATGATCTCCTGATCCTCACGCAGCCCGAGGCGATCAAGGCGATCCATATCCAGTATCTCGAGGCCGGCGCCGACATCATCGAGACCAACACCTTCTCCTCGACGACGATCGCGCAGGCCGACTATGGCCTCGAGCATCTCGCCTTCGAGCTCAATCGCGAAGGCGCAAGGCTCGCGCGCGCGGCGGCCGATGAAGTCGCGGCGAAGACCGGCGTGCGCCGCTTCGTCGCCGGATCGATGGGTCCGACGAACCGCACCGCCTCCATTTCGCCGGACGTGTCGAATCCCGGCTTCCGCGCCGTCACTTTCGACGAGCTGCGCGCCGCCTATAAGGAAGCCGCGCTCGGTCTCATCGACGGCGGCGCCGACATCATGCTCGTCGAGACGATCTTCGACACGCTGAACGCCAAGGCGGCGATCTATGCGCTCGAAGACGCCTTCGACGAAGTCGGCACGCGCTTTCCCATCATGATCTCCGGCACGATCACCGATCTCTCGGGCCGCACGCTGTCGGGCCAGACCTCGATCGCCTTCTGGAATTCGCTCGCCCACGCCAAGCCGTTTTCGATTGGCTTCAACTGCGCGCTCGGCGCCCGCGAGATGCGTCAGCATATTGCGGAGATCGGCCGAATCGCCGATACGCGCGTCTGCGCCTTCCCGAACGCCGGCCTGCCGAATGAATTCGGGCTCTATGACGAGAGCCCCGAATATATGGCGGAGCTCGTCGGCGAATTCGCCTCGGCCGGGCTCGTCAATATTCTCGGCGGCTGCTGCGGCACGACGCCCGATCACATCGGCGCCATCGCGCAGAAGGTAAAGGGCATGAAGCCGCGCGTCGTGCCGAAGATCGAGCCGATGCTGCGCCTCTCCGGCCTCGAGCCCTTCGCGCTGACGAAGGACATTCCCTTCGTCAATGTCGGCGAACGCACGAACGTTACGGGCTCGGCCAAGTTCCGCAAGCTCATCACCAATGGCGATTACACGGCGGCGCTCGACGTCGCGCGCGATCAGGTCGCCAATGGCGCGCAGGTCATCGACGTCAACATGGACGAGGGCCTGCTCGATTCGCAGCAGGCGATGATCGATTTCCTCAATCTGCTCGCCGCCGAGCCCGACATCGCCCGCGTGCCGGTGATGGTCGACTCGTCCAAGTTCGAGGTGATCGAGGCGGGCCTGAAATGCCTGCAGGGCAAGGGCGTCGTCAACTCTATCTCGCTGAAGGAAGGCGAGGAGAAGTTCATTCAAGAGGCCCAGAAGGTCCGCCGCTACGGCGCCGCTGTCGTCGTCATGGCCTTCGATGAAACAGGCCAGGCCGATACGCTCGCCCGCAAGACGGAGATCTGCGCGCGCGCCTACAAGATACTCACTGAACAGGTCGGCTTCCCGCCGCAGGACATCATCTTCGACCCGAACATTTTCGCGGTGGCGACGGGCATCGAGGAGCATGAGAATTACGGCGTCGATTTCATCGAGGCCGCGCGCGTCATCAAGCGCGAACTGCCCTACGCCCATGTCTCGGGCGGCGTATCGAACCTCTCCTTCTCCTTCCGCGGCAACGAGCCCGTGCGCGAGGCGATGCACTCCGTGTTTCTCTACCACGCCATTCAGGCGGGCATGGACATGGGCATCGTCAACGCCGGCCAGCTCGCGGTTTATGCGGAGATCGATCCCGAGCTGCGCGAACTTTGCGAAGACGTGGTGCTGAACCGCCGCAAGGACGCGACCGAGCGACTCGTCGAGGCTGCGGAGAAATTCAAGGGCGGCGGCGCGAAAACCCAGGAGAAGGACGCCGCGTGGCGCGAGCACAGCGTCGAGAAGCGTCTCGAATACGCGCTGGTGAATGGCGTCACGGATTATATCGAGGCGGATGTGGAAGAGGCGCGTCAGCGCTCGTCGCGTCCGCTCGACGTGATCGAAGGTCCGCTGATGGACGGCATGAATGTCGTCGGCGACCTCTTCGGACAGGGCAAGATGTTCCTGCCGCAGGTCGTGAAGTCCGCTCGCGTGATGAAGCAGGCCGTGGCCTATCTCATGCCGTTCATGGAGGCCGACAAGAGCGAGCGCTCCACCGCCGGCAAGATCCTGCTCGCCACGGTGAAGGGCGACGTTCACGACATCGGCAAGAACATCGTCGGGGTCGTTCTCGGCTGCAACAATTTCGAGGTGATCGACCTCGGCGTCATGACGCCGGCGGCGAAGATTCTCGAAACCGCGAAGAAGGAGAAGGTCGACCTCATCGGCCTCTCGGGCCTCATCACGCCCTCGCTCGACGAGATGTGCTTCGTCGCCGCCGAGCTCGAGCGCGAGGGGCTCGATATGCCGCTGCTCATCGGCGGGGCGACGACGAGCCGCGTGCACACCGCGGTGAAGATCAACCCGAATTATCGTCGCGGGCAGGCTGTTTATGTCACCGACGCGAGCCGCGCGGTCGGCGTGGCGCAGGCGCTCGTCTCCGAAAAGACGCGCGGCGACTATATCGCCGAGACGCGCGCGGAATATGAGCGCGTCGCGGAAGCGCATGCGCGCGCGCAGGCCGAGAAGCAACGCGTCACGCTCGCGCAGGCGCGGGCCAATCACTACAGGATCGATTGGTCCGCTTTCGAGCCGGCGAAGCCGAGCTTCTTCGGCGCGCGCGCATTCGCGAGCTATGACGTTGGGGAGCTCGTTCCCTATATCGACTGGACGCCCTTCTTCCAGACATGGGAGTTCAAGGGCCGCTATCCTGCGCTGCTCGACGATCCCGAGCGCGGCGAAGCGGCGCGCCAGCTTTATGACGACGCGCAGGCGATGCTGAAGCGCATCGTCGACGAGCGCTGGTTCACGCCGAAAGCGGTCATCGGCTTCTGGCCGGCGAACGCCGTCGGCGACGACATTGCGCTTTACAACGGCGAGTCCCGCAACGAGGAAATCGCGACTTTCTTCACGCTGCGCCAGCAGCTCGGCAAGCGCGACGGCAAGGCGAATATCGCGCTTGCCGATTTCGTCGCGCCGAAGGAGAGCGGCAAGGGCGATTATGTCGGCGCCTTCGTCGTCACCGCCGGCGCGGAGGAGGAGAAGATTTCCGCACGCTACGCCCGCGCCAATGACGACTATGGTTCGATCATGGTGAAGGCGCTCGCGGACCGCATCGCGGAGGCTTTCGCCGAGCGCATGCACGAGCGCGTGCGGCGCGAGTTCTGGGGCTATGCGAAAGAGGAAGCCTTGGCGCCGAATGAACTCATCAACGAGCCTTACGCCGGCATTCGTCCCGCGCCGGGCTATCCGGCGCAACCCGATCATACGGAAAAGGAGACGCTGTTCCGGCTGCTCGACGTCGAGAAGCGCACGGGCGTGAAGCTCACCGAGAGTTTCGCCATGACCCCGGCGGCGTCGGTCAGCGGGCTCTATCTCGCGAATCCTAAGGCGCATTATTTCGGCGTCGCCAAGGTCGAGCGCGATCAGGTCGAGGATTACGCGCGGCGCAAGGGCATGGCCGTTTCGGAAGTGGAGCGCTGGTTGGCGCCGATCCTTAATTACGAGCCGGCGACTGCAGAAGCCGCCGAGTGACGAAAAACGGCGCCGCGACACGCTCGCGGCGCCGTTCGACCTGCCGAGGACGCGACCGCGCAACTCATACGGTTTATGAATAGTTAGCTGGAAATTGGCGCTCGACAGTGTTCGCGCACGATTATGTGGATTTGTCAGAAGCGCAGCGATTCAAGGCGCTTATCGATCCATTCAATGAATTGTTAACGAAGCGCCGCCGGCCACGCTTCTAAAAGAACTCTTAAAATATTCGTCGAATCGCGCGCAATTCGTACACAGGCCGCATACGCTGTCGACAGTCGTCGATTCCAATTGCTCCGCTTTCGCCTTTAACTCCCTCCATGAACTTTGAGCGCGTTCATGAGGAACACGCCATTTCAGGAATGGACTGTTGGGGGTTAGGATGATTACCGACGCGCATTCGCAAAAGCCGCAGCAGAAGAAATCATTTGGCGCCGACGAGTCCGGCAATGTCGGCATGGTTTTCGGCCTCGGCCTCGTCCCCGTCATGTTCATGCTCGGCGCCACGGCGGATTACACGCGTTACGCCACGACGCGGTCGGCCTTGCGGCAAGCCACCGACGTGGCGGTGCTGACAGTCGCCTCGAAGCTGACCGCGACCACGACCGACGCGCAGGCGAAGGCCCAGGCGCAGGTCATTCTAAACGCGCAACCCCGCATGTCGACGGCGAGTATCACGACCGCCTCCATCGCGACCACGAAGCAGACGTTCTGCGCGACCTCGGAGGTCACGATCCAGAATTCCTTCATGCAGATGGCGCGCGTAACGTCGCTGACGCCGAGCGTGACGTCCTGCGCCGATCTCGCCTGGGGTGCCAATCCGAACGCGACATATGAAGTCGCGCTCGTCGTCGACAATTCGGGCTCGATGTTGTCGAGCGACGGCAGCGTGACGAAAATTTCCGCATTGAAGACCGCCGCCAAGAGCTTCGTCGATACGATGTTCGCCAAGGCGCCCGACCGCGTGCAATTCTCGGTCACGCCTTTCGCCGGCGCGGTCGTCGCGGTCGATCCGACGGTCGCGGCCAATCGCACGCTGCCCTGGATCGACACAGAGGGCGACAATTCGCAGCACTGGCTCGTCTTCGGCAATGGCAGCCTGACGCCGTCGACGGCCAAGGCCGCCGCGGCCGCGCAGGGCTTCAACAACCGTTTCGACATTTTCAACAAGCTCAAGCAACGCAACAGCGCCATGGATTGGCGCGGCTGCTTCGAGGCGCCCGCCTATCCGAAAAATGTGCAGGACATCGTCGTGTCGTCGAGCGATCCGGAGACGCAATTCGTGCCCTATCTCGCGCCGGACGAGCCGAGCGGCTACGACAACAATAATTATATCGACGACAATGGCGGCGTCACGACCAAAACCTATTACGGTTCGACGACGACCTACACCTGCTCCGACACCGCCAGCGGCGACTGGAGCAAGCTGACGCATGTCTGCAAATACAAGCCGACTGCGACGAAGAGCGGCAATTATGGTCCGACGAGCTTCTTTGGGCCGAACGCCTTCTGCCCCGACCACACGACCCAGAAACTGCTGCAACTGACCACGTCGCAGACGACGATCAAGAACAAGATCGACCAGCTGGTGGCGAACGGCAACACCAATCTGCATGAGGGCTTCATGTGGGGATGGCGCACCATCTCGCCGAATGGACCTTTCGCCGCGGGCCGTCCCTACGCCACGTCCAACAACCGCAAGGTCATGGTGTTCATGACCGACGGCTTCAACAACTGGAGCGCCTATCCCAACACCGTCGTCGGCTCTGACTACGAGGCGCTCGGCTATTACACATACAACGGCCAAAGAAATCCGAGACTGCCCGATGGTTCCGCCGGCGATCGCGTCGATTACCAGAACGCGCTGAAGGCGGCGAGGAACTCGAGTTCGAGCTATCTCGCGACGGCTCGCGACGCCCAGGATGAACTTACGCTGCAAGCCTGCACGAACGCCAAGAACGCCGGCGTCGAAGTCTTCACCATCGGCTTCTCGACCTCGACGGACCCGATCGACGCGCAGGGCCTCGAATTGCTGAAAAGCTGTGCGACGAATGTCGATCACTATTTCGCGGTCGAAAACGCCAATCAGCTCAACGCGGCCTTCTCCTCGATCGGAATCGGCCTCGGCAAGCTGCGCCTCTCTCAGTAATCAATGCAACCGGAGTAACGCCCATGAAAAAATTTCTGCTGCTGTCCCTGTTTCTCGCCGCCTTCGCCGCCCCCGGCGCCCCGGCTTTCGCCGACGATCACTACTGGGATAATGGCGACGGAAACAACGAATACAACGCCCCCGTCGATGAAGGCAGCGACGGCCATTCGGGCAGCGAAGCCCAGTAGTATGGCGGTCGGCGCCTGATGGCTCTCGTCTCCGGTTGATTCTTGAATACACGGGACGGCGAGAGAGCAATGGCGGCCTGATTGAAAAGCAACCTTGCATTTCGGAAACGGCGCGCCTCCTTCGCGGGGCGCGCCGCATCTTTTTTGGCTCTCGTCGCAGTTGAAGCAAAAGCAGCGCTCTCTTAATGTGACAGCTCGCCAAGCCGTCGCCGCCCGCGAAGATCGCGTCTTTGCTGGATTTTCGGCGATTTTGCACGATCGCCGGGGCCTATGCATGACGCGCCTTGATTCCGTCCGCCGCCACTCACCCGTTTCGCTCGCCGCCTGGGCGGCTGTCTTTGCGCTGGCGCTTTACGCGCTCTACACGCTCGCCACCGTGCGCGGCGAACCCGTCAACGCCATGTGGCTCGTCACGGCGGCGATCGGCGTCTACGCCATCGGCTATCGTTTCTATTCGCGTTTCATCGCCGACACGGTGCTCGGGCTCGACCCCGCGCGGCGCACGCCCGCGCATCGGCGCAACGACGGTCTCGATTATGTGCCGACCGACAAATGGGTTCTGTTCGGCCATCATTTCGCGGCCATCGCCGGCGCCGGCCCGCTCGTCGGCCCCGTGCTCGCGGCGCAGATGGGCTATCTTCCGGGAACGCTGTGGCTGCTGACCGGCGTCATCTTCGCGGGAGCGGTGCAGGACTTTCTCGTTCTCTTCATTTCGACGCGCCGAGACGGGCGCTCGCTCGGCGATTTGATCAAGACCGAGATGGGGCCGATTCCCGGCGTCGTCGCCATGATCGGCATTCTGTCGATAATGATCATTCTGCTCGCGGTGCTCGCGCTCGTCGTCGTCAAGGCGCTCGCCGACAGCCCCTGGGGCGCCTTCACCGTTTTCGCGACGCTTCCCATCGCCGTCTTCATGGGCGTCTATGGCCGCTACATCCGTCCGCATCGCATCGGCGAAATGTCGATCATCGGCTTCGCGCTGCTGCTCCTGAGCATCGCCTTTGGCCGCACGGTCGCGGAGAGCGCGACGCTCGCGCCCCTGTTTACGTATCGGGGCGAGACGCTCGCCTTCATGCTCATCGGCTATGGATTCGTCGCTTCCGTTCTTCCGGTATGGCTGCTGCTTGCGCCGCGCGACTATCTGTCGACATTCCTCAAGATCGGCACGATCATGTCGCTCGCGCTCGGCATTTTCATCGTCTGGCCCGATTTGCGGATGCCGCCTGTGAGCCGCTTCATCGATGGCACGGGTCCCGTATTCGCCGGCAGCGTCTTCCCCTTCCTTTTCATCACCATCGCCTGCGGCGCAGTGTCGGGTTTTCACGCGCTCGTTTCTTCCGGCACGACGCCGAAGATGATCGCCGACGAGACGCAGACGCGCTTCATCGGCTATGGCGCGATGCTGATGGAGAGCTTCGTCGCCGTTATGGCGCTGATCGCCGCGAGCGTGCTGGAGCCCGGCGTCTATTTCGCCATGAACAGCGCGCCCGCCGTCATCGGCGCGACGCCAGAGGCCGCGGCTGCGGCGATCTCCTCATGGGGCTTTGCGGTTTCGCCGGAAACATTGTCGGGCGTTGCGGCGGAAGTCGGCGAGAAAACGATTCTCTCGCGCACCGGCGGCGCGCCGACGCTCGCCGTCGGCATGGCGCATATTCTCTCCAAGGTCGTCGGCGGCTCGACGGCCATGTCCTTCTGGTATCATTTCGCGATCCTGTTCGAGGCGCTGTTCATCCTCACCACGATCGACGCCGGCACGCGCGTCGCGCGCTTCATGATTCAGGATCTCGTCGGAACTTTCATTCCGTCCTTCCGTCACACCCAGGCGTGGACGCCCAATCTCGTCGCGACAGGCGTCGCCGTCACCGGCTGGGGCTATTTCCTTTATCAGGGCGTCATCGATCCATTGGGCGGCATCAACACGCTCTGGCCGCTCTTCGGCATCGCCAATCAGATGCTCGCAGCCATCGCTCTGACGCTCTGCGTCGTCGTGCTGTTCCGCATGAAGCGCGAACGCTACGCCTTCGTCGCCATCGTCCCGGCGACATGGCTCTACATCTGCACCATGACGGCGGGGCTGGAGAAAATCTTCCACGACGATCCGCGCATCGGCTTCCTCGCTCACGCAAGGAAATTCGCCGCGGCGGCGGACAAGGAGCAGCTGCTCGCGCCGGCGAAGACGCTTTCCGAAATGCAGCGCGTGATCTTCAACGACTACATCGACGCCAGTCTCTGCGCGATCTACATCGCGCTCGTGCTCGCCATGCTCGGCTTCGCGCTCGCCGCCATTCGCCACGCCCGCGCCTGCGACGTCGTCACCACCCGGGAGACGGAAGATGAAATGTTGCAGCCTGCCCGGGCTTGATCTCGCGCGGCTCGCCGGAAAGCTGCGCGACGGCGCGCGGCTGATGGTGGGGCAGGGCGACTATGACGCCTATGTCGCCCATGTCCGCGCGCGCCACGACGGCCAGCCGGCCATGACGCGCGAGGAGTTTTTCCGCGCGCGGGAAAATGCGCGTTTCGGCGTGGGCGGAGAACGCGCGTTCCGGTGCTGCTGACGGATCGTCGTCGCGCACGCGTTCGACCCTCCCCCTCGAGGGAAGGGTGGGGTAAGCTGGCGCATGTCCCTCGCTCATCCGCCCGAAACGCGTGAAGCGCTCCTCGCGCTGCTCGACTGGTATGTCGAGAGCGGCGCCGATTTCGCGCTCGACGACGCGCCGCACGACCGCTACGCCGACAGCGCGCGGGCGCCGACAGCGGTTTCCGAGCCGCCGCCGCCCTCCCGGGCCGTCGAACGCGGCGAGCCACGGGCGCCGTTGACGCCCGCGCCGCGGCGCGCCCGTCCCGAGACGCTGATCGCCCCTCCCGATGAAGCCGCCCGCGCCGCCGAGACGACGGCGGCGGCCGCGCGCGATCTCGACGATCTCGCCGCCCGCCTCGCGGATTTTCCCCATGCGCCGTTTCGCGACATGGCGCGGCATTTCCTGTTCGGCGCGGGGGCGCCGGGCGCGCGGCTGATGGTCTTCGACGCCGCGCCGGGCGCGACGGAGGAATCGGGCGGAGCGGCGTTCAGCGGCGAGCGCGCGAAGCTTCTGGACAATATGCTCGCGGCGATCGGCCTTGATCGCGGGAGCGCGCGTCTCGCCTATGTCTCGCCCTGGCGGCCGCCGGGCGACAAGGCGCTGACGCCGCAGGAGATGGGGGTCTTCGCGCCTTTCGCGCGCCGTCATGTGGAGCTCGCGCGGCCCGAGGTTCTGCTGCTCTTCGGCGAGACGCCGGCGCGGATCATGCTGGAGACGGGCGAGCCGCTCGCGAAGCTGCGCGGCAAATGTTTCGATGTCCACTGCGCCGATCACGCCGCGCGCGCATTTGTTTTTTCGAGCCTCGACGCGATGCTGAAAAGCGCGGGCCTCAAGCCCGCCGCGTGGCGTGATTTGCGCGCGGCGGCGGCTCTCTTGCGAAGCTGATCAGCCGCTCGCCCACCGCCTCCTTCACGGAGGAGGGACGAAAACTACTCCGCCGCCTCGCCTTCCTTCACGCCGCCGAAGCGGCGCACGACATAATCGTCGACGATGCGGGTGAATTCCTCGGCGATGCCCTCGCCGCGCAGCGTCATCGCCTTCTTGCCGTCGATGAACACCGGCGCCGCCGGCGTTTCGCCGGTGCCGGGAAGCGAAATGCCGATGTCGGCGTGTTTCGACTCGCCGGGGCCGTTCACGATGCAGCCCATCACCGCGACATTGAGCGACTCGACGCCCGGATATTGCGCGCGCCAGATGGGCATGCGCTCGCGGATATGCTCCTGAATGTCGCGGGCGAGCTCCTGGAAGACGGTCGATGTGGTGCGGCCGCAGCCCGGGCAGGCGGCGACGAGCGGCACGAAGGTGCGGAAGCCCATCGTCTGCAGGATTTCCTGCGCCACGCGCACCTCGAGCGAACGATCGCCGCCGGGCTCGGGCGTCAGCGAGACGCGGATCGTGTCGCCGATTCCGTCCTGCAACAGCACGCCGAGCGCGGAGGCCGAGGCGACGACGCCCTTTGTGCCCATGCCGGCTTCGGTCAGGCCCAGATGCAGCGCATAATCGCTGCGCGCCGCCAGCATGCGATAGACGGCGATGAGGTCCTGCACGGCCGAGACCTTGGCGGAGATCACGATGCGGTTCTTTGGCAGGCCGATCTCCTCGGCGCGGGCGGCGGAGATCAGCGCCGAACGGGCCAGCGCCTCGCGCGTCACCGCACGCGCGTCGATCGGCCGGTCGGAGGCGGCGTTGATGTCCATGAGATGCGTCAGCAGCTCCTGGTCGAGCGAGCCCCAGTTGGCGCCGATGCGCACGGCCTTGTCGTGCTTCGCCGCAAGCTCAACGATCGCGCCGAACTGCCTGTCCTTCTTGTCCTTGAAGCCGACATTGCCGGGATTGATGCGATATTTGGCCAGCGCCTCGGCGCAGGCCGGATGATCGGCGAGAAGCTTGTGGCCAATGTAGTGAAAGTCGCCGACGAGCGGGACGTTGATTCCCTTCCGGTCCAGCTTCTCGCGAATGTGCGGCACGGCCGCCGCCGCCTCGTCGCGGTCGACGGTGATGCGGACGAGCTCCGAGCCCGCCTGCGCCAGCGCCGTCACCTGCGCCACGGTCGACTCGACGTCGGCCGTGTCGGTGTTGGTCATGGACTGCACGACGATGGGCGCGCCCCCGCCGACGGTGACAGCTCCGGCGCCAGTCCCGATGGTCACGGCGCAGGTGCGCTTGCGCGCGGCGGGCTCGGCGGAAACGGGGTCGGGCAGGCGGGTCTCGGGGGCGTCGGTCGTAACGCTGTCGTTCATGGCTCTCGTCACGGCTCCATTGCGAATTTCGCACTAGGTCGCGCGGAATGGGCCGCGGGTCAAGCTCGGACAGCCGACAGCGTCGCCGGCTCAGCCCATCTTCCGGCGCGGATCGTAGGGATGGACGTCCCGCAGCTCCCGCATCTTCGCCTCGAAATCGGCGCCCGTTGTTTCGGGCAGCATGATCTTCAGCGACACATAGAGGTCGCCCGCAATCTTGCCCTCCGAGGCCGGCAGCCCCTTGCCCCGCAGACGGAGCACGCGCCCGCCGTTGGAGCCCGGGGGCACGGCGAGCTCCACCTTGCCGTCGAGCGTGGGCGTCTGCACCCGCGCGCCGAGCGCCGCCTCGTAGACAGTGACGGGCAGCTCCAGCCGCAGGTCGCGGCCATCGACCTTGAAGAAGGGGTGCGCGGCGACCTTCACCGTCACAAGCGCGTCGCCCGGCTCTCCGCCGCGCGCGCCGGGCTGGCCCTGGCCGCGCAGGCGGATCTGCTGGCCGTCGTCGACGCCGGCGGGAATTTTCACCTCCAGCGTGCGGCCGCTCGGCAGGATGACCCGCGCCGCGCCGCCATGGGCGACGGTCTCCAGCGGCACGGTGGCGGTCGCCACGACGTCCTCGCCGCGTGTCGGCGCCGCGCGCCGGCCGCGCCCGCCGAAGAGATCGGCGAAGAGGTCGGCGGGATCGAAACCGCCGCCGCCGGCGCCCGGTCCGCCGCCGCCGAAATTGAATTCGAAATGCTGCTCCCCGCCGGGGCCTGCGCCGCCGCGCCAGCCGCGCGAGAATCCGCCCGGCCCGGCGCCCGCGCCGAAGCCCTCGAAGCCGCGCGGCTTCCCGTCCGCGCCGATTTCGCCGCGGTCGAACTGGGCCTTTTTCTTCTCGTCGCCGACGATCTCATAGGCCGAGTTGATCTCCGCGAAGCGCTCCTTCGCCTTGACGTCGTCCTTGTTGCGGTCGGGGTGATACTTTTTAGCGAGCTGGCGATAGGCCTTTTTTATGTCGGCGGGACTCGCCGATTTGGATACGCCTAGAACGTCATAAGGATCGCGCATGTCTGTCCAGTAGCCCATGATGGCGCCCGCCCGAAGCGGCGCAGGCGCAAATGTCTCATCTAATATTTGGGAGAAGCGCGGGGCTGACGCAAGCGTTCAGATCGAAGAGCAGGCCCCGTCAAAGTTTCGTGGGGGCTTTATCGAATTCTTCCAGTGACTTGCCTTCCGGATCGACGACCGCGAGCGCGGCGTTGACCTCGTCAAGCAGCGGCGGCTCGCCCCCGGGCATGTTCTCCTCCGTCGCGCGGCTCAGGGCGCGGGCGTCGAGCTCCCAGCGCTTCAGTATTTCGATTTTCTGGACTTGGGTGAGGGTAGTCGCCTCCACCACTTCGGACGGGAGGTCGAAGACGGAGGTCGGCGAAATCAGGGCCTGCTCGATCTCGGCCTTGCCGAGGTTTGACGCCTGGATCTTCATCTGAACCCTCGCGTTTGCGCTCCTGCAAATTCAACGCGCGGGGAGTTGATCCTGTTCCGAAACCCGACGCCGAAGCGTTTACGGCGGGCAGACGGTCTTCACCACCAGCCGGTCGCGATGGAGGTAATATTCGAAGCATTGCTGGCCATTGACCAGAATCGGCCGCTTGCCGATCTCGGCCGCCTTCAGGAAGTCGACGATGGTTGTGCGCCCCTTGCCGTCCCAGTCCATCTCGGCCCAGGAATAACCCGCCCGCCAGGCGGAAAAGGCGCGGACGGAGAGGAAAAAGACCGGCATCGCCACAATGGCCAGGATCAGGGCGGCGATCATCTTCCGGCGGCCGAAGGGCTGGTCCATGGTCAACTCTTCCTGAAGGGCTTCACCTCGGTCAGCGCCCAATCGGCGGTTTTCTCGCGGCAGGCCGCGCCTTGCAGTTTCTCATGGCTTTCGTCGGCCGTCACGTCGGCGAGGAAGGCGCGGCAAATCTTGCCGTCGAGCGGATAGGCTTGGCCGACGGGGGTGAAGGAGCCTTTGGCGCCCGTTTGCGGATTGTCCCAGTTGACGCTCGCGCCGCTGCCCTGCGGGTCGAGCGCCGTGCTCATCGCCGCCGCGGCGCGGCGAAGGTCCTCCGGGTCGAGCGCGCGCGAGAGTTTCAGCCCGCCGGGCTTCGGGATCGAACCGGTGACGTCCTCCGCGCCGCCGCCCCACATGGCGGAGGAGGAGGACATGGGGATGGCGATGGAGCAGCCGGAAAGGGCGCCGGCGGCCATGAGCGCCGCAGCAATCCGCGCGGCCGGCGGGAATTGAGGAAACACGCCGCCGGCGTTATGTCTGATACGCAAGAACTGCAAAGCGCCACCTTCAAAACGCGCCGCGCCCGGGGCTGCGGTCGAGAGAGGATTTTCGCGTGAATGCGTTAACGACGGGTGACTTTGTCGAGGCCGCAGAGCCTTTCGCCTTGTTCGGACAGTGGTTCGAGGAGGCGAAACAGAAAGAACTCAACGATCCCGAGGCCATGGCGATCGCCACCGTCGACGCCGACGGCCTGCCTGACCTGCGCATGGTGCTGCTGAAGGACTGGGGGCCGGAAGGTTTCGTCTTCTACACCAACGCCGAGAGCGCCAAGGGCCGCCAGCTCGCCGGAAACATGAAGGCGGCGCTGCTCTTCCACTGGAAATCGCTGCGCCGGCAGGTGCGCGTGCGCGGCCCCGTCGAACAGGTCAGCGACGCGGAGGCGGACGCCTATTACAACAGCCGCCCGCGCGACTCCCGCATCGGCGCCTGGGCGAGCCAGCAGTCGCGCCCGCTCGAGAGTCGTTTCGCGCTGGAGAAGTCGGTCGCGACCTACGCCGCCAAATACGCCATCGGCGACATTCCGCGCCCGCCCTACTGGCGCGGCTTCCGCATCCGGCCCGTCGCCATGGAGTTCTGGTCGGACCGGCCTTTCCGCCTGCACGACCGCGTCCGTTTCTTCCGCGACGCGCCGGGCGAGGACTGGCGCAAGCAGCGGCTGTATCCATGATCGGGCGCAAAGGGGCCGCCGCCCTCGCCGTCGCGACGGCGCTTCTCCTCGCCTCGGAGGCTTCCGCGCAGGGGATCCTCGATCTCTTCGGCGCGGACGGCCCCTCCCGCCGCGCCGCGCCGCGGCCCTCGCGCGACATTCCCCGCGCGGCGGAGAAGGAGAAGAAGCGCGCCGAGCCCCGGACGAAGAAGCGCGAGGCCCGCAAAAGCGACAAGGCCGCCGAGCCCGCCAAACCCGCGACGGGCGCCGAGGCGCCGCCCCCGCCCTATGAGGCGCAGATGACCCGGCTCACCGAAGTGCTCGGGGCGCTGTCCTTTCTGCGCGACCTTTGCGGCGCGGGCGACGGCGACGACTGGCGCGGCAAAATGTCCGCCCTCCTCGACGCCGAGGCGCCGAACGGCCCGCGCCGGGACAAATTCATCGCCTCCTTCAACCGCGGTTTTCGCGGCTACGAACTCGCCTATCGGGTCTGCACGCCCAATGCGAAAACCGCGATTTCCCGCTATCTCGACGAGGCGTCGCGGCTGTCGCTCGACATCACCTATCGCTACGGAAGTCCGTAACAGTTTTTACAAGCCCGAATTAACCGTTTGGAAAGAGGCGTGTCGCGCGGGGCGGGCGGCTTGTCTAGAGTGCGCTTCATGACGCAACTGACATTCGCCTCTCTCGACGAGGCGGGCGGGGAGCAACACCGCGCCGCGCTCGCCTATGTGACCGAAGCTTTCGCCGAAGCGATCCTCGCCGGCATAGAGAGCGATTCCTTCGCTCAGGCCGCGCTGTCGGCCGCCCTGCGCGAGCTCGTTGCGACCTATGGCGAAGAGGCGGTGGCGACATTCGCGGAGGCGCTGCCTGGCCGCCTGCGCGCGGGCGAATTCACGCTGACCGCCCGCCACTAGCGATTTGGCGGCCGCAACAGCCAAAAGGCGACTGACTTTTGGCGCTGAATGAGGCAATACAACCAAGCGTAACGGCGCGGCGGGCGATTTTCGCGCAAGCCCGCGCGCATATTGGCCAGGCCGTTTTCGGCGCCGGCGCAGCTTGAAACGACATGCCCCGCACGCTGCTATGCCTCGCCCGCCACGGCGAGACCAACTGGAATATCGAACGGCGCTTTCAGGGCCAGTTCGACATCGCGCTCAACGCCCGAGGCCGCGCCCAGGCGCAGGCGCTGGCCCGCGAGCTCGATGAAAAACATTTCGACCGCGTCTATTCGAGCGATCTGCGCCGGGCGCTGACGACCGCGGAAGCCGTCGCCGAGGGACGGGGGCTGAAAATCCGGACGGTTCCCGAGCTGCGAGAGAAGAATGACGGCGTCTGGCAGGGTCACACCCACGCCGAGGTGCAGGTCATCTACGAAGACATCTATCCGCATTATCTGAGCCGGAAGGCCAGCTTCGCCGCGCCCGACGGCGAGACGCTCGAGCAGTTTCGCGAGCGAGTCGCGGCGGCCCTGACCGCCATCGCGCGCGAAAACGAGGGGCGCACCGTGCTGGTGGTCGCCCATGCGGGCGTGCTCGACATCGCCTGGCGCCTCGCCACGGGCAAGCGGCTCGACGAGAAGCGCGAATATCCGGTGCTGAACGCCACGCCGAACTGGATCGCTTACGAGGACGGCAAATGGTCGCTCGTCGACTGGGCCCGGCCGGAGGGGCGCCCCGAGATCGCCGCGCCCTGGGACGGGTCCAAGCTGCCGCGGCGCGAGGCGGCCCGCGCGCTCATCGTCGAGACGGGCGGCCGCGCGCTGCTGATGCAATACGCCGGCGGGCTGTCGCCGCATTTCCTGGAGCTTGGCCATCATCACTTCTGGGCGACGCCGGGCGGCGCGCTGAAGGAGGGCGAGAGCTTCACGGCCGCCCTGCGCCGCGAGGTCTATGAGGAGACCGGCCTCGTCGTCTCCGGCGATCCCGGCCCCGTCGTCGCCACGCGCGAATTCCCGATGGAGCTGGGCGAGGACTGGCATCAGGCGGTCGAGCGCTATTATCTCATCCGCACCGAGGAATTCGCGCCCGCGCCGCAAGGGCAGACGGAAGAGGAAAAGACCCACACGCTGGGCTGGCGCTGGTGGAGCCCTGAGGAGATCGCCGCCTCGCGCGAGCTGATCTTTCCCGAGGGGCTGGAGGCGTTGTTGCGCAAGGTTATGTCGTAATCAGGCGCTCTTGCGGGCGGTGAGCCACATCGCCGCGATGAAGAAGCCCTTCGAGAGCGGCAGCAGCAGGAGTGCGCAGGCGATCGTCACGACGGCGAGGATCGAGAACTCCTGCCAGAGCGGCAGCAAGTCGCCGCGCTCCAGAAAGATCAGCAGCGGAATGACGATATGCGCCGTTAGGCCGATCGTCAGCCACGCCGGGCCGTCGTCCGCGTCGAGACCGTCGAAGCTCTCATGGCAATGGGGGCAGGCCGCTTCCCGTTTCAGATAGCCGCTGAAAAGCTTTCCCTCCCCGCAGCGGGGGCATTTCATCATGATCCCGCGCCACAGGGATTTCTTCGGCGACGTCGCGCTACCCATACATCCTCCCCGATCCGCCGGGCGCGATTACGCTTTCTTCACACTCGCGCCGGGCGAATCCGCCGCTCCTGATTCGGACCGGTTCCGTGCCGGTCCCGTACCTGAATTCCCGATTAGAAACAGCGCGTCGCGTCGTCGCATTTACGCTTTCTTCGCGTTGTCTTGCGCCCCTCGCTCACCCACGAAGGTCGCCGCGCGGACAAAATTTCGGGCGCTGTTCAAAATCCCGGCCCTGGGTTCCACGAATGATCGAAAGGCGCAACATGCGAAAAATACTTAATCCCGGCTGCGGTGGTCTCCCTTCTTCGCGGGCGATGGCCGGGTCGCCAGCGTCGTCGCCGCCGTGGAAGTCAGCAATCATCGGATAGGGGTGACGGGAGCTGACGGCGCATGCGTCGCGCCGGCGCCGCATCGCCCCGACGCCGGCCCCGACCGGGCAAGCTTAGGCGCGACAGCAGACATGTGACGCGATTACTGCACTTGTGGCAACATTCAGAAAAGGAAATAATAAATCATGTTAAAGCTGAGGCTTCACAATGACATCATCTCTGTACGTGATCAATCCGGCGGCCGATTTTCCGACCTATTTCGGCGCCGAGGTTCTTGCCGCTTCGGGACAGCCCGCCGGGGTGATGATGGCCGACCTCGCCGCCGCGACGGTCGCGGCTCTGGCGCCGGGCGACTTCCGGATTTCCATTTGCGATGAAACGGTGTCGCCGGTCGATTACGATCATCCGGCGGACTGGATCCTGATCACCGGCAAGGTCAGCCAGCGCGGCCGCATGACCGCGATCGCCGACGCCTTCCGGCGTCGCGGCAAGAAGGTCGTCATCGGCGGCCCCTATGCCAGCCTCAGCCCCGCCCGCCTGCGCGACCATTGCGACGTGATGGTGTGCGGCGAGGCGGAGGAAATCGCCGGCAAGCTCTTCGCGGATCTTCGCGCTGGCCGGCCGAGCGACGCCTATTTCGGCGACAAGCCCTCGCTTGCCCTCACGCCGGCGCCGCGCTGGGACCTCTATCCCAACGATCGCGCGCTGCTCGGGGCTGTGCAAACCTCGCGCGGCTGTCCCTTCGAATGCGAGTTCTGCGACGTCATCCAGTATCTGGGGCGCAAGCAGCGCCACAAGCCCATCGCGCATGTCATCGCCGAGCTCGACGCACTCTGGGCGCAGGGCTATCGCGCGGCCTTTCTGGCCGACGACAATTTCACGGCCT
This sequence comes from Methylocystis sp. WRRC1, assembly GCF_020733155.1. Lineage (NCBI taxonomy): Bacteria > Pseudomonadati > Pseudomonadota > Alphaproteobacteria > Hyphomicrobiales > Methylocystaceae > Methylocystis > Methylocystis sp. WRRC1. Next base: position 2,065,646 of record NZ_JAJFZJ010000001.1, on the reverse strand, counting down.
ATCGGGCGCATTGCAAGGAGCTGCTCTCGGCGATCGCCGATTGGCGGCGCGATCACCCCATGGATTTCGTCACGCAAATCTCCATCGACGCGACCCGCGACGAGGAACTGCTCGACATGTGCGTCGCGGCCGGCCTCAACCAGGTCTTCGTCGGCATCGAGACGCCGAATGTCGAGAGCCTGCGCGAGACGGGCAAGCGGCAGAATTTGAAGATCAATCTTGTCGACGAAGTGCAGAAGCTCGTCGACCACGGGATTTCCGTCATGGGCGGCATGATCGTCGGCTTCGACCACGACGGTCCGAACGTCTTCGCCCAGCAATATGATTTCGCCATGGCGACCGCGATTCCGATGTTCAGCCTCGGCGCCCTTATGGCCTCCGAGGCGACGCCGCTTTACGACCGCATCACGAGCGAAGGGCGCCTTCTTTCCGGCGGCGTCGAGACGCAGGCGGTGCCGTGGAGCTCCAACATCCAGTCGAAGACGATGAGCATGGAGGAGCTTCATCACGGCATGAAGAATCTCTGCAACGCGCTCTATGCGCCGGCGGCCTTCGGCGAGCGGATGCTGCGCTTCATCGAGACCTTCGGCCGGGAGCGCAAGGGGCCGGAGCCAGCTCTGCTCGACGTGTCGAAGCTGCGCGATATCGAGCGCCAGGCGATGCAGGTGGGGATGGACGTGCGCAAGATGGGCGAGCCGGAAGGCCGCATGTGGAACAGGGTCTGGGGCGCGGCCGTGCGTAAGCCCTCCACGATGACCATCGTCGCGCGCATCATGTTCCAATACGCCCAGGCCCGGCACATGTTCGCGAAGGGCAATTACTGGGAGCCGCAACTCGCCATGCCGCCCGCTCCCCAGCCGGCGCGTCACGCGGAGCCCGCGCCGGCGGAATAAGGGCGCAGGAGCGCCCTTTCATTGTCCGGGCCGATCTTCAAAAAGGCGCGGCCTTCGGGCGGCGCCATTGCCATTCCCCGCGGTCTGCGCTAGCTCGACCCGTCTTTTCCGCGTCTCCCCCGAAGCCCTCGGGCCTCCATTCCCGGCGGGAGACGCGCGCGAGCGGAGCTGATCTCGATGAAACTTCCCAATCAATTCTACCGTCCGCTGGCCATCGGCGCGCCCGCCCCCTACCGCGAGCCGCCGGTGAAGGTGGAGCGCATGATCCATTTCGTGCCGCCGCATATCGAGAAAATGCGCGCGAAAGTTCCGGATATCGCGAAACAGGTCGACGTGGTGCTCGGCAATCTCGAGGACGCCATTCCCGCCGACGCCAAGGAGGCCGCCCGCGCCGGCTTCATAGAAATGGCGAAGTCCACCGACTTCGGCTCCACCGGCCTGTGGACGCGCATGAATTCGCTGAACAGCCCCTGGGCGCTCGACGACATGATCGAGGTCGTGGGCGCGGTGGGGAACAAGCTCGACGTCGTCATGCTGCCCAAGGTCGAAGGCCCTTGGGACATCGCCTATCTCGACCAGCTGCTCGCGCAGCTCGAGGGGAAAAACGGCGTCACCAAGCCGATCATGATCCACGCGATTCTGGAAACCGCCGAGGGCGTGAAGAATGTCGACGCCATCGCGGCCGCCTCGCCGCGCATGCACGGCATTTCGCTCGGACCGGCGGACCTCGCGGCCTCGCGCGCCATGAAGACGACGCGCGTCGGCGGCGGCCATCCGGAATACAAGGTCATCGCGGACGCTCAAGGAGACGCGCCGCGCGCGACCTTCCAGCAGGATCTCTGGCATTACACCATCGCCAAGATGGTCGACGCCTGCGCCTCCGCCGGCATCAAGGCCTTCTATGGCCCCTTCGGCGACTTCTCGGACCCGGCCGCCTGCGAATCGCAGTTCCGCAACGCCTTCCTTCTGGGCTGCGCCGGCGCCTGGTCGCTTCATCCGACCCAGATCGACATCGCCAAGCGCGTCTTCTCGCCCGATCCGGCGGAAGTCGCCTTCGCGAGGCGCGTGCTGGAGGCCATGCCCGACGGCACCGGCGCGGTGATGATCGACGGCCGCATGCAGGACGACGCGACCTGGAAGCAGTGCAAGGTCGTCGTCGACCTCGCAAGGCAGGTCGCGGCGAAGGATGCGGATTTCGCGAAGATTTACGGATTCTAAAATAAAGAAGGCCGGCCTCGCGGGGCCGGCCTTTTCGTTTCAGCGCGTCGCGCTCAGAGCTTCGCCAGCGTCGATTCGGCGCTCGATACGGTCGCGAGGCTCGAATTTTCCTCGACATTGATCCATTCGACGACGCCGTCCCTGACGATCGCCGAATAGCGCTTGCCGCGCACGCCGAGTCCATGCTCGGTCAGATCGAGTTCGAGCCCCATGGCCCTCGCGAGCACGGCGGAGCCGTCGGCGAGACCGTCGATCTTGCCGCTCGCGCCCTTCTCCTTCAGCCAGGCGTCGAGGGTGAAGATGTCATTGACCGCGGTCACCGCCACGGCGTCGACGCCCTTGGACTTGATCTCGCCGGCCTTCTCGACGAAGCCCGGCAGGTGCTTCGTGTGGCAGGTCGGCGTATAGGCGCCCGGCACCGAAAAAAGCGCGATCTTGCGACCGGCGAAATAATCCTTGGATTTGATCGTCTGCGGGCCGTCCTTGCCCATGACGGTCAGTGTGACGTCGGGAATTCTGTCGCCGGCCTTGATGGTCATGCTGCCTCTCGCTCATTGCTTCGGGTTGGGTGAAACTGCCTTCTACTTAGCGCGATTTGCAGCCCTGTCTCCAGTTGGGGAGACGGATTTTGCGCGGTTTCGCCCACGCGTTTTCCGCGAAATGGTCTTGTGACCCGCGCGAAGGGAAGGCAACATGAGGCCAGTGGCGGATCGGAGATAAACTTCTCCAGGCGCGAGCTTTTTCAGGGAGGAATGACGATGTCGGACGAGCAGTCGAAGGCGTGGGTGTGGAGCCAGTATCGGGGCGAACTTCCGGCCGGGGAGCCCGCGCCGGCCGCCGCCGATCCAGCGCCAGCCGCCGCTCCTGCCGCCGAACCGCCCGCCGAGGCGGTTGCGGTCAAGACGCCCGTCGCAGCGGCGAAGAAGGCGAGCATGTCGGGTCTCGCGATCGCCGCAGCGGTTCTCGTCATCGCCGGTCTGACCTGGCTGTTCACGACGCGTCCCGCCTCCAATCCCGCGCCCGACGCGCCGACTGAAGCCGCCGCCCCCGCTCCCGCCGCCGAGAGCGCCCCGGCGCCCGCCGCGGCGCCGCCCGCCGAACAGCCTCCCGCCGCCGCCCCCGCGGCGCCAGAGGCGCCCAAGGCCGCCGCTCCCGCCGAGCCGGGAAAGTCCGCCGGCAAGAAAAAGAAGAAATCGAAAAGGTCGCATGACGAAGATTGAGGCCTTGGCGCGGCCCGGGCGCCGCCGCCCGGCGCCGCCTTCAGGTCCGCCAGGGATGCTCCGGCAGGTCGCAGACGCCGAGCGTGTCGACGCCCGCCTTCGCCACGGCGTGGTCATTCTCGACCGATGAGCCGCTGACCCCGATGGCGCCGATCATGACGCCCTGCCCGTCGACGATAGGCAGGCCGCCGGGGAAGGTGATGAGCCCGTCGTTCGAGTGTTCGATGCCGTAGAGCGGGCCACCCGGCTGCGACAGCTTGCCGATCTGGCCGGTCGGCATGCCGAAGAAGACGGCGGTCTTCGCCTTCTTCATCGCAATATCGACGCTGCCGACCCAGGCGTCGTCCATGCGATGAAACGCTTTCAGCACGCCGCCCGAGTCGACGACGGCGATGCACATCTGGGTCTTGAGTTCGAGCGCCTTGCTGCGGGCGGCGGCGATGGCTTTCTCCGCCTGTTCGATCGATACGTGCACGGCCGTCTTCCTTGTTGCGTCCGGGAAACATCCCGACATCAACTAGGGCGCGGCCGGCCGATGTTAAGCGTTCAGCGCGACGCCGCTTCAACCGCCTTCGAGACGAGCGCCTTGGCGTCCGCGGAATGCCAGGCGGCCGGGCCGTTCATCAGTCCGATCTGGCAGCCGTCGGGGCCGATCAGAATGGTGACGGGAAGCCCAAGCGCCTTGCCCGCCTGTTTCAGCTCGAAGAAGATATTGGCCTTGGGGTCGGCGTTGAGGTCGAGCGACTTGACGCCGGTCTCCTCGAAGAACTTTTTCGGCCGTTCGAGCCTCGACGTGTCGATATTGACTGTAACGACCTGAAACCTGTCGGAGCCCAAGTCGGCCTGAAGCTTGTCGAGCTCCGGCATTTCCGCGCGGCAGGGCACGCACCATGTCGCCCAGACATTGAAGAGGAGGGTCTTGCCCCTGAAGGCGGAAAGCGAGGTCGCCTTGCCGTCGGGACCGTTGAAGGCGAAGTCGGGCAAGGCCTCGGGCTTTTTCGAGATATTCATCGCCCCGACGTCGCCCCTGGCGAGATCCTTCACGCTGTCGGCGATCCTGGCCGACGCCCCGCAGGCTTCCTCCGCCAGCGCTTCCTTGCCGCTCGGCCCGCCCAAGTATAGAAAACCCGCGCTGGCCGCGACAAAAGCGAGCGACGTCAGGCGTCGCGGGAAGGCGGACGGTGTTTTCATCAGGCGCGGGCTCCGGGGAAAAAATGACGAGCAAGATATGGGGCGGTCGCTTTCAGAGCGCAACCGACGCGGTTCTGGAGGCCATTAACGTCTCCATCGATTTTGACAAGCGTCTCGGGCCCCAGGACATACGCGGCTCGCTCGCCCATGTCGCCATGCTCGCGAAACAGGGCATTGTCTCGCAGGAGGACGCGGACAGGATAACGAAGGGCCTCGAGCAGATCGGCGGCGAGATCGAGCGCGGCGAATTCGTCTTCTCCCGCGCGCTGGAAGACATCCACATGAACGCCGAATCGCGTCTCGCCGAGCTCATCGGCCCGGCGGCGGGCCGGCTGCACACGGCGCGCTCGCGAAACGATCAGGTGGCGACGGATTTCCGCCTCTACATCCGCGACGAGATCGACGCGCTGGACGCCCAGCTCGCCGATTTGCAGCTCGCGCTCGTCGAGCGCGCGATGGAGGAAGCGGCGAGCGTCATGCCGGGCTTCACACATTTGCAGTCGGCGCAACCGGTCACGCTCGGCCATCATCTTCTCGCCTATGTCGAGATGATCGGCCGCGATCGCGGGCGCCTGCGCGACGCGCGTTCGCGCGCGAACGAGTGCCCGCTCGGCGCCGCCGCGCTTGCGGGAACGTCCTTCCCCATCGATCGCCACATGACGGCGAAGGCGCTTCAGTTCGACCGCCCGACCGCCAATTCGCTCGACAGCGTTTCCGACCGCGACTTCGTGCTGGAGACGCTGTCGGCCGCCGCGATCTGCGCCACGCATCTCTCGCGCTTCGCGGAAGAGATCGTGTTGTGGACGACGCCGCAGTTCAATTTCATCGCGCTGTCCGACAAATTCACCACCGGCTCGTCGATCATGCCGCAGAAGCGCAACCCCGACGCCGCGGAGCTGGTGCGCGGCAAGTCGGGCCGCGTCATCGGCGCGCTGACGGCGCTGCTGATCGTGATGAAGGGCCTGCCGCTCGCCTATTCCAAGGACATGCAGGAGGACAAGGAAGGCGCTTTCGATTCGCTCGATTCGCTGTCGCTCTGCATCGCCGCCATCGCGGGAATGGTTCGCGACATGAAGGTGAACCGCGCACGCATGAAGGCCGCCGCCGGAGCGGGCTTCGCGACCGCGACCGACCTCGCCGACTGGCTGGTGAGAAAGCTCAACCTCCCCTTCCGCGAGGCGCATCACGTCACGGGCCGCGTCGTGGCGCTGGCCGAGGGCCGCGGAATTGGCCTCGAGGATCTGACGCTCGCGGACATGCAGAGCGTCGAGCCGCGCATCACGCAGGACGTGTTCGCCGTGCTCGGCGTGGAAAAATCCGTCGAGAGCCGCACGAGCTACGGCGGCACGGCGCCCGACAATGTGCGCCGCTCCGCGCAAAGCTGGCTCGACTGCCTGAAGGCGCAAAAATGAGCGAGGACGCCCCGCGTCTCTATCTCGCGACCCCGCCGCTCGCGGAGGCGCGGGATTTCCTGCCCGCCTTGACGAGCGCGCTTTCGGCCGGCGAGGTCGCCTCGCTCCTCATCCGTCTCGCGGGCGATGACCCGCGCAGGAACGAGGACATCGTTCGCGCGCTTGCGCCCCTCGCGCAGGAAAAGGGCGTTGCGGTTCTGGTCGACGGGTCCGTGACGGTCGCGCTGCGCGCCAGGGCCGACGGCGCGCATGTTTCGGGCTCCGGCGACGAGCTTGCCGACGCCGTCAAGAAACTCTCGCCGCGTTACATCGTCGGCGCCGGCGGACTGGCGCTGCGCGACGACGCCATGCGCGCCGGAGAGCTCGGCGCCGATTATGTGCTCTTCGAGGGCGACGACCGGGAAGCCCTGGCCGACCGCGTCTCCTGGTGGGCGGAGCTTTTCAACACGCCCTGCGTGGCGCGCGCCGCTTCTCTCGCGGACGTCGCGCCGCTTGCGCAGGCCGGCGCCGATTTCGTCATGCTCGACGACGCGGTATGGACCGACAGCCGCAGTCCCGCCGCCGCCGTCGCCGACGCGCTGAACCATTTGCAGGAAGCGCAGCCATGATTCGCCGTCTACTCGCGCAGCTCGTCCTTCTCTCCCTGCTCGCGCCCGCGCTGGCCAAGGAGGCGGAGAACGGCGCGCCACCGCGCGATCTCGCCTATGGCGCCTATCAGCGCGGCGACTACAAGGCGGCGATGAGCGAGGCGAAGAAGCGCGTCGAGGCGAACCCGAAGGATTCTGCGGCGCTCACCCTCATCGGCCAGCTCTATCTCGAAGGCGCCGGCGTCAGGCGCGACGGCAAGCAGGCGATGGACTGGTTCCGGCGCGGCGCCGACGCGGGGGGGAAGGAGGCGGCCTATCTTTACGGCGTGGCGGCGCTCGAAGGCATCGACATTCCCAAGAACCGCGCGGCCGCCCGAAACTATCTCGAGAAGGCCGCCGCCCAGGATCATGCGGCGGCGCTGCATCTTCTCGGCGAGATGGCGCTGGAGAACGAAGGCAAGCCGTCGGATTTCGATACGGCCGCGAACTATTTCCGCCGGGCCGCCGAGGGCGGCAACGCCGACGCCGATTATGCGCTGGGCGTCCTCTACAAGACCGGAAAGGGCGTCGCGAAGGACGACAAGGCGGCGGCCGAATGGTTCAGGCGCGCCGCCGATCTCGGCCTGACGGCGGCGATGGTCGAATACGCCATCATGCAGTTCAACGGCGTTGGCGTGGAGCGCGACCGGCTTTCGGCCGTCGATCTCCTGCGCAAGGCCGCGGTGAAGGGCAATGCGGTGGCGCAGAACCGCCTCGCGCATCTCCTCGCCGAGGGGCTCGGCGTCGAGACCAACCTGCGCGAAGCCCGCGAGTGGCGCGACAAGGCGCGCGAGGCCGGACTGAAAGATCCCTCGCTCGATTTTCTGGACAATGCGGAGACCCCTCCCAAACCGGCGGAGAGCAAGACGCCTCCGCCCCCGCCTGCGAAATGAGCGACAAGACTGCAAGCCCCGCCGTTCAGCGGACGGTCGGCTTCCTGCGCCGCTTCGTGAAGCCGCGGGTGGAGCGCCTCGCGCCGACGCTGCGGCTGCTGCAATCCCTCATCGAAAGGCTGTCGCCCGCCCGCCGCGCGCCTTTCGCGCCCGACATCCCCGGCGACTGGACGCCATCGGAGGGCGCGCCCGCGGCGACGCTCTACTATCTTCACGGCGGCGCCTTTCTGGTCGGTTCGCCCCGCGTTTTCCGCTATGCGTCGCGCCGTTTCGCGCAGGCCGGCTTCGACGTCTTCACGCCCGCCTATCGCCTCGCGCCCGAACATGTCTTCCCCGCGGCGCTGGAGGATGCGGTGGCGGCCTACAAGGCGCTCGCCGCCGCAAGGCCGGGGCCGATCGTCGTCGCTGGCGATTCGGCCGGCGGCGGCCTGGCCGTTTCGTTGATGGCGCGGCTGCGGGACGACGGTTTTCGCCTGCCCGCGGCCGCCGCGCTGTTTTCGCCCTGGACCGATCTCGCCGCCACCGGCGCCTCGGCGCGCGAGAATGAGGAGAAGGACGCTTTCTTCACGCGGCGCGCGATTCTCTCCGGCGCCCGCGCCGCTCTGGGAAAGGCGAGCGCGCGTAATCCTCTCGCCTCGCCGCTTTTCGCGGACCTCTCCGGCCTTCCGCCCCTCGTCGTCCATGTGGGCGCCGACGAAGTCCTGCGCGACGATTCGACGAGACTCGTCGAGCGGGCGCGCGCCGCCGGCGTGGAGGCGCAGATCGAAATCTGGCCCGGCGTTCCCCACGCATGGCAGCTGATGAGCTTCCTGCCCGAGGCGGAAGAATCGCGCGGGAAGGCGATCGCGTTCCTGAAGGAAAAGGCGCGACGGAGCGTTTAACCCCAGGGTCCTTCCGGCGGCGGCTCGAGCGGGCTGCGGCCGTCCTGCGGCAGAAAGGAGGCTTCGCCCTCCCGGGGCAGCCCGTTCGCCTCCCGCGGCGGCTCCTCCAGCGCGATCGAAACATCCTGGCCGCCCGCATATTCGACCAGCGCCCGGATACGCTCGTCGACGGTCGGATGCGTCGAGAACCAGCCTGACTCCTGAATGCGCGCCGGGCTTTCGATGAAAAAGGCGTGCATGCGCGAGGGCATGGCCGGCATCGCCGAATGCGCCTCGATCTTGCGCAGCGCGGAGATCATGGCGTCCGGGTTCTTGGTCAATTCCACCGAGCCCGCGTCGGCGAGATATTCACGCGAGCGGGAGATGGCGAAGCGGATCAGCACCGACGCGCCCCAGCTCAGCGCGATGATGAGCAGCGCGACGAGAACGGCCAGCCCCGCGCCGCCCTCGCGGCGGTTGTCCTCGCGCGTCGAGGGGCGATGCGGCGAGAAGCCGAAGGGAAAGTCCCACCGGCGGATGGTCAGATCGGCGACGAAGGCGAAAATCCCCGCGAAGATGACCGCGATCACCATCATCTGCACGTCGCGATTGCGGATATGGGTCAGCTCATGGGCGAGCACCGCCTCGATCTCGGCGTCGGTGAGTTCGGTGATCAGCCCGCGCGTCACCGCGATCCTGTATTGCCCTTCCTTCAGGCCGGAGGCGTAGGCGTTGAGCGCCTCGCTCTCCATGATCTGGAGCGCCGGGATCGGGACGCCGCGCGAGATGCAGAGATTCTCCAGCAGATTGTAGAGCCGCGGCGCCTCGGCCCGCGAAATCGCCGAAGCGCCCGTCGCGAAGTCGATCATCTTCTGGTGGAAGAGATAGGCGATGGCGAACCAGACGCCGGCGGCCGCGAAGCCGATCGGCCAGCTCCGCCTGAAGTCGTCGTAAGCGCGGGCGAGAATGTAGTCGAAGGGCTCGCCGTGCCGCGCGCCGAAGGCCTCGAACAGCAGCGCGAAGGAGAACATCAGCGCAAACAGCAGCGCGACGAAGCCCGCGAGCAGAAAGCCCGAGCGCAGCCGGTTGGCGCGGATATGGGAATAAAGGCCGTAGGCTTTGAACATCTGGCGCAATTGTCCTGGCTGCGGCCGTCAGGCCCGGTTTTTGCGCCGGGCGTTTGCAGGGCCGGCCGGGTCGAGCCCGGCCGTGCGGCGAAGGCGCGTCAGAACTGCACCTTCGGCGGGGCCTCGACGGCCTTCTGTTCGGCCTCGTCGAGATTGAAATAGTCGAGCGGATCGAAGCCGAATCGCTGGGCGATCAGGAAGCCCGGGAAGCCCTCGCGCGTGGCGTTGTATTCGGCGACGGTGTTGTTGAGGAAGCGCCGCGCCGCCGAAATCTTGTTCTCGACGTCCGAAAGCTCGTTCTGAAGCTGCTGGAAGTTCTGATTGGCCTTGAGGTCGGGATAGGCCTCCGACAGCGCGATGAGGCGGGAAAGGGCGCCGGTCAGCGCGCCCTCGGCGGCGCCCTGTGCGGCCGGGCCGCTGGCGACGACGGCGGCGTTGCGCGCCTTGATCACGTCCTCGAGCGTGGTCTTTTCGTGGGTGGCGTAGCCTTTCACCGTCTCGACGAGGTTGGGAATTAGGTCGTGGCGCTGCTTCAGTTGCACATTGATGTCGGAAAAGGCCTGTTTGCTGCGCTGCCGCAGATTCACGAGGCCGTTGTAGACGCCGACCAGCCAGAAGCCGACGAGCGCGACCAATCCCAAGAATACGAGGAACGCCATGACGTAATCCTTTCCCGTCGACCCCCCGAGGCGGCTGCGCCGACTTGCAACGCCTGCATGTTAGCCGCCTTCCGCGCCATGGCAAAGACGCGCGCGGCATTTGACGGAACGGCAAACCGCGCCTATCTCTTCCGAAACCCTTGCAGCGCGCGAAAACGCGACCAAACCATAGAAGAAACAGCGATGGCTCTTCTGCCGATCATCACCCTTCCCGACCCGCGCCTGCGCAAGGTCTCCGAACCCGTGGAGCGCATCGACGCCGAAATCCACCGGCTCCTCGACGACATGCTGGAGACCATGTATGCGGCTCCGGGCATTGGGCTCGCCGCCATTCAGGTCGCCGTCGCGAAGCGGATCGTCGTCGTCGACATCGGCAAGACGGAGGAGGAGCGCTCGCCGCTCTTTCTCATCAATCCCGAGATCGTCTGGGCGTCCGAGGAACTCAGCTCCTATCAGGAGGGCTGTCTCTCGGTGCCGGATTATTTCGACGACGTGAAACGTCCGGCGATGGTGAAGGTGCGCCACCTCGACCGGCATGGCCAGACGCAGGAGTTCGACGCGGTGGGGCTGCTAGCGACCGTCGTGCAGCACGAGCTCGAACATCTCGAAGGCGGCCTTTTCATCGATAATCTCTCGCGCCTGAAGCGCGAGCGGGTGGTGAAGAAATTCAGCAAGGCGGCGCGCTTCGACGAGATCGTCGCCCAACGCCGCGCGGAAGCCGAGCGCCAGTCGGAAGAAGCCGGGGCCTGACGCTTGCGCCTCGTTTTCATGGGCACGCCGGACTTCGCGACGGCCCTGCTCAGAGAGATTTGCGCCCGCGGCCATGACGTGGCCGCGGTTTATACGCAGCCGCCGCGACCGGCCGGGCGCGGCATGTCGGAAAAGAAATCCAGCGTCCACCAGTTCGCCGAAAGCCGCGGCCTCGCCGTGCGCACGCCGAGGAGCCTGCGCAGCGCGGAGGAGGCGGAGGCTTTTGCCGCGCTGGGCGCCGACGTCGCGGTGGTCGCCGCCTATGGGCTTCTCCTGCCGCAGCCGATCCTCGACGCGCCGAAACATGGCTGTCTCAATCTCCACGGCTCGCTGCTGCCGCGCTGGCGCGGGGCGGCGCCGATCCAGCGCGCCATCATGGCGGGCGACGCCGAAAGCGGCGTGATGGTGATGAAGATGGACGCCGGCCTCGACACCGGCCCCGTCGCCCTGACCGCCAGGACGCCGATCGGCCCGGACATGACCGCGGGCGAATTGTACGACAAGCTCGCCGAACTCGGTGCGCCGCTGATGGCCGACGCGCTCGACCTTCTCGCGAAGGGCGAATTGCGTTTCACGCCGCAGACGCAGGAGGGCGCCTGCTACGCGCAGAAGATCGACAAGGCGGAGGGGCGCATCGACTGGCGCCGTCCGGCGCGCGACCTCCATAATCACGTTCGCGGCCTCGCGCCCTTCCCCGGCGCCTTTTTCGAAAGCGATCTCGGCCATGGCGTCGAGCGCGTGAAAGTCCTGCGCACGCGGGTCGAGGACGGCAGGGGCGCGCCCGGCGCGGCTCTCGACGACGCGGGACTCATCGCCTGCGGCGAAGGGGCGCTGCGCCTCCTGCGCGTTCAGCGCGCAGGCAAGGGCGAAATGGGGATCGAGGAATTCCTGCGCGGCCGCAAGCTCACGCGCGGCGTCACGCTCGCCTGATGCCCCGCTACGCGCTCACCATCGAATATGACGGCGGCCCCTTCGTCGGCTGGCAGCGGCAGGCGAATGGCGTCTCCGTGCAGCAGCGGCTGGAGGAAGCGGTCGCGGCCATCAATGGCGCGCGCGCGGTCATCCACGGCGCCGGGCGCACCGACGCCGGCGTTCACGCGCTGGGGCAGGTCGCTCATGTCGATCTCGCGCGCGAATGGCGCGCGGACCGGCTGCGCGACGCCTTGAACGCGCATCTCAAGCCCGATCCTGTCGCCGTTGTTTCAGCGCGCGCGGTCGATGAAAACTTCGAGGCGCGCTTCTCCGCGATCCGCCGCCACTATCGCTATGTCATCGACAACCGCCGCGCGCCGCTCACCGTCGGCCTCGGCCGCGCCTGGCATGTGAAGCGCCCCCTCGACGCGCAGGCCATGCATGACGCGGCGCAGCGCCTCGTCGGCCGCTACGACTTCACCACCTTCCGCGCGTCCGAATGTCAGGCCAATTCGCCCGTCCGCACGCTCGAAAGACTCGACGTGCGGCGCGAGGGCGACCGCATCGAGATCGTCACCTGCGCCCGCTCCTTCCTGCATAATCAGGTGCGCTCCATGGCGGGTTCGCTGGAGCATGTCGGCTCGGGAAAATGGACCGCCGATGATCTGGCGGCGGCCCTCGAGGCGAAAGACCGTGCGCGCTGCGGACAGGTCGCGCCGCCGCACGGTCTCTATCTCGTCGCTGTCGATTACTGAACCATCGGCGCGCCGGCTCCGCCCCCGCCGGTGTCGGGGGCCGGCTCGGCCTTGGGCGCCTCGGCCGGCGCGGGCTTCTTCACCGCGTGTTTTTTCGCCGCCTTGTGCGCGGCGGGCGCCTTCTCTCTGGCAAGCGCGCCATGGATCGGAAGTATGCTGGCCGACAGCACGGCGGCGAGAATGCCGTTCACGCAGGGTCTGGGATGGATCATGAAATCCCCTCGGATGTGAAAAGCCCCCGCGCCGACTCAGCCGGCCCGCCCGAGGCAATGAGGCCGCCCAACCGTGGAAAATTCGAGTCGCGCATTTGGCCCTAATGAGTTCATTTCAAGGCGAGCTTGACCACGATTGAGGCGTCACGAGCCGCTGAACCAATTGTAGCCTTTGTCTTCCCAATAGCCGCCCGGATAATCATTGGTGACGAAAATCTCGGTGACGAATTTCGGATTCTTGAAACCGAGTTTCGTCGGAATGCGGATCTTTACCGGAAAGCCATATTTCGTTTCGCCCTGGCTCCCCGGAAAATCCAGCGCCAGCAGGGTCTGCGCATGCAACGCGCTCGGCATGTCGATGCTCGTCGAATAATTGTCTGCGCAACGGAAGCCGACATAGCGCGCGGTCAGATCGGCGCCGACGCGCTCGAGAAATGTGCGCAGCGGAACCCCGCCCCATTTGCCGATCGCGCTCCAGCCCTCCACGCAAACCTGTCGCGTGATCTGGCTGACCTGCGGCAGTTCGCGCAATTCGCGCAGCGACCAGGGGCTCTTATTTTCGATGAGGCCCGAGAGCTGCAGGCGGTAATGGTCGCCGTCGATGACCGGCGCGAGCGGCTCCTCGTAGAATGCGTTGAAGGGGAAAGGTTGCGTGATTTCCGCTTCCGAATAGGTCGGCGCGAGCTTTTCCGGGTCGAACAGCGCCGCCTGCACGCGGTCGTTGAAGCGCGACATCGCGAAGAGAAGACGATCGACCGCGTCCTCGTCCTTCAGCGTGCAGCCGGAGAGCATGGTCAGGGCGCCCAGCGACAGGCTCTGCTTCAGAAAGAGCCGGCGCTCGACGCGGGCGAGTTGCGGTCGGAAATCCTGCAAAGAGATTTTGCGCGTCTTCATTGCGGCGCCTCCAGCCGCCCGGTGATCATGGGTTTCAGCACGCCCTTCACGCCGCAGGCGAAGGAGACATGGACGACGATAAAGAGAAAGAGCGCGGACATCGCGAAGAAGTGAATGCGCCGCGCGGTCTCGAAGCCGCCCATCGCCGCGGTCAGCTCCTGAAGCTGCACGGGTTTCCAGATCGCGAGGCCGGAGAGGATGGCGACGGCGATGGCGAGGAAGGCGAGGACATAGGCGGCGCGTTGCGCCGCATTGTAACTGCCGGGAACGTGGCCGCGGCCGGCGAGCACTTTCTGGAAATCACGCCATATGGCCCCGGGCGAAAACGGCCACAGGCGCCTGCGGAAATGGCCGGTGAATATCCCGTAGGCGAGATAGGCGAGAAGGCTCCCGGCCAGCAGCCACATGGCGGCGAAGTGCCAGGCCAGCGCGCCGGCGAGCCAGCCGCCGAGCGTGAATCCCACCGGAAACACGAACGGAAAGAGGGGCGAGGCGTTGTAGATGCGCCAGCCGCTCAGGATCATGACGATGACGGCGAAGGCGGTCGTCCAATGCAGCATTCTCAGGGCGAGCGGGTGAACAGTCGCCCCTGCAACAGACTCAAATTCCCGCGCCTCAGCCTTCATCGCGTCTCCCGTTGTCAGCGAACCACTTTCAAGTATGGCGCGGCCGCCGGAAAGCGAGAGTTTCGCCAAAGTGCGACGCGTTGACACGCGCGCGGCTTTTGCCCATGAGGGCGCGGCACTTCCCCTCCAGCGACACGGCGGTCCATGCGCGTTTTCGTCACCGGCTCGGCCGGATTCATCGGCTTCCATCTCGCGAGGAGACTGCTCGAACTCGGCCATTTTGTCGACGGCTTCGACGGGATGACGCCCTATTACGATCCCCGCCTCAAGGAGGCGCGCCGTGCGATCCTGCTGCGCGGCGACGGCTATCGCGACACGATCGCCATGCTCGAGGACATGGAGGCGCTGAGCCGCGCGGCGGAGGCGGGCGCGCCCGACGTCGTCATTCATCTGGCGGCGCAGGCGGGGGTTCGCTACAGCCTGCAGAACCCGCGCGCCTATGTCGAATCGAACCTCGTCGGAACCTTCAACGTCATGGAGGTCGCGCGCATCCTCAAGCCGCGGCATCTGCTCATCGCCTCGACGAGTTCGGTCTATGGCGCGAGCCCGAGCGTGCCCTTCCATGAACATGATCGCACCGACCATCCGCTGACGCTCTACGCCGCGAGCAAGAAAGCGGGCGAGGCGATGGCGCATTCATACGCGCATCTGTGGTCGATCCCGACGACCATGTTCCGCTTCTTCACCGTCTATGGCCCCTGGGGGCGCCCCGACATGGCGCCGCTGAAATTCCTCGACGCGATAGAAAACGGCCGGCCGATCGACATCTACAATCACGGGAACATGTCGCGGGACTTCACCTATGTCGACGATCTCGTCGAGGCCGTCGTGCGGCTGATCGACTGCGTTCCTGCGCGGGATTCGGGCGACGGCAGCGTCTCGCCGGTCGCGCCCTTCCGCATCGTCAACATCGGCCGCGGCGCCCCTGTCCAGCTCCTCGATTTCATCGACACGCTGGAGAAAACGCTCGGCAGGAAAGCGAAGCGCAACTATCTCGACATGCAGCCCGGCGACGTGCCCCGCACCTTCGCCTCCGCCGATCTGCTGGAAAGGCTCACGGGCTACCGGCCGCAGACGTCGCTCGACGAGGGGGTGAAGGCGCTGGTGGAATGGTATCGGGAGTATCGGGCGACGCATGGTGAGTTGAAACTTTAGTCTCTCCTTCCGCTTTTCGTCAGGCGCGACATATCTTCATGGTCGATCGGCGCGCCGCCGCGGCGGAGGAACATGGGTTGCGGATCAGGAACATCATTGCTGTCGCGGCTTGCGGCCCCCCGCTGCTTTACGCCACGGCTTTTATCGGCCTCGCGCTCCAGCAGCGCTCGATCCTGTATCATCCCGGCGCCGCCTTCATGACGCCCGCGCAGGCGGGGCTTGCCGGGGCCGAGACGCTGAAGCTCGCTACCGAGGACGGAGAACGCCTGGCGGCCTGGTACGCCGCGCCCCGCACGGCGCGCTTTCCGTTGATCATCTATTTCCATGGCAATGGCGGCGGGCTCGTCGACCGCGGGAACCGGTTTCGCATGCTGACCATGCACGGCTTCGGACTCCTCGCGATCTCTTATCGCGGCTATGGCGGTTCAACGGGAACGCCAACCGAGGAGGGGCTGTTGCAGGACGCCAACGCCGCCTACGCCGAGGCGCGCAGACGCGGTTTTCCGCCCTCGCGAATCGTCCTGATGGGAGAATCTCTCGGCACGGGCGTCGCAACGATTCTCGCTTCGCGCCATGAGGCGGCGGCCTTGGTGCTGGACTCACCCTATGATTCGATCGTCGACGCGGCCGCGGTGCGATTTCCGCTCTTTCCCGTCAGCCTCGCCGTCATCGATACTTTCAACGCCGGCGAGGCCATCGGAAAAGTGCGCGCGCCGTGTTTCATGGCCGTGGGTGAAGCGGACCCGATCACCCCGGTCGAATCCGCGCGCCGCCTTTTTGCAAGGGCGAACGAACCCAAGGAGATTGTCGAAATCCCCGGCGGCGGCCACGTGCCCATGTCGCGCCCCGACGTGCTGGCCCGCGCGATTGACTGGATCGACGCGACCGTCACAGCCACTCCGGCACGCGATCCATCGCAATAAGCTCCGCGACGCTCGGGCGCGGGCGGATCACCGCGAAGCGCTCCCCGTCGACCAGAACTTCCGGGATCAGCGGGCGGGTGTTGTAGGTGCCCGCCTGCACGGCGCCATAGGCGCCGGCGGTGAGAACCGCGAGCAATTCGCCCGGCCGCGCTTCCGGCATCTTGCGGTCGAGCGCGAGATAATCGCCTGTCTCGCAGACCGGGCCCACCACGTCGGCCGTGATCTCTTCGCGGTCGGCCGCCGCGCGCACGGGGATGATGTCGTGATGCGCGTCGTAGAGCGTCGGCCGCACGAGGTCGTTCATGCCGGCGTCCACGATGACGAAGGTCTTGGCCTCGCCATGCTTCACGTAAATCACGCGCGTAACGAGAACTCCGGCGTTGCCGACGATGAGGCGCCCCGGCTCCAGCACCAGCTTGCAGTTCAATCCGGCAAAGTGCTTGCGAACGATCGCGGCGTAGCGCTCCGGATGATAGGACTGCGGGTCGTCGCCCTCGTGATAGGGAATGCCGAGGCCGCCGCCGAGATCGACATGCGAGATATGATGGCCGTCGGCGCGCAGATCGACCACCAGTTCGGCGAGCAGTGAAAAGGCCTCGTCGAAGGGTTCGAGATCCGTGAGCTGCGAGCCGATGTGCATGTCGGCGCCGGTGATGTCGACGCCGCGGAATTTCGCGGCCCGCGCATAGACCTCGCGGGCGTGCGACAGCGGCACGCCGAATTTGTTCTCGGCCTTGCCGGTCGAAATCTTCTTGTGCGTGCGCGCGTCGACGTCCGGATTGACGCGCAGCGAGACGCGGGCGACCTTGCCCATGCGGGTCGCGACGCGCGAGATCGCCTCGAGCTCCGGCTCCGACTCGACATTGAAGCAGAAGATGTCCGCGTCGAGCGCCGCGGCGATCTCCTCCTCGGTCTTGCCGACGCCGGAATAGGTGATCCTGCCTCCCGGCGCGCCGGCCGCGAGCGCGCGGGCGAGTTCGCCGCCCGAGACCACGTCCATGCCGGCGCCCTCTTTCGCCAGAAGGCGCAGCACCGCCTGGTTGGAGTTCGCCTTCATCGCATAGCAGACCATCGCGTCGAGGCCGTCGAAAGCCTGCGCGAAGACGCGAAAGTGTCGCCGGATCGTCGCCGCCGAATAGCAATAGAAGGGCGTGCCGACGCAATCCGCAATGGCGGACACGGCGACGTCTTCGGCGTGGAGCGCGCCGTCGCGATAGTCGAAATGATGCATCGCTTCTAGAGCAGCGGGTCGAGCGGGAAGGGATACTGGTCCGGCGGGCGATGGCCGATCGTGCCGGGGATCGCGGGGTCCTGTTTTGGCGCTTCCGCGGCGCCGGGGGCCGGCCGCGCCTTGGGGGCGCGAGCGGCGCGCGCCTCCTCCTCCGCCTTCAGCGCGGCGCCGCGCGCCTGCGTTTCGGGCGGCAGCTCCAGCGGTCCGCGCCGTCCGCAGCCGGAGAGGCCCAGCGCGCAGATCGCGGCGGCGAAAAGGGTGTAACGAAGGGTTCGGCGAAGCGTCACGGGTCGGTCGGTCCGGCGGTATGGAACAGCGCGCACTATACTGATCCGCGGAGAAAAGGCGAGCCGTCTCAGCTCACCTTGCGCCTCAGAAGCCGGTTCGCGGCCCGCTTGGCGAGATCGCGCAACCGGCGGCGGCCAAGGTCCCTGCGGCAGCCCGCCAGAAAATCGCCTTCCCGCCCGGATTGCAGCTGCACGGCGAGATCGCAGACGCCGATGCGATCCGGCCAGAGGCGGTCGATCATCGGATGATTGGCGATGGCGCAGGAATCCGTGAGTTCGACCTCCGGCCGAGACAGCAGCAATCTGGTCTGCTCATGGACGAGCTGGACGCCCGGCCCCAGCGAGCGGAAATTCTCGTCGAAGGCGATCTTCCAGTAATAGTTCCGCCCCTGGCTTTCGATCAGCACGCCCATGGCTATGGGGCGGCCCTCGAGGCGCAGCGCGTGGATTTTGCAGCGACCCTCTCGGGCCAGCAGCCGCGTCGCGCTGCGCAGGAAGGTCGTCAGCGAGGCCTGCGAGAGCAAGGCGCCGCGGCCGGCCTTCCAGCCGGAGGCTTCGAGCGCGAGAAACTCCTCGGTCGCGCCCCGCACCTCCTCGGGCGTGGCGGCGACGTCGAAATCCACGCGCCCCATTTCCGCGAGGCGGCGGCGCAGCCGACCTATTTCGTTGAGCCTCTTGCGCGAGCCGCGCGCCAGCACCGCGTCCGCGTCGCCGCCGGCGAACAGGGCCGCGCGTTCGTAGGAATCGAGAATTTCCATGCGCCGCCCCTTTCGGCGGGCGGCGTCGGCGAGCGCCGCGTGGAAACGGCCGTCGGCGGTCGTTCTGGAAAAGACGATCCCCCGCGCGAAACTGCGCGCCTCCAGCCAGTCGAGAAAGGCTTCGAGAACCTCGACGGCTTTCTCCCGGTCGACGAGCGGCGTCGCCAGCGCGGCCTGCTTGTGCAGCCACAGCCGGATGAAGCCGTCGCCCGTGAGCGGATTGGCCGGCGTGATCGGAAAGAGGCCCATCATTCGGCGGCCGCCGCCCGGCTGGCGGCTCCAGACGACGATGAAGACCGGCCGCGCCTTCGGCGGAAAATGCAGCGCCGCCGCAAGGGCGAAGCCGGGTTCGAAGAAGGCGTTGGGCTCCAGCGCCCGCGCCGCGAGGCTCGCCCATTCGCCCTGCGCCGCGTCGATCTGATCGAGCGAGAGCTCGGCGACGTCGAAGGCGGCGAAGCCGCCCGACAGGCGGTTGTCCGCCACGAGGCGCGGCGGGCCCGGTCGCGCGGGCCGGCCGCCGCGCGCCTCGGAAAGGCCGAAATCGACCATGGCGCCTGCGACGCTTTTGGTGTTCCGGAACGGCGCGAACATCCTCGACGATCCTCCCGACTGCGTCATCCTGAAACGAAGGCCCGATTTTTCGGGACGTTTGCGAAAGCGCCGCCCCCGCCGCCGTCGCGCGCTTCAAGCGGCGCGCCAGCCGCGTGAACCCTGTCTTGATCCGGCGCTTTACGCCGGCCGCCCGTCGTGGTTAGGTCCGCACATGAAGACTTTCCGGATTTTGCTGGTTTTCGCGGCCTTGCTTTCGACGGCGCCAGCCCTCGCCAGGGTCCAGATCAGGATCGACCTCGGCGCGCAGCGGCTCACCGCCATGCGCGGCGACGGCGAGACGGTGGTGTGGAAAATCTCCAGCGGCCGGCCGGGTTACGAGACGCCGACCGGGAGCTACTCGGTCATGCGGATGGAGGCCGACCACCATTCCGACGAATATGACCAGGCGCCGATGCCCTATGCGATCTTCTTCTCGCCGCGCGGGCTCGCCATTCACGGCAGTTTCGAGCGCGGACTGGGCCGGCCGGCCTCGCACGGCTGCGTTCGGCTTTCGGTGGCAAATGCGCAGAAGCTCTATCAATGGGTCGAGGAGCAGGGCGGCGCCTCCATCGAGATCGTCGGCGAAACCCGTTCCGCCGCGCGCCGCGGGCCGCGCGTGGAGCGGCCGCGGTTCTCCGGCCGTCCGCCGGTTCGCGACGCGGATTCTGCCGACGTTGTGCTCGAGAGCGTCTCCCGTTATTGAAATGTTCCGTCTTGCGCCCCCCGGCGGCCGCAAATGCGGCTGCGGCGTTGCCCGGCGGCAACACTCGTCAAGAGAATCATCTCAATGCGTTGCGTGGCGTTTGCGGCGGCGCTGCTAAGCGGGTAAGGCTTGCCCTTCCGGCATCGTAAGCGACCGAGATCAGAGAAAAGACTTTGACCACATCGAAGACCCCCCTTCTCGACCGGATCAACACGCCTGACGAGTTGCGCAGGCTGCACCCCAGCCAGCTGAAGCAATTCGCTGACGAGCTTCGGCGCGAGACCATCGACGCCGTATCGGTCACGGGCGGCCATCTCGGCGCGGGCCTCGGCGTCGTCGAGCTGACGGTCGCGCTGCACTATGTCTTTGACACGCCCAACGACAAGATCATCTGGGACGTCGGCCACCAGACCTATCCGCACAAGATCATCACCGGGCGGCGCGACCGCATCCGCACGTTGCGCATGGGCGGCGGCCTTTCGGGTTTCACCAAGCGCGCGGAGAGCGAATATGACGCTTTCGGCGCGGGTCATTCCTCGACCTCGATCTCCGCCGGCCTCGGCATGGCCGTGGCTCGCGACCTCGCGGGCGGCAATAATCATGTCGTAGCAGTGATCGGCGACAGTTCCATGTCGGCCGGCATGGCCTATGAGGCCCTGAACAACGCGGGCGCGCTCGATTCCCGCCTCATCGTCATTCTCAACGACAACGACATGTCCATCGCGCCGCCCACCGGCGCCATGTCGGCCTATCTGGCGCGTCTGGTTTCCGGCGGCGCCTATCGCTCGATCCGCGACGCCGCCAAGCAGCTCGCCTCCCATCTGCCGCGCTTCATCTACGACAAGGCGCGCAAGGCCGAGGAGTTCTCGAGGAGCTTCATCACCGGCGGCACGATGTTCGAGGAGCTTGGCTTCTATTACGTCGGGCCGATCGACGGGCACAATCTCGACCATCTCCTGCCCGTGCTGATGAATGTGCGCGACAAGGACGACGGCCCGGTGCTGGTCCATGTCGTGACGCAGAAGGGCAAGGGTTACGCGCCGGCCGAGGCCGCCGACGACAAATATCACGGCGTCGTGAAATTCGACGTCGAGACCGGCAAGCAGTTCAAGCCGAAGGCCAACGCCCCTTCCTACACGGGCGTCTTCGCCAAGGCGCTCGTCGCCGAGGCCGAGCATGACGACAGGATCGTCGCCATCACGGCCGCCATGCCGTCGGGCACGGGCCTCGACATATTCGGCAAGCATTTCCCGCAGCGCACGTTCGACGTCGCCATCGCCGAGCAGCATGCGGTGACATTCGCGGCCGGCCTCGCCTGCGAGGGCTACAAGCCCTTCTGCGCGCTCTATTCGACCTTCCTGCAGCGCGGCTACGATCAGGTCGTACATGACGTGGCGATCCAGCATCTGCCGGTGCGTTTCGCCATCGACCGCGCCGGTCTCGTCGGCGCCGACGGCCCGACTCATGCGGGCGCGTTCGACATCGCCTATCTCGGCTGCCTGCCGGGCATGGTGGTGATGGCGCCCTCCGACGAGGCGGAGCTCATGCACATGGTGGCGACGGCCGCCGCCTATGACGAAGGCCCGATCGCCTTCCGCTATCCACGCGGCGAAGGCGTGGGCGTGGAGCTGCCCGAGCGCGGCGACGTCCTCGAGATCGGCAAGGGCCGCGTCCTGCGCGAAGGGACAAAGGTCGCGCTGGTCGCGCTCGGCACCCGTCTCGCCGAGGCGATGAAGGCCGCCGAGGAGCTGGAGAATTACGGCGTCTCGACCACGGTCGCCGACGCGCGCTTCGCCAAGCCGATCGACCGCGACCTGCTGCGCCGCCTCGCCGCCAATCATGAAGTCGTGATCACGCTGGAGGAGGGCTCGATCGGCGGCTTTGGTTCACAGGTCTTCCAGGCGCTCTCCGACGACGGCCTGCTCGATGGCGCGCGCGGCGCCTTCAAGTTCCGCAGCATGACCCTGCCAGACGCCTATATCGACCACGACAAGCACGAGATCATGATCGCCAGGGCCATGCTCGACAGCAAGGCGATCGTGGCGAAGGCGCTGGAGCTTCTTGGGGACGAGAAGGGCGCGGCCCGGGTGATGATCGCGTAAAGGCTTGGCGGCGCCTTCCGCGCCGCCTCCGCCGTAAATCGTCATTGCGCTAACACCATTTAATTATAAACTTTCGTCCGCTCGCGATCGTGGCGGAGTCGCATTTCATTCATTCGGCCGAATTCCGGCCGGGAAATTTTTTCGAGGTCGAAAATGAATTCGACGAGCCCGGCGCTGACGTACAACATTCCCGTCTTCACTTCCGCTCCCGGAGCGAAAACGCTCGTCGTGATGCTGCACGCATTCGCGTCGACGCATAAGCAACTCGCCGATCTGATCAGGGTCGTGGAGGCGGTTTACGGAAAGGACGAGGTCGACGTCTACGCCCCCGACTTGCCCTATCAGCATCGGCTCGACGGCGGCGGCGCCGATGAACTCGTCCTCAATCTCGTGGCCGACCTCGACCGGATATGGGACGCCAAGGCGGGCGAAAAATACCAAAACGTCATTTTCATCGGGCACAGCATCGGCGGCACGATCCTGCGGCGCGTCTTTCTCGCGGGTTCGCTGAATCCGTCCGATTACTCGGGCGCATATTCGGTGCGTGACGAATTGTGGAAGGCTGTCGCGCAAAAGCGCGACAAGGGACTCCCTTGCGAATGGGCCAGGAGCGTCAGGCGCCTCGTGCTGCTCGCTTCGTGGGACAAGGGCTGGAGCATTTCCGACAGCACCAGCTGGTTCTATTCGATCGGTCTGAATATTCTGGGCGCCTGGGGCCGTGTGCTGGATCTCCTGGAATTATCCGGAATAAGCGAACGCAAGCCGGGCCGGACGATGCTCGACGCGCGAAAGGGCGCGCCCTTCATCGTCCAGACCCGGCTGCTGTGGATGGCTTACCGTCGCTGGCACAACGAGAAACTTCGCGAGCTTTACAATGCGGGGCGCCCGGCGGCGCTTCTTGCGGCGCCGGACGAGAAGCAAGCAGCCAATCCGATCGTCGTGCAGGTGATCGGGTCGCAAGATGATTTCGTGTCGCCGCGAGACCAGGTGGACCGGGACGTCGAGGCGACGGCCTGGCTGGAGGACGACGCCGACGAGAAGCGTTACTTCCTGCTGCAAATGGAGGGGAGCGACCACGGCGGGGTTGTCGATTTCAGCAATTCACTGGGGAGAAAGCGCGGGCTCCTGCAAAGACCGGTCGTGGAAAGCGGCGAGATCCTCGAAAAGCGCAAGGAGATCTTTGCGAGCGCATTGAGTCTTCCGCCGCAGGAACTGGCGCGACTCTCGCTCAATCCCGCCTATTTCTTCGACCGCCAGTCGCCCGTCGACCCGGGCGTGACCGACGTCGTCTTCGTCATGCACGGCATACGCGACGACGGCTATTGGACGCAGCGCATCGCGCAATGCATCAAGGAAACGGACGAGGCGACGCGCGCCGCCGACCCCGACGGAGCGGACGGCGCGCCGTTTGTCGCCTGCACGCAGACCTATGGCTATTTTCCGATGGGCGCGTTCATCATGCCCTGGATCAGGCGGCAAAAAGTCGAATGGTTCATGGATCTCTACGTCGAAACCCGCGCGCAGTTTCCGCGCGCGACCATGCATTACGTCGGCCACTCCAACGGCACATATCTCGCCGCAAGCTCCCTGGAGCATTATCCGGCGGCGCGTTTCGGCAACATCTATTTCGCCGGCAGCGTGGTTCATCCGGCCTATGACTGGAAGGAAAAGATCGCGCAGGAGCGCGTGCGGAGGTTTCACAATGCGCGCGGCGGCACGGACTGGGTCGTGGCCCTCCTGCCCAAGAGCCTCGAATATTTCACGGACCTCGGCGGCGGCGGCTTCGATGGATTCGATCAGATCGAGATGGATGGCGCCGAGCTGACGCAATCGAAGCGTTACGCGAAAGGCGGCCACAGCGGCGCGATCGGGGAGGGACACTGGCCCGAGATCGCGAAGTTCATCGTCACGCGAGAAAAGCCCTTCGGCCATATCGGGGAAAACGACGCGCTGTTCAGAGACAAGTCCTGGCTTTTCGCTCTGCTGGGACGCGCGCGCATCGGCGTTCCCTTTTTCTTTTCGCTCGCCGCCGTCGCCATTGTTTTCGTCTGCTCGCGCTGGATGCCCGAACAATATCGGCGCTGGACCCCCGATGCGCTTTTCGGCGAGTGGGCGGGCATGGTTTTCCTCGCGCTGCTGGCCAGCTTTGTCGCGATTCAGTTCTACTACTGGAAACATACGCCTCCGGCGCAAGTCGCGAAGGGACTCACCCGCCTTTTCATCGTTCTCGCCGCCAGCGTCGCGATCTGGTTCGGCGCCGCGCTCGGTGTGGAGGCGATCGATTTCATAACGCTCGACAGCGCCGGTCACATGGCGTTTCCGGCGATGGGCGCGACGCTGACTCTTGCCGTCTGCGCTGCGCTCGTCCGCTTCGTGCTGACGAAATTCTAGCTAGGTCGTCTCATTGTCCCGCACCGTCAACCGGGGATATTTTCGCGCGCCGGGCGCCGCCAGATCGCCGGGCAGGAATTCCGTTCCCGCCGTGGCGACGATCGCGCCTTTTCGCGCTCTGATCCGGTTGCGCGCGATGAGGGCGTCGCCAGCGCCCTCGCCCGTCGCGAAGACCACTCCATAGTCGACGCCGGCGATGTCATTCGCCTCGGCGCGCAGATTCTCGCGCCAGCCGCCGAGCGCGACGCCGATCCAGCCCGGTCCGACGATGCGGTTGCCGACGATGTCGGCGTTCTTCTCGGCGAGGATTCCTGTCAGCCAGAGCATGTCCGGCCCGAAGTCGGAATCGGGATGGCTCTCCCTCATGCCGATGATGACATTGCCCGAAATGACCGCGCCATCCGTGCCCTTGTCGGAATTTGCGACCGCTATTCCCGCGCCGGCGTCCTCGATGCGATTGTCGCGGAAGACGGCGTCCTTCGCGCCGAATTCGGCGTACATCGCCTTTTCGCCGAAGGTCCTGCAGTCGTTGCCGATCACCTCGACGCCATGCCCCGCATTGTTGCGCACGGCGGTGTAGGCGCAGCGCGAGATGCGGTTATGCGCCACGCGCACCGCGCCCGCGCCCCAGATCAGCACGCCATTGCCGAAGGGCCCGTTGCCCCCCGAGCGGTTGAGAATGTCCTCGATCCTGTTGTTGCGAATGCGCGAGCCCTCATAGCGGCCGGCGGTCGTGGTGAAGACGACGACGCCATTGTCGCCGCATTTGCGCACAAGATTGTCGTCGACGTCGATCCCCAGCCCGTCGAGCGAATGGAAGCCGGAATCGGCGACTGTCTCGATCGTATTCCCGGCGAAGACGCCGCCGCAGCGCAGGAGATTGACGCCGCGCGCCGTCGAGCGGCGGATCATGCAATCGCGGATCGTGAGGTCGATCACGTCGGCGAAATCGAGAAGGCCCTTTTCGCGGGGGATAAAGGCTTCGGCCCCTTCGAGAATGAGCGATTCCAGCGTAATTCTTTTCGCCATGCTGGCGGAAAGCAGCGGGCCGAGGCCGGCGAGCTTCAACACCGTGCGGCCGGGAACGCCTTTGAGGATCGTCCCGTCCGGGAGGTCGAGGCCCATGAGGGATATTTCACCGGCGGGAAGGTTCACGGCGGCGCCTCGCGCCGCGGCTTCCCGAAGCCGAAGGGCGAGATCGGCGGTCCTCGCATGGGCTGCGGGAATTTGTGAGACTTGATAAATACTTACCGCGCAGCAAAGGCGCAGCATTTCTCGGCGGGAAATCGGTTTTGTGCAAGGATTGCTGCGCAGCATTTTTCGATTGTCGGCAATCCCGGTCTCCCCGTCGAGGCCGAGCTTGCGGCAGGGTAAACGCGCGCTCGACCCCGCCCCGAAAGGGCGCGCGCCGCCTGGGTGAGCGATGATCCGTTTCGTCATCGACGCCGCCGACGCCCCCGCAGCGCCCGGCGCCTATGCGCTGTGGCTGCGGCTCGACGCGCCATTGGCCGTCACGGCCGGCAAGCGCGCTGCGGTTCTCGCGCCGGGGGACTATCTCTATTGCGGCTCGGCGCGCGGATCGGGCGGGTTACGTGCGCGCCTCGCCCGCCACATGCGCCGCGACAAACGCCCCCATTGGCACATCGACCAGCTCACCGTCGCGGGTGAGGCGCGCGGGGCTTTCATCGTCGAGGGTGGCGACGAATGCGCGCTCAACGCCGCGCTCGCCGCGCTGCCAATCCCCCTCGAAGGCTTCGGCAGCTCCGATTGCCCGCGCTGCGGGTCGCATTTGCGCTTTTTTCCTCCCGATGCGCGGCTTCCCTCCGCATGGGAAAATGCTAGGAAGGCGGCTGAATTCACCCCACCCCCGGACCGCCTTGCGGTCCAACCTTCCCCCTAAAGGGGAGGGCGATTCAGCGCCCTCACGGCGAACAAGGCCAAATGTCCAAGGAAGAAGCAAAGACCAAAGTCGAAGCACGCGCGCCGCGCGGATTCGCCGACCGAGAAGCGGGCGAACTCGCCGCGACCTCGCGCATGCTGGACGTCATCCGCTCGGTCTATGAGCTTTACGGCTTCGAGGCGCTGGAGACCCCGGCGTTCGAATATACGGACGCGCTCGGCAAGTTCCTGCCCGATCAGGACCGGCCGAACGAGGGCGTTTTCTCGCTTCAGGACGACGACGAGCAATGGCTGTCGTTGCGCTATGACCTGACCGCGCCGCTCGCCCGTTTCGTCGCGCAGAATTTCGACCGGCTGCCGAAGCCCTATCGCTCCTACCGGCTCGGCCATGTCTACCGCAACGAGAAGCCGGGGCCGGGGCGCTTCCGCCAGTTCATGCAGTTCGACGCGGACACCGTCGGCTCCGCCTCGCCCGCCGCCGACGCGGAAATCTGCATGATGGCGGCCGACGCGCTGGAGAAGCTCGGCATTGCGCGCGGCGACTATGTCATCAAGATCAACAGCCGCAAGGTGCTCGACGGCGTCATGCAGGCGATCGGCGTCGGCGGCGAGGAAAACGCAGGGCGCCGCCTCGTGGTGCTGCGCGCCATCGACAAGCTCGACCGGCTCGGCCCCGACGGGGTGCGGCAATTGCTCGGCGAGGGCCGCAAGGACGAGAGCGGCGATTTCACCAAAGGCGCGGGCCTGCCGCTCGAGGCGATCGACACGATCCTCTCCTTCAGCCTCGGCGGCCAATATCGGGACGGCAAGCCGCAGTTCGATCTCTTCGGCCTGCTCGGCAAGAGCGACATCGGAGCGCAGGGCGCCGAGGAGCTACTGGAGATCGAGGATCTTGCGCGCGACGCCGGCTTCGGGCCGGACCGCATCCGCATCGATCCTTCCGTCGTGCGCGGCCTCGAATATTATACCGGCCCCGTCTTCGAGGCGGACCTCACTTTCGAGACGCGGGACGAGAAGGGCCATCCGGTGCGCTTCGGCTCGGTCGGCGGCGGCGGGCGCTATGACGGGCTCGTCGGGCGCTTCCGGCCCGAGAACACGCCGGCGACCGGCTTCTCCATCGGCGTGTCGCGCCTCTTCGCGGCGCTGAAGCTCGTGGGAAGTCCGATCGTCACGGCGCGGCCGCATGTCGGGCCGGTGGTGGTGCTGGTGCTCGATCGCGACCGGCTCGCCGATTATCAGCGCATTGTCGGGCAATTGCGGCAGGGCGGAATCGCCGCCGAGCTTTATCTCGGCGCCGCCGGCATGAAGGCGCAGATGAAATACGCCGACCGGCGCAACAGCCCGCTCGTCGTCATCCAGGGTTCGGACGAAAAGGCGAAGGGCGAAGTGCAGATCAAGGATCTCGTGGCCGGCGCCAGGGCCGCGGCGGCGATCGCCACGAATGAGGAATGGAAGGCCGCGCGCCCCGCGCAGATTTCCATCCCCGAAAGCGAGCTCGTCGAGAGGGTCGCGCAGGCGCTCGCGGCGCAGAAGGGGCAGGAGTGAGGGCCTGCGACAAAGCTCGTCCTTGCGTCACCTTCGGCGCGCTATAGTTTTCTGGGTAACGCGGCCAGGGGAAATGCAAATGCTCGGCAATCCGCCCAAATCCATCGTCCATCCGACCGACCTTTCCTTCGGGAGCCTCGACGCCTTCGCGCATGCGCTGCGCATCGCCGTCGCGTCGAGGGCGCTGCTGCATATCCTGCACATCGAGGGGGAGGATCAGGACGAAGACGACTGGGAGCGCTTTCCCCATGTTCGCGAAATGCTCGCGCGCTGGCGGATGATCGAGCCGAGCGCCTCGCGCGCCGAAGTGACCGAGAAGCTCGGCGTCAAGCTGATCAAGGCCGCCGTCGAGTCGGATACGCCCGTGCATGGCGTCGCCGCCTATGTCGAGCGGCACATGTGCGACCTCATGGTGCTGATGACCCATAATCGCAGCGGGCTGGAGCGCTGGCTGGAGGGGTCGGTCGCGGAAGAGGCGGCGCGCGAGGCGAAGACGCCCGCGCTGTTCCTGCGCGAAGATCAGGCCGGCTTCGTGGATCGCGAGACGGGCGCGGTGTCGCTCAACACCGTGCTGATGCCGGTCGAGGCGAGCGTGGCCCCGCTCGACGCCTTCCGCCATGTCGCCGACTTCGCCCATGCGCTGAACCCGGCCGCCGACGTCATGCTGCTGCATGTCGGCGATGATCTGCCCATCTTTGACGGGCTGCTGCCGCATATCGAATTGCGGCAGGGGCCGGTTGTGGAGACGATCCTGAATTACGCGAAGGAGATTGGCGCAGACATGATCGCCATGCCGACGCGCGGCCGTCACGGGCTGCTCGACGCCTTGCGCGGTTCGACGACCGAGCGCGTCCTGCGCCAGTCGCCCTGCCCGCTCTATGCTGCGCCGGTGAAATAGGAACGCGAGGCCTCGCGCCTCGCATCCCTTTTGCTACTTCGTATCAAAGCGAGCGCTGGAACTTCAGCACGCCGCCCTTGAAGCCCTTCAGCGTCAGTTCGTCGCCCTTGGTGTCCCAATAGGGGCCGGAAAGCAGCACGCCCCAATAGTCCTTCTCGATGGAGGCGAGGGCGCCGTCGCATTTCTGCTCGTTGATCGCCGGCATGGCCTTGGGGCCGAGGCGGTTGGGGCCGATCACGAAGACGCCCGACCAGTTCTTGCAGCCCGAAAAGCCGTTTGCGCGACCCGTCGCGTCGATGGTGATCCACATCTCGACGGGCGGGGCCTTGCCGTTGATTTCCTTGAGGACGAAGTTGCGATTGTGCGGGAAGGGCTGGTAGCGCGGAATGCCGGCGGCGTCCTCGCCTTCGCCCTGCTGCTGTTGCTGCTGCTCGCCGCCGGCCGCCGGCTTCGCCTTCTTGGCCTCGGCCGGCGCCGCCAGCGCCACGGCGCAGAGGGTGGCGGCGACAGCGAGGAAAAATCTGTTCATCTGGGCGTTCTCCCTGAATTCAAAGCGACGCGGGACGATCATCGCCGCAAAATCTGGCGGCGGTCGGGCGCCGGCGCGTCTACTTTTACAGCATGCTGGGCAGAACGCGATCCGGCGGGCGGTGGCCGTCCATGAAGGTCTTGATATTGATGATGACCTTCTCGCCCATGTCGATGCGGCCCTCGATCGTCGCCGAGCCCATATGCGGCAGCAGCGTGACCTTGCCGGACTGGGCGAGCTTCAGGAGCTTGGGCGAAACGGCGGGCTCGTGCTCGAACACGTCGAGGCCCGCGCCGGCCATTTCATCGGCTTCCAGCATGCGCACCAGCGCGTTCTCGTCGACGATCTCGCCGCGCGCGGTGTTCACCAGAATGGCCTGCGGGCGCAGATGCTTCAGCCGTCGCGCGGACAGCAGGTGGTAGGTCGCCGGCGTATGCGGGCAGTGGATCGACACGATGTCGACGCGCGCCAGCATCTGGTCGAGCGATTCCCAATAGGTCGCCTCCAGCTGCTCCTCGATCTCGACGGGAACGCGGCGGCGGTTGTGATAGTGGATCGACAGGCCGAAGGCCTTGGCGCGGCGGGCGAGCGCCTGGCCGATGCGGCCCATGCCGACGATGCCGAGCCGCTTGCCGGTGATGCGATGGCCGAGCATCCAGGTCGGCGACCAGCCGGACCATGTGCCCTCGGGAATGGCGCTGGCGCCTTCCACCAGACGGCGCGCGACCGAGAGAATCAGCGCCATGGTCATGTCGGCGGTGTCTTCCGTCAGCACGCCGGGGGTGTTGGTGACCGTGATCGAGCGGCCGAGCGCCGAGGCGACGTCGATATTGTCGACGCCATTGCCGAAATTGGCGATGAGTTTCATCTGCTCGCCCGCCTGGGCGATGAGATGCGAATCGATGCGGTCGGTGATGGTGGGCACCAGGACTTCCGCGGTGCGCATGGCCTCGACCAGTTCGTCGTGGGTGAGCGGCCTGTCGGTCTCGTTGAGGCGCGTGTCGAAGAGTTCGCACATGCGAGTCTCGATCACCTCGGGGAGTCGACGCGTCACGACAACGAGCGGCTTCTTTTTCGGCATCTTGCGCTTTATCCCCTCGGCTCGCCTATGCGTTGCTGCGTAGCAGAAATCCGCAATTTCCGATACAATTTCGCCCAGTCGCCCGAGCCGATTCACAATCTTCGCGGGTAAAGACCGCGGTCGAATCCTGCGCCCTTTTCAACCCGGTCTTAACGGCGATAAGCGACAAAACCAATACGCCGTCCGTGCGCTGGGCTTAGACTTCCTAGCAGATGACGGGCCAAAGACAAGACGAGCGACCAGTTCATCATGCCGCATCGGAAAAGAGACTTTGCAACAGGCGGGGCCGCCCTGCTGATCGGCGCGTTCTGCCTGATTTTTGCAACATTGGCGCCTGCGCAGGAGCAGCAGAAGGGGCCGGTGAGCAATCTGCCGATCCCGCGCTACGTCAGCCTGAAGTCCGATCGCGTCAATGTGCGCGAGGGGCCGAGCAAGGAGCACCCCACCCTCTGGATCTACACGCGGGCCGGCCTGCCCGTGGAGATCACCGCCGAATTCGAGACCTGGCGCAAGATCCGCGATTCGGAAGGCTCGGAGGGCTGGGTCCTGCACTCGCTGCTGTCAGGCCGGCGCACCGCGCTGATCGCGCCCTGGAAGAAAGAGCCGCAGCTCCTCACGGCCTCGGATCACACGACGCCGGTCGCCAAGCTCGGCCCCGGCGTGATCGGGACGCTGCGCGGCTGCGACGGCAAATGGTGCCGTCTCGCGGGCAAGGAGTTCGACGGCTACATTCAGCAGGAAAATCTTTGGGGCGTCTATCCCGGCGAGAAGGTGGAGTAGCGCCGGAACCCGTCAGGAGGCGGGCTTGTCCCGCCGCAGCCGGACCACGACGTCGACGCGCTCGACGCGCAGTCCCTCGGGCGGCGCGGGCAGATTTGCGATCGTGATGTTCGAGCCGTGAATGTCGCACAGCTCGCCATCGTCCTCGATCAGGAAATGATGATGGTCGCTGACATTGGTGTCGAAATAGACCCGAGTCCCGTCCACGGCGATTTCGCGCAGGAGGCCTGCGTCGGTGAACTGATGCAGCGTGTTGTATACGGTCGCGAGCGAGACCGAGAGATTGGCGGCGGCCGCCTCTTCATAGAGACGCTCCGCCGTCACATGGCGGTCGCGGCCGGAAAAGAGCAGTTCGCCGAGCGCGAGGCGCTGGCGCGTCGGCCGAAGCCCCGCCTTGTCCAGAATTTCATGAACCGGCCTGCGGCTCGCGTCCTGTTCCCGCGAGGCGGCGGCTGGCGCAACGGCTCCGTTTTCAAAGGCGTCCATCGGCGGCGGCTCTTTGTTCTCCCAAGCTTTGACTTATACCAAAAAACGGCTGGAACTCAACGTCCGCCGGCGCCTGCGCGCCTGCGCAGCGAGCGGTCCACGCGATCGCAGCAGACGCTTCCGGCGCGCCGCGGCCTATGTTACGGAACAAATCGCCCATAAGCGCAAAGGCGCGTCCTTGCTGGCCGCGGACCTTTCGATAACAAAGGGGCGGCTCGCCCTCCTTTCGGAGGTCGAGCGTAAAGGCTGGGGAATCAGGGCTTTAGGCTCCAACGGGAGGCGGTATCACCATGAGCGAACGGCGCTCGTCATTCGGCTATGAGGACTTGTTGGCCTGCGGGCGCGAGGAGCTTTTCGGCCCCGGCAACGCGCAATTGCCGCTGCCGCCGATGCTGATGTTCGATCGCATCACCGAGATTTTCGAGACAGGCGGCGAGCATGGCAAGGGCTATATGCGCGCCGAACTCGACATCAAGCCGAGCCTCTGGTTCTTCGACTGCCACTTCAAGGGCAATCCGGTCATGCCCGGCTGCCTCGGCCTCGACGCCCTCTGGCAGATGGTCGGCTTCTACCTCGCCTGGCTGGACAATCCGGGACGCGGCATGGCGCTGGGCGTCGGCGAGGTGAAGTTCACCGGCCAGGTGCGCCCGACCGTCAAGACGGTCACCTATGGAGTCGATTTCAAGCGCGTCTTCAAGGGCAAGCTCGTGCTCGGCATCGCCGACGGCTGGGTGGCGGCCGACGGGGAGCGAATCTATGAGGCGAAGGATCTGAGGGTCGGACTCGCCAAGGCCGAAGCGCCCGCCGCCTGAACGGAAAATCGATGGGAAGTTCGGGAGCCGTGATCCCGACGCCAGGGGAGAGAACAATGAGACGAGTCGTCGTCACCGGCATGGGCATCGTGTCGTCAATCGGCAATACGACGCAGGAAGTGGTCGCCTCCCTTCGCGAGGCGAAGTCGGGCATCGTGCGCGCGGAGAAATACGCCGAACTCGGCTTCCGCTCGCAGGTCCACGGCATGCCGACGCTCGATCCCTCGACCGTCGTCGACCGCCGCGCCATGCGCTTTCATGCGACGGGCACCGTCTGGAACCATGTCGCCATGGATCAGGCGATCCGCGACGCAGGGCTGACCGAGGCGGAAATCTCCAACGAGCGCACCGGCATCATCATGGGCTCGGGCGGCCCGTCGACCAGGACCATCGTCGAGGCGGCCGACATCACCCGCACCAAGGGCCCCAAGCGCGTCGGCCCCTTCGCGGTGCCGAAATGCATGTCCTCGACGGCGTCCGCGACGCTCGCGGTCTGGTTCAAGATCAAGGGCGTGAACTATTCCATCTCCTCGGCTTGCGCGACCTCCAACCACTGCATCGGCAACGCCTATGAGATGATCCAGCACGGCAAGCAGGACATGATCTTCGCCGGCGGCTGCGAGGAGCTGGAGTGGGAGCTCTCCGTCCTCTTCGACGCCATGGGCGCGATGTCCTCCGCCTACAACGACCGTCCGGCGACGGCGTCCCGCGCCTATGACAAGAACCGCGACGGCTTCGTGATCGCGGGCGGCGCGGGCGTGCTGGTGCTCGAGGAATATGAGCACGCCAAGGCCCGCGGCGCGAAGATCTACGCCGAAGTGGCGGGCTATGGCGCGACGTCGGACGGCTACGACATGGTCGCGCCCTCGGGCGAAGGCGCCGTGCGCTGCATGCGCCAGGCGCTCTCCACCGTGAAGTGTCCGATCGACTACATCAATCCGCACGCCACCGCGACGCCGGTCGGCGACGCCAAGGAGATCGAGGCGCTGCGCGAAGTCTTCGGCGTTGGCGACAAATGTCCGCCGATCGCCGCGACAAAGTCGCTTACGGGCCATTCGCTCGGCGCAACCGGCGTGCAGGAGGCGATCTATTCGCTGCTGATGATGCAGAACGGCTTCATCTGCAAGAGCGCCCATATCGACGAGCTCGACCCCGACTTCGCGGACATGCCGATCCTGCTGGAGCGTCGCGACAATGTGAAGCTCGGCGCCGTGCTGTCGAACTCCTTCGGTTTCGGCGGCACCAACGCCACGCTGGTCTTCAAGCATCCCGACGCGTAAGGGCGTTCCGGCGCGCGCCAGATTTCGGCGGGCGCCGAGCAACTGCCGGAGGCGGCCCTGACACGGCCATCCGGCGCGCCGCGTTTTTTGCAGCTTTGCAGCATGTCCCTGCGCCGCTCGCTCGGCGCAGGCCGCGGGTTTTCAGGATTTTTGGCGGAACGGGGCCGGCCAGACGGTGGCGCTTGCGGCTGGGCCGCGTTAAGGAACGCTTCATGACAAACGCCACGACGAGAAGGCGAGCAGGAGTTTCAGGCGTTATCGCGCTCGCGTGGTCGCTCGCCTCCGCCTCCGGCGCGGCCGCTTTTGAGGGCCGGTATGTCGGGGGCGTGAAGTCCAAAGCGACGAAGGAGTATTCGCAGAGCCTCGACATCAAGCGCCGTGCGAACGGAGATTTTCGAGTCGAGGCGGTCGTCGGGACGCCGGACTGCACGGGCGTCTTCGATGGCGTGGGCGCGGTGGTCGGGGACGCGCTGGCGGCCACGCAGAAAGAGGACAACGAGACCTGCACGCTGACCATCCGCCGCACGAAAAAGGGCGTCAGCGTCGAGGAAGACAGCCGCTGCCTCTACTTCCATGGGGCGTCCTGCGAATTCAGCGGCGATTATCGCAAGAAATGAAAAGGCGCGGCGCGCTTAAAGAGAAAGAGTGTCGATGACGGTTGCAACTGGTTTGATGAAAGGCAAACGCGGGCTCATCATGGGCGTCGCCAACGACCATTCGATCGCCTACGGCATAGCGCGCGTATTGGCGCGCCATGGCGCCGAGCTCGCCTTCACCTATCAGGGCGAGGCGCTGGGCAAGCGCGTCAAGCCGCTTGCGCAGGAACTGGGCTCCTCCCTCGTGCTGCCCTGCGACGCCGAGGATATTTCGACGGTCGACGACGTCTTCGCGCGTCTCGAATATGACTGGGGCGAGATGGACTTTCTCGTCCACTCCATCGCCTATTCCGACAAGAGCGAGCTGAAGGGGCTTTACGCCGACACCTCGCGCGAGAATTTCATCCGCACGATGGTGATTTCCTGCTTCTCCTTCACAGAGGCCGCGCGCCGCGCGGCGGCGCTGATGAAGAAGGGCGGCTCCATGGTGACGGTGAGCTTCGGCGGCGGCACGCATGTCATGCCGAACTATAATGTCATGGGCGTCGCGAAGGCCGCGCTCGATTCCTCCGTGCGCTATCTCGCAGCGGATTACGGCGCGCGCGGCATCCGCGTGAACGCCATCTCGCCGGGGCCGGTGCGCACCATGGCCGGCGCGGGCATCACCGGCGCGCGGGCGATGGGCGCCTTCCAGAAGCAGCATTGCCCCCTGCGGCGAATGATCACGCTGGACGAAATCGGCGGTTCGGCGCTTTATTTCCTTTCCGAGCTTTCGGGCGGCGTGACCGGCGAAATCCATCTCGTCGACGCCGGCTACAACATCATGCTGCAGCCGCGGCCGGAGGATCTCAACGGCGGCGAGTGAGGCGCAAGGGGGGACGCGAATGAGGCTGGCGCTTGTAATGACTTTCATCGGCGCTCTCGCCGCCGCTTTCCCGGCTCGCGCGCAGAGCGTCGATCCGGCCGTGGGCGAGCGCCTCGCAAAGAGCGAATGCGCCGCCTGTCACGCCATCGACGCGGACGCCAAGGCCAGGAGTCCCGACCCCAAGGCGCCGCGCTTCGCGGAGGTCGCGAATATGGTCTCGACGACGGAACTGTCGCTGAAGGTCTTCCTGCGCTCCTCGCATAAAAACATGCCCAACATCATGCTCGCGCCGGAGGAGATCGATTCCCTGGCGGCCTATATTCTGGGGCTCAAGAAGAAGTAGCGGCGAGCGCGTCCCTTGTCGCGCCGGAGCGGCTTGGCGCTTGCGTGAGACGCAAGCGCCGGTTCTCACGCCGCCATCTTTTGTCCCGCCATCTTGCGGCAGGCTTCTGCGCAGCGGCGGCATTGCGCGGCGCAATCCTTCATGTCGGGAAGGGCGTCGCATTCCTTCGCGCAGGCTTCGCAGGCCTCGGCGCAATCCTCGCAGATATGTCTGGCCTGCGGCGATTTCATCAGCATCATATGCGCGGCGTTGCGGCACATTTCGGCGCAGCTGATCATGGCGCGGAAATGTTTCGGTTTCACATGGTCGCCGCCCGTTTCGAGACAATGGGTCATCGCCATGCCGAAGCACATCTGGTAGCAGCGCAGACATTCGTCGACGCAGCTCTGCATCTCCTTGGACATTTTGTGCATGGGGCGTCCTCCGATCGGTCGATCGACGCGTTCATCCGCGTCGGCCCCTTTGGTTAGCTGGGCCATATGTAGACGTAATCAAGCCTGGCGGCGACGCCCGGACTCTTTCGCTTGACTCTCGTGGCGCGTGAGAACAAATATCGAACATCGCCATGAGGGCGATCTTTCCAAACTCGGGGACTTCGCAACCGATGTCGCAGGGCGGCGTTTCGGAACGTATCGGCTTTTTGCGCCGCCGCATCGCCGCCATCGAGGCGCGCGACGGGGTCGCGCGGGGCGTCCGCGAAGGCGCGCGCGACTCCATCGACGCGCTTTTTTCTCCCGGCCGCGCGGGGTTGAGCGAGCTTTTGCCGGCCCGCCCGCCGGACGCGCCGGGAGCGGGCGCCTTCGCTCTGGCGCTTGCGCTGCGGGCGCGGGCGGCGCGCGGCGGCGGGGCGCTGGTCTGGATCGTCGAGGATTTCAGCGCCGGCGAATTCGGCCTGCCCTACGGGCGCGGCCTCGCGGCGGCGGGGATGGACCTCTCCCGCTTCGCGCTCATTCGCGTCCGCCGTCCGCGCGAAACTCTCTGGGCGATGGAGGAGGCGCTGAGGAGCGAAGCCTGCGCGGCGGTGGTCGCCGAGAGCTTCCTGCCCGCGCGTCTCTACGATCTTTCCGCGTCGCGCCGCCTGCTGCTCGCGGCGCGGCGCGGCGGCGGCCTCGGCCTCGTCGTCGCGCAGGGGGCAGAGGCGACGCGCTTCTCCAGCGCCGCCGAACTTCGCCTCGAAATCGCCGCCGCTCCTGTCCCGCCGTCGCGTCCCCGCCCGGCGCTCTCGCCCGCCGCGCCCTTCGCCTGGCGGCTGCGGGTGACGAAAGC
This sequence comes from Methylocystis sp. WRRC1, assembly GCF_020733155.1. Classification (NCBI taxonomy): domain Bacteria; kingdom Pseudomonadati; phylum Pseudomonadota; class Alphaproteobacteria; order Hyphomicrobiales; family Methylocystaceae; genus Methylocystis; species Methylocystis sp. WRRC1. The sequence goes on along the minus strand of NZ_JAJFZJ010000001.1, from coordinate 2,028,877 downwards.
CCGCGCGGGCCTGCTGGGCGAGACGGGCGAGATCGATCCAGGGCAATGGCGCGATCTCGCCTTCGATCCCGAAAGAGTGGTGTTTCGTCATGCGTTTCCTGAGCGTCTTCCTGCCCCGTCTTGCGACCGACCGGCTGCTGCGGCGGCGCGGCGGCGCCGGGCGTGAGCCCTTCGCCGTCTACGCCCGGGTGAAGGGGGCCGAGCGGCTCACGGCCGTCGACGCCGGCGCGCAGAAGCTCGGCCTTCATCCCGGCCTGGCGGTCGCCGACGCCCGCGCCCGCTGCCCGGCGCTCGCGCTTGCGGAGGCCGATCCCCGCGCCGACGCCGCGCTGGTCGGGACGCTCGCCGACTGGAGCCGCCGCTTCACCCCGCTCGCCGCCGCCGATCCGCCGGACGGCGTGCTGCTCGACGTTTCCGGCGCGGCGCATCTTTTCGGCGGCGAGAATGCGCTGATGGCGGAAATCGAAGGCCGTCTCGCGGCCCTCGGCTTTTCCGCCCGCGCCGCGATCGCGCCGGGTCCCGCCCTCGCCCGGGCGCTGGCGCGCTTCTCGACCCTGCGGCTCGTCGCGCCGGAGACTCCGCAGGAGGAGATCGACCGGATCGCCGCCGCCTTGCCCGCCGCCGCGCTCGGCCTCGATCCCGAGGCGCTGGCAGGAATGCGCCGGGCCGGCCTGCGCCGGATCGGCGATCTCCTCGCCCGCCCGCGCGCCCCGCTCGCGGCGCGTTTCGGACAGGCGGCGCTCGCCCGGCTCGACGCGCTGACCTGCCGCATCCGTGATCCGATCACGCCGCGCTTCGAGGCGCCGGCCTTCATCGCCGAGCGGCGCTTCATCGACGGGCTCACCCGGCGCGCCGATGTGGAGGCGACGCTGCGGCTCCTCGCCGCCGACCTCTGCCCGATGCTTGCGCGCGCCGGCGTCGGCGCGCGGCGGCTGGAGGCCGTTTTCTACCGCGTCGACGGCGCCGTGAAACATCTTTCCGCCGGGACGAGCCGGCCGCTGCGCGAGCCCTCCCGCCTCGCGGCGCTGCTCATCGAGCGCCTTGCGGCGATCACGGAGGAGGGGCTCGACGCGGGCTATGGCTTCGACGTGCTCCGGCTCTGCGCCAGCGAGGTCGAGAGTTTCGAGACGCCGCAGACGACGCTCGTCGCGCCGCCGAAGGGCGCGCCGGACGATCGGGATCTCTCCGATCTTCTCGACCGTCTCGGCGCAAGGCTCGGCCTGCGCCGCGTGCTGCGGCTTCATCCACAGGAGACGCATCTGCCGGAATTCGCGGTCGCCGCCGTCCCGGCCGCCTCCGGCCCGGCGCCCGTCGCCTTTCCGGCGCAGGAGGCGCCGCGGCCGCTGCGCCTCTTCGAGCGGCCCGAGCCGATCGAGGCCATGGCGCTCGCCCCCGACGGCCCTCCGTTGCGCTTCCGCTGGCGGCGCGCGCTGCATGAAATCGTGGCCTATGAAGGCCCGGAGCGCATCGCGCCGCCCTGGTGGGGCGCCGGGGACGACGGGCTGACGCGCGATTATTTCCATGCGCAGGACGCGCAGGGCCTGCTGTTCTGGCTGTTTCGCGAGGGGCTTTACGGGCGCGAGGCCGGCCGGCCGCGCTGGTATGTGCATGGCCTCTCTTGATCCAGGTCTTCGCCGCTCCAACCTGAAGATGGCTCGACGTCATTCAAACGTCATGATTTCCGGTCGAAGTCGCTGCGACGGCGCCACTCTTGCGAGCAAAGAAGCGCAGTTCCGTCCATTCGGGCCCGAAGCCCGCGAGACAAAGAATGCAAAAAGACGAGGATCTCGCCATTTCACCTCAACCCCGCCTGCCTGTCGTCGTGGCCCCGCAGCGAAAAAGCTTCTTCGAGACACTGAGCCAGCGCCTGCCTCACGGCGCCGGCCAGATCATCGGCGCATTGGCGAGTCTCGCGCTGTTCACTCTCGCCGCCTTCGTTCTCGGCAATGTCCTGTCGAAAATCCATTTCGCCGACGTCGCGACGGCGCTCAAGGAGACGAGCGGCGCACAGATCCTCGTCGCAATGCTGTTCACCGCCTTGTCCTATCTGGCCCTCACCGGATATGACGTCTCGGCGCTGTATCAAATTCGCATGCGCTCGCCCTATCGCATCGCGGCGCTCGCCTCATTCGCCAGCTATGCGATCTCCTTCAATCTCGGCTTTCCGATCATCACCGGCGCGGCCGTGCGCTACTGGATTTATTCGCGCGTCCAGATCACCGCCCTGCAGGTCGCCAACATCACGGTCATCACAGGGGTCACCTTCTGGCTCGGCATGACGATGATGATCGGCGTCAGCCTGCTGACGGGAGCCGACGCGCTCGCCGCGCTCGATCACGTCCCGGTCTTCTTGCACATCGCGCTGGGCGTCGTCGTCACGGCGTCGGTCGCCGCCTATTGCGTCTGGGTGGCGCTGGAGCGGCGGCGCATTCACATTCGCGGCCATGCGCTCGAATTGCCCCGTCTCGGCCCGACGCTGGCGCAACTCGCCTTCGGCGTGGCTGATCTTTGCGCCGCCGCCGGCGCGCTCTACGTGCTGCTGCCGCAGGGCGTCGACCTCGATTTCATGGGTTTCGTCGCGGTCTATGTCGTCGCCTGCATCCTCGGCGTCGTCAGCCACGCGCCGGGGGGCATCGGCGTGTTCGAGGCGATCATGCTGCACGCGCTCCCCGGCGCCTCGCAGGGAAGCATTCTCGCCTCGCTTCTGCTTTTCCGCGTCATCTATTATTTCCTGCCCTTCATCTTCGCGCTCGCCGTTCTCGGCGCGGACGAAGGCGCCCGCCGCTGGTCCTCCCTGCGCGACGCCATCGCCCGCATTCTCGAGGACCGCGGCGCCTGACCGTCTCCGCACAAACCGGACTCTCATTCATGCCGCAGACAAAATGGCGCGATCAGGCGACCGACTGGCTCGCACCTGTCATCGACGCATTGCCGGAGCCGGTCTTCGTCGTCGACGCGGAGGAGCGGACCATCGCCGCCAATGGCGCGGCGCGCGCGCTGGCGCCGGCCATGCGCTTCGGAGAGCCTCTGTCGCGCAGCCTGCGCTCCCCTGACATGCTGGACGCCGTCGGGCGCGTGCTCGCGGGCGGCGCGGCGGAAAAGACGGTCTGGGTCGAGCGGGCGCCGGTCGAGCGCTGGTTCGAGGCGCATGTCGCGCCGATGCGCGTTCCGGGCTATGACGCGGCGGCGATGATCAGCCTGCGTGACCTCACCGAAGCGCATCGGGTCGAACGCATGCGCGTCGACTTCGTCGCCAACGCCAGCCATGAATTGCGCACGCCGCTCGCCTCGCTCCTCGGCTTCGTCGAAACGCTTCAGGGCCCGGCGAAAAATGACGCGGCCGCGCGCGAGAAGTTTCTCGGCATCATGCGCGAGCAGGCGCAGCGCATGGCGCGCCTCGTCGATGATCTTCTGTCGCTGTCGCGCATCGAGCAGCACATGCATGTGCGCCCGGCGACTCCGGTCGATCTCACCCTGCTGGTCGCGCATATCGTCGATACGCTGACCCCGATGGCGGAAGAGGACGCCATTCCCCTCGCGCTCGATCTCGCGCCCAATGTCATCGTACCGGGCGACCGCGACGAACTCGCACGGATCATCGAGAATCTCATCGAGAATGCGCTCAAATACGGCCGCAACGAAAATGGCGGGGAGAAGCCGATCGAGATTTCGCTCACGCGCAAGGACGCGGTCGCGACCTTCTCCGTGCGCGATCACGGGCCGGGCGTGGCGCCGGAGCATATTCCGCGTCTCACCGAGCGCTTCTATCGCGTGGACGCGGGCAAGAGCCGCGCCAAGGGCGGCACGGGGCTCGGTCTTGCCATCGTCAAGCATATCGTGCTGCGCCACCAGGGCCGGCTCGCGATCGAATCCGCGCTCGGCGAAGGCTCGCTCTTCAAGGTGACGCTGCCGGCGATCGATCCCGACGCGGCAAAATCGCGATAGTCATTAAAATACAAGCGATAAGTCTGTCATATTACTGTTATCCAACTGTCACAAAATCCTTTTGTGGGTCGGGTAGGAACTGCCTGTGACGGCGCCGTGGGCGCCTCCCCCTGTTTTGTTCTCGAACTGAGAAAGAGACCTCAGATGATTTTCAACATGCTGAAACGCGGCGCCGGCGCGGCGCTTGCGCTCGCCGTGACGGCGGGCGCGGCGGTCGCCCTCGACATTTCCGGCGCCGGCGCGACCTTCCCCTACCCGATCTACGCCAAATGGGCCGAGACGTACAAGAAAGAGACCGGCAACGGCATGAACTACCAGTCGATCGGCTCGGGCGGCGGCATCAAGCAGATCAAGGCGCGCACGGTGACCTTCGGCGCCTCGGACCAGCCGCTCAAGGCCCCCGATCTCGAGGCGGCGGGCCTCGTGCAATGGCCGCAGATCATCGGCGGCATCGTGCCGGTGGTCAATCTGGACGGCGTCGCGGCGGGCGAACTGACGCTCGACGGCGCGACGCTCGCCAGGATCTTCCTCGGCGAAATCACCGCCTGGGACGATGCGGCGATCAAGAAGCTCAATCCGAAGGCCAAGCTGTCGAACGCGCCGATCGTCGTCGTGCATCGCTCGGACGGCTCCGGCACCACCTTCAACTTCACCAACTATCTGTCCAAGGTTTCCGAGGACTGGAAGACCAAGGTCGGCGAGAACTCGGCCGTGGAATGGCCGGTCGGCATCGGCGCCAAGGGCAATGAGGGCGTCGCCAACAATGTGGCGAACACCAGGGGCGCGATCGGCTATGTCGAATACGCCTACGCCAAGCAGAACAAGCTGACCTACACCAGGATGGTCAACAAGGACGGCAAGGCCGTCGCCCCGGCCACGGAAAGCTTCCAGGCCGCCGCCGCCGGCGCCGACTGGTCGCATGCCGATGGTTTCTACGAGATCCTGACCAATGAACCCGGCGCCAAGTCATGGCCGATCACGGCGGCGAGCTTCATCCTGCTCCCGAAGGAGCCCAAGGACGAGGCGGCCGCGGCCGAGGCGCTGAAGTTCTTCGGCTGGGCCTTCGCCAAGGGCGGCAAGGCCGCCGAGGAGCTCGACTATATTCCGATGCCGAAGCCGGTGGTCGAGCTCATCAGGAAGAGCTGGGCCAATGTGAAGGGCGCGGACGGCAAGCCGCTGGCGCACTAATATGGCAGGCGCCGTCCGCGGAGACGGCGGCCTTTTCATCAAGGGACGTCGGTCCTCGCGGACCGGCGTCGGGAGTTGCGAATGACGATCGAGCCAGGCCGGCGCGAAGCGAGCCGGCGTGAAGCGAATGGAGCGGGCGACGTGTCGGATGCATTAATGGAGCAAAGCGTTTCGCAGCCGGCCGTCGCGGACCGCGGCCGGTCGCTCGCGCGCATCGCAATCATCGACCGCGTCTTCCATCAGGTGACGCGCGCGGCGGCGATCGCCGTTCTCATCATCCTCGGCGGCGTTATCGTCTCGCTCGTTCACGGCTCCCTGCCGTCGATGAAGGCTTTCGGCTTCGGCTTTCTGACGTCACAGGCCTGGAATCCCGTCACGGATAATTTCGGCGCGCTGCCGGCGGTCTACGGCACGATCGTCACCTCGCTCATCGCCATGCTCATCGCGGTGCCGGTGGGGCTCGGCATCGCGACCTTTCTCACCGAGCTCTGCCCCCATCCGCTGCGCCACCCGATCGGCGTCGCGATCGAGCTTCTGGCCGGCATTCCCTCGATCATCTATGGCATATGGGGCCTCTTCATCTTCGCGCCCTTCATTCAGGCGCATGTGCAGCCGGCGGTGATTTCGGCTTTCGGGAATGTGCCGGTCCTCTCGACGCTGTTCGCGGGTCCGCCCTATGGCATCGGCATGCTGACGGCGGGCTTCATTCTCGCCATCATGGTGCTGCCCTTCATCGCTTCCATCTCCCGGGACGTGTTCGAGACAGTGCCGCCCTTGCTGAAGGAGGCGGCCGCGGGCATCGGCTGCACGACATGGGAAATGATGCGCCATGTGGTGCTGCCCTACACGCGCGTCGGCGTCATCGGCGGCGTGATGCTCGGGCTCGGCCGCGCGCTCGGCGAAACGATGGCCGTCACTTTCGTCATCGGCAATGCGCACAAGGTCGCTCCCTCGCTCTTCGCGCCGGGCACGACGATTTCCGCGACCATCGCCAATGAGTTCACGGAGGCTGTGGGCGACATCTACACGTCGGCGCTGATCCAGCTCGGCCTCATCCTCTTCTTCCTGACCTTCATCGTTCTCGCCTGCGCGCGCTACATGCTGATGCGCATCGAGCAGAAATCGGCTTGAGGAGCCAATTCATGTCGCTCTACGCCGCTCGCCGCCGACGCAATTCGATCGCCACCGGCCTCGCCTGGGGCGCCGCGCTCTTCGGCCTCGCCTGGCTGTTCCTGATTCTCGCGGCCCTTCTCTATGAAGGGCTGCGCGGTCTCTCCCCCGCCGTCTTCACGCAGATGACGCCGCCGCCGGGCAGCCAGGGCGGCCTGCTGAACGCGATCGCCGGCTCCCTCGTGATGACCGTCATCGGCGTCGCCATCGGGGCGCCGCTGGGCCTGCTCGCGGGGACCTATATGGCGGAATATGGCCGACACACGAAGCTCGTGACGGTCGTGCGCTTCATCAACGACATTCTGCTCAGCGCGCCGTCGATCGTCATCGGACTCTTCGTCTATACGATCCTCGTTGCGCCGATCGGCCATTTCTCCGGAATTTCCGGGGCCGTGGCGCTCGCCATCCTGGTCGTGCCGGTTGTGCTGCGCACGACCGAGGACATGTTGCTGCTCGTGCCGGGTTCGATGCGGGAGGCGGCGGCGGCGCTTGGCGCGCCGCGCGCGCTGATCATTTCTCGCGTCGCCTATCGCGCGGCGAAGGCCGGCCTCGTCACCGGCGTGCTGCTCGCGGTGGCGCGCGTCTCCGGCGAGACGGCGCCCCTGCTCTTCACGGCCCTCAACAATCAGTTCTGGAGCTCGGACCTAGCCGCGCCGATGGCGAGCCTGCCGGTCGTCATCTTCCAGTTCGCGCTCTCGCCCTACAAGGACTGGCAGCAACTCGCCTGGACGGGCGCGCTGCTGATCACCGTCACCGTTCTGACTCTTTCGGTCATCGCCCGCGCGGTCAGCGCCGGACGGAGGAAATCCTGAATGAACATCGCCGCCAACGCTCCCAAGGAACCGCCGGCCAAAGTGTCGGTGCGCAGCCTCGATTTCTTCTACGGCTCGTCCCGCGCGCTGAAATCCATCAGCCTGCCGCTCTACGCCAACAAGGTGACGGCCTTCATCGGTCCGTCGGGCTGCGGCAAGTCCACGCTGCTGCGGGTCATGAACCGCATGTATGACCTCTATCCCGGCCAGCGCGCCGAGGGCGAGGTGCTACTCGACGGAGAGAACATTCTCGATCCCGCCGTCGATATCAATGCGCTGCGTTCGCGCGTCGGCATGATCTTCCAGAAGCCGACGCCCTTTCCTATGTCGATTTACGAGAACATCGCCTTCGGCATCCGCCTTTACGAGAAGCTTTCGCGCGGCGACATGGACGCCCGCGTCGAGGAGGCGCTGCGCGGCGCGGCGCTGTGGGATGAGGTGAAGGACAAGCTGCACACCAGCGGGCTCGGCCTTTCGGGCGGTCAGCAACAGCGACTTTGCATCGCGCGCAGCGTCGCCGTGCAGCCGGAGGTCATCCTCTTCGACGAACCCTGTTCGGCCCTCGATCCGATCTCGACCGCGAAGGTGGAGGAGCTGATCGAGGAACTCGCCAATCAGTACAGCATCGCGATCGTCACGCACAACATGCAGCAGGCGGTGCGCGTCTCGGACTACACGGCCTTCATGTATCTCGGGGAGCTCGTCGAATTCGGCGACACCGACGAGGTTTTCAACAAGCCGAGAGAAAAGCGCACCCTCGATTACATCACTGGCCGCTTCGGCTGATCTGAATCAAGGAATGATCGCCATGAGCGAACATATCGTCAAATCCTACGACCGCGATCTCGAGGCGCTCGGACGCCGCATCGCGGAGATGGGCGGCATCGCCGAGAAAATGCTCGCGGAAGCGATGGAGGCGCTGTCGACCTGCAACGTCGATCTCGCCCATCGCGTCGTCGCGAGCGACGCGCGTCTCGACGCGCTGCATCGCGAGATCGAGGAAAGCGCGGTCCTGACGATCGCGCGGCGCCAGCCTCTTGCGGTGGATCTGCGCGAATGCATCGCCGCGATCCGCATCGCGGGCGACATCGAGCGGATCGGCGACCTCGCCAAGAACATCGCCAAGCGCACGCTGAAGATCGCGTCGGAAGCGCGCTTTCCGCGCGCCCTCGTGGGCCTCAAGTCGATGCATGAAATCGCGTCGATGCAATTGAAGGACGTCCTCGACGCTTATGCGTTGCGCGACGTCGAGCGCGCGCGGGCGGTGTGGGAGACCGACGCCGATCTCGACGCGCTCGAGGATTCGGTGTTTCGCGATCTTCTCACCTTCATGATGGAGGATCCGCGCAACATCTCCTTCTGCACGCATCTTCTGTTCTGCTCGAAGAATCTCGAGCGCATCGGCGACCACACGACGAATATTTCCGAGACGATCGTCTATCTCGTGACCGGCGAGCCGATGCCGACCGAGCGGCCGAAAATACGCGTCGCCCAGTTCGGCGGCGACAGTGAAGAGGCTTCGCAATGAATGACAGCATTCCCGCGGTAATGCGGGAGGGCAAGAGCGATCGCGCGCCGCGCATACTGGTTGTCGAAGACGAAGCGTCGCTCGCGCTCCTTCTCACTTACAATCTCGAAGCCGAAGGCTATCAGGTCGAGCATGTCGACAATGGCGACGAGGCGGAGCTGCGCATCGCGGAAACGCCGCCCGACCTCGTCATTCTCGACTGGATGCTGCCGGGCGTCTCGGGTCTCGAAATTTGCAGACGCCTGCGCGCGCGCGAGGCCTGCCGCGACATGCCGATCATCATGCTGACGGCGCGCGGCGAGGAAAGCGAACGCGTGCGCGGTCTTTCCGTCGGCGCCGACGATTACGTGGTGAAGCCCTTCTCGACGCCGGAGCTGATGGCGCGCGTGCGCGCGCTGCTGCGTCGCGCGCGCCCGGAGCGCGTCGCCTCGAAGTTGAGGCTGGGCGACATTGATCTCGACCGCGACACGCATCGCGTGCGCCGGTCGGGCCGAGAGATTCATCTCGGCCCCACGGAATATCGGTTGCTGGAATATTTCATGGAGAAGCCGGGCCGCGTCTTCACGCGCGCGCAACTTCTCGACAGCGTCTGGGGCATGTCGGCGGAAATCGACGAGCGCACTGTCGACGTCCATGTCGGCCGTCTGCGCAAGGCGTTGATCCGCGGGCGGGAGAAGGATCCGATCCGCACGGTGCGCGGCGCCGGCTATTCCTTCGACGAAACATTCGGCCGCGACTGAAGTCGCGGCCTTTCATTTTGTCAGGCGTAGCGCGGCGCGCGCAGCTGGTCGCGGGCGCGACGGCGATCCTGCGCGGGCTGATAGGCGACGCGCGCGTGATAGGCGCAATAGGGGCCGCCGCCGATCGGCGACTTGCCGCCGCAGAAGCGGAATTCCGGCGTCGTCGGATCGCCCATCGGCCAGCGGCACATGGACTCCCGCAGGTCCATCAGCGTCACGCGCTCCGACATCGGGATCACGACTTCTTCCTCCTGCGGCTGCGCGCGGGCGACGACCATCGCTTGCGGCGCGAAGGCGAGCGCCACATTGCCATGCACGACATGGCCGGCTGCGCGCGGCTGCGGCGCCGCCTGACGCTGCGCCTTTGCGGCGCGCGGTCGCGGCGCGGCGGCGGTCTTGGCGCGCTCCGCGAGACCCAGACGATGGATCTTTCCGATCACCGCGTTGCGCGTGATGCCGGGTCCAAGTTCGGCTGCGACCTGGCTCGCGCTGAGTCCGTCGCTCCAAAGTTTACGCAACAGCTCGACGCGTTCATCGGTCCAAGACATATCTGTCCTCCACTCGGTCGGTTCGAGCGCGGATTTAGAATCCTTCACCGCCCGCTGCGCTGGAGGGCGCCAGCGGCGACTTGACGCGGATCGAAACTCGAGAAACGCCGGGCGCGACATGCAGCCAGCGCCGGCAGGAAACGTTACTGACGCAGTTGAATCACGGGCGGGAGTCGCTGGCAAGCGAAAGGCGGCGTTCTCAACAGGCTTTCTGCAAGCTTTGTGCAAGGGTGTTGCTCTCAAGACTCAGTTCGAAGGTCACGGAACGCCTGCAAACCGATTCCTCGCCCGCGCCATAGGGCCGCCGCGTCGGCATTCGAGGCCCGAGATTTGACCGCGGAGGCGCGGGCGCATAAAATCAAGGGCTCAAAATGCCGCCCTGAAAAGGGCGGCGCTTTGTTTTTCAGCCCCGCACGGCGTTGCGGTCGCCTGAGCACTGGAGCACGGTTTTGAATTCTGCGCTTTATCCGACCTATGCGCGGGCCGACATCTCTTTCGCGCGCGGCGAAGGCGCCTGGCTCGTCGCCGAGAACGGCGACCGCTATCTGGACTTCGCGTCGGGCGTCGCCGTCCTGTCGCTGGGTCACGAGCATCCGCATCTCGTCGCGACGCTGAAGGCCGCAGCCGAACAGCCCTGGCATGTCTCCAATCTGTTTCGCATCCCGCAGGCCGAGCGTCTCGCCCGGCGCCTCGCCGAGGCGACTTTCGCCGACATCGTCTTCTTCACCAACTCCGGCGCCGAGGCGGTCGAAGCCGCGATCAAGACCGCGCGTAAATATCATGCCGCGAACGGCCAGCCGGAACGCTATCGTCTGATCACTTTCGAGGGCGCCTTCCACGGCCGCACGCTCGCGACCATCGCCGCCGGCGGCAATCCGAAATATCTCGAGGGCTTCGGCCCGCCGGTCGAGGGTTTCGATCAGGTTCCCTTCGCTGATCTCGACGCGGTCGAGAAGGCCATCACGGATGAAACGGCGGGCGTGCTGCTGGAGCCCATTCAGGGCGAGGGCGGACTGCGCGTCTTCCCGCCGGCTTTCCTCTCCGACATTCGCAAGCTGTGCGACGCGCGCGGCCTGCTGCTCGTGCTCGACGAAGTGCAATGCGGCGTCGGCCGCACGGGGAAATTCCTCGCCTGCGAACATGCCGGCGTTGCGCCCGACGTCGTCGCGCTCGCCAAGGGGCTCGGCGGCGGATTCCCTATCGGTGCCTGCCTTGCGACGCGCGAGGCGGCGAAAGGCATGACGGCCGGCACGCATGGTTCGACTTTCGGCGGCAATCCGCTGGCGACGGCTGTCGGCTCCGCCGTGCTCGACGTGGTGCTGGAAGACGGCTTCATGCCCCGCGTCGCGCGGCTCGGCGCCTTGCTGCGCCAACGTCTCGCGGAGCTCGAGGACCGCTATCCTGCGATCATCGGGGAAGTGCGCGGCGAAGGGCTCATGTTCGGCCTCAAGATGCGCGTCCCCAATGGCGACTTCGCCGCCGCCGCGCGCGCGGAAGGGTTGCTCACTGTGCTCGCCGGCGACAATGTCGTGCGACTGCTGCCGCCGCTCATCATCGACGAGAGCGATATTGCCGAGGCCGTCCGGCGTCTCTCCGCCGCCTGCGCGCGGCTTGCGGCTCCGGCGGCGAAACTGGGAGCGGCCTGATGACCGCGCATTCCATGACAAGGCCACGCCATTTCCTCGACATCTGCGATCATTCCGGCGAAGAGCTTCGACGCATCCTCGATCTCGCCAAGTCGCTGAAAGCGAAGCGTGCGAAGGGCGTGGAGCCGACCGGGCGCCCGCTCGCCGGCAAATATCTCGGCATGATCTTCGACAAGCCCTCGACCCGCACGCGCGTCTCCTTCGACGTCGCCATGCGCGATCTCGGCGGCGAGACGATCATGCTCACCGGCAATGAAATGCAGATCGGCCGCGGCGAGACCATCGCCGACACGGCGCGCGTGCTTTCGCGCTTCCTCGACGCGATCATGATCCGCATCCTCTCGCATGAAGATCTGACGGAACTCGCGCGCCACGCGACTGTCCCGGTCATCAACGGGCTCACCAAGCTCTCGCATCCCTGCCAGATCATGGCCGACGTGCTCACCTTCGAGGAGCATTGCGGGCCGATCTCGGGGCGCACGGTCGCCTGGATCGGCGACGCCAATAATGTGCTCGCGAGCTGGGTGCATGCGGCGGCGCGCTTCGGCTTTGCGATCAATGTCGCGACCCCGGCCGAACTTTCGCCGGCCGCTGAGCTTGTCGACTGGGCGAAAGCCAATGGCGTGGCGATGAACGTCACGCGCGACCCCTACGCGGCCGTCGCGGGAACCGATGCGGTCATCACCGACTGCTGGGTGTCGATGGGCGACAGGGACGAGGATTTCCGCCGCAAGGTACTTGCGCCCTATCAGGTCGACGCCAAGCTGATGCGCGCCGCCGACAAGGACGCGGTGTTCATGCATTGCCTGCCGGCGCATCGCGGCGAGGAAGTCACGGACGAAGTGATCGACGGGCCGCAGTCGGTTGTTTTCGACGAGGCCGAGAACCGCCTGCATGCCCAGAAGGGCGTGCTCGCCTGGTGTCTCGCGCCGGGCGCGGCGTGATGGCCGAGGCGCCGAGCAGGCCGGTCTCTTTCGAGGCGCAGGACGATCGCGTGCTCCCTTTCGCGGTGGAGCCGCTCGACCTGCGCGGGCGCCTCGTGCGGCTGGGGCCGACCGTCGACTCCATTCTCTCGCACTACGATTATCCGCCGCAGGTCGCGCGCCTGCTCGGCGAAGCGATCGCGCTTGCGACGCTGCTCGGCTCGATCCTCGAGTCACACGGCCGATTCCAGTTGCAGACGCGCAGCGACGGCCCTGTCGACATGCTGGTCGTGGATTACGACGCGCCGGGCAAGCTGCGCGGCTTCGCGCGTTTCGATCTCGCGCGCGTCGAGGAGATGACCGACCCGGCGCCGTCGGCGCTCCTGGGGCGCGGCCATCTCGCCCTCACCATCGAGCGCGAGGAGGACGCCGCGCGCTATCAGGGCGTCGTGCCGCTCGAGGGCGAGAGCCTCGCGGAGGCGGCGCATATGTATTTCCGCCAGTCCGAGCAGATCCCCTCCCATGTGCGCCTCGCCGTCGGCGAGGTCGTGACGCCGCAGGGCCGCAGCTGGCGGGCGGGCGGCCTGCTGCTGCAATATCTGCCCTCGGGCGGCGCAAGGACGCGCGACCTGTCGCCGGGCGACGCGCCGGAGGGCGAGGGCGTTCTCGACGAAGCCGATGAGGACGACGCCTGGACGGAAGGTCAGGCCCTTGCGGCGACGATCGAGGACCATGAGCTGATCGACCCCGGCCTGTCGGGCGAGCGCTTGCTCTACCGCCTGTTCCACGAGCGCGGCGTGAAGGTCTTCGCCGAACGCGCGCTGGAGGAATTCTGCCGCTGCTCGACCGAGCGCATCGAGAAGCTGCTCAGGAGCTTCACGCAGCAGGAGCGCGCCGACATGGTCGGCGACGACGGCCGCATCGGCGTCACCTGCGAATTCTGCTCCACCCATCGCAGCTTCGATCCGGCGGCGTTTCCCTGAGACGCCGGCGAGGGCGTCTCAGTTGTCCGGGGCGGCGTCCGCCGCGGGCGCGGACAGCGTCACCCGCGTCCCTTTCCCCGGCGCGCTGTCCAGGACGAGCGTCGCGCCTCCGAGCCTTGCGCGTTCGCGCATCCCCGTCACCCCGAAATGACCCGGCGTCGGCGCCGACGGATCGAAACCGGTCCCGTCGTCCTCCACCAGAAGCCGCGTCCCTCCGGCGTCCTTCGCCAGTGCGACGCGGACGCGCCTTGCGCCGGCGTGCAGCTCGATGTTGCGCAGCGCCTCGCGCAGCACGGCCGCGAAGAGCTGCTCGGTCTCGCGCGGCAGTTCGGCGCTGGGAAAACCGAATTCAACCGTCACCGCAATATCGCCCATGCGTTCCGAGAAGCCGTCGACGATACGGCGCAGATCATACAGGTCGCGCCGCTCCTCGCGCGTGCGCGCGATCGCCTCGCGCGCCTCCTGAAGGCCCTCGCGCGCCTGCACGTCGAGCATGGCGAGCGCCACCCTCGCCTCCGCGTCATTGGTCTTCCTGGCGATGAGCCGCGACTGTGTGATGAGCGTCACCATGGAGCGCACGAGCGTGTCGTGCAGGTCGTGGGCGATCCGCAGCCGCTCATTGGCGATCGCCGCCGCCTGGGCCTCCTCCTGCGCCTTCTCGCGCTCCACCCGCAGCCTTGCGGCGGCGGCGTCCGCCTGCTGCTGAAGCAACTGCTTCTCGCGCCGCTCCGAGGCCAGCAGGCGGTCGATCTGGTCGCCGCCGTGGTCGGGCGCGGTGACGACGACGAAACCCCGCGCGGCGGCGTCCCAGGCGATGGAGATCGTCACGCGCGGCGCTTCGGGCGCCGCGCGCATGGACGGCAGGACGATCTCGCCGCCTCTCTCCTTCAGCGCGGCGAGGCTTTCCTCCATATGCAACAGCAGCGGGGCGCTGCAGGCTTTCTCTCCTTCGTCCGGCAGCCACGCGCTGAGGCGCCCCAGACGGCGCGCGACTGTCAGCCCGTCGTCCACGAGCGCGACGCCCAGTTGCCCGCGCGCCAGCGCGTCGGCAAAAACATCCTTTTCCGCCTTGGACTTGTCCATAATGGGCAACATAGCGCGATTTTTCGCAAATCGCTCTATAAGTTGGCGGAAAATTGAAGCTTGAAGGTTTCGTGGAGCCCCGGATGCCCGAGAATTTCGTCATTCCCCCGCCGCCGCCCCCGAGCGTCGCCGTCGCCGGCGGCGGCCTTTTCCCGGTCCGCCGCATCTTCTGCGTTGCGCTCAATTATGCGGAGCACGCGCGCGAGATGGGCAAGGAGCCGGGAGCTGAACCGCCCTTCTTCTTCACCAAGCCGGCGGACGCCGTCGTGGCCGACGGGGCGACGATTCCCTTCCCGAGCCTGACGCGCAATCTCCACCATGAGATCGAGCTCGTCGTGGCGCTCCAGTCCGGCGGTTCCGATATTCCAGTCGAGCGGGCGCTCGACTGCGTCTATGGCTACGCCGCCGGCATCGACCTCACCCGCCGCGACCTTCAGACGGAGGCGCGCAACGCTGGCCGCCCGTGGGACATGTCCAAGGGCTTCGACAATTCCGCGCCCATGGGGGTCATCCAGCCCGCCGCCAGGATCGGCCATCCCGCACGCGGGCGCATCACGCTCTCCGTCGACGGCGCGCCGCGCCAGCAGGGCGATATTTCGGACATGATCCTGGGCGTTCCCGGGATCATCGCGGAGCTGTCGCGCTTCGTGGCGCTTGCGGCGGGAGACCTGATCTTCACCGGCACGCCGGTCGGCGTCGGCGCGCTCCAGCCGGGGGACCGGGCGGAGGGCGTGATCGAGGGCGTCGGTTCGGTCGTCGTAAACCTCGAAAAATAAGGGCGGTTGCGCCCGGCGGGCATTACCGGCTATTTGCTGTCAAGATGGATCGTCAACGACGATCGACCGCAACCGGATTGCGCCTTCCCGTGAACCGCCGGCGCGCGAGCCTTTAAGATCATGACGCAGCCGGTCGATCTCGACCCCGAAGACTGGGAAGATTTCCGCTCGAAGAGCCATCGCGCGCTCGACGAGATGATCGACTATCTGCGCGATTTGCGCGAGCGCCCGGTCTGGCGGGCGCCGACCGAGGAGGCGAAGGCGCGCTTCGACCGCGACCTTCCCGTCGAGGAGCGCGATTTCGCGGATGTGCTGAAGGACTTCGACCGCTACATAAAGCCCTTCGCCACCGGCAACATCCATCCGATGTTCATGGGCTGGGTGCAAGGCGCCGGCACGCCGGTCGGCATGATCGCGGAAATGCTCGCCGCCGGCATGAACTCCAATTGCGGCGGGCGCAATCACATCGCCATCGACGTCGAGCGCCAGATCGCGAAATGGATGGCGCAGGCCTTCGGCTTTCCGCAGGACGCGTCGGGCATTTTCGTCACCGGCACGTCCATGGCGAATTTCCTCTCGCTGCTCGTCGCGCGCGATCAGGCCTATGGCGAGAGCGACGTGCGATTGAACGGGCTATGCGCGCAGAGCGGCCAGCTCATCGCCTACGCCTCGCGCGAGGCGCATAATTGCGTGCGGCAGGCGATGGAGCTCGCCGGGCTGGGCGCGCGCCATCTGCGGCTCATCCCTTCCGACGAGCGGCGGGCGATGAAGATCAGCTATCTGCGCCACGCCATCGCCGCCGACCGGGCGGCCGGCTTCCGGCCCTTCCTCATCGTCGGCACGGCGGGGACGGTCGATACGGGCGCGATCGACCCGCTCGACCGCCTCGCCGACGTCGCGCACACCGAAGACATGTGGTTCCATGTCGACGGCGCCTTCGGGGCGCTGGCCGCCCTGTCGCCGGCGCTCAAACCTCTCGTAAAGGGGCTGGAACGCGCCGACAGCATCGCCTTCGACTTCCACAAATGGCTGCACGCCCCTTATGACGCGGGCTTTTTTCTGGTGCGCGACCCCAAAGCCCACAAGCGGGCTTTCGCCGCCAACGCCGCCTATCTCACGCGCGCCCCGCGCGGGCTCGCGGCGGGCGAGACCTGGCCCTGCGACCTCGGCCCCGATCTCTCGCGGGGTTTTCGCGCTCTGAAGGCGTGGATGACGATCGAGACCTTCGGCGCGAAAAAGCTCGGCCAATGCATCGAGCAGACCTGCCGCATGGCGAAGCGGCTGGAGGCGTGGATCGAGGGAAGCGGTAATTTCTTCATGCGCGCGCCGGTGTCGCTCAACATCGTCTGCTTCGGCGTGACGGGCGACGACGACGGCTCGCTCGCCCGCGAGATCGTGATGGAGCTGCACGAGCGCGGCGAGGCGGCCCCCTCGCTCACCATCCTCGACGGCGTCCCGGCGATCCGCGCGGCGATCATCAATCACCGCACCCATGAGGAAGACATCGACGCCTTCACGACGTATCTGGAGGCCGCCCTGCGCCGCGCCCGCAAGGAGCCGCATCTCGAAGCGCTGGCCGAGGCGCCGCACGGGCCGGGGAAGACGCGGCTGTCGGAGGATTGATCCGGGCGCGGTCCCCTACCTCCTCCTCGCGGGGCCACCCTCCCCGCAAGGGGGGTGGGGGCTCACGACCGGGAATCTCTCAACGCTGCCGCAAGGCGGAACCCTCCCCAAAAAGCCGCCGATCCCAGTCCTCCACCTTCCCGCTCTCCAGCCGCCTTCGCGCGAGGTCGCGCCAGTTCTGGGCGAGCTCCGGCAGCGCCGCCATGGCGGTCAGTCCCTCGCGGTCCATCGTGTCGCGGTAGAGCAGGCGCGTGAGGCGTTCGAGCAGCCAGTGGGGCCGTGGCCTGTCGACGAGGCGCAGAAGGTCGCCTTCTTCCGCGACGCCCGTTTCAAGCACGCGGTAATACCAGCCGGTGCGGCCGGTCTTTTGCACGCGCGCCGCCATGTCCGGACAATGGAAGCGGATGTTGAGCTTGAAACAGGGCTGGCGTCCCTGGCTCACCTGCAGCAGCGCGCTTCCGAAGCGCACGATGTCGCCGACGCAGACATTTGCTTCGGTCCAGCCGGTCGTCGAGAGATTTTCGCCGAAGGCTCCCGCCGCTTCGAGCGCCTGCGCGTCGCCGATCTCTTTCGCCCAGTCGGCGTAATGCTCGAAGGCGTAATGATGCAGCGCCTTCTCCGGCCCGCCGTGATATTTGCGGTCCGCCTGCGCGTCGCCCTCCAACCCCGTCGCGCCAATGCGCCACGGCGCGGGCCCGGGCCGCTTGTCGATCGCGCTCGACGCTCCGTCCTCGCCCAAGGGCGCGATCGGCCCCGTGAGAACCAGTGGGCGGACGGGCGCGGGCGTCATGTTTCCGGCGGCGCCTCGGAGATGAGGGAGCCGAGCAGCGCGCCCAGCGCCATGTCGTCCTCCTGCCCGAAGCCATGATGGCGGATGCGCCCGTCGCGGCCGATGACGATCGACGTCGGCGTGCCGCGCATCTCGTAGCGGCGCATGGTGACGGGGATCGGCCCGTCTTCGCCGGGCGTATCGACGCCGATCGGGAAGGTGAGACGATATTCGTGGATGAAGGCTTCGAGCGAGACGGGCGTCATAGCCGCGTGATGTTCGAAGACCGTGTGCAGGCCGATCACCGCGAGGTCGGTGTTGCGAAAGAGGCTGTGCGCCTTCTGCGCCTGCGGCGTGCCATGCGCCACGCAGCCGGGGCACAGCATCTGGAAGGCGTGCAGCAGCACGACCCGGCCCCGCAGCGAGGCGAGGGTGACGGGCGCGGGCGTATTGAACCAGCGGGTGACGGAAAGCTCGGGCGCGAAAGGGGCGGTCATGGTCTGATGTCCGATTCCCGACATGACGATTTCCGGACCCTTTAACGGGTCAATCCATTGAGCTGTAAAGCGCCACAGGGCGGCAAAAGTTCAGGAACGGAATTTGCTCTCGCAAGGAGCGGAACGCCAATGCGCCTGTCGCGAGGAGCCGATGCCGCTTTACGCCTATGTCTGCGAAGACTGCAATTCTCAGTTCGAACTTCTCGTTCGTTCGTCGGACACGCCCGCCTGCCCCTCCTGCAAGAGCGAGAAGCTCTCGCAGCAGGTCGCCCGCATCTGCAGGGAGATCAAATATCCCGCCATCGCCAGATCGTGGCGACGCGCGGCGGCGGCGGCCGGCGATCTCTCGAATTTCAGCAAGGCCGAGCGGAAGGTCTGACTCAGGCCTCGCGGTAGAAGAGCAGCATCAGACCCGCCAGAATGAAGGCGATGGGCCAGACGAAGCCCGCGATGCGGGCCGCCCGCCCGTCGAGCCGCAGCTCCAGCCAGCGCGACCATCCCGCCGCGACGCCGACGAGGGCAAGCGGCGTGTGGGTGATTTCGAGCAGCGTCTCTTCCTTCACATTGGTCAGCGCATGGGAGTGGGTCAGCAGGAAGCCCGCCGCGACGGCCGTGGAGAGCGGGAAAACATAGGCCGCCCATCCCGCCTTCACGCGGCCGAGCCGCACGCGCCACTCGAAGATCCCGAAGGCGACGATCAACAGCGTCAGCAGGCGATGCTGCGCGATTTCCGGATCGCGCAGGCTCTCGATCACGCCGAGTTTGCCCAACGGCCAGACGGCTTCGTCCGCGCGCAGGAACAGGAAGGCCGCGAGGCCGAGGAACATCAGCGGCCAGTGGCGGGCGAGAGGCGCGAGGCGCCGGCCGCGCTCCATCAGCGCCATCACGCCCATCGCGAGGACGAAGAGCCCCGCCCAATGGTGGTTGTATTCGGACCAGGCGATGTCCGCCGCCCGGCGCGATTGCGCCGCCGCGGAGGCGGTTTCGGCGGCCATGGCCTCCTGCGAGACGGACAGGGCCGAGTGATCCGGGCTTTCCAGACGCACCGGCCAGCGGGGCTCCAGACGCTCGACGATCTCCGGCAGACTCGCGCGCTCGATGATGTCGCGCGCCGGCGGCAGCGAGGCGAGCGAGGCGGCGCAGAACAGGACCGTCAGTCCGACGCCGATCTCCGTCTCGGCGAAGCGGCGGGTGCGCAGCATGGGCGCCGCGCCGCGCACGGCGAGAAAATTCATGCCGCCGAGAAAGAGCAGGCCCATGAGCAGTACGATCTTGGCGCCGAGCATGAGGCCGTAGGACGTGCCGTAAAGCGCCGGCGGCGCATCGACATAATCGAGGGCCAGGAAGACGCCCCCCGAAAGCAGCGCCGCCACGGCGCCGATGGAGACGAGCGAGAAGCGGCGCCCGACGATCGGCTGCGTCGGGGCGCCGTTCGTTTCCGTCAGCGCGATGAGGAAAAAAGGAATGCCGCCGATCCAGACCGCGGCGCCGGACATGTGCAGCAATTCCGCCGCCGCAAGGGAGACCGCGCCCTCGAGCTGGCTCGTCGCATGCGTCGAGACGGCCTGCACGACGAGGAGCAGCGCGCCGAGCGCGGGCGCGAGGAAGCGTAACGCGGGGCCGCCGTTGCGCGCGACGAGGGCGATGGACAGGGCGATCGCCGCAGCGATCAGATCGGCGACGGCCGCGCGGGCGCTGATCGCCTCCGGGAAGGAAATCTCCAGCGTGCCGGCCAGCATGACGGCGAGCGAGACGGCCGCAACCGCCTCCGCCGCGGCGAGCGCGCCGGCGCTCCACGAGATCAGACGCAGGGCGCGGGTCGAAATTCTCTCTGCGGCGTCGCCGAGCCGCGGCGCGAGGGGCCAGGAAAGCAGGACGAGAAACGCCAGCCCGCCGACGGTCAGCGATTGCGCGGCGAGGATGAAGCCGCGCAGCACGACGCCGAGAAAGCCGTATATCTCGATGAAGAGCTGCATTCCTCAGCGGCCCACGCTGAAGGGAATGTCTCCCTGGGTGATATGGCCGTCGGGGCTGAGAGTCTGCCAGTGGAGCCGATAGGCGCCGGGGGCGAGGCCGCGCGCCTGCGCCTTCAGCCTGTCCGCCGCGGCGTCGCCGATCAGCGGCAGGGACACGCTCGCGCCCTCGAGCGTCGTCAGCTTGAGATTCGAGCGGGTGGCGTCGATCCTGCTGTTGAAGCGGATTTCAATCGCTATTTCGGTTCCGGAAACCTGCTGACCGGGGCTCGGCGTCGCGTTGACAATCACAGCGTGCGCATCGGCCGCCCCGCACGAAACGGCGGAAAAAAGCGCAACGAAGGTCAGCCGTTTGGACATCATGGCGGGGTTCGAAGGCCATCCCGGGAATCGGGCCGCGAGGAACTTCGAGTTATCCCCTTTTGGCGGCCCTGATCAATGCCTGTCGGGGCCGGCGACGGGCGCCGTCATGCGGCGGGGCGACGCATGGGAGGCGCATGGGGAGGCGCATGGGGCGGCGCGGCCCCGAGCTTTCCCGGCAAAGCCCGACTTGCGGCGGCGCGCGCGGTTGCGCATATATTGGCGAATGCCCCCCGCGCCGACAAACCGCCGTCCCGCCTCTCCCAAGGAAGCCCCGCAGGAGCCCTTCAAGCGCGCCGTCTCCGGCGCCATGCGCGCCATGGCGAAAACTCCCGCGCTCGACGTGATCTTCGCGCCCGAGCGGCCGTCGCTCGTCACGGGAGAGGACGGCGCCAAGGCGCGGTTGACGGAGCCGCCGCGCAAGCTCTCGCCGAAGGACGCCGCCATTCTGCGCGGCCAGGCCGATTCGATCGCCCTGCGACTCGCCTGTCACGACGACGCGGTGCACCGCCGCTACGTTCCCGAGACCGCGGAGGCGCGCGCCGCCTTCGACGCCATGGAGCAGGCCCGCGTCGAGTCGATCGGCGCCCGGCGCATGGACGGCGTCGCCGCCAATATCGCGGCGATGCTCGACGACCGCTACCAGCGCGGCCATTCCGACCAGATCAGGAGCCGCGAGGACGCGCCGCTCGAGGACGCGCTGGCGCTCATGGCCCGCCAGCGGCTCACTGGCCTCGCGCCGCCGCCTCATGGCGCGAAGATCGTCGAGTTCTGGCGCGACGTCATCGAGGAGCGCGCCGGCGCCGATCTGGACCGGCTCGTCCGCGCGGTCGAGGACCAGCGTCATTTCGCGCAGATCGTTCGCGAGCTTCTCTCCCATCTCGACATGGCGAGCGGCGAGGCGCCCGAGGAAACGGAGGCCGAGGACGAAAGCGAGGAGCAGCCCCAGAACCCGGACGAGACCGAGAATCAGGACCAGGAAGACGACACGGCCAAGAGCAAGGCCGAGATGGAGACGGCGCTCGCCGCCGAGGACTCGGAGCAGGAGGGCGAAAGCGAATCGGCCGAGGCGCCCTATGGCGAGGCGGAGGAGGATTCCGACGCCGGCGACATGGAGGAGGCGCCCGACGCGCGCCGCCCGTCGACGACCGCCGCCGAACGTTCCGGCGCGGACTACCACGCCTACACCACGCGCTTCGACGAGATCGTGCGCGCCGAGGAGCTTTGCGATCTCGAGGAACTGGATCGGCTGCGCGCCTATCTCGACAAGCAGCTCCTGCATCTCTCTTCCGTCGTCGGCCGGCTCGCGAACCGGCTCCAGCGCCGCCTGATGGCGCAGCAGAGCCGCAGCTGGGAGTTCGATCTCGAGGAGGGCATGCTCGATCCCGCGCGCCTCACCCGCGTCATCATCGATCCGCAGCAGCCGCTGTCCTTCAAGCGCGAGAAGGACATGGACTTCCGCGACACGGTGGTCACGCTGCTCCTCGACAATTCCGGCTCGATGCGCGGACGCCCGATCACCGTCGCCGCCACCTGCGCCGACATTCTGGCGCGCACGCTGGAGCGCTGCGGCGTGAAGGTCGAGATCCTCGGCTTCACGACCCGCGCCTGGAAGGGCGGGCAGTCGCGCGAACTCTGGATAAATGAAGGAAAGAAGCCGAACCCCGGCCGCCTGAACGACATCCGCCACATCATCTACAAGGCGGCCGACGCGCCCTGGCGGCGCGCGCGGCGCAACCTCGGACTGATGATGCGCGAGGGGCTCCTGAAGGAAAACATCGACGGCGAGGCGCTGGACTGGGCGCATCGGCGCCTGCTCGCGCGCACCGAGCAGCGCCGGATATTGATGATGATTTCCGACGGCGCGCCGGTCGACGATTCGACGCTCTCGGTCAATCCGGGCAATTATCTGGAGCGCCATCTGCGCCAGATCATCCACGACATCGAGACCAAATCTCCGGTGGAGCTGATCGCCATCGGCATCGGACACGACGTCACGCGCTATTACCGCCGCGCGGTGACGATCGTGGACGCGGAGGAACTCGGCGGCGCCATGACGGAAAAGCTCGCGGAGCTTTTCAGCGAAAGGGCCGCGCCGGCGGCGCCCCAGCCGGTTCGCGGTCGCCCGGCGCCGCTCGTAGCTGCAGCGCGGTAAGTCTTCACCGATTGATCATCATGTCACAAGCTCGACATATTCGTGCCGGTTGACCGATAAAATTGCAACGAATCCGCTCCCTCGCGCGTTAATGAAATGGAGCGACCGTTTTCGGGCGCGCCGATTGGTGGCGTTGTGGCGACGGAGTGGGTGAGATGGCGTTTGTGACCGAGAGGCGGGAGGCGCGCGACGACGCGCCCGAGTTCCAGAAAGTTGCGTGTGTTCTGGCGATCTGCGCCCTGGCGACGTTCCCGCTCGCCTTCTGCGCGGCGTTGACCATCTGGGGTTCGTGACACGAAAAGGGGAGCGGCGCGGCGCTCCCCTTTTGTCTGTTCATGTCCTGCGTCGACCGCCTTACGAGGCGTCGGAGATCGGCCATTCGGCCTTGAACTCGTTTCCCTTGTTGTCATGCGCGACGACTGACATCGTCTTCGCGCCATTGGGCGCATAGGTGAAGCGGAAGTTCGGGTCTTCCGACAGCGAAATCCCCCCTTCCATCGAAAAGACGAGTTCGTCGCCCTGCCGCACCTCGACCCGGTCGATATAGTGGGCGGGTATGTAGAGATGCGTCATCTGATCCATCTGCAGACCCGAATTGTTCGGGTGGCGAATCATGATCTGCGCCTCGCGCCTGCCCGCCTCCGCGCTCCTGAACTCGCGATATTTCATCTTGCCGAGATTGGCGTTGGCCTCGTCCTGGTCCTTGACCGCCGGCGCCGAGCAGCCGCCGGCCGCCTTCACGAATTTCACTTCGGAATGCAGCTTGCCGTCCCGCGTCTCCGCCACCGCATGGACATTGGTGTAGGAATTCACCCGCACGCGCGTGCTGATGAAGCTCACGCCCGCTTTTTCTCCGACCGTGAAGGCCGCTGCCATGGGCATCGGGTTCTGATCGATGACGAGCGTTGCGGTTTTTACCCGCGCAGGCTCGGGGAAGCGCAGGGTCATCGGCACGATCGCCGCGTCCTCGGCGCGCACCGGCGCCTCGAGCGCAATGACTCCGTCGCGCTCGGCCATCGCGCGGCCCTGAAAAATATCCGTCACGAGCCCCGGCCATGGATCCGGCGCGGTTTCGGCGCGCGCGGGCGAGGCGAGCGTCGCGGCGAAAAACGCGGCGAGAAGCCCTGAGGCGCGAAAGCATTTCGACATGGGTTCCTCCTGACGGGTCTTTTGCGGGAGATTAGCTCAATTCGCGCCCGACGGATGAGACAAAGTCATGCAGCGGCCGCTCATGGCGTCTCCCATTCGAGTTCGGCGAAGCCGGCGGTGGCGTTGCGGGCGTGGTAATTCTCGAACAGCCGCCATTTGCCCTGCTCCGAGGCGCCAGCCGCCTTGGTCGCGTCGGTGACGCTCTCGCCCTTCTTTATCGCCGCGCGCAGATCGGCGGTCAGACGGGTCAGATAATTGCGCTCGTCGTCGAGCGCCTTCGGCCAGGGCGCGACGAGGGGGCCGTGGCCCGGCACGACGCGCTCGGCCTTGATCGTCGAAAGCTTTTCCGCGACGTCGAGGAAGCCCAGAAGGCTGCCGTCCACCACCGGCACATGTTGCAGGAAAAGCAGATCGCCGGCGAAAAGCGTTCCGCTCGCCGGGTCCAGCACGGTGAGATCGCTGTCGGTATGCGCGGTTCGCCAAGCCTGCAGGATGAGCGAACGTCCGCCGAGATCGAGCGTTGACGAATCGGATACGAGCATCGTCGGTGAGATGATCGTGACGCCGTCCAGCGCGTCGCCCATCGCCTCGCGGAAGGAGGCGAGATAATGCGCGCCCCGCGCCGCGAGCGCGCGCGGCAGGTTCTTGTGGCCGACGAAGACCGTGCCCGGCCCCTCGAAGGCGCCGTTGCCGAAGACGTGATCGGGATGGGCGTGGGTGTTGATGACGTAGCGAACCGGCTTTTGCGTCTTCTCGCGCAGCGCGGCGAGAAAGGCCTTGCCCTGAATCAGGCTGCCTCCCGTGTCGATCACCGCGACCGAGTCG
Source organism: Methylocystis sp. WRRC1 (assembly GCF_020733155.1). NCBI lineage: Bacteria > Pseudomonadati > Pseudomonadota > Alphaproteobacteria > Hyphomicrobiales > Methylocystaceae > Methylocystis > Methylocystis sp. WRRC1. The sequence goes on along the minus strand of NZ_JAJFZJ010000001.1, from coordinate 2,004,184 downwards.
TCGCCGACGACGGCGCCGAGATTGGCGATGCCCCCGAAATTTTCCCGGGTCATCAGGGATGTTTCTCCCTGATGCGCAAAGACTCCCGGAGCGAGCTCCGTCAGCGTGAAGGACGGCTGCGCGAGCAGGGGCGATGGCCCGGGAACGAGCGAAAGAAGGAGCGCGGCACATGCTGCAGCGCGATATAATATATTGATTTTATTTAGCATTATGCGTTGCCTTGGCGGCATGTCGGCAAACGCTGACGCCTGCGTTTTTTGCGATTGCGATTCAACCGCTCCCAACATATTATCCCGCCGTTTCCGAGTTAAAAGATGCCTTCCGGACGGGAACTGGAAGCTTCTCGACGTCGGGCGGATTTTTTGACCGAACGGCGCGGGACATGAAACGGAAAACGCCTTCCCAATGTCGAGGCGCCCTGAGAGGCGCGACGTCGGCGGCGGCGCAACAATAAGGCGCGCCTCGGCGTCGTCAGGAGGAAAAGCTCATGCATAAGCTGTTGTTGTCGACTTCGGTGGCCGTTCTCGCGCTGACTGGCGCGGCGAAGGCCGACGAGTTGCTGGCGCTTCAGAAGGACCCGAAGCAGTGGGTCTCGCCGACTGGCGACTACGCGAATCTGCGCCATTCGGCTCTCAAGCAGATCACGGCTGAGAACGTCGGCAAGCTTGCTCCGGCGTGGCAGTTTTCGACCGGCGTGCTGCGTGGCCATGAAGGCGCCCCGCTCGTCGTCGGCGACGTGATGTATCTCCACACGCCGTTCCCGAACAATGTTTACGCGCTCGACCTGAAGGATCCGGATCACAAGATCCTCTGGAAGTATGAGCCGAAGCAGGATCCGTCCGTCGTTCCGGTCATGTGCTGCGACACGGTGAACCGCGGCCTCGCCTATGGCGACGGCAAGATCTTCCTCGCCCAGGCGGACACGACGCTTGTCGCGCTCGACGCCAAGACCGGCAAGCTGGTCTGGTCGGTGAAGAACGGCGACCCGGCGAAGGGCCAGACCTCCACCGCCGCTCCGCACGTCTTCAAGGACAAGGTGTTCGTGGGCATCGCCGGCGGCGAGTTCGGCGTGCGCGGCCACATCACCGCTTACGACATCAAGGACGGCAAGCTGGCCTGGCGCGGCTACTCCATGGGCCCCGACAGCGACACGCTGATGGACCCGGAGAAGACCACCCATCTCGGCAAGCCGGTCGGCAAGGACTCGGGCATCTCGACCTGGCAGGGTGACCAGTGGCAGATCGGCGGCGGCACCACCTGGGGCTGGTACAGCTATGATCCGGAACTGAACCTCGTCTATTACGGCTCGGGCAACCCCTCGACCTGGAACCCGAAGCAGCGTCCGGGCGACAACCGCTGGTCCATGACCATCTGGGCGCGCGACCTCGACACGGGCAAGGCCAAGTGGGTCTACCAGATGACCCCCCACGACGAGTGGGACTATGACGGCATCAACGAGATGGTTCTCGCCGACCAGAACATCGGCGGAACGACCCGCAAGACGCTCGTCCACTTCGACCGCAACGGCTTCGGCTACACGCTGGACCGGGTGACGGGCGAGCTGCTCGTCGCCGAGAAGTTCGACCCGGCCGTGAACTGGGCGACCAAGGTCGACATGGACAAGAACTCCAAGACCTATGGCCGTCCGCTGGTCGTGTCGAAATATTCGACCGAGCAGAATGGCGAGGACACCAACACCCAGGGCGTCTGCCCGGCGGCGTTGGGCGTGAAGGACCAGCAGCCGGTCTCTTATGACCCGGCGACGGGTCTGTTCCTGGTGCCGACGAACCACGTCTGCATGGACTACGAGCCGTTCCGCGTGTCCTACACCGCGGGTCAGCCCTATGTCGGCGCGACGCTGGAAATGTATCCTGCGGGCAAGGTGCTCGGCGACGGCACCAACAACACCGGCAACTTCATCGCCTGGGACGCCAAGGTCGGCAAGATCGTCTGGTCGAACAAGGAGCAGTTCTCGGTGTGGTCGGGCGCGGTGTCGACCGACGGCGGCGTGACCTTCTACGGCACGCTCGAGGGCTATCTGAAGGCCGTCGACACGAAGACCGGCAAGGAGCTCTACAAGTACAAGACTCCGTCGGGAATCATCGGCAACGTCATCACCTATGAGTCAGGCGGCAAGCAGTATGTCGCGGTCCTCTCGGGCGTTGGCGGCTGGGCCGGCATCGGCCTTGCGGCTGGTCTGTCGAAGAGCAATGAAGGTCTCGGCGCGGTGGGCAACTACGCCTCGCTCGCCAACTACACCGCCCTCGGCGGCGTGCTGACCGTCTTCGCTCTGCCGAACTAAGCGAGACGCTTAGCGCATAAGCAAATCTGGCGCTCGGCGCACCCCTCGGTCGGGTGTCGCCGAGCGCCGCTGTTTCCAAGGTTAGAGAACCGATCAGGGAGAGTGTGATGAAATCGTCGCTTGCCGGGGCGCTGGCCCTGGGCGTCATGATGTTTGTGGGAACCTCCGCCATGGCCGAGGCGCCCGGAGATCCCAAGGCCGTCAAATCCGTCGACGGCAAATATTACGACGCGAAAGGCGACCCCACCTACAACGTCGGCGCCGACGGCACGGTGGACTGGTACACTTTCTCCGGCTATCGCCGCTATCACGCCGAATGCCACGTCTGCCACGGCCCGAACGGCGGCGGCTCGACTTACGCGCCGGCGTTGAAGGAGTCGGTGAAGCGCTTCGACTATGCGGAATTCGCTGGCATCGTGATCGGCGGCCGTCAGAATGGCAACAGCGTCATGCCGGCCTTCTCCGACAACAAGAACGCTTCCTGCTACATCGACGACCTTTACGTCTATCTCCGCGCGCTCTCGACTGGCGCCGTCCAGCCCGGTCGCCCGGAGAAAAAAGAGCCGGCGCCCGAGGCCTTCAAGAAGGCCGAGGCCGAGTGCATGGGCAATAAGTAAGCCGCCCGGCGTTCTCTTTCGGGAGCATGCCTGAACAATTGGTCCGGAGCCGCCGCGGCTTCCGGACCTTTTGTTTTTTCCGTGGTCAAATCCACAAAGCGAGATTATCTGGGAGAAGCTTGGTTGGCCCGCGGCGCCGAAAGGCCCCCGGCAGGTTAGGAGTAAAATTGCGTGAAGCGGCAAAAAAGTTTGAAGCAGCGCTGGCGCAAGCCGGCGCTCGCGATCGCCTACAGCCTCGCGGCGGCGACCGCCTTCGCCCAGCATATGGGACCGGATTTCGGCGCAAAGGGGTCCGACAATTCGGGCGGAATAGAACTCATCGATCCGAAAGTGCTGCGGGTTTGCGCCGACCCGAACAATCTTCCCTTCTCGAATGAAAAGGGCGAAGGTTTCGAAAACAAGATCGCGGAATATCTGGCGCAGAAGCTCGGCAAGGAGCTCGCCTATTCCTTCTACCCGGGCGCCACGGGATTCGTGCGAAACACGCTCAACGCGCATCTGTGCGACGTCATCCTCGGCATGCCGCAGGGCAACGACCTCGTACAGCCGACCAATCCCTATTACCGCACGACCTACGCCATCGTGACGCGCGCCGGATCGGACCTCGACGGCATGACCGCTCTCGACGATCCTCGGCTGAAGGAGAAACCGCACCGCATCGGGCTCGTCGCCAACACGCCGCCGGGGAACATTCTCGCCCGGAACGGCCTGATGGGTTCGGTCAAGCCCTATCCGCTCATGGTGGACACTCGCGTCGAATCCTCGAGCGCCGCGATGATCCACGACCTCGAGACCGGCGACATCGACGTTGCGCTCCTCTGGGGGCCAATCGCCGGCTTCTACGCGAAGAAGTCGAGCGCGAAGCTCAATGTGGCGCCGCTGGCGGAGACCCCCGGAACGCGCATGGCCTTCCGGATCGCATTCGGCGTGCGCCATTCGGACCAGAACTGGAAGCGCGACCTCAACGCCTTCATCGCGCAGAACAAGGGCGCTCTGGAGAAGATCCTCAGCGATTATGGCGTCCCGCTGCTCGACGAAACGGGCCAGCCCCTTGCAAGGTCGCAGTGACCCGCGCCTTCTTGTTTCTTGCAATTTTCCTCGCCGCGACCAACGCGCGCGGCGAGGCGCCGCCGCGCCCGCGCGAGCCGGAAGGCTATCGTCTCGACGCCTATCGCGCGCCGGTCCCTGCGACGCTCACAGGCGCGACGGTGATCGACACGGCGAAAGCCTTCGACATGTGGAAGGCGAAGGCGGCCGTCTTCATCGACGCGCTGCCGCATGCGCCAAAACCGGAGGGCCTCCCCAAAAGTGCAGTATGGCGCGAGCAGCCGCGCTTCGACATCCCGGGCAGCGTCTGGCTTCCCGACACGGGCTACGGCGAGCTCGCGGAAGCCACGCAGCGCTATCTGGAAAAAGGACTCGCGCGCGCCACCGCCAGCGACAAGTCCAAACCGCTCGTCTTCTACTGCCTCGAAAACTGCTGGATGTCCTGGAACGCGGCGAAGCGCGCCATGTCTCTCGGCTACGCCAATGTCTTCTGGTACCCGCAGGGAACCGACGGCTGGGCGGCCCAAAAGCATCCGCTCGAGGAGCGCAAGCCCGAGCCGCGCGAGTAGGGCCCATTCAGGAAAAAAGTTCGCGGGCACAGCTGCGAAGGGGGAGACAGGACGCGAAGCCGCAGCAGGCTCGCCGAATATGGCTCTACCTCGTTTCCATCGCCGCCATGATCGCGCGGGCCAGCGCGCCGAAGCGCTGTTCGATCAGCGCCGGGCTTTCGCAAACGAATGCAACCATCTTGCGCTGTTCTTCAAACATGCGCAGGCGCCATTGCAGCGCCTCGCTCGCCTTCCTGATCGCCTCCGGATCCTGCGGCTTGCGGTCCTGGACTTCGCGCATCGTTTGCGTCTCTTCGCGGGCCTTCTCCGCCATGTCCTTCAGTCGGCGGCCGAAGCGGTCGAGACCGTTGACGACGTCGCGACGTTCGTCGTTCATGCGCTCATAGACGCCGGCGAAAAGCAGCGTCAGCCGCGCCTTGCGCGACTCGCCGGCGCCTTTCGCGAAATCGCCGATGAGCCTTTCCGCTTCCTCGAGCGGCGTGCGCCGGGGCGCGATACGCGTGACGAGATCGGCGACCGCCGCGTCTCCCCGCCAGTCTTTGCGCTCCTTCTCGATCGACGGCCCGGTCCACACGCCGCCGAGCGCGATCTCTGGCACGCGCACCTGTTTGCATGGCCAGTCGCTTTGCGGGGCGGAGGTTTGCGCGAATGCGGCGCCGCCAACGGTCAAAGCGAGCGCCGCCGCGAGAATGCGCGAAATATTCATGCTTCCTTCAACCTTTCTCCGCCCGACGAAGCGTCCCGCGTATAATGCCCCATGCATGTCGTTCCCGTCATCGATATTCGAAACAGCGAAGTGGTCCGCGCCGTCGCGGGGCGGCGCGCCGAATATGCGCCCATCGTCACGCCGCTCGCAAAATCAAGCGCGCCCATAGATGTCGTCGACGGATTGCTGAGGATCCACGATTTCGACGCGCTCTATATCGCCGATCTCGACGCAATCGAAAGGCGCGGCGACGCACGCGCGGCGATCGAAGCGATCCGCGCCGCTTTTCCCGCGTTGCGCCTCTGGGTCGACGCCGGCGTTCGGACCGCTTGCGACGTCGAGCGCTGGCTGCGGCTTCGCGACGTCGATGTCATCGTCGGCAGCGAAAGTTTCGAAAAGCCGGAGGAGATGCGCCGCCTGCGCGACGACGAACGCATGATTCTGTCGCTCGATTTTCTGGGCGAAGATTTTCTTGGAGATGCGGAGCTGCTCGTGAATACGGAATTTTGGCCATCGCGCGTCATCGTCATGACTTTAGCTCGCATCGGCGCCGGTCTCGGGCCGGATATGACGCGCCTGGGCCAATTTGTTTCGCGCGCAAAAGGCCGGCGCGTTTACGCTGCGGGCGGAGCGAGAGGCGTCGACGATCTCGTGGCGCTGAAACAGATGGGCGCGAGCGGCGCGCTTGTCGCCACAGCCCTGCACGACGGCAATCTGACGCGAGACGATATTGCGCGGCTCGCTGAGCCGCAAAAAGAAAGGGAGCCGCGAGGGCTCCCTTTTTGAACGCGAGACGAGGCTGAAATCAGTTGGCGGCGAAAGGATGCTTCGCCGTCACGCGGGCGGACAGAACGCTCTGCGCGGTCGGATCGCCCTTCATCGCGCGAGCGATGGCTTCCTTCGTGGCCTGATAGTTGAAGTCCTGAATCTTCTGGTCGTCGTTGGCGTCCCAATGGATGAACACGCCGACGCAGATGAAGAGATCTTCGGCCTTGTCGAGCGGGATCACGCCCTCGGCGACCGAGTCGGCGACGGCCTTGGCGACGCCATGCTGCGCCGGGCCGAACATCTGCACGGCCTGCTTGGCGTTCTTGATCGTCACCTTGTTGAACATCATGGTGTAGGGCTTGACGAGCAGGTTCGGCGCGATCACCGCGAGCAGCGTGGTGAAGCCGTCCTTGTTGTTGACGAGCCCGTTGGCGAAGGCCTTTTCCGCAGCCGAACCGCGCGGACCCATGATGAGGTCGATGTGGGCGACCTCATTGCCCTCGCCGACGAGCGACTCGCCGACGCCCATCTTTGCGCTCGACGAAACGAAGCCGCTCGATGGCTTCGGAAACAGCGCGCCTAGAATCTTCTCAAAGAACGAAGCCATATTTCCATCCCTTCCCGTGCTGTTCGCGTCCCAGCGGCGTCCTGTTGTCCAGCGCACGCGCGGAATGCCAAAACTTTTTTTCGCCTCGACGCCCGGACATTGCCGCAGCGTCGATGATCCATCCGCATCATGAACGAGGAGCCGCAGCGAGCGGCTCCCCGAAATTTACGCAGGAATGCGCGGTTCTCAGTTCGGCGCGAAGGGGTGCTTGGCCTCGTTGCGCTTGGCGACGACTTCGGCGGCCTTCGGCTCGCCGCGAACGGCGCGGGCGATGGCTTCCTTCGTGGCCTGATAGTTGTAGTCCTGGATCTTCTTGTCGTCCGAAGCGTCCCAGTGAATGAACACGCCGACCGAGATGAACAGGTCGTCGGCTTCGGCAACCGGGATCACGCCCTCGGCGACCGAGTCGGCGACGGCCTTGGCGACGCCGTGCTGAGCCGGGCCGAACATCTGGACGGCCTGCTTGGCGCCCTTGATGGTGACCTTGTTGAACAGGATCGTGTTGGGCTTGCAGAGCAGGTTCGGAGCGACGACCGCGAGAAGCGTCGTGAAGCCGTCCTTGTTGTTGACGAGAGCGTTCGCGAAAGCGAGCTCGGCGGCCGAACCGCGCGGTCCCATGATCAGGTCGATGTGCGCGACTTCATTGCCTTCGCCAACCAGCGACTCGCCGACCAGCATCTTGTTGATAACTGCCATGTGCGTTCCCTTTCCAAATCCCTGACGCGCCCGCGCGCCGAGCGCCGCGAGCGCCCTATCTTTGTTTTCGACATCGGGCGAAAAGCCCGACCGGTTGGCCAGATAGCCGCGAGACCACCCCGCGCGGCGCGGACTCAACCATTTTTGCGAGCGCTTGCCAAGATGGCCGCGAGATAATCGGCGAAAAGAACAGCCACTGTCATGTCCGCGCTCGTGCCCGGATTGAGCCGCCGTTCCTTGAGCGAACGGTCGAGGTCCAGCGCAATTGCAAAGGCCTCTTCGCGCGTCGCGGCGCCGATTTGCAAAGCGGCCTGGCGCGCCTCCTCACGCACGGCTTGCGCTGTTTCGAGACCGTATTTGCGGGCGATGTGGCTATCGGGAAAGGCGCCGAGGAAAGCCATGTAAACCTCGAGCGTCGCGCGCGGCGCGTCATGGCCGGCGGCGCGGGCGCGGATGAGCGTCTCCGCGCCCATCCCGAAAATATCGACGAAGCCGCTCGCATATTGGAAGGCGATGCGGTCGCGGTCCGACGCCGCCCGCATGGCTTCCAGCAATGTCGTTTGCGCGGGCCCGGCGACGTCGTGCGCGGGCGCCGAGCCGAGTCCGGCCGGCTGCGCGAGGCTGATCGCGCGAAAGGCCGCGTCGGCGTCGGCGCGGTCGAGTCGCGCGAGAACGCGCGACGTCTCGCGGCGCAGGTCGCCGGTTTCGGCAGTGAGCGCGGCATGGGCGAGGGGCGCGCAAAGCAGCACGATGCCGAGATTGGTGTTCTGACCCACCGCCGCCCATGTCGCCTGCATGGCGCCGAGGATGCGCTTTCCGACGCTCGCGCCTTGCGCTGCGATTTCGGGCGCGGCGGCCTTCGCGCTGTCGATGAAATCCTGCGCCGCCATGCCATGCCCGTCCGCGAAGACATGGACATTTCCCGGCTTGGGCGCGGCGAGCTCCGCCTCGCAGGCGGCGATGAAGGCGCGGGCGACCGTCCCGGGCGCGACGGCCGCCTCAGTCACGTTTCGCCGCCGCCAGTTTTTCCAGCGCGTCGGCGGCGATGCGTTCGGCGATGGAGAAGGGCGTCACACGCTGCAGCCCGCTCCAGCCCGCCATGCTGTTGACCTCCAGCGCCATCGCCGCGCCGTCCGCCGCCGTGATGAGATCGACCCCGGCGAAATCGACGCCCAGAGCCGCGGCGGCGGCGAGCGCCATGTCGCGCTCCTCCGGGGTCGGTTCGACAGCGACGGGTTTCGCACCCTGCCGCACATTCGTGATCCAGTGGCTCGAGCGACGCCGCATGGCGCCGATGATTTTTCCCCCCGAAAGGAGGATGCGCATGTCCTCGTAGGGCGGCCGCGAGGGGCCGACGAAGCGTTGCAGATAGAAGACGCCGCGCGCCTCTTCGAGCGAGGGAAGATCGCTTTCCTTCTCGATGAGGCGCAGGCCCCAGCCCTGCGCCCCGAAAAGCGGCTTCATCACGAGCGGGCCATGCGCGCATTCGCGCCGCGCGATGGCGCGCGCCTGCGCCAGCGTCTGCGTGGCGAAGGTCTCGGGGCTCGGGACGCCGGCGCGGGCAAGCAGGAAGCTCGCCATGCTCTTGTCGGTGCAGCGCTCGATCGCGCGCGCGCTGTTGATCAGGGGGACGCACAGCGCCTCCAGCGCATGCAGCACGCCGAGCCGCATGGTGATCGCCTCCAGCGACCCGTCGCCGATGGCGCGCACGATCGCGAGGTCGGGAAGCGCGTGAAAGCCCGGGATCGCAAGCCCAAAGGGCCGCGTCGTGTCGATCCTGCAAGCCGCGAGGCGCACCGCGATCGGCGTCGCGCCGAGCGCGCGAAAGGCCGCGAGCGTATGCTCGAGATGCCAGTCGAGCTTGTCGGTGAAGACCGCGACGCGGGGACGCCTTTTTCCGCCTGTCGGCAGAACGGCCGCGCGAGGGGGGCGGGGCTGATCCAGCACGTTTGACGACGCCACTAAATTCCCGGACCCCTCACGCTGAAACTCTCCCCGCGTTGGCGGACAGAGATTCGAGGCTCAACCCCCGAACGACTTGTCGAGCAGCGCCACATTGATCTCGCCGCCGCGGAAGGTTTCGCCGGTTTCGACCGCCGTCACCAGCGCCTCGGCCGGCGAGAACAGGCTGCCGTCGATCTGGTAGAAGTCGCCCTTGTAGGCCTTGAAGATTTCCGCGAAGGGGCGGCCGTAGTCACGCGAATTGTGGCTGGGCAGCTTTTCGGCGAGTTCCTTCGCCGCCGCCGCCGGACCCTTCACGAAGAGATGGGCGCGGCCGGCGTAGATGATCGCGTCATTGGTGCGGCCCATGGCCTGAACGAAATCCGGATGAGGGGGCGACAGCGGCGCCGTGGCGACTCCGTCGACGATGTTGTCGAGCGGGAAATGCAGCTCATGCGCCTTGTGCAGCGCGACTTCCAGCACGCGGCCGACGACCTGCACGCTGCCGGCGAGCGACTGGGTCGGCGCATAGATGAAGGCGACCTTGTCCGGCGAAACGCCCGACTTCGACGCGACCTTCTCGACGACCTCCTTCGGCGGCGGCGAGCCGCTTTCGAGGACGATGGTCACGCGGTCGGCCTTGTCCTGATAGGAGAGCTCCTCGAAGAGCTTCTCGACCCGCGCCTGCGCGCGGCCGGGACCGGAGCCCAGCGCGAAGAATTTCTCGTGGCTCAGGCTCCAGCCGGCATATTGGCTGGCGAGGCAGGCGACGACCGGATCATTGCTGCCCACCGTCAGCCAGAACGGCCATTTGGCGGCGCCCGGCGCGTGGGAGAGCGTGACCTTGCCGAGGCCGCCCATGCAGATTTCGGTGAGGAGGAGGCCGGCGTCTATTCCGCCCGCGACCTTGGAGCCCGCGTCGATCAGCAATTCGCCGAGCCCGCCTCGAGAGACGGAAACGCGGTAGCGCTCCGCGCCGGCGACCAGACGGTCGACGATCTCGCCCGCGAGAGAATTGACGCTCGCCGTCACCCGGCCGCTCGTGTTCTGGCTTCCGCTCACCTTGTGGCCCTTCCTATTGGTCTGTCTGTGGCACTACCGTACGTGGTCTTTACCGGCTTATGGTAAATCCAATGGTCCGATCAGGTCGCGGCGGAACTTATCGGGCTTTGTGATGAAACGAAAGCGCTCCCTCGTGCGTTGGAGCACATACGGTCTTAACGGCCGTCAAATAAGTTTCATCAAACGGATTTAGGGCGGCGACATATTCGGGAGCTTCGGCGATGGGCGATCATTCTACAAGCGGCGGCGAGAAGCGGATATTCCTGTCCGACGTGATCATCACAACGGTTTGCGTGGCCGTCCTTCTTCTGGCGAATGTCGCGATTATCCGCGGCGTGGATGTCGCTCTCGACGCGATTCATCCCAAATTCGAAAAAATCGCCAGTCTGTCCCGATAATTGTCGATCGCCGGCGATTTTACGCTGGCGAAAGCCGAATTATCGAGCCGTCCGACCCGCTTCCAGTTTTAGAAAAACAAAAACAATAAGCTGACCTTTGAATTTCTCAGCTTCGAGAGTGCTGCCCGCGTCTTGGCCGATTCTATCGGATTTTTGTCATTGCAGCCATTCGAGAATGGCGAAATTATATTAAATATGTCGCGTGAGAAGCTATATTTCGATCCCAATATTTTCGATCAGGAAGTCGAGCCCCTGCGAGATGTCTCGCGTGTGCGAAAAATCGGCTTCCTGATTTATCCCGACTTCGAAATCCTCGATCTCTGCGGCCCGCTCGACGCCTTCTTTTACGCGGATCGCGTGTTGCGAATGGCGGGACGGGCGAGCGAACCGGGATATGAAACGCTCGTCATCGCGGCGACGCCCGGCCTTGTCCGCAGCAAATGCGGGATGGAGATCATGGCGGCGCATGGCTGCGCCGGGATCGACAGCCTCGACACGCACATCGTCGCCGGCGGCGAAGGTATGGTCACGGCCTGCGGCGACGAAAGGCTCATCGACTGGATCAGGGCGATGTCCGGCCGCGTGCGGCGCATGGCGTCCATCTGCACGGGGTCGTTCCTGCTCGCCTGCGCCGGCCTCCTGAACAACCGGCGGGTCACCACGCACTGGGCGTTCTGCGACCGCCTGGCCGCAGCCTATCCGTCGCTTTGCGTCGAGCCCAACCGCATCTTCGTCCGCGACGGCGGCGTCTATACCTCCGGCGGCATTACGGCGGGAATCGACCTCGCTCTGGCGCTGATCGAGGAGGATCTCGGGCGGGAGGCGCCGCGCGTCGTTGCGGGAATCATGGTGGTCTTTTTGCGCCGTCCCGGCGGCCAGACCCAGTTCAGCCCTTTCCTGCAGGCCGAGTCGACCGGTTGCCGGGACATTGGCGAACTGAAGTCCTGGATTCTCGGCAATTCCAGCGAAAAGCTGACGGTGGAGCGCCTCGCCGCACAGCTGTCGATGAGCCCGCGCAATTTCGCGCGCCGCTTTCTGGAGGAGACCGGCGTGACGCCGGCGAAATTCGTGGAGCATGCGCGCGTCGAGGCGGCCCGCTGCAGGCTCGAACAGACGAACATGTCCTTGCAGGCGATCGCCGAGGCTTGCGGCTTCGGCGCGCTGGACCGGATGCGCCGCTCATTCCAGCGGCGCCTGAATGTCGGTCCGCATGAATATCGGGAGAGATTCCAGTCGACTTTTCTCAAGTAAAAATGGGGGTAGATATGAAAATTCTTTTTCTCACCACGGCGCACAACAGTCTCAGCCAGCGCCTGCTCATCGAATTGACCGACCGCGGACACGAGGTGACGGTCACGCTCGCCACGAGTGAAGCCGCCATGCTCTCGGCGGTCGCGACGAACAATCCTGACCTCATCATCGCGCCCATGCTGAAAGCCGCGGTTCCCGAGGCGGTCTGGACAAAACATGTCTGCCTCATCGTGCATCCCGGAATCATGGGCGATCGCGGGCCGTCCTCGCTGGACTGGGCGATCATGACCGGCGAGAAGAGCTGGGGCGTGACGGTGCTGCAGGCGGCGGCCGAGATGGACGCCGGGCCCATATGGGCGAGCCATGAATTTCCCTTGCCGGCTGTCGCGGACGCCAAGGGCAGTCTCTATCGCAACGAGGTTACGGACGCCGCCGTGCGCGGCGTAATGGAGGCGGTCGAAAAATTCCAGTCGCGCGCATTCCGGCCGCAGCCGCTCGATTATTCGCGTCCGGGCGTGCGCGGCCGTCTGCGTCCGACGATGATGCAGAAGGATCGCGCGATCGACTGGACGCGCGACACGAGCGACGAAGTCGTACGCAAGATCCGCGCGGCGGACAGCGCGCCGGGCGTGCTGGACAAGATGTTCGGCCTGCCCTTCTTTCTCTATGGCGCGCATCATGAGGACCGTCTCAAGGGCGCGCCGGGCGCCATTCTGGCCAAACGCGACGGCGCCATCTGCCGCGCGACCGTCGATGGCGCGGTCTGGATCACCCATCTCAAGGCGAAAGACGACGCCAATGCGCACAAGGGCGCCTGCAGCCTCGTCGCCTCGGGAGCCGGCTGCGCCATGTGCGACGCCGAGTTCTGCCTGATTTCGGGAATCAAGCTGCCGGCGACGCAGGTTCTCGGCCCCCTGCTGCGCGGGACGCCCGAGGCGGTGCTGCCGGTCGTCGCCGAGATCGACCACCGCACCTTCCGCGAAATTCGTTATGTCGAGCGAAACGGCGTCGGCCATATCTATTTCGAATTCTACAATGGCGCGATGAGCACGCAGCAATGCTATCGCCTGCGCGACGCGTTTCTCTTCGCGCGAAGCCGGCCGACGAAAGTGATCGCGCTCCATGGCGGCAAGGATTACTTTTCGAACGGCATCCATCTCAATGTGATCGAGGCGGCGGACGATCCGGCGCTGGAGTCCTGGCGCAACATCAACGCCATCGACGATCTCGTTCACGAAATCCTCAATACGATGTCGCATGTCGTTGTCGCCGGAGTGCGCGGCAATGCGGGCGCGGGCGGGGCGATCCTCGCGCTGGCCGCCGATCATGTTTTTGCCCGTGACGGCGTCGTGCTCAATCCCCACTACAAGAGCATGGGCGGCCTCTATGGCTCCGAATACTGGACCTATGTGCTGCCCAGGCGCGTCGGCGGGGAAAAAGCGCTCGAGCTGACGGAAGCGTGCAGGCCGATGGGGACCGCGGAGGCGAAGACCATCGGCTTCGTCGACGACGTTCTCGGCGGCGACGCGGAGGCGTTCGAGCGCGGCGTGACGGCCCGCGCCGAAGAGATCGCGCGTCGCGCCGATTTCTGGTCTCTCCTGCGCGACAAGCACGAACGCCGCCTGACGGACGAAAGAACCCGGCCGCTCGCCGCCTATCGCTGCGAGGAGCTTTCGCAGATGGGCGTCAATTTTTTCGGGCCGGACCCGGCCTATCACGCCGCGCGGCGCAATTTCGTCTTCAAGGGGCGCCAACCCGCCAAGGCGCCGGTGAGAGCCTCGGCGCCAGAGGGCCTGACGCTGGCGGTGTGATGAAGGCGCGCGGGGCGGCGCCGATTGGCGTCGCCTCCGTCACGACTTCGCGCCGCGCCGCGCCAGCGACCAGGTGCGATAAGCGCCCGGCGTCATGCCGGCATAGCGGCGAAAGGCGCGGCGGAAACTCGTTTCGTCCGTATAGCCGGAGGCCGAAGCCAGCTGTTTCACCGAACTCTGCGTCGTTTCGAGCAGCATGCGCGTCGCCTCGAAACGCACGCGGTCGATGAAAGATTTCGGCGTTTCGCCTGTAGCTTCCTTCAGGCGTCGATGCAGCGTGCGCTCGGAGACGTTGAGCGCCTGCGCAAGCATGGGTGACGTGACCAGGGCCTTTCCCGCCTTCCGCACGATGTGCTCCGCCTCCAGCACGAAAGGATTTGAGGCGGTGAGATGACCCGGCGGAACGTAGATCGTCTGGGTTGAGGGCGCCGTGTCGACCACGGTGAAGTCCGCCGCTTTCTTCGCCGCTTCCGCGCCGCAGAGTTCGCGGATCACGCGCAACGACAGATCGATCCACGACAGGGGGCCTCCGGCCGTGACGACGCGCCTGTCCTCCATGAGGGAGGCGCCGCGAGCGATGTCGGCGCGCGGATATCGGGCGCGCAGATCGTCGTGGCGCCACCATGTCGTCGTGCAGCGTCGGCCGTCGAGCAGTCCGGCTTCGCCCAAAAGGAAGACGCCGTTGCATGATCCCGCCACGATGGCGCCCATTGCGTGCTGGCGGCGCAGCCAGCCGGCCGCTGCATTGAGGTCTGCGGTGGGCGGCATGGGATCGTCGCAGCTGCAGAGGAAAGGCGGGACGATAATCGCCGCGCATGAGTCGAGCGCCGCGAAGGAAGCGTCCACCGGATGGGTGCGGCCGAAGCCGTCGCGAATGGGCTTGCCGTCATAGCTTGCCGTCACGACGCGATAGGGCTCGGGCCGATCCGTCGACTTCAGCATGCGCCGGCTCATCAGGAGCAGATCGGCCGCGCCGATGAAGCCCTGACCCAGACAATCCGCATAGCCGAGAATGACGATGTCCATTTGCGCTCCCGCTGGCAGAAAACGCCTGTTCAGCGGCAAATTCGCTGTCAGACTTTGTCACGATAATGGCAAATCCGCCACGCTGGCAAGCCCGCCCAACTCCATATCCTTCGCTTTGCCGGAAACGCCGATGCGTTTGCCGGCCGAAACGGAGGAAGAAAAATGAGCCTGTCAATGCAAACAGCTTCAGGCGCCGTCGCCGCCGAAAAGCCCATTGTCGACCTGAGGGGCCTGTGGATCGGGCTGGCGCTTCTCAACAGCTTCTATCTGATCGTGCGCATCTACGAGCAGATCTATGGCTGGCGGGCCGGTCTCGACTCCTTTGCGCCGGAGTTCCAGACGTATTGGATGTCGATCCTGTGGACCGAGATCCCGCTGGAGCTCGTCAGCGGCCTCGCACTCGCCGGCTATCTCTGGAAGACGCGCGTGCGCGACATGTCGACGGTCACGCCGCGGCAGGAGATGCGCTCGATCGTCGATAATGTGAAGTGGCTGGTGGTCTACGCCGCGGCGATCTATTGGGGCGCGTCCTTCTTCACCGAGCAGGACGGCACCTGGCACATGACGGTGATCCGCGACACGGACTTCACGCCCTCGCACATCATCGAATTCTACATGAGCTATCCGATCTACTCGATCCTGGCGGTGGGTTGCTTCTTCCACGCGAAGACGCGGATTCCCTATTTCTCCAGGGGATACTCGCTCGCCTATCTCATCGTCTCGATCGGCCCCTTCATGATCATCCCGAATGTGGGGCTGAACGAATGGGGCCACACCTTCTGGTTCATGGAAGAACTCTTCGTCGCGCCGCTGCATTGGGGCTTCGTGTTCTTCGGCTGGATGGCGCTGGGCGTGTTCGGCGTTGTTCTGCAGCTCCTGTTGAACGTGCATCGTTTGCTCGGCAAGGAGGGCGTCGCGCTCCTGACCGAGTGATTTTCGGGAGCGCCGCGCCAGAGGCTGCTCCCGCAGATCTTGAGTCGTCGAGCTGAGGCCGCCTGTCGATCCTCCGGGGTCGGCGGGCGGCTGCTCCGTTCCGTCTAGTTCTTTTCGACGAACTCCAGAGCGACGCCGCCGGCCATCGGCGCGTCGCCTTTTTCCTTCGCGTCGGCGAGCCGGTCGAGCCGAATCAGCGCCAGCCCTTCGTCGCCCGCGCGTGAGCCCGTCACGCCGATCTCGATCTCGCCGGCGCGGATCGTCTCGCCCGGCGCGGGCGCATCGCCTTTCGCGCGATAGGGCGTCACGCGCTTGCGCACGAGGCCGCGATGTTTCATGCGCGAGACGACCTCCTGCCCGACATAACAACCCTTCTTGAAGTCGAGCCCGGCGAGAAGGTCCATGTCGGCCTCATGCGGGAAGGCGTCGTTATAAGTGAAGTCCACGCCGCCCAACGGCACGCCGGCGCGGATGCGGCGCGCGTCATATTCCCCCCGCTCGCCGAGCGCCACGATCTTTCCTTTCTCGGCAATCGCGCGCCACCCCAGCGCCGCGCGGGGATCGCTGGCGAGCGCCAGAGCCTCGACCTTCGGGGCCTCTGTCGCGTCAGGAAAGGCGACAGCCTCGAGCTCGGCGCTGCGGTTCTCGACTGTCAGTTTCGAGCGCAGCTTGTACATGTTCAGCCGCTTTTCGAGGTCCGCGGCGAGCGAAAGCGGACAATCGAGGAGATATCGCCCCTCGCCGGTCGCGAAGACCAGAAAATCGAAAAGGATTTTGCCCTGCGGCGTCAAAAGCGCAGCGAAGCGCGCCTCGCCCCGCTCCAGCGACGCAATGTCGTTCGTCACGAGATTGTGCAGGAATTTGCCGGCGTCTGCGCCGGCGACTTCGATTACGCCGCGGTCCGCGAGCAGGATCGCTGTCGTCATTGTGTCGAGTTTTCCTTGTGTCGCGCGCGCCCTTGGCGCATGAGCGTCAACTGCTTATCTGGAGCATGACACTGCAAGCGAGGCGCCATCCATGAATTTCGACGTCATCCTCTCCGGGGGCACGCTCGTCAACCAGGACGGGGAGGGCCTGCGCGACGTAGGGATACGCGACGGCAGGATCGCACAGATCGGCGACCTCTCGCGCGCCTCGGCCGGAGAGCGCGTCGATTGCCGCGGCCTGCACGTCCTGCCCGGCGTGGTCGACTCGCAGGTGCATTTCCGCGAACCGGGCGCCTCCCAAAAGGAAGACCTCGAATCGGGTTCGCGCAGCGCCGTCCTGGGCGGGGTGACGGGCGTTTTCGAAATGCCCAACACCAATCCGCTGACGAGCACCGCCGAGGCGCTCGCCGACAAGGTCGCGCGCGGGAGCGGGCGCATGCATTGCGACTTCGCCTTCTGGGTCGGCGGCACGCATGACAATGCGAAACATCTCGGCGAGCTCGAGCGCCTGCCGGGCGCCGCGGGGATCAAGGTGTTCATGGGCTCCTCGACGGGCTCGCTGCTCATCGCCGACGACGCGGGGATCGCGGAGGTTCTGGCGCATACGCGGCGGCGCGCCGCCTTCCACAGCGAGGACGAGGATCGTCTGAACGAGAGAAAGCCGCTGCGCGTTCCCGGCGACGTCTCGTCGCATCCGGTCTGGCGCGACGAGGAGACCGCGCTGCGCTCGACGCGGCGCCTGCTCGGGATCGCTCGCGAGAAGCGCGCGCTGATCCATGTGCTGCATGTGACCACCGAAGAGGAAATCGCGCTGCTCGCGGACCACAAGGATCTCGCCAGCGTCGAGGTCACGCCGCATCATCTGACGATGGATTCGAGCGAATATCAACGCATCGGCGCGCTTGCGCAGATGAACCCGCCGGTGCGCGACGCGCGCCATCGCGAGGGCCTTTGGCGCGGACTCCGGCAGGGCGTCGTGGACGTCGTCGGCTCCGACCATGCGCCGCATACGCTGGAGGAAAAGGCGAAGCCCTATCCCGAGAGCCCTTCGGGCATGACGGGCGTGCAGACGCTCGTGCCGTTGCTGCTCGACCATGTGAACGCCGGCCGGCTGACGCTCCAGCGTTTCGTCGATCTCACCAGCGCCGGCCCCGCCCGCCTCTTCGGAATGGCCGCCAAGGGCCGCGTCGCGGTGGGTTACGACGCCGATCTCACGATCGTCGACATGAAACGCAGGGAGACGATCCGCAATTCATGGATCGCCTCGCGCGTCGGCTGGACGCCCTATGACGGCAAGGAGGTCGTCGGCTGGCCGGTCGGGACGTTCGTGCGCGGCGCGAAGGTGATGTGGGAGGGCGATCTCGTGACGCCGTCGACCGGGGCGCCGATACGGTTTCACGCTGCGTTGTGAGGCGGCGCGTCAGTCCTCGCTCCAGAAATAATGCCAGACGCCGTCCGCCGCGATCCCGAGCCGCATGGGGCGCGGCTTCCCCTCGGCGTTGGAGCGCGCCAGATCGCCGAAGCGCACGCAGCGCCATCTCGCCCGCGCCTCGTCATCCGTCGCCGCCGGCGCGGGATGGCGCGCGAAGGCGGGCCATTCATAGAGCGTGACGGGCCCGCGCGCGACCTTCACAAAGGGCTGCGCCAGCACGGCGCGGAGGATCGTTACAATCTCCCGCCCCCTCCCGTCGAAGGACAGCGCCTTCAGGATCTCGATCGGGTCCGTTCCGGCCTTGAATGTCCCGCTTTTCGCGAAAAGCGGACGCACCTCGTTCCAGTCGATCGGGACGCGCAGCGCCTCCACGTCGTTCTTCTCCAGCCCCGCGAGAATTTTCTCGCGGATCGCCGTGACCGGCGCCGGCAGGGCGGCGAGGTCGGTGTAAGGCCCGGAGACGACGTCGGGGGCGGGTTTTTTCGCGCGGGTCATGGCCGGCCATGTTAACCGTCATCGCCGAGGGTTTGTCCAATCTCCTTGGAAACGCCATCTAGAGGGGCGAAACTCGCGGCCGGAGAGAGAATGACCGATAAGCAGGACGCCGACACGCCGGAAGACGAAACGGGCGCGAATTCGCCCCAGCTGGAGACGATGCTGAGACGTTCGGCCGCCGCGATCCTCGCGGAGCGGCTGTGGCGTCTCGGGGCGGCGCTCGCGACGCTCGGCCTCTTTTTCCTCGCCCTGTCCTGGATCGGCCTTTGGCGCGCGGTTTCTGTCGAGGCTCGCGTGGCCGGGGTCGCGCTTTTCGGCTTCGCGGCGTTTTTCCTCCTCGCGCGCGAAATTGCGCGGGGCTGGCCCCGCCGGCGCGCCGCGCTCCACCGCCTCGACGCGGGCGCTGACGCGGCCCTGCGGCCCGCCGCCTCCCTCGACGACACGCTTGCGGCGAAGGACGCCGATCCGGCGACCGCGGCGCTCTGGTCGCTGCATCGCAAGCGGCTCGAGGCGGCGCTCGCCAGCACGCCTGTCGCCCCGCCGTCGCCGCGCGTGCCGGAGCGCGACCCCTATGCGCTGCGCGCCTTCGCGCTTGTCGCGGCGATTGCGGCGGCCTTCGTGGCCGGGGACGAGAAACGCGCCCGGCTCGCCGCGGCCTTCGACTGGCGGGCGGTGAATCTTCTTGGCGCTTCGCAGCGCATCGACGCCTGGTTCGAGCCGCCGGCCTACACCGGCCGTCCGCCGATCGTGCTTGCGCAGGAGAGCGGCGTGATCGAAGCGCCGGCGAATTCGCTTCTGCGCCTGCGCCCGGCGGACACGAGCGTGACCATGGAGGGCGGCCTTGCGCCCGTCGAGCCCGCTGACCCCCCCGCCGCGAAGGAGCGCAGCTACAGTCTCACGGGCGACGCGCGCCTCGCGCTTCCCGACGGCCGCACATTCGACGTCGCCGTCATTCCCGACAGGCCGCCGGCAATTTCTCTCTCCGACAAGCCGCGCAACAATGTGCGCGGCTCCATGACGCTCGGCTATCGCGCCGAGGACGATTACGGCGTCGCGGGCGTCGAGGCGGTCTTCAGCCGAAAGGCGAAGCACCGCGCGCTCTATGAGCCGCCGCGCATGGCGCTGCCGCCGCCCGCCGGACCCGGCGCGCTCGGCGAAGGCAAGGCGACGATCGATCTCGCCGACAGCCCCTACGCCGGCGCGAAAGTCGCCATGCAGCTCGTCGCGAAGGACGCCGCCGGCAATGAGGGCGCGTCCGATCCGGTGGAGGTGATCCTGCCGCAGCGCCGCTTCACCAAGCCGCTCGCCCGCGCGCTCGTCGAACAGCGGCGCAATCTGGCGCTCGACCCGGAAGCGCGCGCCAATGTGCGCGCGGCGCTGGAGGCGCTCTCGCTCGCTCCCGAGGCCTTCGACACGCCCGCCGCGGTTCATCTCGGCCTGCGCGCCGCGCGCCGCGGTCTGGAGGGCCGGCGCAGCGACGACGATCTGCGCGGCGTCGCCGACATGCTGTGGGCGATGGCGCTGAGCATAGAGGACGGCGACTCCTCGCAAGCGGAGCGCGATCTGCGCGCCGCCGAAAAGGCGCTGCGCGAGGCCATGCAGCGCGGCGACAGCGAGGAGGAGATCGCGAAGCGCTCGCAGGAGCTGCGCGCGGCGCTCGACAAATTCCTCGAGCAGCTCGGCGCGCGGCCCACGCCGGGACAGCAGCCGCGCGAAAGCGCCAGTGACGGAAACAGCGTCACGCCCGAAGACCTGCAGTCCATGCTCGACGACATCGAGAAGGCCATGAAGTCCGGCGACATGGAGGAGGCGCAAAGGCTCCTCGACGAGCTTCAGGACATCATGGAGAATGTGCAGACAGCGCAGGAGGGCGTGCGTCAGAGCCAGCGCAACCGCGAAATGTCGAAGGCGCTGAAGGAACTCGATCAGCTCTCGCGCGAGGAGCAGCAGCTGCGCGACGACACTTTTCAGGGAATGAAAAATCCGGACGACGAGGACGAGGATCGGCCGGGCCGCGGCGGCGCGAAAGGTCAACAGCGGAGCGACGATTCCGGTGGGGAGCGCAACCGCCAGAAGAGCCTGCGCGAAAGGCTCGAACGTCAGCAGGACGCGCTGGGCGCCGACGGCGGCGAGGCGGACGAGGAGCTCGACGAAGCCCGCAAGGCGATGAAAGAGGCCGAAGAAGCGCTCGGGCCCCAGGGCGAGGGACGCGGCAAGGCGGTGGACGCGCAGGGGCGCGCCGTGCAGGCGCTGCGCAAGGGCGCCGACAAGCTCGCGCAGCAGATGCGGGGCGAGGAGGGAGAGGAAGGCCAGCAGGGCGCCGGCCGCTCCCGCGCGCGCGGCGGCAAGGGACGCGACCCGCTCGGCCGCTCGTCCCAGGGCAAGAACGCGTCGCGCGAAAAATACGATCCGCTGGGCCTGCCGCCGGCGCAGCGCGCCCATCGCGTGCAGGAGGAGTTGCGCCGGCGCCTCGGCCAGCCCGAACGCCCGACGGAGGAGCTGGATTATCTCCAGCGCCTCCTGCGGCGATAAACGTCTTGCCCTCGTCTGCGCGCTTCACTACTCCCTGAGGAGAAATCCGCGGGGAGCGCCATGGCTATTTCCAACATTCTCGTCGCCGTCGCCGTCGGCGCGGTCGGCCTCGTGCTGATTGCAGGCTTCGTCAACATGTTTCTCGGCGGCGCGCCGGGCCGCTCGCAGAAACTCATGCGCTGGCGCGTCGGCCTTCAATTTCTGGCGCTCGCGCTCGTGCTCGCGGTGCTCTATGCGCGGGGACGCTGACGAATGGTCAAGCTCGACAGAATCTACACGCGTGGTGGAGACAAGGGCGCGACCTCGCTCGCGACGGGCGCGCGCCGGCGCAAGGACGACATTCGCGTCACGGCCTATGGCGACATAGACGAAACCAACGCCGCGATCGGCGTCGCGCGTCTTGCGATCGAGGCGCGCGACGCGGCGCTCGACCGGATGCTGGAGCGCATACAGAACGATCTCTTCGACCTCGGCGCGGAGCTAGCGACGCCGCACGATCCCGCCAATCCGATCGATCCGGCGATGCGGCTTTCGATCCTGCCCTCGCAGGTGGAGCGGCTGGAGAAGGAGATCGACGAACTGAACTCCGGCCTCGCGCCGCTGCGATCCTTCGTGCTGCCGGGCGGCACGGCGGCGGCGGCCTATCTGCATCTCGCGCGCACCATCTGCCGGCGCGCCGAGCGCGTGATGGTGACGCTGGGCGAGACGGAGGGCGAGGACCTCTCGCCGACCGCGCTCGCTTACGTCAACCGCCTGTCGGACTTCCTCTTCGTCGCCTCGCGCTACGTCAACCGCGAGAAGGGCGACGTGCTGTGGAAGCCGGGCGCGACCCGGTAGAAGGATTTTACTTTCCCGCGTTCTTCGCCAGCCAGGCCGTCACCAGCGGATCGTCGACCGCCCCCGTCACCGTCGTCACGCCGCCATCGGGTGCGACGAGCGCGGTGAAGGGCAGTTCGCCGCGCCACATCTTGTCGACCTCGAAATAGAGCTTCTCGACGAAACTGTCGGCAAAGCCGTAATGCGTCGCCTTCGAGAGGCCCGCTTTCGCCAAGCGCGCTTCGGCGCGCGGACGCTCCTCATCATCGTCGATGTTCACGAAGACGACGTCGACGCCCTTCTTCTCATCGATGATCCGGGCCCATTGCGGCAGCTCCGCAAGACAGGGCGGGCAGGTCACGGACCAGAAATGCACCATCATCGGCCGGCCCGCATGCGCCTTCACGAGCTCCGCGAAGGCTCCGCGCCCGTAGGGCTGGAAGTCGAGCGCGAAAGCCCCGCTGGCGACGAGGGCGAAGGAAAGAGCCAGGGCGGCGAGGCGCATCGGTCGTCGGGTCATTGCGATCACCGAAGCGCCGCCGCGCTCTTTTCGTCGCGCGGCAGGGGCAGGAGGCGATAGCCCTCCTTGTTCGTGACCCAGGAGAGATAGGCGGCGCCCTTGTTCGCGACGAGTTCGGGATGATCCGACGCGTCGGCCGTCTGCGCGATGACGCGCGGCGCGCTCCAGCTCTTGCCGCCGTCGCGCGAGATTTGCATCGGTATGGTCGTCGTTGTTCCGTCGAACTCCTTCCAGACGCGGTAGAGCCGGCCCTTCACCGCGAGCAGCGTCGGATGCGACGGCGCGCGCGCGTCGTCGCCGAGCTTCTCGGGCTCGGAGAAGCTTTTGCCGCCGTCGGCGCTATGCGCATAGAAAAGGCCCTGACGGTTCTTGCCCTTGGTGAACCAGGCGACGTGCCAGACGCCATTCGCGTCGATCGCGAGACCGGGCCCGTGATGCGGGCAACTGTTGATCGCCCAATTGTCGTCGGATACGCGCCCGCCCGCGAGCGTCGCGCCATCGGCGGAGAGCTTCGCGGCGTAATGGTCGCGCACGCCGTCGTCGAAGACCTGCCGCCAGGCGAAGACCGGCAGTCCGTCCCTGTCGAGCGCGGAGGCCATGCGGCAACATTCGCAGGCGTGATCCATCATGATCGACTTGCCGTTGAAGGTCGCGCCGCCGTCGTCCGACCAGCCGAAGGCGACGCCGCTGCCGGCGAATTCCTTGCCCTCGGCCTTGGCCTTCAGCGCGTGGGTCTTGTCGAGCCAGCCCGCGTAGATGCGGCCCTTGGGGGTGACGACGAAGGCCTCGAAACGCTGGCCGCCCTCGGTGAGGATCGGCTGCGGCGCCGAGAAGGTCTTGCCGCCGTCGGTGGAGCGGGCGGTGAAGATCGTGCCGATCATCACCTTGTCCGGGCGCGTCGTGTAGCTGGCGAGGAGCCCGCCGTCATTCAGCGCGACGATCTTCGGGCGCGAGTCGCCATGCGAGTCGATCACGCCGTCGCCGATGGTTGCGATCGTGATCGGCGCCGAGAAGGTCTTGCCATTGTCGCCGGAAGACGCGGCGTAGACGGATTTGCCGACCGCGAAGGCGACCCAGAGCCTGCCCTTGCGGTCGAAGGCGGGATTAACCGTCATGGCGCAATCCGGGCGCGTATCGGCGCAGGCGGGCGCGGCGTGATGGCTCATCGGCGCCTTCGCGCCCGCGTCGGGCGCGGGAGACGGGGACGCGGCCGACGGGGCCTTTGCGCCTTCCGCCGGCGCCGCCGGAGCGTTCTCGGCGAGCGCGGCCGTCGTCAGGCCGAAGGCGAATGCGGCGGCGAGGCCGGCGCGAAACTTGACGGGACGGGCTTTACTCATCTCTGCGCCTTTCGATGCGGCGACGCGGGCTGGCGCCTTCGCCGGTGAATTCCTTTTGCGAAAAGGGCGGGTCGCTCCGCCACATGTTCATTCCAGGCCGAAAAAGCTCAACCCGTCGTTCTCGGCGCCGGGCGGCGGAGGCTTCGCGCGGGCTCCGGAGCGGGCGGGCCTTGGGGGGCGAAGGATTTGCGCGGCGGCCGGGCGCGGGGCGGAGACGCTATTGAGCGTCTCCACGCGGCGTCCGCCGTCCTTTTCGAAGCGGCGCATGTGTTCGAGGTCTTTCGCCGCCTCGTAATTCCGGGTCGTGACCGGACGGAACGGAAAGGCGCCGCGTCCGTCGTCCCACTCGAAGGCGCTCGCGGGCGCCGCGAGGGCGCCGATCAGACAGAGGCTGGCGGCGAGCGTCTTCATGGCGCTATCGGAACCGGAAGACCTGCCCCACGTCCATCGAGCCGCCGGGCGGCGGCGGCGTCTGGACGCCGGCCAGGATTTTCTTGACGATCTCGGCGTGAGCCGGGCTCGATGTCTTGTCGATGGTGACTTTCTCGACCTTGCCCGAGGCGCCGACGATGAAGCTCGCCTTCACCTCGCCCGGCCCGGAGGCGTTGTCCTGCGGCGTGTTCCGGGCGATTTCGGCGTAGAGCAGGCTCAGATATTTGCTTTCGGACATGGCGCCCGCCGGGGCGGGTGACGCCGGCTTCGCCGCGGCCGCGGGCGCTGTGCTTGTGGGCGCGGGCTTGGCGGTGGCGGGCTTGGCGGGGGCGGCGGGGGGCGACGCCGTCGTGGCCGCGGGCGGCGCAGGAGGCGCGGCCGGTTTCGCGGTTTCGGCGTGAGCGGCGCCCAAAGCTGCGATCGAGCAGGCGAAAGCGAGACCGGTTCGGGGCGGAATCTTCATGCTGGGCGATTTCCGGTTTCGGCCGGATCGAGGGCCGGATGCGGCGGACGCGAATTGCGTCCGCCGGTTCTTGTCAATGGAAGGTGAAGCCCTGGCTCACGAAGGCCGAGGCGCAACTGCTCGGTCCGCGCGACGAGGAGACGATGCGCCGCGCGAGCGCCGCATGCGCCGGGCTCGAGCCCGAGGCGGATATCCCCGAGATGCCGCCGCCCGCATTGATGTGGAAGGTCACGCTGGCGTGGCCCGGGCCGAGACTCGTCGCGCCCGGCGTATGCCGGCGCAACGCCGCCGCGACATGGGCGAGGCAGGTCGCCTGCGAGGCGCCCGATCCCGCCGCGTGGCCCTCGGGCGCGCCATAGCGACGCCGCGCCTGCGCCTCGCGGCGTTCCTGGGCGTGTTCGACTTCCTTGCGCTCTTCCCGCTTCTTCTCGACCTTCTCGGCGTCTTCCTTCTTCGCCGGGAGCGGCGGCGCGTCGGGCGACATCACCATCGGGGGCGGCAGGGCGAGTTCTGGCTCCTCCACCGCCACGGGGGGAGGGGTGTCCTCGGCCTCGCTGACTTCCTGCTGCTCGAAGAAGTCGCCCTCGGGGACGAGATCCATGCTGATCGAGTCGAGCGAGGTAATCTTCGGCGCCCCCGCATACATGAAGCCGACGAAGACGGCGACATGCGCCAGAACGATCGCGACAATCGCGACCGGCCGCAGCCACGGAGGCTGTACGCGCGGCGTTCCGGGAGGCTCCTGACCTTCGCCGAGCATGTCCGGCATAAGCGCGACGTCTGTCATTTAGCCGCTCCCCCCGCCGCCGGCGTGCTCGCAGCAGGAGCGCCTGACGCGGGCGCCCCGGTCTTCGTGGCCGGGCCGGTCTTGCTGCGCGAATGGGTCATGATCGCGATATGGGTGATGCCATTGTTCGCGAGCTTGTCCATCACCGCGACGACCTGGCCATAGACCGCCTCGGTGTCGCCGCGCACATGCACGATGCGGCTCTGGTCGTCGCCCATCATGGCGCGGATGCCGTCGATCAGCGCCTCCTCGGAAACCGCGTCCGAGCCGAGCGAGACCGCGCCGTCCTTGCCGACCGTCACGACGATCGGATCCTTGTGGTTCATGGGCTGCGCGGAGCTCGCCTGCGGCAGGTTCACCTTGACGCCCTTGGCGAGCAGCGGCGCCGTCACCATGAAGATGACGAGCAGCACCAGCATGACGTCGACGAGCGGCGTCACATTGATGTCGGCCAGCGGCTGGTAGAGATCGTTGTTGTTCTTGAAGCGGCTGGGGAGCGCCATTATGCGGCCTCCTTCTGCTGACGGGCGCGGGCGTTGGGAGCGCTGGTCATGCGCAGCGCCTCGTCCTCGATGTAATGCGCGACCTGCTGGCCGAGGCGGGCGAAGGCCGAGCCGATACGGTTATAGGCGACCGACGCCGGGATGGCCGCGGCGAGACCGTAGGCCGTGGCGGCGAGCGCCTCGGCGATGCCCGGCGCGACGACCGCGAGGCTCGTGTCCTGCGACTGCGCGATGCCCGCGAAGCTGGTCATGATGCCCCACACCGTGCCGAACAGGCCGACGAAGGGCGCAACCGAGGAGATCACCGCGAGATTGGGCAGGCCGCCTTCGGCCTTCGTGAGAAATTCGCGCGCCGTGCGGCTCATGTGCTCGGCGATGCGCTCGCGCTTGTCGCCAATGGTCTCGTCCGGCAGATCGAGGGCGAAGGCTTCGCGACCGGCCGCCTCGACGGGCGCAAGGACGCCGACCGGGCCGCCCGATCGCGCCGATGCCGCCGCCTTGCTGATGCGCATCACGGCGACCACGCCCTCGACGATCAGGACCCAGGTCCAGACCGAGGCGAGCAGGAGCATCGCCATAACGATCTTGCCGACCGGACCCGCGTTGAGAAACATGCTGAGAGGGGATAGCGACGTATGATCCATTGAACTCACTCATTCTCGACGACGCGCGCGCACTATCCGGCGAAGGCGGACGTCTGCTGTTGATTTTGTCGTGATCCGGACGCATTGGGCGTCCCTGACCGGCCATCTTAAAGCATGCAGCACGTGGGCCAATGCTTCGGCGAGCCGATCGGAAAGTTTCCAAGTTAGGCGGGCGGCGCGCGCGCGCCGTTGACCCGGGGAGGCGGAACGCTCTTGGGCTCGCGCGACGTCGCGACGCGATAAGCGACGGGCGCCGCCGCCGGCGCGGGCCGCACGACTGTCGCCAGCCGCTCGGGCAACACGGCCGCGCCCGCGTGCGCCGCGAGGCAACAGTCCGGACAATGGCGATCTGTTGATGTGCGTTTTTCGGGAGCCGCTTCGCCCGCCGCGTCGGCGTGATGCGTCATGTGACGCTTGAAGCACGCAAAAAGACCGACGCTGGCGGCGGCGTTGTTTCTGAGGGCGAAGGTCGCCGCGCTGGCGTTGACCGCGCCCGATGTCACAACGCTGAACATGAGCGACCATATTGCTACGACCGCGATGGCCGCGCGTAGTCTGTCGCTGATGTCGCGCCCCTGTGACATAAATGTCTCTTAACGGATTTTTTAAGCACTGACAACGCGAACGGCCTTGGACTGTCTCACGTCTGGCGACAGTGTTGACAATCAAGCCGTTAACGTTAACGCGCGTTTTTTCGAAATTCCCGCGCCCCGCCATTCGACGGAGGGCTCCCGGGTCCCGGGGACCTGCACGTTCGGGCGCGCGCTGAGTCAGAAGGGCCCGTCGCACCGCTCATGCGTCGACATCTGTTCGCAGCGTTCCTCATTTGCGTCGCTCTTCTGACGCAGCTTGGCGCGCCTTTTGCCGGCGGTCTGGCGACGACCGGCGGCGTCTTCGCGGACGCGATCCGGTGCGAGATCCACTCGATTGTCGCCGGGCCGACCGCAGATTCGTCGGCCGGGCGCCTCAACGGCGGCGACACGGCGCCGCCGGCACATGATCATGCGTCCTGCGCGCTTTGCCAGCTCGGGGTCGGAGACGCGCCGGTCGAAACGGCGGCGGCGCCCGTGCGCATGGTCCGGATATTCGGGCGGATCACCATTGCGGAGAGCGCGGCGCCCGTCATCGGATTCTCCCTCAATCGCAACGCTCCCGCCCGTGCGCCGCCTGCCCGCGTCTGATCCTCGCAGCAACGAACCGGCGGCGTCTCGGGCCGCGATCAGAAGCGCCGCCTTTTCGGCGTAGGGTAGGGAAACCGAAATCATGCACCGTCAGCATCTCTTGCGCGGCGTTTCCGTCTGCGCGCTCGCGTTCATTGTTCTCCCGGAATGGGGCGTCGGCTCCGCCGCGGCCCAGCAGTCTCTGCCGACGATCGACGTGGGCGCCGGCGCCCCGCGGGCGTCGACCCAACGGCGAGCAGGCGCTCCGTCGCAGGGCGCGCGCGGCGCCACGCCGGCGCCCGCGGCTGAACCCTCCCCCGTCCTTTCGAGATGGTCGCCGACCTTGCCGGACGGCAGGCCGGCGTTCGTCGAGAAATGGCAGCTTCCGAACACGGTCGCGAGCGTCACGCGCAAGCAGATCGAGCGCACCATCAACATCGTCGACACGGAAGACGCGGTGAAATACATGCCGTCGCTCTTCGTGCGCAAACGCAACAACGGCGACACCCAGGCAGTTCTCCAGACCCGCACCTGGGGCGTGAGCTCCTCGGCGCGCAGCCTCGTCTACGCCGACGACCTTTTGCTGACGGCGCTCATCGGCAACGACAACACCATCGGCGCTCCGCGCTGGGGCCTTGTCGCGCCGGAAGAAATCGAACGCGTCGACTTCCTCTACGGCCCCTACTCGGCGCAATATCCCGGCAACTCGATGGGCGGCGTGCTCAAGATCACAACCCGCATGCCGGAGAAGCTGGAAGTCACCGCGAAGGAGACGTTGTCAGTCCAGGATTTCTCGCTGTGGGGAACGTCGAAGGGTCTCGTGAACAATGTCATGAGCGTCTTCGCCGGCGACAGGATCAACGACTTCTCCTGGACGATCTCCGGCAATTGGCAGCGCGGGTCGCAGCAGCCGCTCACCTATGTCACGGTCAATAATCTTTACGCCTATCCGGGCGCCTATTTCGCGACGAACGTCTATGGCATGGGGCCGGCGAACGTCATCGGCTCGGCGGGCAATCTCGCCAATGATCAGGTCAACGGCAAGCTGAAGTTCGCCTATGACTTCAGCTCGACGATTCGCGGCACGTATACGCTCGGATTCTGGTCGAACGACGGGACGTCCTATCCGGAAAACTATCTCGTCTCGGGCTATGGACCCTATTTTGGCGCTCAGGCGTCAAGCACGCCGCCGTCGCTCAGCAACAGCACGCTGCAGACCTTCGCGACCCAGGGCTACTACCGGGTTCAGGAGAAGATGCTGACCAACGCCGCGGCGATCAGGTCGAACAGCGGCGGCGTCTTCGACTTCGAACTGTCGGCCTCGAACTTCTCCTATCTGCAATCCAATCAGATTTCTCCCTGGTCGGCCGCCATCCCGCTCGGCGGTTACACGCAGACGGGCCGCGACACGGTCTTCACAGGCACTTACTGGACGCTTCTGGATCTCAAAGGCGTCGTGCGCCCGCCGGAAGGGATATTGAAGGGCCACGACATCAGCTTCGGTCTCCATGGCGACCAGTTCCACCTCAACAATCCAGTCTGGCTGACGACGAACTGGACAGCCGGCCAGGCCTCGAGCCTTGGCGGCGCGGTTTCCATCGCGCAGGGCACGACGCGGACGCAGGCGCTCTGGCTCCAGGACGCCTTCAACATATATCCGGATCTGAAATTCACGACCGGTCTGCGCGCCGAACACTGGGCAGCCACGGACGGCTACAACCAGGCCGCAGGCGTCAACAACTTCGGCACGGGCTTTACGGGCAATCCAACCGGATGGATGCCCATCTATCAGCCCAACCGCGCGAGCACGCGCTTCTCGCCGAAAGGATCGCTGCAATATACGCCGGATAATTACTGGACGATCACGGGCTCGATCGGCATGGCCAATCGCTTCCCGACGGCGAGGGAGCTCTATAGCCTCGCGACGATCGCTGCGAGCGGCGTTGCCGCCAACCCGAATCCGAATTTGCGGCCCGAGGTCGCGCTCACCAAGGAGATCGCCATCGAGCGCAAGGTCGGCCCGGACGGCTCCGCGCGCGTGACCTTCTTCGACGAGGAAGTCCGCGACGCGATCATCAATCAGCAGAGCTTCATTCCCGGAACGGTGCAACTCGTCCAGTCGCCGACCAATGTCCAGCGCATCCGCAACAGCGGGGTCGAGGTGGCGTTGCAGAAGGACAATGTGATCTTCAAGGGCCTCGAAGTGCTCGGCAGCGCCACCTGGCTCAACGCACGGATCATTTCCAATCCGACCTGGGCGCCAAATCCTGCGAATTTCGAATTCCCGTGGTGCACGTCGGTCGCGGGCAAGACCGTGCCGAACGTGCCTGACTGGCGCGGAACCCTGGCGCTGACCTACCGGCCGGACGATCATTGGGCATTTACGCTCGCAGCCCGCTACCAGGGCCGCATGTGGCGCACCATGGCCAATAACGACCGCGCCTACGGGATCTACCAGTCCTTCGATCCCTTCTTCGTCGTCGACACCAAGATCCACTACAAATACAATGATCGCTTCTCTTTCGACTTCGGCGTCGACAATATCGGCAACTACAAATACTTCCTGTTCCATCCCTTCCCGCAGCGGACGTTCTACCTGGCCGGCAAGTATGAATTCGGGACGGACAAGCATGGCTCGCGGGGCGTTTTCTACACCGGCAATGAGGGCGGATGGCCCGACGTCGCCAGCTGGTTTCAGCCGGCGGCCTTCACGATCGATTGATCGACGAAATCGAGCGACAAGAAAGGCCCGGGAGAAATCCCGGGCCTTCCTTTTTCAGTGTTCGCGGCGGTTTCGACAGGTCAGTGCGTCAGCGCCTTGACGATCGACTCGACGGTCTTCTTGGCGTCGCCGAAGAGCATCATCGTATTGGGGCGGAAGAACAGTTCGTTTTCGACGCCCGCATAGCCGGAGCCCATGCCGCGCTTGAGGAAAAGAACGGTCTTCGCCTTCTCGACGTCGAGGATCGGCATGCCGTAGATCGCCGACGACGGGTCTGTCTTCGCCGCCGGATTGGTCACGTCATTGGCGCCGATCACGAAGGCGACGTCCGCCTGTCCGAACTCCGAGTTGATGTCCTCGAGTTCGAAGACTTCGTCGTAAGGCACATTGGCTTCTGCGAGCAGCACGTTCATGTGGCCGGGCATGCGGCCCGCGACCGGATGGATCGCGTAGCTGATCTCGACGCCCTCTTTCTTGAGAAGATCTGCCATCTCGCGCAGGGCGTGCTGCGCCTGCGCCACCGCCATGCCGTATCCGGGCACGATGATGATCTTGCCGGCGTTCTGCATGATATAGGCGGCGTCGTCCGCCGAGCCCTGCTTGACGTTGCGCGTCTCCTTTGCGCCAGAGACCGCCGCCACCTCGCCGCCGAAACCGCCGAGGATGACGGAGATGAAGCTGCGGTTCATCCCCTTGCACATGATGTAGGAGAGGATCGCGCCCGAGGAGCCGACCAGCGCGCCGGTGATGATCAGCGCGAGATTGCCCAGCGTGAAGCCGATGCCCGCCGCAGCCCAGCCCGAATAGGAGTTGAGCATCGACACGACGACCGGCATGTCGGCGCCGCCGATCGGGATGATGAGCGTCACGCCCAGCACGAAGGAGACGAGGATCAGCAGAAATAGCCAGATCCCGCTCTCCGTCCCGCAGAACAGGGCGATCAGCCCGACGAGCGCGACGCCGAGCATGATGTTGATCGTGTGACGCTCGGGCAGAAGGATCGGCTTGCCGCTCATGCGCTCGGAGAGCTTGAGAAAGGCGATGATCGAACCCGTGAAGGTGATCGCGCCGATCGCGGCGCCGAGCGACATTTCGAAGAGGCTGCCGCCTTCGATCTGACCGGGCGCGCCGATGCCGAAGGCGTGCGGCGCGAAGAAGGCGCTGCCCGCCACCAGCACGGCGGCGAGGCCGACGAGCGAATGGAAGAAGGCCACGAGCTCCGGCATCGCCGTCATGGGGATGCGCTGCGCGACATAGGCGCCGACGCCTCCGCCCGCGGCCGCGCCGACGACGATGAGGACCAGACCCGCGAGCGGAGGCAGATGCAGCAAAAGCGTCGTCGCCACGGCGACCGCCATGCCGATCATGCCGTAGCGATTGCCATCGCGGGAAGTGGAGGGAGAGGAAAGGCCGCGCAGCGCGAGGATGAACAGCACGCCGGCGACGAGATAGAGAAGGGCCGAGATATTGGCGCTCATGGCGTCAGCCCTTCTTCTTGTACATGGCGAGCATGCGCTCGGTGACGAGGAATCCGCCGAATATGTTCACACAGGCGAGCGTGAGCGCGATGAAGCCGAACCATCGCGCCCAGCCGGCGCCGGTGTCGCTGACGCTCGCGGGCTCGACGCCGACGGAGAGCAGCGCGCCGACCACGATGACGGAGGAGATGGCGTTCGTCACCGACATCAGCGGCGTATGCAGCGCCGGCGTCACCGACCAGACGACGTAATAGCCGACGAAAACCGCAAGCGCGAAGATCGCGAGGCGGAAAACGACCGGATCGATCGCGCCGCCGCCGAGCCCATGCGACGTCACCGCCGCCGCCGTCTGGGCGATCTGGTCGGAATAATGCTGGGCCTGGTCGGCCAACTGACGGGCGGCCTCCGCCGCGGCCCGCGCCTTTTCGAGCAATTGCTGCGTGGAATCGGTCATCGCTTGACGCCCTTTGCTGGATGGATTTCGGGTCGGCTCAGGCCTGTTTGAATCGCGGATCGATGACGGCGCCGTCGCGCGTGAGCGCCGTCGCCTTCACCAGCTCGTCTTCCCAGTTGATCGCGAGCTGCTTCGTCTCCTTCGAGATCATGGTCTCCACGAAGGCGAGCAGGTTCTTGGCGTAGAGGTTCGAGGCGATGGGCGCCATGCTGCACGCCAGATTGGCGGCGCCGACGATCTTCACGCCATTCTCGACGACGGTTTCGCCCGGCCGCGTCAATTCGCAGTTGCCGCCGCGCTCCGCCGCAAGATCCATGATGACCGAGCCCGGCCGCATGGATCGCACCATCTCCGCCGATATGAGCCTGGGGGCCGGACGGCCCGGGATGAGCGCCGTCGTGATGACCACGTCCTGCTTGGCGATGTGGGAGGCGACGAGTTCAGCCTGCGCGGCCTGATATTCCTTCGACATTTCCTTGGCGTAGCCCCCCGCGGTCTGCGCCTGCTGGAACTCCTCGTTCTCGACGGCGAGGAATTTCGCGCCGAGCGATTCGACCTGCTCTTTCGTGGCCGGGCGCACGTCGGTCGCCGTGACGATCGCCCCCATGCGGCGCGCCGTGGCGATCGCCTGCAGGCCCGCGACGCCGACGCCCATGATGAAGACCTTGGCCGCCGGCACGGTGCCCGCCGCCGTCATCATCATCGGGAAGGAGCGGCCATATTCCGCCGCCCCGTCGATCACCGCGCGATAGCCGGCGAGATTGGCCTGGGAGGAGAGCACGTCCATGGATTGCGCGCGGGTGATGCGCGGCATGAACTCCATGGCGAAGGCGATGGCCCCGGTCTTCGCGAGTTCGGCGAGCGCCGCCTCGTTGCCGAAGGGGTCCATGATCGCGATGACGGCGAGATTCTGCCTCGCGCCGGCGAGTTCGGCGGCCGAGGGGCGGCGCACGCGCAGCGCAACGTCGGCGCCCGCGAGCGTGGTTGCGGCGTCGGGGCCAATCATGGCGCCGGCCGCCGCATAATCCGCGTCGGAGAAGCCGGAAGCGGCGCCGGCGCCGGCCTCGACGGCGACCTCCGCTCCCATACTGACGAATTTCTTGACGGTTTCAGGGGTCGCCGCGACGCGCGGCTCGGCTTTATCCGTTTCAGCCAATACGGCTATGCGCATGACGAACTCCGGTTGCGTTGAAAACCGTCGCCGTCATGGGAGCCCCTGACGGCTTGGCGTGAGGGGCTTTGCGCGGTCAGCGCGCGAGGAAGAAGTAGAGCGCGAGCAGCGTTATCGCTGAGGCCGCCGCTGAGAACTTCAGGAGCCAGAGGAAGCCGTTGTAGGTCTTTTCATGTTCGGCCCAGTCCGCGTCCGCGCCGGCGCCGCGATTGCTCGCCATCGAAACCACTCCCGATTCTCAGGTTGCCGCGCGAACGGAAGCGCCGCGCGTAACCGAATGCTAACCGAGCGCGATCCGTACCGCAACGTCCCGAGCCCGCGCGCTTTCGTCGCTCCCGCACAAAGGCGCCGAATGGCCGCGACGCATGAAAAAAGGCCCCGCCGGAAGCGGAGCCCATGGATGGATCTTTCGCGCGCGCGAAGAAAATTATTCCCCCGAACATTAACGCATGCGGGCGTCAGTGAAGCGGCGCGGCTGTGAACGCGCCCAGCGCGTCGTCCGTATTGCCCCGAATGACATTGTCGCCCGAACTCTCGATCATCGGCGCGCCCGGCGTCTTCGCGGCGACGGCGTTGCCCGTCAGCGTCGAGCGGCTCAGACGAATGATAGCGGAGTTGGCGATGACGCCGAATGGAAAGCCGCGCAGCGTGGCGCCTCTCAAGACCAGAACGGCGCCCTGGGCGGCAAATCCGGCGCGGCCGTCGGCGGAGCCGCCCGGAGCGTTCGTCGCGGAGCTGTTTTCGATCACGACTGCGTTGAAGCTGGTTTCGGACGCGCCGGACAACTGCATGCCGCCGAGAAAATTGTCGGTCAGCCGCAGGTCGGTCGCATAGCCGCCCGACACGGCGGCGTGGACCCCAAATCCGCCGTTGTTGGCGATGGTCGTATTGGAAAACACGAAGGTCGGATTGTTGCGGTTATTCATGAACACCCCGTCGCCGGTGGCGTTGCGAATGACGCTGTCCGCGAGTTCCAGCCGTTTTCCCAGATTGAAGATCACCCCCCAGGTGTTTGGGCCGTTCCCTTCGATCGTGAGCCCGCGCAGCCGCACGATGGCGAGGGGATTGACGTTGACGCCGATCGCGCTGGCGAATGGCGCATTGGCCCGCACCAGCGCGGCGCCCCGGCTCTCGTTCACGATATTGACCGACTTCGTGAGAGAGACGGCCGCGTATTCGCCCGGATCGAGGATATTGATGTAGCCGCCCGTTGCGACGGCGTCTTGCGCGACCTGCAGACTGCGGCAGGGAGCGGAAATGGTCCCGCAGCCGGTCGCGTCCGTGCCGCGCGTCGAGACGAAGACCAGGGTCGGGGCGGCAAGAGCCGACGATGCGAAGAGGCTGAGCGCGCCTGCGATGGCGCATGAATATCGCGTGAGCATGCTGTGACTCCAAAAAAGTCTGGTGAAATTTCAGTGATTGCTCACGGGCGTCAGCGCGGAGAGCGCGTCGTTGGCGTTGGCCCTGACGACATTGTCGCCGAAACTTTCGATTACGCCGCCCTGCTTCTCAGCCGCCGTATTGTTGCCGACGAGCGTAGAGCCCGAAACACGAAGAACGCCGCCATTATTGGCCGAAACGCCGATCCTGTTGTCCTTCGACGTGGTCTCGCGCAGCGTCAGACGCGCGCCGGCGCCGGCGACGCGAAAGCCCGCGCCGGGACTGACCGCGCGATTGCCCATGGCGACGCTTTTCGTGACCACGACCTCCGTGAGCGCAGAGGACGTATTCTCCAGAAGGGCGCCGCCCATTGCATTTTCGAGGAGCTGCACGCCGTCCATTTCGCCCTTTGCATTCGTCGCGGCGGGAATGGCGCGCAGGCCAAAACCGGCGTTGTCGGAGATGACGGTGTCGATGACCGAGAAACGGCTGTTGGCGCCAGCGAGCGTGACGCCGTTGCTCGTGAAGTTGCGTATGGCGGAGTCTGCGATCTCGAGTCGGGCGCCGGAGCGGAACACGACGCCATTGAGGCCGACGCCGCCGCCCTCTATGGTGAGGCCTCGCAGCCGCACGACATCGGCGGCGCCGGCAAAGACCTGCACCCCGTTCTTGCCCGCGCCCGTCGGCTGCACGAGGGCGACGCCCGTTCCCGCATAGACGACATCGACCGATTTGGTGATGGTGAGCGCGCCATATTCGCCGCTTTCCATCACGTCGAGCTGGCCGCCCGGCGCGACGAGATTTTGCGCATATTGCAGCGTGCGGCAGGGGCACGCGACGCTTCCGCAGCCGGCGGCGTCGACGCCGCGCGCAGACACCGCAACGAGATTTGATGCCGCGTGAACCGGCCCCGCAAGACCGGGTGTCAGCAGAAGACTCGCGACAAAAACGGGAAAACGCCGCCGCATGATGATCCGCTCCACAAATTCAATGTTTCAATGGGGCCGCGTTTTCGCGGCGAATGAAAACTAGAGCTGTACAATTACCAGTGAATGAATCGCATGAAACGAAGAAAGCCCCGGGTCTCCCCGGGGCTTTCCGTGCTGAACAGTTGCTGAAGCGGTGGACTTAGAAGTCCATGCCGCCCATGCCGCCCATGCCGCCGGCCGGCATCGCGGGGGCTTCCTTCTTCGGCGCCTCGGTGATCGTCGCCTCGGTGGTGATGATCAGCCCGGCGATCGAAGCGGCGTCCTGCAGCGCGGTGCGCACGACCTTGGTCGGGTCGATGATGCCGAGCTTCATCAGGTCGCCGAACTCGCCCTTCTGGGCGTCGAAGCCATAGCCATATTCGGTGGCCTCGAGCAGCTTGCCGACCACGACCGCGCCGTCGCCGCCGGCGTTGTCGACGATCTGGCGCGCCGGAGCCTGGATGGCCTTGCGCACGATGTCGACGCCCGTCTTCTGGTCGCCGTTGGCGGTCTTGACGCCGTCGAGCGCCTTGATGGCGCGCAGCAGCGCAACGCCGCCGCCGGGCGACACGCCTTCTTCAACGGCCGCGCGGGTCGCGTTGAGGGCGTCGTCGACGCGGTCCTTCTTCTCCTTGACTTCAACTTCCGTCGCGCCGCCGACGCGGATCACCGCAACGCCGCCCGCGAGCTTGGCGAGACGCTCCTGGAGCTTCTCACGGTCGTAGTCGGAGGTGGTCTCCTCGATCTGCGACTTGATCTGGGCAATGCGGGCCTCGATGTCCTTCTTGTCGCCGGCGCCGTCGATGATCGTGGTGTTCTCCTTCTCGATGCGAACGCGCTTGGCGCGGCCGAGCATGGGGAGCGTCACGTTTTCGAGCTTGATGCCCAGATCCTCGGCGATCATCTGGCCGCCCGTTAGGATGGCGATGTCTTCGAGCATGGCCTTGCGGCGATCGCCGAAGCCCGGCGCCTTCACGGCGGCGATCTTGAGGCCGCCACGCAGCTTGTTGACGACGAGCGTGGCGAGCGCCTCGCCCTCGATGTCCTCGGCGACGATGACGAGCGGCTTGCCGGTCTGGACGACCGCCTCGAGGATCGGCAGCAGCGGCTGCAGCGTCGACAGCTTCTTCTCGTGGATGAGAAGATAGGCGTCGTCGAGCTCGGCGATCATCTTCTCGGCGTTGGTGATGAAGTAGGGGGACAGATAGCCGCGGTCGAACTGCATGCCCTCGACGATGTCGGTCTCGGTCTCGAGGCTCTTGGCCTCCTCGACCGTGATGACGCCCTCA
Organism: Methylocystis sp. WRRC1; assembly: GCF_020733155.1. Taxonomy (NCBI): domain Bacteria; kingdom Pseudomonadati; phylum Pseudomonadota; class Alphaproteobacteria; order Hyphomicrobiales; family Methylocystaceae; genus Methylocystis; species Methylocystis sp. WRRC1. The sequence continues at coordinate 1,966,941 of NZ_JAJFZJ010000001.1, read as the reverse complement.
TTGCCGACCTTCTGCATCGCCTTGGCGATTTCCTCGCCGATGAAGCGGTCGCCATTGGCCGAGATGGTGCCGACCTGGGCGATCTCGTCGTTGGAGGTGACCTTCTTGGAGTGGGCCTTGAGGTCGGCGACGATGGCCTCGACGGCGAGATCGACGCCACGCTTCAGATCCATCGGGTTGAGGCCGGCGGCCACGGCCTTGGCGCCTTCCTTGGCGATCGAGGCGGCGAGCACGGTCGCAGTGGTGGTGCCGTCGCCGGCAATGTCATTCTGCTTGGAGGCGACTTCACGGACGAGCTGGGCGCCGAGGTTCTCGAACTTGTCGGAAAGCTCGATCTCCTTGGCGACGGTCACGCCGTCCTTGGTGATGCGGGGCGCGCCGAAGGACTTCTCGATCACGACATTGCGGCCCTTCGGACCGAGCGTGACCTTGACGGCGTTGGCGAGGACTTCGACGCCGCGCAGAATGCGGTCGCGCGCGTCGGTGGAGAAACGGACGTCTTTGGCAGCCATTTAGAAACTCCTGGAGATGATTTGAAAGCGGGAAGGGCGGGGTCGGGTCAGTCGACGATGCCCAGGATGTCGCTTTCCTTCATGATGAGCAGGTCTTCGCCGTCGATCTTGACCTCGGTGCCGGACCATTTGCCGAACAGCACGCGATCGCCGGCCTTCACATCGAGCGGAACCAGCTTGCCGCTCTCGTCGCGGGCGCCGGGGCCCACGGAAATCACTTTGCCTTCCTGCGGCTTTTCCTTGGCGGTGTCGGGGATGATGATGCCGCCCTTGGTCTTTTCCTCGCCTTCGAGACGCTTGACCACGACCCGGTCGTGCAGGGGACGAAACGCCATTGCCAATTCTTCCTTTTCTGCGCTTCGAGCGGCCTCGGCCGCCCGTCGCAAGAGATAAGCGAAAGCTGTTGGCACTCTCTAAAGACGAGTGCCAACAGCGGGCTGGACATATTCCGCCGCCAACGCAAAGTCAAGATTGGACAGGAGGGAAGATCGCCTTTTGCCGCGATTTCGTCGCCGCGGCGACCGCAGATCGAGAGAGGGAAACCATAAAAAAAGTCGCCCCCGTCCGGATGTCTCCGGACGGGGGCGATTTACAAAGTCAGGTGAGGCGAAAACTCAGCAGTTTCCAGCCCGATGTGCGCAGGCCTTGTTCAGAAGGTCGATGAAGCTCGACGTTCCGCTCGACATCAGGATCGAACCACCCAGGTATTTCGGCTCGGTGGCGACCGGGCCGTAGGAGGAGACCGACTTCAGCCAGTTCCTCGCCGTTCCGGCGGGAGAGCCGGCTCCAGCGACGCCGAAATCCTGAATCCAGGGGCCGCCGCTCGTGCCGCCGCGCTGCGCGGAACCGTAGGTGACCGTGTTGCTTCCGCCATTGGCGAAGCTTTCGGCGGTCGTGTTCTGCATCTTCGCGCAATTGTCCAGATTGCAGGGATAGCCGATGATCGTCAGATGGTTCGGCGACAGGCCGCCCGTCGAATAGCCGAGATAGCCGGTGAACGCCGAAATCTTCTGGCCCGCGGTGTTGTCGCGCATTTCCATCATGGCGACGTCCTGCTGATTGGGCACCGACCCGTTGCCAGCCGACCAGAAGCCGGAGACGATCACCCAAGCCGGGGTCCAGGTGCCTTTCGGCGCCGCGCCGTTGTTATAGGCGGGGACGAACACCCAGTTGCTATAGAAATATTTGTTGGTGCTCGGATCGTCGCTCGTCGGCCCCGCGTGATAGACGCAGTGGCCCGCCGTCACGAGAACGCGCGGCCGCAGCACCGACGCCGAACAGACCGAGTCACGCCCGGTCCGCGGGTTGCGGAACGCGAGGCGACCCGTCGTGACATAGGGGTAGGTCGTCGTGGCGGCGTCCGGGAACACCCGGCTCGTCGTGAAATGCGCGCCATAGGAGCTCGTGTTGCGGCTGGTCCCAGCGTCATCCGGCGCGGCGCCCGTCAAAGGCATCGGCGGATGCAGCCGGCGCGCGATGGCGCTGGAGTCCTCGGTCGTCGGAGGCGCTCCCGCGCCCGTCTGCGACGGACCCGCGGCGGCGGCGGTCGAGTCGATCGGCTGCAGCCGGTGTCCCGGCGCGGGGACGAGTTCGATCGGCTTTGCGTTCCTGATGCGGTCCGCGGTCCAGTAGTTTTCCGTCGACCTGGCGTCCCCGCCCGGCGCCGTCAGCGGCGGCGCGGCCTGCGCAAAGGCGCCCGACGCCAGAAGCGTCGTCGCAAATACAGCGGCGGAAGCCTGAAACAGCCGGGATCCGACGCCCGGCGTCTTAAAAAATGACATTTTGCCCCTCCCAGTTCGAACACATAACCCCACAGGGAGGTTTACATATAGCAAAGGCGACGTTTGCGCAAATCGAAACGGGGGGCGGACGCCTGGTTGCCCCTCGGGCCGAGCCGGCCTAGTAAGCGGGCTGCGGCTTTTCCGCCGCTCCGCTTCTGAGGACGTCCCGCTTGTCCCCCCGACCGACCCCTCGCGCCCTCGGCCTCGCCGCCGCGCTCGCCGCGCTCGCGCTCGACCAGGCGCACAAGTATTGGATGCTGAACGTCTTCGACATTGCGGAGCGTGGACCGATCAATGTCGCGCCCTTTCTCGATGTGCTGCTGTCCTGGAATTACGGCGTCTCCTATTCGCTGTTTCCCGCGCATGAGGACTCAGCCAGGGCGGCGCTCCTCGCGGCGCAGGGCGTCATCGTCGCCGGACTGGCCTTCTGGCTCACGAGGGTCCGGGACCGGCTCACGGCCCTGGCCCTCGGCCTCGTCATCGGCGGCGCGCTCGGCAACGCGACGGACCGGATCACGCGCGGGGCGGTCGCGGATTTTTTCTATCTCCACACGACCCTGCCCGTCGGCCCGCTGGCCAATTACGTTTTCAACGTCGCCGACGTTTTCATCACGGCGGGAGTGGCGCTTCTCCTTTACGAGAGCCTTTTCGCCCCGCCGGAGTCGCCGGCCGAGGGGCCTTGATGCGGCCGCGATTCGCGCGCCGGCCGCTTTTGGCTTAAGGAAAAGCGCGCCCCGCCACTAAATCGCCAACAAGTCGCGCACATGTTGCGGCTTTCGGGGTCAAGCAGAGGTCTCGGCGTCGCGTCTCGCGGTCGCCGTCCTTTTGGGCACCAGGGAGATCCTTCGATGAAGCTCGCACGGTCGCGGCGTCGCGCCATCTGCGCTTTCGCCGGTCTTGCGGCGGCCTACGCCGCGCCGGCTCTGGCCTATGACGACAAATCCACGATCACCTCTGTGATGGACCTTGTCGGCGTGTCCACCGAGACGGACGCCAGGTCGATCGACTACAGCGAGCGCCCGAAGCTCGTGCTGCCGCCGAGCCGCAGCGCCGACGTTCTTCCCGCCCCGCGCGAGAGCGTCGACCGCCCCGACGGCTGGCCGAGCAACGCCCCGGGAACGCAGCGCAAGAGCGATCGCTTCGGCCGCGTGGCCGGCGCTCCGCCGGACCCCAAGAAACCCGGCCTTCTCGAGCGCGTGCGCGGACCCGCGCCGACTGCCGCGCCCGGGACCGACGACGAGCCCGGCCTCCTCCAGCGCGTGATGAGCGCTCGCGCCCGCAACGCCGCCAATGAGCCGGACGAGCCCGCCCGCCGCCAGCTCACCGAGCCGCCGGACGGCTATCGCCACCCGACGCAGGCGCTGGGCTCGGTCCGCGACACGGACGCCAAGAAGACCAGCTGGTGGAATCCGCTGAGCTATATGGGCGGCGGCGGGAACGACAACGATCCCGTCGCGCAGCCCGGCAGCGTCACTCCCGCGCAGCAGGCGAGCAGCGGCGGCGGCGGCGGACTGTCGAGCCTGATGCCGAGCTTTCTGAGAGGTTCTGACAAGAACTGATTTTCGGCCTATATAGGAGGCCAATGTCTCCTGATTTGCGTGGCCCTGCGCCGCGGGAAAGGCCGTTCATGTCATCGCAGCCGTCGGCGACCGCCCCCTCTCTTACCCCGGGCGCGGCCGCCGCCTCGTCCGCCGGCGCCGCCGCCGTCTCCCATTTCAGGCTCGACAACGGACTCGAGGTGGTCGTCATCCCCGACAACCGCACGCCCGTCGTCACCCATATGATCTGGTATCGCAACGGCTCCGCCGACGATCCGATCGGCAAGTCCGGCATCGCGCATTTCCTCGAACATCTGATGTTCAAGGGCACGAAGGCGCATCCGCAGGGCGAGTTCTCCAACCTCGTCGCCGAACTCGGCGGTCAGGAGAACGCCTTCACCAGCTACGACTACACGGCCTATTTCCAGCGCATCGGCAAGGAGCACCTCGCGACGCTGATGGATTTCGAGGCTGACCGCATGCGCAATCTCGTCCTCACCGACGAGGTGGTTTTTCCCGAGCGCGACGTGGTGCTCGAGGAACGGCGCATGCGCACCGACAACGACCCCTCCGCCCAGCTCGACGAGGCGGTGCAGGCGGCGCTTTTCGCGCATCATCCCTATGGCACGCCGATCATCGGCTGGAACCACGAGATCGAGAGCCTCGGCCGCGAGGACGCGCTGAATTATTACAGCCGCTTCTACACGCCGGAGAACGCAATTCTCATCGTCGCCGGCGACGTCGAGGCGGCGGAGGTCGAGCGGCTCGCGAAGGAGAGCTACGGCCGGATTCCCGCGCGCGCCGAGCCGCCGCGCCGCACCCGCACGCAGGAGCCGCCGCACCGCGCCCACCGGCTCGTGACGCTCTCCGACGAGAAGGTCGAGCAGCCCGCGCATGAGCGCGTCTTCCTCGTGCCTTCCTACAAGACCGCCCGGCCCGGCGAGGCCGAGGCGCTGGAGACGCTCGCCTATATGCTCGGCGGCGGACCGACGAGCGCGCTCTACGAGACGCTGGTCGTCGAGAAGAAGATCGCGGTCGGCGCCGGCGCCTATTATCTCGGCTCGGCGGTCGACGACACGCGGCTCTGGGTCTACGCCACGCCCGCGCCCGGCGTGTCGCTCGAAGAGCTCGACGCGGCGATCGACGCGGTGCTGAAATCCTTCGCGGAGGCGCCGATCGACGCGCAGCATCTGCAGCGCGCCAAGACCCGGCTGATCGCCGACGCGATCTATGCGCAGGACAGCCAGGCCTCGCTCGCGCGCTGGTATGGCGAGGCGCTGGCGACCGGCCTCACCATCGAGGACGTGCAGGCCTGGCCGGAGCGCATGGAGATGGTCACGGCCGCCGACGTCACGGAGGCCGCGCGCAAATGGCTCGACAAGCGCCGCTCCGTCACCGGCTTCCTGACGCCGGCCGACGCCGCCTGAATCCTTTCGAGGCCGGCGCTGCGAGCGTCGGCCGTTCTCCTTTTCGGGATTTCCCAATGACCGCCCATGCTCCCGTCGTCACCATGGCCTCCCGCGCCGAACATGTGCAGCGTATCGTCACGCCCGGCGGCGTCACGGCCTGGCTCGTCGAGAGCTACGCCGTGCCGCTCGTCGCGCTCGAATTCGCGATCCGCGGCGGCGCGGCGCAGGACCCCGCCGACAAGCCCGGCCTCGCCACGCTCTTGGCCGGCATGCTCGACGAGGGCGCCGGCCCCCATGACGCGCGCGGCTTTCATCGCGCCATCGACGAACTCGCGATTCATCTGGGCTTCGGCGCCGACCGCGACTCGATTTCGGGCCATTTGCAGACGCTCTCGAAGAACACCGGCAAGGCCTTCGAGCTGCTGAAACTCGCGCTGACCGAGGCGCGTCTCGACGCCGCCGACGTCGCCCGCGTGCGCAGCCAGCTTTCGGCGGAGCTGAAGCGCGATCTCAACGAGCCCGACGCCATGGCGTCCAAGGCTTTCCGCGAGGCGGCCTTCCCGAACCATCCTTACGGCCGCCCCGTGCGCGGCGATCTCGCCACCATCGACACGCTGTCGCGCGAGGATCTCATCGCGATGCGCGAACGGCTATTCGCGAAAAAGGACCTCGCGATCGCGGTCGTCGGCGCCATCGACGCCGCCACGCTTTCCGAGCGGCTCGACGAGACCTTCGGCGCCTTCGCGCAGAAGAATGATCTCATTCCCGTCGCGCCGGTCACGCTCGCCAATGTCGGAACGCGCAAGGTCGTCGATCTCGACGTTCCGCAATCGACGATCCGCTTCGGCCGTCCGGGCGTGACGAAGCGCGATCCCGATTATTTCGCGGTCGTCGTCGCCAATCACATTCTGGGCGGCGGCACTTTCACCGCGCGGCTCTTCCGCGAGGTGCGCGAGAAGCGCGGCATGGCCTACAGCGTCTATTCGCAGCTCAACGAATATGACCAGTGCCCCATGCTGCTCGGCGCCGCCGCGACCCGCAACGAGCGCGCGGGCGAGGCGCTGAAGGTGATCGAGGAGGAAGTGCGCCGCTTCGCAGAGGAAGGCCCGACCGAGGACGAACTCGACAAGGCGAAGAAATTCCTCATCGGCTCCTATGCGCTACGCTTCGACACGTCGACGAAGATCGCAAGCCAGCTCGTCAAACTGCAGATGGACGGTTTCGAGCCGAGCTATCTCGACGAGAGAAACGGCAGGATCGCCGCGGTCGGTCTGGAGGACTGCAAGCGCGCGGCGAAGCGGCTGCTCGGCGACGGCGGGCTGCTGGTGACGATTGTGGGGCGGCCGGAGGGGGTGTGAGGGGCGAACGCCGCCCCGCCTCAACTTCTAGGAGCCTCGCATAAGCTTCTCGGTGATATTGCGGCGTCCGTGAACAATGCGCATGATGACGACGGTGCCCTCAGCGGGCATATGCTCGTAGATCACAACGTAAGGCGCGATGACGGAGACGCGCACGGACTCGCCAAGAGAGGGGCGCCGGGCGCCGCTATCCGGATATTCAGCCAGGCGATCGTAGAGCTTGTCGAAGTCGGCAATATAGCGCGCAGCTATGCGCGCTCCCGCCTTTGCGGCAAGGTCGGCAATAATGTAATCGACGTCGCCGTCGGCGAGGGACGTTAAGAGGACGCGAGCCACTATCGACGCAGCGCCGCCAGACGCGCCGCGTTCCGCGCCTTATGCTCCTCAAGCGTGAGAACATCGCCACTGGCGAGAGCCTTGCGGGCTTCGTCGACCAGGGGTTTCGCCCAGGCCATGTCATCTTCGAAGCCGGTCGCAAGCTCCGCGATGCGCTGGTCTATGAGCTGGCGGGCGGCGTCCTCGATCGAGGCGAACTCCCCCGTAGCGACATGCGCCTGGAGCCATGCTTCCTGATCGGGAGTGAGGGTGATCGACATAGGCTTGTATAACATGGAAAGCCGCAATTTGGGTAGCGGCTCCTGTGTGCCGGGCTCGGCGCCTCGACCAAGATCGCAAGCCAGCTCATCCATCTGCAGACGGATGGTTTCGCGCCAGCTATCAGCACGACTTTTTAATATCGGAAAGTCCGATTCGGGCTAGTGGGTGTTATGTACTTTGGTCGTTGATTGCCTTAGTAGAATGGTATGTCTCCGATTCGGAAGCCTTATCCGTCTGACGTCAACGACGAAGAGTGGTCGCTGGTTGCGCCGTATCTGACGCTCATGGACGAAAGCGCGCCGCAGCGCCAACATTCGCTGCGCGAGCTGTTCAACGGGCTACGTTACGTGCTGCGCTACGGCATCGCATGGCGCGCCATGCCTAATGATCTGCCGCCGTGGTCGGCCGTGTATCAGCAATCGCAGCGCTGGCTGGCGGCGGGCGTATTCGAGGCGCTGGCGCAGGATTTGCGCGCCGTCTTGCGCGTCGCCTCCGGGCGGGCTGCCGAGCCGACGGCGGCGATCATCGACAGCCGCACCTTTGCGGTCGACCCCGGAGAGCGGCCCGCGAGCCGGCTATGACGGCGCAAAGCGCAAGCGTGGCTCGAAGCTGCACATGGCGGTCGACACATTGGGCCATCTACTGGCGCTGCATGTCACGCCGGCCAACGTCGACGACCGCGCCGAGGTCGGCAAGCTCATCGCAGCCGTGCAGGATGTGACAGGCGAAAGCGTCGAACTCATCTATGTCGATCAGGGCTACACCGGCGAGAACGCGGCCGAAGCAGCAAAAGCGCAGGGCGCCGAACTTTGCGTCGTCAAACTCGCCGAGGCGAAGAAGGGCTTCGTGCTGCTGCCCAAGCGATGGGTGGTCGAGCGTTCATTCGCTTGGGCGACGCGATGCAGGCGGCTCGTCAAAGATTACGAGCGCTATGCTCAGACCCTCGGAGGACTACACGTCGTCGCTTTCGCATGTCTCATGCTCAAGCGCGCCGCGGAGTTCATCATCCAGAGTGCATAACACCCTCTAGTCCTCTCAAATTTCACAATCAGAATAGTCAAACTTACGATCGAATTCAAGAAAGCTGTCAGGTTCGTCATCGATCGATGTTCGCCAATGGGTCTCGAAAACTATTTGAATCCGGCTTCGACTTCGCAATGGTATCGAGCGCCAGCCTATCAAGGCTTGTCAGGTCAACAAGTTCGCGTAGCCAAGGGTGCGGCTTAACTGGACGGGTCTTCGCCCAGCTCGCCGTCTTCTTGCAAAATTTTCGCGCGAGCAACGGGGTGCGTTCAACGACGCGCCCGCGTTATCCTTTGGCGATGACGCGGGTTACCGCTTACTTCACATCCTGCGGCAACAACGCCAGCAAATCCGCCATCTTCGGCGCCGCGCTCGGGTTCATCATGCCCACGACATGATAGCCCGCGTCGACATGCAGGATTTCGCCGGAGACGCCGCGCGACATGGGCGACAGGAGATAGACGGCGCTCTCGCCCACTTCCTCGATCGTCACGACGCGGCGCAGGGGCGAATTATATTCGTTCCAGCGCAGGATATAGCGGAAGTCGCCGATGCCGGAGGCCGCCATGGTCTTGATCGGGCCCGCCGAAATGGCGTTCACGCGGATGTTCTTGGCGCCGAGGTCGGCGGCGAGATAGCGGACGGACGCCTCGAGCCCCGCCTTCGCCACGCCCATGACGTTATAATGCGGCATCCATTTCTCGGCGCCGTAATAGGAAAGCGTCAGCAGCGAGCCGCCCTCCGGCATCAGCTTCTCGGCGCGCTGGGCGATGGCCGTGAAGGAGAAGCAGGAGATGTTCATCGACATCAGGAAGTTGTCGAGCGTCGTGTCGACATAGCGGCCGTCGAGCTGGTCCTTGTCGGAATAGGCGAGGCAGTGCACGACGAAGTCGATCCTGCCCCAGAGCTTCTCGACCTCGGCGAAGATCGCGTCGATCGTCTCGGGCTCGGCGACGTCGCAGCGGCCCACGACATGGGCGCCCAGATCGGCGGCGAGCGGACGAACGCGCTTCTCCAGCGCCTCGATCTGATAGGTGAGCGCGAGCTCGGCCCCGGCGTCGGCGCAGGCCTTGGCGATGCCCCAGGCGATCGAGCGATTGTTGGCGACGCCCAGAATCAGGCCCTTCTTTCCGGCGAGAACCCCGGCGAAAGGAGCGGCGGGCGCGGCTTGCTGTGTCATCTGGGCGTCCATTTCTGATGCGTAAACGGGAAGCAGGCGCCCTTTAGCGTGGTTTTCGCCCAAAGGAAACCCTGACCGCCGCTTCGCCTCCCGCCCCGGAAAAACCGCATCGGGAGTCGATCCTGCGCCATGGTCATTCGCGCGTGATTGCCCTATCATGCGATAGGAAACGTCACTAGCTGCGCAAAGAACAAATCAAGCCGTTGGATCGAGCCGCAGATGGGCAGGAGAGCGGACGAAATTCTCGAAGGTCTGGGCGGGGCGACCCCCGCCCTGCGACGTTATGCGCGCGCGCTTTGCGCCGGCGCGGGCCCGTCCGTTTCCGACGATCTCGTGCAGAGCGCTCTTCAAAGCGTCGGCGCCCGCGTCCGCGCCCGCGAGTTGCGTCCGGGCGATCATGACGAGGCGCGGATCGAGGCCTATGGCGCGCTCACGGCGCTCGCCGCCCGCAAGCTCGCCAATGCGCCGCGCCCGGCGCCGCGGCACCCGCCGATCGTGCACGACCTCGCCGACCTCGCCTTCGAGGATCGCGCCGTGCTGCTGCTCGTCTCGCTGGAGGGCTTCGGCTATGACGCCGTCGCCCGCATTGTCGGCGCGCCGAGAGAGACCGCGCTCGCGCGCCTGCGCCGCGCCCGCGCCGCGCTTTCGGCGGAGGGGCCGACGCTGATCGCGCCCTCCGACGGCGCCGCGCGCCGCGCGGCCTCGCATTTGCGCGTCGTGAAATAGGCGAGCGTCGTGTCCTCATCCGTCTTCGTCGAGGAAGCCGACCTGCACGCCTTCGTCGACGGCGAGCTCGACGGCGAGCGCCGGAGGCTGGTCGAGGATCACCTGCTGCAGCATCCCGAGGCCGCGGCGCTGGTCGAGAACTGGCGACGCCAGAACGCCGCGCTGCGCGCCGCCTTCGAGCCCGTGGCGCTGGAAACCCTGCCGCTCTCCCTGCGCGACGCCGCGACCCGCGCGCCCGCCCCGGCGCAGGGGCCCATCGAGACCGGCGCCGTTCATTGGGGCCGGCCGGGCGCCGCCCCGCGCCAGCCGCGGCGAATAGACGAAATCCGCGCATCGCGGCGGCGGCAGGCGATCGTCTCTACCGTCCTGACGCTCCTCGCGGGCGCCGCCGTGGCCGCGCTGGTGGCGTTGATCTTTGCGGGCCGGAGCGAGACGCGCGCGCCTGTCGCCCTCAATATCCTTCAAGGCTATGTGGCGCGGGCGGGGCTGACCTATGCGACCTTCGTCGCCGATCCGCGGCCGGTGGAGATCGACGCCGCGAGCCGCGCGGAACTGGTTTCCTGGCTGCAGGAGCGCGTCGGCTTCTCGCGCCTCCCCGATCTCTCGGAGGTCGGCCTGCGCCTTCTCGGCGGCCGCATCGCGCCGGGCGTCGCGGCCCCCGCGGGACTCCTGCTTTATGAGCGCGCCGACGGCGGCCGCGTCGGCCTCTATTTCGAGCGCGCCTTCGCGGCGAGCGCGCCTCAGGGGCCGCGCGCCGGGACGGGGTCGAGCGTCACGGCGATCGAGTGGCGGGCGGCGGGCTTCGCCTTCGTGCTCGTCGGGCCGCTGTCGGCCGAAGACATGCAGCCGATCGCCGAGCATGCGGCCGCGAGCGTCTCGACGCCGGAACCGCAACGCTAGAGTCGCGCCGCGTTTAATGGGATAGTCGGCGGCGCGAATCGGCCTCCCCGAATAGTCGCCTGCGCGTGTCATTGATGAAAGAGCGCGCCGAAACGAAATCCCCCATATGGAGCCATATCAATGCGTCTCGACGCCATTCCGATCGGCGCGAACCCCCCGCATGAAGTCAATGTCGTCGTCGAGGTGCCGCTCGGCGGCGAGCCGATCAAATATGAACTCGACAAGGCTTCGGGCACGCTCTTCGTCGACCGTTTCCTCTATACGGCGATGCGCTATCCCGGCAATTACGGCTTCATCCCGCATACGCTGTCCGACGACGGCGATCCCTGCGACGTGCTCGTCGCCAACACCCGGCCCGTCGCGCCGGGCGCGGTGATCGCGGTGCGGCCGATCGGCGTGCTGCGCATGACGGATGAGGCGGGCGGCGACGAGAAGATCATCGCCGTGCCGTCGACGCGTCTCACGCAGCGCTATGTCGATGTGCAGAACTACACCGACCTTCAGGAGATGACCTGGCGGCGCATCGAGCATTTCTTCGTGCACTACAAGGATCTCGAACCCGGAAAATGGGCGAAGGTCGCTGGCTGGGGCGACGCGGCGGACGCGCGCGCGCTGATCTCCGCCGCGATCGAGCGCGCGAAGGCCGACAAGAAGTAAGGATGCTAAGGGAGGGGCGGCGTGCGCGACACGACGCCCTTCCTGAAACATACGGGACGCTCCTTCCAGGGAACGATGCCGTTGTCGCTGGCCGCGAAACTTTGCGCGGCGTCGATCAGTTCGTCGACATGCGCCTCGACGTCGAGATCGCCGATGACATAGGTCCATTTGCCCGGCGCGGCGAAGGCGATCGTCGCCGGCCGCTTGCAGACCGCGAGACATTCGACCGGCTCGACGGCAAGCGTGAGATTACGCTCCGAAAGCCGCGTCCGAAGGGCGTCGAGAAAGACGGCGCCGGGACGAACCTCCGCGTCTGCGCCGTCGCGACACGACACGCAAACGAAAACCGTCACATCCTGCTTCGGCACGCTGTCCTCTCCCGCGATTGATAGGCGCGAGACTTTTCGGCCAGCGCGCGCGGAAAGACAAGCATTATGACGCGCCCGACCGCGAGGCTTCTCACTCCGTCAGAAAATCGAAGGGATGCGCCTCTTCGCGATAATATTTCCTGAAATCCGTGGGAGAAAGCTGCTGGCGACAGGCTTTCGACAATTGCTTCCTGTATCGCTTCAGGCAATTTTCCATCTCGAAAATGAAGATGGTGTTGCCGCCGCAGAATCTCTCCGCGTCTTCCCGGCATGCGGCCTGCTCGGCCGCCATGTCTTCCGCCGTGCTCGCGGCGGAGGTGTTCTGGGCGAGGGCCGAAGGGATCGCGACGATCGAATACAGCAGCGTCAGGGCGACGAGTTTTCGCAAGGCGTCCTCGCATGGCATGAAAAGCTCATGCGGCATCATAGCCCTACGGTTCGCGAGCGGAAACCCGGTTCACGCGAGCGAATTTCAATGTCCGGACCCTGCGCGACGCCGCGTCGATGATTACATATGCGCGACGACGACGAGACGCTTCACCTCGCCCCTCTTGTACGCCTGCAGGAATGCGTCATAGTTGCGGAAGGACACGCATCCGTTCGAGTCGCCGTTGGGGCCGAGCATGTAGGTATGCGCGAGAAGACCCGCGCGTCCGAATATGTTTCCGCCGCCGATTGGCGTGAGGCGCAGGGCCTCGACGCCGTGGAAAAGCGCCTCCCGCGGCGACAGCGAGTAGACATGCGGCGGCGTGGGGCCGTGCATTCTCTCATGCACGTAGCGCGGATCGTCCAGCCGGGAGCCGAGGCCGGAATGGGCCTCCAGTTTCGTGCCGTTGGGCATGTAGACCGTATGCGCCGAGATGTCGTAGATCGCGGTGTAGCGGTCGGCCCCGCCGGTCGAAGGGCTGACGGGCGCCGGCGCCGTCGCCGGCTTCGTTCCGCCGAAAAGGCCGGTCTCCGCTGGCGCATAGGCCAGCGCCTGTCCGGGCGCCTGCGCGGCTTGCGGCGACGCGGGCGTCGACGCGCCGAAAAACTTCTCGAAGATAGAGCGATTGTCGGCGGGCGCGGCGGCCGGCGCGGCTGGCGCGTTTTGCAGAGCCGCCTGGCGAAGGGGGACGCGGACCGGGCCGCGGCTCGCGGAATATCTCAGCTCGGACGGGCGACGCGGCGGCAGGGGCGCGACCTCGCCCTCCACGACGGCTGTCGTCGCGGCCTGCTGCTGCTCCGGAACGGCGGCGGGTGTTTGCGGCGACGTCTCGACTTTCGCTTCCACCCGGGCTGTCTGCGCTGTCGAAGCCATGCGCGCGCGAGCGCCCATGTCGACGAGCATCGGCCCATAGGGAAAGGCCACGGCCGTCGTCCCTGAAGCGGACTTCGGCGCCCCGGCGACTTCGCTCGGGGCGTTGGGTTGCCCATGCAGCATCCACAGGCCAGCGGAAAGGCTCAATGCGAGCGCGCTGACGGCGGGAATGGCGCGGGAGAGCGATTTCAAGGATGTGAAGGCGGTCGAGTGGGCTGAAGCCATGTTGCGCATGGATCCTCTGTTGCACGCTCCCGTCATCGGATTCATTCGCCGGGCGCGCCTTACGACGGAACCGTTCCTCGCCGCGGGAAGGTTCGATCAATTGCGTAGGCTGCGCGGGGAGCCCCGTGACACCAATATCAACAGGCCATCGCGGCCTTGCTTGGACGGCTTTGGGGCGAATTCTTGGCCATATCGGGCGACATCGCGAATCGCGTTTTCGCCTGCTGGCGTCTGGAGTCTTTCCGGGCCGGGCGGCTACGGAAAGACTCTCGTTACCTTAGTTTTGCCGGTTTTTCTTCTTGCGAAATCTCTTCGTTGCGCTCGAAACGACTCAGGGATTGAAGGCGCATCTTGCGCCGCCGCCGGCTTTCTCTCGCACTTCGTCGGCGTCGACCTGACAGTCGAGCGCCGTTACCGCGACATGGATCGAGCCGGCCGCGCCATCGGCCGCGACGCCATTTTCGACGAGCGTGGCGTATAGCTCATGCGCCTTGCGGCCCACGAGCTCGATCTTCTTGTCGCCGAAAGCGAGGGTGCAGGCGTGCTGCGTGACGTCGACATTGCTCGCGCGGCAGTCGATCGAATCCGCCTTCACAACGATGTTCTTGCCCTTGGGATGGGGCATTTCGGCGTGTCCGTCGAGAAAGGCGGCGAGGAGACGTTTTTCGAGCGGGACGACCTGCGGCGCGCGGTCGCCGACGAGAGCGGCGAGCGCCAGCGCCGAGGGGCCATTGGTCGCGCCCGCGAACGCTTGCGCCGAAGCAAGACATGAAAGGGAAAGCGTGAGAGCGATGAAAGTAATGCGCGATGTCATGACAAAGCTCCTTGGCCCGGGAAAGCGGGACAGCGCAAAAAAGAACAGCGCCGCATCATAAGTGCGGCGCCGGCGCGTCAGGACAAGGGCGTTGCGGTTCCTATGCGGCGTCGTCGCGGGCCGCGTGGCCGGCTCGCTCCGAGGGCAGGCGCGACTGGCGGCCGAGCTGATCGCATTGATCGACGAGGCGCGACACGCTCTCGACGAGCACGTCGCGTGTTTCCGTGCGCACGCCATAGTCGCGCAATTTTGCGAAGGCGCGCGACAGCGTCTCCTGTTTCACGCCGAGCCGCGCGGCGATCAGCCGCTTGTCGTAGGGCAGGCGGAAACGGCATCGCTCCTCGCCCGGCGGGCAGAACGACAGAATGAAATTCGCGAGCCGCTGGTCGGCGTTCTGCGCCTTGAGCGATTCGATCTCGGTGATGAGCGCCGCGATCTTGTCCTTGGCGTCCTGCGTCACGGCGCTGCTGAGCGCCGGCGACTCCTTCATCAGACGCGCAAAGCGCGCCGCAGGGAGCTTGAGAACCGATGTCTGCCCCACCGCCTCCGCCGAGACGCGATAGATTTCATTGGCGTTCGAGGGCGGCTCGCCCACCGTCTCGCCGTCTGAGCGGATGCCGATCAGCGTCTCGTCGCCGCTGGGCGCGATGCGCAGCATCTTGACGAAGCCGTGCAGGATCACGACCACCGCGCTCACCGGATCGCCCTGGCGAAAGATCACGGCGCCGTCCTCGAAGGCTTCAACCTTCGCTTCCAGAGCGAGGCGCGCGAGCGTCGCGTCGTCCACGGTGGAGAAGATCGGCAGATCACGCAGGGCCGGCGGGTCGCCTGCCGTCGCGCGCGACCCGCGACGGCTGCCGCGCGTCTTCCGTGACGGAACGGCGTAGCTCAGCGGGGTGTCCCCCGGATGCGTGCTCAAGCCCGCGTCTCCTCGTTCCGGCGAAGATGCTCCTCGCACGGTCTTTCTTGCTTTTTGAAGCGTATCCCGAAAGGAAGCCGCTCGCCCCCCGCGCAATGCAGGTTATCCAATCGACATCATTGAGGCTAACGCGAATGGCGCTGCGGCGAAAGAACATCAGGCGGGACAAACCGTCGCATGTCGCATGTTCCGCCGCGCCTATTTGCCGGGAGCGCCGCGTTCGAGAAGAAAGACCGCCTGCTCGCCCATTAGATTCCACACCCACCAGGGCGCGTTGACGCGGATCGGCGAGCCGGCGCGGTCGAGCGCCACGCCGCGCTCGATATGCGCCCCGAGATCGTCGACGAGTTCGACGAAATCGCGGATCGTGCACAGGTGAATGTTCGGCGTGTCGTGCCAGTGGTGCGCCAGATTGCCGGTCACCGGCATCCGGCCTCGAAAGGCGAGATAGGCGCGCACTTTCCAGTGTCCGAAGTTCGGGAACGAGACGATCGCGCGCCGGCCGATGCGCAGCATGTTGCGCAACGCCTCGCGCGGGCGCCGCGTCGCCTGAAGCGTCTGCGACAGAATGACATAGTCGAAGCCGTCGTCGGGATAATCCGCGAGGTCCGTGTCGGCGTCGCCCTGAATGACGGACAGTCCCTTGGCCACGCATTCATTGACGCCGCGCTGCGACAGCTCGACGCCGCGTCCGTCGACGCCCTTGGCGTCTTCGAGAAGCTGCAACAGCGCGCCGTCGCCGCAGCCGACATCCAGCACGCGCGAGCCCGGCGCGACCATGTCGGCGATGACGCGCAGATCGAGGCGGGGATTCTGCGGGTCGCCGTTCACTTGCGCGTCTCCTTCAGGCCGCGCGCCGCGGCCGCGGATTCGAGAAAGCCGCGCGTCGTCGCGAAGAACATTTCCTCATGCAACAGAAAGGCGTCATGTCCCTTGTCGGACTCGATCTCGACGAAGGAGACCGACGCGCCGCCGGCGTTCAGCGCATGGACGATCGCGCGCGAATCCGATGTCGGATAGAGCCAGTCGGAATCGAAGGCGACCACGCAGAAGCGCGTCTTGGTGTCCTTGAACGCCTGCGCCAGAGAGCCGCCGTAATCCGCCGCGAGATCGAAATAGTCGCAGGCGCGGGTGACGAAGAGATAGGAATTCGCGTCGAAGCGCTCGACGAAGGCGAGGCCCTGATAGCGCAGATAGTTCTCGACCTGGAAGTCGGCGTCGAAGGAGAAGGTCGGCGCCGAGCGGTCCTGAAGCTTGCGGCCGAATTTGCGCTGGAGCGCGGCCTCCGAGAGATAGGTGATGTGCGCCGACATGCGCGCAACCGCCAGACCTTTCTCGGGGCGCACGCCCTGTTCGAGATAGCGCCCGCCCCGCCAGTCGGGATCAGCCATCACCGCCTGCCGCCCGACCTCGTGAAAGGCGATGTTCTGCGCCGAATGTTTCGCCGCCGTTGCGATCGGCATGGCGGAGAAGACGCGTTCGGGGTAGCTCGCCGCCCATTGCAGCACCTGCATGCCGCCCATCGAGCCGCCCGCCACGCAGAACAGCGTGTCGATGCCGAGGTGATCGATCAGCATCGCCTGCGCGCGCACCATGTCGCGGATGGTGACGACCGGAAAGTCGAGCCCGTAGGGCTTGCCCGTCGCGATATTGATCGAGGCCGGGCCCGTCGTGCCCATGCAGCCGCCGACGACATTCGAACAGATGAGGAAATAGCGGTCTGTGTCGAAGGGCTTGCCCGGACCGACCAGCGCGTCCCACCAGCCCGGCTTGCCGGTGACGGGGTGCACGCCCGCCGCATATTGGTCGCCGGTCAGCGCATGGCACAGCAGGATGGCGTTGCTGCGCGCCTCGTTCAGCTGGCCGTAGGTCTCGTAGCCGATGGTCAGCGGCGCGATGCGCCCGCCGCCGTCGGTGAGGAGGGGGCGATCGGCCGGAAAGGTGACGATCTTTCCGTTGGTCCTCGCGCTGGCGCCGGGTTGTCGCGCCTGAGACGAAGTGGTCAATGAATCCTCGCGGGCGTCCTCGCGTTCGATATGCCGAACGAATTGTTCGGCAACATCGAGGCGCAGGCGGAACCTGTCAAGCCTCCTTTCGCGATGCGGCGCCCCTATCGCGCGGGCGCAAGATAGACCGGCGCTCCGCCCGGGCTCGGCGGAACCACCGCGCGGGCGGCCGAGGGGCCGCGATAGGCCTGCGCCGGAAGCCCGGGATCGAGGCGCACGGGCCCGAAGCCCGCGCCGCGCGAGCCGACTGGCGCGCTGGCCGCATATTGCGCGCCGGCGCCCGCGATCGCGCCCAGATAGCGCGGGCCGGAAGCGCTCGGCGAGGAGGGGGTTGTCAGGGGCGCGAATGTGTCGGGCGCCATGTCCGGGGCGGCGCGGCGGGGGCGGTGGGCGACATGGCGACGCGGGCCGGCCGCATGCGCCGCCGCCCCGCGCGGGCCGCCAATGAGCGTGGCTTCCAGACTGTCGGAGGCGTCGACGATCTGCGACGCGCCTTCGGCGGTCTGCGCGTTCTGGCGCAACGCTTCCGCGATGCGGGCGACATTGGCCGGGTCTATTTCGAGTTGCTCGTACCAGAGAGCGAGGTCGTCGGCGGTGACGCCGCGCCGGCACAGGCGCAGGCGGATCGAGGCGGGCGTCTCGCCGCTGTTGAAGAAATTCGCCCTTTCGCCCCGCGCCGCGACGGCGAGATTGTCGACCCATTGCCAGGCGAAGGCGCAACGCATCCCGCCCGCGCCGGCCCCGACGGCGAGGCCGAAGGGGCCAAGCCGGTTGTGCATCGGCCGGTTGACGATGCGCATGGGCGTTCCGTGGAAACGGGCGAGAATTTCGCGCCGCACGCCTTCGGCCGTGGGTTTGGCGATCTGCATCTGGCCGCGACGGTCCTCGCCGGGGGGCGCCGACTGGATTTCGATCGTCAGATCGTTCCAGTCGCCGGCCATTTTCGCGCGGTCGAGCGACGCGCTCTGCCGCCAGCCGTTGAGGAACTGTTTCTCGGTGAGCTTGCCGCCGCGGCCGGCGGCCTGAGGCAGCGACAGCACGGCGAAGCCGGACGTCTCCTCCCCGGCGGCGATCGGCGCCGAGAGCGTCTTGCCGGCGATGAATTGCCCGGTGACGGCGGCGTCGGCGTCGGCCGTGAACTGGCGTTCCGGCTGGCTCTGGCCGCAGGCGGCGAGGATCAGGCAGGACGCGGCGGCGAGGAGGGGGCGGCGCGGCAGGCGGATCATGTCAGCGACTCACGGGTTGCGGATATTGGCCATAGGCGGCGCCCGGAGGCGCCGGGGCCGCGGGCGGGGGAGCGTCGCGCGGGCCGGGCGCGGCATAGGCGTTCGACGGGGCGCGGGGCGTCGGCTGCGCGCCATAGCCGGCGGGCGGAAGGCCGCGGGCGTTCGCCGGATTGCGCGCGTCGAAGACGGCTATTCCCGCCTTCGCGGGATCGGCGTCCTGCGACGCCCATTGCGTGCCGGCGGGCGCGATCTGCTGCGAATAGGGCGGCCATGTCGCCGTCTCCACGCCGTTCCAGCCGGGAAGCAGGCTGAAGCCGTAATGCTCATAGGGCATGGCGCCCACGCCGGGCGTGCGGCGGGCGACGAGGGGCGGCGGCTGCGTCGCCGGGTCCTTGCGCAACGGGCTCTCGGATGCGACCGGCAGGCCATGCGCAGGAGCGCGATTATTCGTCGCCATCGGCAGGGCGCGAAAGCGCAGCGGATTCTCGGGCGCCACGACGGCGGGGAATCGGCCCCTGATGTTCTTCATTGCACGCTGGAGCAGAATCTCCTGCGGAATCTGCATGTCGATCGGCGTCGAGGCGTTCTTCTGCGCCAGATAGCTGGCCGCCTGCGGATCGTAATTCGCCGGCGCGCCGGGAATCGTCGCGGGGCCGGGAGCCACATAGGCCGCCGTACGGAATGGCGCGCCGTGCAGCCGTTCCGCGCCTTTCTGATCGCAGGGCGTCGGCGGATGGTAATAGCCGTCGGGGAAGAGAATCTCGATGACCTTGGCGAAAAGCCCGTCATAGCGATTGGCGAGTTCGTAAAGCCCCTTCTCCTTCTTCAGCCGACGCAGGGTGAGCGCGTAGCCATAGACCGTCGCGTCCTTCGGGAACCACGCGACCGCGCGCTCGAACCAGAACAGCGCCACGTCGAACTGGCAGCTGTTGTAGGCGTACCAGGCGAGCGCCTGCGCGCCTTCGCCGGAGGCCGCCTCCATCGTCACTTTCGCATAGCGCGCGAGCCGGTCGGATTCGATGTAGGGCGGAATCTCGCGCGTGAGGTCGGTCTCTAAGAGATCGAGAAACAGGATGATGTTGTTCGCCAGCGGCTCATGCCAGGCGAAGGCGACTTCCTCCGCCTCGCGCAGCATGTTCAGCGCGCGCAGCGAATGGGCGAGGCCATGCGCGATCATCGCGTCGCCGTCGTTCTGTATGGCGAGCTTGAACCACTCCAGCGCGCCCGCGAAATCGCGACGCTTGTAATCGTACCAGGCGACGAGGCCGAGCTGGTTGGCGTCGCGGCTCTCCTTTGCGTAGGCCTCGAATTTCTGCATGTCGGGGACGGGAACTTCCTCCGCGCGCTCGTCATGCAGGAAGGCCGCGATGCGCGCGCGCGTGATGTCGATGGCGATTGGCGCATATTCATTCGCGCCTTCGGCCGCGCCGGGGACAGAAGAGAGCAGCGTCTCGACGTCGGCCATGCGCAGCGAGCCCAGCGCCTTCTGGATCGTCGCGACCCGGATATGCGAATCCTTCGACGTGGTGAGGACGCGCTTGAACATGTTCACCGCGTCTTCGTTCTGCTTGGCCCGCGCATAGGCTTCGGCGATCGTCCAGAGAACGTCGACTTCTTCGGCGAGTTCGCTCACATCGACATTCTCGCCCTTTATGTAATCGACGAGGTCGAGAAATTTCTCGGCCTTCCAGAACGAGCCGATCCTGAGCCGCAATTCCTTGCGGCGCATCTTCTTGGTCAGATCGGCGGATGGCTTCCAGGTCGGCGTCTCGCGCTGCTTGGCGGCGATCGCCGCTTTCAGCTCGTCGATCCGGTCGGCGGAATACAGCGCCCACAAGGGCTCCTCGTCCACGCCGCCGTCGCCCGGCGCTTCATAGAGATCTGCGGGCGGCTCATAGGCGGGATAGAGGCGGCGCAGGCGCGTCAGCTCCGCATTGACCCGCGCCATCTGTTTCAGCGAGGCGTAATAGCGCAGCGCATGATCGTCGGGCGCGACAGGGCCGCCCACCACAGGAATGGGCGCAGGCGCCGGGCGCGCCGGTTTCGCCTCCTTCGAGGCGGCCTTCATTTCCGGCGCCGGCGGTTTTTTCTTCTGCGCGGGCGGCTCCGGCTCCGTGGGCGACGGCGCCGCATGGACATCCGCGGTCAGCCAAAGCGCCATTGCGAGGAGACTGGCGGCGAGCCGGGGCGTTATCCGAGACATGCGCCATGCCTCATCTGCATTGCGATCAGCGCCAGAAGGCGCAAGGTCGCGGGGTAGTAATTGTCCGCGGCGTCGGCGGCGAGGAGCTGCGGCGGCGCTTTCGCGCCTTCGAAGACGCAGGCCGTCAGCGCGCCGATCGCGCCAATGCCGCTGTCGCCGAAACGGCCGACCTCGGCGCCGGTGGTGACGTCGACGATGGCGAGCGCGCCTCTGGTGCGCTTCACCAGAGTCATGAAGGGCGCATATTGCTCGCGCTCGCCAACGCCCGCCCAAGCGAGATAAAGCGGCACGCGCACCGCATTGTAGGAGAATTGCGGCGCCATGTCCGCGGCCGGCTTCGCCTCCTGGTTCTTCAGCGAAATCCAGTCGGTGGGCAGCGCGTCGGGAGTCTTGCGCGTCGCGTCGAGCAGATCGAGTCCCGTTTGCGTGAGCCCCGCCCAATCCACTTCCGGCGCCACGAGATGGAGCCGCGAGAAGGCGGGGAAGACGTAATAGGACAGATTGACCACCGGCCCGTCCGGACGATCGTCGGCGTGAAAGCCCGTCACGGCGGGAAGCAGGATCGCGCCCATCTTCGTCTTGAACAGCACGAGCTTGCGCGCGAGCTCCACGGCGATGCGCCTTCCGGACGTGCGATAGCTCATGTCGTTCCAGAAGTCGCCCGCCTCCGCCAGCGCCCATGAAACGAGAATGTCGCCGTCGGAGGCGTTGTTCATGTCGGCGACGGCGGGGCGTTTTCCCGGCTCCCATCGCCAGGCGATGAGCTGATCGTCGCGCACCATCAGATTGGCGCGCGTCCATCCCCAGACGCGTTCGAAAGTCGCGCGATCATTGGCGGCCACCGCGAGCAGCATGGCGTAGCCCTGCCCCTCGCTGTGGCTGATGAGATTGTTGCCGGTGTCGACGACGCGCCCCTGATCGGTGACGAAGCGCGCCTTGTAGGATTGCCACATGGCGGGCGTCTTCAGCGCGCCGCCGAGCGGCAGCTCCCGCGAATCGAGCGCGAGGCGCGGCGCCTTTTTCGGCGCGGGCGCGGGCGCGGGTTCGGCGGCGGACGTTTCGGGAGGCGTCGCGGCGGGCGCGGGCTCTCCGCGCGCGAATGTCGCGACAAGGCAAAGCGCGATGGCGCAGGGGAGGCGCTTCATTGCGTCCTCCGGCCGACATTTTTGACGAAGAGCCGCGTCGCCGCCGCGAGCGTCACGGCGAGCGAGACGGCGCCCGCGACGTAATAGAGCGAATGGAGCGACAGCCAGCCGGCGGCGATGAGCCGGACATTGCCGACCGAGAGCGGCTGCGTGACGACGAAGCGCGCATTGTCGACCGGCGTTACGTTGATCTTCGCCTGGGAGAGATCGAGCAGCGACACGCGCCCCCCGATCTGTCGCGACACGCGCGGATCGACGAGACAGGCGACGGAGTCGGCGAGAAGATCGGCGTTCGGAGCGGTGACGACGGTCCACACCTCCCCGCTCTCCGCGCCCAGAATATTCTGGCCGAGCGCGAGCAGGGTCTGCGACGTCATGTCGGACTTGTCGCCGCCATGTTCGAAATTGCGCATCCACACGCCGGCGTCGGTGAATTTCGCCTTGCTCCATTCGCCAAAGCTGCGCGCCCATTGCGCGATGGTCGCGCTGAACCGCCGCTCATTGCGCACGCGCGCGTCCCATTCCTGAAAGAGGTCGCGCGGCGTGTTCGGATCTTCCGCTTCGGTCGGCGCCTCGGACGCCGCCGGCGCCGTCGCGCCGGTCGCCTGAAGATCGACGCGCCTGAAGATCGCGCCGAAAGCGTCGGGCGATTTCGGCGGATGGCAGGCCATGGGAAAATTGTTTTGCAGCACGAGTCGATTGCGCCGCGCCGCCTCGCCGCTCGACAGCGCCGCGGCGTGGTCGCTCGCGCTCTCGGCGCCGATCTTGTCGCGCCAGGCGCGCGCGAGTTCGTCCACCGGCATGTCGAGCCTGCGCAGCAGATCGGGATCCAGCGCGTCATAGGGCGCGACCGCGAGCGTCGGACCGTGGTCGCCCTGCGGAGGCGTCGAGGCGATCTCGAAATCGATCGGCCGGCCGGCGGCGATGGCGAGATGGGCGACGATCGTCGCCGCCGCGCCGACGGATTTCGAGTCGAGCCGCGGCAGATAGAGCTTCGAACGGTTCGAGGCGACGGCGTATGGAAAGCCGCCCGTGGCCGTCACCGCGAGGTCCGGCATGCAGCCCACGCGCGCGATCGCCGGCATCTCGATCTCTGTGGAGTCCAGGAAAAGGAACCGGTTCGACTCCACTTTCGCGGCGAGCGTGTCGCAACTCTCGTCCGACGGCGCCGGCACATGCGCCTCGATCTCGATGCGGTTGAGGCCCGGCCGCAAAAAGCCCAGCGGCAGCGGCAGCGGATTGTCCTTGAACACTTCGCCCGTCGATTTCAAAAGCGGCAGGCTCACCGCTGTGCGATCATTGACGTTCATGACCAGCTGCGCCTTGGAGGTCAGGCCCGGCGCATAGCCGCCGGCGACGCGCAAGGTCGCGCGGCCATAGTCGGCGGGATAGAAATCCGGCGGCATTATGATGTTGAAGGCCGCTCGATAAAGCCTGCCGTCGAATTCCACGCTCTTGACGCCGAGCTCGGCGAGCTTCACGCGCTGGCCGCCCTCCATGCGGAAGCCGGGAAAGGCCGCGGCGGCGCGCAATCCCGCGGCTGCGCCCTTCGGCTTGGTGGCGACGAGAAACGCTTTCATCGCCGTGTCGACCTGCGCCGCGTCGGCGCCGGTGACGACGATCGTCGTGCGCCGCTCGGGCGTTCCCGGAACGACGAAGGCGCGCGGGCCAGTGACGACGCCGACCATTTCGGCGCCCGCCGTCGCGGAGAGTTCGGCGGCCGTGCCGACGAGGAGATTCACGCCGTAGCGCCCTCCCGCGAGCGGACCGGAATCGACGACCGGCTGCTCGAAGCGGCCGACGATGGAGATGAGCTGCACGACGCGCAACAGACGTTCGATGTCGCTCGTCTTCGCATTCGCGGGCGTCACCGCGCGGATCGGCAGCGCGCCCTGTTCGTCGGCCGGCAGCGCGGCGAGATCGCCGATCGCGTCGACGCCGGCGTCGGCCTCGTCGAGAATGAGGCCGGTCTGCGTGGGATCGATCTGCGTCCACAATTCCTGCGTGGCTTCGAGCGAACAGTCGACGCGATGGCGCTGCTCGGTGGAGAGGCGCAGCGAATTGAAGCCCGGGCGCATCAGCCCCGGCGGAATGTCGAAGACGACGGTCTTCACCGATTGCACGGCGTTGACCGGCGTCGCGCCGACGGTCTGATCGTTGATCGTCAGCGTCAGCGTGGAGACTTCCGGCATCACCGAAACGGCGGAGAGATAGCCCAGCTGGAATTGCAGCTTCCGCCGCGCCTGCCTGTCGGTGAGATACATCGGCCATTCCGACGCGCCGGTCTCCCCGGCGAGACGATAGCCCTGAATATTGTTGGCGAGATGACGCAGAATCGTCACGCGCTGCTTTGGTCCCGGCGCCGGCCGCGCGACGTTTGCGGCGGGCCTTGCGGGCGGGGGAAGGGGCGCGGGAACCGGCGCGCCAGTCGACGGCTGTTCGACTTTCGAGATCGTCGGCGGGGCGGTGAGGAAAATCGCCTGCGCGAATGTCTCGGTCGCAACGAGCGTCGTCGCGATGACGCAAGCCATACGCCGGGCGAAAATATTTGCGATGGCGGCGATCATGCGGATTCCTTGCGGGCGGCGGGAGCGAGCGCGTCCGTTTCGCCCGCTTTCTTCGTCGCCGACGCGGCCTGCGCGGTCAGGCGATGCAGCCAGGCGGTCGCCGCCATGGGAGGAGCAGGCGCGGTTTCGGGCGCCTGCTCATCCTGCGGCTTGCGCTTGAACAGATAGGCAAAGGCGCGCACGGGCTCGACGAGGCCCCACCAGATGAACTGGCCGGTGCCGGCCCAGATGCTCTTGTGCTTGCGGCGGCTCTCCAGAAAACGCGGCAGCGCGTCGGAATCGCCATACATCAGATCGGCGAGAACGTAATATTCCTCGGCCTGCATCGTATCGAACTCGCAGCCATAGAGATCGTCGCCCGTCGGGGTGCGACGGAAGACGAGCGGCAGGCTGCGGTCGCCGACGAGCTCTCCGATGGGTTCGATCGTGAGGCGCGCGCGCGTGTCCTCCGCTTCGAGCAGCGCCGCCGGCATTTCATCCACCAGGCGCACCGCGCAACCGCCCGCCGACACATTGGCGATTTCGACGGCGACTTTTTCTCCCGCGACCTCCAGCCAGCCCTTGCGATCGATGGCGAGGCGCGGATGGCGGTCGGGCTGTTTGCGCTCCGAGACGGCGCCGAGCGCGACGCCCGCCATGACGAGATTGAACGTGTTCCACAGACCGACGATGAACATCAGATTGCTGACTCCGGGCTCCACGACATAGCGGAACGCCGCGACCAGCGTGCCGGTCAGAAGCACGAGATACATGGCGAAGAACGGCCACGCCAGTTCGGAGAGATGGTCATTGTCGAGGGTGAGACCCTTCGCCGTCACGTTGAACGTCGGCTTTCGCGGGTTCATCACGACAGACACGATCGCCTTGCTGAGAAAAACGCCCTGGCAATATTCGTAGAGTTCGGAGACCCAGGGCCAGCGCACGCAGCCGAAGAGATAGTTCTGAAGCATGACGTTCACGACCATGTAGGTCGCGGTGAAGGCCACTGCCTCGTCGACATTGGAGACGAATATCTTCACGTCGAAAAGGATGTAGGCGAGCGGCGCCAGCATGAAGACGAGGCGCGGGAAGGGGAAGAACCAGAAGGTCATGCTCGAGAGATAGCCGAGTTTCTGAATGGGCTTGAGGCCCTTCTTGAACATCGGATTCTTGAGCATCATGATCTGCAGCATGCCCTGACACCAGCGCACGCGCTGACCGATGAAGGACGAGAAGGTCTCGGGCTGCAATCCTGCGATGAGCGGCTTGTCGACGAAGGCGCTGGAATAGCCTTTCGCGTGAAGCTCGAAGGCGGTCTCGCAATCCTCCGTGATGGTGACGCCGGAGAAGCCTCCCGTCTCCATCAGCGCGGATCGGCGCAGCAGCGCCGCCGAGCCACAGAAGAAGGAGGCGTCCCATTTGTCGAGGCCGCGTTGCGTCAGCGAGTAAAACATCTCGTTTTCCGACGGCATGCGGCTAAAGGTCTTCAGGTTCTTCTCGATCGGATCGGGATTGAGAAAGACATGCGGCGTCTGCACGAGGAAGAGTTTCGGATCGTCGATGAAATGCGCGACCGTCTCCTGCAGGAAGGCGCGGAACGGCGCATGATCGGCGTCGAAGACGAGCACGATGTCGCCCTTCACATGAGCGAGCGCGCTGTTCATGTTGCCGGCCTTGGCGTGCTCGTTCTTCGCGCGGGTGAGATAATGGCAGCCGAGCCGCCTGCAGAGCTCCTGCAGGGACGCGCGCCGCAGCTTCGCGGCTTCCGCCTTCACCGGATTCGCATCATTGCACTTCTGATCGGTGCCGCCGTCGTCGAGCAGCCAGACGTTCAGCTTGTCCCTGGGATAGTCCATGGACATCGCCGCTGCGGCCGTCGTCGCCAGAATATATTCGTCTTCATTGTAGGTCGGGATGAAGACGTCGACGACGGGAAGCTCCTCGTCGCGGCGCCGTTCGAGCGGCCTGCGCTTCACCGGATCGGCGTTGACGATGAGGCTGATGACGAGAATCGCGACGCAATAGAGCTCGGCGGAAAGCAGCACCATGCCGAATCCGAAGCCGATCGGATCGGAGGCCGGCGGCAGCGTGCAGGTCAGGCGCCAGTAGACGTAGCGGATGACGATGAAGCTCGAGAGCGACAGATAGATTTGCCGCGCCAGCGGGCCGCGGCCGAAAATCCAGACCAGGATCAGCAGGCCTATGGTGGTGACGCTCAGCGCGAGTTGCGCCTGCACGCTCACCGGTTGCGTCAGCAACGCAACCGCGAAGACTCCTGTCGCCACCCAGGCGAACGCACGCAACCCGGACATACACAGCCTCACATCTGCCAAGCTTGAATGTAGACGGGTGCGCTGAAGGCCAAGTTAACGATGATTCGATTTTCCGCTTGTCCGCGCGCGGATCAGAAGGTCACGCGCGTGTCGAGCGTTCCGTAGACGCCGCCGCCGCGCACGCGGTCATTCAGGAATCCGGCCGCCGCGCCGAATTGCAGGGCGCCGAAGCGAAGCCCCGACACATGGCCGCCGAGGCGCCATTGCTGGAAGAAATTGTCGCCGAGCGCGACGACCTCCGGCCCGACATAGACATGGTCCGAAAGCGCCATGCCGAATTTCAGCCGCCCGTAATAGGAATTGTAATTGGTCGAATAGGAGAGCACGCCCGCGATCATCGTCTGGTCGGTGGGCGTGGTGAAAAAATCCGCCGCGAGCTTCAGTCCGCCGCTGCCGCCCTTGGCCGAATTGTTGGGATCGTTGGGCGAGAGGCTCGTGTTGACGACCTCGCCGCCGGCGTAAAGCGCGACGGTCGCGCGCTTGAACACCCATTCATAGCCGAAAAGAAAGGCGCCGCCGACGATCGTGCCGTGAATCTCGCCCAGGAAGGGATTGGACGGCGCATAGACATATGTGCCCGCAAGCCCGCTGAGCCGCACGCGCATGCCGCTGCGGTCCATGGCCGTGAAGGGGGCGATGGTGCCGATCAGCGCGCCCGAAAGCGCGCGTTGCGACGTGCCGTCGATCGCGACGTCGATGGCGACGCGGGGCGCCCTTGGCGCCGGCGTCCCGTCGGTGGGAACGCCGGTATACCAGTCGGCGGCCTTCGCCTCCGGCAGTGACGTCAACGCCGCCAGCGCCACTGTGGCCAGGAACCGGAAAGAGACGCGCATCGTCGAGACAACTCATTTGTCCGCGGCGGCGCCGGCTGTCGGGGCCGGCTGTCGCCAAAACGCCGGTCATGGCGTTGCAGCCCGATCATGCGCGGCACCTGTTAATGCAAAGCTGAAGCAATTCGGTCACGGATCGTTATGCTTAAGGTCCGCTTAATTCGGCAGACGCAACCTGTTTGACATCGATACAACCTTATGTTGTGTTCAAGCTGTTCAACATTGATTTTGGGAGAGTTTCCTGTGAGCGTCAGCAGCCGTTTCGAAAGCCGGAATCGCAAATCATCCCGCGAGCTTATCTTTACCGCCTGGGAGACGGGCAATCTGCCGCGCGAGGCTTCCGGCGCGTTTCAAAAAGGGACGAATGATGCGGTCAGCCCGCGCGAGGCGGTTTCGCGCAGTTTCCGGCGCAACGATCTCGCGACGAAAATCGAGCGTCTTGCGGCCCGGCGCGCCAGGTAAATCTGGCGTGAGGCGCGCGTCTCAGGAAAGGAGATCGCGCGCCGGTTCGCCGGGCGGCGGCGCGCTCATCAGCTCCACGGCCGAGGCGAGCTGGGCGAGGTCCTGTTCGCGCGAGAGGCGATGATCGCCGTCGGCGATGAAGGTGAGCGTCACCGGATCGAAGCTGAGATGCTCGACGAGCGTCAGCGCATGGCGCCATGGCACGTCGGGGTCAGCCATTCCCTGCAGGATGTGCACGCGCGCATGCGCGCGAATAACGCCTCCGAGCAGGAGATGACTGCGCCCATCCTCGATCAGCTTGCGGGTTATCGGCGTCGGGTCCGGAGAATATTGCGAGGCTCGCATCCAGGCGCCCTTCTCCATGATCTCGCGCTGCGCTTCTTCGGGCAGCGCCTTCCAGATCAACTCCTCCGTGAAGTCGACCGCGGGCGCGAGCAGGATCAATCCGGCAAGCCGGTCCGACGCGCCTTTTTCGGCGAAGCGGCGGGCGAGCAGCAGCGCGATCCAGCCGCCCATGGAGCTGCCGATCACGATCTGCGGCCCCGTCGTCGAGCGTTCGAAGACGGCGGCCGTCTGCTCCAGCCAGTCGCCGATGCAGCCGTCCGCGAAGCTCCCTTCCGAAGCGCCGTGGCCGGCGTAGTCGAAGCGCAGGAACGCCCGTCCCCGCTCCCGCGCCCATGCGTCCAGGAACCCCGCCTTGGTCGAGGCCATGTCGGAAGCGAAGCCGCCGAGCCAGACGAGACCGGGCGACCGAGCGCCCGCGCCGACCGCTGGCCGCAGGCGCCGCGCGATACGCCAAGGGGCGCCGCCGGCGGGATTGGGGATGTCGAGAAAATCGATGTCGGGCTCAGTCACGGCCGGCTCCCGATTGGGGTTGCGCCGCAGTCCCGGCGGCAAAAATTGCGCGACGCTTGAAATTCCGCAATTCGCTCATAGTTGGTAAATAATCTCGAAAGAGAATGCGAGCGTGCTCGTGCAACCGTCCACCGCCAGCTCGCCCTTGCAGCTTCCCATGGCTCATCCGCTCGCCTCCATCGCTTCCGCCGACCAGTCGCTGGCGGGTCGAACGGTGCTGCAGATCGTTCCGAACCTTCAGTCGGGAGGAGCGGAGCGCGCCACCATCGACATGGCCGAGGCGCTGAGCCAGGCGGGAGCGCGTTGTCTCGTCGCGTCGCATGGCGGGCGGATGGTCAGCGAATTGCAGTCGAAGGGCGGCGAGTGGCTGCCTTTTCCGGCGGCGACGAAGAACCCGATCGCGATGGCGCTCAATTCGGTGCAGCTCGCCCGCATCATCCGCGACGAGGGCGTCGACATCGTCCACGCCCGTTCGCGCGCGCCGGCCTGGGTCGCCTATTACGCCACGCGCCAGACGAATGCGCGCTTCGTCACGACCTATCACAGCGCCTATTACGGCGTGTCGCCGATCAAGCTTCGCTACAATTCGATCATGGCCTCCGGCGATCTCGTCATCGCCAATTCGCAATTCGCGGCGCAGCGCATTCGCGAGCTGCATCCGCTGACGGGCGACCGCATCGTCGTCATCCCGCGCGGCGCCGACCTTCGCGCCTTTTCGCCCGCAGTGGTCGATCCGGCGCGGGTCGAGCGGCTGCGGGCCGAATGGGGCGTCGCGCCGCATGAGCGCATCGTGCTGCTGCCCGCGCGGCTTTCGGCGCGCAAGGGCCATTCGGTGATGATCGAGGCCGCCAGGCGGCTCATGAGCGAGGGCGCCCGCGATCTTCGCATCCTCTTTGTCGGCGATGCGCACAGCGAATCCTTCCGCCGCAGCGTCGAGGCGCAGATCGCGCGTGCGGGCGTTGGAGAAATCGTGCGCAGCGTCGGCTATTGCGACGACATGCCGGCGGCCTATCTCGCAGCGGCCGTCATCGCCGCGCCCTCCACCGAGCCCGAAGCCTTCGGGCGCATCGCGATCGAGGCGCAGGCGATGGGCGCGCCGGTGATCGTCTCGGACATCGGCGCCTCGCCAGAGATCGTTCTTGCGCCGCCGCAGACGTCCACGCAACTGGCGACCGGCTGGCGCGTGCCGCCGGGCGATGCTTCGGCGCTCGCGCATGCGATCTTCGAAGCGCTGGCGATGAAAGCCTCGGCCCGCGACGAATTGACGCTTCGCGCGAGAAAAAACGTGCAGACGCGCTTCTCGGTCGAAGAAATGCAGCGCGCGACGCTCGAGGTCTACAAGCGCCTGCTTCAGCCCTGAAATTGCGACGACTTTACGGCCGGGCTCACGCCGGACGCCGACGTCCGGCGTGTAGCAAAACGATTCAACCTGCTGATGTCGAAGACGATTTATGGTTGTCAATTTATTAACGGCTCAGGGTCGAAGATTCGCCAAGATGAGGTTCAACAATATTCGACATCGCCAAACAAAGGAGCGATCGAAATGAAGCGTAACTCCGTATTCGATCTCCTCGTCCGCGTTCTCTCGCGCCTGTCGATTCCCGCCGCCGCCATCGCGCTCCTTGCGACTCCCGCCGGCGCGGTGAGCGCGAATGATCCCCGCGGCGTCTGGCTGCGTTCCGAAGGCGGCGTGCAGTTCAGCTTCTATGACTGCGACGGCCTGCTCTGCGCCAAGGTGATCGCCGCGAAGAACCCCGAGGACCAGAGCGGCGTCGGCACCGTGATCCTGCGCGGCGCGACGAAGACCGGCCCCAATGAATGGAAGGGCAAACTCTTCAACGCCGAAGACGGCAAGACCTACGACGGCTTCATCAGCCTCAAATCGGCGAATGAGTTGAGCCTGAAAGGCTGCCTCTGGGGCGTGCTGTGCAGCGGCGAGACCTGGACGCGCGTCGCGACCGCGGCGCAGGCGCCGGCGGCCAACGCCACCGTCAAGGCCCAGACGAGCGCCGCGCGGCCGGCGGCGAAGCCCGCCCGCGCCGTTGCGGCCGCTCCCACGGAATAAATCGAGAAATCCGCTCCGTTAATCCTCACGCCGGACGCCGCCCTTCGGGGCGGCGTTTCTTTTGCGCCCTATCTTCGGCCCCGTGCGACGGTTAATGATCGAGTGCAGCCTGAGCTGGCGGAAACCAGGCAGTTTGTCATCCTTTGGAGGATTGATCATGTGCCTGTCCTGTGGATTTCCCGACATCGCTCACGGCCGGAAAACGCCTCGCCGGACTTTCATGCTCGGCGCCGCCGCTGCGGCCGCGCTGACGATTGCGGGCGAGGCGAACGCGAAAGGCAGAAAATCGCGCGGGAAAGAGGCGCGGCCGACACAATCCGCCCCGCCCAAGCCTGAAAATGTGATGACCCCCGACGACGCGCTCGCGCGGCTGATGGAGGGCAACAAGCGCTATCAGACGGGAGTCGCGCGGCGGCACGACTTCATTGCGGAACGCGAGGCGCTCGTCGGCGGACAGAATCCTTTTGCGGGAATCCTCAGCTGCGCCGATTCGCGCATCGCGCCGGAATATGCTTTCGACAGTTCGCGCGGCGATCTCTTCGTCTGTCGCGTCGCCGGCAATTTCGTCAATCCCGACAATGTCGCGAGTTTCGAATTTGCGGTCGAGGTCCTGAAGACGCCGCTGCTGCTCGTGCTCGGCCATGAAGCCTGCGGCGCGGTCAAATCCGCGATGTCCTCGATTTCGGACGGGACGACGCTGCCCGGTCATCTGCCGTCGCTTGTCGCGGCGCTTACGCCCGCCGTGAAAGCGGTTGCGGGCCGGCCGGGCGATCAGCTGGAGAATGCGACACAGGAAAATGTGCGTCTCGGCGTCGAGGCGCTCAAGAGCGCGACGCCGCTTCTGAGCGCTGCCGTCAACGAGAAGCGGGTCAGGATCGTCGGCGGGATCTACCGTCTTGCAAGCGGAGCAGTGGAAATCTTCGCCTGATTCCAAACGTGGCCGATCTGATTGCCGAAAACGGGGGCCGGTCGTCGCTGCGCCGGCCTCTCAGTCTTTCTTGTCGGCGCTTCCGCCTCGATGCTGAAGAAACCGGCGCCAGATCGCCGTTGTTTTTCTCGCAATGAGTTGCGCGCGCCGTATATTCAACCTCTGGAATCGGCGGACGAAAAGGGCGGCATGACGAATTCCGTACATCTGGAATCCTATCGCGAGGCTTTGGTTTTTCTTGCGACAGCGGGCGTCGTCGTGCCGCTGTTCCATCGTCTCAGGATCAGCCCCGTTCTGGGTTTTCTGCTTGCCGGCGCCGCGCTCGGCCCCTTCGGCCTCGGGCGCTTCGCGCGCGAGAACAGCTGGGCGTCGATGTTCACCATCACCGATGTCGAGGGCGTTTCGAGCCTCGCCGAGTTCGGCCTGGTGTTTCTGC
Organism: Methylocystis sp. WRRC1; assembly: GCF_020733155.1. NCBI lineage: Bacteria > Pseudomonadati > Pseudomonadota > Alphaproteobacteria > Hyphomicrobiales > Methylocystaceae > Methylocystis > Methylocystis sp. WRRC1. The sequence continues at coordinate 1,934,599 of NZ_JAJFZJ010000001.1, read as the reverse complement.
TGTTCATGATCGGGCTCGAACTGTCCTGGGAGCGCCTCGTCAGACTGCGGCGTCTGGTCTTCGGACTCGGGCTGGCGCAGGTCGCCGTGTCGACGACCGTCCTCGCCGCGATCGGCCACTTCTGGTTCAATGTCGAGCCGGCGCCCTCGATCCTGATGGGCGGCGCGCTCGCCATGTCCTCGACGGCGGTCGTCATGCCGGTGCTGGCCGAGGGGCGAAGGCTCGCCAAGACGTCCGGCCGCGTCGCCTTTTCAATTCTGCTGCTGCAGGATCTGATGGTGGCGCCGGCGCTGTTCTTTGTCTCCGTTCTCGCCAACGCCAAGCAGGGCTTTAGCGCCTTCGAGGCCGCATCCGCCTTCCTGCCGGCCTTTCTGGCGCTCGCCGGTCTCATCGTCTTCGGCCGGCTGCTGCTGCGCCCCCTGTTCCGGCTCGTGGCCTCGGCGCAGCTCACCGAACTGTTCATGGCGGCCTGCCTCCTCGTCGTCATCGGCGAGGCGCTGATCACCGCCGCGGCCGGCCTTTCGATGGGGCTTGGCGCCTTTATCGCCGGGCTGCTGCTGGCGGAAACGGAGTTTCGCCGCGAGATCGAGGTTACGATCGAGCCGTTCAAGGGCCTGTTGCTCGGCCTTTTCTTCGTCTCGGTGGGCGCAGGCCTCGACATCGGCGCCGTCGTCGCCGACCCCGGTCCTGTCGTGCTCAACGCAGTGGGGCTCACAATCGTGAAGGCCGCGCTGATCTTCGGTCTCGCCCTTCTGTTTCGTATCGAGTGGCGCGTCGCCCTCGAGGCGGCGCTGCTCCTCGCGCCAGGCGGGGAATTCGCCCTCGCCCTGCTCACCTCGGCCATGGGCGCAGGCGTTCTGCCCGGGCACTTCGGCTCCGACGCCATGGTCGTCGTGACGCTCAGCATCTTTTTCATTCCCTTCCTCGGCTGGGTCGGCGTCAGGATTGCGCAGGGCGGCGCCGTCGTGGCCGAGGATGAGCAACACGCCCATCTGGCGCCGGAGGCGCAGATTGCCGAAGGGCGCGTGCTGATCGTCGGCTTCGGGCGCATCGGCAGTCTCGTCGGCGACATGCTGACGCGGCACAACGTGCCCTTCGTCGCGGTCGATGATCTCGTCTCGCTCGTCGCCAAGGGGCGTGAAGAAGGCGTTGAAATCTACTGGGGCAACGCGACAAGGCGAGAGTTTCTCCTGCGCTGCGGCGTCGCGCAGGCGCGTGCGCTGGTCGTCACGGTCGAGAACGCCCCGGCCGCAGAAGAAATCGTGCGGGTCGCGCATGAGATTCGCAACGACCTCATCATCGTCGCCCGCGCGCGCGACGCCCGGCACGCGACGGCGCTCTATCGCCTCGGCGCGAGCGACGCCATTCCCGAAACGATCGAGGCGAGTCTGCAACTCGCCGAGACCGTCCTCGTCGATATCGGCGTGCCCATGGGCTATGTGATCGCGTCCATCCACGAGAAGCGCGACGAGTTCCGCAAGATCCTGCAACCCTCGGGGGAGGAGGCGCGCGAGCGCCAGGTGCAGCGCCGCAAGGAGCTCAAACGCGAGCGGGTGCGGCGCAAAATCTCCGGCCGCGCCGCGGAGCAGGCGGAAGAGGAAGCGCCCAACGCTTAAAGGATCGCGAGCCCGATGAGGATCGTCACAAGGGTCAGCGGCGCGCCGATCCTGAAATAGGTCCAGAAGCCGATCGAAACGCCCGCTGCGCGCGCGCGCTCGACGACGATGAGATTGGCGACCGACCCGACCAGCGTGAAATTTCCGGCGAGCGTCGAGGCCATGGCGACGACGAGCCAGGCGCGCTGCGGGTCGGACAGGCTGGCGACGAAGGGTTTCAGAACCAGCACCGCCGGCACATTGCTGACGAGATTGGAAAGCGTCGCCGCAACGAGCGCCAGCGCCGGCGCCTTTTCGAGCGCGAGGCGGCCGATCTCCGCCGCGCGTTCGGGCGTCACGGCTGCGGCCTCGAAACCGGCCACGACGATGAAAAGGCCGCAAAACATCAGCAGCAGAGGCCAGTCGATCTCGCGATAGACTTTCTGCGACTTCACGCGCCGCGTGAGCAGCAGAAGCGCGCCCGCGATGATCGCGACCTTGGCGGCAGGAACGCCGGCGAAAAAGAAAATCACCATCGCCGCCGTCGTCGCCAGCGCCTTGCCGGCGAGCGCGGGATGCCAGGCGCCGCGCGTCGCGCCGGGAGGCGCCAGCGTTTCGCGCGTCAAGAACTCGCGCGGGAAGGCCGCGGCGATGAAGACGATGGTCAGAACGACGCCAGCCGCCGCCACGGGCCACAGCGCGCCCGCGAAGGCGGAGTAGGAAAGTCCCGACGCGCCGCCGATGATCATGTTCTGCGGATTGCCCGTGATCGTCGCCACGCTGCCGATGTTGGAGGCGAGCGGAATGGCCAGCACATAGGGAACCGGATCGCGCTCGAGGCGCCGCAGGAGATCGAGAACGAGCGGCGGCATGACGATGCAGATCGCGTCATTGACGAGAAAGGCCGAAAGCAGCCCTGTCGCGACGGCGATCGCCGAGAGGAGATAGATCGGCCGGCGCGCGGCGGTCGCGAGCCAGTCGGCGGCGAGTCGAAAGACGCCGGAGAGCCGAAGATTGGCGACGACGATCATCATGCCGAGGAGCAGCGTGATGGCGTTGAGGTCGATGGCGCGATAGGCCTGATCGAGCGTGAGCGCGCCGACCCCGACCATCAGGCTCGCGCCGAGCAGCGCGGCGCCGGCGCGGTCCAGCCGGTAGAAGGGCAGCTTGCCGATCGCGAGCACCAGATAGGTCGCGGCGAAGATGACGAGCGCCATGAGCCGCGCGCCGTCGTCTCCGGTCACGGCGCGCAGGAAGCCGGCGGCTTCGCCGGGCGCGAGGATCGCCCCTGCGGCGAGCGCGGCGCCGGCGGCGGCCAGCCCCGTTGCGAGAAGGGCGCGCAGCCCTCTTCCGCCACCCGGGCGGCGGCCTGAGGAAAAACGCTTCTCTTCCGGCAATTTAGACCTGCAACCCGGTCAGGGTGGCGCGTTTGTTTCCTATTGTGCGCATTTGTCAACCGTTATATTCCTATTCATAGGAAACCCTTCCGTTGCAACCCTGAGCTCGCTGATGACGGACATTCTCTCCCACGCCCAGATCTGGGCGGCCCTCGACGCGCTCGGCGAGCGCTACGGTCTTACGCCCTCCGGCCTTGCGCGCAAGGCGGGCCTCGATCCCACGACATTCAACCGCTCCAAGCGCGAGACGGCCAGCGGGCGTCAGCGCTGGCCCTCCACCGAATCGATCGCCAAGGTTTTGCAGGCGACGGGCGCGAGCCTCGACGAATTCATGGCGCTGGTTTCGGCCAACAGCAGCGCCTGCCGCAAGCACACGCGGCCGCTCATCGGCCTCGCCCAGGCCGGGGCGGGCGGCTTCTTCGACGACGCCGGCTTCGCCATCGGCGCCGGCTGGGACGAGATCGACGTGCTCGCCGACGCCGACGAACATTCCTATGCGCTGGAAATTTCCGGCGATTCCATGTTTCCGCTCTATCGCGACGGCGATGTGGTGATCGTCTCGCCCGCCGCCCCCGTCCGCCGCGGCGACCGTGTGGTGGTGAAGACCACCGACGGCGAGATCATGGCCAAGGAGCTCAAACGCCAGACGGCCCGCACGGTCGAATTGCGGTCGATCAACCCCGCCTATCCGGACCGCGTGATCCCCCGCGAGGAGGTGAGCTGGATCGCGCGAATCCTCTGGGCGAGCCAATAAGTCGCGCCGGCGTTTGGCGCCGCGCCCGGCGCGAGACGTGCTATAAATCGATTCCGTCTTCGATCGCTCTCCGAAAACCGGGTCTCGAACATGCGTCTTTCGTTGATCGCCTCTCTTGTCGCAGCTCTTTCCATGCCGGCGCTCGCGGCCGGATCCGCCCTCGCGGACGCCGCCCTTCGCGACCAGGCGAAGGGGCTGTTCGAGCCGCTGCCGCAGACGCCGCCCGCCCTTCCCGGCGAGACCGCGACTCCGGAAAAGCTCGCGCTCGGCAAGATGCTGTTTTTCGAGCCGCGCCTTTCCGACACGCGCGACATGAGCTGCGCCGCCTGCCACAATCTCAGCATGGGCGGCGTCGACGGCGGGGCGCTGTCGGGCGGCCACAACGCCCAGCTCGCCGGCCGCGAGGTGCAGACGGTTCTCAACGCCGTCTTCAACAAGTCGCAATATTGGGACGGCCGCAACACGGACCTCAAGGACCAGGTCGTCAATTCGGTCATGGCCAATCCCAAGGCGATGCTGAAGACGCGCGGCGGCCCGATGGCGATCAACCCGGTCGAGCACGCCGCCGCCAAGCAGCGCACGATCGAGCAGCTGAAGACGATTCCCGGCTATGTCGACGCCTTCAGCAAGGCGTTCCCCGACCAGCCCGATCCGCTCAACTATGAAAACATCGGCCGCGCCATCGCGCTGTTCGAAGCCACGCTCATCACGCCCGACGCGCCCTTCGACCGCTGGCTGAAGGGCGACGACGCGGCGCTGACCGACGATCAGAAGGCGGGAGCCAGGCTCTTCATGGAGAAGGGCTGCGCCGGCTGCCACAACGGCGTCAACATCGGCGGCGCGTCCTTTGCGAAATTCGGCGTCGTCGCGCCGCCGCCGGCGGATTACCTGCCGGCGGACGACTGGGGCCGCTTTGCGGTGACGAAAAACATCGCCGACAAATACGCCTTCAAGGTTCCGTCGCTGCGCAATGTCGAACTGACCGCGCCCTATTTCCACACCGGCGCGACCTTCGACCTCAAGCACGCTGTGACGGTGATGGGCGAAACGCAGCTCGGCCAGAAGCTCACGGACGACGAGGCGACAAAAATCGTCGCCTTCCTGAAGTCGCTGACGGGGAAACAGCCGGAAGTCGTGCTCCCGATCCTGCCGCCGCGCACGCGATGATCTCGACGCGAGTCTGAAGATGAGAGGAGGCTCCGAAAGGCGCCTCCTCTTTTTTATGCGGCGCTCCAGCGCAGCACCGGTTTGCGCGCGGCGAGCGTTTCGTCCACGCGCCGGCGCGGGGCGAGACGCGGCGCCTGGGCAAAGCGCTGCGCGTCGCCCTCATGCGCGCTTTTCGCGAGATCGCGAAGCGTCGCGATGAAGAGGTCGAGCGAGGCTTTCGACTCCGACTCCGTCGGCTCGATCAGCATGGCGCCATGAACGACGAGCGGGAAATAGATCGTCATGGGATGATACCCCTCGTCGATCATCGCCTTGGCGAAATCGAGCGTCGTAACGCCGGTTCCCTTCAGCCAGGCGTCGTCGAAGAGAACCTCGTGCATGCAGACGCGGTCGCCGAAAGGCTGGCTCATGACGTCGCGCAGGGACGCGCGCAGGTAATTCGCCGCGAGCACCGCGTCCTTCGACGCCTGCGCGACGCCATCGGCCCCATGCGCGAGCATATAGGCGAGCGCGCGCACGAACATGCCCATCTGGCCATGGAAGGCGGTCATGCGGCCGAAGCTCTGCGTTCCTTCCGCATGCTCGACGAGGCGCAGCGTTTCTCCTTCCCTTCGAATGAAGGGAACCGGCGCGAAGGGCGCGAGGCGCTCCGACAGAACCACCGGGCCGGCGCCCGGCCCGCCGCCGCCGTGGGGCGTCGAGAAGGTCTTGTGCAGATTGATATGCATCGCGTCTATGCCGAAGTCGCCCGGCCGCAAGACGCCGGCGATGGCGTTGAAATTGGCGCCGTCGCAATAGAAATAGCCGCCCGCCTCGTGCACCACGCGCGCGATCTCGACGATGTCGCGCTCGAAGAGGCCGCAGGTGTTGGGATTGGTCAGCATGATCGCGGCGACGTCGGGGCCGATCACTTCCTTCACTGCTTCGGCGCGCACCGTTCCGTCCGGCGCGGCGGGAACGACACGCACGGAAAAGCCCAGAAAGGCGGCGCTCGCGGGATTGGTGCCATGCGCCGATTGGGGAATCAGCACGACATTGCGCGTTTCGCTTTCGCCCGCCGCCGCAATCGCCGCCTTGATCGCCATCAGCCCGCACAGCTCGCCATGCGCGCCGGCCTTCGGCGACAGCGCCACGGCGTGCATGTTGGTCAGCGTCATCAGCCAATGCGAGAGCGTCTGCATCAGTTCGAGCGCGCCCTGCACGGTTGAAACGGGTTGCAGCGGATGCGCGTCGGCGAAGCCATCGAACCGCGCGACCTTCTCGTTCAGACGCGGATTATGCTTCATTGTGCAGGAGCCGAGCGGATAAAGCCCCGCGTCGATCGAATAATTCTTGCGCGAGAGGCGCACGTAATGACGCATGGTCTCGGGCTCGGTGAGACCGGGAAGGCCGATCGCGCCCTTGCGTTCGAGCCCGCCGAGGCGCGTTTGCGCCGGCGGCGGTTCATCGACGTCGACGCCCGTGGCGTCGATGCGGCCGATCTCGAAGAGCAGGGGCTCTTCCAGATCGAGTCCGCGATTGCCGGTGAAGGTTGCGGGCGTCTCGTCCATGTCGTCGATGTGAGCAGGCCGGTCGAGCATCAGAGCGCTCCTTTCAGCGCGGCGACGAAGGCCGCGCGATCTTCGTTCGTATTCACTTCCGTGCTGGCGACGACGAGGAGGTCGTCGAGGCCCGCGTTCGGCAGAAGCCGCGAGACGGGAACGCCCGCGAGAACGCCGCGCGCCGCCATTTTTTCAACGAGCGTCGCCGCGTCGGCTTTCACGCGCAGCGTGAATTCGTTGAAGAAGCTGTCGTTCAGCACCGCGACGTTCGGAACATTCGAGAGCATGTCCGCAAGCCGCGCGGCGTTGGCGTGATTGAGGCGCGCGAGCCGCGTCAGCCCGGCTTCGCCGAGCAGCGTGAGGTGAATGGAGAAAGCAAGCGCGCAGAGGCCGGAATTGGTGCAGATGTTCGAGGTCGCCTTGTCGCGGCGTATATGCTGCTCGCGCGTCGAAAGCGTCAGCACATAGGAGCGCCGCCCGTCGGCGTCATGCGTTTCACCCGCCAGACGGCCCGGCGTCTGCCGCAGGTAATCGTGACGCGTGGCGAAGAGACCGACATAGGGCCCGCCGAAATTCAGCGCATTGCCGATCGATTGTCCCTCGCCGGCGACAATATCCGCGCCCATGGCGCCGGGCGATGTGAGAAGGCCGAGCGACACGGCTTCGGTAAAGACGGCGATCAGCAGCGCCCCATTGCGATGACAGGCTTCGGCGATTTTTGTCAGATCGCGCAGATTGCCGAAGAAATCGGGCGTCTGAACGACGACGCAGGAAACCGTTTCATCGATCTGCGAAATGAGGTCTTCGTGCGCGCGAACGTCCGGCGGCGACGTCACGACTTCGTCGCCCGCAAGGCGCGACGTCGTGCGCACGACATCGGCGTAATGCGGATGCAGCCCGCCGGAAAGAAGCGCCTTGCGCCGCTTCGTCAGGCGATGCGCCATCAGCACCGCTTCGGCGGTCGCGGTCGAGCCGTCGTACATCGAGGCGTTGGCGATCTCCATTCCAGTGAGAAGCGCGACCTGCGTCTGGAACTCGAAGAGATATTGCAGCGTGCCCTGCGAAATCTCCGGCTGATAGGGCGTGTAGCTCGTGAGAAATTCCGAGCGCTGGATCAGATGATCGACGCTCGCCGGCACATGATGTTTGTAGGCGCCGGCGCCGACGAAGAAGGGAACGCGGCCCGCGGGCGTATTGCGTGCGGACAGTCGTGAAAAGATGCGCTCGACCTCGAGCTCCGACTTGTGCGGCGGCAGATCGAGCGGTTCTTTCAGCAGCGTCGAAGCGGGCGCGTCGGCGTAGAGCTCCTCCATATTCTCGACGCCGATCGTCGCGAGCATGGATTTCCTGTCGGCCTCGGACAGCGGATGATAGCGCATCTTCTTATCCTCTCTCCCCGCTACAATGTTTTCACGAAGTCGGCGTAGGCGGCTTCGTCCATCAGCGTGTCGATTTCCGCCGCATTCTCCACGCGCAGTTTCACGAGCCAGCCGCGCGCGAGCGGGTCTTCGTTGACGAGCGCAGGCGCTTCGCCAAGTTCTGCGTTCGCCTCGATCACCTCGCCGCCCACGGGCGCGTAAACTTCGCTCGCCGCCTTGACGCTTTCGATTACGGCGAGCTCCTTGCCCTTGGCGACTTTCTTGCCGACGGCGGGCAGATCGACGAAAACGATGTCGCCAAGCTGCGCCTGCGCATAGTCGGAAATGCCGACGACGGCGACGTCGCCGTCGAGGCGGACATATTCGTGATCCTTCGTGAAGCGCAGTCCGCTCATGTTTGGTCCTCTTGGTCTTTCGGTTTGTGGTAGCGATGCGCGACGAAGGGCAGCGGCGCGACGATCATGTCGACGCGCTTTCCGCGGACGTCCGTCGAAAGTGAAGCGCCCGGGCTGGCGTGACCGCGCGCGACATAGCCCATCGCGATCGGCCGTTGCAGCGTCGGCGAGAAGCCGCCGGACGTCACGAGGCCGATTTCTTCGCCGTTAGGCGCAAGCAGGGTCGCGCCGTCGCGCACCGGCGCTTTCGACTGCGGAAGCAGGCCCACGCGCAGGCGCGACGGTCCATCCCTCAAAGCCGCGCTGATGCGCGCAAAGCCGGGAAAGCCGCCTTCCGCGCGGCGGCGCTTGCCGATCGACCAGGCGAGGCCGGCTTCGACCGGATCGGTGGTCTCGTCGATGTCATGGCCGTAGAGTGGCAGCCCCGCTTCGAGACGCAAGGCGTCCCGCGCGCCGAGCCCGACGGGCGCAACGTCCTCATGCGCCAGAAGGCGCATGACGAAATCTTCCGCGCGATCGGCGCGCAGCGAGATTTCGAACCCGTCTTCGCCCGTGTAGCCGGTGCGCGAAACAAAGAACGACGCTCCGTCGAAGTCGAAAGCGCGCCAGCTCATGAAAGGAAGATCCTCGGCGCCGGGGAGCAGAGCGCCGAGGATCGACGCCGCGCGCGGTCCCTGCAGGGCGATCAGCGCGCGGTCGTTGAGGATGTTCAGGTCGAAATGCGGAAGGCGCGCCGCGATCAGCGCGAAATCCGCCGTCTTGCGGGAAGCGTTGACGACGAGAAACAGCCGCTCCTCGACGCCGGGAAGGCGAGTGACGAGCAGGTCGTCGAGAATGCCGCCGCTTTCGTCGAGAAGCTGCGTGTAGCGGGTGTGGCCGGGGGCGAGGCCGGCGAGATCGGCGGGCGTGAGGCTCTCCAGCGCCCGCGCGGCGCCCGCGCCGGCGAGAATCGCCTGACCCATGTGCGAAACGTCGAACAAGCCCGCCTTCTCGCGCGTCTGCAAAGTCTCCGCGACAATGCCCGAGGCGTATTGCACGGGCATGTCGTAGCCCGCGAAAGGCGCCATGCGCGCGCCGAGACTTCGGTGCAGGCGGTCGAGCGGCAGAAACGCGAGAGGCGCGGCGTGGACGTCTGGCGTGGCGGTCATCGGACTCTCCGGCGCGGGCGTGTGACGCAAGACGCGGTCCTGCCGCTCTTGCGCGCCCCCTCTGTCCGGTGACCTGAGAGATTTCCCCGAACGCCGCTCTTTCGAGCCTGCGTTGCGGGTTACGCCCGTCGGTGGACGAAGCGCTTGCGCGCCGCGTCGCTTTCCAGAGTCCTACGTCTTCCCGCGGTCCTTTGGCCTGAGCGTTTCCGGGGCGGTTTCGCCTTCGGCGCCGGCGCGACGCGCCGGACTCTCCCGCTGGAAAGATTACGCCTCGAAAGATGGGCGCGATTCGCAACAGCGTCAAGCGGAGTCGTCGGAGATTTGCGCGGCAGGGGCCGGCCCGGCTATTCTTTGGGCGCCTTTCCTTCGCATGGCTGCGGCGCCATGCATCATCCGGGCGCTGCGGCAGATGTGGCGAGAACAGTTCGATTATTTCTGGGACGGACGACGCCGGCTCGTGATCGGTTGCTTCGACGGCGCCGAGAGCCCGGCGGCGATCGCCGCGCGCCCCCAATTGACCCTCGTCTCGGCGAGGGACGAAGACTTCTCGATCGCTCCCACGCTCATCGACGTGATCGACGCCGCGCGCTGGCGGGCGCGCATCGTCATTTCGGATATTCCGAGCGATCACCGCTTCCTGCGTCTTTTCGCCGCCGACGGCTCCGAACTGCGCCTCGTTCTGGGTTCCGAGCGCGAGCAGCCGCCGGGCGGCGAGTGGCGCCTGCTGATGACGCTCCTGCCCGAGGCGGAAAGCGCGGATCCCGTCTCCTTCCGGCTGGTTCCGCTACCGGCGCGCGGCGATCTGGAGCGCCTCGCGCGCGAGCAGACGGCCTCGGCGGGCGCGCGGCTGGTCTGGGCCATCGGCCAGCGCCGCGCCGTGGAGCGAAGCGAGAGCGGCGCGCTCGTCGCGCGGCTGGCGCCGGCGCGGCGCATCTTCCCCGCCTTTCAGAATCGGCTGACGCTCGAAGCCATGCCCTTCGAGGCGGAGGCGGCCGCCGATACGCGCGAGGCGCCTTTCGCCATCATGCAGCACTGGCTGCGCGAACAGGGCGCGCCACGCGCCGCGCTGCGCCTGCGCATCCCCGATTCGCTGGAGGAGAGCGCCGGATTGCTCGGCCGCACGTCGGTCGCGCTCGTCCTGCAGCAGCGCCGCCATCTGCGCGGCTGGATGCAGGAGCAGAAACAGGCGGGAGAGCCGGTGATCGATCCTCTGAGTTTCGAGGACATTCGCCAAGCGACCGGCGAGCCGGGGGAGCATCCCGACGCGGTCGAGTCGAGCGACGCCGTGGTCGTCGCCAATCTGCTCAATCTCATTCTCGATCCGGAAGGGGCCGAGGCCGATGGCGTCACCGTTCGCCGCGGCGACGATAAAAACCCGTTGGGCCTCGGCGAGACCGTGGAGATCGACTTCTATGGCGCGGCGCTCGGCGACGATATCGGCCTGATCTGTCCGACGGCGGCGGCGGGCGACATCGGCGTCGCGCCGGCCGACCCGGGCGGGCCGCCCTTTGCGCGGCTGCTGCGCGTCGAGGGCGACGGGCTGACCCCGCGCCGGATCGGTGAGGACGAGCCGCTGCTCGACGAGATGATGCGCCGCGCCGCGGCGGCCGCGCGGGCGACGACCAGCGGCCCGGCGGCCCGCATCGTCGCCGAACGCGCCGCAGGTCTCAGGAGCCGCCGCGAGAAATTCGTCGCCGTGCTCAACGACGCGCTCGCGCGCGCGAGTTTCAAGGCGCGTTTCGAGTCCGCGGGCCTGTGGGACGTGTTCGAGCCGCTGGCGCAGACGAGCTTTGCGGCGCTCGTCGCCGACGCCTCGGCGCCGGCCCGTTCGCATCTGGAGGATCTCGGCGGCTACGCCGCCTATGGCGTCGATCCCGCGCTGACGGCGGCGCTTGCGCGCGGCGGCGTTTTTGCGCAAGCGGCCCAGAGTCCGAGGTTTCGCAGCGAGGCGCGCGCAACGCCCTCGCTGCTCCAGCGCTATGTCGCGGCCTGTGGTCTCGAGGGGATAACTCCCGCCGAACTCGACCCCGCCGGACAGGCGGACGCCTTGCGGGCGCTGACGCAGGAACAGGACGCGCTCGCCTTGCGCGACGCGCGCATTGGTCTCGCAGCCGATGCAGGGCTTCGCCGCGCGGCCGTGATCGCCGCGCGTCAGCTTGCCGATGAATCGGCGGTCGAGCTCGCGATCGTCCACTTCGAGCAAAGCCACGACGGCGAAACGGCGGCGAGGCTCGCTGATTATCTGAACGCGCGTCGCGCTGGAGAATGGACGCCGCCCGAACATGCGAGGACGCTTGCAGCGCTCCTCGCGCGCGCGGGCGTCGAACGCGAGGAGGCGCAGACGCGCGTCGCCGCCGGCATGACGGCCGCCGCCGCCGCGCCGCCGCCCTCACCGCCGCCGTCGCCCCCGCCCCCCGAGAAGCCGAAGGGATTCTTCCGACGCCTGTTCGGCGGCTAATTCTTCGTCAGCGCGGGCGCGTCACGATAGATGGCGGGATAAAGCCGTTTCAGATTCTCGATCTTCGGCAAATCGTTGAAGACGATGTATGGCGCATCCGGATGGCGGACGAGATAATCTTGGTGATAGGCTTCGGCGGGATAGAACGCCCCGAGCCGCTCGATGCGCGTGACGATCGGCGTGGGAAACGCCTTCGCGGATGAAAGTTGCGCGATATATTCGCGCGCCATTTTCTCCTGCTCCGTATCGGCGACGAAGATCGCCGAGCGATATTGCGTCCCGACATCCGGCCCCTGCCTGTCGAGCTGCGTCGGATCATGCGCGACAGAGAAATAGACGCGCAGCAATTCGCCGAGGCTCACCTTGCCGGGATCATAGGTGATTTCGACCGACTCGGCGTGGCCGGTGTCGCCGCGTCCTACCCTCTCGTAATGCGCGGTCTCCTTCGCGCCGCCAGCATAGCCGGACACCGCGCGCGTGACGCCCTTCACATGCTGGAACACGCCCTGCACGCCCCAGAAGCATCCGCCGGCGACGACGAGCTTCCGTGCGTTAGCGGTCGCCGGCGCAGGATCATAGGCCGGGGGCGGCAGGCTAACCGCGCGCTCCGCCGCGCGAAGCGGCGTCGCGAGCAGGGCGATGGCGGCGGCGAAAAGAGCGACGCGTTTCATTGCGCCTGCCCCTGCGCCGTTCCGCGCGCGACGAAGCGCAGCGCGACGCCGTTCATGCAATAGCGCAGACCCGTAGGCTTCGGCCCGTCGGTGAAGACATGGCCGAGATGCGCGTCGCAGCGCTTGCAGGAGACGGCGACGCGCCGCATGCCGAAGGAATTGTCCGCGCTCTCGATGACGTTGTTCTTCGAGATAGGCGCAAAGAAGCTCGGCCAGCCGGTGCCGGAATCATATTTGGTTTTCGAGTCGAAAAGCGCTGTGTCGCAGCAGACGCAGCGGAAGAGCCCGTCGTCATGCGCGTCCCAGTAAGGGCCGGTGAAGGCGCGCTCGGTGCCTTCCCTGCGCGTGACCTCAAAGGCGAGCGGCGACAGTTGCGCGCGCCATTCCGCCTCGGTCCTGACGACCTTGTCGACGTTGGAGACGCCGAGACTTTTCCCCGCCGCGTCGAAGGCTTCGATCTGCACCGACTGCGCGGCGCGGATCTTTGCCGGAAGAAACGCGAGAGCGAAAACGCTTGTCATCATGGTGCGGCGGTTCATGGAGCGCCCTTGTCGCCTGCCGCATTGCTGCGCTGCGCATGCAATGGCGGCGTTGTTTCGTCATGGAGCGTAAATAGGCGCCCTTCGCGGCGGCTCAACCTTACTTGCGCCCGAAGAGCTTCTCGATGTCGGCGAGCTTCAATTCGACATAGGTCGGACGGCCGTGATTGCACTGGCCGGCGCCGGGCGTCGTCTCCATTTCGCGCAGCAAAGCGTTCATCTCCTGAGCGCCGAGGCGTCGGCCCGCGCGCACGGAATGATGACAGGCGCAGGTCGCGAGCACATGGTCGAGCCGGCGCGAGAGGCCGCGCGCGTCGCCATCCTCGGCGAGAAGATCGGCGATGTCCTCGACAAGACGCCTGTGATCGACCTCGCCCAGAATGGACGGCGCCTCGCGCACCAGCACGGCGCCCGGACCGAAGGGCTCGAGCGCGAGTCCGAGCGCGGCGAGTTCGTCGAAGGCGCCGGCGAGCGCATTCATGCGCGATTCGTCGAGATCGACGACGACGGGGATCAGCAGCATCTGCCGCGCGACGCCCGTCTCCTCGCGCTGACGCTTGAGCTTCTCATAGACGAGGCGTTCATGCGCGGCGTGCTGATCGACAATGACGAGCCCGTCGCGCGTCTGCGCGATGATGTAGGTTTCATGCAACTGCGCGCGCGCGGCGCCGAGCGGCGCGTCCGTATCCTGCGCCGGCGCTTCATGAACGCGCGCGTCCGCCGCCGGCGCGCCTACGTCGAAAGCCGCCTGCGGCGATTCCGCAAATCCCGAAGGCGCGTGGGGAGAGTGCCGAATGTCCCAGTTCGCGGGCGGCGGCGCGCGCCAGGGCGCGTCATGTCGCGCGGCGTTGGCGCGCGCGAATGTCTCGACCGCCGCGCGCGCCGTGTCGGCGCTGCGATGGCTCTTTTCCGCGAGCGCCTGTTTCAGCGCGCCGACAACGAGGCCGCGCACGAGGCCGGGGTCGGCGAAGCGCACCTCGGCTTTCGCGGGATGCACGTTGACGTCCACGATTCGCGGGTCGCAGCCGATGAAGAGCGCGACGACGGGATGACGGTCGGAGCTGAGGAAGTCGAGATAGGCGGCGCGAATGGCGCCGGCGAAGAGCTTGTCGCGGACCGGGCGTCCGTTGACATAGACATATTGCAGCTGGGCGTTGCCGCGATTGTAGGTCGGCAGGCTCGCCAGTCCCGTCAGGCGCACGCCCGCCCGCTCGGCGTCGATCTCTATGGCGTTGGCGCGAAACTCCTCGCCGAGCACCTGCGCGATGCGCCGCGCCCGGCCCGCCGCGTCGTCGCCGCAGGCGGGGTAATCGAAGAGCGCGCCATTGTCGGCGGAAAAGCCGAAACGCACATCGGGATGCGCCATGGCGAGGCGTTTCACGACATCGACGACGGCGGCCGTCTCCGTGCGTTCGGTCTTGAGGAATTTCAGACGCGCCGGCGTCGCGGCGAAGAGCGCGCGCGCCTCGATTCGCGTGCCGCGCGGCCAGCTGCTCGCAGTGAGACCACGCCTGTCGCCCGCCTCGACGCGGATCGAAAAGCCGTGCGGCGCATTCTGCGCCCGTGTGTCGATGGTGAGATCGGCGACAGCGGCGATGGAGGGCAGCGCCTCGCCGCGAAAGCCGAGCGTGGCGATATGAGTGAGATCGCCGTTGGGGATCTTCGAGGTCGCATGGCGTTCGACAGCGAGCGCGAGATCGTTCTCATCCATGCCGCAGCCGTCGTCGATGACGCGGATGAGCTTTCTGCCGCCTTCCTCGATCGCCACGTCGATGCGCGTCGCGCCGGCGTCGAGCGCATTCTCGACCAGTTCCTTCACGGCGGAGGCCGGGCGCTCGACCACCTCGCCGGCGGCGATGCGGTCGACAAGGATGGGATCGAGGCGGCGAACGGGCATGGGGCGCTTCATAGCATGCCGAGCGTCGTGGACGCGTCGTTATTCGAAACGGCCCGTCAAGCTACAGGCTCCAGCACCAGCACGAGATTCTCGACCCGCGTCACCCGCGCGCGGGCGCCCGGCGCGAGTGTTTCGACGGGCGCGCCCGCTGCCAGCCGCGCTGCCCAGGTCACGCCGGACCAATGCACGTGGCCGCCGGATTTCGTCACCTCATGCGTCGTCGTCAGTTCGCGGCCGATGAGGTCGCTGCTCTGGTCCTCCTGAACGTCCGCGTGCTGGAAACGCTGCAGCGGCCCCTTGCCGAGAATGGCGATGAGGAGGCTCGCGCCGGCGGCGATGGCCGTCGTTTCGATCAGCGACGGCCGCCAGCCGCTCGCGAAGAGCAGCGCGCTCGTCGCGAGCGAACCGAGCGCGAAGAACATCACCGGCGACAGGCCGATGACGACGATGTCGAGGCCGAGCAGCGCGAGGCCGACGATCAGGCTGGCGTTTGCGGGATCATAGAAGAACGTCGGCTCCATTCATGCTCTCCGCTGTCACTCGGGTTGGCGCCAGGGCTGCTGCGCGCGGCGCGACGCCTCTTTCGGCGTCTCGGCGGCGTTCACCGTGTTCAGCACCGCCATGGCCTTCGCGATCCAGCCGGCGGGATCGGCGCCGTCGCCCATCAGCACCAGTGAATTGCCGGCCTTGGCGAGGCGGCCATATTGCTCGATCGCCGATTTCGCGACTTCGAGCTGCACGGCCTGATCGCCGCCTTGCTGCGTGATCTGCGTGCGCACCAGTTCGATCGCCTTCGCCTGTCCTTCGGCGCGCAGGATCGCCGCCTGTTTCTCGCCCTCGGCGCGGTTGATCTCCGATTGCTTTACGCCTTCGGACTCCAGCACGGCGGCGCGCTTGTCGCGCTCGGCCTTCATCTGCCGCTCCATCGACTGGCGCAGCGACTCCGGCATTGTGATGTCCTTGATCTCGTAACGCGTGACATGCGCGCCCCAGAGCTGCGCCGCGTCGGAAACCGCGCGCACCACCCGCTCGTTAATCTCGCTTCTGTTCTCGAAGGTCTTGTCCAGCTCCATCGAGCCGATCGCCGAACGCATGCTGGTCTGCGCCAGATTGATGATGGCGCGGCGGATGTCCTGCGCGCCATAGGCGGCGTCCTTGGCGTTGACGATCTTGTAATAGAGCACGCCGTCAATGGTGACGGTGGCGTTGTCCTTGGTGATCGCGTCCTGCTCCGGCACGTCGATCACTTGCTCGCGCATGTCGAAGACGTAAGCCACGCGCTCGACGATCGGATAGACGAAATTGATGCCGGCGGTGAGCGTGCGGTTGTACTGGCCGAGGCGTTCGACGACGAGCACCTCCTGCTGGCGCACGAAGCGCACCATCGTCGAGAGCGCCAGCAGCGCGACATAGGCGAACCAGAACAGCGGATTGTGGAAAAGGCCGATCGGCAGGCCGAGATTGAAGCTGCGATCCAGGATCAAAAGACCGATCGCGCCGGCGCCGATGACGAAAAGCGCAAAACCCATTGACGCCTCCATTGGGGCAGTTCGCGAAGAATGCGACGCCGGTCGGTCGGGTGAACCGGACGCCGCTAATAATCTAGGGCGGCGTGAGCCGGCTCGACGTGCGCCGGCGCATGGGAGGCGCCGGCGTCGCGCAGGATAACGGCCCCGCCGTCGAGCCGCAGCTCCACGATCGGGCAGGCGTCGGCGGCGTCGATCCCGGGCGCCGTCGCCGCGCCGGGGTATAGCGCGCAGACCGAAACGAGCGCGCCATTCGTCAGCAGGCCCGCGCGCGCGAGGTCGGGAAGCACGACCGCGGGAATGACGAGCCGCGTCGGGCCGAGGGCGTCGAGCGTTTCGAGAAAACGCTCCGCCGTGAAGGGCGAGAGATAATGCAGCGGCGCGCCGGCGAGAAGCGCTGCGAGCGGGCCGGCGATGAGGGCGCCGAGCGAACTCGGCGCCGCAAGCGACAGGATCGGCGCGTCGCCTGCGTCGCGGGTGAGGCGCACGAGGTCGAGCGCCCCGGCGAGCAGGGCGCCCTGCGAGGAAAAGTCGATGGCGCCGACGTCGTCGAGCGCGCCGACCAGCGCGCGCTCGTCCGCGCTCCAGTCGTCGGCGAGCCGCGCGCGCGGCGACAGCGGCGCCTCCAGCATGGCCGGCGAGAAATCGCCCGCGCCGTCGAGCGTTCCCGAGAGCGCGCCGATGAGGCGCACCGACGGCGTCTCGGCGGCGATCGACAGCAGAGGCTCCTCGAAATCCACGCCGCAGAAACGCGCGGGCGCGAAGAGCGCGCAGACGCGCTGCGCGCGGGCGGCGTTCGCCACAGCCGCGCGCCGCATCGGCAGCGGCAGGGGCGCGAGCACCGGATCGAGTCCCGCGGCGACGGCGGCGGTGAGCGCCACGAAGGCCTGCGCGCCGGGCGGACAGCAGATGAGAATTTTCTCGCCGCGCGCGAAATCGAAGCCGCGCAGCCGCGCGAGGAAGGCGCCGACGCGCTGATAGAGGTCGGCGTAACTTACGTCGTCCGTCGAGTCGCCGTGCCGGTCGACGAAGGCGGGCGCGCCGGGTCGCGGACGCGCGGCGCCGGCGACGAGGGCGTCGAAGCCGAATTGCGTCAGAGGATGCGTCCGCGCGAGAGAAGCGTCGAGGGCTTGCGCGGCGGCGCGAAAGGTCATGGATTGTTTCTCCACCAGCTCTCCAGCGTCGGACCAAACAGCGGCTGCGCATAGCGCGGCAGTCTCGCGGGGCGCGCAATGTCGGTCGAATGCGCGATCCATTGTTCGGACGCGTGATACAAAGGCACGACATAAAAACCCGAAAGCAGCACGCGGTCGTAGGCGCGCACCGCCGTGACGAAATCCTCATGGCTCTGCGCCGCGAGCAGCGCCGCGATCAGCGCGTCGATCGCGGGCGACGACGCGCCTGCAAGATTGAACGACGCTTCTTGCGTCGCGCTGGCGGAGCCCCAGCGCATGCGCTGCTCATTGCCCGGCGAGGCGGAGGCCAGCCACTGGCCGATCATCATGTCGAAGTCGAATTTCTGGCGCCGGCGCTGATACTGCACTTCATCGACGAGCCGCACGCGCGCGTCGACGCCGATGCGCTGGAGCGAGGAGGCGTAGTTGAGCGCGAGCCTCTCCTGATTGCGGTCCTTGACCATGATCTCGAAGGCGACGGGCTCGCCGTCCTTCGTCAGCGCGTCGCCTTCGACGCGATAGCCGGCGGAGGCGAGCAGTTCGAGCGCGCGTTTCGCCATCTCGCGGTCGCGGCCCGTGCCGTCGTTCACCGGCGGGCGCCATGTTCCTTCCAGAATGTCGGGGCGCACGGCGTCGGGGAAGGGGGCGAGCAGCGCGCGCTCCTTCGCGCTGGCGGGACGGCCCGAGGAGGACAGCTCCGACTCGTCGAAGAAGCTTTTGGTGCGCGTGTAGAGGCCCGAATATAGATTGGCGTTGACCCATTCGAAGTCGAACATCATGCCGAGCGCTTCGCGCAGGCGAATGTCGCGGAACACGGGCTTGCGGGTGTTGAAGACGAAACCCTCGAGACCCTTCGGGTTATCGTTCTTCAGCGCCTCCTTCACGACGCGCCCCTCGCGCAGCGCCGGGAAATCATAGCCCGTCGACCAGCGGGTGGTGCTCGTTTCCTCGCGATAATCGAGAAGCCCCGCCTTGAAGGCCTCGAACAGCGAATTGCCGTCGCGGAAATACTGGATGTCGATTTCGTCGAAATTGTAGAAGCCGCGCTGGCTGGGAATATCCGCGCCCCAGTAGTTTTGATCGCGTCGCAGCAGCAGCCGCGCGCCGGCTGTCGCGTCGTCGATCACATAGGGGCCGGAGCCGAGCGGCTTCGCCAGCGTCGCGTCGGCGAAGCGCTCGACGTCCGTCGCATGTTTCGGCAGCACCGGCATGATGGCGAGAATGAGCGGAAGCTCGCGGTCGCCGATGCCGGAGAGGTCGAACTTCACCGTCTGCGCATCGGGCGCGTCGACGGATTTCACCAGCCCGTAGGCGATGCGCTGCTGCGGCCGGCCCTTCGTCTTGAGCAGGTTGAAGGAGAACAGCACGTCCTCGGAGGTAATCGGCTTGCCGTCCGAAAAATGCGCGCGCGGGTCGAGATGAAAGGTCACGCGCGTGCGGGCGGCGTCGACGTCGATCGATTTTGCGATCAGCGGATAGAGCGTGAAAGGCTCGTCCTGCGAGCGCGCCATCAGGCTCTGGAAGACATTGCCGACGAGCCCCTGCGCCGCCGAGCCCGATTTGAGGTTGAACGGATTGAGGCTGTCGAAAGTGCCGGCGAGGCCGACGCGCAGCCTCCCGCCTTTCTTCGCCTGCGGCTCGGCGTATGGGAAATGATCGAAGTCGGGCGGCAGGGCCGGCGCGCCATGCATGGCGAGGCCGTGAGTCGGTTCCGCGGCGCTTGCGGGCGCGGAGAGTAAAACGCCCAGAAAAGCGACGACGAACGGGCGGAGTCCGGCGCGGCGCGCGCGAATCGCTAAAGTCATCATGCCTCGACCATAGTCCAACCTCCGGCGGCTTGAAGCAGGGGCCATGCCTCATTCGGCCGCATTTTTTGGCTTTTTCCGTGAAAACCGCGCCCTGCGGGGCGCCGGAGCGCCGTCGAACGGCTGGAAATCGCCGCTGCGACCATGTATGAGCTTGACGTTCGTCTCGCCGCCAGGGCGCGACGGGCCGAAACGCGGTATGGGGCAAGGGTTCCACGGCGTCGGGTTTTTGGCGCCGCAGCGTGCGGGCGGGCCCCGCGATGACGCGACCTTGAAACTTCTTTCCGGCGTCGTTGGGCGCCGGCCAGCTGACAATCGAAAGGGACTTATCGATGTCGATCTACTTCCCGCGGTCCTGCGCGATCGCCCTTGCCGGCGCCATGTTGCTCGCCGGCGCAGCGGCGCAGGCCCAGCAGGCCCCCGCAGCCGGCGGCGCTCAGCAGCCCCAGCAGCAGGCGGCGCAGCCCCAGGGGCCGATCACGGCCACTCTCGCCCCGGTGCAGCCCGACTGGACGAAGGTCTGCGGCTCAGACCCCCAGACCAAGAAGGAAATCTGCTACACGACCCGCGACTTCGGCGCGGTCGGCAAGGAAGGCGATCCGCCGCAGCCGCTGCTCGCCCTCGCCGTTTACGATCCCAAGGGCGACGACACCAAGATCATCCGCCTCCTCCTGCCGCCGGGCCTGATGCTGAAGCCGGGCTTCCGCTTCGCGGTCGACAAGGGCTCGATGGAGTCGGGCGCCTTCGAGATCTGCTTCCCGAACGGCTGCTTCGCCGAGGCGAAGGTGAAGAAGGCGCTCGTCGACGGCATGAAGAAGGCCGAGAAGATGACGGTCGTCGTCAAGAACCAGGCCAACAACGAGGTGACCTTCTATCTGCCGCTGACCAATTTCGGCAAGGCCTTCGACGGCCCGGCGGTCGACCCGAAGGTGCTCGAGGAGCAGCAGAAGAAGCTGCAGGAAGAGCTCCAGAAGAAGGCCGAGGAAGAGCGCAAGAAGCTCGAGGCCGCGAAAGGCGCCGCCGCCCCGGCTCCGGCCGGGAAGAAGTAAGTTCGTCGCAGAACAGAAACGCCCGCGAGTTTTTCGCGGGCGTTTTTTTGTCCCTTGCTATCGAAAGGTCTGGCGGCGCAGCCGCCCATTGAACCTCAATGCCTTTTCGGCGCGCGCACGCGATAGACGCCTTCCTCGTCGCGCTCGAAGGTCTCCTCGACCTGCGGATGGCGCACGGGGTCGCCGGAGGTGTCGGGCACGAGATTCTGCTCCGACACATAGGCGACATATTCGGTTTCGGCATTTTCGGCGAAGAGGTGGTAAAAGGGCTGGTCCTTGCGCGGGCGCAGCTCCTCGGGGATCGACAGCCACCATTCCTCGGTGTTGGCGAACACCGGGTCGACGTCATAGATCACGCCGCGGAACGGGTAGCGGCGATGCTTGACCACCTGGCCGATCGCGAATTTTGCGATGCTCTCTCGCGGCATTCTTACGACGCCTTTTACGCGGTGTTCACTCCGGCTTTTTCGTAGCGCAGGGCGGCGGGCGTCGTCAACGGCGCCCGAAAGCCGTGCGGGGCGCCCGCGACGGCGCTATGGGGAAAAGTCGGACGCCTACTGTGATTGCAGCGCCGCGACGCCCGGCAGGGTCTTGCCCTCCAGCCATTCCAGAAAGGCGCCGCCGGCCGTGGACACGTAGGAAAATTCCTGCCCCGCATGCGCCTGGTTGAGCGCCGCCACCGTGTCGCCGCCGCCCGCGACCGAGAGCAGCTTGCCTTCGACCGTGAGACGCGCCGCCGTCTGCGCGACGGCGTTGGTGCCCTCGTCGAAGGGCGGCAGCTCGAAGGCGCCGAAGGGGCCGTTCCACACCAGCGTCCTGCACTGCGCGAGCAGCGCCTCGACATGGGCGACGGTCTTCGGCCCGACGTCGAGGATCATGTCGTTTTCGCCGACATGGTCGACCGAGACGATATGGGAGGGCGCATGTTCCTCGAATTTCTGCGCCACCGTGGCGTCGACGGGCAGGACCACGACGCAATTGGCCGCCTTCGCCTTTTCGAGAATGTCGCGGGCGGAGCCGGCGAGGTCGTGCTCGCACAGCGACTTGCCGACCGCCTTGCCTTGCGCGGCGAGGAAAGTGTTGGCCATGCCGCCGCCGATGACGAGATATTGCACTTTGGAGACGAGATTGCCGAGAAGCTCGAGCTTGGTCGAAACCTTGGCGCCGCCGACGATGGCCATCACCGGCCGCGCGGGACTGGTGAGCGACGACTCCAGCGCCTCGAGCTCCGCCTGCATGGTGCGGCCGGCGTAGGCCGGGAGCCTGTGGGCGACGCCCTCCGTCGTGGCGTGGGCGCGATGCGCGGCCGAGAAGGCGTCATGCACGAAAATGTCGCCGAGCTTCGCGATTTCCTCGACGAAGGCCGGGTCGTTCTTCTCCTCGCCCTTTTGGAAGCGGGTGTTCTCCAGAAGCGCGATGTCGCCGTCCTTCATTGCGTCGACGACGGCGGACGCAGGCGCTCCGACGCAATCGTCGGCGAAGGCGATCTTGCGCTTGAGATAATGTTCGAGGGTCGGCAGCACCTGACGCAGCGAATCCTCGTCGACGCGCTGACCCTTGGGGCGCCCGAAATGGGAGAGCAGGATCACCTTGCCGCCCTTCTCCGCGATCTCGTTGATCGTCGGCAGAATGCGCTCGATGCGGGTCGTGTCGGTGACGCGCGTTTCCTCCATCGGCACGTTGAGATCGACGCGCAGCAGCACGCGCTTGCCTTTGACGTCGACGTTATCGAGGGTGCGGAAGGAGGCCATTCGCCACTCCAATCGTTCTTCAAAAAAGGCCGACGCGGACCAGGGCGGTCCGCGTCGAAATGTCAGGCGGCGGTCCTCAGATCAGCGAGCCGATCAGCGCCGCGGTGTCCGTCATGCGGCCCGAGAAGCCCCATTCATTGTCGTACCAGCTCAGGATGGAGACGAGATTGCCGTCCATCACCTTGGTCTGGTCGAGATGGAACGTCGAGGACGCGGAATTATGGTTGAAGTCGCAGGAGACGAGCTTCTCCGTCGTATAGGCGAGCACGCCCTTCATCGGACCATCGGCGGCCGCGATGATCGCGGCGTGGATTTCGTCCTTGGTCGTCGGGCGTCTGGCGACAAATTTCAGGTCCACGGCCGAGACGTTGGGCGTCGGCACGCGAATGGCGTAGCCGTCGAGCTTGCCGTTGAGCTCCGGCAGCACGAGGCCGACGGCCTTGGCGGCGCCCGTCGATGTCGGGATCATGGAGAGCGCCGCGGCGCGGGCGCGGTAGAGATCCTTGTGGAAGGTGTCGAGCGTCGGCTGGTCGCCAGTGTAGGAGTGGATCGTCGTCATGATCCCCTTCTCGATCCCGATCGCGTCGTTCAGCACCTTGGCGACCGGCGCGAGGCAGTTCGTGGTGCAGGAGGCGTTGGAGACGATGAGGTGATCCTTCGTCAGCTTCTGATGATTGACGCCATAAACGACCGTGAGGTCCGCGCCGTCGCCAGGGGCCGAGACCAGCACGCGCTTCGCGCCGGCGTCGAGCAGCATCTTCGCCTTGTCGCGCGCGGTGAAGAGGCCCGTGCATTCCAGCGCCACATCGACGCCGAGGTCCTTGTAGGGAAGTTCGGACGGGTTCTTGATGGCGGTGACCTTGATCGGGCCGCGGCCGACGTCGATCGTGTCGCCGGCGACCTTCACTTCCTGCGGGAAGCGGCCGTGGACGGAGTCGTAGCGCAGGAGATGCGCGTTCGTCTCGACCGAGCCGAGATCGTTGATGGCGACCACCTCGAGGTCCGTGCGGCCGGATTCGACGATGAAACGGAGGATGTTGCGGCCGATACGTCCGAAGCCGTTGATCGCCACTCTCACGGTCATTTGGCAAAACTCCTTATCGCCGCCGGCTGGCTCATGGGCGGCTCTGGCCTGCGGCGCGGGCGCGTCGCGCCGGCTTTTCGAGGCGAGGGTGTGATAGCACCTCGCGCCCCCCTGTCAACGCGCCCTTCGGTCGCGACCGGCAGCTTGGGATTTGTCCGATTCATGCTACCAAACGATTGGCGGCGAATCGGCGCCGAAACCTCTCCTGCCCCTCCCGAACTGGGCGACGCTCGGCGATGACGAATCCTGAAAAGCTCGACGGCGCGCTGGCGCGCTTGACCGCGGCGCTCGACCAGCTGGAACGCTCGGTCTCCCTCAAGCTCGAGGACGACGTCTCCAGCGCCGAGCTGGAGGAGGAGCTCGCCATCATGCAGGATGACCGCGCCCGGCTCGCGCTCGATCTCGACGCCGCGCTCGCGCGGATCAGCGCGCTGGAGAAGGCCCGCGACGAGGTGTTGCGCCGGCTCGACGACGCCGGCGCCGGCGTCGCGGCCGTGCTCGGCGGAACGAACAGAGGCTGAAATGGCCGCCGTCGTCGTCACCATCGCCGGGCGGACCTATCGCATGTCCTGCGAGGACGGCGAGGAGCCGCGGCTCGAACAGCTTGCGCGCTATGTGGAAGGCAAGATCCTCTCGATGCGGGAGGGCTTCGGCGAAATCGGCGACCAGCGCATCGTGGTGATGGCGGCGCTGGCCATCGCGGACGAGGCGACCGACGCGCGCGGCAGGGCGCAGGCGATGGAGATGGACATCGCCGCCCTGCGCGCGGAACTCGACGCCGCGCGAAAGGCGAGCGCCGCGATGGAGGCTCGCGTCGCGGGCGCGCTGGAGGACGCCACGCGCCGGCTGGAGCGGCTCAACGCCGATTTGCAGAAATCCGCAGCCCCGCGCGACGAATTTCCCTAACCCGCCCGGCGCCTTCGCGCGAAAAAAATCCCATGGGTCCGCCATGGGATTTTCGCTGTCGTGACGACGACGGACCTTTACTTGCCCCAGTTCTCGATGCTCGGGTCGCGCTTGGCCTTTTCGAGATTGTCCGCCTGTTCGGACAATTGATAATTGCGGTTTTGCGCGGCCATCGCCTCGACGCCGTCCTTGAGAATGGCGATCTTCATCTGCTCGGTCGCGAGATGGTTCAGCTCGTTGATCCATTGATTGAGGTTGAGCAGCAGCTTGCTCTTGCGCTCGGCCTGCACTTCGCGGCTGGGATTGGTGTCCTTGGCGATTTCGAGCTCCGCCTTGGTGTCCTCGATCATCTTGTCGAGGCCCTTGAGCTTCTCCTCGAGCGCGGCGACCTGATCCTGCGCGCCGTCCTTCGCCTTTTCGAGGGCTTCCGCGGTTTCCTTCTTCGCCTTCTCGAGATTGTCGAGGCCGTTCTGCAGCCAGCTCGTCTGAATGTTCAGCAGGGCGTCGCGGGCGATGCCGGTGAGGTTGAAACCGTTGGGAATCGGAAAATAGGGGCCGAGTTTCGCCGCCTGCGCGGGCGCGGCCGAAAAGCCGATGGCGCCGCAAAGGGCGAGCGCGGCGAGCGTCGCGCGGACGCCGGCCATTTTCTTGTTGCCGAACATGAATGTTTCTCCCGGATATGCGCGCTGATTCTTGTCGCTCGCGCGCTTCTTGGTCGCCAAAGTGGGCTATCGCCGCCTGTCTGGCAAGAGCGAAGCGCCGCGCCCGGGCGCGCTTTTCTCCGCAATTCAGACGCTTGACGCCGCCGGCTGTTTCGCGCGACTCTCATCCAAAGCCGGGGGAGCCCCGCCCGGCGGCCGTCGTCGCGCCGCCAGGGGGCTGAGAGGCTGCGGAGCGCGTCCAGGGCGGACGCGGGGCGTGGCGACCCTTCGAACCTGATCCAGTTGAATGCTGGCGGAGGGATGGTGTTTCGCTTGTCGACGGAAAGGGGCGCGCCATGCGCGCGCGGGTGATCGGCGCCGGCGTCGCCGGTCTGTGCGCCGCCCATGAGCTGGCGCGCGCCGGCGTCGAGGTGGAGCTGGTCGAGCGCGCCGCCGCGCCGGGGCAGGGCTGCTCGCGCTACGCCGGCGGCATGATCGCCCCCTGGTGCGAGCTGGAGAGCGCCGAGCCGATCGTCGCGAAGCTCGGTGAAGAGGCGCTGGACTTCTGGACGCGCGAAGTTCCCGTCGCCGCGGTCGCCGGCAGCCTCGTCGTGGCGCCGCCGCGCGAACGCGCCGAACTCGCCGACTTCGCCCGCCGCACCGAACGGTTCGAGCGGCTCGACGCCGCCGGCCTCGCCGCGCTGGAGCCGGATCTCGCCGGGCGCTTCGACGCGGCGCTCTATTTTCGGCAAGAGGCGCATCTCGACCCGCGCGCTGCGCTCGCTGCGCTCGCCGCACGCCTTGCTGCAATGCAAAATGTTGCGCAGCATTTCGGCGTCGAGGCCGAAACGCTCGCCGGGGAGCCCGACTGGATCGTCGATTGCCGTGGCTTCGCCGCCCGCGACGCGCTGCCCGGATTGCGCGGGGTGAAAGGCGAGATGCTGATTCTGCGAAGCGACGAGATTTCGCTTGCGCGTCCCGTGCGGATGCTGCATCCGCGCCGCCCCGTCTATGTCGTGCCGCGCGGCGGCGGGCTCTTCATGGTCGGCGCGACCATGATCGAGAATGAGGAGCGCGCGCGGGTGACGGCGCGCTCGGTGGTGGAGCTCGTCAATTCCGCCTTCGCCATCCATCCCGCCTTCGCCGAGGCCGAGATCGTCGAGACGGGCTCCGATGTCCGGCCGGCTTTCCCTGACAATCTCCCGCGCCTTACAAGACGCGGGCGCACTCTCTATATCAATGGACTTTACAGACACGGTTTCCTGCTCGCGCCGGCGCTGGCGCGTCGGGCGGTCCGCGTCATTCTCGATGACGCTCGTTTCCCGGAGGTCATGGATGCAGATTGAAGTGAACGGCCGCCCGCTCGAGGTGAGCGCGACGACGTTGCAAAGCCTGCTCGCCGAACTCGGCTATGGCGACCAGAAGGTCGGCACGGCGCTCAACCACGAATTCGTGCGCGACAAGGATCGCGAAATCACCGTGCTGCACGAGGGCGACGCGGTCGAGATCGTCACGCCGCGGCAGGGCGGTTGATGACCGCCGCCGATCCCCTGACGCTCTACGACGCGACATTGCGTTCGCGCCTGCTGCTCGGCACGGCGCGCTATCCTTCGCCCGCGATTCTCGCCGACGCCATTCGGGCCTCGGGATGCGAAATCGTCACAGTGTCGCTGCGCCGCGAGGCGGGGGGCTCCCGCGCGGGCGAGAGCTTCTGGGGCCTGATCCGCGATCTCGGCGTGCGGGTTCTTCCCAACACCGCGGGTTGCCGGACCGCCAGGGAAGCCATCGCCACGGCGCAGATGGCGCGCGAGGTTTTCGCGACAGACTGGATCAAGCTCGAAGTCATCGGCGAGGAGGACACGCTGCAGCCGGACGTCTTCGGGCTCGTGGAGGCGGCGCGGGCTCTCGCCGCGGAAGGCTTCAAGGTCTTTCCCTATACGACCGACGATCTGGTCGTTGCGGAAAAGCTGCTCGACGCCGGCTGCGAACTGCTCATGCCCTGGGCGGCGCCGATCGGCTCGGGGCGCGGCCTCAACAATCCTTTCGCGCTGCGGGCGTTGCGCGCGCATTTCCCCGACGTTCCGCTCATCGTGGACGCGGGGCTCGGCGCGCCGTCCCACGCCGCCGCCGTGCTGGAGACGGGCTATGACGCGGCGCTGCTCAACACGGCCGTCTCGCGCGCGGGCGATCCCGTCGGCATGGCCCGCGCCTTCGGCCTCGCGGTCGAGGCCGGCCGCGCGGCCTTTCTGGCCAAGCCCATGACGCCGCGCGACATGGCCGAGCCCTCGACGCCCGTCATCGGCCGGCCTTTCGACAAGCTCGGATAAGCCCCTATTTCCCTTTGCGCTTCGCCCGTCTATGGCTGGTTGCGACAAGGAGCCGCCGGTGACAGCGCTGAATCTGGATCCCTTCTATCTCATTGTCGAAAATTCCGACTGGCTCGCGCGCCTGCTGCCGCTGGGCGTCAGGCTCGCGCAGCTGCGCGTCAAGGATCGGCCCGAACCGGAGCTGCGCGGGGAAATCGCCCGCGCCCGCGATCTTTGCCGCGCGGCCGGCGCGCAGCTCATCGTCAACGATTACTGGCGTCTCGCGATCGACGCGGGCTGCGACTTCGTGCATCTCGGGCAGGAGGATCTCGACACGGCCGACATCGACGCGCTGCGCCGCCATGGCGTGCGCTTCGGCGTTTCGACCCATGACGACGCCGAACTCGACCGCGCCCTGTCGCTCGCGCCCGATTATGTCGCGCTCGGCCCGGTATGGCCGACGCTGCTGAAAACGATGAAATTCGCCCCCCAGGGGCTCGACAGGCTCGGCCTCTGGAAGCGGCGCATCGGCGACATTCCGCTCGTCGCCATCGGCGGCCTGACGCCCGCCCGCGCCTGTCTCGCGCTTGCCGCCGGCGCCGACAGCGCCTGCGTCGTCACCGACGTTTTGCGAGCCAGAGATCCCGAATCGCGCACCATCGAATGGCTCATGGCGACCGCTCCCTGGCGCGACAAGCCGGAGCTGACGCGTCCCTTCGCGCCGGATCATTCCGGCGCCCGCGTCTTTCCCTCGCCCAATCACGGCCCGCGCGCGAAGCCAATCTCTGCGCTCATTCTGCATTACACCGGCATGCCGACGGGCGAGAGCGCGCTGGAGCTTTTGTGCAGCCCCATCGCGGAAGTCTCGGCTCACTATTTTGTCGAGGAGAACGGCCGCGTGCTTCAGCTCGTCCCGGAGGAGCGGCGCGCCTGGCACGCCGGGGCGAGCTTCTGGGCCGGCGAGACGGATATGAACTCCGCTTCTATCGGGATCGAGATCGTCCACGCCGGCCATATCGACCCGCGCCCCTTTCCCGAGCCCCAGATCGCGGCCGTGGCCGCGCTTTCGCGCGACATCTGCGCGCGGCGAAACATTCCGCCGCAGCGTGTGCTGGCCCATTCCGACATCGCCCCGCGCCGCAAGATCGATCCCGGCGAATTCTTTCCCTGGGAGACGCTCGCCCGATGCGGCGTCGGCCGCTGGCTCGCGCCGGCGCCGCCCGACGACGGGCCAGCGCTGGAGCCCGGCGCGGGCGGGCCGGATGTTGCGCAACTGCAGCGGAGGCTGGCGGATTTCGGCTATAAAATGGTCGAAACCGGCGTCTATGACGAAGACACCGCGGCGACCGTCGCCGCCTTTCAGCGGCATTTTCGTCCCGCCCGCGTCGACGGGCGCGCCGACGCTTCGACGCTCGACATTCTGAACCGCCTTCTGGCGGTTTGAGGACCTTCCATGACAAAACAATCGAAACGCGCCGTGGTCGTCACGGGGGCCTCGACGGGAATCGGCGCCGCCTGCGTCGAAATGCTGATCGACCGCGGCTTTTTCGTCTTCGGCTCGGTTCGCAGAACCGAAGACGCCGCGCGCCTTCAGGCGCGCTTCGGCGCCGATTTCGCGCCGCTCATGTTCGACGTGACCGATGGCGCGGCGGTCGCGCGCGCGGCGCAGGAGGTCGAGGCGAGCCTCGGCGGGGCGACGCTCGCCGGGCTCGTCAATAATGCGGGCATTGCCGTGCCGGGGCCGCTGCTGCATCTGCCGGTCGAGGATTTCCGCCGCCAGATCGAGACCAATCTCGTCGGCCAGCTGCAGGTCGTCCAGGCATTCGCGCCCCTGCTCGGCGCGCGCGCGCCGCAAGGCGGGCCGCCGGGCCGCATCGTCAACATGAGTTCGGTCGCCGGCCGTTTCGCCACGCCCTTTCTGGGTGCGTACAACGCCTCGAAATTCGGGCTCGAGGGTTTTTCGGACGCGCTGCGGCGCGAGCTCATGATTTACGGGATCGACGTCATCGTGATCGAACCGGGTATGATCGCGACGCCGATCTGGGACAAGGCCGACAACGCCGACTTCACCCATTTCGACAGGACGATCTACGGGCCGGCGGCGCGGCGCGTGCAGAAATGGGCGGTCGAGGGCGGCCACGCCGCGCCGGGGCCGGAGAAGGTCGCGGAAGCCGTGTTGCGCGCGCTGACGTCGCCGCGCCCCCCTGCGCGCATTCCGGTCGTCGTCAACAGATTTCTCGGCTACACGCTGCCCGGCCTGCTGCCGGCGCGGCTCGTCGACTGGCTCACCGCGCGCCGACTTGGTTTCTCCGAGACGCGCGAGAAACTTCGCGCCGACGCGCTACAATCGCAATCGACCGCCGATGGAGGAGAAAATGGCCAATGAAGCGCAAATCCAGCACGGGACAGTCTGCTGGAGCGAATTGAACGTCCATGACGTGAAGCGCGCCCAGAAATTCTACGCCGAAACGCTCGGCTGGCGCTTCGACCCCATGTATATGGGGGACATGACCTATTGGATCATCGTGTCGGGCGACAAGCGCGTCGGCGGCATGTTCGAGATGAAAGGCCCGCGCTTCGAGGGCGTTCCCGAGCATTGGCTTACTTATATCGCGGTCGACGACGTCGATGCGCGCGTCGCGAAGGCGGTCGCCGCCGGCGCGACGATGTGCCTCGAACCGCACGACATCGCGGGGGTCGGCCGCATCAGCGTCATCCTGCAACCCGGCGGCGGCGTGGTTGCGTGGATGACCCCGAAGCCGCCGGCGGCGGCGCGCACCTGAGGCGGCGCCTTACAGTCGCGTGGTTTCGTCGATCTCGCCGGGCCTGAAATGCGTCACGAATTCGCAGGCGAGCCCGTCGTCGAAAAAGCGCACGACGGTCGCCGGCGTATTGCCGATCACGACCTGCTCGCCCAGCAGCGGGGTCAGCTCGGTCTCCAGGGCGACGCCCGAGAGCGACAGGCTCCTGATCCTGACGATATGCTCATCGCCGCGCGCTAGACGCAGGACAGTCAGTTCCATCAGTGGAACGATGCGTTCGTGCCGTCTGCGTTCATCGACCGCAAGCGCGGAGCGATTCGCGTACCATGTCAGCTGATCGGCGAGTCTTTCGCGCTTCTTCGGCGAGAGCTGCAGGCTCATTTCGAAGCCGATCTCCGTCGCCCGCGTGGCGAGGCCCGCGAAGCGTCCAAGGTCTCTCAGGTAAAGCACCACCTTTTCGCCGGGCATGGCTTTCACCGGCGCGAAAAGCGACGCCTCGCCGGGCGAGATTTCGAAAGTGTGACAGGGATATTCCTCGCTCGATTTCAGCATGTATCGTCCATGCAATGAAACCTGAACGCGCCGGAAACGGTTCGTCGTGAAATGTGCGATCGAGTGTAGAAGATTGACGCCCATGAACGACACCGGGGGAGATAATTTCATCCAAATTCATCCCCCATCGCAAGGCGCGCGGCGCATTGTCGATGGCGGACCGGATTTTGAAAAGCCTAGCCGAGGCGGCCGCAGGCAGAAAGACGGATGCGGCTCTTTGGAACGGATTCGACTCGAACGAAGTGTGCGGCGCCTTGATTACAATAGGACATTTTAGCGAAAAAAGACGCTTCGCGCCGCGATGGCGCGGATTTTCGTCAGTCTTTGCTGCGAAAGTCGATGGAACTTTCGAAAGATCCATCGTCGATCACAATAGCGATCCGGAACATTGCAGGAACGACAATATCCGCAACGAGCGGCTCGTTCCGGACGGGCGGAAGAGCTCCGGGAGCGCGATCGGGCGAGCGTCGAGGTCGCCCGATAGAAGAGCGGGCGATGGCTGAAAGCCCTAACTAAGGGCGTCGCTTTCAACGTGCATCTCGCGTGAGCAAATTAGCGCGGCCCCCTTGCCCGGAAGTTTCTTCAGGGGTTCCGGTCAGCCTAGTTGATAGATATAGGAAGCGCTGATCCCGTGTTTCTTCGCGATTTTCGAGACGGGCACGCCAGCCTTTCGTTCAGCCTTCAACATCTTGCGGAACGCCGCCAGATCTTTTCCCGCCCGGCGAATCCTGACCGCGCCCTCGCCTCCATTGGCTCGGCCCGACTTTTTGGCCCCACCCGCTTTATCGATAAGATCCTGAGCGATTACAATAATTTTCTTGAGTTGGGCGATTTCCCTGGGGGTAAGCGTCATCAGTAGCCTCGCAGACAGGTTTGGCAAGTCAAGCTAGAGTTAAAGACGAGTTTTATAAACAGTTACTTAATACGTCAATAACTCAACTCCTCAGACATCATCCCTCGTCGCCGGAGTTTGGCGAGCGTGCATGTATGTCCGAAGCAATCTGAAACTGACTGGAGCATGTCATGCGTATGTCTGAACAGCATATTACGGCACAATGCATTTACATAGCAACTGTAATTTCAATTTCCAGTTGCGTTCTTTCCTCCGATTGAAACAATCGGCGTTGCGCCACTAGTAGGAGCTGACGTGGCGACTGCGGTGTTGAGGACGCAGTAAAACTAAGCCTGCCCTGAAATTCATCCGGAGGTTGGTCAACGAGCAGCGCCCATGCGTTCTCGGCGGCGCGGGTGATGAAATCAGCCGTTCGCCGCATGAAAAATGTCGCCGGCGAGGCGTTGGTTCCGCCATGAGGGAATTCGACGTAAGACGCCCATCGGCGAGATAGGCTGCGGTAGTGATTTTGTGAAGGAATTTGGCAAGTTACTAAAATTTTGCATTATCGGATCAGACGGAATTCCCCCGAGGCGGTTGCAGCCGATGCAGTTTCCTTCAACAAAGGTTGGCAGCGAAGAATTACGCCTTTCGACAGAGTGAAGTTGGCTTCAGGCGATTCCCCGGATCAAACATGAGGCGAGATAATCTGATCGCGAGGACGGTCTCGCCATTCCGATGCTCGCGCTCCGGAATATCAACCAACTGTACACGCCGAATTCGATGAGACAGGTGAGTGACGCCTTCGATGGGCGGCCGGAGAAGCCTTGCCGAGTCGAGAGCCGCATTTCATCGTGATCGCGCGCGAGCGCCGGGATCACTCCGGTTTTGATCGAACAGGAGACTATCGCGCCCCGGCGGCGCTTCCCGGCGCGGACAGGGCGCGCTCCGCTCGAAAATGCGCTCGGGACGTCACAGTGCGGTCAAACTTCGAGATGAAAAGGCGCGCGGGACACGCCGCGTTGACCGTGAGCAACGGGGCGCGTAACGTCCCCGCAAGAAATTATCCTTGCCACGTTTGATCGGGAGCCGTGTGGCTTTCCTTCTTCCCGATCGCCTATGACCGGCCCGCGCGCCGCCGTTAAGGGGCCGGACTTGGCCCCACGTCACGATGAGGCGGTATTGCAAGCGTCGACTTCCACAATTTCCGCCGACGCGGACAAAGCGCCTCTGGAGATTGCGAAAGACGTCCGGCTCCAGGACGGCGCCCTGAGCGCGACGTCGGGCGAGCCCTGGCTCCGTTTCCGTTCGATCGAGGCGTTTCGGCCGGGCCGGCTCGTGGAAATCCGCTATGCGTCGAGCCCTTTCGATTCGCCCGTCCGGCCGCTGCTTCGCTTCTGGCGGGGCGGAGGGGAATTCCGGGATGAAATTCTCCCGGCGCCCTGCGAAGGCGTCGGGATCTGGGTGGGCCGCGTCCCGAAAGAACCAAGCGAGGTCTGGCTCAGCCCCACCAATCGGCCGGGCCGTTTCGATTTCCGGCTGATCGACGTTCGGCCGGCGTCCTTTCTCAGCGTGGCGCGCCGGGCGGCGCGCGTCCCGAAGCGACTGTTTTTCGCGGTTTGCGCCGGGTGGGTGGGCTTGAGCCGGGAATCGGAGCTCAATTGGCGCTGGGCGCTGGGCGGCGAGGCCCTGTCGACTTATCCCGCCTGGCGGGCGGCGCGACGCGATCACGCCGTCACGGGACTTGATCTGCCGCGCAGCGACTGGCGCGTCGGCCCGACCGTGAGCCTGCTTCTCGACCTCCACGGCGCCACGGGAGCCGAGATCGACGAGAGTTGCCGCGCAGTCGCGGGACAGAGCTATCCGAATTGGCGCGTTCTGTTCATCGGTTCGCCGCAGGACGCCGGGGCGCAAGCGCGGCTGGCGGCCTGGGAGCGCGAGGGGGGATTTGCGCGCTTCGCTCCGGACAAAATCCGTTTCGAATCGGGCGAACTGATCGGACGCCTTTCAGCCGGCGATCGGCCGGAGCCGAACGCCTTCGCCTGTTTTGTCGAACATTTCGCGCGTCAGCCCAAGCAATTGCTCGCCTATTCGGACGCGACGCGCGGCGAAGGCGCCGGCCTGCGTCCGGTGTTCAAGCCGCCATGGAGCCCGACGCTTCACCGCTCTATCAATTACATCGGGCGGGCGGCGCTGTTTCGCGCGAGCCTCGTCGCTTCGGACGCCGACTGGACCGCGGCGGCCCCGGAGGATCTGATCGCGGGGCTCGCCGCGCGCGCCTCGGCCAGCGAGGTCGGCGCGCTTCATCGGCCCCTCTTCGCGCTGGCGCGCGAGACGAACCTGCGGTGCGAGGACGTCCCGGCTGTATATCGCGAGAACGCGCCATCGGTCGTAATCGTCATCCCCACGCGCGATCGCCCTGATCTTCTCGGCGCCTGTCTCGAAAGCGTCTTCAGGGAGACGAGCTATTCGAACTACAGGGTCGTCGTCGTCGACAACGAGAGCGTGGAGCCCCGCACGCACGCGCTATTCGAGCGTTTACAGGCCGCCCATGATCGGCTGACGATCCTGAAATCGCCGGGCGCGTTCAATTTCTCCGCGCTCTGCAACGCCGGCGCGCAAGCGATCGCGGGTGATCATCTCCTTTTCCTCAATAACGACACGGAGGTTCTGACGCCGGACTGGATCGAGCGGCTGCTGCATTTTGCCGCAAAACCCGAGGTCGGCGCCGTCGGCGCGAAGCTGCTCTATCCCAACAGGCTGACGCAGCATGTCGGCGTTCTGCTCGGGATGGGCGGCGTCGCCGGACATTTCGGCGCGGAGCTCGGCGCGACCGACCCGGGCTGGACGCGGCGCAATCTGGTTCCGCACGAGGTCTCCGCCGTGACCGGCGCCTGCCTGATGGTCGAGCGGCGCAAGTTCGACGCCGTCGGCGGTTTCGACGCCGTGAACCTGCCCGTCGAGCTGAATGACGTCGATCTCTGTCTGCGCCTGGCCGAGCGTGGCTGGAGAACCATCTGCAATTCTCAGGTTGTCCTGATCCATCATCAGTCGGCCAGTCGCGGCGGCGGGCTTCGGCTTCAGCGGGTCTATGAAAAGGAACGCAGCTATTTTTGCGACCGCTGGCGCTCGGCGATCCGCGACGATCCTTATTTTCACCCCGGTCTTTCACTTTACGCCCATGATGAAACGCTTCCATAAGCGTAGCTTGCGCCCACCCGGCGGCGCGCCTATTTTACGGGCGGTTCGCAAGGGGCTCGACGGACTTGCCCTTCCCCGGAAAGCGGCGATCGGCGCATCGTCTGCCGCGCCCGGCGGGACGCCGGCCGGACAATGCAAGAACGGCGCGGGACGCGCGATCAGCGACTGAAGGCAGATGAACAGGGAACGGCCTTCGAAAATACCGAATTTGATGGAAGTCGTGACGACGGCGCGCAACAGCGTCGCCTCGCGGCTCGCGTCCGGTCGCGCCCTGATGCGTTCCGACGGCGAGGGCGGAAGCAGGTTGCCGGCGGTGGCGTGGCGCAGCGTCGACATCGTCACGGACGCGCTCGCCCGGGCGGGTTCCGGCGGCGGCCTGATCTGGCGCAGCTTTCTGGCGGTGGTCGTGCTTCCGACCGTGATTTTCTGGCTATATTCGGCGCTGTGGCAGTCGAACCGCTACGTGTCGGAGACCCGTTTGACCGTTCGCCAGGCGCAGCAGGAGAAGAAATCCGGCTCCGACGCCGCCTCGATGATGGCGAAGATGACCGGCGGAGGCTCCGGCGGCGGGGGCGGCTCGCAGGACTCCTACATGGTGCTCAATTATGTGAAGAGCCGAGCGATCCTCGTCGATCTCGGGGGCCGGGAATATATGGAGGGAAAATTCTCGGGGCCGGGCGTCGACTATTTTTCGCGCCTGTCGAAAGGCTCGACGATCGAGGAGCTATGGAAATATTGGCTCGGCCATGTCGCCGCGAGCGTCGATACGCTGTCGGGCATTTTGACCGTGCGCGTCGACGCCTTCCGTCCGCAGGACGCGATGGATATTGCGCAGGACATCGTTCGCGAAAGCGAAAACCTCGTCAACAAGATCACCCTGCGCAACCGGCGGGACGCGGTCAAGCGGGCGGAGCTCGAAGTCAATCTTACGCGCCATATGCTCGCGGACGCGAAGGAAAAGACGCTCAGATTCCGTAACGAGAATTTCCTGATCGATCCCGGTTCGCGCGCTGTCAGCATCGGAGACCAGATCGGCAAGCTCACACTGGAGCGCATCGACCTCGTCAACGCCCTCTCGACCTTTTCCTCGTCACTCTCGGAGGACGCGCCGAGCCAGCGCTTGCAGAAAGCGCGCCTCGCGGTGATCGACCAGCAGATTGCGGAGCTCAAGAAAAAGCTGACCAGCGGTCCGGGCGCGGATACGGTCTCGTCGCAGATAGCGACCTATGAGCGGCTGAAGCTCGAGGAGGCCTTCGCCGAACAGCAGTACACGCTCTCGCAAAACTCCTATCAGAAGGCGCGTCAGGACCTCGAAAAACAGCAGCTTTACCTTGTGACGGTGGTGACGCCGACGCTCCCGGAGTCGGCGCTGTATCCAAAAGTGATTGGCAATACGGTGATGGTCTTCGCCGGATTGCTCGTCGCCTGGTCGGTCGTTACGCTCATCGCCGCGAGCATCAACGACCAGATGACGTAGGGCGGATTACGAGTACTGCTCGCTCGCTTCGTATTTTGTTGCGCGCAGGGAGCGGAAATCCGTGCGTCCGTCGTCCCGACCACGCTCCGACGTCTCTCCGGCCCGGATCGAGCCGGAAAACCTTTCTTGATAACGCTTATCCTAACGCCTGTTCGATCGGCGCCAACCAGCCGCCTGCGCGGATCGAATAAACAATTAGACGCGCGATGGGCGCGGAGTCGGGACGCAAGCCGTCGTCGACCGAGGGACCCGCGCGAGACGCGTCTATTTCGCCATGTGGTCGCGAACGAGGAAGGCGACGGCGACGAGCACCGTCCAGACGAGAACGGCCGGTGCGACGATGATCGACCACTCCAGCCAGCGCAGCGGATAGATGGATTTCTCCGCAAGCGTGGGCCGCAGGAATGTCGTCAGATAGGCTCGCTGGCTTTCGAGATCGATACGCGCATTTTCGAAAGCCGTGGCCGCCATCGCATATTGTTGCTGTGCGATAGCGGTCTCCACCTCATGCTGGGACAACTTGCCCGCACGTCCGGCCAGCGAGGTGTTTTTGTCGTCCGTGCTGGCGATCTGGGCCGAATATTCGGCGATCTGGTTTTTCAGGCTGCGCACGCGCGCATTCAGCAGCCTCACCTGCGGCGAATCGGTCGTCGCCGAACCCGATTGCAGCGCGAGATTCTCTTCCGTCGTGGAAAGCTCCATCCTGAGCGCGGTGATCACCTTGTTGAGCGCCTCGGCGGCAGCCGGCGCATCCAGAACGCCCTCGGCGTCGCGCGCTTCGCGCATCGCCGCCGTCGCGGCCTTCAGGCGTTCCTCCGCGCGGGTCAGTTCGCTGCGCATCTGCTTCAGCGTGTCTCGTCGCGCGCGCGTCGACAGGTCATTGACGAGAGCTTCGGAGAGGTCGATCACATTCTGTGTGATGAGGAGAGAGTCTTCGGGCGTGAAGGCCCTGACGCTGACCGAGATGATGCCGGACATGATGTCGACGCTCGCGTCGACCCTTTTCTTCCAGTATCTTTCCAAATCCTCGACGGGACTATCGGCGTCGAAGCGCGAAAAATAGTCCACGCCCGGACGCGAGAATTTTTCTCTCAGGTTGATTTTCCTGTCGAGCGCTTCGATCAACCCCCGGCTGAGGATATATTTTACGACGACCTGCGCGTCCTGCATTTGCTGGCCGCTTCCCGACGTTTCGCCGCCGGTCATCATCGTCAGCGACGCATTCTCGCCCGAGCGCAGGGAGAATTTCGTCTCGGTCACATATTGCTTGCTCGCGACGAGGCCCCAGTAGATCGAGGCGATGAGCAACGGAACGGCGACGAACATGCCGAAGCTCGCCAGAAGCGCCTGACGAAAGACACGATCGCCGCGCCGCGCCTGGAAGCCGCCGCCGCCCGAAATGATGCGCGTCGGCGCGCGAGACTTGGTCGCGGCCCGGCGCAGGGCGCGCGAAATCGCCTTCGTCGCGCGGGCGGCCTGCTCCGGGTCGAACACCTCCCGGGAACCGGGGAGGGCGACCGACTTGTGGGGCTGGTTGGGCGTTTTCGGCTCAGGCATTGAGCTTCTTATACAGGTCTATCGCATCGTCGACATTGGAGAAAACATGCATCTGGCCCCCCGCCAGGACAATTCCGCGATCACAATATTCCTTGATCGTCGACATGCCGTGCGACACCATGATCACGTCGGACTTCTGCTTGCGCTTGCCAAATTCTTCCTTGCACCTCGCGGCGAAGCGGGCGTCCCCCACCGCCGTCACCTCGTCAATCAGATAGCAGTCGAATTCGATCGCGAGCGTGAGTCCGAAGGCGAGCCGCGCGATCATGCCCGAGGAATAGGTGCTGATCGCGACGTCCATATAGGCGCCGATCTCGGCGAAATCCTCGACGAAGTCGATCACCTTGCGTGCGTCCTGACCATAGACGCGCGAGACGAATTTCACATTCTCGCGCCCGGTGAGTTTCGGATGCAGGCCGCCGCTGAAGCCGAGCGGCCATGAAATGCGTCCGTTGCGGCGGATGCGCCCGCCATTCGGCAGTTCCGTGCCCGCCAGAAGCCGCATCAGGGTCGATTTTCCGGCGCCATTGACGCCGAGAATCCCATAGCTGCGCCCCGCCATGAAATCGAGGCTGACGTGGTTGAGGACGATCTTCCGATGTCCGTTCGACCGGTAATATTTGAAAACGTTGTCGAGCTGTATCATGTCGCGTCTTTTGGCCGCAGTGCGGCTAGCGTTCCACTTTGGCGGATGAGTATTCGGGATTTCTGGCTAATCGATGACCGTGTTTCGGCAGGCGCTGCGGGCTCGACCTCGGATTCGCTCTGGCCGGTTCGGACGCAGCTGGGGTAGACAGGTCGGATGAAGCCTAAGGAAACAACGTTTCAAGGGGTGCGTCGTCACCTGCGCAACGGCTATGTCATTCTGACGACGCGCGGCGTCGTGGCCCTCTATGGCGCGGCGATGCGCGAGGCGGCGAAAATCGTCGATTCGCCGGTCGGCGTTTTTCTGGCGCCCCGCGACGTCTTTCGCGACGGTCCACATTTCCTGCGGGAGCACGGGTTGCGCGCGACGATCGGCGCAATGCTGCGGCAGACGGCGGCGACCTATGATCCGCCGCTCGGCAGGCGCCGCAATCCGGTCAACGACCCGCTCCGCGAGCAGGCGATAAACTATTATTATTCTTATGATTTGACCAAGCCGGACGGTGTCGTCCCCTCGCGTCGGCCCGCCAATGAGATGGACTTTGCCCTCGAGACGCCCTTCGCTTTCGCGCCGAAGCCCGCGCGCGAGCGTCCAATCGCCGCGATCGTGCATGGTTTCTATCCGGAAATCGCCCCGCTCGTGCTGGAGAAGCTGAAGAACGTCACCGGCCCGGTCGACCTTTTCTTCTCGACCGACACGCAGGAGAAAAAACGCGCCCTGGAAGATGTCTGCCGCGACTGGCCCAAGGGGCGGGTCGAGATTCGCATCTGTCCGAATCGGGGCCGCGACATCGCGGCAAAATTCTTCGGCTTCCGCGACGTTTACGCCGATTACGACCTTTTCATCCATCTCCACACCAAGCGCTCGCCTCACGGCGGGGCCGCGCTGGCGCGTTGGCGCGACTATCTCTTCGACAATCTTCTCGGTTCGCCCGAGATCGTGAATTCGATCCTGTCGCTGTTCGACGATCCCAAGATCGGGGTCGTTTTCCCGCAGCATCTCTTCGAGCTGCGCGGGATTTTGAACTGGGGCTATGACTACGATCACGCGCGCGCGTTGATGAAGCGCATGGGCGTCGAAATCGACAAGAATCTCGTGCTCGAATTTCCCTCCGGCTCGATGTTCTGGGGCCGCTCCGCCGCCTTCAGGCCGCTTCTCGATCTCGACATCGATTTCGACGATTTCCCCGAGGAGGGCGGTCAGGTCGACGGCACGCTCGCTCACGCCATCGAGCGCTCGCTTCTGATGATCGCCGAATCGCGGGGCTTCGAGTGGCTGAAGGTCGCGCGGCGCGACCTCTATCCGATGCCGCAGACGCTCCTGCCCGTCCACAGCAAGGAGGAGCTTGCAAAGCACCGGCTCAAGGTGTTTCAGCCCTGCCTCTCCAATGTGGACATCATCCTGCGCCCGCAGGACCGCGGCATTGTGGAAATCCGTCCGCTGCTGTCCTACCCGTCGCGGAATGTGCGGCCCCGGCTCAATCTGCTGATTCCGACCGTCAACCCGCAGCAGATTTTCGGCGGCGTCGCCACGGCGATCAAACTGTTTACGGAAATTGCCGACGCGCTGGGCGCCGAATATGACCGCCGCATCGTCACGACCGACGCGGACATCGAGCCGGAAGCATATGCGAGGCTTTCGGACTACACGCCGGTTCCTTACGTGGCGAGCCTCGACGAAGGCGCGCGTCTGCTCGTCGACACATATGAACGCGAGGGCGGAAGACTCGATCTGCGCGCCAACGACATCTTCATCGCCACCGCCTGGTGGACGGCGGGCTTCGCGGCGGATCTCGAGCGCGATCGCGAGCGGCTTTTCGGTTCGAAGCTGCCTTTCATTTATCTCATCCAGGACGACGAGACCTATTTCAACGGCCGCAGCTCGCGGTCGGCGCTCGCCGAGGCGACCTATCGTCACGGCGAGCGCATGATCGCGATCATCAATTCGGAAGAGCTGTTCTCGGTCATGACCGGGAAATACGCCTTCCGCGAAGCCTATTTCATTCCATACGAGATCAACCGCCGTATTTCGGCGGCGCTCGCGGAGAAGCCGCGCGAGCGGCTGCTGCTCGTCTATGGCCGCCCGACCGTCAATCGAAACGCCTTCGAACTCATCTGCGACGGGCTCTTTCGCTGGCAGCAGCGCGATCCGATCCGCGCCAGCCGCTGGCGCATTGTCTTCCTCGGCGAGGATTTTCCCGACACTCTGCTCTACCCCGTGGTGAACGCGTCGGTCGGCGGCAAGGCGAGCCTGGAGGGCTACGCCGACCATCTCAGCCGCGCGAGCGTCGGCGTCTCGATCATGATTTCACCGCATCCCAGCTACCCGCCGCTGGAGATGGCGGAGGCGGGACTGACGACGATCACCAATGGATTTGAAGGGAAGAATCTTCAGAGGCGCTTCGACAATATCTTGTCGCTCGAGCGGCTCGATCCCGCATCGCTCGCCGACGCGATCGAGTCCGCCGTCGCGGAAATGGAGCCGCGCATCGGCTCGATCATCGCGCGCGCGACGCCGAAGACGCCGCCGCGCGACGAAACCCGGCTGTTCGATCTTGCGGCTTTCGCGGAACGCCTGCGCGCAATGCGCGCGTAAGGGCGCTGCGTCAAAGATCGGGTTCGGTCAGCACCTGCGCAATATATTGCCCGTAGCCGCTCTTTGCGAGGCCGGCCGCCGCTTCGCGCGCCGCGCCCTCGTCGATCCAGCCGGCGCGATAGGCGATCTCCTCCAGACAGGCGACCCTCTGCCCCTGCCGCTGCTCGATCGCGCGGACATATTCGCCGGCCTCCAGCAGCGATTCCGGCGTGCCGGTGTCGAGCCAGGCGAAGCCGCGACCCAGCCGCACCACGTTCAGTTCGCCGAGCTCCATGTAGATGCGGTTGAGATCGGTGATCTCCAGCTCGCCGCGCGGCGAGGGCTTCAGTTGCGCCGCGAATTCCGCCGCGCGCGTATCGTAGAAATAAAGCCCCGTGACCGCCCAGTTGGATTTCGGCTTCGCGGGTTTTTCTTCGATCGAGACCGCGCGTCCGGAGGCGTCGAAGTCGACCACGCCATAACGTTCGGGATCGCGCACGTGATAGGCGAATACGGTCGCGGAGCTTTGCGGCGACAATTGCAACGCCTCGGGCAGGCCGTGGCCGTAGAAGATGTTGTCGCCGAGGATCAGCACCGAATGACGGCCTTCGACGAACTCGGCGCCGATAATATAGGCCTGCGCGAGCCCTTCCGGCTTCGGTTGCACGGCGTAGGAAAGCGACAGGCCCCATTGCGCGCCGGAGCCGAGGAGGCGCTTGAAGGAGGGCAGATCCTCCGGCGTGGAGATGATGAGGATCTCGCGCACGCCGGCGAGCATCAGCGTGCTCAGCGGATAATAGATCATCGGCTTGTCATAGACCGGAAGCAATTGCTTCGAGGTGACGAGCGTCATGGGATGAAGCCGCGTGCCGCTTCCCCCGGCCAGAATGATGCCCCGCATGAAACGATCCTATCTTGATGGCGTGACGAGACGCGCGACGCAATTTTCGAGCGACGCCCGCCAGGGCGGCAGCGCGACGCCGAAGCGCTCCTTGAGCTTCGTGTTGTCGAGACGCGAATTGGCGGGTCGCCGCGCCGGCGTCGGATAGTCGGCGGTGGTGATCCGCTTGACCCGCACCGGCTTGCGTCCGAACCGTTCAGCGATCGCGAAGGTCGCTTCCGCGAAATCCGCCCAGGTCGCTTCGCCCTGACCTGTCATGTGAAAGACGCCGCGCAGCTCCGGCGACGGATCGGCGGCGAGGCGGCGGGCGATGACGATGAGCGCGTCGGCGATGTCGATCGCATTGGTGGGATTGCCGAGCTGATCGGCGACGACGCCGACTTCCTCGCGCGTCTCGCCAAGGCGCAGCATGGTCTTGACGAAATTCGCGCCGAAGGGGCTGTAGACCCAGGCGGTGCGCAAAATGGCGTGATTGGCATGGATGGCCGCGATTTTTTCCTCGCCCGCAAGCTTCGAGCGCCCATAGGCGCCGGTCGGGCCGGTGGGGTCGTCCTCGCGATAGGGGCGGTCGAGCGCGCCGTCGAAGATGTAATCCGTCGACAGGTGCAGCAGCGGCACGCCGAGTTCGGCGGCGGCCTCGGCCACATTGCCCGCGCCCTCGCCGTTGACGCGCATCGCGACGTCAGGCTCGCTTTCGGCCTTGTCGACCGCCGTATAGGCGGCGGCGTTGACGATGGCGTCGCAGCCCGTCTGCCGCAGCGTCGCGAGAACGGCGTCGCGCACGCCGAGATCGAGTTGCGGCCGGCCCAGCGCGATCATCTCCACATCGTTCGGCGCACGCTCGATGAGGGCGCTGACGACCTGGCCGGTGAGGCCGGTGACGGCGAGGCGAAGGCGGCCGGCGCTCATGGAAACACCTCGGGCAGATCGCGCAGCCGCGGCCATTTCTGATCCTTCGCCGACAGAACCGCGTTTTTCGCCACATCC
The DNA here is from genome assembly GCF_020733155.1 of Methylocystis sp. WRRC1. NCBI lineage: Bacteria > Pseudomonadati > Pseudomonadota > Alphaproteobacteria > Hyphomicrobiales > Methylocystaceae > Methylocystis > Methylocystis sp. WRRC1. Next base: position 1,891,926 of record NZ_JAJFZJ010000001.1, on the reverse strand, counting down.
GGCCAGGCGACGCCGAGATCGGGATCGTCCCAGGCGAGGCCGCAATCATGCTGCGGCGAATAGAAATTGGTGACCTTGTAGAGAACCTCGGTGTCGGGCTCGAGCGTCACGAAGCCATGCGCGAAGCCGATCGGCACGAGGAGCTGCCGCCAGTTCTCCTTCGACAGCTCCACGGCGACATGGCGTCCGAAGGTCGGCGAGGAGCGCCGCAGATCGACGGCGACGTCGAGAATGCGCCCCTGCACGACGCGCACGAGCTTGTCCTGCGCGAAGGGCGCGGTCTGGAAATGCAGCCCCCGCACCGTGCCGACGTCGCGCGACAGGGAATGATTGTCCTGGACGAATTTATAGTGAAGCCCCGCCTTCTCCCAGGTCGAGGCGTTATACGTCTCGGAGAAGAACCCGCGCTCGTCGCCGAATTTCTTCGGCGTCACAAGCTTCAAACCCTCGATTTCCAGATCTTCGAACAAGGCCGCCCATCCTCTGTCGTTGCGCCGGCAAGCCCCCGCCTCAGAGGACGCCGAGACGCTCGCCGCGATATTTTCCGGACCTGATCGCCTGCCACCATTCCTGATTGTCGAGATACCATTGCACGGTCTTGCGCAGGCCCGTCTCGAAACGCTCTGCCGGTTTCCAGCCGAGCTCGCGCTCGATCTTGGAGCTGTCGATCGCGTAGCGCAGATCATGCCCCGGACGATCGTTCACGAAGGTGATGAGATCGCGATAGCCGCCGGCGCGCGGACGAAACTCGTTCATCAGATCGCAGATCGCATGGACGACGTCGATATTGCGCCATTCGTTGCGTCCGCCGACATTGTATGAGTCGCCGACGACGCCCTCGCGCGCGACGAGCATGAGCGCCGCCGCGTGATCCTCGACATAAAGCCAGTCGCGAACATTCTCCCCGCGGCCATACACCGGCAAAGGCTTGCCCTCGATGGCGTTGATGATCATCAGCGGGATGAGTTTCTCCGGGAAGTGATACGGCCCGTAATTGTTCGAGCAATTGGTGACGATGGTCGGCAGTCCGTAAGTGTGACGCCAGGCGCGCACGAGATGGTCCGACCCCGCCTTGGAGGCGGAATAGGGCGACGTCGGCGCATACGGAGTGTCCTCGCGGAAGAGGCCGTCCGCGCCGAGCGAGCCGAACACCTCGTCCGTCGAGATGTGCTGGAAGCGGAAATTCCCGGCTCGGTCGGTGGGGAGGGCGCGCCAATATTCCAGCGCCGCCTCCAGCATCACGAATGTGCCGACGAGATTGGTCTCGATGAAGGCCGCTGGCCCGTCGATCGACCGATCGACATGGCTCTCCGCGGCAAGATGCATAACGACGTCGGGCTGAAATTCCGAATAGGCGCGACCGACGGCGGCGCGGTCGCAGATGTCGGCCTGCAGGAAGGAGAAGCGCGGATCGTCGGCGACCGGTTTAAGAGAGGCGAGATTGCCTGCGTATGTGAGCTTGTCGAGAACGAGGATATGATCGTCGCTGCTATGGATGAAGGCGCGCGAAACCGCTGAACCGATAAATCCGGCGCCCCCGGTAATTATTACTCTCATCAAGACCTCGCGTGCCAATCCGTTGCTCGGCGCCTCGCCCTCAATGGAGCGCGTGGCGCATGGCTTTCGCCCCCGCGCCGACAGGGGCGGCGGCCTGACGTCAGCTTGCAGCCTTCATCGGAGCGGACTCAGCCGCCCGACGACCGATATGTGATGCTGCGCACTCGCCGGTGAACGCGTACGCCGCCGCGGCTTGCTCAAGTCTGGAATGGGCGCTGCGACGAAATTCAGATCGATCATGACGTTCTATCTTTTTCCTGTCTGACTTCCAAATCTCGGTTTCTACGCCGCTTGGTGAAAGTTGTGCGGGCCTTCGCAACAAGGCGGCCCGCCGTATATTTTGGAACGTCGCACAGGTCGTTACGCGCCGCGCCCGGTTCCGGGCCGCTCATTTCTTCCCGGTTGGACGACGCTTCGTCAATTTTCAGAAAACACGTATTTTGTCAACGCGTTACGGCGTAGCTTGGCCCGCCGGCGTCATGATCGCAGCCGCACGGGCAGGCGGACATGCTGTCGCGCTGGTCATGATGAGGCGACACGCGCGCCTTACGGGACGCAAAGAATCACAAAATTATCGACGGCGAGGCAATTAGGATGGTCATGTTGGACGGCGAAGCGCGGCGTGGCGACATCCGGTGCGATCGCCGGGCGGGACGGTGGAATTATGATTCGCACGCCTTTCGCTGCGATAACATGATTTGTGTTTATTGGCTTCGCTTCACCCAAGGCAGTTCGACCGCGATTGCGCTGCGCGGCCTGCCGGGTGCGGGAATTTTCACGGCTGCCGCCGGCAAAGCGTCTGGCATTGTCGGCGCAATCGCCCCCCGGGGGGGAGGGGACAGCGATGCAGCGCTATCCTGCAAGGACCGGCGCTGCATCGGTTGCATCAGTCACATAAGGTTTTCGTCGGGCGTGGCCAGTTGTTTCCGGCTCACGCGATGCACGACAGGATTTTTTCGTCGGTGAGCGGCTGGCGCAGCGTCGCGACGAGCAGGATATCGCGGCCGGACGTGTCCAGCATGTCGATCTCGAAGCCCAGACGCGGGAGAATAGAGCGAACTTGATCCGGCGACATCCATTCGAATTTCGCCGTGTGCAGGTTCATGCGGCTGAAGATCGTTTTCGTGTCGCGAATGAGCTTGTCGAAGCCGCCGTCGCTGCAGACGTTGGACAGCGTCATGACGAGCCGGCCGCCCGGCTTGAGGCAGCAGGCGGCGGTGACCAGATAGGCGATCAGATATTGCAGATCGACATGCACCATCGCGTCGATCGAATAGACGGCGTCGAGCTTGCCCTTCCAGCCCTTCGCCTCGATCGTCTCCCGCAAGGTCGCGCTGCGCGTGTTCAGCAGGAGCGGCGTGACGCGCGAGATGAGGCCGGCTTCCTTCAGGCGGTTGCAGAAATGCTCCTGATAGCCTGAGCTGATGTCGGCGGCGATGACTTCGACGCCCGAATTTTCAAGCAGGCGGATCGTGTATTTGCCCGAGCCCGGGCCAATCTCGACGGCGGTCTTCCAGTCTGCGGCGCCATTGTCGAGGAACAATTTCTTGAACAGGCGGTCCCAGCTCTCGGGCGTGCCCCATTCGTCGCCCGGCCAGAAATCGCCTGATCGCTGCGTGTTCTTCGCGTAATAATCCCAATGTTGCTGGTAAATATTCTCGGACACGGTCTGTTACTCCTGTCTTGTCGGTCTGCCGGTCGCAATGTGCGACATCGCGATCGGCGCGGGGGGTTGGAGCATGGTCATTCGCGATTGGGTCCCGGTCCGGGCCGTTCAGCTCTTGTCCATCACCCATACATGTTGATAGCGAATTGCGCCGAGCCGGCGGGTCGGCCCGAAGCGCTTTCCGAGCTCCTCCATGAATTCAGTCGATACGATCGTGTCGCCGAAGATCGGCTCCTGACCCAGATTGCCGGGCGTTCCCTTGAACCATATGCCCTCGGTCGCCAGCGCGTTTTGAATTTCGTCGGCGAGCTGGGGATATTTGACCGGAATGAATTCGTCGTGTCGCACGGTGAAATATAATTTGCCATTCGTCTTCAGCGCCCGATGGAGGCGCTCTATGTTGTGCAGGAACGCCTTCTTCGAAAAATGCGTGAACACTGAAAAGGTCGTTATCAGGTCATAAGCATAGGGCTCGAGATCAGTGTCCGCGAGAAGCTCGGACACGGTCCAGCATTTGTTCCTGAAGCCGCCTTTTGCGATATTTTCGATGGAGATCGACCAGGCGTCCACGAGATCCAGCTGCTCGGGGCCGCCCTTCGCCAGCAGCAGCGAGGCGAAGCGCCCAAAACCGCAACCATAATCCAGCCCACGCCATCCCGGCTTGAAGGCGCCATCCTTTTCGAGGAAGGCGAGAAACTCCAGACCGCTTTGAATGATCTGGGGTCCGTAGGCGCCCGTGTAGGTCGTCTGGACGGTCTGGTTCGGCCAGCAGGGAAGTTTTCCGCCGCTCAGTTCCGGCTGTGTCAGCAGATCATATATCTGGCGAGGCGTTTTGCCTTCGAACGGATTTACATATGTCATGGACTTTATGGCTCCGGGCTGAAGAGACGATGTGCGCTAAATCTGGGGAAGGGGCCGATCGCGAAGCCGCTCCGGCGTGACGTTGAGCGCGGGCAGGGTCTGGTAGGCGGGGATATTGATTTTCGTGATGATCGCAACGTCGGAATGTATTTCGACTTTTGCGATCGAACTCGGGCCGGCCACCGAAACGACGAATTCGAATATGAGGTTGGTCAGCGCGGGCTTCTGATACCACGGATGGGTAGGCGCCGCCGACGGGCGGCGGTGACTCCACGCCCAGTCTTCGAGAATATAAAGGCCGCCCGGTTTGAGATAGGGGAAGCAGATTTCGAACGATGGTTTCGAAAACTCATAGAGATGTGAGGCGTCATCGATGATGATGTCGAGGCCCTCGGGAAACTCCCTCGGAATGATCTCGTCGAGCTTTTCGCGATCGGATTGCGATACGCCGTAATAGGGCTTTATCACAGAGCCGCGCGCGATGTGCGCTTCGAGCGCGGGAATAGGGTTTTTGTTGAGTTCGACGCCGACGATCTTTTCGGGGTTGTAGAGCTTCTCGTAAAAGACGCTCGAGCCCCCCTGGAACATGCCAAGTTCCAGAATGTGCTTGGGTTTGCGCTGTATCAGTTGGCGGTAAAGATTGACCATCTTCCTTGTCTTGACGAAGGTAAAACAGTCGACAGTCGACAGCGCCCTGTCTTTACCGGCGCGGAAATCGATGCGGAACTGGACGCCGTCGATCTCGAAGATGTTTTCCGCCTGCCAGATGATCATTTCTTGCCTCTCTTATGCATCTCGAACAGCACTCTTGCGAGCATCTGCACTTGCTCCTTACGCAAATCTTCGGAAGTCACGACGTCGTAATCCGATGCGCGCGGCAACGCGAAAAGGGTTTCCGGCGTATCGCTCGACGCGAAATAATGTTCCCGAACCCATGAATTGGAGGCCGCATATCGTGCGATGATCGCCAGACGCTGGTCGATCGTCAACACCGATTCCCGGCTGCGTCTGTGACTTGCGTCGTCTAGGTAATGTTCGAGGAACTTGTAAAATTCATTATCGTGCGCATCCTTGAAAAAACCGCCGCCGGCGACGAGGTCGACGATCGCTTCATTGTAGCTCGGATTGACGGCGACGCTGCGATCATTCACGAAAGCCGAGTGATCTCCGAGGATAAACTGGCAGAAATCGTCGACCACGTCGCCGTTTTTCAGCCGGTTGCGTTCGAAGAGCCGCAGCCGCACACGATGGCGGCCAAGAACCGCCTCCCAACGCTCCACGACGCGTCGCCAGTTGCCGAGCCCGCCGAGGCACGACGCGATCCACGACCAGAGGTCCTCACCCGTCTTTACATGCCATTGCTGCCAGGATGAGAGGAGCAGGTCATCCTGGCGGCGCAAATACATGATGACCTCGACATCCTCGAACTCTTTGGCAATGTCGATGAACCAGAATGCGTAGTCATTGTCGACGCTGCCGAGATTCTCGGCGCTGACGATGACCTGCTTGACGCCGGGATGCGTCATTAGATCCCTGATTTTTTGTGTTGTTTCGTGCTTCGCGATTTCCCGCGGCGCGCCTCGCCTTTCGTGAAAATACCATACGTGATGGCCCTCGACGGGCGGCTGAATCTCCATGGACAAATTCGGAACGACAACGCCTTCCGACGAGAGCTGCTCGACATTGTTTCGCAGAAAATGTTGTATCGCGGAGCTGCCGGTTTTATTCACGCCCGCGTGTATCGTTAGCCTTGATGTCATTCGTCGGGACCCCCTTCAAACCGGCAACCTTATACACCTTCTCATACTGCGTAACCAAATGATCGAAATCGTAAAGCTCAGCGATCTTCCTCGCGCCCCGAACGTATCTCGCATGTTCATGAACATTCAGCATTTTGTTCATCGCCGCGGCCACCTCTGCAATAAAGACGTCGTCGTCCTCTATGTTTGGAACGAGGACGCCGGCGGCGATATCGTCGGGTTTGATCATATGTTTGAGTTCGCCGATATCGGTCGCGATGACGGGGATATTCTTGATGATCGCCTCGATGATCGTCAGCGGATATGACTCGCCCTGAAATCTCGTGGGGAGAAGCGCGCAGTCGCACATTTCGTAAAAGGCCATGATCTCGCGCTGGTAACCCAGGAAGATGATCCCCTCCTTTTCATTGTGGGCGTTGTAAAGCTCCTCGTAATCCGGCCCCTCTCCACAAAAGACGACGTAAACCGGACGATGGTTTTCCGCGCGCACCTTCTCGAGCGCCTTTGCGGCGATGTCCCATCCCTTTGGCAGGATGGCGCGCGACGCGACGCCGAAAACGAATGCGCTTTCTTCAATTCCCAGCGATTGACGCGTGTAGGGGAAAGTGGCGTGACGCAGAGGGACGGCGTTCGGCAATTTGGTCGTGGCGGCGCGATTGAGGCCGAGGGCTTCGAGCTTTTCCAGATTCTTGTCGGAAATGTAGACCCAATGCTGGACCGCGGACATGATCGACATCAGAGTGGCGGAGTCCACCTCGGTGACCTCGTACGATCCGTGATGCGTGACGACATAGGGCAGGCGCCGGGCCCGGATCGCCTTATGGTAGTCAATGTCGGCGGCGATGTAATGCGTGTGAACCAGATCGATCTGCTGGCTTTCGAGGAAACGATCGAATCCAATTTCATCAATCAGATTGCGCTCGTAGATAGCGATTCGGGAGTCGAGGCGGCCGCGAATTTCTTCGTTCTCGCCGGCCGTCATCAAGGGCATGACGGATACGGCGTATCCCCGTTCGGCTAACGCGTTCGCCAGATTGATGGGGAAAATTTCGCCGCCGCCCGTCAGGAAACCGAGGATCATGATCAGGATATGAGGGCACACTCTTTCCTGATTTATCAGTGTGTTGAGGCTGAATACCGCGTCGAGGTTGGATCCTGGCTCATCGCCGAGCGCCTTCAGGAACTGTGTGCGAACGATCCGATAGAACCTGCAAATGTTTGCATCGCTTACGCCATACATTCGCTGCAGCTCGAGCGCGATGCGAAAATGTTCTTCGTAAAACGAGAGCGAACGAAAGCTCGAAACGGAGGTGTTCTTCGCATGCTGCCGGAAAAAGGCGATCGCTCTCGGATCGAAAGCGATGCGTCCGCCATGAGCAAGATGCATGTAAAGAAACCAGTCGCCGCAGACGCGATAGCTTTGCGCTTCCGTCCAGATTGACTTTTCTATCGTCTGGCGCCGGATCAGGCATCCGCCCACATTCGCAATGACGTTACGCAGGCCGAAGGGGCCCTTGAACCACTCCGGGGCGCTCTCGACGCGCGGTTCGTTCCAGAAGCCGCGCGCGGCGCTCTCCCGATACTCGTCGAGACCCGCAAGGGGCGCGCCGTCCGCCGACGCAAATTGAATTGCGCCGAATGCGATCATTATGCTCGGATCGCAAAAATATGGCGCGAGCGTGCTTAGAAATTTCCTGTCGCAGAAATCGTCGCTCTCGCAAATCCACAAGACCTCGGCGCTCGCCATGGAGACGCCCTTTTCCCATTGCCGGAAAACATTGCCGGAATTCTCGTCGTTGAGCACGATTTTGAGAGGGATGTCGATGGTCTTTGCGATCCGCTCGATGACCTCGCGACTATCGTCGGTGGAGGCGTCGTCAAGTATGATGATCTCCTCGGGGAGCCATTCCTGCGCGACGATCGACTGGATTCTCTCCTCGAGGAATCGGGCGTGGTTGAAATTGGGGATGATTGCGGATACGCGCGGACGCGCCGCCGAGCCGCGCTTGTGCCGGTGATAATAATCCGGCAGCCGCCCTTCTCTTTGCCCATACGTGAGATAATGGTACAGCGGATTTATACCACCGCGCCCGATGTCCGGATAACGTTTCAAATAATAGTTTGTCGAAAACCACGGGCAGGGGTCCCGGCGTTCGCGCCACCCATGTTCATTGAAGTGGTCGACGAGCTGATCGTCATTCAACGGATGGAGGTCCGGGTAGGTGGACCGATAGAAATTCGTATCGAACGCCCCCGCGACGACCGACCTCTGTTGCGCGAGGACATCCTCCGACATCCCCGGCGCGCCCTCGGGCGGCCGGCGGCTCGACTCCGTCCCGGCGGAGTGGGAGGCGGCGCCTCTCCGGGAATCCGAAAGGCGAGACGCGACAACAACCCGCCCCTCTTCACGGCCATGCGTCAGATAGTGGTAAAATGGATTGACGTCCGCCTCCGCGACGTCGCCATTCGCCTTCAGATATTCCTCGGTAGAAAACCATGCGCAGGGGTCGCGGCCATGACGCCAGCCGACGACGAAGTAATGCTCGGCCAGATCTATCGAAGAATCCGCCACGTCGGGATATGCGGAAACATAAAACTGGGCGTCAAAGTGCTGACGGATGACGTCGACGCCGTCCACCGCTTGATTTTGCTTGCGTGAGAAGTACGAGATGAGGCGGCGCATCGAGATCTTTGACCCTGGTTATTATTACGTGATTCATACACAGGAAATATGAATCATGTCCACGGCGGTAGCGTGATTGCGCCAATTGACCTCGCTTGCTGTCGATAAACCATCAGCAACCTCCGGAAAGATCTGACGACGCTCGCGCTTGATAACCTCGCCGACGCGTGCGGCTTTCTGACGGCGCAACGCCCCGCTCCGGCCTCCGCGAGCAGCCATGAGTGGAATCGGCGAAATCGGCTTTATCCTGCCGCCTTAAGCTGAGCAACTCTAAGCAAAAGCTAAGCTTTTGTAAACGTATAAAAACTCGCAAACACAATAAATGTCGTCTATTTGGATGTCGATATTGTTACGAGCGGATGACGCTGCGCAAGGACTGGACGATATGCGTCCCGTATCGCCCGGTCGCGCGCGCATTACGCAGGACGCCGCAGATCGCCGCCAGCGTTGCTTCATCGCCGGGATGGGCGTTCGCGCGGGCAATGACCTCCGCGGGGGGCTCCCTGTCGCTTGCGGCATAGGCGGCGACGATGGGATTGTATTTGTCCCAGAGAACCCTGTTGGTCGGGTTCAGGCCGCACACGATCAGCGACCCGGCCGGCGACGAATCGATCGGAAGCAGAACCAGATCCGGTCGATGCGCCTTGAGGATTTGATAAACCTTCCAGACGTCTCCGGTCCAGGCGCCCGTTCTCCGCACGCGCTCCGCCTGGGCGGGGTGATTCGGAAAGATGTCGTCGAAAACAATGAGACTCGCCGGCGTCGCCGCACGCTCGAGGTTCATGAAGTCGCGCAGGGCGAATTCGAAAAGATGCATTCCGTCGACGAAGGCCAGATCGAAGGAATCGCTCAACCATTCCTTGTGGGGACCGGCAAAAAAATCGTCGCTCGTAAGTGCGACGATGTCTGTCGTCGCAGGAATTGGCAGTTTAAATTGAGGCTCGGGGTCGACGCCGACCGCGGGACACTCGGCGAGGACAAGGCTGTCGCCGTGACGAACGCCGATTTCAATGTAAAAACCGGGAGCGAGGCCCCGATGCAAATCGGCGAGCACTTCGAGGTAGCCGCGTTTTCCCTGGACGATCTCCTCGTCGGGGGAGCCACGGAAATAGGGCGCTCCGGCGGGGCCCCTCGAGCGCGCGCGCGCCACTGGCCACGGAAACGTCGCGAGAGGCGTCTCCTGTCGCTGAAAAACCCCGACCAGATCCTGCCATGGGCCGCGTTCGTCTCGCCATAAGTCTACGAGATGAAGTTTCGCGTATTTGGCGAGCGCGTGATAGGCGTCCGGATAAAAACGATAGCAGTCGACGGGGTAGCGGTGGATTGGTCCCGCCGACGGCGCAATGAGAAAAATGAAGCCTCCTGGTTTCAGCACGCGCCCCATTTCGGCGAAGATCAGCCAGAAGAATTCGGCATGTTCGAGCGCCTGTCCGGACACCACGATATCGAATGTTTCGTCCGCAAAAGGCAGGACGTAAGGGTCGTCCAGCACAAGGTCGACGCCATCCGCCGGCGCCAGATCGACGCCGGTGTATTCAAAATGAGTGCTTGGAAAAATCGTCCGATAGGAGCCATTTACATTTGCGGCGCCCAGATCGAGCACCGTCGTCTTGCAGGCGGTCTCGAGCGGCCCTCCCTGAATGAAGCGCCGGAAGCAGAGTTGCATATTTTCGAGCGAACTTGCGTGCACAGGATGTCTTCTCTCGTCCATCCCCCGATGCGGGGCGCGATTCGGCCGGAGAGCCCGCGCATTGGCTGAATGCGTCCCGACGTCGCCGGCCCCGATGCGGGCATGGCGCCGAACCCGAATACCGCCTGCGCTGACGCCGCTCAGCACAGGAGATGACTCTCTAAATCCGCGCAAACTTGGCTCTAATTGACCCCCATTCATCGGGCCCGTCAAGCGACCAGCGCGAGTAAAGATCATTGGAGCTGACAAGATAAAGAGCGCGTCTGCCGCGTCTCCGAGGCTTGCACAATTGTTCGGCGCCGATTAGAAAAATCGGGCTCGCGCAACATATTTTATGGCAAGAATGCGGTCGCCTTTCCGCAGGAGATCGGGAGTTCGATTATTTCACAATAAGCGATTCGTCGGGGCGAGCCGCCGCAAATATGCCTCGATTAGCCGCTCCGTTCACGTGCGTTGTAATATTATGTAATAAACAATTCAAAATTGCATCATTGAACAAACTTGCGACACGGCCGCAGAGAGCGGCGTGGATTTGCCATTCGCCGCCAGGTCCGCGTCGGCGCGTCATCTTCGGTCCGGAGCGCTGCTTGTCCGGGGTGGTGTGCGACGCGAGGAACAAGGGGGAAGCGGCGTCTTGCGGCCCCATTTTAGCAAATGAATTCGACAAGCTTTCAAATCGCTTGGATGACGACTATGATGTGTCATCGTCTCTTTTTCGTCGGGAGCGCGATCAAGCCGGCCCGTCTGGATGAACTCAATGTCCCTGCCACCGCATTTGCGTCGTCTCGAGTCTGAAGCCATCTACATCCTTCGGGAGGTCGTCGCGGAATTCAAGAACCCGGTCATGCTCTATTCGATCGGGAAAGATTCGAGCGTGATGCTACATCTCGCTCTCAAGGCCTTCTATCCCGCCAAGCCGCCATTCCCGCTGCTCCATATCGATACGACATGGAAATTTCGCGAGATGATCGCCTTTCGCGACGAGACGGCGGCGCGCGTCGGCATGGATCTCATCGTCCATACGAATCGCGAAGGCGTCGAGCGCGGCGTCTCTCCGATCACGCATGGCTCGTCCGCCTACACCCAGGTCATGAAGACCGAGGCGCTGCGTCAGGCGCTCGACAAATACAGGTTCGACGCTGCGTTCGGCGGCGCGCGTCGCGACGAGGAAAAGAGCCGCGCCAAGGAAAGAATTTTCTCACACCGCACGTCCGCCCACGCATGGGATCCCAAAAACCAGCGGCCGGAATTGTGGCGGGTGTTCAACACACGCATCGGGCCGGACGAATCGGTGCGCGTCTTCCCGCTCTCCAACTGGACCGAGTTGGACGTGTGGGACTATATCGCTCTGGAGAACATCCCCGTCGTGCCGCTTTATCTCGCCAAGGATCGTCCCATCGTTCAGCGTGACGGCGCTCTGATCATGGTGGACGACGAGCGATTGCCGCTCGGCGAGAATGAGGCCGCCGTGCTTCGTCGCGTCCGCTTTCGCACGCTCGGCTGCTATCCGCTGACCGGCGCCATCGAATCCGACGCCGACTCGCTTGAGGCGATCATCGCCGAAATGCGTCTTTCCACCACATCCGAACGACAAGGCCGCCTGATCGATTTCGACGAGGCTGCGTCGATGGAAAAGAAGAAGCGCGAGGGCTATTTCTGATGAGCGACGCGATTCAAATGGAGCGGCTCGCGGGGAGCGGCGCGATGCCTGCGCGACCGACCCTGCGCTTTCTCACCTGCGGCTCCGTCGACGATGGCAAATCCACGCTGGTCGGTCGTCTGCTGTACGAGCGTCAGCTGATTTTCGACGATCAGCTGGCCGCGCTGGAAAAGGATTCCAAAAAGCACGGCACGGTCGGCGAGGATATTGACTTCGCGCTGCTCGTCGACGGTCTCGAGGCGGAGCGCGAGCAGGGAATCACGATCGACGTCGCATACCGCTATTTTTCCACGCCGGCGCGTTCCTTCATCGTGGCGGATTCGCCCGGTCACGAGCAATATACTCGCAATATGGCGACCGGCGCCTCGAACGCCGATCTGGCCATTCTTCTCGTCGACGCGCGGAAAGGCTTGCTCACCCAGACGCGGCGTCACGCGACCATCGTGTCGCTGCTGGGCGTTCGCCATGTCGTGCTCGCGGTCAACAAGATGGATCTCGTCGGCTATGATCCGGTCGTCTTCAACAAGATTGTCGCCGATTTCGAACAGGTCGCTGCTGCGCTGAATTATCAGTCGATCGCCGCGATCCCGATGTCGGCGCGCTTCGGCGACAATGTCATTTCGCCGTCCACCAACATGCCATGGTACGCGGGCGACTGCCTGCTCGCCTACCTCGAGACGGTCGATGTCGAAAGCGCGCTTGGCGATCAGCCGATGCGCATGCCGGTTCAGTGGGTCAATCGCCCCCATCTCGATTTTCGCGGTTTCGCCGGATCGCTTGCATCGGGACGATTGAACGTCGGCGATGAGATCGTCGTCGCCGCCTCCGGCCGTTCGACGCGCGTTGCGCGAATCGTCACAATGGACGGCGACCGGACTTCGGCCGAGGCGCCCGACTCCATCACCGTAACCTTCGCCGACGAGATCGACGCCTCGCGCGGGGACGTGCTGTGCCACAAGCAGCATCGTCCCGACGTCGTGGATCAGTTCGCCGCCCATCTCATCTGGATGAGCGACGATAAACTGCTGCCCGGCCGCTCATATTTGATGAAGATCAACGGCCGCACGATCGCCTCGACCGTCACCGAGATCAAGCACAAGCTCGACGTCGACACCGGCGCCAAGATCGCAGCGAAGACGCTGGCGCTGAATGAAATCGGCTTCTGCAATATCGCCTCGGCCGCGTCCGTCGCCATCGATCCTTACGAGGCCAATCGGACGACGGGCGCCTTCATTCTCATCGACCGGTTCACCAACGCCACGGCCGCGGCGGGCATCGTCGCCTTTCCGCTGCGGCGCGCGACCAATGTCCATCTGCAGGAGCAGTCGGTTTCGAAAGCCGTCCGTTCCAGGGTCAAGCACCAGAAGCCCGCGATTTTGTGGTTCACCGGCCTGTCCGGCGCCGGCAAGTCGACCGTCGCCAATCTCGTCGAGACGAAACTCGTCGAGCGACACGCGCATACGATCATGCTCGACGGCGACAATATCCGGCATGGCCTGAACAAGGATCTGGGTTTCACCGACGCTGACCGCGTCGAGAACATCCGTCGCATCGGCGAGGTTGCAAAGCTGATGGTCGACGCCGGGCTGATCGTGCTTTGCGCCTTCATCTCGCCATTCAAGGCGGAGCGCCGCATGGTGCGGTCGCTGGTCGAGGACGGCGAATTTATCGAAATCTTTCTCGACACGCCGCTAGAAGTCTGCATCGCGCGCGATCCCAAGGGTTTGTATAAACGGGCGCTCGCCGGCGAGATCAAGAACTTCACCGGCGTCGATCAGGTCTATGAACGCCCCGAGGAACCGGAACTGCATGTGAATTTCACGAGCCAGACGCCGAGCGACATTGCGGATCACATCGTCCGAGAGCTCATCGGCAGGGGGATTGTACACGATTGAGGCGATGGCGCGGCGACGGAAGATCATTTTTACGCCACCGTTGCGTGAGACATTTCGCGCCGTCTCCACCGTAGGGAAAGGGTAAGATGAGTTTTGCCGCCGATCGCTCGTCGCAGTCCGCGCTCACCCAGCTCGCAGCGAAACTCGCTCATTTCCGGCACCTGATCAGCGCCGTTCTTCTGCAGGACATGCGCAGCCGCTTTGGAGCAAGCTATCTCGGCTATCTGATAGCCATCGCCTGGCCGCTCACGCATATGGGCTTCATTACGGCCGCCTATTTTCTCAGGACGCAAGTCGCGCCGGTCGGCGACAGCCCGACGATGTTCGTCGCAACGGGCGTCGTCCCCTATATCCTCTGCTTCTATCCCGCGCGAACCATGGCGCTGGCGATTGCGCAGAATCGGCAACTGCTCAATATTCCCGTGCTGAAGCCGTTTCATATCCTCCTGACGAGATGCGTCCTGGAAATTCTGAACGCGATGGTCGTCCTCGCGCTGTTTCTGTTCGTACTTTACATGTTCGACGTCGACATCATGCCCAATGATCTCGTCGAGGCCGCCAAAGCGATCGGCGCGGCGGTATTCCTCGGCATCGGGCTCGGATTTCTCAACGTGATCCTGACCGCGATTTTCGGGCCTTTTTTCATGACCTTCTTTGTATTGGTGATGATTGGCCTCTATCTCATGTCCGGCGTCTTTATTCCTACATGGATGATGCCGGAGCAGATGAGGGAATATGCGATCTACAATCCCCTCCTGAATGTGGTCGAATGGCTGCGGTCGGCTTATTACACCAGCTATGACGCGGAGCTGATTAACAAGCCTCTCGTTCTTTACGTGGCCGGGATATGTCTTGCGCTGGGGCTGGTTGGCGAGCGCTACGTGAGGGGCAGGTTCTTTCGCTGAAGGCGGCGCCGACAAGAATGAGGAAGAGGCGAGGGCGTTACGCTTCGTCGGGTGGGGGCTCCGTCGCAGCGGGCGATTCGTTCGCCGCTTCCGTTTCTTCCGGGGAAGCAATCGCGGCGATCGAGGCGAGCTCCAGCGCCTCCTCGTCGCACATCACCTTCATTGCGGCCGTTACAGGATCGACCTCCGGCGCAGCGCGGCCGGGAGAAAAGGCGCGCGCACGGTTCGTCGCAAGGCTTCTTCCGCGACGCTGCGCTTGATGAAATGCCGATCGAATAGCGGCTCAATGGGAGTCACCAGCGCCACAGGGGCTCTCGCGGCTGATACAGATCCTATGAGTGTAAATCGGCATCCAATAATCGCTCTGACTCAGTTTTGATGCAGTCGCGGCGCCGACTGCTGATGGCTTCTTCATGGAATCAGCCCCATGATGACAGTTCTGCGCCGTTCCGCGAACATTCCGCCTAGCTTTCGAGCAGACCGGATTTCAGTGGACGGCGCGACCATGATCATCAAGGCGAAGTCGGGCGCGCTTCTCGACCGATTGACCCGCCAAACAGCTCTTTGGGAGTCAATATCGGGCGCCGATCCACTAGCTCACGAGGTCTAAATTGCACACCGAAACTCAGACACCGTGCAAGTGGACGCTTTGTTCATTAACGCTTCGCAAAAATGCGACCGAGTTTGTTCCCAAGCAGGAAGTTACTAACACGAGCGCGGACGCCAAGCGTGGTCCATTTCGACCCTATTTGAATCCGATAATCCGACGGCGGTTATATGTTTCGAGCACATGTCGCGACGGCGAATGCGGAAAGTCCTTGAGGTCAAGAGTCACTTCAATTAGATCCTTGAATCCGACCGCCAACATCATGTCGATGACCGCACGGTATGTAGGCTTAAGTTCGAGGCGCCTCGCGCCTCTGGCGTGGTCCGGCTGGTTCACATTGCCGACTTGAATCTGGGCGAATCCCGAGAAGGCCTCCCGCGAGCAGTTCGTGTCGACCACAGCAATTTCGTTGCAGAGCGCGTAGGTGATCTCCATAGCCTCGATCGGCTGTGTGAGATGGTACATTAGTCCGAGGTTGTAGACAACGTCGAACGTGCCGTTCTTGACCGGAGTAAGGTCGAGGATATCGGACTGACGCACCTCGATGTCCGGCGTTCCCAAATAGGCGATAAGGTCCCGTGCCTTATCCACGTTCTCCTGGCGGATGTCGAATCCGGTAACCCGACAGCCGCGGGTGGCCATATCGATGCCCATTCCGCCCCAGTTACAGGCCATGTCGAGCAGCGTCTTGCCCTTCAGATCCCTTCCATAGAGTTGTGCGACGACGTCATTGATCGATTGCACGCGCATGATGGCGTGCGCCCGGCCGTCCGCCTCGCCGTGCTCCCGGGATTTAGTCGAATACCCGCCGCCAAGATAGAAATAGTAGCCCCAACGGTGCTCCAGGAGCTTTTCTAGTGCGCCGGGGTTTCGAGCGTAAGCCTCCTCGGCCGCCTGCATGCTGTCGGGCAACCGGTCAACGAAGGTCGCCTGCACGCTCGGCAGCAGGAACTCGATCGGAGCGAACCCACTGTCAATTGTCGCTTTTCGCCATGCAGCAAGCTGACCCGTAGAGCCCTTTGCGTCGATCTGAACCGGGTGATTGGCCCATGTTACGGGCTTGTATTCCGTCTTCAATCTTTTCGAGAGTCTATCGTCCTGCATATCTGATTCTCACTTTCGTAGATCTTAGAGTCCGTCCCAGAAGTTAGTCAACAATTGCAGAGATTTCGTAGCATGAGCCGAATGGACGCGAAACGCAGGAACACGAGCGCTGTGATATTGAGGTTTTCCAAATCCTTGGCCAGTCTTCGGATATGTCCCGCTTGATGTTGAAATGCCGGTGAGTGGTGGCGTTGCTCTCCCTGAGCCGTAGGCTCGGGGTGTCGATCCCGACGGAGAGCAACACCATGAGGAAAGCTACCACATCGCCGCTGGCTCTCGCCAGCGCCGCCGAGATGACGACCGCGGTCGAACCGGCCTGGGAGGGTCTCGGCAAGAGCTTCGAGCAGTTTTGCTTGATTGCAGGGTTGGCGAGCATGACGCAGATGCTCGACGAAGACGCGAACGCGCTGACGGGGGAGCAGCAGGCGATTTTTACACGATTGAGGCGATGGCGCGGCGACGGAAGATCATTTTTACGCCACCGTTGCGTGAGACATTTCGCGCCGTCTCCACCGTAGGGAAAGGGTAAGATGAGTTTTGCCGCCGATCGCTCGTCGCAGTCCGCGCTCACCCAGCTCGCAGCGAAACTCGCTCATTTCCGGCACCTGATCAGCGCCGTTCTTCTGCAGGACATGCGCAGCCGCTTTGGAGCAAGCTATCTCGGCTATCTGATAGCCATCGCCTGGCCGCTCACGCATATGGGCTTCATTACGGCCGCCTATTTTCTCAGGACGCAAGTCGCGCCGGTCGGCGACAGCCCGACGATGTTCGTCGCAACGGGCGTCGTCCCCTATATCCTCTGCTTCTATCCCGCGCGAACCATGGCGCTGGCGATTGCGCAGAATCGGCAACTGCTCAATATTCCCGTGCTGAAGCCGTTTCATATCCTCCTGACGAGATGCGTCCTGGAAATTCTGAACGCGATGGTCGTCCTCGCGCTGTTTCTGTTCGTACTTTACATGTTCGACGTCGACATCATGCCCAATGATCTCGTCGAGGCCGCCAAAGCGATCGGCGCGGCGGTATTCCTCGGCATCGGGCTCGGATTTCTCAACGTGATCCTGACCGCGATTTTCGGGCCTTTTTTCATGACCTTCTTTGTATTGGTGATGATTGGCCTCTATCTCATGTCCGGCGTCTTTATTCCTACATGGATGATGCCGGAGCAGATGAGGGAATATGCGATCTACAATCCCCTCCTGAATGTGGTCGAATGGCTGCGGTCGGCTTATTACACCAGCTATGACGCGGAGCTGATTAACAAGCCTCTCGTTCTTTACGTGGCCGGGATATGTCTTGCGCTGGGGCTGGTTGGCGAGCGCTACGTGAGGGGCAGGTTCTTTCGCTGAAGGCGGCGCCGACAAGAATGAGGAAGAGGCGAGGGCGTTACGCTTCGTCGGGTGGGGGCTCCGTCGCAGCGGGCGATTCGTTCGCCGCTTCCGTTTCTTCCGGGGAAGCAATCGCGGCGATCGAGGCGAGCTCCAGCGCCTCCTCGTCGCACATCACCTTCATTGCGGCCGTTACAGGATCGACCTCCGGCGCAGCGCGGCCGGGAGAAAAGGCGCGCACGGTTCGTCGCAAGGCTTCTTCCGCGACGCTGCGCTTGATGAAATGCCGATCGAAAACGCGCATCACATGCGCGACGCCCTCCGGCGTGACGCTGCGCCTGTCAGCCGCGAAATAGTCGGCTCCCGAGAAGCCTCCCGCGATAATTTCGTAGGAAGGGAAATAGGCTACCCGCTTTGTGTTTCGGGCAAGAATGTCGCATGCGACGCGCAGCGCAGATTTGGAATAGACGGTCGAAACCATCACATGCCGCGGCTCGGCGGTCGCCGCCAGCGGTACGGGCGAGACGGTGAGAATGACCCGCGCGCGAGGGTTGACGCTCTGCAGACGATCGAGAAACGCCGTCATGTCGGCCACGACCTCGTCGACGCCGAGATTGATGAATTCATGCGCGGCGGGCGCATAATCGCCGCCGGCGACGCCGGGGCAAAGGGGGAACACCGCCCCGTCCGCGCGCGACCGCCAGGCCTCGGTCAGGCCAAGGGTGAACACGAAAACGTCGAGCGTCTCGAAAGCTTCGCGAACCGCCGCGAAATGCCGCTCGCGATCCATGTCCAGTTCGCGGATCGAGTTGAATCCCCCGGGCTGGATCTGTGGCCTGAAGGGATCGATAACCACGCCGGCGCCCTCGCGCCAATAGTTTTCCTGTGGCGTGAATCGGCCATAGGCGCGGTCGAAAAGCTGCAACAACTGGCGGCTCGTGTAGATGTTGCCGTAGCGCGCCGTGTAGATCTCATAGTTGAGCTCAATTGCCGCCTTTGGCGTTAAAAAGGGATGCGGCGTTTCGGTTATCAGATAGTTGCAGCCGCCGCTTCTGAGGTGGCGGCCGATATGTTGCGCGAAGCAGCTTCCCGCAGTGGCGATTTTTTCTCTCGGGCCGAAACGAAACGGCGGCTCGATTATAGGGTCGATTTCATTGGCGGCGACGTCTGTGACGGCGCGACGCCAATAGGCTTGAGGCGGCAGCCGTGAGTAGGGGGTCGTTTTCATCGTCTCATTCGCCGTATGTTCACTGAGCGCCGAGGACTCGGATCGCCCGTTCGACCATGGCTTTCCCGAACAAAACATTTGCGTGTGTCGCGTCTCCGCCCCATGCCTCCTGCGCCAGCAGGCCGGACGGCGTGATGAATTCATCCGGAGCGGGCACGAAGATGATTTTGCGCCGCGCGCAAATCTCTCGGTAGAGCCAGCTTTGCACGCGCCACATCTTGTATCTGAAGAGTTCCGTGGACAGCTTGTCAGGATCGAACGACTTGCGGAAAAACTCTTTAGGGTAAGCCAGAATCTGCGAATCCGGCAGCGGCGGCGGCGGCTCTAGGCAGACGAGCGGCGCGTTGGTCGCCTCCCTTATGGCGGAAATGGCCGACAGCGTCGGCTCCATTTTGTCGCGCATCGTTTCGCGGACCGCGGCCTCCGTCAGAACGGTGGCGCCGGGCTCCAGCGCAAGATCGGGATTTTCCCCAAGGATGAAGTCGATCCGTTCGCTCGATTGAACCACCGAAACCGCGATATGTTCATTGCCGCCGATCGACAGAAAGATGACCGAAGGACGCTCCTCCTCGATGGTCCCGGCGAGCTTGGCGTTCAGCCGCGGCTGGCCGTTTTCCACGATAACCGTCGGCATGATCTCGGGATCGTAAAGGTAAAGAAAGCGCGAGGTGAAAGGCGCGCCGCCGATCCTGACGCGCTTGTTCTGCAATTCGTAGCAGCCCTTCGCGATAGCGACGACATGGCTGTGTCCCAGGCCCAGCACTTTCTTCATCGAGCGCGCGGCTCTCGTGCATCCGCGCCAGTCGCGACCGCGCGCGCTTCTATGCCGATCGGCTCCCCTTTGGCGATGGGGCCGGAGATCTGCCGCGCGACTGCCGCCACCTCATAGGGGCGCGAGCCGACCAGCACAGTGCGCCCGATGATCTCGGCCGCGTCCGCGGACATTGGATAAGGGGCGATGATCGCAATCATGTCGCGTCCCTTGTAGCCGTAATGGTAAAAAGCTTCGACCTTTATCGGTTCTTCGTCCAGCATGCGTCCTTTTCCACGACAGGTCGAATGTGGCGCAGCCGCCATTCTCTCGACCGCGAGAATATTCCTGCGGGCGCGAAAGGCCAAGCGTCATCACCGCCCCGCTTCCGGTGTTCGAGCGGCGCCTGAGCGGGCGTTTCGTCGCACAGGCAAGATGTGTTATCAGACCGCACCCTTGCGAACCATGGGTCGCCTTTCATGAACAATCCCTTCCGGGCGACGCCTTTGCAGGAGTCGCCGACCGACGACACCTTCGACGAAGCCTGCTACCTTGCCGCCAATCCGGACGTGGCCGAGGCGGTGAAGCTCGGGAGAGTCCGGTCCGGCTGGGCGCATTTCAAGAAATTCGGGCGCGTCGAGGGCCGGCGGCAGAAAGTCTCCGACGAAGAGAGAGCGACCGCCGAAAATTTCGACGAGAGACGCTATCTCGCCGCCAATCCCGACGCGCGCCGGGCGCTGGAGGAGGGGAAATTCGCCTCCGGCCGCGCGCATTTCGAAAATCTGGGGAGGCTGCAGGGCCGGCGCCAGAAACGCGAAAGCGATCTGCCCGCGATTCGCGAAAAAAAACTCGCCACGTTGCGGCCGCTGCTCGTCGATCCGCAAACGCCGCTCGACCCGTGCGGAAAATTCTGCTTCCTGGACGATGCGACCCGCTTACGCGAAGACCTGACCGACTGCATTCCGGTCAGCGAAAACGGCTATGACGACGAAACCATCGAGTTGATCAGGCGCCATAAGGATGGCCTGATTCTCGACGTCGGCGCCGGCTACCGGCCCGTCTATTACAGCAATGTCGTCAATTTCGAGGTCATGGACTACCCGACGACCGACGTGATCGGCGTCGCCGATCGACTGCCCTTCAAGGATTCTTCCTTTGACGGCGTCATTTCGATTGCGGTCCTTGAACACGTCAAGGACCCGTTCAAATGCGCGCGGGAAATCGCACGCGTTCTGAAGCCGGGGGCCTGGCTGAAATGCTGCGTGCCATTTTTGCAGCCTCTCCATGGCTACCCGCACCATTATTTCAACATGACCCATGAGGGATTGCGCACGCTGTTCGAATCTCTCCTGACGATCGAGCGTCAGGAGGTGACGCCGGCCACACATCCGATCTGGGCCGTCGCCTGGCAGCTGCGGTCATGGTCGGAAGGTCTTTCGCCTGCCCTGCGCAAGGAATTCATGCGTCTTCGCGTGTCGGACCTCGTCGCCTTTCCGGGGCCCCTGCTCGAGAAACCCTGGGCGCGCGATTTGCCGATGGAAAAACAGTTCGAACTCGCTGCGGCGACGATTCTTCACGCCCGCAAGCCCATGACGGGCGCCGCGGCCGCGACGTCGGACGATCCGCCGGCGGCGGCGCTGGAGCCGCGCGCTCCGCAATGACCGACGCAAGTCTCCTCGTCCATCGCGGCCGGGAAGGGTGGCTGTTCCTCACCGGCGGCACGAATTTCGTCACCACGCTCTACCAGCGGGACGGCGGGCATCTGCCGGACGAGGCGCTGTTGCCGTGGCGCGACGTCATCGTCGAGCGCGAACGCCGCTGCCATGAACTCGGCGCGCGATTTGCCCATGTCGTCGCGCCCGAGAAGCTGACGATCTATGGACACAAGCAGGCGGAGCCGCTGGTCGATCCGGAGCTTGCGCCCGTCATTCGCCTCGCGCAGCTATTCGAAGGCGACGCGGGCGCATTTGGATGGGTCGATCTCGTTACGCCCATGCGGGAATATCGCGACAAGGTCGATCTTTACTGGCGAACCGACACGCATTGGACGCCGATCGGCTGTCTGCTCGCTTATGAAACGCTGTGCGAAGCGATTGGCCTGCAGCGCAATGACGAACTGGTCATGCGGCCCTTTCGCGACTTCAAGAAATTGATGGACCTCGGCTCGAAGCTCGCGCCGCAGAGGTGGGAGGCCATTCGCGAGGTCACATGGCTCAAGGACGCAAGCCGCGTCCGTGAAAACGCAGTGGTGCGCCTGCTCGAAACGCCCGAATTTGGCGGCGAGATACATGTCGGCTGTCACGCGACATTTCGAAATCCCCAGGCCGCGAACCGCTGCAAGGTCGTGCTTTTCGGCGATTCATTCTCGAGCGCAGGACCCTATCTGCTGACCGCGCTTCTTGCCGAAACCGTCGCCGAACTCGAATTCGTCTGGTCGGCCAATGTCGACTGGGGCTTCGTCAGGCGCGCGCGGCCCGACATCGTCGTCACGCAGCTCGCCGAGCGTTACATGGCGCTCCCGCCCAATGATCGCTTCAATCTGCGATGGACCGAAATTCGACAGGCCATGCGCGGCCGGCGCAAGCGCTTCGACGCCTGGAGGCGCGCGAAAATGGACGCTTGGCGTCAGGGCTCCAGGAAGACGTTGTAGGCGTCCTTCACCTTCGACCACTCGTCCGTGTCCCGGATCGCGTCGAGAAGCTGGACGCCCCGACGCGTCAGTTTGCGGAAGAGCCAGGCGTCCTTGTAGGCGCCGGGTCCGTCGATGAACTCGAGACCCAGAAGCAGATCGAGCGCTTCCCCGACCTCATCGGCGGATTTGTCCAGCGTACGTGCGAAATCGTCGAGCGGCACGAAGATCGGCTCGGGCGGCGAGCGCTGCTCTTTCTCAAGTTCAAGAAGGAGCCGCCTCAAAACATCCACATCGCGGCTCATGAAAGTCTTTTGGCGCTGCAGTTGAGGGAGCCGGCATCAGAAAACGAAACATCGCCACGCGCAAGCTTTTTCAGGCGGCGCTGAAGCGCGTGCGGTCTATTTCCGCCACGGCTCAAGCTTGATCGCGCGAACGAGCGCGTAAAAGATCGGCGTGAAGATCAGGCCGAAGAAGGTGACGCCGATCATGCCGCTGAACACGGCGACGCCGAGCGACTGGCGCATTTCCGCGCCAGCGCCATGCGAGACGACGAGCGGCAGAACGCCGAGAACGAAGGCGAGGGACGTCATCAGGATCGGCCGCAGGCGCGTGCGCGCGGCCTCGATCGAGGCCGTGAATCTGTCCTTGCCTTCCTCCTCTCCCTGCCTCGCGAATTCGACGATGAGAATGGCGTTTTTCGCCGCGAGGCCAATGAGCACGACG
This sequence comes from Methylocystis sp. WRRC1, assembly GCF_020733155.1. NCBI lineage: Bacteria > Pseudomonadati > Pseudomonadota > Alphaproteobacteria > Hyphomicrobiales > Methylocystaceae > Methylocystis > Methylocystis sp. WRRC1. Next base: position 1,868,876 of record NZ_JAJFZJ010000001.1, on the reverse strand, counting down.
AGGCCGATCTCGACGAGAATGTTGCGGTCGAGTCCACGCATCGTCACGCCGGTCATCGCCGCCAGAACGCACATCGGCACGATGAGGATGACCGCAAGCGGAAGCGTCACGCTTTCATAGAGCGCGGCGAGAAGCAGAAAGACGAAAACGACTGCGAGGCCGAAAGCGAGGCCCGCCGTGTTGCCGGCGAGCTTCTCCTGCAACGCGATCTCGGTCCATTCGAAGCCGTAACCTTGCGGCAATTTTTCAGCCGCGATCTTCTCCACCATGGCGATGCCCTGGCCGGAAGAAACGCCATGCTGAAGATCGAGCTGCAGCTCGGCCGCCGGATAGAGATTGTAACGCGGCACGCGGAATGGCCCCGTGGCGTCGCGGAAGGTCGCGATCGCGCCGAGCGGCGTCATATCGCCTGAGGCGCTTCGCGTCTTGAGATTGGCGATGTCGTTCAGCGTCAGTCGATAGGGGCTGTCAGCCTGCGCCATCACGCGATAGGTGCGCCCAAGGATATTGAAGTCATTGACGAAGATCGAGCCGAGATAGATCGACATGGTCTCGAAGACGCGCGAGATCGGCACGCCGATCATTTCCGCCTTGGTGCGGTCGATGTCGGCGAAAATCTGCGGCGTATGCGTGTTGAACAGCGTGAACGCCTGTGTGACGCCGGGCGTATGCATCAGCGGTCCGGCGAGCGCCCAGGTCGCGCCTTCCAGCTCCGCGAGACTGTGCCCGCCGCGGTCCTGCACATAGCCCTTGAGTCCGCCGCCCGTGCCGATCCCCGGCACGGCAGGCGGGGCCAGCACGAAGACGAAGGCGTCCTTGATCGGCGCAAGCGCCGTGCGCACATCCGCCTCGATCGCCTCCGAGGTCAGGCCGGCCTTGCGCCGATCCTCGAAGGAGTCGAGCCGCACGAAAATCACGCCGGCGTTGGGCGCATTGGTGAAGGTCGCGCCGTCGAAGCCCGCGAAGACGACGCTGTCGGCGACGCCCCGCCGCTTCAGGATGATTTCCGTCGCCTCGCGGATCACGGCGTCCGTGCGCTCCAGCGACGCGCCGGGCGGCAGCTGAAAGGCCGCGATGAGATAGCCGCGATCGAGCGACGGCACGAGGCCCGTCGGCGTGATTCGCAGAAGCTCGATCGCGACGCCAATCAACGCGCCATAGATCACGAGCGAGGCCAGGCCGACGCGAACCATCCGCGCCGTGAACTCGCCGTAGCGGCTGGAGAGATTCTCGAAGAGGCGGTTGAAACGCTCGAAAAACACGTCGATCGGGCGCATCACGACCGCGAGGCGACCGGTAGCCTCTTTTTCCTCGCTGCGCGGCTTCAGCAGGACCGCGGCCATCGCCGGAGAAAGCGTCAGCGACACGAAGGCGGAAATCAGCGTCGCGGTGGCGATGGTGATGGCGAACTGCTTGTAGAACGCGCCCTGCAGCCCGGTGATGTAGGCGACGGGGATGAACACAGCGCAGAGCACCAGCGCGATGGCGATCAGCGCGCCGCCGACTTCGTCCATCGTCTTGTGCGCGGCTTCCTTCGGCGTCATGCCGTGGTCCAGATAGCGCTCGACATTTTCGACGACAACGATCGCGTCGTCCACCACGATGCCGATCGCGAGCACCAGTCCGAAGAGCGAGAGCGTGTTGAAGGTCAGGCCGACGAGTTTCATTATCGCGAAACTGCCGATCAGCGAGACGGGAATGGCGATGACCGGGATGACCGCCGCGCGCCATGTCTGAAGGAACAGGATGACGACGAAGACCACGAGGATGATCGCTTCCCCCAGCGTGCGCACCACCTCGTCGACCGACTGCTGGATGAATTCCGTCGGATTGTAGACCACCGAATAATCGAGCCCGGCCGGGAACTGCTTCCTGGCCTCGATCATCGCCGCCTTGACCGCCTCGGCGGTCGCCAGCGCGTTGGAGCCGGGCTTCTGAAAGATCGCCATGGCGGTCGCGGGATCGCGGTTCAGATAGGCGTTGACCGTATAGTCCTGCGCGCCGATCTCGACGCGCGCGACGTCGCGCAGCCGCACCTGGCCGTCTGCGTCGGCGCGCAGCACGATGTCGGAAAACTCCGCCGCATCCGTCAGGCGCCCGAGCGTGCGCACCGAAAGCTGGAAGGCTCCAGCCGACCCCGCCGGCGGCTGGTTGATGGCGCCCGCCGCAACCTGCAGATTGGCCGCGCGCAAAGCGGCGATCACTTCTCCCGCCGTCATCCCGCGCGCCGCGATCTTTTCGGGATCGAGCCAGACGCGCATCGAGTAATCGCGCGCGCCGAAGACGCGAACGTCGCCGACGCCTTCGAGGCGCGCGAGAATGTCGCGCACATAGAGCGTGGCGTAATTGGAAATATACTGCTGGCTGCGCGAACCGTCGGGCGAAACGAGATGCACGACCATCATCAGGTCGGGCGACGCCTTCTTCACCACCACGCCGAACCGCTGCACCTCTTCCGGCAGGCGCGGCGTCGCAATGGCCACGCGGTTCTGCACGAGCACCTGCGCAAGGTCGATGTTGACGCCAGTTTTGAACACGACGTTTATCGACAGCAGGCCGTCGCCCGTCGATTGCGAGGCGATATAGAGCATGTCGTCGACGCCATTCACCTCCTGCTCGATGGGCGAGGCGACGGTCTGCGCAATCACCTCCGCCGAGGCGCCGGGATAGGTGGCGGTGATGTTGACCGTCGGAGGCGCGATTTCCGGATATTCCGAAACCGGCAACGAACGTTGCGCGATTGCGCCGGCGATGGTGAGCAGCACCGAGAGCACGGCGGCGAAGATCGGTCTTTCGATGAAGAAATGCGGAAAGCGCATGTCGCGTCTTTCGTCTTTATCTGGTCTTCGACGCGATGACGCCCTGCGTGGGCGCGACCAAGGCGCCGGGCCTCACCATCGGATTGGCGACGCCGCCGATGATCACGTTATCGTTTGCGTCGAGTCCCGAAAGCACGACGCGCAAGCCCTTGTGCAGCTGCCCGAGCGTCACGGGCTTCGCAGCGACTTTCAGATCCGGCGTGACGACGAAGACGATCTTGCTGACCTGATCGGAGGCGATCGCGGCGTCTGGCACGAGCAGCGCCGCAACCTCGCCGCCACTGACGCGAACGCGTCCGAAGGCGCCGGGGGTAAGGAGCAAATCCTTGTTGTCGAGCACGGCGCGGACGCGGATGGTGCCGGAGCGCGGATTGAGCTGATTGTCCATGAAGTCGACGGCGCCCGCGCGTTTCCATTCGGTCTCGTCAGCGAGGCGCACGAAGGCGAGCGTCGGCGCGCCCGGCTTCTCCCGCTGGCGTTCCGCATTCGCGCGCGCGTGGCGAAGATAGTCGGCCTCCGACATGTCGAAAACGAAATGGATGGGATCGAGCTTCACGATCGTGGTGAGCAGGCTCGTTCCCGCCTGAACCAGATTGCCGATGTCGATGCGCCGGTCCGAGATGCGGCCGGAAATCGGCGCGCGCAGCTGGGTCCATTCGAGGTTGAGCTCGGCGTTGCGCAGCGCGGCTTCCGCGCCGAGCAGTTGCGCTCTGGCGGAGTCCGAGCCGCCGCGGCGCTGCTCGACGTCGCGCCGGGTGATGGCGCCGCCGGGAACAAGAGATTCGCCGCGCGCGAGATCCTTGGACAGCATCGCCGATTGCGCCTGGGAGCGGGCGACCTCGGCGCGCGCGCTGTCGACGGCGATCTGATAAGGCCTCGGATCGATGGTGAAGAGGAGATCGCCGGCCTTCACGAGCTGACCGTCGGTGAAATTGATCTTGTCGATGGCGCCTGAGACGCGCGGCCGCACCTCGACCCGCTGCGACGCCTCGAAACGCCCCGTGTATTCGTCCCAGCGCGGAACCGTCTCGGATACAGGATGCGCGGTTGTGACCGCGGGCGGGGGCGGCGGCGGCGCAGCGCCGTTCTGCGCGCCGCCCGAGAGGGCGTAGGCGGCGGCCGCGGCGGCGCCGCACAAGCCGGTAAGAAGCCAGGCGACGCGCGGAGACGCTCTCAGGCGCGCAAGTGTCATCGGCGTCCTCATCGTAGAATGGACGCGCCAGCGAGGGGCGAGTGAATCATTTGCCGGAACGTAGGACAGTCGGCGACCGACGTCTACGTCGCGGCGGCTGTGGCGGCCCAAGGCGCCGCGTCTGTCGCCCAACGCGTCTGTCGCCCAAAATGATCGCGCGAGCGGGCCGTCGCAAATCCATTCGGTTCGCGACACGCAGTCTGTCTTCTCCAATATGCTCCTGAAGCGCATTCGCAGAAACGGGTTCCTGCATTTGCGAAAAATGTGGCGGAGACGAGACGCGCCGTCGGCAGGCGACATGACATTTCCATTTTCATCATATTTGCCATGCAGGCTCTTATGGTCACGCTTCACGGCGCCCGCGCGGCTCATGCGCGGGCGTATCGACAAAAAATCGGGCGGAGCACGTGAAAAGAATCGTCGTCGATGTTTCGGGACATGGTCTCGGACATTTGTCACAAACAGCCACGGTCCTCGCGCGATTGCGTGCGAGATATCGGGATGCGCAGATCATTTTGCGAACGGCGTATTCCCCGCAAGTCGTTGCGGATTTTATCGGCGAACCGATCGAATGCGCCCCACTGCCGGCGGAGCCTTCGCTTCTGATGAAGGGACCGCTCGCGATCGACCGCGAGGCAAGCGCGGCGGCCTATCGGGATTTCCACGCGGATTGGGAGAGACATGTGGCGTCCCGCGCTGACGCGCTTGCGTCGCTGCGGCCCGATCTCCTCGTCTCGAACATACCCTATGCGAGCCTCGCCGCCGCTGCGCGCCTGTCGATTCCTGCGGTCGGCCTGTGCTGTCTCAACTGGCTCGACATGCGCGCCGCCTATTGCGCCAGCGGCGACAGGATCGCGGAACAGATCGAGGCGGCCTATCAGTCCGCCGCCGTGTTTCTTCAGCCTGCGCCGCATATGCCGATGACATATCTCGGCAACCGGCGTTCGATCGGTCCGATCGGGCGAATAGGCGCGCGACGCGGCGATGAGATGCGCGCGCGCCTCGGGCTCGGCGCTGGACAACGCCTGGTCCTCGTCACTTTCGGCGGCGTGCCGGGCGCGCAAGCGCTGCCTCTGCCTGAGGATCCAGATATTTTCTGGATCGTGCAACTCCGCGGGGAGGCGACGGTTGCCAACGCGGCTTGCGCAGCCGACCTGCCCATCCCCTTCATCGACATTCTGGCCTCGGTCGACGCGGTGATCGCCAAGGATGGTTACAGCACGCTCGTCGAGGCGGCCTGCAACGGGACGCGAATGCTCATGTTGACGCGTCCCGACTGGCCGGAGACGCCCTTTCTGGTCGAATGGGCCGAGCGCAATTCCCGCTTCAGCTCGCTCCCTTACGCGAGCGCCGATAAGGCGCTGGGAGCGGCATTGAGAGGATTATTGGTTCAGGAACCCGCGCCTCCGCTGGAGCCAACGGGAATCGACGAGGCCGTCGAGGCAATCGCTATGATTGCTCATCTGTGAAACCAGCAGGCTCGTTTTGCGCCTCGATCTTTGATTGATTAAAATGCGGGCGGGCCGGATAGGACGGGAATTTTTTTCATGGGCATAGAACTCCGCTTGGCGGAGGGGGCATTGCAACTCCACATTTCAAGGTCCGGTCCTGATGGATAACCAATTGCAAGCTCACAACTACGTGCAGATAAAGCGCACCTTGCGTGAAAAGCGCTCTTCCCGGGTTTAGTCGGCTTCAACAAAGCGATAGCCAAACCCCGGGTCTGTCAGGAGCAATTTCGGTTCCGAAGGATCGTCTTCAATTTTGGCTCGTAACTGCCCAACAAAAACTCGAAGGTACTGGCTGTCACCTTCATGAGCCGGGCCCCATACCGCTTTCAGAATTTCGCGATGCGACAGCGGCTTTCCGGCATGGCGCGCGAGGCATATCAGAAGATCAAGTTCCTTTGGCGTGAGCTTCAGAAGAATTCCATGCTTCTCAACCTTGCGTTTAACAACATCGATCGTTAAGCCATCCACCTTGATGCATTGGGGTTCGGACACGTCGCTCGCGTGGCGTAGCGCGGCACGCATTCTCGCGAGAAGCTCGCCCATTGAAAAAGGCTTCTCGACATAATCATCCGCGCCCATGTCGAGCGCCATTATTTTTTCAGCTTCTCTGTCACGGGCGGAGAGAACGATTACTGGCGTGCCCGTCAGGACGCGGATTCGCCGAAGCGCTTCTTTCCCGTCCATGTCAGGCAGCCCGAGATCGAGAATAATGAGATCTGGCGCAAACGATGCCAAGACGACCAAAGCCTCGGCGCCCGTGCCGGCGCCAGTTATTTCGTAGCCCGACGCTGTCAGTGCGGGACGAAGCACGCGCAGGATTTGCGGCTCGTCATCGACGACGAGCACTTTTGTGCTCATGCGGAAATTCCCTTCAGCTCTTCCGCTACCGGAAACCGCATCACGATTCGCGTTCCACGTCGCCGCACCGCCGGACTTTGGGCGACAATCGAGCCACCCATCGCACTAACAAGTCCCCGGCAGATCGACAATCCAAGCCCCGTGCCCGCCTTGCGGCCGTCGGACCGGCCACCGCGATAGAACTTCTCGAAAATCCGATCGAGATCGGAGACCTTTACGCCCGGCCCTTCGTCGGTGACGCTTATGACGAGGTTGTCGCCATCACGCCGCGCATGAACGATCGCGCCGGAATCGCCACCATATTTATGAGCGTTATCGAGCAGATTGAACATCACCTGCGCAAGCAGATTTGCGTCTCCGCGAATGGGGGGCAGGTCTGGGGCAATGCTGACCGCGGTTTTTTGGTCCGGGTAAATTTTTCTGATGCGTTCAGTCGCCGCGCGCACGACAGACGGGACGTTTACCAGTTCACGCATCGGCGCGAGCCCGCCGGCTTCGATGCGAGACATGTCTAGCAGATTGGCGATAAACCGCGCGAGCCGTCCGGCTTCTTCTTCGATCGACGCCAGCAGATCCCGCCGATCGTCGGGCGGAAGCTTCTCGCCGAGTTCGCGTAGACTGGTGACGGCGGCGGTTATCGAAGAAAGCGGCGTGCGCAGATCGTGGGAAAGGGACGAAAGAAGCGTCGTTCGCAGTTTCTCGTTCTCTTCCAACGCCGCCGCTTTGACAGATTCGCCGATCAGGTTCGAGCGGTCGATCGCAATGGCGGCCTGTTCCAAAAGTGAGGAAAGCGCGCTTTCCTCCTGCGTGGAAAACGGCGTCTCCGCATCCTTCGGCGCGACGCCACAGACAGCGACGCCGCCGCGCGGCGTCGCCAGCGGACGAAACTGAAATCGAATGTTAGGTAGCGTAGCTGTACGCCACCCCGCCGGCTCGTCCTTTTGAAACGCCCAACGCGCTGCAACGCTTTCGCCAGCGTCGAGTTGGTCAAGCGGCGGCCAGGCGGCGGAAATACCCAATTCCCCCTCGCGCGGCGTCAGGAAGACAACGCAAGCCAGATCCATGATCTTTTGGATTTGAATGGTCGCGGTCCACACGACGTCTTCGAGGGCCTTTGCGGCGACCAGCTTGCGTGAAAATTCGAACAAGGCCTGTGTGGTCTGCGCGCGAATACGTAGGGCGTCGGCATGATCGCGCATTTGGCTCGCCAGCAGCCCGGTAATGATCGCCGCTGCAAGAAAGACGAGAAGCGATACGAACTCTTCTGGTTTGGAAATGGCGAAGACGTAGCGCGGCTCCACGAAGAGGAAGTCATAAGCGAGGAAGGATAGAATGGCTGCCGAGATTGCGGACCACAAGCCGAAGCGCGCCGCACATAAGAGAACCGGCAGAATGAACATAGCCGAGAAATTTTGGAGTCGGAGCCCGCTATCGAGGAGCACGCCCATGCCAACCGTCAACGCGACCGCGCCGATCGCAGATAGCTGGCCCGCCCAGTCGACGAAACCGGCGAAGCGCCTGGGCGGCGGCGTAGACGCTTGCGGTTCCGGAGCGTCCAGAACGACATGAACGGCGACGTCCGTCGCGCGCCGAACGATCTCATCCGTCAGCGACCGACGGAGAAAGCGCGCCAGTGCGCCGGCGCGTGACCGACCAACAACGATCTGGGTCATGTTTTCACGCTGGGCGTAGCGGAGAATTTCACCTGCCAAATCTTCGCCTGTCAGGCGCTCGACGTCGCCTCCCAGCCTTTCCGCCAGATGCAAGGCGCCGTCTACCCGACGCACATTATCCGCGTCGGCCTCTTCTTGCCCCAGCCGTGCGACATGCACCGCGACCCAGGAGGCGTTCAACCCGTTTGCGAGACGCGCGCCCGCACGAACAATGGCTTCCGCCGCGCTGTCCGGGCCGATGCAGACCAGCAGCCGCTCGGAGGTCGCCCACGGCCCCTCGATCGCGGACTGACGCAGAAACTCCACCATCTGGTCGTCGACGCGTTCGGCGGTGCGCCGAAGCGCCAGTTCGCGAAGCGCGGTGATATTTCGCGCGGTGAAAAAGTTCTGCGTCGCGCGCCGCGCTGTCTCGGGGACATAGACTTTGCCTTCTCTCAACCGCTGAAGCAGTTCGTCGGGCGTGATATCGACGAGTATCACGTCGGCGGCGTCCTGAAGGACGCGGTCCGGCACCGTCTCTCGCACCGCGACGCCGGTGATGCGCGAGACGACATCGGCGAGACTTTCGAGGTGCTGGATATTCAGCGCCGTCCAGACATCGACGCCAGCGTCGAGCAATTCCTCGACGTCCTGCCAACGCTTGGGATGACGGCTCTCAGGGGCATTGGTATGCGCCAGCTCGTCGACGAGGATGAGCTTCGGCCTTCGTTTCAACGCCGCGTCGATATCGAATTCCTCGATGGTCCGACCGCGATAATCGATCCGTCGGCGCGACAGTACTTCCATTCCTTCCAGCAGCGCCTGCGTCTCTGGCCGGCCATGCGTCTCGGCAAGGCCGACAACGACGTCGATGCCTTCCGCCTTGGCGGCGCGAGCGCGCGCCAGCATGGCGTAGGTTTTGCCGACGCCTGGCGCGGCGCCGAGAAAGACCCGCAGCTTCCCCACTCCCTCCTTGCCGCTCAAGGCAAGAAGGGCGTCGGGATCGGGGCGTTTTTCAACCTGGGACAAGCTTTGCCTTTCGAGGGCGCTATTTTAACGCGTCCAACGCAATATTCAGCAGCAGCACATTGACGCGCGGCTCGCCGATGACGCCGGCAAGGCGTTGCTCGGTCTGCGCTGCGATCAATGCGCGCAAACGCGACTCGTCGATACCGCGCGCTTTCGCGACCGACCCGATCTGAGCCAGCGCATATTGTGGCGAGATATGCGGATCGAGGCCGGAAGCCGATGTTGTGGCGGCGTCCGCCGCGACGATGTCGATGCGTCCGGCGGCAAATTCGGCTTCGATTGCGGCGTTTACGCGATCCAGGAGCTTCTTGGACGTCGGGCCGAGGTTGGAGCCCGCGGAATTGGCGGCGTTATAGGGCGCGTCGACCATCCTGGTTGCGTCAGCCGGGTCGGGACCAACTGTCGCCGAGGGGCGTCCGTGGAAGTATCGATCGGACACAAAGTTCTGGCCGATCAGTTCCGAGCCGACGATCTTTCCGTCGCGTTCGATCAGAGTTCCATTGGCCTTTGCCGAAAAGGCAAGTTGCGCGACAGCGGAGATGGCGAGCGGATATGCGAGGCCCGTCAGCGCCGTGAAGAGTATGAGCAAAACCAGAGCCGGACGGAGTTGCGAAAGCATGATTGTCTCCTCACGCGAGATGCAGGAAGGACACAGTGAGGTCGATGAGCTTGATGCCCACGAAAGGCGCCACCAGACCGCCGAGGCCGTATATCAGGAGATTGCGCCGCAGCAGCGCGGCAGCGCCGACGGCGCGATACTCAACGCCCTTCAACGCCAGCGGAATCAACGCAATGATGATGAGCGCGTTGAAAATCACCGCCGAGAGGATCGCTGATTGCGGCGACGCCAGCTTCATGACGTTGCTCGCGCCGAGCTCCGGATGGGTCACGACGAACAGCGCCGGAATGATCGCGAAATACTTCGCGACGTCATTGGCGATGGAAAACGTCGTGAGCGACCCCCGCGTCATGAGCAATTGCTTGCCGATCTTCACAATCTCGATAAGCTTCGTTGGATCGCTGTCTAGATCGACCATATTGCCTGCTTCGCGCGCCGCCTGCGTGCCCGTCTGCATGGCGACGCCGACATCCGCCTGTGCGAGAGCGGGCGCGTCATTGGTGCCATCGCCACACATGGCGATGAGGCGGCCGCCTTGCTGCTCCTTGCGGATATAGGCGAGCTTATCCTCGGGTTTCGCTTGCGCGATGAAATCGTCGACGCCCGCTTCGCCGGCAATCGCCGCGGCCGTTACGGGATTGTCGCCAGTCACCATCACGGTCTTGATTCCCATGGCGCGCAGCGCGGCGAAGCGCGCCTTGATGTCAGGCTTGATAATGTCCTTGAGATGTACGACGCCAAGCAGCCGTCCATTTTCCGAGACGGCGAGCGGCGTGCCGCCAGCGCGCGATATGCGCTCGACCGCGCGTTCAAATTCAACCGAGACAGGCATCCCCTGGCCGCAGATGGCGTCGACCGCACCCTTGCGCAGCGACCGTCCGGGGAGGTCGACGCCGGAGACTCGCGTGTGCGCGGAGAAAGGCACGATCTGCGCCTCGGGATTCAATTGTGGCGCCGCCAGCCCATATTCCGATTTGGCGAGCGCAACGATGGACCGTCCCTCGGGCGTTTCGTCGGCAAGCGAAGCGAGCAATACAGCCTCCGCTAGGGCGGATGGAGAAGCGTCGTCCACTGCGACGAATTCATCCGCCATGCGATTGCCGAAGGTGATGGTTCCGGTCTTGTCGAGCAGCAGCGTGTCAACATCGCCCGCCGCTTCGACGGCGCGTCCCGACGTCGCGATGACGTTGAAGCGGATTAGCCTGTCCATGCCGGCAATGCCGATCGCCGAGAGCAACCCGCCGATCGTCGTCGGAATCAGACAGACAAGCAACGCGACGAGCACGGTGATTGAAAGAGTTGTTCCGGAGTAAAGCGCGAGCGGCCAGAGAGTCACGCAGACGATCAGGAACACGATCGTGAGCCCGGACAGCAGTATCGAAAGCGCCAGCTCATTCGGCGTCTTCTGCCGCTGCGCGCCTTCGACCAGCGCGATCATGCGGTCGATGAAGGTCGAGCCTGGCGCGGCTGTGATCCTCACTTTCAGCCAGTCGGACAACACCGTCGTACCGCCCGTGACGGCGGAGCGGTCGCCTCCTGCCTCGCGGATGACAGGCGCGGATTCGCCCGTTATTGCCGACTCGTTGACCGAGGCCACGCCCTCGATCACTTCGCCGTCACCGGGGATGAGATCACCCGCCTCGACAAGCACGACTTCGCCGATCCTGAGATCTAGCGCAGAAACGCCCTGATAGACATCTCTCATCCCTGCCGCGCCCTCCGGATCGATCAGGCGCTTCGCATGCGTGTCGCTGCGTGTCTTGCGCAGCGCGTCGGCCTGCGCCTTGCCGCGTCCCTCCGCGACCGCCTCCGCGAAATTGGCGAACAGCACGGTAAACCATAACCAGGCGGTGATCTGCCCGGAGAAGAAGGCGCCGCCATTTTTGGCGAGCAGATCGCGGAGGAAGAACAGGGTGACAAGGACGGAAACCGCTTCCGTGACGAAGATGACCGGATTGCGCGCAAGACGGCGCGGATCAAGCTTCAGCAACGCGTCGATCATGGCGCGCTTGATGATGCCGGCGTCGAAGAGACCGGGTTGAGCGACTTTGGCGGACATGGACTTTGCTCCTCGAAAGGTCCTGTCAGAAGGTTTTGCCGGCACGCATCAGGAAATGCTCGACGATTGGGCCGAGTGCGAGCGCCGGAAAATATTGCAGCAGATAGAGGATGACGATGACGCCGAGCAGCAGGCCGACAAAGAGCGGGCCATGTGTCGGAAACGTGCCGATCGAGCCCGACGCCTTTTTCTTCGCGGCGAACGACCCGGCCATGGCCAGCAGCGGCACGACGAAGGCAAACCGCCCTAGGAACATCGCAATGCCCAGTGTCGTATTGTACCAAAGCGTGTTGCCGGAAAGCCCGGCGAAGGCCGAGCCGTTGTTGTCGTTTGCCGAGGCGAAAGCGTAGAGCACCTCAGAAAGCCCATGCGGACCGGCATTGTTCATACTGCTGAGGCCCGTCTGGAGCATGACCGAGCCGGCCGTGAAGCCGAGTACGGTCAGCGGGTAGATCAGCACTGCCAGCATGGCGAGCTTCATGTCGCGGACTTCGATCTTCTTGCCGAGATATTCCGGCGTGCGCCCGACCATCAGGCCGGCCACGAAAACGGCGATGACCGCGAGCACAAGGAAGCCATAGAGGCCGGCGCCGACTCCGCCTGGCGCGATGCTGCCCATGAGCATATTGAACAGGGGCGCGAGGCTGCCGAAAGCCGTGAAGGAATCATGCATCGAGTCGACGGCGCCGGCGCTCGTTCCGGTCGTCGCCGCGGCGAAAAGCGCGCTCGTAGCGATGCCGAAGCGGACTTCCTTGCCTTCCATATTGCCGGGAGAAGGATCGACGCCAATTTCCGTCAGCAAAGGATTTCCAGCCGCTTCCGCCCAATAGGCGAAGAGTGCGCCGCTCGTGAGCACGATCCCCATGGCGATTGCGACCGCGCGCCCCTGCCTTGGATCGAGCACCTCGCGTCCAAAGGCAAAGACCGTCGCGAAGGGAATGAGGAGCAGCGCCAAAATCTCCAACATATTGGACAGCGCGTTTGGGTTCTCGAAGGGATGCGCGGAATTGGCGTTGAAGAAGCCGCCCCCGTTTGTGCCGAGCTCCTTGATCGCCTCCTGACTGGCGACAGGACCGATTGCGAGCGTCTGCTTTGCTCCTTCTATTGTCGTCGCGTCGATCGCACCTGCCAATGTCTGGGGAACGCCGAGAACGACGAGCGCCATCGCGAAGGTGATCGACAACGGCAGCAGCACGTAAAGCGTCGCTCGCGTCAGATCGATCCAGAAGTTGCCGACAGTCGAAGATTCGCTGCGCGAAAAACCGCGGACTAACGCGAAGGCCATAGCGAGACCGCTTGCGGCGGAAACAAAATTCTGCACGGTGAGCCCGAGCATCTGCGTAAGATGGCTCATCGTCGTCTCGCCGCCATAGTTCTGCCAGTTCGTGTTGGTGACGAAACTAATCGACGTATTGAAGGCGAGATCCGGCGGCACGGGGCCGAAGCCCTGCGGATTTAGCGGCAGAACGCCTTGCAGTCTTTGCAGGGTGTAGAGCGACGCGAATCCGACAAGACTGAAGGCGAGCATCGCCATGGCGTAGCCAAGCGCATTCTGCTCCCGGGCGGGATCGACGCCCGCCAGCCGGTAAAAGACACGTTCGACAGGCGCGAGCGCGGGCGTCAATACGACGCGTTCGCCGCCCATGACGCGAGCAATGTAGCCGCCGAGCGGAATTGCGGCAACGACGACGGCGATTAGAACGATGGCGATCTGCGCCAGTCCGATGACGGTCATCCCAAAGGGGGGCATGGCGAATACCCGGACGACGCCGGGCCTCCATATTAGAATTTTTCCGGGTGGAGCAGCGTGTAAACGAGATAGCCGCCGAGCAGCATGGCGACGATCAAGCCAATGACTGGCTCTGACATGGCGACGCCTCCGCTAGAGACGGCCGCAAAAGCGCGCATAGGCGCCTGCGAGTAAGAAGAGAATCAATGCAAGCCCCAGCATCAGGAAATCGCTCATGGCGCCCCTCCATCGTGATCGTACGTATAAATCGACGCGATCGATGTAAGGGCGCAATTAGGATTTTTGGATGGAGCTTAGCCATAGCGTTGGCTCTTACGAATGTCCGTAATCGATCAAATCAGCCCTTGCGGGGTCGAGCCTGCTAGACACATCTCTTTCTGGCGCATTCCGGCCAACCGCCGGCCAGGCAGGACCCTTTTGCCTGCCCGTCACCGCATCGCGGCTCCGCGCTGAACCAACGGGCGCCCCGGTTCGAAGCCGCCTGCCGCGCAGGTCAGCATTCGTCAGCAAACATGATGGTGAGGACTCGCACCGTTTGCGCGGGGTCGGGGGGATCCTCCAAGCCGCCCACCATGTTGAGCAAATTGTAATCGATTTTCCAGAAGAGCTTTCGGCCCTTGTGCTCGGACGCCCCGAAATCATGCTCGCGGTGTGGATCATTGTCGGGCGTGAAGGTCTCGAAGCTCGTCACCTTGCGAACGATCGCCCCTTGGTCGGCCAAAGGCAGACTGGCGTCGCCTGCGGTCATCAAGAATTTGCCGCCGCCGTTTCCCTGAAGCTCGAACCTGTCTTTTTGAGGCGGCGGATGCGGTTGGTTTTGCGTCGCCGACCGTCGCCACGAGCGCCGCGGCATTGATTGTTCCGATCCTCGGGATCGCGATCAAGCGTCGCGCTGCATTGTCGTCGCCCGCCAATTGAACGAACTCGGCGTCAAAGTTTGCGATCCTCTGATCGAGTGAACGCCATTCCGCCCGAATGACCTCGGTCAACAGTCGGATTCGCGGGCTCAAGGATCCGATTTCTTCGTCCCTGCCGAATATCTCGAGCGCCGCTTCCGCGATCGCCTCAGCGTCAAGATTATCGTTCTTTGAGGGCTTCACGTAGCGATGAATCGCAAGCGCTGCTTTCAGGCCACGTCTTTGAGAGCGACCGGCGGCGCATAGGCCCAGGGCATGAGCTCGTCGAGCTTGCTCATGAGATGGCCGTTGCCGATCTTCGTGAGGACGTCGGCCATGTAAGTGAACTGATGGGGTGGAGGGGGCATCCACCCCATCAGTTCAGTTCCCCAGCCCGCAAAAGCGTGCCCAAGGCGATGGCGTCGCGGCGGTTTGTCTTGACCCGATCGCCAGGCTTTCTGGGAATCAATGACGGCGCAACGACGAGGCAGGAATAGCCAAGGGCCGAGATGACCCGATGCAGACCGTAGCCGGTCGGCCCGGCTTCATAGCAAAAGTGAACGTGCTTGTGCTTTGTGGCGATCCGCTTCACGAGGCGGCGCATGCTCTCCCCGGATGAATCGACTTCTCCGAGATAGCGCGCCTCGCCCCCGCGCTCGCCCTCGGCAATAGCGACTGCGTTCCGAGTCTTGGCGACGTCGATGCCGACAAAAACTTCTGTATAATGGTCCGCGGCTCGCCCTCCTGCGTGAGGCTCGGCTCGGCCTACCTGAGCAACCCTCGGATGCGCAGATTAGGGTGAGCCACCACCTTCGCAGAAACGGACATACGGACTTACGAAGAAGCGTTGGCTCCGGACGGATCTGTTGCGACCGTTGCGCGCAGGCATGGGCGGAACGCCATCCTCGTCTTCAAATGGATTCGTCGCGCGCATTAGGGCTGGCTCAATGGGCGACGCGCGCCGGCGAAGGAGTCGGCGGCTATTGCGCCAAACGTCGGCGCGCCGGGGTTCTTTCCGCTGACCCCTATTCGGGCGCAGCCTTAATGTTCCAAAGCAAACACGGCGACTATGTGAAGATTTTGATCTGAGACGGCTCGGGCCTGTGTCTTTTCGCCAAGCGTCTGGAGCATACTCGACAGGCTCCATCAAATGCCGGGGCTAAACATCTAAATTGGAACGACTTTCATCTCGGCGACGCTCAGGAAGCGCTTGTTCGCCGCTTCGCCGGTCGCGCCGCAAGGAAAATGCGTGGGTCGATGTTCCGCAGCGCGCTTCTTTCGGGAAAAACTGGACGCCTTCAGGCAATCAAGGAATCCCCAGCGCAGATCGCCCATGAAGCTGACCCTCTCGCTGAAGCCCTCCGTCATGCCGACAGGGGCGGAAAGCGCATGTTCGAAGGGGCCCGTTTCGATGGTGTTTGACAGTAATATGCAGGCCCGCAAGATTAGCGAGCGCGGGCATTCCGCCTCGAAGAAAGACGGGGCCGCTTTCCAGGATTGTTGCCCAGCCCTATTCATCCCTAAAACAGAAATCTATTATATTACAATTATATACCGACTTCTACTTGGGCGTGAGTAGCTTGCGGTTCATCAGCTCCAGATCGGACTGACGGGCGGCCAGTGCAGCTATAGAACGGCTTCAACGCGAGGCGAATGACGTCGGGATAGAGATGCCGGCAATCCCGCGCAACTGGTGGTAATTCGGCACGTGATCGTCGAGACAGAAATCGCAGAACACCCGGGCGACCGCTGCCTGAGTCCCCATCATCTCTGCATCCCCTGCAAATCAATGGGGAAAAGTGAATCACGAGCCTCGGCGCCCGACAACAGACGAGTTTTTCAACACAATCCCACGATTTTCGGACACTTTTTTGGGCGATGATGGCGTCGACGCTAGAGGCGACTCACTGAACCAGTTCGACGAAATGAAATCCAGAGCCATTCGGGAGACATGCTCGCGCCGAGAAATTCAGGACGCTCGACGGGGGCAAGCGTTGCCCGATTGTAATGCCGAACCTAAAATAAAATAAAAAACCAAATAATTTCATATGATTGTTGAAGCCTCATGGCGGAGGGGGCGGCCGCCTGCAATGGTCCCGTTGCACCACGGCTAAACACGCCTAACCCATTATTATCACACTAGCTCTCAGCCTCCGCCCCTTTTCTTTTCCCCGTTTCAACCCGATATTAGTCGCTAAATAGCGGCAGTTGATCCGGGGGTCAGGACGGGTGTCGCGAGACATGGGTGCCAAAATGAAATTAACAGCCAAGCGCGTTGAGCAGCTGAAAAAGACGCCGGGGCGTTACGGCGACGGCCAAGGTCTGTACCTGCAAGTGGTCAACGCCAACAATCAGTCGTGGCTGCTACGCTATGAGCGCGGCGGGCGCGAGCGCTGGCTCGGCCTCGGGCCGCTGCACACCTTTTCGTTGCAGGAAGCGCGGGAGCGCGCGCGAGCGGCGCGGCAAAAACTTTTCGATGGCATTGATCCGCTGGAGGCCAAGCGCGCCGCCCATGCAGAGCGGGCAGCGCAAGCTGCCAGGGCCATGACGTTCGAGCAGGCGGCGCAAGGCTACTTCGACAGCCATGAGGCGCGGTGGCGCAACGCCAAGCACCGCGCGCAGTTTCTCTCGACCCTCACGACATACGCCTACCCGACGCTAGGGAAGCTCTCCGTGGCCGAGATCGACACGGGGTTGGTGCTACGCGTCATAGAACCGATCTGGCGCGTGAAGCCGGAAACCGCCAGCCGCGTGCGGGGCCGCATCGAGAGCGTACTGGATTGGGCGACGGTGCGCGGCTGCCGAACCGGCGACAATCCGGCGCGCTGGAAGGGGCACCTCGCCGAGGTGTTGCCAGCCCGCGCTGCTGTGCGGAAGGTGAAGCATCACGCCGCGCTGCCCTATGCAGAAGTTCCAGCATTCATGGCGGCGCTGCGGGCGCGAGAGGGCGTCGCCGCGCGCGCGCTGGAATTCACAATTTTGACCGCCGCCCGCACCGGCGAGGCGTTGGGGGCGCGCTGGGAGGAAATTGACCTCATTGGGCAGGTCTGGACTGTGCCGGCGGCACGCATGAAGGCGAGCAAGGAACATCGCGTTCCGCTCGGCGCACGCGCCATCGAGGTGTTGCGGGGGCTTTATCGGGAGGACGGCAACCCTTACCTGTTCATAGGTGGCACGCGCGGCGCGGCGCTCTCCAATATGGCAATGACCTCTGTGCTGCGGCGGATGGAACGCGGCGACATCACTGTGCATGGGTTCCGCAGCTGCTTCCGCGATTGGGCTGCTGAGCGCACAAGTTTCCCGAACCATGTTGTCGAAATGGCGCTGGCGCACTCCATCGCCTCCGGAGTTGAACGGGCTTACCGACGTGGCGACTTGTTCGCCAAGCGCGGCGAGTTGATGGGGGCGTGGAGCCACTATTGCTGCGAGCCAACCGCGCAGGAATTATTGTGATGAAATCGTGCCAGAGGCCTGCTGCGCCAGCCCAACCCAAACAGCCGTCCCGATTGCAGTCACGCCGCCGCCGAGCGCCGCAACTCGCGGCTGACGAGTTGAGCGCCGGCCCCACCGGTCTTGAGAACGTCACTATTGCCGACCGCGCCTTCTGGCTCGACGAGATAGACGATCCGCAAGTCCGTGAATGGATCGTAGCTTGCGAGGCCATTGATCAACGCGGTGAGACAGCGCCACTACTGATGGCGTTGCGCCAATGCATTCCGGCGGCGGCATTTCGGCATGTCGCGGATTTGTTCGACCGCTATGAGCTCAAGAAGCGGCGAGGCAGGCCGCGCTGTCCTAGTTATGATTTGTCGGCGCAAGAGGCGCGGCTGGCTTGCGCCATCGCAGAGGTGGAAGATGCGTTGGCGCCGCGTAAAAGGCTACGAGCGCAGTTCAAACGCGACAAATGGCAAGTTCCGCTCAACAAGGATGAGGTGATCGAGCGCGTCGCGCGCGCGCATGCAATACCAGTGGAAGTGTTGATTTCCGCTTGCGCTGGCAAACGTGGCGCGACGCGCCGCATGAAACAGCGCCGCACAAAAATTGAAAGCGACTAAACAACTAGTAGAAAAATATTTCGCGCGCCGACACATGCGCCGAGCCACATTAAATCCCTTATTTTCAATGTATTACAAAATTGCCGCCCTAAATTGCCGGGATTATCGGGCGGTTTCGCCAAAATTGGAAAAGAGCTTTCTTCGCTCCACAGCGGCGCTCGCCGCATCAGTGGAGCGGAAAAAATGCAGCCGAAGTTTCATAGAATTCTGCGCATGGCCGAAGTGCTTGCGATCTCCGGTTTCAAGCCGACACAGCTCGGCGTTCATATCGAGCGCGGCGATTTCCCGGCCCCTGTGAAGTTGACCGAGACTGGCCGAGCTATCGGCTGGTTGGAGGAGGAAATTGACGCTTGGCGCGCAGCGCGTATTGCCGCGCGCGACGCTGAAACGCCACAGCAACGCGCCGAGCGGTTGCGGCAGGATGCCGACATGCGCAAGGCGAAGGTGGGCCGGGGGCGGGGGCGTTGACGCAGCGTCAATAACGCTTCTGGCACCGGAGACGACCGATGATTAGGGATGGCAGAAATGACCATGACGAACCCAAACAAGAGCCGTCAGCGCGGGCACGCTGACGGCCAAGAAACCAATGATCAGCACGATGGCAGGAACTATCGCTCGGAACGTAGCGAAAGAAAAGCGGGAAACGCAAATGGCGCAGCAGAAACGCTCGCCATATTGGAAGCCCTTCAAGGGCAGGGACTGGAGTTCGCGAAGGCGGAGAACGTCAAGCAATTCACAGATAGCGAAGTGAACGCAATCCGCGAAGCCCTCATCTCGCATTGCGAGGATGTCGTCATCCACTTGCGCGACGAAGCCCCGTCCAGCCGTAGCGGCCGCGATCTGCGCTGGGGCTCACGCGGGTCATTTGCCCTGAATGTGACGACTGGCAAATGGTTCGACCACGAGGCCGATGAAGGCGGCGATATGGTTGCGCTGATCCAGCGCGAAATGAATTGCAGCTTCATTGACGCGCTGCACTGGGCACGCGGTTACCTGCAATGGGACGACGCCGCGAACGCCTTCGACGAAGCTCAGCAATGTAACGCGGCGGAAATGCGGCTGAAGTCAGAGCGTGAGGATGTCGCCAGATCAGCGATGCAAACGGCACGAGCCCGCCGACTGTTCGACGCTTCAATGCCGGTGATCAATACGCTTGGTGAGCGTTACTTGCGCGCCACGCGCGCCATCGACGCTGAAAGCTGGCCGGCTTGCCTATGTTGGAATGCACAGCATCAAGCCCTCGTCTTCGCCGTCACAAATGATAGCGGCGAAGTGGTTGCGGTGCAGATGATCGCGGTAAGCGAAGACGCTTGCAAGAATGACGGGCATTGGGGCCACGCTGGGGTAAAACACTCAATTGGCCACATCAAGGAAGGCTTTGTCCGCTTCTTGGGCGCAGCGGAAGGCCCGCTGCTGCTCGCGGAAGGTCCAGAGACAGGCTTGACGGTCTGGGCTGCAACGGGGTTTTCAACGCTCGTCGCGCTCGGTTCTGTGACACGCGCGCAGCCGCCGGGCGACCGCCGCATGATCGTATGCATGGACGATGACCCAAATGATGCAGTGGCCACCAAAAAGCGCGCTGAGGCTATTGAGGCTTGGCGCTCAGAAGGCTGCGACATCGCGGAAGCCCATCCCTTCGAAGTGCGGCGGGGCAACAAAAGCGACTTCAACGACCTGGCACAAGAATGCGGGCTCCTAGCGGTGAGGGAGCGGATAATGATTGCGGCGAACAGATCCTGCCCGGTGATGGATGTGTTCGCCTTTGTGCAGTCCGACGCATGTGTCGCGCTCTTTGATGAGTGGCTGCGTGAAAACGCCATTGGCGCTTCAGAAGCGCCGAGTGTGGAATATGGCGCGGATGAAAATGCGCCTTATGGCTTGGACCGCCCGCAACCGAAGGCTGGTCGGGCTGCCGCAGAGGCTGGCCATACGCCACGGCGTTATCCTCTCAGTGACCTCGGAAATGCAAAGCGCTTCGTCGACCGTCATGGCGCAAATGTGCGTTATGTTTACGCTCTCAAGACGTGGTTCACATGGACCGGCCAATATTGGAAACGCGATGAGGACGGTGAGATTGAGCGGCTGGCGCAAGAGACAGTGGAGGCGATGCATCTGGACGCGGCGAAACTAACCACTGACGACGACAGGACCGCGCTGCGCAAATGGGCGTTAAAGTCGCAAAGTCGGGCTTCCTTGAGCGCGATGGTCGCTGTCGCTCAGCCTCTCGTCGCTCTGTCGCCGGACGCGCTGGATGCGAACACCATGCTGCTCGGCGTAATGAACGGAACCATTGACCTTGAAACTGGCGAATTTCGCACAGGACGACGCGAGGATTACATCACGAAGCGGTGTAATGTTGCTTACGATCCTGCGGCGCAATGCCCGGAATGGATCAGGTTTCAAGCCAAGATCGCGTGCGGAGACGAGAATATCGTAGCCTACAAGCGACGGTTCTTCGGTGTATGCCTGACGGGCCGTGTGACGGAAACATTGTTTCTCGCGCATGGCGACGGTGCAAATGGGAAGACTGTCGAAGGCGAGACGATTGGCGCTGTGCTCGGGGATTATGCGGGCGCGGCGGCGGCGGATTTGCTCATGGCTCCGCACAATTCTGGCGGAGCCACGCCGCAGATAGTTGCGCTGAAAGGCAAGCGTCTAATTTCCGTCAATGAGACGAACGACGGCGACCATCTGAACGAAGGCCGGGTGAAATATATCTTGTCGAACGACACAATCACCGCGCGCGGGCTTTATGAAAAGCCCATCGAATTCAAGCCAACTCACAAGGTTCTTCTGCGGACCAACCATAAGCCGAAGATACGCGGGACTGATCACGCCATGTGGCGTCGCATCCACTATGTGCCTTATCGCTATTCCGTTGCACTGGAAGAGAAGCGCGAGGATTTTCGTGAATGTGTTTTGCAGCCTGAAGCTGCTGGCATTCTCAATTGGATGCTTGCGGGTCTCAAAGAATTTCTGAAAGGCGGGTTGCGGCCCCCGCCGGTGGTTCTTGCTGCAACGAAAGCTTATCAAGACGAGATGGATGTTATTGGGCAATGGGTGGATGCGAACTGGGCTGCTGCTCCAGAAAGTAAAAAGGAGAAGTTGTCCATGCTCCGTAAAAGCCTGTGCGATTGGCTGCGTGATGAGCAAGGCTGGGTGCACCAGCCTTCTAGCCAGAAGCTCGCGGAAGTCTTCCGGCGGAAGGGGTTCACTATCAAGCAGCTTGACGGTTCCGCCTATGTCGTGGGGCAACGCACCATATGATCAGACAGGAAGCTGAACCATTGCCTGTGGGGAGAGGGGGAAGTGGGAAGTGGGATGAAGACACGATTTTCCCCTAACTTCCCCCTAGAGATGTGCTACGCGAGGATTTAGGGGAAATTCGCCCATTTCTCCCACTTCCCACTTCCGTCGCCTTAGCCGTTGCAGTTAGCGCAACTTTGGCAAGGCCGAGACGCCTCGCCGCGAACTTGAACCGAAAGCTTGAACATATGCGAAAGCGGCCAAATTTTTCCTCGGTCAGCCGCGCCGCGTGAGCATCCTCCGTGGCGCAGCGCGCAAATTCGCCGCCGCATGATGTGATGACGCCCAATTTTTTAAAACGCAAGGCGGCCCTGTTGACCGCCAAACTATGCCAATAATCTCATAGTTTCTATGCGTTTCTGCCAACCTTAGCGTTGCAGCCCCCGGATCGGCCGCCGGATTTCCCTTTCCAAAAATGTGAAATGGAGCGAAGCTTAAGTGCGTCGCAACATGCGAGAAAAATCATGGACGTGATCCCGGTCGCCTCAGACATGCCTCGCAACCTCCGGTCGCGCGTTTCGAATGGTCGGCGGGTCTTCATTCAAGGCGACGGAAGCAGCGCGTGGGCGCGCCGCTGGAAGGACCTCATCGCGCTGCACGCGGAAGACCTCGGCGGCATCGCTTGTCTGTCGGAGGCGCAGATGTCGCTCATCCGCCGGGCCGCGACCCTTGAGATCGAACTTGAGCGCGTTGAGGGCTTGCTGTCGCAGGGGAACTCAGTCGATCTCGACGCCTTTGCGCGTGTCGCCGGCCATCTGCGGCGCATTATCGAGACGCTTGGAGTTCGGCGCGAAAAGCGCGACGTGACGCCCACCCTCGACATTCTCGTCAAAAAGCACCACGCCGCGCGCGCCGAAAATCACGAAACCGCCAAGGAGCGCGCCGCGCGCCGCGATGAGCCTCCCCGCCGTGGCCGCCCGCCAAATACGCTATCATCCGCGGGTGAGGAATGAGACACGACCTCCAACGCGACGGCCATAAGAGCGCCAGCATGTGCGCGGAGGCCTCGCCGGCTGGCGTTTCGCAGCAGGAAGGTGCGACCCTACAGCACCAAGCCAAAAACCAACCGGCGACCATGCCCGGCCAGATTGCGACGGCATGACATGCGGCCGCTCATCGGCATACGCGCTGCGCTGGAGGACCCTGACATATTCGGTGAAGTTTTGCCCGGCGACAGTTGGGCGGCGTGGCGCACGCTTTTGATTGCCGCCATGGGCGAGCCGCTGACCGACGCTGAGCGGATCGTCTTCGCGCAACTCACAGGCCGCGAACACGAGCCACGTGAGCGCGTCGATGAGCTTTGGGCAATCATCGGCCGGCGCGGCGGCAAAACGCGCGCCGTCGCAGTGCTCGGCGCATACCTCGCGAGCCTAGTTGACTACAAACCCATTCTGGCTCCCGGCGAACGCGCATCGCTGCTGATCATCTCCGCATCCTTATGGCAGGCCCAAAAGTGTCATCAATATCTCGCAGGAATTTTCTCCGCCGTCCCAGCGCTGCGCAAGTTGGTCGCAAATGAAACCGCCGACACAATTTCTCTGAAAAATCGCATCGACATCGAAACACGTCCTGCGAGCTTCAGAACGATCCGAGGTGGCACCGCTGTCGCGATCATCGCCGACGAAGTGGCGTTCTGGCGTAACGAAAACACCGCAAATCCTGACGCCGAGATTTTGAGCGGTGCGCGCCCATCACTTGCGACAACTAATGGACCATTGATCTGCATCTCGTCGCCATATGCGCGGCGCGGCGAATTGTGGTCGGCTTACAAACGCGATTATGGCCCAGAAGGCGATCCGTCTGTGCTCGTGGCTCAAGCGCCCAGCCGAGTGATGAACCCGCTGCTCAGCGCAGAGCTTGTTGACCGCGCCTATGCGCGTGACGCTCCCGCCGCTGCGGCCGAATACGGTGCTGAATTCCGCGCCGATATCGAAGCATTCATCAACCGTGAGGCTGTCGAAGCCTGCGTTCAATTTGGCGTTTTTGAGCGCGCGCCATTACACAGTTCGCGATATCAGGCTTTCGTTGATCCCGCTGGCGGCTCAGGGAAGGATAGTTTTACGCTAGCGATCTCGCATCGCGAGGACGAGCGCTGCATCCTCGACGCAGTGCGCGAGCAACACCCGCCCTTCTCACCCGACAATACTGTCGCGGAGTTCGCCGCGCTGTTGAAGGCTTATGGCGTGCATCGCGTCACAGGCGACCGCTACGCTGGCGAATGGCCACGTGAGGCGTTCCGCAAGCAAGGCATCACTTATTTGCCGTCTGAGAAGACACGCAGCGAGCTTTATATCGAGCTCCTGCCGCTGATCAACGCGGGGCGCGTTGAGCTGCTTGATCACGCAAAATTGGTCTCACAACTCACCGCGCTTGAACGCCGCACATCGCGCGTCGGCAAGGACAGCATTGATCATCCGCCGGGGCAGCATGACGACGTCGCCAATGCTTGCGCCGGCGCGCTGGTCAACGCTACGAGCCACAAACGCGGCTTGGTCATCACACCGGAGTTGTTGGCGCGCGCCGCCGAACAAACACGATACTCCATGAGACGCCGAATTGGGCTTTAGATGAAGGACAACGACAATGGCCATGTCCCCCATAGCAGCGAGGATGCATGACGCTGCCCTTGAATACGTCGCCCCAAAAATGTCGGGGGCGGCGCGGATCAACTTCGCCCCTGCCTTCGACGGTGTGGACGCCGCCAATTTCCGCGAGCGGTTGCCGCAGATTGTCGGCGAGATTGTCGGGCGAACGGCTGACGCCCTCGCGTGCGACGCTTCCATTCCAGAACTGACGGAACGCATGCAGCAAGCTGCCCTTGGCCCGAGCGCCGCTGCGCCGGGGGCCGGGGCGCATCCGGGCAATCCGGCGGTGAATGGCGGGCTGACGGCGGCGCAGATCGAGCAAATCCTTCGAGTGCTCGCTCCGCATCTTCGGCCCGACGAACTCGAAGCCGTTCGAGAGCTTCTCGGCCACGAGGACGCCATTGATTTTGCGAACGCGACAACGATGGGCGAGGACGCCCGACGCGCGGGCGTCAACGGCATTCTGGCGCGCCAGCGCATTGAGCGCCGCTTGGGCATCACGTTGCCGAAGATCGAGCCTAGCAATGCGCCACCCCCGCAGCGCGGGCGCGCCAAAAGCGACCCAGCCGCGTTCTACGCGCGCTACCCCGAGTTGAGAAAGTGACCGTGATGGCAAGCAAACCCAAAACTGTTGCCGTCGCCCCGCGCAACGACAGCCGCGAGCAACTGGCGCAAGCCATCACCGCCCATAGGCAGGCCGAGGCTGACTTGGACGCCGCGAGCCGCGCCGAGCAACGGGCGCAGGAAGGCTTGTTCGAGGCCCGTGACCGCCTCGCCGCGATCCGAGCGCAACTCGCCGCGCCGCTCGACGCCGCTGCGTGCGTTGCCGCGTTTGCTGATGGTGGCGACGTAGCCGCGCTCGTGCGCCCGGCGGAAGATTTGCGCGCCCGCGCCGATAGTGTCGAGCGTGAAATCGAAGCGTTGAAGGCCGCGCGCGAACGCCTCGAATTTGCGCAGTCCGAACGCCGCGCCGCCGTCAGCAGCACGCGCAGCAGTATTGCTGTCGCCGCTCGCGCCGTTGTGATGAGCGAGACGCCGGTTGCCGCGATGCTGCATCAACTGGAGGAGGCGCAGCGCGCGGTTGCCGAACGGCGCATTGCGCTCTGGAGCCTTCATAGCCTGCTACCGACCGATAGCGCCGAGCGCGCGGCAATTGAGAAGTTGCTCGCGGCCCCTTGGCTGTCGGACGAACCAAACTGGAATGGTCACTCAGCTGGCGCAGCGTATCGCGCGGCGTTCGAGCGGCTGACGCATGACGCTGACGCGGCATGGCCGACGCCGGTGTGACACGTTTGCGCGCGCCGCTTCTCCTGCCGTCGCGCGCACCGTGCGGCCATCGGTGCTGGCTTTACCGTTGGTCGCGCAACGGCCCGCCCCTGCGTCTCCTTCTGCGCGGGGCGGGTCGCCTTTTATTCGAGGTGCGTTCATGGCTGACGAGGCGCAAATCGTGATCCCGGCGGCGGGTCATCATCCGCCAATGTGGGGACGGTTCGCGCGCGGCGAACTCGTCTACGCACTCGCAGTTGGCGGACGCACATGGCAGCGCGAGCCGCGCGAGGACGCCGCAACTTTTGAGCAGCGGATAGTACGTGACCTGTTTGAGCGCGCCAATACCGGCAGCCATGCTTTTGCGAGCTACTGACGCCATGATCTCGCCCCGCCCATCACCAATCATCGCCCCCGGCGCTGGCGCTGAATTGGCTGACATTTGGGTAGAAAAACTCATCTCGCAATGGCTTGAGGCGCTCGACATAGAGGCACGCGCCGCCGCCGCAAGATTTCTCAAATTCTCGCGTTCCTCGCACGCCGCCATTGGCGGCAATCCAAAGTCACAACTGCGCTGGGCTGAGCGCGCCGCGCAAGCTTTCGGCGAGGGGCTGCTCACCATTTTCATCTCGCCCGGCAAGCGCGCACATTTCCGTTTGGCGGTGGATTGCTGGCGGCCGATGAGCGCGACGCTTTCCATCGCCGAAGAAGAGCGCCGCCGCGCCAATGGCACGCGTGGCCCGCTCTCATGGCTCTATGGCCTGCGCTTCACGCTGCAGAAGAACGGCCCGCGTGCGCCATTGCGCCAAGGCTTTTCGGTACCAGCCGCGCTCAGCAAACATGCGCTCATCCGCCTCGTGCAGCGCGCCAACATTCACACAGCGCGCGAGCTTTCGGAGACCTTGGCGGCGGCATGGCCCGACATTTCATTGGCGGAAATCATGACGCGCTCGGTGCGCTGTGCTTCGGCCGGTGACACATGGTTGCTGCCAGTGACGATCCCCACACAGCCGCAACCCATCGTGTTTGTGCTCGCCGGCCCAACAAGCGTTGATTACGAATTCTTGTTCTTCGCTAAATCAGTGCTGCGGTTCGACATGCTGTCGCCCGAGCAACAAGGCGCAGTCATCACGCTGCACGAGCTGCTCTCATGTCATTCGCCAGCCGAACTCAGCTCCGACATGCGCGCCGAGACGCTGGCGGCTTTCACGATGGTGCGCAATAGGTGAAGGCAGAGCTCAACGACTAGTTAGGCTGGACGCAACCGACAAAGGACCGTATATTTTTCAAAAGCCCCTCGGTTTCATTCAACATTGGGCGAATTGAGTATGGGCGACAGGCTCTACACCTCGAAACAAATGGGCGATGCCGCGGAAATGCTCATAGCCGCTGAGTTGACCTTGGCCGGCATCCCAGCGCTAAAAGTCCCCGACAATTGGCCGGGTTATGATGTTATCGCCCAACCGCCGCGCTGTGGACCAGTACGCATTTCGGTGAAGTCGCGAACATTCAAGCGTGGCGCCGACTTCGTAGTATATCTCGAAAGCGACATATTTGATTGGCTTGCTGTCGTGCTGTTGCATTGCGAGGGTGAACGGCAGCGACGCTTTTTTCTGATCCCCCGCGCAGTTGCCGACGCTCAGGCCCGGCGGAACAAGCCAACAGCAAAAACCGCCCTTGAACGCTATTGGCGCATTGATGAGTTTGCAGAGTTGTTTGCGGCCTTTGAGGATAATTTTGAGCTTGCGCTGCATGAGCTGAGCGCGTGAAGCCACGCGACACGCCGCGCACCGGCGCTCAACACAACGGACAAGGGCTGAATGGCCGGGCATTGCTTCTCGCGGCGGGGTTCACTTGCCAGGGGGTGTGTCAGCAGGGCGCTTCAATTGATCGGATGCTGATCACAGGACAGTCCGAACGCAAGGCAGGGGTATATGCTTACGTCGTGGGGGACGAGGTTCGTTATGTGGGGGCTGCGCAACGCGGTCTGCATGCCCGGCTGAAGCATTATGAGAACACCCAGCGCCTCCGCACTGCTGCGCGCATCCGCGCGGAAGTCTTGAAGGAGATAGCGGCAGGTCAAATAGTCGAAGTGTTCACGCTTGTTCCGCCGGCCGAATTTCTCTGGCATGGATTGCCGGTTAATTTGGTGGCGGGGATTGAAGGGGGCTTGATACGCGCCTTGCGACCGCTTTGGAATGTTCGAGGGCTCGGAGGAGATATTTGACTAATGTAACCACATATCTCAGCATCAAATCGTTCGAAGATGCTGATTGCCTGATGGCGCGGCTGCGCGTGGCGGCGGAACGTGCGCAATATTGGCTTACCTCATCATCGGGCGATCCATTGGCGACGCTACGCGCGATCAAATTCCAAGCCGTTGGATTTCATCCGATCGACCACCACCGCATCAATCTGATCGAGCAGATCAATCAGACGTGGACTTTTGCGGTAGCGATTGCTGCAGCGCGCCAGCTCTTGGAACTTCACCCGGATGCAGGCGGCTTCCGTCTTGCTCCTGGCGCTCATGCCGCGTTGCCACTCGACATCATGAGTGAGCGAGAGGGGCTCGTGGGTGCGGAGACGTTCGCGGCCGTGTCCCCACGCAACAACAGCAAGCTGGAAAGTGACCTAGCGAAAATGAGCGCCCGCCCAGAAATGCACCGCTATGTCATTTTCCTGTCGCCACAGTTCCCCGGTAACAAACGCCGACCGGAATTTGAACGCGATGGGGTTCAGGTGTGGTCTGTTGATGTTTGATTGGTCGTCGGTGGTCGCGGCGTTCTTCGGCTGCCCCACAGACAATAGGCCGGTATGTAATTTCATCGCACTGACGGCCGCGCTTGCATATATTAAGTGCGAACCACATATCACTTCGACAATCTCAAACAGGAAAGACACACGATGAGCAATAAGACCAGCGATAAGCGCTTCAAGTATGGTTTCGGCGAGTTCAACTTGGGCGACGCGTGGCGCTATTACAATGTGCCGCTGGAGCGCATCCGCAGCGCCGCCCAAATGTTCGGTCAGCGTCACGGCATGAAGTTCCGCGTCCGGCAGAGCGCCAAAGCCGTGCTCGTGGAGCGGCTGGCGTAAGGACGCCTGAAGCAAGAGACCAGCAAAGGGCCCGGCCCGCGCGTCCGGGCTTTTTGTTGTTTGCGAGCGAATGCAGCGCGCTGCCTAATCCCTCGCCGCCAAAATCTCGTCCAGTTGCGCCTGCGGCCGGAGGAAAAAATCCCTAATTATCTTGTTAATGCCACAAGTCTAATATATAGTTCCTCCCGTGACATGCCGGCACTGTAGGTGCTGAGGCGAGCCATGTGCGAAAAAGACGATAGAACAATTGTCCGCACGAAGGGCGATGCCGCAGGCGATGACGAGATAATTCTCGTCACGCCGCGCGCGATTAAGGCAGACGCTAAAGCGCTCATTTGGACCGATATGCGATCTGACCCTTACGGGGTAGTAAGGGAGATTCTAGCGGCCATTGCGGAGGAGGCTTGTCTGGAAATTTTTCGCCTTCACAAAACAGGAACAGGCGTGGAGCGGGGTCAGCGTCCCCAAATTTTGGTTCCAACTCTCGAAGAACTTTTCCCAAATCGCTAGATAGTTTAGATGCTCTTTCTGACAGAGTTTTGAGTTTAGCGGCTGGTATTGGTGACCTGATACCTTTCTGGAACATGCTTGCTGCCTCAGCCGTATTTTGATTTATATCCCATTTCACAGCCCACAACCCGTGGATGATGTGGTTTCGATCCTCTAATAACCCACCGTTTTCCTTGCATAAGTCAATAACACGGGATTTCAGCTTTGATTTAGGCGGCTTTGACGCCGCTTTCTTTAAAAGATTTATCCTTGGACCTGTAGTTGAGCTTTCTAGGAACAATACGCAAGCGGAAAACGGAATTCCCATGAAGCGCGAAATAAGCTCTGCGGCTAGCCAGTCTATCTGAGTCCAGATGGCTGTGAATGCCCCAAGTTCTAATAATTCTTGGGTTGAAAGAGGGACGAAAAATTCTGGTGGGTTTTCGAACTTGCGAGGCAAAACTCTTTCAATGACTAAGTTTGTGTCGTCAGCCATCTTAGGGTGTCCAGTCTTGATACGACATGAGGCCGCAATGCAAAAAAAGATGAAGTTTATCCCGCAGATGAGGCCCGGCGTCGGTTTGAGGCGGCATTACGTGGAGCATTCAATGTGCCCGCCGCGCCGAAAAATGTGACTCAAAAAAAGGGAAAAGGGAAGCCCACTAAGGCTTCCCAATCTTCCGGCGCTTCGCGCGCCAGCGCAAAAATCGGGCGGCCTTAAAACGCCACTCAGGCGCCGTTAGGCTGTTGATAGGTGAGCCGCTTGCCATTCGCACCGCGGATCGCGGCGAACGTGCGCTCAATGTCGCCGAAGCCGAGTTTGGTGCGGTGGTTATAGCGGAAGTCAAATTCCGCGAGGTAGCGGTGAAGGTGCTTCTCAGAGCAATGCTGATAGACGCCCTTCATGCCGCTCTTGAATAGGCCGAAATAACCTTCCACGCTATTCGAATGCACGTCGCCGCGCACATACTCGCGGGCACTGTGCTTGGTCGTTCGTGGGCGGCAAACTCCTTGCCAACTTCCGAGTATAGGCGGCTTTCGTCCGTATGCAGACGGGACTGCTTTGCGACATTCTCACGAACGATCCTCGTCACGTTGTCCTTGGTGGCTACGCCAACATGGAAAGAGCGGACGCGGCCGCCGCGCTCGACAAGCGAGACGATCGGTCGGGCGGAGCCTTTGTTCTTCCAGCCGCCTTTGGTGTAGGGTGTGTAGCGTTTCTTGGTGAGCTTCTTTTCGGCCGCGCGGCCGTAATAGGTTTCGTCGGCTTCGACGATTGCGCCTTCCCCGCCCATGGGTGGGACTAAGCCGCCGACGCGCATGGCCTCGCGAATGCGATGCGCCATGAACCAAGCGGACTGATAGGAGCCGATGCCAAGAGAGCGGTAGAGCTGGTGCGCCGAAACGCTTTTTTTGAAGAGCACATCAGGTAGAAAGCCATCAGCCACTTGGTCAGCGGGATATGCGAGCGCTCCATCACCGTGCCGGTCGTGACGGAGTAGTCCTTCCGGCATTCAGGGTTGCCGCAACGGAAGCGGCCTTCGCGCTTTGTGGCGTAACGGCGCTGCTTCTCCCCGCAATGATGGCAAACTGGACCGTTCGGCCAGCGCAGGCGCTCAAGAAACGAGCGGGCTTCCGTCTCATCGTGGAAATGCGGGGCGGTGAAAGAGTTCACCGCTCAAGTCCTTTCTTGAGCTAGATACTACCACTGGCACTTGTGGCGTGAAGTGGATAATTAGGAAAAAATCCCCAAACGGCAGCCGCCCGATAAACTCCTCTGTGCGCTGCGGCTGCTGCCCCCACGCAATCAGGGCGGCCGCCAGCAGCAAGCCAACCATCGGAACGCGAGGCCGGCAATGACTGCTACGGCTCAGGCGATCCCCAGTTGGCGCGATTGCTCAAGTTCATGCTGCGCTCCGCGTCGACGACGGCGAAAAATAGCTTAGCCGTCGACATACCGGGCGGCGTCACAGCGCGCGGCGCAGTTGTCGTTCGCGTGGTTGCGCCGGAGCCCCGGCGTTTTCCGCCCATAACCGTGGTTTACCGATAGATGGTAATTCCGGGGCTAAATCCAGAACTGCAAGGTTTCCGGGGCTAGTTCGCCGTCCCACAAACGGTCCGGGGTTGATCCGGGGGTTGGGCGCAAAATCGTCGAGAAAATCTTTTGAAAACAATATGATTTGGCGGAGGGGGCGGGATTCGAACCCGCGATACGGTTTCCCGCATACACACTTTCCAGGCGTGCGCCTTCAACCACTCGGCCACCCCTCCGTTGGCGCGCAATATATTCAGCCGGACGGAGAACGCAAACCCCTATGAAAATGTCGTGAAAGCCTGTGGAGAGCGTGGGTCGGAGAAATCTGAGACGACCGTGACGCCGAGTGAAATGGCGGTTTCGGCGCCGAAAATCGCGAATCAGCTGACGCCAGGACTGGGACAGACGTCACTGCACGGATAGTGGGCCGCCAACACGAACAGCGCAATTTTCCCCCGATTGAAGGAAGTCGACCCAGATGCCTCGACGCGCGCTTGATCCTTCACTCCCCCCCGTGCTATCTGGCGGCGCGCCACACAGAAGCCGACGGCCCCAGGGTCGATTCAGCGCACCGCGGAGAGGTGGCTGAGTGGTTGAAAGCACCGCACTCGAAATGCGGCATACGGGCAACTGTATCGGGGGTTCGAATCCCTCCCTCTCCGCCATAATCAGACTGCAGCAGACTGAAATTGCGCGATTTTTGCCGGGCGTTTTAGGTTGTGCCCTATCTCTCGCGCAACGCCCTACCGGCCGAGCGAACCGGCGCGCCGGCGAAACGCGGCCGCGCCGGCTTTACGGTAAATTAATCCTTTTCATTTCTGCTCGAATTCGCGTGAGCATTCCGATTCCGGTGTGTGGGAACGCTGATGCGCGAGACTCGAGGCGCAGATGAGAGAAAGCCCCAACAATAGCCCCTCCGAATCCGGCCGCGCCGCCGCCTCGGGCCGGGGAACGTCCATGCCGGCGGGGAAGACAAACTCCCGCCTGAAATATGACGATCTGGCCGGCTCTTCCATGCTGAGGCGGTCGGGGAAAGCGGCGGCCAACCAGCCGTCGCGAGGCGACCCGGGAACGACGCTTCTGTCCGCGCGTCGCCGGGGCGGGGTCGAGCAGATTCTCGGAAAGCAATTGCGAGACCTGTATCGATCCGTCCTCGCCGAGCCGGTCCCCGCAAGATTTGTCGAGCTGTTGAACAATCTCGAGGCGCGGCGCAATCACTAGCTTTCGTCTCTCCGGCGGCTCCGTTCAATTCACCACGACGCGCGCCCCCTTGGCGACGCGGCGGTAAAGGTCGATGACATCCGCATTGAGCATGCGTATGCAGCCGGACGACACGGCCTTTCCGATCGTATCGGGTTCGTTGGTGCCGTGGATACGGAACATCGTATCCTTCGGGCCCTTGAACAGATATAGGGCGCGCGCGCCGAGCGGGTTGTCGAGGCCGCCTTCCATATGTTCGGGCAGATCGGGGCGGCGCAAAAGCATTTCGCGCGGCGGCGTCCAGCCTGGCCAATAGGCCTTTCGGCCAATCTGCGCCACGCCCTTCCACTCGAAGCCTTGGCGGCCGACCCCCACGCCATATTCGAGCGCCTCGCCATTTCCCAGCGAGAGATAAAGTTTGCGTGCGCCGGTGTCGATTGTCAGCGTGCCGGCGCGCTGTCCTGTGGGATCATCCACCAGGGTTCGCGTCGACTGATTCGGATCAACCCGGTCGTCGAGGTCGATCGGCGTCGAATAGGCTGGATCGGCGTCCGGCGGCAGCGCCGCGATGCGGGCCCGGCGTCCTTCGGCGCCGCGCGGCTTCGCCCGGGCTCGTGGCTCGGCGTCCTCGGGGTAATCTTCGAGATTTCGTTCATAGGCGTCGGCGCGGGGCGGTCGGCGTGTTGGCGGCACGTAATAGCCGTCATCCGGGTCGCTTTCTCCGTAGACGCCGCCTTGATCGGCGTAGGGGCGAACGGGATAGGAGGGGTAAGCCGGATACGCTCCGTAATACTGTCCCATCGCCGCGGGCTGTTCGAACAGCGACAGGCCGCCGGCCAGAAACATGACGAGCGCTTTTCGTGAACACAGCATCGGCAATCCACCATTCTGGTCTGGAAAGCGTTTTTGAAAAGCAATCGCGGCAAAAAATGGGACATTCCCGGGCCGCCGGCGGCGGGCCGGATCGGCCATTTTACCGCATCACATGCGCCATCTGAATCTGGCGCAAAGGCGGGGACGAAAATGGTCGATCGACGGGAGCGTCGGTCACGCCCGAATGTCGCCTATCGGATCACGACCGGACCGTGACACTTCACTGGCAGCTTGCGCACGCCATTCCGCCAAGCGCCAGAGGATCTTTTCCATCGGCGCGCTTCGAGCGCGACAAGAAAATCAAGCCACGCTATTTCATGTCCGGTCGAAGATGCGCCGGCAACTCCGGTTCGCGTCCGATGAGGTCGGCGAAGTATTGATCGAAATTGTCCCCGGCCACGGCCGCGCCAAGTCCATCCAGCGCTGAGCCGATCATGGCGGCTTCGTCGTCGTCGAGCACTCGCACCGCTGCGCCGAGATGCACGAGGACATGTGCGCCACTCGGTTGTTCGCCGACAAGAAGCATGGAAATTCTTTCCCTGACGCCCTTTCGCTCGCATAGCGCCGAGAGTTCGTCGCCCTCTAGTACGGTCATGGGAAAGCCGATGCACATTTCTCGGTTCCACGGCGTCGTCAAGCGAAACTACGGTCGTCCCGTCGCGCTGCAAGTGACGGGATTTGATCAGGCGGCTAAAGCGCGTTCAGGAAAAGTGTAGGTGGCTTTCCCTTCGAACGCGCGACAAGATACGAAGCGAGAACAAATTCGGCGAATTCGAATTCGCCGAATTTGCTCTAGTTGGAGCCGTCGTTCGGCGCCTGCAGCGCTCTCGCCGAAAGAAACGCGGCCAAAGCAATGATTGTCAGCCATGTCGCTGACACGCCAATGGCGAGGAGATGGTCCTGCTGGGTAAATGTGTGGCGTAGCGCGCCGCCGAGGTCTTCCAGGTGGGGCCCGCGATGGGCGAAGGCGGACCCGGGAAGCATTGAGGCCGCGACGATCGCGACAGGCGTGCGGAATCTCTTCATGTCGCTAGACTCCCTCGTGGATGGCGGCCACATCACAGCCGCGGCGTTCATAGCCAATGTGATCGATCCCGTTCGACAGCAGGCGCTCGCCCGCCTCCGGCGAACCGGGGCGTCGTGCGCATGTGACGCCCCACTCCTCGAGAAGCAGCCGCGCCGTTTCGACGGCGCCGGAAATCGCGCCCTGCACTGGCCCGGTGAGGGCGCCGCCCCAGTTTTCGAGATCGAGCGGCTGGCAGCCGATCAGCGCGAGCTTTCGCGGATATTGCCCGAGCAGATCGGCGGCGCTGAGCACTTCCTGAAAGCCGGTCTGATGCAGGCTCATTTTCTTCGCGCCTGTGAATTTCGGCACCTGATCGTCCCGCACCAGTTTCAGCGCGCCTGGCTCGAGGCCATAATCGATCGCGTCGAAGACCAGTAGATAGTCCGCTTCCCGCACAAACTGCACGAGATACAGGCCCTGCGTTCCCCCATCGAGGATGGTCACATTTTCGGGCAGGCGAAAGCGTTGGTGGAATTCCTCGACGGCCCGCACGCCGAAACCCTCGTCGCCCCAGAGAATATTGCCGATGCCGAGGACGAGAATGCGCGGCTCTGCGTTTTGCGCGGCGCTCATTTTCACGCCTCGTCCTTGAAATGGCGCTCACCGGATATCATCGAGGAAATGATGCTCTGGCGCGACATGATGTCTTCGCGAACGGCCGCATAGATATGCACAATGATGAAGGTGACGAGCAGCCACATGCCGAGATGATGATAGGTGTGAACGTCCTGACTGTTGGGCCAGATCAGAAACACCCAGCCGAAAGCTTTCGCTTCCCAGCTGTCGGCTCCTTCCCCTTCCGAATACAGCGCGAAGCCGGTGACGATCATGAAAAGCGACGCCAGCGTGTACATGGTGAACATCGCCATTTGCGCGAGCGGATTGTGGCCCACATATTTCTTGGGCGCCTGTTCCAGAAAGGCGTACCAGCGGATTTCGTGCGCCAGTTCGCTCCAATAGGCGCGACGCCAGACGGGAAGATGGAATATCTGGCGCGAGTGATTATTGCCCACGAAAGCCCAGTATGCGCGCAACAGGAAACCAACCGCCATGATCTGTCCCGCCGTGAAATGAGCGAAACGGATATAGCCGAGGACGAAGTGCTGGGACGCCTCTCCCGCCACCGTCGGTGGCGGAGAGCCGATGAAATAGCCCGTCCCGATCAGCACGAAGATGGCGAGGGCGTTGACCCAATGCCAGAGACGAACGGGCGCCTCGTACACATAGACGGTCGGACGGGCGACCGGCTTTTCGTCGAGCGCGTCGGCGGCGCCGATATTTTGTGAGACATCGGTCATCTGCTTCGCCTCCCTAGCGCACCTGCACCCTTGTCATTTCCTGCCCGTCATCGCTCATCACATGCGTCGAACAGGCGAGGCAGGGATCGAAAGAGTGCAGCGTGCGCAGGATTTCGAGCGGCTGCGCAGGGTCGACCATCGGAGTATCCATCAGCGCGGCTTCGAAAGCGCCGATGTTTCCGGCCGGATCGCGCGGCGAGCCGTTCCATGTCGTCGGCACGACGCATTGGTAATTATCGATCTTGCCGTCCTTGATCTTGATCCAGTGGGCGAGCGCGCCGCGGGGCGCCTCGGTGAAGCCTACGCCCTTCGTGGCGGCCGGCCATGTCTTCGGCTCCCATTTCTCGACATTGGCGGTCGAAAGATCGCCAGCCTTGATATTGCCGATCAGCTTGTCGAAGAAGTGGCGCATCTGATAGCCGGCCCATTGCGCCTCGAGCGCGCGCGCGGCGGTGCGGCCGAGCGTGGAGAACAATGCTGTCGTCGGCAGATCGAGATCCTTCAGGACTTTCTCGACCGGCTCCTTGAATTGCGGCTTGCCCTGCGCATAGCCGATCACCCAGCGGGCGAGCGGCCCGACCTCCATGGCGTGGCCCTTCCAGCGCGGCGCCTTGATCCAGGAATATTTCGCGCTTTCGTCGAGCTCCACGATATTCGTCTTCGTGCCCTTGGCGTTGGGGCCAAGTTCGAAATGCGGCTCCGTGACCCCGTCCCACGGATGCAGGCCTTTGGTCTCGTCCCCGTATTTATACCAGGAGTGCGCTACGAACTCCTGTATTTCATTGGGATCGCGCAGATCGACGGGGTGGATTTCGTCGAGTTTGCCGTTGATGATCGCGCCCTGCGGCAGCAGTAGATTACTGGCGCTGTAGTCGTTGGCGTTCTCTGGCACGTCGCCATAGGCGAGAACGGATTTGCCCGAAAGCCCGCCGCCATGGAGCCAGTCCTTGTAAAAGGAGCCGATCGCCATGACGTCCGGGATGTACACCTTGTCGGTGAATTCGATCAGCTGATCAATGATGCTGTCGACGAGATTGAGCCGCTCCATGTTGACGGCGCCGACGGCGCCCGTTCCGTCGACGTTGATCGCGCAGGGAACGCCGCCGACGAGCCAGTTCGGATGCGGATTCTTGCCGCCGAAGATGGTATGGATCTTGACGATTTCCTTCTGGAAATCGAGCGCCTCCAGATAATGCGCGACCGCCATGAGATTGGCCTCGGGCGGCAGGCGATAGGCCTTGCTGCCCCAATAGCCGTTCTTGAAGGGTCCCAGCTGGCCCGACTCGACGAATTTTTTCAACCGAGTTTGCAGGTCTTTGTAATAGCCCGGGGAGGACAAGGGCCAGCTGGAAATCGATTGCGCGAGTGAGGACGTCGATTTCGGATCGGCGCTGAGCGCCGAGACGACGTCGACCCAGTCGAGCGCGTGCAGATGATAGAAATGCACGATATGATCGTGCACCTGCAACGCGAGCTGCATCAGATTTCGAATCGAATTGGCGTTCTCGGGGATCGTGACGCCGAGCGCGTCTTCGACCGCGCGCACGGAAGTGAGCGCATGGGTCCCGGTGCATACGCCGCAAATCCGCTCAGTGAAGGCCCATGCGTCGCGCGGGTCGCGGTTCTTCAAAATAACCTCGATGCCGCGCCACATGGTGCCGGTCGAAACCGCATTGCGGATGACATTTTCAGAATCGACATTCACCTCGACGCGCAAATGTCCTTCAATGCGCGTCACGGGATCGACGACGATGCGTTTCCCGCTATTGTCGAGGTTGAAGCCGTTGGGCGTCTGCGAAATCTGCGTCATGGCTGGTCTTCCCGAAAATCGCGCGAGCGGATTCAAGCCGTGTGATCATTGTTCTTCGTGACGACGCGCTTGATCGCCGTCGCCGCGGCGTGAACAGCGACTGCCGCGCCAACCGTTCCCGCAACCGCCATGCCGATTTCGTCCGCGTTCTTCTCGACGCCGAACTGATGGATATTCGTGAGCCGTTCATAAAACGGCCCCTTGTCCCAGAAGCCGTCTTCCGAACAGCCAATGCAGCCATGGCCCGACTGGATTGGAAAGGAGACGCCGCCATTCCAGCGCACTGTCGAGCAGGCGTTGTAGGTCGTGGGTCCCTTGCATCCCATCTTGTAGAGGCAATAGCCCTTGCGCGCGCTTTCGTCGTCCCACTGCTCGACGAACTGGCCCGCGTCGAAATGCGGACGGCGATAGCATTTGTCGTGAATGCGCTGCGAGTAGAACATTTTCGGCCGGCCCTGCCGGTCGAGTTCGGGCAGCCGCCCAAAGGTCGTGATGTAGGTGACGACGCCGGTCATCACCTCGGCGATCGGCGGGCAGCCAGGAACCTTGATGATCGGCTTGTCCCTTATCACCTTATCAATCGGCGTCGCTTGCGTTGGATTGGGTTTTGCGGCCTGTACGCAGCCCCATGAAGCGCAGGCGCCCCAGGCGATGATCGCCATCGCGTCCTCGGACATCCATTTCAGCTTTTCGACGAAGGGCCGACCCCCGTCGATGCAGAACATGCCATCTTCATTGAGCGGCGGGTTGCCTTCAACGGCGAGGATGTATTTGCCTTT
Source organism: Methylocystis sp. WRRC1 (assembly GCF_020733155.1). Taxonomy (NCBI): domain Bacteria; kingdom Pseudomonadati; phylum Pseudomonadota; class Alphaproteobacteria; order Hyphomicrobiales; family Methylocystaceae; genus Methylocystis; species Methylocystis sp. WRRC1. The sequence continues at coordinate 1,830,633 of NZ_JAJFZJ010000001.1, read as the reverse complement.
GTATTTCTGCTTCGTCTCTTCGAGGATCGCTTCGGCCTGATGGCCGGCTGCCGCCATGATCGTGTCGTCATAGTCGAGCGAGATCATCGACAGCACGACGTCCTTCACCAGCGGATGCGCCGAGCGGATGAAGCTTTCGGAGCAGCAGGTGCATTCCAGGCCATGCATCCAGATCACCGGCACACGTTCTTTCGTTTCCAGCGCCTTGGCGATGTTCGCGGCCCCCACCGGGCCCATGCCGAGACTTGCGGCGGTCAGGCTGCAGAATTTCACGAAGCTTCGCCGCGTGACGCCCTGACGGCGAATGACGTCGTAAAAGGTCTCAATAGCGGTCATGCCCGCTCCTCCAGATCGCTTCCTCGCAGTCGGTCGCGTCTTTTGCCGCGCCGTTATTGTTTGGGCTGGAGATAGCAAGGCGTGGGCCAGGCTTGCGAGGCAGATGCAAGCTTTAGAAAAACCAATTAGTTATCGGAAAGCCGGCGTGAGCGTGGAAGAAAACTTCAAGGCGCCGCTGGCCAGGAAATTTTCATACGCCGGAAACGGGATTGCCAGCGCCCGTCCTCAATGCGCCGTGCAAACCATGCAGGGATCGAAGGAGCGGACGACGTGCTGGACCGCTGCGGCTCGCGCGCCCAGCCCTGCGAGCGGCACGCCCGCGAGGGCCTGTTCAACAGGGCCGGCGACGCCCCGCGCGTCGCGCGGGGAGAAGTTCCATGTCGTCGGCGCGATGATCTGATAGTTGCGAATCTTGCCCTTGCGCGCGCTCATCCAATGTCCGAGCGAACCGCGCGCAGCCTCGACGAGCCCGAAGGATTGACCTTCGGCGTCGGCGGCCGCCGGAACGCAAAACGGCTCGTTGAGCGCGAGCGCCTTCGCCCAGCTCTCCGCCGTATCGGCCAAAAGCGCGAGTTCGATGAGCCGCGCCGTCACGCGCGACACGACATTCGAGCCGCGCGAGCGCGCGAGCAAAGCTCGTATCAGCGGGTGACCGTGAACGGCAAGCCGCGCGACGGCGCCGACTTCCGCGGGCCGCCCCATGAGCCGCGGGGCTTTCGCCCAGGAATAAGCGTCGGGTTTTTCCGCATATGGCTCCGTTCTCGCGGTTGCGGGATCATCCGAACCATCCCGCATCCAGGCGTGGGCGACATCCTCTCGTATTGCCGCCGCGTCTAGCGGCGAGAGGGTCCCCGTCACGGGATCGAATATCCCTTCCTTCAGAAATGCGCCTCCGTCGTCGCGATAGGCGCCGTAGCTCAAAAGCGCGTTGGCGGCGACCCCGAGGCGCTCAAGATCGAGCGCTTGCGCAATGCGCAAGAAGGACTGGAAATCTCCGCGTGCGCCGGAGCTTTCGGCGTAATTCTCCAATTGCTCGGGCGTCTCGATGGCAAGAATATCGCCCAGAGGCGCGGCGAACAAGACCGTTTCGAGAAAGCGTCGGAAATCGCGGGTGACGCCGATGAGTTGCGTCTTCAGCCCCAGATCGATCGCGCGTGTCGTGCCGCCGGGTTGAAATGCGAGACTGTGCGGCCATTTGCCGGCGAGGACGCCCATGATTTCGAGAAGGCGCTTTCGTGCCTGCAAGACCTCATTGCCCGCTGACCCGCTCACCGCCTTGAAGCGCCGCTCGACGTCTGCGAACCAGGACTCTTGCGCATATTGCGCGCGCGCGAAGTCCGGCATGAAGAAGAGATAGAAATGCGTCAGATGGTCGGCCATGTTTTCGGCGGCATGGGCGAGATTGGCCGCGATCAAGCCATTGCGTGCAGGCGTCAAACCGTAAAGCGCGCGCAGCGCCGCCGCGGCCGCCATCGACTGGGAAACGGAACATATGCCGCAGATACGCGGCGCGATGACGAGCGCGTCCGGCGCCGGTCGCCCGACGAGGATCTGCTCGAAGCCGCGATAAAGCGGAACCGTCACCCGCGCCGAAACAACCGCATCGTCCGCGATGTCGAGCGCTATTTCGAGATCGCCCTCCACGCGGTTGAAAGGGCCGACGATGAGGCGGGTCATGCTTGCGGCTTTCGTTCGGCGCGCGGCGGCACGATGACGTGATCGGCGGAAGCATTCTTGCGCACGCGCTGTGGCGTCGCGGATTTCGACAGCGCCGCCAGAGCCATGAACCAGGCCTTCGGCATGTCGAGCGGCAATCCCACCGGCACGCCGCCGATCTTGGGCGTCGCGTGATAGGCGTGAATATTCTCGAAGCCTGGCGAGGTGCAGGCGATGCAGGCGAAGCCGCCATTGGTGCAGGAGCCCGAGCCGTTCCAGCCTCGCTGATTGCAGTCGCCGACCGCCTGCGTCGCCTTGCAGCCGAGATGCTCCATCATGCAGCCGCGTTGCGACAGTTCTTCGGCGCTCGCCTTGAATTCATAGAATTCGTTGCGGCTGCAGCCGTGATGGGCGAGATGATCGGAAAAGAATTTCGGTCGGCCGAGCGCGTCGAGATCGTCCGCCGTGAGCGCACCGAGCGACAGCGCCGCGAGCGTCTCCATGATCCAGCCGGGATGCGGCGCGCAGCCGGCGACATTGATGACCGGCAATCCCTTGCGCGAACGATAATCCGAGCCCAGCGCCCCGCCGGCCGCCGCCTGATGAAACTGGAGCCCCGTCGCCTCGGTCGGATCGGGATCGCCCGCCGGAACGCCGCCATATGCGGCGCACGAGCCGACGGCGACGCAATAATCCGCCATCGGCGCAAGCGCGCGCGTCCAGTCCAGCATCGTGCGTCCCGTACCGGAGAGGCGGTTGAACAAGCCGGTTCCATCAGGCCCGTGCAGGATTGCGCCCTCGACGCAAAACGCGTGAAGCGGCGTCTCGCCGTTCTCGACCCGCGCGAGAATGTCGAGCGCTTCCTCGCCCGTTTCCTCGCTCACGCTCGGATGCCAGAGCAAATTGACGCCAACAGTTTCAAGTTCGCGGAACCATCCGGCGGCGCCGTGTTCGATAACCGCCATGGTGCAGCCGCCGCAACCGCCGGCCTGAAGCCAAAGCATGTTGAATGGCTCGACGCTCATGCCGTCTGGGCTCCGTTCATGGGCAGTCTTACGGTAAAGACCGCGCCGCCGTTGCATCCGTTGGCCGCGACGATCGAGCCGCCATGCTCCTTGACGATGGAATAGCTGATCCAGAGCCCGAGCCCGGTTCCTTCGCCGACAACCTTGGTAGTGAAGAAAGGCTCGAAGACCTTGTCCAGAACCACGTCGGAAAGCCCACGGCCATTGTCCGTGACGCTGATCTCCGCCTCATCGCCCGCCTTGTTTATGCCAATGCGAATGCGCGGAGCCGCAACGTCGCGGGTGGCGTCGAACGCATTGTCGATGAGATTGACGAGCACCTGATGGATTTGACCTTCCTGCGCTTCGATGGTCAGGCCTGGTTCGCATTCGAAAACGACGTCCGCCTGTGCGCGCTTGCTGCGCGCCGCCCAGTTGGCGGCCGTTCGCGCAATGCGTTCGAGTTCGACCTCCTGCGTCTCCGTCGTTCGGCTGAATGAGAGGCGACGCAGGTTCTTCACGATGTCGCTGATTCGAACGGCTCCTTCCAGCATCCCTTCGATCAGCGAGGGAAGATCGGCGAGGATGGCGTCGACCTTGAATTTGCGGCGTAGGTCGTCATCTTCCGCGTCGCGCCGCCGCTCGACGAAATAGCCCGCAAGCGAACGGCGGTATTTGTCGAGCGTATGGATATTGCCGTAGACGAAACTGATGGGATTGTTGAGTTCATGCGCGACGCCGGCGACAAGGCGTCCGAGGCTCGCCATCTTTTCCTGTTCGATGAGTTTTCGCTGCGCCTTTTGCAAGTCGAGATGCGCATGGTGAAGCGCCTCATAGGCGCGTTTCAATTCGCCGATGGGACGGCCGGTGAGAACGGCGCCCACCCTGCGGCCCGAGTGATCGAAGCGCGTCGAGCAATTCACAGCCATCAGGTCGGAAGCGCCCTGATCGGTATGAAAACGTAGTTCGCATTCGGTGACCTTGCCTTCGACCCCTGCGGCGATCATGGCGAGCGCGCGCGCGCGGCTGTCCTCGGCCAGATGATCGCCCAATGGCGCGCCAACGAGCATTTCTTCGGACAGTCCGGTCATGCGCAGGAAGGCGGCGTTGACCTGGATGATGCGGCCTCTCTCATCGCAGACAAGCAGAATGTCCGAGACCGAGGCAAGGACGCTCGAAATGAATTGCTGCGTCTCTTCCAGCTCGGCGTTCTTGGCCTCGAGGTCGGACTCATATTTGATGAGGTCGGAATAGACTTCGTCGACCCTGTGGATGACTTCGAGCCACATGTTTTCGGTCTGCTCATTGTCGGGAAGGCCGGCGCTTTCCGAAAGAAGATCGAGCATGTTGCGCGGGCGCGAGATCTTTCTAGTCGTCATCGCAGCCGTTCCGGTTGATGTTGTAGCGCTCGATCTTGTTGCGCAGTCCGACGCGAGAAAGTCCGAGCTCCTCCGCCGCATGGCTGATATTGGCGCCGCAGCGGCGCAACGCCTCCTCGATCAAATCGCGCTCCAGCGCTTCCACCCGATCCTTCAGCGTGCGTCCAACGGATTCGCGCGGGGCTCCGCCATTGTCCGGCGCCAATATCCGTGGCGAAAGAAGTTGCGGAGGCAATGGCGCGTCGCTCTCCGACAGGGTCACCATGCGCTGAATCTCATTATGCAATTCACGCACATTGCCCGGCCATGCATAGCAGTTCAGGCGCTCCACTGTGTCTGGCGCGAAGCCCTGAATGTTGCGCTTGAAGTTCCGGTTGACCTCGCCGAGAATGTGATTGGCGATGAGTTCTATGTCGCACGGTCTTTCGCACAGCGGCGGCAGGTGAATGGGGAAGGCGGCGATGCGATAATAGAGATCGCGCCGAAAACGCCCGGCCTCGATCTCCTCTTCAAGACTTCTGTTTGTTGCGGCGATCAGACGCACATTGACCTTGCGCGGGCGTAGCGCGCCGAGCGGCCGGATTTCCCCCTCCTGAAGCACGCGCAGCAGGCGCACCTGGAAGGCGGCCGAGGTTTCGCCGATTTCATCGAGAAAGATCGAGCCGCCGTCGGCGAGTTCGAACAAGCCTATTCGATCCTGGTAGGCGCCGGTGTAGGCGCCCTTCTTGCAGCCGAAGAGTTCGCTTTCCAGCAGATCATCCGGCAGCGCGCCGCAGTTCTGCACGACGAAAGGCTTGTCAGCACGGTCCGAACAATAATGGATCGCGCGCGCGAGCAACTCCTTCCCGGTTCCGGAGGCTCCGGTGATGAGAACCGAAATGTCATATTCCGTCGCCTTTCGCGCGAGGGCAATGACAGGCGTGACGGGACTGTCCGGCCGATGGACGATGCGGCCGAATTCGAAGAGGCGTTGCTCTCCGCGCCGTTTCCTCGCAATCTTCTGGCTGAGCACTTCGTTGGCGGGCTTGTTGTCTGCGTCCGCCCCGCCGATCTCCTTTTGATAACGATAAAGCTGCGCAGCCTCACGCACGCTCGCGATGAGCTTTTCGGGCCGCCACGGCTTGGTGATGTATTGATAAATGCCGGCTTCATTGACGCCGGCGATGATATCCTCCGACTCGGTGTAGCCGGAGATAATTATTCTTATGGGGTCCGGCCATATGAGGCGCGCGCGCTTCAGGAAGTCGACGCCGCTTTCTCCCGCCATTCTCTGATCGCAAAGAATGACCTGAACGAGTTCCCCTTCGAGAACCGCTTCCGCCTCGCTTGCGTTCGCGGCGCAAATCACTTCGAAGTCGTCACAAAGCACGCGGTGCAGCGCCTCGCGCGAGCGAAGCTCGTCGTCGATCACCAGCACGGTCGCCGAGGATGTCATCACGATATTCCGGTCAGGAGGCCGCGGCGTCCGGTTCATTCCGCGCCGCTCCTAACATATGCGCGGGAGCTGCTCCCCCGAAAGCCAGTCGACGATGCGCCCGCCGCCAAAGGAGGTCGTCATTTGCACGAAGTTCTGGTCATCTTCGATGACATGGCCGATGAGCGCGGCGTCCTCGCCGAGCGGATGGGCGCGCATGCGCGCGAGGAGCGCTTCCGCCGCCTCTGGCGCGCAGATGGCGACAAGCTTGCCTTCATTGGCGACATAGAGTGGATCGAGTCCCAGAAACTCGCAGGCTGCCGCCACTTGAGGTTTGACGGGGATGCGCGCCTCGTCGATCAGAAAACCGACATTCGATTGATGCGCTATCTCGTTCAGCGCCGCCGCGAGGCCGCCGCGGGTCGGGTCTCGCATGACGCGCAGGCTTCCGCCGGCGATTGCGGTCATTTCCCCCGTCAACTCATGAAGCGCCGCGGAGTCGGAAAGGACCTCCACGCCAAACTCCAGATTGGATCGGCGCGACATGATCGCGACGCCATGGTCGCCCATGGATCCCGAAACCAGCACCGCGTCGCCGGGCCGCGCCTTGTCGCTCGAAAGGTTCACGCCATCCGGGACGACGCCCACGCCGGCCGTGGAGATGAAAACGCCGTCCGCCTTGCCGCGCTCCACGACCTTCGTGTCGCCGGTCACGATCGGCACGCCGGCGGCGCGCGACGCCTCGCCCATGCTTTGCGCAATGCGCTTGAGATCGGCGAGCGGAAAGCCTTCCTCGATGATGAAGCTCGCCGAGAGATATTTCGGCGCCGCGCCGGCCATGGCGATGTCGTTGATCGTGCCATGGACAGAGAGCGATCCGATGTCGCCGCCAGGGAAAAACAGCGGCGAGACGACATAGCCGTCGGTCGTCATCACGAGACGTCCGGGCAGGACGCCGAGCGCGGCCTGATCGTCATTGCGTTGCAGCCACTCGTTACCGAAGGCGTGATGAAAAATATCGGCGATCAGCTGCGCCATGGCCCTGCCGCCCGAGCCATGTGATAGATCGACGCGCCCGTTCCTGATGTCGAGCTTGCGGCGGATGGGCTTCAACGGCGCGTTCATGAGGCTGCCTTTTGCATCTGCTCGCGGGCGCGGTCACGGAATCGGCCATAGGCGTAATGCGCCGCGCAGGAGCCTTCCGACGACACCATGCAGGAGCCCATCGGCGTCTGTGGCGTGCAAAGCGAGCCGAACAGCTTGCAGTCCGTCGGACTTTTCGCGCCGCGCAGGATTTCGCCGCATTCGCAGGCCGGATTGTCGGCCGCGGGTTTGGTGTGAACGTCGAAACGCTGTTCCGCATCATATGCCGCATAGGCGTCGCGCAGCCGCAACGCGCTGTGCGGCACGGCGCCGAGGCCGCGCCATTCGAAACTTTCACGCAGTTCGAAAACCTCATCCATTTCCGTTTGCGCCTTGAGATTGCCATCGCGCGATACGGCGCGAATATATTGGTTCTCGACCTCGCAGCGGCCGCTGTTCACCTGCCGCGCCAGCATCAGGATGGATTGCATCACGTCCAGCGGCTCGAAGCCGGAGATGACGATTGGCTTGCGATAGCGGTGCGCGACGGTTTCATAGGGTTGCGCGCCGATGACCGTGCTGACATGCGCGGGCCCGACAATTCCGTCGAGACTTGTCTGACCCGAGGCGCCTTCGCCGTCGAGTATGCTGCGCATCGCGGCGGGGGTCAGAACATGGTTGCAGAAGACGAAAAAATTGCGCAGCCCTTCGGCTTGCGCCTGTTTCACCGCGAGCGCGGTCGGCGGCGTGGTGGTCTCGAAGCCGATGGCGAAGAAAACGACGTCTCGCTGCGGTTCTGTTCGCGCGATGCGCAGCGCGTCCATCGTCGAATAGATCATGCGAATGTCGGCGCCGGCGGCGCGCGCCTTCATGAGGCTCATTGCTCCCGAGGCCGGCACGCGCATCAGATCGGCGTAAGTGCACAGCGTCACGCCGGGCGTCTCGGACAGCCTTATCGCATCGTCGATGCGACCCACCGGCAGCACGCAGACGGGGCAGCCCGGGCCGTGGATCATGCGGACATTTTCCGGCAGCAAGTCCTCGACGCCATAGCGCGAGATCGCGTGCGTATGGCCGCCGCAGAATTCCATGAAGCGATAGGACCTGTTAGCGTCCGTCTCGCGAGCGATGGCGGCGGCGAGCGCTTTTGCGAGCTCCGCGTCGCGATATTCGTCGACATATTTCATAATGTGTTTTCCATCGCGGCCATCGCCTCCCGCAACAGATCGAGCGTGCGCTCGGCCTCCGCCTGATCGAGCTTCGACAGCGCATGTCCGACGTGGACGACGACGAAGTCGCCAACTTTCAGATCGTCGATCAACGCGACGTTGATTTCCTTGGAGACGCCGCCCATGTCGATGCGCGCCATATATTCACCGAGGAGTTCCGTTACCTGCGCGGGGATGGCTAGGCACATGAGATGAGATCCGCCTTTGGAGAATTTGTGACTCCGGCGCGCGCCATCGCGGCCTGACCGAACGACAGGCCGCCGTCATTGGGCGGCAATTGTCGCGCAAGCAGAGCGCGCAGACCAAGGGCGCGCAGCCGTTGCGTGACGCCTTCGGCCAGGACACGGTTCATCATACATCCGCCGCCGAGCGCGATGATGTCGATCGAATGATTTCTCGCCGCCGCCGCCGCGAATTGCGCAAGACCTTCGACAATCGTTCCGTGAAAGAGCTCAGCCCCTTCGCGCTGCGCGACGCCGCCGCGGGCGAAAGCGTCGAGCAGCGGCGTGAAGTCCAGTTCCGTCCGCGTCAGCCGAAAGCCGTTTGCCAGCACGCGCGGCGTTGCGACAAGCGATTCCATCTCCATGGCCGCCTGCGCTTCATAGTTCTGGCGCGCGCAGACGCCGAGCAAGGCCGCCGCGGCGTCGAAGAGGCGGCCCAGGCTCGAGGTCGCGGGCGGCGCATAGCCAGCGCTCATGAGTTGCGCCATCTCGCATGCGCGGGGTTCGTCAGCAAAAATGCGCGGGACGGCGTCGAGCCGGCCGAGCTTCGCCAGCGCGCCGACGCCCATGCGCCAGGGTTCGCGCGCGGCGCGGTCGCCGCCGGGCGCGGGGAGCGGCGACAGGCCGCCGAGACGCCGCCAGATATGACCGTCGAGCCGCATCAGCTCGCCGCCCCACGATCCTCCGTCGGCGCCGAGCCCATGCCCGTCGAGCGCCAGCCCCAGCGCCGGCTCCGTAACTTGATGCTCCGCAAGAACGGCCGCGAGATGGGCGGCGTGATGCTGTATTCGGATGAGCGGCCGCGCCTGTCCCTCCGCCCAACGCGTCGACAGATAATCGGGGTGGAGATCGCAGGCGAGGATTTCCGGTTCGACGTCGAGAAGATCGAGAAGCCGTCGCGTGGTTTCGTAATAGAAGCGCGCGGTCGCGCCGGCGCTGAGATCGCCGATATGTTGCGACACGAAAGCCTCTCGCCGCCGCGTCACCGTCACCGTCGCCTTCAGATGCGCGCCGGCGCCGACCACACAGGGGCCGTCGGCGCCGAGGTCAATCGGCTCCGGGACGAAACCGCGCGCGCGCCGCAGAAAGGCGGGCGCCCCGTCGACAACGGTCATGACGGAGTCGTCGACGCGCGTCACGATCTCACGGTCATGCGTGACGATGATGTCGGCGATCGACGCAAGACGCGCCTGCGCTTCGTCGTTATCCTTGACGATTGGATCGCCGCCGACATTGGCGCTGGTTGCGACAAGGGCAAGGTCGTGCGGCGCTACTCGCCACTCTTTGCCTGTCGGCGCGCCGGCGGCGGCATGGAAAATGAGATGATGCAGCGGCGTATAGGCCAGCATGACGCCGATGCGACCGAGACGCGGCGCGACGCCCGGCGCGACGTCGTCCCGCCGATTCATCAACACGATTGGACGCGCGGCCGTTTGCAAGAGCGTCATTTCGGCGTCCGTCGCGTCCGCCACTTTCCCGACGGAGGCGACATTGGCGACCATGATTGCGAAAGGCTTCGCATCGCGCGCCTTGCGGCGTCGCAATTCATTGACGGCGGATTCGTTGCGCGCGTCGCACATCAGATGGAAACCGCCGACGCCCTTCACTGCGACGATCTTGCCGGCGAGCAGCGCGGCGGCAATCTCTTCCGGCGCAAGCGAAAGCGTCGGGCCGCAGGCCGGGCAGGCGACGGGTTCAGCGTGGAAGCGGCGGTTGGACGGGTTGCGATAGTCGCGCGCGCAATCGTCGCACATCGCGAATGGCGCCATCGAGGTCTGCGCACGGTCGTAAGGCAGTCGATGCGTCAGCGTGAAGCGCGGGCCGCAATGGGTGCAGGTGACGAACGGATAGCGATGGAAACGGCTCGTCGGATCGAATAGATCGTCGAGACACGCTTCACAGACGGCCGCGTCGGGGATGATGCGCGTCTGCGTCCTGCCGCCGACCGAATCCAGGATGGCGAAATCGCCACATTCACGCGGCGGCAGTTCCTCGATCTCCAGCGCTTCCACGCGCGCGAGCGGCGGAGTCTCGAGATAAAGCGCGTCCAGAAACGCGCTGACGCCGGGCCCCTGCACCTCGAGCAACACGCCTTCGGCGTCGTTCTTCACGAAGCCCTTCAGCCGCATGCGCGCCGCGAGCTCATGAACGAAGGGCCGAAAGCCGACGCCCTGCACGGCGCCGCGCACGCGCACGCGCAACCGTCGCGCGGCGGGCGTGTTAGCGGGGCGTGCATAGGACAAGGCCGCTACTCCCGAACGGCGACGCGCGCTGCGCGCCCCTCGATCCATGCATAGAAGGCTTGCATCCCCTCTCCCGTGCGGGCAGAGACGGTCAGCGTCTGCAAATTCGGATTCACCCGCAGCGCCGCCGCAATGCAGGCGCCGACATCGAAATCCAGATGCGGCAGCAGGTCGGCCTTGTTGAGGAGCATCAGATCGGCGGCGGCGAACATGTCGGGATATTTGAGCGGCTTGTCCTCGCCCTCGGTGACCGACAGCACGACGACCTTGTGCGCCTCTCCGAGGTCGAAGGCGGCGGGACAGACGAGATTGCCGACATTCTCGATGAACAGCAGACCGTTCCTCGGCGGCGCAAGCGTCTCCAGCGCATGGCCGACCATATGCGCGTCGAGATGACATCCCTTGCCGGTGTTGATCTGCAGCGCCCTTGCGCCCGCCGCGCGGATGCGCTCGGCGTCGTTCGAGGTTTGCTGGTCGCCTTCGATCACGACGATCTCGTGACGCGGCTTGAGATCGTTGATCGCGCGCGCCAGTAGCGTCGTCTTGCCGGAGCCGGGGCTCGAGACGAAATTCAACGCCAGATTTCCGTTGGTGGTGAGCCATGCGCGATTGTCGCGCGCGAAACCGTCGTTCTTGGAAAGAATGTCGCGCTCGATGCGAACGATGCGCTCCTGGCTGAGCCCGGGCGCGTGCACGCCGGCGAGCCCCGCGCCGTAATCGATCACGTCGCCGGCATGGCGGTGATCATGATGAACGTGGTCGTGATGATGATCATGATCATGGTCATGATCATGATGAACGTGATCATCATGGTGATGGCCGCGCCCCCCGTGCTTGTGGTCGTCGTCGGAATGTCTCTCGATCACGGTGGTTCCGCATCCGCATACGGCGCACATCACGCCACCTCCAGTTCGATCAGGCGAAAATCGTCCCCGCGCGTCATTTGCACGCGGTAATGTCCGCAGTCGGGACAGGGCCCGAAGCGTTCGGAGATCGCGACTTCCTTGCCGCAGTCGAGACACCAGCCCGCGCCGGCGATGTCGATCATGTCGAATCTCGCGCCATCGGAGATTGTCCCGCGCGTAACGGCGTCGAAGCAAAAGCGCAACGCCTCGCGGTCGACATGGCTGAGGGCGCCGACGGCGACCCGGATGACGTTGATGCGCTGCGCCTGATGTTTGCGAGCTTCTTCTTCGGCAAGATCGACAAGCGCTTCCATCAGAGACATTTCATGCATGACGCGCCTCGCGAAGCTCGATCGTACAGAATGTGCAGGGATCGAACAAGGTCATGAGGCGCGCGATGAAAAGCCGCGCCTGCGCCTGCCTGGACAAATCGAGCGTCGCGAGCAGGCGCGCCAACGGCCCGGCCGGATGAAAATTCCACTCGGTGGGCGCCAGTATGTCGTATGACGTCACGCCGCCATCGGCGCCGACCGCGATGCGATGAAAGAGAAGGCCTCGCGGCGAGTCGACGAGCGAGAAACCTTCGCCGGGCGAATGCGACCAGGCGGCGACGAGGCGGTTGTGTAATACCCTGGAGTTTTCGAGCGAGCGGAGGGCGTCGAGGGAGTCGACGATGTCGAGAAGCCGCGCCTGAAGCCGCGCGGCGAAGAGACCGATATCGCGGCGCAACTGCGCAAAGCGGCGAGCGAATGCGCCGGTTTCGACGGCGCGGCCCGGCAGCGTCGGACGGGACAGGAAATCTCTTGATCGGGCACGTAACGCGCGATGCACGGCGCCCGCGTCGGCCGCAGACAGGAAGTCGGCCTGCGGCGGGAAAGGCGCCGCCTCGGCGCATGTCGATGCGTCGCGCCACAAGCGCCCCCACCAGCCTTGCGACGGCGGCTCGAAATCCTGTGTCGGCGCGCCCGTTTCCCGCGCGGCCGCCATCAGGTCGGCGCGTATTTTCGAAATGTCGACGCCCGGCGCGCCAGCCTCGCGAGCGGCCGATAGCGCCGCGCGGACGGCGGGCGCGAAGGCGCGACGTTCTGCTGAATCGCCGGCGCCGGGCCAGTCCAGCAGGGCTGCGCGCAAATGTTCGGCGATGCGCTCGGCATGGAGCGCGAGAGCCCAGCGTCGCTGCATCGTTTCCGTTATCGGTTGTGCGATGGCGGCGGAGAGGGCGGCCTGTGAGGCGATGCGTTGCGACGCTGCGCAAAGGGTGAACAGCGTTCCGACGAGAGAAGGAGCGTTGACGGCAGGTGTGTTTTTCAGCAGCGCGGTCGTATCCGGCAAACGCCGCGGCGATATTGTCGCTTCCGTGACTCGGCCGTCGGCGAGGGTTAGCGCAAGGCCGATTCCCGTATTCTTGTCCGCCGCCGTCATTGCGTCGCTTCCGGTTCGGACTGGCGCGCGCCGAAGAGCAGCGCCCGCCGATCATATCGGGATGGCGACCGTTCAGGCTCCGGCGATGGAGCGGGATCCAACAATGCAGACAGGACCGCCTCAGCCGTCGCGCGCGCCATTTCATGGTCGGCGAAGTCGTCCATTGGCGAAAAAAGCGAACAGCCGTCGACGCGGCCGAAATCCTCTACGTGTCCGACGATGAAGTCGATGCAGCCTGCCGGGAGCAGCCATTGCGCGGTCGTGCTGAAAGGAGCTTTCGGGAGATCGCAGCCTTCGACGCCGCAGATCGCGAGATTCATGAACCAGGGCGTAACGATGATCCCGATCGCCGCCTCGCCGAAGGAACGAAAGCCGATCGCTTCGACGTCGAGCCGCAGATTGCAGATCGGGACGTCGCGCATTGCGGTCTCGAAAACGCCCCGGTAATGCCGGGCGAGCCTGTCGCCGGCGACCCGCGCGCGGCGATTGTCACTTTCCGGCGTCATCATCCAGCCTCATGAACTTGTCGCGCGGCGCGTCGCAATTGGGACAGCGCCATTCCACGGGCAGGTCTGAGAATGCTGTGCCCGGCTGAATCTGCCAGACGTCGTCGCCCTGCGCGGGATCATAGACCTGCCAGCACACGCCGCATTCCATTCGGGCGTCAGCATCCAGATCACGCCGGCTGAAGTTCTCGAAGCTCATTTGAAATAGGCCTCGTGGATTTCGAGAAGCCTTTCGCTCGAGTCCCGGAAATCCTCCACGGCGGCCTGAGCGACGACGGGGACATCCCCGATTTCGAGCGTGTCGAGAATGATCTCGTCCATGGCGTTGAAATATTGCACCGACCAGACATGGCGGGTCGCCGTCGCGTGGATGCGGCATTTTCCATATCCGCGCGACAGCAATCCAACGGGGCCATCGCCAAGCGTATGCTGCAGGAACGCCATGTCCTCCGGCGTCATCGGAAAGAGCGAGAAATTGACGATGTGTGACTCGGCGCCGGGCTCGAATGCGTCGACGCGCGCGCGGATTTCAGCGAGAAGCGGCATCACATTCATTACATTTTCCGGCGGCGGGCCGAAGGCGACGTCGCGCGCATTGGCGACGGCCGCGCGCCGGACCACTTCAGGAATGGCCGCTATTTCCAGATAGTCGCCGATGACGCGCTCGTCCGCGTCGCTGAAGCGCACGCGCCACAGACCCGCCATGGTCGACTCGGAAATCTGCGCCGTGACGCCATCCGGCAGCGCGACCACGCCGCTGACTTCTCCGGAGCCCAGCGCCTGCGAGAGGAGTTCGCGCTCATCCGCGTCATATTCCGTCACGTCCACCAATCTTCCCGGCGCGTCGGCTTTCTGCCGCGCGAGAGCGTCGGCGAGTTCGGGGAGAAGGCGGCCGACCCTTTCGCAGCGTTCGATGAGACCCTCGACGCCCGCGCGCGCAAGGCCGTGAACCGCGCCAGAGCCAGTTCGACCGGGCGTCGCGAGTTCGTCGACGCCAATCGGCGCGATTGTCATTGCGGCATCCGCGCCTTCGGGCGCCATCCAGAATCCCGCTTTCATGGCTTCAGGCTCCCCGCCCATGCGTGAACTCGACCTTCGGCCTTTGCGGGCCGGCGACGATCGCCGCCGAGGGTGCGAGAAAGGCCTCGATTCTGGCGATGTAATCCGCCCAGTCGTATATCTTGGGGAGGACGCCGACGGTTTCCCGCCGACGCATCACGACGAGGCAAGGCGACGCATAGGCGTGAAGACGAGGACGCAACTCGGCTTCCGCGGCAGGCGCGATCAGGGCGCCGCGCAGGCGACCTGCGAAATATTGCAGGAGTTCGGGGAGGACCACTGCGACGTCCGCCGTTTCCGCCCGCTGGCCGGCTTCCCCTGCGAAAAACAGGATGGCGTGCGTTTTGGCCGCGGCGGCCTCGTCCAGGAAATGGTCGAGGCGATCGGCGTCAACCATCGGCAGGCCGCGCTGCTCGACGAGCTGGCGCAAGATTGGCGACATTAATCAGCCTCCCCTGGATCTCCGGCGCATTTTTGCGCTCTCGCGGCAAGATAGGCAAGCGGCGCGCCAGAACCGCGTGCATTTTATAAACACATGATATTAAATAATTTTGTCCCGCAGCTTGGGGAGTGCGGCGCGCCGACGGCAACAAGTATCTTTCCAGTAAGGAAAAACAAGTTTCCAGCGCGCGCCGGTGCGCTCATATTCGCCCCCGGCCCCCGGGGAACCTCTTTGTGAGCGCGCCCATCGTCCGGCGCGGCGACCACGCGATTTCCGTTCATCTCCACTTGGCGGGGCTTTTTTCACTGCTTGCTGACCGGCCCGGAACAAGTTACTGCGCAGACGAAGTCCGTCGTTTGACCAATATCCTCAGAGCATTGCGGAGAAGGTGTTTCTTGTCCGAGATCGTCAACGCGCGCGTCGCGATGGACGGCTCCCCGCGAGCATCCGCCCGACGCATCGCGATCATCGTAAATCCCGTCGCCGGGAAATATCGCAGGAGCCGCATCGGCGCGATCGCACAAATCCTTCGCCGCGACGGGCGACATGTGGAGATCGCCGAAAGCGCGGGTCCCGGCTGCATTCGCGAGATTGCTCGCGCTATTCCCGCAGACATGGTCCTTGCCGCGGGCGGCGACGGGACCATCAATGAAGCGGTCGCCGGATTGCTGGACCGTGCGAGTCCCCGCCCAGCGTTCGGCGTTATTCCTCAGGGCACTGCGAATGTTCTCGGCCACGAACTGGGATTGCCGCGCGGCGCGCAAGATCTCGCGAATGTGTTTCTGGCGGGCCACACCCGAAAGCTCCATCCGGGCCTCGCAAACGGCCGCCCTTTCGTGCTGATGGCGTCGGCCGGACTGGACGCCGAGGTCGTCAGCTCCGTCAATTTGTCGCTGAAGAAGAAACTCGGAGGTCTCGCCTATATCGTCGCCGCGGCGCGGACGCTGAATCGAGAAGCCAAGGACATCGAAGCGACGATCGGCGACACGAGAATTCTGGGGAAGCTCTTCATCGTCAGCAAGGCGAAGCGCTATGGCGGAAATTATCTTCTCGACCCTGACGCCGACATATTCAATCCCGGCTTTACCCTCGTCGCCGTAAGCGACATTCGCCCTTTCGCCTTGTGCAAGATTGGACTGGCGCTCATGGCGGGGCGGTTGGACAATGTTTCCGGGATCAGGAAAATGCGCGTGAAGGCCGTTTACCTGCGCTCCCGCGACGCTGTCGCCACGGAGATCGACGGCGATGTTCTGGGCGTGACGCCGCTCATCGTGTCGGAAGGATGTGAGGCGCTCGATATATTGACGCCGCAAGCTTAGCCATATGCATGGTTTCGGACAGCGAAGTTTCCGACGAACCTCCCAAGGTCGCGCCGGGCGCCGCAGTAGCAGCGTTCGGCTTCCGGAACGCCGACCCGTTTGCTGGAGTCCACCGATAAATCATATGATCGCGATCCGATCGAACAGAGCTCGAAACGGGAGTTTGTTGCTTCATGGATTTCAGCGTCGTCTTCTGGGTCTTTGTCGTCTTCGCCGTGCTACAGCCGATCCTGCGGCAGCGTTTTCTCGAGAGCATGCGCCGGCGAAGGATTTCCCAAATCGAGCGGGCGCGGGGGTCGCGGGTGATCCTGCTCGTGCATCGCGAAGAGCGGGTCAGTCTGCTGGGGCTGCCGATCATCCGCTACCTCGACATGAATGATTCAGAAGAGGTGCTGCGCGCAATTCAGCTGACCGATCCGAATATGGCGCTGGACATCGTTCTGCACACGCCGGGAGGACTTTATCTGGCGGCGACGCAGATTGCGCGCGCGCTCGGCGGCCACAAGGGCAAGGTGACGGTGTTCGTGCCGCATTACGCCATGTCCGGCGGAACGCTGATCGCGCTCGCCGCCGACGAGATCATGATGTGTCCGCATTCTGTGCTCGGTCCGCTCGATCCGCAGGTCGAGGGGTTGCCGGCCGTCTCGCTTCTTCGCGTGCTCGAACAGAAGCCTGTCGCCGAGATCGACGATGAGACGCTCGTGCTGGCCGACATCGCGCAAAAGGCGCTCACCCAGCTGGAGCAGACCGTTGCGCAGCTTCTGAAGAGCCGCATGGGCGCGACAGCCGCCTCTGAACTCTCAAAGACGCTCACCAGCGGCCGGTGGACGCATGATTACGCCATTACGGCCGAGGAGGCGCGCGACATGGGTCTGCCGGTCAAGACCAGGATGCCGAGCGAGGTGCTCGAACTTTTGGCCCTCTATCCACAGCCGATCCTCGAAATGCCGAGCGTCGAATATCTGCCGACGCCACATTCCAGAAACGGCAAGTGACGGAGAGGAAATCCGTCGACAGCAAAGAGCGCGAGATTGGTCCATGCCGTGTCCTGCCCGGGAACGCGGCCCATCGCTTCAGCGAGCAAGAAAGGCCTCCTGCGCTTCCTGCGCGAGACGCTCGCCTTGTCCTCGGTAGCGCGGAGAATAGTGGAGCGTCACGAGCCTTTTGACTCCGGCGCGGCGCGCAAGCATTCCCGCCTGTCGCGCCGTCAGATGACGGCGCTTCGCCGCCGCCTCGAAGTCGACGTCGAGGAAGGTCGCCTCGATGAAAAGCATGTCGGCGCGCTCCGCTAGCCTGATGATCTTTTCGATATTGGCGTCGGTGTAAGCGCAATCGACGACATAGACGATCTTGCGGCCGGAAGTGATCTGCATGATCTCCTTCTTAAGAAAACCGAGCGGAAGCGCCGCCGGCCTGTCATCCCCGCCGTCGCGCCACGTCACCGGTATGAGGGTCGCATCGTTCGCGCCCTGAAGCGTCGCCGACTTGAAATTGCGTAACCACGGACCCACGACGAGTCCCATGGCTTCCACCTTGTTGCGCCACACATTGATCTGCGCTCGCTCCTCGAGCGCGAAGGCCAGCACCGGCAAGCCGTGATCGAGGGTGGTTGCGCGAACCTGAATCCCTGGCTCCTTGAGCACCAGTCCCTCTATGGCTCGGGTCTCGTCATCATCGCGCCGTTCGAACCGGGATCGTCCGGAAAATCGCGCCGATTTGAGGCGACCCAATTCGTCGAGCTCGGTCACGAGAAAAGTAAGATTGCCGTCATAGCCGTCGATCAGGTTCCAGCTATAGGCGGAAAGCTTGTGCTCGACAGCATTTATGATTCCGGCAGGACCATAGACGCCAAGCGTCTTCTCTCTGCCGAGGGCGCATCGCAGCAACTGGTCAAAGCCGGCAAAGTGATCCATGTGGAGATGGGTGACGAAAACGTCGCTGACGCGGAGCAGTTTTCGCGCCGAAAGCCGGGAGATGTCGCCGAGGTCGAACAGCAGCGCGCGCTTTTCGAAAACGAGATCCACATAGAGCCCCGGATCGTCGAAGGGATCATTGACAAGCGCGGGGTCGAAATGGCGCGGCATGCTTCATCTATCTTGCAGGAGAATGGGCGCCGCGGAGGACGAATGGGCGCAAAAACGGAGTTTCATGACGCCATGTCTCGCAGGACTCCATGCGATAATCTTCCGTGGCGGCAGGGCTCGCTTCCTTTACCAACTATAGCGGGTTTCCGGAGCTTCCAATCGGGACGCGCGAAATGAACGCTTCCATGAAGTCTTCTCCGTCTGCTCCGGATGAAACGAAAATCGTCCGCATTTTCCTGTGTGGCGACGTGATGATCGGTCGTGGCATTGATCAGATATTGCCCGCGCCATGTCCTCCGGAATTGCACGAAGAATATGTCTCCTCCGCTCTCGGCTACGTAAGCTTGGCCGAACGTGTTTGCGGACCAATCCCGCGGCCGGCGCCCGCCTCCTATATTTGGGGCGCTGCGCTCGACGCGTTCTACCAGAAAAATCCCGACTTGCGGATCATCAATCTCGAAACCAGCCTCACGCGCAGCGAGGCCTTTGAACCGAAGGGAATCAATTATCGGGCAAGCCCGGAAAATGCGGAAACATTGCGCGCCGCCGGGATAGATTGTTGCGTTCTGGCGAACAATCATATCCTCGATTGGGGTGAGGCCGGACTGATCGACACTCTCGATATTCTGGGAAAGCTGCGAATCAGGACTACCGGCGCAGGGCGCAATCGTGACGAAGCGCGGCGTCCTGCGGCGATCGATGTCGCCGGCAAAGCGAGGGTCGTCATAACGTCCTTCGCTTTGCCGAGCAGCGGCGCGCCTCGCCATTGGGCCGCGTCATGCGAAAGGCCCGGCGTCAATCTGCTTCCCGACCTTTCCGAGCACAGCGTCGAGCTTGTTTGCGAGATTTTGAGAGATGTCCGACGGAGCGACGATATCGTGATCGTGTCGCTGCATTGGGGGCCGAACTGGGGCTACGACATCCCGCAGGATCATCAACGCTTTGCGCACGCCCTGATTGATCGCGGCGAGGCTTCGATCATTCACGGACATTCCTCGCACCACGCCAAGGCGCTCGAAATATACAAAAACCGCCTGATCCTCTATGGATGCGGCGATTTCATCAACGATTACGAAGGGATTGCGGGCTACGAGCAATATCGCGGCGATCTGTCGCTGATGTATTTCGTCGACATCGACATGAGCAGCGGCTCACTCGCCAGTCTCGAATTGACGCCACTTCAGATCCGCCGCTTTCGCCTCGAGCGTGCGCTACCAGCGGATGCCGAGTGGCTCGCGCACAAATTGAACCGGGAAAGCGCGCGCTACGGCGTCAGCCTGTCGAAACAGTCCGACGAATCCCTGATTGCATCATGGGCGCAAGCAGCAACATGATCGGAGAGACGGTCATGACAAGAAACCATCAATAAATGGAGCGATTTTCGACAATGAAACTATCTTTCTTCGGCGCCGTCGGCACAGTCACAGGATCGAGATATCTGCTCGAGAACGATGGAGTCCGAGTGCTCATCGACTGCGGTCTGTTTCAGGGTCTCAAGAATCTGAGATTGCGCAACTGGGCGCCTTTTCCTTTGCCCCCGAAAGACATATCCTGCGTGGTGCTGACACACGCCCATCTCGATCATTCCGGCTATTTGCCGGCGCTGGTCAGAGACGGATTCAAGGGACCGGTTCACTGCTCCGACGCGACTCGCGATTTGTGCGAAATACTTCTGCCCGATAGCGCGCATCTGCTGGAGCAGGACGCCGAATACGCCAACAGACGCGGCTTCTCGAAACACAAGCCGGCGCTCGCACTCTATAATGCTACGGACGCCGAACGGGCCTTAAAGCGCCTTTCTCCGCTCCATTTCGACAGGCGGCGGACCTTTCCCGAGGGATTTTCGCTGCGCTTGCATCGCGCGGGCCATATCCCTGGCGCTGCGATCGTCGAGATCGACTGGAGCGGAAGAAAGATCATATTTTCCGGCGATCTCGGGCGCTACGACGACCCCACGATGATGGATCCTTCTGCGATAATGGACGCCCATTATCTCGTCATGGAATCGACCTATGGAGACCGAACGCACGAACGCCGCGACGCAGAGGAGGCGTTGGCAAGCATTGTCAACAGAACAGCGGCGCGTGGCGGAACAGTGATCATTCCGGCCTTTGCGGTCGGACGCGCGCAGACCTTGCTGTTCCATCTCGAGCGCCTGAAAAGCTCGCGAAGGCTTGTCGATGTGCCGATCTATCTCAACAGTCCCATGGCGATCGACGCAACCGAAACCCTATGTCGTCGCGCCGATGATCAACGGCTGACGAGAGAAGAATGGCGGCGCGCCTGTGCGGTGGCAAGATATGTCGAATCCGTAGACGAATCAAAAGCCATAAATGAAGACGATGCTCCCAAGGTCATCATTTCCGCCAGTGGCATGGCGACCGGCGGGCGTGTGTTGCATCATCTGAAGAAATTTGCGCCTGACCCGCGCAACACCATACTTTTCGCCGGTTTTCAGGCCGCTGGAACGCGCGGCGCGGCATTGGTGGGCGGGGCTCAGAGCGTCAAGATACATGGCGAATATGTGCCGGTGCGCGCCGAGGTCGATAATCTTTCGATGCTCTCGGCGCATGCCGACGCCAATGAACTCATGCGATGGCTGGGAAATTTCAGACGCCCGCCGCGAATGACCTTTCTTACGCATGGCGAGCCGACAGCGTCGGATACGCTGCGTCTCAGAATTCAGGACGAGCTCGGCTGGAGATGCCATGTCCCAGAAATGATGGAGACGTCAATATTGGAGTAGGATGTCGGATTGCGAATTTTGCAGTTGACCCTCGCGACATTCGCTCAATCATCCGCACGCGCGATGAGATAGGAATCCACTTCATTCATTCTCGCCTGCTTGTCGTCATCACTGAGCCACGACGCCGCGAAAGAGTTTCGGGCGAATGTCGCAAGATCGGGCTCTCGCAATTCAAAAGCCTTCTGCACGGCGTAATAATTAGCGTTCACATAGCCGCCGAAATACGCAGGATCATCCGAATTGATCGTGACCAGGACGCCCGCTTCCGCGAGGCGCCGAAGCGGATGATGAGCCATGTCCTTATATACGCGAAGACGAACATTTGATAGTGGACAAACGGTCAGCGGGATTTTCTGACGCACGAGGCGCGCAATCAGTGAGGAATCCTCGATTGCGCGCACACCATGGTCGATGCGCTGCACTTTCAGCATATCCAGCGCCTCCCAAATATAAGCGGGAGGCCCTTCCTCGCCAGCATGAGCTACAGTTTGAAACCCAAGCGCTCGGGCGCGGGCGAAAACACTTGCGTGCTTCGAAGGGGGATTGTCGACCTCCGCTGAATCTAGTCCGACGCCAGTGATAAGCGATCTCCAGGGAAACGCCTCTTCGAGCGTCTTCATGGCGTCGCTTTCGGGAAGATCGCGCAGAAAGCACATGATCAATCTGCTTGTCGGGCCGTCGCCTTTCGCAGCCTCCCGAAGCGCGGCGGCGATCCCCTCGACAACGGCGCCGAATGGCACATTACGCTTCGTGTGAGCCTGAGGATCGAAAAAGATCTCGCAGTGACGGATGTTCTCGCGCCGTGCACGAGCAAGATAGGCGTTCGTGAGATCGAAGAAGTCACGTTCGGTGCGCAGCACTCGCGTAGTTTGATAATAGAGTTTCAGAAAATCCTGCAAATTCTCAAAATTATACCCTCGACGCATCGCCTCGACCGAGGGATAGGGGAGATGGATCCGATTGCGCTCGGCAAGCTTGAAGACCATTTCGGGTTCGAGCGTTCCCTCGATATGAAGGTGGAGCTCCGCCTTGGGGAGGTCGTTGATAAATTGAGCAATGTTGCGCGCCATTCGAATGTTCCGTCGCTATGGACCGCGCTCGTCTACATCTCCCGAGCGCGAACTGCGCTTAGTATACATAAAGTCGTCGACGCCGCTCAGGTTTGAAAAACTGACGGGCTCATGAAAAGTTTCGTGGATCATTGCTATCGCGGTCACAATTCGGCGGATTCAAAGATGAGGTTTCCCAGACACGAATGCCTCCCGGGTCAGGAATGAGCGCTGGCCGAGGCGTCCTGTTTTGTTCATCCGAATGATTTCCTTCGGGCGGTTCATTTCAAAGGAAGCGTGCCCGATTTCGCAGGTAGGAAAGCGTCAGAATTGGCGCTAGGTTATCGTGTGGCGCATATTGCATTCGCGCGTCATTTCGTTATAGGCCGTCGAGACGGAAATGAACGGAAGGTGAGAGTCATTCATGCAGGTCCGTCATCCAATCGGCATGTCTTTTGGTCAGGATGCGGGGGAATATTTTTCGTATCGTCCCCAATATCCGCGAGCGCTTTTCGCCTGGTTGAATGAGGCCGCGCCCGCTCGCGATCTGGCGTGGGATTGCGGAACAGGCAGCGGACAATCAGCTGTGGCGCTTGCGGAATATTTCAATCAGGTGCTCGCCACGGATCCAGACCAGCGTCAGCTCGACATGGCTCCGGTGAAACCCAATATACGATACGCGCTCGCCGCCGCGGAGACCGATCTTGGTCTGAGGGGAGAGGTGGATCTCATCACCTGCGCCTGTTCGGCACACTGGTTTGATCTGTCACGATTTTACGCGATTGCAATACGATCCCTGAAGCCTCGGGGAGTTATTGCGGTCTGGACCTACGACTGGCCCTGGACGAGTTCGACATCTTTGAATGTCGTCATGCAAAAACTGAAATGTGAGATTCTCGGCCCCTTTTGGGGAGAGAATTCAGCCTATTACTTCGGGCGCTATGAAAATCTGCCCTTTCCTTTTATCGAGATCGATCATCCTCCGTTTCATGTACCGATCGGCGAGAAGGCAGACGATCTGCAGAAGTTTTTGAGCACATGGTCGGCCGTAAAAAAATTCCGATTGGAGCAGGGAAAGGATCCTCTTTCCATAGTAGACGGCGAATTACGCAAGGCGTGGGCGACTGAGCCGCCCACACTTCCACTCATGGCGCCGCTTCATATGCGCGCGGGTCGCTGTTCATGATTTGCGTCTATAACGAATAGGCAGGCGAGATACACGAAATCAACCTGTTGCGGCAAGAGCACTATCGAAGGTCGAATCGATTTTGTCTGAATTTTCACAAGAGATTTACCTCTGCGCCACGCAAGTTGGGAAGGGCCTTCGCCGAGGGGAATTGTAATTGAGAGTTTCTTCGTGCGATCGAACTCTTCGATTCGTCCGCGCAAGCCTGTCTTGTGTGGGCGATTGCTCTTCCAAAAGTAAACGATCTTTTGTAGTCGACGTCTGGAATACCGATTTCTACGTGATTGTGAATTAGAACGATGAGGTTCGCAAAATCAGTTGAATCGACGTCGAAGGCGTCTCTTGTGGTGGCCGTATCCATTGCCGACGCCAGATCGGCTTCCGGCGTGAGGTCGTCGATCAAGTCAAGAGTGGACTCCCTGACTTCTGTGTCCGTGATAATCTTTTCCGCTTCCTGCAAGAGAGGCGCGGTTCTGGCTAAATATAAGCCTACTATATGATCGTCGGTCACTCGATGGTCCCTGGCAAGGCCCATAATAACGATTTCGCGACCGGTAACCAGATCGTCCGAAACCCGTGGGCGCGTCATAATCCCACCAAATCCGACCAAAGATGCTTGTGGAGAATAGATGATCTCGATGACGGTTTCGGCGCCTTCGTCGCCGAAGTTATATGTCTGATCCCAGGATTTGATGGTGCAATCATTTCCAGCGATTGGAAGAGTGCGCTATGGGCCAGCTTCTCAGTGCGCTATGGGCCAGCTTCTCCATGGAAGCGCCCGCACGACAGAGGCGGTGCGTCGAGCGATACAGCATAGTCAAGAGAGCCTGAGGGCCCTCGCCAGGCGGTACGGCGTCAACACGAAGACCATCGCCAGGTGGAAGGGGCGGACGTTGGTTTACGACGAGCGCACGGGACCGAAAGACCCCAAACCCATGGGTCTGACGATCGAAGAAGAGGGGATCATCGTCACCTTCCGCCGTCACAGCTGTTGCCTTTATACGACTGCCTGTACGCCCGTCAGGAGACAATCCCGCACCTGCCTCGGTCATCGTTGCATCGCTGCCTTCAGCTCCACGGCGTCTCACGATCGCCGAAGTGCGCACGGCCGAAGGCAAGCTCTAGATGTTCGTGGCGATCGATCGCACGTCGAAATTCGCCTTCGTCAAGTTGCATGAGAAGGCCGCGACAAGAATAGTCGCCGACGTTCTGTTCGCACTGATACAAGCCGTTCCCTATAATATCCACGCGGTGCTCAACGATAATGGAACGCGCTTCACCGATTCTGGCGGAAGGGCGGACCTTCAGGGCGGATGCTTTCGAGTTCGGCTGCGCCCGCGCCGATAACGACCATCGACTGACCAAGTCCAAGCATCCTTGCACGAATGGCAAGATCGAGCGCATGAACCGCACGATCAAGGACGCGACGGTCAAGCGCTACTTCTATGAAACGCAGTCCGAGTTGCGAAAGCATCTCGCCAATTCTCGCCAATCGGATCGGTCATTCAAATGGATCGAGTCGCAGGCCGACCACAAGATCCACGCTCAAATTCCATCATGAAGGCTCGAAACATCGCGCATAAGCAAGAAAAGGCGTGCGAGCGCCCGCCATTTCTATTCGCGGCGTCGGCGTTAATGGCGAAGTTGATAATCTCCCCCCAATCAAAAGCTTCGGTCAAGCCTTCGGCGGCCCGTAATAGCCTGGCTTGGCGTGCGCTTCTTCGCGGAGCAACTTTGCCCCCTCGATGACATGCGGCGCGAGCCCCGCGCCGCCGGCATCGATCAGCGCCAGCAGTTCCTCGCGCATTCGCGGGTCCCAGTAGGTGCGCAGATGGTTGCGAATCCCTTCCGCCCGCCGCTCCGGCGGATAGGGCGCGAAGAAGTCGCCGATCTGGTTGGCCATCGCCGCGATCCGGTCGAGCGCCATCACCGGAATGGCGCCCTCCGCCTCTTGATGCGTCATGCTCATTCGGCGGCCTCCAGCGCTTTCGAACCCGGCTCCGCGTCCTGCTCGGGGCCGTTTGTGCGCACGACATCCACCGCGGTGACCTTATATTCCGGGCAATTCGTCGCCCAGTCCGAGAGATCAGACGTGACCGAGTTGGCCTTGGATTTGGCGTGGTGGAAGGTCGTGTAGACGACCCCTGGATTGACGCGCTCCGAGATCTTCGCGCGCAATTCGGTCTGGCCGAAGCGGCTCGAGAGCTTCACCCAGTCTCCGTCCCTGACGCCACGCGAAATCGCATCCTGTTCATTGAGTTCCAGCACATCCTCGGGATGCCACAGCGAGTTCGGCGTGCGACGGGTCTGCGTGCCGACATTATACTGCGTCAGGATGCGGCCGGTGGTGAGCAGCAGCGGATATTTGTCGTTCGTGCGCTCGGCCGTCGGCACATATTCGGTGAGCATGAATGTGCCGAGCCCGTTGGCGCGCGGGAACTTCTCGCGGTGCAGGACCTCCGTGCCCTCGGGCGCCTCCTCGTTACAAGGCCATTGCGCCGAGCCGATGCGGTCGATGAGCGCGAAGCTTATGCCACGATAGTTCGGCGAGAGCCGCGCAATCTCGTCGAGAACCTCGCCAGGGTTGGAATAGGAGACGTTGTAGCCCATGGCGTTCATGAGCTTCACCGTGATCTCCCAGTCCTGAAGGCCGGCGAGCGGCTCGATCACCTTGCGTACGCGCGAGACGCGGCGTTCCGCATTGGTGAAGGTGCCGTCCTTCTCCAGCGACGAAGAGCCGGGGAAGAAGACATGGGCGTATTTCGAGGTCTCGTTGAGGAAAAGATCGTGGAGCACGACGCACTCCATGTTCTTCATCGCGGCAATGACGTGGTGCTGGTTCGGGTCGCTCTGCACAGGGTCTTCGCCCATGATGTATATGCCCTTGAACGATCCCGCGACCGCGGCGTCGAGCATGTTGGGCAGGCGCAGGCCGGGCTCCGCGTCGAGCGGCACGCCCCATTCGGCTTCGAAGCTCGAGCGGGTGGCGTAATCCGTAACGAAGCGATAGCCGCTGAACACATGCGGCCAGCTGCCAAGACAGCTTCCGCCCTGCACATTGCCCTGGCCGCGCAGCGGGTTCACGCCGACGCCCTCGCGGCCAAGCATGCCGCAGGAAAGGCCGAGATTGCCAAGGCACATCACGCCCGTCGAACCCTGCGAATGTTCGGTGACGCCGAGCCCGTAATAGATCGCGCTGTTCGGGCCGCCTGCATAGATGCGCGCCGCCTTGCGGATGTCTTCGGAATCGACGCCCGCGAGTCGGCCGATGGCGTCGGGCGAATATTTGTCCGAGCCGACTAGAGCCTTCCAGTTCTCGAACTCGTTCACCTCGCAACGCGCCTGAACGAAGGCTTCGTTGTAGAGCTTCTCGCGCACGATGACATGCGCGATGCTGTCGAGGACCGCGACATTCGTGCCGGGCCGGATCGCGAGATGCACATCGGCCTTGATATGCGCGGATTCGACGGTCTCGGTTTTACGCGGGTCGATGACAATGAGTTTCGCGCCTTGACGGATGCGGCGCTTCATCAGCGAGCCGAAGACCGGGTGGCCTTCCGTCGGATTGGCGCCGACGACCATGATGACGTCGGCCTGCAGAATCGAATCGAAGTGCTGGCTCGCAGCGCCCGCGCCGACGGTGTTCGTCAGGCCGAACTGTGTCGGCGAGTGGCAGATGCGGGCGCAGTTGTCGATGTTGTTGTTGCCGAGCACCGCACGCGCGAATTTCTGCGTGAGAAAAATTTCCTCGTTAGTACAGCGCGAGCTGGAGACGGCGCCGACCGACTTCACGCCATATTTCGCCTGGATGCGCTTGATCTCCTTCGCGGCATAGGCAAAGGCCTCGTCCCAGCTCACGGGCGTCCATGGATCGTCGATCGAGGCGCGGATCATCGGCGTGCGCACACGGTCGGGCGAGTTGTAATAATCGTAGGCGAAGCGCCCCTTGATGCAGCTATGGCCGTGGTTGGCCTTGCCTTCCTTCCACGGGATCATGCGCACGATTTTGTCGCGGCGCGTCTCGGCCTTGAATCCGCAGCCGACGCCGCAGTAGGCGCAGGTCGTGACGACCGATTTCTCAGGCTTCAACGGGTTCGGCATGCACATATTCTCCTTCGAAAAGGCTCTTTTCCACGAGAGCATGACTGGGGCAAGCCTGCACGCAGGCGCCGCAAGAGACGCATTCGGATTCGAAGAAAGGCTGCTCCTGACCGGCGACGACTTTCGACTCGAAGCCTCTTCCCGCGATGGTGATCGCGAAGGTTCCCTGAACCTCGGCGCACGCGCGAACGCAACGGCTACAGACAATGCATTTGGCTGGGTCAAACAGGAAATAAGGGTTCGACTGGTCGACGGGTGCGTCAAAATGGTTCTTGCCGCCACCGTACGGATGGGTTTCCACCCCTTCTGCTTTCAGCGATTCATGGAGCTCGCTCCAACCACCCTCAAGTTCACTCTCGGGGAAATCAGAGAGGTAGAGCTCCAAAACGCCCTTGCGCAGACGCCTCAACGTCTCGGTCTGCGTCCTGACCTTCATGCCCTCGACTGCGGGAGTGGTGCAGCTAGCCGGGTATCCGCTACGGCCTTCGACCTCGACAAGACACACGCGGCAACTGCCGAAGGCATTGAGCATATCGGTTGCGCAGAGTTTAGGGATCGGCCGGCCGGCCTTCACTGCCGCGAGCATGACGGAGCTTCCAGCAGGAACGCTAACCGCCACCCCATCGATTTCGAGGGTCACGAGTGGCCCATCTCGCGGCGGTGTGCCAAAATCAATCTCGTCCTTCAATCCCCGCAGTTCAGACCACATTTGCCACCTCACAAAGACAAAGATGCTCTTCTTACTTTTCCGGGAGGCAAGCCCCTATGGAAACGCGCGGGCTCTCCTTCCTGTTCAGTTAGTTCGATCTGTCGCGGACTCAACCTGCTGATTTCATGCAACTGATTAGCCTCTCGTAGGGAGCCGCGTGTTCAAGACTTCATGCGACACGAGAAGCGTGAAGTCCTGATCCACGCCGTTCGTTGTAGGAATCATGAGGTCAGGCCTTCAATCGCCGCAGAGATCACAACAGAAGGATATTTAGTCACACTCGCATATCTCTCAATTTCGAATTATGGAAGATTCCCTTCCATTTTGGCAAAATCATCAGCGATATTTGTAATTCGCGGGGAAGATCTGAGCTGGCCCCGAGACTTCATGACTGGAGAGATAGTCTATTGATCACGAGGCGAAAACGAGGAACGGCATCTGGGGTCAATCCATGCCCAAATGATGATCACCATAGCGTCGAAATATCCGGCGCCGCTGATTGCCGGATATATCAGTGGCAAGAACCCAAACCATTTGCCCGGACCGCAAACGCGATGTCGCGCCCCGGTATTCCTGAGCGCAAACATCTGGCGTCGACAATCGGTCGGAATGACAATTCGATCCGGAAATATCTCCGCAAACAGCAACAAGAGGATCCATGCTTGGATCAGCGAAGCCTTTGACGATGAGGCGACGCGGCTCCACTCGGCGGTGAATAAATCGGTTACCTTCGGCGCCCCAACCCAACCGCCTTGAGCGGTTCGTGTGATCAAACCCGCGGTTTCGCCTTGGCCGATAAATAATTAGCGGTGTTGTCAGAAATAGCCTTCACGCTTTTTTTGCTCTAGCGAACCACCGTCTTCCCCATCACTGATTCGTCCCTGCCGCTCTGACATTTTTGCCGCAAGAGTTTCTTCGAGAACCGCGTCAATGTCCTTCGCCGTCGACTCGATAGCTCCAGTGACCGGCCAGCACCCGAGTGTCCGGAAGCGAACGGTTTTCATCTCAATTTTATCTCCCGGTTGAAAGCGCATTTTCAGTTCATCGTCGACCACGATGAACGCTCCATTGCGTTCAACAACTGGCCTGGGCGAGGCAAAATAGAGGGGCGCAAGATTGATCTTGCGCAAGAGGGAATAGCTCCAGATGTCGTTTTCCGTCCAGTTGGAAAGTGGAAACACACGGGCAGACTGCCCTTTACTAAGCCGCAAGTTATATTGTCGCCAAAACTCAGGGCGTTGTTGACGTGGATCCCAGACGTGCCCAGTGTTCCTCACTGAAACGATGCGTTCTTTTGCCCTGGATTTTTCCTCATCGCGCCGCGCGCCTCCGAAAATCACATCATACCCGCCTCGATTGAGAGCCTCCTTCAAGGGTTCTGTTCTCATTACCATTGTGTATCGATCGCCATAGTCGAACGGGTTGATGCCCTGGACGCGCCCTTCCTCATTCGCATGAACGACCAGTGAAAAGCCATTTTCACGTGCAAAGGCGTCGCGAAACTCAAGAAGAGAGCGGAATTCCCAAGTCGAATCGATATGAAGCAGCGCAAATGGCGGCTTTCCTGGATAAAAGGCGCGAAGCGCGAGATGCGCAAGAACGGTAGAATCTTTCCCGGCCGAAAAGAGCATAACGGGTCGTTCAGCTTCCGCCGTTGCTTCGCGGATGACGTGGATAGACTCTGATTCCAGCCATTCAAGATGAGCAACGCTGCGCATGGCCATCATGTCTCATGATTATGGAACCCGACGCCACAGATGCCTCGCGTAGCAAATGAAACGAGTCCGGCACGCTGGGATACGCCAAAATTGACTTACCCCAGCTCCCGCCTCGATCGCTTGCAGGAAAATCACCGAGCGTATTCCAGGCAGCCTGCAGCGTTTGTCTTTTGAGACCTGATTACGTCCTCGACGGTGCGCAGTCCCGGCTCCGGCGACATGACGAGCACGGCCATGTTGCCCGGCGCATGTTCGTTGCGCCACATCTTCATGTGCGCTTCGGGGATCTTGTCCCAGGCGAGCACTTCCGACATGCAGGGGTCGATGCGGCGATCGATCACCATCTGGTTCGCCGCCGCCGCCTGCTTCAGATGCGCGAAATGCGAGCCCTGGATGCGCTTCTGGCGCATCCACACATAGCGCGCGTCGAAGGTGAGGTTGAAGCCCGTCGTGCCGGCGCAGAACACCACCATGCCGCCGCGCTTGGCGACGAGGCAGGACACCGGGAAGGTCGACTCGCCCGGATGCTCGAAGACGATGTCGATGTCCTTCTTGCCGGTGATGTCCCAGATCGCCTTGCCGAACCTGCGCGCTTCCTTTGTCCATTCGTGGAAGTCCGGCGAATTGACCTTGGGGAGCTGGCCCCAGCACTTGAAGTCCTTTCGGTTGATCACGCCCTTCGCGCCAAGCGACATGACATAATCGCGCTTCGACTCGTCGGAGATGACGCCGATGGCGTTGGCGCCGGAGGCCGCGCAAAGCTGCACGGCGAAGACGCCGAGGCCGCCCGAGGCGCCCCAGACAAGGACATTGTGGCCGGGCTTCAGCTCGTGCGGCTCATGGCCGAAGAGCATGCGATAGGCAGTGGCCAGCGTCAGCGTGTAGCAGGCGGCCTCTTCCCAGGAGAGGTGCTTGGGGCGCGGCAGAAGCTGGCGGTCCTGCGCGCGGCAGAACTGGGCGAAGGAGCCGTCCGGGGTCTCATAGCCCCAGATGCGCTGCGAGGGCGAGAACATCGGGTCGCCGCCGTTGCACTCCTCGTCGTCGCCGTCGTCCTGATTGCAATGGACGATGACCTCGTCGCCGACCTTCCAGCGCTTCACCTTGGAGCCGACGGCCCAGACGATGCCCGAGGCGTCGGAGCCGCAGATGTGGAAGGGTTGCTTGTGGACGTCGAACATCGACACCGGTTCACCGAGCGATGCCCAGACGCCATTGTAGTTGACGCCGGCCGCCATCACGAGAACCAGCACGTCGTGGCTGTCGAGTTCCCATGTCGGCACGACCTCCAGCTGCATCGCCTTGTCCGGGGGGCCCTGGCGCTCACGGCGGATCGCCCAAGCGTACATGCTCTTCGGGACATGTCCAAGCGGAGGGATTTCACCAATTTCATAGAGATCCTTCAGCATCATTTCTCCTTGATCCAATTGCCCGAAAAGACTATAAAAACCTGTCGTCTGTGAGAAATTCGAAGTTAAGAATGAACCCTTCGGAAAATACGAACGGAGGAAGTCAAGCCGGCGCAGGAGCACGATGGTGGATCGCTTGACGCAATCACAGGGGAGGAAACGGGTAGAAGAGGCGAAAGCGGTTTTCAAATTCCGCGACCCCGGCGTTTTCGAATCGATAGCGCGACAGTCGACGCCGCGGGAACGAAAAATTTCCCTTGATGGGGCCAGTCGTCCCGATCCACAGAATGATTTATGAGCTTTTTAAACTATCATCACCTCCGATACTTCTGGGCGATAGCAAATGAAGGCGGACTGACGCGAGCGGCAAAATTGCTGAACGTATCGCCCTCTTCGCTGTCGGTCCAACTGAAGGCCCTGGAAGAGCAACTCGGTCAGCCGCTTTTCGAGCGTGATGGCCGCTCGCTGCGCCTCACCGAAGCGGGGCGCATCGCCTTCGACTACGCCAAGATTGTCTTCAAGTCCGGCGACGAGCTCCTGAGCACGTTCAAGAATTTGAGTCTTGGCCATCGTCGGATGCGCATTGGATCTGTGGCGACGCTCTCCCGCAACTTCCAGATCGAGTTTCTCAAGCCGCTGATCGACCGCAAAGACGTAGAACTGGTCGTGAAGTCGGGAGCGTTCGGAGAGCTTCTGAACCTGCTGGAAACCCATGTGCTCGATCTTGTTCTCGCCAATCAGCCGGCGACCATGGATCTGAATTCGGAATGGCAGAACCTGCTCATCGCCGAACAGCCGGTCAGCATCATCGGGCATCCCGAGTTATTGAAAAAAGCGAGAGGTAAAGGTGAAATTTTTAATTTTCCGAACGATCTCACAAGAGTGCCGATTGTTTTGCCCGGGCGCGGAGAAGCGATCAGGATGGCGTTCGACCGCATCATCGAAGAAGCGGGCATAGAACCAATCGTGCTCGCAGAAGTCGACGACATGGCGATGCTGCGTCTGATCGTCAGGGAAAGCCATAGCGTGACACTGGCGCCGCCGGTCGTGGTTAAGGACGAACTCGCGTCCGGCGCGCTCGTCGAGCTCGTTCGCATTGAGCAGATAAAGGAGTCATTCTACGCCATTACCCGAAACAGCCGCTTCGAGAACCCGCTGCTGACAGAACTTCTCGGGGCCGAGCGGCGGCGATCGTCGATGAAGTAAATCAAGACCCGGAATAACCGAAGCTCGAAACCTGGGTTGATCCGTTTCAGGAGAGCCTCGGAGTTTATTCAGACAAAGGGGTTGCCGGCTTGTTTGTAATCAGCAACGAAAGCGTCTAGGGGAAAGATGAGTTTTTCGGCGCTGGTTAAGGAGGCTCCGACGAAGAACTTCCCGGCAAGAATCGAGAGGCGGATTTCGAACGGATCGAGCCGAGAGCCATAGGTCGGCGTTTAATCGGGATGCCCGTTCCTGTGCCGCTTCAAAAACATATCGTATCTTTGCCTTATTGGCTGGGAGATTGTCGAGGATCAGATTGATCTCCCGCCTCGAAACATGGTGACGAGCTGGTTCATGAAGCTGATAACCTCGGTGCGCCTGCGTCTTTTATAATAGCGACCGACAACTTCGCCACTCTAGAAATCGAGCGTCGCCAACATGCGACTGTTCGTCTCGACCCCGTTTTTTGCTTCGGTTCCCCGTATCCTCGGCTACGAAAAGTCGGCGATACGGTCCATCGTACAGCGCACACCACTTCGACTCCGTGCCAATCGTTCAGCCGATCGCGCCCGCATCGCCGCGCCACCGGCGGCCGTCAGCGCAATTTACGCCTTCAGACGGGCTCGGTGTTCCGTCTTGCTGGAGCGCGCCAGGCACTCGATTTCGACGCGCGCATCTGAAGTCAAAAAGACCGGCGTTGCTTCAGAAAGTTGCACCGCGAGCGCTTGTATCACGGCTCGCTGACCAGTGATATTACACCCTAAACGGCGTCAATAATCCCCAGAATCCGGGCGATGGCGGGATTCCTTATTTTCCTCTGAACGGTCACCGCAAAAATTTTCTCCTCGACGCCGTGGATCGCGCCAAAAAATTCGAGTTCATACCGTTGTTGGACTTCCTGCTGAGCATCGGTCGGCGCAAAAGTAAATGCCTCGTAACTCGCGGCGACGCTCTTTCGTAGTTCGCTGTCCCCGATTTCGGACTTGATTTCTGGTTCAATTCCGTGAGTTTCGAACCAATGATCCAGCGATTGTCGTAACGAGCTCTGCTGAATTGGTAGCACGAACGGCGCGCGATGAAGTGACCGCGGGAAACCCTTTCTATAGCTTTTTACTTTGTATGCTGGGCCGAACAGCGATATTTCCAGGGTTGAAAGCAAGTGCCTAAATATGTTTTTTGATTCCGAGGATGGCGGGAGAGTGGTCAAGATCGCGAGATCGTAGGTGCGCAGTCGCAAATCCTGTATCATGCGTTCCGCATCGCCGCTGGCGCAATAAAAAGCCGGAGAATGCAGACCGTCTAGCGCTGGCGACAGCAACTGGAGCGCGATCGACATGTCGATGCCTTGGCAGACGCCGATCTTGAGGGTGCGGCTCTGTTCCGCCGACACGCCTTCCAGCCATTTTGTCAGTTCGTCACCGATGCTGAAAATTTGATCCGCATAACTGAAGACGAGCCAACCGTTCTCGGTCAGAACGAGTTTCCGGCCCTCCTTCCTGAACACCTTTGAGCCGATCGCCTTCTCGAACAGGGTCAGTTGGCCGCTGATGGTGGGCTGTGCGAGCCGCAAAATTTCACAGGCGTTCCTGATCGACCCTGTTTTAGCGACCATCCAGAAGTAATACAGGTGTTGGTAGTTAAGCCGGTCCAATATGAAAGCCTGTCATTTGTTTCTCGAATCTCATACATTGCAGGCATGGGAGCGGCTATTTCGCATTTGCGAAGCTGGCGTTCGGTTTTTTAAATAAATGTGACAGCGATGGCTCGAGCCAGAATCCGATATCGCCTTCCATTGCGATCTAACCGGAGTGAATCGTATGCCACCGGTGCAGGAAGACAGGGGCTTTCATCAGACAGAGCTCTCGAAACGTAATTTCGAAGCTGATGTGTCAAGGCGCGCATGGAGGCGCGAACGTATCGAAAAAAGCAAAGTTATGTTTGTCTTTTTGAATTTGTTGCGCGTCAGACTTTCTGCTACCAGTCGAAGCGGTCAAAAGCGGCACCCCCGGGCGAAAGTGAATCTCTTATCTGATCGAAGCGTACGACGAGTTTCGTTCGCGGCCATAGATCCAGCGGCGATCAGCAAGTCGTTGCGTCGCAGATTGCGGGCAGCATGAAAGCGTCATTCGACAGGCTGATCGGCGGCAAGCTGCTTCTGTTTCTCGTCACGCTGGGGATCGGATACGTCGACGTATTGTCGAATGTCTCCGGCCATAGCGTGCTGACGCCATACTCGGCGGGATCGCTTGAAGGCGTTACGCCGAGTTTCGGCGCCTGGGGAACTACTTTTTATCTTATTGGCGTAGCGCTAGGCGTGCCGCTCGCGAGGGTTCTTTCCGGTCGCTTCGGCGAATATCGCGTGTTGACTTACGGCTATCTCTGCTACGCGATCACCTCGCTGATTTGCGTCTCGAGCGATAGCGTTTTCATGTATGCCCCAACGCGATTTGTTTTTGGAGTGTTTGGCGGCTTTCTCGCGGTCGTCAGTCAGTCGGCGGCGCTCGGCGAATTGCCGGAAAGACAATACAAAATCGGACTCGGCTATTGGGCCGCGCTCGGCATATTGCCTTATACCCTGGCGGTCTTTCTTGGCGGTTTCTGGGCCGAGTATTTTTCCTGGCGTTGGCTCTTCTACGCCAACGCCACGCTGGGGTTTGTCATCTCGGCGATCATTGGCGCGTTGCTTTATGGTCGCGAATTCGAGCGCAAGATCGTGCGTTTCGACCTCGTGGGCTATGTGCTGCTCGTGATCACCTTGATCGCTTCGCAGATGATGTTGAGCCTGGGTAATGATTTCGATTGGTTTGGCTCTCCGCTTTTGTCGCTCGCATTGCTTACCGTGTTATTCTCCCTGCCCCTCTTCATCATCTGGGAATGGGGCGAACGTAACCCGATCGTAGATGTCCGGCTTTTTTCGCGCTCGAGTTACGCCATTGGCGTGCTCAGCGGCTTCCTCGGCTTTCTCGTAATACAGGGGCTGATGTCGCTGCTCTCGGTGCAGATGCAGCTCCTGCTCGGCTACACGTCTTCGCTCGTAGGCCACATCTACCTCGCGATGATGGTCGCGGGACTGCCGCTTGCGGGCTTTATGTACGAGCTTTCGAAAAAGCTCGATGTGCGTTTCGTGATCTGCTTAATGTGCATATGCTCGTCTGTCGTGCTCACCTGGATCGGGCTCTTCGACAAGAACGCCTCATATGACACGCTTACCATACCTGTTGTTTTCCTGGGCTTTTGTGTCGCAGCGCTCTCCGCGCCGACATCGACTCTCGCTACTTACGGGTTGTCGGGCCCGCTCTATAAGCGGGCGGCTGAAGAGTTCCTGTTGTTTCGACTCGTCGGCGGAGCCTTCGGCATCGCGTTCCAGAGCGTAATCTACTTTCGTCGGACGCCTTGGCATCAGCTCAATCTATCCGAATATCTCGGCGGGCGCCGCTTTGCCTCGCTCGACACGTTGGCCGCATTGACCCAACAGTTGCAGTCGTTGGGAGTTTCCGAATCGGTCACTCGTCGTGTGATTGCGCGCTCCATTCGTCAACAAGCGAGCATTCTCGCCATGGATGATGCATTTTTGCTCGGCGCCTTCATCATGTTCCTTCTTGGCGTCATCGTCTGGTTTGCGAAACTCCAGAAACCTTCCTCAAAACCGGTTGGCGCCCTGGCGTCACCGCCCGGTCAGACGATGGCGGAGCATTGATGCTTCTCATTCGTATAATTCATTGGCTGCCAGCAAAACTGGGGCAGGCCACTCGCGTCAGTGTCGCTGCATGCTCCTGCATTTTGCTTGCATCTTGCATGCCCACCAACCGGGTTGAACGCTCGCAATTCATCGAGCAGCCGAAAATGACCCGCACTCTATCGCAATCGGGACTTCCAGTTGTCGAAGGCGAAAAGGCCTGGCCTCGCGAGGAATGGTGGCGCGCCTTTCGCAGCGCCGAGCTCGACGCGATCATCGACAAGGCTTTGGCCGACAATCAGAACTACCGAAAGGCGCAAGACGCCCTGCGAGAGGCCGACGCCGCCATTCGGATTTCCGGCGCGCGCCTCCTGCCGGAAATCAATTCGCTTTTCGGTACGCGACAGTCGCGCATTCCTCAGAATGGCGTCGTCGCTTCCTACAATCCGGAACAGGGCGGCCTGGAAAAGACCATGGCCTTCCTCAATCCCCTCGCACTGACATGGGAGCTGGATTTCTGGCATAAAAATCGCGCGCTCCTCGACGCCGCGATCGGTGAGGCTGCGGCGCAAGCGGGCGAAACCGAACAAAGCCGGCTTCTGCTTACGACGGGAGTCGCGAGAGCATATTTGCGCGGCTACGCGTTGACACAGCAATTGGGCCTCGCGTCCACGTTGGTGAGGATGCGCCGAGAGCTGCGCGCGCTTGCCGATACACGATACCGGACCGGCCTCGATACGCTCGATGGCGTTCAGATCGCCCGCACCAATGAAGAGGCCGCCGTCCGGCGCGAGGCGACCGTCAGGGCGGCGATCACGCTGCAGCGGGATGCGCTTGCGCGGCTGATGGGCGAAGGGCCTGACGCGGGTCTCGCCGTTTTCAAAGGGGGTGGCAACATAGCGCCAGCACAACCCGCGCTGCCGAAATCTCTCCCGATCGAATTATTGAGGCGGCGCCCGGATCTGGCGGCCTCGCTCGCTCGGGCCGAGGCTTGGGCGGCGCGCATCCACGCCGCGAAAACTTTGTTCCTGCCCTCCATCGATCTTGCGCTTGGAGGCGGCTTCGAGGCCTCCGTCACCTCGACGAAGATCAGTAAGCTCTCAGGCTATCTCTTCAATCCTTCCGCGCTCGGCTATGTCGCCGCTTCGTCCATTCGATTGCCCGTTTTCCAAGGCGGCCGCCTGAGCGGCAATCTTGAAATACAGCGCGCGGAATATGATCAGGCGGTCGATGCCTATAACGACACGCTGCTGCAGGCCGCGCAGCAGGTCGCCGACGCGATCGCCAATCTCAGGCGTGCGCGGTCGGAATTTGACTCGCAAAGCCGCTTCGTTCAAGCGCGTCGAACCGAACTTGCGTTGTCGAAGGTGCGGCTGCGCGACGGCCTGCGCGACCGGCGAGAAATCCTGCAGGAAAGCGCCGATCTGCTCGATGCGATCTTTTCCCTGCGCGGACTCGAAGGCGATCGTCTCATCGCCGCTGTCGATCTCTATCAGGCGCTCGGCGGCGGCTTTGCAAATGGGCCGGCGCCCGATTATCCGAAGCCCGCGCCCGAGACCGATCCGATTACTCCGGTCGTCGAAGGAATCCAGTCGTTGACAGGCGGCTGAGGCGAGATCACGCGGGAGATATTTTTCATGCGGCAACCGGTGGGGTAATCAGCCGATGTCTCTGTCGAGAAAAAGCATTCGTGCGAGGCGGTCGTTTCTTCTCAAGGTCGTCTTCCTGGGGATTGCGATCGCGGCGTTCCTCGCGCTGTTCAAATGGCTCACTTATGATCGTGATCGCGTCACGACCGACAACGCCTTTGTTACTGGAAACATTATTCCGGTGATGGCCGACGCCACGGGCGTCGTCGCCTCTGTGAATGTCGAAGAAACGCAGTTCGTAAAAAAGGGCGATGTGCTGGTTCGGCTCGACGCCCAGCGCGCCCGCGCCGCGCTGGGTCAAGCCGAGGCAGAGCTCGGCCGCGCCGTGCGCGCCGTCGGCGCGCTCTTCGCTAATCGGCAGCAGGTATGCCAGAAGCTCGCCTCCCGTACGGCAATACGCGAAAGGACGCGGCACGATCTCGCCCGTTATCGTTCGGCTGCGCCGAGCGGCGCGGCGTCGCGCCAAATTCTTCAGAACACCGAGGACCAGCTCGCGGCGCAGGAAGCTGATCTGCGCGAGACGCGTTCGGAGCTGGAGGCGTTCGACGCGCGACTCGTCAATGCGACGCGCGTAAGACATCCCGATATCGAGGCGGCGAAGGCGCGTTTCAATGACGCATATGTCGAGACGCTACGCCAGAACATTCGCGCGCCGGTGACGGGCTATGTCGCCAAGCGACGCGTGCAGGTCGGCTTCCGCGTGAAGCCCGGCGATCAGATCATGAATATTGTCCCGCTCGACCATCTCTGGGTCGAGGCCAACCTCTGGGAGAACCGTCTCGAGAGAATCCGGCCAGGACAAAAGGTGGAAATCATCGTCGATTTATACGGTGGCAAGGAGGTCTATCACGGCACCGTGGAAGGGGTAGTGCCCGGCTCCGGCAGTGTTTTTGCCACACTGCCGCCGGACAATGCGACCGGAAATTTTATCCGCATCGTGCAGCGTATCCCCGTTCGAATTGCGATCGATCCGGAGGAACTCAAAAATCGGCCGTTGCGCCCGGGGCTTTCGACAATCACATCGATCGATGTGAACAGTACGCCCGTGTCGCCAAACGATTCGATCGTCAAGACGGCGACCAGCGAATATACGACGGAGGTATTCGACAAGGATTTGGCCGAAGCGCGGGCGCGCGCCGACGCCGTGATCAAGGAGAATTTGCTCGGCGCGGCGACCGGCGCCGAGCCCTGCGTCGTCGCCGAAAAATGAGTTGCGGCGGCGCCACGCTTTGCCTTGAGCGGAACGCACGGGGTGTCCGGTCCGATCGTTATTTTGCAGGCGTCGGAGTAAGCTGAATGGAGCGGAAGAAATACCTTCAGAATATCCTGCTCGGCCTGCTTTCCGGGCCGGTGCTTGCCGCGCTGATCCTGCTCGTTCCGCTGGGAATTCTGACGGGCCTGTCGGCCGCACTCAATCCATCGCTCGCGATGTACGAATTTGTGCCCGAAGAGGAGCTTCTCGCTCCCTTCGTCCTTATCGCCATACTAATCTCCGTGGCCAACGTCCGGCTTGCCCTGGTCATGTCCCGCGATGCGAAAGCCGGGCGCATAATACGAGCCAAAACCGATCGCTATGTCGACGATCCGAGCGGCGCGGAAAATATTCACGGTCATCGCGGTCGCATTCTGGCTGACGAACTAAGACGTTTCATTGCCGCGCATGAGGACACTCCCATTTCATTGAGCAAGCCGATCGGCGAAGATTACGGCTGGGGTTTCTGGGTTCGGGAAAAAGCTTTCTCGCCGGTCTGGGTCGCCATCGCGCATAGCGGCGGCATCGACGTGGATGAGCGCAAAGAAGAATACATCATCGCGATCACGTTGGAGCCGCCCATTCTTCCCTGGCGACGCCTGCGCTACAGACCTGACTTCCCGCTGAGAGACGAGATCGAGCAGCGCGTAACCGAGTTCCTCGCAGAGAAAAACATTTCCTATGCGATCGAGTCGGAAGAATGGGTTGATCCAGAGCCACATTCGCAACCGCCGCCGAGATTTTGATAACGCCAATGGTGGTCCTTGATTTCCGATGCGAAGCGCATCTCCTGCCGAAAGCTGAAGGCGCTCCTGCGCAAAGCCGCTGAACGCAATGTCGACGCCTTGTGGAGCAGGATCGGCGGTTTTCTCAACCAGTCCACGCCACGAGAATGCGCAAACTTACTCGCCATTGCAGGTCATGAGCCGCTTTGAGAAGAATCCGCTCTAGTAACGGTAAAAGTGGGAGAGGCAAGTTCAGAGCTCCGTAAATTGCCGCGTGGGGCGTATTTTTTAAGCGTTGCTGAACTCATTGCGACACATGTTGTCGCCGATATTTGCAGTCTGTCCGCGGGCCGCTGGGAGACACAATCAACGCCAGCACAGTCTCGACAGGCTCGCGCTCGCCTTCCGGAATTCTTGCTTCAGAGAGGGCGTATTTTGTAAGACTGCGACCTCGATGGCGTTCTTTCGATTTTCGACGACGGCGTCATTCGGCGTCAACGTCTCCGGCACACCCCAGAAACGGCCTCCTCGCCGTCGCAGAGATGGCGGAAGCCTTGCTTCTACTGCGCTTGATGCTACGTGAAGCATTTCGCCTCGCATCGCTCGATGTGGATCATCGCCCTCAGTAGATAGAGCAAATGAGCTGATCGAGATGGACCTTCTGGCTCATAGCTTGTCGCTTTCCGGCGTCGAAATGTCACCTGTCGGCAGAAAGGCTTCGCGCGTATTGGACAGATTTGTGCGGAACCCAGTTTCCTTGGACGACGGCGTCGAGACACCAGCGTGCATGGTCGAGCAGCGTCTTGCGCATCGCTTCACCCGCTTTGAAACCAAGCTCAAAGGCGAAGAAGGCGTTGACGCTCTCGCCGGCGATCGCGTCTGGCTCGCCGATAGCGGCCACCTCCGCCGCCGCGGGATGCTCTATCAGCCCGCTCTCCACCTCGAACGCGCCGATCAGACGGCCTGATCATTTGATGACGGAGTGGGCGCGTCGGACGAACCAGAAATATCCGTCGCTACCGTGGCGCGCGAGACCACCCGTGAGGTAACGGTCGCCGAGACAGCATTTCCTGTAGCGAGCCTCGTCATGCAAAAAGCCGCGCATCATTGACGGCGCCTACGGCCTTTCGTCGCGCGACTCCAGTATCCATGCCAGGCAGCGGGCGGTTTTCGCTCATGATCCCGCCCGGAAAGAGGGGCAGTTTGAAAATGGGTGGAGTTGATCGGCATGGAAAAAGGCAGTCGCCCACGCCATATCCGCCGGCATGGCTGGCGGTTTCTTGACGGCTGGCGACTTCAGCAGGGGTTCCACCGATCGACAATTCGAACAGCCGGTCTTCCACCCTTGTCGATCCATTGCAGAGTACGGGCGCGCGCGGCTACTCTGGCGCTTGCAAAAGGCTGATTCAGGAGTTGATCATGGACGTGCTCGAAGCAATCTCTACCCGCCGCTCCATTCGAGATTTCTTGCCCGAGGCGCCTTCGAGGGAGAAGATCATGGCGCTCATAGATGCCGCGACCCAGGCGCCGAGCGCCGTGAATCGTCAACCTTGGTCGTTTCTGGTGGTGCGAGACCGCGTGTTGCTCGACAAGATCTCTGACGCCGCCAAGGCGTTCATGACGAATACGCGGCCGCTCGAACTACCCGAGCAACTATACGAGAAGCTCGCCGATCCGAATTTCCATGTTTTCTATCATGCGCCAGCGCTGATCGTCGTTGCGGCTGAAGCAAAGGGGCCCTGGATTGCAGAGGATTGCGCGCTTGCTGCGGAGAATCTCATGATTGCCGCGCACGCTTGTGGCCTGGGGACTTGCTGGATCGGCCTTTCGCAACCTTTTCTCTCGACGCGGGAAGGAAAGCAGATGATTGGTCTTCCCGAGACTGAAACGCCATTTGCGCCGATCGTCGTCGGTTACCCGCGCGTGTCTGCCCCCGACTCGCCGCGCAAGCCGCCTCGGCTTCGTTGGATTGGATAGTGAATCCTGCCCATCCAAGATCATGGCCTCAGAGGCGGATGAGGATTGATAAGACGGCGGTTCTCAAAGCCTATTTCGATATTTTGGTCAGTAAATGACGATACCCGGTAACGATGCCTGAAGACGCAGGCTCGAAAAATTCGATTTAATGCAGGGGCGCCAGTCGTCTTCCGCAACGTGGGACATGGTCGGGGCGACAGAGAAGGCCGAAATGTCCCGGAAAAGGCGGCGATTGTCGGAACGATCGTTAACAGGCCATCTGCAGATTGCGTTGCACGCGTCTTTTAAAGGATCAGTAACGCATATCAGACCCTGCGATCGAGAAATGTGTCCTGCAGTCTCTGCCATTGCTCCCCTGTCGATGTATTGTAAATGAGAGTGTCGCCGTCGATCTCTCGCGATTTCAGGAGCGCCTGCATTTCGCGCCATGTGATCGGACCGACGACAGAACCCGCTTGTTCATAATACCAGACGCCCGCAGACGCGCCGTCCTCGACTTGTGGCGTTGCCTCGTGCGGCTGGGAAAGCGGCGCAGCGGCGACGTCTTCATCCTGTGTCCGGGCGCGTTTCTCTCTTTGGCCTCCGAACAAGATCGAGCGCAGCTTTTGTGCTCCTATGACTTGTTCTATTTCGAGATAGGCAAAAAACGGGATCAATGCGACAAACATAATGGTGCAAACAAGTACGGTGCCAGTAAGTTTTGCGCCCCCTAGCGTCGAGAAGAAGGCGGCTACGCCTTGCGCCGCGCTCTTGCCGTGCCACATGTCGAGAACGGTTTCCTCGATGACGCGAAAGAAAAATAGCAACCCGGCAAAAATCGCGGCTTTGAAAAGTATCGGCACGATCAGCGGCCTGTTTCTCAATTTATCGCCGATGCGCAACTCCTGTCCGACAAACACGACCTTCGCGAGAGCGAGCGCATTGAGGAACGCGAAGCCGATATGATATCCAAGGTTGCTCTCTCCAAGCAGGAGAGCTTTATGAAGAGCAAAAAGCGTCAGCAACACCCAGATATATAACGCTATCGCCAATAATTTCTTTGAGGTTTCAAGCGCGCGACCTCCAATACGCTTTAGCTGTTCATGCTGCATGGTACGGCTCCGTGTGGCGGCTCGAGACGTATTGGGGGCCCGCGGGGCGGCGCGGGCCGGAATTAGCACCGCATCAGACCTGGTCGCGTCAAAGAATGCGCAACGATTCTTAACTCTGTTTGCGTCATGTGGCAAAGCCGCGCCGCCGATCCCCTGGCGCGTGTCGCCGCGGGGGCGGGGCGTTCGGGGCGTCATTGATTGAGTTCGATCAATGGCCGCATGTTGACCTTCTTTGCCACATTCCCGGCGCGGCAAAATCTCCGACAGCAAAACCGTCAGCGCAGATGATGCGCCGCCGCACGATCGGCGTCGCAAAATTGTGCAGGCCATCCAGGAGTAAATCGGCCCTCAAAAATCTCTGATCCGGAGACTTCAGGTCATGCCAATGCAAAACTGTACGGGTCTGTGCAGAGCGGGCTGAAGTGACGCCGCCATGTCGACAAAAGGATTTGCGCACTTATTGACGAGGGGAGTGAGCCGAGAGGGTGATGGGGTTGCCCGCCGCTGTGATGGTGCCATGCTCGGTTCGATCGAACGTGATCTGTCCGGGCGGCGGGTCCGCTAATTTGCGTGGTTAGATTCATTCGTTTGTCGCGGTCAGCCAGATCGCGCGTCAACCATCCCAAGCAAAACAAGAAATGGATGCGATCAAGAACGATGTCGTCTTCTTCGATATTTGCGCGTAGATCGAAGAAGATGTTGCATATAGGCAACAGGTTGGTTGTTTGAAGACCAAATACCGCCACGGGATCACAATTCCGCCACTTATTGATCGTCCCTTTGAATCATTGCTCTCCTTGGGCAATTCCTCCCTTGACTTGGGCCGCTGATTGTCAGCGGCCTTTTTTCTCCTGGGCGCGCGGGCCGGACAGGCGCCGATCCGCGACGCGCCGGACTTTGCGTCTTTCAATTGCCTTTCGACGCAAAAAGCCCGACCGTCGTGGCCGGGCTTTCAGTTAAAATAGTCTGCGAATTCAAGTAACGCAGTGGCCTCAGACGGCCTGCATCGCCTCCGGCTTCGCGCGACCGCGCTTCACCATCAGCTTGTTGAGCGCGGAGACATAGGCGCGGGCCGACGCGACCAGCGTGTCGGGGTCCGCGCCACGGCCGGTCACCGATTTGCCGTCCTCGGAGAGCCGCACCGAAACCTCGGCCTGCGCGTCCGTGCCTTCGGTGACGGCGTGGACCTGATAGAGCTCCAGCGTCGCCTCATGCGGCGCCAGCGCCTTGATGGCGTTGAAGATCGCGTCCACCGGGCCGTTGCCGGTCGCCTGATGCGTGACCTTGTCGCCGTCGATGTCGAGCGTCAGCGCCGCCGACTGCGGACCATGTGTGCCGGCCATCACCATCAACGCCAGAACCTTGATGTGGTCATGGGCGTTGACGATCTCG
The DNA here is from genome assembly GCF_020733155.1 of Methylocystis sp. WRRC1. Taxonomy (NCBI): domain Bacteria; kingdom Pseudomonadati; phylum Pseudomonadota; class Alphaproteobacteria; order Hyphomicrobiales; family Methylocystaceae; genus Methylocystis; species Methylocystis sp. WRRC1. The sequence goes on along the minus strand of NZ_JAJFZJ010000001.1, from coordinate 1,786,451 downwards.
TCGTCGACCAGCGCGATCAGGTCTTCATCGTAGACGAATTTCTTGCGGTCGGCCAAATCCTTGAAACGGTTGAACGCATCTTGCAGGGCGTTTTCGCCGAGGTCATAGCCCAGTTCCTTCAGCTTCTCGCGGAAGGCGTGGCGGCCGGAATGCTTGCCCATTACCAGCGAGGTCTTGGACACGCCGACGCTCTCTGGCGTCATGATTTCATAGGTGTGCGCGTTCTTGAGCATGCCGTCCTGATGGATGCCGCTCTCATGCGCAAAGGCGTTTCGGCCGACGATCGCCTTGTTGTATGGCACCGGGAAGCTCGTGACCGCCGACACCAGCTTCGAGGCGCGCGTCAGCAGCTTCGCGTCGATGTTGGTGTAGTAGGGCAGGGCGTCGTGGCGGGTTTTCATCGCCATCACGACTTCCTCGAGCGCGGCGTTGCCCGCGCGCTCGCCGATGCCGTTGATCGTGCATTCGATCTGCCGCGCGCCGCCGCGAACGCCGGCCAGCGAATTCGCGACCGCCAGACCCAGATCGTCGTGGCAATGGACCGAGAATATCGCCTTGTCGGAATTGGGCACGCGCTCCCGCACGGTGCGGAACAGCTGCTCATATTCCGCCGGCGTGATGTAGCCAACCGTGTCGGGAATATTGATCGTCGTCGCGCCGGCGTTGATGGCGATTTCGACGCAGCGGCACAGGAAGTCGATTTCCGTGCGCGTGCCGTCCTCGGCCGACCATTCGACGTCCGCCACGTGGTTGCGCGCGCGGGTCACGGACGAGGCGATCAGCTCCAGCACCCGCTCGGGCTCCATCTGGAGCTTGTATTTCATGTGCACGGGCGAGGTGGAGATGAAGGTGTGGATGCGTGGACGCTTGGCCTCGCGCAGAGCCTCGGCGCAGCGGTCGATGTCTTTTTCGGAAGCGCGCGCCAGACCCGCGACGGAAGCGTTCTTCACGCGCCGCGCCACTTCGCACACACTGTCGAAATCGCCCGGGCTGGCGATCGGAAAGCCGGCCTCGATAATGTCGACGCCCAGATGGTCCAGCAGATCTGCGACCTCCAGCTTCTCCTCGAAGGTCATCGAGGCGCCGGGCGACTGCTCGCCGTCGCGCAGGGTGGTGTCGAAAATCATGACGCGCTCGCCAGTCTGAGCGCCTTTGACGTTTTGATTGGTCATCTCGATAAGTTCCTGCTCTGCTGCGCCCGTTTGCGGGCTCCTGTCGTGGTCGCGTCGCATCCCCTGACGGCCTGGGCGGGAGCCCTGCGGGCGATCAGGGGCGACGAAGAAGCAGCAGGTCGGCGAGACGGCGCGGGGCTGCGGCGACGCAAATCGCGCCACGCGTTCTGGCGCGCGTCGTTCCGGCTCCATATGTGGCGGCGATAACGGCCACGGGCGATTGTCCTCGCATTGACGGCCGCACGGCCGAGACGCGGCAGAATAAAGCAAATGGGCGGCAGGTGGCAAGGACCAGTCGTCACATCGGCAGCGCTTTCGAATGATTAAGAAAAGTTCACTCGGCGGGGTCTTATTTTTTTCTTTCCGGCCAAATCCGCCTCTTGCCGAATCCGCGAATTGAGCCCTAACATTCGCCCATGGTCAAAACCGCCGTCTCCATTCGCCACGCCCGTCCCGGCGACGCCGAGGAAATCGCGCGCGTCCACGACGCTTCCTGGCGCGACGCCTATCGCGGCGTGATCCCCGGCGTCGAGCTGGAGCGGATGATTGCGCGGCGCGGCCCGAGCTGGTGGCATTCGGCGATCGTGCGCGGCACCGGCCTGCTGGTGCTGGATTACGACAGCCAGATCGTCGGCTATTCGACCTATGGCCGCAACCGCGTGCCGTCGATGCCCTATTCGGGAGAGGTGTTCGAGCTTTATCTCGCGCCTCAACACCAGGGTCTCGGTTTCGGACGGCGGCTGTTCAACGCCGCGCGGCGGGAGCTTGCCGAACACGGCTATCTGTCGACGATCGTCTGGGCGCTCGCCGATAATGACAAGGCGCTCCATTTCTATCGCAGGCTCGGCGGCCAGACCGTACGGCGGGCCGAAGAGCGTTTCGGCTCCGACATGCTCACCCGCGTCGCCTTCGGCTTCGTTTCGGCGCCGGTTCGCTGAGACTCAGCGCCCCTTCAGCCGAGCCAGCACTTCCCTGGTCGCAAAACCGTCGGCGGGCTGAATCCCTTCGCTGAGCTGGAAGGCGTGCACGGCGTTGCGGCTCGTGCGCCCCAGCTTGCCGTCCAGCGTCCCGTGATAGAGCCCGCGCTGGGCGAGAAGCTGCTGCATCGACTTCACTTCCGCGGTCGAGAGCGGCGCGACCTTTGGCCAGGGGGTGAGCGGAATCTCCCGTCCGGCGATGCGCTCGGCCAGCAGCGCCACCGACACGGCATAGGCGTCGGAGGTGTTGTACTGCCTGATCGCCTCGAAATTGTCGCTGATGATAAAGGCGGGGCCGGCCGCGCCCGCGGGGAGGTAAAGGCTGGCCGCGCCGCCGGTGGGCAGCGCGTCGCCGTCGGCGCGGGTGACGCCCAACGCCCGCCAGCGCCCGAAGTCGAGATCGAACGCCGCGTAGTCGAAATTCTCCGGCAACCGCGCCTCGACCACCGCCGGGAGTCCCGCGACCCAGCCGGATTTCGCCAGAAAATTGGCGATGGAGGCGACTGCGTCGGCGTGCGAGCGCCAGATGTCCGGCGCGCTCGATCCGTCGTCGCTCTCGGCGTATTTCAGATAGGCGGAGGGCATGAACTGCGGCTGGCCCATCGCGCCCGCCCAGGAGCCGCGAAGCTGGCCGCGCGTCGCGTAGCCCTTCTCCAGCATCACCAGCGCGGCGACGAATTCCTCGATGAAGGTTTCGGCGCGATGACCCTTCCAGGCGAGCGTCGCCAGCACGCGCAGCGCGTCGGCGGCGCCCGTCGCCGTCCCGAAATTGCTCTCGACGCCAAGTATCGCGACGATGATCTCGGGCTGAACGCCATGGCGGGCGCTGGCCCGGCGCAGGGGGCCGGCAAGCTCGGCGGCGACCGAGCGCCCGCGCGCGACGCGGCTATTCGTCACGGTCCCGGCCAGATAGGCGGGGATCGAGATGGTGAATTCGGCCTGCGCCTTGGGCTTTGCGAGCACGGCTGTTTCGGGCGTCAGGCCGGAAATTGCGGCGTCGAAGGTCTCGCGCGAGACGCCGGCCGCCTGGGCGGAGGGCCACAAACCTTCGAGAAATCCTGCGAAATCCGCCGCCCGGGCCGGCCAAATGGGGAGGATCGCGGCGCAGACGCCGAGAGCCGCCGCGCGCAGCAAAAGTCGGCGGTCGGGCGTAGTCGCGGGCGCGGCGTCAGCTTGCTTCATCATGTCTCCCCCCAACGCGCTTCTTTGGAAATATTACATCTTCGGCCATTTCGTTTGACAGGGGCGAAGCGCTGCCGTCTACTGTTCATAGCAACTGCACAATTTCAGGGAAGCGAGAAAAATCGCTGTCGGCCCGAATGACACATCAGCCTCTGACCACGAGTTTCAATAACTCGCTGCGCCTGCGCGAACAGCCTGCCGGCGTCGAAAAACCGGCTGATCACAAGACCAGGCTGCGCAGCGCCGGCCTTCGTCCAACGGTTCAGCGACTGGCGCTGAGCCGGCTGCTGTTCGGCAAGGGCGATCGTCACGTCAGCGCGGAGGCGCTTCACGCCGAGGCCCGCGAGGCCGGGCTGACAATGTCGCTCTCGACCGTCTACAACACGCTCAATCAATTCGCCGAGGCTGGCCTGCTGCGCGAGATCGCCGTTCAGGGCCCGCGCACCTATTTCCATACGCGCACCTCGCCGCATCACCACTTCATGGACGAGGCGACGGGCCGCATGTTCGACGTGGCCGACGGCTCCATCGAATTCGCACGCCTGCCGGCGCCGCCGGAGGGAATGGAGATCGTCGGCTGCGACGTCATCATCCGCATCCGTCCCAAAAAGGGCTGAGCGCGGGATCGCTCGAACTGCGCCGCAACCGCCGGCTCCATGAGGGAGCCGCCTCGTGACAATCGCGCTTTCCGAAAATGTCACGTTCGGGCTTTGACAAGGCCTGATTTTTCTGGTCATCCCGTCGAACTCTGCTGCCGCGCTTTGTTCACAGGGGGCGTTTTGACGATCCGTGCTCAGTCGACCCCCGAAAGATTGGCTTTCGCTGATGTCCTGCGCGGCCTTGCGGCTCCAACGGTCGTTTTCGGACACTTCATCGTGCTTTACCTCCAGGCGCCCCAGGTCGTCGCCGGGATCACGATGGGCGAGCCGATCCAGCCCGTCGCTTTTCCCGCCGTAATCGACTCGCTCTATTCGATTTTCAATCTTCCCGGCATAGGGGTGGCCGTTTTCTTTCTCATCAGCGGCTTCGTGATTCCGCTCTCGCTCGACGGCGCCAGCGTGCCCGGCTATCTGCTGAAACGTCTGCTGCGCATCTTCCCAACCTATTGGGCGGCGCTCGCGATCGGCGTCGCCGCGACCTACATTTCCGCGGCCTACTGGTCGAAGCCGGTCACGCATACCGTCGTCGATTATTTCGCCAACACTTTTCTCATTGCGGATTTCTTCGGGCGGCTCGACATCATCTCGGTGATGTGGACGCTGCAAATCGAGGTGAAATTCTATCTGCTCGCGCCGTTGTTTCACGCGTCGCTGCGCAAGGGGTCGCTGTCGCGCGTCCTGCTCTGGGGCGCCGGCGTGGTCGCGGGCTACTGGTTTGCGATTTCCGGCTGCGAAAGCAGCGACGTCGCCGCCTGCTGGGGCCGTCTGGGCTTCATTTCGCGTTTCACATGGGAGGCGGCGTTCATCATCTACATGCTGATCGGTTCCGTCCTTTATGCGCATTATCGCAAATTCATCAGCGACCGGCAGACCGCCTTCGGCGTCGCTTTCCTGCTCGGCTGCTTCGCCGCCGCCGTCCCTCTGTCGTCGGCGCCGGCGCTTGGCGCGGTGTATGGTCTCGCGTTTTTCTGGGGCCTGCTGATTTTTCTCCCGTTCTATTTTTTCCGCGCCAGGGTCAGGTTGAACCCGGTGTTCCAGTTTCTCGCCGATATCAGCTATCCGCTCTATGTCGTCCATCCATTGCTGGGCTATGTCGCCATGCGGCTCATGATGGCGGCCGGTCTGCCTTATCTCGTGGCCTTCCCCGCCGCGCTGGCGCTTGTGACCGGCGTCGCGATTGCGATTCATGTTTATGCCGAAGCGCCTTCGATCGCGCTTGGCAAACGGCTCGCCGGGAGGCTGTCACGACCTTCGCAAAAGACGCTTCAGCCCGACGCGGCGGCACATGCCGCGCAGCGGGAAACGTCGCCCAATTGAGCGCGCCGGCGGAGTGAGTCGACGCCGCGGTCGTCTCGCTCAGGCGCCTGAATTCCCATGCGGCGCTTCATTCACGCGACGGTCGTTTTCTGCTGCGTCTACGCTGCTCAAACGAAAGGCGGCGGAAGCAGAGTTACAGAAAGCTGCAAGCTTGAGCTGTGTTGAACGGCTCGCGAGCCATCGACAATTTTTCAGGAATTGTGGCAAATTTGTGCGATAAATGTGAACTAAGCGCTTGGCAAAATCCCTGAACTGTTACACCCTGAGTCGGAAGTTACATATTTGCTATCGGCGGTCGGTTCCTGATCTCGGCATCGAGCGAGCCCCGACTTTCTTGTTCGGCTGCGTCAGCAAAGAAGGGCGCAACGAGACAGCATTCGCAATATTTGTGACTGAGGAGGGGCTGAATGAAACGCTTATGGACACCCTTGTCGTGCTTTCTTTCCCTATGGTTTGCCGGTTCGGCCGCCGCGCAAACCGTCCCCGTCAAGACGATCGTCATTTACAACAACTCCAAGACACAGACGATCTATCCTGTAATCCAGGCGCCAATTCGCGCCAATGACCTCTGGATGCAGGCGCATTTCAATGTTCCGCACGCTGCAGGACAGCCATTCGCCAGCACCAAGTTGTACAAGGCTTACATCAACAGACAGAAAGGCGTCCTCCCCGGGCAGTCCGTATCGATCAGGGTTCCCTTTTATACTCAGCTGCTGCCCGTAACGCCCGTCACGAATGGCGATTATCCAGATCAATATATCGACTGGTGGAACGCCATGCGCGTCTATCTCTTCGATGGCGTGACCGCCGCCAGAGCGGCCTTCAATTACAATAATGACTCTGCTGGCAAGACGATTCCGCCGACGCCGGTCAGTCCGCTCGCCGGCGCGCAGATCCCGACCTGTGCGCCGAATAACACTTTCAATTGCGAGGCGCCGACGCTCGTGTCCTATGGCGTCGGCTATCCCTGGCCCATTCCGGCGCAACTGCTCGAATATACTTTCGCCGCCGCGAATGGCCCGCCTCTTCAGCAGAATTTCAGCATCGACTACAGGATCGTCAATTTCAATATTTCCGGCGTGGATTCGGTCTACATGCCGGCCGCCATGGGCGTGCTCGGCAATGCGAATGTCCAGTATCTCGGCACCGTGCAGGCGGCGGACGATTTCAGAGCCCAACTCGCCGTTTTTGCGGACGCAGGGAACAAATGGCCGATTTTCGTTCCGGCCTATTACACTGCGCAAAAACCGCAGACGCCGCTTCCCAGTCCTCCCGCCGGAGTCCAGCCCTATCCCCAGCCTCAGGTTCCTTCTGCCAATTTCGTGCTCGCGGAATCGTACAGGAGGCCGACGCCGGCTCCTCCGGTGCTCACCTCGAACGTCAATGGCGTGACCAAACTCGGCACAGTGGCGCAGAGAATGGTGACCTTGTGGAACAAATGCACATCGAGCACGACAAACACGAGCAAAACCTGCGTCAAGCTCAGGAACGTCTATGCGTTCTTCAAGCGCAACTACACAGAGACCTGCGGCCTTCCGCTTCCGTTGCCGCCGACATGGTCGCTGATGCGCGATGTCTATGGCTGGGTCGAGTTCCCCAATTGCCCGCAGGGCCCGCAGTATAATCTCGCTGCGACGCCCGGCTACAAGGCGGCTTTCGCGGATTACTGCGACCTTCAGTACAATTATCTGGACCCGACAACGCCGCAGCTGGACATCTTCAATCCTTATGTGCCGCTGCTGCACCAGACGATCCAGACGAACGCCTACGCCTTCTCGGTCGACGATGGCATAGCCTTCAAGAGCGCGCCCGGAACCGGGCTCGTGATCACCGTCGGCGGACCGAAGGGCCTGCCGAATCAGACGCAGACGCCGCTGCCGACGCTCCAGACCTACAAGGCGAGCTGTAACGGCTGAGCGCCGAATTCGAAGGGCGACGAAAATATCGCCGCCCTTTTCCCGATCAGCCGAGAAGCTTCTTCAGTTCCGCGCGCAGCCCGTCCGCGACGTCCGGCCGAGCGAGACCGAAGGCCACATTGGCGGCGAGGAAACCGAGCTTCGAGCCCGTGTCATAAGTGCGGCCGTCGAAGCGCACGCCATGGAAAGGCTGCGTCCTGGCGAGATGGATCATGGCGTCCGTGAGCTGGATTTCGCCCCCGGCGCCCTTTTCGCCCTTCTCCAGCAGCGCGAAAATCTCCGGCTCCAGAATATAGCGCCCCGAGATGATGAAATTGCTCGGGGCCGTCCCCTGCGGCGGTTTTTCGACCATGCCGGTGATTTCGAAGGTCGCGCCATAATCCTTGCCGGTGGCGACAACGCCATATTGATGCGTCTCCTCCGGCTTCACCTCCTCGACCGCGATGATGTTGCCGCCGTGCTTTTCATAGGCTTCGACCGCCTGCGCCAGGCAGCGCGCAGTCTTGCCGGCGGCGGGGAGAGTGATCATGTCGGGCAGCAGCACCGCGAAAGGTTCGTCTCCGATGATGTCCCGCGCGCACCACACCGCGTGGCCGAGTCCGAGCGGCGCCTGCTGGCGGGTAAAGCTCGTGGCGCCGGCCTTGGGCAGGTCCGCCATCAGCGCGTCATATTCCCTCGTCTTGTTGCGCCGGCGCAGCGTGTCCTCCAGCTCATAGGCCATGTCGAAATGGTCCTCGATCACCGCCTTGCCGCGACCCGTGACGAAGACGAAATGCTCGATGCCCGCCTCGCGCGCCTCGTCGACGACATGCTGCACGACCGGACGATCGACGACCGTGAGCATTTCTTTCGGAACCGCCTTGGTGGCGGGAAGGAAACGCGTGCCGAGACCGGCGACGGGAAAGACAGCCTTGCGAATGCGCTTGGTCATAGAGGGTCCGTTTACGAGTTGAGATGACGGGAACGCCAGATTGCGCCGTCCCGCGAGAAGGACCGCGCAATTGACGCAAATTTTAGGCTTGCGGCGTTAATTTCGGGTGACAAGCGCAAGGGGCGACGGGAGGAGAGATGGCGGTTCTGGTCACGGGCGGCGCCGGCTATATCGGCAGTCATACGGTTCTCGAACTCCTCGACGCCGGGGAAAAGCCCGTCGTGCTCGACGATCTCTCCACCGGATTCCGATGGGCCGTGCCCGATGGCGCGCCGCTCGTCGTCGGCGATTTCGGCGACGAGGATCTCGTTACGGAAACCATCGCGCGCTACGACATCGACGAGATCATCCATTTCGCCGCCAGGATCGTCGTGCCGGAGTCGGTCGCCGATCCTCTCGGCTACTATCTCAACAATACGGCGAAAGCCCGCACGCTGCTGGCGACCGCCGTCGGCTGCGACATCCCGCGCTTCATCTTCTCCTCGACTGCGGCCGTCTATGGCGAGCCGCAGCATCACCCAGTCACCGAGGACGAACCGTTGAAGCCCGTTTCGCCCTACGGCCGGTCCAAGCTGATGGTCGAATGGATGCTGGAGGACACGTCGCACGCCCACGACCTATCCTATGTGGCGCTGCGCTATTTCAACGTCGCCGGCGCCGATCCGAAGGGGCGCTCCGGGCAGTCGACGCCCAACGCGACGCATCTCATCAAGGTCGCGTCGCAGACCGCGCTCGGCAAGCGCGCGAAAATGCAGGTCTTCGGCACGGATTATCCGACGCCCGACGGCACCTGCGTGCGCGACTATATCCAGGTCACGGATCTCGCCCGCGCCCATCTCGACGCGCTACGCTATCTGCGCAATGGCGGCGCGAGCATGGTCGCAAATTGCGGCTATGCGCGAGGTTTCTCGGTTCTGGAGGTCATCGAGGCGGTCAAGCGCATCTCCGGCGTCGACTTCGAGGTGGAATATGCGCCGCGCCGCCCGGGCGATCCGGCGGCCATCGTCGCGGCCAATGATCGTGTCCGTCACGCGCTCGGCTGGACGCCGAAGCATGACGATCTCGACGCCATCGTCCGTCAGGCGCTCGACTGGGAAAAGCGCCTCGCCGAAAGTCAGTCCTGAAGGCTGTTGAAGGGGGCCGCGTCGCTTCTATTTGCCCTGACAGAAGGTCAGGTTTGGAGCGCGTAATGTTCGTCGCCGATCGAACCCCGTCACGCTATGAGAGGGCGATCGCGCCACATCGTTCGCATCCACCGCGATCCGCAGAAGACGCCTGCGCGGCGCGGACGTCGCGGACGACCCGATGAATCCGAGCCGCTTGCTTCACCGGATCGGGGTCGTGATCGCACGCTTTCTGACGGCCGAGGTCGAGACGCATCCGCTTGCGGCGCCCGAACCGATCGAACGTCTGCGGAGGATCATGCAGCCGGGCGACGTTCTCCTCGTCGAGGGACGCTCGCGCGTGTCGCAACCCATCAAATATCTGACGCAATCGACATGGTCGCACGCCGCGCTTTATGTCGGGCCATTGCCTGGCCGCGTTCAGGCCGACGGCGAGCCGGACGTGCTTGTCGAGGCGGATCTTGCCGATGGCGTCCGCTCCTCGCCTCTGACGAGATATCGCGATTCCCACGTGCGCATTTGTCGTCCGGTCAATCTCGGCGGCGCGGATCTCGAAAAACTCGTCGCTTTCGCCACGACGCGCCTTGGCGCCCAATACGATCTCCGTAATCTCTTCGATCTTTTCCGATTTCTCGCGCCGACGCCGCCCATTCCTTCACGGTGGCGGCGCCGGTTTATCGCGGTGGGGTCCGGCGCGCCGTCGCGCGCGATATATTCGACGCTGATCGCCGAAGCTTTCCATTCGATTCATTATCCGGTGCTTCCGACGATCGAGCTGGTGAGGGCGGGCGACCCCCGAACGCAGAGCCACGTCACGCGCGAAATCCTGCACATCCGCGACTCGTCGCTCTACACGCCGCGCGACTTCGATCTCTCGCCCTTTTTCGCCGTGGTGAAGCCCGAGCTCGTCGAGGGTTTCGATTACCGCCGCGTCATATGGGCGTGAAGGGGCGCGACCGCTCTCCGCCGCGACTCACGCATGGCCCGGCGCGGAAATGCGACAGGCGAGCGGCGCGGCGGCGCGGCGCGGGTTCGCTATGTCGTTTTTCGCGGCATGGTCGACCAGCGACACGCAGGGCCTTTCGGCGATGAGCTGGCGCAGCTCGATCGCGGCCACGCGCGCGGCTTCCCGCATCTCCCCCGTGAGACGGCGATTCTGGGCGAGATGGGTGACTTCGAGGAGTTTGAGCCGCAAAACGGCCGGGCCTGCGGCGGACAGAAATTCGGCATCGGCGCAACGCAGGAGCGCCATCGCATCAGTGACAGTCATTTTGTCCTCGCATCGCGTCTCTCCTCCCGCGTCGGGAGGGCCGGGCATTCGAACATGACGCAAGTGTGAGGTTAGGCTGCGAGGCTGGCGCGAAGCTTGTGCGCGACCTTACGCCTCGAGCCGCTCGACGATCGTGCGCAGCACCTTCAAACGCGCGAATTTCTTGTCATTGGCCTCGACGAGGGTCCAGGGGGCCTGCCGCGAGCTGGTGCGGTCCACCATGTCGGTCATCGCCTGTTCGTAGGCGTCCCACTTCTCGCGATTGCGCCAGTCGTCCGGCGTGAGCTTGTAGCGCTTGAAGGATTTCGCTTCGCGATCCTGAAAGCGGCGCAATTGCTCGTCGGCGGAAATGGCGAGCCAGAATTTGACGACGAGATAGCTGGTCTCGGTGAGCTGGCGCTCGAAGTCGTTGATCTCCTGATAGGCGCGCATCCAGTCGTCGGGCGAGGCGTAGCCCTGCACGCGCTCGACCAGCACGCGCCCATACCAGCTGCGGTCGAAGATTGCGACGTCGCCGCGCCGCGGAATGTTGCGCCAGAAACGCCACAGATAGGGCCGCGCGAGCTCCTCGTCGGTCGGCGCGGCGACGCCGTGGACGCGGAAGCGGCGCGGATCGAGCGCCTCGCGCACGCGGCGTATGGCGCCGCCCTTGCCGGCGGCGTCATTACCCTCGAAAACGAGCACGAGGCCGCGGCTGCGAAAGGATTTCGTGGTCGTGGCCTCTGTGAGGCGCCGCTGCAGGGCGCGCAGCTCCTGGCTGTAGACGTCGGGATTGGCCTTCTGCGTCAGATCGAGGGCCGAAACCAGACTCGGCCGCGGCATTTCCAGGTCCGGCGCGGCAAGGGCGCTCGTGCGCATGGCGGCGCGCGCCGCGCCGGCGGCGCGGGTCAGGGTCTGCAACAGCAGATCGCCGACGGCGGCGTCGCGGTAATGCTGGTCCTGCGCGGGAACAACGGCCCAAGGCGCGCCGCCGGTCGAGGTCATCTCGATCATCTCGAGCGCGGCGTCGTTTAACCTGGCCAGCTCCCTGGGCTTCTTGATTTCCTCCCATTCGATCACGGCGGGGCGGCGCAGCGCGCCATTGCCCTGGCGCAGCCTGTCGAGGCGACGGCGCGCCTCGCCATCATCCAGATGGAGCCAGATTTTCAGCAGATGCACGCCTTCGAGCCGCAGCATTTCCTCTGCGCGGTTCATTTCCTCGAGAACATTGTCATAGGCCGCCTTGTCGAGCCGGCCGAGCGCGCGATTGCGAAGGGCCCGGTGGTGCCAGGACCCCAGCACGAGCCCGATCCGCCCCTTGGCCGTCATGTCGCGCCAGTAGCGCCAGGCGCCGGGCCGCGCCCGCTCCTCGTCGGTCGGCTTGCCGTAGGAGAGGGTCTCGACGAAATGGTCGTCGAGCCAGTCGTAAAGGCGATTGACGACGTCGCCCTTCCCGGCCCCGTCGGAGCCATTGATCAGCACCAGCACGGCGGCGCGTTTCTTTTCGGCCAGGTCGAACTGGGCGTTGAGCAGGCTGTCACGCAGCCGGGCCTCGAAATCGGCGAAGTCCGCCTTCGTCATGGCGTGGGGCAGCCGTGCGGATTCGAACATGAAAGCCTCCTCTGGCCCGACAAGATAAACTTTTCAAAAAAGCGCGCTGTGGTAGATGTGGAGCCGCGCGGTCCCGTAGCTCAGCAGGATAGAGCAGCGGTTTCCTAAACCGAAGGTCAGGGGTTCGAATCCCTTCGGGACCGCCAGTCGATCCGCTGTCCCGTCGCTGGTTTGGCGCGACCAGGGCGCTGCGTGGGTCGTCGCTCAATGGCGTGTGAACGAAGCGGTCGTCTCCAAAATCTTAACAAATTTCTTCCGCGCCGCGCGCGCCTGCGCGTCCTCAGCCTTCCGGCTTCATCAATTGGTCGAGGACGGACTGGATCGGCTCGGGCGTGACGGTCACGCCGCGGCCGAAAGGATCGTCCAGCGTCGCAATGATGAACACCACAGCGGCGAGGAAGAGCGCCAGAGCGCCGTTGAGGACGAAATGCGCATGCAGCTCCATGTCGAACAGGCACATGAGCAGCAGAAACAGCAGCGCCCCGCGGCCGACCACCCACCACAGGGCTCCCGGTATGCTGCCGCCCGCGCTCGCCAGAAGCGTGCGGCGTTGCTCGATAAGCGTGTTGACGCGTCGCAGGCCTTCCGCCTGCACGAGTTCCTCGCCCTTGGTCTTCGGCTGAAACGTCAGGAGCTGGTCCAGAAGGCTTCGAAGGCGCGGCGAAGCGCCGATCGAGGGCTTGGAGGCGGCGTCCGCCGCCCAGTGCGTTTCGACCGCTTCCCGCGCGTAATCGCGCAGTCCGCCCTGCAGCCGTCCGCGCAACGGTTGCGGGAGCCCGTCGAGATCCTGATAGAGCGTCGCGAGCGTCAAAGCCTGTTTTGAAACCGTATCCTGCACGGAGGCGAAGTCCTGATAGGCTTCCACCGCGAGGAGGCCGAGCAGAATGCCGTAAAGCGTCGCATAGCTGGCGAGCGCGAAGCCGATCATGTCATTGGCGCTGCGGCGGGCGTGGATCCACCGCCGGGCGTAGGGACGAAGGACGAGTATGCCGAGCCACGAGGGGGCGAGGAAGGCGACGCTGAAAAACAGCGCCATCTGGAACGTACTAAGATCTTTCAAAAAAGCTTCCACGGTCGTCTCCCTCGCGCGTCAGCCCCCCGTATAACCGCTCAACGGTTGAGCAGCCAGAAGACGGCGCTCAGCAGGACGCTCAGCAAAATCGAGGTCGTGATCGGGAAATAGACACGGAAGTTCCCGCGCTCCAGCATGATGTCGCCGGGGAGGCGGCCCAGGCCGAAGCGTTCGCCGGCCATCCAGACAAGGCCCAGCGCGATCAGCGTCACGCCAGCCAGAATCAATAGTTTGGGCATGGTGTCGACCCCTCTTTCGAGACGGTTGCAGTCGAGTCGCAGGCTCGTGACATATTGTCGCGAGCAGTCGATTCGTTAAGACCTTCGCTTGACCCCTGCGCCGCAAAAAATTACTTGCGCTTCGAAGGGTTCGAACAAAAAGCGTTCTTTGTGCGCGCAGCCGTGCGCCGGGAAGCTCCATCGAACAAAGGCGCGTGTGGCGCGCCTTTCGCAAGGGCCTCACGAGACGCAGGCCCCCTGACCCTTGCAGCGCCGACGTCTCTTTCACTTCGCAGCGACTGCGAGCGCCTGCGCGCGGCTTTGCGCGTCATGAAGAGGTTTTGTACGATGATGAGGCCGGATCATATTTATTTCGCGATGACGATGGTCAAGCATGGCACGCTGGCCGGCGCCTTCATCTTTGCTTTCAAGATTCTGAAATTCGCTATTGTGACCATGTGATCGGCCAAGGCGGCGCCGGCTCGGCAAATCCGCGGCGCCCGTCCATATCAGGTCTTCGCCGATCCGCCTCTTGACCTTCGCGCCCGAACCGCCGACAGCTTCGGCGGTTTCAACAGGGAGCGCGGGAAATGGCGGCGGCGATCGACGGTCCGAGAGTTCAGGCAAAATCGGGAAAACCCCGCCAGCTCGTCATCTTCCTGCACGGCTATGGCGCGGACGGGAACGATCTCATCGAGATCGGCCGGCAATGGCGGTCCTTCCTGCCCGACGCGGATTTCGTCGCCCCCCACGCGCCCGAGCGTTGCGCCATGTCGCCGATGGGGCGGCAATGGTTTCCGCTGACCATGCGCGATCAGACCGAGCGCTGGCGCGGCTGCATCGCGGCTCGCCCGACGCTCGACGCCTTTCTCGACGCAGAGCTGGAAAAGCGCGGCCTCGATGAGCGGGCGCTCGCGCTCGTCGGCTTCAGCCAGGGCACGATGATGGCGCTGCATACGGGCCTGCGCCGGCGCGTCGCGCCGCGCGCCATCGTCGGCTATTCGGGCGTTCTCGTCCTCGGCCCGGATCAGCCCGGCGGCGAGCGTCCGCATCAGGAGCCGCCGCCCGCCGTCCTTCTCGCCCATGGCGAGGAGGATGAAATGATTCCCGTCGAGGCGCTGATGATGTCGGCAAATGCGCTCGCCGACATGAATGTGCCGACGCAATGGCACCTTTCCGCAGGACTCGGCCACGGCATCGACAACGCCGGCCTCATCCATGGCGCGCTGTTTCTGGCGCAGTCCTTCGGGGTGCGCGTCGACTTTTCTCCGCGCGGGCGTTGACGCGATCGCTGGGCGCGGTTGCGGGAAGAAGCGACTTTTCCAGACCCGTTCGAGGCCGTTACGCCGGCTCGGCGCCCTCGGGTTCGAGGACGGGCTCCAGCTCCGGCTCCACCGGCAGCGCCACACGGCGAACGGCGCGGCGCAGCACCGGGCGGTAGAGCTGCTTCATGGCCTCCACCAGATGCACGCCGCCGCCCGGCAGCGAGAAACGTCCGGCGATGCGCTCGAAGGCGGGAGCCGAGCGCAACAGCGACGCGCGCTGGAAGGGCGGAACATAAAGCGCCTCGCCCCAGAAGACGGGCAGGAACTGCGCCCCCTGCAGCAGGCTCTGCAGCTGGCCGCGGGAATAGGGATGGCCGTGGCCGAAGGGAGTCGTGTCGACCCGCGCCCAGAGCCCCGTTCGGCTCGGGGCGACGATGACCACGCGGCCGCCCGGCGCCAGAATGCGCCAGACCTCCTCGAGCAGATCCTGCGGATGCTCCTCCACCTCCAGCGAGTGAACAAGGAGGATTCGGTCGATGCTCGCGTCGGGCAGCGGCGTCATCGAGGCTTCGACCAGCGCGGTGGCGGAGCGGCCGTCGAGCGGCCAGTGCACCACGCCCTGCGTCGCCGGCATGAAGGCCAGAACGCGCTGCGCCTTCTCGCGGAATTCGCCGAGATAAGGCGTTGCGTAGCCCATCCCCAGGACGCGCAGGCCGGCGTGATCCTCCCAGCGCGCGCGCAGCAGGCGCGACACGAGGCGCCGCGCGACCTCGCCCAGGGCGGTCTCGTAAAAAGCCCTAAGTTCCACGACATCGAGCGACATGACCCGATCATCTTCGCAATCGGGTTTCGACGCAAGACGGCTTCGGGTCGCATTTTTGCGCAGCGCGTTTATGATGGCCCCAACGCGCGCGGAGACCCCAAATGCCGATTGAGGTTGTACAATTCACCTGCCTGACGGACAATTTCGGCCTGCTGGTCCACGATGTCGCCACGGGCGCGACGGCGAGCGTCGACGCGCCCGACGGCGCGGCCATCGCGGCCGAGGCCGAGCGGCGCGGCTGGCCGCTCACCCATCTGCTGCTCACGCATCACCATCTCGATCACATCGAGGGGGCGGAAGCGCTGAAGAAGCGCTTCCCGCAGATGAAGATCGTCGGCGCGAAAAAGGACGCCCACCGCCTGCCGCCGCTCGACATCGCCGTCGGGGACGGAGACGTGGTCATGCTCGGCGCCTCCCGCGCGCGCGTGATCGAGACGCCCGGCCACACGCTCGGCCATGTCGCCTATCATTTCGCGGACGACGACGCGGTTTTCGTCGGCGACACGCTGTTTTCGCTGGGCTGCGGCCGCGTGTTCGAGGGCACGATGGAACAGATGCGCCTTTCCCTGGAAACGCTCGCCAATCTGCCGGGCGAGACGCGCATCTATTGCGGACACGAATATACGCAGGCCAACGCGAAATTCGCGCTGACGGTCGATCCCGAAAACCCCGTCCTGCTCGACCGCGCCAACAGCGTCAACGAATTGCGCGCCGCCGGAAAATTCACCCTGCCGTCGACGATCGCGCTCGAGAACGCCACGAACCCCTTCCTTCGCGTCGAAGACCCGCTCGTAAAGAAGGCGATGGGCATGGACGACGCCAATCCCTTCGCCGTCTTCGCCGAGATGCGCGAGCGCAAGAACCGTTTCGTCGCATGAGCGCGCTCGACGGCCTTCCGGCGCAGGAGATCGTGCGCCTGCTCGATCTCGCCCCGCATCCCGAGGGCGGGTTCTATCGCGAGACCTTTCGCGATCCCGCCGCCGTCGGCGGACGCGCGGTCTCGACGGCGATCTATTATCTCCTGCCCGAGGGGCAGGTTTCGGCCTGGCATAGGGTGGACGCCGCGGAGCTGTGGCACTTCTACGCCGGCGCGCCGCTCGAAGTGTCCCTGTTCGACGCGGGCGAGCGCACGGTCCATCGGCTCGGCGTCGATCTTGCCGCCGGGGAGCGGCCGCAGGCGATCGTGCCGGCCGGCGTCTGGCAGTCGGCGAAAAGCCTCGGCGCCTGGACGCTTGTCGGCTGCACCGTGGCGCCGGGCTTCGAATTCGCCCGTTTCGAGATCGCAGCGCCGGGATTGATCCCTGACGAGGCCTGACGCCGGTTCTCGCGCTGTATTGACGGGCTGAGGATTGGCCGGGAGACGATGGCCAGACCGCGAGCGCAAGTATTCGCCGGATCGGTAAGGTTGCTGTAACTTGGCTTGAAATATTGACTTTCTGCGATTTTTGTAGTAGATGAACAATCGGCCGAAATTGATCTCGGTCTTTGAAGTCATTTTCGGCATTTATTGTTCAAGTTGTTCAAATACAAGGATAATTGCAATGGCTGATCCCATTATCAAATTGGGCTCGAAAGGCGACGCTGTCAAGAAAGCGCAGAGAGCTCTCATTGAGAGATATTATCTCGATCCGGGAATGGACGACGGCGTATTCGGTCCCGTCACATTGTCGAAAGTCTTGCGGTATCAACTCGATCGTTCGGCGACGGAGTTCTTCGCCTTTTCCTTCCCCCTGAAGGTCGACGGCATTATTGGGCCGGCGACATGGTTCAGGCTCGCTCCCGCGGAAGTGAAAAAGGGGTCGAAGGGCGCCGGCGTGCGACTGCTTCAGGGGATCCTCAAGAGCTTCGCCGTTCCCGAATATGACCCCGGCGCGGTCGACGGCGATTTCGGCCCGACGACCGAAACCGCGGTGAAAGCGTTCCAGGCCGACTTCTTCGATTTCGACGGCAATCCGCTGAAGGTCGACGGAATCGTCGGCGCAAAGACCTGGGCCGCGCTCTGGAGCTGACCGCTCCCGCCGACCGGGCCCGTCCGCTCCGGTCGAAAAAAGCCAAAGACCCTGATCGAAAGGGCCTTTGGCCGCGCCCGGCGCCTCAGGCGCCACGGCGTTTCCTTTGCTCCCCGTGACTCTTCCTCCCCGACTTCCTCCGTCGCATCCGGCTTTCGATTTTGCCGAATGGGGCGGAGGCCTTATTGTCCGCATGCGGGCATGGGTGAGGGATGCGCGGTGGAGCCGCCGCGCCGGGCTTGAGAACTGTCCCGACCCTGAATCGTCACGCCAGGCCGTCCCCGGCGAATACGAAGCCGCCGCCGCCATGGATTTTAGCCCGCCGCGTCAAGCGGGGGTTTGCCCTGCCGGGCGGATAGTGTATCGGGACGGGACAATTAATAAGAGGAAACGACACCCAATGTGCTGGAGCGGAGAAGCCTCTACTGTATTGGCGGCCACCGGAATCGCGGGGGCGGCCTATTCCGCGCTGAAGAAAGACCCAGAGCCCCTGGCGCTTTGGGTCTGCCTGCTGTATTTCGCCAGCATGGAGTCGCTCCAGGCGGTCGCCTATTCTGTGCTGAACCAGTGCGATTCGCCATTAAATCAGATGATGACCATGTTCGGTTATCTTCACATAACTTTTCAGCCGTTCTTTATTAACGCCGTCGCTCTTTATTTCATGCCCAAGGACAGCGCCAGGGTCATCGCGCCCTGGGTCTATTTCGCCTGCTTCCTCTCCGCCATCGCCATGCTGATCCAGCTTTATCCGTTCAGCTGGGCGGGGCATTGCGCGGCGGGCCGTCCGCTCTGCGGCGACGTGCTCTGCACGGTGCGCGGCGAATGGCACATCGCCTGGCTGCTTCCGACCAACGGCATCGGCAACAGCATGGCCGACAACGCCTATCTCGGCCGCGGCTATCTCTCCTATCCGCTGACCGCCTTCCTGCTCCCGAGCCTCATCGGCAGCTGGCGCTTCACCCTGTTCTCCTATCTCGCCGGTCCATTCCTCGCGGGCCTGACGACCAGCAACATCAACGAATGGCCGGCCGTCTGGTGCCTGTTCTCGATCGGCCTCGTGCTCGCCATCATCAAGACGCCGCTGCGCTACCATCTCCATGTCGGCGATCCGTGGTGGATGATGATCTGGAAGTGGTGGAAGCGCCGCAAGGCGGCCCATGCGCCGGCGGTCGCGGCGCCCGTGGAAGCGCCCGCCCTCGCGAAGCTCGAGGAGCCGGCGGAGTAATCAGTCCCGCGCGCTGACGACGCCGCTGACGAGGTTCGTCGCCAGCAGCGCCTCGGAAGAAAGCCCGGCGGCGAGAGGCGGAAGATCCGCCTCCGCCGCCGTCGCCGTTTCAAGGGCCCGCCGCGCCGCGACGGCCTCCTCCCAGCTCACCGCCCTGAAGCGCAGGCGCTCCCCCGGCCGCAGTTGCGCCAGCCGGCCGAGATCGGCGCCGATCACGCAGGCGATCTTCGGATAGCCGCCCGTGGGCTGGCGGTCCGCCATCAGCACGAAGGGCGCGCCGGAGCCCGGAATCTGCACCGCCCCCATCGCCGCCCCGTCCGAGACGATGTCGTGGCCGCGCGAATGGGCGAGCCGCGGGCCTTCCAGCGCATAGGCCATGCGGTCGCTGCGCGCGCCGACGCGCCATTCCGCCGAGAGGAAGGCCGCAATCGCCTCGGGAGAAAAATAGTCGTCCTGCGGGCCGAGCATGACGCGGATCGGCGCGTCGTCGCGCGCCAGCGCGGGCGCATGAAGCGCGCGAACTTCGCAAGGGGGATCGGCAATGTGCGAGAGCGGCAGGGCGTCGCCAGCCGCGAGCGGCTTCGGGCCGATCCCGGAGCGGGCGTGGGTCGCGAACGATCCCAGCGCGCGAGCGAGCTCGAAACGCGCGCCGACCGCGAGATAGCACCAGGCGCCCGAGGCGCCCGCCCGCACCGACAGGCGCGAACCCGGCGGCAGCGGCGTTACGCAGGCGACGGGCAGTTTCTCACCGTCGAGCCGAATATCGAATGCGCCCCCCGCGAGCGCGACCATCAGCGTCGCGCCCCCGGCCTCGAAGGTCGCGCCGCCGAGCGAAACCTCTATCGCCGCCGCTGCGTCGACGGCCCGCGTCGCGGCGAGAAAGGCGGCCTTGTCCATCGGCCCCGCGGGCGTGACGCCGAAGCGCGAATGGCCGAAGCGTCCGGGGTCCTGCACGGTGACGCCGGGGCCGGCGGCGCGGACGAGAAGCCGCGCGTTCACGCCGCGTCCTCGCGCCGCGCGATGGTCTCGCCACGCCCGGCTCGCGCTTCGAGAGTCGCGAAGCTATGCGCGTCGATCGGCTCGAATCGCAGGATGTCGCCGGGCGCGACGAGGAACGGCGGCTCCCGGCCGAGAGAGAAAAGGCGCTCCGGCGTCCGGCCGACGACATACCAGCCGGTGGGCATCGGGTTCGTCGCAACGAGCGACAGCCCGCCGCCGATAAGCACCGCGCCCTGCGGCGTCGGCCCACGCGGCGCGAGGCGTCGGGGAATCGTGAGCGGCGCCGGCAGGCCGCCGAGATAGCACCAGCCGGGCGCGAACCCATACATGTAGGCCCGGTAGTCGGCGCCGGCGTGAAGCTGCGCGAGCGCGTCGGTCGACAGATCGAGCAGGGCGGCGGCCTCTGCGATGTCTTCGGCCAATTGTGGATCGTAACAGCAGGGCACGATCCAGCGCGCGGCGCCGGTTTCCTCATGCGAGGCAGGGTCGGGGAGCGGGGAAAGCAGTCCGCCGATCCGCGCAATCAGTTCGGCGCGCGAAATCTCCAGCGGCTCGTAATGCACCAGAAGCGAGCGATAGGTCGGCGTCGTCTCTCTCACGCCCGGCGGCGACGCGGCGCGCAGCGCCGAATCCAGCGCCAGCACGCGGGCGTTGATCGCGGGATCGACCGCGTCGCCGAACTCGACCGTCAGCGCCGCCTCGCCCTGGTCGAAAAAGCGCGGGCTTTCGTAAAGCATTCAGGCCTCGATGAAGGGGCGCAGGACAAGACCCTCCGCCTCGAGCGCCGCCCGCAGCCGCCGCGCCATCTGCACGGCATGGGGCGTGTCGCCATGGACGCAGACCGAGTCGATCGGCGTCGGCAGGCGCTTGCCGGTGATGGTCACGAGCGCGCCTTCCGCGAGCATCTCCCGCACGCGGGCGATCGCCTGCCCGCTGTCCGTGATGACGGCGCCGGGCTCCTTGCGCGGTTGCAGCCGGCCATCGTCCACATAGGCCCGGTCGGCGAAAATCTCATGCGCAACCCTGAGCCCCGCGCGTTCGCCCGCTTGCGTCTGTTCGGACAGCGCGATGGCGAGGAGCGTCAGCTCAGGGTCCACCGCGCGCGTCGCCCTGGCGAGAGCGTCGGCGACGGCGGCCTCGCGCTCGGCGATATTGGCCAACGCCCCATGCGCCTTCACATGGGTCACGCGATGCCCGGCGTAGGCCGCGAGCGCCTGCGCAGCGCCGATCTGATAGGCGACGGCGCGTTCGATCTCGCGCGGCGTCATCGCCATCGCGCGTCGCCCGAAACCTGCAAGATCGGGAAAGGCGACATGGGCGCCGATGGCCACCCCCTTCTCTTTCGCGCGCGCGAAAGTCTCCGCCATGATGTCGGGATCGCCCGCATGAAAACCGCAGGCGACATTGGCGCTGGTCACAACGTCCAGCATGGCCGCGTCGTCGCCCATGCGCCACGGACCGTAGCCTTCGCCGAGATCGGCGTTGAGATCAAGGAATTGCGAGGTTTTCGTCATGGCCGGGCCGCGGGTGGGACAATCGCATTCTAAGGGTTTGCGGGCGCTTGCGACAGGCGCTATTGCTTTCAGGGGCGAATTGGCTTTGTGTGCGGGTCATGCTCGACGCGGCGGACCAGACACAAAATGTAGACGCGGGGCCGGCCAATCAAGCCAGCGCCGACAATGTCGGGCTTTCGCCGGAGCTTTCAGGCCCTGCGCGCCGCATACTTTGCGTCTTCCCGCGCTACGAGCCGTCGCTCGGTTCTCTCGAATACGCCTATGACATCACCGGAACACTGCGCGCCTTCATGCCGCCGCAGGGGCTGCTCGTGATCGCGGCCGCGCTTCCGGAAGGATGGGAGGCGCGTTTCGTCGACGAGAATATTGCGCGCGCCAAACGCAGCGACTTCAAATGGGCGGACGCGGTCTTCGTCTCCGGCATGCATGTGCAGCGGCGCCAGATCGACGACATCCGCCG
Source organism: Methylocystis sp. WRRC1 (assembly GCF_020733155.1). Classification (NCBI taxonomy): domain Bacteria; kingdom Pseudomonadati; phylum Pseudomonadota; class Alphaproteobacteria; order Hyphomicrobiales; family Methylocystaceae; genus Methylocystis; species Methylocystis sp. WRRC1. Next base: position 1,764,728 of record NZ_JAJFZJ010000001.1, on the reverse strand, counting down.
CCGCGCGCAAAAATACGGCAAGCCCGCGGCGCTCGGCGGGCCCTCGGTTTCGGCGTGCCCGGAGTTCTATCCCGATTTCGACTATCTCCACATCGGCGAGATGGGCGACGCCACGCGCGAACTCTTCGCGCGCCTATCGCGCGATTGCGCGCGGCCCGAGAAGCAGATCAGATTCGAGACGCGCGAGCGCACGCCGCTCGAGGAGTTTCCGATCCCGGCCTATGAGCTGGTGAGTTTCGAAAACTATTTCATCGGCTCGATCCAGTTCTCGAGCGGCTGCCCATATCGCTGCGAGTTCTGCGACATTCCGGGGCTTTACGGCCGCGTGCCGCGCCTGAAGTCGCCGCAGCGCATCGTGGCGGAGCTCGACAAGCTGCGCGAATGCGGGCTGACGACCTCCGTCTATTTCGTCGACGACAATCTGATCGCCAATCGGCGCGCGCTGCGTGAATTGCTGCCCGTGCTCATCGAATGGCAGGAGAAGAATTCCTTCCCGCTCTCCTTCGCCTTCGAGGCGACGCTCAATATCGCGCGGTACGACGATCTTCTCTCGCAACTTCGTCTCGCCTGTTTCACGACGATTTTTGTCGGCGTCGAGACGCCGGAGGAGGATGCGCTCGTTTCGCTCGACAAGGAGCAGAACATGACGCTTCCGATTCTGGAGGCGGTGCGGCGGCTCAATGCGCATGGCATGGAGGTCGTCGCCGGCATCATCGTCGGGCTCGACACGGACGGGCCGCAAACGCAGCAACGCATCATCGACTTCATCGAAGCCTCGCAGATACCGATGTTGACCATCAATCTGCTGCAGGCCCTGCCGAAGACGCCGCTATGGGACCGGCTGGAGAAGGAGGGGCGGCTGTGCAACGACGAGGGGCGCGAGTCGAATGTCGTGTTCCTGCGGTCCTATGACGAGACGGTGGCGACATGGCGCAATTGCCTGCGCCACGCCTATGATCCCGCCCGGCTCTTTGCGCGCTACCATCATCTCACGCAGCACACTTTCCCCAACCGCCGGCCGCGTCCGCGCCCGCCGGGGCAGGTGACGCCAAAGAATGTGCGGCGCGGATTCACGATGCTGTTCAAGATCTGCTGGAAGCTCGGCGTCATTGCAAACTATCGCCGAATTTTCTGGGACTACGCCTGGCCGCGCATCAAGACGGGGCGGATCGAGGATGTGATCAGCGTCGGCATTCTCGCCAAGCATCTGATCACCTATGCGCGCAAGGCCTGCGCGGGAAAGCTGAACGCGTCTAATTATTCGGCGAAGGTGAGGTAGGCGCGCAATGATTCGCTCGCTCAATGACGAACGCCTCTTTTCCACTATTCGAAAAAGTCCTCGTCGATTTTTTTGATCTGTAGCGTGTCTTCGACGCGACAGCCGACATTGTGCCGAATCATCAACTTCGACAGCTGCACGCCATCGATAAGCACAATGCGCTTGCTCAGATATTGAGCTGTCTCGATGGCTGATGGAGAGAAACCGGAAGTTGTTACGAAAAGTCCCTTTGTCGCCTTATGTCGATCCAGACTGCCGAAAAAGTCGCGAATTGCGCCCGATCCGATGCTATTGCCTCCGCCATAACGCTTCGCCTGTATATAGACGCGATCCAATCCGAGCGCGTCCTGGTCGATAACGCCGTCGACGCCATCGTCACCGCTTCGACCGAGCGCGTGACCCGCGTCCGTCACCGATCCCCCGTAACCCATGCTCAGCAGCAGACTGACAATAAGACGTTCAAAGAAATCGGGCGGCGCCTTGCGAACGCGCTCGAGCAAGTCCCTTGCGAGCGACGCCTCAATTTTCTTGTGCGCCAGTCGCATGAGTTCATCGGGCGTCTCTTCGACTTCAACGGCCGGCTCGCTCGCACCTTGGTCATGCGAGCTTTTTTCAGGCGATCCCCGTGTAAATTTTTCGAACTCTTCGAATTGACGAAGAAACGCATTGTCGATCCGGACGGGTTTCTTTGCAACGACTTCGCGCCCGCGCGCCGTGATTTGAAAATAACCGCGTCGAGTGCTCTCCACCAAGCCAGCCTTGCCGAGATATGTCTTTGCCCAGTGCACCCGGTTCGCGAAAACCGTTTGTGCGCCTGACGGCAGCAACTGGCTCCTATCCTCGGGCGATAACGCAAGTTGATCACCGAGTTTCTCGATGACTTCTCCGATACGGGTTTCTCCGCCGGCGCAAGCCAAAAGAACCGGAAGCATCAGGGATTGATAATCAGGAATGGACATGCGCCAATGTTTCTTTTTCTTCGTACGTCGCCGCGAATGAATCTCTTACAATTAATTACAAAGGTCCGCTGGGCGGCGTTCTTCCCCTCACTCCGCCGCCAGCACCTGCGGCGGAGGAAACGCCACTTCGATCAGCGTGCCTTCGTTCTTGCGGCTCTTGATCGTGAAGGACGCGTGGTTCGCCTCGATCAGCGCTTTCGTCAGAGGCAGGCCGAGGCCAGTGCCGCGCACCTTGCGCGAGGTTGCGATCTGCTTGAAGGGTTCGAGCGCCGTCTCCACTTCGTCGTCGGACATGCCGACGCCCGTGTCTTTCACGCGGATCACGACATAGCCCGCTTCGGTCAGCGCGGTAGAGACGATCACCTGTCCGCCGGGTTCGTTGAACTTCACGGCGTTGGAAAGAAGGTTGAGTAAAATCTGCTTCAGCGAGCGCTCGTCGGCGCGGATCGGCGGCAGGCGCTGCGCGAGCGCGAGGCGCACCACCACGCGGCCCTGATTGGCCTGCGTCTGCATGATCGACACACATTCGGAAATGATGGCGTTGGCGTCGACGCGCTCGAAGGAAAGCTCCAGCTTTCCGGCCTCGATCTTCGAGAGATCGAGCAGATCGTTGACGAGCGAGAGCACATGCGTTCCCGACGCGTGAACGTCCTTGAGATATTCCTTGTAGCGCTCGGAGCCGATCGGGCCGAAGCGCTCCTCCATCATCACTTCCGCAAAGCCGATGATGGCGTTGAGCGGCGTGCGGATTTCGTGGCTCACGCGCGCCAGAAAGTCGGATTTCGCCGCGCTGGCGTGTTCGGCGGCGACGCGCGCGGCCTCCAGTTCGTCGTTGCGGCGATCGGCCGCCGGCTCCTTCAGGCGCACGCAGATCTTGCCGGCGCCGACAGGCAGGCGCTGCAGGGACGCCTCGATGGGAACGCCGCGGGCCCGGGCGGTGAGGCGGGCGGTTTCGTTCTGCTCGCTCTTCACCCGTGAGATGAGGCCGGCGATCGTGCGCCCTTCCTGCGCCGCGAAGAGCGACGCGAGAGGGAGCCCGTCGAAGGCGCCCGTCTCGGCGCCGAACAGCGCGGCGAAGCCCGCTGTGGCGCTTTCGATCAGCCCGTCATCGCCGACGATCGCGATCGCGGAGCCGTCGGATTCGAGAACGGCGCGCAGAAGATTATTGTTTGCGCGCACGCGGGCGAGCCGCGCCTCCATCTCGCGGGCGAGCGCCAGCGCGCTTTCGTCGGGGCCGCGCGGGCGGTGGTGGTTGCGGCGCAGGGTCAGCAGCGTCGCCGCCTCGCCCTCCCATTCGAGCGTCTGCAAATGCACGTCGACGTCCAGCCTTTCGCCGTCGCTCGACTGCACGGCGGCGGGGCCGGCGTGGCCGTTGGGCTCGCCCGGACCGCGCCCGAAGAACATGCGCGCGAGACCGCCATAGGTGTCGAAGGCGGCGCGGTCGGCGTAACCGAGATAGTCGAGCAGGGTGCGGTTGACGAAAAGCGTGTCCGCCCCTCGCGCGATCAGGACGCCGACCGGCAGGCGGTCGAGCACTTCCTCCACCGTGCGGTCGCGGGCGCGGGGGGCGGCGGCCGGTTCGGCTTCCGCCGGAGCGGATTCCGTTTCCTCCGGCGCGTCGGCGGGCGTTCCCGCCGCGTCATCGCCGCTGGCGTCGCCCGCGAGCAGCGCGCGGGCGATCTCGTCGAAGGCCGATTGCTCCGAGGCGGTCAGCGTCGCGTCCGCCGCCGGGTCGCGGGGTTCTTCGATCCGCGGCGTGGCCGCAGACGGACGCAGGGGCACGACATTGTCGGCGCGATAGCCGATGTCGTCCCGTTCCGGCGCGGGAGCGGACGGCGGCGGCTTTTCCTTTTCGGGTGGCGGCGCCGCGCCCGCCCCGGCCTGCTGGCCGGGGACGACATAGGCGCGCGAAAGATGCAGCACGCCATAGCCCTGGAAACCGGCGAAGCGGCGATCGGAATCGGTCGTCGGAAGGGCGCCGAGCGTCACCGGCACGCGTTCGGAAAGATTTTCGAGAGGCCAGTCGACGTCGACGCCGCTCCAGGATTTCTGGGCGGCGATGGCCTGCGTCAGGGCGGAGTCGAGCGAGAAGCTCCTCGCCACCTCGTCTACCGGGCGGCCAAGAATATCGGCGCTTTCTTCACCCACCACATCCGCGAGCACATGGGTGATGTCGATGAACCGGCCGGCGGCGTCCGTTTTCCAGAGAAAACGCGGGGCGCGGGCGCCATGGCGCGCGACGAGCCTCTCCCGAAGGGCGATCGTCGCGGCGGAAAGGCCGCCGGACGCGACAGGAGCGGAAGCCGGGGCTGGCGCCGGCGGCGCAGAAAGCGCCTGCGGCGCTTCGGCCCGGACGCCGAGCGCGGCGATGACGAAACAGGGCGCGCCGTCCTCGCCCGCAAGCTTGCGGCAGAGGACGGTGATCGTGCGGGGCTCGTCGCCAAGATCAAAACGCAGACGCTCGAGTCGCAACGCCGCGCCATGGCGCACCGACTCGACGAGTTCGGCGAGGCGCCGGGCGCCTGGTTCGTCGCCGAAAAACAGCCGCGCGCCGAGACGTTCGGCGTCCTCGCCGAAAATGTGGCGTGCGGAGGCGTTGAGGTAGACGACGGCGAGCGGGTCGCCGCTCGCGGCGACGATCGGCGCGCCCGAGGCGTCGAGCGCCGAAAAGGCGGGGTCCGCCGCAATGCGCCTGGCCGCGAGACCGCCCTCGTCAAGGTTCACGTCCGAACCGCTCATCTCGCTTGCCGCCCCAATCGACGGAACTCCACTGAACGACTGACGCAACGCCGAGCAGGACGAGGAGACCGCCGCCCTTGGCTTGGCGCTGCCAGTTAACAGGAACTTAATCGCTCGAATCGAGGCGGTCCATGTCACTTCACGGATTTCCGCCACTTTTTTGCGCGCCGGCGGGACAGATTGACGCGCCGCACAATTTATATTGCATTGCAACATCAATTCAGGCAGAGTCTCTCCTGCCCATCGGCCGAGCGTCGAAATCGGGGCGCGCCGCGCCATTCTTGGTTTCAGGGGCGGCGACACATGAATGAGGGACAACGTCCATGGTAGATCCAATTTATCAGGTTCCGAACGAAGTGCGCGATTTTGCGGAAAAGAGCGTCGAGCAGGCGCGCAAGGCATTCGAAGGTTTCGCCGGCGCCGCCCAGAAGGCGCTGAACTCCACGACCGATCTGCCGATCGTGCCGCCGGGCGCGAAGGACGTCGGCGTCAAGGCGCTTTCCTTCGCGGAAGCCAATGTCAACGCCGCCTTCGATCTCGCGCAGAAGCTGGTCCACGCCAAGGATCCGCAGGAAGTCTTCCAGCTCCAGTCGGAATTCGTGAAATCCCAGCTCACCGCAATTCAGGAGCAGACGAAGGAGCTCGGCGCCGCGTTTCAGCGTTCGACGACCACCAAATCCTGATCTTCAACCATAAGGAGCGATCAGATGGCGACGCAGAACAGCAATGCTGGAAAGCCAATGAAGTCCGCCGAATCGAAGCCTGCGGAGACGAAGCGGGAGGCTCCCGCGGCCGCGCCGCAGGATACAACGGTCGCGAAAGACGCAATCGCCGAGGCGTCCGCCGCTGACGCGCCCGTGGTTGAAGCGAAAACAATAGAGATCGTGAGCGAAGCCAAGGCGCCGGAACCCACCGCCGTCGCGATTCTGCCGACCCCCGTGGTCGCCGAATCGGTTGATTCGCAGGAGTTCAGCGCGGCTTTCGATTTCGACGCGTCGCTCTGGTCGAAAAAATATTTCGAGCTCTGGGCGGAGAACGCTCAGGCGTTCCTCGACCTTGCCGAGCAGATCGCCCGGGCGAAGACCTTCGAGGAGGCCGCCGCCCTCCAGTCGCGCTTCGCCGGCGAGCGTTTCGAAGCCTTCCTTCGCCAGTCGAAGGAAGTCATGACGCTCGCGCAGCGCATGGCGACCGTATCGGTCGCGCCGCTGTGCGGCGCGCGCGCAGCGTAACGAACTCGCAGCCTTTTACGGGCGGCGCCCGGCGGTCTCCAGGCCGCCGGCGCCGCCTTTTTTACCTTACAGCGTCGCGACGATCAGCGCGCGCAACTCCGGCGTCACCTCCGGCATGACGCCGCTCCAGTCGCGGAAGGCCGGCCGCGCCTGATGCATGAGCATGCCAAGTCCGTCGACCGCCGTCGCGCCCATCCGCCGCGCTTCTGCGAGAAGTGGGGTCTCCAGCGGCGCGTAAACGATGTCGGCGACAAGCGCTGTCGCGGGCAGGGCGGCGAGCGACAGATCGAGCGGCTGCTGGCCGACCATGCCCTGGCTTGTCGTATTGACGAGCAGCCCCGCGCCCGCCAGCGCCTCATGCCGCTCCTGCCATGCGCAGGCGCGGACCGGCCCGCCAAAATCGGCGGCGAGCGCCTTCGCGCGTTCCATCGTGCGGTTGAACAGCCTGATTTCCCGCGCGCCCGCCTCGATCAGCCCCGAGACGATGGCGCGCGCGCCGCCGCCGGCGCCGATAACGACGCAGGGCGCGCGCGCGGCGTCCCAATCGGGCGCCGCTTCGCGTAGAGAGGCGATGAAGCCATAGCCGTCGTAATTGCGCCCGATGAGTTCGCCGTCCTGTCCCACGACGACGCAATTGACGGCGCCGATTCGCGCCGCCGCCGGCTCGATGCGGTCGAGGAAGTTCAGCGCCGCTTCCTTGTGCGGGATGGTGAGATTGCAGCCCGCGAAACACAACGCCGGCAGGGCGCGCAGAGCGGCCTCGAGCTTGCCGGGCTCGATCGCGAGCGGCACATAGACGCCGTCGATCCCGTATTGGCTCATCCAGTAGTTATGGATTTTCGGCGAGCGCGAGTGGGAAATGGGCCAGCCCATTACGCCGGCGAGAAGAAAGCGGTGGTTGTGGGATCGCATCGGGGCCCTCGGTCAGTGATGATCGTATATCGACCGATACAATGGTTGAACATGCCGCGACCATAATTCTTGCTGCGAGGCCGGCCGTTTCGCCAGCCCGGAAGTTCGAGCCGGGGAACGGGCGAGGCGGGCGAATTTCAGCGAAAGCAGTGTGCCGCGCAAGGACCGCAAGACACTCACGATCCGATCGAACTTACGGCGTATCAACTTCCTCGGCGAGTCGGATTCTGCGCGGCGATGTCAATACCCAAATCGATCAAAGTCCTCGCGATAAATATTTTCGACGAGGCTCAGAGCGTCTTTCGATAGAACCAGGTTTTCGGGCGCATCGCCGCTCGACATTTCGTGCCTCGGACTTAATGCTAGTTTGGTTCCGGGAATCAGAGCTTCCAGTCTGGCCGTCACGGCGCTCAGCCCATCCTCCAGTTTGAAGACCTCCGCGGAAGGGAGGAGGAAATCGACCATTGGCCGCAGATGGTTGTCATAGACAAAGTTGTTTTTTTGAAAGGCGGCGAGGCTGGAAACCAGCCATTCGTTGAATTCAGTCTCGAGCTTGAAGAAGCGGCGTCTCCACTTGTATTCTGACTTCAGCCTCGAAACCGGATGGCGAACGGTCATGAAAATATAATCCAGTTCTTTCACATTGAAGAGCTGCTCGATCATTTTGCCGTGAAAATGCTGAGGCGAACATGGAAAGACGCCCGGACGAAACTCTCGATCGAGAAAGCCAACGCAGTAGCGCGCAAGGCAAAATTCGATAGTGGTTCCCCCCGCCTTCGGAACATGCACAAAAAGCGCCAACTTACCGTCCATCTTATAGAGCGGCATTACATTTCTCCGTTCACAAAGTCTAACGCTTGTGAAACTACGTCGCAGGGCACGCTGAATTTTTGGATGGGAATAGGGCCCGCCGTATTAGGCGGCGGCGCCAGCACCGGCTTGCCGTCATCGCCGAGAATAAAAATATTTGCCTGTCCCCGAACGAGACCGATTGCTTGCTGGACCATGTTAATCCAGTTGAGCGCAATTACGTGAGTTTGTTGTTGCGCAAAGATGGAATTATGCAGCGCTGAGCCATATTCACCCAGCATGCTCTTGGCTCGGGCGAACATGGAAATTTGCTGCGCCAGCGGCAATTTCTCGGGACACACTTCGGAGTAGCCATAATCTATTGCAATCCGCTTGATTTCCTCCCAATTTTCGAGGTCGCGGAAATTGGCGGCGATGTTCTCCCTCGACACGAGAATCTTGTCAGGCATGACGTCGTTAGCATATAAAGATTGGCATTTATTCGCCAGCTCGTCGAAAAAATTCCTGTGAAAGGGAGTAAGCAAATACATTTTACATTGAGAAGGAATCAGGCAGTTTTTCACCAGGGCTCCCTCTTCACTCAACATCTCCACTATGACCGCATCGGGAATGGCAATGCGGATGAAATCAGCAACGAACCCCGGCTCGGAGTGGCCGAGCAGAATCGGGATTTTCATGCCGTGATCATAGTAATGCCTTACGAGCGCCAGCTTCGGAAAAACCTCAAGTAAGGAGTGCCCATAAATTTTCGAAAGAAAATGACTGATGACGAAGGCATGCTCAAGAACAAGATCCGGCGGCGCAGAGTTGAACTGATCGTGCTTATTTTTCCTGACGGGGTTGCTGAACAATTGCTCCAGGTAGCCGGGGAACTCCTCATCCGGCAAAAATAGGGCGTCCTTCGAATATAGGACGCTGGCCCCGACGACACGTATATTTCTGGCGATCAGCGTCGAAACGCCTCCAAGCCCACTACGATTAAGCCAGAGTTCGTTCTTGAAGGGCTCCATGGACCTGGCGTTCAGGACAGAAAAAAAGTGTGTGTGACGATGGGGCTGCGGAGGTTCAAAATCAAAGCGCTGAAAGTCGCCTTGGCAGGAATCAGGCAGTGTCGAGGCGACGTTGCCCGCATTTGTCCTGGGCGCATCGATGCGTCTGATGAGCATCCAGTTTTCTCCACAGGCGTTGATCGCGTTTCGATCAGCCACATAAGCATGCGCCTCATCCCTTTTGCAACCATCGGGAGTGGAGGGCCTTGCGGATTGTAATCTAATTTTTTCAGCAAGTTATGATTTGAAGGAATTGAATGTCGTCGAACAGATGCGATGACCCGCGCAAAGTCCGCCGGTCGAAATGGCGCGCTCTAAAAATCGGAGCCGATCGACCTCATCATGACGACAAACGGTTCATGCGTCGCCACAGCCGGTCGACATCTGCTTCAATTATCGCGCCAATGGCAGGCTACTTCGGGAATTCACCGAATTTGCTCTGGGCTTTCATTTCAAACCGAGGCTTTGGCGCCGGCAGAACTCGAAGGTCGTCCCCGTGCGAGGCGATTGCATCGTCATGCGGTCCGATGACCACATCGGCCGCTCGAAGTCTTGTTTTCGGATTGGTTCACGACCCGTAACGCCAGACGCCGAGATCATAGCCCGGCGGAGCGGCTGCTATGCGCGCCCGAATGTCGGGCGCGCCCCGGCTCAGGCCTGCGCGCAAGCTCCGCGCCCTGCTAGCGCGGTGAACAGCGCGTCGTCCTCGTTCACGCCGGCGTTGCCGGTCGTCAGCAGCTTCTCGCCGTAAAAGATCGAATTGGCGCCGGCGACGAGGCAGAGGATCTGCGCCTCGCGAGTCAGGAAGGAACGACCGGCCGACAGGCGCACGCGCGCCTTCGGCATGACGATGCGCGTCGTGGCGATCATGCGCACCAGATCGAGCGGATCGACCTGCTCGCGTTCGGCGAGCGGCGTGCCCTCGACGGCGACGAGCGTATTGATCGGCACGCTTTCGGGATGCGGATCGAAGCCGGCGAGAATCTGCAGCATGCCGGCGCGATCGCGCACGCTCTCGCCCATGCCGATGATGCCCCCGCAGCACATTTCGAGCCCCGCGCCGCGCACCGCCTTCAGCGTTTCGAGACGGTCCTGATAGGTGCGGGTGGTGATGATGTCGCCGTAGAATTCCGGCCCCGTGTCGAGATTGTGATTGTAGGCGGTGAGCCCCGCCTCGACGAGGCGCCTCGCCTGCGATTCGTCGATCATGCCGAGCGTGACGCAGGCCTCCATGCCGAGTTCGCGCACGCCGCGCACCATGTCGATGACCGCGTCGAAACGCTTGTCCCGGGGAGCCGAGCGCCAGGCGGCGCCCATGCAGAAACGATCGGCGCCGGCTTCCTTCGCGGCTCTCGCCGCGTCGAGCACGTCCGATGTCTGCATGAGATCGACGCGGTCGAGCTTGACCTCGCGGTGGTGCGCCGACTGCGGGCAGTAGGAGCAATCCTCCGGGCAGCCGCCGGTCTTGATCGAGAGGAGCGCCGCTTTCTGCACGTCGTTGACGTCATGATAACGGCGGTGGACGGCGTTGGCCTGCGCGACGAGGTCGAGCAGCGGCAGGTCGTGGATCGCGACGATCTCGTCGATGGTCCAGTCGTGGCGGATGTTGAAGTCGGCGGGAGCGTTCATGCCGCAGCTCACTTTCTGTTCTGCGAGCGCGCGGCGAGCTTTCGCTCCGGCGCCGCGGTCTGCGCCTTGACGTCGGCGCGTCCGCGCAACGCCATATAACCCACATAGAGCAGTGCGCCCACGTCGAAGCCGACGGTCGCCAGCACGAAGGGCGCTGGGGCGAAGGCCGAGCCCGCGCCGATATAATGCACGTAAAGCGCCCAGAACGGATGCAGCGCGAAGCCCGCGACGACGAACCAGGGGGACCCGACAATCGACAGGCCGGCGAGCGTGCCGAAGAAGGCGACGGCGGTCATCTCGAAGCCGATCCAGGTCTCGTAATTCTCCGCGCGGATGGCGAAGCCGACGTAAAGGAAGGAGACGGCGATGAGCGCATAGGCCGCGAGCAGCCCCGGCCGCGTCTTCGACCAGCGCGAAAGGACGGCGAGGCCAATGGCGAACAACAGTCCGAGCCCGGAGAAAAGGGCGATTTCCATAGTGTCGAGCATGACGTGACCGTGTAGACCGCGAGAGCGCGGGTGATTGACGAATTTTGGCCGCGGGTGGTCTATAAGCGGCGGGGCGGTTTGGAACAAGTGCCGACCCCCGCGCCCGGGCGCGGAAGCGCTCCCCCTCCGCGAAGGACTTCGAGGATGCGCCAGCTCAGCTTCCGGACCGATCGCTTCCCGACCGCGCCGGAAATCGCCGGTCAGCCCTGACGTCCGCCGCCGGAGGTCGTCCATTTTTCCGGGCCGCGTCGAAAACCCGCCGCAAGCCTGCTATAGCAGCAAGACGGCGTCTCGGGGGCGCATTCGAATTTCAAGGGTTCAGAGGGATCATGCAGGTCGACGCACAGACGAAGGAAGCGCAGGCAGCCGCAGTTCCGGCTCCGGTTCCGGCCGAAGCCGAGGCCGCGCGCAGCGACGCCTCCCTGATCGAGGACATTCGTCTGCTGGGGCGCCTCCTCGGCGACGCCGTGCGCGAGCACGAGGGGGCGGAGGCGTTCGAGCGCATCGAGACGATCCGCCGGCTGTCGGTCGCCGCCAGCCACAACAAGGACAAGGACGCGGCCGAGAAGCTCGACGCGCTTCTGCGGTCGCTGACCGCCAAGGAGGCCGGCGCCGTCATCCGCGCCTTCAGCTATTTCTCCCATCTCGCCAATATCGCGGAAGACCTGCATCCGCTGCAGCAGCGCGCGCGGGCGCAGGCCGCCGGCGGCGCGCCGACGGGGGGGCCGAGCCTCGCCCGCTCCTTCGCGACATTGCGCAAGGCGGCGGTCGGCGCCGGCAAGATCGCGGCGGCCCTGTCGCGCGGCTGGATTTCGCCCGTGCTCACGGCCCATCCGACGGAAGTGCGCCGCAAGAGCCTGCTCGACGCCGAACGTGCGATCTTCACCCTGCTCGCCGCGCGCGAGAATCTGAAGGGCAAGACCGAGCGCGCGCAGAATGAATTGCAGCTTCGCGCGCGAATCTCGCAGCTCTGGCAGACGGAGCTTCTGCGCGAGTCGCGGCTGACGGTGCGCGATGAAATCGAGAACTCGCTGAGCTATTACCGCTCCACCTTCCTGCGCGAAATCCCGAAGCTCTACGGCGAGATCGAGGCGCGGCTCGAAGGTTTGCGCGTGCCGCCTTTCCTGCGCATGGGCGCCTGGGTCGGCGGCGACCGCGACGGCAATCCCAACGTCACGGTCGATTCGCTCACGACCGCGATGCGCATGCAATGCGAGACGGCGCTGCGCTATTATCTCCTCGAGGTCCACGAGCTCGGCGCGGAGCTTTCGATCTCCCGTCGCTACGCCGGCGCGACCCGCGCGCTCGAGGAGCTCGCCGCGCGTTCGGGCGACGACAATCCGCATCGCGACAACGAACCCTATCGCCGCGCGCTGATCGGCGTCTATTCCCGCCTCGCCGGCACGCTGGAAAAACTCACCGGCGGGCAGGCCGTGCGCCACGCGCTCGCGCCCGGCGAGCCTTACGCCAATTCATGGGCTTTCCTCGCCGATCTGGTAACGATCGACGAATCGCTGCGCGTGCATCACAGCGAGGTGATCGCCACGCAGCGCCTCGAACCGCTCATCCGCGCGGTGGAGGTTTTCGGTTTCCATCTCGCGACGCTCGATCTGCGCCAGAGCTCCGACCGCCACGAAGAGACGCTCACCGAGCTGCTCGCCGTCGCGCGCATCGCCGACGATTACGCCGCTCTCCCGGAGGAGGAAAAACAGCAGCTGCTGATGCAGCTCCTGCGCGACCCGCGGCCCGTGCGCCTGCCGGGAAGGATCTACAGCGAGCGCGCCATGAGCGAACTCGCGATCCTCGAACGCGCGGTCGAGATGCGCCGTCTCTATGGCGACGAGGCGATACGCCATTACATCATCAGCCACACGGAGACGGTCAGCGATCTTCTCGAAGTGCTGCTGCTGCAGAAGGAATGCGGCCTGATGCGCGGCTCGCTCGATCCGCGCGACGCCGATTCCTCGGCCGCCGACCTCATCGTCGTGCCCCTCTTCGAGACGATCGGCGACCTGCGCAACGCCGCCCCGATCATGCGCGACTTCTATGCGCTGCCGGGCATCGCGAAACTCGTCGTCAGCTCCGGCGGCCAGCAGGACATCATGCTCGGCTATTCGGACTCCAACAAGGACGGCGGCATTCTCACGAGCATCTGGGAGCTTTATCGCGCCTCGACAGCGCTCGCGGAATTCTTCTCCTCCATGCCCAACATCACCATGCGGCTGTTCCACGGCCGCGGCGGCACGGTGGGGCGCGGCGGCGGCCCGAGCTACGACGCCATTCTCGCCCAGCCGCCGGGCACAGTGAATGGCCAGATCCGCCTCACCGAACAGGGCGAGGTGATCGCGGCGAAATACGCCAATCCGCAGATCGGCCATGTCAATCTGGAGCTGCTGGTCGCTGCGACATTGGAGGCCACGCTCCTCTCCCAGCACAAGGCGCCGCCGCCGGAGTTTCTGGAGATCGCGGAAGAACTTTCGCAGGCCGGCATGGCCGCCTATCGCGGGCTCGTCTACGAGACCGACGACTTCGTCGACTACTTCTTCTCCTCGACGCCAATCTCGGAAATCGCCTCGCTCAACATCGGCTCGCGTCCGGCCTCGCGCAAACCCTCGCGCAAGATCGAGGATCTGCGCGCCATTCCGTGGAGCTTCTCATGGGCGCAGGCGCGCGTCGCGCTGCCCGGCTGGTATGGTTTCGGCTCGGCGATCGCGGGCTATCTGAAGACCGACCACAAGGCGCGCCTCGAGCTTTTACGCCGCATGGCCCATGAATGGCCCTTCTTCCGCTCGCTCCTGTCCAACATCGACATGATCCTGTCGAAGACCGACCTCTCGATTGCGCGCCATTACGCCGGGCTCGTCGAGGATCGCGCGCTGGCCGACCGCATCTTCGGCATGATCGAGGCCGAGCATGCGCGCTCCGTCGACGCGCTGGAGAAGATTCTGGGCTCGAAGGAGCGGCTCGCGGACAATCCGGCGCTGGCGCGTTCGATCAAGCACCGTTTCCCCTATATCGCGCCGCTCAACTATCTGCAGGTCGAGCTCATCCGGCGCCATCGCTCCGGCATGACCGACGCCGAGATTCGCGAAGGCATTCTGATGTCGATCAACGGCGTGTCGGCGGGCCTGCGCAATACAGGCTGAGCGCCGATCTACGGCGCGCGCTGTCCTCAAATCGCGGGAATCGCGCGCCGCGCCCCTTCCTCGGGGGCCGGGCGAGACTCGGCGCGGCCGTAATAGGCGCCCTGGAAATAATCCACGCCCCATTCGCGGAGGATTTCCGCGGTCTCTTCGTCCTCGACCCATTCGGCGACCGTCTCGAGTTCGAGATGGCGCGCGAGGTCGATGAGCGTGCGCACGAAGAACCGGTCGTCGGCCGAGGTCGAGATGTTCTGCACAAAGGCGCCGTCGATCTTCACGAGGTCGAAGGCGAGATCGCGCAGATTGCGGAAGGAGGTGTGGCCGGCTCCGAAATCGTCCATCGCCACCTTGACTCCGAGGCGCTTGCAGGAGGCGATGAGATTTCGCGTCGTCTCGAAATCCTCGATCATGCTCGTCTCGGTGATCTCGACGATGAGACGCTGCGCGACGCTGGGATTGATCGTGATCGCGCTCGCGAGGCGATCCGGCCATTCCGGATCGAGAATCGAGGCCATCGAGCAATTGACCGACACGCGCAGATCGGGCTCCGCCGCGAGCCGTTCGAGCGCGAGCTCCATCACGCGCTGGTCGAGAAGGCGGACGAGGCCGGCCTTTTCCGCCACCGGGAGGATCGTGGCCGGCGCGACCATCGAACCATCCGCCAGACGCACGCGCAGCAGCGCCTCATGGAACGCGACCTTGCCGTTCGCAGCGTGCACGATCGGCTGGAAGGCGAGTTCGACACGCCGGTCGTTCAGCGCGGAAACGATGCTGTCGGCGACCTGAAGGGCGCGCAGCCGCGCGTCCTCCCGCGCGAGCGAGGCGGTGTAGGCGACGAAGCGCTTGCCGTTGCCCTGGCGGGCGACGTCGAGCGCCTCCTCGGCGTGCTGGAAGAGAATTTGCGGCGCGCGGCCCTCGCGCGGCCCGATGACGCCGCCGATGCGGATCGTCGCCGGGATGGCGCCGGCCGAGGTCTCGAAGGGCGTCTCCTTCACCAGATCGAGCAGGCGGCGGGCGACGGAGAGCGTCTGCTCGGTGTCGCAATTGTCGAGCACCAGCGCGAATTTGTTGCCTGCGTGACGCGCGACGATGTCGCAGACGCGGACATTCGCCCGCAGTCGCCGCGCAAGGCCCGCGATCACCTCGTCGCCCGCGTCATAGCCATAGGTGCGGTTGAGCGCGAAAAGGTTTTCCAGCGCGACCAGCATGACCGCGAAAGGCTTGCGGTTGCGTTCGCTCTGCGTGAGGAAGCGCTGCACGTGTTCGGAGAGCTGGGCGCGGTTCAGAACGCCGGTCAGCGGATCGATCTGCGAGCCGAGCGCGAGCTTGCGCTCCATTTCATGGCGCTCGGTCACGACGCGCACGACGCCATGGGCGCGCGCCGGTCGTCCGTCCGAATCGGCGAACCAGCGGCCGGTGTCCTCGACCCAGACGGACTGCGCCGGGCCATGTTCGCGCGGGGGCGCGAGCGCATAGACGACCTGATAGGCGACGCCCTCGCCGGAATCCTTCGCCTCGGACTGCATGACGACGTCATAGCGGGAGGCGACGCTTTCGGTGGCGATCCTTTCGCCGAAAGCGAGTCCCGTCCCGAGATCGCAGGCGGCGATCGGCCCCAGCGCCTCCGCGAGATTGGCGCCCCAGTCGAGCCGGTCCGTCGCAATGTCCCAATGGTAGACGACCTCTCCGATCGACGACAGGATCGCGCGCGCGTCCGGACCGAAGGCGGGCTCGGCCGCAGCCGGCGGCGGGGCAAGCGGCGCCTTGAGGATGGAGGAGGGCGGACGGGAAACGGGGGCCTCGGCGCCGCGATTGGCGATATGCCGCAATTGCATGAGTGCAGAACTTCCAGCGCTTAAGCTTCGGACGCCAGAGCTTCGCCGACAATTGTAAATTCGGCGTTGCGGAAATCTTCAGATCAGCCGGATTCAGCTACGGAGTTTCCGCGAACCGCCGGAGGGTTGCCAAATCCTTTTGTAAAAACAGTTGTCTACATCGGCGCTGGACGATCGTCGAGCGGCGTGCGAAGGACGCGGGACGCAAAAATTCCGGGGATAGAAAAGATGACCCTCTCCGCCCCCTTCAACGACATCGCCCTTGACGAGCTCAAGGCTGGCCTCGCCGACGGCTCGATCCTTCTCGTGGACGTGCGCGAGGCGGAGGAATACGCCGCCGGCCATATCGAGGGCGCGCTGTTCAATCCGCTGTCGAAATTCGATCCCTCGAAACTGCCGGTCGCGGGCGAGGGCCAGAAGGTCGTGATCTATTGCCGCTCCGGCCGCCGGTCGGTGAGCGCTATGGAGCAGGCGCGGCTCGCGGGCCGCCGCGACGCCGACACCCATTTCGGCGGCGGCATACTCGCCTGGCTCAACGCCGGCGAGCCCGTTGTCGAGGGGATGTAGTCAGCCCCACAGCGCCGGGGGCGGCGGCATCAGGGTCGAGCCTTCATAGACAAGGCCGGGCTCCCGATCTTTTGCAAGCAGCAGCGGCCCGTCGAGGTCGACGAATTCCGCCATCTGCCCGATGAGCGTCGCCGGGGCCATGGCGAGCGACGTGCCCACCATGCAGCCCGCCATGATGGCGAAGCCCTGCGCCTGCGCCGCCTGCGCCATGGCCAGCGCCTCGGTCAGGCCGCCGGTCTTGTCGAGCTTGATGTTGACCGCGTCGTAGCGCCCCCTGAGGCCGGCGAGCGAAGCGGTCTCATGGGCGCTTTCGTCGGCGCAGATCGGAATCGGGTGGGCGATTTTCGCGAGCATTTCGTCCCGGCCGGCCGGCAGGGGCTGCTCGACCAGCGCCACGCCGAATCGGGCGCAGGCGTCCAGCTGGGCGACGAGCGAGTCCTCCCCCCACGCCTCGTTGGCGTCGACGATGAGCCGGGCGTGCGGCGCGCCCTCGCGCACGGCGGCGAGCCGGGCGTCGTCGCCTTCGCCGGCGAGTTTCACCTTCAGCAGCGGCCGGTCGGCGGCCTTCAGGGCCGCGGCGCGCATTTCCTCGGGCGTCCCGACCGAGAGCGTATAGGCGGTGACGAGGGGAACGAGGCGCGCGAAGCCCGCCGCCGCATAGGCGCGCCGGCCGCTGGTCTTGGCCTCGAGATCCCACATGGCGCAATCGACCGCGTTGCGCGCGGCGCCGGCGGGCAAAAGACTTTGCAGCGCCGCGCGATCGGCCCCCGCCTCGATTTCGGCGCGCGCGCTTTCGATCGCGGCGCAGACGCTCTCGACGCTTTCTCCATAGCGCGCATAGGGCACGCATTCGCCACGCCCGATATGGCCGCCGGCGCGCAGCGTCGCGGTTACGACGCGCGCCTCGGTCTTGGCGCCACGGGAAATCACGAATCGGCCCGCAATTGGAAACGCCTCGACGGCGAGCGTCAGCTCGATGCGCAAGTTTTTGCTCCGATTACAATCATTTCGTCAGGATCTTGCGCTCGCAATGTGCGCGGACGCGCTTGCTGACCGCAATTCACGAAGTTAAGACATTTTGCAAGACATTACGAAACGAGCTCGCATGACCGTCGACGCCGTTCATCATCCTCCCGACGTCGTGATTGCAAACGGCGGCGAGCGTCTGGCGCTTTCGGGCGACTGGATCCTTATCGCTTCGCGCCGGCTCGAGCAGAAGGCGCAGCAGCTCGTCGACGAGGGCGCGCGCGTGAAATTCGTCACGATCGATCTCTCCGGCGTCGAGAAGCTCGACACCGCCGGCGCATGGCTCATCAACCGCGCGCGGCACGAGCTCGCGCACGCCGATGTCGGCGTCGCGCTCGCGCACGCGCGGCCCGAGCATCACACCATGCTCGAGGAAGCGGCGTTCCGGGAATTCGAGAAACCGCCGCGCCGGCGCGTCAATGTGATCGTCGACCTTCTCGCCGATCTCGGCGCTTCCGTCGTCGACGCGCTTCGCGAGTTCTATCGCGGCGTCGCCTTTCTCGGCGAATTCATCGCGGCGATGGCTTATGTCGCGACCCACCCGGGCCATTTTCGCTTCACGTCGCTCGTCTTTCACATGGAGACGATCGGCTTTCGCAGCGCGCCGATCATCATTCTCATCAATCTGCTGGTCGGCGCCATCGTCGCGCAGCAGGGCATCTTCCAGCTGCTGAAATTCGGCGCCTCCAGCTACACCGTCAGCCTCATCGGCATTCTGGTGCTGCGCGAACTGGGCGTATTGCTCACCTCCATCATGATCGCGGGACGATCGGGCTCGGCGATCACCGCCGAAATCGGCTCGATGAAAATGCGCGAGGAGATCGACGCACTGCGCGTCATGGGCCTGTCACCGATCGAGGTGCTGATCGCGCCGCGCGTGCTGGCGCTGATCGTCTCGCTGCCGATTCTCACCTTCATCGCCGACATGGCGGCGCTGTTTGGCGGCCTGCTGGTGTCGTGGAGCTACGGGGGAATCAGCCCGGCGGCCTTCCTGTCGCTGCTGAAGGAGGCGATCGCCCTTCACACATTCCTCGTCGGAATGATCAAGGCCCCTTTCATGGCGTTGGTCATCGGCCTGATCGCGGCGATGGATGGCCTGGAGACGAAGGGCTCCGCGGAATCGCTGGGCCGACAGGTGACGTCGTCGGTGGTCAAGTCGATCTTCATGGTGATCGTGCTCGACGGACTCTTCGCCATATTTTTTGCGTCGATCGACTATTGAGCGAGCCGATGACGAACCTCTCCGCAAACACACGGGACGCGCTGCAGACGGCGACGGGCGACGTCGTCATCAGCGTGCGCGATCTCGTCGTGGGCTTCGGCGAAAAACTCGTCATGAACGGCCTGAACCTCGACGTCTATCGCGGCGAGGTGCTGGGTTTCGTGGGCGGCTCGGGTCAGGGCAAATCCGTGCTGATGCGCGCGATCCTCGGCCTCGTGCCGACGCGCGCGGGCTCGATCCGCATCTTCGGCCAGAACCGGGACGCGCTGCCGCCCGCGGCGCGACGGGCGCTGGAGCAGCGCTGGGGCGTGCTGTTTCAGAATGGCGCGCTGTTCTCCGGCCTTACGGTGAAACAGAACATCCAGATGCCGATGCGCGAGACGCGCGACCTTTCGCCCCGGCTGATGGACGAGCTTGCCATGCTCAAGATCGAGCTTGTCGGTCTAAAGCCGGACGCCGCCGACAAATTTCCGTCGGAATTGTCGGGCGGCATGGTGAAGCGCGCGGCGCTGGCGCGCGCGCTGGCGCTCGACCCGGAACTCGTCTTTCTGGACGAGCCGACCTCGGGCCTCGACCCGATCGGGGCCGCAGAGTTCGACGACCTCATCGCGACGCTGCAGCAGACGCTCGGGCTGACGGTCTTCATGGTGACGCATGATCTCGACAGCCTTTACTCCATCTGCGACAGGGTCGCGGCGCTGGCCGAAGGGCGAGTGATCGCCGCCGGTCCGCTGGCGAGCCTGCTCGTATCCGACCATCCCTGGCTGCGCGCCTATTTCCACGGCGTTCGCGGCGGAAGACTGACCGCCACGATCGCCGACCAAGAGGACGAAGAATGGAAACCCGCGCCAATTACGCCCTGATCGGCGTCTTCACGCTGGCGATCGCCTTTGCGGCCTTCGGCTTCGTCTACTGGTTCTCCGGCCCGAGCCAGATCGGCCGGCAGGAGACCTATCAGATCGTCTTCTCGGGCGCGGTGTCGGGTCTGACCCGCGGCTCGGGCGTTCTGTTCAACGGCGTCAAGGTCGGCGAGGTGACGCATCTCGCCATATCGGAGAGCGATCCGAGCAAGGTCGACGTCGAGGTCAAGATCGACAACAGGACGCCGGTCAAGACCGATACGCGCGCGCGCCTGGAAACCCGCGGCTTCACCGGCGTCGCCGACGTGTTGCTCGTCGGCGGAACGCCCCGCGCGCCCAAGCTCGTCGCGCAACCCGGCCAGCGCTATCCGCAGATTCAGGCCGAACGCTCGGAAATCCAGAACCTGCTCGGCAATGTGCAGCATCTCTCGACGAAAGCCGCCGAAGTTCTGGTGAAGCTCGACAAGCTCCTCGACCAGAACAGCGACTCGATCACCGCGACGCTGAAGAACGCCGAGACCTTCACCAAGACGCTCGCCGACAATTCCAGCGCGGTGACGGCCTTCATGCGCGACGCCGCCGACGTCGCCCATTCGCTGAAGCCCGTCGCGGCGCGGCTCGACAAGGTGCTCGCGGCCGGAGAGGCGAGGCTCAAGGCGATCGATCCGCGCAAGATCAAGGAGATCACCGGCAACATCGCCGGCGCTTCCGCCAACATCAACAAATTCTCCGCCACGGGCCTGCGCCAGTACGAGGCGCTCGCCGTCGACGGCCGCAAGGCTGTCGACACGCTCGACCGGACCCTGCGTTCGATCGAGAAGGACCCGTCGCAATTCATCTTCGGTCCGTCTCAGACCGTGCCGGAGTATCAGGGGCGATAAGGCGTCTTCAAGTCTTTGGGCGAATTGGATAATAGGACCATGGCGCGCCGATTTGGCCCGCATGTGAAGACGGGGCGACGGGGCGGCATGGAGATCGAGGGGTTCAGCACGGCGCGCGGCGGTGCGGTGGGGGCGCTGATCCTCTTTGCGCTTGCGCTTGCCGGCTGCGCCCAGCCCCCCCGCCAGACATTCGATCTCGCCGGCGCGGTTTCGGCTGCGCGGGCCGCGCCGCTCAGGTCGGGCCCCGCGCTGATCGTGCGGGAGCCGGCCGCCGTCCAGCCGACGGGCTCCGACAGGGTCGTCGTGCGGGACGTGGACGGCAGCGTGTCGGTTCTGCCGGGCGTGCAATGGTCGGAGCGCCTGCCGCGGCTTTTCCAGAACCGCCTGATCGAGGCCATGCAGCGCGCCGGCGTCCCCGCCGGGCAGATCAGCCTCGGCGCGACAGCGGCGCTTGCGACCGACATCCGCCGGTTCGAGATCGACGTCGCGCGCAGCATCGCCGTCGTCGAGATCGAGGCGAGGCTCGTCAGCGAGTCGAACGGCGCGACCCGGGCGGCCCAGCTCTTCACCGCCGAGGCGCCGGCGCCCGAGCACACCGGCGCTCCCGCCGTCCATGCGCTCGGCGAGGCGTCGGCGACTGTGGCGGCGCGAATTGCAGCCTGGGCGCGAGGGAGGATGTAACTACTTCCGAACCACCCCCTTGCATTCGAAAATATTCAGACAGGCGAGAAAAGTTCCCTTCCCGGACGCCCTCTCGGCGGCGGCCTGCCAGTCATCTGCTTCCTGCGCGGACAATACGCCCGCCGCGACGCAATTCTTCTTCAATCTGGGCAGATCGAAAACGACGTTCGCGTCGTAGAGTCGCGTCAGGACGAGCGCCCGCGCGCGCCAGCAGATTTCCTCGACGCCGGATTTTTCGAACTGCTGGCCGATTTCCCGCCCCATATGGGGGTTGGCGATCGATTCCAGCCATTTTCCCGCCATCCTCGCGCCGGCCTCGTCGTTGCCGTTGAATAAAAAGAAGGTTCCCCAATCCGGCTCCGAAGCGACGATCCGGCCGCCCGACCGGGTCACGCGAATCATTTCTTCGATCGCGGCGAGGGGGGACGTCATGTGCTGAAGCGACCGATCGATCCTCGCGGCGTCGAAACTATCGTCCGGAAAGGGCAGGCGAACCGCGTCGCCGCTGAAAAAGCTGGCGTTGGGCAGATGGGCGGCCCTCGATCTCGCGACGCCGAGAAAACTTTCGCTCCTGTCGACGCCGACAAATTCCGCCCTCGGAAAAAGTTTCGCCATCTCGATGACGTCGAAGCCCACGCCACAGGCGACATCCAGAATTCGCTTTTTCCCCGTTATCTCGAGCGCGTCCCATGTCCTGGCCTTGTAGGCCCTGAAGAACGGCAATCCATTCATGAAATCGAGACAGTGCAGGAGATCGGCCTGCATGGGGCCGTCCGCGTCGCGGAATGCAACTGCGACATCGCTCATCAGGTTCGCCTCAACTTTTTCGCAAAACGTCGACCTGAGCGCTTGATAGCATTGCACAGGGAATCGCGCCCGTCCCCAGCTCCTCCCCGGGGATTCGCCGGGCGCCGCCGCCGCGATTGCACGCAAGTTGCGCAAGGGGCTAGCGCGGCAAACGGCCGGATGCTAATCGAACGGCAAAGCATCGAGCTGTGTCCGACGCGGCCGAACGGCGGGCAAGGCTGCGTCGGGGCTATGAAAAATCGGCTTGGCCCGGCGCGGCCGGCGATCTCACAGGGAAGAGACAGGCGTCATGGTGAAAATGAACTTCCACGACACAGTGGCCCGCTACGGCGCCGAACCGGGCGGCGGCGCGCCGACCAAGGTGAAGATCACCTTCGTCGATTCCCAGGGTCAGGCGCGCACGGTGGAGGGCGAAGTGGGCTCCACTGTGATGGAGACCGCGCGCCGCAACGACATTCCCGAGATCGCCGCAGAATGCGGCGGCGCCTGCGCCTGCGCCACCTGCCATGTCTATGTCGACGAAAACTGGACGGAAAAGGCCGGCAAGCCGTCGCAGATGGAAGAGGATATGCTCGACTTCGCCTTCGACGTGAAGCCGAACTCCCGCCTGTGCTGCCAGATCACGGTCCGTCCCGAGCTTGACGGCCTCGTGGTGACCACTCCCGCCCAGCAGGGCTGACGCTCCGGCTGCGGTGCAAACCCGCCGCAGCGAATTCGTGTTGCATCGCCCGACAAATGCTATAGACGAACCTTGCGCGGCGGATCGAGCATCCGCCGGTCGGCCGGTTGCGCCCGCGATAGCAAACGTCTGCGCCCCCGATCCCTCGCGACGGTTCGTGATTGACTCCCCGACCGACCGGCGCGGCGCGGCGCTGTCCGCCCATTGAGAAAGTCGTTAAGGATCTCGCCATGAACCAGCTCAACGAAGCCGCGATCGAAACCGATGTCGTCATCGTCGGCGCCGGCCCGGCCGGCCTTTTCGCGGTGTTCGAACTGGGACTGCTCGACATCAGGTCGCATGTCATCGACATTCTGCCGCGCGCCGGCGGACAGTGCTCGGAGCTCTATCCCGAGAAGCCGATCTACGACATTCCCGGCCTGCCGATCGTCACCGGCCAGGAGCTGACCGACAATCTCCTCAAGCAGATCGAACCCTTCCATCCGACCTTCCATTTCAACGAAATGGTCGAGACGCTGACGTCGCTCGGCACGGCGGAGAAGCCCTCCTTCCGCGTCACCACCGACGCGGGCAAGGTTTTTCACGCCAAGGTCGTGATCGTCGCGGCCGGGGGCGGCTCCTTCCAGCCCAAGAAGCCCCCGATCCCGAACATCGAGAGCTATGAGGGCAAGTCGGTCTTCTACGCCGTGCGCCGGATGGAGGATTTCCGCGACAGGGACGTCGTGATCGTCGGCGGCGGCGATTCGGCGCTCGACTGGACGCTGAACCTTCAGCCCGTGGCGAAGAGCCTCACCCTCGTCCATCGCCGCGACGCCTTCCGCGCCGCGCCGCATTCGGTGTCGGCGATGCAGGAGCTGGTGGCGGCCGGCAAGATCAGCTTCCGGCTCGGTCAGATCACGGCGGTCGAGGGCGCCGACGGCGAGATGACCCATGCGACGCTGAAGGGCAACGACGGCGCCGAGGAGAAGCTCTCCTGCGAGCGGCTGATGCCCTTCTTCGGCCTCACCATGAAGCTCGGCCCCGTCGCCGACTGGGGGCTCAATCTCAACGAGAATCTCATCCCGGTCGATACGGAGAAGTTCGAGACCAGCCACCCGGGCATCTTCGCGGTCGGCGACATCAATTATTATCCGGGCAAGCTGAAGCTCATTCTCTCGGGCTTCCACGAGGGCGCGCTCGCGGCGCAGAAGGCGCATCGCTACATCTATCCCGAGAAGAAGCTTTTGTTCCAGTACACGACCTCTTCCACCAATTTGCAGAAGAAGCTCGGCGTCTCCTGAGCGTGAAGGTCGCGGTCCGGGCGCTGGAGGTTTCGGGCGTTGCGCCCGAAGAGTGGCCGGCGCTCGCCGCGATGCTGGACGAGGACGAGCGCGCGCGGGCCGCGCGCTTTCATTTCGAAGACGACCGGCGATCTTATGTCGCCGCCCACGCCCTGCTGCGCGCGGAACTCTCGAAGCACGCGGACCGGCCTCCGCAGGACTGGCGCTTCGCCGCGGCGGCCCGGGGCAAGCCCTATCTCGTCGATCCGCCGCGCGATCTGCGCTTCAGCCTGACGCATACGCGCGGCATGGCGGCCGTGGCGGTCACGGAGGGCCTCGAGATCGGCGTCGACGCGGAGTCGGCGGACCGGCGCGCCGACAACATGAAAGTCGCCGAACGCTTCTTCTCGCCCGAGGAGGTCGCGCTGCTCCGCGCCCTGGACGGCGACGCGCGCCGCGAGGCGTTTTTCGCGATCTGGACGCTGAAAGAGGCGGTCGTGAAGGCGACCGGCCAGGGGCTCGCGCGGGCGCTGGACAGTTTCGCCGTGGCGTTCGATCCGCCGCGCGTCACGATGCGCGACGGCTCGGCGCAAAACTGGAGCGCCGCGCATTGGCGGCGGGGATCGTTTCATTTCGCGGTTGCGGCGCAATGCGTCGATGCGAAGGCGACCTTCGAAGAACGGGACGCCGCCGCTCTTTTGCGCCACGCGGATTGAAGTGGTTCCGACGGGCGATAGTTACCGAGAGGTTTCGTAACGCCGGAGATGCGCCATGGACGAAGATTTTTTCAACATGGCCGTGCGCAAGTTTCTCAAGGAAGTCGGCGTCACCTCGCAGCGGGAAATCGAGCGCGTGGTGCGTGAACACGACATACCCGGCGGCAAGCTGAAATTGCGCATGACGCTGCAGGCCGATGGCACGCCGCTGCGGCATATCGTTGAGACGGAAATCGACGTAAGGTGAGGCGCTCGGCGGCTCGGCGGTTTTCCTTGCGTTCCGTCGCCCTTCAGGTGTATAAGGCCCCAAATTCCATCTCATAAACGATCATTCTCGGGTGATCGCCGATTGAGAGTGGGCCCCCCGGGGACCCGCTCTTTTTTGTTTGGCGGCCCCGAAAGCGCAGGACCAGGGCTTGACGCAGAACGACGCCGCAAACATCGACGCCCCGCTGGACGAGCCGCGTCTCGTCTCCGAGACGGGCGTCGCTGCGCGCGTGTCCCATCTCGCCGAGCCGGTGCTGGCGCAGCTCGGCTTCCGTCTCGTTCGCGTGCGGCTCTTGCAGCAGAACGGCCAGACCCTTCAGATCATGGCGGAGCGGCCCGACGGAACCATGACCATCGACGATTGCGAGGCGGCGAGCCAGGCGTTGTCGCCGGAACTCGATGTCGCCGACGTCATCGCCAATGAATATCGCCTCGAAATCTCGTCGCCGGGGGTCGATCGGCCGCTGGTGCGCGTCTCCGATTTCACTCGCGCCGTCGGGCATGAGGCGCGGATTGAGCTGACCCATCCGGTCGAATCGGGCCGCAAGCGCTTTCGCGGCGTTATTCAGGCGGTCGAAGGCGAAGGCCGCAACGCGAAACTGACTCTGGAGCGCCTCGACGCGCGTTCCGACGAAGAGAAAACCGTTGTCCTGCCGCTCGCCGATCTCGACGAGGGCAAGCTGATGCTGACCGAGGCGCTGATCCGCGAGTCGCTGCGCGCCGGCAAGCTCCAGCAGGCGGCCGGCGAAGAAGAAGACGCGGCGGACGAGGACGAGCGCCCCCGCCGCGGACCGGGCCGTTTTCGCGGCCCGAACAGGCAAAAGCCTAAACCGCTGGTTCCCGCCGGCGTGCAAACGCAATTCAAAAAGGGCGGCGGGCCGACAAAACCCCGCGCGACCCGCTCCGAGGGAGACTGACCCATGGCCGTCAGCGCCAACCGACTTGAAATTCTGCAGATCGCCGACGCGGTCGCGCGCGAAAAGTCGATCGATCGCAGCATCGTGATCGCCTCGATGGAGGACGCGCTGCAGAAGGCGGCGCGCTCGCGCTACGGGCAGGAGACCGAGGTGCGCGCCGAGATCAATCCCCGCACGGGCGAAGTGCGCTTCTCCCGCCTGCTCGAGGTGGTCGACAAGGTCGAGAACGACGCGACGCAGATTGCGATCGAGGACGCGCGCAAGCGCAACCCGGCGGCGCAGGCCGGCGACTGGATTTCCGAGACGCTGCCGCCCTTCGATTTCGGGCGCATCGCCGCGCAGTCCGCCAAGCAGATCATCGTGCAGAAGGTGCGCGAGGCCGAGCGCGACCGCCAGTACGAGGAATTCAAGGACCGCATCGGCGAGATCGTCAACGGCGTCGTCAAGCGCGTCGAATATGGCAATGTGATCATCGATCTCGGCCGCGGCGAAGGCGTGATCCGCCGCGACGAGATGATCCCGCGCGAAATGTTTCGCCCCGGCGACCGCGCGCGCGCTTACGTCTACGACGTTCGCCGCGAGCAGCGCGGGCCGCAGATCTTCCTGTCGCGCACCCATCCGCAATTCATGGCGAAACTGTTCAAGCAGGAAGTGCCGGAGATCTACGACGGCGTGATCGAGGTGAAGTCGGTCGCCCGCGACCCGGGCTCGCGCGCCAAGATCGCCGTCGTTTCGCGCGATTCGTCGATCGATCCTGTCGGCGCCTGCGTCGGCATGCGCGGTTCGCGCGTGCAGGCGGTGGTGCAGGAGCTTCAGGGCGAGCGCATCGACATCATTCCGTGGTCGGTGGACGCCGCGACCTTCATCGTCAATGCGCTGCAGCCGGCCGAAGTGGTGAAGGTGGTGCTCGACGAGGACTCCTCGCGCATCGAGGTCGTCGTGCCGGACGACCAGCTGTCGCTCGCTATCGGCCGCCGCGGCCAGAATGTGCGTCTCGCCTCGCAGCTCACCGGCTGGGACATCGACATTCTGACCGAGGCCGAGGAGTCCGAGCGCCGGCAGAAGGAATTTGTCGAGCGCACCAACACTTTCATGACGGCGATCGACGTCGACGAAGTGGTCGGCCGCCTGCTGGCGTCGGAAGGTTTCCGCTCCGTCGAGGACCTCGCCTATGTGGAGCTCGGCGAGCTCGCGTCGATCGAAGGCTTCGACGAGGACACGGCGACCGAGATCCAGAACCGCGCGCGCGCCTATCTCGACAAGCTCGAGGCCGAAAACGAAGCCCGCCGCGTCGAACTCGGCGTCTCCGACGAATTGCGCGAGATCGACGGCATGACCACCGCGATGATGGTCAGGCTCGGCGAGAACGACGTGAGGACGATGGAGGACTTCGCCGGCTGCGTGCCGGACGACCTCGTCGGCTGGAGCGAGAAGAAGGACGGCGAGACCACGAAGCACGAAGGCTTCTTCGAGGGTATCGAACTCTCGCGCGAAGAGGCCGAGGCGATGATCATGGCCGCGCGCGTGCGCGTCGGCTGGATCGAGAAACCGGCGCCCGAGGCTGAGACCGAGGCGGCCGTGGAGGGCGAAGAGCAGCATTGATCGGCAGGGCGACCAGAGAAGAAGAGGCGGAAGGTTCCGAGCGGACCTGCATCGTCACGCGGCGCAAGGCGTCGCCGGAGACGATGATCCGCTTCGTGCGCGGACCGGACGGCGTGATTGCGCCGGACATTCGCGCGCGCCTTCCGGGCCGCGGCGTCTGGGTCGGCGCGCGCGCCGATCTGGTCGCGCAGGCGGCGAAGAAAAGCCTTTTCTCGCGCGGGCTGAAGGAAAAGGTCGAGGCCCCGCCGCAGCTCGCCCAGGACGTCGATCGCCTGCTCGAGGCGGATTGCCTGCAAATGCTGGCCCTCGCCAACAAGGCGGGCGCGGTCGTGACGGGCTTCAACAAGGTCGCCGACGCGCTGGCCAGGCGCGGAACGGCGGCGCTGATCGAAGCCAGCGACGGCGGGATGGACGGCAAGCGCAAGCTGCGGCAAAACGCGCGGCGCGCCGGCGATCCCGATGGGTCACAAGGGGCGGGAGCGCCGCCGGTCGTCGGCTTATTTACGTCGAGCCAATTGGATTTGGCTTTGGGACGCACAAATGTGATACATGCAGCGCTTGGCGCGGGTGGGCCGGCGGAGAGCTTTCTTGCGCGATGCCGTCGTTTGGCGGCTTACCGGGGCGTTGGACTCGACGGCGCGCCGGAAAACGCGCCGATCGCGCGGGATGAGTTGACGGGCGCTGGCGAGCGGCCGGACGAGGAACTGGAATTTATCGGGCTGGAAAAGGCCCAGGATCGGAAGCCGGATGAGTGAGAGCGAGAATAGCGGCGACAAGACTTTGACCGTCGCTCCGTCGAAGACGTTGCATCTTAAGCAGCGGCCGGCCGGAGAACAGGGCATGGTGCGCCAGAGCTTCTCCCATGGCCGCTCGAAAGTGGTCGTGGTCGAGAAGGTGAAACGGCGCGCGCCCGGAAGCGGCGAGCCCCCCGCAAAGCCGGCGACGCCGGCTGCGCCGGCCGCGGCCGCCCCTGCGGCGCCGCCGCCGAGGCAGGAGAGTTCACGTCCGGCGCCCGCGCAAAGGTCCGGATCCGGCGTCGTGCTGCGCGCGCTGACGGATGAGGAGCGCGAGGCCCGCGCCCGCGCGCTGGTCGACGCCCGCTCCCGCGAGGAGGAAGACCGTCGCCGCGCCGAGGCCGAGGCCAAGGCTCGCGCGGAGCGGGAGGAGCGCGAGCGCGCCGAACGCGCCGCCGCCGACGCCCGCAAGCGCGAGGAGGAAGAACGCCTCGCCCGCGAGGCCGAGTCAAAGCGCAAGTCCGAAGAGGAAGCGCGCCGTCGTCTGCCCGGCGAGGCCGCGGCCGCGCCGGCGGCTCCCGCCGCGCCCAGAGCGCCCGCAGCCGCTGCGCCCCGCGCGCCCTCTTCCGCCGCGCCGTCGCCCCGCGCCGCGACGGGCGAAACGCCCGTCAAGCGCCCGCCCGTGCGCTCCATCGGCGGCTTTGCGCCGCCGACGCCGCCGCGTCCCGCGCCTTCTCGTGGCGGCGCCATGAAGGATCGCGGCCGACTGACGGTCGCCACCGCCACGGCGGGAACGGACGAAGAGCGCACGCGCTCCGTGGCCTCCTTCAAGCGCCGTCAGCAGCGCCTGTTCCGCGGCCAGGTGGAGCAGAAGGAAAAAATTTCGCGCGAAGTCGTGCTGCCGGAGACGATCACGATTCAGGAGCTCGCCAACCGCATGTCGGAGCGTGCGGTGGACGTGATCCGCCTGCTGATGAAGCAGGGCGAAATGCACAAGATCAACGACGTGATCGACGCCGACACCGCGCAGCTTGTGGCCGAGGAAATGGGCCACACGGTCAAGCGCGTCGCCGAGTCCGACGTCGAGGAGGGCCTGTTCGACACGCCGGACGTCGAGGGCGACCTCGTATCGCGTCCCCCGGTCGTCACGATCATGGGCCACGTCGACCACGGCAAGACCTCGCTGCTCGACGCCATTCGACAGGCTAATGTCGTGTCGGGCGAGGCCGGCGGCATCACCCAGCATATCGGCGCCTATCAGGTGACGGCGCCCAATGGTCATCCCGTGACCTTCATCGACACGCCCGGCCACGCGGCCTTCACCGCGATGCGCGCCCGCGGCGCCAAGGTGACGGACATCGTCGTCCTGGTTGTCGCGGCCGACGACGGCGTGATGCCCCAGACGGTCGAGGCGATCCATCATGCGCGCGCCGCGCAGGTGCCGCTGATCGTCGCGATAAACAAGATCGACAAGCCGGACGCCAAACCCGAACGTGTGCGCACCGAACTGCTGCAGCACGAGGTGCAGGTCGAAAGCATGGGCGGCGAGACGCTCGAAGTCGAAGTCTCGGCCAAGCAGAAGCTCAATCTCGACAGGCTGCTCGAGGCTATCGCCCTGCAGGCCGAGGTGCTCGACCTCAAGGCCAACGCCGACCGGCCGGCCGAAGGCACGGTCATCGAGGCGCGGCTCGACAAGGGCCGCGGCCCGGTCGCGACGATGCTCGTCCAGCGCGGCACGCTGCGGGTTGGCGACATCATCGTCGCCGGCACGCAATGGGGCCGCGTCCGCGCGCTGCTCGACGACAAGGGCGCGACGCGCCCGGAGGCGGGGCCAAGCTTCCCGGTCGAGATTCTGGGCTTCAACGGCACGCCCGAGGCCGGCGACCGCGTCGCGGTGGTCGAGTCCGAAGCCCGCGCCCGCGAGATCACGGAATATCGTGAGCGCCTGAAGCGCGACAAGCTGGCCGCTCGCGGCGGCACGGCGCGCGGCTCGCTCTCGGACATGATGAGCCAGCTCAAGGCGGCGGGCCGCAAGGAGTTCCCGCTCGTCATCAAGGGCGACGTGCAGGGTTCGGTCGAAGCGATTGCGGCTGCGCTGGAGAAGCTCGGCACGGACGAGGTCGGGGCGCGCGTGGTGCACGCCGGCGTCGGCGGCATTTCGGAGTCCGACATCTCGCTCGCGGAAGCCTCGGGCGCCGCCGTCATCGGCTTCAACGTGCGCGCCCACAAGGAAGCGCGCGAGGCGGCCGAACGCGCGGGCATCGAGATCCGCTACTACAACATCATCTACAATCTCGTGGATGACGTTAAGGCGGCGATGTCCGGGCTGCTTGCGCCGACTCTTCGCGAGACGATGCTCGGCAACGCCCAGATCCTCGAAGTCTTCGACATTTCCAAGGTCGGCAAGGTCGCGGGCTGCCGCGTCACCGACGGCAATGTCGAGCGCGGCGCCAATGTCCGCCTCATCCGCGACAATGTCGTCGTCCACGAAGGCAAGCTTTCGACGCTCAAGCGCTTCAAGGACGAGGTCAAGGAGGTCACCGCCGGCCAGGAATGCGGCATGGCCTTCGAGAACTATCAGGACATGCGTCCGGGCGACGTGATCGAATGTTACCGCGTCGAGGAGATCAAGCGGACGCTGTGAGGCCGGGGGTTCGCCCCTTCACTCTCCCTCCCCCGCTCGCGCGGGCGAGGGAACGCTAACGAACGAGATTAGCGCAGTTCGTCATGACGCCCCCGATTTGCCCCCTCTCCCGCAACGCGGGGGAGGGCCGGGGAGGGGTCGTCGAGAGTCGGTTCGTCCGAGGAATTCATGGCCCGATCCCATCACTCTCACGGCGCCGAGCCGTCGCAGCGCATGCTGCGCGTCGCGGAACTCGTGCGTCACGCCTTCGCGCAGCTCCTGTCGCGCGGAGAAATCAGCGATCCCGTGCTGGAAAAGCATGTGGTCACCGTATCGCGCGTGAAGATGAGCCCCGACCTCAAGCTCGCGACGATCTATGTCATGCCGCTCGGCGGCAAGGACGAGCCCGAGGTGATCTCCGCCCTCGACCGCCACAAGCGGTTCCTGCGCGGGGAAATCGCCCATGAGGTCAATCTCAAATTCGCCCCCGAGATTCGCTTCCGCATCGACGACAGTTTCGACGCGGTCTCGCGCATCGACGCGATCCTGAACTCCGAGCGCGTGAAACGCGATCTCGCAACCGACGACGACGACACGCAAGAGAGCGGCGCCGCCTGATGAAACAGCAGAAAAGATCGAATCGCGCCGTCGTCGACGGATGGGTGGTGCTCGACAAATCCGTCGGCATGACCTCCACGCAGGCCGTGTCGCGCCTCAAGCGCGTCTACAACGCGCAGAAGGCCGGTCACGCCGGCACGCTCGACCCGCTCGCCTCCGGCATACTTCCCATCGCCTTCGGCGAGGCGACCAAGACCGTGCCTTTCGTGCAGGACGGCGAAAAGGCCTATCGCTTCACCGTGCGCTGGGGCGCGGAGACAAACACCGACGATTCCGACGGCGAAATCACGCGCACGAGCGAGGCCCGCCCCGAGCGCGCCGCCATCGAAGCGCTGCTGCCGCAGTTCATCGGCGACATCCTGCAGACGCCGCCGCAGTTCTCCGCGATCAAGATCGCGGGCGAGCGCGCCTATGACCTCGCGCGCGAGGGCGAGCAGGTGGAGCTGAAAGCCCGGGCGGTGACGATCCATTCGCTGACGATCGAAGCGGCGACACCGGACGAAACCGTTTTCTTCATGGAATGCGGCAAGGGCGCCTATGTGCGCGCCATCGCCCGCGATCTCGGGCGGCTCCTCGGTTGCTACGGGCACGTCACGGCGCTGCGCCGGACGCGCGTCGGGCCGTTCGTCGAGGAAGACTCCTACACGCTCGACGAGATCGAGAACCAGAACATGGCGGGCGAGGCGCTGCTCTCCGTCGAGGCGGGCCTTTCCGAGCTTCCCTGCGTCATCGTCGACCGCGACACGGCGGCGCGGCTGCGGCGCGGCGGATCGGTCATCCTTCGCGGCCGCGACGCGCCGCATGAGGGCGTGGTCTATGCGGCCTGCGGCGGCGTGCCGGTGGCTTTCGGCGAGATCGTCGAAGGCGCGCTGGCGCCCGCGCGCGTCTTCAACCTCCCGTTCTGAATTTTTAAAGCCCGCGCATTATCATGACGCGGCGCGAACGATTCGCGCCGCGCAGCATTGTTCGCCGGACGCTCGATGAACCGCCCGCCCAGGATTCTCGTTTTCGACTCAGGCCTCGGCGGTCTCACCGTCTTCGCCGAGATCGTCAAGATCCGTCCGGGCGCGGATTATGTCTATTGCGCCGATGACGCCGGCTTTCCCTATGGCTCCTGGAAGGAGCCGGAACTCGTCGATCGCGTGATGAAGGTGATGGAGCGCCTCATCGCCGAACATGCGCCCGACATGGTCGTCATCGCCTGCAATACGGCCTCGACTCTGGTGCTGCCCTGTCTGCGCGCGCGCTGGCCGGAGATCCCTTTCGTCGGCACCGTCCCGGCGATCAAGCCGGCTGCCGAGCATTCGCGCTCGAAGATGATTTCCGTTCTCGCGACGCCCGGCACGGTCGCGCGCGACTATACGCAAAATCTCATCGCGCAATTCGCCGCCCATTGCCGCGTGGCGCTCGTCGGCTCGACGACTCTCGCGCGGCTCGCGGAAAACTACATGCATCACGGAAGCGTCTGCGACGAGGAGATCGCCGCCGAAATCGCGCCCTGCTTTCAGGAAACCGACGGCCGACGCACGGATGTCGTGGTGCTCGCCTGCACCCATTATCCGCTGCTGCTCGACGCGTTCCAAAGGCTCGCGCCCTGGCCCGTGGAGTGGATCGACCCGGCGCCCGCTATCGCGCGACGCGCGGATCAGTTGCTCGCCGGGCGCTTTGGCCGCGACGAATCCGAACGCTGCGTCGCGCCTGGACGCGCGGTCTTCACCAGCGGCGCGGCGCCGGCGCCGCAGTTGCGCGAAACGCTCGCGCGCTACGGGCTCGCCGCCAAATAAAAAGACGCCGGCTTTCGCGCCGGCGTCCTTTTCTGTCAAATACTCATCAACTCATTGCGGCGCATGGTCGAGTTTCGCGAGCGCCTCCTTCGCATGGCGCGTGGCGATCTTGGCGTGGCCCTTTTCGCCATGCTTGATCGCCTGCTTCAGATGCACGATGCCGGCGCGGACGAAGCGGTTGGATTTTTCTTTTTCAGCGGCGTTGGCGTGCTCCAGCGCGTCCCGGGCGTGCTCCACGAGCGAGCTTGCCTTGCCGTCCAACCCGTCGTTGATCGCCTCGCGCGTGTGGGTGATCGCCTCGGCGACATGGTTCTCGTCGGCGGCGAGCGATAAGCTCGGCGCGACGCCCAGCGCGAAAGCGGCTGCGACGAGGGCGATCAATGTCCTGCGAATCATGTTCCTCTCCCAAGTTCTTTTCTGGCGAAACGACGTCGCTGCGCACAGGCGAGACCTTCTGCACCGATAGTTCCGCTCAAATTGAAATAATCCGCCGACCGGCGCCTGCAAGCCCTCGCGCTCAGCGCGTCGGCTGCATGACGATCTCACGATCCGCCGGCCATTTGACGCGCCATGCGAGCCGCAGTTCCTTTGCCGCGCCGGGCGGCAGGTCGAAGCTCCAGCTCAATATGCCGCGCCTGTCGCTGGGCGTCCTGTCGGCCTGCTTCTCGCTCGCGGGCGTCGTCTGCGGCAGCTGCTCGACGACGATCGAGGAGTTTTCGGAAACGGGAATCTGATCGACGACCGTCACGGCGACGGGAAAGCCGTGCAGATTCTTCACCGTCGTCTTGTAGTCGCGCAACTCCATTTTCGTCTGGCCGAACCAGCCCGGCTCGTTCTCGCTTCGCTTCACGGGCGCGCGCGTCACCTTCACCTTGTCGTCGACGCCGAAGCCGAAATCCGCCGCCTCGCCCGGCGCGATCAGCGCCAGCCGCGTTTCGCCCACATAAACGCCGTCGCGCAGCACGGTGAGCGGTCCGGGGAGCAAGGGCGCGTCTTCGTCGTTGACGAGACGGGCGTTGAGATAGGCCGTCGGATCGAGGGCGGGAGATATGCGGATATCGAGCTTCGGTTCGATCCGCCGCGTCGAGACGATGAAGCTTTTCGTCGCGCCGTCTCCAGGCGCGCTGACGGCGCCGCCGATCTTGTATATCGCCTGATAGGCGCCGGCGTCGAGCGTCGCAATCTGCTGCGGCGCGGGTTCGGATTCCGGGGCGGCGTTCCTGTCCTCTGCTTCGACGGCGGGCGCAGCCGGCGCCGGCGCCGCACCTTCCATCGTCATGCGTCCGCGCGCCGCCTTCGCCATTGGAAACGGCGCCGGCGTTTCGAGGAATGTCACGCGCTTCGGCGCAACTTCGGGCGCGGCGGCGCCGCGATGGGCGCGCGTCGTCGAGACCGTCATCGCAATATCGGTCCAGTCCTCGCCCGTGCGCTGCGAGACGAGGACGCGGCGGGAGAAGTCGATCGCGGGCCTGCGGGCGCCGTCGCCCGTGTCGAGCCGCGCCTCATAGGCGGGCGTCCAGCCGGCGCCATTGGCGAGATAGCTCAATGCGAGGCGCGCGCGACCGCCCGACGTTGCGTCGATGGAAACAGACACGTCGCGGGCGGGACCGCGCCGCGCGCCCCGTCCTTCGCCCGTTTCCAGCGAGCGGATCTCCTCGTCGAGCTCCGCGGCGCGCAATCTTGCGAGCCGCATTTCCTCGCCCGTCTTGGCGTGCGCGGCGCCGACGGCCTCGAAGGCCGCATTCCATTCGCTCGCCTGCATGGGGCGCGTTTCAGGCGACAGCCTTTCGGGACTCGCCTGCGAATAGCGCAGGATCATCGCAAGTTTCGCGGCGAGAGCGTCGAGTTTCGTCTGCACGCTGTCGCGCTCGGCGCGCAGCGCCTTCAGCCGCGCGGCGATGGCGCTGTCGGGCGCCTTCGCGTCGGCGGGCGTCAGCCGCGTCTCCACGGCGCCGATGCTGAAGCGCGCGCCGCCCTCGCCCGAAACGCGCAGCGACGCCGGATCGAGCCCGTAAGGCAATCCTCGAAAGGCGATCGTGCTGGCCCCCGCCGGCAGATCGACCGTCGCTTCGCGCGTCACCGTCGCGGCGTCGGGATGCACGGTGACGGCGGCGACCGCGGATTTCGCCTCTATCTCCCTTGCGGCCGCCGCGTTCTGCGCCAACAGGACGAACAGGCAAAGGGCGGGAATGCGCATGCGGCCTCCAGGGCGTGACTGAAATCGCCCTATACGAGCGCAAGCCTTGTGGCGTTTGTGCGGCGCGCCTTCTTATTGCTGCGGATGGTCCGTCAATGTTTCGAGGAAGGCGACGATCGCGTCGATCTCCTTGTCCGAGAGCCGCGGTTTTTGTCCCGGCTTTCGGTCATAGGGAGCTTCCTTGACGTTCACGTTCTCCCGATAATTCGACGGAAGATCGTCGAATTTCTCCGGCTTTCCCTTCTCGCCCTTCGGGTACCAGCGCGCGGGGTCGGTGTCGCGCGTTGCGTAGAATGCGACGACGTCGCGCAGGCTGGTGAAGACGCCATTGTGGAGATAGGGGCCGGTCACCGCGATATTGCGCAGCGTCGGAACCTTGAAGGCGCCGCAGACGCTCGCGGCGTCGAAGCCCGCGGGCGCGATCTTGTCGAGGCCGGGGCGCTTGCACAGGCCGAGATCGAAAAAGCCGGCGCCGGCGTTGACCGGTATCGCCCTGTTCCTCGGCGCGCCCAGCGCGTCGTAAGTGAAATCGGTGAAGAGCCAGTCCTTTGGCTCGCGCGAATCCTCCTTGCCGACATGGCAGGCGAGACAATTGCCTTTCTTTGGATCCTTGAAGAGCTCGAAGCCTTTTTTCTCGGTCGCCGTCAGCTGCGCCTGTCCGCGCAGATAATCGTCGAATTTGGAGGCGAAGGGATGAAAGCGCGCGCTCGATTCGAAAGCGACGACCGCCTGCGCCAGCTTCTCGAACGCCGCGTCGGGATCATCGAAAATCTTTTCGCCGTATACCTTGCGGGCGAGATCGGCGTAGGCGCCGTCGCGAATGGCCTCGACCGCAAAGCGCTTCGACGGCGCGTTCATTTCGAGCGGATCGAGCAGCGGCCCTTCGAATTGCGCGAGAAGATCGCTCGCGCGCCCGTCGAGAAACTGTCCGCCGACAGGAACCATCTCCACCTTTCCGCTTTCTTCGTCCTTCTCCTCCACGAAGGAGAAGGGTGGCGCGAAAGAGGCGTACATGATGGTCGGGGTGTTGCGCTTGCCGAAGGATGTTGGCAGCGAACCGCGCGCGACGGCCGCAATGGGCGAGCCGTTGACGCCCTGAAACGCCTTC
Organism: Methylocystis sp. WRRC1; assembly: GCF_020733155.1. Lineage (NCBI taxonomy): Bacteria > Pseudomonadati > Pseudomonadota > Alphaproteobacteria > Hyphomicrobiales > Methylocystaceae > Methylocystis > Methylocystis sp. WRRC1. Next base: position 1,728,108 of record NZ_JAJFZJ010000001.1, on the reverse strand, counting down.
GTCGCATCATGGCACGAGGCGCAGGAAACGCCGGCCGGCCGGGAGAGCGACGTATCCTCGAAGATGCGCTTGCCCAGCAGTTCGACAGGCGTCAGCCCGTTTTCGCCGGCGTTTGCGTTCTGCGCCTTCGCCTCGACGGCGATGAAAGACAAAAGGCAGCAGAGAGCGAGGCGCCGGGCGCCGCGCAACGACGGAAGAATGACTGACATCGCCGCTTGATCCGAAAGCTCGCGCAATTTCATGATCCGATAGTAGGAAGCAGGCGGCGCGTGCGCAATTTATCTTCCTTACATTCGTTCCAAGCAAGGCTGCGCGCCATCGTCGCAGCCGTCGCTCGGCGCCGGCCCGTTCTCGCACGCGGCGCGGGCCTCACCACAGCGGATGTCATGGCGTAAGATCTCGCCAGCTCCACGCAACGGGAGGACACAAGCCATGCGTCGATCAGCTTTCGCTCTTATCTTCATTTTGCTCGCGACGTCGGCCGGCGCGGTGGACTGTTCGATGGATCTCGAAGCCGAGGAGGCGAAAGTGCGCGCCGCCAGGACCTGCGGGGAAGCGCATAAGATCTTTGTCAGTTGTCTCTGGGGCTCCACCGCCGACATTCAGCGCGGCGCGATGGTGACGGCAAAATGCGAGGCCGTATTTTTATCCGCTCTCCCGACGGCGCAGGCGAACGCCTATCGACGCAAGATCGAGGCCTGCGGAAAGAAATACGCCAGGAAAGATGGAACCATGTACCGCTCGATGGCGGCGACTTGCGCCGCCGACGCCGCTCACGCCAATTGGCTCAAATTCGGCGCCGGCAATTGATCGCTGCGTAGAAAGCGGCCGCGAGGCGGCCGCTTCCCTGCATGGGTTTTAGCCGAGCGTGTTCAGCCAGTCGTCGACGGTCTTTTTCACCGCCTCTTTGCCCATGCCGTATTTTTCCTGCAGTTTTCCTTCCAACTGTTCACGCTTGCCTTCCATCTTGTCGAGTTCGTCGTCGGTGATCTCGCCCCACTTTTCGCGGATCATTCCGCTGAACTGCTTCCAGTTCCCTTCGATGCGATTCCAGTCCATGAGGTTCTCCTTTCAGGGACTGCAGGCGGCAGAGGATGAGCCGATCGGCTCGTCCTGCGTACAGTCGCAACGCGTGACCTGAGCCAATGTTCCCGCCCGGATTGAGATTGCGGCGTCCGGGGCCCGCATCCGAATTCGAATAACCGCCACAATTTGGGGGTTTGTTGAGCGCGAGGATCGCTGGGTCAGTCCGGTGAAACAGTCGCGCGCATGTAATTTCCGCGCCCGCGACGCAGTCGAGTGAAAAGGCATGACGGTAAAGGGCGACGACAAGGAACTGATGGCCGCTTTCGCGGAATTCAAGGAAATGTTGCGGCGTGACGTCGAGCCGGCGGTCAACGACCCTTCACGCCCCGCCGCGCCGCCGATCATGCCCGAGAGACACGCCGCGCCGCCCGCCCAAGGGGCGGCGGCCCCGGAGGTCGCCGCGCCGAAATTGCGCGTGGGCGAACCAGATCGCGCCCTGGCCGGGTCGGTCGCGCCGAAGATCCCGACGCCGCCGAGGCCCGACGAGTCATGGCGCCCGTCGCGCCCGAGCGAAAATGTTGTTTTTGCCGCCCCGGACGATGACGACGCCGGCCGGCGCCGGAAACTGATCTATCTTTCCGCCTCGATCGTCGTCGTCGGCCTCGCCGCGCTGGGCTGGACGCTCGCCCAGGGACGGGGACCGCAGGACCAGCAGGCCGCGGTTGCGCGGATCGCCGAACCGGAACCTGCGCCTGTGGCCGAGTCCGCCGCGACGGAGCAGCCGCGCGCGGACGCCGCCGCGCTCGACACGCTCGCCGACCACGCCAGCGATCCGGCGAAAGACTCCGCGCCGCCGCCGATCGAGGCCGCGACCGCGCCTGTTGACCCCTCCGGCAAGACGCCGGCGGCCGGCCCGACAGCGACGACCGGCGAGGCGGCAACCGTCGCGCCGGCGCTCAAGGCCGCGCCTCCCGCGTCGACCGCCTCGCTTCAGTCCGCGGCGCCGTTGGAGTCGAAGCTCTCCGCGCCGGAGCCGGCTGCGCCGCCGCGGCCCAAGGCCGCCGCGCCGGCAGCGGCGCCGGAGGCTCCGGCGGCCGCCTCGCCCGCGTCGGCCGAGCCGCGCGCCGCGCAGGCGAAGCCGGGGAAGCCCAAGGCGAAGCCTGCCGCGCAAAGCGCCGCCCCCGCCAAGCCGAAGAGCGCTAAGCCGGGCCGGAGCGCGCCGGATCAGGCGCCCGCGCCTGCCGCCGCCGCCGAGCCGAGCCCGCCTCCCGCCCCTGCGCCGGCCCCCGCGCCTGCGCAGAGCGACGGCGGCGCCTTCGGCTTCGTGAAGCGCACGGTCAATTCGGTCGGCTCGACAATCGGCAATATCGGACGCAGCGCCGCCGGAATCATTCCGTAGGCGTCTTCCGCGCCTGAGGGTTTGCCAAAATCCCGAACCCGTCGCACTTTAGCGGCGAAGGGGCGGCCGGACGGGGTCGCCCCGATTCGGCGTCGGCCCCGCCGCCGCCGTCCGCCTGCGACTTTTTCGGAGATTTGAGGAATGGCCAAACCCACCCAGGCCGATGCTGAAGCTGCCGTCCGCGTGCTCATTGAATGGGCGGGAGACGATCCGAACCGCGAAGGCCTGCTCGACACGCCGGCGCGGGTCGTCCGTTCCTATCGCGAGCTCTTCGCCGGCTACGCCATCGATCCGCGCGAATATATGAAGCGCACCTTCGAGGAGGTCGGCGGCTATGACGAACTCGTCGTGCTCAAGAACATCCGCGTCGTCAGCTTCTGCGAACACCATATGCTGCCGGTGATCGGCCGCGCCCATGTCGGTTATCTGCCGACGAACCGCGTCGTCGGCATCTCCAAGCTCGCGCGCGTGGTCCACGGGTTCTCGCGCCGTCTGCAGATTCAGGAGAAGCTGACCGCCGAAATCGCCGAGGCGATCCAGGACATTTTGCAGCCCGCCGGCGTCGGCGTGGTGATCGAGGCCGAGCACAATTGCATGACGCTGCGGGGCGTCAACACGCCGGGCTCGTCGCTGACGACGAGCAAACTGCTCGGCGTGATCCGCGACGATCCGCGCACGCGGGAGGAGTTTCTGGGGATGGCGCGGGGAGCGTGAGGCTCCGGCCTCAACCGAAAAGCCACGCGCCCAGCAGCAGCAGCGCCGCAATTCCGACGAGCAGCCTGTTGTCCGAGCGCCGGCGCGTGTCCGCGAGTCCTTCCAGCGCCTGCGGCGACAAATCGACGCCCTGATCCGCCATGCGCGAAATGCGTTCGACGGCGATCTCGGCGTCGGCGAGTGTTTTGGGGAGATGCGTCGCGAGCCGCGCCAGTTCGGCGATGCTCTTGCCGGCGTCCTCGAGCTTCGCCTTGGGTCCGAGATTTTCCTCGATCCATGAGCGGACCACGGGGTCGCAGGTCTTCCAGATGTTGAGCCTCGGATCGAGGGTGCGCGCGACGCCTTCGGCGACGACCATGGTCTTTTGCAGAAGCACCAGCTCGGTGCGCGTGCGCATGTCGAAGAGCGCGGTGACCTCGAACAGCAGCGTCAGCAGCCGCGCCATCGAAATATCTTCGGCGTTCACCGTGTGCAGCGGCTCGCCGATGGCGCGCAGCGCCTGCGAGAATTCCTCGATCGAATGTTTGGCCGGCACATAGCCCGCCTCGAAATGCACTTCCGCCACGCGTTTGTAGTCGCGGGTGATGAAGCCGTAGAGAATCTCGGCGAGAAACCGGCGCTCCTTCGCGCCGAGCCGTCCCATGATGCCGAAGTCGATGGCGATGAGCCGGCCCTGCCTGTCGACGAAAAGATTGCCCTGATGCATGTCGGCGTGGAAGAAGCCGTCTCGCATCGCGTGGCGCAGGAAGGACTGCAGCACATGGGCGCCGAGCGCCTTGAGGTCATGGCCGTCCGCCGCGACGCGCTCGAGGTCCGAGAGCGGCGCGCCGTCGATCCATTCCAGCGTCAGCACCTCGCGCGCCGTGCGGTCCCAGTCGACATGCGGCACGTGAATGTCGGGGTCTTTCGCGACGTTTTCGGCGAATTCGGACGCCGCGGCGGCCTCCAGCCGGAAGTCTGTCTCGAGCTTCACCGTTCGCGCGAGCGTGTCGACGACCTCGATCATGCGCAGGCGCCGGCCTTCGGAGGACCAGCGCTCAGCGATGCGGGCCACCAGATACATGTCGCGCAGATCGCGCGCGAACTGTCCCTCGACGCCCGGACGCAGCACCTTGACCGCGACCTGACGCTCGCCATCCGCGTAGCGCGCGCGAGCCATGTGAACCTGGGCGACCGAGGCGGCGGCGACCGGGTCGCCGAAGAATGTGTAGACCTCGTCGATCTTCTTCCCGAGCGCCTTCTCGACGATCGCGACCGCCTCCTCACGCCCGAAGGGGGCCATGCGGTCCTGCAGGGCGGTGAGCGCGTCGGCGATCTCGCCGCCGACCACGTCCGGCCGCGTGGCGAGGAACTGGCCGAGCTTCACATAGGAGGGGCCGATCTCCGACAGCGCCCGCACCAGCGCCCTGCCGGCGCCCTCGCCGTCGCTGCGCGCGAAGAGATTGGCGAGCCGCACCAGAGGCGCCGCCGCGGGCGGAACCAGATTGGGGTCGAGATTCGCGAAGACGCCCTCGCGCGCCAGTATGTAGCCGGCGCGCGCCAGTCGATAGAAGTGGCCAATTCCGAGAAGCACGGGGACCGCCGCCTGTGTTGGATCAGTACTTCCAGCCGGAATGGATCGCCACGACGCCGCCGGTGAGGCGCTCGAAGCCCGTGCGGCGGAAACCCGCGGCGCGGATCATGCGCTCGAATTCCTCGGCCGGCGGGAACTTGCGGATCGACTCCACGAGGTAACGGTAGGGCTCGGCGTCCCCGGCGACCAGCTTGCCGACCGTCGGAATCACGTTGAACGAATAGGCCTCGTAGATCTTGTCGAGGCCCGGCACGTTGACCTGCGAGAATTCGAGGCAGAGGAAGCGCCCGCCGGGCTTGAGGACGCGATAGGCCTCCTCGAGCGCCACCTGGATGCGCGGCACGTTACGGATGCCGAAAGCGATGGTGTAGGCGTCGAAATGCGCGTCCGGGAAGGGCAGGGACTCGGCGTTGGCCTGCACGAAGTCGAGCTTGCCCTCGATCCCGCGCTCACGGGCCCGGTCGCGGCCGACCTCCAGCATGTCGCCATTGATGTCGAGGACGACGATCTCGGCGTCGGCGGCCGAATTCCGCGCGATGCGGAAGGCGACGTCGCCCGTGCCTCCGGCGACGTCGAGATGCCGGAAACCCTTGCGGTTGCGCGCATTGACCTTGCCCGCGAAAGTGTCCTTCCAGAGCCGGTGCAGGCCGCCGGACATGAGGTCGTTCATGACGTCGTAGCGGCGCGCGACCTTGTGGAAGACGTCGTCCACGAGGTGCTGCTTTTCGGAAAGCGGAACCTCGGAGTAGCCGAAATGGGTCGAACCCTCTCGGTTTGAACGGGAATCGGTCATCTAACGCTCGCATGGAATGGAAAGACGGGGGACGGTATAGCCTCTTGCGGCGGCGATGGCTATGGGCGGGGCGTCAGGCGCTCCGCTTAAGGAGCGCGGCGCTGAAGGCGAGGAAATCGTCCAACCTCCCGGTGATGATCGCGGTGACGATGGGCAGGACCAAAGCCCGGCAGTCGTGGACCGCAATAACGCGAAAACCGACCGTCTTGCGCATGTTTTCCGCGAGTTCGGGCGCGATCCGGCCGCCATCGGCCAGCAGCGTGAAGACGTCGCGGGCGCTCTGCGGGACGCCCAGCCGTTCGCGGCGCACGACATGTTGCCCGATGTCCAGCGCCGCCTCGCAGGCGCGCTGAATATTGAGAATAGCGGCGTCCTGACGGGTGAAGTCCGCCGCGAAGCTGTCCGGTCCCGCCTCGCCGCTCGCCATGCTGCCGAAAAGATATATCGCGAGCGCGTCGGGAAATCGGCGGCGCAGATGGGCGACGAGGGTCGTTTCGTTCAGCTTTTCCAGCCGCCTCTCGCGATTTTTCAGGAGAAGGATTATAGCGCGCGGACGCGGCGCGGCCAAAGCGCCGCGCAGGAAGCCCATCCGATGCCCGAACTGCCCGAGGTCGAAACCGTGCGGCGCGGACTTGCCCCCGCCCTCGTCGGCGCGCGGATCCTGCGCGTCGAGCAGCGGCGCGGCGATCTGCGCTTTCCCTTCCCGCCGGACTTCGCGCGGCGCCTTGGGGGAAGGCGCATTCTCGACCTGCGTCGGCGGGCCAAATATCTCATCGCCGATCTCGACGCCGACGAGGCGCTCGTGATGCATCTGGGCATGAGCGGGTCCTTCCGCATCGACGAGGAGGCCCCCGGCCGCTTTCACCATCCGCGCGACAAGAGCGCCGCGCATGACCATGTCGTTTTTCATCTCGATAACGGAAGGCGCGTCACCTACAACGACCCGCGCCGCTTCGGCTTCATGCTGCTTGTTCCCGCGGGCGACCTCGACGCGCACAAGCTCTTTCGAGGCGTCGGCGTCGAGCCGCTGGGCGGGGATCTGGACGCCGCGATGCTCGCCAACGCCTTTCGGGGCCGCAAGGCGCCGGTGAAGGCGTTGCTACTGGATCAGCGCCTCGTCGCGGGCCTCGGCAATATCTATGTCTGCGAGGCCCTCCATCGCGCCCGTGTCTCGCCGCTCGCGGCGGCGGGAACGCTCGTCACTGCGACGGGAAAGCCGGGCGCGGCGCTGGCGCGGCTGCCGAAGGCGATCAAGGATGTTCTTGCCGACGCACTCCGGGCCGGCGGCTCCTCGCTGCGGGACCATCGCCAGGCGGACGGCTCGCTCGGCTATTTCCAGCACAGCTTCCGTGTCTACGATCGCGAGGGCGCCGCCTGTCCCACGCCCGGCTGCAAGGGGACCGTCGCCCGCGTCACACAATCGGGGCGCTCGACCTTCTATTGCCCGCGCTGCCAGAAGTAACGCCTTGCGGGGGGCGCCGCCGCGGGCGTAGAAACGCTCATGTCTTCGCTATCCAGCGCGCCCCGGCCGACGCTTTCGGTTCAGGGCCTCGCCAAGAGTTACGGCAATCGCAACGTCGTCGGTCCGCTCGATTTCTCGCTCGCCCCCGGCTCCGTGACGGGGCTTCTCGGCGGCAACGGCGCGGGCAAGACCACAACCATCGGCATGATCATGGGGCTGATCGAGCCGAGCGCCGGTTCGATCCGCGTCTTCGGCCATGACATGGCGCGCGACCGTTACAGCGCGCTTGGCCGCATGAATTTCGAAAGCCCTTATGTCGATCTGCCGCATCGCCTCACCGTGCGGCAGAATTTGCGCGTCTTCGGCCTGCTCTATGACGTTCCCGACATAGAGCCGAAGATCGAGGAGCTTGCCGACGCGCTGGCGCTGCGCGATTTTCTCGACCGCCAGACAGGGAAGCTTTCAGCCGGGCAAAAGACGCGCGTCTCCATCGCCAAGGCGCTGATCAATGATCCGCAACTGCTGCTCCTCGACGAGCCGACGGCTTCGCTCGACCCCGACACGGCGGACTGGGTGCGGTCGCGTCTCGAGACGCATCGCCATACGCACAATTGCGCGATCCTGCTCGCCTCGCACAATATGGGCGAGGTCGAGCGCCTTTGCGATCGCGTGCTGATGCTGAAACAGGGGGTGCTCGTCGACGACGATTCGCCGTCGAACCTTCTCGCGCGCTATGGCCGCGACAATCTCGAGGAGGTCTTTCTCGACGTCGCGCGCGGGCGCGTGGGCGGAGTTTCCGAATGATCGGCGACTTCTCGTTCAAGCGCGTCGGCGCGATGGTGCTGCGCTACACATATCTGCTGCGCGCGTCCTGGGCGCGCGTGCTCGACATCATCTACTGGCCGGCGATCCAGCTGCTCACCTGGGGGTTCCTGCAAACCTATCTCGTGCGCGCCGGCGCGCTCACCGAAACGGGCGGCGCCGCGCAGGCGGCGGGCACGCTGATCGGGGCCATTCTCCTGTGGGATATTCTGCTGCGCGGCCAGCAGGGCTTCTGCTTCTCCTTCATCGAGGAGATGTGGTCGCGCAATCTGCCCAATATTCTCATGAGCCCCTTGCGGCCGGTCGAATTCGTCGCCTCGCTCATCGCCATGAGCCTCATTCGCCTCGTCGTCGGCGTGTTCCCGGTCACCATCATGGCGATCGTCTTTTTCGGGTTCAATCTGTGGGCGCTGGGCGTCGCCTTCGCCGCCTTCTTCGTCGTGCTCATGCTTTTCGCCTGGAGCATCGGCCTGTTCGTGTCGGGCGCGCTGCTGCGCTTCGGCGTCGGCGCGGAAAATCTCATCTGGTCGATGATGTTCTTCGTGCAGCCGCTCGGAGCCGTCTATTATCCGGTTTCGACGCTGCCGCAGTGGCTGCAGCCGTTCTCCTGGATGCTGCCGCCGACCTATGTGTTCGAGGGGATGCGCGCCGCGCTGATCGAACATGTCATACGCTGGGATCTCATGGCTCAGGGTTTTGCGCTCGATATCTTCATGTTCGCCGCCGCCTCCTTCGCCTTCGCGCGTTTTCTCAAGAGCGCGCGGCGGGCGGGCACGCTGTTGCAGTCGGGCGAGTGATGAACGCGAAGCGCACCGACGCGGCGCTTCACGAGCGCGGATTTTTTGAAAGCCGCGCCAAGGCGCGCGAGGCGATCGAGGCGGGGCTCGTCACCGTAAATGGCCGCGTCGTGACGAAACCTTCCGCGCCGATCGCGGATGATGCGGAGATCGTCGCGGCCGCGCCTTACCCATGGGTGTCGCGCGGCGGCGTGAAGCTCGCGCATGCGCTGGACGCTTTCGGCGTCGATGTCACGGATCGCTTCTGTCTCGACGTCGGCGCCTCCACGGGGGGCTTCACGGATGTGTTGCTGTCGCGCGGCGCGCGCCATGTCGTCGCGGTAGACGTCGGGCGCGATCAATTGCACGAAAGACTTCGGCGCGATCCGCGCGTGACGTCGCTCGAAGCGCAGGATGCGCGCAACCTGACGCCGGCGCAGCTTGGCGAATCGCCGAGCCTAGTCGTGATGGACGCGAGCTTCATTTCATTATCCGCCTTGCTGCCGCATGCGCTGTCGCTCGCGGCGCCGGCCGCCGATCTCGTCGCGCTGATCAAGCCGCAATTCGAGGCGGGACGCGGCGCCGTGAAGAAGGGCGTCGTGCGCGACGAGAAGATTCATGCGGAAGTCTGCGCGCGCGTGCGCACGGAGATAGAAGCGCTGGGCTGGCGCTCGCTGGGCGTCGTCGCTTCGCCGATCGAAGGCGGCGACGGCAATCGCGAGTTTCTCATTCACGCGGCGCGCAAATGAAGCAATTATTCATCGAACGGCTCGGTCATCGCGGCGAGGGCGTCTCGCGCGATGGCGACAGGCGCGTCTTCGTTCCCTATGCGCTCGCAGGCGAAACGGTGGCGGCCGAGATCGCTGGCGATCATGCCTGCCTTCTGGAAATCATCGAGCCTTCGCCCGATCGCATTGCGCCGATCTGTCCTTGTTACACCCATTGCGGCGGATGCGCGGTGCAGGCGCTGGCGTCCGAAGCCTATGCGCAGTGGAAGCGCGGACTTGTCGAAGCCGCTCTGCGCAACGCCGGGCTCTCGCTCGACCTCGGCCCTCTCGTCGACGCGCATGGCGCGGGACGCCGGCGCGCGACCTTTCACGCGCGCATGGACAGGGGTCGCGCGCGCGTCGGCTTCATGGCGGCGCGCTCGCATGAGATCATCGAGATCGACGCCTGTCCGCTGCTCGCGCCGGAGCTCGCGGGAGCGCTGTCCGCGGCGCGCGCCCTTGCGCAAATTCTTGCGGCGCGGGGCAAGCCCCTCGATCTGTGGTTCACGGCGACGCTCGACGGCATGGACGTCGATCTTCGCGGCGCCGGACCGCTCGAGGAGCATGAAACGGGGGCGCTGATCGCGGCGGCGGAAAGACATGATCTCGCCCGTCTCTCCAATCACGGGCGTCTCGTCACGCTGCGGCGTCCGCCGATGATCGCCGTCGGCGCCGCGCGCGTTCCACTTCCGCCGGGCGCTTTCCTGCAGGCGACGCAGGCCGGAGAAGCGGCGATTGCTGCGCGCGTCGTGGAGGCGGCGACGGGCGCAAGGCGCGTCGCCGATCTGTTCTGCGGCGTCGGCGCCTTTGCGTTGCGCCTTGCGGAAAATGCGCGCGTCGCAGCTTACGACAGCGCGGCCGACGCGGTTGAAGCCATGATGGCGGGCGCGCGCGGCGCGACGGGGCTGCGTCCGCTCGAAGGCGCCGCACGCGATCTCTTCACGCGCCCGCTCACCGCGCAGGAGCTCGCGCCCTTCGACGTCGTCGTCTTCGATCCTCCGCGCGCCGGCGCGCTGGCGCAGGCGAAGGAGCTGGCGCAATCGAAGGTCAACACGGTCATCGCAGTGTCTTGCAGTGCACAAAGTTTCGCGCGGGACGCTTCAATTTTGCTCAGCGGCGGATATTCCGCGCGCAATCTCACGCCCATTGACCAATTCCGCTTCTCTCCCCATGTCGAAATAGTTGCGGTGTTTTCCCGTGAGACGGCCCGCGGCGGCGCTAAGCGGCGTCTTCTCGGCTGACTTGCTTAAGACCCGGGTAAGTTTGCTGTGCCGAGAATGTCACACGGGAGGTGAAAGAATTGGAATTTTCGGACCCCATTGCAAAGCCTGTTGCCGACTGGAAAAAACAGGCATAGGATTTGCGAGATGGTCCAGCGTAACCGGAAATCCAAGTGGTTTTCGAGAACTGGAAGGAGATGGTCATGATGAATGCGCTTATCGCCGCAACATTGTGCAGTGTCATCCTCGCAAGCGCGCCCGTTGCGGCCCGCGCTTACGTCTATGCCCGCAAGAAAGATGCGAGAGCCCGTCGTCGTCACTACTAAGGGCATGTCAAAAAAAGGGCGCCTATACTGACTCTCTCGTCTGATTGGTCTGACGCGCCCGAATTGCCCGATCGCCTTGCGGCGATCGTCGGCAGGACCGCCGTAATCGATGAACCGGCGGCCATGGACGCGTTTATGTCCGAACCGCGCGACCTGTATCGTGGCCGCGCCCGTTGTGTCGTCAAACCGAAAGATGCGCTGGAAGTCGCGCAAGTGCTTTCGCTCTGCAATGCGCATGGCGTCGGCGTCGTGCCGCAGGGCGGCAACACCGGACTAGTCGGCGGACAGACGCCTGATTCGAGCGGCCGGCAAATCCTGCTCTCCCTGCAAAGACTGGATCGTATTCGCGACGTCGATCCGCGTTCGGACGCGATGACGCTTGAAGCGGGCGTCACTCTGGCTCGGGCGCAGGACGCGGCGGAATCGGTCGATCGCTATTTTCCGCTGTCGCTCGCGTCCGAAGGAAGTTGCACCATCGGCGGCAATCTCGCCACCAACGCCGGCGGCGTGCATGTGCTGGCCTATGGCGCGGCGCGTGACCTCGCGCTCGGCGTGGAGGTCGCGCTCGCCGACGGGCGACTGCTGTCCACACTCGGCAAATTGCGCAAGGACAATACGGGCTATGACCTGACGCGGCTCTTCGTCGGCTCGGAGGGCACGCTTGGCGTCATCACCGCCGCGACGCTGAAGCTTTTCCCGCGCCCGCGTTCGCGCGCGGTCGCTTTTCTGGGCGTGAGCGATCCCGCGCAGGCGCTGTCGCTGCTGGGTTTCGTGAAGGAGCGCGCCGGTCCGGGCCTGCACGCCTTCGAACTCGTCCCCCGAATCGGCATGGACCTCGTGCTGCGCCATATTCCCGGCGCGCGCGATCCGCTCAGTGCTGTTCACCCGTGGTATGCTCTCGTCGAAATCGCTGGCTTCGCCGAGGGAGAAGCGGAACGCATCGCCGCCGCGACGCTCTCGCAGGCGATCGACGAGGGCTTCGCGCTCGACGCCGCCATCGCCCAGTCCCTCGATCAGGCGGCTGCGCTCTGGCGACTGCGGGAGAGCATGTCGGACGCGCAGAAGCGCGAGGGCGGCTCGATCAAGCACGACATTTCCGTGCCTGTCGACCGCATTCCCGAATTCATTGCGGAAGCCGGACGGCGCATCGCCGCGCATTTTCCTCAGGCGCGGCCGGTTCCCTTCGGCCACATGGGCGACGGCAATATTCATTACAACGTCTCGCAGCCCGTCGGCGGCGACAAGGCGGCCTTCCTCGCCCGCTGGGACGAGATGAATGAAATCGTGCACGGCCTCGTGCATGAATTCGGCGGCTCCATTTCCGCCGAGCATGGCATTGGCCGGATGAAGCGCGATCTGCTGGCGCGGGTGAAAGACCCTGTCGCGCTCGACGTGATGCGCGCGCTGAAGGCGGCGCTCGACCCGCGGGGCGTATTGAATCCGGGCAAGCTCCTGTAAACTTCAGTCGAGCAGGGAGCGCCGCAAGGGCTCCTGCAATCGGGGTCCGTCTGTCGACGCCTTGTTGATTTCGGGTCCAATCTCGAAAAACGTCAGAACGTCGTCGGCTGCGGGCTTCAGCAATTCGGCGGCCTCATTGGCGCGAATCTCGTCGCAGTCGAGCCAGGCGGAAAAATCGGCGGGCTCGATGATCGCCGGCATGCGGTCGTGAATGGCGGCCGTCGCGCCATTGGCGGCGGTGGTGAGGACGCAAGCGGTGTCGATTTCGGAGCCGTCAGCGCCGGACCAGGTCTCCCAGAGTCCCGCAAGCCCCATCGGCGCTCCGTCCGCTCGGCGGAAAAGATAGGGCCGGCGCTCGACCTTGCGTCCGGCGCCGAGCTTCAGCCACTCGTAATAGGCGTCGGCCGGAACAAGGCAGCGGCGCCGCTTCATCGCGGCCCTGAAACTTGCTTTCCCGACGACTGTCTCTGACCGCGCATTGATGATGAGGGGAAAGTCGCGAATGTCCTTAACGAAACCGGGCAGGAAGCCCCAGCGCGCCAGGTGAAAATGACGACGCCGCTCGCCGCCGGGCTCGCGCGTGAGCGTCACGATGGGGATAGGCTGGGTCGGCGCGATATTGTAACGCGGCGGAAAATTGGGGTTTTCCTCATAGGCGAAGAGGGCGCGCAACGCTTCCGGCGCCGAAGTGAGAGCATATCTTCCGCACATGTCGCTTATCCCGGAGAAGCGTCGCAGCCTCGCCCGCTCGCGCGGAAACCCCGTGAATTTCTACAATTGCGCGAGGTCAGGCGGAGGGCGCCATCAAGGATTTATTATGAGATTACCGGCAAGGTGACACTAGCATTTGGTGAGAACTCATGAATCTGGACGTGCAACTCATCGAGCCGACGCAGACGCGCGAAAAAGCGGTCGAGGAGTTGCAGTCGAAGACGCTCGTCAATCCGGTCTCGGGTCTCGCCAACGACTATCTCAACCTTTTCAATGAACTGGTCATGATACTGGAGCAGATTCCGCAGATGCCGGAGCTGCTCGAGGACCTGTGCGCCTGGCGGCCGGTCAGCTATCAGGAATATTTCCGCAAGTCGAAGCTCGCGGGCCGCCATTCGGCGCTCTCCGCCTATGAGCAGCTGAGCCCCTCGTTCCGGCGGCGATTCGAGACCTTCGTGGCCGAACTCGACGTCATTGCGCTCGCGAGCGTCGCCTCGGTCCGGCTGCATTTCCGAAATGGCGTGCCGCAGGACATGGAGCGGGTGACGAACACCTGCATGCGCGCGGGCGAAAAAATGCGAATTATCCTTATCCGCGCCTCCCGCCTCGTCAATTACGCCAATCTAGAAGGCTGACCGCAACTACTTCGGCCGCGAAAAAAATGCCGCCAGGCGCTCACGCGCCTGCGGCGAGGACAGGGCCCTTGCAAACAGCGCCGCCTCTTCCTCGATGCGCGCGAGAATTTCGGCCGGATCTCCGCGCATCAGGCGGCGTGCAGCGAGTAGGGCCTCGGCGGGCTTTCGGGCGAGACGCCGCGCCGCCTCCATCGCCGTCGCGTCGACCGCCTCCGGCGGCGCAAGGCTGTTGACGACGCCGAGCCGAAACGCCTCTTCGCCGGTAAAAGCTTCTCCCAGAAGGAGAAATTGCGACGCCCGGGCCATGCCGACACGGCGCGGGACGAGAAGACTCGCCGCCGCTTCCGGCACGAGGCCGAGGTCGATGAAGGGCATGCGAAGACGGGCGTCGGGGCTGGCGTAGACCAGATCGCAGTGAAAGAGCATGGTCGTCCCGACCCCGACCGCATCGCCCGTCACGGCGGCGACCATGGGCTTTTCGAAGGACGCGAGGGCGCGCACGAAGGCGAGCGCCGGAAAATCCTGAGGGTTTTCGAGAAAATCGCGGAAGTCGGCGAGATCGTTGCCGGCGGTGAAATCCGCCGCCGCGCTGGTGAAGACCACGACGCGGACGTCCATGTCGCTGCGCGCCGCCTCAAGCGCGCCGATCATCGCGCGATACATCTCGCGGTCGAGGGCGTTTTTCTTGTCGGGGCGGTCAAGCACGAGACGCAGGACGCCATCCGCGCGGGAAACTTGAACTTTGTCGGACATGGGCGGCCTCCGGCGATGCGCCGAAGCAGGGCGCGTCGGTCAGAGCATAAACGAAAAGCCTGTGGCGCGCCTGTGTGAGAGTTTTCGGACGCAGAGGGAGCCGGGGACGGGGCGCTTCTCAGCGAATGAACCCCGGAAACCGCTTTCGGGTCTGGCGCTTCGCCTTTCTCGCGGCGCCGCCGCAATTCGACGGATCAGCGGCGGCGGAGGGGCAAGTCGCGCTGGTCGCGGTGAAATCGATTTCCTCGCGCGCGGGGCGCTTCGCCATCTCCGCCACGGGCGCCGTTGGGGTCGTAGCTTTCCGTTTTGCGACCGAGGCGACGATATTGGCCGCATTGGCCGCGCCGGATGGCGGCCGTCCCCACAACTGAGCCTTGTAGGCAAGGAGGGGAGTGGAGAAAAGAACAAGCGCGCTCAATAACTTGCGTGTCCGTGCGTCACGTTTCGCGCGGGCCCGGGCGGAGAAAACGGCCCGGGAGCCCGGGGTCGGCTCAGCGGCCGGCGCCTTCCTCACGCGAAATTCCTCCGAGATTTCAAAATGAAGCAAAGCCGCGCTCCCAAACGAGGTTAACAATTCAAATAATTGTATACCGGCGGGAGCTTAACCTTTATTTACCGCTCGGATTCGACTTCTTCCGGGGCTTCGAAGCCCGTCACAAGACACGCCCGCCCTTGCCTTGCCCCGAGGAAAATATTAATGAAGCATGATGCATGCGTCTGGCCTAAATCCGCCCGGAGGCGCATCTTGGTCTATGCTGTTCCCCGATTCGAAGTCTGCGAGTGAGGCGGCTGAGAATGGACGATATCGTCAGATGGCTCGTGGGAGACCCTTTTCGGCGCGGCCAAAGCTTCCTGAACGGGCTTGAACAGCGTTTTCTGCAAGAGATCGTGCGGGACCTTCCCCACTGGGTCACGCCCTCGCACTTGTCGCTTTTCGGCGCAAGCGCCGCGGCGATCGTTGCGGGAGCGCTTTTCGGCGCGAATAGCTACCCTTGGCTGATCTGGCTCATTCCGGCGGCCATGACGATGAATTGGCTCGGGCTTTCGCTCGATCTCCCGCTCGCCCGGTTGAACGGCGCGGAGTTGCCGCGGGCGGGGATGGCGCATCATCTCGCTGAGCTGTTTTCGCACCTGCTCATCATTCTCGCCTATGGATTCTCGCCCTATCTGACCTTTCGTTCGGCGACGATCATCCTGGTCTGCTATCTTCTGTTTTCGTCCTACACATATATTCGCGCCGCGACCCGGCACGTCGAACAGATGGCCTATATCGGCATCGGCGTGACGGAGTTCCGCGTCCTTCTGGCGCTCTGGCCCTTCATTGCGGTGGCGCTCGGCGTGCCGGAGAGTCTCGACGACCGGTTGCCCGCGATCGACGTCGCGATCATGGCGCTGGGCTTCTTCACCGTGATCGGCCTCGTCGCCAAGCTTTTCCTCGACGGCCGAAAGATCGCTGCGGCGTCGGGGCGGGAGGACTGACGCTCCCCGCCGCGCGGCCGGAAAGCGCGATCGTGGCGCTCGGGGCGCGCTAAAATCCTCGAGTGCGACATTTCTTGCCGGAACCTTTTTGCGGGGCGTGAATTGTCCCCGTATGCGCTCCTTTCTCGCCACGATCCTGTTTCTTGCCGCCACGCTCCAGGCGGCGGGGGCGGGCGCGACGGATCGTCCGGAGGGGGGCAATTTTTCGCTCTCCTACGAGACCTCGCCGGGCGAGGCATGGCGGGCGCGCGTCGAGCGGGCGCGGTTGCGCTACGAGGCCTTTGCGGCTCGCGCCTATCAGGACTATCTCGCCCATTCCAGCGCGGCCGATCGGCGCGCCTTGGCTCCGCAAGCGGCGGAGCAGACCCTTCGCTCGATCCTCGGCGATCCGACATTGCGCAAAAACGACATCTACGTTTCCGAGGACGGGGTGCTGGTATTCCGCGGCGCTCCCGGTTCATTCCATCAGGCGGCCGATTTTGCGCCCATGCCCGCCAGGCGCGCAGAGGCGTTATCGCTAAAAATTGACGTAAGAATGAAATAACCTTTTTTCTACGATAGGTGGAAAAGCCAGCGAATCTGCAATCGCGCCCCGGTCGATTTGTGGCATATTGGCCACAGAAACCGACGAATGACCTCTCTGTATCTCATTGACGGCTCACGACAATAGAAAGGCGGGGCGGCATCGGTTAGATTGCGCCGTTCATTCGGGGCCGTGGCGAAGTTAAGTTGGAGCGACATTGAAAACCACCCATCTCATTCGCCTCAAGCGCCTTGCCGTCTTCGCGGTCGCTGCGATTCTGGGCGGCTGCGGCATGTTTCCGGCCAGCGGCCCGTCCCGCGACGCGTTCGTGAAGAGCGTTTACTCGCCGGCCGAGGAAGGCCAGCCGCCTTTCGCCTTTGTCGAAATCAACAGTTTCTCCCTCGACGTTCTTGCCCGTCGCGCGCCGCCGACCCTGCATGGATTGTTCGGCGACTACCGCCCGCCTGTCTCCCCGGTCATCGGCGTGGGCGACGCCATTCAGATCACGGTGTGGGAGGCCGCAGGGGGCGGGCTCTTCTCCGCAGCCGACGCCGGCCATGTGAATCCCGGGTCGCGCGCGTCCAGCATCCCCAATCAGATCGTCGCGCGGGATGGTTCCGTGACCGTGCCCTACGCTGGACGAATCCAGGTCGGCGGCAAGACCCAGCAGCAGGTCGAGGCGGCGATCGTCGAGCGCCTCCGGGGCAAGGCCATTGAACCGCAGGCCCTCGTCACGGTCGCCCAAAACGTGAGCAACACTGCGACGGTTACAGGCGAGGTCGCCAATGGCGCCCGCGTGCCGCTCTCCCAGCGCGGTGACCGAATCATGGACGTGATCGCGGCGGCCGGCGGCTATCGCTCGCCGGTGCATGAGACCTACGTCACCCTGACCCGCGGGAATCGCTCGGCGCGCGCGCCCATTCAGGCCCTGCTGACGAACCCCAGGGAAGATATCTATGTCCGGCCGGGCGATATCCTCACCATCGAGCGCACGCCTCCGACCTTTACGGTCGCCGGCGCGACGGGTCAGAATTCCGTCCTGACCTTCGACGCGCGCGGTCTCAGCCTCGAGGAGGCGATTGGCAAGGCGGGCGGCCTCATGGACAGCCGCGCTGATCCGGACGGCGTCTTCATTCTTCGCTACGAGCCGTCGAGCGTGGTTCGGGAATTTCCGAACGTGGCCCCGAATTTGCTGAAAGCTCAACAGGTTCCGGTGGCCTATCACCTGAACATGCGTGATCCGTCCGCTATGTTCGCGGCGCGCCGCTTCGCGATCCGGGACAAGGACATTGTCTATGTGTCGAACGCGGCCATCGCCGAGATCGGAAAGCTGATGCAGCTCGTGCAGATGATGTCGCAGCCGGCGATCCAGGGCGCTCTCGTCAGCCGTTATCTGAACTGAAAACGCTCGGCTTGAGACAAGTTGAAGAAAAACAGTGAACTGCAAAGCTAGAGGAGACACAAAAAATGTGTCTACGAGGCAATAATTTCTTGACCATGGGTCGGGCGAGAGGCAAAGTCGAAAAGAACTCCGGTGCGGAAGTCTGCGAAGCGACTGCCGCCGTTTTTTCGATCGAGACATCTCTTTGCCGATATGATCGACGGCTGGTTCGATTTCATGCGTTGTTCCAGGAGAGGGCGTCGTGGCCAACGTAAGAATCAACGATAGTTTTCTGGCTATCGCAGAGCGCGCCGCCCTTGCGGCGCTGGTCCGCAGGTTGCCGAGCTTCGTTACCCCGGACCATCTGACAGGGATCGGCCTGCTCGGGGCCGTGCTGACGGCCGCAGGCTTTGTCGCCTGCTGGTGGTCGAACTGGTTTCTTGTCGCTGTCGTCTTCGGTCTGTTCCTCAACTGGTTCGGCGATTCGCTCGATGGGACGCTGGCGCGCTACCGAAAGATCGAGCGCCCCCATTACGGCTATTTCGTCGACCATTCTGCCGATCTAATCGCGCAGACGCTCATAGTCGTCGGCCTTGGGGCTTCCCCCTTCTTTACGGTCGCGTCGTCGCTTCTCGTGCTCTCGCTCTATCTGCTGATGAGCTCCTACACCTATCTTCGTGTCGTGACCGAAAGCATTCATCGCCTGTCCTATGGCGGCATGGGCGCGACCGAGTTCCGAATTCTCGTCGCCTGCTGGGCGCTGTTCGCGGGCTGGTTCGGGCCGGGGATCACGACCGGCCGGATCATGTCCTTCGTGGCGCTCGATGTCGTGATCGGCGCCCTGTCCGCCTGCACCTTCCTCATCTTCGTCTTCATCGTCCGGAACGATCTGGCTCGCATGCAGCGCGACGAACTCAGCGCCGAAGACAAAAAGAAAGCTTCAGCAAAAGCCCCGACGCGTGACGAGAACGCGCATTTCGAAATGGCGAAGCAGGATCTCGCGGAGCCGGCGCCCCAATAATTTCAAATCTTGTCATAGCCGCCGCACTCAAAATAGCGGACATGCGTCGTTTCCCGTAAAACCATGTTTGCAAGCTGTTTGCAAAACGGCCAAGCTGGCCCAATTTCCGGTCCTGTTCTATGCATGGTCTTGGTGTTGTGAAGGCGCCATAGTCCTTCGAAACAGCTGTGGCGCTCTGGAAGAATGAATCCCAACGATCGAGCTCTTGTAACCGGCGCAAGCGGATTTATCGGCGGAGCGGTCGTCAGGCTGCTGCTTCGAAAAGGTTACCGGGTGCGCGTTCTCGTCCGCCCGCGCAGCCGGCGTGACAATATTCCGCCTGAATGCGAAATAATCGAAGGCGACATAACGGATCGCGACAGCGTCCGCCGCGCCATGGCGGATGTCCGCTTCCTCTTCCACCTCGCCGCCAACTACCGCCTTTGGGCGCCGGACCCGACGCCCGTGATGGCGGTCAATGTCGGCGGGACCGAGACCGTGATGCGGGAGGCGTTGCGGTCTGGCGTGGAGCGAATTGTCCACACCAGCAGCGTTGCGACGCTGGCGCCGGACAATGACGGCGTCTGTACCGAAGTGAGCCGTTTGCCGCCCGAAAAGGCGATCGGCGCCTATAAGCGGAGCAAGATTCTCTCCGAGCGGATCGTCGAGGAGTTGATTGAGAAGGAGGGCCTGCCGGCGGTGATCGTCTGCCCCTCGGCGCCCCTGGGGCCCGGAGATCTGAGGCCGACGCCGACCGGGCGAATCGTTTCCGAGGCGCTGCGCGGCGGCATGCCGGCCTATGTGGAGACGGGGCTGAATATCGTTCACGTCGACGATGTGGCCGCCGGTCAGTTCGCGGCTCTCGAACGTGGCGTTATTGGCGAGCGCTATATTCTCGGCGGCGAGAACTTGACTTTGCGTGATCTCCTGACCGAGATTTCCCGCATCACCGGGCGGCCCGGGCCACGCTTCCGGGTGCCCTATGCCCCGCTCATCCCTCTCGCCTATGCGAATGAATGGGCGGCGCGCCTGACGGGATCGGAGCCGTTCCTCAATCGTGAGAGCCTGCGTCTTTCCGAGACCCGCATGTTTTTCGACGACAGCAAGGCTCGCGCCGAACTTGGTTACGAGACCCGGCCAGCCGAGGCCGCGATCGAGGACGCCGTGCGCTGGTTTCGTGATTCGGGCGGCCGGAAGGGGTAAGCGCGCGGCCATGACCCGATCGCGCATGGTCCTGGCCCTCCTCCTCGGCGTCGCGGCGACGCCGTCGCTTGCGCAGGGGTTCACCCATTGCGCTCCGCCTTTCCGCCCCCCCTGTATCGACACGGCAGAGACGGAGAAGGAAATCGCCGCCTGCGAGGCCGAGATGCAGGCCTATATCGCCACCGTTTTCAAATATCGCGCCTGCATCGACGCCGAGAGCCAAAGGGCGGTTCGCGACGCAAATGACGCGATCGAGACGTGGAAATGCCAGTCCGGGCAGTTGAAATGTCGTTGACGCCTCAACGAAACCTCCCCGTCGTCTACGACGTCACGCGACTCGTCACGCGCGCGCTCAACCCTTCGCCGAACGGCATCGACCGAATTGATTTCGCGCTCGCGCGGCATTTTCTTTCGACGCCGGGCGCCGGCGCGCTCATCTGCACGGCGCTTGGTCCGCGCCTCACCGACGCCGCCAGGGCGCTAGAGACGGTGCGGGCGATCGAATCATACTGGCGAGAAGACGGCGATCCCGCGCAGGACGCCGTCTACCGATCGATCGTCGCGGCGCTGAAATCCGCGGACAGCGCGAGCGCCGCGCAGGTCCGGCTGGAACGCAGGCCGGGTTTCGAGCGCGTCGCGCGCAACTGGCGCGCCATGCGCGACTGGGCGTTTCATCTCGGCCGGCCGCTCGCGGAGGTTCCGCGGGGCGCGATCTATCTCAACGCCACGCAGTTTCTGCTCGACCGGCCGTGGTATGTGCGCTGGCTCGACGCGCGGCCCGACGTGAAGCCCGTCTGCGTCGTCTATGATCTGCTGCCAGTCGATTTCCCGGAGTTTTTCCGCCCCATCGAGGCGACGCTTCATCCGCGCCGCAACCGCAACATCTGCCGCTTCGCTTCGGGCGTCGTCGTCAGCGCGGAGGATGTCGCCCGACGACTTGCAGCCTTCGCCGCCGAAAACGGCCGCGCCGACCTTCCGATATGCGTCACGCGCCTGCCGGTCTCGCCCATTTTCGAGACACAGCTCGCGCCCCCCGAGGAACTCGCGGGCGTCGATTTTTTCGTCGTCTGCGGCACGATCGAGCCGCGCAAGAACCATCTGCTGCTGCTCAATGTCTGGCGCGAACTCGTGAGGAAAGGCGCGGCGCCGAAGCTCGTCGTCGTCGGCAAGCGCGGCTGGCTCAATGAAGCGGTTATCGACATGATGGCGCGCAGCCCCGCCTTGCGCGCCCATGTGATCGAGGCCGGCGGCCTTTCGACGCCGGGCCTGCGCCGTCTCATGGGAGGCGCCCGCGCGCTGTTGATGCCCTCCTTCGGCGAGGGCTTCGGCCTGCCGGTCGCGGAGGCGCTGATCGCGGGCGTGCCCGTGATCGCCTCGAATCTCGACGTGTTTCGCGAGGTGGGAGGCGACGCGCCCGACTACCTCGATCCTCTCGACGGACTGGGCTGGATGCAGGCGATTCGCGACTACGCTGCGCCCGATTCGCCGCGCCGCGCGGCGACGATGGCGCGGATGAAGGCGACGAAGATCGCCAATAACCCGGACGGCTTCATCGAATCGATCGAGCGCTTTCTGGCGACCCTGTGAGTCAGTAGCCGGTCATTTCCAGATAGCCTTCGCCATTCTGCGAGCCGCTGAATGAAATCGGCCCTTCCCAATAGGGAAAATTCGTCCCCATCCAGCTGAGCGCATTGAGCGGCGTCGTCGCTATGTCGAGGCCGCGGCTCTTGACCTTCACGCGCCAGCGCGTCGGGACGCTGCGCTCGCCGATCGCGGTCTGCGCGAGCGGCTCCAGGGAAATATCGTTGGCGGCGAGCAGATGCGTCTCGCCATCCGCCGCGATCCAGTTTCCCAGCAGAAAGAGCCGCGCGCCGCGCATCCGGTACAGCATCAGCTTTTCGCCGCCCGCAAGATGCAGGGAAAGCCAGTCCCAGCCTTTCTGGTCGGACGCAAGCGGCTGGCTGCTCCATTCCCGGTCCATCCAGGCGCGGCCCGTGACTTTCACCGCGCGGCCGCGCAGGGAAAGCGTTCCGCCGACCGTGAAGAACGGCTGGCTGTAATAATACGAAGCCTGCCCGCTCTCCGATTTGCGGCTGTAGCCGCCTTCGCCCTGCAGCACGAAAGGCGCGTCGCTTTTCAGTTCGAGGTCGTAGGAGAATTGCGGCGCGCGCGCCAGAACGCGCGCTCGCGTAAAGGCTTCATCCGGCGCCTCGAAGGACCAGTCGTCGATATGGGCGTGAAATGGCGCGGCGATCACCTCGGCCTGACCGACGCCGCCCCGCGCGAATTTCTGCGCGAAAACATGCTCCTCCGCGCTCGTCGCGGCCGCATGCGCCATCCATATGTTGCGGTCGTCCCAGCCGTCGCCGGAACCGGGTTCGAGCGCATGGCGAAACAACGTCCATTGCACGCCATATGAGGCGCCGTCGTCCCCCTTCAGATTGGCGGTCAGATACCACCATTCATTGCGGAAACGCGGATGCGCGCCGTGATCCTTCGGAAAGAGGAGCGCCGTTCCCGGATGCGGAAGTTCGAAACCCGGCGCGCCCGAACGCAATCCGTCGAAGACCTGCGCCTGCGCGGGAAGAGGCAGAAGCGCGGCGAGCAACAGGACGGTCCTACCTTTCATTGGCGAAGACCTTCAGCAATTCCGCAGGCGCGCTTCGCGCAAGCCGCGCGACGGGCGCAATAGCGGCGAGGAGGGCGGTGAGCAGCGCAACGACGAACACCTGCGCCCATTGCGCCGGAAAGACATGCATCGGCAGGCGCCAGCCGAAAGCCGCGACATTGACGATTGCGACCAGCGCCCATGTCATGAAGAGGCCGAGCGGAATGGCGAGCGCCGCGGCGCCGGCGGAAAATAGCAGAATGCGCAGCAGCTCCAGGGCCGCGAGGCGGCGCCGGGTCACGCCCACCGCCCAGACCGGCGCGATCTGCGCGAGGCGCAAATTGCTCAGCGTCAGAAGGCTCGCGAAAAGCGCGATGGCCGAAACGATCAGGGTGAGCGTATTGAGCGCGGCGGTGACGGTGAAGGTGCGCTCGAAAATGTCGGTCGAGATTTTCTTGACCTCGGCGTTGTCGACGATGCGCGCGATTTTCGCGCCGAAGCGCGCCTGCATGTCCTCCATTACCGCAGCGATCTTTCCGGGCGCGACGCGAAGGCTGTAGTGAACGCCGGAAGCGTCGGAAAAATGTTGCGCGAGACGCGCGTGATCCACGCGCAGCTGGCCTTTCGGATTGCCATAGTCGGGAAAGACGCCGACGATCCTCGCGCGCCAGTTTTCGTTCGGCGTCGGAATGTCGATCGTTTCGCCCAGCGAGACGCCGAGCCGGCGCGCAAGCTGCTCGCTGATCATCACGGCGTCTTCGTCGCGCAGCGCGCGCCAGGCGTCCTGTCGAGAGTCGATCAACGGAAAATGCGCGGCATAGGTTTCATGCGGCGCCATTCCCATCACCTCGACCGGCCAATCGGCGATGCGAGTCTTCGTTCGCCACACGGGAAGGATCGCGGCGACTTCCGGCCGACCGCGCGCCCAGTCCTCGATTTCGCGCGCGTCGGCCGGCGTCGCGGCCTCGTAATAGATTTCCGCGACAAGCCGTTCGTCGAGCCAGGCCGTGAAGGTCCGGCGAAACCCTTCGACCATGCCGCCGACGCCGATATTCGTCGCGAGCGCCAATAGCAGCGCCATCAACGCGAGCGAGAGCCCGGCGATCTCCTGTCGCCCGTCGGCGAAGAACCAGCGCGCCAGCGGATGGCGCGCGAGCCTTTCGCCGAGGCGCAGCAGGGCGGCGAGCGCGACCGGCAGCAGCAGGGCGACGCCGAGCAGGGCGAATGCGATGACCGCGAAGCCCGCTTCGAGCGTGTCGGCGCTGCGCCACGCAAGCACAGCTGCAATCAGCGAAAGCGTCGCCAAGGCTCCCTGCCGGCGCAGATAACGATGATGCGCCTCGCGCCAGGCGATGGGCCGCGCGACGGAGAGCACGGGCAGGCGCAGGGTCTTGGAAAGGCCGCTCCCAGCAGCGAGCGTCGCGCCGGCCCCGGCCATGGCGAAACCCGACAGCCACCAGCGCGCGTCGAGCGCGAGGCGCCCCGAGACCTGCGCGCCATAGAGCCCTTCGAGACTTGCGGCGACGTCCGGCAACAGCGCGGCGGCGATGAAATAGCCGCAGATCAACCCCGCGCCGCCGGCGAGCAGTGTGAAGACGAGAAGCTCGATCAGCATCGCCGCGATCAGCCCGTGCGCCGGGACGCCAAGCGCGCGCAGGGTGCGCACCATCGGAAGGCGCTGCTCGTAAGCGAGACCGAACGAGGCGTTCACGATGAAAAAGCCGACGAGAAAGGCGAGAAGGCCGAAGGCTGTGAGATTGAGATGGAAACTGTCGGTCAGGCGGGAGAGGTCGCTTTCCTCGTCGGGTTCGACAATTCGCAGCGCGTCGCCCGCGATCTCGCCGAGTCTCGCCGCGTCGACCCTCGTCTCGCCATCGACGATGAGACGCGAGAGCCGTTGCGCCCTGTCGAGCGCCTTTTGCGCGGCGCCGATGTCAACCACGATGGCGCCGGGCGGCGCCTCCTCCATCGCGACCAGCGGCGGCAGCGTGAACCCGCGCTCCGTCGTGACCCGCGCGCCTTCATCGAGACGCAGATCGCGCAGCGTTTGATTCGAGGCGAAACTGCGTCCCTCGCCACTGAGAATATTCGTCGCTTCCTTTGTTTCGCGCAAAGGCGCGAGCGTCGACGCCATCGGCAGGGTCAGCGGCTCGACGCCGATCAGGCGAAAGTTTTTTTCATTCACCCGCGCGGCGCCCTCGAGCGCCGGCGAGACTTTCACGCCCGCGCGACGCAGCTTGACGAAAAGCTCCTGCGCGAACAGCCCGCCGCGCACGGCGACGAGATTTTGCGTTCCGCCGCCTGTGAAAACCGCCGCCGCGCTGTCGTAGCTCCTGCGCGCCTGCGCGTTCAGCGCCTGCACGCCGCTCCACAACGCCGTCGCGACGGCGAGGCCGACCACGAGCGTCGCGAGATTGGCGGGATGCCGGCGCCAGTGGCTCAGCAGCGCGGCGAGCGTCCAGAGCGTCTGCCTCATGACGAAGCGAGCGTCCCCGCCACAAGCGTCTCCCGACGCTCGAGCCTTTGCGCAAGGCGCGCGCTGTGCGTAACCATCAGAAAGGCGCAGCCGGTCTCTTCAACGAGTTCGAGCGCCAGCGCCAGGACGTCGTCGCCCGCAGCCTCGTCGAGATTGCCGGTAGGCTCATCGGCAAGCAGCAGTTTGGGCCGCACGGCCAGCGCGCGGCCAATGGCGACGCGCTGCTGCTGGCCGCCGGAGAGCTGCTCGGGGTAGCGCGCGAGAAGCTTTTCGAGACCGAGCCGCCGCGTCAGAGCCTCCTGCCATGCGGGATCGTAGCGCCCCGCGAGCCGCGCCTGAAAGGCGAGGTTTTCGGAGACCGTGAGGCTCGCGACAAGATTGAACTGCTGAAAGACGACGCCGATCGTTTCGCGCCGCAGCGCCGCGCGTTCGGTTTCGGAAAGGCGCGTGATGTCGACGCCGTCGAGGATGATCTCGCCGTCGTCCGCGTCGTCGAGCGCGCCGACGAGATGCAGCAGCGTGCTCTTGCCGCTGCCCGACTCGCCCATCAGCGCGAGGGTCTCTCCCGCCTCCAGCGAAATATCCACGCCGCGCAACACGGGGAGCGGACCTTGAGGCGTGGGGTAGGATTTTCTCAGGCCCTTTACGCGCAGAAGCTTTGAGTGACTTGAGACGGACGGCCGCGCTTTCCCGCCGGCGACGATGGTCAAAACTGTGGCCTTCTTCTTTGTTTTCATACCAGACGCGGGCGCCGGGCGGCGCGCATGCAGCTATCTAGTCGAAGAAGGCTGAAAGCACAGTCCCCGTCATGTCGTCTTCATGACAATTTCGGACACGCGAGCCTATGCCGCCGCGCCTTGCGCCAGCGCGGCGATGACCGGCCAGCCGACGCTGCCCGCGGGATCGAGCGCGGCGAGCGTTCGCAAATGCCCCTCCGCGACGTTGCGGGCGCCGCGTTTCAACTCGATGAAGCTCAGCGCCTTGAGCGTGAAGAGCGCGAAACGCGCCGGTCCTTCCGCTTGCGACTGATCTTTCGGCCAAAGCTGCGGATCGCTCGGCCAGCCAGCCTGACGCGCGGCCTCCTCCATGCCGGCGAGAGCCATGCTCCGCGCCATGTCGAGATTGCCCATGTAAGTGTGGATTTTGTAGAGACAATAATAAGCGGCGAGGGCCTCGGGCGCGAGATCGAGGGCCGCGCGGAAGAGGCGGTCCGCGCGAATCCGGTCGCTGCGATAGGCGACGACGCCCTGCTGCAAAAGCGTGTCGACAGGTCCGGGCAATACGCCGAAGTCCACGCCTTCGGCTTCCTTGAAAATATCAGTCATAAATGCCGCGTCGCAAACACGGCGCCAGTTCGCGGCCGATTTTGCGCTGCGGCGTAGAGGAGCTATTAACGCGGGCCATGGCGCAGGAAATTGAAAACGACACGGTCGACCGCCGGGCGCTCGACCATGAGCCTTATGCAATTGCGGCGGGGCTCTTTGTTCTGTGCGGGCTCATGCTCGCCTTTCCGTGGCTCTCGGGCCGCGTCACCATCCCTTGGGACTCCAAGGCGCATTTCCTGCCGCAATTCGCCTTCCTTGCCCATGCGCTGCATTCCGGCCAGTCGCCCTTCTGGACGCCGAACGTCTTCGCCGGCATGCCGCAGATCGCCGATCCGCAGTCGCTGATCTTCTCGCCTTTCTTCCTCGTCGCCGCGGCGCTCGTTCCCGAGCCTTCCTTCGTGCTGGAGGACGCCATCGTCTTCGGCATGCTCGGCATGGGCGGTCTCGCGCTGATGGCCTATTTCCGCGATCGCGGATGGAGTGCGGCGGGGGCGTTGCTCGCCGCGCTGGTCTTCGCCTTCGGCGGCTCGGCGGCCTGGCGGATTCAACACACGGGCCAGGTGATGAGCCTGTCGTGGTTTCCCGTCACACTCTGGCTATTGGCGCGCGCGCTCGACCGGCGCTCCGCCGGTTATGGCGCGGCGGCGGGCGCTGTCGCGGCTTTCCTTGTGCTCGGGCGCGATCAGGTCGCCTATCTGAGCGTCCTGCTGCTTGCCGCCTATGCGCTCTACCGCGTCGCGACCGACGAGGAGCCGATCCTCACCGCGCTCGCGCCGCTTCTTGCAGGCGCCGCCGTCGGAAGCGCCATCATCGCCGCGCCGCTCGCCTTCACGCTGGAGCTGGCCGCGAACTCCAACCGGCCGGAAATCGATCTGGAGGGCGCGCACAAGGGCTCGCTGCCGCCGGGCTCGTTCCTCACGCTCATCTCCGCGAACATCTTCGGCACCAATGGACCGCTGAAGGATTTCTGGGGGCCGCCGGCCGCGGTCTTCGGGACGACCGATATTTTCCTCGCCCGCAACATGACGGACATCTACGCGGGCGAATTGACGCTCGCCGCGATCATCGCGGCGCTGGGCGGACGCTTCTTCGCCGACAGGGAGGCGCGTTTCTTCTCCGGCGCCGCGATCTTCTTCGCGCTCTATGCGCTCGGCCGTTTTACGCCCGCCTTTCAGCTCTTCTATCACATCCCGGGCGTCGATCTTTGGCGCCGGCCCGCCGACGCGACCTTTCCTTTCGGCGTGACGCTGGCGATTCTCGCCGGCTACGGATTCAGCCTCATCGAGCGCGGCGAAGTGAAACCGCGCGCGCTCCGGCTCATGGGCGGGATGCTCGCGCTCTTCGCATTCGCCGCCGCTGTCGCGATTGCGAAGGACCATCTGGCCCAGGCCATCGAGCCGCTCGCAATCAGCGCGCTCTTCGCCTTGCTCGCGATCATGCTCGTTCTGGCGACCGCGGCGGGCAAATTGCGCGGCGGCGCCCTGCTCGGCGTCGTCGCCGCTCTGATGACCGTCGATCTCGCCGTCGGCAACGGCCCCAACGAATCGACCGCCCTGCCGCCCGCGCAGTTCGATGTGCTGCGCGCCGATTCGAAAGATCCGGTGATGGCGTTCCTGCGCGAGAAGCTGAAGGAAAACGCGGCGCCCGACCGGCGCGACCGGATCGAACTTGCGGCGATCGACTTCCATTGGCCGAATGCGACGCTGGTCCACGGGCTCGACCATGACCTCGGCTATAATCCGATCCGGCTCAAAATCCTCGAGGACGCGACCGGCGCCGGCGACCATCTCGCGCTGCCCGAGCAGCGCGAATTCTCGAAACTCTATCCGGCCTATCGCTCTCCCATGTCCGACATGCTGGGGCTGCGCTTTATCGCGACGGGCGCGCCGGTCGAGCAGATCGACGAACATTACAAACCCGGCGATCTCGTCGAACTCACTCAGATCGGCAAGGTCCACATCTACGAGAACAAGACCGCCCTGCCGCGCGCGCAGGTCGCGACCTGCGCCATGCACGTCGATTTCAGGCAGATGCTCGAAAGCGGCGAATGGCCGGAAGCCGACTACCGCGAGACCGTTCTGCTGGAGGAGCCGCCGCTCTGCCATTCACGCAAGGACATGTCGCCGGACGCCGCCCGGGCGCGAATCGTTTCCTATGGCAATACGGACGTCACGATCGAAACCCATGCCCCGCCGGGCGGCGGCTGGCTGGTGCTCAACGACGTCTGGCATCCCTGGTGGTTCGCGACGCTCGACGGCGAAGAGGCGCCGATCCTGCGCGCCAATGTCATGTTCCGCGCCGTGGCGATTCCGGAAGGCCAGCACGAGGTGCGCTTCGCCTTCCAGCCGATTCGGGGGTTGCTGAGGGAGATCGCCGGCAATTAGGCGATCCTCGCGTAGACCGCTTCGATCCTCGCTCCCCGGTTCAGCCCGCTGTGTATCGTGAGCGCCAGCTCCTGCGCGCGCGCCGCCGCCGCGAAGCGCTCGACCAGGCGCCGCGCCGCCGCCTCGCTCTCGACGAAGGCGAAGCCCGTCGGCCCCCACGAAGTCTGGCCGACGCCGGTCGCGCCCTCCGCAAGGAGCCCTGCGACGAGCTGCTCGACTTTCGCGCTCGTGTAGCGCCGCCCGCCTTGCGCGGGCGCGAAATAGTCGCCTACGATCTCCTGAATGCGCGTCACGGCGGCGCCGAAGGGCGCAAGCTCGCGCTCCGCCAGCGCGGGCAGCGCCTGCATCAGCACGAGACGGCAAAGCTCGCCGCTGGCGGCCTCGCTCAGGGGCGGCAGGGTCGCGAAGGCCTCGCGCTCGTCCGATCCATGCAGCCCGACCGCGGTCGGATCCGAAACCAGCAGCACGCGCCAGTCTTCGGGAAACTCCGCCCGGGCGATCACCGGCGGCGTCTTCGTCTGCGGCCCGCGGCCGCCGTCCACCACGACGCCCCCCGTTGCGAAGAGTCCCGCGCCCAGTCCCGAGCGCGCGCCTCTCGACGTCATCGCCGCGTCGGCCGCGGGGTCGTGCGGCAAATCCTCGAGCCGCCGCAGCGCCGCCGCCACGGCGAGCGCGAGCTGTGTGCCGGAGCCGAATCCCGAATGGGCGGGAATCGCCTCATGCACGACGAGCGAATGGCGCGCATCCGGCGTGAGCGCCGCCTGGGCCTTTTCCAGAAGTCGCGCCGCCCGCTCGCTTTCCGGCCCCTCGACGCGATTGGCGGGCGCCCGCGTCAGCGTCAGCCGCGTCGCAGGCGAGTCCAGCGACAGGCCGAGGCCGCCGAACTTGCGCCCCAGACCGCCGTTCATGTCGAGAAAACCGAGATGCAGCCGCGCCGTGGCCGTGACGCTTGCCTGTGCCGACATGTCGCTCCCTTACCGATCGAGCAAGACTTCGCGCCGGTTTAGGCTATATCTGCCTCAGGTGAAAGAAGTTGAGCCGGGGTCGCCGGCAGGGAGACGGAAATGTCGAAAGAAGAGCGCGCCTATCCGGAGAACGAGGTCCTCGCCCGTCTGGAGCTGGAGCTTCCCCACTGGCGATATGAAAACGGCTGGATCCGCCGCAAGTACAAGACCCACAGCTGGAAGGGCACGCTGATGGTCATCAACACCGTCGGCCATCTCGCGGAGGCGGCGTGGCACCATCCCGACATCGCCGCGTCCTACGCCTGGGTCGAGGTGAAACTTATGACCCACACCGCGAAGGGCATTACCGACAAGGACTTCGAACTCGCCCGGAAGATCGAGGAAGTGGTCTGTTGGCGACCCGGCCAGGCCGGCGGGGCGCTGGAAGGCACGCCCGAGCACGATCAGCGATTCGCCTATATCAAATATGACAATTGAGACGGCCATGACCTTCGACCGGGCGACGATCGCGGCTGCGCGCGACCGTTTCTTCGCGCCCATCGGCAAGCGCCCGGTCATCATGGGCATCGTCAACGTCACGCCGGACTCCTTCTCCGACGGCGGGCTGTTCGTCTCGAAGGAGGCGGCGCTGGCGCAGGCGAGGAAGCTCGCGGCCGACGGCGCCGACATTGTCGACGTGGGCGCCGAATCGACCAGACCGGGCCACACGCCCGTCCCCGCCGGGGAGGAATGGGCGCGGCTCGAACCGCTGCTCGCCGCGCTGGTGCGGGAGGCGGGCGTTCCGGTGTCGATCGACACTTATAAAGTCGCGACGGCGCGACGGGCGCTCGCCGTCGGCGTGGGCGTGGTGAACGACGTCTGGGGCCTCCAGCGCGATCCCGACATGGCGCCCGCCATCGCCGAGGCCGGCGCGGGCGTCGTCATCATGCACAATCGCGAGACGGCCGACCCCGAGATCGACATCGTCGCCGACATGCAGCGGTTCTTCGAGCGCTCGCTCGACATCGCCCGGCGCGCCGGCGTGCCGGAGGCGCATGTGGCGCTCGATCCCGGAATCGGCTTCGGCAAGAGCCGGCGGCAGAACTACGAGGCGCTTAGGGCGATCCCTACACTGCTGCGCATGGGGTTCCCGCTTCTCATCGGCGTTTCGCGCAAGTCCCTGTTCAAGGGCCTGCCCGACGGCCTTGTCGAGGGGCGGCTGATTGGGACGCTGGCGGCGAATCTCATCGCGGCGGGCGATGGCGCGCAGATCTTCCGGGTCCATGACGTCCTGGAGCATCGGGCCGCATTCGAGGTGTTTTCGGCGTTGCGCGGCGCGCCGGAGCGGGAGTGACTCATGCGGGTGGGATTCGGTCTCGGCAGCAATATCGGCGACAAGCCGGCCAATATCCGGCGGGCGCTCGGCCTCCTGGAATCACGGGAGATCGCGCAGCTCTCTGCGGTGTCGCGCATCTACCGCACTCCGCCCTGGGGCGATACCGACCAGGGCGATTTCGCCAACGCCTGCGCGATCGGCGAAACGAAGCTCTCACCCTATGAGCTGCTGGCCGCCGTCAAGAAAATAGAGGCCGACATGGGGCGTGAGCCGAGCCGCCGCTGGGGGCCGAGGCTGATCGACGTGGATATCCTGTTTCTGGGCGATCACACCCTCGACGACCCCGAACTCACCCTGCCGCATAAGGAGCTGTTCGGGCGCGGTTTTGTCCTTTTGCCGCTGGCGGAGATCGCGCCCGATCTTGTGCTCGATGGCGCGCCGATCGCAGATGCCCTGCAGGCGGTGGAGAGGGCCGGCGTCAGGCCGTGGGAAGAGGGTTAACGACCCCACCCCGGATGGCTGGGAATACCGCATTGCAGCATCGTTCGCCGGGCGGTATCGGAAATGTCTTCATAATTGTTTGTTTCAACCGAGTTCACCAGCTTTTTGCGGTGTCACAGAAAGAGCCCTTCTTGTCGGCTTTCAGCCCCAAAGGGTAGTTTTTCTCCTATCCACTGGGGTTGCACTGACTATTCGATAGACAGTTTTTAGCTATACCAAGGGATATTGTGATTAATTTGGGGAGGGGGAATTGTTGGGCCACGCTAAGCGGGGTCTTTGAACTGGTCCGAGAGGGTCTGTTTTGGGCTTTGTCTTAGGCGGCGACGTCGGTGTTCGTCCGATAACAACAAGCGGCTGTGCCAGGGTTTGGTTTGAGGGTTTCGATCTTCGGGCTGGATTTTTGGAAGGCTGCGGCAAGACAAGGGCGGTGAGGCGCGGATCTACTGAGATAGGTTGCGCCCAACGTTTACGAAAACGAGGACGAAGCAGCTCTGTTCTGGGAGGCGGAGCGATACCGGTCACGCGCATATCCCTGGGAGCACATAGGAGGAGTTAAAATATGAGCTCGACGACAAGCGCGGCTGCTGGCGCAGCTGCAGAAGTAGAATCCGTAGTCGATCTGCGTGGCATGTGGATTGGCCTCGTGCTGCTGAACGTGTTCTATCTGATCGTTCGCATTTACGAGCAGGTCTTTGGCTGGCGCGCGGGTCTGGACTCGTTCGCTCCGGAGTTCCAGACGTATTGGATGTCGATCCTGTGGACGGAGATTCCGCTTGAGCTGGTTTCGGGCCTCGGCCTTGCCGGCTATCTGTGGAAGACCCGCGACCGCAACGTCGACGCTGTTACGCCTCGTGAAGAGATGCGCCGTCTCGTTGTCCTGGTCCAGTGGCTTGTCGTTTACGGCATCGCCATTTACTGGGGCGCTTCGTTCTTCACGGAGCAGGACGGCACGTGGCACATGACGGTGATTCGCGACACGGACTTCACGCCGTCGCACATCATCGAGTTCTACATGAGCTACCCGATCTACTCGGTTATCGCGGTTGGCGCGTTCTTCTATGCGAAGACCCGCATTCCGTATTTTGCTCATGGCTACTCGCTGGCGTTCCTGATCGTCGCCATCGGCCCGTTCATGATCATCCCGAACGTTGGCCTGAATGAGTGGGGCCACACCTTCTGGTTCATGGAAGAGCTGTTCGTTGCTCCGCTTCACTGGGGCTTCGTGTTCTTCGGCTGGATGGCTCTGGGCGTGTTCGGCGTCGTCCTTCAGATCCTGATGCGCATCCATGCCCTCGTCGGCAAGGAAGGCGTCAAGCTCCTGACCGAGTAATGACGATGGCCGCCCGCGCCGAGCGCGCGGGCGGTTTTCTCGGCGGACCTGAAGTTTCGGACAATTTGCGGGGTTTGGCTGCTCGCCTGGCGGCGACGGTTTCCTGGAGTTTGGCCTGAATTCGGGTTCACGAAAGAGAGACGCCGCGGGAACGCGGGGTGGAAGGGGATCTGGACGACGTCATTGGAGCGCCGTCCGGGAGCCGGTCCGGGGAGCGAAGAGCCTTCGGTCTGGTCGCAAAAAGAAACTCGCGCGTTTTGAAGCGCTCGAGAAACACCAAGGAGAAGAGTGATGTCACAATCGAAAAGCGGGGGAGCGGTCGGACCGTTCAACTCCGTCGCCGAGGCGGCGGGTTGCGTTCAGACGGTCGACTGGATGCTTCTTGTTCTGCTGTTTTTCGCCGTTCTCGGCGGTTATCACGTCCACTTCATGCTGACGGCGGGCGACTGGGACTTCTGGGTTGACTGGAAGGATCGTCGTATGTGGCCGACGGTCGTGCCGATTCTGGGCGTGACCTTCTGCGCGGCGTCGCAGGCTTTCTGGTGGGTCAACTTCCGTCTTCCGTTCGGCGCCGTTTTCGCGGCTCTGGGCCTTCTGATCGGCGAGTGGATCAACCGCTACGTCAACTTCTGGGGCTGGACGTATTTCCCGATCAGCCTGGTGTTCCCGTCTGCTCTGATCGTTCCGGCGATCTGGCTCGACGTGATCCTTCTGCTGTCGGGCTCCTACGTGATCACGGCGGTTGTCGGCTCGCTGGGCTGGGGTCTGCTGTTCTATCCGAACAACTGGCCGGCGATTGCGGCGTTCCATCAGGCGACCGAGCAGCATGGTCAGCTGATGACGCTTGCTGACCTGATCGGCTTCCACTTCGTCCGCACGTCGATGCCGGAATACATCCGCATGGTCGAGCGCGGCACGCTGCGCACGTTCGGTAAGGACGTTGTGCCGGTTGCGGCGTTCTTCTCGGGCTTCGTCTCGATGATGGTGTATTTCCTGTGGTGGTTCATGGGTCGCTGGTATTCCACGACCAAGGTCATCGACACCATCTGATGCGGGCTGTGGTCCGCGGTTCGGAAGGGTCGCGGTCCCCGCCTGGAAAAGGAAGAACGCAAACTGGATCAGGTTTGTCCATCGGGTTGGCCTGACGGTTTGCGGATGAAAAAATCGGCTGGCGCGCGAGGCGCCGGCCGGAAGAGGAACCTGGGAGGTTTGTTCATGAAAAAGCTAGTCAAGCTCGCCGCCTTTGGCGCGGCGGCTGCTGTGGCGGCGACGCTTGGAGCGGTTGCTCCGGCCTCGGCGCACGGCGAGAAGTCGCAGCAGGCGTTCCTTCGCATGCGCACGCTGAACTGGTATGACGTTCAGTGGTCGAAGACGACGGTCAACGTCAACGAGGAAATGGTTCTTTCGGGCAAGGTTCACGTCTTCTCGGCGTGGCCGCAGGCCGTTGCGAACCCGCGCGTTTCGTTCCTGAACGCCGGCGAGCCCGGCCCGGTTCTGGTCCGCACGGCGCAGTTCATCGGCGAGCAGTTTGCTCCGCGTTCGGTGTCGCTGGAGATCGGCAAGGACTACGCCTTCTCGATCAACCTGCGCGGCCGTCGCGCCGGCCGTTGGCACGTTCACGCCCAGATCAACGTCGAAGGCGGCGGCCCGATCATCGGACCCGGCCAGTGGATCGAGATCAAGGGCGACATGAAGGACTTCACCGACCCGGTGACGCTCCTCGACGGTTCGACCGTTGACCTCGAGCACTACGGCATCAGCCGCGTTTACGCGTGGCATCTGCCGTGGATGGCGGTTGGCGCCGCGTGGATCTTCTTCTGGTTCGTCCGGAAGGGCATCATCACGTCCTACATCCGCGTTGCGGAAGGCAAGGCTGATGACGTCATTGGCGATGACGACCGCCGCATCGGCGCGATCGTCCTTGCTCTGACGATCCTCGCGACGATCGTTGGTTACGCTGTGACGAACTCGACCTTCCCGCGCACGATCCCGCTTCAGGCCGGCTTGCAGAAGCCTCTGACGCCGATCGAGACGGAAGGCACCGTGGGCGTCGGCAAGGAGAATGTGACGACCGAGCTGAACGGCGGCGTCTACAAGGTTCCGGGCCGCGAGCTGACGATCAACGTCAAGGTGAAGAACAACACGTCGCAGCCGCTGCGTCTCGGCGAATACACCGCCGCTGGCCTGCGCTTCCTGAACCCCGACGTGTTCACGACGAAGCCGGACTTCCCGGACTACCTGCTGGCCGACCGCGGCCTGTCGGTTGACGCGACCCCGATCGCGCCGGGCGAGGCGAAGGAGATCGTCGTGAAGATCCAGGACGCCCGTTGGGACATCGAGCGTCTGTCTGACCTGGCTTACGACACCGACAGCCAGATCGGCGGCCTCCTGTTCTTCTTCTCGCCGGACGGCAAGCGCTACGCCTCCGAAATCGGCGGCCCGGTCATTCCGAAGTTCGTCGCCGGCGATATGCCCTAAGCGTCCTTCAAACGACTGATACAATCGACCGGCCGGATGAAAATCCGGCCGGTTCCTTTTTAGGGCGATGACGAACGCAAGCAGACATTCGCGACGGTTGCAGTCGTCGCTCACCCCTTATTTCAATTTTGTGATTTTCCTGAACGGCGCCTTCGGCAAGGGCAAACCGACCTGACAAATGACGTGTCGTTCCGGGAAAACTGGCGCCACACTGAAGTCGCCGGCCCGTAGCGGTCAATCGCGGTTGCGACACTCGATCCTTCCGATTACGAGGCGGAAAGAAAGCATCGACGTTGCGGGCGGTCGCAACCCTCCTCCCGGAATCGCAGCCGATGTCCTTCCCGCGAGCGCCGGCTCATCGATTGCCGTCGACCTCCCGCGTCCAAGTCGAGATTGAACAAATATTCGCCGACCATAGCGGCCCGCGATTTTCGCCTCCTGAGACGAACCCCCAGAAGCGGGCTCGCGCCGCCGCTTTCCGCTGCGGGGCATCAGGGTCGTAAAATCAAAGCGCCGAAAATTTATCCCGACCAGTGCGAGAGCCCGATGCGGGACTCATCCGTAAGATCGAATCAAACTGCCAGCCAGCAAATTCCAGCCGTCGATCAGGATGAAGAAAAGGATCTTCGCCGGCAGCGATATCGTCGCGGGCGGCAGCATCATCATGCCCATGGACATGGTGAGGACGGCGACGATGATGTCGATCGCGAGAAACGGGACCACGATCAGAAATCCGATTTCAAAGCCGCGCCGAAGTTCCGAAATCATGAAGGCCGGGATGAGAACGGAAAGTTGCAACTCTGTCTTGCCCTTTGCCGAGGGCTCTGCTTTGCGAAGATCCTCGAAAAGTCGAATATCCTTGTCGCGGACATGCGCAATCATGAACTCCCGAAACGGAGCTGAAATCTTTTCGAAGGCTTCGACTTCAGTGATCTTGTTCTCGACGAGTGGTTTGACTCCCGAAGACCATGCCTGATTCATCGCCGGCGTCATCACATAGAAGGTCATGAACAGCGCCAGGCTGATCAGGACGAGATTCGCCGGCGTGCTTTGCAGACCTAGCCCCGTGCGAAGGAATGAGAGGGCAATCGCGAAACGGGTGAAGCTCGTCACCATGATGAGCAAGCCCGGCGCAATCGACAAAACGGTCAGCGCGCCCAGCAGTTGAATTATCTTTCCGCTCGACGACGCCGCGCCATTTGGCAAGAGCGCGTTGAGATCCAGTCCCTCGGCAGCGAAGGCGAATGAGGGCGTCATCATGACGCCGATGATCAGCAAACGATTCATTGAACGACCATGGTTTCGATGATGAATTCCTTAACCTTCCGCTCCGAACGAATCGTTGCGCGCTCGCCAAGTTCTTCCTGCAGCCGACGAAGGCCGTCAGACCCTTCGAGGCTCGAAATGGAGGCCGTGCGCAAAAATGCGGTGATGTCGGCGGTGAGCTCGGCGATGAGCTTTTCGGCGTGTGGAAGCTCTTTCGGGTCATAAACGATCGCGGCCTGAAGCCGTATCCAGCTGGATTCCGGCTGCGCCAGATTCGTCACGATCGCCGGAAGCTCCTTCACTTCGAAGGAAGCGAGGTCCGGCGCCTTCTTCTTTGCATCGCCATGCCCGCCGCCTTTCTTGTGAGGATCGCCATGCGCGTCCGCGTGTTCGCTTCCGGCGTCCGGCGGGGGATTTTGTGCGGCCTGTCCCGCGGGCGGCGGGGCGGCGAGGGTATAGCCCAGAAAGGTGCCGCCGCCGCCGCCAATGAGGGTAAGGAGAAGCAGCGGGATCAGCGTCTGCATCATTCCGGGCTGAGCAGGGGATCCGGATTTCTTGTCATCGACCGCGGCCATGGTCGTCGTCTCTCAGAACGGAACGAAAGTGTCGTAGAGCTGCTGGCCCCACGCCGGCTGCTGAACTTCGGTAAGTCGACCGCGACCGCCGTATGAAACGCGCGCTTCCGCGATCTTGTCGTAGTTGATCGAATTGTCCTTGTTGATGTCGCGCGGCCGCGCCACGCCGCCGATGCTCAGCACCCGAAGCTCCTGGTTGACGCGTATTTCCTGCGAGCCGTGCAGAACCAGATTACCGTTCGGCAGAACCGCTGTGACGACGGCGGCGAGCGTGAAACGAATCTGTTCCGAGCGGTTGATCGTGCCTTGCCCTTGCGTTTCGGTGCTCGAGTCGATGTCGTTTTGCCAGGCGCCGGTCTGCTTCGTCTGCGAATTCGTCGGACCGCCGAGCATTGGCACGAGGTCGAGCAGAAATGTCCATTTGGATTTGATCTTCGCCTCGCGCGATCGATCGGTCGAATTGCCCAGAATGGCTCTGTCGTTCATCTCGATCACGACGGTCACGACGTCGCCCACATTCATCGCCCTGATGTCGTGGAATAGATTCACCCGATTTTCGTCGATGCGCATGCCCGGGCCGAGCACTGCATTTTGCAACGCGCCGACCGGAATCTGATCGTCGTGAAAATTGAGGCCGCTGCCGACGGGCGTCATATGTGGTTCGCGCGTGAAGTCGCGGGGATCTGTGGCGCAGCCCGTGAGAAGCGCGGCCGAAAGACAAAGAAGAGCGGTTTTTTTCAAGGCTTTTTTCCGTCATTCGCCGGGCGCTGTTGCGCGATCCGCTTGGCCAGCGCCGCTCCGCGCGCGGCGTTCATCTCATTGAGAATCGCGCTCGCCGCTTTCGCCTTCAGCCGCAGCAGCAGCGCCGCGGCGATATCGTCGTCGAGTTCAGCGAGTTGCGCCGCCGCCGCGTCGGGCTGCATTCCCGTGTAGAAGGCGACGAGCGCGTCATTGGTTTTGCGTTCGAAGGATTCGAGCTTGTCGAGCTGCGCGGCCACTTCGACCTGTTTCGCTTCCAGCGCCGCCAGTTTCTGACTGAGCTGCGCCTCCATTTCGGTAAGCAGTTTTTGCTGCCGCGCGATCCTTGCCGCCTCTACGGAAGCGGCGATGTTGGAGCAATATTGCTGCTGTTCACGCGGTGAATGAACGGGCGCGCGCGCCGCGGCGGGCGCTTCTTGGGACTCTGCAAGACTGTCGCGTGATGGATGCGTGACGCCCAGCGCCGCCGTTACACAGGCGAAAAGCCAACTTCTGCGGCGTGACGAGCTTTTACGCATCATGCGTCCGTGACGAATAGCTGATGTTATCCCGCTACAAGCTTTGGCCGCTTTACCTTGTGCGTGACTTGAGCGCTTTGTGCACTCGCTAATGCGACGCGGGCCGCAGCCCGACGACGCTCGCGATTTCGCCGATCGCATCGATGCTCGGCTCGCCATGCGGCGACTGTTTCAGAGCTTCGTATAGGCGCGGCGCCAATTCGATCGCGCGGTCGAGCGCGGCGTCGGCGCCGGGCTGATAGCCGCCGAGCATGCGCAGATCGCGCGTGTCTTCATATTTCGAGATGAGCGCGCGACATTCATTGATCAGATCGCGCTGCTCCCCGCTCCAGACGCGATCGGCGAGACGCGAAATCGACTTCAGAACATTGATCGCCGGATAACGCCCCTGCTCGGCAATCTCGCGTTCCAGCACGATATGGCCGTCGAGCGTCCCGCGGATGCAGTCGGCGATCGGGTCATTGTGATTGTCGCCGTCGATCAGGACGGAGAAAATCGCGGTGATCGCGCCGCCGCCCTCGACGCCGGGTCCCGCGCGCTCCAGCAGGCGCGGAAGATCTGCGAAGACGCTCGGCGCAAATCCGTTGGCGACCGGCGGTTCGCCCGCGGAAAGCGCGATCTCGCGCAGCGCATGGGCGTAACGCGTCACAGAGTCCATGATGAGGAGAACGGACTCGCCGCGATCGCGGAAATATTCCGCGATCGATGTGGCGGTGAGCGGCGCGAGGCGGCGCATCATCGGGCTTTCGTCGCCTGTCGCGACAATGGTGATGGCGAGATTGGAGCGGTCGCCGAGAATCTCGTCGAGAAAATCGCGCACCTCGCGCCCGCGCTCGCCGACGAGGCAGACCACAACCGCGTCGAAGGCGGCCGAGCGGCTCATCATGGCCAGAAGCGTGGATTTGCCGACGCCCGACCCCGCGAAGACGCCGACGCGCTGGCCGCGGCACAGCGGCGTGAAGGCGTCGACCACGCGCACGCCTGTCGGCGCCGGATCGCGCACGCGGCCGCGCGACATGGCCTTGGGCGGCGACGCGTCGACGGCGCGCCGCGCCTCGCCGGGCGGCGGCGGCTCGCGGCCGTCTATCGGGGCGGCGAAAGCGTTGAGGACGCGTCCTTTCCAGTCGGGATGCGGAGCAATCTCGAACGGTCCGGTTCGGGTCACGCGCGCGCCGAGCCCGACGCCGGCGTGACTTTCGAAAGCCTTGATCAGCGCGCCGTCGCGATTGATGCGGATCGCCTGCGCGGGAAAGCAGCGGTCATGCCCTTCGAGCATCACGCAATCGTCGAGCCGCAGAAAGGGAGACAGGCCCTCGACGCGAAAATGCGAGGGAAAGGCTTCGGTCACGACGCCGCGAATGCGCACCCAATCCTTTTCCTGCGCATAAAGATCGACAGCCTTTCGCAGGCGGGAAAGCGCGTCGTCCCTCATCCGACGTCACGCGCCGCCGAGGGTGCGGACGGCGGCGCGCTGCGAATTGTCCATCATGTCGTAGGAGGCCGACGCGCTTTCAAAGGAGCGATGCGCCATGATGAGCTTGGTGATTTCGCTCACCGGATTGACATTGGCGTTTTCCAGATGACCCTGCGCCATGCCGTTCTGCGTGAAATTGGTGACGGGGATCGCGGGGGTGGAGGGAATGACGCTGGAGTTTTCGCCGCGCTGCAGGGTCGCATTTCCGTCGATCTCGAAGAGGCCGATCGCCCCCACCTGTCGGTCGCCCTGCGTAATCATGCCGTCGCGATAGATCATCGGCGGCCCGAGCGTCGGATCGAGTTTTATGGGCGAATTGCCGGCGTCGAGCACGGGATAGCCGAGGATCGTCTGTATATCTCCCGTCTCCATCATTCTCATACGCCCGTCGCGCGTGTAGGCGACGCCCTGCGGGGTGCGAATCGCGAACCAGGCGTCTCCGATGACCGCAACGTCGAGAGGATTGTCGGTTTTGGTCAGCCCGCCCGAGGATCTCGATATGTAATCGACGCCCGTGGAGGGGAAATTGGTGACATATGGCGACGTCTTGGACATCACAGTGTCGAAGCTGACGCCGGTGGCGCGATAGCCGATCGTCGAGGAGTTGGCGACATTGGCGGCGATCGTCGTCAGT
Organism: Methylocystis sp. WRRC1; assembly: GCF_020733155.1. Lineage (NCBI taxonomy): Bacteria > Pseudomonadati > Pseudomonadota > Alphaproteobacteria > Hyphomicrobiales > Methylocystaceae > Methylocystis > Methylocystis sp. WRRC1. The sequence continues at coordinate 1,687,479 of NZ_JAJFZJ010000001.1, read as the reverse complement.
CGCTTGTCGAGCGTGATCTGGGAGGAGAGTGATACGTAGAAAGCCGAGTGCATGGGCCCTGCGCGCGATTCGACCGTTTGTTGCGCCATGCTGCAGGGTGAAGCTTGCGTGCAGCCTGTAGGGCGCCCCTTGCGCTTGTGGCGTCTCGACGCAGCCTGTAGATAGCTCGAAAGCGCGCCTTCCCGGCCGACGCCACGCCCGCAGGAGCCGCACGGATCCCCATGGCCAGCCTTACGGAAGTCTTCAACGCCGGCGCGGCCGACGCCTGGATCTTCGTTCCGACCGCCATCCTGCTCGGGGCGCTGCACGGGCTGGAGCCGGGCCACTCCAAGACGATGATGGCGGCCTTCATCGTCGCCGTTCGCGGCACGGTCGCGCAGGCGGCGCTGCTGGGGCTTTCCGCCACGCTCTCGCATACGGCGATCGTCTGGGTCATCGCCCTGACCGGCATGTATCTCGGCGCGCGGTGGAATGTCGAAGCCAACGAGCCCTATCTCCAGATCGCCTCCGGCGCGCTGATCCTCGCAGTGGCGGCGTGGATGAGCTGGCGCATCTGGCGCGACAGGGCGTCAGTGGCGGGGGCCCATTGCGGCGGCCGCCATCACCATGACGATCACGCGCATCATCATGACCATGGCCATCATCACCATGATCATGCGCATCCGCATTCGCACGATCGCCATCATCATCACGGCGCCGGCGCCGCTCTGGCCGAGGCGGCGCAAGAAGATAGTTTCGAGAGCGAGCTGCTTTCCGTCGATCCCACCGTCTATGCGGATGCGCATGAGCGCGAACATGCGCTGGACATCGAGCGGCGCTTCGCCAATCGCGAGGCGACGACGGGACAGATCGTGCTCTTCGGCCTCACTGGCGGGCTGATCCCCTGCCCGGCCTCGATCACCGTGCTGCTGATGTGTCTGCAGGTCGGGCGGGTCGCGCTCGGGGCGGCGCTGGTGCTCTGTTTCAGCATCGGGCTGGCGCTCACGCTGGTCTTCGTCGGCGTAGCGGCGGCGCTCGGCATGCGCCAAGCGATCTCGCGCTGGCCGCGCTTCGAGGCTCTGGCCTCGCGCGCCCCCTATTTTTCCAGCGCGCTCGTCTCGGCGGTCGGGCTCTACACGATCTGGATGGGCGCGGCGGCGCTGAGGTAGGGCGTCCGCCTACTTTCCCGGATGGAACGCCGATTTGCGAACATTGGCGCTGATCGGCTCCTCGAGGAAAAAGTCGAGCACCGCATCGAGCGAGGGATCGACGGAATAGGGCGCAAGGTCGCTCACGCCTTCCCCCGCCAATACGCGCACGTCGACGAAGAAATTGCCGGTGCAGTCGCGCGAGGGGCGCGTGAGGATTGCATGAGCGGCGTCGGCGACGATCTCCGGCTTGCGTGCGCGCCTGATCACTTCCTCGCCGCCCAGAAGATTGCCGACTGCGGCGGTGGCGATCGCCGTTTCGGGCCAGAGCGAATTCACCGCGACGCCGTCGCGCGCGAGATCCCTCGCCAGCCCGAGGGTCACGAGGCTCATGCCGTATTTCGCCATTGTATAGGCGAGGTTGGGGCTGAACCATTTCGGGTTCATGTCGAGCGGCGGCGACATGGTGAGTATGTGGGGGTTCTCCGCCTTGCGCAGGAAGGGCAGGGCCGTCTTCGCGCAAAGATAGGTTCCCCGCGCGTTGATCTGATGCATCAGATCGAAGCGCTTCATCTCCAGCATGTCGATCCCGCGCAGATCGATGGCGCTGGCGTTGTTGACGAGTATGTCGACGCCGCCGAAGGTCTCGACCGTCTTCGTCATGGCCGCCTCGACCTGATCGTCGAAGCGAATGTCGCAATGTATCGCCAGCGCCTTGCCGCCGGCGGCCTCGATCTCCGCCGCCGCCGTATAGATCGTGCCGGGGATTTTCGGGTTCTCCGCCACGCTCTTCGCCGCAATGGCGACATTGGCGCCGTCGCGCGCGGCGCGTTTGGCGATTGCGAGTCCGATGCCGCGGCTCGCGCCCGTGATGAAAAGCGTCTTTCCGCTGAGCGATCGGGTCATTGAAGGGCTTTCGATAAAAGGGAAGATGGCGCGCGGCGCATCTGCGCCGCGCGTGATTGCCGTCGCGTCAGGCGGCGACCTGCGCGGGATAGCCGGCCTCGGTGATGGCGTTGGCCAGCGCCTGCGGATCCTTCGGCGCCGGGCTGACTTCCACCTTGCCGGTCGCAAGATCGACCTTCACATCGGCGCCGGGCTCTACCGTCTGCACGGCCTTGGTGACATGTTTCACGCACATGCCGCAGGTCATGTCCTTCACATTGAACGTGGTCATTGGTTCCTCCTTGTTGTCCTGTTCGATGGGCGCGGGCGCCTCGGCGGGCGACCGCGTTTCATGGGCGATCGTTTCCATCGGCGCGCCGACTTCTATCACCGGCGGCCTGAAGCGACGCAGGCGAAGCGCATTGGTGAGCACGAAGGTGCTCGACAACGCCATGGCCGCGGCGCCGAACATTGGCGAGAGCAGCGTGCCATTGATGGGGAACAGCGCGCCGGCCGCCACGGGGATGAGCACGACATTGTAGCCGAAGGCCCAGAAGAGATTCTGCGCGATATTGCGCATGGTCGCGCGCGAGAGCGCCAGCGCCGTGGGCACCTTGGCCAGATCGCCCGACATCAGCACGACGTCCGCGGCCTCGATCGCAATGTCGGTGCCCGTGCCGATCGCAATGCCGGCGTCGGCGGCGGCAAGCGCCGGCGCGTCGTTCACGCCGTCGCCGACGAAGGCGATTTTGTTCTTCTCGCGCAGCCGCTCCAGCGTCGCGACCTTGCCGTCCGGCATCACGCCGGCCACGACCTCGTCGATCCCGAGCCTGCGGGCGATGGCGTTCGCGGTGCGCGCGTCGTCGCCGGTGATCATCGCGGTTTTCACGCCGATCGCGTGCAGCGCTTCGATGGCGGGCTTCGTCGTCGGCTTCAGATCGTCTGCGACCGAAAGGATGGCGCCGAGCCTGCCGTCGACGGCGACATAGAAGGGCGTCTTGCCGTCGGCCGAAAGCGTGGCCGCGCTTTCCTCGAAGGCTTTCGTATCGAGGCCGAGCGAGGTCATGTAGCGTTCGGCGCCGACCGCGATCTTGCGGCCCTCGACGACGCCCGTGACTCCCATGCCGGAGATGGAGGCGAAATCGGCGACCGGCGCGAGCGCAAGGCCGCGATCCCTGGCGGCGGCGACGATCGCGGCGGCGACCGGATGCTCCGACTGCGCCTCGACGGCCGCGGTCAGCCGCAGCAATTCGTCCTCGTTCATCCCTGGCGCCGCGACGAGGTCCGTCAGCCGCGGCTTGCCGAAAGTGAGCGTGCCGGTCTTGTCGAAGGCGATCAAGGTCACGTCACGCAGCGTCTGCAGCGCCTCGCCCTTGCGGAAAAGCACGCCGAGCTCCGCCGCGCGGCCCGTGCCGGTCATGATGGCCGCCGGAGTCGCAAGACCCATGGCGCAGGGGCAGGCGATGATGAGGACCGCGACGGCGTTGACCAACGCATAGGTGAGGCGCGGCTCGGGGCCGACGAACATCCAGATGACGAAGGTGAGCGCCGCCGCCGCGAACACCGCCGGCACGAAGACCGCGGTGACGCGATCCACCATCGCCTGGATGGGCAGCTTCGCGCCCTGCGCCTGTTCGACCATGCGGATGATGCCGGCGAGCGTGGTGTCGGCGCCGACGCGCGTCGCTCGGAAGGAGAAGGCGCCGGCGCCATTGACCGTCGCGCCGGTCACGCTCGCGCCGACGGTCTTCGCGACCGGCGCCGGTTCGCCGGTCACCATGGATTCGTCGACATGGGACGCGCCCGCGGTCACGACGCCGTCGGTTGGAATACGCTCGCCGGGACGCACCAGCACGATATCGCCGACGCGAACTTCATCGATGTCGACGTCGACCGTCTCGCCATCGCGTTCGACGCGCGCGGCCTTCGGCTGCAGTCGCGCCAGCGCCCGGATGGCTTCCGAGGTGCGGCCCTTGGCGCGCGCCTCGAGAAAGCGGCCGAAGAGAATCAGCGTCACGATGACGACCGCCGCTTCGTAATAGACATGCACCGCTCCTTCCGGCAGCAGATGCGGCATGAAGGTGGCGACGACGGAATAGAAATAGGCGCTCGAAGTTCCAACCGCGACGAGCGCGTTCATGTCCGGCTGGCCGCGCAAAAGCGATGGAACACCCTTCAGGAAGAAGACCAGCCCGGGGCCGAACAGCACGAGCGTCGCGCAGAGGAAGGAGATCTGGCGGACCATCTCCTCTCCGATCGTCCCCATCACCCAATGGTGAAAGGCCGGGATCATGTGCCCGCCCATTTCGAGCAAGAAGACCGGCGCCGTGAAGATGGCCGAAGTGATGAGGCGGAAACGCAGCGCGCGCATTTCCTCCTCGCGCCGGGCGCGCTCGCGGTCCGACGCGCCGGCGTCGGTCGCGACGCTGCGCGGCTCGTAGCCGGCCGCGACGACAGCGCGGCGCAGCCTGTCCGTTAGGCCGGGGCCGGCGAGCGCGCGCACGCTGGCGCGCTCCGTCGCGAGATTGACCGTCGCCTCCAATACGCCGGGAACGGCGCGCAACGCCTTTTCGACATGGGCGACGCAAGAGGCGCAGGTCATGCCGCCGACGCCGAGCTCGATGGTTTCCACGACGGGCTCATAGCCGGCGTTGGTTACGGATTTGACGAGCGCCGAGGGGTCCGCGCCGGGCGCGAGCGCGACTTCCGCGCGTTCCGTCGCCAGATTGACGCTCGCCGATTTTACCCCCGGCGTGTGAACGAGCGCCTTTTCTACATGGGCGACGCAAGAAGCGCAGGTCATGCCCCGCACATTGAAGTCAAGCCGCTCGGCGGGCCGGGTTTCAGCGTTCATGTTCAAGCGTCCCGATTTTGGCGTCGCAACCTTAGAGCCAACGGCGCGTGCGCGCCATATAGGCTTGGTATTCGTCGCCGAATTTACGAACAAGATGCCGCTCTTCCGGTTCGATCGAGAGTTTCGCCAAAGCGAAGGCGAGAAGCGGCGTGAGCAAGATGGTGAAAGGCGATTTCAGCAGAAGTCCCAGCCCGAAGACGATCGCGACATGCGACACGTAGATCGGATTGCGCGACCATTGAAACGGGCCGTCGGTCGCAAGACGCGAGGCCGCGCGATGCGGCAGGATCGTCGTCTTGTGCCGCGCGAGCACCATTGCGCACCATATGTCATTGGCGAGCGCCAGCGCCACAATTGCGGCTCCCAGCGCGACCGCTGCGGGGAAGGAAACACAAGATTTGAAGGCGCCGCCGCTCAGCTGGTCGAGGGTCGCGCCGGCCGCCAGAGTCGCCGCCAACAGTATCGGCGGCCATGGCGCGTGCGCGGGAGGAGGATCGGCTTCCTGCGGTGGGTTCATGCGCGGCGCTCGCTTTGGGGAACAGGCTTTAAATTGCGGCGCGAGGCATATTTTTCAACCCTTGCGGCCAAGCTCGGCCATTCTTGACGCTGCGGCGCATGGCCGCTACCACCACGGCAAAAATCGGGAAGAAAATGCGTGCGCGCAATCCTTGAACGCTATGAGGCGGATCTCGCCGGCCTCGCCGCGCGCGACCGGCTGCGCGCGCTCGAGCCGCGCGCGGGACTCGATTTCGCGTCCAATGATTATCTCGGGCTCGCCGAGTCGCCGGCTCTCGCCGAGGCTGCGGCTGCGGCGCTGGCGCGCGGCGCGCCCGTCGGGGCCGGCGGATCGCGGCTGCTGCGCGGCAATCATCCCGAGCATGAGGCGCTGGAAGAAGAAGCGGCGCGCTTCTTCCACGCGCAGAGCGCGCTCTTCTTCGGCGCAGGCTTCTCGGCCAATGAAGCATTGCTGGCGACGCTCCCGCAACGCGAGGATCTGATTGTCCACGACGCGCTCGTGCATGCGAGCGCGCATGACGGCATGCGTCTGTCGCGCGCGCCGCGGGTCTCTTTCGCGCACAATGACGCAAACGCCGCGGAGGAGGCGATCCGCGACTGGCGCGGCAAGGGCGGCGTGGGGCGCGCCTGGATCGTCGTCGAAAGTCTCTACAGCATGGATGGCTGCAAGGCGCCGCTCGACGATCTGATGGCCCTCGCCGAGCGGCATGAAGCCTTTCTCATGGTCGACGAAGCCCATGCGACGGGGGTCTTTGGCCCCGGCGGCCGCGGCCTTGCGGCGGGCCTCGAGGGCCGCGAGAATGTGATCAGCGTGCACACCTGCGGCAAGGCGCTCGGCGTTTCCGGCGCGCTGGCGTGTCTGGCGTCGCCTTTGCGCGATTTTCTCATCAACCGCTGCCGCAATTTCATCTTTGCAACCGCGCCGTCGCCGCTCGTCGCCGCCTGCGTCCGCGCGTCCCTGAAGCTCGTCGAAAAGGCGGACGATCGTCGAGCGGCGCTGCAGGCCCGCGTCGATCGCGCCGGGTTGGCGTTGCAGACGCTGTGCGGCGTCGCGCCCTCCGGCTCCCAGATACAGCCAATCATTGTCGGCGCCGACGGGCGCGCGCTCGCGCTCGCCGCCGCCATGCGCGCGCACGGCTATGACATTCGCGCCATCCGGCCGCCGACCGTGCCGGAAGGAACCGCGCGGCTGCGTCTGTCGCTGACGCTGCACGCGAGCGAGGACCAGATCGCCCGGATGATCGCGCATCTCGCCGATGCGCTCGCAAAGGACAGCGAATGAGCAAGATATTCGTGATCGTCGGGACCGACACCAATGTCGGCAAGACGATCGTCTCCGCCATGCTCGTCGGCGCGCTCGGCGCCAGTTACTGGAAACCCGTGCAATCGGGTCTCGAGGACGAGACGGATTCACAGACCGTCGCGCGGCTTTCCGGCGCTTCGCCGGATCGCATCATCCCCGAGGCCTGGCGACTGCGTCTGCCTGCCTCGCCGCATATTTCCGCGCGCGCCGAGGGCGTCGAGATCGATGTGGCGAGGCTCGGGCCGCCCGTCTGCGACGGCGACCTCATTATCGAGACGGCGGGCGGGGTGATGGTTCCGCTGACCGACGACGTCCTGACGATCGATGTCCTGGCGCGCTGGCGCCTGCCCGTCATTCTGGTTGCGCGCACCGCGCTCGGCACGATCAATCACAGCCTGCTGACGATCGAGGCGCTGCGTCGCCGCGACATTTCGATCCATGGAATCGCTTTCGTCGGCGACGAAGAAGCGCAGGCGCAGCGAACGATTGCGTCCATCGGCGGCGTCCGCATTCTCGGCCGCCTGCCGTTCCTGTCGCCGTTGACGCAGAAAACATTGCAGGCGGCCTTCGACGTATCCTTCGCGCGCGCGGATTTCGTGTCATGAGCGTCGTTTCGGATTCACCCGTCTGGCGTCCCTTCACGCAACATGCGTTGCAGCCCGGCGCCTACAAGATCGCGCATGCCGAGGGCGCCTGGCTCAGCGCCGAAGATGGAACGCGTTTTCTCGACGCCATATCGTCGTGGTGGGTGATCACCCATGGTCATCGGCGGCCGGAAATCATGCAGGCCATCCGCGCGCAGACGGAGTCGCTCGACCAGATCATCTTCGCGGGCTTCACCCATGAGCCGGCCGAGGCGCTCGCGCGACGCCTCGTCGAAATCACGGCGCCGGGGCTGGATTACGTCTTCTATTCCGACAGCGGCTCCACCAGCGTCGAGGTCGCGATCAAGATGGCGCTGGGCTACTGGCGCAATCGCGGCGAGGCGCGCTCGCGCGTCATCGCGCTCGAACACAGCTATCACGGCGACACGATCGGAACCATGTCGGCCGGCGCCCGCTCGGCCTTCAACGCTCCCTATGAACCGCTGCTCTTCGACGTCGGGCGAATTCCCTTTCCAGCCCGCAGCGCCGAGCAAGAGGCGCTCGACGCGCTCGAATCCGCCTGCCGCGAGGGCGCTGCCGCCTTCCTCGTCGAGCCGCTCATCCTTGGCGCAGGCGGGATGCTCATCTATGGCGCCGACACGCTCGTGGAGATGAAGCGCATCTGCGAACGTCATCGCGTTCTCTTCATTGCGGATGAAGTGATGACGGGCTTCGGCCGCACGGGGACGCTTTTCGCCTGCGAGCAGGCGGGCGTCGTTCCCGACATCGCCTGTTACTCGAAGGGCCTCACCGGCGGCGCCGTGCCGCTCGCCGTCACAATGTGCCGGCGCGAGATTTTCGAGGCGCATCTTTCCCCCGAGCGCGCCCGCGCCTTCTTTCATTCGAGCTCCTTTACGGCGAATCCGATCGCCTGCGCGGCGGCGCTCGCCAATCTCGACGTCTGGGAAAAAACCGACGCGCGAGAACGCGTTGCGCGTCTTTGCTCCATGCAGGAAGAGCGCATTGCGCGCTTCGCCGATGACCCCCGCTTTTCGGACGCGCGCCGCATGGGCACGATCACGGCCCTCGATCTCAATGTTGCGCAAAGCGGCTATCTTGCGACGATAAGCCTCGATCTGATGCGCTTTTTCAATGCGCGCGGGCTGCTGCTGCGCCCATTGGGTCCGACGATCTATGTGCTGCCGCCCTACTGCGTCACCGGTGAAGAACTCGATCTCGCCTATACGGCGATCGACGAGGCGGCCGACGAGTTTGGCGCCGCGCGTTAGAGCCAATTCGCCGAATTTGCGCTCGCTTCATTTTCTGTCGCGCGTCTGAACGGAAAGCCGCCTACACTTTTCCCGAACGCACTCTAACTCCGGATTTCCGTCTTGACGCTCATGCCGCGGCCTTCGTCGGGGGCGGTTCTGGCGTGCGCGAGATATTCTTCTCTCAAGGCGCGGCGCAAAACCTTCCCGACATTCGTTTTCGGCAGGCTGTCGCGAAATTCATAGTGGCGCGGAATCTTGTAACCTGTCAGCCGCTCATGTGCGAATTTGCGCAGCTCATCCCGTGTCAGGCTCGGATCGCGCGCGACGATGAACGCCATGGGCGCCTCGCCCGAATGTTCATTCGGCACGCCGATGACAGCGACTTCTTTCACTTTCGGATGTTCGATCAGCACGGCTTCGACTTCATTGGGATAAACATTGAAGCCGGAAACGAGAATCATGTCCTTCAGCCGGTCGACGATCTTGAATTTGCCGTCGGGCGTCATGACCGCGATGTCGCCGGTTCTGAAAAATCCGTCCGCCGTCATCACCCTGGCGGTTTCGTCCGGCCGGCGCCAATAGCCCGGCATCACCTGAGGGCCTTTGGCCACGAGTTCGCCGCGCTCTCCGAAGGGGGCGACGCCACCATCCTCCATGCGCAATGAAACGTCGGTCGACGGCAGCGGATAGCCGATCGAACCCGTGAAGTCCTCGATATCCGGATGGTTGACCGTAAGGATCGGCGAGGTTTCCGAGAGCCCGTATCCCTCCACGATCGCCTTGCCCGTCAACGCCTTCCATTCGCGCGCGACGGTTTCTTGGGTGGCCATGCCGCCCGCGATGCAGAAAAGGAGCTTCGAGAAGTCGACGGTCTTGATCTTCGGGTGATCGACGAGCGCCGCGTATAACGTGTTGACGCCCGAGAAGATCGTGAAGGGCGTGCGCCGCATGGTCGCGATCATGCCGTCGAGATCCCGGGGATTTGCGATCAGGATGCAGCAGCCGCCGGTCATGACGGACAGAAGGCAGCAGGCCGTCAGTCCGAAGATGTGGTAGAGGGGAAGGGGCGTCAGTATGCGATGAGGGCTGCTTGGTCCGAGATGACGCTTCAGCCATGCCCAGGTCTGCGCCACATTGGCGGCGACGTTGCCGTGAAGCAGAACGGCGCCTTTGGCGACGCCGGTCGTTCCGCCGGTGTATTGCAGGAAGGCGATGTCCTCGCGCGCGATCTGCACGGGCGTGAAGCGCTCTTCCGCGCCCGCCTGCAACACCTGGGTGAAGGGCACGGCGCCCGGCAGCGTATAGGCGGGAACCATGCGCTTTACGTAACGCGAGACGAAATTCACGACGAGGCCCTTCAGGCCCATCAGGTCGCCGGGCCTGATGATGATCGCGCGCTCGACTTTCATCCTGCTCCACGCGGCTTCAGCCGTATGGGCGAAATTCTCGAAAACGAACAGGAACCGCGCGCCCGAGTCGTTGATCTGATGTTCGAGCTCGCCGGGCGTGTAGAGCGGATTGACATTCACCACCACGCCGCCGGCGATCAGCACGCCGAAGAGGATCGCCGGATAGGCGAGCACATTGGGCGACATGATCGCGATGCGGTCGCCCTTCCTGATCCCCCGCGACTGCAGCCAGGCGGCGACGGAATCGGCGGCGCGCGCCAGCTCCTTATAGTCGAGCGAGGCGCCGAAACTCTCCATCGCCGGATTCGACGCATATTTCCCGACGCTCGCGCGAAACATGTCGACGAGCGTCGAATAGTCCGACTCGTCGATGTCCGCTGGCGCGCCCTCCGGATAGGAGGCGAGCCAGGGCCGCGCCGCATAGGGATCGTCCCGCCGCTCAATGCTCGTCATTTTTCGCCTCGCGACACACCGCTCGTTGAGACTTCGGACGGCGAAAGCCTCCGAATCGACATGCTACTCAAGATAGCGCGTCTGGCCCGAATTAAACGGCATCCGCGTGACGTGATTATTTTTGCGTTGCGAGAAGACGGTTATTTACGCGGCCGCGCCGGACAGGCCAAAGCCGGCGAGGAGGGCGAGACCCAGACACAGCACGAGAACGGCGGCCCCGAGTTCCGCCCCGCGTCCGAGGACGAGCGCGCGCCGCGAGTCGCGCCCGCTCCAGCGCATGGCGGCGCTCTTCGCATAGACCGCCGTCGCCGCCAGTGCGCCGGTGGTGATCGCCGTGCCGGCCGACATTGCGAACACGGCGGCGATTCCGGCTGCGAACAGTCCCTGCGACAGTGTGAACACCAGCACGAGAATCGCGCCCGAGCAGGGCCGCAGGCCGGCGGCGACGACAGTGGCGATGGCGTCGCCCCAGCGGAAAGAGGGGCCGGTCAGCGTGGCCGGATCAGGCGCATGGGCGTGGCCGCAGCCGGGGCCGTGAATATGGGACGGATCGTCGATCGCTTCGCACATGAAACGGCTCGAACGGGCGGGCGCGGGCGAGCGCAGAGCGTCCAGAAAGGCTCCGCCCTTTGTCCAGACAAGCCGCGCGCCCAGAGCGGCGATCGCCGCATAGCTCGCAATTTCGATCATGCGGGCCGCGTCGGTCATTCGCGCGGCGGTGGCGTTGAAAACGAGCGCCGCGAGAGCGACGACCACGATCGCGACGACACCCTGCAGCAGAGCAGCGAGCGCGGCGAGCAGGAGCCCGCGCTTCAGGGCCGTCTCATTGGCGATCATGTAGGAGGCGAGCACCGCCTTGCCGTGCCCCGGCCCGGCGGCGTGAAAGACGCCATAAGCGAAACTGGCGGCGGCGAGGATGAAAAAGGCCGAGCGGCCGGTCCTGAGAGCGCGGACCGCCGTCTGCAATTCCGCATGGAACTTGTTCTGCCAGGCGAGGATGAGGCCGGCGAGGCCGCCGGTCGCGCCGACGGCCTCCTGTCCGCCGACGGCGAAGGGATGGCGTTGCGCCAGCGCCGGATCGGCGGCGAGACAGACGAGCGCCGCTATGGCGAGCGCCCAGAAACCCAGCCGGGCTGGACTCACGGGCAGGCCACGATCACGCGCGTCGCCAGCTTCACGCCGAAATCCGCTCCCGGCGACATGTTCTGGAAGAAGGCTTCGCTCAGTTTCTGGTTGTCCGTGGCGACGAGCGGGGCGGGCTCCATCAGGCTCACCGAGCAACCCGCCGGGGCCTGCGCCATGGTGACCGGATCTTTCTTCTCCATGCCGAAGGAGACGAAATAGGTCGGGTCGTAGACCTGAAAGGAGAAGGGCTTTTTGGCTGCGACCGGCGTCTCCAGCGGCAGGAAGAAGCGCAGGGTCACGATCTTCTTGTCATTGGCCTCGAGAGTCACGTCCTCCGGGGCCTTGAACGCCGCCTTCGCGTTGTTCTGCTTCGCATAGGTGAAATAGTCGAACTCGGCGAGCGACTCGACATTGGTCTTTGCGAGCGGGGCCAGCTCTTCCTTCGTGGGCGGCTTGCCGTCCTTGCCGAGTCCCTGCACGGCGAAGGCCGAATACATTTCGTCGAATTCCCAGGCGTGGCGCACGCCGAGAACCTTGCCGTCCTTGCCGAAGACGACTTCGCTGCGGACAGCCACCCACACGTGAGGATGCGCCCGGGCGGGGAGAGTGAAAAACAGCGTCGCAAGGATGACGAGCGGCGGCGCGAGACGGAGCTTCATGGGCAAAGCCGATAAGGCCGCAAGGCGGCGAAAACTTGGCGCGTTCTCCCGCCTGCCTGCGGCCTTTCGAAGAGCGGCGAACGTCAGTAGGCCGTCACATTCGCGATCGGACTCAGGCAGTCGACGCTCGTTCCCGAGGAAGTGACCTTCACCGGCAGGGTCGTCGCCCCCAGGGGAACGACCGGAAGCTTCAGCGCGTGACCCGTCACGTCCCACAACTGGGGCAGCGGCCAGCCGGCGCTTCCGTCGAAATCGCCGTCGGTAACGCCCTGGTCGAGATTCGCGCCCGGGCCCCCGATCTTGATGTTGTTGATATAAGTTGTCTCTCTGGCGAGTCCAGCGATGCGGCCGTTGCCCGTCTGCCCGTCAGCGACGATGCTGTCCCACAGCATTGGCGTCGACGACACGCCGCCGGGAAGCGCGAGCGAATAGGTGACGGCGCCGCGGAAGCTCTGGCCGGCGAGGCCGGCGTCGTAGATCGCGACCTTCCGCGTTCCGGCGCCCACAACGACGAGCGACGCGCCCTCGGCCGCCGGAAAGACCACGCGCTCGCCCCAGGGATCCGAGCCATTGCCGACCGCGGATTGCGCTCCGGACAGCACAACCTGGTAGAGGCCGCTCGCCCGAACGTAGTTCGTCACATTCGCGCGATAGACGGCGATTCCGGAGCTGCCCCAGCAAACATCCGACCCCGTTGCGATTTTCGTCCCGGTCACGGCCCGGCAGCTTGGTTCGAGCGCCGAGGAGCCTGCAGTATTGCAGAAGGTGATCGCCTGGCTGGCGGGAGGGGGCGCGGTGGGGCCGAAGAGATAGGCCCAGTACAGAAGGGCGCGTTTGACGGGGGCTGCGACGCCCGTGATCTGGATCGCCCCGATGCGGCGGTTGCGAAGGGGGACGCCCGCCGTCGCATATTGCGCGCTGGTGAAGCTGAAGCTTGGCTGGACGGGGGAGAGGATGGCGAGCGGAGCTGCGGCCTTCGTCGCGCCTGTGGCGGGCGCTGCGCCGCCCTGTTGCGCGCAGGCGGCGGCTGGCGCGGCGAGCCAAAGAAAAACCGCCAAAGCCCGGCGGGTCGATGCGTCAAAAAGATTATCTTGCATTAAACAGCCCCTGATCAAGTAATGCTCCAGCGACAGATTAGAGTGTGAAAATATGTATACGCAACAGAAATATCTTTGATTTTCACCAGGATATGACCTCGATCTCAGGGCAATCCCGCGCACGCCGGGACGCATCGTGGGGCGCGCCTCCCGGCGTCGCGCGGCGAAACGCGGCTGGACCAGACGGGCGATCCCAGCTAGCCGATTGACGGCGCGCGCAAAAATCTGGGAATAAGTCGCCGGATCGTTGCAAGGCTCGTGCTTGCCCTGTCTTGAAAGCGCCTGCTTTGTTCGCTTATTGTTGCAGACGGTACAGGAGCGATTCACGCGGCCGATGCATTGGCGGGTGACGCGCCGGCGTGTAACGAAGACGCATTTTTGGGGGAGCGCGCCAGTCGACAGGGCCGGCCTCCTACGAACGGCGCTAATCGCAGCGGGCTCCGCCAGGCTTCTTAGAGTGACATTGAACGCGTCGAACAAACTCGCCTACGGGCGCTCGACATATCGCAGCGCAGGAAGCAGGTCGCTTCGCTCGGGAGAGATCGGGAATGGCGGACTCTGACGCCGGCTTAACCAGAACCGGCTCCGCCTATGGCGAGGCGAGACTGTCCGATCGTTTCGATCTCGCCCACACGCGCGTGCTGATGACCGGCACGCAGGCGATCGTCCGTCTGCTGCTGATGCAGAAGGAGCGCGACCGGCGGGCGGGCCTCAATACGGCGGGCTTCATCACCGGCTATCGCGGCTCGCCGCTCGGCGGCGTCGACGCGCAGATGCACAAGGCCCGGCCGCTGTTCGAGGCCAACGACATCCTCTTCATGCCCGGCCTCAACGAGGACCTCGCCGCAACCGCCATCTGGGGCGCGCAGCAGGCCGAGATGCGCGGCGAAGGCAAATATGACGGCGTCTTCTCGATCTGGTACGGCAAGGGCCCCGGCGTAGACCGCAGCGGCGACGCGCTGCGCCACGTCAATCTCGCCGGCACCTCCCGCTACGGCGGGGCGCTCGCTCTGATGGGCGACGACCACACGGCCGAATCCTCCACCACGGCGCATCAGTCCGACTATCATTTCGTCGATGTGATGATGCCGATCCTGTCGCCGGCCGGCGTGCAGGAGATTCTCGACTATGGTCTCTATGGCTTCGCCATGTCGCGCTTCGCGGGCGTCTGGGTCGGCCTGAAGCTGCTCAAGGACACGGTGGAGTCGACAGCCTCGATCGACGGTTCGCTCGACCGCGTGCGGCCGGTCATTCCGGCCGACTTCGCAATGCCGCCGGGCGGCCTCAACATACGCCCCGGAGACCCGGTGCTGGCGCAGGAGGAGCGCCTGCAGGAGAGCAAGCGCGACGCGATGCTCGCATTCATCCGCGCCAATCGCCTCAACCGGATCATCACCTCGGGCGGCCAGAACCCGAAGATCGGCGTCATCACGGTCGGCAAGTCCTATCTCGACGTGCGGCAGGCGATGGACGATCTGGGGATCGACGAGGTGACGGCCAACGACCTTGGCCTGCGCCTCTACAAGATCGCCGCGCCCTGGCCGCTGGAGCCGAAGGGCCTGCACGAATTCGCGCGCGGCCTCGACCTCATCATGGTGGTGGAGGAGAAGCGCTCGCTCATCGAAGTGCAGTTGCGCGAAGAGCTCTATGGCGCGGCGCATCAGCCGGTTTGCGTCGGCAAGAAGGACGAGCGCGGCGAGTGGCTCTTCCCGGTCAAGGGCGCGCTCGACGCCAATGACATCTCCATCGCCATCGGCCGCCGCCTGCTGAAATATCACCCGCTCGAGGATCTGCGGGCGCGGGTCGCGCGTCTGGAGCGCCTTCAGGATCGCCGCCGCACGATGTCCGACGTCACCGTGCGCGTCCCGCATTTCTGCGCCGGCTGCCCGCACTCCACCTCGACGCATGTTCCCGAGGGCTCGCGCGCTTACACGGGCATCGGTTGCCATTACATGGCGCAATGGATGGGCCGCTCGACCGAGGGCTACACCCATATGGGCGGCGAAGGCGCAAACTGGATCGGCGAGGCGCCCTTCTCGACGCGCAAGCACATGTTCCAGAATCTCGGCGACGGAACCTACAATCATTCCGGCTCCCTCGCCATCCGCTTCGCCGTCGCTGCGAACACCAACATCACTTTCAAGATTCTCTATAACGGCGTCGTCGCCATGACCGGCGGCCAGAAGCATGAAGGCGAATTGACGGTCGAAGCCATCGTGCATCAGGTCGCGGCGGAAGGCGTCAGGAAGATTGCGCTCGTCACGGACGAGCCCGGCAAATATCCGCCGACCGTAACCTGGCCGCCGGGCCTGACGATCCACCACCGCAACGTCATCAACGAGGTGCAGCGCGAGCTTGCGCAGATCGAGGGCGTGACCGTCCTGATCTACGACCAGACCTGCGCGACCGAGAAACGCCGCCTGCGCAAACGCGGACTGTTTCCCGACCCGGATGCGCGCGTCATCATCAACGAGCTGGTCTGCGAAGGCTGCGGAGACTGCGGCACGGCGTCGAACTGCGTCGCGGTGCAGCCGGTCGAGACCGAATTCGGCCGCAAGCGCCGCATCGACCAGTCGGCCTGCAACAAGGATTTCTCCTGCCTCGAAGGCTTCTGCCCGAGCTTCGTGACCGTGCATGGCGCGCGCATGAAGAAGGCGCCGCTGCCGTCGAAAGAGGATGCGCGCGGCCAGCCCGCCCTGCCCGAACCGAAGATCGCCGGGATCGGCGCGACGCCCTATGGCATTCTCATTGCGGGTCTGGGCGGCACGGGCGTCGTGACCGTCTCGGCCATTCTCGGCATGGCGGCGCATCTCGAGGGCAAGGGCGTCGGCGTCATCGACATGGCCGGCCTCGCGCAGAAGGGCGGCGCCGTCTATTGCCATGTGAAGATCGGCCGCAGCCCGGACGAGGTGCACGCCATCCGCATCGCCGCCGGCGAGGCCAATCTGATGCTCGGCTGCGATCTCGTCGTCGCCGGCGCCAAGCATGTGCTCGCGGCCGTCGAGCAGGGCAAGACGGCCGTGCTCGTCAATAGCGCCGAGGTCTTCCCCGGCGACATCGAGCGCAATCCCGATTTCGTCCTGCCGTCGGACGACATCAAGCAGGCAATCCGCCGCGCGGGCGGGCCGGAGTCGACCTTCATCGACACGACCGCGCTGGCGCAGGCGCTGCTAGGCGACTCCATCGCCGCAAATATCTTCATTCTCGGCTACGCTTGGCAGAAGGGCTATCTGCCGCTTACCGAGGCCTCTCTCCTGCGCGCCATCGAACTCAATGGCGAATCGGTGCCGATGAATCTCTCGGCCTTTCTCTGGGGCCGGCGCGCCGCGCATGACATGAAGAGCGTCGAGGCCGTCGTCGAGTCGCTTCGCCGCCCTTCCGACGTGCGCAAGAGATCGACGACGCTGGAGGAGATCATCGAGCGGCGCGCGGCCTTCCTCGTCGATTACCAGAACGAGGCTTACGCCGCCCGCTATCGCAACCGCGTGGAAGAAATTGCGAAGCTGGAGAAGGCGAGCGTCCCGGGTTCGCGCGAACTCACGGAAGCCGTCGCGCGCTATCTTTTCAAGCTGATGGCCGCCAAGGACTATTACGAAGTCGCGCGTCTTTACACGGACGGCGCCTTCCAGCGCCAGCTCGAAGAGACTTTCGAGGGCGACCTGCGCCTGGAATTGCATCTCGCGCCGAACCTCCCCTCGCTGCAGACCAAGACAGACTTCGGCGGCTCGCGGAAAATCACCTTCGGCCCGTGGATGTTCAAGGTGCTGAAGGCGCTCGCTCGGCTGAAGGGGCTGCGCAACACCTGGCTCGATCTCTTCCGCTTCGATCACGACCGCGTCGTGGAGCGCCGGCTGCTTGCGGATTACGAGGCGCTGCTCGACGAATTTCTCGCCTCGCTCACGGTGG
The DNA here is from genome assembly GCF_020733155.1 of Methylocystis sp. WRRC1. Classification (NCBI taxonomy): domain Bacteria; kingdom Pseudomonadati; phylum Pseudomonadota; class Alphaproteobacteria; order Hyphomicrobiales; family Methylocystaceae; genus Methylocystis; species Methylocystis sp. WRRC1. The sequence continues at coordinate 1,670,290 of NZ_JAJFZJ010000001.1, read as the reverse complement.
ACAATCATGCGGCGGCTGTCGCGCTTGCGCGGCTGCCGGAGAAGATCCGCGGCTTCGGCCACATCAAGGCGCGTCATATCGCGACGGCGGACGCCGAGCGCGAACGCCTCCTCGCCGAGTTCCGTCAGCCGGCGTCGGTGAAGCTTGCGGCCGAGTGAGCCGCGCCACAAAATGAAGCCGTGACAGTCCTGCAACAGCCCTCGCCCCTCACGCGCGCCGCCGTCGCGCCGCGCCGTCGCGTGCTGCTGCTCGGCGGCACGAGCGAAGGCCGGGCCCTTGCCGGACGCATCGCGGCCGATCCGCGCTACGAGGGTGTGGCGTCTCTTGCCGGGCGCACCAGCGCGCCGATGACCCTGGCCTTGCCGACGCGCGTCGGCGGATTTGGCGGCGCCGAGGGTCTGATGCGTTATCTCGCCGAGGAGCGAGTGGAGCGCGTCATCGACGCGACGCATCCCTTCGCCGCGCAAATCTCCGCGAATGCGCGCATGGCCTGCGAGGCGTTGGGAATTCCATTGCTCGTTTACGCGCGAGAGCCATGGCGTCCGGAGCAGGGCGACCGCTGGATCGAGGTCGAAGACAACGCCGCCGCCGCGCGCGCGCTGGGCGAAACGCCGCGCCGCGTGTTTCTGACGATCGGCCGCCAGGGCGCAGCCGATTTTCGCGCCGCGCCTTGGCACGATTACCTGCTGCGCGTGATCGAGCCGCCGCGCGCGGAGGACCTGCCGCCGAAATGCGAGGTGATTTTTGCGCGCGGGCCTTTCACGCGCGAAGAGGAAATTGCGCTGATGCGTGAAAGACGCATCGATCTCGTCGTCAGCAAGAACAGCGGCGGCGCGCTTACGCACGCCAAGATCGAGGCTGCGCGCGAGCTTGGCCTCACTGTCGTGATGATCCGGCCGCCCGAGCGGCGGGGCGTCGCGATTGCGCATGATCTCGACGCGGCAATGGCCTTTCTCGCGTCATGAGCCGCACGCTGATGATTCAGGGCACGGGGTCCGACGTCGGCAAGTCGCTCGTCGTCGCGGGGCTTGCGCGCGCCTTCGTCAATCGCGGGCTCAAGGTCGCGCCCTTCAAGCCGCAGAACATGTCGAACAACGCCGCAGTGACGGCGGACGGCGGCGAGATCGGCCGCGCGCAGGCCCTTCAGGCGCGCGCTGCGCGACTGGCGCCGTGCGTGGACATGAATCCCGTGTTGCTGAAGCCGCAAGGCGGCAATGGCTCGCAGGTCGTCGTGCGCGGCGTCGTCGCGGGGCAGGCGAAGGCGCGTGACTATCAGCACTGGAAGCCGCGTCTGAAACCCGCCGTGATGGAAAGCTTCGCGCGCCTCAGGGCGGCGAGCGATCTCGTTATCGTCGAGGGCGCAGGCAGCGCGGCCGAAATCAATCTGCGCGCGAACGATATCGCCAATATGGGATTCGCGCGCGAGGCCGACGCGCCCGTGGTGCTCGTCGGCGACATCGACCGCGGCGGCGTCATCGCGCAGCTCGTCGGCTGCAAGGCCGTGCTCGACGATGAAGACGCCGCGATGATCCAGGGCTTCATCGTCAATAAATTTCGCGGCGACGCTTCGCTCTTCGACGAGGGCATGCGCTTCGTCGCGGAGCGCACCGGCTGGCGCGCGCTGGGCCTCGTGCCCTATTTCGAGGCCGCGTCGCGTCTGCCGGCGGAGGACGCCTTCGGTCTGCGCGCGCAACGCGATACGCGACGACAAGGCGCCGTGGTTGCGGTTCCGCTGCTGCCGCATATCGCCAATTTCGACGATCTCGATCCGCTGAAGGCGGAGCCGGGCGTCGACGTCGTTTTCGTGCAGCCGGGCGAGCCTTTGCCCGCCAATGCGCAGCTCGTCATTCTGCCCGGCTCGAAGGCGACCATCGCCGATCTCGCCTCGCTGCGCGCCAATGGCTGGGACATCGACATTCTCGCGCATCTGCGCCGGGGTGGACGAGTCTTTGGAATCTGCGGCGGCTATCAAATGCTCGGGCGCATGATCCGTGATCCGCACGGCATGGAGAGCGATGTGGCGGAAGCCCCGGGTCTCGGGCTTCTCGACATCGAAACGACGCTGACCGACAGGAAGACGCTCACGCGCGTCTCCGGCCGCGCGTTGCAATCCGACGCTCCCTTCAGCGGCTATGAGATGCATGTCGGCGAAACATCCGGCGCCGATTGCGCGCGGCCGGTGCTGCGCTTCGACGACGGGCGCGCCGATGGCGCCGTTTCCCGCGACGGGCGCGTCAGCGGCGCCTATGTGCATGGACTCTTCGCGGACGATACTTTGCGCGCGGCGTTCCTTCGCGAGTTCGGCGCCGAAATCTCCGCGCTTCGCTTCGAGGAGTCGATCGAGGCGACCCTCGACGCGCTCGCGGCGCATTGCGAGAAACATATCGATCTCGACGCGCTGTGGGAGATTGCGCGATGACGGCGCATCATGCCCCGGCGGCTCCGGTCTTTCACGGCGGCCGGCTCGACGCCGCGCGGCGTCTTTATCCCGAGGCGCCGCAGCCCTGGATCGATCTCTCGACCGGCGTGAACCCGCATCCCTATCCCTTGCCGCCCGTCGCCCCCGAAGCCTGGTCGCGCCTGCCGGATGACGACGCTTTCGCCGCGCTCTGCGCCGCCGCCCGTCGGGCCTATCGCGCGCCGGCGGAGGCGGCGATCGTCGCCGGCGCCGGCGCTCAGGCCTTCATCCAGATGATCCCGCGCGTCTTTCCGGCGCGCCGCGTCGCCATCCTCGGCTTCACATACGCCGAGCACGAGGCCTGCTGGGCGGCTTCGGGCGCAAGGGTTTCGACTGCCGCGACGCTCGACGCGCTCGGCGAGTCGAATGTCGCGGTCATCGTCAATCCGAACAATCCCGATGGACGCGTGATCGAGCCGCGCGAGATCGCCGCGCTCGCGCAACACATGACGCGAAGGGGCGGGCTCGTCGTCGTCGACGAGTCCTTCATGGATTTCACGCCCCTGCACAGCGTCGCGTCGCTCGCGGCGACGGAAGGCGTGATCGTGCTGCGGTCCTTCGGCAAGGCCTATGGGCTCGCTGGTCTGCGGCTCGGTTTTGCGCTCTGTTCGCCGGCGCTCGCGGCGCCGTTGCGCGCGGCGCTCGGTCCCTGGGCGGCGTCCGGCCCCGCGCTCGCCATCGGCGCTCGCGCGCTTGCCGACGAGCGCTGGCTGCCCGCCGCCGCCGTCGCCTGCGCCACGGACGCAAAGCGTCTCGATTCGCTGCTCGAGCGCGCCGGATTTGGCCTTGTCGGGGGAACGTCGCTCTTTCGCCTCGTCCGCCACGACAAGGCCGGCGACTGGTTTTCTCGTCTCTGCGCGAGCGGCGTGCTGGCGCGGGAGTTCCCGCAGCGGCCGGAGTGGCTGCGATTCGGCCTTCCGGGCGGCGAATCGGCTTGGCGGCGGCTGGCGACGGCCTTAGAGATCGGCTGATGACCGCCGACACGAGGCAAAACCCGCGGCTGAACGCCGCAGCCGAGCTCGCGCCCGCTGCGCCCTTCTCCGACGACGAGCGGGCCGCGGTCTATCGCGCGATTTACACCCGCCGCGACGTGCGCAACGAATTTCTCGACGACGAGGTGCCGCGCGAGGTGGTGATGCGCATTCTCGACGCCGCCCATCACGCGCCTTCCGTCGGCTTCATGCAGCCGTGGAATTTCATCCTGATTCGCGACGCCGCCACGCGCGGGGCCGTGCATGAGGCCTTTCAGCGCGGCGCCGAGGCCGAGGCGGAGACTTTCGACGCCGAGCGGCGCGCCCTCTATCGCAGCCTCAAGCTCGAAGGGATTCTCAAGGCGCCGCTGAACATTTGCGTCACCTGCGACCGCGCCCGCCATGGCGCGACGGGACTGGGCCGCACCCAGCAGCCCGACACCGATATTCTCAGCACCGCCTGCGCCGTTCAGAACCTCTGGCTCGCGGCGCGGGTCGAGGGCGTGGGCGTGGGCTGGGTCAGCATCATGCGGGAAGAGGAGTTGCGCGGAATCCTCAATATTCCCGCCGATATAGCGGTCGTCGCCTATCTATGTGTCGGCTATGTCGACCGCGCCTATCTGCGCCCGGAGCTGGAGGTGAAGCGCTGGGCGCGGCGTCTGCCGCTCGACGATCTCGTCTTCGAAGATCGCTGGGGACGAGGGGTAACTTCTCCATAACTCCGCCTTAAAGCTTCGTGACCATTGAATGACGACCATTCGATCGGCTTTCAACAGCCTCTTAAGCCTCGCAGCCGATGAAGCTTGAGCTGAACGCCGAGTCGATCGATAGTCGACAAGCTCCATGCAGGGGAGCGGCGGAGACGCAGATCATGGCGGCGACAAACTTCGAACAGTTCTTCGAAAAGGCTTTCCCGCTCGACAGCGGCGCGACCCTCACCGTGACGGAAGTTCCAGATTGCGAGGAGGAGCTTCTCAGGCTCCTCGAACGGGCGATGTTGCGCGGCTTCGACAATCACGCGCGACTGACCGAAATCCATCTGCCGATGGAGCGGTTCCCCTTCATGGACTCGAAATTCTGGCATGTGCCGATCGAGGACTGCGGCAAGGCGCAGGTCCTGCGCTTCTTCTTCGAGGCGCCCGATACGCAGGCGCATTAAGTAGATCCCGAAGACTTCTCCCCAGAGACTCAGGCGGGCGCCGCGCGACCGCCTTCTTCCGTCGCCTCCCGCGGCTTGCGGCGCAGCTTGCTCATCAGAAGATAGATCACCGGCGTGGTGTAGAGCGTCAGCGCCTGGCTGAGCAGCAGGCCGCCGATGATGGTGATGCCGAGCGGACGGCGCAGCTCCGCGCCGATGCCGGTCGCGAAAGCGAGCGGCAAGGCGCCGAACATCGCGGCGAGGGTCGTCATCAGGATCGGGCGGAAACGTTCGCGCGCGGCCTCGAGCGCCGAATCGTGGATGGAAAGTCCATGCTCGCGCTCGCCCTGGAGCGCGAAGTCGACGAGCATGATGCCGTTTTTCTTCACAATGCCGATCAGTAGCAGAATGCCGATGAAGGCGATCACCGTGAATTCGACATTGAAAAGTTCGAGCGACAGCAGCGCGCCGAGTCCGGCGGAAGGCAGCGTCGAAATGATCGTCACAGGGTGCACGAGGCTTTCGTATAGAATGCCGAGGATGACGTAGACGGCGAGCAGCGCCGCGAGAATCAGCGTCGCGAGGCCAGCCGCCACTTTCCTGAAATCCGCGGCGTCTCCTGCGAAGGCGGCGTGCAGCCCGCCCGGCGGGTTCATCTCTGCGATGGTCGTCTCGATTGCCTGAGTCGCCGCGTCGAGCGTAGAACCCAGCGCGATATTGTAGGAGATGGTGATGGCCGGCAACACGCCCTGATGGTTGACGACGAGCGGCATGGAGCCGCGCTCGATATGGGCGAGCGCTGTGAGCGGCACCTGCATTCCCGTCGTGCTCGACACATAGACGCCGGCAAGGTCGCGAATGTCGCGCTGTCGGGACTGCGGAGTCTCGAAGATGACGCGATACTGATTGCGCTGCGTGTAGATGATCGTGTCCTGCCGCTGGCCGAAGGCGCTGTTGAGCGCGGCGTCGATCGCCGCGATCGGCACGTTCATGCGCGAAGCGGCGTTGCGGTCGATGACCACCTGCGCCTTCAGGCCGCCCTGTTCCTTGTCGCTCGTGACGTCGGCGAGCTCGGGCAGCTGCTTCAGGCGCGCGATGATCTTGCCGCGCCATTCCTCCAGCTCCTCCAGCGAGGCGTCGGAGAGGGTGAACTGATATTGCGCCTTGCTCTGGCGTCCCCCGCTGCGCAGGTCCTGCGAGGGCACCATGAAGACGCTCAAGCCGGCGATCTTGGCGAATTCCTTCCGCAACCGCGCGATCACCTCCTTGCTCGAGGCCTTGCGCTCGCCGGCCGGCTTCAGCGCGACGAAGAGGCGGCCCTGATTGGCGGAGGCCGTGAGATTGGTGGCGCCGATGAAGGAGCCGACATTCGCGACGTCGGGATCGTTCAGCAGGACTTCCGTGGCGAGCTTCTGCAGCCGCGACATTTCGGTGAAGGAAACGTCGGCGGAAGCTTCCGTCGTGCCGTTGATGAGGCCGATGTCGTCCTGCGGCAGATTGCCTTTCGGGATCGTTCGGTAGAGCTGCACGGTCCAGACGACGGTGACGAGGATGACGACGAGCGTGGCCCAGGGATGATCGACGACGGGCCGCAGGCTTCGCGCGTAAAAGGCCGTGACGCTGTCGACCGCGCCTTCGATCAGGCAGTCGAAACGTGTCGGGGGCTTGTGTTTCTGCGCGGGCAGCCAGGCGCAGACCATCGGCGTCACGGTCAGCGAGACGACAGTGGAGATGAGGATCGCGAATGTCAGCGTGAAGGAGAATTCCCGCAACAGCCGGCCCATCACGCCTTCCATGAAGAGCAGCGGGATGAACACGGCGATGAGCGACAGGCTGATCGAGACGACGGTGAAGGCGATCTGCTTCGACCCCGCGAGCGCCGCCTCCAGGCGGCTCAAGCCGCGCTCCCTGAAGCTCTCGATGTTCTCGATCATGACGATCGCGTCGTCGACGACGAAACCCACCGAAATCGTTAGCGCCATCAGCGACAGATTGTCGATCGAAAAGCCGGCGGCCCACATCGCCGCGCAGGTGCCGACGAGAGACAGCGGCACGGTGATGCCCGCCGCAATGACCGGCGTCGCGCGGCGCAGGAAGACGAAGACGACCATCATCACGAGGATGACCGAGATTGTCAGCGTGAACTGAATGTCGTGTATGCTCGCGCGGATCGTTTGCGTGCGATCCGACAGCACATTGATCTGGATGCCCGATGGAATCCATTTCTGAAGCTGCGGCAGCATCGCCTTGATCTGATCGACCGTCTCGATGACATTGGCGTTGGGCTGCTTGGTGACGATCACCAGCACAGCCGGCTTTCCGTTGAACCACCCCGCCGACATGCGGTTACGCACGCCGCGCTCGACCTTTGCGACGTCGCCGAGCTTGACGACCGCCCCATTGCGCGAAGCGATGACGATGTTGCGATAATCTTCGGGCGTCGACAGCTGATCGGTCGTCGCCAGCGTGATCTCCTGCGTCGTTCCCGCGAGCGCGCCAACGGCGGAATGGGCGTTGGCGGCGTAAAGCGCGCGCGCCACCTCGTCGACGCCCAGATTCATCGCCGCGAGCCGGGCGGAGTCGACCTGCACGCGGATCGCCGGCTGTTCGGCGCCTGCGATGCGCGCCTCGGCGACGCCGGACACCTGCGATATGCGCTGGGCGATGATCGAGTCCGTCGCGTCGAAGATCGCGCTCGTCGGCAGCGTGTCGGAGGTGAGAGCCAGCACCAGCACCGGCATGCCCGACTGACTCGCCTTGCGGAAGGTCGGCGCCATCGGCAGGTCGGTCGGGAGATCGGGAATGGCGGCGTTGATCGCAGCCTGCACGTCGCGCGCGGCGTTGTCGACATTACGGTCAATGTCGAATTGCAGCATGATCTGCGTGGCGCCGAGCGAATTCGTCGAGGTCAGCTCATTGAGCCCGGCGATGCCCGAGAGGCGGCGCTCCAGCGGCGCCGCGACGGACGCCGCCATCGTCTCGGGATCTGCCCCGGGACGCATGGCGCTGACGCTGACAATCGGGAAATCGATCGCGGGCAGGCTTGCGACCGGCAGGAAGAAATAGGCGATCGCGCCCAGGAGAAACAGCGACAACGCGAGAAGGGTCGTTCCGACCGGCCGTCGGATGAAGGGAGCGGAAACGTTCATTCCGCCGCCTCGCGCCGGCCCGCCTCCGGCGATGTTTGCGGCGTGCGGTCCGACACGATGACCGGCGCCGCGGGCTCGGGGGCCGGCAGGAAACGCCGGCGCAGGCGATCGACGGCGAGATAAATGACCGGCGTGGTGTAAAGCGTCAGCGCCTGGCTGAGCAGCAGGCCGCCGATGATCGACACGCCGAGCGGGATGCGCAGCTCGCTGCCGGGACCATGGGCGAGCGCGAGCGGCAGGGCGCCGAAGAGCGCCGCGAGCGTCGTCATCATGATGGGACGGAAGCGCATATGCGCGGCCCGGATGATCGAGTCGCGCGGCGAGAGGCCGTCGACGCGTTCGGCCTCGAGCGCGAAGTCGATCATCATGATCGCGTTTTTCTTCACGATGCCCATCAGAAGCACGACGCCGATCAGCGCGACGATCGACAGGTCGATGCGAAACAGCATGAGCGCCAGCAAGGCGCCGACGCCAGCCGACGGCAGGGTGGTGAGCACGGTGAACGGATGCGCAAAGCTCTCGTAGAGCACGCCGAGAACGACATAGATGGCGACGATCGCCGCCAGAATGAGCCAAGGCTCGCTCGCCAGCGACTTGTTGAACTCGGCCGCGTCGGCGCTGAACACGCCCATGATCGACTCCGGCATGCCGATCGCGGTCTGGGCCTTCGCGATCAACTTCACGGCGTCGCCGAGCGCCACGCCCTCGGACAGGTCGAAGCTGATGGTCGAGGCCGGGAACTGGTCCTGATGGGAAACGGAGAGCGGCGCGGCAACCTGGTCGATATGCACGAAGGCCGCGAGCGGCGTCTGCGGTCCGCCGCCCACCGGCGCGACATAGAGCTTCTCCAGCGCCGAGGCGTTGCGCAGATATTGCTGCGCGGCCTCGAGGATCACGCGATATTGGTTCGACTGCGTATAGATCGTCGAAATCTGCCGCTGACCGAAAGCGTCGTTGAGCACGTCGTCGACGTTCTGCGCCGAGATCCCGAGACGGCCCATCTTCTCCCGATCAATGCGCATCAACGCGCGCAGGCCGCCGTCCTGCGTCTCGGCCGCGACATTGCGCAGCCCCGGCGTCTTGCGCAGCTGGTCGAGGAGACGGTTCGACCATGTCAGCAGTTCGCCGGCGTCGGCCGCGGTGAGGGTGTATTGATATTGCGAGCGGCTCGGCCGCGTCGTGATCTGAATGTCCTGCACCGGCTCGACATAGAGCGTGACGCCGGCGACGCGCTCGCCCGCCGCCTTCAGCCTGTCGGCGATTGCGTCCGCGCCCGTCGTGCGCTCGTCGCGGCTGCGCAATGTCACCGTCAGGCGGCCGACATTGGTCGTGGCGTTGAGCGGCCCGACGCCCAGAACGGAGATGACGCCCGTCACCTCCGGATCGCGCCGGAAGACTTTTGTCACCTCGCCCTGCAAATGTTTCATGCGCTCGAAGGACGTGTCGGCCGAGGCTTCCAGCACGACGCTGAGCAGGCTCGTGTCCTGCCGCGGCAGGAAGCCTTTCGGAATCGTCGCGAAAAGCACCATGGTGAGGGCGAGCGTGGCGCCGGTCAGGGCGAGCATGAAACGCTCGTGCTTCAGCGCCCAGTCGAGCGAACGATAATAGGCGCGGTCGAGCCACAGCGAGAAGATTTCCCACCCCGTGTGCGTGCGCGCGGGGGCGTGGCGCAGCAGCGTCGCGCAGAGCATCGGCGTCAGCGTGAGGGAAATCACCGCCGAGACGACGACGGCGATGGTCAGCGTCAGCGCAAATTCGCGGAACATGCGTCCGACGACGCCGGTCATGAACAGCAGCGGGATGAACACCGCGATGAGCGACACGGTGAGCGACACGACCGTGAAGCCGATCTCGCGCGCGCCGTCGAGCGCCGCCTGGAGCGGCTTCTTGCCGCCCTCTATGTTGCGCACGATGTTCTCGATCATGACGATCGCGTCGTCGACGATGAAGCCGGTGCCGATGGTCAGCGCCATCAGCGACAGATTGTCGAGCGAGAATCCCGCCGCCCACATTATCGCGAAGGTCGCAATGATGGAGAGCGGCAGGCTGACGCCGGCGATGATCGTCGCGCGCCAGCTGCGCAGGAACATCAGCACGACGAATACGACGAGCGCCGCCGCGATCACGAGGGTGAGTTCAACTTCATGGATCGAGGCGCGGATCGTGTCCGTCCGGTCGTTGACGATCTCGAGCGCCATGCCGGCGGGCAGCGCGCCGCGCAGTTGCGGCAGCTCCTTTTTCACCAGTTCGACGGTGCTGATGATATTGGCGCCGGGCTGGCGCATCACGTCGAGCACGATCGACTGCTCGCCGTTGTACCAGCCGCCGACGCGGGCGTTCTCGAGGCCCTCGACCACATTGGCGACGTCGCTCAGCATCACCGGCGCCTTGTTGCGCCAGGCGACGACGATCGTCTTGTATTGATCGGCCTTCAGGATCTGGTCGTTGGCGTCGAGCGTATAGGACTGGCGGCTGCCGTCGAGCGAGCCCTTGGCGCCGGCGATATTGGCGGCGGCGATGGCCTCGCGCAGATCCTCGAGGCCGATCCGGTTCGCCGCGAGCCGCGCGAGGTCCGCCTCGATGCGCACAGCGGGGCGGACGCCGCCCTGAACCGCGACGCGGCCGACTCCCGTGACCTGCGACAGCTGCGGCGCGATAAGCGTGTCGGCGAGATCGCTCAAATCGCGCAGCGTCGCGGTCTTCGAGCGCAGCGTCAGCGTCAGCACCGGCGTGTCGGCGGGGTTAACCTTCGCGTAGACGGGCGGATAGGGCAGATTTTTCGGCAGCGTCGAGGCGGCGGCGTTGATCGCCGATTGCACGTCCTGCGCGGCGGCGTCGATGTCGCGGTCGAGATCGAATTGCAGCGTGATCTGCGACAGGCCGAAGGAGCTCTGCGACGACATGCTCGTCAGCGACGGTATCTGCCCGAACTGGCGTTCGAGCGAGGCCGTCACGAGGGAGGCGATCGTATCGGGGTTGGCGCCGGGAAGCTGCGTCGTGACCTGAATTGTCGGGAAGTCGACCTGCGGCAGCGGCGAGATGGACAGGCGCATGTAGCCCAGCACGCCGAACAGCAGCAGGGCGAAGGCCATCAGCGAGGTGGCCACCGGCCGTTTGATGAAGGGCGCCGAAACATTCATGCCGCGTCAGATCACTTCTTCGGAGCGCCCTCGTGCCGCCTGCCTCGCTCCCGCGGGGCGCCCTCGGGCGGCGGGGAGACATTCTTACCGGAATCCGGCGCCTCTTTGACGTCGGACGTCGAATTGACGACGTGTGTCTTCGCGCCGTCGAAGAGTCGCGAGAAGCCGCTCGTTATGACCGTCTCCCCGGCCCTGAGACCGTCGGTGACCACGACGATCGCCTCGTCCTGGCGCCCGGTCTTCACCGGCCGCATATGCGCCAAGCCGTCGTCGCCCAGCACATAGACGAAGGCGCCGCTCGGGCCGCGCTGCACGGCAGGGCTCGGCGTCACGATCGCGTCCCGGATCGTGTCGAGCATCAGTCGCACATTGACGAACTGTCCGGGCCAGAGCGTCAGATCCGCGTTGGGAAACGTGGCCTTCAGCCGCACTGTGCCCGTCAGCTGGTCGATCTGATTGTCGATCACCGTCAGTTCGCCGCTGGCGATCGCCGTCGCATTGTCCGGTCCCAGCGCGACGACCTTCGGAGGGCCGTCGCGTTGCGCCTTCTGCACCGCCGGCAGCGCCTGCTGCGGCAGCGTGAATACGATATAGATGGGTTTGAGCTGCGTGATTACAACAATTCCGCTCTGGTCCGACGGATGCAGGATATTGCCGACGTCGACGAGACGGATGCCGGCGCGCCCGTCGATCGGGGATCGGATCGTCGCATAATCGAGCGTCGTTTTGGCGCTGTCGATCGCGGCCTGATCGGCGCGAACCTGCGCCGCCAGCTGCTCCACGAGCGCCTTTTGCGTGGCGTATTGCTGAACGGAGGCGAATTTTCCGGCGACGAGCTTCTCGTAGCGCAGGAGATCGACGCGGGCGTTGGCGAGATTGGCCTCGTCCTGAACCTTTTTCGCGACCGCCTGCTCATATTGCGCCCGGTAGAGCGACGGGTCGATCTCGGCGAGGATGTCGTCCTTGCGCACGTCCTGGCCCTCGGTGAAGCCGAGACGCACCAGTCGCCCGTCGACCTGCGTGCGGATCATGACGGTGTTGAGCGCCTGCACCGTCCCGACCGCGTCGATCGTGACCGGCACGTCCGAGATTTTCGCCTGCGCCGTCGTCACGGTGACCGGCGCGTCGCCGCGCGGCGCGCCGCGCCGGCCCTCGGTCGTCTCCTTCTCGCCGCGGGAGGCGCCCGGAAACCAGCCGGCGCGATAGGCCCAGCCCGCCCCCAGCGCAATCGCCAGCGCGGCGACCGCCATCAGAATTCGCCGGTCGGCGCGGATCATGGCCAGGGCCCTTTGTCGGCCTCGTAAGCCGCGGCGGCGCGCGCGATTTCGTCGTTGCGCGTGGTCGGCGACCAGCCGCCGCCGAGCGCCTGATAGAGGCTCGTCGCCGCCTGGAAATAATTCAGCCGCACGACCGCTTCGGCCTCCTGGGTCGTGAACAGATCCCGCTCCGTCGTCGACAGGGTGATGATGTCGATCGTCCCTTCCTGCAGCCGCATGAAGGCGGCGTCATAGGCCCGGCGCGCGGCCGCCACGGCGGCTCCCTGCAGCTTCAGCTGCTGCGCCGTCTCACGAACCGCGATCAGGGCGTTCTCCACGTCCGACAGCGCCGTGAGGATTTGCTTGCGATATAGGGAGGCGAGTTCGGCGTAGCGACCCTTTTGCAGCTCGTACTGGCCCTGCAGATTGTAGCCGTCGAACAGGGGCTGCGCGAGATTCGTGGCCGCCTGCCAGGCGATCGCCTCCGGGCGGATGAGATTGCGCAGCAGCGCGGTCTGCACCCCATACTGTCCGGTGAGCGTCACGGACGGGAAGAAGGCGGCGCGCGCCTGCAACACCGAGAATTCCTGCGAGGCGAGCTGCGCTTCGGCGTTGGCGACGTCCGGACGGCGCAGCAGCACCTCCGACGGCAGGCCCGGCGCAATCTTGGGGAAGGTCAGCTTCGTGAGCGAGCCGCCCTTCACATTGACGCTTTCCGGCGTGCGGCCGAGCAGGACGGCAAGAACGTTTTTCGTTTGCAGCAGCGTCTGCTCGAGGGGCGGGATGGCGGCCCGCTGCTGGGCGAGGACGGTTTCCTGCTGCGCGGTGTCGAGCGCGCTGGCGGTGCCGACGGTGAAACGCGCCTGGATCGCGTCGTTCACCTTCTCGGCGATGGCGACATTGCTGCGGGCGATGCGCACGCGGTCCTGCGCGGTCAGCACCTGGAAATAGGCGTTCATCACCGCCGCGACCGTCGCGATCTCGACGGTGTCGCGATCGAAGCGGCTGGCGTTGGCGAGGAGACGCGCGGCGTTGGAGGCGTCCTCGTTCTTGCCCCAGAAGTCGATCTCGTAACTGGCGTTGAGGCCGAGCTGGAAGAAGCCGAAATGCCGCGCCTTGAAGCCCGTGGCCGTCGTCGTCGTTCCCTGGGTCGCCGGATTGGCGCCGGTGCTGGCCGAGGCGATGTTGAGCGTCGTGCCGGGAATGCGGGTCGTGCGCGCGACGTCCAGCATCGAAATACTCGGCCACAAGGCGGCGCTGGCGACCCGCGCCTGCGCATCCGCTTCGTCGATGCGCGCCACGGCGGCGGCGATGTCGAGATTGTCCGCCAGCGCCTTTTCGACGAGCGCCGTGAGCTCCTTGGAGCCGAACTTGGCCGCGAAGTCCTTCCCCGCCGGGATCGGCGCGGCGGATGCGGGCCTGGCCTCGCGAAAACGTTCCGGCGGCGGGGTTGCGAGGTCGGGCTTCTCCCACTCCAGATCGCAGCCGATGAGCGCGATCGAGGCCGCGCAGACCGAGGCTGTCCGCGCGATGCGCTGAAAGAAGGGGAAGTAGGCGAGGCCGGTCAACAGAACGTCATCTCCGATTCGCCACGGACCAGGGGTCGCGTTCAGATCGTTGCGGCGGCGCTCGACAAGGAAGCGTCGGCGAGCCCGAGCTCCCTTCGCCGCCCGCTTGTCCTCGGCGGACGCCGGAATGTTGCGCTGCGGCTGGATGCGCGCGCGTGGCCGCGCGACGCGCGTGAATCAATCTCTGCAAGCTCTCGCGCCGCGAGAGAAGCGTCAAGTTACCGATCGTTTAACCAACGGGGAATCCCCTGAAAAATCCTATTCGTCCGCATCCTCGGGCGCCGGGTGCTTCGGCGCGGCGGGTTTCCCCGCGGCGGGCGCCGCTCCCGACTTCGGCTTCGCCGGGGTCGTCTTGGCGGGCTGTTCGACGGATTTCGAGTTCTCCTTTTCCGGAGCCTTCTCTTTTTCCTTTTCGCCCTCGTGCGCGGGCGCGCCCTTACCCGCGGGCTTCGCCTCCGCCGCAGCGGGTTTGAGCGGGCCGGAAACGCGCGTCCAGGTCTCGCTCTGGCACAGGAATGCCACGAGGCATCCCGTCAGGGTCAGCTTGGTCGGCGAGTCATAGGTGATCTTGCCGGTGTAGGTCTTGCCGTCCTCCGGGTTGAACAGATCGCCCTTCCAGCTGTTCGGCCCCGTCTTGGCGGCGCTGCGCAGGATCTGCGGCGCGGGCGAACCATCGAGCATCGGCTGGATGCCCTTGGCGCAGAGCTTTCCCGAGCAGTCGTAGAACTCGAGCTTGTCGGTCGGATGGCCGTCGCGCACCCAGACGCCAAAAATCGAGTCGGCGGCATGGGCGGCGATCGGAGCCCACAGGGCCGTCGCGGCGAGGATGTGCAGAAAATTCTTTCCCATTCTCATGAAGCCGGACCCCTGAATCATAATTTGCGCGGAAGCGTTTCGGCCATAGCGAAAGGCCGAAAGGCGATGGTCGTCAAGTCGCATCTGAGGCTTTCCTGGCCGGAACGCGCGGCGGCCCGAGGAAGGCCGGCACGATGATGAAGGCCGCGAGCAACGTAAAGAACAGGGAAATCACGAGAAATTCACCCATGCTCGCGGTTCCCGGATGGCTGGACATGAACAGGCTGCCGAAAGCCGTCCCGGTCGTCAGCGAGCTGAAGAAGATCGCGCGCGTCAGGCTCGAGGCCAGCATGTCCACCATGCCCGCCCGCCAGGCGATGACATAGTAGATGTGGAAGGCGACGCCGACGCCGAACATCAGCGGCAAGGCGATGATATTGGCGAAATTCAGCGACACGCCCAGCGCCTCCGCCGCCTGCAGGCTCATGATTCCGGCGAGCACCAGCGGTCCGAGCGTCAGGGCGACGTCGATCGGATTGCGCAGGGCCACCGCCAGAATAATGAAGATTGAGACAAGCGCATAAAAGCCCGCCTGCAGGAATGCCTTCGTCACCGTCCTGCTCGCCTCCGAGACGATGATCGGGGGTCCACTCGCGTCGGGCGCCACCGCCATCACGGCGTCGGCGAATTTCGTCATGACGATGCGGTCGTTGCTGTCGCCCTTCGGCGTGACTTCGAGCCGCACCAGGCCCGTGTTGGAAATCCAGTCGCCACGCAGATCCTGCGGCAGCGATTCCGGCGTGACGCGCTCGGCGCCGAGAGCCTGCCGGATTTCGCCCAGCATTTTCTCGAAACCGTCGAAGATCGCCGCCCGCGCCCTTGCGCGGATCTCGGGGCTCGCCTTGGCGAGCGCGTCGAGATTGTCGGCGAAGCGCGCGACCGCGGGCGCCGGCTTCTTGAGGCTCTTTACCGCGCCGCGAAGCGCTTTGGCGGCGGCCGTCAGCGCCTTTACGGTTTCGGCCTCCGTGGGCGCGGGCTTCTTCCTGGGTTCAAGCGCGCCCCGCAGCTCCGAGCGCGCGCGCTCGATCAGCGCGAGCTTCTCGTCCTGGTCTTTGGGAATGAGCGAGTCGATCGAGTCGATGTGGTCCACTTCCGGAAGGGCGAGAAGCTTCTTCTCGAGTTCGCGCGCGGCCTCCAGCGAGGGGGCGAGCACCTCGATCTTGTTGGGCGCGGTCCTCGGGTCTTTCGACAGGTCGAGGAAGGTCGCGACCGATTCGACCTGCTGATTGCGCAGATTCATCGGATTGGAATCGAAATGCAGGCGCAACAGGAAGGGCGTTCCGGCGAGGACGGCCAGCGCCGTGAGGATCAGCACGAGCTTGCGGTGCCCCTCGATCCAGTGGTCCACCGCCGCGAGCGAGGCGGTCGCGATCGGCACATGTTCCGGGCGCGGGCGCATCAGCTTGATGGCCGCCGGCAGGAAGGTGAGCGTCGCGAGATAGGCGACGATCATTCCGATGCCGGCGATGAGGCCGAGCTCGGACACGCCGAGGAAAGGCGTCGGCAGGAAGCAGAAGAAACCCGCGAGCAGCGAGACGGCGGCGAGCGTGAGGGAGCCGCCGATGCCGCGCGTCGCGGCCATGATCGCTCGCTCGAGGTCGTTGTCGGTGTGACGCTCCTCGCGATAGCGGGTCGCGAACTGGATGCCGAAATCGACGCCGAGACCGATGAAGAGGGCCGCAAAGGCGACCGAAATCATGTTGAAGCGGCCGATGAGAAGGATGCCGAGGCCGGAGGTGATGGCGAGACCGGCGAGGAGCGTGATGAGCACCGCGAGGATGAGCTTGGGCGAGCGCAACGCGGCGAAAAGGATGAGCGTCACGACGACCAGGGTCGCCGTGGTGTTGAGCGCCATGTTCTCGGAGATCGTGGCGAATTCCTCATCGGCGAGCGGCACCTGTCCGGTGAGGCGGAGTGTGACGCCCTTATCCTTCGTGATCCCGACGTCGGCGGCTGTCGCGCGAACCAGCTCGATGGCGTCGGCGCCGGGCTGCAGGGCCGAATAGTCGATCACCGGCTTGATGAGCACCATGCGGCGCTTTTCGAGCGCGGGCGTCGCTGGCCCGGCGCTGCCGCCGCCGGAAAGCAGCTTGCCCCAGTCGACCTCTGTGCTGCGGCCGGCGAGCGTCTCCTCGAAGACGCGCGAGAACTCGTCGAGGCCGGCGAGGTAGCGGGCGAAAATGCGTTCGCTGACGGAGGCGGATTTCAGATTGCCCAGCAGGACGTTGGAGAGGCCGCGCAGGCTCGGGTCCTCCGCCAGCGGCGTCAGCACGTCGCGCTGGCCCATCATCATGCCGACGGTTTTCTCTACCTCCGCCGTGGGCAGGTAGAGCAGGCCGTTCTTGCGGAAGAATTCGTGATCGTCGGGCCGCCAGGACCGGGAGATCAGCGGGCGATTCTGAAGCGCGTCGTTCAGGCGGCGGGCGGCGTCGTCCGCCTCCTCGCCTGTCGGCGCGTCGATCACCGCGACGATGATGTCCTCCAGCGCCGGAAAAGCGCGATACATCGCCGCCTCGTTTTTCCGCCAGGCGATGTCGGCGGAGAAAAGATGAGCCGTGTCCGTGTCGATCTGGAAGCGGTCGACGGTGAGAAAAACGCCCCCGCCGGTCAGCGCGAGAGTGAGAAAAACGACGGTCCAGGGCCAGCGGAGACAGAAGGCGACCAGTTTTTCCAGCATTCCGTTTCCCCGAACCCTCGCGTTAAGACATTCTGCGGATCAGAAGGACCGCCTTTGAAGTTCGGCTCTTCTATACAAGCGCGCCGCGCCGCGACCAAGGCGGCGTTGCCGGCAGGCGTCCATGCGACAATTTGACGCTGGGCCGGGTTACAGATAGCTGAGCCACCACCAGTCGGCGCGACGGCGCTTGAGTTCCGCGAACCAGCGGCACAGCGGGAAAAGCGCAAGCACCACGGCGATCCACGCGACATAGGCGCCCGCCAACCCCGCGCCGAATTCCGGCGGCGGCGCGCCGGACTTCGCGAATTCGCCGATTTGCGCAAGCGAATAGCCGCGCCCGAGAGCAAGCGCCAGCGCTGCGGCGACTCCGAGGTAAAGGTGCAGGACGTAAAAGAAGAGGGGCGTTCGGCCGAAGATGACCAGCGCCTTTCCGGCCGCGCCTCTCACCTTCTCCAGCAGGGGCAGGACCAGCATGGCGCCGCCGAGGGTGACGAGCAGATAGAGCAGAGACGGCGGATATTTCGTCACGTTCAGAAACGAAAGCGCGGAAAAGACCGCGTCGCGCTGCGCGGCCCAGTCTTTCGGGTCGCCGTAAAAATTGCCGCTGCGCAGCGCAAGGAAAAGCGCCAGCGCCGCAAGCCCGCCGATCCGCAGGATGCGATCGCGCTCCCCGGCCGAGCGCTGGAAAAGCGGCCCGATCCCGTAGCCGAAGGCGACGACGCCGATCCAGGGCGCCGCCGGATAGACGACGTCGCCCCGAAGACCAGGCGGTAGCGGCCCCCTCTCGTGCAGCAGCCGCCACCACGGCCCCCAGGCGCCGAGATCGGCGGCGTGAATTCCATCGAGCAGATTGTGCCCGAAAATGATCGCAGCGCCGATGGCGAGCACGGCGGGCGTCGGCAACCGGGACAGCGCCGAAAGCGCCAGCAGGCCGCAGCCTATGGCGTAAAGCGTGCCGAATTCGATCTTTCCTGAGCCCATGCTCCAGATCGGGCTGATGAGGAAGGCGTCCAGAAAGATCAGCCAAAGGCCGCGCGAAGCCAGAAACAGCGAAAGCTTGCGAGGGTTTTGCTGGCGCGCGCCATAGAGGAACGCGCCGACGCCCGCGAGCAGGGCGAAGGTCGGCGCGCAGAAATGGGTGATGAAGCGGGTGAAGAACAGAAACGGATATGTGTGCGTCAAATCAGTCGGGCTGAAGCGGATGGCGTCCGCGTCGAAGAAGTCGCGCATATGGTCCAGCGCCATGATCACCATGACGAGGCCGCGCAGCCTGTCGACCTCCGGCAGGCGGCGCTCCTCGCCGGCGCCCGCGGTCATCCCAGCGTCGCCAGGCCGGGGAACATCTCCAGCAGCCAGAAGGACATTTCCTGCACGCCGCCGGTGAGGAAGGCGACGCCGGTGAAGATCAGCAGCACGCCGACGACCTTCTCGACCTTGCCGAAATGCTTGCGGAAGCGGGCGACGAAAGCGAGGAAGCGTCCCAGCGCGAAGCCCGCGACGATGAAGGGCAGCCCCAGGCCGAGCGAATAGGTTGCGAGCAGCAAGGCCCCTCGCGCCACGGTCTCCTGCGCGCCCGCGACGGCGAGGATCGCCGCGAGGATCGGGCCGATGCAGGGCGTCCAGCCGAAGGCGAAGGCCAGCCCCATCACATAGGAGCCGAAAAGCCCCATGGGCTTGGTGATTTCGGCGCGCTTCTCGCGATAGAGAAGCCCGACCTTGAGTATGCCGAGGAAGTGCAGGCCCATCAATATTATGACGCCGCCGGCGACCCAGGACAGGATTTGCAGATTGGCGCGGATCACCGCGCCGAAGGCGCTCGCCGTCGCGCCGAGAGCCACGAAGACCGTGGAAAAGCCGAGGACGAACAGAACCGCGGAAAGGAGCACGTCGCGCCGCGCCGCCGAGCGTGTCTCGATTTCGAGATCCTCCATGCTTACGCCGGCCAGATAGGTCAGATAGGGCGGCACCAGCGGCAGCACGCAGGGGGAGAGAAAAGACAGCAAGCCCGCAGCCGCAGCCGCAGGAAATGTGACGTCCGCCGCCATGATGGTCCTCTTGTGCTTTCGCGCGTTTCTGCCACAGGCGGGGCCCGGGCGCAAAGGCTGCAGTCCTTACTGTCGGTTAACACGCGGGCCTTGTCGACAATTAAGACTGCGTGAGGAGTTTGTATGCAATCTCCATTGCTGAAAATCAGCAACGGACTCTCTTCATCATGTCTTTGCAGTCGGATTTCGGGCCAGGCGCTGCGCGGGAGCGTATCCACAATTCTGTCGAGGTCGATCTCGAGGGCCGCTTCATGCTCGCGTCGGGCGCGGAACACCCCTGCCGGATCGTCGCAATGTCCACGGGCGAGATGCTGTTTTCCACACCCGTTCGGCCGCGGCTCGGCGAAAAGGTCATCGTCTATATCGCGGAGCTCGGCCGCTTTGAGGGCGGCGTCTCGCGCCATGAGGGCGAGGGCTTCGCCATCGGCCTGAAGCTGACCGAGATGAAGCACCGGAAACTGGCCGAGCAACTCGTGTGGTTCGCCAACCGCGACGTATTGGATCTGCCCGAAAACCGCCGCCACAAACGCATCGTGCCGATGCTGCAGTGGACGATCGTGCGCCTGTCGAACGGCAAGGAGAAGACCGCCAAGATCAACGACATTTCGCTCTCCGGCGTCAGCGTCGAGGTGAACGCACGCCCGCTCGTGGGGGGGCGCGTCATGGTCGGATCGAAGGCCGCGAAGGTCGTTCGCCTCGTCGACGGCGGTTTCGTCGCGGAGTTCGAGGAGCCTTTCGCGGAGGGCGAGCTCGACGAACGGATAAGACTTTAGGCGCTGGAACCGCCCGTCGTCGCGCTGCGCGCCCACTGTGGCGCCAAGGCCACTCACGATCAATAAAACATTTCTTCAACGCCGCTCCCGTTGCGCCCGCGCGCCCGGCTGCTGTAGCTGTTTACTAAGGGCTAGGGCAGCCTGCGTTTTTCATCAATTGGCAAAGCATTTCGTCGCATCAGCTTCGGGGCGCCTCATGCGTAGAACAGCAATTTCCATTACGGCGCTTTGCGCCCTTGCCGCTCCCTCCTTTGCTCAACAGAAGATCGGCAGCGCCTCGACAATCGAGAAGGACGTTCATGGAGCGACCACCGACCGCAGCATGAAGCTGAGGGCCGGGGACGAAGTCTATTTCGAGGAAGTGTTGACGACCGGCGCGGCAAGCCGCGGCAAATTCAACTTCGACGACCGCACCAATCTGCAGATGGGGCCGTCCTCGAAGGTCAGACTCGACAGCTTCGTTTATGCGGGCAATAACGGCGTCGCCTTCAGCGCCGCGAAGGGCGCCTTCCGCTTCGTCAGCTCGCCGGCCCACAAGAATTATGAAGTGCGCACGCCCACTGCGACGATCGGCGTGCGCGGCACCGCCTTCGGCGTGCGCGCGAGGCAGGGCAGCACGGACGCCGTGCTTTACGGCGGCGTGATCGAGGTCTGTCAGGCCTCGGGCGCCAATTGCCGTATCCTCGACAAGCCCTGCACGACCGTCACGGTCACCGACGCGGGCGTTTCGGCGCCGAGAACGGTCGGCAAAAAGGACTGGAGTTTCGACAAGACCTGCAAGGGCGCGCCGCCGCCCGGCCCGGGCGGAAACGACGTTCCGCCGCCCCCGCCCGGCGATGTCCCGCCGGGGGGCCCGTCCCCCTTCGACCTCGGCTCCGTCCCGGTCAACTGGGGCGGCCTCTCCATTGGCTTCAACGTCGGCACGGCGATCGGCAACGCCGAATTCGCCGATCCGGTCCCGATGAACGGCGTGGGCTTTCTCGGCGGCCTGAAACTCGGATACAACTGGCAAGTCCTGCCGAACATCGTCGCGGGCTTCGAGACGGACGCCGAATATCGCAGTGAAATCGGCGGCTCGACCAACGGCCACGGCACGGTGTCCAGCACGCGCGGCGGCTATCTGGGCACCTTCCGCGGCCGGCTCGGCTATGCATTCAACCGCTGGCTCGTCTATGGAACGGGCGGTCTGGCCTATGGTCACATCATCGCGCCCAGGACTTTCTCGGGCGCCAATCTGCTCGGCCCGGCCTACGCTTTTGGAACCAGCCAGAACAATCCGTTCCTGGCGGGATGGACGGTCGGCGGCGGCGTGCAATTCGCGCTCACCAGCAATATTTCGGTGAAGGCCGAATATCTCTACGTGAAACTGCAGCACGACTATCCGACCTATGCGACCAATGTCGCGCTCTATCCGGTCCCGATCTGCAACATGAGCGGATTGCACAGCATTCGCGCCGGCGTCAGCTACGGCTTCTCGCTGACGGATCTCTTCTCGGGAGCGCCGGGGCGATAGGCTCAGCAGCGGCCCGGCGTTCCAGTCGCCGACTGGAGTCGGGCCATCGCGTCGCCGCGAGGGAGCCGCCCTCGAAGCCGCAACCGTCCGGAAAGCGCGCGCCCCAGCTCGATCAGTCTGCGTTCGATTGTTTCGAACAGGACGATGCAGAAGAAAACCGTGCACGACAGCAGGCCGAGCTGCGCATAAACGCCGAGGCCGTTGAAGACCGGGCCGTTGCACAATTGCTGCCAGAGATAGATCGAATAGCTCGCCCGACCGAGATAGGCGAGGACGCCGCTGGACAGCGCGTCGTGTAATGGGGTCTTCGCGACGCCCGAAAGCAGAACCATCGTCGGAATCGCGGCGACATACAGGAATCTGTAACAGTCGATCAATTCTGCGCGGGCGCGTTCATCATCGCCGAATGAAGCGATGACGCTTCTGGGCAGAAAGACGATGAGCGCCGAGAGGATCAGCGCAGCGTTCCCATATGTTCTCACGCCGACGATGAAGCGCTCGCCATGTTTCGCCGCCGCGTAACCGGCGAAGAACAGCCCGTAGGCGATGAAAAATCCCGTTTTGCCGATCCACCAGATCGTGAAGACGAAGGGAATGGACGCGACCAGCGCCGCGCTCGCGGCGACGATGATCTTCGGCGCCCTTCGCAGTTCGACAAAGGATAGAACGAGGGGAAACAGCAGGTAAAACTGCTCCTCGAAGGCGAGGCTCCATGTATGGCCGACATACCAGTTGCAGGACACGAAAGGAGCCGTCGAATTGCACAGATAGAAAGCCGAACTGAAAAAATTATCGAGAGAAAAGTCGATGACGCCGCCTGCGCCCAGCGACAGGCAGACAAAGAGATAGAGCATCAGGGGCGGAACGATCCTGAACAGGCGGCGGGCGTAGAAGGCTGGCGCGCAAAAATCTCCGGAGGTCTCGATTTCCGTCAGGCATGTCAGGCTGACGACATATCCGCTGATGAAGAAGAAAATGAAAACGCCGGTTTCGCCATATTCGGAGACGACGCCGATCGGGCTCTTTGCGTAGATGGCGCCGATCTCCCTGTTCATGCCGAGGTGGTCGCAGAAGACGAGCAGCATCGCGAGCGCCCGCCATCCGTCGATATAGGCAATTCTGTTCTGCGCCCGCATGAAATGATCCACCCGCGCGCCCAAGCGCTTCCCGACAAGTTTCAGGAAGCTGTAGCGCAGGGAGGTTTCGCCGTGCTTGCGAGGCGATGTGGCTCTCGCTTCACATCTTGTCGCGCGTTCAAACGGAAAACCGCATACATTTTTCCTGAACGCGCTTTAAGGCGCGCCTGGACAGGGAGTTCCGGGGTCCTTCCGGTTAATCATGAGACGGAAAGACTCTAGAACCGGTCGACGCGATAGGGGCGCGGGTCGATGAAGGGCGTCTCGCCGGTCATCATCTCGGCGAGCAAACGGCCTGTGACCGGGCCGAGCGTCAATCCGTGATGGGCGTGGCCGAAATCGAACCACAGTCCCTTGTGGCGCGGAGCGGGGCCCAGCGCCGGCAGCATGTCGGGCAGGCAGGGCCGCGCGCCGCGCCAGGGCGAGGGGTCGAGGCGCTCGCCGAGCGGAAACATCTTGCGTGCAATAGGCTCGCACACCTCGATCTGCACCGGCGTGGGCGGCGCGTCGCGGGGAGCGAACTCCGCGCCGCTGGTCAGCCTTATCCCGCGCGCCATCGGCGCGAGCAGATAGCCGACATCCACGTCGAGGACCGGATGGTTGAGTCTCGCGCCCTCGCGCGCAGCGTAATGCATATGATAGCCGCGCTTCCAGCCCAGCGGCAGATTGTAGCCGAGCGCATGGAAAATCTGGTCGGACCAGGGGCCGAGCGCGACGACGGCGTCGCGGGCGATCACGGGCCCTTCCTCGGTCTCGACGCTCCAGCGGCCGTCGCCGGTCTGCAGCAGGCTCAGCGCGTCTCCGGCGCGAAAGCGCCCGCCGCGCGCGGCGAAGAGATCGGCATAGGCTTTCGACAGGGCGCCGGGATCGACGACGGAGGCCGTGTCGAGAAAATGCGCCGCGCCCGCCACAGCGGCGAGGTCGGGCTCCCGCGCCGCGACGCCGGCCGTGTCCAGCACGTCGATGTGAAGGCCGTAAGCGCGCAGCTTTTCTACGTCAGCCATGCCCCTCGCGAGCGAGGCGTCGCTGCGAAAGAGCTTCATCCAGCCGGTTTTTCGCAGGAGGGCCCCGGCGCCTGCCTGTTGAATCAGCTTTTCATGCTCGGCAAGGCTGTTTTCGATCAGCGGGCGGCGCGCCTCGATGTTCCTGAGCACGCGCTCGGGCGAACTCTCGCGCCAATAGCGCATCAGCCACGGTCCGACGGAGGGCAGGGCCGAAACATGATAATGCGCCTCCGGCAGCAGGTTGAGCGCATATTTGACGAGCCGGGCGGGATCGCGCGGGAAAAGATAGGGGAAGATCGACGACCGCTCGATCAGGCCGGCGTTGCCGAAGCTGGTCTCGAGCCCGGCCCCGCCGCGCCGGTCGATGAGCACCGCGTCGCGTCCCCGCGCTTGCAGATGCAGCGCCGCCGACACGCCCACCATTCCGGCGCCGAGAATGACAACATCCGCCTTTTGCATGACGTCCCCGATATACCGCCCTTCCGGACATATGCGTCCGATGGGCTCATTCGCAACTTTCCGGGCCGCGGCGAATTTGCGCGGCTGATGGCTTCATGCAACGCCTGTGCTAGTTGTGCATAGTGATACAACCGCAGATATGAGCAGGCGCGAAATGCAGACAAAGAAATATTTTCTCATTTTCGCTTTCGTGACGGTTTCCGCCATCGCCTTGCTCTATGGCGTGTCGCCCCGCTGGTTCGCCGCCGCCTTTCTCGGCGTCGACGAACTCGATCCCGACCTTGCGCATATCCTTCGGGCCGTCATGGGCCTTTATCTGGCTCTCGGCTTTTTCTGGCTCTACGCGGCCTTCAATGACGCCTGCCGGAACACGGCCGTGCTGACGACGGCCGTTTTCTCGGGCGGCCTCGTGGCCGGGCGCATCGTGAGCCTGTTCGCGGACGGAACGCCGGCGACATTGCTTCTCGTCTACGCCGCCATGGAGATCACGCTCGTTCCGCTCGCCATCTGGGTCTGGCGCCTGCCGGATTGACCGCGGCCCGCGAATTTGCGAACCGAGGTCGTATCGCCGCCGGCGCGAGAGCGCTCGCGGCGGCCTGCTTTCATGTTCGTATCCGTCGAGGCCCCATGATCCCCCGCTATTCCCGTCCGGAAATGACCGTCATCTGGGAGCCCCAGACCCGTTTCCGGATCTGGTTCGAGATCGAGGCCTACGCCTGCGACGCGCTCGCCGAGCTGGGCGTCATCCCCAGGGAAAGCGCGAAAAACATCTGGGACAAGGCGGATTTCGTCGAGTTCGACGTCGCCCGCATCGACGAGATCGAGCGCGTGACGAAGCATGACGTCATCGCCTTCCTGACCCATCTCGCGGAATTCATCGGGCCGGATTCGCGCTTCGTGCATCAGGGCATGACGTCTTCCGACGTGCTCGACACCTGCCTCGCCGTTCAGCTCTCGCGCGCGGCGGACCTGCTCATCGCCGACGTGGACGCGCTGCTGGCCGCGATCAGGAAGCGCGCCTTCGAGCATAAATTCACGCCGACCATCGGCCGCTCGCATGGCATTCACGCCGAGCCGGTCACCTTCGGGCTGAAAATGGCGCAGGCCTACGCCGAATTCACCCGCAACCGCGAGCGCCTCGTCCACGCCCGCAAGGAGATCGCGACCTGCGCCATTTCCGGCGCCGTGGGCACTTTCGCCAATATCGATCCACGCGTCGAGGAATATGTCGCCCACAAGATGGGGCTCGTTCCCGAGCCCGTTTCGACGCAGGTGATCCCCCGCGACCGTCACGCCGCCTTCTTCGCCACGCTCGGCGTCGTCGCGTCCTCCATCGAGCGGCTCGCGATTGAAATCCGTCATCTGCAGCGCACGGAAGTGCTGGAGGCCGAGGAATATTTCTCGGCCGGCCAGAAGGGCTCTTCCGCCATGCCGCACAAGCGCAATCCCGTGCTCACGGAAAACCTCACCGGCCTTGCGCGCCTCGTGCGCGGCATGGCCATTCCGGCCATGGAGAATGTGGCGCTCTGGCACGAGCGCGACATTTCCCACTCCTCCGTCGAGCGCATGATCGGCCCCGACGCGACGGTGACGCTCGACTTCGCGCTCGTGCGGCTGACGAACGTCATCGACAATCTGCTCGTCTATCCCGAGAACATGCAGAAGAATCTCGACAGGCTCGGGGGCCTCGTCCACTCGCAGCGCGTGCTGCTCGCTTTGACGCAAAAGGGCGTCTCGCGCGAGGACTCCTATGCGATGGTGCAGCGAAACGCCATGCCGGTGTGGCGCGGCGAGGGCGAGTTCCGCACACTGCTAGGGCAAGACAAGGACGTGAGCGCGAAGCTCACGCCCGCTGAACTCGACGAGCTGTTCGACCTCTCGTACCACTTTAAGCATGTGGATACGATTTTCCGGCGGGTGTTCGGCGAAGCATAGGCTTCGCGTCGATCTCCCAATAGCCGAGCCGCACCTCCCGCGCGAAGGCGATGAGGGCGGCCGTGAAGAGCGCCATCGCCAGAGCGAAAAGGAGGCCCGCTCCATATTCGTGGGGAATATGGAAGAACGCGGCCGCAAAACTGACAATGACGAGAAGGCTGGTGACGATGCAACTCGCCACGCCCCAATAGATGGCGCGGTGCATAAGGTCGGCGCGCCGCCTCAAGACCCGCAGCTCGCTCTCGCGATCTCCTGCCTCCTGATCGCCCATCGACCGCGAACGGTCGATGATGCGATCGAGCCGCGAGACCAGCACCGCAAGGAGCTGCGCCTCCGCCGCAAGCAGAAAGGCGGGGCCGGTAACTTCGGAAATCACATTAGAAAGCTGTTCGATCGAGGGCGTGTTGATCAGCATCGCGCGTCTCGCAACAAGGTGAAGCCTTCGCCTATATTACACGTAATATGTAATTCAGCGCATCCGTCGCGGCCTTCGATCAACTGGTCCGATGGCGCGCCCGGCGCATGTCTCTTCCAATGACGGGCGCAAAGCCTTAAACAGCGCTCCATGATCTGGCTCGTGTTCGCCCTTCTCACCGGCGCCGCCGTAATGGCCGTGCTCGCGCCGCTCGCCATGCGCGGCGAAGTCATGGACGCCAGCGCCTCGGACATCGCCTTCTTCGAGGAGCAGATCGCCGAAATCAAGCGAGAGGCCGCCGAGGGGCGGTTGGACCCCGCCGAGGCCGAGGCTGCGAAGACCGAGGCCGCCCGCCGCCTGCTGCGCGCCGAGGCGGCGCCCAGGGCGAGGGCCGCGCGTTCGCGCAAGGCGGCGCTGGCTGCGGCGCTTCTCGCAATCGTCGCAATTCCCGCGCTGGCGCTCACGCTTTACTGGCGCCTCGGCAATGTCGGCATGCCCGACATGCCGCTGACCGCGCGGCTCGACTCCGCGCCGGATCACAACGACCTCGCCGGCGCCGTCGCCCGCATCGAGCAGCATTTGCGCGAGCATCCCGAGGACGGCCGCGGCTTCGAGGTCGTTGCGCCCTACTACCTGCGCACGGGCCGCGGCGACGACGCGATCAACGCTTACTCGCAGGCGCTGAAGCTTCTGGGGCCCACGGCGGCCCGTCACGCCGCGCTCGGCGAAGCCCGCATGATCGTCGCCCAGGGAACGGTGACGCCAGAGGCAAAGAAGGATTTCGAGGCGGCGCTCGCGCTCGAAGCCGACAATGTGGTCGCGCGCTATTACCTCGGCGTCGCCGCCGCGCAGGCTGGCGACAAGGACAAGGCGATCGGGATTTTCGAGAAAATGGCGGCGGAGGCCCCGGAGGACGCCGCCTATCTCAAGGCGGTCAGGGGCCAGCTCGCCATGCTGCGCGGCGAGGCCGAACCCGCCCCGCCGCCCGCGGCCGCGCAGGGGCCGGCGAGCGAGCAGGGCAAGGCCATCGCCGCCATGCCGGCGCAGGAGCGTCAGGCGGCGATCCGCACCATGGTGGACCGTCTCGCGTCGCGCCTCGAGGCCAAGGGCGACGATGTCGAGGGCTGGCTGAAGCTCATCCGCGCCTACAGCGTGCTCGCGGAAACCGAGAAGGCGAAAAAGGCTCTGGCCGACGCCCGCAAGGCGCTGGCGGAAAAGCAGGATGACGTCGCCCGCATCGAGGCGCTGGCGAAAGAGCTGAATATCGGCGGATAGCCGCGTAACCGCCCGGCGCGATGGTCGCGGCCCGCGCGCCGATCCGGATTTCCCGGCCGCCGTGGCGCCAGAGCCGCCGGGACCGGCGCCGGACGCGGCACTTCCAAAGGCCGCGCCGAACCTCTACATCCGTGGTCTCCGGCCGGCGTCGGCCGCGCCGTTCGAAAAGAGAGCATAATGACGCGCAAGGGTAAGCGACTGACCTTGATCATCGGGGCGCTGGCGGTTCTCGGCCTCGCGGCCGGACTGATGCTGTTCGCGCTGCGCGACAATATCGTCTTTTTCTACACGCCTTCTGAACTCGCCCAGAAACAGGTCGCGCCGGGCGCGCGGCTGCGCATCGGCGGTCTCGTGAAGGAGGGCAGCGTCGTGAAGAGCGGCAAGGATGTGACCTTCACCGTCACCGACCGGACGAAGGACCTCGACGTCGCCTATACGGGTCTGCTGCCCGATCTCTTCCGCGAGGGGCAGGGCGTCGTCGTCGACGGGCTTCTGAAGCCGGACGGAAAGTTCAAGGCGGACAGCGTGCTGGCCAAGCACGATGAACGCTACATGCCGCGCGACGTCGCCGATGCGCTGAAGAAGCAGGGCGTGTGGCAGGGCGAAAAGAAGTGAGTCCCGAATGATCGTCGAAACCGGACATTACGCGCTCGTCCTCGCGCTCGCGCTCGCTCTCGCGCAATTCGTCATTCCTTTCGCCGGCGCCCGCCTCAACGACTCGGCGCTGATGCGCGTCGCGCGCCCGACCGCCATCGCGCAGTTTCTTCTGATCGCGCTGGCCTATGGCGCGCTCACCTATGCGCATGTCGTCTCCGACTTCTCGCTCGTGAACGTCATCGAGAATTCGCATTCGCTGAAGCCCTTCATCTATAAAATCTCCGGCGTCTGGGGAAATCACGAAGGCTCCATGCTGCTCTGGGTGCTGGTGCTGTCGCTCTGCGGCGCGCTCATCGCGCTCTTTTCCTCGGCCATTCCCGACAAGCTGCGCGCCGACGCGCTTTCCGTGCAGGGGCTGCTCGGCGCCGCCTTCCTGCTCTTCATCCTGCTGACGTCCAATCCCTTCGCGCGCGTCGCGCAGGCGCCGTGGGAAGGCCGCGACCTCAATCCGATCCTTCAGGACCCCGGCCTCGCGATTCATCCGCCGCTGCTCTACCTTGGCTATGTCGGATTCTCGGTGGTCTTCTCCTTCGCGGCGGCGGCGCTCATCGGCGGGCGCATAGACGCCGCCTGGGCGCGCGTCGCCCGGCCATGGACGCTCTTCGCATGGATCGCCCTGACGCTCGGCATCGCGATGGGCTCCTATTGGGCCTATTACACGCTCGGCTGGGGCGGTTTCTGGTTCTGGGACCCGGTCGAGAACGCCTCGCTCATGCCCTGGATCGCGGGCACGGCCCTGCTGCACAGCGCGGCGGTGATGGAGAAGCGCGAGGCGCTCAAGGTCTGGACGATCTTCCTGTCGATCCTCGCCTTTTCGCTGTCGCTCCTCGGCACGTTCCTCGTGCGTTCGGGCGTGCTCACTTCCGTGCACGCCTTCGCGAGCGATCCCGAGCGCGGCGTATTCATCCTCGCCATCCTCGTCTTTTTCATCGGCGGCGCGCTGGCGCTCTTTGCTATCCGCGCCGGCTCACTGCCGGTGGGCGGGCTGTTCTCGCCCATTTCGCGCGAGGGCGCGCTGGTCGTGAACAACCTTCTGCTCTCGGCGAGCTGCGCGACGGTGGTCATCGGCACGCTCTATCCGCTGGCGCTGGAGGCGCTGACGGGGGAGAAGATTTCGGTCGGCGCGCCCTTCTTCAATACGGTGCTGATCCCCATCGCCCTGCCGCTCGCGCTGCTGATGCCGATCGGCCAGATGCTGGCTTGGAAGCGCGGCGACCTCGGCGCCGCCATGCAGCGCCTGCGCGTCGCCTTCGCGGTCGGCGTTGTCGGCGCGGCGGCCTTCGGCGCCTGGTACGGGACGCCGTTTCTTTCCATCGTCACCGCCGGCATTGCGATCTATCTCATCGTCGGCGGCGTGACAGACATCGCCCAGCGCGTGACCTACCGCGCGGCCTCGTCGCGTTCGGTCTTCTCGCGCCTCCTCGGCCTGCCGCTGTCCGCATGGGGCACGTCGATCTCGCACGCCGGCATGGGGCTGACGCTGCTCGGCCTCGCTGCGACGGGTTGGGGCGTCGAGAACATCCTCGCGATGAAACCCGGCGATTACTACGACGTCGGGCCCTACAAGCTGGGAATCGAGGAAGTCTCGCCGCGGCAGGGGCCGAACTATTCGGAAATTTACGCCGTGATGGCGGTGCGAAAGGGCGGCGAAACGATCGCGACGATCGAACCCGCCAAGCGCTTCTATCAGGCGCGCAAGATGCAGCGTTCCGAAGCCGGCATCGTCACGCTCGGTCTGGGGCAGGTCTATGCGGCCATCGGCGAGTCGCATGGCGACGGCACGATCGACGCGCGTCTCTACTGGAAGCCGCTCGTGACGCTGATCTGGATCGGCGCGCTCGTCATGGCTTTCGGCGGCGCCTGCTCGCTGGCCGACCGGCGCCTGCGCATCGGCGTCGCAAGACGCGCGGCGGCGGGCGCCCTGCCGGAGGCTGCGGAATGAAGTGTCGTTACTTTCTCGCGGCCGCGCTCGTCATCGCGCCGCTCGCCGCCCACGCCGTCACGCCGGGCGAAATGCTCTCCGACCCCGCGCTCGAGGCCCGCGCCCGCGCCATCACCGGCGAATTGCGGTGCCTCGTCTGCCAGAACCAGTCGATCGACGATTCCGACGCCTCGCTTGCGAAAGACCTGCGGGTTCTCGTGCGCGAGAAGCTCAAGGAAGGCATGAGCGACGCCGAGGTGAAGGAATATGTGCACGCCCGCTACGGCGACTTCGTCCTGCTGCGTCCACCGTTGAAGATGGGGACAATCCTGCTGTGGACGGCGCCGCTTATCGCGCTGCTGGCCGGGGCGGCCGCCGTCTGGACCGCCGCCCGACGCAACCGTCGCGCCGCCCTCGCGCCCGCCGCCCTGACGGCGCAGGAGCGCGAGCGGCTGAAGGCGCTGGGCGTCGACCCGAAAGAGTGAGCCCCGCAACCCCTATCCAAGGCGCGCGCGCTGCAATATAGGGGGCGGGAGCTATCCTGAGCCGCCTGAGCGGCGTCACGAAAGAGCGGACCATGGCCGAACATTCCACGCCCCATTTCCACAATACGCCCGGCGTCGCCCAGATTCGCGTGGGGGCGAAGGAGTTCATGTGCATCGGCGCGCTGCCGCCGTTCGACCATCCGCATGTCTATCTCGACATGGGCGCGGATTCGCAGGCGGTCTGCCCCTATTGCTCGACCCTTTTCGTCTATGACGCCTCGCTGCACGGCGGCGCCGACCCGGCGGAATGTGTCTATCACGCGACCGAAGAAGCCGCCTGAGGACCGGGCCGGCGTGAGCGCGCCCATCGTCATCGCGGGCGCCGGCGTCGGCGGGCTGACCGCCGCATTGTCGCTGGCGCGCGCGGGCAGACGAGCGCTGGTTCTGGAGCGCGCGGCGAAAATCGAGGAAGTCGGCGCGGGGTTTCAGATCGCGCCCAACGCCGGGCGGGTTCTGGCCGGTCTCGGCCTCGAGCCGATGCTCGCGGCGGCGGCGCTGGAGCCGCAGGCGATCAACATCCGCCGCGGGCGCGACGGCGCCGTTCTGGCCCGGCTCGATCTTTCCGGCGCGCGCGAGCGCTGGGGCGCGCCTTTCCGTGTTTTCCATCGCGCCGATCTTCAGCAGATTTTGTTGCAGGGCGCGCTCGCGGAGGAGCTCGTCGAGATCCGCACAGGCGCGCGGGTCGGCGATTTCGAGGATCGCTCCGGCGTCGTCTCGCTGCGCGTCCACACATCCGGGGGGCTGGAGCAGATCGACGCCTCCGGCCTTGTCGGCGCCGATGGTCAGCGCTCCGCCGTGCGCGCGCATCTGCATCGCACCGAGCGCGACGCGCCCATCTATTCCGGCGCTACCGCCTGGCGCGCGCTGGTGCCGGCCGAACTGGCGCCTGCGCCGCTGCGGGCGCAGGAGAGCAATCTCTGGCTGTCGCCGGGCGCGCATGTCGTGCATTACCCGCTTCGCGACGGCTCGATCATAAATGTCGTCGTGATCGTCGAGGAGCCGCCGCGGCAGCAGGACGGCGCCTCCATCCTCTCGCTCGACGGGCCGTCGCTGGCGCGCGAGCTGGATCGGCTGCGCTCGGCGCCGATGCTGCGCGAACTGGTGGAGGCGGGGGCCGTCTGGCGGCACTGGCCGCTTTTCGCCCGCCCGCCGCTCAAGAGCTGGAGTCGCGGCGCGGTGACCCTGCTCGGCGACGCTGCGCACCCCATGATGCCCTTTCTCGCGCAGGGCGCCGCGCAGGCGATCGAGGACGCCGACGCGCTGGGCCGCGCCTTCACGCAGTTCGGCGCGACGGCGGAGACGGCCTTCGCCGCCTATGAGCGCGCCCGCATCGCCCGCGCCTCGCAGGTGGTGCGCGCCTCGCGCCGCCAGGGCGAATATTTCCACATGGGCGGTCCGGCGGCCTTCGCCCGCGATCTCGCCATCCGCGCGCTCGGCGGGCGCGGCATGCTCGCGCGCAACGCCTGGCTCTACCGGTAAGGCTCGTCAGCTCTTTCCGGCGCCGCCGCGCCTCACGGCGATGACGCGCCTGATGCAGGGACCGGGCGAAATCCGCATCAGCGTGGCAAGGCCGGAGACCGAGCGCCGGTTTTGCCAGAGCTTCAGCTGTGCAGGCGCTGGCCAGCCGGCGCGCGGCTTGTTAAGAAACTGTCAAGATTCGACGGGCGAGCGGAATTCGGCATTGCGGATCAGCGGCTTGAGACTTTTGCGGCGTGTGTTCGCCGCTTTCTGCTGGCTCATCGGCGCGGCGAGCGCGACCGAACTGACTCCACCGCCAAAAACCGACGCCAATGGCTGGATTGTCACGGTCAGCGTCACGGGCGCGGTCGCGCCGAGCTTTCCGGGCTCGGGCCAGATGCGGCCCTATCCCTTTCCCTCGGTTTCCTTTCGCAAGGTAGGCGAGCCGGAGCTCTTCTCGACGCCCGACGAGGGTTTCGGTCTGGCGCTGATCGACCTCGGCTATCTGCGCGCCGGGCCGGTGGCGAACTTCGTGTTCCAGCGCGGCCAGCGGGACGGGCTCTTCGGCCTGCGCCGGATCGGGCTCACGCATGAGGTGGGCGGCTTCGTCGAGGTCAATCCGCTCGAACATGTCCGCCTTCGCGCGGAGCTTCGCCAGGGCGTCGACGGCCATCGCGGCTTCGTCGCAGCGCTTTACGCCGACGCCTATCAGAGCTTCGGGCGTTTTCGCGTTTCCGCCGGGCCGCGGCTGAACTTCGGCGACAATATCTACGCCAACGCCTATTTCTCGGTGACGCCGTTCGAGGCGCTGATCAACGGGCGACTTACGCCCTACAACGCCACGGGCGGGTTCACCTCCGCCGGCGGCATGGCGACGGTGCGCTACGATTTCGACGAATGGACCAGCGTCTCGGTCTTCGGCGGCGGCCAGCGTCTGCTTGGCGGCGTCGGGGGAAGCCCCATTCCGAACCTCATCGGCTCCCGCAGCCAATACACCGCCGGCCTCTCGGTCGCGCGCTCCTTCGAGGTGCGCAATCCGTTTCCGTTCTGAGCGATTCAGTCTTTCTGGCGCGTGCGTTCCTTCACGCATTCGCGCGTGAAGTCGCGCAGCGCCGCCTTGTCGAGCCCCTTCGCCTCGCCTTCGCGGGCGCATTCGTGGCGCACAGCGCGATGAGAAGCGCGGCCGAAAAAGCATTTCGTAAGAAAAGCGTCGCGCTCGGGGCCCTTGAGACTGTGCTCGTTGGCGCGGTCGCGGCAGGCGTGTCGGATCCGTCGCGCCTCGAATTTCGAAATGCGGCGGGATGAATCATGGCCTGAATTTGGCGCGCTCGCGGCGGCGGGCGCCGGCGTCGCGGGGGATGGACGCGTGTCGGCCCAGGCGGCGCCCACGCAGGCGAGATAGGCGCAAGCGCCGAGAACATTGAAGCGAATCAAGGCGGGAAGGGGAAAAATCGGTTTCATTCTTTCCTGTCTCGCCCGTGAGAAAGCGGTATCAATAGCAGCAATATCTGTGGCGGATTTGCGTCCGAATGGCGCCTCGATCGCGCCGACCCGACCCGGCCTTCGCCACAAAAATTATACCGGCGGCGGCCGCATTAACCAGTGTGCCCCGCCAAAATTTACCAGTTTGAGGGGAAAGTTAAAGGCGCCATTGCGTGAGCTGAGCTATTTTATCGAATGTCCCGCAAAAAAGTCATTAAAAAACAGCAATATGTGCAAAAGCGTCGAATTTTACGGATTTTCCTTGCGAAGAATTATACTTACCTTCTGTCTGCTCAAATCTGAAGTGGTTCGCGTAAAATGCGGCCGAATTACTTTCAGTGACGGCAAAACAAGAAACCTAATCTCGCCTCATCAGACGGAGGCGGGTTATGTTCGGCATCATCGGCAAAGCGGTTGCGGCTCTCGGACTGGCGGGCGTGGCGCTCGTCGCCGTCAATGAGACCAGCTTCGCCGGCGTGGAGGCCGCGACCTTCGCCGCGACGGGCGCCGAGACGAGCGTCCCCTATGGCTGGGTCGATTTCTGCCAGCGCTATCGCGGCGAATGTCAGGAAACGACGCATGAGGCGCGCGACATCGAGCTGACGCCGGCGGCGTTCCGCAAGATCGCCCGCATCAACAGCTGGGTGAACAGGAACATCGACCCCGTCTCCGACACGGACCACTGGGGCGCGGTCGACGCCTGGGACTATCCGACCGACGGCAAGGGTGATTGCGAGGATTACGCCCTCCTGAAGCGCCGCATGCTGATCGAGGCGGGATTTCCGGCCGAGGCCCTGTTGCTCACGGTCGTGAAGGAGAAGAACGGCGACGGCCACTCGGTCCTCACGATCAAGACCAACCGCGGCGAGTTCGTGCTCGACAATCTCGCCGATCAGGTGAAGCCCTGGACCGCCGCCCCCTACCGCTTCGTGAAGCGTCAGTCGCAGGAGAATCCCAATGTGTGGGTCTCGATCGGCGCGCCGACGACCGCCCCCCTCTACGTCTCGAATAAACCATAATTGGAGAAGGCGGCGGCGCACATCTTGGCAAGGCGGACACAATCGTTAATGATTTATTAACGGTTGGGTTCGTCGAGTAAGGTTGCGTCAAGATGTCGGTCTTCTCGCGTCGCGCATTGAAAAGCCTCGGTCTCGCCGCCGGGCTTCTCTGCCTCGCCGCTTCCGGGGTCATCGCCCGCCCGGCGCCGGCGACCTACGCCCCGGTCGGGCCCGAAACCAGCGTGCCCTTCGGCTGGATCGATTTCTGCCAGCGCTACGCATCCGAATGCCGCGAGGGCGACGGCGGCGCGCGCGAGATCGAATGGACGGACGCCGCGCGCCGACGGATCGAGAAGATCAACGCCTGGGTGAACAGGAACATCGATCCCGTCTCCGACAGGGATCATTGGGGCGTCGTGGACGAGTGGGACTATCCCACCGACGGCAAGGGCGATTGCGAGGATTACGCGCTGCTGAAGCGCCGCATGCTGATCGAGGACGGCTTTCCGTCCGGGGCGCTGCTGCTCACGGTCGTCAAGGACGAGCATGGCGACGGCCATTCGATCCTGACGGTGAGGACGGATCGTGGAGATTATGTGCTCGACAATCTCACGGGCGGCGTGAAGCCCTGGTCGAGTGCGCCCTATCGTTTCGTGAAGCGTCAGTCGCAGGCGAGCCCGAATGTCTGGGTCTCTATCGGCGCGCCGACGAGCGCGCCGATGTATGTGTCGAAGTAAGAGGCGTCAATCGGCGATCGGCTCCAGCCCCTTCGCATAGCGCCGGCCGTTTTCGACATAATGTTTCGCTGATTCGAGATGTCGGAGGCGCGCGTCGTCGCCGAGTTCGCGGATGACCTTCGCGGGCGAGCCGACGATCAGCGAATTGTCTGGAAATTCCTTGCCTTCGGTGACGAGCGCATTGGCGCCGACGAGGCAGTTCCTGCCGATCCTGGCGCCGTTGAGGATCGTCGCGCCCATGCCGATCAGGCTGCCCTCTCCAATCGTGCAGCCGTGCAGGATGACATTGTGGCCGATGGTGCAATCCGCCCCGATGGTCAGCGGGAAGCCCATGTCTGTATGGAGAACGCTGTTGTCCTGAATGTTGCTGCGCGCGCCGATGGTGATCCACTCATTGTCGCCGCGCAGGACGCAGCCGAACCAGACATTGGCGTCTTCCTGCAGCTCCACCCTTCCGATGAGATGCGCGCCCGGCCCCACGAAAAAGTGTCCGGGGGCGGGCAGGCGCGGGGCGGTTCCGTCGAGCTTGTAAAGCGGCATGCGAAGCGGTCTCCTCTGGTCCAGCTTGCCTTCGGCGTGTCTGCGACATAGCCATTTCCGCGCGCTGGCGCAAAGGCGCCCGCGAGCTGGCGCCGGACTGGCGTCTTCTCCGCCGCTCATTCGGAGCGCGGGCGAAAATGCGCTATAAGCGCTTGTGTCGGTTTCGTCATTCGGGCGGAGACGCGGTTGACGGGCCGCGCTTCGCCGGCGCCTCGCCTGACGAATCACTGAAACGGAGGGCGCGCCCTGAGCGGCGGATTGTTACGCGATCGGATGCGGCTGGCTGGCGTCTCCGCCGCGCGCGCGCTCGCGCGCCGCGCGGCCGCGCCCTATCATCTCGTGAAGTCCATGGCGATCGCGCCGCCCGAGCGGCTGCGGGTCGCGCCGCCGGAAATCCGCACGACCGATTCGACCGTCGCCGACGAGATTTACGCGGGCTATTTTTCCTTCGAGGGTAAAACCGTCCAGACTCACGGCGCCTCGCCCTTCGGCCTGTCGGCGCCCACGCCCGGATGGCGGCGCGCGCTCGCGGGTTTCTCCTGGCTGCGCCATTTGCGCGCCGCCGACAGGGCGCTGGCGCAGGCGAACGCCCGGGCGCTCGTCGCCGATTTCCTGTCCCTGCGCGGGCTCCCCCGGCGCGATCCGGCGATGGAGCCGGCCGTCATCGCGCGACGCCTGCTGTCCTTCCTCACCCAGTCGCCCGTGCTGCTCGACGGCGCCGACGCCGAATTCTACGACGCTTTCATGCGGTCCCTGGCGCATAGCGCGCGACTTCTGTGGCGGGCGCTGGCGTCCGGCGAGGCGCGCGGGGCCGATCGCATGTTCTGCGCCGTCGCCCTCGCCCAATACGCCGTCTGCGCCGACAATGGCCGCAAGATCGGCCCGCAGGTGACGCACGCCCTTTCCGCCGAACTCGACCGCCAGATTCTGAGCGACGGCGGCCATATCAGCCGCAATCCGCAGGTCGCGGTCGATCTGCTGCTCGATCTTCTCCCCCTGCGCCAGGTCATCGCCGCGCGTGGCCTGCAGACGCCGGAGTCGATGCTGCGCTCGATCGACCGAATGATGCCGACCCTGCGCATGCTGCAGCATGGCGACGGCTCGCTGGCGCTCTTCAACGGCATGGGCGCGACGGCGCTGGACCGCCTCGCCAATGTCCTCGCCTATGAGGATTCGCGCGGCGCGGCGCCGGCGAACGCGCCATATTCGGGCTATCAGCGCCTCGAGGCGCGGGACGCGCTCGTCATTGTCGACGCGGGTTCCCCGCCGCCGCCGGAATTCTCGCGCGGCGCCCATGCGGGATGTCTCTCCTTCGAATTTTCGCTCGGCTTCGAGCGCGTCGTCGTGAATTGCGGCGCTCCCGCGCCCCAGCACGAAGACGCCCGCGAGTTGGCCCGCGCCACTGCGGCGCATTCAACCCTTGTGCTCGGCGACATGTCCTCGGCGCGCATCGGTCCGCGCGGCGCCGGGCGTTGGGCCGCGGGCCGCATTCTCGACGGTCCGCGCGTCGTTTCGGTCGAACGGCGCCAGCTTGAGGACGAGACGACGCTCGTCATGTCGCATGACGGCTATCGGCGCGATTTCGGCCTCGTCCACGCGCGCGAGCTGACGCTGACACATGACGCGACCAACGTGGCGGGCCGCGATCGTCTTCTTGTCGCCGAGAACGCCACGCCCCGGGCCGCTCCGACCGAGTTCGAGATCCGCTTTCACCTGCATCCCCGCGTTCGCGCGGCGCCGCGCGGGGCGGATGTGGAGCTGACGCTCGCCAATGGCGAGACATTGCTGTTCGAAGCCGTCGGCGCCCGGCCGCTCGTCGAGGAGAGCATCTTCTTCGCCAATCCGGGCGGGGCGCGCCGATGCGCCCAGATCGTTCTGCGCGGCTACGCCTCGCCGCAGGCCGAGGTGCGCTGGTCCATTCAGCGCGTCGAGGCGCTTCCGCCGGTTCCGCTGGCGGGGGATGTGTGATAAGCGCGGCGCGAGAAGCGGTTTCGAGCGAAACCGGTTCGCTCGAAGAAAACGCCACAAGACCCAAGGGAATCGCGAACCTTTCCGGCTCCGCCGGACCGGAAAGCCGCCGGTTTTCATGAAGGACAGCTCCATGCCGGTCGATCACCGCAAAATCGCGCGCGCGCTTCTCTCCGTCTCCGACAAGACGGGCCTCGTCGAATTTGCGCGCGCCCTCGCGGATCACGGGGTCGAGCTGGTTTCCACGGGCGGCACGCGCAAGGCGCTCGCCGACGCCGGCCTCGCGGTGAAGGACATTTCCGACCTCACCCATTTCCCTGAAATGATGGATGGGCGGCTCAAGACGCTGCACCCGAAAGTGCATGGCGGCCTCCTCGCGATCCGCGAGAATCCGGAACATGAGGCGGCCATGCTCGCCCATGACATCCGTCCGATCGATCTTCTCGTCGTCAATCTCTATCCCTTCGAGGCGACGCTGGCGAAGGGCGCGCCCTTCGAGGAATGCGTCGAGAATATCGACATCGGCGGGCCTGCGATGATCCGGGCCGCGTCGAAAAATCATGACGACGTCGCCGTCGTCGTCGATCCTTCCGATTACGCCGCGGTGACGACGGAAATGGCCGCAATCGGCGGCGCGACGAGTCTCGCGACCCGCCGCCGCCTCGCGCAGAAAGCCTTCGCGCGCACCGCGGCCTATGACTCGGCGATCTCCAACTGGCTCGCGAAGGAGCTTGGCGAAGCCTCGCCGCCCGTGCGCGCCTTCGGCGGGCGCCTGTCGGAGCCCATGCGCTACGGCGAAAATCCGCATCAGTCGGCGGGCTTCTATCTCACGGGCGAGGCGCGCCCCGGCGTCGCGACGGCCCGGCAGGCGCAGGGCAAGCAGCTCTCCTACAACAATGTCAACGACACGGACGCCGCTTTCGAATGCGTCTCGGAATTCGATCCCGCGCGCACGGCGGCCGTGGCGATCGTCAAGCACGCCAATCCCTGCGGGGTCGCGGAGGGCGCGACTCTGGAGGAGGCCTATCTCAAGGCGCTGCGCTGCGATCCGGTTTCCGCCTTCGGCGGCATCGTGGCGCTCAATCGCAGGCTCGACGCCGAGGCCGCGCGCGAGATCGTGAAAGTCTTCACGGAAGTCATCATAGCGCCCGACGCCGAGGCGGAGGCGATCGAGATCGTCGGCGCAAAAAAGAACCTGCGCCTGCTGCTGACCGGCGGCCTGCCGGACCCGCGCGCGGGTGGCGTCACTTTCCGCAGCGTCGCGGGCGGATTTCTTGCGCAGTCGCGCGACAACGCCGTCGTCGACGACATGGATCTGAAGGTCGTCACGAAGCGCCAGCCGACCGCGCAGGAGCTGGCGGACATGAAATTCGCCTATCGCGTCGTCAAGCATGTGAAGTCCAACGCCATCGTTTACGCCAAGGATCTCGCCACGGTGGGGATTGGCGCGGGACAGATGTCGCGTGTGGATTCCTCGCGCACCGCCGCGCACAAGGCGGGCGAGGCGGCGCAGGCGGCGGGCCTTGCCGAAAGTCTCGCGAAAGGCTCGGTCGTTGCGTCGGACGCCTTCTTTCCCTTCCCCGACGGGCTCCTCGCGGCGGCGGCGGCCGGCGCTACGGCGGTCATTCAACCGGGCGGCTCGATCAACGACAAGGACGTGATCGCCGCGGCGGACGAGAAAGGCCTCGCAATGGTCTTCACCGGGGTGAGGCACTTCCGGCACTAGCCAGGCGATGCTGGTTGTGGCTAAGGTGAGTTTCTATCGGGAGTTTTGGGGGAGTTGAAAATGCGTCGCGCGCTGAAAATCTCACTGGGTCTCGCCCTGCTTTGTGCGCTTGCCTCGGGAGACGCGCTTGCGAAATCCCGCAAGCAGCCGGCGCCCGCCGGTCAGGTCGCCGCCAACAACGAAGACGATTTTCCAATCGCCCTGCCGAAGAATCTCACGACCAACAAGGACTGGCTCGACGACGGCGCCGCTTCGGCGGCGGCGCAGGGAAAGCTGCGGCCGAACGCCCGAGCCAATGACCGTTATTTTCTCGAGCAGCAGGATTTCGCCGACCAGGACCCGCTGCGCTATTCGGAATATGGGAGCGTCTTCGACGGCTGGTGAGTCGCCGTAAGGGATTGCTCATTGCATGAAGACAGGGCCGGCGGCCGCCAGCCCTTCTTCCCTTTTCACCATTTCGGCCGCGCTCAGCACACGGGATAGCGGCGGTAGCCGACGACATCGCCCCAGCGATTGAAGATCGGGCGGCTTTCGTAATAGCAGCCGTCGCTCGCGGCGACGCCCGCGGCGATCGCGCCGATCGCAAGAGCGCCGACTGCGCCGGCCGCATAGGGGCCCCAGCCGTAACCATGGTGATGATGCCAGGCGAGGGCCGGCGTGGCGCTCGCGACCGAACCGGCAAGAACAGCGGCGGCGATGGTCGTGGTGACGATCTTCTTCGATGTGGACATGATGCTCTCCTTTGGTTGTTTCGCGATTTCCGTTTCGCGAATGAGAGCAACTTAAGGCGCGTCTTCGCCCGCGTTTGTACGCGAACGCACATGACGAACGCGCGAGGAAAGAGGATGCTTTACGCCTCGCTCTGCGCGAGCAGCTTCTGCTGATGATCGGTCGTCAGCGCGTCGATGATCTCGTTGAACTCGCCTTCCATCACGCGATCGAGCTTGTAAAGCGTGAGATTGATGCGATGGTCGGTGACGCGCCCTTGCGGAAAATTATAGGTGCGGATGCGTTCCGAGCGGTCGCCTGAGCCGACCTGTTGCTTGCGGTCGTCCGAGCGCTCCTTGTCGAGGCGCTGGCGCTCGGCGTCATAGAGGCGCGAGCGCAACACATTCATGGCTTTCGCCTTGTTGCGATGCTGCGAGCGCTCCTCCTGCATCATCACCACGATGCCCGAGGGAATATGGGTGATGCGGATCGCCGATTCCGTCTTGTTGACGTGCTGGCCGCCGGCGCCCTGGGCGCGCATGGTGTCGATCTGCAAATCCTTTTCGTCGATGTCGATGTCGACGTCTTCGGCTTGCGGCAGCACGGCGACCGTGGCGGCGGAAGTGTGGATCCGGCCCTGCGTCTCCGTCTCCGGCACGCGCTGCACGCGATGCACGCCGGATTCGAATTTCAGCCTTCCATAGACGCCGCGCCCGATGATTTCGGCGACGATTTCCTTGAAGCCGCCGAGCGCGCCGGGGCTCTCCGAGACGAGCTCAACGCGCCAGCCCTTGAGCGCCGCGTATTTCTGATAGGCGCGGAAGAGATCGCCGGCGAAAAGCGCGGCCTCGTCCCCGCCCGTGCCGGCGCGCACTTCGAGTATGACGCCCTTCTCGTCGGCTTCGTCCTTCGGCAGCAGGGCGAGTCGCAGCGTGTTTGCGGCGGCCTCCAGTTTTTCGCGCGCGCCGTCGGTTTCGGATTCCGCCAGCGCGCGCACCTCGGGGTCGAGCGAAGAGTCGGCCAGCATGGCGGCGAGATCGTCGACTTCGCGCTGCGCGTCGCGCCAGGCGCGGATGGCGTCGACGACGTCGTCGAGCGTGGCGCGCTCGCGCGAGAGGGCGACGAATGTCTGTCCGTCGGCGCCGCCGGCGAGTTTCTCGCCGATTTCGTCATAACGGCGCAGAATGAGGTCGAGCTTGTCTTGTGCGAACATGCGGATCGGATTCGTGAGGGAGCGGGCGAGCGACGAAAAGGCGGAAGAGCGTCGCTACAAGGGAATGTTGCGCGAAAGCGCATAATCGCGCAGCTTTTCGCGCACCGAGGGCGCGCCGTCGTCGGCCGCGAGCAGCGTCGCCAGAAACACCTGCGCCTCGTCGAGATCGACATTGAGGATCATCGACTTCACCGGGCCGATGGCGGAGGGCGACATGGATAGCGAGCGATAGCCGATGGCGAGCAGGGCCAGCGCCTCGAGCGGGCGCCCGCCCATTTCGCCGCAAAGAGTGACGGGCGTGTTCGCGCGCCGTCCTGCTTCGGCGACGCGCTCCAGCGCGCGCAGCACGGGCGGCGAGAGATTGTCATAGCGCTTGGAGACGCGCGTGTTGTCGCGGTCCGCCGCATACATGTACTGGACGAGGTCGTTGGAGCCGACCGACAGAAAATCCGCGCGCTCCGCGATGAGGTCGAGCTCCCAAAGGAGCGACGGCACCTCCACCATGGCGCCGAGCCGCAGCGACCGCGGCGGCGAGTAGTCGTGGCGCTTTATGTGATCGAGCTCGCGCAGGGCGATGGCTCTGGCCGCCTCGAACTCCGCGACATTGGCGATCATCGGGAACATGATGCGCAGGTCGCGGTCGGCGCCCGCCTTCAGCATGGCGCGTATCTGCATCCGCAGCAGGCCGGGACGGTCGAGGCCGATGCGGATGGCGCGCCAGCCGAGCGCCGGATTCTCCTCCTCGATCTTCGCCATGTAGGGAAGAATCTTGTCCGAGCCGATGTCGAGCGTGCGGAATGTTATCGGCCGGTCGGGGGCGGCGTCGAGCACGGCCTTGTAAAAGCGGTGCTGCTCGTCCATGCGCGGAAAGCGCGGCGCGAGCATGAATTGCAGCTCCGTGCGGAAGAGGCCGACCGACGCCGCGCCGGTCT
This sequence comes from Methylocystis sp. WRRC1, assembly GCF_020733155.1. Classification (NCBI taxonomy): domain Bacteria; kingdom Pseudomonadati; phylum Pseudomonadota; class Alphaproteobacteria; order Hyphomicrobiales; family Methylocystaceae; genus Methylocystis; species Methylocystis sp. WRRC1. The sequence goes on along the minus strand of NZ_JAJFZJ010000001.1, from coordinate 1,627,638 downwards.
CGTGGACATGCGGCATGTCGATGGCGAGGCCGGCGTTCATGTGCAGCGCGATCTGCACCCCGTCTTTCGTGATGGCGGGAACGTCCCGCAGCCTGGCGTATTGCTCCTGACGCCTTGCCCGCAGCCGCGCCTTTTCGGCATAGGCGCTCTGAACGTCGGGCTGCGGCCGCACATGGACTTCGCCGGTGGAGCCGTCGACGATGATCGGATCGCCCGTCTCGACGATGTCGATGAGACCCTGCACGAGGCCGACGGTCGCGACGCCGAGCGCCCGGGCCACGATGGCGACATGGCTCGTCGGCCCGCCCTCCTCGAGCACGAGGCCGCGCAGGCGCTGGCGGTCGTAGTCCAGCAGGGCGGCCGGGCCCATGGTGCGGGCGACGATGATCGCGTTTTCCGGCACGCTGTCGCGGTCGGCGACATAGCTCTGACCGGTGAGCTGGTGCAGCAGCCGATTGGCGATGTCGTCGAGATCATGCAGCCGGTCGCGCAGATAGGGGTCGGTCTGGCGCTGCATGCGCGCGCGGGCGTCGTTCTGGACGCGCTCGACGGCGGCCTCCGCGGTCAGGCCGGACATCACCGCCTCGCGAAGGCGGCGCACCCAGCCGCGGTCGTTTGCGACCATGCGGACAGTCTGGAGCACTTCGCGATGCTCGCCGGCGCCCATGCGGTCGCCATGGGCGACGAGTTCGTCGATCGCGGCGCGCATGGCGTCGATCGCCTGCTCCAGCCGCCCGAGTTCGCCGGAGATGTCCTCGGCCACGAGCTGCTTGACGACGACGCGCGGCTCGTGGAGCAGCACATGGCCGAGGCCGACGCCCTCGACCATCGGCGAACCCCTGAGCGTGGCGGGACGGTAGAGCGCGAGGTCGCGGGGGTCCTCTATCGCCTGCAGCTCGCCCGAGGCGATGAGTTCGGCGAGGAGCATCGCCGTCGTCTGAAGCGCCTCGATTTCCTCCTCGGAATAGACGCGGCGAACCTTGTTCTGGACGACGAGCACGCCGAGCGTGTTGCCGCCGCGCAGGATCGGCACGCCGAGGAAGGAGTGGTAGACTTCTTCGCCCGTCTCCGGCTTGTAGGCGAAGGCCGGATGCTCCTGCGCCTCGGAGAGCGCCAGCGGCTCGGCGCTCTTGGCGATGAGGCCGACGAGGCCTTCGCCCGAGTGCATGGTGGTCTGATGCACGGCCTCGCGATTGAGGCCTTCGGTGGCGTAAAGTTCGAGACGCTGGTCGGCGCGCAGCACGTAGACGGAGCAGACCTCGGCGACCATGTTCGCGGCGATCTGCACCACGATCTTGTCGAGACGCGCCTGCGCGCTCACCGACTCCGCGCTGATTTCGCGCAGCCGGCGCAGCAAAAGGCGGGGGCCGCCAAGAGCGCTACGCATCAGATCCGTTCCCGTTTACATGGCGCCGCCGGCGGACGGACCGTCGCGAAAATGAATGTCGCCTGAGGAATCCCGCGCCGCCGCGCCGCAGCCTGTCCTGAAGCGTATATTGGCGCCGTCGGCCCTCCGCAAGCGCTGCCGACTTCCGCACGCAAGGACCATACCGGATTTTGGGCCAGATTGAATCGACTTGCGGATCGACGCCGAAGGCTCTACTGATTTTTACCATCTGTCCGGCATGTTCGACGCCCGCCGGGCGGGTCCGGGCGCGCGCCTGCGGCCGCCACGCGCGGGCGCTGCGGGAGCGAGACGCGTCCCCGCCACGCTTTTGACGTCTTTGGCGGTTCGCTATCGGATAGAGCCCGTAATCGAGAAGTGAATGTGCGTCTCCAGACCTTTCTGACCGCCCTTTTTCTGCTGTTCGTCTCTGCGACGGCGGCCCTTGCCATGGAGTCGGTGCGCGTGCCGCAGGGCGCGCGGGCGATCGACCTCACCCATGTCGTCGAAAAGCACTCCTCGCAGGGCGACCGCCTGCAGGTTTCGACCGCGCCGGGCTCCGACGGCATCGTCCGCCGCATCGAGGTGGGCGCCCGCGAGGCAGGCAGCCGCCCGAACTGGATCGTCTTCGCGCTGACGAACGACACTGACGAGCAGATCGAGCGCCTGATCGTCGCCCCGCATTTCCGGCTTCAGGGCTCGGGCGTCATATGGCCGGACCTCGGCTCCACGCGCATCAACGCCATCACCGCCAGTCAGGGCTTTCCGCCCGAAGCGGAGGACAGCGCCGACGCCGACGTCTTCAGGCTGACCCTCGATCCCGGCACCACCGTCACTTATGTGGCGGAGCTGCGCACGCCGAACCTTCCGCAGCTCTATCTCTGGGAGCCGGAAGCCTACAAGGACAAGGTGACGAGCCTGACCCTGTACAAGGGCATCGTCATCGGCATCGCGGGACTTCTGGCGCTTTTCCTCACCATCGTCTTCGTGGTGAAGGGCGCGGTCATCTTCCCGGCCGCCGCCGCGCTGGCCTGGGCGGTGCTCGCCTATGTCGTCATCGACTTCGGTTTCTGGGACAAGATTTTCGGCTCCGACGCCAACACCGACCGCATCTGGCGCGCCGGCGCGGAGACGGTTCTCTCCGCGACTCTGGTCGTCTTCCTCTTCGCCTATCTCAATCTCAACCGCTGGCATGTGCGCGCCTGGCATGTGGCGGCGCTGTGGCTGCTGATCCTCGCCGACCTCATCGGCCTCGCCATGTTCGACGCGCCCGTGGCGGCAGGCGTCGCGCGCATCTCGCTCGCGACGATCGCCGTCGTCGGCTTCGTGCTTGTGCTCTATCTCGCGTCGCACGGCTTCGAGCGCGCGATCATGCTCATCCCCACCTGGTTCCTGCTCGTCGTCTGGGTGGCGACGGCGGGATTCGCGGTCGCGGGATGGATGACGAACGACCTCGTCTCGCCGGCGCTCGTCGGCGGCCTCGTCCTCATCGTCATGCTGATCGGCTTCACCGTGATGCAGAACGCCTTCGCGACAGGCGGTCTCTCCCATGGAGCGATCAGCGACGTGGAGCGCAAGGCGCTGGCCATGACCGGCGCCAATGAGATCGTCTTTGACTGGGACGTGCCCTCCGACCATATCTACGTCAGCCCCGAAGCCGAGGCCGCGCTCGGCCTCGATCGCGGCGGGCTGGAAGGCGCCGCCTCCTCCTGGCTCGACCTTCTGCATCCCTTCGAGCAGGACCGTTACCGCGCCTGCCTCGACGCGCTGCTGGAGCAGCGCCGCGGCCGCATCAACCAGGAGTTCCGCCTGCGCGCGGCGGACGGGCACTATCTCTGCTACAGGCTGCGGGCGCGTCCCGTCGTCGGGCCGGACGGCGAGGTCATCCGCGTCGTCGGCACGCTCACCGACGTCACGGACGAGCGCAACGCTCAGGAGCGTCTGCTGCACGACGCCGTGCACGACAATCTGACGGGCCTGCCCAATCGAGAACTTTTCTTCGACCGTCTCGAAGCCGCCCTGGTCTTCGCGCGCATGGACAAGGACGTGCGCCCCACGGTGCTCGTCATAGACATCGACCGCTTCAAGCAGATCAACGAGCAGGTCGGCATCGCCATGGGCGACAGCATCCTGCTGACTGTCGCGCATCGCCTCACGCGGTTGCTGCAGCCGCAGGACACGCTGGCGCGGCTCAACGGCGACGCATTCGCCATCATCCTCGTGTCCGAGACGCACGCCGATCACGTCATCACGCTCGCCGATTCCGTGCGCCGCTCGCTGGCGACGCCGGTGCGCTTCACCGACCGCGAGATCGCGCTTTTCGCCTCCATCGGCATCGCGCTCTACGACCAGCAGATGCACCCCGGCGCCGACGACATGCTCGAGGACGCCGAGATCGCCATGCGCCACGCCAAGCGCAGCGGCGGCAATCGCATCGAGGTCTTCCGCCCGGCGATGCGCGCGCAGCGTTCCGACCGTCTGACGCTCGAGGCCGACATGCGCCGGGCGCTGGAGCGCGGCGAGGTCAAGGTCTTCTTTCAGCCGATCGTGCGTCTCGAAGACCGCACCATCGCCGGTTTCGAGGCGCTGCTGCGCTGGGACCACCCGCGCCTCGGGCGCCTCGAGCCCTCGCAATTCATTCCGATCGCCGAGCAGACCGGCCTCATCATCGACTTCGGCCTGCTGGCGCTGGAGCGCACCGCGCGTGAACTCGCCGCCTGGCAGCGCGCCCTTGCGGTCGATCCGCCGATCTTCGCCTCCGTCAATGTGTCGTCGCGGCAATTGCTGCGGCATGATCTGCTGCGCGACGTAAAGAGCGTGCTGATGCGCCACGACATCGTGAAGGGCAGCCTCAAGCTCGAACTCACGGAAAGCCTCGTGATGGAGAATCCCGAATATGCGGCGCAGATGCTGGCGCGCATAAAGGAGCTCGGCGCCGGGCTCTCGCTCGACGATTTCGGCACGGGCTATTCCTCGCTCGCCTATCTGCAGCGCTTCCCCTTCGACACGATCAAGATCGACCGCTCCTTCGTGAAGCAGAGCGGCAAGGGCGCGCGCCCCGTCATCCTGCGCTCGATCATCGCGCTGGCGCAGGATCTCGGCATGGATGTCGTGGCGGAAGGCGCCGAGACCGAGTCGGACGCGATCGAGCTTTACCAGCTCGGCTGCGGCTACGCGCAGGGCTACGCCTTCGGCCGTCCGATCAGCTCGCAGGAGGCGCGCCGGCTCGTGGGCGCGGCGCCTGAGGCGGCGTAAGCATTCCCTCCGTCCGCAAGGCGGGTTAGGGTGTCGCCGTCATTGCGAGCGGAGCGAAGCAATCGAGAGGCGCGACGCCGCCTCCGCGAACCCTCGTCGCTCCGCGCAATGACGGAACCGACCCGCATTGCGACATGACCAAAAAGCCCGCCTCCCGTCCCCTTTCCGTCGACGAATTGAGTCCCGCCGAAGCGCGCGCCGAACATGCGCGCCTCGGCGACGACATCGCGCGCTACGACGAGGCCTATTATCGGGAGGACGCGCCGCTCGTTCCCGATGCGGAATATGACGCCGCGCGCCGCCGCTACGAGGCGCTGGAAAAAGCCTTTCCGGAACTCGTCACGCCCGAATCGCTGACGAGGAAGGTCGGCGCGAAGCCTTCCGAGAAATTCGCAAAGGTAAAGCACGCCGTGCCGATGCTGTCGCTCGGCAATGTGTTTTCGGACGAGGAGGTCTTCGATTTCGTCGCGCGCGTGCGGCGTTTTCTCGGTCTTGGCGAGCGGGCGCGTCTCGCCTTCACCGCCGAACCCAAGATCGACGGGCTTTCCTGCTCGCTGCGCTATGAAGGCGGGCGCCTCGCGCAGGCGGCGACGCGCGGCGACGGCTATGAGGGCGAGGACGTCACCGCCAATATCCGCACGCTGCAGGAGATTCCGCACAAGCTCCATGGCGATGCGCCCGAGGTGCTGGAAGTGCGCGGCGAGGTCTATATGACCCACGCCGATTTCGCCGCGCTCAACGAGCGCCAGACGGCGGCCGGCAAGCCGCCTTTCGCCAATCCGCGCAATGCGGCGGCAGGGTCGTTGCGCCAGCTCGACCCGAAGATCACAGCCGGGCGGCCACTGCATTTCTTCGCATACGGCTGGGGCGAGGCGAGCGAATTGCCGGGCGAGACGCAATGGAGCGTGCTGGAGGCGTTCAGGCGCCTCGGCCTGAAGGTCAATCCACTCACCAGGCTTTGCGACGGCGCGGAGGAAATGCTCGCTCATTATCGCGCGATCGAGGCGCGGCGCGCGACGCTCGGCTATGACATCGACGGCGTCGTCTACAAGGTCGACGACATTTCGCTGCAGGAGCGGCTCGGTTTCGTCTCCCGCGCGCCGCGCTGGGCGGCAGCGCATAAATTCCCCGCCGAGCGCGCGACAACCATTCTGCGCGACATAGAGATTCAAGTGGGCCGCACCGGCGCGCTGACGCCGGTAGCGCGGCTGGAGCCCGTGACGGTCGGCGGCGTCGTGGTTTCCAACGCCACACTGCACAATGAGGACGAGATCGCCCGCAAGGACATACGCGTCGGCGACACGGTCGTCGTGCAACGCGCAGGCGACGTCATTCCGCAAATTGTGGAAGTGGTGACGGAGAAGAGGCCCCACGGCGCGAAGCCCTATCACTTCCCCCATGTCTGCCCGCGCTGCGGTTCGGCGGCGCTGCGCGAGATCGACGAGAAGACGGGAGAGGCCGATGTCGTGCGCCGCTGCACGGGCTCGCTCGTCTGTCCGGCGCAGGCGGTGGAGCGGCTGAAACATTTCGCCTCGCGCAACGCCTTCGACATCGAAGGGCTCGGCGACAGGCAGATCGAATATTTCTACGACGAGGGGCTGATAAAGACGGCGTCGGATATTTTCACGCTTGAGGAGCGCGACCGCGCGAGCCTGACAAAGATAAAGAATCGCGAGGGCTTCGGCGAAACCTCGGTGCGCAATCTCTTCGCGGCGATCGAGGCGCGCCGCACGATCCCGATCAATCGCTTTCTTTACGCGCTCGGCATCCGGCATGTCGGCGAGACCAACGCCCGCCGCCTTGCGCGCCATTTCGGCGATTTCGAATCCTTGCGCGAAACGGCGCGCGAAGCGGATCCGGGCACGGAAGCCCGCGCGCGCATCGACTCCATCGACGGCGTCGGGCCGGTGGTGGCGGAGGCGCTGCATGATTTCTTCGCCGAGCCGCACAACGAGAAGGAGCTCGACGCGCTGCTTTCGCAGGTGACGCTGGAGCCGATGCCGGAGATCGCCTCCTCGTCGCCCGTCGCCGGCAAGACCGTCGTCTTCACCGGGGCGCTGGAACGCCTCACGCGCGACGAAGCCAAGGCGCAGGCCGAGCGCTTCGGCGCGAAGGTGGCGGCGTCCGTGTCGAAGAAGACGGACCTCGTCGTGGCGGGGCCAGGCGCGGGGTCGAAACTCGCGAAGGCGCGCGAACTCGGGATCGAGGTGATCAACGAGGAGCAGTGGTTTACGCGGACGGGGCAGGGGTGATTCAGGAAATGACTTAACTTAGCGATCTCGTGATTTCTTGGCTGTTTTGTACAACCAAATATAGCCGCGATAGTCATTTCCTCCGGACGATCGCCGATTTTCCATGAAGTTATCAAGTATCTCGTAAGTGCGGATAATGCTGTCGGCCCAGTTGGTCGCGAAAAAACGACCCATGTTCCTTTTCCCTGAAATTAATAGGACACGACCTAGAACGTCATAATGAGCGCAGCAATTGGAAGCCATATTTTCTAGGCGCTCATCGAGCCACCAGTCTGTGCCTTTTTTAGGTCCAATTTCACGGATGACAATACGTCGAGACTCACGAAAATTTTCATCCTGCGCATATTTCAAGAGTTCAAACAACTTAAAGGCGGTCGCTTGGCTGTAAGCAACGAACCCTGCCCAAACCGTGATCAAAATTAAAAGGCACCGAGCGATCGCGGCGGCTATTTGACTGATCCAATAAGCTACCTCCAGTGAAGGATGCCCCGACAGGTCGCTTGGCACCATTGCCTCCCAATGCTCTTGATCGATCAACAATTAAATCAAACCACTTAAACCGCCCGCGTCCCCGGCGTCTCGCCCTTCTTGTAGGCCGTGCCGAACACGTAATCCCACCAGATCGCGTGCACGCCAAAACCCTTCTCCGCGTCGCGGAAGTGGTGCAGCATGTGCAGCCGCTTCACCATCTTGCCGAACTCCGACGTCGGCTGGCCGTGATGCGTCCAGTAGTGCACGCAGTCGTAGATCACATAGCCCGCCATGAAGCCCGCGAGCACCGGCCAGGCGAATGTCGCGCCGAACAGCGCGCGGATGATGGCGAGCGCGATCAGCATGATCGGCGCCGACAGCAGCGGCGGCATCACGAGCCGCAGCGGGTCGTTGGGATAGATGTGATGCACGCCGTGGATCAGGAACTGGAAACGCGGGCCGAGCCCGAAGGGCAGCGGAAACACCGTGTGGAACAGATAGCGGTGGCCGAAATATTCGGTCAGCGTCCAGCCGAGATAGCCCAGCACGAGGCCCAGCAGCACCAGCGCGACGCCGTTCAGCGTCAGCGAATAGAAGACCAGGCCGAGAAAGATCGGCGTATAGACGATGACCGGCGTGAGGTGATGCACGCGCGACATCTTGTCGAGGAGATCGTTCTCGAAAAGGCGCGGGGAGGCGTCGAGCGGCTCGGCCTGGGTCTTTATGTCCTGCGTCATGGGCTTACTCCGCGGCCGCGGCGACGGGGGCCGCGCGCTCGGCGGCCTGCGTCACATTTTCCGAGCGCGTGCCGAGCGAATAGGTGGGATCGAAGATGAAGGTCACGAGCAGAGCCACCCAGGAGCGATGGCAGCGCAGCGTGTCATAGAACTCCGGCGCCATGGCGGTGAGCTGCGGGAGGCGCGTCCACGGAATTTCGTGAAAGTCGTGATGCTCGTTGTGATAGCCGATATTGAGCGCGAGCTTGTTCAGCGGCCCGTAGTAATCGAAGGTGCCCTGATCGGGCGCAAAGGCGAAATGCTCCTGCACCCAGCGTGCGGAGAGGGGATGCAGGCCGCCCACCGAGAACCAGAAGGAGAAGAAGAGATAGAGCAGGGCGTTCGGCCCGAAGGCCCAGAGCACGAAGATGTCGAAGGCGGCGATCACGGCGATGTTGATATAGGTCCATTTGCCCATGATCGGCACCGTGCCCTTCAGCCGCGACAGGCGCGCGAGCTGGATCGCGGGAAAGCCGAAGAGCCACGCCGCCTTGCGCCATGTGCTGTTGCCGACCCACTCGACTTCCCACTGGCTCGGAATGTCGGCGTCGTAGTCATAGGCCGAGAGATGCGAGTGGTGCTTGATGTGATAGCAGCGAAAGCCCATCGCTGTCGGGAAGGCGTTGGGCAGGTCCGCGAGGATCGCCGTCCATTTGTTGGCGAGCGGATTGTCGAAGACGCAATTGTGAATGGCGTCGTGAATGATGACGAAATTGGCGTGATTGGCGAAGGCGCCGACGCAGATCGCCATCAGCAGCGACAGCCACCAGTAGGAAAGGCCGAGCCAGCCGAGCCAGGCGGCGATGACGAGCTGGCCGACGAAGATGCCGGCGGTGATCTTGAAGGTGACGGGGTCCTTGCCGAAGAGCTCGCGCACCTGCGGATATTTCTCGAGGATCAGCCGGCGACGCTCGACATGCGAGCGGTCGGCGCCGTTTGCGGTGACCGAAATGCCGTTCATGATGTTATCCTGTCGCTTGCGGATTTGCTGAAACGCTGTCGGGCGCACGCCGGGCTTCGCCGTCGCCGGAAAGCCGTCTTTCGTAAATGCGATGAATCTTGTCGACCTTGCCGCCGAACATTTCGATCGGCTTGCGCATGGCGAGATTGTTTTCGAGCACCCATCCTGCTTCGAGATGCTTGATCGAGGCGGAAGCGCCGCGCCGGCGCATCTCCTCGATCATCGCGAGCAGAATGGCGCCGCCGGTCGCGCTGTTCTGAAGCGCCTTGCGCGTGCCGAGCAGCACGATGCGCGCGGCGTTGAACTTGTGATGGCGCATGCGCGAGATGAGACGCGGCAGGCCGAAGGGGAAGAGCTTTCCACCCATGTCCGCCACGATCTCGAAGAGATTGGGCAGCGCGATGACGAAGGATTGGGGAACGCCGTCCAGTTCGACGACGATGCCGAATTCCGGCGGCATGACGAATTTCAGCGCGTCGGCGGTGGAGTCGAACTCGGCCTTGGTGAAGGGCACGAAGCCCCAGTTGCCGCTCCAGCCGTCGTTGAACAGCTCCTGCATCAGCGCCGTCTCGCCGGTTTTGAGCGCGTCCATGTTCAGCGGCCGCAGCTTCAGCCGGTCGCGCCATTCCCGGCGGTTCGAGATGCGGGGAGCCTCGTTGAGAAATCCTTCGTCGAGCTCGAAGCGATAGGAGATGAGGTCCTGCGCCTTTGTATAGCCGAGCGCCTCGAGATGGCGCGAGAGATAGGGCGGATGCCAGGGCATGAAGATCATGGGCGTCGCCTCGAAGCCCTCGACCAGCATGCCGCATTCGCCATTGATCGTGGGCGAGAAGGGGCCGTTGGCGCGCGTCGCGCCTTTTTCCCGCAGCCAGTTCTCGGCCGCTTCCGTCAGCGCGCGCACCACCTCGAGGTCGTCGATGGCGTCGAGCGCGCCGAATTGCGCCGGGCTCGCCCCCACGGGCGTTATGCCGTCCTTGTAGACATGCGCACTGATGCGGCCGACCCATTGTCCGTCGCGGCGGGCGAGGAACTTCTGGTCCTCCACCAGTTTGTAATGCGGATTGAGCATATGGGCGAAAAGCGTCCAGCGCTCGAGGTCGAGCGGCGGCGCGAAGCCCTTCGCGCCCGCGTAGATCAGGCGCGGCAGCTTGCAGAAGACCAGGAAGCGCGACAGTCCGTCGACGGGAAGAATCTCGATCCGCGCCATGCACAAGTCCTATCGGTCAAAACGCCGCGCGCGAAAGCGTCATATTGACGCGGAGACGAGCCTGCGGCCGAAGCGTGTCAGGCGCCCGCCATCGCCGCGGCGACGATGCGCTGGGCTTCCTCCGACACCGGAGGCATGTCGCGCAATGCGTGAATGACGCCGCGAATCTCGGCCTCGGTGTGATTGGCGGAGAAGAAGAAGCGCAGGCGCGGGCCGTCTTTGGGCACGCCGATGCGCACGACGGGCGGCACGTAATAGCCCTTTTCGAGCAAATGGCGCGCCGCCCACATGGTCTCGAGGTCGCTTTCGAACAGGATCGGCACCACGCCGCGGCCGATGGCCGGGCCGGTGGAAAAGCCGTTCTCATGCGCGACCTGGCGGAAGAGCTCGGCGTTCTGCGCGAGTTTCCCGATACGCCAGGTCTCCTCCTGCATCAGTTTGAGCGCCGTGCGCGCCGCCGCGAGAATGACGGGCGAGAAGCCGACGCTGTAGACGAAGCCGGGAAGGGTGAAGCGAAACCACTCGATCACCTCCTTCTTCGCGCAGACATAGCCGCCGCAGGAGGCGAGGCTCTTCGACATGGTGCCGACGATGAGGTCGATGCGCTGCGGATCGACGCCCTGATGCTCGGCGAGGCCGCGGCCATGGTCGCCGAGGACGCCCAGCGAATGGGCCTCGTCGACCATCAGCCAGATCTTGTATTTGTCCTTGATCTCATAGAGGCGCGGCAGGTCGGCGGTGTCGCCGTCCATGCTGTAGACGCCCTCGACCACGACGAGCACATTGCGATATTCCTCGCGATGGCGCGCCAGCAGATGGTCCAGGTGATCCATGTCGTTGTGGCGGAACTTGACGACATGGGCGGGCGCGCCCTCGGCGCCGTAGACGATGCTGTTATGCGCGAGTTCGTCGATGAAAATGGCGTCGCGCTTGCCGTTCATCAGATAGGCGATCGTCGTCACATTGGCGAGATAGCCGGAGACCAGCGCCAGCGCGCTCTCCATGCCGATGAATCTCGCGATCTCCGCCTCGAACTGCTTGTGGGTCGTGCGCTCGCCGCCGACGAGCCGCGACGCCAGGGCGCCAATGCCGAGATTGTCGACCTCGCGCTTGGCCTCCTCGCGGATGCGGGGGTGATTCGCGAGGCCCAGATAGTCGTAATTGGCGAAGCTGACGAAATGCGTGCCCTGCGCCTCGAAATCGGCGCGCAGCTTGTCGATCTGGGCGAAGAAGGGGTTGTTGAACTCGAGCAGGGCGTTGCCCGCGAGGCGGAATCTCCGCGACGCATAGTCCGAGAGGCTTCTGTGCTTCGTCACTTAAATCCGCAGTCCCTGCATGACCGGCCGCGTCGCGCGCTCGCCGGCTCAAGATAAGGGCGCGCCGCGGTCGGCGGGCGCCCAAGGAATGATCGCGTCCCTTAGCACCCCCGCCCCGTCGGCGCCAGTGCGCCGGTGCCGGCCGCCCCTATGGCGCTCGCGCGCGGCTTTCTCTATTGGCTTGTCGAATGGAACATCCGCCGCATCGCCCCCACGCCGATTTTCACTCGCCCCTCCGCCTGAGGGTGGAGAATCTTGCAGTCGCGCGCGGCGGCAGGCGGGTGTTGGACGGGGTGAGCTTCGCGCTTTCCGGCGGCGAGGCGCTGGTCGTGACCGGCAGGAACGGCGTCGGCAAGTCGACCATGCTTCGCGCGATCGCCGGGCTGTTGCCGAGAGCCGGCGGAACGGTCGCGCTGGAGGGTGGCGCGGCGGAGGCGGAACTTGCGCAACAGACCCATTATCTCGCCCATGCCGACGGCATGAAGGCGGCGCTCACCGTGGCGGAAAATCTCGATTTCTGGGCGGGCTATCTCTCCCGCGAGCCCGACCCGCGCAGCCGTTCGGTGGCGGACGCGCTCGCCGTGGTGGGGCTGTCGCATGCGCTCGACGCGCCCTTCGGGGCGCTCTCGGCGGGACAGAAGCGGCGCGCGGCGCTGGCGCGGCTCCTCGTCGCCTTCCGTCCGCTGTGGCTCCTCGACGAGCCGATGACCGCCCTCGATCGCGGTTCGCGCGAGAAATTCGCCAAAGCCATGCGCGACCATTGCGCGCTCGGCGGCCTTATCGTCGCGGCGACCCACGAACCATTGGGACTCGAAGAAGCGGCCGAACTGCCGCTGGGAGCATTGAAGTGACGTCGCCGCTCGCCTCTCTCTTCCTGCGTGAATGGCGCATCGCCCGTCGCGTCGGCGGCTCGGGCGCCATGGGCGTCGTGTTCTTCCTCACGCTCGTGACCATCGTGCCCTTCGCGGTCGGGCCGGACCCGAACCTCCTCGCCCGCATCGGTCCGGCGATCCTCTGGATCGCGGCGTTGCTCGCGAGCCTGCTCGCCTTCGACCGGCTGTTCCAGGCCGACGCCGAGGACGGCTCGCTCGACCTGCTTCACCTCGGCGACACGCCGCTGGAGCTCGCAGTGCTGGTGAAATGCGCGGCGCATTGGGCCGCGACCGGCCTGCCGCTGATCGTCGCCGCGCCTTTCCTCGGCCTCATGCTGCAGCAGGAGACGGCGTCTCTCGTCGGCGTCGTCGCGACGCTGCTCGTCGGTACGCCGGCGCTGACGCTGATTGGCGCCATCGGGGCGGCGGCGACCGTCACCGTGCGGCGCGGCGGCCTGCTGATGGCGCTCCTGGTCCTGCCGCTGACGATTCCGGTGCTGATCTTCGGCGTCTCGGCGGCGGAGGCCGCGACGGGCGGGACCGTGCCCTTCTATTCGCCCTTCTCGATCCTCTGCGCGATCACGCTCGCCGCATTGGCGCTTTGCCCCTTCGCGGCGGCGGCGGCGCTGCGGAATCTGGGGGAATGAAAAAGCGCCCGGGGGTCTTCCCGGGCGCTTCTCTTTCAGCCGTTCTCGCTCTGCTCTTTTCTTTCAGTAAAGCCCGCCCGTGCCGCTGCCGACCTGCTGGTCGACGTCGCGCGGCGTGTTGAGCTGGCGCGGCCCGCCGCCGCCGCCGCCGCCCGAATAGGAGTCGGGCGGAGCGGTGCCGGGCTTGAAGGCTTCGAGGATCGTGCCCTGGCCGGACGAACGCAGTCCCGAGCGCGGATCGACGGAGATCAGCTTGATGCCCGGCGGCACGCGGAACGGCGCGTCCGGCTTGTCTTTCAACGCGACCGTCATGAAGTCGCGGAAGATCGGCGCGGCGTAGAGCGCGGCCTGCGCATGGTCGCCCATCGAGCGCGGCCGGTCGTAGCCGATATAGACGCCGACGCAAAGGTCGGGCGAAAAGCCGATGAACCAGAGGTCCTTCGCCTCGTTGGTGGTGCCGGTCTTGCCGGCGAGATGCTTGCCGACCGACTTGATCGACACGCCGGTGCCGCGCTGGATCACGCCTTCCATGATCGAGGTGATCTGATAGGCGGTCAGCGGATCAAGCACCTGCTCGCGCTTGTCGATCAGCTTGGGCTCGTTCTGATTGTCCCACTTCGCCGCGTCGCAGCCGAGGCACTGGCGCTCGTCGTGGCGATAGATCGTCTTGCCCCAGCGGTCCTGCACGCGGTCGACCAGCGTCGCCTTGATGCGCTTGCCGCCATTCGCGAGCATCGAATAGCCGGTGACCATCTTCATCAGCGTGGTCTCGCCGGCGCCCAGCGACAGGGCGAGATAGGCGGGCATGTCGTCATAGATGCCGAAGCGCTTGGCGTATTCGGCGATGAGCGGCATGCCGACGTCCTTGGCGAGACGCACCGTCATCATGTTCTTCGAGTGCTCGATGCCATAGCGCAGCGGATGCGCGCCGGTGCCGTGCCCGCCTTCGAAGTTTTCGGGCGTCCAGTAACTGCCGTCGGCCTGCTGGATGGAGATCGGCTCGTCGAGGATCGACGAGGAGGGCGTGTAGCCGTTGTCGAGCGCCGTGGCGTAGACGAAGGGCTTGAAGGAGGAGCCCGGCTGCCGCAGCGCCTGCGTCGCGCGGTTGAACTCCGACTGGTCGAAGGAGAAGCCGCCGACCATGGAGAAGACGCGGCCCGTATAGGGGTCCATCGCCACCATGGCGCCGGAAATGTCAGGGATCTGGCGCAGGCGATACTGCCCCGGGCGGGCGGCGAACGGCTCGACATAGATCACGTCGCCCACGGTGAGGGCGGCGCGCGGGCTGCGGCCGGTCCAGCGCATGCCCTCGGCGGTCAGCAGGCCGGTCTCGCGCTCGCGGGCGACTTCGCCGGATTTCTCGCGGCCGGGCTGCAATCCGATGCGGGCGCCCGAATCGTTCACGTCGAGAACCACGGCGAGCCGCCAGGGACGCACGTCGCCCAGCGCCGGAATGGCGGCGAGCGTCACGCCCCAGTCCGACGAGACGTCGATATGGTTCATCGCGCCGCGGAAGCCATGGGCCTCGTCGAAGCGGACGAGGCCGTCGGCGAGCGCCTTGCGGGTCCATGCCTGCATCTTCGGGTCGAGCGTGGTGCGGACCGAGAGGCCGCCCTCGTAGAGCGTCTTCTCGCCATAGCGCTCGAGCAATTCGCGGCGCACTTCCTCGGCGAAATAGCCGGCGACATAAGTGTTGGGCGAGAGCACGCGCGGATTGACGCCGAGCGGTTCGGCCTTCGCCTTGGCCGCCTCCTCGGCGGTCACGAAGCCGTCGGCCTCCATGCGGTCGATGACATAGTTGCGCCGCTCGATGGCGCGCTCGCGATGCTGGAAGGGGTGGTAGTTGTTCGGCCCCTTCGGCAGGGCGGCGAGATAGGCGGCCTCCGCGAGCGTCAGCTCGTTGACCGACTTGTTGAAGTAGTTCAGCGCGGCCGCGGCGACGCCATAGTTGCCGAGGCCGAGATAGATCTCGTTGAGATAGAGCTCGAGGATGCGCTCCTTGGAATAGGCGGCCTCGATGCGGAAAGAGATCAGCGCCTCGCGGATCTTTCGGTCGATCGAACGCTCGTTGCCGACAAGGAAGTTCTTCGCCACCTGCTGGGTGATGGTCGAGGCGCCCTGCACATGGCGGCCGCCCTGCGCCAGCACGGTGAGGGCGCGCATCACGCCCTCGGGATCGATGCCGTTGTGCGTGTAGAAATTCTTGTCCTCGGCCGAGATGAAGGCCTGCTTGACCAATTGCGGAATGGCGGAGTTCGGCAGGAACAGCCGCCGCTCCTTCGAATATTCGGCGAGGATGGAGCCGTCGCCGGCGTGCATGCGGGTCGTGACCGGCGGCTCGTAGTTGCGCAGCTGCGCCGTGTCCGGCAGGTCCTTCGAATAGTAATAGATCAGCCCGGCGGCGGCCACCGCGCCAATGAGGAAGAGGATCGTCCCCGTTGCAAAGACAAAGCCTAGAAACCTTGCGAGCAGTCGCATGAATTATCTTCCTCGCAGCATCGGGCCTTGAACGCCCGGGCCTGATATGGGGTCTGTTCCGCCATCTGTCTTCGACCTGTCCCAATTTTAATGGGACATCGCCGGAGAGGCGCGCATCGCGCCGACGCCTTATGCTTGTTGGACCTGGGGCCGAAACGGATATTCATTCCGCCTGTCGACCTTCAGCTTACGTTTGCTTTACCATCGCCGGCGCCTGTCAATCCAGTGGCTTTTGGCCGATCCGTCCATGCGCAACCTGCCGAAACCACGGGATGAACGCCAATTCTTGCGTCGATTGACGGGCTTACTCGTCACGCTCAAGCCAAGCGAACGCCGATAATTCCGTCCGCGCGCGACGCGCCTGCGCCTTCGCGCGCCTCCCTCAACTGACGCTCTTTTGTGTTTTATTGTGGGCGCTGCGCTGTTTCGGCTGGCGCTCGCGCCTCGCGGGCGCGGGTCGCGAAGAAAGCCTCGACCGCCTCGGCGGTCTTGCCCGCGGCGTGATCCCGCCATTCCGGCGAGGTCAGCCGGGCGAGGTCCTTCTCGCTCGAGAGATAGCCGAGCTCCAGCAAAACGGAGGGCACGTCGAACGCCTTGAGCACGACGAAGCCCGCGGAGCGGGCGGGATTCTTGTTGAGGCTGCCGGCGTCCTTCCAGCGCGAAATCAGCGCCTGCGAGAACTGGCGGCTGAAGGCGAGAGTCTCGCGCTGCGTGAGTTCGAACAATATGCCGCCGATCTCCTCCGCGTCCTCCTTGCGTTCGAGTCCGGCCGCCTGATCGGCGAGATTTTCCTTTTCCGCGATTCGGGCGGCCTCGGCGTCCGAGGCCTTGGCCGACACCGTGTAGACGGTCGCTCCTTCGACATGCGGCTCGGCCAGCGTGTCGGCGTGGATCGAGAGAAACAGGGCTGCGTTGCTGGCGCGGGCGAGGCGCACCCGCTCGTTGAGCGGGAGGAAGACGTCCTCGTTGCGGGTCATGACCGCGTGAAGCCGGCCGCCGGCCTCGATCTTGGCGGCGAGCACGCGAGCGAATTCGAAGACGATCGCCTTCTCCTGCTCGCCATGCTTGCCGGTCGCGCCCATGTCGACGCCGCCGTGGCCGGGGTCGATCACCACGACCGGTTTGCCGGAAGGGGCCGCGGGCGGGGCGGCCGGTTGCGCCGCCGCCGGCGCCGGCAGGGCGGCGCTTTCGGCGGCGGCCGCGGCGAATTTGGCGGGGTCGGTCGGCGCGAGTTCGAGGATAAGGCGGGCCCCGTCCTTCACCGGCTCGCTTTCGGCGCGCAGGATCTTCGCCGGCCCCGCGAGATCGACGACGACGCGCGAACGCCCCGGCGCGAATTGGCCGTAACGGTATGATTTGACGAGCTTCGAGCCGGCCGGCGCGCGTCCCTCCTGCGGATCGATCCGGAAGGCGACCTCCGGCAGGTCCACGATGACGCGCGGGGGATCGGCGACCGGGTGGGCGCTCGCCTTGACGGCGCCGGTAAGATCGAAAATGAGCTTCGTGCGATCGGGAAGGGCCTCGACCCGGCTGGCGAACGCAGTCACGGTCTCGGGGCCGGCTCCGAAAGCGGAACAGGCGAAAAGGCCCCAGATCAGCGCCGACGTCGCGCCGATTCGCCCCGGCGCGCGCGCGAAAAGCCGCCCAAAGATTTGTTTGCGCTTCAAAAGCGACCGCCCCATTCCCCCTCGCTCCCACGCACGGCTGCCAACTCGAGGTTGGCGTGTAAAGGATTTTGAAAGAAACTCCGTTAAGGGATCGTTAGCCTCTCCCGGTCCCGCCCGCCAGCCTCATATGTCAGGAAAATGGCGGCGCCTCGTTGCGGCGCTTGCGCGTTTCGCGGGCGCCAGCTATGAAGTAACGCGCTCTGTGGGAATCCCTGGGCCGGCCCGGCCGCATCGAGCCATGAAAGCTTGGGTCAGCGGATTTTCGGGACAGCAGTCTTTACGTCATGCGCGGCCCTGGCCGGTTGTGACGCATACTCGCCGCCTTCGGGCGTCGCGAAAGGTTTTTTGACGATCTCATGGCCACGACCATGACATGCGAAAAAGCGAAAAGTCTCCTCGCCCGGTCCGACCGAGCGGTGGACTTTCGCTTCTCTCGCGCGGGCCTTGGCCGCCTTGAACTGGGCCGCGGACTGAAATTCGGTCGCGCCCCGGATTGTCATCTCGTTCGGCTGATCGCCGCGACGCCCGGCCAAGGCCGGCGTCGGGCGGCACATCCCAGCGATCTGTCCGCCGGTCCTCGCGCCGGCCAGCGTGTTAGAGGCCTTCGGCCTTCTCCCCTTTCTCCGACAACAAGCGCACGCGCCGTCAGGCCGCGCCGAATAGCGGTCGCCGCATCCCCAACAGGATTGCGGCGCGGCCCGCCGGCGCCGACGCGCGCAGCGCTGCAAAGAGTTCCCCATGGCCAACAAAATGCTGATCGACGCCTCCCATCCGGAGGAAACCCGGGTGGTGGTGCTACGCGGTAACCGCGTTCAGGAATTCGACTTCGAGGCTGCCGACAAGAAACCGTTACGCGGCAATATCTATCTGGCGAAGGTGACGAGGGTCGAACCCTCGCTGCAAGCCGCCTTCGTCGACTACGGCGGCAATCGCCATGGTTTTCTGGCCTTCGCGGAAATCCATCCCGACTATTACCAGATCCCCGTCGCCGACCGTCAGGCGCTGCTGGAGGAGGAGAGCCGCGCCCATCGTCAGGACGAGGAGGAGGAGCATCACCGGCCGCATGGCCGCGGCCGCCGTTCGCGCCGCCGTCAGCATGAGGGCGCCGAGAAGCGCGCCAGCGCCGACGAGGCGCTGAGCAGCGAGCCGATCGACGTCGAGGCGCTGCTGGAGGCGGCCGCAATCGAGACGCAGGAAACGCCCGCCGATCAGACGTCAGCGGGCCCGTTCGCGCCGGAGAGCGCGGAGGAGCCCGCGCCGACCGCCGAGGCGGAGGGCGCTCCGGAGACCCCCTTCGCGCCCGCGGAAGAAGCGCTCGCCCCGGCCGACATCGAGGTCGAGGCCGAGGCTGTCGAGGAGCTCGAAGCCGAGTTGACGCGCGCCGAAGAGGCGCATCACACCATCTCCGTCGATCCGTCGGGCTTCGGCTCGGTGGAGGAAGGCGAGGCTGCTGAATACACTGCCGAGACTCAGGCCCCCGACCATGAGCTGAAGGCGTTCCGTCAGGACGAGCGCGACGAGGCGCGCGAGCGCGCCCGCGAGGAGTCGGCCGAGGAAGGCCCGGAGGGCGTCGCCGAGACGCAGGCTCGCGCCGATCATCCGGCCGACGAGGACCACGACGACGAGGAGCACGACGAAGAGGACGACGTCGAGCATATCGGCGGCGACGCCATGGATGAGGCTCCCTATCGCGCCGCCCGTTCGCGTCGCCAGTACAAGATTCAGGAAGTCATCAAGCGCCGGCAGGTGCTGCTGGTGCAGGTCGTCAAGGAAGAGCGCGGCAACAAGGGCGCGGCGCTCACCACCTATCTCTCGCTCGCCGGCCGCTATTCGGTGCTGATGCCCAACACCGCGCGCGGCGGCGGCATTTCCCGCAAGATCACGGACGGGGCCGACCGCAAGCGCCTCAAGGAAATCGTCCACGATCTCGAAGTGCCGGAGGGCATGGGCGTCATCCTGCGCACCGCCGGCGCCACCCGCACCAAGGCGGAGGTCAAGCGCGACTTCGAATATCTGCTGCGCCTTTGGGAGAGCGTGCGGGAGCTGACGCTGCGCTCGAGCGCGCCGACCCTCGTCTATGAGGAGGGTTCGCTCATCAAGCGCGCCATCCGCGACCTTTATGGCCGAGACGTGGAGGAGGTCGTGGTCTCCGGCGATGAGGCCTATCGCGAGGCCAAGGACTTCATGCGCATGCTCATGCCGAGCCATGCGAAGAATGTGAAGCAGCACCGCGAGGCCTTCCCGATCTTCGCCGAGAGCGGGGTCGAGGCGCAGCTCGACGCGATGTTCTCCAATCACGTCACGCTGAAGTCCGGCGGCTATCTGGTCATCAACCAGACGGAGGCGCTGGTCGCGATCGACGTGAACTCGGGCCGCTCGACGCGCGAGCACAATATTGAAGACACGGCGCTGCGCACGAATCTCGAAGCCGCGGACGAAGTCGCCCGCCAGCTGCGCCTGCGCGATCTCGCCGGCCTCATCGTCGTCGACTTCATCGACATGGAGGAGAGCCGCAACAATCGGGCGGTGGAGCGCCGCCTGAAGGACGCGCTCAAGAACGACCGAGCCCGCATTCAGGTCGGCCGCATCTCGCATTTCGGGCTGCTCGAAATGTCACGCCAGCGCATCCGCGCGGGCGTCGTCGAAGGCTCGACCGTGCAATGCCCGCATTGCCTCGGCGCCGGTCATGTGCGCTCGACGGCCTCCGTCGCGCTGCATGTGCTGCGCGTGCTGGAGGAGGCGCTCATCAAGAGCGCGGCGCATGACGTGACGCTGCGCACCCGCGCCGTCGTCGCGCTCTACATCCTCAACCAGAAGCGCGCCCATCTGCACGAGCTGGAGAGCCGCTTCGGCGTCCACATCACCGTCGCGGCCGACGATACGCTGACTGGCGCGACGTATCATGCGCTGGAGCGCGGCGAACTCGCCAGCGGGCCGCGCCTGCCGGCGGCGCCCGCGCCCTTGCGCGTAGACTCCTTGCGCGCCGAGCCGCTCGAGGAAGAGCCGATCGAAGAGGAAGCGCTCGTCGAGACGGGCGAGGAGGGCGAAGAGGAAATCGCCCGCGCCGAATCCCGCCGCGAGGAGCGCGTCGCCCGCAGCCGTTTCAACGGCGAAGAGGGCGAGGAAGGGGCGCAGCGCTCGCGCCGTCGCCGTCGCCGTCGCGGTCGAGGCGGCGGACAGGCCGGCGAGCAGATGCCGCTCGGCGCCGAACAGCCGTCGGACGAGGGCCTCGCCTTCATGGCCGCGATCGAGGGAGCGCCGGCGCCGCGCGAGCCGCGTCCGGAGCGAGCCGGCCGCAGCCGCGGCCCTGAACGCGGACCCGGCCGCTGGCGCCGTTCGGCGCCGCTGCCCGAGGAGTTCCGCCATCCCTCGGAGATGTTCCCGCTCGACGAGGGCGTCGTGGATGCGGCGGATTTCGTGTCGCCGGGCGAGGCGCATATGCCTCCCTTCGCGCCGGAGACCGTGAGCCTCGAGGCTGCGTCGCCTTCCGTTCCCGCGGCGCCTGTCGAGGAGGCGGCTCCGCCCGTCGAGGCCGCAAAACCCGAGGCGGCGCAACCCGAGGCGGCGTCTGTCGAGACGCCCGGCGCCGCGTCTGCGCCTGTCGAACCCCAGGCTGTCGAGCCCCAGGCTGTCGAATCCCAGGCTGAAATGGCGACCGAGCCGACGCCCGCGCCGCAACCTCCGGCTCCGCCGCGTCAACCGACCGAGGTGGTCATCACCGAGGCCGATCCCAACCGCCCCAAGAAGGGCGGCTGGTGGCAACGCGTGCGCACTCCATTCGGGGAATGAGCGCGAGAGGCGCAGACAGGGTGAGGCGAGCGCGAGCCGGCGGCTCGCGCCCCTCGCCCCGGGCGTCTCAGCCGCGCGGCGCCTGGTCGCGAAGCCAGTCCTCGAGCCGCGCGACGCCTTCGGCGACCTGCGACGGGGCGCCGGCGTAGGAAAGGCGCAGGGTCGTCGCGCCGCGTCCGGGATCGAAATCGGGGCCGGGGGTCGCGGCGACGCCCGCTTCCGCCAGCATGCGTCTGCAGAAGTCCATCGAGTCGCAGGTGAAGCGCGAGACGTCGGCATAGATGTAAAAGGCGCCGTCCGGCGGCGCGAACCGGTCGAGCCCCATCGCCGGGAGGCGCTCCATCAGCAGCGCGCGGTTTTTCGCGTAAGCCGCACGATTTTCCTCCAGCTCCCCGGTCGCGTCGAATGCGGCGAGCGCCGCGCGCTGCGACAGCGTCGGGGCGCATATCGCGAGCGACTGCTGGAGCCGTTCGAGCGGACGCATCAGTTCCGGCGGCGCGATGAGCCAGCCGAGCCGCCAGCCGGTCATGGCGTAATATTTCGAGAAGGAATTGACGACGATGGCGCGATTCGTGAAACGGAGCGCCGTCTGCGCAGGCGCCGCATATTCGAGCCCGTGGTAGATTTCGTCCGAGACGAAGACGATCCCCGCCTCGTCGCAATAGCGCGAGATGCGCTCCAGTTCCTGCGCGCCGATCATCGCGCCGGTGGGATTGGCGGGGCTCATGAACAGCGCGCCGTCGAGCCGCTTCTCGCGGTGCGCGGCGGCGAGCATGTCGGCTGTCGGCGCAAAGCGGGTCTGCGGCCCGACGTCGAGCGGGACCGCCTCCAGTCCGAGCGACGACAGAATATTGGCGTAGGCCGGATAGCCGGGCGCCGTGACGGCGATGCGCGCGCCGGCGTCGAAAGCCGCGAGCAGCGCGAGGAGAAATCCGCCTGAAGAACCCGTGGTGACGATCACGCGGTCCGGCGTCACATCGACGCCATAGCGTTCCCCGTAATGCGCCGCTATGCGTTCGCGCAGCCCGATCTCGCCGAGCGCCTCTCCATAGCCGAGCGCGCCGTCGCGCAATGCCGCCGCGGCGGCCTCGCGCACGAGACGAGGCGCCGGCGCGCCGGGTTCGCCGAGCTCCATATGGATGATGCGCCGCCCCGCCCGCTCCAGCGCCCGCGCCTCGCGCAACACGTCCATCGCCATGAAGGGGGCGACGGCGGAACGCCGCGAAGGCCGCAGTGGCGAAGTCATTAAGCATTTCCTTTCGTCGCGCGTCCGCAGAGGCGCATTTGTCGGTGTCGCTTCGGGGGTCTACCTGTAAAACAGCAGATGTTGTGAAGCGAGGTTCTTCGAAATGTACGAGTTGGGCACGGTCGAGCTGATCCAGCGACTTTCGATTGCGCTGGCGATCGGCCTGCTCATCGGTCTCGAGCGCGGGTGGAATACGCGCGACGAGCATGAGGGGGAGCGCGCCGCCGGGCTTCGCACCCATGGCCTCGCGGCGCTTCTGGGCGGCGTCTGGGGCGCCATCGCCGAGCATTTCGGCGGCGGCGGCGCGATCGCCCTGGCCATTGCCTTTGCGCTTTTCGGCGCGGTCATCGGCTTCTTCCGCTATCGTGAAACCGTGCGCCTCAACACATTCGGCGCGACGACGCTCGTCGCCGTGTTGCTCGCCTTCGCGCTCGGCGCTTTCGCGGTCGTGGGTGATCAGCAGGCCGCAGCGGCCGCCGCCGTCGCGACGACGACGCTTCTCGCACTCAAGCAGCTCCTGCATGGCTGGGTGCAGCGGCTCACATGGCCGGAGCTGCGTTCCGGCCTCCTGTTGCTCGCGATGAGCTTCATCCTGCCGCCGGTGTTGCCCGACCATCCGATCGACCGCTGGGGCGCGATCAATCCTTTCGAACTCTGGCTGATGACGGTGCTGATCGGCGTCATCTCCTTTGCCGGCTATGTCTCGGTGAAGATCGTCGGCTATCGCCGCGGCGTCGTCGTGGCGGGCATGGCGGGCGGCCTCGCTTCTTCCACCGCCGCGACTGCGGCCATGTCGCGTCTCGTCAGCGACTACCCGCGGCAGGTCAACGTGCTGGCGGCGGGCGCGATGTTCGCCAACGCCGTCATGGGGCCGCGCGTCCTCACCGTTCTCGGCCTCGTCAATGGCGACCTCGCCATGCGGCTCGCAGCGCCGCTGATCGCCGTGGGCCTTGTCTATGCGTTGGGCGGCGCCTTGCTGATGATGCTTCGCGCCGGCGACGGCGCGGGGGCGAGCGAGACGCTGACGATCAGGAATCCGCTGGATTTGCCCTCCGTGCTGAAATTCGGCGCATTGCTGGCGACCGTGATGGTTCTCTCCAAGATCGCCACCCGCTTCGCCGGCAGCAAGGGCGTATTCGCGCTCGCGACTTTGTCGGGCGTGGCCGACGTCGACGCCATCTCATTGACCATGGCGCGCCAGGGCGTTGGCGAGATCGGTCTTGAACCCGCGGCGGTCGCGGTTCTTCTGGCGATTGTCTCCAACACAATCGTCAAGGCGGGCATAGGCTGGTTCATCGGCGGCGGGGCGATGGGTCTTCGGTTCACGCTCGTATCGGTTCTGGCGCTGGGCGCCGGCGTCGCGGCGCTGATGACGGCACCGGCCTTCGGCCTATAGCGCGCGCTCGTCCAGCGCGACGGATTTGACGAGCGCGAACACTTCGGCGCCGGCTGCTAATTCAAGTTCGGCGAGCGCGAGCCGCGTGACGGCGGCGACGAGTTTCTCCCTCCCGACGAGCTCCAGCGTGACGAAGGCGAGCGGGCTCTCGGTGGCGTCGATCTTGATGATGCGTCCCCGCAAAATGGTGCGCACGCTCGTGTCGGATGGCGGCGATTTCGCGAGCGCGACATCCGTCGCCTTTATCGCGACGCGCGTATGGCTTTCTTCAGCGAGCTGCGCGGCGACGAGAATTTCGCCCGCGGGATGCGCCAGTCGCGTCACGCCGAATCGCGCATCGACGGCTGCGACGCGCGCGGTCAGCGCATTGATGAGCCCGAAGCGTCCGCCCTCGATCAGCCGGCTCGCGCCGGGCAGAACGTCGAGCGGCGCGCCCTGCGCGACGATGCGGCCATGATCGAGAATGATCGCTTCGTCGGCGAGGCGCGCGATCTCTTCCGCAGAATGCGAGACGAGCACGATCGGCGTCCTGAATTCGTCGCGTAATCTTTCGATCAGCGTCATGATTTCCTGCCGCCGCGCGTAATCGAGCGACGCCATGGGTTCGTCCATCAGCAGCAGGCGCGGCGAGGACAGAAGCGCGCGGGCGAAGCCGACGCGCTGGCGCTCGCCGCCCGAAAGCGACGCCGGGCGGCGGTCGAGAAGATGACCGACGCCGAGCGTCTCGATGATCGCGTCGAAAGGCGCCGTGCGCTCGGTCTTCGGCGTGAAGTAGCGGCCGAAGAGAATATTCGTGCGCACGCTGAAATGCGGAAAGAGCAGCGCGTCCTGAAAGACGACGCCGATGCGGCGTTTCTCCGGCGGCGTAAAAAGTCTGCGCTCCGTATCGACCAGCGTCACGCCATCGATCGCAATGCGTCCCCTGTCCGGACGCAACAGGCCGGCGATGAGATGGGCGAGCGTCGTCTTGCCGGCGCCCGATGGACCATGGAGCGCGAGAACGCGCGCGCGGCTCTCGAAAGCGCAGGCGAGGTCGAAGCCCTTGTGCGCGAAACCTATGTCCAGCGCGATCATTTGCGCGCGATCCATCGCGACTGCAAAGCTTCCGACGCAAGAAGCGCGGCCACGGCGATCGCGGCCGAAATCGCAGCAAGCCGCATGGCGGAAGCGTCGCCGTCCGGCGCCTGCAACAGCGCATATATTGCGGCCGGTATGGTGCGCGTCTCGCCGGGGATGCTCGAGACGAAAGTGATCGTCGCGCCAAATTCGCCGAGCGCCTTGGCGAAGCCGAGAATCGCGCCGACCAGAACGCCATTCGCCGCGAGCGGCAATTCAACGAGCGCGAAAGCATAAGCTCTGCTGGCGCCGAGCGAGCGCGCGGCCGTCGTGAGACGTGGATCGACGCCCTCGAAAGCGAGACGCACGGGCCGCACCATGAGCGGAAAGCTCATCACGGCGGCGGCGAGCGCCGCGCCGGTCCAGCGAAACGCGAAGACGATCCCGAAATGGTTTGCGAGAAAGGCGCCGATCGGACCGTGGCGGCCGAAAAGAAGCAACAGCGCGAAGCCGGTGACGACCGGCGGCATCACGAGCGGCAGATGCACCAGCGCATTGATCGCGGCGTGTCCGGGAAATCGCCAACGCGCGAGCGCATAACCGATGACGATAGCGAGGGGCAGGGCGGCGAGGATCGCGACGCTCGCGACTTTCACGCTGAGGCCGATGGCGGTGAGTTCGTCAGCCGAAAGGTCGAGCACTGTCCTGGCGTTGCGCCTGTATGAAACGAACCTGAAGCGCTGCGGCCCACTTGCCTTCCGGACCGCGCGCCTTCAGGCTCGCAAGAATCATGTCAGACCGCGGCGCTGATCCAGCGCGACAGTTCGCCCTTCGCGGCCGCGCCTACCTTCTGCGCGGCGGCCTTGCCGTCCTTGAAGATGATCAGCGTCGGGATCGACCGGATGCCGAGCTTGCTGGCGACGGCCGGATTCTCGTCGATGTTGAGCTTGACCACTTTGACCTTGCCCTTCATCTCCGCGGCGATTTCTTCCAAGGCGGGCGCAATCATGCGGCAGGGTCCGCACCACTCGGCCCAGAAGTCGACAACGACGGGCTCGGCGGATTTCAACACTTCCTGCTCGAAAGTGGCGTCGGTAATTTTTTGCGTGGACATGAGGGGCCTTTCGTTGCGGGCCTTTTTAAAAGGATTCCGGCTGGAAAGTAGGAACGGCGCCGTCGCGCGTCAAGCACAAGCCGGGCGCATGCGCTCTATTGCTCGAGCTTATCGGATGAGAGGGAAAATCTATGAAGGGTCCTTAAACACAAAGAGCGGGGACGGCCGGGCCGATCCCCACTCTTTGGCACCCTGTCCTTTAACCGGCGTGAGCGCCTGGTCCCGAAGTCTTTGTGTCGCTTCGATAACCCCTCGCAGCGGCTCGTTCGTCGAGCCATGTCGCGAGTTGCGTTCCTACCGGCGTCCTCCCCGACTTGGACCGTTGCTGGGACTTAGAAAAGCTTAAACGCATTTTACGCTTAGGCTTACCCAATCAACTTGGCGAAACGGACACTATGACAAATTACATGGGCTGTCACTCGAAAATGTGCAGTCTGGCGAAATTTCAAGTCACATGCCGGGCAATTGAGCAATGCTCGCAAACGGGCGTGTCATATTGACGCAAATGAAAAGAGCGCGGCTGTTCGCCGCGCTCGCATAAGTTGCAATCCGACACATCCTTACAAAGGAATGTTGTCGTGCTTCTTCCAGGGATTTTCCAGTTCCTTGTGACGCAGCAGCGCAAGCGCGCGCGCGATTCGCTTGCGCGTGCTGTGCGGCATGATCACCTCGTCGATATAGCCGCGCTCCGCGGCGACGAAGGGTGAAAGGAAGCGGTCTTCATATTCCTTCGTGCGCTGCGCGATCTTGTCGGGATCGCCGATGTCGGCGCGGAAGATGATCTCGACGGCGCCCTTGGCGCCCATCACCGCGATTTGCGCCGACGGCCATGCGTAGTTGACGTCGCCGCGCAGATGTTTCGAGGCCATGACGTCATAGGCGCCGCCGAAAGCCTTGCGGGTGATGACCGTCACTTTCGGAACTGTAGCTTCAGCGTAGGCGAAGAGCAGTTTCGCGCCATGCTTGATGAGGCCGCCATATTCCTGCGCCGTGCCCGGCAGGAAGCCCGGCACGTCGACGAAGGTGACGATCGGAATGTTGAAGCAGTCGCAGAACCGCACGAAGCGCGCCGCTTTCTTCGACGCGTCGATGTCGAGCACGCCGGCGAGCACCATCGGCTGGTTGGCCACAATGCCGACTGTACGCCCCTCGACGCGGCCGAAGCCGATGACGATGTTCTTGGCGTGGGCTTCCTGAAGCTCGAAGAAATCGCCCTCGTCGACGACCTTCGTGATCAGCTCCTTGATGTCGTAAGGCTTGTTCGGATTGTCGGGGATCAGCGTGTCGAGCGAATTGTCGAGACGGTCGACGTCGTCGAAGCTTGGCCATTCCGGCGGCTCCTCCGTGTTGGAGGAGGGCAGGAAGTCGATGAGGCGGCGCATCTGCAAAAGCGCCTCCACGTCATTGTCGTAGCCGCGGTCGGCGATGGAGCTCTTCGTCGTGTGGACGGAGGCGCCGCCGAGCTCCTCCGCCGTGACGGTCTCGTTCGTGACGGTCTTCACCACGTCCGGGCCGGTGACGAACATGTAGCTCGTGTCGCGCACCATGAAGATGAAGTCGGTCATCGCCGGCGAATAGACGTCGCCGCCGGCGCAGGGGCCCATGATCAGCGAGATCTGCGGAATGACGCCCGAGGCCATCACATTGCGCTGGAAGACCTCGCCATAGCCGCCGAGCGCCGCGACGCCCTCCTGGATGCGCGCGCCGCCCGCGTCGAACAGGCCGATGATCGGCGCGCGGTTCTTGAGCGCCATGTCCTGAAGCTTGGTGATCTTCTGCGCATGCGTCTCGGAAAGCGAGCCGCCGAAGACGGTGAAGTCCTTGGCGAAGACGAAGATGGCGCGGCCATTGACCGTGCCCCAGCCGGTGACCACGCCGTCGCCCGAGGTCTTCTCGCCCTGGTCCATGCCGAAGTCCGTGCAGCGATGCGTCACGAACATGTCGAATTCTTCGAACGATCCCTGATCGAGCAGCAATTCGATTCGTTCGCGCGCCGTCAGTTTGCCGCGAGCGTGCTGCGCCTCGATGCGCTTGTGGCCGCCGCCCAGTCGCGCGGAGGCGCGGCGTTGTTCGAGACCGTCGATAATATGTTTCATGTCCAGCCCTGTTCGTCGTTCGTCGATATTTTCCTGCGCGCTTATAGTTTGCGCGAGCCGAGGCGCCAACGGGCGATATCGGCGCCCGTCAGCATGTAGAGCTGGTCGGGCGACGTCCGCTCTGCGAGATTAACGAGGTCCGTGCTCACGCCCATCATGCTCGCGTAACGCGAGAGCGTGGCGCGCATGCCGCCGTCATCGTAATTGCGCTCACGCACCAGCCCGCCTTCGGCGAGGTCGAAGCTCGTGGAATAATTGAACATTCTGTGAACGCCGACGCGGCTTTCCGGCGGGATGACGCGCTTCTTTCCGCCCATCAGCGCATAGACGCAGGCCGAGTAGCAGCGGCCGGCCGCGACCGCCATGGCGCCGGAGGACTGGTCCGCAGCCGGCCGCGCGACGATCACCGCCATGCCGAGGCGACGAATCGCCTGGCCGAGCTCCATTGAGGCGACGACCTTGCCGCCGGGGGAATCGAGCAGAACGATTCCGTGAAGATTGCCGCCGCCGACGTTCTGGCGAACGAAAGCCAGAAAGGCGTCCGGCGTTCCCTCGACGATTTCGCCCTGCGCGGCGATCACCTGCGGGCAGCGCGCGCCGCAGGCGCCCGAGCCGAGACCCACGACGCGAAAGCCCATGTCCTCCGCGCGCGCCGCGAGGGTCGGGTGAAGGAGCGTCGAGAGAAGGAGAAGGAGAAAAAGTCGCAACAGCACGGCGCCGCTCTTGCCCATGTAATTCAAGTTTCCGCACTCGCTGTCGTTTCGCCGTCTGGCGTCGCAGACGATCCTAAAGCGTCATTGCGCCGCGGTGAAGAGGCCGGGCGGAGGCTTTTTCATAGAAAAACGAGCGACAACTCCTCGCTCGAGCATAGGAGACGCCGCTGACGGGCGGGAGGGCGCGCTCCGCCGGACAGATCGGATCTTCCCATGTCCGCGTCGGGCGTTGTGGCGCCGCCGTCAGCCTCGTCGGCGCGATCGCCGTCGATTTGCCTCTTCCACGAAGCATATTTTAGGAAATGGTGGGCGGTGAGAGGATCGAATTCCGAGCTTGATTTAGAAGTTACTTATAAATCAATAACATAAATATATCGCTTGAAAGCGGTTTGTAGATTTGTAGCGGGATGAAATTTGTGGATTATCCATAGCTTCGCTAGTCGATGCTGCCTACCTTTCGCTAGGCCGTTGTTCAAAGTCCGGATTGGAAGGAGGGAAGAGTTTATCTTCCTCAAGTAATTTATCGTAATATCCTTTCTTCGAATTGTATTGTTCTAGTCTGTTTAAGGCACGTTCATTATTTTGGTCTATCACATCCAATATAATTTCTTCTGAACCCTTCTTTCGTGAGTGCTTTGCAAAAATTTTCGCGAGGCCAATCGCCCTCTCTGCCCAGTCAGAAATTATTTGCTTTTCTTCACTTGAAATGTTTCTATCTTTTGATGTATCCAAAACAACGGTGTCGATTAGCTGGTGATATTTTTTAAAACATAACAATGTGTCCTTGATGTCTGTTCTTTTTGCCTCTCCTAAGTCCTTTTTATTCTGGTAAATTATTGTAGACATGGCGCATTCGAAAAATTTTATGGTCAACGTGCCGTAAGATTTTTTTACAATATCTATTGTTGCCGTCGACGCCATCGCATGTGTCTGAAAACATCCGATCATGCCGATAAGATAAACTATTGTTCTGCCAAAACGCATCCTGCACCCGTTCGAGCTCACGTATTGATGGTGTCCGATTATCTAGCATGGCGGTGTAATGGATTGTCTGTCGACTTAGAGGTCACACCAATCAGCTTGACGCGAGTGATTGTGGTTCTTACATTTTAGTCAATGAAGGTTGGCAGGAACGATAAATCATGGCGAATGGCGGATTTGTTTCTTATCTCCGGGTTTCGACCGATCGCCAAGGCAAGTCCGGCCACAGTCTTGAAGCGCAACGCGCCGCCGTCGCCGGATACCTCAATGGTGGATCATGGACGCTCATTAACGAGTTTGTGGAAGTCGAGTCGGGCAAGCGCGACGACCGTCCGGAACTTGCCAAAGCGCTCGCGCTATGTCGCGTTCATGACGCCACGCTCGTCATCGCGAAGCTTGACCGTTTGTCGCGCGACGCACATTTCCTCTTGAGCATGCAAAAGGCAGGCGTCCGGTTCGTCGCCGCCGACATGCCCTTCGCCGACAATTTCACTGTCGGTCTAATGGCGATGGTCGCGCAAAAAGAGCGCGAAACGATCAGCGCTAACACGAAAGCAGCGCTTAAGGCTGCGAAAGATCGTGGCGCGAAGCTTGGCGGACTTCGTGAAGGGCAGGTCCTTACCGATGATATGCGCGCCGCCGGTCGCGCCGCTCGCACGGATAAGGCAAACGCTCGCGCCGTCGACCTTGCGCCTGTCATCGCCGAACTTCGTGTCGCAGGCGTCACGACGCTTTCCGCAATCGCCAAGGCGCTGACACAACGCGGGATCCGCACGCCGCGCGGCAAGGACGTGTGGTCAGAAGTCCAAGTATCCCGGCTTCTGGCGCGTCTGTAACTGTTACTGGAGTTTGATAGGAATGTCCGAAACATCGAAGCGCACATATCGTCGCCTCTTGCCGGAAGAATGGAGCGCCGCGCGCGGTCTATGGGAATCTGGTCGAGCGACCGTCGCCGAGATTGCGACCGAATTTGGTGTATCGGAGCGCGCCATTCAAATGCGCTTCAAGAAAGACGGCGCGGTAAAAGGTTCAACCGCCGCCGATCTTTCCGCCAGCGTTGCGCATGCCGTCGTTAGCGCCGAGTTCGGATCAATCGAGGATCGAATCGAGAAAGGGCGTCACGCCCGAGCCGGATCATTCACGCTCGCCGGAAAGATCGAAGCTTGTTTGTCTATCATCGTCGACGATATCAGCGCCGATCCTTCTACCGCCTACCGCCATGGTCAATCCCTCAAGGCGCTTGAGCGCGCGATGGCGACGGCAGAACGGGGTTTCCTGCTCAAGGAGAAGGCTCTCGGGCTCACCGCCGCGGAAACCATCGATCCATTGCCGATCATCGAAATCCGCGACCTTGGCGAGTCGGACATTGAGGCAATTCGCGCTGTGAATGACGACGGTGACGATCTTCCGGACGCCGCCGCTGCCGACGTGTAGTCATTCGCATTCGAGAATGATCGGCACGCCGATCGGCGCGAGGCATGATCGGTTTACATTCGTCTGACGGCGCGATGGTCTCGGCGATTGCCGGTGAACTTCGTCCGGCGACGATCTGACACGAACGAAGACATAACGAGGAAGTCCTAGAGGATCGTCAGGCCCCCGATGGGGGTGCGTTCTGTCCACAGGGAAAAATTTCGACCACGAAGATTAGCAACCAGAAATTAATGTCGACGGCGATCGCCTCAGCGTATAGATTAAAGGCCGTCCTACTCTCACAAAGCAGGACGGCCACCAATCGCCTCGCATGCAAGTAACTCATACAATGTCAGCAATCAAATTACAAGCGCGCGTCCATGCAATTTCGGCAAACAACAGCATCAGGTCTGATTACCGCGACGATATTAGACGAGAATTAGATGCCCCGCAGGTCGAGAATATCAAGGCGGTGGTCGTCCATATGGCAACCGCCGCCGCCCGTCTAAAGGCGGCCGAACGCCCGCCGTCAGAAAAATACAAAGTCCGAAAATTCCGCTGCCTGAGACTGCCCGAGGTTGAGGTCGAATTTCTTAATAAATCCAGGGCCTTCGCGGATTTTACGAAATACGAGATGCGCTTGGGCTCCAGTGGCGAAATCATCTCCTTTACAGAATCAGAAAAACGACGGCGCGAACACGATCGATCAGCAGAAATCGAAGCGCTCTGGCTAGACGAAAAGCGACATAAGCCGCCGGAATGGAATCGCCTGTCAGAGCCGACGCGCTTCGTTGAGGCCTGCCGCGCGATGATTGAGCGCCACCAAGGGAATGTCTACGCTTTCAGCCTGCGGATTGATCCAGACATCCTCGCGGAGCTGGAAAACGTCGTCGATTGCATCCGTCGGCGCATTCGAGACAGCTTGAAGAACTATCTCGGCAGACCTGTAGAAACGGCCTTCGCCTTTCACATTCACAATCGCGAAGGAGATGAGCTTCACGTCCATGGCGTGGTTCCTCTTTCTCCAAACGAGATACCCAGCGCCAGCCTCGCGTTTCACAAGGCCGGCGGCGACTGGCGCGAGGGGCCGGGCAAGGGTCGCCAACTCCACTTAAGACCAGTGTGGGAAATCGACGGCTGGTCATCCTACTGTCTAGGCGAAGCCGACGGCGTTCGCGCGCACCTACAGGCTCGCCGGAAAGCCCTTGGCGTCGCCGCGACGCGAGCGCCGCGCGTCACGTCGATTTCAGACAAGCTACTGATCGTCGCGCAGGCGCGCCACGAAACCCTCCGGCGCGAAATGAAGCGGCTCCCGAAAGAAAGGCTCGCATACATAGCTGAAATCAAGGCAGCGTGAAGAATTAATAAATATACACGTCAGTAAGCGCTGACGTATTAGCGATTTCGCTAAATTAAATCTCCTTGCTCGCGTGGAATATAGGCACTATAAACAGGTTGAGGCTCGCGAATATGAGAGAGATTGTCATGCAAGTGAGGACGATCGGCATTTGTGACTTCGTTGATATTCTTGAAGACCATCCGGCCTATGAAATCGAGCAGGTAGGAGAATTCCAGCTGGAGACCTCCATAAACCGCGATTTTGGCTGGTGGAGGTCGTCGCATACCGGCGACCGTCTCGCGAGCGCGGATTGGGCTGGCTGATATCTTGGCCTCAGGCGGCTGCGGCAGCCTTACTGTCGGCTCCCGGCCTCAGGCCGTTGCGTATTTTCCCTTCAGGAAGACGAAGCGGCGCATGTTGTAGGCGAGATTGGCGAGGCCGATCTTGACCCTGGCCCTTCCGATGCCGATCGTGCGGACAAAGAGGGCCATCGGTCCCTTTTGCAAGGCGAACACATGCTCGACTGCGCTGCGCACCTTCGACTTCTGCGCATTGGCGATCCGCACGCGTTCCGGCATCGGCCGGCCCTGCGGCTTCTTCCTGTGGATGCGCGAGACGAAGCCGCGCCGTGTCAGCATGGCCTCGTTCTTCGCCGAGCGATAGGCCGTATCCGCCCAGACGTCGCTCGCCGTGTTGGTCCGGTCCAGAACGTCTTCGAGCCGCGCGCCGTCATGCGCGGCGGCGTGGGTCGCCGTCCATTTGCGGATGAGGCCGAAGCCGCGGTCGATCGACACGTGATTCTTGTAGCCGAACGCCGCAATGGCCAGATCGACCGGCGGAAGCGAGCCATCCTCGCGCGGCTTGGCCTTGCTGTATTTCACCGTCCAGCGCGCGTCGCGATCTTTCTGCGCGAGCTTCTTCGGCTTGTCCGTCCAGCCATTCGGAATGCGGCCGTCCCGGATCGCCTTCTTTTCTTCAAGCGTATTGCGCTGCCTGGGCGCGGCGACGATCGTCGCATCGACAATCTGTCCGCTCATCGCCAGAAAGCCCGCTTCGCGCAGCGCCGTGTCGAAGCGCGCGAACAGGGCGTCGACGGCGTCGGCCTTTTTCAGCGCCTCGCGAAACGACCAGATCGTATTGGCGTCGGGAACCGCGTCGGCGAGCCCCAAGCCGAGGAAGCGCATGAAGGACAGCCGGTCCTTGATCAGATATTCGCAGCGCTCGTCGGAGAGCGCATGCATGGCCTGCAGGATCAGGATCTTGAACATGAACACATGATCGAATGGCGGCCGCCCGCCCTTCGAGCGATCCCCGCGCGGAACCGCCGACTCCAGAGAAGGGCGGAACAATTCGAAATCGACGAGAGCGTTCAGCCGCTCCAGATCGTCGCCCTTGGCCGACAACTCCGCCAGGCGCTCGTCCACATCGAAAAAACCGGGAGCTTCTTTCGTCATGCCCGCCATCCCCTTCGCGACATGATATGAGTGAATCAGCTCAAGCGCATTTTGCCCAGGGGTTTATGGAGGTGTCCAGCTTTGGCGCTTACAGACAGAAAATCACGGCGTCATCATAGGTATACAGGGCTGCATCAGTGATAACATTCTTGTAATACGCGAGCAAAAACAGCCGCTTATGGTCGTGAAATAAGGAAACATTGAACATGAAAACAACGGGAGCTATGAAAAAGCGACCAACCGCCCGGTTCTTCGACCTTGGTCACTTCGCCGAGGCCATTGTTTTCGACGCGTGCGGCGTCGACACGAAGAACGATCCTGAATCGCCAGACTGGCGCATGACAGGAATACATCCCCGGTTTGGCCACTTCGTCGCGAAATGGGTCGACGTTCCGGGCGGTGTGATTGTCGCTGCGACGCAGTTCTGATCGTCGCCAGCAACTGAATGCGCGCCAGAATGCTCTAGGAAGGCCGCTGGCGCGTCTTTATGTTCTTTGTGCTATCTTCCTTACTGGAATCATATAAGGCCGTTCCATAGTCTTCTAAAGCGATCCTATGGCCTATGCGGGAAATCCTTGCCTGCGATGGTCGATATGATCGATCCGTCCTCATGCGTGACACTCATCGACAATATCG
Organism: Methylocystis sp. WRRC1; assembly: GCF_020733155.1. NCBI lineage: Bacteria > Pseudomonadati > Pseudomonadota > Alphaproteobacteria > Hyphomicrobiales > Methylocystaceae > Methylocystis > Methylocystis sp. WRRC1. Next base: position 1,593,119 of record NZ_JAJFZJ010000001.1, on the reverse strand, counting down.
CCTCATGGCAAGCCACGGTTGGACATGGGGCCGCTGTCTCGCTTTCTCATGGGCGCGAGCGAAGGCAATGCGCTCCCAGTTTCCGGCGGCAATGGCGCGGCCCCGCTCAATCATCGCCCTGCGCGCGATGGATTGCCTTCACGGCCGCGCCAGCGCGCCGCCTCTCTAGCTCCAGTTGCTCGCGCACATATTCCAAGACGAGCCGCTCATCACTGATTTTCGCGAAGGCGCACCCATGTTTTTGGCGGAAAAATTCAAGGTCGCGCGCGTCGTCATCGGAGAAGAGACATGCGATCGAAAAGGCAGGCGTCTTCACTGTTGCGGGCGTCGCTTCAATAAGGTCGCGTCCAAAATCGAGAAATTCTGCGTCAAGCTCTAGCTTATCAACGCGGACTTTCAGCTCGGCGTTTTGTGCCTCCAGTTCGGCAACGCGTCCTTCCAGCTCCGGCACGCGCTTCCGGGCGTTCTGTAAATTCATGTGATACCGGCGCTGCCGGTCTGATTGCTTAACCTTGTCCATAGCTTTCCATTCCATATTAATACGCATCCGTATTAATACGCCCGCTGCGGGTTCTGGACAAGGGCGCATTAATATGGGCCGCATTAATATGCTGCCCGATCAGCGGGGCTTATGCCTCATAGCGCGGAAATTGCTCGATAATCCGCTTTTTCGCCTTTAGGGAAAAATGCCCGTAAGTCTCGCCGGCCGTGCGCGCCGCATGTCCTTGGAAAGCGTCCAGCGTAGAAATGTCAACGCCAAGCTCCCGGCCGATGGTTTTCAAACGATGACGCCACCCATGATTGGGCTGGACGCCGGCGCTGATAACGCCAATTTCCCGAATCCACTCCCGCACGGCTTTCGCGGCCTTTTCCGCCGGGGGCGTTTTGCTTTTGCGACTTTCGACAAGGCTATAGAACAAGGGACCATCGGGCGCGGCGTCGACGAAACGCAAAAAGCCAAGTTCAAGGACTTGATCGTGCAAGGGAACGTCGCGAAATTCGTCTGTCTTGATCGATCCGGCCTCAGGCGTCAGACGAATGTATACGATATCGCCGTCCCGCCGCACGTCTTCCTTACGAAGCTGCGCAAGTTCCCCAACGCGCGCCCCGGAAAATGCCGCTAACCACGCAATCCAGCGCTTCGCCGCTGTCGTCTGCGGACTTTCTCGAATCGTTCCTTTCCGGCTGTAGCGTCTCGGTTCATAATCGCGAGCCGCCTTCAGGATTGCGATAGCTTCAGCGTCACTAAAACCTTTCTCCCGCGTCACGACTTCCTTGTCGCGCCGGAATGTCATTCCGGCCAGCGGATTTGCCGACAGACGATCTTCATTAACCGCCCAATTCAGGACCGTCTTGACGGCGGCAAAGTAGACGTTCTTGATCGTGCGCGGTGCGAGCTTCGATTGAAGTTTCCTGCGCCAGTTCCGCATGTCGGCGCGCGTAATTCGAGCGGCGTCGTCATGTCCGAGAAATTCGATAAGGTTGTCAAACACCGGCCGCCAGCGCCGTTCCGCAACGCGGCCGCCTCCACTGGCCTTCAGGTCCGCAATGTAGTCGTTAAATAGGTCCCATAGGGGCGCAGCGTCGGCGCTGGTTTCATGCGGCGCTTGTCCCGTGAGAAGCGGAAATGCGGTTTTACCGCTGTAGTCACCATCGTCGCGTTCGGTCGACCGTGACAATGCTTCGATATGCACTGACGCGAACATGCGCGCCAATTCTCGCCATTGCCGGGATGCGGGCGGCGCGTCGACGTATCCGCGCTCGCGGAACGTTTCGATCCACGCGCCGACGTTCGCCGCTATTTCATCGTCTGAGGCTGCGCCGCTCACGATCTTGCGAAGGATCATGGCTCGCTCCGAAGCGAATAACTTGTTCAGGTCAGGCATTGTGACGCCTGTTCGGTCAGACGAGACATTGCGCGACTCGTCGTCGACGGCGAGTAGTTCCTGATAAAGGAGGTGCGCGAGCGCGGCTTGACTCAAAGGGCGGCGCGACGGTTTCGGCGATGGTTGTCCGTCGCGCGCCGCCCTCCGTTTCGCTTCGGCAAGTTGGTCCAGAAACCGCGCTACGACTCCCGGAAGGAGTCGCTGGGCTTCCTTGCGGTCAGGTCCAAGCGCCTTAAGCAGCTCCCGCTTGCCGACATATGGCCGCAGCGGTTCAGAAACTGCGACCCGCGCATAGTAGCGGCCGTTTCGATACAGAAGGTGTCGGAGTGGTCCGGCCATCGTTCAGTCCCGCGCGCAGCTTTTTGTAGCAAGCTTTGTAGCGAGAGAATGGGAAAAACCGCCGGAATTACAATCTGTTTCTTTAATATCAACGGGGTAGGGTGGTGGGCGGTGAGAGGATCGAACTCCCGACATTCTCGGTGTAAACGAGATGCTCTACCAGCTGAGCTAACCGCCCGAAAGCGACCAGAACGCGGCCGCGAGAACGCTTTTAAAGACGCCGCGAACGCGAGGCAAGCGGACAGGAGGATGTGAAACGGGAACGGCCATCGGAAGCGTTCCGACGGCCGTGAAAGGAATCCTGACTGCTCACCCATTCGCCCGGAGCGCGGGCGTTTTACTTCGCCTTGTTGAGCGCGGCCTTCAGCGTCGCGCCGGGCTTGAAGCGGGCGCTCTTCGAGGCAGGAATCTTGATCTCTTCGCCGGTCGCCGGATTGCGGCCCTTGCCGGCGGCGCGCTTCTTCACCGAGAAGGTGCCGAACCCGACGAGACGGACTTCGTCGCCCTTTTTCAGCGCCTTGGTGATGCCGTCGATCACAGCGTCGATCGCAGCAGCCGCCGCAGCCTTCGAGGTCTCCGTCTCGTTCGCGACGTGCTCGACCAGTTCCAATTTGTTCATGGCCTTTTCCTTCTCCAATCGCGCTGCGGGGCCGACGATCTTCCGCTGGAAACCGTGCCGCGGCCTCGAATCGTCAGCGCGTAGCGATGGGGAGTGTTGGGTCCGAATCGCAGGAAAAGCAAGGCGTTCGCGGCGGAGAGAGCCAGAAACCGCCGGAAAACCGGGGAAAATCCCCGCTGCAACGCGGAAAGACCGGGAAACAGGCCGGTTGCGCGATTTTTGAACGGCGACGCGGGCCTTTCGGCGCGACGCTCCAACGAAAAGAGCCCCGTCTGCTCGACGGGGCTCTCATCATGGTTTTGACTGGCCGCGGTCAGTGCGCCCGAACGCCCGAGCCGTCGTCTTCGGCGATCCCGGAGCGCTTCGAGAGCGCTGCGGCGTCCTCCTCCCACACGATCGGCGTGGGCTGGGAGACCAGCGCGTGCTGGAGAACTTCCTCCATCCGCGCCACCGGCACGATTTCGAGCCCGTTCTTCACCGCGTCCGGGATGTCCGCCAGATCCTTGGCGTTCTCCTCCGGGATCAGCACCTTCTTGATTCCGCCGCGCAACGCCGCGAGCAGTTTCTCCTTCAGGCCGCCGATCGGCAGAACACGGCCGCGCAAGGTGATTTCGCCAGTCATGGCGATATCGGCGCGAACCGGAATGCCGGTGATGATAGAGACGATCGCCGTGGCCATCGCCACGCCTGCCGACGGTCCATCCTTCGGCGTCGCGCCTTCCGGCACATGCACGTGAATGTCGCGGCGGTCGAACAGCGGCGGCTCGACGCCGAAGTCAACGGCGCGCGAGCGGACATAGGACGCCGCCGCGGAGATCGACTCCTTCATCACGTCGCGCAGATTGCCCGTGACCGTCATCTTGCCCTTGCCGGGCATCATGACGCCTTCGATCGTCAGCAATTCGCCGCCGACCTCCGTCCAGGCGAGGCCCGTGACGACGCCCACCTGATCCTCGAGTTCCGCCTGGCCGTAGCGATATTTCGGAACGCCCAGATAGTCCGCGATATTGTCCGCCGTGACGACGATCCTGGCCGTCTTCTTGAGCAGGATCTCCTTCACCGCCTTGCGGGTGAGGTTGGAGATTTCACGCTCCAGATTGCGCACGCCCGCTTCGCGCGTATAGCGGCGAATGAGTTCGAGCAGGCCGTCCTCGGCGATCATCCATTCCTCCGGCGCGAGGCCGTGCTTGTGCACCGCATTGGGGATGAGGTGCTTGCGCGCGATCTCGGCCTTCTCGGCTTCCGTGTAGCCGGCGATGCGGATGATCTCCATGCGGTCCATCAGCGGCGCCGGAATGTTCAGCGTGTTCGCGGTTGTCACGAACATGACATTCGAAAGGTCGTAGTCGACCTCGAGGTAATGATCGTTGAACGAAGCGTTCTGCTCCGGGTCCAGCACCTCGAGCAGCGCCGATGACGGATCGCCCCGGAAGTCCATGCCCATCTTGTCGATCTCGTCGAGCAGGAAGAGCGGGTTGGACGTCTTGGCCTTGCGCATCGACTGGATGATCTTGCCGGGCATCGAGCCGATATAGGTGCGGCGATGCCCGCGGATTTCCGCTTCGTCACGCACGCCGCCGAGCGACATGCGAACGAATTCGCGCCCCGTGGCCTTCGCGATCGACTTGCCGAGCGACGTCTTGCCGACGCCGGGCGGGCCGACGAGACACAGGATCGGGCCCGTGAGCTTGTTGGCGCGGCTCTGCACGGCGAGATATTCGAGGATGCGCTCCTTGACCTTCTCGAGGCCGAAATGCTCCGCGTCGAGCACTTCCTCGGCCTGTCCCAGATCACGCTTCACCTTGGAGCGCTTGCCCCACGGGATCGACAGGATCCAGTCGAGATAGTTGCGCACCACCGTGGCTTCGACCGACATGGGCGACATCTGGCGCAGCTTCTTGAATTCGGCGACCGCCTTGTCGCGCGCCTCCTTCGAGAGCTTGGTGTTTTTGATGCGCTCCTCGAGCTCGGCGAGATCGTCCTTGCCGTCCTCGTCGCCCAGCTCCTTCTGGATCGCCTTCATCTGCTCGTTGAGATAATATTCGCGCTGCGTCTTCTCCATCTGGCGCTTGACGCGCGTGCGAATACGCTTCTCGACCTGAAGGACGGAGATTTCACTCTCCATCAGCGACAGGCACTTCTCGAGACGGCGGGCGACGTTGATCGTCTCCAGCACGTCCTGCTTGTCGGCGATCTTGACCGAGAGATGCGAGGCGATGGTGTCGGCGAGCTTCGAGAAATCGTCGATCTGCGTCACCGCGCCGACGACCTCGGACGACACGCGCTTGTTGAGCTTCACATAGCTTTCGAATTCGGCGACGACCGAGCGGCCGAGCGCCTCGACTTCGACGGGCGAACCCATGTCGTCGGCGATGGCTTCCGCGTCGGCCTCATAGTAATCGTCGGTGCGCGAATAATTGCGCACGCTGGCGCGGGCCACGCCCTCCACGAGCACTTTCACCGTGCCGTCGGGAAGCTTGAGAAGCTGCAGCACCGAGGCGAGCGTGCCGACCGAATAGATCGCGTCGGTCGCCGGATCGTCGTCGCCGGCGTTCTTCTGCGTGGCGAGCAGGATCAGCCGGTCGGTCTTGGTGACCTCCTCCAGCGCCCGGATGGATTTCTCGCGCGCCACGAAAAGGGGCACGATCATGTGCGGAAAGACGACGATGTCGCGCAGGGGCAGGACAGGATAGCTATCAACCGCACCCGGCGTGATGGCGTCGCGCTTTTCGTTCGTCATTTGGTCTCGTCCTGTCATCGTTGCGCGTCCCAGTATAGGCGACGCGGACTACTGTGCCGAGCGGATTTTGGGACTAGCAAAGTTTGGGCCGCGGGGCGTTCGCTCATGCGCCCGCACGCCCGTCGAGGCTCCCGGCTTGTCTCAGCCCGCACAACCTCGTTAACGGAGAAATGGGATACGCGAACTGGCGATTCAAGGACGCTGCAAGCCGCGGATGAGCGCGGCTTGCGTCAGGTCAAGGATATGGCGTCGGCGCGCGCATCATGCGCTGGCGCCGCCGCTCTTCTCGTTGCGCTCCGCATAGATATACAACGGACGCGCCTTGCCCTCGACGACTTCGGGGCCAATCACCACCTGCTCGACGCCCTCGAGCCCCGGCAGGTCGAACATCGTGTCGAGCAGAATGCCCTCCATGATCGAGCGCAGGCCGCGGGCGCCGGTATGGCGTTCGATGGCCTTGCGAGCGACGGCGGACAGCGCGTCGTCCTGGAAGGTGAGCTCGACATTCTCCATCTCGAACAGCCGCTGATACTGCTTGACCAGCGCGTTCTTGGGCTCGGTGAGGATCTTCTTCAGCGCGTCCTCGTCGAGATCCTCGAGCGTCGCGATCACCGGCAGGCGGCCGACGAACTCCGGAATCAGACCGAATTTCAACAAATCTTCGGGTTGCACCTGACGGAAGATGTCGCCGGTGCGGCGGTCGTCCGGCGCCTGAACCGTGGCGCCGAAACCGATCGACGTGGAGCGTCCGCGCGCCGAGATGATCTTCTCGAGGCCGGCGAAGGCGCCGCCGCAGATGAACAATATGTTTGTCGTGTCGACCTGCAGGAACTCCTGCTGCGGATGCTTGCGCCCGCCCTGCGGCGGCACGGAGGCGACCGTGCCCTCCATGATCTTGAGCAGCGCCTGCTGGACGCCCTCGCCCGACACGTCTCGGGTAATGGACGGATTGTCGGACTTGCGCGAAATCTTGTCGATTTCGTCGACATAGACAATGCCGCGCTGGGCGCGTTCGACATTGTAGTCGGAGGCCTGCAGCAGCTTCAGGATGATATTTTCGACATCCTCGCCGACATAGCCCGCCTCGGTCAGCGTCGTGGCGTCGGCCATGGTGAAGGGCACGTCGAGGATGCGGGCGAGCGTCTGCGCGAGCATGGTCTTGCCGACGCCGGTCGGGCCGATCAGCAGGATGTTCGACTTTGCGAGCTCCACGTCGCCGTGCTTGGTGGCGTGGTTCAGTCGCTTGTAATGATTGTGGACCGCGACCGACAGGACGCGCTTGGCTTGCGCCTGGCCGATCACATAATCGTCCAGAACCTTGCAGATTTCCCGCGGGGTGGGAATGCCGTCTCGCTGCTTGACCAGCGAGGACTTGTTCTCCTCGCGGATGATGTCCATGCAGAGTTCGACGCATTCGTCGCAGATGAACACCGTCGGACCGGCGATCAGCTTGCGGACTTCGTGCTGGCTCTTCCCACAAAACGAGCAGTAAAGCGTGTTCTTGGAATCGCCGCCGCCGACTTTGCTCATGTTATTCTCCTGAAGGGGCGATCCGACGACGAATCGACCCAAACATGTGTTACCGGCATCAGCCTAACAAAAGGTGGAAAGCGATGTTTGCGTTTCCGCCTTTCGGGGTCTACCGCGTCGACGCGTTCCTGCGCCTGTGTGCCCGCACCTCAAGGCTCCCATTTTATTGGAGGCCGGCCCGGTTTTGCAACCTTGTCATAAATGAACCGGATAGCAAGTTCCGGGCCTGGGGCGGTTCAGCTCAGAATCTTCGGAACCCGGTTCAGCCGGAGCCTGTAGGCGTCCGGCATGCCGCTGCCCAGCAGCGGCCGCAAATAGAGGCGGAAGGCGTCTGTGACGTCCGTCCCGCAGGGGCTGATGAACTCATCCGGCATGACTTTGGTCTTGGCTGCGATTTCTTCAAGGGGCGTCAGCTGGTAGTCCACGGAATAAAAGCCGGTGCGATGGATCGTCACCGAGCCGTCGCGTCCTCCCCAGAGGCCATATTGGACGGCCTTTTCGCCCACTTCGCGGGCTTCGCGCTGGTCCACGTCCGAGACGCAACCCACGAAGCTGCGCTGCACATAGCCGAAAGTGTCGGCGCGAACGCGCTTGAATCCGAGCTTTTCTTTCACAAGCTGGGTCAATTCGTCCGCCAGCGCCCCACCCCCGAGGTGTACATTGCCATGGGCGTCGCGCTCGACCTGCCTGGCGAGCTTTTCGGCGATGGGCGTGTGATTCTCGTCGCAGACGCCCTCGGAAACGGCGACGACGCAGCGTCCGTATTTGTCCATGGTCGCCTTCACGTCGGCGAGGAACTTCTCGATGACGAAGGCGCGTTCGGGCATGTAGATGAGATGCGGTCCGTCATCGGGGAACTTCTTGCCGAGCGCCGATGCGGCCGTGAGAAAGCCCGCGTGGCGGCCCATGACGACGGCGATATAGACGCCGGGCAGGGCCCAGTTGTCGAGATTGGCGCCGGCGAAAGCCTGCGCCACCCAGCGGGCCGCGGAGGGAAAGCCGGGCGTGTGGTCGTTGACCATCAGGTCGTTGTCGATCGTCTTGGGGATGTGGATGGCGCGGAGCGGATAGCCTGCGCTCCTCGCCTCCTGCGAGACGATGCGGACCGTATCGGAGCTGTCGTTGCCGCCGATATAAAAGAAGCAGCCGACGCCATGGGCGCGCAGCACCTTGAAAATTTCCTGACAATATTTCAGGTCGGGCTTGTCGCGGGTGGAGCCCAGCGCCGAGGACGGAGTGTTTGCGACCATTTCGAGATTGTGGGTGGTCTCTTGCGTCAGGTCGAGGAAGTCCTCATTGACGATGCCGCGCACGCCATGGAAGGCCCCATAGATTCGCTCGACCTCTCGGAACTTGCGTGATTCCAGCACCGTGCCGACGAGCGACTGGTTGATGACGGCGGTGGGTCCGCCGCCCTGTGCGACAAGGACCTTGGAGAAATCGATAGCGGTCACGAAGGGGCTCCTATTTAGCGCCAGCGGCGACATGCCCGCCCTGAGGCGGAGAGTCGGCGGCGCGCTTGAACCGGCGCGCAATGGCGGCGCTCGATTGTCGATTCGTCGCCGGCGGGCGGCAACTTAAAGCGTTTTCGAGCGAAGTGGAAACCGGTTCGCGTGAAGAAAATGCGTCGAGCGAAGAGATTCCGGGCCATTCCGGTTCAATCTGAACCTGAATGGCCTGGTCGCCGGCGCAATTCGCCGCAACCGCGCCCCTCCGTGGCGATCGCCTTGTCTCGAGGCGTCGCGGATGGTTGAAGCCGGGCTGGCGGATGATGCTTGCGTCGCGTCGACGCCCGGCGGGCGATTTGATCGCAAATCGCGGCGCGCGCGGGCGACGAAAGCGCGCCGAAGCGGAGTCGCCAAAATCATTCTGAAGACGCTCCGTAAAAAATAGCCCGGCCGACGCCGGGCTAATGATTCTGCCGAATTACACGAGCTGTCCGTGACAATGCTTGTATTTCTTTCCCGAGCCGCAGGGGCAGGCCTCGTTTCGGCCCACCTTGCCCCAGGTCGAGGGGTCGGCGGGGTCGCGGACCGGCGCGGGGGCTAGGGCCTGCGGCGAGAAATCCGACGATGCGAGGCGTGCATTGAGGTCTTCGAGCGCCGTCTGTTCAGCGCTGACGCCCGCGGAAATGGCGACCGGATCGGGGTGCATCATCTCCATTGGCGGCAGTTCCGGCGGCGCCGAGGGCGGCGCCTCGAAGCTGACCTCGACGCGCATCAGCTGCGCGGTGACAGTCTCGTCCCAATGGCTCATGAGGCTGCGGAACAGCTCCAGCGCCTCGGACTTGTATTCGTTGAGCGGATCGCGCTGCGCCATGCCGCGCCAGCCGATGACCTGGCGCAGATGGTCGAGCGCGACGAGATGCTCGCGCCACAGCGTGTCGAGCGACTGCAGCACGACCTGCTTTTCGATCATGCGCATGAGCGGCGCAGTGTTCCTCTCGACGCGCGCTTCATAGGCGGCGTCGGCCGCATCCAGCAGGCGCTCCTTGATCTCCTCGTCGGCGATGCCTTCTTCCTTCGCCCAGTCGGCGACCGGCTCGTCGAGATTGAGTTTCGCCTTGACCTCCTCGGCGAGCCCCTCGACGTCCCATGCTTCGGCGTAAGCGTCATGCGGAATGTGGCGCGACACGAGATTGTCGACCACCTCGGCGCGCATGTCGGAGACCTGCTCCTCGACGCTCTCCTCGCCCATGATTTCGCGCCGGCGCTCGAAGATGACCTTGCGCTGGTCGTTCATGACATTGTCGAACTTGAGGATGTTCTTGCGAATGTCGAAGTTGCGCGCCTCGACCTTGTGTTGCGCTTTCTCGATCGCCTTGTTGATCCAGGGATGGACGATCGCCTCGCCCTCCTGCAGCCCGAGCTTCACGAGCATGGAGTCCATGCGCTCGGAGCCGAAGATGCGCATCAGATCGTCCTGCAGGGACAGGAAGAATTTGGAGCGGCCGGGATCGCCCTGACGACCCGAGCGGCCGCGCAGCTGGTTGTCGATGCGGCGGCTCTCGTGGCGCTCCGTGCCGATGATGTAGAGGCCGCCGGCGGCCAGCGCCTTCTCCTTGAAGGCCGCGACTTCCTCGCGGATCTCGGCTTCCCTGGCGGCGCGCGCATCGCCCTCGAGGCCGGCGCATTCCTGTGCGACGCGCATCTCGACATTGCCGCCGAGCTGAATGTCCGTGCCGCGGCCGGCCATGTTGGTGGCGATGGTGATCGCGCCCGGAACACCGGCCTCCGCGACAATATAGGCTTCCTGTTCATGGAAGCGGGCGTTGAGCACCGCGAACATCTTCGACGGCTCGCCGGAACGCGCCGCCTTGTAGAGCTCCGACAATCCCTTGCCGTCGGCGAAGTCGATCATCTTGTAGCCCTGCTGGACCAGGAACTCCGCGAGTTGCTCCGACTTCTCGATCGAGGTCGTGCCGACGAGCAGCGGCTGCATGCGCGCATTGGCGTCCTTGACCTCTTCGAGGATCGCGCCGAGTTTCTCCTTCGCCGTGCGATAGACCTCGTCATCGTCGTCGCGGCGCTGAACCGGACGGTTCGTGGGGATCTCCACGACATCGAGCCTGTAGATCTCGGCGAATTCATTGGCCTCGGTCGCCGCCGTGCCGGTCATGCCGGCGAGCTTGTCGTAGAGGCGGAAATAGTTCTGGAAGGTGATCGAGGCGAGCGTCACGTTCTCCGGCTGGACCTGCACGCGCTCTTTCGCCTCCAGCGCCTGATGAAGCCCTTCCGAGTAACGGCGGCCCGGCATCATGCGGCCGGTGAATTCGTCGATGATGACCACCTCGCCCTTGCGGACGATATAGTCCTTGTCCTTCTGGAAGAGCTTGTGGGCGCGCAGCGCCTGATTGACGTGATGGACCAGCGTGACGTTGTGGGCTTCGTAGAGCGCCCCCTCCGTCAGCGCGCCGGCGTCGATCAGCAGCTGCTCCATGTGCTCGTTGCCGGCGTCGGTGAGGCTGATCGAGCGCTGCTTCTCGTCGAGGTCATAGTCCTCGGCGGAGAGCTTCGGGATGAGACGGTCGATCGTATTGTAGAGATCCGACTTGTCGTCGACGGCGCCGGAGATGATGAGCGGCGTGCGCGCCTCGTCGATGAGAATCGAGTCCACCTCGTCCACGATCGCGAAATTATGCCCGCGCTGCACCATCTGCGCGAACTCGTATTTCATATTGTCGCGCAGATAATCGAAGCCGAATTCGTTGTTGGTGCCGTAGGTGATGTCGCAGTTGTAAGCGTCGGAGCGGCCTTCGTCGGAAAGGTCATGGACGACGCAGCCGACGGTCATGCCCAGGAAGCGGTAGATCTGACCCATCCAGTCGCTGTCGCGCTTGGCCAGATAGTCGTTGACGGTGACGACATGCACGCCCTTGCCGGCGAGCGCGTTCAGATAGACGGCGAGCGTGGCGACGAGGGTCTTGCCTTCGCCGGTGCGCATTTCCGCGATCGCGCCCTCGTGGAGCACCATGCCGCCGATGAGCTGGACGTCGAAGTGGCGCTGGCCGAGCGTGCGCTTGGCCGCCTCGCGAACGGTGGCGAAGGCGGGAACGAGAAGGTCGTCGAGCGTCTTGCCGGCAGCAAGCTGTTCGCGGAATTCCTCCGTGCGGGCGCGCAGCTCCTCGTCGGAGAGAGCTTCGAGCTGCGGCTCCAGCGCATTGATGGCCTTGACTTTCGGCGCATAGGTCTTGAGGCGGCGGTCATTGGCCGTGCCGAAAATCTTCTTGGCGATGGCGCCGAGCATCCCGCAAACCTTTCTAACGATGGCGCGCCGCCGCCGGGGCGCGCGCAGAATTGGCGGGCGGGGCGGAGCGTCGCAAAGCTTTGGAAAAGCAACCGCTTGTGACGGCGACCGGGACTCCGGGCGTCAGGGCCCACGCGGCATTTCCGCCGGAGAGATAAGGGGGTGGGGAAGCCTTGTCAATGTAAGGGGCGCCTTGACAAAGTCGCTCTCGGGCAGACTTGGCCGCTGCGGCCATCGGGTGGACTTCCTCGTCCTTCGAGACGCCGCCTGCGGCGGCTCCTCAGGATGAGGAAGTCCGCCCGACGCCTTGATTTCCGCTCTTTCGTCCTTCGAGACGGCTTCTGCGAGGCCTCCTCAGGATGAAGGAGCGGAAAACAGACCTTCAATCGGGTGGTCGGAAAGCGGCGATGGGCGAGAGTTTCCCTCCGCGACTGAGCAGATCCATACTTTGTGAAGATGATCGTTGACGGAGTGGCGGCTGTCGACAGCGCACAAACGGAGGGGCGTTCACGGCGCCTCCGTGATGTCCCGAAACGGTTTCGGCATCCGCCCGCTTTTCAACAGCCGCGAGAAAATCGCCAAGCCGCCCGGCTCATTGCCGTTGGGATGCACCAGCACGATCGAGCCCGCCCGCGGCGGCGGGCCGAGCGCCAGCCAGGAATCCGCCCCCAGCGCGACAAGATGGCGTTCCCGCAGCTTCTCCAGCAGCGCGCCGTCGGCGACGAGCCCGGGAAAGCGGAAGAAGACCGACGGTGTCTCCCCATGGGCGATGAGCAGCTTCTCGGTTTCGAAAATCTCGCGGTCGAGATCGACGCCCGGCCGCAGCAGATAATTCTGCGCGTCCTTCAGCCCCGGAACGTAAGGGTGGGAATAGGAGTGGTTGGCCCAGGCGATGGCGAGCGCGCCGGAGCGGGCCTTCTCCTGCAGCCAGGCGAAATCCTCGGCGTGATGCGCGATCCAGCCGCCCGAGACCGCGAGCGTCAGCGGCGTTCCCGGCCCCTGCGCGGCGACCTCTTCTATGAAGGCGCGGTCGAGCGGCTTGTGGCTGGGGCAGAGATCGCCGGTGATGAAGGCGCCGCCGCCCTTGCCGTGGATGAGCCCGGCGTTGACCAGCGCCGGGGGCCTCGCCGGATCGGCCGGCGGCCTGACGGCTTGCAGGAAGCGCGTCTCCGCCTGCTCCTCCTCGCTCGTCTGCGCGCAGCGCCAGCAGGCGGCGCGCTCCAGCGTGGTCTCCAGCGACCGGGGATCGACCGTGAGAAGCAGCTTCTCGCCGTCGATGGTCATGCGGCGGATGGCGAGGCGGATCGCCTCCCCTTGCGCGCAGCTCTCGAAAACGGGCGCATAATCGCGCACCCGCGCGCCCGTCGCCGCGGGCGAGGGGGCGATTGTCGCGGGAGCGCAGGCTTCCCCGGCGCGCGCCGTTGTGGCGGCGGCGAGGCTCGCGCAGAATAGCAGGGAGAAGAGGGTTCGTTTCACGCGCGCGATCATGACCAAAAACCCGCCAATTGAGAAGCCGACGCTTGAAATCGAAACCGGCGAATCGGCCGAGGTCGCCGCGCGGCTCGGCGCGGAAGTCGCGGCGCGCTTCGGGCCGCGCGACGAGGCGCCGCTGTCGATCGTCGCGCGCGATGCGTCCGGCGCGCTGATCGGAGGCCTGAATGGCGTCAGCCACTGGCGCTGGCTCTATGTCCGTCACCTGTGGGTGTCCGAGGCGCAGCGCGGCCGCGGACTTGGCGGAAGGCTGATGGAGGAGGCCGGGCGCGCCGCCCTCGCGCGCGGCTGCATCGGCGTCTATATCGACACATTCGATCCGCGCGTCGCGGATTTCTACGAACGCGCCGGCTTCTCGCGGGTTGGCGAGATCGCGGATTTTCCGCCCGGCGGCCAGCGGATTTTTCTGAGCAGGCGACTGCGATGACGATGAAGGCAATGGTCCTGCGGCGGCCGAACACGCCGCTCGTGATGGAGGAGCGTCCGCTCCCGGCGCCCGGCGAAGGCGAGTTGCGCCTGCGCGTCGAAGCTTGCGGCGTCTGTCGCACGGACCTTCACGTCGTCGACGGCGAACTCACGCAGCCGAAGCTCCCGATCATACCGGGCCACGAGATCGTCGGGCGCGTCGAGGCGCTCGGGCCGGGCGTTTCCGGTTTCACGCCCGGCCAGCGCGTCGGCGTGCCCTGGCTCGGCCACACATGCGGCCATTGCCCCTACTGCGCCAGCGCGCGCGAAAATCTCTGCGACGATCCGCTCTTCACCGGCTATACGCGCGATGGCGGCTATGCGACCCACGCCGTCGCCGACGCCTCCTACAGTTTCGCGCTGCCCGACGAGGGCGATCCGGCGACGCTCGCGCCGCTCCTCTGCGCCGGGCTCATCGGCTGGCGCACGCTGAAAATGGCGGGTGCGGCGAGTGTGATCGGCATATACGGCTTTGGCGCGGCCGCGCATATCATCGCGCAGGTCGCGATCCAGCAGGGCAAGCGCGTGCACGCCTTCGTGCGACCGGGAGACGCGCCCGCGGCCGAATTCGCGCGCTCGCTCGGCGCCGCCTCCGCGCAGGATTCCGACGCGCCCGCGCCCGAGAAGCTCGACGCCGCGCTGATCTTCGCGCCAGTCGGGGCGCTCGTGCCGCGCGCGCTGGCCGCGACGAGGAAGGGCGGCGCGGTGGTGTGCGGCGGCATCCATATGAGCGACATTCCGGCCTTTCCCTATGCGCTATTGTGGGAGGAGCGGCGGCTCTTGTCCGTCGCCAATCTCACGCGTGAGGACGCCCGCGAGTTTCTCTCGCTCGCGCCGACATTGGCGCTAGAGATGCATGCGGTTCGCTATCCCCTCGCGCAGGCCAATGAGGCGTTGAACGATCTGCGCGACGGGCGCCTGCAGGGCGCCGCGGTGCTGATCCCATGACGAAGGGCGTGCTCGCCTTCAGCCGCGCGCGAGCACTGACGGGAGAGAGCTGCATATCGCCCCGACGATAGCAGTGATATCCCGCGCCGCGTCGATGCGCAGCCACCCGATCTGGCCCGTGTCCTTCGCCATCTGCGCCTGAAGCACGTCGCGCGTCGCGTCGGACACGTCGTTGAAGCGGTTTTCAACCCGCGCGACGCGGCGAGCGAGATCGACGTCGAGCCACACGCCAGAAAAGGGAACGCCGAGTCCGCGCGCGATATTTTCGATTTCCGCGCGGTCCTGCGGACGATCAAGCACCGCATCGACGATCACCGGCCAGCCCGTCGCGGCGACGCGCGCCGCCGCCGTGAACATGTCGCGATAGACGCGCGCGGACACGTCGCTCCCATAGGCCTGTTGCGGCAGGCGCTCCGTCGGCCCCACGCCGAACATGCGCTTGCGGATACGGTCGCTGTTGATCGTGCGCGCGCCGGGCGCCGCGCCGAGACGCGGCGCCAAGGCCGCCGCGACGCTCGACTTGCCCGAGCCGCTGAACCCGCCGATGGCGACGATTGCGCCATGCGACGGCGCGAGCAGCTCGCGCGCGAGATTCAGATAGGGGCGTGATTTTTCGGCGTGCCCCTGCGACGCCTCCACATGCGCGCGGATCGACGCGCGCATCGACATGAAGAAGGGCAGGAGCGGCAAGCCGTCGGTCTCGTCGCGCGCATCGAGATAACGGTTCAGAGCCACATTGGCGAGATCGCGCAGATCGACGCGCCACAGATCCATCAGCAGGAAAGCGAAATCATAGAGAACGTCGATCGTCGATATGTCGTCGGAAAATTCCAGACAGTCGAAGGGCGTCGGCTCGCCCTCGAAGAGACAGATGTTGCGCAGGTTCAGATCGCCGTGACAGGGGCGCACCTTGCCCGCAATCCTGCGGGCGTCGAGCCGCGCAGCCTGCGCCTCAAGCGCCCCGCGCAATCGCGCGACATGCGCGTCGATTCCCGCCGGCGCCGCCGCCGAGGCTTCGCGCAGGCTCGCGTCGATGTTGTCGACGATCCTGCCCAACGCCGTCACGCCGCCGCGCACATAATCGGGCGGCTCCGCGTCCTGAACCTGCGCGACATGACGCGCGAGCCGCTCGATCATGTCGCGCGTGAGCCGGCCGGCGAGCGCCATTTTTTCGAAAAGCGCGTCGTCGTCGAAGCGGCGCATCACGACGACGGCGTCTATCGTCTCGCCTGCGCCATCGAGCGCGAGGCTTCCGTCTTTTTCCCGCGTCACGCGCCTTGCGCCGAGATAGAGACGAGGCGCGTATCGGCGATTGAGCGCGACCTCGCGCTCGCACATTTCTAGGCGTAGCTGCGGCGTCGAGAAATCGAGATAAGGAAAGCGCACCGCGCGCTTGAGCTTGTAGACCCGCTTCTTGCCGAGCAGCACGATGGAAATATGCGTCCTGACGGTCTCCTGCGCGCCGCCGTCGAGCGTGGAGAGAAAACGGACAGTCTCATCCTGCGCATTCGTGCTCATGAATGATCCATATCGTTTTCCCAGCGTTTGACGAAAGCGGTCTTCGCAATATGCGCGAGCGCCGCGTAGCCGATCAGGAAGCCGCCGACGACTGGCCAGTAGCTCCACGGGAGCGGCGTGAAGTCGAAGACATTCGCAAACGGCGAATAGGGCAGCGCCGCGCCGAACAGGCAGACCGCAATCGTGGTCGCGATCAGCGCGCCGCTCGCGCGGCTCTGGAAAAAGGGAATCCGGTTGGTGCGTATGATGTGAATGATGAGCGTCTGCGTCAGCAGGGATTCGACGAACCATCCGGTCTGGAAGAGCGAGGGCTTGTTCCAGGCGTCGAAGACGGCGAGCATGAGGATGAATGTCGCATAGTCGAAGATGGAGCTGATCGGCCCGACATAGATCATGAATTTGGCGATGCCGCCGATATCCCATTTGCGCGGGCGCGTGAGATATTCCTCGTCGACATTGTCCGTCGGAATGGCCGTCTGCGAAAAATCGTATAGAAGGTTGTTGGTGAGAATCTGGATGGGCGTCATCGGCAAGAAGGGCAGGAAGACGCTCGCGCCGAGCACGCTGAACATGTTTCCGAAGTTCGAGCTCGCCCCCATCTTCACATATTTGAGAATGTTGGCGAAGACCTTGCGGCCTTCGATGACTCCGTCGTTGAGCACCGCGAGGCTTTTCTCCAGCAGGATGATGTCGGCGGATTCGCGCGCGATGTCGACGGCGGTGTCGACCGAAATGCCGACGTCCGCAGCCTTCAGCGCAGGGCCGTCATTGATGCCGTCGCCGAGATAGCCGACGACATGGCCCTGCCGTCGCAGCGCTGCGACGACGCGGGCCTTCTGCGGCGGCGTCAGCTTGGCGAATACGGTTGTCGACGCGGCGCATGCGGAGAGCTGCGTGTCGTCCATGCGATCGATTTCCGCGCCGAGCGCGAGACGATCGACCTGCAGGCCGACGTCGCGACAGATCTTGCGCGTGATGATGTCATTGTCGCCGGTGAGAATCTTCACGGCCACGCCGCCCTTCGCCAGATTGGCGATGGCCTGCGCGGCGCTATCCTTGGGCGGATCGAGAAAGGCTATGTAGCCCAGTAGCGTCAGACCGGTTTCGTCGGCGGTGGAATAGACGTCCTGTTCCGGCGGCATTTCCTTGTAGGCGACGGCGACGACCCTGAAGCCGTCGACGTTCAGATCCGCCATCTCCTGCTGCGCGGTCGAAAGATGCGAGG
Source organism: Methylocystis sp. WRRC1 (assembly GCF_020733155.1). Classification (NCBI taxonomy): domain Bacteria; kingdom Pseudomonadati; phylum Pseudomonadota; class Alphaproteobacteria; order Hyphomicrobiales; family Methylocystaceae; genus Methylocystis; species Methylocystis sp. WRRC1. The sequence goes on along the minus strand of NZ_JAJFZJ010000001.1, from coordinate 1,575,612 downwards.
GGTCGAGCGGCCCGCAGGCGTCGACGGAATCGAAACGCGTGGAGACGGCGAAGATTTCCTCCACCGCGCCCTTGCAGATGAGTAGATGCTGGCCATCGTCGCGCTGCACGACGACCGACAGCCGACGCCGCTCGAAGTCGAATGGAATTTCGTCGATCTTCGTGAAGCTGTGCCGGGGTTGCAGCCGTTCCTCGATCTCCGCATGTTGCAGGACCGCGATGTCCAGCAGGTTTTTAAGCCCGGACTGGAAATGACTGTTGAGATAGGCGAACTCCAGCACGCGGTCGGAATCTCTTCCGTAAATATCGAGGTGGCGCTTCAGGATGATCCGGTCCTGAGTCAGCGTGCCGGTCTTGTCGGTGCAGAGCACGTCCATCGCGCCGAAATTCTGTATGGCGTTGAGTCGCTTGACGATGACCTTCTCGCGCGAGATCGCCAGCGCGCCCTTGGCGAGATTGACGGTCACGATCATCGGCAACATCTCGGGCGTGAGGCCGACTGCAACCGAGATCGCAAACAGAAGCGCTTCGAACCAGTCGCCTTTCAGATAGCCGTTGATGAGAAAGACGGCGGGCGCCATCACTGTCATGAAGCTGATCATCAGCAGGGTGAATTTCTTCACACTCTCGTCGAAGGCGGTGGAGTCGTCCTGCTCCCCGAGCCTTTCGGCGATCTCGCCGAAAAGCGTGCGGCTTCCCGTCATCAGCACCAGGGCGCGCGCATAGCCGCTGACGACATTCGCGCCCATGAAGGCGAGATTGCCGACGTCGAGCGGCTCGACCGGCGCCGCCACGACATGGGCGAATTTCTCGACCGGCAGGGATTCGCCGGTCAGCGCCGATTGATTGACGTAGAGATCCTTCGCGTCGATGAGCCTGACATCGGCCGGGATCATGTCGCCCGCCGACAGGCGCACGATGTCGCCGGGAACGAGGTCTTCGAGAGACGTCTCCACGAAGCCATCGTCCGCGGCGCCGGCCTCCGGCCGCCGCACGGAGGCGCGGATCCGCACCATGGCGCGCAGCTTTGCCGCTGCGGCGTTGGAGCGATGCTCCTGCACGAAGGCGAGGAGCACGCTCAGGACCACCATCGCCGAAATGACGATCGCCGCGCGCCGATCGCTCAGCGCCCAGGACACGACCGCGAGGGTGAGCAGAAGCGCATTGAGCGGATTGAACAGATGGCCGGCGAATTCGCGCAGCAGGCCGACGCTGGCTTCATGCGCGATGCGGTTCGGTCCATAGACCCTGCGGCGTCCCCGCGCCTCGTCGCGGGTGAGTCCGGCGGTCGTGGTCGCGAAACTGGCGAGAAGCGGATCAACGTCGCTCGACGCCGCGCCGATGAGCAGGGCGCGAACCGCTTCGTCCCCATGGAATCCCCCGGACTCGACTCGACTGGGCATTTCGGCGCTTCCTCGGCGGAGCGGGCAGACCCTTTCGATGTCGCAAATTCGCGCCCCTTCCGCAATGCGTTGCGCCCGCGTCGCCGCGTCGCGCTGGCCGATCCGGCCGGCGCCTAACCTTTCCTAAAGGCCCGCGCGCCATCTTGGACGCGACTGTGAAGGAAGCGCGCCGCATGAAAATCGCCATCGCCATCGCCACCACCGGACGACCGCGAACCGTCGCTGAAACGCTGCGCCGGTTGACTCGCCAGACGCGCGCGCCGGATCGGCTCGTCGTGGTCGGCGCGGCGACGGAGGACGCGCCGCAGGTCACACAGGGCGCCGAATTCTTCATCGCGCCGGGCCGTGGGCTCTCGCTTCAGCGCAACCATGCGCTCGATCTGATCGCGGACGAGGCGGACGTCGTTGTTTTCATCGACGACGATTATGTTCCCGAGCCCGGTTTTCTGGCCGGCGTCGAGCGGCTGTTTACGGACCGCGGCGAGGTCGTCGCCGCTTCCGGCCATCTGATTGCTGACGGCATACATTCACGCGGACTGACCTTCGAGGAAGCCGACGCCCTCATCGCCGCTTATCGGCAGCCGGGCGATTATCGTCTCGTCGACGATACCGGCACCTATGGCTGCAACATGGCGTTCCGGCTGAGCGCGGCGCCGCGGGTGCGCTTCGATGAAAATCTGCCCCTCTATTCCTGGCTGGAGGACACGGACTTCTCCGCCCAATATGCGCGCGTCGGGCGCGTCGTGCGGACCAATCATTTCGCCGGCGTGCATCTGGGCGTGAAATCCGGCCGCACCCCGGGCGTGCGCCTCGGCTATTCGCAGATCGTCAATCCGCTCTATCTCGTGCGCAAGGGCACGGCGGTGCCGCGTTTTGCGCTCGGGCTCGCGTCACGCAATCTGATCGCCAATATCGTGAAGTCGCTGCGTCCCGAGCCATGGATCGACCGGCGCGGCCGTTTGCGCGGCAATCTCCTCGCGCTCGCGGACATCGCGCGCGGCCGCGCCGACCCCCGCCGGGTGCTGGAGCTTTAGCGCAAATCCGGCGAATTTGGATTTGCCGAATTTGCTCTCGCTTCATGTCTCGTCGCGCGTTCGAAAGGAAAACCGCCTACACTTTTCCTGAACGCGCTTTAACGCTTCAGCCGCGCGCGAATCTTCGGCGCGAAGACGCTGCGCATCTCGCCGATGTCGAAGGCGTAGGCGACGGCGCCGTAAACCGCCGCGCCGGCCGTCACCTGCGCGAAAAGCGCCAAGACGCCCGGCGTCATGGCGCGCATCGGCGCGCCGGCCGCGAGCATGGCGACAGTCGCAATCGACGCGCCGAACATGTCGCGCGCGCGCGGCCACATGGGTTCGAGCAGAAACATCATCGCAAGGAGCGCGGCGAGTCCGCTGCATGAAGAGATCGATTGCGCGACGGCGAAGCGCGAAGCGTCGGGCGTCGGCGGCAGATAGATCACGCAAAGCGAATTTGCGATCGAGGCGACGAGGGCGGCGATGACGAGCGGCGAGAGCTTGTGCGAAATCTGAAAGGCGCTGTTGACGCCGTAGTTGATCAGCGCAAAGGCAAGGAGCGCCGGGGTCATCAGCGTGAAATAATGCGCGAAGGGTCCACGGAAATTCTCCGGCACGAAGAGTTCCTGAAAGCTCGGCAGGATGAGCCAGCAACCTGCGACGGCCGGCAACGCCACGGCGAAGACGACGCCGAGATTTCTGGAAATCTGATTATGCGCGGCGCCGACGCCGTCGGTCGTTTCCGCATGCACCGCGATCTGGAACAGGATCACGTCGAGCGCCGAGGCCACGGCGCCGACGATGCGGATGCCGATCTCGAAGGCGAGCGATATGCGGCCGACTTCGGCGAAGCCGTTGATCTGCGACGCCACGGCGCGATTGGTCAGCGGCACTGTCTGATACAGGAAATTCGCCAGCACGATCGGCAGGCCATAGGCCAGAAAGCGCGTGACGAGCGCGCGCTCCGCGGCGCCGAAGCCTGCGTCGGCGTCGATCAGTCCCGCGCGGCCGACGACGAGCGACCCCGCGACGGAAATCATCATGCCGACAAGCGCGACATTGGCCGAACGAAACAGAAGCGCGCCGCCGACGGTGAGCGCGAAGGCGAGGAGGTTCTTCGAGATCACCAGAGCGCCATAGGCCCTGTCCTGAAAACGCGCGCGCACCAGAGCGCTGGCGAAATCGAAGAGCCCGTTGGAGATGGCGACGCCGATGGCGAGCGCGGCGAGATCATGCGTGAGCGTGAGATCGATTCCCAGCGCCCATATGACGATCGCGAGCAGCGCCGCGAGCGCGGCGAGAACGGCGAAGGCTGAGTCCAGCGTCGCGCGGATCTGCGGTCGCTCCCGCCGGTCGCGCTCGGAGTAGAAGCGCGTCGCGGCGAGCCGCAACCAGTCGAAAAGCAGCGTCTGGACGACGACCGCCACCGCGAGCGCCAGCACGAAACGGCCGTATTCGGCGGGACCGAGGAATTTCGCGACGAGCAGGCTGACGACGAAGTTCAGGAGGCTGTTGAGGATGAAAGGAGCCATCATCCACATCGGCGCGAGCCCTCCCGGGAACGCATACGCATGATCAAAGCTGGAACCTCAGGCCCACGAGATAGACGTTCGCCGTATAGTCGGCGTTGGGGAAGCTGCTGTCGAGCAACTCGTGCATATAACTTCCGCGCAGTGAAATCGAGCGTGTGATCTTGTAGTCCAGTTTGACGCCAATACTGCCGCCGCGTTCAACCACATCGGCGCCCTGATAGTTGTTGTTGTAGTAGGAGGCCAGCAGGGAGACGTTGAGATTGCGCAGAAGATCATGCGACAGCTGCAGGCTGACCGATTGCGTCAGCACGCCGCTGGCGTTGGCGAGCGTCGTTTCGTTCAGCGTCGTGGAGCCACGCAGCGTGAGCGTCGTCAGGGCGGAGGGCGTGTAGATCAGCGAGGCGTCGATCACCGGCCCGCGCAGCGGGGGCAGGCGCCAGTCCGCGTAATGGCGCTCGGCGTAGCCGCCGGAGACTTCGCCCTTCACCAGTTCCGTAACGTTGAACGCGGCGCCGCCGCGCAGCAGGAAACCGTTGCTGTCGCGGTAGAAGCCGTTGAAGTCGGTCGGCTGGTCATGGACGCGCCAGCTGTAGGCCCCGTCCACGAAAGGCTTGAGGTCCGGCGACACTTCGTAGGAGACGCGGCCGCCGCCGCCATATCCGTCGTAGCTGGTGCGCGCGAGATCGAGGACGTCGCCGTTTGAATAGCGGGTGTTGTCGTACATGACCCGCTCCAGCGTTCCGCGCAGCGAAACCTCGAGACGATTGAACCTGTGCGTGACGCCAGGCGCCGCGCTCACGCCGAAGACGATCGGCCGGTTGACCACCTGCACGGTCTGGACGCCGGAGAAGAGCGCCGGCGCGCCTGGGCGGATCGTGTCGAGCGACAGGCTGCCTTTCAGGTCGAGCGAAGTGTCGCGAGTCAGTTCGTAGCGGCCGGTCAGCGAGCCGACGGCGTCCGGACGGCTCGCCAGCGGATAATCGAAATATTCCGAATAGCCCCCGCGCATATCGGCGACGAGGCTATGGCGCCCCCACTGGGACTGAAGCGTGAAGCCGCCCTCGGCGCGAAAGAGTTTCGACGGACGCGGATTGAACTGCGGCGCGAGGCGATTGGGGTTGTCGTCATAGCCGCCGGAGGTCTCGACGTAAGGGAAGAGCCGCAGCGAGCCGATCCCGACGCCGACAGGGTCATAAGGCTTTTCCTCTATCTTCGGCCTCGGCCTGACCTTGATCGTCGGCTCCACGGCGACCGTCACGGGCGGCGGCGGGGCGGGGAGCGGCGGCTGCGTCGTCGGGCGCAGCTTCAGCGCCCGTTTGGCGATGGCCGAGGTCTTGTAGGGTTCGAGCGGCGGCAGCGGGTTTTGCGGGCCGAAGGGCTTCGGCAGGCCGATCCGCCGCGGCGGGTAGGGTTTGGGGAGCTTTTGCGGCTTGACCGGCGCGCCGTAATTGGCGGCCCCCGAGCGGCGCGGATCGGCCTCCGGCTGCATCCCGCGCATGAGAGGAGCGGGTCCGGGCGGAATTTCGAGATCGAGCTGGCGCATCGGCGGCGCCGGTTGCGAGAGGGGCGGCAGCGTCGGCTGGCGTTTCGGGGCGGCGGTGGGGCGGGCCTGGCCGGTCGCAGGCGTCGCCGCGAGCGCCGCCAAGGCGGCGCAAAGCGCAGCCCAAGCGACGCGGCTCACCGAATAGACTGACGGCACGTCTTCCCTCGCCCGCGCGCCGGTCGTCCGAGCGGAAGCTTGGCGGCGCTAGCGTAGCGTTAGGGAAATATGGTTAACGAGAGCTTATCCGTAAGCTATTCCATGCCGAGCGCGGAGAGGTAGAGACCGAGGATTTCCTCCTCTTCCTGCCGCTTGCTCTTGTCCTGCCTGCGCAGCGAGACGATCTTGCGGATGATTTTCGCATCGAAGCCCGTGCCCTTGGCCTCCGCATAAACATCCTTGATGTCGTCGGCGATGGCGCGCTTCTCCTCCTCGAGCTTTTCGATTCGCTCGATGAAGGCGCGCAGATGCCCGCCGTCGACGCCGTTGCTGTCCATGAGATTTATCCCGAAACGGTTGCGCCGGCCGGGCGCGAGGACGCCGGGCCGACTGTGTCTCGGAGCCTTGCGACAGGTTTTACGGCGTCGTCAAGGCGGTAACAGGGACTAATCCCCGCTTTCCTCCGGCGCGAGCGCCGTCACCGTGACACGAGCGGCGCCTTTGTTGTCGCCATAGCTATGTCGCCAGGAGCTGTCGGAATTAGAGGAATATTTCCCGGTAAGCCAGGCGATGGGGAGAAAGCCGGTGTAGGCGTCGTTCACGAAGACGAAGAGTTCGCCGTCATTTGGCGCCTTGAACTTTATGGAGAGTTCCTGCCTTGCTGCGCCGTCCGTCGAAGACGCGTCCGCATCGACAGCGAATTCCGCGTCCCCCTTCTCGCCAACCCGGATCATGGGCTTGAGCCAGGGTTGCAACCATTCTCGCCGAAAGAAGATCCCGGCGAGATATTTCATTTTTTCCGAGCCGTCGAGATTCGAAAAGTCCAGGCCGGCGGAAGTCGCCGGGTGAGAGTCGTCTGTCCAGGGCTGCAAAAGCTCGAAGCGCGCCACATAGCTTCGGCCCTTCTCCAGCAGCAGCGCGCTTCGATGGCAGGGGGCGTCGATCGGAAAGTCGAATTGTGTCGGTGTGGAAAGACGCTTGGCGTCGACCGAGCCTTCACACACAGCGCCGAAATATGACTCGCCCAAAAACACCACATGGTCGACCATCACAACAGCCAGGAGCACACCCACCAACACGACGGCATAAGGGAGGGCCGGATACACCGTGGTCTTGATCGCGCGAACCGCCGGAAATTTCCGGAGTAAATTCGAAATGCGCTCCAGCAGGGGCGTTCCGGGCAGTTGGGGGCTCTCCATCATTCCCCACGCGATACGTGATCTGTCGGCAATCTCGCTCTTCAGACTGGCGCCTTGTCGCCAGGACAGGAGACCGATGAGCATGCATCCGGCGAACACGACCGGATGCGCGCGAAACGCGTCGAGCCAGTATTCCGAAAAAGGCGGGGCGAATTTTGCCGCTGTGTCCATGATCCAGTCGACCATGCCGCTCAGCAGAGAGACGGCGCCGCCAACATATCGATCGATTGCAGAAGTTATCGTCGGCGAAATATACGCGCCGATCGTTTCGGCGAGCCTGGCCCTGATTCCCGCGGTCAAATCAAGCCCCGAGAACAATTTGGCGAAAGGCAATGTCAGCAGGACGGAGAGCGAAACGACCGTGCAAACGTAATACAGTCCGCGCCACCACACGGCCGAGTCAATCCATTCCAACTGGTCGCGCGACGGCGTTTTCAGCCTGCCGACTGCCGCCGCCATCGCCGCCATTCGCCCCTCTATGTCGGCATATTCGGAGCGGGCGAACCGGCCGGCGCGGTCTTTCGCGGAATTGATATAATCCGCCAGTTTCTGAATGCGTCCCCGTTCGGAGACGACGCCGCACTCCTCCGGCAGCGCGATCGGCGCATAACCGTCGAAATCGACCGCCATGCGGAAGATTGCGCTTTCATGGACGAGCGGCAGATAATCGACTTCATCGGGACGAAGCGCATCATCCTTGCCCGCTTTGAGCGCCTCGGTGACGCGCTTGCGGCTTTCGCGCATGAATTCGTTGATATCGCGCGGCTTGTATCGATAAAGCACGCCCACGCCCGCGCGTGAGTCGTAGATCTGGCCAAAGGCGGTCGCTTTGGCGTTGATTTCATCGATGACCGGTTGCCGGAAGCAAACGCCATGTTGTCCCGCCTCGAGCATGATCCATTTCAACGGCAACAAGGACATCGTGTCGTTGGGGTATCCGCCGCCGACGTTTGCGTGCACTCCGGGGAACCATAATTGAACAGATCGCTCGGTGACGGTTCTCCATGCCTCGTCCTCCGCCCTTGCTCTCGCTTCGGCGCTCTCCTGGCCGCCGTTTTCCGACAGGAACTTCGAGACGCACGCCTCCCGCGCGCGGCGGGAATTGCTGCGATCCACGGCGTCGTCGAAGAGGACTGGCCTGAAAGACTTTCTTTCATCATCGATGGAGAGTGCGTGGCGGACGCAAGCAACATTCGGCGCAATATCGAAATTGCTGAAAGTCATCGGAAAAATGAGTCTGTCGATTGCGATGCGCAATTCGTCTACCGGCATACCGTAAGCGCCCACGGTGTCCCATAACCCGAGAAAATCGATTTTTATATTATTCTCTCGTTTTGTTTCCTGGTATGTCGCGCCATATCTTCGGCGGTCCAAAATATCGTATATCTTGTCGCGTATCACCCGAAGCGGTGTTTCAATTCTGAGGGCGGTGCGGAAATTCTCCTTGCGATAGGCGTTGTAGGCGCGCCGGGCCAGTCGATCCAGCTCCGCTTCGCTTTTGGCGTGGATTGGAAGCCCCTGTGATTGGACGATTCCGACAAGCACGCGGATGGTGAAGGCGCCACGACTGAAGCCGAAGCAGGCAATCGTCGGCGTCACTCCCGCAGAACGCGCATCGCCGTAATGGCGTGTCAGAAATTTAAAGAGATCGAGGACGTTTCTTTTCAGGCCCACGCCAAAGGCGCCGCCAATCGCGGCGAGAATTTTGTGCGAAGAGGAGCCGACGCCATCGTCGTAATAGGCGATCTGGCCTTTTTCGGGCGACATGTCCAGCGAGTCGTAGACACGAAAAACATTCGTCTTGAAAGGCGAGGATGCGCTGTTTCCGGTTCCATCGGAAAAGAGAAGGATTGTCTTGAACATGGCGGTCTCTAAAAAATAGTTGGGACAATGAAAGCAGATTTACGCATTCGAGAACGAACTGCAACTGTTTTTTGTCACAGCGACACAAGTGTGAAGCTGCGTTCAGGCGGTCCTTCGATCCTTCGAATTTTTCCTTCCGATCCTCACGCCGCCCGGCGTCGCCCCTGCGGTCCGCGGCGTGGTTCGTGCGCCGGCGCGACGCGGCTCAGGTCATCGACGAAGGCGTCGATCTGGGCGGGGCCGACATGCGGCATCAGGATTATGTGGGCGAGCTCATCCTTGACGGCGAGCTGCCACTTGCGAACGATTTCTTGCGGCGGGCGTTTCAGCACGACGATATTGGAGCATCGATTGGCCCAAGCCGGCCAGCCGACGCCGGCGAGCCGCGCGAGCGCATATTGCGTCTGGTCCAGGCAGGCCCTGACGCGCGCCTCGAATCCCTTGCGGCCAAGCGCATGTATCGCGCGCCACAGCATCAGCGTCGACAGGCCGTTGCGCGAGCCGGAAATTGTCGTGTCAGAGGCGCCGATATATTCGATCGCCGACTTCACGCGCTCGACATTGTTGCGCCTCGCGACGACGACGCCGGAAGGCGTCGGCATTCCGATGAATTTATGGCCCGACACGGCGATCGAATCCGCTCCGGCCGCAAAGTCGAAAGCCGGCGCGTCCTTCATGAAGGGGAGCGTCATGCCCGCCAGCGCGGCGTCGCAATGAATGTAATGGTGGTGGATCGCGTTGTCGTGAAGCGCGGCGCGGATTCTGCCAAGGTCGTCGATGGCGCCCTTCATCGTCGTGCCGATGTTGGCGAGCAGGATCGCCGGCTTGTCGCGGTTGAAGCGCAGCATGTCCGAAAGATCGTCGTAGCGCATCTCGCCGTTCTCCTGCGAGCGCAGCACGATGTGCTTCATGTTGAGCACATGCACGATCTTCATGACGCTGTAATGCGTGTCCTCGGAAAAATAGACGACGCCATTGGGGCAAATCTCGCGTGCGAGATAGAGGCCGTACATGTTGCCCTCCGTCCCGCCATTCGTGACGTAACCCCAGTAATTGGGCTTCTGGATGTGGTAGAGCTGCGCGAAGAACTCGATCACCTCGCGCTCGAATTCATGCGTATTGAGCCCGTAGAGATTGTCGTCGAACGGGTCGCCGACGTTGTTGAGCGAAAAGGCGTGGAAGCGTTCGAGCTCGGGATAGTCGAAGCAGAAGTTCGTCGGATAGCCGATCATGGTCGCGGCGCGCGCCTGAAGCTCGTCATGCAGCCGGTCGAGGCGGGCGACGCTCGCGGCGTCGAGCGCGCCGGCCCCGCGGCGCGGGACGTTTTCTTCGATTCCGGTTTCCGCCGCGCGCACCCTGTTCCGCATATGTCGGCTCCTGACCGCAGGCGCGCCGACCGTCCGCCGACCGGCGCCGCTCTACCGGTTATAAATAAGGGCGGCGAATGAAATTGCGACCGGCGTGCATGAGCCTCACCTTGAAAGCGCGGCGCTTTCGTCCGACATTTCGCGAAGCCCACCGGGCGCGAGGAGCGATGAGACGATGAGCGACGGCGATTTCCGCAAGGATTACACGACAGGCGCCCCGGAGCGGGAAGCGCCGGCCGCGCCCTATATTCCGCCGCAGGCGCTCGAGGGCGTGCGAACGCGCCGAATCTTCGCGGTTTGCCTCGACTTCATTCTGGTGTCGGGGCTGTCGGCGGCGTTGTTCGTGGCGCTCTTCGTCCTCAGCGCCGGAATGTCGGCCTTTCTGCTGCCGCCGCTCTTTCCAATCGTGGCTTTCTTCTACAACGGCCTGACCGTTTCGGGATGGCGCATGGCGACTCCCGGAATGGCCTTCATGGACCTCGAGATGCGAACCATGCAGGGCGAGCCCGTCCCCTTCCTGCAGGCGGCGGTGCACGCCGTGCTGTTCTATGTCACATGGCTGCTGCCGCCTCTGTTCCTCGTCTCGCTGGTCGCGAGAGACAAGCGGTGCCTGCACGATATGCTTGCCGACGTCATCGTATTGAGGCGTTCTGCGTAATTTACGCATTGGCGCGGCGGGCTCTCCCGCCCTATGCTGAATGACGAGCAATCATCGAGACGAGCGTGACGAAGGAACCTCGCGACGCGCCCCAGTTCTATCTCACCTCGCCGGCGCCGTGCCCTTACCTGCCGGGCCGCGCCGAGCGAAAGGTGTTCACCCATCTCATCGGCCTGCGGGCTCCGGGGCTCAACGATACGCTTACGCAATCCGGCTTTCGCCGGTCGCAGACCATCGCCTACCGCCCGGCCTGCGAGAATTGCCGCGCCTGCGTGTCCGTGCGCGTGAAGATCGACGAATTCATCCCCTCGCGCGGCCATCGGCGGATCATGCGCCGCAACATGGACGTCGACGGCGAGGGCCGGCCGGCGCGCGCGACGCCCGAGCAATACGCGCTCTTCCGGCGCTATGTCGGCGCGCGCCACTCGGACGGCGGCATGGTGGACATGAGCATGGTCGATTACCAGATGATGGTCGAGGACAGCCATGTGGACACGCGGCTGATCGAGTATCGCCTCGCGCCCGACGCGCCCGGCGGCGACGCTGATCGGCTGGTCGCCTGCTGCCTCACCGATCGGCTCGGCGACGGCCTGTCCATGGTCTACTCGTTCTACGAGCCGGATTTCGAGGAACGCTCGCTCGGCTCCTTCATGATCCTCGACCACATCGCGCGGGCGCGGGCCGCGGGCCTCCCGCACCTTTATCTAGGTTACTGGGTCGAGGGGTCGCGCAAGATGGCCTACAAGGCGCGCTTCCTGCCCCAGGAGCGGCTCGGCATGGACGGGTGGACGCGGGCGGGGTAGAGCGCGAAAGACGTGTTTACCAATCGCTAACTGCGTTTCCTAACGCTATCTTTTGATTGCGCTCTCTAGAAATCCAGGCAGGAGACTGCGGCTGGGGGAGGGGGCCCGCTCATGGCGTTTTTGTCCTGGATCACACTTGCGGGCCTTGCCGGCGCCGCAGGCTTTGCGCTGGTCGCCTACCGCCGTCTCAGGGCGCTCGAAGCGCTTTGCGATCAGGCGGCGGCCGACATCGACAGCCAGTTCAGGGCGCGTCACGCGCTTCTGCCGGACCTCTTCAACGCCGTGCGCGCCTTCACGCAGGATGAGCGCGACACATTCGATTTCGTCTTGAAGGCCCGGGCCGCCGCGCTGCGCGCAACGACGCCGCAAGCCCAGATCCTCGCGGAGACGACGCTGGGCGAAGGCGTGCGCCGACTGCTGATCATCGCCGAGTCTTCTCCGATATTGCAAAACTCCCACGAGTTCGACGCGTTCTGCAGGCGGATCGCCCACGCCGAGTCCGAGCTGGCCGCGGCGCGCCGGCGCCTGAATCTGGCGGTGAAGGACTATAATCTCGCGCTGCGACAGTTCCCGACCGGCCTCCTCGCCGGGCGGCTGCACCTCGCCCGCCGCTCCTTCTACGACGTTGGCGTCGAGCTTTCGCCGGTCGATGAACCGGTGGCGCTAAGGGCTTGAAGAGGCGACAAAATATCGGCCTTCGGCCCGGTTTCGAGCGTCTTCGGGCGCCGGCCCGGACGGAAACCGGCGAGTACAGACACAAAATCGCCGGACTATTCGCGCCTTGTTAACTTTAAAGATGCTCAAGTGAATTGAAAGCCGGCGCGGCCGTGGGCCGGCGCCGCTTTCCGTTTTCCCGCCGCGACATCGCCGGCGACTCGACTGCGACTGGAGCGATTGGTGCGCAAACTAGCGATTTTCCAGCTTTCTCTCGGCCTTTCACTGGCGGCCGGCGCGCCGGCTTTCGCCGGCTCCGACTATGACGGGCAGGCGGAATGGGCGCAGCGCTATGACGCCGACGCGCGTCTGACCGTTTCCCGCTCGACGACGCCGATCCTGTCCACACAGACCGTCGCGGCGACGGAGGCCGCGATCGAACAATTCCGCGAGATCGTCGCCAATGGCGGCTGGCCCCAGGTGCCCGCGGGCCATCAGCTGCGGCTCGGCGTCAGCAGCCCCGCCGTTTCGGCGTTGCGCAAACGCCTGATCGTCTCCGGCGACATCGGTCACGAGACCGGCACGAGCCCGATTTTCGATTCTTATGTCGAAGCGGCGGTGCGCCGTTTTCAGGCCCGCCACGGCATCATCGAAACCGGCGTCGTCAACCAGCAGACTTTCGCGGCGCTGAATGTGCCGGCGGAAACGCGCCTGCGCCAGCTCGAGACCAATCTCGTGCGGCTGCGCAGCTTCTCGCGCGATCTGGGCAACCGATATGTCACGGCGAACATACCGGCGGCCACCGTCGAGACCGTGGAGAACGGTCAGGTCGTGACCCATCACATCGCCGGCGTCGGCAAGATCGACCGACAGTCCCCGGTGATGCAGACCAAGGCGATCCAGGTCAACTTCAATCCGTTCTGGACCGTTCCGGCCTCGGTCATCCGCAAGGATCTGATCCCGAAGATGCAGGCGGATCCGAACTACCTGCACGACAACCACATCCGCGTCTACAACAAGGAAGGCCAGGAGCTGCAGCCCGAGCAGATCAACTGGCGTTCGCTCGACGCGCTCAATTACAAGTTCCGCCAGGACATCGGCGGAGACTTCAACTCGCTGGGCGTGGTGCGCATCGACATCGCGAATCCTTACGGCGTCTATATGCACGACACGCCGGCCAAGGGCGTCTTCGGCGACGACTTCCGCTTCGTCTCCTCGGGCTGCATCCGCCTGCAGAACGTGCGCGACTATGTGGCGTTCCTGCTGCGCGAGACTCCCGGCTGGGACCGCGACCATATCGATCAGGTGATCGCTTCGGGCGAGCGCGTCGATGTGAAGATCACCCCGCCGGTGCCGGTCTATTGGGTTTACGTCACCGCCTGGGGCGCGCCGGACGGCGTTACGCAATTCCGCGACGATATCTATCAGCGCGACGGGCTCGGCGTCTCCCGCGCGGCGGAAATGACCCCGCCGCCAGCCGCGCAGCAGGCCGCCGCGCCGAGGCAGGTGCGCAGCGAGCCTCTGCTGCCGCGTGAAGACGAAGAGAACTGAGCGCCGATTCGCGGTTGGGCGGGATCGCCGCGCGCTTCAGCCGCGCGACGCCCGCCACGCGCCGCCGCACATGTCGGTCGAGGACGACCAGGCCCCCGAGCCCTTGCCCCCGCGCAGCTGACCATGGAAGCGCGCGACGCGGTCCCCGCTCCCCGTGAAGCGCGCGACGATGTTGCCCTCGCCGTCGACATAGCCCCAGGTCGAGACTTCAGCGCCGGCCGCCGAAACAATCCTGTTCCCGGAAATCTGAAGACCGGTCGGGATCAACGCCGGGCAATTCCCGACGCTCGTCGACGCTTCGATCGTCCAGACGCCGTTCGGGTCGCCCGGGGAAGCGACAGCCGCTTCGGCCCCTTCATGTTTCGGCTTGCGCGGCTTGGCGAGGGCCCCACTGGCGGCGAGAGAAGCCGCCAGCGTCAAAAGCCAGAACCTCATTTGGCCTCCTCGAGGGCGCGCTGCAGCACGTCGTGCATGTCGCAGCCCACATAGATGAATTCGCCGACGCCCGAGCGGCGCAGCCGGTCTTCCAGTTCCCCCGGCCGGCCGGCGAGATAGAGCTTCGCGCCCGCGCCCTTGAGAGCGATAGCGACCGCCTCCGCCATATCGCCGTAAATCCGGTCCGACGAACACAGGCAAGCGAGTTTCGCGCCAGAATCGCGAAAAGCCCCGGCGATCTCCGCGCTCGAATCGGTTTCCGGGCCGAAGACCGCTTCGACGCCGCCCGCCTCGAAGAAGTTCTTGGCGAAATTGGCGCGCGCGGTGAAAGCCGCGACCGAGCCGAGATTGGCGAGGAAGACGCGCGGGCGGGCGCCTGTTTTTGCGGCATGGGCGTCGGACGCGTCGCGCAGCCGCTCGAAAGGCTCGGAGAGGCGGCGGGGCGCGAGCGCCGCCGTCTTCAGCGCGCCGGCCGGCGCCTCGGCGTTCTGGCGTGAGGCGTCGAAGGGCGCCAGCACATCGAGCGCCTTCTCGTGGATATCCGGGAACTCATTGGCCCCGATGATCTTCTCACGGGCGCGCGCGACCTTTTTCGCTCGCTCGCCGGCGGTCTCCGCCACACGGCCCTGGAAGGTTCCCTTCTCCAGCGAGGCGGGCAATCCACCCTCGGCCTCGATCTGCTGGAACGCGGCCCAGGCGCGCTCGCAAAGCTCCTGCGTCAGCGTCTCGAAGCCGCCGGCGCCGCTCGTCGGATCGTCGACAACGTCGATATGGGATTCGTCCTGAAGGACCAGCTGCGTGTCGCGGGCGAGGCGATGGGCGAAGCTGTCCGGCGCGCCGAGCGCCTGCGTGAAGGGCAGGACGGTGATCGTGTCGGCGCCGCCGATGGCCGCCGAGAAGGTCGCGAGCGTTCCGCGCAAAATGTTGTTCCACGGGTCGCGACGCGACATCATGCGCCAGGCGGTCTCCGCGAAGATCAGCGCCGGTTTCGGCGTGAGGCCGCAAGCCTCCTCGACGCGCGCCCAGAGGCGGCGGATCGCGCGGAACTTCGCGACGCCCAGGAATTCGTCGGCGTCGGCGGCGAGGCGGAAGGCGATGAGCGCGCGGGCGGTTTCGAGGTCGAGGCCATTGTCGGCCAGCGCGCGCAGATAGGCGACCGCCGCCGAAAGGGCGAAAGCGAGCTCCTGCGTCTCCTCGCCGCCGGCGGCGTGGATCACCCTTGCGTCGGCGACGACGGCGCCGCTCGTGAACCCGGCAGCGGCCGCGGCTTTCGCGGCGGCGGCGAAGGCCTTGGATTCTTGCGGCCATGGCGCCGGCGCAAAGCCGTGCAGCGCCTGCAGGCCGAGCGGGTCGTAGCCCAGAGAGATCCGGGTGATGGACGGGTCGATGTGCTGGCTGTCGACGAGGCGGACGATCGCGGCGGCGGCGCCGGGCGCGCGGGGCGACGCCTCGACCAGCACCGGGATGCCGTAATCCAGCCGGACATTGGCGAGGAGACGCCCGATCGTCTCGTCGCTGTCGCTCGTCAGGCCGCCGCCATAGGCGCCCTGAGAGCCCGCGAAGACGATATGCAGACCATCGGCGCCGCCTTCGAGGTCCTCGATGGCGAAGCGGTTGGCGGCGTCAGCGTCGGCGAGATCGACGCGGCCGAGGATCGACCAGCGGCCGGGGGTGCGGCGCAGGGCGCGCGGGCCGGCGGCCGCCGCGCGGGGGTAGAGCGGGGCGAGAGCGACGCCGCCATAGGTCTTCGAGACGAGCGTGTCGAAGGACGCGCCTTTCAGCGCCTTGTCGACGAGTTTGCGCCATTGTTCTTCGGTCGGCTGTGGAAAAACTCCGGCGATCGCTGTCTCATGCGCAGTCATTTTGGTCTCGACCCCTCATGTTTTGCGCGCCTTTTGCCACGAAGCGCCGGCTTTTGGCCACTGCTAATCGGCAGAAAGCCGTCGGGCTTTATTTTCCCGTTCAAAACCCGTAACCAAGTCGAGGCCGCCCGCAGGGCGGGGGAAGCGCCGGCCTGCGGGGCTCGACCGCGCCAGTCGCCGCGCGGGTCGCCGCCCATCCGGGCCAGATCCCGACGCCCTGCGTCAATGCGCCGCGCGGCCGCCGTCGCCTTTTCAGACGGCCAGACCCCTAACGGAGGGATTCGTGACAGATAATCCGCAAGACATCGCCAGGCTCAAGGAAGAAATCATCGAAGTGATCGCTTCCGAGGGCATGGTGGACCGCACCAAGGTCACGCCCGACGCGACAATCGAGAGCCTCGACCTGAAATCGGTCGACATCGTCATGATCCTCACGGCGCTGGAGGAAAAGTTCAACGTCTACATCCCCATGGACGGGTCGCTGCAGGAGGCGAAGACGGTGGAGAGCCTGATCAGCGCCATCGCCGAGCACATCCAGAAAGAGCGTGAGAACCAGTAAATGGCGGATTCGCGGGCGGACGGAGGACGCCGCGTCGTCATCTCCGGCATGGGCGCGGTCTGCGCCTCCGGCGTCGGCGCGCGCAAGCTGTGGGAGGCTGCCTGCGACGGCGTCAGCCAGGTTCGCGAGCTGAAGACCGAGCGGCCTTATGACGGGCGGATCAAGATCGCGGCGCAGGTGCCGGATTTCGACCCGGCCGAATATATCGAGCCGGAAGTTCTGCCCTTTTGCGATCCCTTCACGCAATTCGCGGTCGTCGCAGCCGATGAGGCGATGGCGCAGGCGGGCTTCGGCCGCATGGACATTGCGGGGCCGCGCACCGCCGTGATTCTGGGCACCGGCATCGGCGGCATGACGACCATCGAGGACGGCATCTACAAATATTATGTCGAACATACGCGTCCCGAGACGCTGAGCGTGCCCAAGCTGATCCCGAGCGCCATGCCGACAACGATCGGCGCGCGCTTCAAGGCGCTCGGCCCCACCTTCGCCATCGGAAGCGCCTGCTCGTCGGCGAGCCAGTCGGTGGGCCTCGGCATGCAGATGATCCGCTCCGGCATGGTCGACAAGGCGATCGTGGGCGGCGCGGAGGCGTGTGTCATCAACGCCACCATCCGCGCCTGGGAGGGCCTCCGGGTGATGACCCCCAATCTCTGCCGGCCTTTCTCGAAGGGGCGCAACGGCATGTCGCTCGGCGAGGGCGCGGCCGTGTTCGTGCTGGAGACGGCGGAGTCGGCGCGCGCGCGCGGCCATGAGCCGCTCTGCGAACTCGCCGGCTATGGCACGACGAGCGACGCCAAGGATCCCGTGCGGCCGGATCTCGACGGGGCGTCGAGCTGCATCTCCGCGGCGCTGGCGGACGCCGGGCTCACGCCGCGGGACATTCATTACATCAACGCCCACGGCACGGCGACGCACGCCAACGACATCACGGAGTCGGAAGCGATCCTGCGCGTCTTCGCAGACTACGGGCGAGAGGTTCCGGTTTCCTCGACGAAACCCATCCACGGCCATGCGCTCGGCGCGAGCGGCGGTCTGGAGCTCGCCATCACGATTCATGCGCTGCGCGAGCAGACCGTCCCGCCGACGATCAATTTCCTCGAACACGATCCCCGATGCCCCATCGACGCCGTGCCCAATGTGGCGCGCCCGCACAGCATCGGCGCGGCCATGTCCAATTCTTTCGCCTTCGGCGGCATCAACGCCGTGCTGATTGTCCGCCATGCCGCCTGACGCGCCGACCACGCTCGGACCATTCCGGCTTCGCGTCGACCCCGAGCGCGCGCGCGCCTATGGACACGAGACCGGGGGCGACGGGAGCGGCGCGCCCCCGCTCTGCTATCCGGCCCTCTGGCTGACTGATCCCGCGCTTTTCGACCGGGTGAAGGATTTGTGCGCGGCGCTGGACGTCGTGCCCGTCCATGAATCGCAGAGCTTCGACTATGAGACGCCGCTCGTCGCGGGCGAGAGCTATGATGTGTCGGTGACGATGCGACGCGAGGAAACGCCGCCGCGCCTCGTCCTCGAAGCGACTGTCGCGACGCCGGCCGGCGCGCGCGTCGCGCGAATCGAGACCGTGCTGCGCCTCGTGCCGCGCGCGGGACTGGGGAGCGCATCATGAGCGTCGCGATCAAGGTCGGCGACAAGCTGCCGGAGACTGTGATCGGCCCCTTCGACGCGCAGGCGCTCGAGCGTTATGCGGCGGTCTCGGGCGACGACAATCCGCTGCATCTCGACGATTCGCTCGCGGCGAAGATCGGCCTCGCCGCGCCGCCGGTGCATGGAATGAAGCTGCTCGCGGCCTTCGAGCCGATGCTGAAGAAATGGCGCGGCGACCTCGTTCTGGTCGGGCTTTCGGGCAAATTCATCCAGCCGATCCTGCGCGGCGAGACAGTGACGCTCTCCGGCCGCGTCCTGCGCGCATCGGAGACGAAGGTTTTCCTGCGCCTTTTCGCCCATGGCGCGGCGCGCACGCCGGGGATCATCGGCGAGGCGACGCTGCGACCCGCGACTTCCGGAGCATGACCCTGCGACTTCTCATCACCGGCGCCTCGAGCGGCATCGGCCGCGCGCTGGCGCTCGCATACGCCAGGGATGGCGCGAGCCTCTGCCTCCTCGGGCGCGACAGGACGCGGCTCGAGGCCGCGGCGGAGGCCTGCCGCGCGGCGGGCGCCTCGGATGTCGAGACGCGCGTCGCCGACGTGCGCGACCGTGAAGCCATGGCGAGGCTCGTGCAGGCCGCCCATGCGGCGCGGCCGATTGACGTGCTCTTCGCCAACGCGGGCGTCGCCACCGGGCTCTCGCCCGGGCAGGTTCTGGAGACGCCGGAAGCCGTGCGGGCCATGCTGGCGATCAATGTGGCGGGCGTCTTCAACACGGTCGAGCCCGCGATCGAGGCCATGTGCGACCGCGGGCGGGGGCAGATCGTCATCGTCGGCTCCATGGCGGGCGTGCGCAGCCTTCCCTATTCGCCCTCCTATTGCGCGGCCAAGGCCAGCGTTCACATGTGGGCCGACTGCCTGCGCGGACGGCTGGCGCCGTACGGCGTCCGGGTCAGTCTGATTGTTCCGGGCTTCGTCGAGACGCCCATGTCGGCGCGCACCAAGTCCTGGCAGCCGGGCGCGATCTCGGACGAGAAGGCGGCGCAAATCATCAAGCGCGGACTGGAGCGAAGAAAGAACGTCATCGCCTTTCCGCGATACATGTATTTCGCAATGCGCTTCTTCACCCTTTTGCCGTCGGGTCTGGTCGACAGCGTCATGCGGCGCTTCCATGTCGAGGTGCCCGAAACCAGCGAGCGCGAACCGTCGTGACGGCGGGTCTCGCCCTCATGTGGTTTGCAGCCGTCTATTGGGTGGTCGCGATCGCGCTTCTGGTCATTTCCGTCGTCGCCACGATCGCGCAGCCCTGGCTCGCGGCGCGGCGCGCGAGGCGGCGCGACCAGCCGCCGGTCTCGATCGTGCTGCCGGTGAAACTGCTGGAGGAGGAGTTCGAGCGCACGCAGGAATCGGCGCTGGCGCAGAACTATCCGGATTTCAAAGTGACGGTCGCGGCCGCCGATCTCGCCTTGCCCGCCGTCGCGAAGATGCGGGAGATCTTCGCCCGCCATCCGGACGTTCCCGCCCGCATCCTTCGCTCGACCGCGAAATTCGCGGCGAGCCCGAAGGTGGACAATCTGTATGCGCCTTTCATGCAGGCCGAAAACGACGTCATCTTCATGAAGGACGCCAATGTCCTGCTGGAGCCGGACGCGCTCGCGGAGCATCTCAAACAGCTCAATGACGATGTGGGCCTCGTCTGCGCCATTCCCTATTGCGCGCGGCTCGACAATTTCGCCGCCCATGTCGAGGCGGCGATCATCAACGGGCCGCATGCGCGCATGCTGTTCCTCGCCTCCTGTCTCGGGCAGGGGCACGGCGTCGGCAAGATCATGCTCTTTCGCCGCTCGGACTTCCTTCGGGCCGGCGGCTTCGGCGCCATTTCGCACACCGTCGGCGAGGACAACGCCCTCGCCAAGGCCATGCGGCGAATCGGTCAGAAACCCGTTTTTTCACATCGGCCGGTGCGGCAGGAGCTTGGCGCGCGCGAATTCGGCGATGTCTACAACCGTCAATTGCGCTGGAGCGTCATACGCCGCAACGACGAGCTGATTTCCTTCCTCGCGGAGCCGATCTGCCAAGCTCTTCCAGCGGTTGCGGCGGGCGCCGTCGCCGCGCCGATGGTCGATTTGAGCCCGATTTCGGGGGCGCTCGTCACATTTGCGGTGTGGTTTGCTTTGGAGACATTGCTTTCCATGGCAAAAGGATGGCAGTTATCTTACGCGGCGCCCGCGGTTTTCATTATACGCGAGGCGATGATGCTTGCGGTCTGGGTGAACGCCTGGATGACCGACCGGGTGGTCTGGGCGAAGGATACGGTCCACGCGCGCGCGGCTGCGCAGCCGGCGCCGACCCCGCACGAAGAAGGATAGCCTTTTGCTGCTCGGACTCCTCCAATTTCTGGTCGACGCGGTCGCGTATGCCTGCGCCCTGATCCTCGTTGCGATCGGTCTCGGCTATCTCGTCGTGATCGGCCGCTTTCTCTATGATCAGCTGCGCGGCGTGCGCGATCCCGAAGCGCCGGCGCGCGCCGACGCCGATCTGCCGCATGTGCTGCTGCAGATCCCCGTGTTCAACGAGCCGCTCGTCACCGAGCAGTCGCTGCGCTGCGTCGCGCAGCTCGACTGGCCGAAGGACAAGCTCCGCATTCAGCTCCTCGACGATTCCACTGACGAGACGAGCGCGCGCGCCGCGGCCGTGGCGGAGGAGTTGCGCGCGGGCGGAACGGTGATCGACCATGTCCGCCGGGCGGATCGCTCCGGCTTCAAGGCCGGCGCCTGCGCCCATGGCCTCACGCTGACGGACGAGCCCTTCATCGCCATGCTGGACGCGGACTTCCGTCCGCCGCCGAACTGGCTCAGGCGCACCGTGCCGCTCTTTCTCACCGACGACCGCGCGGGCTTCGTGCAGTCGCGCTGCGAATTCCAGAATTACGAAACCAACTGGCTCACCCGTGCGCAGGGCTTGGTGCAGGACGGGCATTACATGATCGAGCAGCGCTCGCGCGCTCACGCCGGCTGGCTCTTCCAGTTCAATGGCACGGGCGGGATCTGGCGTCGCGCGACGATCGAGGACGCGGGCGGCTGGTCGGATTATTCGCTATGCGAAGACCTCGATCTCACCGTGCGCGCCGAACTCAAGGGCTGGCACGGCCTCTTCGTTTCGGAGCCGCCGATTCCCGGCCAGGTGCCGGAGGGCATCCGCGACTTCCGCCGCCAGCAGCGGCGCTGGTCCAATGGTTTCGTGCAGGTCGCGCAGAAGACCATCGTTCCGATCTGGCGATCGCCCTGGAGCCTGTCCAAGCGCGTGCTGGCGATTTCGCTCATCGCCCATCAGATCTTTTTCCCGGCCGCCGCGATCGGCCTGATCGCCTTCGTGATCGGCGCGATCCTTCACGGTTCGCTCGCGCCCTACTACGGCATACTAGAGCTCGTCGTCGTGATGACGCTGATGGTCGCCCTCGGCATGACGCTGCCGCCCTATCTCGCGCTGAAGCGCGGCACGGTGGCGGATTACGCCAAAACCGTCGGGTCGGTGCCGCCGCTCTTCATCTATCTCGCCTTCGCCAATGGCGCGAAAATCCTGCAGACGCTGCGCGGCCGCAAATCGACCTTCAAGCGCACGCCCAAGCTCGACCGCGAGACCGGGCCCGCGCCCGTGGATGTCGAGGCGGAGTAAAACCCTATTCGAGGCGCGCCGGCGCCTCGAAAGCCTCCTTGTCGGTGACGACCGTGATGGTTGCGTCGGCGGCCTTGGGCTTCGCCCCGGTCGAGAAGAGCGTCAGCGTAAAATCGGCCCCGTCGCGCTTGCTCTCGATGAAGAGCGGCTCGGCCACCTCGGGGAAGACGTCTTGCGCCTTGCCGGGGCCCTTGTAGCTCAGACGCCACGAATCCTGCGCGTCCTCCTTGCGCAGCGCCAGCCGCTTCTTCGCTTCCGCCGCGCCGACCTTCTGCGGGACGCGCTTCTCGGCCGCCGCGATCTCGGCCGCGAAGGGCGAGGCGCCCGCGCGGGGCAAAGCCAGCGACAGTTCCGCCTTCGCCGGCAGGCAGATCTTGCCGCAGGCGGCGTAATCCAGCGTCAGATTGAGGGTGACCGGCGCCTTGGGGTCCTGCGGCGTCACTTTCAGCGGAAAAACCACTTTCCCGTCATAGCCCGCGACGATTGTTCCGGCCTCGTCGATGTGTTTCGGGGCCGGGAAGGAGGTTTCGACCCTCGCCACATTGACGGATCTGGAGAAATCGAAGACCGGAGGCGAGCCGGCTTCGCCGGGCTGGCGCCAATAGGTGATTGTCGCGGGATTGAGGTCGATCTCGACGCCGGCGCGATAGACGCCGCCCTGCGCCGGCCCGGCCGCGAGGAGTCGCGCGGCGGAGACGGCGCCCTTCGACGGGGGCGAGGCGAAATCCGCCTCGGCGGCGCCAGCGGGCGTCAGCACGGTCGTCGCCAGAAAAACCGCTATATATGTGGGGAAGGCGCGCTTCATCGGCTCCTGCTTCGTCTCGGGCGTTGTTTTCGGGGCGGTTATCGCGCCCGCCGCATTATCGCCGCTTGTGAAGGAAGCGCGGCAAGCGTAGCATGAAATTATGAGCGCAATGGGCAGGAAGCAAGATTTGGATCGACCGGTGGGCGGCGGCCCGCGCGGCGGAGAACGCCGCTATCTCGACGGGCAACTCCTCGTCGCCATGCCCGGCATGGCGGATCCGCGTTTCGCGCGGTCGGTGATCTATCTCTGCGCCCATTCGGAAGACGGGGCCATGGGCATCGTCGTCAACCAGCCGGCGCGGGTGAAGAACTTCCCCGATCTCCTCGTGCAGCTGCAGGTGATCGCCCCGCAGGAGCGCATCAGCCTGCCGCGCCGCGCCGAAGAGATTCAGGTGCTGTCCGGCGGCCCGGTGCAGACCGACCGCGGCTTCGTGCTGCATTCGCCGGATTTCTTCCTCGACAATTCGACCCTGCCGATCGACGACGGCGTGTCGCTCACCGCGACAATCGACATTCTGCGGGCGATCGCCGCTGGCGAGGGCCCGCACCACGCGCTGCTGGCGCTAGGCTATGCCGGATGGGACGCCGGGCAGCTCGAGGACGAAATCCAGCACAATGGCTGGCTTCATTGCCCGGCCGATCCGGAGCTGCTCTTCGATCGCGACCTCGACAGCAAATACAGGCGCGCGCTGCGCTCCATCGGGATCGATCTGGAGCGGCTTTCGTCGAGCGCGGGGCACGCGTAACGGTTACGGCGCAGGATTGCTGTGCAGCTGGTGGATCTGGTCGATCCGCCGCTCGATTTCCGGCGTGATCTTCACCTCCACCGAATCGAGGTCCGTCTTCAGCTGCGCCATCGTCGTCGCGCCGATGATGTTCGACGTCACGAACGGCCGCGAGGTGACATAGGCGATGGCGAGTTGCGCCGGATCGACGCCGATGTCGCGCGCCAACGCAAGATAGGCGTCGATCGCCGCCTCCACTCCCGGCTTTTCATAGCGCTGCGCCCGCTCGAAGAGCGTGGTGCGCGCGCCGGGCGGCCGCGCGCCGCCCTGATATTTGCCCGTGAGATAGCCCTGCGCCAGAGGCGAATAGGCGAGAAGGCCGACGGCGTCGCGCTCGGCGAATTCCGCAAGGCCCATCTCGAAGGTGCGATTGATGAGGTTGTAGGCGTTCTGGATCGAGACGACGCGCGGGCCGCGCCCGAGTTCGGCGGCGCGCAGGAAACGCGCGACGCCCCAGGGCGTCTCGTTGGAAAGGCCGATGTGGCGAACCATGCCGGCCTTCACCAGCCCGGCGAGCGCTTCCAGCGTTTCCTCGATCGGAACTTCCGCGCGCTTGCTCGGGCGGCGGTAGGTCGTGCCGCCCGCGCCCCACAGCGGGAGCGAACGGTCCGGCCAGTGCAGCTGATACAGATCGACATAATCCGTCTGCAGCCGCTTCAGCGACCCCTCGATCGCGTATTGTATGTTCTTCGCGTCGAGGACCGTGCCCGCGCCGCCTTCGCGCAGCCAGTTGGCGTCGCCGCGACCGGCGACTTTCGTCGCGATGATCACCCTGTCGCGGTTCTTTCGCGCGGCGAGCCAGCTTCCGATGATGCGCTCGGTCGAGCCCTGCGTCTCGCGGCGCGGCGGGATCGAATATATTTCCGCCGTGTCGATGAAATTGACGCCGCGCGCGAGCGCGTAATCGAGCTGCGCATGGGCTTCGCTTACCGTATTCTGCTGGCCCCAGGTCATGGAGCCGAGGCAAATGGCGGAGACGGAAAGGTCGGTCGTTCCGAGACGGCGGTATTCCATGTCGCTCCCCTAACGGAGGAACTGGCTCGATTGAAGTTCGAGCCTGAGTTCGAAACTCTGAAACTGGGTGAAGATCGGCGCGAGCCACGCCTTCAGCGCGGCGCGCACCACGATCGACATGTCGAGCGGGGGCTCCGCCAGAAATTCCGACAGCGACAGCTGGAAATCGTCGAGCGTCCGCGCGATCGGGGCTTCGAGCCGCGGGATCACGAATTTCCCCCGCGCCGGGTAGCGCGAGAGGATTTCCATCGCTTCGGCGCCGAGCGGCGCGGCGCCCTCATTGTGGACGACGGTCATCCACAGCTCGGGCCATGTCGTGTTCAGCAGAAGGGCGTTGCGGGCGGCCGACTCAGTGGAGTCGGCCTGAAAGAGCAGGATCGGCGTGATTCCCAGCCGTCGCGCCTCCTCGAAGAAGCCGATCTCGGCGATCGTCGAGAACAGGCGGTCGTAGGAGCGAACCCAGACGTCGACGATCTTGGGCGTCTCGTCGGGAACGAGGAGTCGGTCGAAGAGCGATATCTGACCCCTGATTTCGTCGATGTCCACGACCTGCGAGAGCGTCGGGAAATACATCGCGTAGCAGGGCTCGCGTGAGTCGGTGTCGAACCCCTCCACGCCGACGCCGCGCGAGAGATAGTAGTCGGTGAGAAGCCGCGCCGTCGTCGTGACGCCGGTGCGGGAGTGTGGCGAACAGACGAAGAAGACGAGGGTGCGGCGTCTCATTTGATCCTCGCGGATGCGACAGGCGACGCCGCCGCCGCCTTAACGCCCCTTGCCCCCGCTGTTTATCAGGTCGAGCAGCCCGACCCGCTCGAATTCGTCGGCGACGCGCGCGAGCCATGTGCGGACGTAGCCGCGCAGAACGAAGGAGTGGTCCGCCTGCTCGCCTTCCGCCGTCTGGTTGGCGATGAAGGTGGAGTAGGGCGTGCCCGCGAGTTCGACCTGCTCATAGGCGAGTTCGCCCAGCTTGGGGATGGTGATCTCCCCGGTCGTCTGCACTTCCTCGAAATATTTGGCGTGCGTCTGCGGGTCCCATTCGAAGAATGTGGTGTCGTTGACGTGGTTCTTGACCATGAAATAATTCGCGTCGGCCATATAGGGCGCGATCTCGGCGATCTCGTCGAGCGAGGCGATGGACGGGCCGATGACGTGAAGCAGGATGAAGCGGAATTCGCCGGCCTTGACCGCGTCGAAGAAGCCGATCTCGTCCAGCGCCTCGAGAGCGGGGCTTAGGCCGCCGGCGCGCACGTCGATGACGCTCACCTTGGCCTGCGACGTGTTCAGCGTATCGATGATCTTCATCTGATCCGAGGTCGAGGTCAGATCGACGATCATCGTCTCCTCGGGATGGAAGCGATGCAGCGTGCCGCGGGGCGTCTCGGTGTCGAACGCGCGCGCGTGAATACTGTTGAGGGCGAGAAAATCGAGGACGGCGCGCGCAATGGTCGTCTTGCCGACGCCACCCTTGTCGGCGCCGACGACGATGACGGTCGGTTTCATCAAGGCTCCTGAAGATTGCTGCGACGCCGCGGTTTCGCGAATGTCGCGACGCGATTCCGTCTCCTTTTTCGGAGGCGAGATTTCCTTGGTGGGTTTGAGCGGTCTCTTTACCATGCGGTCTCCTATAGCACTCTATAACGTGCGCCGCCTCGAATCCTTGCGAGATTCTTACCAAGCATAGTTTGCGGTCGCTTGTCATGCCCTCACTAGTTGATTCCTGCGCCATGCGCATGACGGCGGGCAAAAACAACATATTTTTGATGTAATATATTTTTATTGCGCCTCATTTTTAAGTGAATTGACATCGGGCCGATTTAGAGTATTAAACGTTCGAAATACCGAACGCCGGGCGCGCCGAAGGAGCGTCCATCCGCCGTGAGCAAAGCAAGCGTATGAGCACTGCAGTGGATATTGTCGCGGACCCGCCCAACCCGCAGCCGCAGCCCGAGACGCCGGTTCTGCGCGTCGAGGACCGTAATGGCGTGATCCATGAGCTCGAGGCCGTCGAGGGCTGGCGGCTGATGGAAATCCTGCGCGACTATGGTCTGGGCATGGAGAACACCTGCGGCGGCGCCCTCGCCTGCGCGGAGTGCCATGTCGTGCTCGACGCGGAGTCGGCGAAGCGGGTTCCGCCGCCGCGCGAGGACGAACTGGAAAAGCTCGACGAATTGCCGATGCTTTACGAAAACTCGCGCCTCTGCTGCCAGATCATCTGGTCGGACGAAATGAGCGGCCTCTCGCTGAAGATCGCGCAGGAGACGTGATGTCCACGTTGAAAAATCCGCAAATCCTCCTTGCCTCCGATCTCGCGGACGGCGAGGTGCTGTTTCTCGGGGCCAACGGCTGGGAGCGCAACCACGCCAGGGCCCGCGTCGCCCGCGACAAGGACGAGGCCGCCACGCTCGAACAATTCGGCAAGGCCGAGATCGCCGCCAATCACGTCGTCGACGTCTATCTCGCCGATGTCGAAATCGGCGCGGACGGCGTTCCGACGCCGCTCCATTATCGCGAGAAGATGCGGATCAAGGGACCGAGCGTGCGTCTCGATCTCGGCAAGCAGGCCGCAGGAGGCGCCAGATGACCGCCCATGATCCGCAGGCGCTGACGCGTCCCAACGCGCCCACCACGACCTATCGCTACGACGAATTCGACGCCGCCTTCGTGCGCGAACGCGTCGCGGAGTTCCGGGAGCAGGTGCGCCGCCGTCTCTCCGGCGCCCTGACGGAGGACGAATTCCGTCCGTTTCGTCTGATGAACGGGCTCTATCTGCAGCTCCACGCCTATATGCTGCGCGTGGCCATCCCATATGGCACGCTCACCGCGCGGCAGATGCGCCGGCTCGCCGACATCGCCGACAAATACGATCGCGGCTATGGCCATTTCACCACGCGCCAGAACCTGCAGTACAACTGGCCCAAGCTCGTCGATACGCCCGACATTCTGCAGGCGCTCGCCGAGGTCGAGATGCACGCCATCCAGACCTCGGGCAATTGCATCCGCAACGTCACCTCGGATCATTTCGCCGGCGTCGCGCCGGACGAAATCGAAGATCCGCGCCCGACGGCGGAGTTCCTTCGTCAGTGGTCGAGCGCCCATCCCGAATTCTCCTTCCTGCCGCGAAAGTTCAAGATTGCGGTGACGGGCGCCGGGCATGATCGCGCCGCGATCATGGTGCATGACATTGGCCTCGCGATCGTGAAGAACGGCGCCGGCGAGATCGGCTATCGGGTCGTGGTCGGCGGCGGCCTCGGGCGCTCGCCTTTCGTGGGCAAGGTGATCCGCGATTACGTGCCGCGCGCCGATCTGCTCGCCTATCTCGAAGCGATCATGCGCGTCTACAACCGCTTCGGCCGGCGCGACAACAAATACAAGGCGCGCATCAAGATCCTCGTTCACGAGAAGGGGATCGACGAGGTCCGCGCCGCCGTCGAGGCGGAGTTCGCCTCGATGGATCGCTCGGTCTTCTCCTACGATCCCGCCGAGTTCGCGCGGATCGCGGCCTATTTCGCGCCGCCGCCCTATGAAGCGCTGCCCGCCGAGTCGCAGGCGCTGCGCGCTGCGCGGATCGAGACGCCGGCCTTCGGCAATTTCGTCGATGTGAATGTCGCGCCCCACAAGGTTCCGGGCTACGCCATCGTCACCGTGTCGCTGAAGCCCATCGGCGGCATTCCGGGCGACGCGACCTCGCAGCAGATGCGCGTGCTGGCGGAGGCGAGCGAGCGCTTCGGCTTCGGCGAATTGCGCGTCTCCCACGAGCAAAACATCATCCTGCCGCATGTGAAGCAGGACGATCTGTTCGCGCTCTGGCGCATGCTGGACGAGGCGGGACTGGCGACGGCGAACGCCGGCCTCGTCTCCGACATCATCTCCTGCCCGGGGCTCGATTACTGCTCGCTGGCGACGGCGCGATCGATTCCGGTCGCGCAGGCGATCTCGAAGCGCTTCTCCGACCTGTCGCGTCAGCGCCGCATCGGCAAGCTGGGCGTCAAGATTTCGGGCTGCATCAACGCCTGCGGCCATCACCATGTCGGCGCGATCGGCATTCTCGGCCTCGAAAAGAAGGGGCAGGAATCCTACCAGATCACGCTCGGCGGCGATCCGACGCTCTCCGCGTCGATCGGGGAAATTCTCGGTCCGGGCGTGACGGCGGACCAGGTTCCCGACGTGATCGAGCACATCGTCGATTTCTATCTCGCCGAGCGACGCGAAAGCGAGACATTCATCGAAACATGGCGGCGCGTCGGCCATGCGCGATTCAAGAGCGCCGTGCGGCGGGAGGGCGAAGATGGCGCTGATATCTGACGGCCGCTTCATCGAGGACGGCTGGCGCCGGCTCGCCGACGAAGAGGCCTTGCCGAAGGACGGCAGGATCATCGTTTCGCTGCCGCGTCTCGAACATTCGCTCGAAGCGCTCGCTCCCGGCGCGAGCCTCGGCGTCATCGTGCCGAACACGACGGAGCCTTCCGCGCTGGCGAGCGCCTTGCCACGCCTCGGCCTCGTCTCCATCGTTTTTCCCGCCTTCGCGGACGGTCGCGGCTTCTCGCTTGCGCGTCTCATCCGCCGCGCCGGCTTCAATGGCGAATTGCGCGCGAGCGGGCGTCTGCTCGCGGACCAATACGCCCATGCGCTCGGCTGCGGCTTCGACACGGTCGAAATCCCCGACGATCTCGCCGAGCGTCAGGATGAATCGCAGTGGGCCGCGGCCCGCGCCGCCCATGCGCGCAGCTATCAGCGCGGCTATGTCGCGCCGGGCTCCATTCTCGAAGCTCGTCGGAAGGCGGCGGCGAAATGACTGCTTCCATCGCTGAAATTCTCGAGCCGCGTCTCGCGCCGCTCGATCTCCATCACCGTCTGCTGCTGGCGCGGGAGTTCATCCCCGGGCGCATCGTCTTCACGACGAGCTTCGGCATCGAGGATCAGTTCATCACCCATTCGATCTTCACGCAGGGGCTCGACATCGACGTCGTGACGATCGACACGGGCCGGCTTTTTCCCGAGACCTACGAACTCTGGGAGCAGACCGAAGCGCGTTACGCGCGCCGCATTCGCGCCGTTTATCCCAAGGCCGAACCGCTCGAAGCGCTGATCGAGGAGCAGGGGATCAACGGCTTCTATAAATCCGTCGAAGCGCGCAAGGCCTGCTGCCATGTGCGCAAGGTGGAGCCGCTGTCGCGCCTTCTCGCCGGCGTCTCCGCCTGGGTGACGGGCCTGCGCGCCGACCAGTCCGACGCGCGCGCCGATGCGCCGCTCGTCGCTTTCGACGCCGGCCACAAGGTTTTGAAGATCAATCCGCTCGCCGATTATCGGCGCGAGGACGTTGTCGCCGCGGTGGAGGAGTTTTCCGTCCCGATCAACGAGCTTCACGCCAGGGGATTTCTCTCCATCGGCTGCGCGCCCTGCACGCGCGCTGTGCAGCCCGGCGAGAGCGAGCGCGCCGGCCGCTGGTGGTGGGAGGCGGACGACAAGAAAGAATGCGGCCTGCATGTCGGCGAGGATGGCGTTCTGCGCCGCGGCCCGGCGCCGCAAAAGGCCGAGGAGACGTTTTGATGACAGCCATCGCCACCCGCTCTCTCGGCCATCTCGACAGGCTGGAGGCCGAGAGCATTCACATCATGCGCGAGGCCGTCGCCGAATGCGAGCGGCCGGTGATGCTCTTTTCGATCGGCAAGGACTCCATGGCGATGCTGCATGTCGCCATGAAGGCCTTCTACCCATCGAAGCCGCCGTTCCCGTTGATGCACATCAACACGACGTGGAAGTTTCGAGAGATGATCGAGTTTCGCGACAATATCGCGAAACAGTGGGGACTCGAGCTCATCGAATACATCAATCCCAAGGGCATCGAGATGGGCGTCGGCCCCTTCACGCACGGCTCGAAGCTCCATACCGAGATCATGAAGACCGAAGCGCTGAAGCAGGCGCTCGACAAATATAAATTCGACGCGGCTTTCGGCGGCGCGCGGCGCGACGAGGAGAAATCCCGCGCCAAGGAGCGCGTGCTGTCCTTCCGCACCGCGCAGCATCGCTGGGACCCGAAGAATCAGCGGCCCGAATTCTGGCGACTCTACAATACGCGCAAGGCGCCGGGCGAAAGCCTGCGCATCTTCCCCATGTCCAACTGGACGGAAGCGGACATCTGGGACTACATCGCGCGCGAGAACATTCCGGTCGTGCCGCTCTATTTCGCCAAGGAGCGCCCGGTCGTGCGCCGCAGCGGCACGCTGATCATGGTCGACGACGAGCGCATGAAGCTCGAGCCGGGTGAAGTCATCGAGCGCAAGATGGTGCGTTTCCGGACGCTCGGCTGTTATCCGCTGACCGGCGGCATCGAAAGCAACGCCGCCACTCTCGAAGAGATCATTACGGAAATGCGGGAAAGCCGCTCCTCCGAGCGGCAAGGCCGCCTGATCGATCACGACGGCTCCAGCTCCATGGAGCAGAAGAAGCAGGAAGGTTATTTCTGACATGCACGGCGCCGTCGTCACTGCAGAGCCCGCACGCGTCTCGACCAGTCAGGCCAGCGAAAAGCCGCTGCTGCGCTTCATCACCTGCGGTTCGGTCGACGACGGCAAGTCGACGCTGATCGGCCGCCTGCTCTACGACGCGGACCTCGCGCCGGACGATCTCATCGCCGCGCTCGAAACCGACTCCCGGAAGCACGGCACGCAGGGCGACGATCTCGACTTCGCATTGCTCGTCGACGGTCTTGCGGCCGAGCGCGAGCAGGGCATCACCATCGACGTCGCCTATCGCTATTTCGCGACCGACAAGCGCAAGTTCATCGTCGCCGACACGCCCGGCCACGAGCAATACACCCGCAACATGGCGGTCGGCGCCTCCACGGCCGACCTCGCGATCCTGCTCGTCGACGCGCGCAAGGGCATTCTCCCGCAGACGCGCCGGCACAGCGTCATCACGTCGATGTTCGGCGTGCGCCATGTCGTTGTCGCCGTCAACAAGATGGACCTCGTCGGCTATAGCGAGGACGTGTTCCGCAAGATCGAGTCGGACTTCCGCGCATTCGCGGAGAATCTGCGCTTCGCATCGATCTATGTTCTGCCGCTCGTCGCCAAGGACGGCGACAATCTCGTTCACGGCGGCGCGACGAACATGCCCTGGCACGACGGCCCGCCGCTCCTGTCCTATCTCGAAAGCGTCGCGGTCGAGGACACGACGCGCATCGCGCCCTTCCGCATGCCGGTGCAATGGGTGAACCGGCCGAACCTCGATTTCCGCGGCTTCTCCGGCTTCATCAGCGGCGGCAACATCCGTCCCGGCGACATCGTGCGCATCCTGCCCGCCGGCCGCGACACGCGGATTTCGCGCGTCGTCACTTACGATGGCGATCTCGACAGCGCGGTCTCCGGCCAGTCCGTCACCGTCACGCTCGCCGAGGAAATCGACTGCTCGCGCGGCGACATGCTGTCGTCGCCGGTTTCGCCCGCCAAGGTGGGGGACCGGCTGGAGGCGAAACTGCTCTGGCTCGTGCGCGAGCCGCTGAAAGTCGGCGCAGGTTATCTGCTCAAGATCGGAACGAAGCTCACGCCCGCAAGCGTCTCCGCTGTCGACTCGCGCATCGAGATCGAGACCGGACTCGCCGCGCCGGTCGCCCAGGGCGAGACGCTCGCCTTCAACGAAATTGGCGAGGCGAAGCTCTCACTCGAAACAGTCGTCGCCTGCGATCCCTATGTCGAGAATCGCGAGACGGGCGGCTTCATCCTGATCGACCGCATCACCAATGAGACGGTGGCCGTCGGCATGGTGAAGACGGTCGCCTCGTCCAGCGGCCGCGTCGCGCCAGCGCTGGCGGAGCTGAGCTACGCCTCGATGGAAGGAGTGGCGCCCGTGCGCGAGGCGACGACGGTCTCGGGACGTATCGCCCGGTCGCTGAGCTTTGCGCTCGTTGCGGGCGTTGCGACTTTCGCAATCGCTTTCGCGTTCGTGAAAGATGCGTCGCTGGCGGGACAGATCGCGATGGCGGAAACCTTCGCGCTGGCGGTGATCCATTATCTGCACGAGCGCGCATGGTCGCGGTTGCGCGGATCTGAAGGGGCCTCGGCGCTCGACGAGGCGGGCCTTTAGGCCGCGACCTCGTATCGATGCGCTGAAATATGTCCCGGAAAGCTCTTGGGGTTTTCCGGGACTTTTTTAATGCGCCTCGTCCCAGTTGGCCGCGGCGCGCGCGTCCACTTTCAGCGGCACGGCGAGTTGAACGGCCGGCGCCGGCGCCTCTTCCATCACGCGGCGTGCGATCTCGATCGTCGCCTCCGCTTCCTTCTTCGGCGCCTCGAACACCAGTTCGTCATGCACCTGCAACAGCATTTGCGCCTTTAGTCCTTCGCTCGCCAGCGCATCGTCCATGCGGACCATGGCGCGGCGGATGATGTCGGCGGCGGCGCCCTGGATCGGCGCGTTGATCGCCGCCCGCTCATAGAAGGCGCGGTCGGAGGCGTTGGCCGAGCCGATTCGCGGGAAATGGCAGACGCGGCCGAAGATCGTAGTTACCGAGCCCGTTTCGCGAACGAGTTTTTTGGTCGCCTCCATATAGTCGCGTATGCCGGGGAAGCGCTCGAAATAGCGCTTGATATAGGCGCCCGCCTCCTCGCGCGGAATGGAGAGCTGATTGGCGAGGCCGAAGGCGGAAATGCCGTAGATGATGCCGAAATTGATCGCCTTGGCGCGGCGGCGCACCTCGGGCGGCATGTCTTTCACGGGCACGCCGAACATCTCGCTCGCCGTCATGGCGTGAATGTCCATGCCGTCCGCGAAGGCTTTCTTGAGTTGCGGAATATCGGCGATATGCGCGAGAAGCCGCAATTCGATCTGCGAATAATCGGCGCTTATCAGCACATGGCCGGGCGACGCGACGAAAGCCTTGCGAATCTTGCGTCCCGCCTCGTTGCGCACCGGAATGTTCTGCAGATTCGGGTCCGACGACGAGAGCCGCCCCGTGGTTGTCGCGGCGAGCGCATAGGACGTATGGACGCGCCCCGTTTCCTTGTTGACGAAGCCGGGCAGGGCGTCGGTGTAAGTGCTCTTCAATTTCGAGAGCTGCCGCCAGTCGAGAATGCGACGCGCGAAATCATTGCCCTCGTTTGCGAGGTCTTCGAGCACGCTCGCGGATGTCGACCAGGCGCCGGTCGCGGTTTTCTTCGCGCCGGGCAGGCCCATCTTTCCGAAGAGAATGTCGCCCAATTGCTTGGGCGAGCCGAGATTGAAGGTCTCGCCCGCGAGATCGAAAATATCGGCCTCCAGCCGCGCCATGTCCTGAGCGAATTCTCCCGAGAGGCGCGAGAGCATGGCGCGGTCGATGGTTATGCCGCGCCGCTCCATGCCCGCGAGCGTTGCGACCATCGGCCGCTCCAGCGTCTCATAGACATTCGTCATATGCTCGGCGGCGAGACGCGGCTTGAGCGCGCGCCATAGGCGCAGCGTCACATCGGCGTCCTCGGCGGCGTATTCTGTCGCACGATCGAGCGCGACCCGCGCAAAGCCGATGAAATTGCGTCCCGACCCCGCGACGGCGGAGAAGGGGATGTTTTCGTGGCCGAGATGCTTCAGCGTCAGCTCGTCGAGCCCGTGATTGTTGCGGCCGGTGTCGAGCGTATATGAAATCAGCATCGTGTCTTCGATCGGCGCGACGTCTACGCCGTAGCGCGCCAGCACGAGCAGATCGTATTTCATGTTGTGCGCGATCTTGAGAACGGCGTCGTCCTCGAGAAGCGGCTTGAGTGTCGCAATCGCCTTGTCGAGGGGGATCTGTCCCTCGAGCAGCGCGGCGCCGCCAAAGAGATCGCCGTCGCCCGGCTCGCGATGCTGCAACGGAATGTAACAGGCGCGCCCCGGCGTTATTGCGAGCGACACGCCGACGAGCTCGCAGCTCATCGGATCGAGCGAGGTTGTTTCCGTATCGACTGCGACAACACCCGCATCTGTCGCCTCTGCGACCCATTTTTCGAGGCTCGCGAGCGAGGTTACGGTCTCATAAGCGGAACGGTCGATCTTCGTCGCCTGCGCCTCGGCGCGGCGCGCAGCGGAGAGACTCGCAGGCGTCATGCCCTCCGCCTTGCCGCCGTGCTTCGATTTTCCGGCCGTCTTCTCCGCTTTCGGCGCCGCTGCGGGCGCGTCTTCCCGCACCTCCCCATTGCGCGCGCGCCAGCCGGCAGGGCCGACGAAATCGGCATCGGGCTCGATGTCATGCGCGTCGACGCCGTAAAGCTCCGCAACGCGGCGGGTGATCGTCGTGAACTCCATGGCCTGCAGAAAGGAGACAAGCTTTTTCGCGTCGGGCTCTTCGAGACCAAGCTCGTCGAGCTTCGTCTCCACTGGCGCGTCGCGCACGAGCTCGACGAGCTTTTTTGAAAGACGGATGAGCTTGACCGCCTCGGGCTCCGTCAGCGCCTCGCGGCGCTTGGGCTGCTTGATGCCGGGGGCCTTTTCGAGAAGCGTGTCGAGATCGCCATATTCATTGATGAGCTGCGCGGCGGTCTTGACGCCGATGCCCTTTGCGCCCGGCACATTGTCGGTCGAATCGCCGGCGAGCGCCTGAACGTCCACGACCTTCTCTGGCGGCACGCCGAAATAGTCGACGACCTCCGCTTCCGTAATCAGCCGCTCCTCGCGCGCGCCGGACGCCGGATCGTACATCGTCACGCCGGGGCCGACGAGCTGCATGAGATCCTTGTCGGCGGACACGATGAGCACGTCGGCGCCTTTCTTGCGCGCCTGTTCCGCATAGGTCGCAATGAGGTCGTCGGCCTCGTAGAGATCCTGCTCGATCGGCGTGAGGCCGAAGGCGCGCACGGCGGCGCGCATGAGCGGAAATTGCGGGACGAGGTCTTCCGGCGGATCGGGCCGATGCGCCTTGTATTCCGGGTAGATTTCCTTGCGGAAGGATTTCTCGCTCTTGTCGAAGATGATGGCGAGATGGGTCGGCTTCACGCCCGCCGCGCCCTCGCGCACGAATTGCAGGATCTTGGCGCAGAAGAGCCGCACGGCGCCGGTCGGCAGCCGGTCGGAGCGGTAGTTATATTTCGCGTCCTGCCGGATCGACTGGAAATAGGCGCGAAAGACGAAGGACGAGCCGTCGACGAGAAAGACATGGCTGCCGCGGCCAACGGGTTTGTGCTTGGAGCTCATGAGGGCATTGTAGCGGGTCGCTCCTGCCCTGTCCCTCCCCGCAAGGGGGAGGGAGACGTGGCTCGCGAGCAGCGATGTTGATGAGGGCGACAGTCTGCTCCCTCTCCCGCGTAAGCGGGGGAGGGCTGGGGGGAGGGGGCCTTAGCCCAACCGCCCCAGCGCCCCGTTGAGCTTCTCGATGCGCGCGAGAGCTTCTTCGCGGCGCTCCTTGTGTTCCTCGATCACTTCCTCGTCGGCCTTGGCGAGGAAGCCGGGGTTGCCGAGCTTCGCATCGACCTTCTTTACCTCGCCCTCGAGCTTGGCGATTTCCTTGGCGAGACGCGCCTTTTCCGCGCCGAGGTCGATCACGCCCTCGAGCGGGATGGCGACGACGCTTCCGCGCACGATGATCTGCGCCGAGGACTTGGGCGCGGAGTCAGCGAAGCCGACCTTCGACTGGCGGGCGAGCTTGCGGATCGTCTCCT
This sequence comes from Methylocystis sp. WRRC1, assembly GCF_020733155.1. Classification (NCBI taxonomy): domain Bacteria; kingdom Pseudomonadati; phylum Pseudomonadota; class Alphaproteobacteria; order Hyphomicrobiales; family Methylocystaceae; genus Methylocystis; species Methylocystis sp. WRRC1. The sequence goes on along the minus strand of NZ_JAJFZJ010000001.1, from coordinate 1,539,530 downwards.
CCCAGCGCGTCGCGCGCGCCTGAAGCGTCGCATCAGCGCCAATCAAGAGAAGCTCGGTCTCGGTGTTGAGGTTCATCTCGGCGCGAAGCGAACGGATTTCCGAGATGAGGTCCACAACCCAGCCGATCTCGCTCTCGGCCGCCGCATCTTCGAGCCCTTCGAGCGACGGCCATCGGGCCAGTACCAGCAGGCTCTCGCGCTTCGGCCCCTCGGCCCCCTTGATCGCCCAGAGCTCCTCCGTGATGAAGGGCATGAAGGGATGCAGCAGCGCGTAGATCTGGTCGAGAACGAAGGCGGTCGTCGCGCGCGTCTCATCCTTTTCGGCGCCGTCGGGGCCGGTGAGGAGCGGCTTCGTCAGCTCCACATACCAGTCGCAGAAGACGTTCCAGACGAAGCGATAGGCGGCGCCCGCCGCCTCGTTGAAACGATAGGCGTCGATCGCCGCGCTCACCTCGCGCACGGTGCGCGCCGCTTCGCCGACGATCCAGCGGTTGAGCGTCACCTTGTTGGCGCGCGGGTCATAGCCCGAAACGCGCGCGCAGCCGTTCATCTCGGCGAAGCGCGAGGCGTTCCAGAGCTTCGTCGCGAAATTGCGGTAGCCTTCGACGCGCTGCGTCGAGAGCTTGATGTCGCGTCCCTGCGCCGCCATCGCCGCGAGCGTGAAACGCAACGCGTCCGCGCCATACTCGTCGATGAGATGCAGCGGGTCGATGACATTGCCCTTCGACTTCGACATCTTTGCGCCTTTCTCGTCGCGGACGAGAGCGTGGATGTAGACGTCCTTGAAGGGGATTTCCTTTTTGAAGTGCAGGCCCATCATCATCATGCGGGCGACCCAGAAGAAGATGATGTCGAAGCCCGTGACGAGAACATTCGTCGGATAGAATCGCGAAAGCTCCGGCGTCTCGTCCGGCCAGCCGAGCGTCGAGAAGGGCCACAGCGCGGAGGAGAACCAGGTGTCGAGCACGTCCTCGTCGCGCGTGAGCATTACGTCGGCGCCGGTGCGCGAGCGCGCGGCGACATGGGCGGCTTCCTCCGTCTCCTCGACATAGACATTGCCGTCTTCGTCATACCAGGCGGGAATGCGATGGCCCCACCAGAGCTGACGCGAAACGCACCAGGGCTGGATGTTCTCGAGCCATTCGAAATAGGTTTTTTCCCAGTTCTTCGGCACGAAGCTTGTTCGGCCCTCGCGCACGGCGGCGAGCGCCGGCTGGGCGAGCGTCTTGGCGTCCACATACCACTGATCGGTCAGGCGCGGCTCCAGCACCGCCTGCGAGCGGTCGCCGTGCGGGACCATGTGCTTATGGTCGTCGATTCCGTCGAGAAGGCCCCTCGCCTCCATCATCTCGACGACGAGCTTGCGCGCGGCGGAACGGTCATGGCCGTCGAGCGCGGCGACGGTCGCGGCGAGTTCTTCCGACGGCTCCACGCCCTCGTGGAAGTCGGCGTTGGCGCCGAGCTGCATGCGCGCCTGCGCGTCGAGCACATTGATGAGCCGAAGGCCGTGGCGTTTGCCGACCTCGAAGTCGTTGAAGTCGTGCGCGGGGGTGATCTTCACCGCGCCCGTGCCCTTCTCGGGATCCGAATATTCGTCGGCGACGATGGGGATCAGACGCCCGACGAGCGGCAGGCGCAGGCGCTTGCCGACGAGCGCCTTGTAGCGCTCATCTTCCGGATGCACGGCCACGGCGGTGTCGCCGAGCATGGTCTCCGGACGCGTCGTCGCGACGACGATGAACTCGCCGGTCTCTTCGCCCGCGTCATCCACGACCGGATATTTGAAGCGCCAAAGATGGCCCTTCACTTCCTGCTGCAGCACTTCGAGATCGGAGATCGCCGTGTGCAGCACGGGATCCCAATTGACGAGGCGCTTGTCCTTGTAGAGCAGCCCGTCGCGATAGAGCTGCACGAAGACCTTGGCGACAGCGCGCGACAGGCCCTCATCGAGCGTGAAGCGCTCGCGCGACCAGTCGCATGAGGCGCCGAGCCGCTTCAACTGCTCGACGATCTTGCCGCCCGACTCCGCCTTCCATTCCCACACGCGCTCGAGGAATTTCTCGCGGCCCATCTCGCGGCGGCCCGGCTCCTGGCGCTCCATGAGCTGGCGCTCGACGACCATCTGCGTGGCGATGCCCGCATGATCCGTGCCCGGCTGCCACAGCACGTCCTCGCCCCTCATGCGGTGGTAGCGCACGAGAATGTCCTGCAGCGTATTGTTGAGCGCATGGCCCATGTGCAGGCTGCCGGTGACGTTGGGCGGCGGGATGACGATGGAATAGGGGGCGGCGCCCGCGCGCTCGGGACGGCCGGCGCGGAACGCCTGCGCGTCTTCCCAGGTGGTGCGGATGCGGCTCTCGATGGAGCGGGGGTCGAAGGTTTTTTCCATGGTCATCGGGTAAGCCGGGCGTTCGTTACAAAAATCCCTCCCCTTTACGGGGAGGGATGGGAGCCCCGAGATTGCGGCTCGCGATCAGGCGAGCTGCTTGATCGCGCCCTTGCCGGCGTAGACGGCCGCGTCGCCAAGCTCTTCCTCGATGCGGATGAGCTGGTTGTATTTCGCGGTGCGGTCGGAGCGCGCGAGCGAGCCGGTCTTGATCTGCCCGCAGTTCAGCGCGACCGCGAGATCGGCGATCGTGCTGTCCTCCGTCTCGCCCGAGCGATGCGACATCACGCTCGTGTAGCCAGCGCGGTGGGCCATATCGACGGCGGAAATCGTCTCCGTGAGCGAGCCGATCTGGTTGACCTTGACGAGAATCGAATTCGCCGTGCCGGTCTTGACGCCCTGAGACAGGCGGCTGGCGTTCGTCACGAAGAGATCGTCGCCGACGAGCTGCACCTTCTTGCCAATGGCGTCGGTGAGCTTCTTCCAGCCCTCCCAATCGTCTTCCGACATGCCGTCCTCGATGGAGACGATCGGATAGGCGCTCGCGAGCTTGGCGAGATAGGCGACCTGCTCGTCGATGGTGCGGGTCACGCCCTCGCCTTCATAGACATATTTGCCGTCCTTGAAGAACTCGGTCGCGGCGCAGTCGGAGGCCAGATGCACGTCGACGCCCGGCTTGAAGCCGGCGGTCTCGATCGCCTTCATGATGAAGTCGAGCGCCGCCTCGGCGGAAGGAAGGTTCGGGGCGAAGCCGCCTTCGTCGCCGACGGAGGTGGAAAGGCCGGCCTTCTTGAGCGCGCTTTTCAGCGTGTGGAAGATTTCCGCGCCCCAGCGGATGCCCTCGCGCACGCTGTCCGCGCCGGTCGGCATGATCATGAATTCCTGAAAGTCGATGGGGTTGTCCGCATGGACGCCGCCATTGACGATGTTCATCATCGGCGTCGGCAGGACGCGCGCCTGCACGCCGCCGACATAGCGGTAGAGCGGCAGGGCGGAAGCCTCGGCGGCCGCCTTGGCGACGGCGAGCGAGACGCCGAGAATGGCGTTGGCGCCGAGACGCGCCTTGTTCGGCGTGCCGTCGAGCTTGATCATGGTCTCGTCGATCGAGACCTGGTCTTCCGCGTCGAGGCCGAGCAGGGCGCCGGCGATTTCGTCGTTCACATTGTCGACCGCCTGCAGCACGCCCTTGCCGAGATAGCGCTTGGGGTCGCCGTCGCGCTTTTCCACGGCTTCATGCGCGCCGGTCGAGGCGCCGGACGGAACCGCGGCGCGGCCCGATGAGCCGTCCTCCAGCGTCACATCGACCTCGACGGTCGGATTCCCGCGCGAGTCGAGAATTTCACGGGCGTGGATGTCGATGATTTCCGTCATTGAAGGGCCTCTTTATGATGCGGCGCGGAGCAGCGCCGCCTTTTAGCCCTATTAGGCCGTGCGGGAAAGCCTCGCAGCGCCCGGAATGTGCGTTTTGCGCTCCGGCGCGCGTCCGATCTTTGTGCGACGCGGAAAGATCGTGGCGGCGAAAGCGGTTGACTGGCGCCGCCGGGCCGCTATCCTTGAGATATATCAAATACAAGAAGCGAATCCACGGCGCTTGTTGCTGCATGATTCGAAGTAAAGCCGGCAAAAGCGCATCGTTCGACTTCACAAACACCAAGAAAAAGCGTCGCGCGGGAGGAACAGATGGCGTTTGGCAACCGACGGTTTACGCTCGCCGCAGCGGCGATTGTTTTCGGCGCTCAGGGCGCTGCGGCGCAGACGGCGGAGCATGTCGCCGCCGTGCAGGGCGTTCTGGAGAAGTCGCCCGTGCGCGCCGGCCAGTGCGCCCCGGTCGCCGAGGACTTCCAGGGCTGGCCGGCCGCGCTCGTGCAGCGCTGCGAATACAAGAACGGCGACATGACCGGCGTCGCCTATGTGCTCGACGTGAAGCCGGAAGTCATGGCCAAATGGATCGAGACCGGCTGCGAGGCCCATATGAGCGGCGTCGCCGCCTGCTTCGACCGCATGCTCCGCTGCGCTGTCGAGAAATCCAACGCGACATTCGCCATTGGCGGCAATGTCATCGCCGCGCGCAAAGGCGCGTTGCAGAACATGTTTTTCCGCAACGGCGTCGCCATCGGCGCCCCGATGAGCGGCAAGCCGGGCGCCGTGCCGACGGAGGAGCAGGAAAAGCTCGCCAGGACGCCCGAGGCCGCCGTCGAGGCGATGCCGGGCGGCGGGGCCGTCGCCTTCTGGCACACCATGCCGTTCCAGTTCGCCGTGAAAGCCATTGACCTCGGCGTGCCGGCCGAGATGAACACGCCCGATCGCCGCCAGAAATGGCTCGAGGTGATCAGGGCCGAGATGCAGACCGCCCTGACCACACCCGTCAACCGCTTCCTCTCAGGCTGGATGACCGCGCATCCGATCACGCTGCGCACCGGCGAATGCGCGGACGACCGCGACCCGTAAGGGCGCGGTCCTTCGCCTTGCGACCTACATCCCGGCGCGCGCGCCTTCCGCCGCCCGATTGGCCTGATCCTCGGCGATCTTGGTCAGCATCTGGTCGGCGGCGTATTCCGCGTCGAGCATTTCGGACAGCATCCGCTCGGCCTCGGGTTTTCCGAGTTCATGCGCCCATTCGCGCAGCGTGCCGAAGCGGTTGATCTCGTAATGCTCGATCGCCTGCGCGACGAAAATCACGGCGGCGTCGGCGGCGTCCGTGTCGCCGAATTCTCCCAGCATCGTTTCCCCCTCGTCGACGATGCCCTTGATCGCCTGACAGGTGATCGATTTCGGCCTGGCGTGGAACATCTCGAAAATCGCTTCGAGCCGTTTCCTCTGCGCCTCCGTCTCGTCGCGATGCGCCGTCAGCGCCGCTTGCAGACCGGGCAGGGTGGCCGCGCCCGCGAGATCCTTCAGCGCCCTGGAGGCGGCATTTTCCGCCGAGTAGATGTCGCCGAGCGCGTGAAGGAAGAGCTTTTCCAGCGCGTTGGTCGTGGTTTTCTTCGATGTGTCTTTCCTTGCCATCGCGTCCTCCTGCGAATGGGATTCGCATGCACGGCTCGGCGCCATCAGGGTGTCGATGTGTGAAGAAGCCGCCCATGCGGCGCTACGGCGTAAATGTCGCGGCGCCCGCCTTTGTCAACGCGAGGGCCGTGCTCTCCCCGGCTTGACGGGCGCTGCGCGTCGTTATCTTTACGGCCATGACCAGAATCCACGAAGGCGCCGCGATGCTCGGCCAACAGACGGTTTTGCCCGCTTCGCCGGACGACGCCGAACTCGATCTCGTGCCCAATCCGCACAAGGACGCAAGCTATCTCGTGCGCTTCACGGCGCCGGAGTTCACCTCGCTCTGCCCGGTGACGGGCCAGCCGGATTTCGCGCATATCGTCATCGATTACGTTCCGGCCGAATGGCTCGTCGAGTCGAAATCGCTGAAGCTCTACCTCGGAAGCTTCCGAAATCACGGCGCCTTTCACGAGGACTGCACGCTGCGGATCGCGCGCGACCTGGTCGCGGCGATGAAGCCCGCTTGGCTGCGCATCGGCGGCTACTGGTATCCGCGCGGCGGCATCCCGATCGACGTTTTCTGGCAAACCGGCGCGCCGCCGGAAGGTCTGTGGCTGCCGGATCAGGGCGTGCCGCCCTATCGCGGGCGGGGGTGAGCGGCGGCGCTGTCGGATGATCCGCGTTTCGTTGCGACGCCGCATCTGCTAGCTTGATCGTCCATCGCTGCGAGCGGCCGGCCCAGAGCGTGGCTCATGCTGAAGGAAGACGACATCGCGGACTGGCGGCGCGTCGCGCCATCGCTTGTCGTCGCGGATGTTGCAGACAGGGCCGTCATCTACAGCCAGGGCGACCATGTCGCCTTTCTCCACTGCGTGCTGAAGGGCGTCGTCAAGCTCTCGCATGTCGCAAAGGATGGCCGTCAACTGACGATCGCCGTCCTGAGTTCGGGCGGAGTTTTCGGGACCGCGGCGGCCATCAGGCCCGCGGAACACGCGGCGACGGCGATTGGCGAGGCCCGTATCGTCAGGATCGCGCATGCGGATATCGCCCGTCTCGTCGGAAAGAATCCGGTCTTCGCCGCGTTTCTCAACCAGGGTCTCGAAGCCTCGCGGGAGCGGGCGGAGCGCAAGCTCGTCGACTGCCAGACAAAGACCGTCGAGGCGCGTCTCATCGAAACGCTCTGCGAACTCGCGCTCGCTTTCGGCGCGCCGTGTTCGCACGGCTATTCGCTCGAGATACCGCTCACGCAACAGGACATCGCCGATCTCGTCTGCGCGAGCCGTCCCGTCGTGACGAAGATCATGAACGCGCTTCGACGCCGCGGCGCGCTCGATTACCAGCGGGAAATGATCTGCGTGAACCACGCCGCGCTTCGGTCGTTCGCCGGATCGAAATCTTTCGAATTGTAACCCGGATGACAGACATCGACGCCGCCGCGCCTTAACGCTTTCTCATAGCGGGCGCCCATGAAAATCGGCGCGCCGCAAGGGAAAAGGAGCGCGATCATGAAGCTCATCACGCCGCGCGCGCATGGCTATCTCGATTATCTCACCGTCGTTGTTTTTCTCGCCGCACCGAGCCTGCTCGGCTTCGACGGCCTGCCGGCTCGACTGGCGTGGACGCTCGCCGCCGTGCATCTCACCATGACGCTGGCGACGAATTTCCCCCTCGGCCTTTTCCGCCGCCTGCCATTCTCGGTTCATGGCTGGATCGAGCGGATCGTCGGCCCCACGCTGCTTGTCGTCGCTTTCCTTCCGGGCTTTTACAGCGTCGGCCCCGCCTTTCTTTTCTTCGCGGGCATGGGGCTTGTCATCGTCGCCGTCGGCTGGCTGACGGATTATGCCGACGCCCCGGAGCCCCGGCTCGTTCAAAACCCCTGAGCGGCAATGGAGGGCTCGCGGTTACTTATTCGCTGCGTGAGGGCGCTATGATATCGCCTTCGCCAGCCGATCGAAGCCCATCAATTGCTCCATCATCGCGCCCAGCTCGCCGAGCGGAACCTGCGTCGCGGGGTCGGAGATGGCGGCGTCGGGATCGGGGTGCGTCTCGACGAAAAGCCCGGCCACGCCGACCGCCACGGCGGCCCGCGCGAGCGTCGCGACAAAGCGCCGCTCGCCGCCCGAGGACGCGCCGCGTCCGCCCGGCTGCTGCACGGAATGTGTGGCGTCGAATATCACCGGCGCGCCGGTCTCCCGCAGGATCGGCAGGGCGCGCATGTCGGCGACGAGGGTGTTGTAGCCGAAGCTCTCGCCGCGCTCGGTGACGAGAACGCCGCCTCCGCCCGCCGCGCGCGCTTTCTCCACCGCATGGATCATGTCCCATGGCGCGAGAAACTGGCCCTTCTTGATGTTCACCGGCCGCCCGGTCCGCGCGGCGGCGACGATCAAGTCGGTCTGACGGCAAAGAAAGGCGGGGATTTGCAGGAGGTCCACGACTTCCGCGACGGGGGCGCATTGTCCGCTCTCATGCACGTCGGTCGTCACCGGCAGTCCCGTCGCGGCCTTGATCTCGGCGAAGATCGGCAGCGCTGCGCTCAGCCCCACACCGCGCGGCGCGTCGCCGCTGGTGCGGTTGGCCTTGTCGAAGGAAGCCTTGAAAACGACGCCGATTCCAAGGCGATCCGACAGCCGCGCGAGTTCACGCGCGACCTCGAGCGCCATCTCCCGGCTCTCCAGAGCGCAGGGGCCGGCGATCAGCGTCAGCGGCCGGTCGGCGCCGATCTCGACGCGGCGTGCGCCTTCTCCGATAGGAACTGTCGTCACGCGCGCTTTCTCTCATGTTTTGACGAGCAGCGCGACCTCCTTGCGCAGCACGGGCAGAACCTCGGCCTCGAACCAGGGATTGCGCTTGAGCCAGCCCGTGTTGCGCCAAGACGGATGCGGCAGCGGAAAGATGAGGGGCCGCGCGTTTTGAAAATCGCGCCAGCGCGCGACGATCTGCGAGACGCCTTGTCCCCTGGGCAGCGCATGACCGAGCCGGGCGAAGTGATAGTCCTGCGCATAGCGTCCGATGGCGAGCACGGTTTCGATCTGCGGCAGGGCGGCGAAGAGTTCGTCGTGCCATCGGGCGCGACATTCGCGCCGCGGCGGTAGGTCGCCGCCCGCCGCGTCATTGCCGGGAAAGCAGAAGCCCATGGGCGCGATGGCGATGCGCGAGACATTGTAGAAAGTCTCGCGGTCCACGCCCATCCATTCGCGCAGCCGGTTGCCGGAAGGGTCGTTGAAAGGGAGGCCGGTCTGATTGACGAGATTGCCCGGCGCCTGGCTCGCGATCAGCAACCGCGCGCTGGATGAAACGCGCAACACCGGGCGGGGCTCATGCGGCAGCGGCGCGCCCTCGGGCGTCTCGACGCAGAAACGGCAGGCGCGGATGCGCGCGACGACTTCGTCGAGTTTCCTTGCCTCGCCACGCGCCATTTACGCGGAGGCTCCCGGTCGCGCCGCGACTTCCGCGCGCCAGCGGGCGAGGTGCCGGAGATCGTCGGGGATTTCGACCCGCGCGAGTTTCGTCAATTCCATGGCGATGAAAGCGGTAATGTCGGCGATGGTGAAATTTTCATTGGCGATGAAGCGACGCTGCGCGAGTTCATCGTTAACAAAACGCATCATGCGAATCGCGCGCGGGCGCTGCGCCTCGGCGAACTCCGGGAACTGCGGCTGCTCCAGCGCCGCCATGCGCGGATGGCTGTGGCGGAAAGCCATCGCGACGGGCGCAAACAGGCCGAATTCCATGCGCCTCTGCCACATTTCGACAAAGGCCTGCTCGCGGCCGCCGCGTCCGAAAAGCGCCGGCTCGGGATAGAGAGATTCGATATAGCGGCAGATTGCGACCGACTCCGTCAGCACGGCGCCGTCGTCGAGCTCGAGCGCCGGCACGGTAAGCAAGGGGTTAATTTTCGCATAGGCGTCCGTCTTGTGTTCGAGCGCCATCAGATTCACGTCGTGCATGGGGATGGAGACGCCCTTCTCGGCGAGAAAAAAGCGGACTCTTCGGGGATTCGGGGCAACGGGCGTCGTGTGGAGAAGCATGGCGTCCTGCGTTTTAGGGAGGCTCTGCCCCAAAATATGCCCGAGTTTACGACGATCGGGCAGGAGGCTGTTAATATTTCTCGACGATTATCCATACAGCCTACCTCAAGCTTCGTACTGCGTATCGTCCAGCATGAGTGAAGTTACCGCAGAAATGATCGAGCGCGGCCGCGGCCTCGATCCGCAGACAGCGACGCAGAAGCGTCGGCTCGGCGCAAAGGTGCGCGAGGCGCGCGAGCGGCTGACGACATCCGACACCGGCCACCGCGCCTGTGATCTGGAACTGCTCCGCGCCTACGCCGAAACAAGGGTCGAGTCCGCCATCTCGGCGGTCGCGCTGATCCTGATGATGACGATGCTCTCGCTCTATTGGGTGAAGACCAACGCCATCTTCATCTGGTCCGTTCTGGCCTTCTCCAGCCTCATCCTGTGCTACGGCATGGCGAAGCGGCTCGCATATTACGACGACTCGAAAATCACCGTGAAACGGTGGCGCACGAAATTCGTCGTCACCGAACTTGTTCATGGCGTCGTCTGGGCGGGCGTGGCGGGGATCCTGCTCAGTTGCAAGGATCCGAATGCGCGCATCTTCGTCATCGCCATGATGCTGCTGTCGGCGGCCTTCAACACCATGGTGACGGCGACCATTCCCGTCGCGGTGTACGCCGCGATCGTGCCGACGTCGCTGACGATCGTCTTCTTCATCGGTTTCACCGGTTTCGGCGACACCTCGGTGGCGCTTCTGGCGATGGTGGCGGTGACGCAGGTGTTTTTCTTCGTCCTCGCCAAGCGCTTCCATCAGCTCGCGTCGGAGAGCCAGTTCTTCCGCGCCGAAAAGAACGAGCTGATCACCGAACTGGAGCAGGCGAAGGCCAATTCCGACGAGGCGCGCCGCCGCGCGGAGGAGGCCAATCTCGCCAAGTCGCGCTTCCTGGCCACGATGAGCCATGAATTGCGCACGCCGCTCAACGCCATCCTCGGCTTTTCCGAAGTGCTCAAGGGCGAATTGTTCGGCCCCCACGCCAATCCGGCCTATCGCGACTATTCCAACGACATTCATTCCAGCGGCCAGCATCTGCTCATGCTGATCAATGAAATCCTCGACCTCTCGCGCGTCGAGGCCGGGCGTTACGAGCTGAAGGAAGAAAGCGTCTCGCTCGTCGGCGTGGCTCAGGAATGTCGCCATCTGCTGACGATCAGGGCGCAAAAGCGCGATATCAGAATGATAGAGGTGGTGGAGCCGAGCCTTCCGCGAATCTGGGCGGATGAGCGCGCGGTGCGGCAGGTGATTCTCAATCTGCTCACCAACGCCATCAAATTCACGCCGCAGGGCGGGCAGGTGACGATCAAGGTCGGCTGGACCAGCGCCGGCGGCCAATATATCGCGATCAAGGACAACGGCCCCGGCATTCCGGAAGACGAGATCGCGGTGGTGATGTCCTCCTTCGGGCGCGGGATGCTCGCGCAGAAAAACGCCGACGAGGGGACGGGCCTCGGCCTGCCGATCGTCAAGGGACTCGTCGAATTGCACGGCGGCCAGTTCGTGCTGAAGTCGAAGGTGCGCGAAGGCACCGACGCGATCGTCGTCTTCCCCGCCCAGCGCGTGATGAACGCCTTGCCGAAGTTCGACACGCCGGCGGACCAGCACACGCGGCGCCCGGCGGCCTGAGCAAGGCTGGCGCAGGACGTTGGTCGGCGCTAGTTTTGGCCGACCAACATGACAGCCGACGACAAGACCCCCCTCTCCGACTCCGCGCTGGTGCTGTTTTCCGGCGGCCAGGATTCGACGACCTGTCTCGCCTGGGCGCTGACGCGCTTTTCTCGCGTCGAGACGCTGGGCTTCGACTACGGTCAGCGCCATCGCGTCGAACTCGAGCGCCGCGCCGCCCTGCGCGAAGGGATCGCGCACATTTCACCCGCCTGGCGCGAACGGCTGGGCGAGGATCACACCATCTCGATCGAGGCGCTCGGCGCCATTTCCGACACGGCGCTCACCCGCGAGGCCGAGATCGCGATGAACGTCGACGGCCTGCCCAACACTTTCGTGCCAGGGCGCAATCTTCTCTTTCTCACATTCGCGGCGGCGCTCGCCTACCGGCGCTCGATTCTCGATCTCGTCGGCGGCATGTGCGAGACCGATTATTCCGGTTATCCCGACTGTCGCGACGGGACGATCCGCGTCATGGCGCAGGCGCTCAGCCTCGGCATGGACCGGGCGTTCGTCATCCACACGCCGCTCATGTGGATCGACAAGGCGGCGACATGGCGACTGGCGCAGGAGCTCGGCGGCGACGCGCTGGTGCAGCTCATCGTCGAGGAGAGCCACACCTGTTACCTCGGGGAGCGCGGCCGGCGCTTCGACTGGGGTTATGGCTGCGGCGAATGTCCCGCCTGCCAGTTGCGCGCGGCGGGGTGGGAGAGGTTCATCCCGCCGGACTGAAGTCGCCCCCGCGGGACTTGACGCCCGCCTTGAACGTAATGTTATAACGTCAATGTAACATTATAACGTTATTACCCGGGCGGACATCGATGAAGCCTTTCGTGCGCTGGCTCGCTGCGCCGACCCTCGGCTGCGCCGTCATGGCGGCCCATCCGGGTTTTGCGCAGCAGGCGCTGCCGTCGATCGACATTGGCGCGGCGAGCCCGGTCAAACGGCGCGCTCCGGCGCGGGTTCAGGCCGCGCAGATCGCCGCGCCCGCGCCTCGCCGTCCCGCCGCGACGCCGTCCGGAACCTCGGCGGCGGCGCCCGAGGCGCCGCCGCGAGGGACGCTTCCCATCGTCACGGATCAGTTCGGAACGGTGACGGTCGTCACCAATGGCGAGCTGCGCCGCTCGACCGGAACGACGCTGGGCGACCTTCTGTTCGCGAAGCCGGGCGTCACCGGCTCCAGCTTCGCGCCCGGCGCCGCGAGCCGCCCGATCGTGCGCGGTCTCGACAATTACCGCGTCCGCATTCAGGAGAACGGCGTCGCGTCGAGCGGCGTTTCCGAACTGGGCGAGGACCACGCCGTCCCGCTCGATCCGCTCGGCGCTAGCCAGGTGGAGGTGGTGCGCGGGCCCGCGACGCTCCGCTGGGGCTCGCAGGCGATCGGCGGCGTCGTGAACGTCTCCAACAACCGCATTCCCGACGCGCCGCCCTGCAGCGATTCAGTCGTTTTCCGCGACAAGGGCTGCGCGCGTTTCGAGACGCGCGCCGCTTTCGCCACCGTCGATCTCGCGCAGGAGGGCGCGGCGCTGCTCGATGCGGGGCAGGGCAATGTTCTGGTGCACGCCGACGTTCAGGGCCGGCGCGCGAACGACTACGCCATTCCCGGCTATCCCTATCTCTACCCGCCTGAGCCGCCGCCCGTCGTCTACGGGCGCCAGCCCAATTCCGCCATGCGCTCCGGCGGGGCCTCGCTCGGCGCGACCTATCTTTTCGACAGCGGCCACGTCGGTTTCGCGGTGACGCAGTTCAATACCCAATACGGCATTCCCGGCGTCGAGCCGGCGGAGACCTCGACGCGCATCAACATGCGCCAGACCAAGGTCAGCGGCAAAGGCGAGTTCCGGCCGCAATCCTCTTATGTCGAGGCCATCCGCTTCTGGGCGGGGCTCTCGGATTACAAACATCATGAAATCGCGAATCTGGACGGCGCCTATGGCGTGCTTCAGACTTTTACGAGCAAGGAGCTGGAGACGCGCGTCGAGGCGCAGTTTCTTCCCCTTCGCCTCCCCTTCGCGACGCTGAAAAGCTTCTTCGGCGTGCAGGGCGCAAACCAGATCCTGACGTCGCAGGGCGTCGAGGGCGGCCTGTTCAATCCGAACACGACGAGAAGCGTCGCCGCCTTTCTGTTCAATGAATTCAGATTCACCGACGCGCTGCGCATGGAGATTGCGGGGCGCGTCGAAAGCGCCAATGTCGCGGGCTCTTCGCCGAATCTTTTCGTCGTCCCGGACATCAACCTGACGCGCTACCGGAATTTCGCGCCCATGAGCGGCGCGATCGGCTTCCTGCAGGACTTGCCAGGCGACATGGTCGCGAGCCTGACCGCCCAATATGTCGAACGCGCCCCTCGCGCGCCGGAGCTTCTGTCGCGCGGTCCGCATGAATCGACGGGCACATTCGACATTGGAAATCCTGATCTGTCGATCGAGGCGGCGAAGACGGTCGAACTGGGCCTGCGCCGCGCCGTCGGGCCATTTCGTTTCGAGGCGTCCGTCTATTACACGCGCTTCGACGGATTCATTTATCGAAATTTCACCGGCCAGAGCTGCGGCGAGGATTTCGCGAGTTGCACGCCGGGCGGCGAGGGAGGCGAACTCGCTCAGGCAGTCTACGCCCAGCGCGACGCGGTGTTTCGCGGCGGCGAGTTCCAGAGCCAGTGGGACGTCGCGCCGCTTGCGGGGGGAACCGTGGGCGTCGAAAACCAGTTCGACGTGGTGCGCGCGAGTTTCACTTACGGCGGCAATGTGCCCCGCATCCCGCCCCTGCGGCTCGGCGGCGGCCTTTTCTGGCGCGACTCCAACTGGCTGGCGCGGGTGAATTTGCTGCACGCCTTCGCCCAGAACAATATCGCGCCCTATGAGACGCCGACCAGCGGCTACAATCTGCTCAAGGCCGAGGTCAGCTATCGGTTGAGGCTGGATCCCAACGATCCGAAGGGCCGCGAGATGATGGTCGGCGTCGTGGGGAACAATCTGCTCAACGATGACATCCGCAACAGCGTCTCCTTCCGCAAGAACGAGGTGTTGATGCCGGGGACGAATGTGCGGTTTTTTGCGAATATCGTGTTCTGAGGCGGGACGCCGTAGCGCTTTCGACTTGATCGGCGGCGCAAAATTTGGCATAGCCACCTCCGAACGATGCGCTGGGCGTTCATCCCGGCCGATGTGTTGTTGCCGAGGATAGATCGATGAAAGTCCGCAACTCTCTGAAATCACTGCGTTCGCGCCACCGCGCCAACCAGATCGTGCGCCGCAAGGGCCGCGTTTATGTGATCAACAAGGTGCAGAAGCGCTACAAGGCCCGCCAGGGCTGATACGGGCGCTTCACGCTTTTCGAAAACAGCCGCGGGCCGCTAAGGCTTCGCGGCTTTTTCATTTGCTGGCCGACCGCCGCAACAGCGGCGGTTTTTTCTTGCAATGAAAGCATCGGGTTAACCGCTTCAAGCTTAGCCTTGTTCTTAAGCTTGTGACTTTAATTGTGTTTTCAGAAAATCTGCCGCATCTTTATGGGCGGGGCTGTTACTCTGCCGCCGCTCCTCCCGGCGGCGGGCGCGTTTTTGCGTGATGGGAACATTGAAATGTCGAGTATCATGATTGCGCCCGCGTCGCCCTCCCCGCAGGATCGGGAAAATCTTCTGACGAAACTGTCGAGCTGGGTCGGCCAGGGCCGCCGTCCCGCCGGACAGGAGCCCAAGGACGCGGCGCTCTCGCAGGAAACGCTCGACCAGATCGGCGCCGAGAACGAAGAGATCAAGAATCGCTGCGTGGATTTCGTCCGCAAGATCGACGAGCTTGCCGCGCTGAGGGAAAATTTCATCGAAATCTCCGGCTGGATAGGGCAGATCCTCGCGGTGCGCGAGCAGACCAATGCGGCGCTCGTCGAACGCGCGATGATGCTCGCGCTCTCCGAGGGCGCGCTCGCCGATCTGAAAGCCGAGTCCCGCGCGCTCCATGACAGCAGGGAAGAGGTTCTTGCGGAAAACAGCCTGCTCCGCGCCGAGAATGATCGCCTGAAGGCTTCGACGCGCAGCCGTGAGGCGCGGATAGAGGCGGTCGAGGCGGATTTGCGCGAGGCCATCGATGACGCCGCGCAACTGCGCCAGACGCTGGAGGCCGAGCGCGGCCAGTCGTTTCATCTCAAGAACGCGCTAGAGGCGGCGCAGGCGACCAACGAAAGAAACGACGCGCAGGTCTCGCAGCTCCAGGGCGACCTCGCCGCGCTTCGCGATCAGCTGGTCTTCGCCCGACAGCATGTCGAGACGCTTCAGGCGAATCTCAACGAAAGCCAGCAGAACCACGCGAAGCTGCAGAACGCCTACAGCGAGAGCGAACTTCAGGCGAAAGGGCTCGCCGACAAGGTTCGCGAACTGGAGATCGCGCTCGAATCCGACGGGCGTCAGCTGACCAGGCTCGACGAACTCTTCACCGCCAATCAGGCCGAGCACCAGAAGGCGCATGCGGCGTGGCGCGAGGAGAAGGAGGCGGACAGCCGCCACATCGCCGAACTCGAGGCGAAGATCGACATGCTGTCCGCCCATGCGCAGGCGCGCGACAAGCTGCTTTCCGAAGTGCGGGCAGAACTGCAGGCGAAGATCGCCGAGAGCCGGGCGACAGAACGCCGCGCGCAGGAGCTCGAAAAGAAAATTTCCGGCCTGTCGGAATATGCGGGAAAAGTCGCGCATGAGGCCGCGCAGCTGAAACAGAGGCTCACCGATCAGGAAGGCGCAAATGCGCGGCTGAGCCAGCGCGCCAAGAGCCTGATCCGCGCCATGCGCGACCTTTCGACGGAGGTCGAGCAATCAAAGCGCAAGGCGGAGCTCGCCGGCGAGCGTCTCGCGGCCGAAACGAAGCGGTTCGACGAGCGCCGCGCGCAACTCGAAAAGACGGTGCACGACCTCACCGAGCAACTCGAAAAGGAGCGGCTCTCCAAGCGGGTGACGGCCGGCGCGCTGGAGGCCGCGCGACAGCAGCGGTTCCAGCCGCCGCGTGACGAGGAAGTGAAGCTCGCCGACATATTGGCGCGCGCCGAAGAGGCGCACAACGCCGCCGAGGCGGAGGCTGTTTTCGCAAATGGGTTGCGCCGTATCACGCCCCCATGAGCGCGAGCACATGGGCCGAGACGCTGCCGCTCAGCGCCTCTAG
The DNA here is from genome assembly GCF_020733155.1 of Methylocystis sp. WRRC1. Classification (NCBI taxonomy): domain Bacteria; kingdom Pseudomonadati; phylum Pseudomonadota; class Alphaproteobacteria; order Hyphomicrobiales; family Methylocystaceae; genus Methylocystis; species Methylocystis sp. WRRC1. Next base: position 1,523,279 of record NZ_JAJFZJ010000001.1, on the reverse strand, counting down.
ATCGTATCCGCCTTCGAGGAGTGAGACGAGCCGGCCGCCGCAGCTTTTGTCCGCGACGTCCAGCAGCCGCTTCGTCGCTTCGCCGAAGTCCCGCTCCTTCAGCCGCAGCCCGCCGAGCGGGTCGCGTTCGTGGGCGTCGAACCCCGCGGAAATCAGGATGAGGTCCGGCGCGAAGTCCCGCAGCCGCGGCAGAATCCGGTCGGCCAGCGCTTCGTGAAAGGCGTCGCCGGTTGAACCGGCGAAAAGCGGCGCATTGACGATCGTGCCATGTTCGCCCGTCTCGTTGCGCCCGCCGGTGCCGGGATAGAAGGGCGCCTGATGAGTCGAGCAGAACAGCACGCTGTTGTCGGACCAGAAGATATCCTGCGTGCCATTGCCGTGATGCACGTCGAAATCGACGATGGCGACGCGCTCGGCGCCGTAGGCGGCCTGCGCGTGGCGCGCGGCTACCGCGACATTGTTGACAAAGCAGAAGCCCATCGGATTGCGCGCGCTTGCATGGTGGCCGGGCGGCCGCGCCGCGACGAAAGCCGTGTCGGCGGCGCCGCTCATCACCTCGTCGACCGCGGCGACGGCTCCGCCTGCGGCGCGCCAGATCGCCTCCAGGGTCTTCGGGCACATCAGCGTGTCGCTGTCGAGCGCGGCGTAGCCCTCCCTGGGCGCGGCTTCCTCCAGCGCCGAGACATAGGCTTGCGGATGAACGCGCAATATTGCGTCGAGGGACGCGGCGGGGCTTTCGACGCGCCCAAGCGACTGGAAGCGCTCCGCCTCCAGTCCACGTTCTATGGCGCGCAGCCGCTCGGGCTGCTCCGGATGACCGGGGCCCATCTCATGGGCAAGACCACTAGAATGTGTGAAAATCAGGGTTCTCACCGCAACGCCGCCGTGCGAGTCGGCCTTTGTGACCGCTCTTTTTCATCAGTTTCCGCCGTTCATTCGCTTATGTCCATGAAAATTGGAAGACGCCAAGCTTTGCATTTCCGGCGAGCCGCTTTGTGGCGAAAAATTGGCCGTGGCGCCTGCGCAACACAGCGAGAATATTGCTTCGGCGAGCGTGTTGCACCGATAGGTTGCGGGCAAGTTCGTGGTAAGGCTTTGCTAACGTCTGTTCCGCGGCGGAAAGGGGGACCATTATGAATTTGAGGCTATTGCTTGCTGCGACTCTCTCTGCAGTCGCGCTTTCGGCTTGTAACGGCACGCGGTTGCCGGATCCCAAGCTCTCCGGCCGCGACGCCGAATTCATGGCGCTTGCGCCCCAGGCTCAGATCGGTTCGGAGTTCGAGCGTTATCTGGTCGATTACAAGACGAGCGAACCCGTCGGCTCCATCGTCGTCGATTCGCGTCACCACTTCCTCTATTACGTCATGCCGGGCGGAAAGGCCGTGCGCTACGGCGTCGCGACGGGCCAGGACGCCATGGGCTGGACCGGCCGCGCCTATGTCGGCGCGATGCAGGAGTGGCCGCGCTGGATTCCGCCCAAGGACATGCTGGAGCGCTGGCCGCATCTTCAGCCGACGGCGGACGCCGGCGGCCTCCCGGGCGGGCCGGACAATCCGCTCGGCTCGCGCGCGCTTTATCTCTATCAGGACGGCAAGGACACGCTGTACCGCATCCACGGCACCAATGAGCCGGAGAAGATCGGCCAGGGCGTTTCCTCGGGCTGCATCCGTATGCGCGACATCGACGCCATCGACCTCTACAATCGGGTCAAGGTCGGCACCAAGGTCGTGGTGATCTGACGCTTCTCGCGCCCTCTCCCCGGTTGCGGAGAGAGGGCCGCTTTTTCAATCGGTCCGATTTTTATTGATTTTCCCGCGGCGTCTCGCGGACCGTTTTCCCCTCCGCCCCTCTTCCGAAATGAGCGCTGGCGCACGCCGTCCGGCTGCGCGGATGGTTAATTTCATCTTGTTTCTCGTTGGAGGGGAGGCGGAGATGGAGATTTCGGCGATACGCCACACAGCACGGATCGCAATGCTGGCTATTTGCGCATTTCTTCTCGTCGGCGCGGCTGCCGGAGGCTATCGCCTCGCGGTCGTCCACATGGAAAAGAGCGATTTTTGCGCCGGTTACGCAATATGCCGCTAGTTGCGTCATCCACAAAATTTAACGGAACGCGGGCGGCCGGTTAGCGTTAATAGGAAGAAGGCTCGAAGACTGAGATATTGCTCCAAGAAAAGCAGCCCGGCTCCTCCGCCCTTCACCGTTCATTTCAATCGGCGAGCGATGCATTCGCCGCGCAAGATTTTTTGGGGGGCTCACATGCGTAAGGCGGCCATATCTTTATTTATCGTCTTATTCGCCGCAGGCGTCGCGAGCGCGACGACGATTTTCAATACGTCGCCGTCGGCCGCGGATGATTTCTGTTTCGGATATGCGATCTGCGAGTGACCAGCGTTAGGCGGAGCGTTTTGGGCGAGCGAGTTCACGCAGCCGCGCGAGCCCCCGTCTCAAATTGCCGCTTTCGGGGCCGATGATCTTGGCGAATTGCATCCGGATCTGCCTCGTCAACTCGTGGATCTGCGCCCTCAGCGGCGCAACCAGCGCGCTCGCCCAGGCGCGCGCATCGAGCACCAGCGAATAGAAGCGTCCGAACCACTGCATTTCGAGCAGCTTGTTGCGGCAGATGTCGAAAAGAAAGGATGTAACGCCGAGCGCCAGAGTCTTGGCGATAAATATCGCGATCACCCCGGTCACGACATGGCCGCTGGCGACAACCGCCACCGCCAGCAACTTGAGCGGAAAGACCGCCAGCGCCGGAATTGCGAACAGCGCGAGTGTTGCAGGCGGCGACATTCTCGCGACGAGGTCGCGCAGCCAGGGTTCCATACGCTCCATGCCGAGCGCGCGTTCCAGCGCGCGCAGCCATTCCCTCACATGGTCCCAAAGCCAGCTTTCGAGCAGGAAGATGAGCGCGACGGCGATCCAGAAAGCGCGCTTCAGCCGGCGTTTGATCTGCTCCATTACATTTTCCTCGACATCCGCGGGCGCCGCGAATCGGGATTTTATCCGCGCGTTGAGCGTTTGGCGTGTACGATTACGCCGGTCTCGCCTTTCAGCGTCAGCGTGTCGTGATCGATGGTCCAGCGCGCCTCGCCGCTGAAGACGGACAGAAAGCGCGCCTCCTGTCGCATCAGGGCGGGCGCGCAGGCCATCCGCGTGGCCATCGCTCCGGTAAAGCTTATGCTGTCGCCGTCGATCCTATAGCCTGAACCGTAGCGGTTGCAGGAGCCTTTTCCGGCCACGCGGCCGTCGGCGGCGAACTGCATGGTGGCGGTCGAGCCAGGCACGAGCGGCGCCCCGTCGAGTCGTTCGACGCGCCATTCCCCGACGATCGAGTCGTCCGCGGCTCGGGCGGTCGTGACGGAAAAAAGCGCCAGCAGGGCGCAGGCGGCGCCGGTCGCAAATAATCTCATTATCGACATCTCCCAAAAGACAGGCACAGGAGATGTGGGCGCCGCGTCGACGAACGCCAAGCCCCATCCATTCGAAGACCGGGCCGCTCTCGCCGAATAGTCGAGAAATCCCGCGAGGCCTCAGATGTGGATGGGCCGCTTCGCGACGGCCAGCGCGGCCTCCTTCATCGCCTCCGACATGGTCGGATGGGCGTGGCAGGTGCGCGCGAGATCCTCCGCAGAGCCGGAGAACTCCATCAGCACGGCCGCTTCCGCGATCAGTTCGCCGGCGCCGGCGCCCAGAATATGGACGCCGAGCACGAGATCCGTCGCCGCGTCGGCGATGATCTTCACGAAACCGTCCGTTTCGCGCATCGCCCGCGCGCGCCCGTTCGCAGAGAAGGGGAATTTGCCGATGGCGACGGCGACGCCCTTCGCCTTGGCTTCTTCCTCGGTGATCCCGACCGAGGCGACTTCGGGCATGGTGTAAACGACCCCGGGAATGACGTTGTAATTCACATGCCCGGCCTGGCCGGCGAGGATTTCGGCTATCGCTATGCCCTCGTCCTCCGCCTTGTGCGCGAGCATCGGCCCGCGAACGACGTCGCCGATGGCGTAGACGCCCGCGACATTGGTGGCGAAATGGTCGTCGATGACGATGCGCCCGCGCTCCATCGCCACGCCCGCCTCCTCCAGCCCGAGGCCCTGCGTATAGGGGATGCGGCCGGTCGCGATCAGCACCGTATCGGCCTCGATCTTGTCCGAGGTCGCGCCGTCAACCGAAGAACAGGACACGACGGCGCCGGCGCCTGCTTGCGCAACGCCCGTCACTTTTGAGGCGAGCCTGAAAGCAAATCCTTGCTTTTCAAGGACCTTCTGGAAACGCGAGGCGACTTCGAGATCGAAGCCGGGCAAAATGCGGTCGAGATATTCGATGACCGTGACCTGCGCGCCCAGGCGCCGCCACACCGAGCCCAGCTCCAGCCCGATCACGCCCGCGCCGACGATGACGAGCTTTTGAGGAACCTTCTCCAACGCCAGCGCGCCCGTCGAGGAAACGACCAGTTTTTCATCGATGGCGATTTCCGCGCCGGAGGCGTCGCGCAAGGGCGCAACAGCGGAGCCGGTGGCGATGACGATGTTTTTCGTCTCGATCGTCTGCGTTGCGCCATCCGGGCCGGTCACATCGACCTTGCCAGGGCCGGCGAGTCGCCCGACGCCGCGAAAGGCGTCGATCTTGTTCTTCTTGAACAGAAAAGCGACGCCATTGACATTCGCGCCGACAGTGTCGGCCTTGTGCTTCATCATCGCCGGCAGGTCGAGCCGCGGCGGATCGACGATCACGCCCAGCGGCGCGAGCCCGTGCGAGGCTTCCGCGAACATGTGGGACGCGTGCAGGAGCGCCTTCGACGGAATGCAGCCGACATTGAGGCATGTCCCGCCATAGGTCGCGTCCTTTTCGACGACGGCGGTATTCAGGCCCAGTTGCGCGGCGCGGATCGCGCAGACATAGCCGCCCGGACCCGTGCCGATCACCACAAGATCGTAACTCATGTCATGCGCTCTTCAAGAATGGCGCCGAAAGGGTCAGCTCGCCGCCCAGACGAAGATCGCGATGGCGACGAGGCCGATTCCCGTCAGCCCGATCTCGAGCCGGCCCCAAAGGTCGATCACCTTGCGCGCCTCATGGGCGGCGTCCGCGCCGATGAGGGCGAGGATGCGATTGTTGAGCGGCACGATGGCGAGATAGGTGTAGGGCCATGTCGCCAGCATGACGAGCGCGCCGAGCGCCCAGCGGACGTCGTTGAGTTCGCGATAGGCAATGAAGCCGAAAAGCGCGGCGACCGCCGCCAGTCCGGCGAGCAGGATGAAGCCGCGATGGTCGGAGGGCTCCCATTCCTTGATAAGGGCGTCGTCGCTCAGCGCCAGCCGCGCCGGCTGCTCGACGTAATTGACGTAAAGAGAAGCGCCGGTGAAGGCGCCCGCGGCTGCGAGCGCAAGCGAACCAATGATCATTCCAACCATCCTCGAATTAATTTCTTGTGTGAAGCGACGGGCGCCGCCTCACGCGGACTCGATCGCTTCCTCGTCGCAGACGATGCGGGCGTTGGTCTCAGCCTCCGCCGCAATGTCGAATTTGAGCGCCCTGATCGTTTCCTCGTCCCGCGCGCGCTCGGTGAAGTGATCGAAGAACATCTTCATCGTGCGGTCGATCCCATGCGGATTTATACGCCTTGTGTCGTCCCGATAGAAGCGGCCGGCGTTGGGGGCGACGGTGACGAGGTCATAGGAGGGGAAATAGCCGATGTTGGGCCGAACCCGCGACACTTCGTCCGCCGCCGCGCGCAGGATCGACTTGATCGCGCAATTCGACTCGACGACATGGCGGTCCTCATAGGTCGCGATGATGCCGACCGGCGAGACGCTCAGCACGATGCGCACCGTCGGATTGACCTCGCGAATGCGGTCCACCGACGCGAGGAAGTCGCGCACGACCTCGCTGACCGTCATGTTGTAGAATTCGTAGACGTCGGGATCCCATTCGCCGCCCGCGACGCCGGGCGCAAGCTGCAGGATCGCGCCGTCCGGTTTGTGCCGCCATGTCTCGGTGTGGCCGAAGGTGAAGACGAACACGTCCATCGTCTCGATCATCTTGCGGACGGCGGCGAGATGGCGCTCGCGATCGGCGCGCATCTCATCGAGCGTCGCATAGCCGTCGGGTTCGATGCGCGGGCGGAAAGGGTCGACGAAACGGCCGTCTTCCGGACGGTTCCAGTAATCGAGCTGCGGAATGAAGCGCCCATAGGCGCGGTCGATCAGCTGCAGCAGTTGCGCGGTGGTGTAGAGATTGCCGTAACGGCAGGAATACATCGAGTAATTGCGCCGCAGCGCCTCGTCCTTCGACATGCCCTGCGGCGGCTGTTCCGCAAGGTAATAAGTGTAGCCGCTGCTCTGCAGCCGATGGGCGATCTCCTGCGCGAAACAGCTCCCGGCCGTCGCCACCTTGTCCTGCGGCCTGATCTTGAAGGGCGTCTTCACGAGCGGATCGATGGCGAAGGGCGGCAGGGACGCCACCGCCTTGCGCCAGAAGCGATGGTCGGGTAGGGAGCTATAGGGGTTGTCCGCCATCCGGCAAACTCCTCATCGATGCTGATCGATCTGTTGCAGCACGGCCCCTCGCCGCATCTCTGGCGCGCCGACGCTCATGATCGGAACATAGACGGGGCGTCGCCGCTTGTCACCATTAGGCGTCCCGCAAGACGCGGCGAAGCTTGGCAAAACCCCGTCGATTCCTTGGCAAATCCGGTGAATGGCCGCATGTTTTCGCAGATCGACAGACAGATACTCAAATGCTGGCGCCAATATCTGATCGAGCCGCGCATCGCGAAATGCACCGGCCGGGTGTTGCGCAACACGGGACCGCGAATCGCCGTCGTCGGCAATTGCCAGAGCTTCGGGGTCGCCTATGCGATGAAGGTGCTGGACCCGAGCGCGACCGTCGACCATTATTCGGTGATCGGCCATTCGCGCGCCAATATGGACCTTTTCGCCAGGACGCTCGCGACCTACGATCACGTCTTCACGCATGAATTTCTCGACGGCCATGTGCGCGGGGGAAATTCCGACGAATTATGCCGGCGCCTGCCGCAGGCCTTGATGTTTCCGGGCATCGGATTCGCCGCCTTCCATCCCGATCTGATCTACATCCACGACCTGCAGCAGCTGCACGGCTTCGTCTTCGGGCCGATCGGCCCCTATCATTCGGCGGTCGGGCTTTTCGCCTATCGGAAGGGCCTGTCGCTCGAAGAGGCGAATGCGCTCTTCAACGAAAATGTCTTCGAGGCGCTCGGCTATTTCGACGTCTGGAACGGGGCGGCAAAGGAGCTGCTCGATCTGGGGAAAAAATTCGACTTCGATCTTTCCGCCGACCTGATGAACTGGTCGCGGCGCGGCGTCTTCATGTACAGCACGGTGCATCCGATGAGCTTCGTGCTGTTCGATCTCGCCAAAAGGATATGGGAGAAGGTCGGTCTCACGCCGCGCGCGGTCGATTTCGATTACTACGACATTCGCGATCTTTCACGCGCGGAGATTTTCCCCGTCTATCCGCCGATTGCGAAGATGCTCGGCGTGCAGGGCGGCTATCTGTTCAAGCTGGGCAATCACCATCTCGCGCACACGGTCGGCGATTTTCTGACTCTGCCGCAATATCTTGCCGCCTGCTACAAAATCTACGCTGCGCATGAAGTCTCGCGGCTCGGCAATGCGCGGGTCGACGCCTGGCTCGCGGATGAAAAGACCAGCGATCTCCTCGTCAGGCTTGCGCGCGAAAATCTGAAGGCCGGTCTCACTCCGACGCTTTGACGCGTCGGCGTTTTGCTCCCCCGAAATCAGCAAGAAGCCCGACCGGTTATCGCCGGTCGGGCTTCTTGTTATTTGAAGCGCGTGTCGAAGCGCGCGAGATTGAATGGCGGTTTGTAGGGGTGAAGCGGGTTTTCGCCTGCGAAAGGCTTCACGACCGTGAGGATGCGGTCGCGATGCTTCAGCGGCGCGAAGCCGGAAGGATCCTTGTCGCCGAGATTGCCCAGAAGATGCGCCGGGTCGATGTTCACCCTGAAGCCCGGCCGCGGGCTCATCCAGCTCTGCGAGACGACGTCCATATAGGCCGTCTTCAGCATGTGGTTGAGGCCCCATTGCGTGGGCACGAAGCAGGATTTCGAGGAGTCGGACATGTCCCAGTAATAGGTGTCCGGCCGCAGCTCCAGCGTCGCGTCGCCCTCGAAGATGGCGATCGAATTTTCATGCATCAGATGGCGCACTTCAGCGAAGCCCGCGAAGGGATCGACGAGGTGATAATAGACGCCGAGACAGATGATGATGTCGAAGGTCTGATTCAGCTTCGACGCCTCGTAGATCGAGACGCTCTGGTTGATCTCGACATTCGAGTTCAGCAGCTTCTTTGCAAGCCGCAATCCTGCGCCGCTCGCCCAGTTCTGCGACACGTCGTCGGTGGCGAGCACGCTCTTCGCGCCGCGCCGCTCAGCGTAGAAGCTCCAGTAGCCGTCCCAGCAGCCGATCTCCAGCACGGACTTGCCGGCGAAGTCGATCTTGTCGAGTTCGCTTTCGATGAAGCGCCAGATGCGGCGGTGGTCTTCCGCCTGCGACACGCTACGGGCGCGCAGTCCATTGCCGAAATCATATTCGTGATACCAATGGATCGCGTCAATTTCCTTTTGCAGCGCCTCACGAGCGGCCGCGTCCTGCACGTCCATAGACTGTTTCCCTGACGAATTGTTTCGCCGCGCGCGCGCGGACGGTGGTGAGTGCGCCAAGCGGCGCCGGCGGCGTCATGCGCCGCCGCCTTCGGGATTTTGCCTTTATTCACCAGCCGGCGCAAGGCGCGGCCGGTCAGGCCTCCACGCTCTCCATCTGCCGCGTGAAGTCGCAGATGCGCGGCGCGATATGCGAGCGGAAGCGCGAGCCGTTGAAGACGCCGTAATGTCCGACGCCCAATTGCAGATAATGCGCCTTGCGGGCGGCCGGGACGCCGGCGCAGAGGTCGAGCGCCGCCTCCGTCTGGCCGACGCCGGAAATGTCGTCCTTCTCGCCCTCGACCGTAAACAGCGCCGTCCGGCGAATCGCCTTGAGGTCGATCAGCTTGTCGCGATGGCGCATGAGCCCGAGCGGCACCTCGTGGCGAATGAAGACGCGCTCCACGGTCTGCAGGTAGAATTCCGCCGTCAGATCCATGACGGCGAGATATTCGTCGTAGAAGTCGCGGTGTTTCTCGGCCGAGTCGCCGTCGCCCTCGACGAGATGGTTGAACATTTCGAGATGCGCCGAGACATGGCGTTCGAAATTCATCGACATGAAGCCCGAGAGCTGCAGGAACCCCGGATAGACCTGCCGGCCCATGGCGGCGTGCGGGAACGGCACGGTGTGGATGCAGTGGCGGCGGAACCATTCGATGCCGCGCTGTTCGGCGAGCCGGTTCACGGCGGTCGGCGCGACGCGCGTGTCGATCGGGCCGCCCATCAGCACTGTCGACTCCGGATAGTCGGGATCGTTCGCCGCCTCCATCGCGGCGATGGCGCAGATGAGGGGCACCGAGGCCTGGCAGACGCCGAGCGTATGAAGCGGGACGCCGTCCTTCTGCCGGGAAAGATGGCGCATCATGTCGGCGAGATAATCGACGTAGTCGTCGAGATCGAATCCGCCTTCGACGAGCGGCACGGTGCGCGCGTCGGCCCAGTCCGTGATGTAGACGTCATGGGTGGGCAGGAAGGCCTCGACGGTGCCGCGAAGCAGCGTGGCGTAATGGCCCGACATGGGCGCGACGATCAAGAGCTTCGACTGTTTCGGCGGCGCGCCGGCAAACTGTCGATTGAAATGCAGCAGGCCGCAGAAGGGGCGCTGCCAGACGAACTCCTCGACGATTTCGACTTCCTCGCCGTCGACCAAGGTCGTGTCGAGCCCGAACATGGGCTTGCCGTAGCGGCGCGTCATGCGCTCGAAGAGTTCCGCCGAGGCGGCGATGTTGCGGCCGAGCGTGGTGTGATGAAGCGGATTGAGCGGATTCTTGATGGTGTGGAGCAGGGCGTCGGTCATCGCGCGCGCCGGCGCGAAGGCCAGATGCAGCATTTCGTAAATCTGATACGACATACGGTCCATTTTTTACGCCTCTCCGCCCACCAAACTACCTCAGCCGTTGCGCCATAGTCGATGTTGCGATGCACAATGCAATTCTTAAAATATTCAAAATCTGGAAAAATGGAAGCACAACCCGTCAACTGCGCCCATTTGCCCTGCGGCGTTGCTTAACGTCCTGCGGGTTGGGCGCTTTTTATCCGGCTGCGAAGGCGCCGATCGCGAAGATAGCCCAGAGCGCGAGCGTCGCGCGGCGATAAAGGGCGAGGGCGCGGATGATGTCGGCGCCCGTCGCCTCGCGCCGTCCGTCGCCGAGAATCGCGCCATCGACCATTGTATCGCCATAGGCGCGCGGGCCGCCCAGCGCGAGGCCCAGCGCCCCGGCCATGGCGGCCTCGGGCCAGCCGGCGTTGGGGGAGGCGTGCCGGGGCGCGTCGCGCCGCGCCGCCGTGACGGCCGCTGCGGGCGCCGCTCCGGGCAGGGCGCAGGCCGCGGCCGCGATGAGGCCGGCGGCGAGACGGGCAGGGATCAGATTGAGCAGGTCGTCGAGGCGCGCCGCCGCCCAGCCGAATGCGAGATAGCGTTCGGACTTGTGGCCGATCATGCTGTCGGCGGTGTTGACCGCCTTGTAGACGAGCGCGCCCGGCAGGCCGAAGACAGCCAGAAACAGCGCGGGCGCAACGACCCCGTCCGAGAAATTCTCGGCCAGACTCTCGATCGCCGCGCGGGCGACGCCGCTGGCGTCGAGCCGGGAGACGTCGCGGCCGACGATCATCGAGACCGCCCGTCGTCCTTCGTCCAGCGAGACGGAGAGGCCCCGCGCGACCGCCGACACATGGACGTGGAGGCTTCGCTGCGCGAGGAGACTCGACGCAAGCGCGGCGAGGGCGATCGAGCCTCCGGGAAGCGCCAGCAGGACGCGCTGGATCGCAAAACCCGATATGAGCGCCGCGAGGACGAGCGCGAGCAGGGCGGCGGCGCCCTTCGCGCGTCGCATCGCGAAGCTCTCGCCCACGCAGTTGAGGCGCCGGTCCATCGCGCCGATCAGCGCGCCGAACCACGTAACCGGATGACCGACGCGCGCAAAGAGCGCGTCGGGATAGCCGGCGCCCGCCTCGATCGCGAGCGCCAGCAGGGCGAGGCCGAAACTCAACGTCCGAATATGCTGGTCAGGGTCGCCTTGGCCAGCGCGTGCTGGTTGATCGTGAAGCCCGCGATCGCCGTGCGGCCCTTGGCGTCGTTGCCGAGCTTCTCGACCTTGAGCGCATAGACCGTGATCACGTAGCGATGCGGCGCGCCCGGCGGCGGGCAGGGGCCGCCATAGGCCTTTTCGCCGAAGTCCGTCTCCAGCATATGCGCCCCGGCGGGGAGATTCTTGCCCGAGGCGTCGCCCGCGCCCCGCTTCAGCCCGCGTTCGGAAGCGGGAATGTCGACGACGAGCCAGTGCCAGAAGCCCGCCCCGCCCGTCGGCGCGTCCGGGTCGTGCATCAGAACGGCGAAGCTTTTGGTCCCCGCCGGCGGGTCCGTCCAGACCAGTTCGGGAGAAACATTGCCGCCCGTGCAGCCGAAAGAATCGTAGACATGCTTCATGTCGATCTTCTTGCCCTCGGCAATATCCGGGCTCTTGAGTTCGAAAGCCTGCGCGCCGCTCGCGTCGGCGGCGGCGAGCGCCATGAAGGCGAGGAAGGATGAGACGCTGCGCTTCATTCGCCGGACTCCTCTTTTTTTAAAATGGCGGATCGTTGTAGCGGATCGTCGCGACCCTGTCGCGCGCGTCCGGCGTCTCGCGAAACTATTGGCTGGCGGCAGGGCGGGAAGGCGGCTAATCATCATGCCGGAGCCTTTTTGGCGCCGCCCTTTCAAGGGCCCTCTGGGGGGCCGCGTTCGCGCTTTGGAACAACCATAGCCGCAAATGGATTCGCGTAGGAGGAAACATGAAGATCTCGCGCCGTCTGATGATCGCCGCCCTGGGCTTCGGCCTGACCGCATTCGCGCCCCAGATCGCTCATGCCGAGCAATATCTGGAGGACGCCATCTCCGAGACCAGAGAGGCGATCGCGGCCGGCAAGCAGGGTGAGCCGGGATCCTTCGCCGAACATGTGGCGCAGGCGATCGACCGCGCGCGCAGCGCCGTCTGGGTCAACCCGGTCGATCCCATCCGGAAAGGCATCAAGACGCTGCGAAAGGCTTACAAGATCGCGAGAGGTACGAGCCAGGAGGGCCGCCTCGACAAGGCGACGGCGCTGGCCGAATCAGCGCTCGCGCAGTTCGAATCCGTGAAATAGGCGAACAGAATCGAGACGGGCGTCCGGGCCATGCGCCCCGACGCCCCGCCCTTGATCGATCGATCTCGCGCGCCGCGTCGGCGCGCTGACGAGAACCATGACAGACGCGCCGAAAGATCGTCCGCTGCGACGGGGCTGGACCACCGGCGCCTGCGCCACCGCCGCCGCCCGCGCGGCCTTCGAGGCGCTGGCGACCGGCGCCCCGCCGCCGGACCCGGTGGAGATTGCGCTGCCCTCGGGCAGGCGCGTTTCCTTTGCGCTCGGCATGTTCGAGCGCGGCGCGGATTTCGCGCGCGCCGGCGTCGTGAAGGACGCTGGCGACGATCCCGACGTCACCCATGGCGCGCTCGTGCGCGCGACCGTGCGCCCCGCGCCTGCGGGGGCCGGCGTGCTTTTCGCGGCGGGCGAGGGCGTGGGGACCGTCACGCGCCCCGGCCTGCCGCTGCCGCCGGGGGAGCCCGCCATCAATCCGGTTCCGCGTGCGATGATGCGTGAAGCCATATCCGAAGCGGCGGCGAAACTTGGCGTCGGTCCCGATGCGCAAATCGAGATTTCGATTCCCGGCGGCGTGGAGATGGCGAAACATACGCTCAACGGCCGGCTCGGGATCGTCGGCGGCCTTTCCATTCTCGGCACGACGGGAATCGTCACGCCCTTCTCCTGCGCCGCATGGATCGACAGCATCCATCGCGGCGTCGACGTCGCGCGCGCGAGCGGTCTGACGCATATCGCCGGAACGACGGGTTCGATGTCGGAGGCCGCCGTGCAGCAACATTATGATCTGCCCGACGCCGCCTTGATCGAGATGGGCGATTTCGTCGGCGGCTTTCTCAAATATCTGCGCACGCATCCGGTTGCGCGCGTCACCATCGGCGGCGGCTTCGCCAAGATGACGAAACTTGCGCAGGGGCGGCTCGATCTTCATTCGGGACGTTCGAGCGTCGATCTCGCGCAATTGTCGCAGACAGCGCGCGACGCCGGCGCAAAGGAGGATCTCGCCTTTCGCATCGCGCATGCGAACAGTGCGCTGGACGCGCTTCTGATCGCGCGCGCGGAATATGTCGATCTCGCTGCGCCCATTGCGCTCGCGGCCTGGAAAACCGCCGCGCGCGCGCTCGATTGCGCGCAAATCGAGCTGGAGGTCCTGGTGTTCGACCGCGAGGGCGCGTTGCTGGCGCGCGCGCCATTTGCGAGCGCGGCGGCATGACTGAAAATCCGCACCTCACCTTCATTCTCGGCGGCGCGCGTTCGGGAAAAAGCGCCTATGCGGAGCGGCTCGTCATGGCCTATCCTCCGCCCTGGATTTACATCGCGACGGCTGAAGCCTTCGATGATGAAATGCGCGAGAGAATCGATGTGCATCAGGCGCGGCGCGGCGGCGAGTGGCGCACGATCGAGGCGCCGCAGGATTTGACGCGCGCGATAAGCGACGCGCCGGCGGACGCGCCCCTGATGATCGACTGTCTGGCGATCTGGCTCTCGAACAGAATGTTCGCCGACGCCGATCTTGTCGCCGACCGCGCGTCGTTGATCGCGGCCTTGTCGAAGCGGCAGGCGCCGACGGTCGTCGTGTCGCCGGAAGTGGGGCTGTCGATCGTCCCCGAAAACGCGCTCGCCCGCGCCTTCCGCGACGCGGCGGGGCTGTTGCATCAGGACGTGGCGAAAATCGCCGCGCATGTTGCGCTGGTCGTGGCGGGCTATCCGGTGAAGGTGAAGTGAGGAAAGTCCCTCCCCCCGTTTCACGGGAGAGGGGACAACATCTCACGCCCCCGCGGCCGTCAGTCCCTTCTCCAGATCGGCGATGATGTCGTCGATGTGTTCGAGACCGATGCACAGGCGCACATAGCCGGGCGTGACGCCTGCGGCGAGTTGCGCTTCTTCCGAGAGCTGCGAATGCGTCGTCGTCGCGGGGTGGATCGCGAGGCTGCGCGCGTCGCCGATATTGGCGACATGGTAGAACATCTCCAGCGCGTCGATGAATCGGCGGCCGGCGTCGGCGCCGCCTTTCAGCTCGAAGCCGAGCAAGGCGCCATATCCGCCCTTGAGATATTTGTCGGCGCGTTTGCGCGCTTCGCCCGTCTGATGGGATGGATAGATCACGCGCGTCACCTCGTTTCGGCTGGCGAGGAAGTCCGCCGCCGCCTGCGCGTTCTGCATGTGGCGCTCCATACGCAGCGTCACGGTCTCGATTCCCTGCAGCGTCAGAAAGGCGTTGAAGGGCGACGGCGAGGAGCCGAGGTCACGCAGCAGCGTCGTGCGCGCCTTGATGATGTAGGCGACGGGGCCGAGCGGCTTCACCGCCTCGACCCAAATGGCGCCGTGATAGCTCGGGTCCGGCGTATTCAGCGCCGGCTGGCGCGCGGGGAATTTCTCCCAGTCGAAATTGCCGCCGTCGATGATGGCGCCGCCGATCGACGTGCCGTGACCGCCGAGATATTTCGTCGTGGAATAGACGACGACCGCCGCGCCATGGTCGAGCGGGCGCGCGATGATCGGCGCCGCCGTGTTGTCCACGATGAGCGGGATTCCATATTCGCGTCCGATCGCCGCGACTTCCGCAATTGGAAATACCGACAGTTTGGGATTGGGCAGAGTCTCCGCGTAATAGGCGCGCGTGCGGTCGTCGGTCGCGCGGCGGAAATTCTCTGGGTCGGCGGGATCGACGAAGCGCACTTCGATGCCCTGATCCTTCAGGGTATTGGCGAAGAGATTCCAGGTCCCGCCGTAAAGATCGGTGGACGAGACGATATTGTCGCCGACGCGCGCAATGTTCTGGATCGCGAAGGCCGAAGCCGCCTGTCCGGAGGAGAGCGCCAGCGCCGCAGCGCCTCCTTCAAGGGCCGCGAGACGCTTCTCCAGCACATCCGTCGTGGGATTGCCGATGCGCGTATAGATCGGGCCCAGCTCCTTCAGCGCGAAGAGATCGGCCGCGTGTGCGGTGTCGCGAAACTGAAAGGATGTCGATTGATAGATCGGCACCGCGACGGCGCCGGTTGCGGCGTCGGCGCGCCAGCCGGCGTGAAGCGCGATCGTTTCCGGATGTTTCGAGTCGATGGCCATTTCCGGTTCCCTCCCTTGCAGTCTCGCTGACTAAACGAAAAGACGGGTCGACGCCATATCGTGGACAGGGTCCTTCCTTGCCAACGGGCGCTCCTCCTCCATCTATCTGATGGGGCGCATCATCGTCGCCGCGCAAGCCGAACGCGGCGACAGGGAGACGCCAGAATGAAAAAGCTTCTCATCATCTCTGCAGCGATCGCCGCAAGCGCCCTCATCGGCGCGCCCGCCTTCGCCGCGGACAAGGGCGACACATCGGGGCCGGCGGTTGGAACCCCGGTCAATCCATCGACGGCGGTGCAGAAGAGAAACACCCATGTCGGCAACAAAAATACAACAATTGCGGGGCCGAGCGGCATGTCGGCCGGCGTGCCGGGCGTGGAAGGGAAACGCGGCACTCAGAGCGGCGAAGTGCGTACGCCGCCGCCCAAGACCCGGCATAATTAACCCCGCGCGGCGTCGCGATCGCGGCGTCGCAGCTCCCTCCCGTCAATTCTGCAATTTCGCCGCGCAGGCGATGGCGAAGGCGTATTCCAGCGCCGTGTCTTCGAGCGACTCGAAACGCCCCGAGGCGCCCGAGTGGCCCGCCCCCATCTGCGTATGAAGCAGGACGGGTCCGCCGCCGCTCATCGTCGCGCGCAGTTTCGCGACCCATTTCAGCGGCTCCCAATAAGTAACGCGCGGATCGTTGAGGCCCGCGATGGCGAGGATCGGCGGATAGGGTTGCGCGACGATGTTGTCGTAGGGCGAATAGGACGCGAGCCGGTCGTAGACGGCGGGGTCGGCGACGGGGTTGCCCCATTCGAGCCATTCCGGCGGCGTCAGGGGCAGGTCGTCGCGAAGCATGGTGTTGAGCACGTCCACGAAAGGCACGGTGGCGATAATGCCGGCGAAAAGCTGCGGCGCTTCATTGGCGATCACGCCCATCAGCATGCCGCCCGCCGACGCGCCCTGCGCGACGATCCAGCCCTCGCGAGTGTAACCTGTCGCAATGAGATGACGCGCGACCGCGAGGAAATCGGAAAAGCTGTTGGGCTTGTGTTCGAGCTTCCCCTTCTCGTACCAGTCCCAGCCCTTGTCGGCGCCGCCGCGCACATGCGCATAGGCGTAGACGAAGCCGCGGTCGACGAGCGACAGCGCGTCCTCGTCGAAGCTTGCGGAGAGCGCGTCGCCATAGGCGCCGTAGCCATAGAGCAGCAAAGGCGCGCCCGCCCCCGGCGCGAAGTCCGCGCGGTGCAGCAGCGTGATCGGCACGCTCTCGCCGTCTGGCGCCGGGGCGAAGAGACGGCGCGTCACATATTTCTTCGGATCATGACCCGATGGAATTTCCTGACGCTTGCGCAAGACGCGCGTGCGCGTCGCCATGTCGTAATCGTAGATTTCCTCCGGCGTCGTCATGGACGAATAGGTGAAGCGCAGCGTCGTCGTGTCGAATTCGAGCCCGGCGTCGATATACAGCGAATAGGCTTCCTCCTCGAAGGCGATCGCATGCTCCTCGCCGCTCGCGAGATCGCGCACCATCAGTCGCGGCAGTGAGTTCTCGCTCACGAGCCAGACGAGAAAGCGCGCAAACACGAGGTGTGCGACGATCATTGCACCCTGCCTGTGCGGAATGATTTCGCGCCAGTTCTCGCGCGCGGGCGCGGCGAGCGGCGCGACGGAGATGCGGAAGTCGTCGGCCCCGCCGGCGTTGTTGTGGATATAGATAAGATCCCCGTGCGGCTCGACGTCGTAGCGCAGATGCGTCTCGCGCGGCGCGACCAGTTGCGGCCTTGCGTGCGCGTCGCGCAGGTCGATCAGCCAGCATTCGGCGGCGTCGTGGCCGCGGATGGAGACGATCGCGAAGCGGCGACAGCAGCTTTCGCGCAACGACACGAACCACGCCCCGTCCCGCTCCTCGACGACGAGCCTGTCCTGCGCGGGATCGGCGCCGATCTCATGACGGTAGACCTGCGCGGTGCGGTGATTTTCATCGACGCGCACATAATAAAAAGCTTTCGAGTCCGCGCTCCAGACAAGCGAACCGTCCGTGTCGATCACGACGTCGGGCCGGTCGACGCCGTCCGTCAGTGGGCGCGTGCGAATCGCGTAGAGCTCGGAGCCCATGTCGTCGACGCTCCAGGCGAGCTGGGCGTGATCGGGCGAATGGGTCATCTCGCCGATGTCGAAGAAATCGTGATTTTCGGCCAGCGCCTCGCCGTCGAGCAGCAGTTCTTCGGCGCCGCCCTCGCGCGGCGTGCGGCAATAGAGCGGTTGTTCGCCGCCCTCGCGGAAGCGACCGTAATAGGCGTAGTGCCCGTCCTTGTCGGGAACGTCGCTGTCGTCTTCCTTGATGCGGGCGCGCATCTCGGCGACGAGGGTTTCACGCAGAGCTTTCAGCGGCGCCATGACGCGGTCGCAATAGGCGTTCTCCGCCTTCACGAGATTTGCGATGTCTTTCGGCAGCGTCGCCGGGTCGCGCAGAACGTCGCGCCAGTTGTCCGCCGCGAGCCAGGCGTAGGGGTCGTCGCGCAGCCGCCCATGCATCAGGGCGCGATTCGGGCGGCGCGGCGCGACTGGCGGCGCGGCGCTGGCGTCGAAATGAGCGTCGGCGTCCGTCTTCGTCTCGCTGCCCGGGATCATTCATCATCCTTCAACTGTGGGGATCGACGCGTTTGCAGCATCGAGGGGCGAAAGTCGCGTAGACGTCAAGTAAACCATCCCTCGCCCTCGCGGAAATCTTAAAGGATTTATAAATTTTTTGCGTATTAGCCTTACCGTCAAACCCAGTGTCGTTCTTGAAGGAGCGGCCCCATGAGCCATCTCGACGCTGATCTGAAGATCGCGCCCCCGCGCCGCTCCGGCGATGCGCATCTCGTCTCTCAAGTCTTTGGATCAATTGCGTTTATGCCCAGGCGGATTTTCTACAGGCTGCTCGTGTCGGCGCTTGTCGGGGTCGTGGCGCTTTATGTCTGGCGGCGACGTTAGGACTGTCGCGGCGCGTTGAAACGCGCCGTCCGCGCCGATTGCGGCGGCAAGACAAATTGTCACAAATGCCATATTCTTCGCGCCGGTCGCCCGGTTCCTGCGAGCGGCCGAGGGAGAGTCGCGAAGCCGCGCGGCCGGCTTCTTTCAACAAAAAAGAGCAAACATGTACAAGAGCATCAAGTATTTCGCCGCAGCCGGCGCCTGCATCGGCCTGTTGTTCGGCGCCAGCGCCCTCGCTCAGCAGACCTGGGCCCCTCCCGCCGAGATCGCCCCCAAGGCGGCGGAGGGCGCTCCCGCCGCCGGCGCTTCGACGACGGCCGCTCCGGCCGCCAACGCCGAGGCCGCGCCGATGACCAAGGCGGAAAAGGAAAAGAGCTGCGCCGAACAGGCCGCCGCCAAGGGCCTCAAGGGCAAGGCCAAGAAGCAGTTCAAGGCCGAGTGCATGAAGTAAGTCAGGCCGCCGGCCGCTTTTCGGCGGCCGGCGATTTTTCGCGTCAGTAGACGCGCTCGATACAGAAATCCACCACCTCGAGCAGCGCGCTCTTCCACGGCGAGGCCGGGAAGATCTCCATCGCGTCGCGGGCGATGGCGCCATAATGCGCGGCGCGCTCGATCGTGTCGTCGAGGGCCTTGTGCTTTTTCATCAGGCCGCAGGCGGTCTCGACGTCGCCGTCGTTGATCTCGCCCTTCTCGAGCGTGCGGCGCCAGAACTCGCGCTCTTTCTCGTTGCCGCGGCGGAAGGCCAGCACCACGGGCAGCGTGATCTTGCCCTCGCGGAAGTCGTCGCCGACATTCTTGCCCAGCTTGGCGGAGGAGCCGCCGTAATCCAGCGCGTCGTCGATGAGCTGAAAGGCGATGCCGAGATTCATGCCGTAGCTGCGGGCGGCGGCTTCGTCCGCCTTCGGCTTGTTGGCGAGCATGACGCCGACTTCCGCCGCCGCCGCGAAGAGTTCGGCGGTCTTGCGGCGGATGACGGCCATATAGGCGTCTTCCGTCGTTGTCGTGTCCTTGGCGGCGTTGAGCTGGAGAATCTCGCCTTCGGCGATGACGGCCGCCGCCTGCGAGACGACCGTGAGCGGCGGGACCATGCCGGGCTCGACCATCATCTTGAAGGCGTGGCCGAGAAGGAAGTCGCCGACCAGCACGCAGGTCTGGTTGCCCCACAGCATGCGCGCGGCGATCTTGCCGCGGCGCATGTTGGACTCGTCCACCACGTCGTCATGCAGCAAGGTCGCCGTATGCATGAATTCGATGCCGGCGGCGAATTTGAGATGACCGTCGCCCTTGTAGCCGCACATGCCGGCGGTCGCGAGGACGAGCATCGGCCGCAGGCGCTTGCCGCCAGCCGAAATCAGATGGTTCGCGACCTCGGGGATCGTCGTGACGTCCGAGCCGGTGCGCTGAATGATCAGCTGATTGGTGCGCTCAAGATCGGGGCCGATGAGCGTTAGAAGACTGTCGAGGCCGGCGTCTTTCTTTTCTTCGAGCGGAACAACGATACCCACGGACCCCCCTACGGCCTTCCTTACAATTGGCGCGAACTTACGTCCTTGCGCCCAATGCGGCAAGTCGGCGACGGAATGACAACGCGCCCGAAATTGAAAAAAGCCCGGTATCTCCGCAGCTTGACCGAAATTTCAGCTCGGACTTGACATCGCTTTTCAGCATTCCGGCGCGGGAAATGGCGCGTCGCCGGTTGTTCGGCGCGCGCCTGCGTGAGACTGTCGCGCCGAAATGAGCGCGGACTCGACAGACGGATTTCTCGACGGGCGCCTGCGTTTGCGGCAGGGGCGCGGCCATCGCGCCGGCACCGACGCCGTGCTGCTCTCCGCCGTTACGTCCCCCGGCGAGACGGGCCTGATCCTCGATGTCGGCGCCGGAGCAGGGGCCGTCGGTCTGATGGCGGCGGTCCGCGCGCCGGGCGCGGCGGTCGGCCTCGTCGAGATCGATCCGGGCGCGGCCGCGCTCGCCCGCGAGAATGTCGCCGCCAACGGGCTCGCTGACCGCGTTTCGGTCTTCGAGGCCGACGTGACCGCGCCCGGCGCCCGCCGCGCCGCCGGATTGTCCGACGAAAAAGCGGCGCTGGTTCTCACCAATCCGCCCTTTTACGAGGTGGGCCGGGTGCGCGTGACGCCTGACGCGGCCAAGGCACTGGCCCATGTCGCGGCCGTCCCGCTCGCCGGCTGGACGCGCGCCTGTCTCGCCCTTCTTGCGCCGGGCGGAACATTCGCCATGATCCATCGCGCCGAGGCGTTGGCCGACTGTCTTGCGGCGGTGGAGGCAAGGCTGGGGGCCGTTTCCATCCTCCCCATTCTCCCTCGCGCCGGCGCGCCGGCAAGCCGTATCCTGCTTTGCGGCGTCAAGGGCTCCAGGGCGCCGCTCTCGCTCCTCGCGCCTTTCGTCCTCCATGGCGCGGACGATCGCTTCACGGAGGAGGCGGAGCGCATGAATCGCGGCGAGACGGGCGTCTGACGGACGCCTCGGCCCGCACGTGCGCGGACCTTCTAGAATTCCGCCCAGTCCTCCTCAGGCGCCTCGCTGAACTTGCGGACGGCGCCGCCTCCGTTCTCACGCGCCATGGTCTTGAGGGCCGGCGTTGCTCGCGCGCCGCTCACCGACGCAGGCGCGGCCCGGACTTTCGCGCCGGTCGACTCACGTCCCGTGACGGCGAAACTGTCGACCGCCTGCACGAGCGACGCCGTTTCTGATCTCAACTGCGCGGTCGCGGCGTTCGTCTCCTCGATCATCGACGCGTTCTTCTGCGTGTTCTCCTCCATCCGGTTGAGGGCGGAGTTGATGTGGGAGAGGGTCGTCGCCTGTTCCTTCGCGCCTTGCGCGATCTCCGCGACGACCCTGTCGATCTCTACGATCTGCGTGACGATTTTTTCGAGCGCGCTCGTCGTTTCGCCGACGAGCTGAACGCCCTGCGAGACTTCCGAGGAGGATGTCGCGACCAGTTCCTTGATCTGCTTGGCCGCCTCCGCCGAGCGTTGCGCGAGCGCCCGCACTTCGGACGCGACGACGGCGAAGCCCTTGCCGGCGTCGCCCGCGCGCGCGGCCTCCACGCCCGCGTTGAGCGCGAGGAGATTGGTCTGGAAGGCGATCTCGTCGATGACGCCGATGATCTGTCCGATGCTTTGCGACGATTTTTCGATGCGCTCGATCGCCTCGACAGCTCTGTGGACGACTTCTCCGCTGCTCCTGGCGTCGGACTTCGTCGTACTGACGATGACGCTCGCTTCATGGGCGTTCTCGGCGGCGCGTTTTACGGTCGAGGTGATTTCCGCGAGCGCCGCGGTCGTTTCCTCGAGGCCGGCTGCCTGCTCCTCCGTGCGTCCCGAGAGATCGTCCGTCGCGACGGAAATCTGGCCGACCGTCGCGTCGATCGTCCTTGCGCCATCGACGACTTTCAGCATGGCCGATTCAAGTTGCGCGAGCGCCGTGTTGAAATCCTCCTGAAGCTGACGATAGGCCTCGGGCGCGTCGCCCGTCATGCGGAAGGACAGGTCTTTCGTCGAGAGTTTGGCCAGTCCCGCGCCGATCGATTGCGAGACCAGCGCGCGTTCGCGCCCTATCGCCTGTTCCTCCGCCTGGCGGCGTTCCTGTTCCGCCGCCGCCTGGGCGCGAAACGCCTCTTCCGCGCGGGCGTTCGACGCGCGCGCTTCCGCCGCGGACTTTTCCGAGCGGGCCAGCAACTGGCTCGACGCGGTGAAAATATTGTCCAGATTGATGCAGACCCAGATCAGCGCGCCAGCCTCCGCGACGAGGATGACAGCATGCAGCAGGACGCGGCCCAGATCCGCCGAATCCGGAAAAACGGCCAGGGGAAAGAGATAGTTCAGCGCAAGATGATGAACCGCGACGGTCGCCGCCGCCGCGAGGATCGCGACCCAGTCGGCATAGGCGATGAGCAGCGCCAGCGCCGCGAAATAGGCCATGTGGAGATCGATTTGCCACGATCCGCCATTCGCGACCAGCAAGGACACCTGACCCATCAACGCCACGCCTGAAAGCGCGCGCCCGAGCGTCGTTCCGCCCAGGAGCGCCCCTGCGATCGTCGCCAGCGCCGCGCAAGCGCAGGCGCCGACAAGCGAGCCTCCCGTGAAAAAGCTCTCGGCGACGACGATCGGCGCCATCAACCAGACGACAACGGCGATGAACGGACCGGCGGCGCGCCGTTGCGCCTCCATCGTGTCGAAAAAAATCTTCATGTTTTTCCCTTGGAATTTTGACGCCCGCCGCAGGCTCCCGCGAAGGGCGCGTTGAAAACGAGGAGCGCGCCCGCCGCCCGCAACCGTTCCGACATGCTCCCCGCGTCGCCGCGCAGGACCACGATCGAATGCAGTCGTCCGATCCACGCCACTTCGCCGACGCTCGCCGCCGAGAGGATCGGGCGATCCGGCTCCAGCCAGGGCGGGAACAGGGCGACCGTGAATTCGGAGCGGGAGGAACCGAGTCCCGCCGCCAGGGCCAAAGTCGCCAGAATGGCGGCCCCGACGCTCACAACGGTTGCCGCGATCTCTCTGCCCGTCATCGAATCCGCTATTCGGCAAAGGGGTTGCGTCCGCGCCTCAGGCGCGGCTGCGGGAACGCAGAAGCGCCGAAGCGTCGAAAGCGACCAGGATGGAAAGGGGGGACATTCCGGTTGAGCCGGAGCGGTCGGGGCGGCGTCATGCCTTCGGGGTTCGCGAAAGGGCGAACGCCGACCGATTGGCGGCATCCTAGGCGGCGACTGCTGGATAATTGCTTAACAGGAATTGTGACCCGCGCGGCTCCGCGGCGTGGATGGTGAATCGACAATATGTCGCAGGGTTTCCTTCGAAGTGTAACGAACTGGTTCAAAGCCGCTTAACTTCAGCTTTGCTATTCGCATCAACGTTGAAAATAAAGGGGATGCGCAAATGCCGATCATGAATTGGGACGATACGCTGGACGTCGGGGTCGAGGCGATGAACAGGGAGCATCGCGATATTCTCGATGCGATGAACCGGATTTTCGACGCTCACGCGGCTGGCCAGACGGGCGAGATCATCAACAGGCTCGTCGCGCATCTCGGCGATGTCACCACGCGTCACTTCGCTGATGAAGAAGGCTTCATGGCGCGGACGGGATTTCCGGGGTTGAAGAGCCACAAGCTCATTCACGAACAATTGCTGCGGGATTTCTCGACCCACGCCGGAAGGATCAGGGCGGCAGGCGGCGTCGCGAACGACGATTTCTTCGGCTTCCTGAAGCGCTGGCTCGTCGCCCACATCAAGGGAATCGACGTCAAATACGGCGTCCACTGCGGGGCCGCCGCCTGAGCCGCCGCGCCCGCGCCCGGCGTCGCTCGGGCGGCGCCGCGCCTATTTCGAGAGATGGCGCAAGACGAATGCTTTCAGCTCGGCATAATGCCGGGCGGATTCCGGCGTATTGAACAGTTTCGCATAGTCTGCATGCGCGATGCCTTCATAGACATGCAGATCGGCGTCGACGCCCGCCTCGCGCAGCTTCGCATGAATCAGCACGGTGTCGCTCAGCAACAGGTCGCGCGTGCCGGTGACGAGATAGGTCGGCGGAAAGCCGCTCACATCGGCGCGGATCGGCGAGAGATAGGGATCGTCATAGCTCCTTTCGCCCGCATAGATCTTCGCAGCGCCGGCGATGAGGCCGTCCCATGTCAGGCCGGGGTCCACGCCGTCGTTGAGAAAGCGGCTGTCGCCCGTCTTGTTCATGTCGACCACCGGCGTTCCCGCGAAAATGGCGGCGGGAAGCGGCAGGCCGAGGTCCTTCAGCCGCAACGTCGCGACCAGCGCCAGATTGCCGCCAGCCGACGTGCCGCCCATGACGATCCGCGCGGGACGGCGGGTCTTCACGATGTCGGCGTAAACCGCGACGATGTCGTCCATCGCGGCCGGCGCCGGGAAGTCGGGCGGGCGCCGGTAGTCGATCGAGATAACGGGAACGCCGAGCTTCGCCGCGATCTCGACGCCTTCGCCCACCGCGGCCATGCCGCCGTTGAACGCCCATGCGCCGCCGTGAATATGCAGGAAAAGCTGGTTCCTGTGCTCCGGCGCGATCTTCGGCGGGGTGAGGCGGTAGACCTTCACGCCCGCGATCGCGTCTTCCGCGACCGCGACGCCGGTGATCTTCGCCATATCCTGCGAGAGCTTCGCCCCCTCGGCGTCAGCGGCCGCGATCTGCGCCTTCCATTCCTCGGTCGTGGCCGGCGCTTTCCTCGCGGCGGAGAGGTCGGGCGTCGGCATGGCGGCGAGCGTCTTGCGCAGCGCCTCGCTGGCATTTGCGGGCGGCGGCAGGCTGCGCGGACCGATGGACCAGACATTCTCCTGCGCGCGGGCGCCGCCGACGAGGAGACACAGGGAAACGACTGCGCAGCGCGCCGCCTTCGCGCGCGAAGCCTCTCTCGACACCATCACAGATGCGCCACGACCGCTAGCCGCCTGACCTCGCCATTCTTGTAGGCGCGCAGGAAGGCGTTGTAGTCGCGGAAGGAGACGCAGCCGTTCGAATCGCCGTTGGGGCCGAGCATGAAGGTGTGCGCCAGCAGCCCGGCGCGGCCGTGGATCGCTCCGGCGCCGCCGACGGGATTGAGGCGCAGGGCCTCGACGCCATGGAACAGCGCCTCGCGCGGCGTCAGCTCATAGACATGCGGCGGCGTCGCGCCGCGCATCCGCACATGGACGTAGCGCGGGTCGTCCAGCATGGCGCCGAGGCCCGAATGCGCCTCGAGCCGCTGGCCGTTGGGGAGGTAAACCGTGCGCGCCGAAATGTCGTAGACGGCGGTCAGGCGGTCGTAACGCGCGGCCGGATTGACCGGCGCGACGGCGCTGTGCAGGCCGCCGAACAGCCCGCCCGCATCCGGCGCGGCGTAGGCGAGCGCCTGAGGCGCGCGGCGGCTGACCGACTGGGGCACCGCCGCCTGCGGCGCGCCGCCGAACAGACGCTCGAAAAAGCTCCGCCCGTCCGAGGGCGAGGCGGGAACGACGGTGGTGCGGGCGATCTGGCGCGGCGGCTGCGCGGGAAGCGCCAGACGGGTCGGAGCGACGGGGGTCGGCTCCTGCTGCGGCTCCGGGCGGCGCGCGACAACGCTCTGCTCCGGCGCGCGGCTCGCGACGCTGTATTCGGCTGGCCGGCGCGGCGGCAGGGGCGTGTCCGCCGCGGCTTCGGGCGCCGTCTCGACGACGGCGGCGGTCGGCACATTCTGCAATTGCGCGGGCCGCACGGGGGGCGTCGGCGCGACGAAAGCGGTCTGCGGCTTCACGCCCGCGCCGCGCGGCGCAAAGGCTGTCGGCTTATGCGGGCCGAGATCGGCCAGCAGCGAGCCGCGAAGGAGGGGAGCGCTCGCCTGCGCGGGCTTGGCGTCCGGCGCGGCGTCGGCCGTCGCGCGCGGGAGAAGCAGGACGCCCGCCGAGAGGCTGAGGGCGAGGGCGCCGAGAGCGGGGATGACCCGGGGAAGTCTGCGACGGGCAGAAACGCGAGGATACAAGACTTCGTTACGCATACGCTACGGATAGCGCGCATGAATTGAGGAATAGTTTCCAAAGGCTTTTGCTCGACCCGATGATTTGCTGCAAATTGTCGCGGACGTTTCACTGGACTCCGATCACGCGGATGAAAGTTCGGCGCACGCCATGGTTTCGGCTCCATGAAGGGACGGCTGTTGACCGGCGTCCTTCGCCGGCAATAACTTGCGCGCCAATTCTCGATCAGGAACACTCCATGCCCGCCGCCGACTCCGCCTATCTCTCCCCCACGCGCTCCTTCCAGGGCCTGATTCTCACCCTGCAGAATTTCTGGGCGGCGCAGGGCTGCGTCATCGTGCAGCCCTATGACATGGAGATGGGCGCGGCGACCTTTCATCCGGCCACCACGCTACGGGCGCTGGGGCCCAAGGCGTGGCGCGCGGCCTATGCGCAGCCCTGCCGCCGGCCCAAGGACGGGCGCTATGGCGAGAACCCCAATCGCGTGCAGCACTATTATCAGTTTCAGGTGATCCTGAAGCCCTCGCCGCCGGACCTGCAGGAGCTCTATCTCGCCTCGCTCGCCGCCATCGGCCTCGATTCGCGCCTCCACGACATCCGCTTCGTCGAGGACGACTGGGAGAGCCCGACGCTCGGCGCCTGGGGGCTTGGCTGGGAGTGTTGGTGCGACGGCATGGAGGTCTCGCAGTTCACCTATTTCCAGCAGGTCGCGGGCTTCGAATGCGCGCCGGTCGCGGGCGAACTCACCTATGGGCTGGAGCGCCTCGCCTGCTATCTGCAGGGCGTCGACAGCATCATGGATCTGAATTTCAACGGCCGCGAAGGGGCGGAGAAGGTCACTTACGGCGACGTCTTCCTGCAGGCGGAGCAGGAATATTCGCGCCACAATTTCGAGGCCGCCGACACGTCGAAGCTCTTCGAGGATTTCAGGGACGCCGAGGCGGAATGCGCGCGGCTGCTCGAATTCGGCGCGGGCTCCGGCGACGAGAAGCACCTCATGGCGCTGCCGGCCTATGACCAGTGCATCAAGGCCAGCCACGCCTTCAACCTGCTCGACGCGCGCGGCGTGATCTCCGTCACCGAGCGGCAGAGCTATATTCTGCGCGTGCGCGAACTCGCCAAGGCCTGCGGCGCCGCCTGGCTGCGCACCGCGGGCGGCGGCGCGAACGGCTGACCCGCCCAAAAAAGCTAAAAAATTTATTTACCGCCGCGAACAATTGTCGCAGCCGCGCGTTTTGTGTGCAGTCAAGCTTGCGTAAGGCGGGCTCGCTCGCCAATTCGCAAGTAGACAGCTCGTCATGAGCGCTGGCGCACATCGCGTCCCGGCGTTCCGCGGCATAACGGCGGGCGAGACGGGTTAACCGTCTCGCGGCGCTGAGCAAAAAGCGACGCGGAGCGCGCTCGTTCGGGGCCTTTCAGGAACCCGGGCGACCGGACGGGCGCGCGTCTTGACTTTGTATCGCGTTTGTTCCATTCATGTTCTGTGTTTGCTCCCGATCGCTGGGGTCGTCATGCAACGGTTCGCCACTCCGATTTCATCGTTGCGCATTGGCCGCAAGTCTCCGTCCGCGCGTGGCCAGGAGCTTGATTCTCTCGTCGAATCAGACGTCCTGCGCAATCGCTTCTTCTCATGGCGCGGTCTCTCCGGCCAACGTTACGTCTGCTCGGTGTTCCAGAGCGGGGAGGAAGGCTTCATCGCGGATGTGACGAGCGGGATCGTCATCGGCGTGGCGCGGGAGGGCGTCTCGGCGCGGCCGGTCTGCGTGTTCCAGGCGAGAGAGGGGGGCGCGCGAGGGTCGCTGCGGGAGATGGCGCGGCAGCTGCGGATCTCCGAATGGCATGTGCATTTCACTACCGATCCCGAGGCGCTGCGCGATCTCGCGGGGTCTCTGTTGAGTTGAGTCGTTGCGTGCGTCCGGTGCGTTGCGTCGTTGCGTGAGCGTTGTGACGGCGTTTCATTGGCCGGGGCTCGTCCCCGGCCTTTTTTGCGCCGGTCAGAGCGGCGCCGGCGCCATCCTGCAGGACGCGCCGTCGAGCCGCTTCACGATTTCCGCCAGCTCCGCGTCATGGATGTCGAGCTGCAGCAGATGCTCATATGTGTTGCGGACATAGGCGGGGTTGTCGCCGTTGACTCCGACTCCCTCGGCGATCAGCCGGGTCATCTCCTCATAGGGCAGGCGGCCGGCGTATTGGCAATGGCTGCGGTCGACGACATAGGCCAGCGCGTTGGCGCAGCCGCCTTCCGCGAAACGCACGCCCACCGTCTTTTCAAGATAAACCGAGGTGACGAGCTCCCGCTCGCGAAGATAGGCGACGGTCTTTTCGCGATCACGGCCCGCGACGCGGAACGCCACGCCCTGGCACGAGCCGCCGCGGTCGAGGCCGAGCACGAGACCCGGCCGCTCGGGCGTGCCGCGGTGGACATGGGAGAAAATGCATAGGGATCGGTGATAGCCGTGGACCCATGCCAGCGCGCTCTCGATGAAGTCGAAGCCGGGCCGCCACATCAGCGAACCATAGCCAAAAACCCAGAGGTCGTCGTCGCCGGTCAGGTCCAGTGAGCCCATGCCTTGCCGTGTCGTCCGCGCAAACATGACAAAGAGGGAGGTGATTCGCCCTCTCGTCCCGCGCCTATTTTTTCGGGCCTTGTTGCGCGGCGCAACAAAAACCTGTGGAGAAGCGTCGCAACCGCCCATGGATCGGCGATCGGGGGCGGCGTACCCACAACATATTGCGGCCGATTTCTTGCTTTCACCATTCTTTTGTGGCGCTCTGATCCCATGAAATTCGAGCGCCTTCGCCTTCTGGGTTTCAAGAGCTTCTGCGAACCGACCGATTTCCTGATCGAGCCGGGCCTAACCGGCGTTGTCGGGCCGAACGGCTGCGGCAAGTCGAATCTCGTCGAGGCGCTGCGCTGGGTGATGGGCGAGAACTCTTACAAGAACATGCGCGCGTCCGGCATGGACGACGTCATTTTCTCGGGCGGCGGCTCGCGTCCGGCGCGCAATTTCGCGGAAGTCGGCCTCGTCCTCGACAATTCGCAGCGCTTGGCGCCGGCGGCCTTCAACGACTCCGATTCGATCGAGGTCACGCGCCGCATCGAGCGCGAGCAAGGCTCGAACTATCGCATCAACGGCAAGGAAGTGCGCGCGCGCGACGTGCAACTGCTCTTCGCCGACGCGGCGACCGGCGCGCGCTCGCCCTCTCTCGTGCGGCAGGGTCAGATCGGCGAGATCATCTCGGCCAAGCCTCAGGCGCGCCGCCGTATTCTCGAGGACGCCGCCGGCGTCGCGGGCCTCCATTCCCGCCGGCACGAGGCGGAGCTGCGCCTCAACGCCGCCTCGGAAAATCTCACGCGTCTGGAAGACGTGCTGAAACAGGTCGAAAGTCAGTCCGACAGTCTGAAGCGCCAGGCGCGGCAGGCCTCGCGCTACCGCGACCTCGCAGCGAAAATCCGTCAGAACGAGGCGCTCGCCGCTCTCGTCTCCTATCAGATCGCGACCGACCAGCTGCGCGACGCGGCCGAGAAGCTCGAGGCCGATCTGCGCAATGTTCAGGCCCGCACGCTCGAGCAGGCTGAGGCCGCGAAATTCCAGGCGATCGCCGCCCATGAACTGCCGGCCTTGCGCGAGAGGGAGGCCGAGGCCGGCGCTGCCGTGCATCGTCTCGTCGCCGCGCGCCAGGCGCTGGAGGCGGACGAGCAGCGCGCCAGAGACCGCGTTACCGAACTCACCCGCCATATCGAGCAGTTCGCGCGCGATCTCGAGCGCGAGCGCGCGCTGATCGAGGACGCGGCGCAGGTCGCGCAGCGGCTCGAGGATGAGCGCGAGGAGCTCATCGGCGCCGATTCGCAGGATGGGGGCCGCGAGCAGGAAGCTCGCGAGCGCCTCGCCGAAATCGAGTCGGCGCTCGCCGAAACGGAGGCCGCGCTCGGCGACGCCCAGGAACAGCTCGCTGGCGTCAACGCCAGACGCGCGGCGATCGAAACTGCGCTGCGTGACGAGAATCAGCGCGTCGCCCGCTTCGAGGCCGAACTGACCCGGCTCGATACGGAATTCGCGCTCATCGCGGGGCAGGGCGGCGGCGCCGAAGAAGCGGCCCGCCTCGCCGAAGCTTTCGAGATGGCGGTCGAGGAGGCGCGGGCCGCGGACGAGACCGCGCAGATGGCGGAGGAGGCCCAGCGCGACGCGCGCGAGGCCGAGTCCGCCGCGCGCCAGCCCATGGAGCAGGCGACGTTGCGCGCGCAGCGGCTCGAAACGGAGGTCCGCACGCTCGAAAATCTCCTGCAGTCGGGTTCGGGCGGCCTTTGGGCTCCGGTCGTCGAGAGCGTGACCGTCGAGAAAGGTTACGAGACCGCGCTCGGCGCCGCGCTCGGCGACGATCTCGACGCCTCGGCGGAGACTTCCGCGCCGGCCCATTGGGCGCTCACCTCGGACGCCGGCGATCCGGCCCTGCCCAGCGGCGTGCGCCCGCTCGGGGAGATGGTTCAGGCCCCGGCCGCGCTGCGCCGCCGTCTCGCCCAGATCGGGGTCGTGTTGCGGGGCGAGGGCGAAAGTCTGCGCAAACTGCTGAAGCCCGGCCAGCGGCTCGTCTCCAGGGAAGGCGATCTGTGGCGCTGGGACGGATTCACTCAGGCCGCCGAGGCGCCGACCGCCGCGGCCCGCCGCCTCGTCGAAAAGAATCGCCTTGAAGACTTGCGCGCCGAAGCGGAGCTTGCCCGCGCGCAGGCGGATGCGCTCTCCGAGGAGCTGGAGGCCGCCCGCGAGGCCACGCGCCTCGCCGCGATGGCCGACGCCCAGGCGCGCGACGCGCAGCGCCGGGCCCGCGTCCGGCTCGAGGAGGCGCGCGAGCGCCACAGCGCCGCCGAGCGCCGTCAGGCGCAGATCGGCCAGCGCCTCTCCGCTCTGGAGGAGGCCAAGGCGCAGACTCTCGCCAATCGCGACGAGGCCGTGCAGAAGCGCGACAGTCTCGCCGCCTCGCTGGACGCGCTCGAAGAGCCGGCTTCTATCGCCGGCGCGCTGGAGAGCCTGCGCAGCCGGGCCATGGTCGAACGCGCGCAGGCCGGGGAAGCCCGCGCAGCTCTCGCGGCCCTGCGCCACGAGGTCAACGCCCGCGCCTCGCGCGTCGCCGCCATCACCCGCGAGATCGCCTCGTGGGCCGAGCGCCGCGACCGCGCGCAGGACCGGATCGGCGAACTGGAGGAGCGCCTCGAATCGGCGCGCGAGGAGCAGGAGCGCCTCGCCGAGTCGCCCGACGCCTTCGTGCAACAGCGCCGCGCGCTGATGAATGCGCTGGAGGAGGCCGAGGCCGCTCGCCGCGACGCCTCGGACGCCCGCGCCGCCGCCGAGACGCGGCTTGCCGAATCCGATCGCGCCGCCCGCGCCGCGCTCGACGCGATGAGCGCCGCCCGCGAGGAAAAGGCGCGAAGCGAGGCGCAGCTGGAAGCCGCCAGACAGCGCGCCGCCGATGTCGAGCGCGCCATCGCCCACGACCTCGAATCGACGCCGGCCGCGCTGGCTGAACTCGCGGGGATCAGGGAGGGAGACGAACTCCCCGAGATCGCCGAAATCGAGAAGCGTCTCGAAGAATTGCGCGGCGATCGCGAGCGGCTCGGCGCCGTGAATCTGCGCGCCGAGGACGAACTCACCGAGGTCGAGGCGCAGCGCGAGAAGATGATGTCCGAGCGCGACGACCTCAACGAGGCGATCAAGAAACTGCGCTCCGCGATCGCGAGCCTCAACAAGGAAGGCCGCGAACGGCTCCTCGCCGCCTTCGACAAGGTCAACGCGCATTTCAAGGAGCTGTTCACGCTGCTCTTCGACGGCGGCTCGGCGGAATTGCAGCTCGTGGAAAGCGACGATCCGCTGGAGGCCGGCCTCGACATTCTCGCCCGCCCGCCGGGCAAGAAGCCGCAGACGATGACGTTGCTTTCGGGCGGAGAGCAGGCGCTGACGGCCATGTCGCTGATCTTCGCGGTGTTCCTCACCAACCCGTCGCCGATCTGCGTGCTGGACGAGGTGGACGCGCCGCTCGACGATTCGAACGTCGAACGCTTCTGCGACCTTCTCGAAGAGATGCGCAAGAAAACCGACACGCGCTTCGTGACCATCACCCATAATCCGATCACCATGGCGCGAATGGATCGGCTGTTCGGCGTGACGCAGGCCGAGCGCGGGATTTCGCAGCTCGTCTCGGTCGATCTGGAGCAGGCGGAAAAATTCGCGCTGGCGAGCTGATCCCGCGCCTCGTCCCGGCGCCATTCGATTCGGCCGTTTTTTCTTCAACGCGGCGTCGCGCGATCGTAGCAATCCGGCCGCATGCTGGCGCTCATGGACTGGCGCGAACCTGTCATCGACTATTGCGAGCGCCAGAGCGGCGCTTTCTGGGCGGAGCCGCTCAATGCGCTGTCGAACGCCGCATTCCTTTTGGCGGCGGCGGCGGCCTTGACCATCTGGCGCCGGCAGGGGAAGGCCGATTACCCCGCGCTCGCGCTGATACTGGCCACGGCCGCCGTAGGCGTCGGAAGCCTCATTTTCCATACGGTTGCGACGCGCGGGGCCATGCTGCTCGACGTCATCCCGATCTCGCTATTCATCTATGGTTATTTTCTGCTGACCCTGCGCCGGATGTTCGGCCTCGAAACGCCTGTGGCGGTCGGGATCACGCTCCTCTTCGCCCTGGGCTCCTATCGGGTCGACGCGTCAATAAAGGGATTGAACGGCTCTGCCGGTTATCTGCCGGCGCTGGCGGCGCTGGCGGTTTTCGCGGCTCTGCTCTGGAGGGCGGGCGGGAGCGATCGGGCTGAAATCATGCGTCGCCGCGGGGCGGCGGCGGTTCTCACGGGGGCGGCTTTCGTGTTCCTTGTTTCTCTCGTCTTCCGGACGATCGATCGCGACATTTGCGCCGCCTTTCCGCCCGGCGTCCATTTCGTCTGGCATGTTCTGAACGCCGTCGTCCTCTGGCTTCTGCTTCGCACGGCCATTCTCGCCGGACCGCGCGCCGCCGCGTGACGCGCCGGCTCATGCGACGCCGAGCCAGAAGGCGAGCGTGCCGGTGGCGGCGTGCGAGGCCACGAGCGGCCAGATGTTCCGCGTGACAAGATAGGCCGCCGCCCAGGCCAGTCCGGCGAAGAACGTGTTCAGCAGCAACAGCGAATCGCCGTAGGCGAAGTGCATCAGCGAAAAAACCGCTGCAGAAAAAAGAACATAGTTTCGCCCGCTCATTTGCGCGCGATCCGCGATCAGTTTTGGAATGGCGCGGCAGACGACTTCCTGACAGGGACTCGACACGAGCACATAAAAAGGAGCGAAGGCCGCCCAGTCGGGCTGCGGCTTGTGGTCGGCGACGAGATTCGCTTCCAGCAGGATCGCGAGGGCAAGGACGAGGGTAAGCGCGGTTCCCCCGACCCAGTGACGGGCGATCCATGGCGTGCTCAGCCCGAGCTCCGAGGAGGAGAAGCCCGCGAGCACGCAAGCGCCAATGCAAACGGCTGAAACGATCAGCAAAGCTTCAAAACGAAGGTCGAACGACAGGGCGCCGGAACGGACCGCGATGGCCGGCGCAAGCAGAAGGAGCGAAAAACCCAACAGCGGCGACATCGCCCGCACATCGCGAAAAAGCGTCATAACGCTGTAACATATTCGTGATCCGGGCCACGCCAAGCGGTTCCTTCATCCGGGAGCGCCGGGACGCTCAGGCCGCGGAGAATTTCGCATCGGGGCGAACGCCGGCCCGCGGGGTGAGGCCCTTACTCCCAGCGACGTCGTCGCGGCGCTTGCTCGCAACCGCACAAAAGTCACCGAGCATAAAAATGTCGCATGCCAAAATCTGTTTTTATTTCAGTGATATACGCTTTCAGGCCGCGCCTTGACTAAAACTTGCCCCGCCCATATGTTGCGCGCGGCTCGAAAGGGTTTGGCCGCAAGGCCGGGTTTTTTCGTCGCCGTCCCCGGAACGACTGGACTTTCACCTCCCGCACCCTCGCGGCCCTCGTTGATTTTTCGCGCGAATTTGCGCGGCGGAGAACGCCGATGAGCGACGAGGAAAAGGAGAATGCGGAGCAGGCGGCGCTCAATGCTCGGCTCGAGCGGCTCGCTGCGGAGTTGCGCAAGCGCGACGAGGAGCAGAGCGCGCAGGAGGCCCCGGTCGAGCGGCGCGGACTCTCACGGGCGCTGAGCGTCGGGCTCAACGCCTTTTCCGAGTTTGTCGCGGCGGTCGTCGTCGGCGGCTTCCTCGGCTGGAAGGCCGATGAATGGCTCGGGACGGGTCCATGGGTGCTGCTCCTGCTGCTTGGCGTCGGCGTGGCGGCGGGGTTTTGGAACATTTATCGCCTGGCGAAGCCGAAAGGCGGGGCCGGCGAGGACAGTTGAAACATGACGCCCTGAAGCGTCGATACAAGGGCCGGGCGGAGACGTCCGGGGCATGACGATGAGCGCGGAAGAAGTTGCCTCGAAGCCCAATCCGATCGAGCAGTTCGAACTGCATCGCTACTTCCCGCACCAGATCGCGGGCGTCGAGACCTCCTTCACCAATGCGTCGCTCTATATGTTGCTCGCCGCGCTGGGCGTCGTGTTGCTGATGGTCATCGCGACCTCGCGCAAGTCGATCGTCCCGGGCCGCTTCCAGGCGCTCGCCGAGATGCTCTACGAGTTCGTCGCCAATACGGTGCGCTCGACCGCGGGCAAGGAAGGGATGAAGTTCTTCCCCTTCGTCTTCTCGCTCTTCTCTTTCATCCTCATCTCCAATCTGATCGGCCTCATCCCGTACACCTATTCGGTGACGAGCCAGATCGTCGTGACCGGCGCCTTCGCCCTGCTGGTCATAACGCTGGTGACCGCCTACGGCTTCTACCGTAACGGCCTCGGCTTCATTAACCTCTTCGTGCCGCATGGCGTGCCGCTGCCGGTGCTGGTGATCCTCGTTCCTATCGAGATCATCTCCTTCCTGTCGCGTCCGGTTTCGCTCTCAATTCGTCTTTTCGCCAACATCCTTGCGGGCCACGTGACGCTCGCGGTGTTCGGCGGATTCGTCGTGCTGCTCCTGGCCGCTGGCGGCGTCTATTCGGCGCTCGCGCCGGTGCCGCTGCTCGCGATTGTCGCGCTCTATGCGCTGGAGTTGCTCGTCGCCTGTCTGCAGGCTTTCGTGTTCAGCGTTCTCACTTGCGTCTATCTGAACGACGCGATTCATCCGGGCCACTGATAAACATCCAACAATAAAAGTCGCCCCTCAAAGAAAGCAGGAGAGTAACATGGCTTCTGAAATGCAACTGGTTGGCGCGGGTCTCGCCGCCATCGGCACCGGCGCTGCGGCGATCGGCGTCGGCCTCATCTTCGGCAACTTCGTCAACGGCGCCCTGCGCAATCCGTCGGCGGCCGCCGGCCAGTTCACCAACGCGATCATCGGCGCGGCGCTCGCCGAAGGCCTGGGCATCTTCGCCTTCGTCATCGCGCTGCTGCTGTATCTGAAGGCCTGAGGCTTTCTTGCAATCTTCGCGAGGCGCGCGTCACAGCGCGCCTTGCGTCCGTACGCCCCTCGCAGAGGCGCCTCGCGTTATAGCCGCGCGCCGCGTCGAAGACTTTGGATCATGTCCATGGCGATCATCTCTTCCGCCCACGCCGCCGAGGCCGAGCAGGAAACCCAGGGGACTCACGAGTCCGTGGGCGCGCCGGGTGGCGAAGCCCATCACGAAGGCCTCTTTCCGCCCTTCCAGACCGAGAATTTCGCGCCGCAGCTGGTATGGCTCGTCCTGATTTTCGGCGTTCTCTACATTCTCATGTCGCGCCTCGCGCTGCCGCGCGTCGGCGGCATCATCGAGAACCGCGCGAACAAGATCGCCGCCGATCTCGACGCGTCGCGCGATATGCAGGCGAAGGCCCAGGCCGCCGCCGCCGCCAATGACGAAAATCTTCGTCTGCGTCGCGAAGAGGCGCAAGCGATCGGCCGCGAGGCCCAGCAGAAGATCGCGAATGAGGCCGCCGCCCAGCGGACGCTCGCGGAGACGCAGGCGGCCGAGAAGATCCGGGCCGCCGAGGAGCGCATCGCGAGCGCCAAGGCGCAGGCTCTCGGCAATGTCGAACAGATCGCCGTCGACGCCGCCGCCTCGATCATCGAGAAGCTCGCCGGCGCCAAGGTCGACGTCAACAAGCTCGTCGCCGAATACCGCTCCGCCGTGAAGTCGAACTGAGGAGACGTCGTCCATGCACTTCGATGCAGAATTTTACGTTGCCGTCGGCTTCACGATCTTCGTGCTCGTGCTGCTGTGGGTCGGCGCCCACTCCAAATTTGCGGCGCTGATCGACGCGCGCATCAATCGCATCAAGAGCGAACTCGCCGAGGCCGAGCGTCTGCGCTCCGAGGCCGAGACGCTGCTCGCCTCCTTCGAGAAGAAGCGCGCCGACGCCGAGGCTGAAGCCAAGGCCATCGTCGCGCAGGCGAAGGAGGAGGCGGAGTTGATCGCCGCCGAGGGTCGTCGCCGGCTCGACGAGTTCATGGCGCGTAGCGTCAAGCAGGTGGAGCAGAAGATCGCGCAGGCGGAGGCGCAGGCGGCCGCAGAAGTGCGCGCCGCCGCCGCGGACGCCGCGGTCAGGATCGCCGAGGGCGTGCTGAGAAAGGGCGTCGCCGGCAAGGATTTCGTGGCCGCCGGTATAAACGAGGTCAAGTCGCTCGCTCACTGAAGCGCGCGACGTCGACCGGTCTGAAGAACGAAGGGTCAGGCGCCGCGGCGCCGGCCCTTTTTCTTTTTGCGCGGAGGCTTTTCGATATTTTCTGCGGCGCCCTGTGTGAAGCCGACGAGAATCTCGTAATCGTCCTGGGCGCGCGCGCTCACCACCGGCACGTTGACCGGATCCGCAAGCAGACGGAAATCGGCTCGCGAGGCGCCGCCCGGAATTGTCGCTGTCACCCGGTAGTTTTTCGAGAAGGCGACCGACTCGTCCTTAACGTTCCGCACGATCACCTGCAAATTCGCGCCGTATGAACCCGGCGCGCCCTGCGGGCCGAGGACTGCGCCGCCTTCGACGCCGATCTTGATTGTCAGGCGGTCGCCCTCGACAACGCATTCGCGCGCCGTCGAAATTATCGAGAGCTGATAGCGCACATTCGCGCTGTCGGCGTCCGCCGGAGATCGCAGCATCGCCGCGTCATTCTCGATGAATACGCCCGGACAATCCGGCGTCACGCCGGGCGCGGGCGGCGCGTCCTTCGAGCCGCCGCCCAATATCTGGGGAACGCCGATCTTCGGCAATTCGAAGGCGGCGGCGGCGCCCGACAATGTCGTCGCTACGACAAGGGCGGCAAATCTTGCGCAAGCAGTCGTCATGTCTTTGGAAACCGCTCCGTTACGGCAGTTTGGCGAAACCTTCCTTGAAGCCCTGAAGGGTCAGCGGCAGGCCGATTCCCTCCTCGGGAACCTGATGAATGATGAAGGTCGCCGTCTTGCCGCCCTTCATCTGGTCGATGAGCTTGTCGTCCATCACCACTTCGGCGACGCAACCCGTGGGCAGACATTTCACGAAGCCGGCGCGGCCAATGTCCGTTTCGTCGATTTTCAGACCAAGGCCGTTGGGAAGCAACACGCCGAGCGGCGCGATCACGCGCAGCAGGCGACTCTTGCCATCGCTGGTCTTCAGCACGATGACGACGAGATTGACATTGGTCTTGTCCTCGGCGACGACGCTCTGAATCAGCGCGCATTGCTCGGCGGAAGCGCCCGCCGGTGTCTCGCAGCGGATCTCCCAGTCGCCGAACTTGGATTTGACGACGCCTTGCGCGAGGCTTTCGCCGCCGGAGGCCGCGAGGGTTGCGGCGAAAAGGACCGCGACGGTTTGTCGCAAGGGGGCGCATTTCTTCACTACGCGCAAAAGCTTCATGATCGCTCCAGCAGCAGGTTGCTTCATTCGTCGATCCTGCGACGAGAAACCGGCCAGTTCGCGGCGTCGCGCGGGCCACCGTTGCCTAGCAAATGGCTTTGAACTGTCAAGCTGGGCGGCTGAGGCCGTCCAGGGCTCCCGAACCCTTTTCGCCGCGACGATTTGTCTATGAGAGTCGCGCACTGCAGCAATTGCGCGGGCCGTGCGTTTGTGCTTGAACCGGCTTAAGTCGGGCGACGCGATCTGCGGCGAGCGCGCGCGCGCGAAATTTGCATCAGAATTGAAACAGACTGACTAAAAGGTGCGAAAGGCGACCTGCATGTCCACGGGCAATCGACATATCCTTACGAGCGGAGCGCTTGCGGCCGCAGTTGCGCTCCCTGTCGTTCTTTTCGCCGGCTTCGCCTACGCGCAGGTCGAAGGACAGCCGACTCCGGGCGGCATGGGACTGCCGGCGACCGTCACAGAGGTCGGTCACGAGACGCAGTTCTTTTATAACGGCATCCTGTTGCCAATCATCACTTTCATCGCCCTGGCGGTGCTCGGGCTTCTGCTCTACGTCTCATGGCGTTTCAACGAGCAGGCCAACCCTGTGCCGTCGAAGCTTACGCATCACACGGGACTGGAGATCATCTGGACGCTCGTCCCGATTCTCATTCTCGTCTTTATCTCCATCCCGTCCTTCCGCCTGCTCGCGCATCAGGTCGAAATTCCGGAATCGAAAATCACGATCAAGGTCACCGGCAACCAGTGGTACTGGTCCTACAAATATCCGGAAGATCAGGGCGGCGGGTTCGGCTTCGACCAGCTGATGAAGCCGGAATCGGAATTGCAGCCCGGCGAGCCGCGCCTCCTCGCGGTGGACAATGAGGCGGTCGTGCCGATCAATGAAGTGGTGAAGCTGCAAGTCACCGCCTCGGACGTGATTCATTCCTACGTGATTCCCGCCTTCAGCATCCGTATCGACGCGGTTCCGGGCCGTCTCAACGAGACCTGGTTCAAGGCCGAGAAGGAGGGCGTCTACTACGGTCAGTGCTCCAAGATCTGCGGCAAGGACCATGCCTTCATGCCGTCGGCGATCCGTGTGGTCAGCCGAGAGAAATATGATGAGTGGCTCGCGGAGTCGAAGAAGAAGTTCGCCGCCGCGCAAACGCCGGTGCGGCTCGCCTCTGGCGAGCAGGCCCGCTGAAACCTACGCTAGAGACATCATAAGACTTCGAGGAAAATGACGATGGCGAGTTCGACGACGGCCGGGGCGCACGATCATCCCAGGGGCTTGCGCCGCTTTCTCTTCTCAACGAACCACAAGGACATCGGCACGCTTTACCTGATCCTCGCCGTCATCGGCGGCATGGTCGGCCTGCTGATGTCGGTTGCGATCCGCGCCGAGCTGATGAACCCGGGGATCACGATCTTCCCGGGACTGGCGCAGCTCATCAACAAGGCCGATCCGTCCATGGCCCTGGACGCCGGCAAGAATCTCTACAACGTGTTCATCACCGCGCATGGCGTGCTCATGATCTTCTTCATGGTCATGCCGGCGCTGATGGGCGGCTTCGCCAACTGGTTCGTGCCGATCATGATCGGCGCTCCCGACATGGCTTTCCCGCGCCTCAACAACATCTCCTTCTGGTTCCTCGCGGTGTCGCTGATCCTGCTGGTGATGTCTATGTTCGTCGACGGCGCGCCGGGCATGATGGGCTTTGGCGGCGGCTGGGTGTTCTATCCGCCTCTGTCGTCCAACATCGGCCATCCGGGTCCGGCGATGGATTTCGTCATCCTGTCGCTGCATCTCGCCGGCGCCTCGTCGATCCTCGGCTCGATCAACTTCATCACCACGATCTTCAACATGCGCGCTCCGGGCATGACGCTGCACAAGATGCCGCTCTTCGCCTGGGCCATGCTGGTGACGGCCTTCCTGCTGGTGTTGACGCTTCCGGTTCTCGCCGGCGCGATCACCATGCTGCTGACGGACCGCAACTTCGGCACCATGTTCTATGATCCGGCCGGCGGCGGCGACCCGCTGCTGTTCCAGCATCTGTTCTGGTTCTTCGGCCATCCCGAAGTCTATGTTCTGATCCTGCCCGCCTTCGGCCTCATCAGCCACATCGTGTCGACCTTCTCCAAGAAGCCGGTCTTCGGCTACCTCGGCATGGCCTACGCCATGGTCTGCATCGGCTTCCTCGGCTGCATCGTGTGGGCGCACCACATGTATACGGTCGGTCTGTCGCTGAACGCGCAGCGTTACTTCGTCTTCGCGACCATGGTGATCGCGGTGCCGACGGGCATCAAGATCTTCTCCTGGATCGCGACGATGTGGGGCGGGTCGATCTCCTTCCGCGCGCCGATGATCTGGGCGATCGGCTTCATCTTCGTGTTCACCATGGGCGGCGTCACTGGCGTCGTGCTGGCCAATGCGAGCGCCGACCGTCAGCTGCACGAGACCTATTACGTGGTCGCGCACTTCCACTACACCATGTCGCTCGGCGCGGTGTTCGGAGTCTTTGCGGGCTTCTACTACTGGTTCCCGAAGATGACCGGCTATCTCTACAACGAGACGCTGTCGAAGATTCACTTCGCTGTGCTGTTCATCGGCATCAATCTGACGTTCTTCCCGCAGCACTTCCTCGGTCTTGCGGGCATGCCGCGCCGTTACATCGACTATCCGGACGCTTTCGCGACCTGGAACTATCTGTCGTCGATCGGCGCGTTTATCGGCGCGATCAGCATGGTGTTCTTCTTCTACACGGTCATCGAGGCCTTCCTGAAGAAGCGCGTCGCCGGCGCGAATCCCTGGGGCGCCGGCGCGACGACGCTGGAGTGGACGCTGCCTTCGCCGCCGCCGTTCCACCAGTTCGAGACGCTCCCGCGCATCACGGGCTCGGGACATCAGTAAGAAAAATCCATCGGCGCGGGCTGCGGTCCGCGCCGATGGAAACGAAACGGGCCGCCGAGGCGCGGTCCATGCGACCAGACTGGATCCTGTTGTAAAGCAAGAGCGACCTGACAAGCGATGAGCGACGCTTCCTATCTCGACGAGGGCCGGGCTCCGCAGATACCGATCGCGGCGCCGTCGGATTTCTTTGCGCTGCTGAAGCCGCGCGTGATGTCGCTGGTCATATTCACGGCGCTCGCCGGCCTGCTCCTCGCGCCAGTTCCGCCGCATCCGCTGATCGCTTTCGCCTCGCTTCTCGCCATAGCCGTCGGCGCCGGCGCGTCGGGCGCGCTCAACATGTGGTACGACGCGGACATAGACGCGGTGATGACACGCACCGCGCGGCGTCCGATCCCCGCCGGCCGCCTCGATCGCGAGACCGCTCTCGCCTTCGGCCTCGTGCTCTCCGCTCTCTCCGTCTTCACGCTGGGTTATGTCGCCAACTGGCTGGCGGCCGGGCTGCTCGCCTTCACTATCTTCTTCTATGTCGCCGTCTACACGATGTGGCTGAAGCGCTCGACGCCGCTCAACATCGTCATCGGCGGCGCCGCGGGCGCGCTCCCGCCAATGGTTGGCTACGCAGCCGCGACGGGCGAGATCAGCCTGTCGAGCGTCGTGCTATTCGCCATCATCTTCATCTGGACGCCGCCGCATTTCTGGTCGCTCGCCCTGCTGAAATGCGAGGATTACGGCCGCGCGGGCGTGCCAATGCTGCCGAACGTCGCTGGTCCCGACCGCACGCGCCTGGAGATTCTCGTTTACGCGCTGGTTCTCGCGCCGATCGGCGTAGCTCCCTGGCTTCTCGGCTTCGCCTCGCTCGCCTATGGCGTCGTCGCGATCGCTTGCGGCGTGGCCCTCGTGGCGCTGGCGGCCGTCGTGTTCCGGGAGCGCGAAGGCGAACGCGCGCGCCGCGCCGCGCGCCGGCTGTTCTTTTTCTCGATCCTCTATCTTTTCCTTCTGTTCCTGGTTCTCGTTGTCGAGCGGGGGCTTCACCTCCTCGCGATCGTCTGATCGCGGGACACGCCAAGGGAGCGAGGAGAAATGAACGACACGACGAAAAACGAAGCGGCCGACGGCGTCGTGCTGACGCCCGAGCAACAGCGCAGCCGCCGCGCCCGCAACATCGCCATCGGCGTCACCGTGGCCCTGCTCGCAGCGCTTTTCTATGCGGTCACGCTCGTAAAACTTGGCGGCGCCGTGGCCAACCGGCAGATCTGAGTTCGCAATGAGAGAGTCCGCGCCCACCCCGACCCGCAGACCGCGCAATATCGCCGCGGCGCTCGTCGTCGGGTCCGTGGCAATGCTGGCGCTCTCCTTTGCTTCGGTTCCGCTTTACCGCGCCTTTTGCGCGGCGACGGGTTTCGGCGGCACGCCGCAGACCGCGAAGATCGCGCCGACGAAATCGGGCGAGCGGGTGCTCGCCGTGCGCTTCGACGCCAATGTCGCGCGCGAATTGCCGTGGCGTTTCGAGCCCGAGGTCGCGAAGGTTTCACTGCGCACCGGCGAGACCAAAACCGTCTATTACAAGGTGACCAATCTCTCCGACCACGAGACCAGCGGTCAGGCGGCCTACAACGTCAGTCCGGATCAGGCCGGCGTCTTCTTCGTGAAGATCGCCTGCTTCTGTTTCGAGGAGCAGCGCCTCGGCCCGCAGGAAACGGCCGAATGGCCGGTGGTCTTCTATCTCGATCCCGCGCTCGAATCCGACGAGACGATGCGCCGGGTCGAAGAGATAACCCTCTCCTATTCGTTCTTCCCGACCAAGACGATCGCCAAGCCGAAGGCGAGCGAGGCGGGGTCGGAGAAGCCGAAGTCCTGAACCGAATCCGCGTCCGCGCGGACGAAGCATTTTGAACACGCCGGGGCGACCGGCGAATGACGAGGAAGAGCAAAGATGGCCGAGGGACACGCGAAACCTGATCACGACTATCATCTGGTCGATCCCAGCCCGTGGCCGATCGTCGGCGCCTTCTCCGCGCTCATCATGGCCATCGGCGCCATCATGTGGATGGCCCAGCACAAGGGCGCGCCGATCTACGGCATGAACTTCGGCGGCACGGTGTTCTTCATCGGCCTCGCGGCCGTTCTGATCGTCATGTACGCCTGGTGGAGCGACATCGTTCGCGAGGCGCAGGTCGAAGGGCACCACACGCCCGTGGTGCAGCTTCATCACCGCTACGGCATGATCCTCTTCATCCTTTCCGAGGTCATGTTCTTCGTGGCCTGGTTCTGGGCCTTCTTCAACTCCAGCATCTTCCCCGACGACGTCTGGCAGGTGACGCGCACGGAGCTGTTCCAGGGCGTCTGGCCGCCGAAAGGCGTCGAGGTGCTCAGCCCCTGGAAGCTGCCGCTGCTCAACACGGTCATCCTGCTCACCTCGGGCGCCACGCTCACCTGGGCGCATCATGGCCTGCTGCACAATGATCGCGACGTTCTCAAGAAGGGCCTCATGGCGACGATTGGCCTAGGCCTGCTGTTCACGCTGATTCAGGGCTATGAATACGCGCACGCGCCCTTCGCCTTCTCCTTCGATCCGGCGCATCCCGCGGCGACGAACTATGGCTCGACCTTCTTCATGGCGACGGGCTTCCATGGCTTCCACGTCATCGTCGGCACGATCTTCCTGATCGTCTGCCTAATTCGCGCGCTGAAAGGCCATTTCACGGCGACCCAGCATCTCGGCTTCGAATTCGCCGCCTGGTACTGGCACTTCGTCGACGTGGTCTGGCTGTTCCTGTTCTGCTGCATATATGTGTGGGGCAACTGGGGCGGCACGATGGAGTAAGACGCGCGGCGCGCGGCCATCGCGCGCCGGCCTTTCTCGGAATATCGACGGTCACGGCGCCGCCGTGGCCGTTTTCTTTGGAGCGCACAATCCATGTCCGAAGAGCATGTCTATCCTCCGGCGT
Organism: Methylocystis sp. WRRC1; assembly: GCF_020733155.1. NCBI lineage: Bacteria > Pseudomonadati > Pseudomonadota > Alphaproteobacteria > Hyphomicrobiales > Methylocystaceae > Methylocystis > Methylocystis sp. WRRC1. The sequence continues at coordinate 1,479,738 of NZ_JAJFZJ010000001.1, read as the reverse complement.
CGGTCTATATCGACGGCCTGCTCGGCAGATGCCCCCGCTGCAGCAAGGGCAAGATGCTCGAGGGGCTCCTCTCCGTGGCGCCCAAATGCGACAATTGCGGTCTGGACTTCTCCTTCGCCGATACAGGCGACGGTCCGGCGATATTCGTGATGACCATTGCAGGCTTCATCATCGTCGGCCTGGCCTGGTATATCGAGGTCGTCTACCAGCCGGCCTACTGGATCCATGCGGCGATCTTCCTCCCGCTGTCCGCCATTGTCTGCATCGGCCTGCTGAGGCCGGCCAAAGGGCTGCTGATCGCCCTGCAATATTTCAACAAGGCCGAAGAAGGCCAGCGCGAGTCATGATGCGCGGCGCGCGAGCGCTGCTGTGGCCCGCTGTCGCCGCCGCGCTCGCCTTTGCCCTCCTCGTCGGTCTCGGGACGTGGCAACTGCGCCGCCTCGGCGAGAAAGAGGCGCTCATCCAGCGTGTCGAAGCGCGGGCGACGGGCGCGGCTGCCGATCTCCCCCCGCGCGCGGCGTGGGCCACGCTCAAGCCGCAGGATTACGATTTCAGCCATGTGCGCGTGAGCGGCCGCTACCACGGCGGCCGCGATGCGCTGATCTTCACCAAGCCGCCCGAGGGTTTTGGTCGCGAGCCGGGTTATCTCGTGCTGACGCCCTTCGCCCCCGTCTCGGGCGGGGTCGTTCTGGTCGAGCGCGGCTTCATCCCCGCGTCGAAAGCCGCCGATCTCGCGAGCCGCGCGCCCCCCGAAGGAGAGACGACAATCGTCGGTCTCCTGCATGCGCCCCAGACGCGGAACCTCTTCACGCCCGCCGACGAACCCGCACGTTTCATCTGGTATACGCGCGACCCGGCTGCGATGTCGGCTGCGCTCAACCTCGGGGAGGCGGCGCCTTTCACCATTGCTTTGGAGGCGCAGGGGGAGCCGGGAGAATTTCCACGGCCGGTCCCCGCCGCGCCGGAGATCGTCAATAATCACTTTTCCTACGCCGTCACCTGGTTTTCGCTGGCTTTCGCGCTCGTCGTGATCTTTGCGCTTTATGCGCGCGGTCGCCTCGGGCGCGGCGCTCTTTGAGCCAGCCCTTGCGGCGCGGGCGAATATGTTATGAAAAGACGCGTTGAATCGCGTCGCTGGCGGCGCGTTCCTCTCACACGGACATGACGTTGCGCTATCTCTCGACGCGCGGGGAAGCCGCGCAGCTTCCTTTCGCCGACGTTCTGCTCGCCGGCCTCGCGGCCGATGGCGGACTCTACACGCCGCTCGCCTATCCGCATGTCGCGCCGAGCGACATCGCGGCGCTCGCGGGCGTCCCTTACGCCGAAGCTGCGGCGCGTCTCATCGGTCCTTATGTGAACGAGACTTTTCCGCCCGAGTTGCTGCGCGCGGAGACCGAGGCGGCCTATGCGAACTTCCGGCACCGCGCCATCGCGCCGCTGTCGCAGATCGCCGACAATCTCTTCGTGCTCGAACTGTTCCATGGTCCGACGCTCGCGTTCAAGGATCTGGCGATGCAGCTTCTCGGCCGCATGATGAATCATGTGCTCGAGAAGCGGAACCTGCGTGCGACCATCGTCGGCGCCACCTCCGGCGATACGGGCGCGGCGGCGATCGAGGCCTTTCGGGGCCTGCCGCGCGTTGATGTCTTCATCCTCTATCCGCATGGCCGCGTGTCGGACGTGCAACGCAGGCAGATGACGACCGTCGCCGACGACAATATCCACACGATCGCGCTGGAAGGCACATTCGACGACGCGCAGAACATCCTCAAGCGCCTCTTCCGTAACGCGCCGTTCCGCGAGCGCGTGGGTCTCGCGGGCGTCAATTCGATCAACTGGGCGCGTGTCGTCGCGCAGATGGTCTATTATTTCACGAGCGGCGTCGCGCTGGGCGCGCCGCACCGGCATGTTTCCTTCGCCGTGCCGACCGGCAATTTCGGGGACGTGCTCGCCGGCTACATCGCCAAACATATGGGCCTGCCGGTCGAGCGGCTGATCGTCGCGACCAACGCCAACGACATTCTGGCGCGCGCGATAACGACAGGCCGCTACGAGCCGCGCGGCGTCACGCCGACGCAGTCGCCGTCGATGGACATTCAGGTTTCGTCGAATTTCGAGCGCCTTCTGTTCGACGCCTGCGGCCGCGATCCGGCGGCGATTCGCGCGGCTTTCGCCTCGCTGGAACAGTCCGGGGGCTTCGACATCTCCGCCGGCCCGCTCGCCGCGATCCGCGCGGAGTTCGACGCGCAGTCGGTCGATGAGGCGGAGACCACCGAGGAGATCGCGCGCACCTGGCGCGAGGCCGGCTATGTGCTCGACCCCCACACGGCGACGGGCGTGCGCGCCGCGCGGGCGCGCCTCAGGGTCGACCCCTCGACGCCTGTGGTGGCGCTCTCCACCGCGCATCCGGCGAAATTCCCCGACGCGATCGAGCGCGCGATCGGCCAGCGGCCGCGCCTTCCGGACGCTGTCGCCGCGCGTCTCGACGGCCGGGAGCGTTTCACCGTCCTCGAAAACGACGAAGCGCGCGTCGCCGCTTTCATCGCGGAACGCGCCCGCGCGGCGCAGGTCTGAGGCGAAGATCCGAGATGGCACTGTTCGGAATCATGGGACGCCGCGACATGCCCATTCGGGGCGAGGGCGTCTTTTTGCGACCCGCGGAGATGCGCGATTTCGCCGAATGGTCGTCGCTGCGTGAGCGAAGCCGCGCCTTTCTCACGCCGTGGGAGCCCGTCTGGCCGGCGGATGACCTCACCCGCGCGAGCTTCCGCTATCGCGTGCGCCGGCACGCCGAGGAAATGGCGCGCGACGAAGCCTATTCCTTCTTCATCTACCGGGAGGATGACGAAGTGTTGGTCGGCGGTCTGTCGTTCGGATATGTGCGGCGCGGCGTCTCGCAATCGGCGACGCTCGGCTACTGGATGGGCGAGCCTTACGCCGGCAAGGGTTACATGACCCGCGCCGTGCGCGCCGCCTGCGCCTACGCCTTTCAGAAGCAGGGGCTGCACCGCATAGAGGCCGCCTGCCTGCCGAGTAATGAACCTTCCAGGAGGCTGCTGGAGCGCGTCGGCTTCCGGCATGAAGGCTATGCGCGCTCCTATCTCAACATCAACGGCCAGTGGCGCGACCATCTGCTCTTCGCGCTGCTGGAGACGGACCCGACGCCGCCGGGCAAACCTGCGCCCTGCGACTCTCGTGTGGGTGAAACACGTTGACCATGCCAAAAGGTAAATGCTGAGCTTCCGCTGGTTTTCAAGTAAATGAAAATCACGGGCGTCGCTCCGCGTCGCCGCGCGCGACGGAGGGCGCAGGATTGACCGTGACCATTGGCGATGTCGAAACGAGTCTCATCGGCGGGGCGCGCGTCGCGCGACTTAACCTCGAACAGACCGCGCGGCTCATGCTCGATCTGGCGCGGCGTCCGGCGCGGGCGGAGGGGCCTTACTATCTCACCTCCGTCAATGGCGAAGTGCTGGCGCGCCGCGCCTTCGATCCCGAATTCACCAAGCTGATCGATTGCGCCGATCTCATCAACGCCGATGGCCAGCCGCTCGTTGCGGCCTCGCGCCTGCTCTCGAAACAGCCGCTGCCGGAGCGCGTGGCGACAACCGATCTTTATCCGATCGTCGCGCGCATGGCGCAGGATGCGGGAGCGAGCTTCTATCTGCTCGGCGCGAGCGAGGAGGTGAATCGCGCGACCTGTGAGGCGACGAAGCGCATCGCGCCGCGCGTGAACATCGTCGGGCGCTCGCATGGATTCCTGAAAGGCGCGGAGCTGGAAGCGAAGCTCGACGAAATCAACGCGCTGGCGCCGGACATTTTGTGGCTCGCCATGGGCGTGCCGCTGGAACAGCAATTCGTGCGCGACCATGCGCATCGCCTGCCGAATGTGAAGATGATCAAGACGTCGGGCGGGCTTTTCGATTTCGTCTCCGGCGTCAAGAAACGCGCGCCGCAATGGATGCAGGACGCCGGGCTCGAATGGGCGTTTCGTCTGGGACTGGAGCCGCGGCGGCTCCTGAAGCGTTACCTGACGACGAACCCCGTGGCGGCGTATCTGCTGCTGACCCGGACGCGGTGACGCCCGCCGCCAGGCGCATGGATCACGACAGCGCCCTTGAAAAAGTAAAGCTCAAGTATTCGATCTCCATTACGTCAGCAAAATATGACACTTGACGTCCTGCGAGAGCAGGAACATCATAATTATGCGGCTTTAAAGAAAGCTCGCAAAATGATTTGCGAGCCAATTCAATATTTCTTTTCTGTTCAAGGAGATTGAGATGACTCGTCGTCCCGCGCCGCCCTCCCGTCCGACCCCCGCCCCGCCGGCTTCTCCGCGCCTCGGCATGGTGATGCGCTTCACGCCCGGAGCGGCCGCGGCAGGCGTCCGGCAACTCGAGTCCGAAGGCTTTCAGGTCGCCTCGTCCCGGGACTTCCGCGCCGCGGCCGCCGTGCCGAACGACTTCGGCGGCGCCGACGTTCAATATTTCGAGCGCTTCGGCATCGCGATCGTCCGCCGAGACGGCGAGCGGCTCAAGCCGATGCTGGAAAAGGCGAGGGAGCAGAAGGTCGTCAGCAATATCCGGCCGGAGCACAGCTATCGCGCCCTGGGCGCAGCCTCGGACAGATCGGGCCGGCCGAGCCACGCCTCGCTGAGCGACGCCGGCGGTTTCGACCGCGATTATCTGAGGGGATATCGCGACGGCGTCAACGAATTGATCGACCGTCTGCTCGGCGAGACCGCCATCGAAGGCAAAAGGGCCGCCGAGCGTTTCGACGAGAGCAGCGTCACCTGGGGTCTTCAGGCTGTCAAGGCGCCGCTTTCCAGCCTCACCGGCGCCGGGATCAAGATTGCGGTGCTGGATACCGGTTTCGACGAAACCCACCCGGATTTTCTGGGGCGAGCGGTCACAAAGAAGCTTTTCGCCAGCCAGAGTTCGCCCAATGACGTTCATGGGCATGGCACGCATTGCATCGGAACCGCTTGCGGACCGCTCAGGCCCGAAAGGGCGCCGCGCTACGGCGTCGCCTATGAAGCCGAGATCTATGCGGGCAAGGTGCTGGGCGACGACGGCTTCGGCACCGACCGGTCCATCATCGCCGGAATGGATTGGGCGGTGGAGCAAGGGTGCCAGATCATTTCGATGTCGCTCGGCGCGGCGACGCGGGTCGGCGACCAGCCGAACGCCGATTATGAGCAGATCGGGCAGGTCTGTCTGGACTCCGGCGTGCTGGTGGTCGCCGCCGCGGGCAATGAAAGCGAGCGCCCCCGGCGCATCGCGCCTGTTGGCTCGCCCGCGAACGCCTCTACAATAATGGCGGTGGCCGCCGTGGACCAGAATTTCAACCCGGCGTCCTTCTCCTGCGGCGGCGTCAATCCGGGGCAGGACGTGGACATCGCGGCTCCGGGCGTCGGGATTCTTTCCTCTCTGCCCGGCGGCGGCTATGATCGCTGGGACGGCACCAGCATGGCGACGCCGCATGTGGCCGGCGTCGCGGCGCTGATCGCCCAGTCCGATGCGACATTTCGCGGCTGGGCGCTATGGGCGCGCGTGCTGCAACTCACGCGGCGGCTCAACGTCCCGGCGCGTGACGTGGGCAAGGGCCTGTTGCAAGCGCCGCAGCCATGAGGCGGCGCCGGGAGACGACAAGAAATGGAACGTGGCGCGTCGGGAAAGGTCGATGTGACAATCCGCATCGACAAGGCGCAGGCCCAGAGGATCGAGGAGATCGTCCAAGCCCTGCAAAAACTTGGACTCGATCACATCGAGCGGCATCTGCGTTTCATGATCGTGAACGGACGCGTGCGCGCTGATCTGCTCGACGCGCTGCGGCGGGTGGAAGGCGTCGCCTCCGTGCGTGAAGATCAAATCTACAAGGCCCAATAAGTCGAAACGCCATTCCGCGATTCCCGAGCGGCCGGCGATGAGCCGACGCGCCTGCAAAGAAGGGCGCGCGGCGCTTGTCAGCGTCCGTCGAGCCGCCCCGCCAGTCTTGCCCACAGCGCATTGTCGGCGCGGAACACATAATCCAGCCGGGCGCTCGTCACGCTCTTTGCGCCTTGCCCGATCAGCCAGTCGGCGAGGCCCGCGACTTTCTTCGCCGGGCAGGTAAAGGTCGCCGTGTCTGCGACGCTCTCGCGCAGGGCGGCGTCGAATTTCGTTTCGGCCTTGCGGATGATCTTGTCGGTGAGGTCGGGCAGCGTCGCCCGCACCTCGCGCGTCATGCGCGCTTCCTCTTCCGCCGCGATGCGCGAGAGGATGACGCGCGCGGCTTCGCGGGCGGTCTCGCCCCAGGGCGCGGTCAGCGAGGCGACGAGATTGGCCTGCGAGCGCAGGATCACGCCGTCGTCGAGAACCTTGAGCGCATTCGCGGCGAGGGTCGCCCCCGTCGTGGTGATGTCGACGATGAGGTCGGCCGAGCCGGCGGCGGGCGCGCCCTCGGTCGCGCCGGAGCTTTCGACGATGCGATAGTCGCTCACGTCATGCTGCGCGAAAAAGCGCCGCGTCGTGTTCACATATTTGGTGGCGACGCGCAGGCCGCGCCCGTGCCGGGCGCGGAAGCCGGCCGCGACATCGGCGAGATCGGCCATGCCGCGCACGTCGATCCACGCCTGCGGCGCGGCGACAACGACATTGGCGTGACCGAAGCCGAGCGGCGCGAGCAATTCGACCTTGTTTTCGGGATCGGCGATCTCCTCGCGCACCAGGTCTTCGCCGGTCACGCCGAAATGAACCTCGCCGCGCGCGAGGCGGCCGGTGATTTCGGAGGCGGAGAGGAAGGCGACCTCGACGCTGTCCATGCCGGCGATCGAGCCGCGATAATCGCGCGCGCCGCGTCCCTGCGTGAGCTCCAGCCCTGCGCGGCCGAAGAAGGCGCTGGCGTTTTCCTGCAGGCGGCCCTTGGAGGGCGAGGCGACGATGAGTTTTGTCATGCCGCGTCTCCCGCCAGCCGGTCGATCCAGATCGCCGCGCCCACGGCCGGAATGTCGGCCCCGGCGCCGAGCGTTTTCAGCAGGCGGTCATAGCGGCCCCCGCCGATCACGGGTTCGCCGCCCGCCGCATGGCGCGCCTCGAAGACGAAGCCGGAATAATAGTCGAGATGGCGCGCGAAACTCGCCGAAAAGACCATGTCGTCGAGACCCAGTCCGCGCGCGGCGATGAAGCCCGAGCGCGTGTCGAATGAATCGAGCGCCGCGCCGAGATCGAGATTCGCGTCGTCGGCAAGGCGGCGCAGGGCCGTCGAGGCGGCGTCCGGCGCGCCCTCTATGGCGAAAAACGCTTCGGCCAGGGCGCGTTTCTCCGCCGGGACGCCCGCGCCCTCGGCGAGCGTCGCCTGCTCGAGAAAGCGCTCGGCGATCTCCGCCGCGCTGCGTCCTCCGACCGCCGTGATGCCGGCGATGGAGAGCAGGTCCTCGACGAGGCGGCGGGCGTCGGCGGGATCGACCTTGGTCAGCGCAGCGAGGACGCCGCGCTGATCGGCTGCGGCGCCGTTGCGCTGCGGCGGCGCGAAGATTTCGGCCGGCGACTGGCCGCGGGCGTGGCCGGCTTCGATGCGCCGCCGCCAGACGGAAGGCAGGTCCAGACGATCCAGAAAGGCGGCGACGAGCCCCGCGTCGCCGATATGCACGGCGAGAGGGCCTGCGCCGCCAGCCTTGGCGGCTTCGAGCGCCGCCCCCATGATCTCGGCGTCAGCCGCCTCGCGGTCGTCGCGGCCGAAGCTTTCTATGCCCGCCTGCAGGAATTCGCCGTCGCCGGCGGCGCCATGTTCGGGCGCGCGAAAGATCGAGCCGCCGTAGGCGTAGGCGGCGACTTTTCCGGCCGCGCCGGAGGCGAGATAATCGAGGCAGACGGGAATGGTGTATTCCGGGCGCAGGCAGAATTCCGCGCCCGAGGCGTCGCTCGTGAGATAGAGCCGCCCGCGGAAATCCTCGCCCGAACGGTCGAGGAAGACGCCCGCCGGTTGAAGGAGCTTCGGCTCGCGGCGCGAGAATCCCTCGTGTTCGAAATGCCCGAGAATCGCGGCAAGGATCCCGGACTGCCGCCCGGCGGCTGTGGCTTTCGCGTCTTTCACGCGCATTTTTCCTTCCGATTTTGCGCATTCTTTAGCAAGCGCGTCGCTGCGGCGCACCCGCTTTCCGGCGGAAGCCGTTCAAAATGGTGAAAACAATGGGTTAACGCCATGTTTGGGGCGTTCCACCCCCATTGAAAACATTGGCGTTTCGGCCGCGCCGCCCAAACCTTCTGGCCCGCCCGACCCCGAAAAAGAAATCGCCGCCCGGCTTGGGGAAGCGGGCGGCGAGGATTACGAAAGGACGCAGGCAAGCAACCTTCCGCAAAAGGAATACGCCCTCGCTCGCCTCGACGCAATCGCAAATTTGGTCGACCCGCACCTTGCGGACCTCGACGCCCTCGACGCGCTGATCTGGCTCGCCGACGCCGTCATGTTCGGGGAGGCGCTGGCATGAACGCGCCGTTCCGACACGACAGCCCCGAACTCGTGAGCCGCGACGCGGATTGGATTCGCCGCGACGCGCTTTGCGAATACGCCAGCGTCCTTGAGTCGTTGGCCGTGAGCCTTGGGGAGGCCGCTTATCGCGGCGCCGACACCTTGGCCGAAATGCACCTCCGTCAAATCATCGCAACGACGCGGACGGCGACCGCGACGTTCCGAGAAATCGGCAAAAGCGGAGACGCGGCATGAGCGCACTCCGCAAACCCATGGTCGCGGAAGGCGGCGACAGCGCCGCTCTTCGGACGCAATCGCACGAGGCAAGACCCGCCTCGGAGCGGGTCGATTATCGAGTCCTTCGAATGCGCGCGCTGATCGGCATTCAGGAATGCCTCCGCGTCGCTGAGAATCGTATCGCGAGCGGGACCGCGCTCAATTGGCATAATCTCGCATATTGCTGGGCTGTCCCGGTCCTGATGTTTCCCGCTCGCGTCTACAAGATCACGAAGGGGAAGCACGCGCACAAATATCAACGCGAATACTTCGCGACATGGCCCGACGCCACCGCGAAATCTCTTCTTGTCGAACTGGGGATTGCAAACCCCGAGCCGTGGATCGTCGAAGCGGTTCAGTCGGGAATCGACAAGGCGCGCCGTCGGAGGGTGAGGGGCTTCGTCAACGCCGACACCGCCGCAAGGATGATCGGCGTAGATCGCGCCGAGCGTGAGAATCTTCAGTTGCGCACGATAGGCGCGATTGACTTCCTGAAGGCCGATCGGGCTGCGGCTGCAACCGAACGGCGAAAGGCGAGAGATAAAAAACGCAGGGCGGCCGCCCGCGTCGCCGCGGGCGCGCGGCCGCGCTCGCAAAGCTATTCCGCCGTGAAGCCATGGGCCGCTTTTGGAGAAAGCCGCGCGTCTTTCTACCGCCGACCGAAAGAGGAGCGGGAACAAATGCTTAAGCACGTCATCGGCGAGCCTGAGACAAATTCGTCGCCCCCTATATCCCCGAAGGGGATTAATAGGCCCGCCGACGAAGTTGTCTCGGCAACCGTTGTGGAATTTCCATTGGCCCGGCGCACAGCCCAAAGGGCGCCGGGGGTGGATCGGGAAACGAGCTTGCCGGCAAGCGCTGGCGGCGGCAGACCGCCAAGCGCGCGGCCTGACGGCCATCAGGATCGTCTCGAATGGTGGGCGGCGCCCGTTCCCGGTTGGCCAGAAACGCTCACAATCAGGAACATCGTCACGGACGCGGAAACCACGATCCGGCTACAGGAAGGTGGCGATGACTGATCCGGCTTCTCTCGCACCTTCCGAGCTATCGACGGCAAGGCGCCGACGGCAAGGCGCCGCGAACGACGAAAAGTTGCTCGACCTCTCGCGCCGCGTCGCGATGCTCACCGTGTCGCGTCGCGACCCGGAGGCTTTCTTCGCCGAGCGATCCGAGATCGCCCATGAACTGCGCCGGCTGGCGATGGGAGGGCGACATGGCCAGTCCTAAGCGAGCCGAGCGGGTCCTTTCCAAGGCGGCGGGATGCGGGGCGGTGATCCCCGACGGTTCACTCTCGAATGAAAAACCCAAAGGGGAACCGATGCTTACGGGCAGGGAGCTTGCGAAGCTGCTTGGCGTTCATGAGAGGACGATTCGAGACCTGGTCGACCGTGAAGTGATTGTGAAGGCGGAGCGGGGAAAGTATGAGCTCGCCGCGTCTGTCCGGGCGTATTGTGAGCATCTTCGCCATGTCGCTTCCGGGCGCGGCGGCGAGTCGGGCGTTTCGACGCTCACGGCGGCGCGGGCGCGACTGGCGCGAGAGCAGGCGGACGCTGCGGCTCTGAAAAACGCGGCGTTGCGCGGCGAGATGATCGCGGCCGCAGAGGTCGCCGCGGCGTGGCGCATGATCATGACCGGCGTGAGGTCTCGCATGCTCGCCATCCCCTCGCGAGTCCGGGCCGCCATTCCTCATATGACGCTCTCCGAGGTCGACATCGTGGAGCGGGAAGTCGTCGACGCGCTGAAGGATTCGGCCAATGGATAGCCTCGCGAGAGTCCGCAGGGAGGCGCTGTCGGCGCTAATGCCGCCGCCCGCCGTCACCCTTGCCGAATGGATCGAAAGCAATGTGCGGCTTCCGCAGGGAGTTTCCGCGCAGCCGGGCGCTGTGAGGCTGTGGCCTTATCAACGCGAGATTGCCGACGCGATCGGCGACAAGCGAATCGAGCGCGTGACGTTGGTCAAATCGGCACGTCTTGGCTTCACCACCTTGCTTTCCGGCGCCATCGGCCATTTTTGCGCGAATGAGCCAAGCCCGATCCTCGCGCTTCTCCCGACCGAGGCGGACGCGCGCGACTATGTCGTTTCCGACATCGAACCAATCTTCGAAGCCTCGCCGGCCTTGCGTGGCTTGCTCGAGGCCGACGCGAGCGAGGGCGGGCGCAACACGCTCCTTTCGCGCCGCTTTCCGGGCGGAAGCCTGAAGATTGTCGCGGCCAAGAGCCCGCGCAATTTGCGGCGGCACAACGCCCGCGTTGTCCTGGTCGACGAGGCCGATGCAATGGATCCGAGCGCAGAGGGCTCGCCGATCGCGCTTGCCGAGAAGCGCACGCTCGCGTTTCCCGATCGGAAAATCGTTATCGGGTCGACGCCGCTTCATGCGGAAACGAGTAATGTGATTCGGTCTTATGCGGCGAGCGACAAGCGGGTTTTCGAAGTTCCATGTCCCTCCTGCGGCGCTTTCATTTTCCTGAAATGGGCGCATATCGAATGGCAGGAAAAGCGGCCCGAGACGGCGGCATTTCGTTGTCCGCATTGCATGGAGTTGATCGAAGAGCGGCACAAGATGGCGATGATCCGCGCCGGGCGGTGGGACGCCCAAGCGCCCGAAGTTCGAGGCCACGCAGGCTTTTGGATTAACGCGCTCGTTTCGCCGTTGCCAAATGCAAGCTGGGGCAAGCTCGCCGAAGAGTTTCTTCGGGCGAAAGACGATCCCGATTTGCTTCAGCCTTTCGTGAACACGGTCCTTGGGGAAGGCTGGTCGGACGCCGAAGAACAGGCGGACGAACTCGCCTTGCAACAGCGTCTGGAGCCATTCGGCTTGGACCGTATCCCGCCCGAAGTGCTCGCCGTGACGATCGGCGTGGACGTGCAGGATGATCGGCTGGAAGCGACGATTGTCGGATGGAGTCGGGTTGAGGCTCTCATTCTCGGGCACGCCGTGATTTGGGGCTCTCCCGATGACGACAGCACATGGAGCGAACTGGACGAACTGTCCCGCACCCGTTGGCGCCATCCCTTCGGCGGGCAGTTGCGTGTCGACGCCATGATCGTCGACTCGGGCGACGGCGATTGGACCGATAAGGTCTACGCCTTTTGCTTCCCGCGCCTCTCGCGCCGCATCATGGCCGGCAAGGGCGTGTTCGGAAGTCGCCCGGCGCTTCAGGCGAGCAAATCGAAGGTGAAGGGCGGGCGGCTCTTCCTGATCGGTGTCGACGGGCTGAAAACCACGATCTATTCGCGCCTGGCGCGCGGCCGGTCAATCCGATTTTCGGACAGTCTGGAGCCCGTCTTTTTTGAACAACTCTGCAGCGAGAGGAAGATATTGCGCTACGTGCGAGGGCTCCCCCAGCGCCGGTTTGAGCGCATTCCGGGGAGGGCGGCCGAGGCGCTCGATTGCACGGTTTATGCCTTCGCGGCCCGACAGGGCGTGACGATCCTGTTTGACCAGCGAGAGGCGGAATTGCGGTCTGCGGAGCCGCCCAAGGCGCCGCCGCGCGTCATGAGGTCGAGCTGGATGGATAGATAACTCAATGGCGAGCAAACCAACTTGGTAGATCGGGGCTTGGCGTTTCTTGGTCTTTTAAGTTGGGAAGCATGTATCCCAAAAATTCGCCAGCCGCTTCGTTGGCGCTCATTTGCTGCGGAATAAGTTCACTCGCACGAATCGCTTCGTCTGCAATTATTTGCACACGAGAAGCGAAATATCCGTCAACATATTTTTGCGCCAAATCTTTATTGCTAGTGAGGTAAGCGGCGTTTGCTAAAATAGTTGTCTGGACGATGTAAAGAAATTGCTCTTGCTTAGTCATTTCGATTTCTCCATTGCCTTTTCCAATAGCCGCCGGATGGCTTCCGAGCGCGATGGCGCGTCTTTCTGGCGCGCCGCCCATTTTTCTATTCGCTCGATCAGCGATGCCGGCGCGCGAAAAGTGACCAGTGGCTCTTGCCCCGTAACGGGCCGGCCTCTCTTTTTTTGTATTACGGGAATTGACTTCTTCATGAATGTTGTATTACACAAAATATGCAAAGCAAGCAACGTGGACTCGTCAAGCGTCGGAACATGCCGTTCCGACGAATGCCATTGGCTTGCCTGAAGGAGAGCGAAAATGATCAGTGAATCGCAGCAGTCTGAAGAACTTGAGGAACTCGACATTGCGGAGGCCCTTCAAAAGATCGAACGGCGCCTGACCGGACTCGATCTTGCCCTCGCCGGCGCCGGCCTTTCCGTCGAGACGTTCGATGCCCTGACCGATCTGGTTCTCGACGCGCGCTCAGACCTTCACGAGCTCGTTCAACGGCTGAAGGCTCAGGACGAGGCCAAGCGTGCCCAAGGCGCGGCGCGGGCGGCGCGGGTATTTCTCGACGCTGAGCGCGGCGGGCCGATTGTGGAAGGGGTCGAGTCATGACGCCGCTTCGCGTTCGGCTCGCGCGCGGTCTGCTTTGGATTGCGCGCGGGCTAATCGGGCTCGCCGAGCGGTTTGAATTTGGGAGAAGGTATTGAATTTTCTACTTCTTCCCGATGGCAGATTCGATCGTCGCGCAATCATGCGCGACGCTCACCGCCAGTTTCGACTGATGGCGGCGCATGGCTGGTCCTGGTCGCGCTGCTTGGCCTTTTCATGGGCGCGGGCGAAGGCGATGCGGGCGCGGGCTGGATCGAAAATGGCGGCGTGAGCGGCCAATAATCGACGCGCTTGCATCATTCTCGAAAAAATGATACGAATGCGTCGAAATGGACCAGACGCTCACCGCCTCCGAAGTCATAGCCGCAGCCGGTTGTCCTGCGTCGTCCCTGCGCGCATGGCAAAATCGAAACGGGCTTTTCCCTCACCTTGCCAAGGATGGAGGATGGCGCCGTTATGCGTTGTCAGACGTGATTGGCGTCCGCGTCGTCGTAATGCTGACAGAGCGCGGTTTCGCCGCACAAGAAGTCGTCAACCTTGTCAACGCTATGCGCCCAAACCTGGAGAAGGCGGCGCAGGGATATGCGCCGCTGATCGGCATTGGGCGCGCGGAAGACGGCGAGTCGCTTGAATTTCGCGAGTTGCAGGGATCGGGAACCGTTCTCGATAATCTCGGATGGTTTGTTGATCCTGTCGTCGTCGTGCTCGACCTTCGCAAGATCACGAATGAAGTTTTCTTTGCAGTTCGGGAGATGCGCCAATGAATCTCCCCGCCATCATTCGTCGCGCCCTCGGCATCTCGACCCGCAATTATGAAGCGGCCGGTTCCGGCCGGCGCTGGCGCAACGCGACCGAAATGGCCAGCCCTCCCGCCGCAGCATTGGCGAGCCGAGCCGCCATCATGCGCCGGGCGCGGGGCGCATACGCGAATCAAGCGTTTGCCAAAGCGATCATTGATCAATGGACGGCGAGCGCGATCGGGTGCGGCGTGAAGCCCGTTTCAAAAGCCCCCGATTCCGAGGCAATCGACGCCGCCTTTTCCCGCTGGTGGGATAGGGCGGATTTTGACGAAGGGACCGACTTTGGCGGCCTTCAGGCGGCCTTGTTCCGTTCGATGGCGCTCACGGGCGACGGCTTCGCGTCGCTCGAAACCGACGACCGGGGCGAGCTTCGCATCCGCCTTCTGGCGAGCGAGCAAGTCGCGACCGTGACGACGCCCGACATGGGCGGCGGGCGCTGGACGATGGATGGCATCGAGTAAGGGCCCGACCTTCGCCGCGCCGCAATCCATCTTTATCGGACCCCGCCCGGCCTTCCTCTTCCGTCGCCTTCGCTGGACACGATTCGCCTGCCAATCGAGGATTGCATTCATCTCTACAGGCAGGACCATATCGGACAAGTGCGCGGCGTCTCGTGGCTCGCGCCGGTCCTGAAGCGCCTGGACGATCTTGATGGCGTGTCGGACGCGCTCACGATGCGCGCCCGCACGGCGGCGCTATTTACAGGTTTCGTGACCGGCGACAGTGGCGACATTCTCGCGCCGGACGCGGCAACCGGCGACACGTCGCTGGAGCCCGGCTCAATGGTGCGGCTCCGCGCCGGTGAGGAAGTCTCATTCGCGCAGCCGCCGGAGATCGGCGCGGAAACTTCCGACTTCCTGAAGGCTGTCATTCGCGAATGCGCGGCGGGCTGCGGCGTTCCTTACGAGCTTGTTTCCGGCGACTTGTCCAACGCGAACTATTCGAGCCTGCGCGGTTCAATGATGGCGTTCCGCCGCGGCGCTGAACAATTACAATACGCCGTAGTTATTCCTCAACTAAGGAAAATTTACAGGCGTTGGTTGACGCTCGAAATTCTCGCCGGCCGCATTCAGGCGCCGGGCTTTGAGCGCGACCCGGAAAGCTGGCTTGCGGCGGATTGGCTGTGTCCGAAGTTCGCTCCGGTCGATCCCGTGAAGGACGTGCAGGCTGACATTCTCCAAATCGACCACGGTCTGAAATCCCGCCGCGAATGCGTCGCCGAACGCGGCCGCGATCTTGAAGAGCTTGATCAAGAGATTGCCCGTGACCGCGACAGCGCCGACGCCCTCGGGCTGCAATTCAATCTCTCGACACAGATGCCGAAGGACGCCGCCGCATGACCGAGCAGACCATCATCATTCGCCGCGCGAGCCGTTCGCCCTCTTCGTGGAACGCCGAGACGCGAACATTCGACATTGTGCTGTCGACAGGCGCCGCCGTCATGCGCTTCGATATGCGCGGCGCATACGAAGAGATACTGTCGCTCAATCAGCAATGGCCGGCGAGCGTTCCTCTCTTGGACGCGCACAATCGCGAAACCGTCGGCGCCATCCTGGGCAGCGTCTCGAACATTCGCACGATCGGCGGCGAAGTCATCGGAACCGCGACCCTCTCGAAACACGGCGAACTGGCGCAGCGTATCGCCGCCGAACTGAGCGACGGCGGCAAGTTCTCCGCCAGCATCGGCTACCGCGTGACGCAGTGGACGGAAGAAAAACGCGACGGCAAACGCGCGAAGATCGCCACGAAATATGACCTTCTGGAGGTATCGCTTGTCGTCATCCCGGCGGACGCGACGGCAGGCACAAGAGCAAGGACTAATGAAATGACAGAGACGATTGAACAGACCGAAACGACGACGCGCGCGGAGGCCAATTCGGCGATCCGCTCGATTGCGGAGATTGCCGGACTGGATCGCACGTGGTGCGACGCGCAGATTGACGCGGAAGTGAGTGTAGAAGACGCCCGCGCCGCTGCTTTCGAGGCAATGAAGGCGCGCGGCAATCAGACGCGCACCGTGCGCACGGCGACTGTTGGCTTCTCTGGCGACGATCCCGAGTTCCGCCGCGCCGCGATGGCCGAGGCGCTTTACGTGCGCAGCAACCCAACGCATCAGCCAAGCGACGCGGCCCGCCAGTTCTGCGGCCTAAGCATGGTGGAGATGGCCCGCGATCTTCTCCGCTCCCGCTCTATCTCGACAATCGGTCTCTCGCCGGCCGGCGTCATCGATCGGGCCATGGCGATGACGACGTCGGACTTCCCGCTTTTGCTCGCGGACGTGGTGAACAAGGAACTGCGAGCCAGCTACTCGGCGGCGCCGTCCGGCATCAAACAGGTCGCCCGCATGACGGCCGCGCGCGACTTCCGCGCGAGACACCGCGTCCAAGTGTCCGGCCCGCTCACCTTGGAGAAGGTCGGCGAACACGGCGAGTTCAAGGCCGGCGCCTATGCGGAGAGCAGGGAGAGCTACTCGCTCGAAACCTTCGGCCGCGTAGTCGCCTTCAGCCGACAAGCCATTGTGAACGACAGCCTTGGCGGCCTGAGCGACCCGGCCCGCATGTTGGGCCGCGCGGCGGCGGAGTTTGAGGCGGCGGCGCTCGTTTCGCTGATCACGACCAATCCGACGATGAGCGACAACAAGGCGGTTTTTCACACCGACCACGACAATCTCGCCGGTTCCGGCGCGACGATTGACGCCACGTCGCTTTCGGCCGCGCGCCTGGCCATGCGGACGCAGACCGGATTGAGCGGCGAGCCGATATCGGTCACGCCGAAGTATTTGATTGTCGGGCCGGCGAAGGAAACCTCCGCCGAGACAATCCTTGCGACGATCAGCCCGGTTGAAACGGCGGGCGTCAATCCATTCGCCGGCAAGCTGCAATTGATCGTTGAGCCCCGCCTGTCCGGCAACCAATGGTATCTGGCGGCGGACCCGGCCGAAATCGACGGGCTCGAGTTCGCTCACCTCGAGGGCGAGGGCGGCCCGCAGGTCGCGAGCGAAGTCGGCTTCGACGTGGACGCCGTGAGGTTCCGCGTCCGCTTGGACTTCGGCGGCGGATGGATCGACCATCGCGGCTGGTTCAAAAATCCGGGCGCATAACGATGGACCTGGCCACACTTCAAGCCCGGCTGAATGACCTGTTGGCTCTCCGCTATGGCGGGGAGGCCGAAATCGAAACAAGGACGCTCGACGCGTCCGAGCGGGTCCGGTTCCGCAGCGACACGGAACTGGCCCGCGCCATCGCCGACGTGGAGCGCCGCATTGCCGAACTCAACGGCGGCGGCTCCCGCATCATCAAACTCTCACCCTCGAAAGGGCTGTAACCATGCAGAATTTTGTTCAGGTCGGCGACGTGCTGACCGTGACCGCTCCCGCCGCCGTGAACAGCGGCGACTTCGTGATTGTCGGCAAAATTGCAGGCGTCGCCGCGACCGACGCCGAGTCTGGCGCCGACGTGGAGCTTGCGACCAAGGGCGTGTTCGAGCTTCCCGTGACGGGCCTTGCCGCCGGCGAGCCCGTCTTTTGGGATGCGACCCCCGGCGTTCTGACGGCGACGCCAACAGATAATACGCGCGTTGGCGTCGCGGTAGCTGCCAGCGGGGCGTCGACCACGCGCGTCAAGATTGATCCTGTCATCACCTAATCCGGGGACTTCCTTTTGACGGCGCCGGCAGCCCGTCGAATAACGGGAAAGGCGATCAGCGCCCCCGGCGCGCGTGTCACGCGAGACGTTCTGTCAATCGCCGAAGGCCGCCACTCAATTTCAGAGGCAAATCAAGCCAATGTCGACCACGCCACGCCATATCATCGCTCCCCGGCTTCTCCGCCGGGAGCGCGCGGCCGCGTATCTCGACATCAGTCCGACGCATTTCGATAAGCTCGTGCAGGCCGGCCGTCTCCCGCCGGCCAAGAGGCTCGACGACAGGATCAAAGGATGGGACGCGCGGGACCTGGACGCGGCGGTTGACGAGTTGCCCTATGATGGCGCTTCGCCGCCGGACACGACTTGGGACGATTGAGCATGTCGAACAAGCGCCCGCCACATATCGAGGTCTTCAAGGATCGTCACGGAAAGACCCGCGTCTACTTCCGGCGCGGCAAGGGCGCCCGCGTTCCGCTTCCCAGCCCGATCGGCTCGCCCGAGTTCGAGACCGCCTATGCGGAGGCCCTCGCGGGCAATGTCTCGGCGCGCAATGAGAAGCGCAAGCCGGCCTCGCCCGGCACAATCGGCGCGCTGATCCTGAGCTATCAGCAAAGCGGAGAATATCGCGCGCTCAGAGACACGACGAAGCGCAACTATCAGACATGGCTGAAGCCGCTGATACAGGACCATGCGCATCGCACGCTGTCTGGCATGACGCGCAGCGGCATCGTGACGAAGATCCTCGCCCCCTATGCAGACCGCCCTGGCTCAGCGTTGAATGTTCTCCGCATATTGCGCGTCCTGATCCGCCACGCAATCGAGATCGAATGGATCAATCATGATCCGACCCTTGGCATTAGGCGCCCGAAGCTGGGCGAGATTCGGTCATGGACCGACGCCGAGATCGAGCAATTCGAAAAGCGCTGGCCTATCGGGACACGTGAGCGACTCGCCTTCGCCCTGATGCTTTTCACGGGCCAGCGGCGTTCGGACGTGCGCCGTATGACATGGGCGACCACTACCCCGGCGACGATGACCGTGACGCAGCAGAAGACCGGCGCAAGGCTGATTATTCCGATCCATGCCGATTTGCGCGAGACACTCGCCGCCGCGCCTCGCGACCACGTGTCCATGCTTACGACGGCGGCCGGCAAGACCTTCAGCATAGACGGCTTCAGCCATTTCCTTCGCGACGCGATCACGGCGGCGGGGCTCCCGCTGGAATGCCAGCCGCACGGGCTCCGCAAGGCCGCCGGGCGCCGTCTCGCCGAAGCCGGATGCTCGGCAAAAGAGATCATGGCCATCCTTGGCCACAAGAGCTTGGCGGAGGCGGAGCGCTACACGCGGGACGCCGATCAAGAGACCCTGGCGGAGGCGGCCATCTTCCGTCTGGAGACGGGACGAATTAGCAACAAAGTTCCCAAACCGTCCCTAAAAGGTTTGGGGAAAATTTCTGAAACAGAAAGGAAAACAAAGAGATGAAAATGAGGTTCCCAATCCCGGCGGAAAGGTGAATTGCAGCGCAAAAAACTTCCGGGAGCCGGGGATACGGCCGCCGCGGCGCTCACTTCTCCGGGATGAGATTCAATATTTCCGCGAGCGGCTGGGCGCTGGTCGCGTCCGGCGGTTCGAACGGCTTCTCGACCGAGGCGACCAGCGAGAGCGAGATCACCGCCGCTCCGGCGAAGATCGCCTGCGCCATCAATTGCGGGCGCGGGCGCTCAAGGTGGGTCGCGGCGAGGCTGATCTGCGTCAGGAATGCGAGCAGGAAGACCGCCGCCCATTTCCGGTCGTCCGGAAAAGCGTTGGCGATCGAAAGCCGTTGTTCGCGCGCGGAATTGAGGCCCAGCGCGGTTTCGGTGAGCGCGCGCTCGAAACGCCGGTCAGTTGAGGTTCTGGCGACGACGCGCGTGAGATGGTCGAGCGCGGCTTGCGCCTCCGGCGCGCCCTCGCCGTCCTCCATGGTCTTCCATTCGAGGCCGACGACGGCCTCGACATATTCGCGGATCGCGGCGCGAAGCGTCTCGTCGACGCTTCCATTCACCTCGCTGAGCGCGCGAAGGGTCAGCAAATACTCATGTTCCTTGTTGATGGCGCGGCGCGCCTGCCGGTTGCTCTCCCAGATGTCCTGCGAAAGAAAGGTCACCATCAGCGCGAAGAGCGTTCCGGCGATGTTGACGAAGGGCGGGACGACGCCCCGCGCGCCCTGCAGGACGGGCGCGAGCGGCGAAGCGAAGCTGAGCCAGGCGAGGAAGGCTGCGAAAGCGACGAAGGCCAGCACCAGCGTCACTTCCATCATGGGCAGGGTTTGCGACAGCCAGTAGGACAGCAAGAGCGCCTCCGCGCATGAAAACAGCGACGGCTTCGTATCGCCGCCGGGGAGCAGGGGGAAGGGGCGAAAGGCCAGTTTTCGCTGAAAAACGGAAAATCCGCAGCCGCCGCAATGCGCGCCGAGGCCCCCCTTGCGTCCGGGCGCGTCCTCTGCCACATAAGGGCCGGGAGGTTGGCGTTGGACGTTTCACTCGCCAACCGGGTCAGGTCCGGAAGGAAGCAGCCCTAACGAGCTTGAGCGGGTCTTCGTCCAGCCTCCTACCTTTCCGACAGGCGCGCTGCGCAGGGCCTCGCTGCTTCTGCCCTCGCGCCTTTCGTCTTTCTAGCGCGGAACGAAGATGGACCACGAGCACGACCAGCCGTCGCTCGAGCCGGACAATGGCCCCTCGCTCTTTGGCGCCGCCGCCGAGCCCGCCGCCGCTTATCGCGTCCTGGCGCGCAAATATCGTCCCACGACCTTCGTGGACCTCATCGGCCAGGAGCCGATGGTGCGCACGCTGGAGAACGCCTTTGACCTCGGCCGCATCCATCAGGCCTATCTGCTGACCGGCGTGCGCGGCGTCGGCAAGACGACGACCGCGCGCATTCTCGCCCGCGCCTTCAATTATGAGCTGCCGGCGAAAGACGGCCGCCCCGCGATCGAAAAGCCGACGATCCACATGGACGAACTCGGCGTCCATTGTCAGGCGATCATCGACTCGCGCCATGTCGACGTGCTGGAGATGGACGCCGCCTCCCACACCGGCATCGACGACGTTCGCGAGATCATCGACAACGCCCGCTATCGCCCGGTGATGGCGCGGACCAAGGTCTACATCATCGACGAAGTGCACATGCTCTCCAAGGCCGCCTTCAACGGCCTACTGAAGACGCTCGAGGAGCCGCCGGAGCATGTGAAGTTCATCTTCGCGACGACCGAAATCGACAAGGTGCCGGTGACGGTGCGCTCGCGTTGCCAGCGGTTCGACCTGCGCCGCATCGACGCCGGTCTGCTCGCCAGCCATTTGCGCGGAATTTGCGAGAAGGAGAATGTGGCGATCGAGCCAGACGCTCTCGCCATGATCGCCCGCGCGGCGGAGGGCTCCGCGCGCGACGCGCTCTCCCTTCTCGATCAGGCGATCGCCTATGGCTCGGCGCACGCCGCCGGCGGCGCGATTGCGGCGGATGATCTGCGCCTCATGCTCGGCGTCGCCGACAAGGCGCGGGTGATCGATCTCTTCGAGACCGTGATGGCCGGCGACGTCGGCCGGGCCATCGCGCTGCTGGAAGACCAGTACAACGGCGGCGCCGATCCGGCGCAGGTTTTGCTGGAGCTTGCCGAGTTCACCCATCTCGCGACGCGGCTGAAGCTCGCGCCCGAAACGGCGCAATCCGCCGCGCTGACGCCGGAGGAAAAACGCCGCGGCTCGGACGCGGCCGAGCGGCTTTCCGTTCCCGCGCTGACGCGCGCGTGGCAGATCCTGATGAAGGGCGTCGACGAGTTGCGCGGCTCGCAGCGTCCCCTGCAGGCCGCCGACATGGTGCTGGTGCGGCTCGCTTACGCCGCCGACATGCCGACGCCGGGCGAGTTGCTGAAACAGTTGGGACATGGCGCCGGCGGCGCCGCGCCTGCCTCCCCCGCGCCGGGCGGCTCCCCGTCACGCGGCGCGCCCGTCGCGATCGCCGGCGGCGCGCCGGCTCTGCGCAACCAAGGCGCGGCTCGTCCCGTCGCCGCGCCCGCTTCCCCGGCGCCCGAGCAGCAGGGCGTCGCCATCGCGAGCTTTGATGCGTTGGTCGCGCTCGCCGAGGAGAAACGCGACATCCGCTTGAAGCTCGCGCTCGAATCGGATGTGCGGCTCGTGCGCTTCGAACACGGCCGCATCGAATTCGAGCTCGCCCCCGGCGGCTCGCGCGATCTCGCCTCGGCGCTCATGCAAAAGTTGCAAGCGTGGACGAATGAGCGCTGGATGGTGTCGATCGTCGCTGCGGGCGGCGCGCCGACGATCAAGGAACGCCGCGACGCGCAGGAGCGCGAGCGCCGCTCGGGGCTCGAGGCCGATCCGGTCGTCGCGGGCGTTCTTGCGCGCTTCCCCGGAGCGCAGATCGTCGCGGTGCGCAGCAAGGACGAGGGCGCCGGCGCTCCGGAGGCGCCGGACGTGCAATATGACGATATGTCTCCCGATGAAGACTAACGGAGAGAGCTGATGATGGATTTCATGGGCCTGATGAAACAGGCGCAGCAGATGCAGGCCAAGATGGCCGAGGCGCAGCTCGAACTCGAACAGACCGAGGTCGAGGGCGAGGCCGGCGGAGGGCTGGTGAAAGTGCGGCTCACCGCCAAGGGCGCGATGAAATCAATCTCCATCGACCCGAGCCTCGTGAAGCCCGAGGAGAAGGAAATCCTCGAGGACCTCATCGTCACCGCACATATGCAGGCGCGCGCCAGGGCCGACGAAGTCATGGCGGAAAAGATGAAGGCGATGACGGGCGGGTTGCAGTTGCCGCCGGGCTTCAAGCTGCCGTTCTGAGTTCCTTCAATGGCGGAACGCGTCGCAGGTCCCGAAATCGAACGGCTCGTGCAGCTCCTTGCGCGACTGCCGGGGCTCGGCCCGCGTTCGGCGCGCCGCGCGGCGCTGCATCTCATCCGCAAGCGGGAGGAATTGCTCGCGCCGCTCTCCGACGCCATGCGCGTCGCGCAGGAACGCATCGTTTCCTGCTCCGTCTGCGGCAACATCGATACGAGCGATCCCTGCACCATCTGCCGGGACGCGCGGCGCGATCCGTCGATCCTCGTCGTCGTGGAGACTGTCGCCGATCTCTGGGCGCTGGAGCGGGCGGGACTGCTCAACGCCCGTTATCATGTGCTCGGCGGCGTGCTGTCGCCGCTCGACGGCGTCGGGCCGGACGATCTGACGATCGCAAGCCTCATCGAGCGTGTTCGCGCCGGAGAAATCCGCGAGATCGTGCTGGCCGTCAACGCCACCGTCGATGGCCAGACGACCGCGCATTACATTGCCGATCTCCTGTCCCCCTTCGGCGTGAAGGTGACGCGGCTCGCTCATGGCGTGCCGGTGGGCGGCGAACTCGACTATCTCGACGAAGGCACGCTCGCCGCGGCGCTGGAGCGGCGGACGAGTTTTTAGGCCTGTAAAAGAAATGGCCGGGTCCGCCCCGGCCATTCGTTGTTCAGTTATTCCCGAGGCCGGGCGAGAACCGTCACTTCGGGGCGGGCGTATGCGCCGCGATGATCTTGTCGAAATCGGCGACGCTTATCTCGCCGGTGTATTTGTCTCCGTTGACGAAGAAGGTCGGAGTCGAATTCACGCCGAATTTCTCGGAGCCGCGTTCGCGCACCTTGTTCACCTTCTCGTAGAGCGCCTGATCTTTCAGGATCGCCTCGAATTTCTCCTGGCCCAGGCCCGCCTGCTTCAGCACATTCGCGAGGCCGTCGAGCGGCTTGTCGGTGAAGGCCCAGTTCTTCTGCTGCGAGAACAGCAGGTCGACAGCGGCGTCGCGCTTGTCGCCGAGTTCGCGCGCGAGCATGAAGGCGGCGGTCGCCAGCGGATCGAGCGGAAATTCGCGCAGGATGAATTTCACCTTGCCCGTGTCGATATAGTTTTTCTTCAGCGCCGGATAGACTTCGTGGTGGAAGGCGGCGCAGTGGCTGCAGGTCATCGAGGCGTATTCGACGATCGTGACAGGCGCGGCGGCTCCGCCCTCGACCACGTCGGGCAGGGCGTTCGGCCCCATCAGCTCCTCCATCGAGACCTTGCCGGACGAGGATTTTTCGGCAAGCGCAGGCGTGGCGGCGAAGGCCAGAGCCCCGGCGGCGAGGGAAAGCAGGCTGCGGCGGGAAAGCGTAAAGAACGGAAAAGACATGAGAGGCCCGTGGCTGAATCGTGTGGACAGACCATAATCTGTCCGCAGATTGTGGCAATTCAAAATTAGCCGCAGCGGCGAACAGGCGTCGAAATCGTCGCCCGGCGCAAGACGGATGTCGACATTTTGGTCAATGACATCAGCGGGCTGTGCTGCGCTCATGCCCCGCTGGCGAAGGCGCGAAACGAAACGGGATCGGCAATCGAATATTTGACGAACCCCGAAATTCGGCGCCCATATTGGCGCTCTGGCGCCTTCGAGATCGCCGTCCCGCGTCGTTCTTGAAAACTCCCATCGCGTTTTTCCTACGGCCAAGAGGCATCGACATGCTCACGCGGCGCGCGTTTCTGTTGAACACGGTCGCCATGGCGGCGACGCCCGCTATTGCCAAGGCGGCGGCGACGCCCACCGTCCTGAAATTGCAGCGCCGCATCATCGACGTGAATGGCAGAGCTGCTTCCGTTTACGGAATTCGACAGGCGAGCGGCGTTTCCGGATTGTCGACGAAGGTTGGCGCGTCATTTCGCGTGCGCGTGGAAAATGAACTGGGCGAGCCGAGCCTCGTTCACTGGCACGGGCTCACGCCGCCGTGGCGACAGGATGGCGTGCCCGAGGTGACGGGTCCGGTCATCGCGCCGGGCGACGCGGCGGATTATGATTTTCCGCTGACGTTCGGCGGCACATACTGGATGCATTCGCATGTCGGATTTCAGGAGCAGTCGCTCATGTCGGCGCCCCTGATCATCCATGACGGCGCGACGCATGAGGACCTGCAGGAGGTCGTCGTCATGCTGGCCGATTTCAGCTTCAGGCCCGCCGAGGAGATTTATGCGTCTCTCATTGGGAAAAAGCGAAAAGCCGCCTCCGCTGACATGCCTGCGAGCCACGGGATGCATATGGGCAAGGCGATGGCCGGGCCGATGACGACGCCAATGGCCAGGCCCGATCTGAACGACGTCACATATGACGCCTTTCTCGCCAATGACCGCACGCTGGCTGATCCTGAGGTCATCCGGATCGACGCCGGCGGGCGTGTGCTTTTACGCATCATCAACGGCGCATCGATGAGCGCCTTCCATGTCGATCTCGGCGAGATCGAGGGAAAGCTCGTCGCGGTGGACGGACAGAAGGTTCTTCCCATCGCCGGGCGGCGCTTTCCGATCGCATCCGCGCAGCGGTTCGACATTCTGCTGGAGACGCCGAAGCAGGCGAAGGCGCTCCCGGTTCTGTTCGTTCTGGAAGGCGAAAGACGGCGGACCGGCGTTATCCTCGCGCCGGCCGGGGCGACGATCGAGCGCGTTCCGGAACTCGCGGCGGAAGCGTCGACGGCGCTGAACCTCGATCTCGAATCGCAACTGCGCGCCATCGCGCCGCTCGATCAGCGGAAGGCGGATCGCGTCTATTCCATAGATCTGACCGGCGATATGGCGAGCTATGTCTGGTCGCTGAATAATGTCGTGTGGAGCGCCTCGACGCCGCCGCTGCCGCTGGCTCTCGGAGAGCGCGTCGAAATCGCGCTGACGAACCGGACGATGATGTCTCATCCGATGCATTTGCATGGCCATCAGTTTCAGGTCGTGGAGATCGACGGCGCGCGCTTCCCGGGCGCCATGCGCGACACGGTGCTGGTTCCGCCGGGAAAACGCGTCGTCATGGCTTTCGACGCCAATAATCCCGGCCGCTGGGCCTTCCATTGTCATTTGCTGTATCACATGCACGCAGGAATGTTCGCGACGTTCGCCTATTCGTGACGTCGCATAAGGCGCCCCAGCGGCGCCGTTCGTTTCGCTTGGCCGCCATGCTTTCGGGGAAACGGTGCGATGATGAAAAGGCGATCCGTGTTACAGGCAATGGGCGGCGCAACGATCGGCGCAGCCTTCGATGGTTTCGCGTTTCCGCTGGGCGCGCGCGCGGAGGGGAGCGTGACGCTGCCTTTCGCAAATGGCGAACGACCGCTCGTCCGTTATCCCGGCAAACGGCCGCTGATACAGCTGACCGCTCGCCCGCCGCAACTCGAAACGCCTTTCAGCGTTTTCGATGAAGGAGCGATCACGCCCAATGACGCCTTCTTCGTGCGTTATCACCTCGCCGATATTCCGTTGTCGATCGATCCCGCGACGTATCGGATCGAATTGAAAGGCAAGGTCGACCTTCCCCTGTCGCTGTCACTGGAAGATCTGAAGACAGGCTTCGAGCCAATCGAGATCGTCGCCGTGAACCAGTGTTCCGGCAACAGCCGCGGTTTTGTCGAACCCCGCGTCGCGGGCGGGCAACTGGCGAATGGCGCGATGGGCAATGCGCGATGGCGCGGCGTATCGCTGAAGTCCGTGCTCGACAAGGCGGGCGTTCAGGCCGGCGCGCGTCAGGTCGTTTTCAACGGGTTCGACCGACCCGTGCTGCCGGAAACGCCCGACTTCGAAAAGGCGCTGGACATCGATCACGCTCGCGACGGCGAGGTGATGATCGCCTATGCCATGAATGGCGAAGACCTGCCATGGCTCAACGGCTTTCCGGCGCGCCTCGTCGTTCCCGGCTATTACGGCACCTATTGGGTAAAGCATCTCAGCGAGATCACGGTCATCGACAACGTCTTCGACGGTTTCTGGGTCAAGAACGCCTATCGGATTCCCGACAACGCCTGCGCCTGCACGGAACCGGGTCAGGCAGCAACGGCGACGACGCCGATCAGGCGTCTCGACGTTCGGTCATTCATAACGAATCTCGCCGATGGCGCGAAAGTGAAGGCCGGGGCCGAAACTATCGTAAAAGGCGTCGCATTCGATGGCGGCTATGGCGTCACGGAAGTTCTGCTGTCGAGCGACGGCGGTCGGAACTGGCGCGCGACAAGTCTCGGCCCCGACCTTGGGCGCTACTCGTTTCGCGAATGGCGCGCGACGACGCGACTTGCGAGGGGCGAGCATCATCTGCGCGTGTGCGCCATCAACAGGATCGGGCAATCGCAGCCGATGGCCCCATTGTGGAACCCCGCCGGCTATATGCGCAACGTCGTGGAGACGGTGCGCGTCGCGGCGCACTGACCGGAGGGCGCGATCATGCGAAAACTCAACCGGACGCAAGCCGTCGTCGCGGCGTCAATGCTGTTCGTGACCGCTGGCGCGGCAAAGCCCCTGACTTATGCGCTGCCCGAAGAAACCGCTGTCTTTCGTCCGGGACCGGGGAGCGACGTTGCGCAAAACAATTGTCTCGCCTGTCACTCAGCCGACTATGTAAACACGCAGCCGCCCCATCGCGGCGCTGCTTTCTGGGAGGCCGAAGTCAGGAAGATGATCAAGGCCTATCACGCTTCGATCTCCGAGGCCGATGCGAAGACGATCATCGATTATCTCGCGCGAACCTATTGAGCGCTTTAATAGGCGGCGCAGGGGGCGGAGCCGCCGCCGCTATCACCTGACCGCGGCGCAGGAGCCCTTCGGGTCCTGAAGCAGCGCCTTCAACCCCTTGGTGAGATAACTTTCCGTGAATCCATCGGCTTTCGGATCGCGGATCGTCACCTTGCGGGAGGCTGCAATCGCGTCGACCAGATCGGAGGAAACTTTCGCTCTGGAGCCGGAAGTTCCCACGACCTCCATGATCTTTGGATCATGATCTGAAAAGCGCACGTCGAATGTCTTGCCGCCGGCCGAGAGCTGCACATCTTCGGTGAATGCGCCGGAGGCGCTGCGAATGCTGATCAGTTCGAACGCGCCGGACGCGCAGCCCATTCCGAGACATATGAGCTGTTCGGGATAGTCCTTGCATACGACAAGCTCCACGCCGATCTTTTGCAGGTCGGGCTGCGCCTTGTCCCATTGTTCCTTCGCCCGGGCTTCAGGCGCCGCGCCGATCGCAATGCAAATTACGAAGGCGCACGTCACTATCGCAATTCGTTTCATGATCCCGCCCTGCACGCGTTCATTTTCCGGCTTTCATATTGTCCATGAATGGATTGCTCCGCAAGTTCGCATACCTTTCGTCGAGCCGCTGTAACGGCCGGCGTTGAGCAGGAAACGCCGCGACACTTCATCGCAGTGCGCGCCATCCATTCGAGGACGATATTTAGCTTGGCGGTTTCAGTGGTGAGCGTTCGGCGATCCCTTTTTTGCGAAGCCGCTTGCCCTGCGCCGCTTCGATGCTGGAGGATGATGTCGTGAATGCGCCAAAGGCGCCGAAACGTATCGGCGCGAGCGTCTCTTTTGTTTTCGTCGCCGTGTTCGCGTCCCCGCTCGCCCATGCGCAGGCGATCTCGCCGCAAGCGCTCGTGCGCGCCTATCCTGATCATCTTGCCGGCGCGGACGAGGCGTCGGTCCAATGGCGTGATGGAACGAAGCAGCCGTTGTCGGACGGTCGCGCGGACAAGAGTTTCGATGAGAAACTGAGGCGCGCCTCGTTGCTCGACCAATTAAGTCTTCCTTACAAGACCGGGCCGCTCGCCCAGCCTCCCGGACCGAACGACGATCCGGGGCGTTTCCGCAATGCGGCCTTCTTCGACAAGATGTATGGCGATTGCGACAAGGGCGAAACACAGAAGCGCCTGGTCGATGTTCCATGGGTCGGCGGAAAGGCCGTGCGCGTGACCACGGTGAATGGCGTCGCCGACAAGCTGCGCGCAATCAGGCAGGAACTGGAGCAGCTACCGCCGCCAGTTAAGCGTCTCACCTTCCCCAGCGCCGGCGCCTTCAATTGCCGCGTCGTCAAGGACACGGGCGCCCGCAGCATGCATGCCTATGGCGCTGCGATCGACATCAGCATTGCGCAAGCCGACTACTGGCTGTGGCGAAAGGGAGCCTATCGCAATCGCATTCCATATGAGATCGTCGAGATCTTCGAGCGTCATGGCTTCATCTGGGGCGGCAAATGGGGGCATTTCGACACGATGCATTTCGAATATCGGCCCGAGTTTTTCGCGGCGAAAGACAAGGCGAACTGAACCCCGCCGCCGCGTGTGCAACAAAAATAACCGCAAGCCAGACCTGAAAAACAGCGCGGCGTGATGGAATAGCCCGGCGAAGCTGCTTCGGCAGGCCTCTCGCCATTTTGCAATAGGCATCGCTCGGCGGCGTCCTGACGGTCTTCGCCCCTTATTTGCGGGCGACTCGGCCGCCGAGCGCGAATCTTTTTTCCGGTGCAAGGCGGCTCCGGTCGAGGTCTGTATCGAACGGAGCCGCCCCGGGGAGGACAAT
Organism: Methylocystis sp. WRRC1; assembly: GCF_020733155.1. Classification (NCBI taxonomy): domain Bacteria; kingdom Pseudomonadati; phylum Pseudomonadota; class Alphaproteobacteria; order Hyphomicrobiales; family Methylocystaceae; genus Methylocystis; species Methylocystis sp. WRRC1. The sequence goes on along the minus strand of NZ_JAJFZJ010000001.1, from coordinate 1,450,800 downwards.
CAACTGGTGCTGATTGTCGGTGAGAACTCGTGGCCGACGGCGTCCACGGGACATCCCGCGCCGCGGCCGGAATCTCAGGGCTCGCGATATTTCCAGAGGATCTTTCCGATTACCCTGATCTCTTCGCCGGACTCGCTCAGGCCATTTTTCGCGACGAGGGGCGCTTGCCAGCGCGGATCGTCGGATTCGGGCCAGAACTCGTGGCGATCGCCATTCCTCTGCAACCGGCGTCCGGAAATTTCCCGCAGCGTTTTCTCGCGCATGCGTTCGATAACGACGAGATCGCCGTCCTGGATTTCGGCGTCCGCGTCCCGGGCGTCGATGCAGCGAATATAATCACCTTCCTGCGCAAATCTGTTCAGCGACGCGCCCTCAATGACCAGATCGAATTGTATCTCCTCGGGGAAACGCGGATCGGTAGGGAGCGGCGTTCTTCTCTGTTGCGTGTCGTCCTTCTCGGCGAGAAAGACCTCCGACCAGATGCCGGCGGCCACTTTTCCCTTGAGGGGGACGAAGCAGGCGTTGCGAGCGCCTTCCCGGGGCTCGGCCAAATAGGCCGCAGCGGTCCGCGGGCTCATGTCGCCTTCGCCGGTCAGGAGCCAGCCGGGGCTCACGCCATAAGCCTGGCCGTAAATTTTCGCCGTCTCGGCGTCATATTGGTTTTGGCTGTTTTCATGCGCCCGATATGTCGAGCCCTTCCAGCCAAAACGTCTGATCGCATCTGTCGCCGTCGAATAGCCGGCGCTTATGCGCGCTTTCTTTAAGCGGTCGTGCATGGATCTCGGTCTTCTTTTCGTGGCGCCACAGGGCATGTGACGGATTTATAAAATTTAACTCTCTGAAAACGCATTGCAATCTGGAATGCGAAACACGCAATCCGATTTGCGCAAAATGTTCAGCTTCTGGCGTCTCATTTTTTGGCCTTGCGTAACCTTGACCGTGTTTCCGTCGGCGTCTCGTGAAACATGCGGCGTCACGAGGCGGAGGAAAAGGATAGCAATAAAAGGCAAAGGTCAAGCAGCATCAGCGCGCTATCGAGAATTCCGGCGGCAGTCGTAGGAATATCCTCCTGGCGATGGGCCATCTCTCCCCTTATGGCCAATTCGGAGCTGAGCAACCGGGCCGCTCCCGGAGGCGTGTCGACGAATGCGGCGGGTCAGTCTCCTGATCCGCTCCATGTCGGCGAGCGTCGGCGGGCGGTCCTATCTGGTCCGGACAGCGTCACGCGCCATGTCGACGGGATTGCTGGAGGAGGGCCGGGCGGATGATTTACAATTCGGGAGCTCCATTTCGGCTTGCGACACGAATGGCGCAAGGAGCGTCGCGGTGAAACCGGCGAAGGGATAATCATGGCGCACATCGCCTGTATCGAGGATCTGCGTCGTCTCGCGCGTCGGCGTGTTCCGAAAATGTTTTACGACTACACCGACGCCGGCTCGTGGACGGAGACGACCTACCGCGCAAACACGCGCGATTTTGGCGATCTGCTCTTCAGACAACGTGTTGCTGTCGACATCGAGAGGCGAAATCTCCGCTCGACAATGATCGGACAAGACGTCGCCATGCCCGTCGCGCTGGCCCCGATAGGCATGTGCGGAATGCAGCACGCTGATGGCGAAATTCTCGCCGCGCGAGCGGCGGAGGCTTTCGGCGTTCCGTTCTGTCTCTCGACCATGAGCATCTGTTCGATCGAGGACGTCGCAACCCACACGAGCCGGCCATTCTGGTTTCAGCTTTACGTCATGCGCGATCGCGCCTTCGTCGAACGTCTGATCGATCGGGCCGGGAAATCGAAATGTTCCGCCCTCGTCGTCACGCTCGATTTGCCGATGCTTGGTCAAAGGCACAAGGATTTGCGCAACGGGCTGTCGGCGCCCCCGAAACCGGGTCTTGCAAATCTGCTCGATCTGGCGCGCAAGCCGAAGTGGGGACTCGCCATGCTGCGCACGCGGCGGCGGACTTTCGGCAATGTCGTCGGGCATGTGACGGGCGTGGAAAATATGGCGTCGCTGGAAGCCTGGACGAGCAGCCAGTTCGATCCAAGGGTGACATGGGAGGATATCGCCTGGATCCGGCGCCTTTGGCAGGGCAAGCTTGTTCTGAAGGGAATTATGGACATCGAGGATGCGCGACGCGCCGTCGATGTCGGCGCGGACGCGATTGTCGTCTCCAACCATGGCGGCCGCCAGCTCGACGGCGCGCCGTCCTCGATTTCCACCTTGCCGGCGATCGCGAAAGCAGTCGGCGGGAGCGTCGAGACATGGCTCGACGGCGGCGTCAGAAGCGGGCAGGACGTGTTGAAGGCTATCGCTCTCGGCGCCCGGGGCGTCATGATTGGCCGCGCCTATCTTTATGGTCTGGGCGCATTGGGCGAAGAGGGCGTTCGCCTGTGCCTCGAAATAATAGCGAAAGAACTCAGCCTCACCATGGGATTTTGCGGCGTCGTCGATATCAATGCGGTGACGGAAGAAATTTTGACCAGGCGCCGCGGCGCCAACGGGTCCAACTATTCGCCCAATGAAAGGTAATTGCGCGCGCTGATGGTAAGCATATGCGCTTTCCCGTCAGAACGCGGGACAGCCGAAATTGGAGCGCAAATTCGGCGAATTCGCTCTCGGCGCTCCATCATCAGTGCGGCGCTTCTTTGGTCAGACCTGCGGGTCGATATTCCTTCTACAGTCCGTGTCGCGGCTGTAAAAACCAATAGACCAACCCGACAACGGCGCAAAACGCGCCAAACAGGAAGACGACGTCTCCAATCATCAAGTCCATCATGCCGTAGCTGGCGATGCTTATTACAAGTCCTACAATCGCGAACCACAACGGATATTGGCTGCGCTCCTGATTTTGCGGCTGTCGTTTGTTCGAAATGTCCGGCACGGCGGGCTTCCTATCAATTTGCAATTCCGGGAGCGAGAGGAGGTCATCGCCTCGCCTTCGCGATCAGCCAGAAATAATTCAACGGCGGAATATTTCAACTCACAAGCCTCAGTTGTCGCACGATCCGCCGGCCGGCGGCGCCGTGGTGTCGAGGGGAGGCGATGTCGGGGTGGGTCGCACAGGCGACGCGGCGCCATTTCCTCGATGCTTGCCCTCGGTGAATGATCTGATCAGGTTCTTAATGCGAGACCTGTCAGCGCTGCTTCATTTCGGAAAATCTTGAATATGTCCGGAACGGAGCATGTCCGAATCATGGACGACTGATTCGGGATATTGAAACAATGAAGAATTCCTTGACAGGCGAGGTCGCCCTCGCAGCTCCCGGCGCACGGTCCTGCTTCGAGCGTCGGCGCCGGAAAAGACGTCGCGCCCGTTCCGGATCGAAATATTCGTTCCGGGATGGCGGCGGCCTTGAGCATTGTCGATCGGCTCCGGCCGTTACGGCGTCAATGTAGAAGATGTCAAAGGGTTGATTTGAAGCTGAAATTATAAACGTCCTCAAAAGTTCGTCTTGTGCGCCTACCAAGCGATAGAAATCGCCGCGCCCCGGATATGAAGCGGCAATCATCCTCAACATCATCGGAAAGATCATTGATCGGCTTCAGTGAAGGGCGACAACATAATCCAGCGCCGCGCGCCGCATGCGACCGTTATCATTGGGGCGCCCCGGAAAGAAGTGATGTCTAGTCTCGCGCTCCAGCTTGCTTCTACAGGGGGAATACGTGTTCAAATTCCGGCCGAGTTTTCTGATTCGATTAAGAAGGAGCGCCGCTCATGGCTGATGACAATTCTCCCGAACATGCCGCAAGTCTCGAATATGCGGCGGAAATCGTGTCGGCCTACGTCTCCAACAATTCTTTGCCTGCTTCGGAGCTTCCCGCCTTGTTGCAGTCTGTTCACGCCTCGCTGGTGCGGCTGGCGTCCGGCCAAGTTACAGCTGTCGATACGACGACTCCGAAAGAACCTGCAGTTCCAATCAAGAAATCAGTGACGCCCGACTTCATTATTTGTCTCGAGGACGGAAAGAAATTCAAATCGCTCAAGCGTCACCTTCGCAGCGCATATTCCCTGACTCCTGACCAGTATCGCGCCAAATGGGGGCTGCCGTCGGATTATCCGATGGTCGCGCCCAATTACGCTAAGACTCGATCCGAATTGGCCGTGCAGATGGGACTGGGTCAAAAGTCAAGCAAGTCCGGCGCGCGCAGAGCCAGAAAGTGAGCCGCGACAGTCGTTGAAGGCAATCGCCCGCCGCGTTACTCGAGCGCTCTCGCTTCACAATGTTTTCGACCGGGCGTCGCAACTGCAAATGCATTGCGGGATCCATGTCGTGCATGTTTATCACAGGATGTCCACGGTCAACTCATGTCGCAAGCCGCGCCTCAAGGGACGTCAACATTTGCGGAGCGACCAGGGAGCTATGAAATCCATTGAGCCGGGCTGTCGCGCGCCGCGACATGCCGACCTTGCCAATGCGCGCTTCAGTTCGCCCGCGTCAACGCTGCGGAAAATGCTTCGTTAATAAATTCTCAGCGCTCCAGCAAACAGAGCTGAGCTGATGAGGGAAGGTTGAAGCGCGGAGATTTGGCTTGGAAACCTTTGGTCATGCCCGACTTTTCCATGTTCCGCGGCGAGCCGTCATGATGGATGATCTCGACATGAGCCGGGAAGATCGTTTCTCTCCGACGTCGATCGCCTTTTCAAAATTCAGTGAAGTGTGCAGCCAAGTCGCGTTTTTGTGCGTGAGGTTGGCTGCTCAGCATGGGTCACACGCTTCGCCCTTCGGATTTTGCGCCGCGTGGATTTCATGTTGAGAGCGCCGCCGGTGATGGCGCGATTATTGTGGTCACGGTTCATCCGGCGAGTACGACGAGTCGGCGCCCGGACTGCGACGTGATCGCCACGCGCTTCCATAGCCGTTATCTTCGGCGGTTGTCGGATCTGCCGTTGGCAGGGCGGTAAGTCCGCCTCGTCGAGGCGCGCACCGTCGTCGCTGTTTTACATTTGATGATCCGCAAGAAAACTTAATCCGAACTCAAAGCCTGGCTCGAACGAGCCAGATGCAGTCTCGTCACATTTTTCGCTAGCGGCGTCGCGAAGGACACGACCGCCGTTCATCCCGCCATCGCCTCGATTTGGTCCAATGGTCAAACAGAAGGACAGATCAAAAAACCGAGGTCGTGAAGCGGACAATATATGGACGCGCCAAAATCGATCTGCTCGACGCCCGTCGAGAGGCCACTGCGAAAGAGCCCCAGCCTCCAGACCGATCCGTTCGATCGAAAGTGAAACTCTTGCTTGAAAAGGCGACGATGGCCTCGGGATAGCTCTCGACCGGCGCCACCGTGATTACTTTCCCGGCTGCATCGACGAGGCAGACGCTCGAAAGTTCCTAAGAGATATCGATTCTGGCATAATTTTCCATGGCATATCGTCCGAACTGCATGCTTGGGGCCGGCCTAAACTAGAACCCCGTTCATCATGACGCGAGGGACAAGCTTCTGTCCGTCGCCATCAAGCTGGGGGTTGGGCCATCACGGCAATCAGGAGACCTATTTCATTGCTTGATCTGCGAGCGACTCATGAAAACGGTCAACTGCCTTTGGAGCGCGTTCAGGAAAAGTGTAGGCGATTTTCTGTTTGAACGCGCCTAAGTTATCCAGCGAGAGCAAATGCGGCGAATTCGAAGTCGCCGCATTTGCTCTAGCGCCCGAGCGTAGCTGGCGGAGTAACACTCGGGTTGTGGGCCGAAACCGGTTCGACCTTTAAATCCTTCAGCTCAATCTCGACGTCATAGGGCCCTGTGACCTCCCATCCGATGTTGATGCTGCCGATCGAAAAATCTTGAATGTTCGGGGAACTGCGCAGAAACCCTTTTTCATGGGCCTGCTCTAAGGAAGCCTTAATCTCTGGCAGGACATCGACGCGCGCGTAAGTTACCCAGTTCGTGGTCCTCTTACTTTCTTTCACGCTTTGATTTGTGAAATAATATTGGGGAACCTTGTGAATGTATTTTCCAGTACCGATGTCGCCAGCGCGAAATTCTGGTGCAAACATGGAGCGGTATTCGTAAATCGGGATCCCGAACCAAATGTAGTCGCCAAACCCGGGAGATTTACGATTTCTGTTCTGTATGGTCAAAAAGACATTCATTTGAGCGCTTTGACTTAGTGGGTCCGCGTTAGAGATCGGACCCGCGACCTCCTTCGTGACACGCGTCGAAAGAGAAACATATATGGAAGCGAGGGAAGCAATTGAGGTCGGCGATCCGCCAATCGGATGCTGCTGTGAGAGGTACAGCGCAGGCCATCCAAGCGTATGCGCCCTGTGTCCGACCGTTCCCCATTCCGCAATGCCGTCGAGCGCTATTCGCACGTCGGGCTGATTTGCCGTCGGCGTCGGAAATATCGTAACCCTTTCCGACTTATCAGAAAGTAGGATGCCTCCGTCAGGTTGCACTATAGGGGCGACCCATTCGAATGACGCGCCGATCCTGCTATTCCATTGGCTCAACTTCCAAACTGGCGAAATTGCTTCACCCCGCCAACGAAATTCGCGCACAATCTCTTGCGTAGCGCGGCCCGGCTTTGACAAGCGGAAGCCTGACTTGAAACCCATATCTTTGAAATATTGTGTCGTCGAAGCTGATGCATCGCATGATAAATATTGATACGCCGCGTCGCCTGAAAGCACTCCATGGTCGCAAGTCCGGATTCTCGCTTTAGCAGCGCATGACTGCCCTGGCGGCACTGCAACGGTGGAGAAGAGCTTTGCGCTTACGCCGTCTGCTATGGTCGCGCCGCTAACGGGACATGAGAAAGTCGCGTCCGAAAACGCGTCGGTCGAGGACGCAATCGACATCGAAAGCGCGAACGCGAATGCAAGGGTGCGCATACAAACTCCTTTCGTGGGTAATTCTGTGGTTGCCGCCGGTCATGCAAAAAGCTTTTTCCTTCTGAGGGTGCGATCGAGTGCGTCTTCTGTGAGTCCTTCAAATGCAGCATCACACGACGCCGCTGGCCGGCGTGGTAATGCAAATTCGGTCATTATCTGTTTAAAGTCATAGCCTTTTCCACGCCTGCAACGCCACTAAATTAGTTTAGTTCATGCTTTGTCCTGCACGAAGGATGTGTAAAAGAATTAGGTGTCAGCATTTAGTGGTGGTCTGTCTAAGCCATTGTATTTAATAGCGATACGCTGATTTCATGGCGTTTATTTTACCAGCGCGAATTATGCCGGAGCGCGGATAGAGCTGGCCCCGGAGATTCGGACAGTAGTTTGAGTGATGGGGTCGTCTAATCGCGGTCGACATCGGTCGCCGCACGATGGGGCTTCGCGGGAAGAGCCTTCAAATGTGGATGTCGCACTTCGTTGAGGCAGCGGCGCATCGTATCAAACGGAATGGCTCGGCCCACGTCCCGGCAGGGACGTTCTGGCGCGCTCGATGCGAACGCTATCTCGAAACTGTTATGCGGCTATCCCCGCCATTCGGTTGAAGAAGGTCCCCGTTTTTTTGAGCATTGCGTGCATTATGACCGCCCGCTTGCGCGCGACTGCGACTGCGGCTCGCTTGAAACCAAGCCTCTGTTTGAGCGCGAGCTGAACCGCCCCGGATTTGCCGGAGGCCCCAACTCTTGAGAGACTGGGGCTATGGAAGCGAAGAAGAAGACATCGAACAGATTTTCACCTGAAGTTCGGGAGCGGGCGGTTCGGATGGTGCTGGAGCACCAGGGGGACCACGCGTCGCAATGGGCGGCGATCGCCTCGATTGCCGGGAAGATCGGCTGCACGGGCGAGACGCTTCGCGGCTGGGTCCGACAGGCGGAGCGAGACGCCGGCTCGCGCGCTGGCGTCACGTCGGACGAACGGGCGCGGCTGAAGGCGCTGGAGCGGGAGAACCGCGAACTCCGGCAGGCCAATGAGATTTTGCGGAAGGCCTCGGCGTATTTTGCCCAGGCGGAGCTCGACCGCCGGTCGAAACCATGATTGCCTTCATCGACAAGCATCGGGAGAGCTACGGGGTCGAGCCGATCTGCAAGGTTTTGCCGATCGCCCCGTCGACGTATCGATGGCATGCAGCGCAGCGGCGCGATGAGACGAAGCTGTCGACGCGCGGGCGTCGGGACCGGACGCTCAGCGAGAAGATCCGCTGTGTGTTCGCGGAGAACTTCTCCGTTTACGGCGCCCGGAAAGTGTGGCGGCAGCTGCGGCGCGAGGGGGAGGATGTCGCGCGCTGCACGGTGGAGCGGCTCATGCGGCGCCTGGGCTTGCAGGGCGTCGTGCGCGGTCGGCCGGCAAAAACCACTGTGAGCGACCGCAACTCGCCGTGTCCGAGAGACAAGGTGAACCGACAGTTTGCGGCGGATAGGCCAAACCGGCTGTGGGTGGCCGACTTTACCTATGTCGCGACCTGGCAGGGCTTCGTCTATGTCGCTTTCGTTATCGACGTCTTCGCCCGGCGGATTGTCGGCTGGCGAGTCTCGCGTTCGGCGCAGACGCCCTTCGTGCTCGATGCGCTCGAACAAGCGTTGTACGATCGGCAGCCTGTTCGCGGCGGTCTCGTTCATCACAGCGACCGCGGCGTGCAATATGTCTCGATCAAATACACGGAGCGACTTGCGGACGCCGGTGTCGAACCCTCGGTCGGCAGCGTCGGCGACTCTTACGACAATGCGCTCGCCGAGACGATCAACGGGCTCTACAAGGCCGAATTGATCTGGCGGCGCGGACCGTGGCGCAGCCTCGAGCAGGTGGAGTTCGCCACGCTCGAATGGGTCGACTGGTTCAACAAAAAGAGATTGCTGGAGCCGATCGGAAACATTCCTCCGGCCGAGGCCGAAGCGCGCTACTATGCGCAAATCGAAGAGCCCGCCATGGCGGCGTGACTCAAACAAGACGGCCTCCGGCAAATCCGGGGCGGTTCAAGCCCCCATGTCCGCAAGCCGCTGTCGGCTGAACTGCCCGTCAGGATGACTGTCGCCGCCTTGTAGAGAAGCCCTCGTAAATGGCGATCGCCGCGTCGGGATATGTGGCCGTCATAGTCCACCTCACCTGACTGATAGCGCCGGGTCGTCAACCCAGGCAAAGCGCCAGCCGAGCGCGAATTCTTGAAATTATTCGGGTCCTCGATCGCAGTCGCGAAGGAGGTCGCCGTGATCGCGCCGACACCAGGAATTGACATAAGGATACGGCAAGCATGGCTTTGGCGTGCAGCCGCTATGAGCTGGCGTCCAAGTTCGGCGGCGCGAATTCGAACGCTTCGCCACGCGTCCAGCATCGGCAGCACGATCGACGCCAGCCTGTCCTGATCAGCAGGAAGGGGGCGGACATTCTTCTCGAATGAGCCGCCCTTGCCCGGTGGCGCGATCAAACCGAACCTCTTCATGATGCCGCATTCGCATCGGTCTTGTTCGCGGCCATGTCGAGAGCTGCCTTCGCATGACGAGCGTCAATGCAGATTGCGGGCAATCCTTCTTCTTGAAGGGCGTGATAAGACCACACGGACAAGGGGCCTGTTTCGAACAGGATACGCCGCGCCGCGCCGCTGGCGCCCGCTTGCGAACAATGTCCGCGATGAGCCTGGGGTCAGAGGCGCATTTCCCACGCCAGACGCGTTTGCCTCCGCGCCGAATGGAGATTGCCGTTTCTTTCATCGATACGTCCAGACCAATATATTCTTCCAAGGCTGCTCTCCGTCAGATGCCTGGGCACGGTGCGGGGTCGTCAGCCCGTGTTCGATCTTATCCGAGAACAGCCACCACAATGCAGTATCGGCATTGCCTGGGGCGACTCGCTCCCGCGATTACTCCATGTGGATGCCCCCTCCGCCCAGCATCTTACGACGCTGGGCGGAGGGGGCATCCACATCAGTTCATAGCCCTCATGCGCCGTTGGCTCGCTCTGGTCGAAAAGCCACGACGACCCCGCCGATGACGAGGGCGATAAGGAACAGAATCAAGGCCGTCTGTTTGAGCCAGGCAATCGCCGGCACGGTGAGCGCAAGCAGGATTCCGAGGACGGCGATTTCCGCGGAAACATGGACGCCCGCAACGAACGTCCCCAGCGCGAGCAGCAACATGAGCGCGAGACCGGTCGCCGGGCCATTGAGGAACGTATTGACCGAAGGGAACATCAGAATGCTCATCGCGATCAGGAACGCGAGCCAATGCAGGGATTGCGTCACGATGAGTTGTTTGCGCGCGGCTTTGTCAGCCGTCTTGCGCCAGCCAGTGGCGATACAGGCGAGACCGATGGCGACGGCGAGGACTTCCCAATATCCATACAGCGGGGTTCCCGACATACTGGTGTAAGCCACCCCCACGAGCGCCATGACCAGGACGACGAAATATGGCAAGCGCGCGCGGAGCCATGGCATGATCCCCCTCGGCCGCGTCGCCGGCGTGAGGTCGGAGGAGTTGATATCGGTCATTTCCCAGCACCTTTCAGATAGAACAGAAGCTGTTACGCTTTGAGATTCCGACCCTCGAAAACACCTTTACGGGTCGGCGGGCTCGCTAGAGCCTGAATTCTCATCAATCTCCTGCGCGGCTTCGGGCGCGATAGAGAACGCCGCGGGGGGCTTTCCTGCCTCGACCGTCTCGCCGACGCTCGCCGCCGAGACGACGGCGCCGGTGACAGGGGCTGCAATGTCGACCTGCGCGAGCGCCGCTTCCGCGCTCGCCAAAGCGGCACGCGCCCGTTCGACGGCCGCCTTGTCGGCCTCGGCGCGCGCCATGGCGCGTTCCAGCACGGCGCGGGCCTTCTCTGTCGCCGGGCGTGGGGCGCCTCGACCTTGCGCGCGCTGCTTGCGCTCGAGGTCCTTAGTCGCCGCCGCGGCGGCGGACGCGCTCGCTTGCTGGCGCTGCAAAGCCGCGGCAAGCGCGTCTTTCTCGCGCGCGACGGCTTCCTCAAAGGGAGTTGGATCAAGCCTGACGCAGACGCGGCCCGCCGTCACCGCGGCGCCCTTTTCACAAAGAACGGCGATGATCTTGCCCGAAATGGGCGCGAAGACTTCCACAGGCGCACGCGTGTCCGGGCTGCTGGCGGCGGATATCCGGGAGGGACGATCATCGCGGTTCGGGCCGGACAGCAGCTGCTGATCTTGCCCGCCGCGCCAGAACACAAAAATTTCACCCGCTATCAACGCCGTCACCGCAAGAACGCCGAGCAGCGCCTGCCATTTCCCGAAATCGGAGACGACGGGGCGAGAAGGGGTCGCCAGCGCTGGCGACGCCAGATGATCTTTTGCCGAGCGCCTTTCGCCGCGCGCGCCGATGAGACCGAATCTGCGCACGAAGAACTTCTCCGCCTCGACGACGAGGAAGAAGACAAAACCGCCGAGGAACAGCCATGGCCAGATATTCATCGGGATGGCTTGCGTGCCGAAGAGACTCTGCAACGGCGGCGCGTAGGTGAAAAGAAGCTGCAACACGACGACCGCGGCGATTCCGAGCGGCAGGTAGCGATTGCCGAGATGCGCTGCGATGGAGAGAGAGGAATCGGTCTTGAACCGGCTGTTGAGCAGATAGAAAATCTGACCCACAACCAATGTGTTGACGGCAACCGTCCGCGCCAGTTCGTCCGGCGCGTCGGCGGCTTTCATCCAGAAAAAGGCGACGAGTGTGAGAATGAGCAACGCCACGCCGACAAAGACCACCCTCCAAACTGCAAATGCGTCGAGTATCGGTCGAGAAACGGCGCGCGGCGCCCGTCGCATGACGTCGAGTTCGTGAGGTTCGAAGGAGATCACAAGCCCGAGCGCGACGGACGTCACCATATTGACCCAAAGGATCTGGGGCGCCGTGATCGGGAGCATGAAACCGGCGACGATCGCGACAAGAATGACGAGCGCTTGCGCGACATTGGTTGGAAGCATGAAGAGAAGCGCTTTTTCGATATTGTTGTAAACCGTCCTGCCCTCGCGCACAGCTGCGGTGATCGACGCAAAATTGTCGTCCGCGAGCACCATCGCCGCCGCCTCCTTGGTGACTTCCGTGCCCTTGATCCCCATGGCGACGCCGATGTCGGCGCGCTTGAGCGCCGGCGCGTCGTTGACGCCATCGCCCGTCATCGCCACCACCTGGCCATTGGCCTGAATGGCTTTCACAAGACGCAATTTATGTTCGGGGCTGGCGCGCGCGAAAACGTCGACATTCTCGACGGACTCCTGCAACTCCCCGTCGTTCATGGCTTCGATTTCGGTCCCCGCAACCGCCGTCTTTCCATCGCCAATGCCGAGCATTTTGGCGATCGCCGCGGCTGTAACCTTGTGGTCGCCGGTAATCATCGTCACGCGGATGCCGCCGTTATGGCATTCGGCGACCGCTTCCACGGCTTCCTTGCGCGGCGGATCCATAAGTCCGACAAGGCCGTACAGAACGAGACTGCTGGGCAAGTCCTCCGGGCCGAGACTGGCTTTCCCGACGGGCGGGTTGCGCAGACCGGCAAGGGCGAGCACGCGTTCGCCCTGCGCTGCGAGTCGATCGGCGGCGGTGTCCCAATAGTCGCGCCGCAGCAGCTCGAAACCTTTTTCTGCCTCCTCACGGTCGCAATGGGCGAGGATAACTTCCGGCGCGCCCTTGACGAGCAGGAGGCGTTCGCCGCCCTGCTCCTCATGCAGGGTCGCCATGAATTTATGCTCGGACTCGAAGGGGATGGCGTCGATTCGACGAAGCTTCCGCCGTTCGCCGGCGCGATCCAATCCAAGTTTGGTCGCAAATGGATAAAGCGCCGCCTCTGTTGGGTCCCCTTCCACCTTCCAGACATTGTCAATTGGGCGCAGTTCGGAATCGTTGCACAGCGCCGAAACGATTCCCATGTGGCGCAGCGCAGCGGCGCCGGCGGCGGGTTGGCCATCGAGTAGAATTTGACCTTCGCTCGCATAGCCGTCGCCAGTTACGCGGTAGGCGGCGTCGGCCGTAATGGCCGAAGCGACCATCATCTCCATCAGGGTCAGCGTGCCCGTCTTGTCGGAGCAGATGCGCGAAACCGATCCCAGGGTTTCGACCGCCGGCAGACGACGGATGATCGCGTGGCGCTGCGCCATGCGCTGCACGCCGATCGCGAGCGTGATCGTGATCAGTGCGGGCAGGCCTTCCGGAATGACGGAGACCGCAATGCCGACGACAGCCTGGAAGGCGTCGACGAAGGGAAGATCGCGAACCCAGCGGCCATAGGCGAAGACGATGACGCTCACGAAACCGATCACTTTCGCGATGGTGTGGCCGAAATCCTCGATCTGCCGAAGCAACGGCGTTTCGAGCGCATCGACGGCGGCGAGCATCTGGTTGATGCGGCCGAGTTCCGTTTGCGCGCCCGTCGCAACGACCACCCCGGCGGCGCGTCCGGACACGATCAGAGTTCCGGAAAACGCCATGTCGGCGCGGTCGCCGACGGTGGAGTTCTCTGGAACAACGTCAGTCGATTTGTCCGCGGGCACGGATTCGCCTGTCAGAGCAGCTTCGTCGGCGCGAAGATTCTTGACGTCGATCAACCTCAGATCCGCGGGGACGCGATCGCCCGACTCCATGAGCACGATATCGCCGGGAACGAGGTTCTCGGCTGCGACCACGCGGGGCTCTCCGTCGCGCAGGGCGCGCGCGTCCGCCGACAACATGTTGCGGATCGACTCCAGCGCCTTTTCCGCTTTCCCCTCCTGGAGGAACCCGAGCAGGGCGTTTATGACGACGACGCCCGTGATGATCGACGCGTCGAGCCAAAGGCCAAGCATAAGCTTTATAAAGCCGGCGGCGAGCAGAACATAGACAAGTATATTGTCGAACTGATGCAGGAACCGCATCAGCGGGCCGCGCTTCGCGCCCTCCGGCAGGCGGTTGGGCCCATATTCGCCGAGCCGCCTGACCGCCTCCTCCGACGAAAGGCCGCGCGAGGGATCGCTGTCGAGACGGCTCAGCGCTTCCTGAAATTCGAGCGCGTGCCAATTTTCAACGGAAGAAAGCTTCGTAACATTCATTGACAAACGCTCCATCAAGAATGTGATACTGTCTGAGCATGTTGGATTAGTAAAGCGAACTTCAGTCGTTGGTTTTTGCTTTGATGGACGTGAGCCGCTCAGATGGACACTACTTCTGTCATGACGATCCTGGGCGGCCTCGGGCTTTTCCTGCTTGGAATTCACCATCTTACCGAGGGCCTGAAGGGCCTCGCCGGGGATTCGCTCAGACGCGCCCTGCAAACACTCGTCCGTGGCCGCTTCAGCGCAGTCCTGTTTGGCGCGGTTTTCACAGCGCTCGTTCAATCGTCGAGCGCCACGGTTCTGACCGTCATCGGTTTCGTCAGCGCCGGGCTGGTCAGCTTTTCACAAGCGATCGGCGTGCTCATCGGCGCCACATTCGGCACGACGACGACGCCATGGATCGTAGCCTTCTTCGGTTTCCGGGTGCAAATCTCCGCCTTTGCGATGCCGCTGGTTGGCGTCGGCGCCTTCCTGTGGCTCGTCGCCAAAGGCAAATGGCGCGCGGCCGGGGCCATCCTTGCGGGGTTTGGCCTGATCTTCGTCGGGCTGGATTATCTGCAGACCGGCATGGGCAATGTGTCCTGGAACGTCGACTCCTTCGTCGGCGAAGGGTGGGGCGCCAAATGGCTGCTTGCGGGACTTGGAGTTGTCATGACGGTTGTCATGCAGAGCTCCAGCGCCGCCGCCGCCGCGACCTTGGTCGCTTTGCATGCGGGGAGCCTCAACTTTCAGCAAGCCTGCGCCATGGTGGTCGGACAAAGCATCGGCACGGCCGCGACCAGCGCCGCGCTCGGGACGATGGGCGGCGGGTTGGCGGTCCGGCGCTCCGCCCTGGCGCATATCATTTTCAGCCTGGTTGTCGGCGTTTTGGGCATGTTGCTCCTCTCTCCGCTCGCCAACGCCGCGACCTGGGTCGTTTCAGGCTTCGACGATTATGACGGCGTGCTCGCGGTCGCCGCGTTCAGCAGCCTGTTCAAATTGATGGGCGTCGTCGTCTTCTTTCCCTGGCTCGACGCCTATGCGCGTTTCATCGTCAATTTGTCGGGAAAAGGGACGGAGTCGGCCGTTAGCAGACTGGAGCCGGCGCTCGCGGAGGCTGGCGGGCCGGTGGCCCTCGAAGCGGTCTGGAGGGCGCTGTCCGAAGTCGCGCGGGACGCCGTGGACGCCGTGCGCCGGCGGCTCGCCGGCGACCGGACCGCCTATCAACCGCCCGAGGACTCGGTGCGGCAGATCGAACATTTTCTGGAGTCATTGTCGCTGGAAACGCTCGATCTCGCCGAAGTCGAGCCACGCCTGGTGCGCCTGTGTCACGCGATCGACCATCTCAAGCAGCTACTCGAAGACCTGGGCGAATCCGCCGCGACGGCTGCTTTCACGACGCGGACGGAGGCTATAGGCGCAGGCGCGCAGGCGCTGGCCGTATGGCTCGACGCGCAGAAGGAGACTGCGAGGATCACCGGCGGACCGATCCTGGACGCGATCGGCGCCGCCGCTACGCATCTCACGGAGGAGCGTAAGGCGCTTCGCGCGCAAATTCTGGAGTCCGTCGCGCGTCAACAGACGCCGGCTTCGACCGCCAACGAGACGCTGCTCGCGCTGCAATGGGCCGACAAAGCGCTGAACCATTCGTGGCGAATAATAGACTCATTGGATGCGGCCGCTGGCAAATAGGACAATCAGCAACTCGTGCAGACGTCCGCGGCGTGCATCCCCAGGCCGATGGTGCGAATATTCGCGCGTCGGAGACATGACGTTCGAAGCGACCGACAAATAATTCGCGCCTTGGCATATTGTCCCCTCGGACGACAGGCGCCGCGCCCGGTCAAACTGCATCCGCCATTTGCTCGACGCCGTTCCTTACGAAAAGATCAAGCGCGAAATGGCGATCCTGCCGAAGCGCTCGACAGAGTTCGATTACGACGACGTCGCGCCTTCAAAGAGGAAGCGCGTCGTTTCGGAGCGATATTGGCGCTCGCCAATTCCCGGACGTCACGTCAGGCCGCTTCTCTTATGCCGAACCACAGCACGTAAAGCGCAGGCGTGACGACGAGCGTCAGAACCGTGGCGACAAGCAACCCGCCCATGATGGCGAAGGCCATGGGGCCCCAGAAGACGGTCGGCGCGATCGGGATGAGGCCGAGAACGGTCGAAATCGCCGTCAGCATGATCGGGCGGAATCGCGAAAGCGTCGCGTCCACGACGGCCTTCCACTGATCGCTCTGCTCGCGGCGTTCAATCTCGATTTGCTCGACGAGAATGACCGCGTTGCGCGCGATCATGCCGAGCAGCGACAGAATGCCGAGGATCGCGACGAACCCGAGCGGCTTACCGAAAATGAGCAGGGCTGCGATAATGCCGATGAGACCCATCGGCACGATCGCGAGGACGAGAAACATCCTGCTGAAGCTTTGCAACTGGATCATCAGGAAAGTCGTCATCAGGAACAGCATCAGCGGCACACGCGCGAACACCGAGCCCTGGGATTTGGCGCTCTCCTCTACGGTCCCGCCCGTCTCGATGCGATATTGCGGCGGGAGGCTCGCATTCATCGACGCGACCGCGGGAGCGATCGCGGCCACGGCCGTTTCGGCGGTGAGGCCCGTCGCGGGGTCGGCTTGTACGGTCAAGGTCGGCGTTCGGTCGCGGCGCCAGATCAGCGGGCTTTCCTGGCGGAATTCGAAGGTCGCCAGCTGGCTCAAGGGCGCGACTCCTCCATTGGGGAGGGGAATCTGCAAGGATTGAAGCGTATCGAGCGACATCCTCTGCTCGTCCGTCGCTCGCGCGACGACGTCGACGAGATAAATATCATCGCGGACCTGCGTGATCGATTGGCCCGTGGCGACGCCCTGCAACGCGCTGGCGACGGCCTGCGAACTCAATCCGAGTAGCCGGGCCTGATCCTGATCGACCTTCACATGAACGGCGCGGGCCGGTTCGATCCAGTCGAAATTGATCCGCGTGACGGTGGGACTCTCGCCCATCGCTTTCGCGAGACCGAGCGCAATGTCGCGCACTTTTTCGACATCGGGGCCACTCACACGATATTGCACGGGCCATCCCACGGGAGGCCCGAGTTCGAGCGGCGCGATGCGCGTGACGAGCCCGGGAAACCTGTCCGCGAGAACGGTTTCCAGCTTCCTGTGAAGGCGTTCGCGCGCCTCCACGTCCTTTGCGATGATGACGAATTGCGAGAAGAAATCATGCGCGAGTTGCACGTTGAGTGGAAGATAGAAGCGTATCGCGCCGCGACCGACATAGGCGCTCCAGCTCGCCACGTCGGGATCGTCCTTCAAGACTTTCTCCAGCCGCTCCGTCGCCTCCTGGCTTGCGTAGATCGAAGCGTTCTGTCGCAACGAAAGGTCCACAACGAGCTCGGGCCGGTCGGAGGCGGGGAAGAACTGCCGCGGCACGAGGGGCGAGACCAATATTGCAATAACGAAACAGGCAAGAGTGGCGCCGATCGTCACCCAACGGTTTCGCATCGCGCTGACAAGAAGCTCGCGGAAGGCCGCCATAACCCGGCCCTCCTGCGTGGCGACCGGTCCCTCGGGCTTCGTCAGCAAAAGGACGCCGATCAATGGCGTAAAGAGCACGGCGACGAACCAGGAGACGATCAGCGCGATCGACACCACGGCAAAGATCGAAAACGTATATTCGCCGGCCGAACTCTTCGCGAGGCCAATCGGCACGAAGCCGGCGGCGGAGACGAATGAGCCGGTGAGCATCGCCATCGCAACGCTGTCATAGGCGTAGCTCGCCGCCGCCTCCTTGTCGTCGCCGAGCGCCAGGCGCGAGGTCATCACGTCCACTGTCGTCATGGCGTCGTCGACGAGCAGGCCCAGCGCGATGATCAGCGCGCCGAGTGAAATTCTCTGAAGGTCGATGCCCGCCATCTGCATGATGGGAAACACGATTGCGAGAGTGAGCGGTATGGAGATCGCGACGACGGCGCCCGCGCGCAGGCCGAGGCTCACCAGACTGACCGCCATGATGATCGCAATCGCCTGCCACAACGACGACATGAAATCGCCGATGGCGTGTTCGACGATTTGCGGCTGGTTGGCGACGAGGATCGGCTCGACGCCAACCGGCAGATCGGCGGTCGCTTCTTTCATGGCTTTGGAAATATTGGCGCCGAGCGCCAGAACGTCGCCGCCGGCCCGCATGGCGACGGCCAGTCCGATCGCCGGACGCCCGTTGACGCGAAACATGGGCTGCGGCGGATCGACGGGAGCGCGTCTGATCTCGGCGATGTCGCGCAAGCGCACCAACCGGCCATTGGCGAGAATGTTGATGGCGAGAATATCCGTCTCGGAATCGAACCCGCCGGAGACGCGCAGCGAAAGCTTCTCGTCACCCGTCTGGACGACCCCGGAGGGGCTGACCGCGTTCTGCTGCTGGAGCGCCGCGATCAACTGCGAACGGTCGATTCCAAGTCCGGCGAGGTGCCGCGTCGAAAATTCGACGAAGATCCGCTCGTCCTGTGCGCCAAGCACGTCGATTTTGGAGACATCCGGCACGCCGAGGAGCGTCGAACGGACTTTCTCGACATAGTCGCGCAATTCTCGCTGCGTGAAGCCATCGGCGGTGAAACCATAAATGATTCCATAGGTGTCGCCGAAATCATCGTTGAAACCAGGCCCCACGACGCCGGCGGGCAAGGTGTGGCGAATGTCGCCGATGTTCTTGCGCACCTGGTACCATATGTCAGGGACTTTCGAAGGCGGCGTAGCGCCTTTCAGATTGACAAAAATCGTCGCTGATCCGGCAGTCGTGTAGCTGCGAATGAAATCGAGGCTCTTCGTCTCCTGGAGCTTGCGCTCGATACGCTCGGTCACCTGTTTGAGGGTGTCGTCGATGGTTGCGCCCGGCCAGAACGCCTGCACCACCATCGTTCGGAAAGTGAAATTAGGATCTTCGTCGCGCCCCAGACTGAAATAGGAGCTCAAACCCGCCACGGTCACCGCGATCATGCAATAGACCATGAAGGATTTGTGTCGGAGCGCCCAGGCTGAGAGATTGAGGCCGCTCATTCCCGCGCCTCCAGCAGGCGGACCTTCTGGCCGGGATGCAGCGCCTGAACGCCCGCCGTGACGATGGTGTCCTCGGCCTTGAGGCCTTCCGTGACGATGACGACGTCGCTGGAGAAGCGCGAAACCTTGATCCTTCGCAAGGAAACAGTCATCGCCGCGCGATCGACGACCCAGACGCTCGGCTGGCCGTCCGTTTCCGTCAGCGCGCTTGCGGGAATCGCGATCGCGGCCTTCGGATCCAGCCTGATGCGGCCGGAAACGGTGGCGCCAAGCCGCATGGCCGGCGGCGGCGACAGAATCGTCACACGGACGCGAAATGTGCGCGTCGCAGGGTCCGCCTGCGGGTCCACCTGACGAACCCGGCCGACGGCGGTCACGCTCCGATCATCGGTCAGGGCCAGATCGACGCGCGCGTCGCGCGTCGCATCGCGCAAAATACGCGCAGGCGCGTCGAAGACGGCGTCCCACCCCCCTGTCCGGGCCAGGCGAAAGATCATCTGGCCAGGCTGAACCACTTCGCCCGCTTCCGCCGCTCGCGCGACGATCGTTCCGGGGACGTCGGATTTAAGCTCTGTATAACTTACATTATCCTGTACAATCTTGAGCTGCGCCGTCGCGTCCTCGATGTCCGACTTCGCCGTTTCCACCGCGGTGAGCGCCTGGTCGAATTTTGTTTTCGTCGTGTAGCGGCGCGCGAGAAGAGACTGCTCGCGGGCAAAGATGTTGCGCGCCTCGCGCGAACGCCCCTGCGCCGCAGCGAGGCGCGCCTGCGCCGAGCGAAGCGCGTTCATCTCATTTTGCGAGTCGAGCCGCGCGAGCAACTGGCCGGCCTTGACCGCGTCGCCGGTTCCAACCAGGCGTTCGACGATGCGGCCGCCGATCCGAAAGGAGAGCGCGACTTCGTTTTCCGGCTGAATTACACCAGTCAGTTCAATAGTTTCGCCGAGCTTGCTTTTTTCTATGACGATCGCGCGCACCGGGCGGGCCGCCTGCGCTTCGTCCTGCGCGTCCCGGCCGCAGGCGGCAAGCATCAGCGCAAGCGCCGACACGCACCATAGAAAACGCCAGTGAAATGACGTCATTGCCGCTTGCCTGACGAGACTCACTATTTTTTTTCCAGCATTGAAATATTCCTGAATCCGTAGAATGAAAATGCTGCGCGGTCTGCACGGAGCGCGCGCCGAAATCCATTTTGTTGTGGATAACGGCGAAGCCCTCAGACGCGCGGTCCCGGTTCTCCGGCGAGACAAGATAATACAAAATGTGGAAGGTATCTGTCGAACTGCTTCCCGCCGGGAGCAGCGGGAAAACGCGCGCGGGGAAAAAGTGCGGACCACGGCGTTGGCGCGATCGAGACGGTTTCGAACTAGACAGCGGCGCGCATGGCGGCGCACTTGGGCGTACCTGGCCATGACGGTGGCCGTCGCCGGGCTGTCGAGCTGCAATCTGGATTGGGAAAAGCCGGATTTGGCGGTTCCGCCGCCGGAGCGGTTCAACGAAGCAAAGCCAAAATCTGCGCGGCCAATTGCATCTGGTTCGGATTTCGCCGGCAAATTCGGCTCGAAGGAGCTTACCGAATTCACGTCGCGCGCGCTCTCGGACAACCTCGCCATCGCCGCCGCCGTCGCCCGTATCGACCAGGCCGACGCCAACGCCCGCATCGTCAGTTCCGCGTTGTGGCCGTCGATCAATTTCGGCGCCAATGCGCAGCGTGCTCAGGTTCCGGGGACCGTCATCGGCGAAATCCCCAACTTCAACCCGACCAAAGCCCTCCTGCAGGGCGCCGGCAAGGACGAGGCGGCGGCCCTCGCCGAAAACCTTGCGTCGTTCAGCGCGACGCGCACCAATCTCTTCACGCTCGGATTGAACGCGAGCTACGAGATCGACTTCTGGGGCAAGAATCAGAGCGCTTCGAACGCTGCGCGCATTCTTGCAAATGCATCGCGCTTCGACCGGGACGTCGTCGAGATCGCCACGCTCGCCGCTGTCATGAACGCCTATCTTCAGGTTCTCGCCGTGCAGGACCAGTTGAAAATTGCGGCGGAGCATGTGCGCATCGCGAACCATGTGCTCGGGGCCATTACCGCGCGCCTCGAAAAGGGCGCCGCGACTATGCTCGATTATGGACAGCAGGCTGCGGTTCTCGCGGGACAAAAGGCGACAATTCCACCGCTGGAGCAGATTCTGCGGCAAACGAAGGTCACTCTGGCCGTCCTTCTCGGCGAGACGCCAGAAACGATCGATGTCAAGGGTGGATCCCTGAAAGGGTTGCGTTACCCGCGCCTCGATCCGGGGCTTCCCTCCGAAGTCCTCCTGCGACGGCCCGATGTGGCGGAAGCCGAAGCGATTCTCGCGTCACGCGAGTTTTCGGTTCTGCGGGCGCGCGCGGCGTTCTTTCCGTCGATCACACTCAACGGCCAATATGGGCTGCAGAGCATCGTCCTGCGCAATCTGCTGCGGCCGGAAGCGGTCGCCTGGGAGATCGGCTCCAATCTCGCGCAGCCTCTGTTCGACGGATTCAATCTGCAAGGCCGGTATCAACTCGAACAGGGACGCTACAAGGAGGCCGCCGCGCTCTATCGCCAGCGCATTCTCGCCGCGCTCGCCGATACAGAAAGTGCCCTCATCGCCGCAAAGGAAACGGCGAAGAGCGTGAAGATCGGCGAGGAAGCGCTCGCTATGTCGAAGATCGCCCTCAACGCCGCGCAGGCGCAACTCCTCGAGGGCACGATCGACGTGATCACGCTGTCGACCGTGCAGACCACTTACTTTCAATACGACTTCAATCTCGTTTTGGCCCGCCTCGCGCATTTCCAGTCGGCCGTCAGCCTCTATCAGGCGCTCGGCGGCGGCTGGTCGCCGACGACGCGCAACGCCGAGATCGCCCGTGCTGACGAAGCGTACGAAGCAGATAAGGGCCCCTGGCCATAAAGCGCCGCGAGCTTCTGGAATGGTTGCAAATTGTGGCCGCTTCGCCCGACTTCACCGCGTCCGTCGCGCTGAAAACAACCTGCCGCCAAAGCGAACAAGTCTCGCCTGACACGCCTGACGACGCTGCCTGGAGCGACGCCAGCCGCGTGTGACGCGATCGAACAATAAGGCCCTGACCCGCGCCCCGGCATACGCGACAAGTTGGCGCGGGGTTGCCCGGCCCGATCGTTGACCAACTCAAAATGACCCGAACGCCGACCCGACAGCAATGACGGCGACAAGCGCGAGAATGGCGCTCACGATCGCGACGACGATGATGTCGAGATAGCTCTCCTTGTGCGTGCAGCCGCACACCGCGAGCAAGGTCACGACGGCGCCATTGTGGGGAAGGCTGTCGAGCGTTCCCGCGCCGATCACCGCGACGCGATGCAGGAGCGCCGGATCGACGCCCTTCTGCTCGGCGAGACGCAGATAGGTCTCCCCGAGCGTGTCGAGCGCAATCGTGAGCCCGCCGGAGGCCGATCCGGTCAGGGACGCCAGGACATTCGTGGCGATGGCGAGTGAAACGAGCGGCCCGCCCTCGATCGACAGCACCCAGCTTCGCACCGCCGCAAAGGCCGGCAGCGCGGCGACGACGGCGCCGAAGCCCACGAGGCTCGCGACGCTGAGCAGCGGCAGGACCGAAGCGGTCACGCCGGCGTCGACGCTTTCACGAATTTCGGTCAGGCGACGCCAGTTCAGGGCGATCAGCGTCACGATGGCGACGGCGAGCGCCACGATCACCGACCAGACGCCGCCGACCGCGGCGAGCGTCGTCGGCCCCCAGCGTTCCTCGGAGAGGAATGAATCATCCACGCGCGGTATGACGCCGAGCGACATGACGAGATTGACGCCGACGACGACGATCAGCGGCAGGAACGCCACCACGATATTCGGCTTGTCGCCGCGATGGCCGTGGGGGATTTCTGCAAGGTCGAATTCATGCGCGACAGCCGCCTTCTCGCGAATGATCTGATTCTCGATCGGATCGACGGTCGCGCCGGGATCCTCGCCATAGCCTTCGCCGCGCAGCCGCGCCACGCGTTCGGCCCGCGCCAGCCACCACATGCCGAAAACGAACATGATGATCGCGGCCATAACGCCGAGGCCCGGCGCCGCGAAGGCCGTCGTGCCGAAGAACGGCATGGGGATCGCGTTCTGGATCGCCGGCGTCCCCGGTAGCGCGGACATGGTGAAGGTCGAGGTTCCGAGCGCGATCGCAGCGGGCGCGAGGCGGCGCGGCGTGCCGGCCTTGCGGAAAAGCTCCTGCGCCATCGGCGCGAGCACGAAGAAGGCGACGAAGAGGCTCACGCCGCCATAGGTGACAAAAGCGCCCGCGAGCACGACCGAGAGGATCGCACGGCTCGGCCCCAGTTTCTCGGCCATGAAATGCGCGATCGCGGTCACCGACCCGCTGTCGTCCATCAGCTTCCCGAACAAGGCGCCGAGAAGAAATATTGGGAAAAACTGCGCCACGAAGCGCGCGGCGCCGTTCATGAAGGTCACCGTCCAATGGGCGAGCAGCGGCTCGCGCGCGAAGGCGACCGCGATGAGCGCCGCCGCCGGCGCCAGCAGAAGGACGCTCCAGCCACGATAGGCGAGCCAGATGAGCGCGGAAAGGCCGGCGAGAATTCCAATGAGTCCCATGGGGTCAAATTCCGTGAAGGAGAGAGTCGAGATCCAGCGTCGAGCGCTTTCCGACATCGGCGCCGGAGAGATCGAGAAACTCCTGCGCGGCGCGGCGTCCCTCGTCGCGCAACATGCAAAGGAATCGCCATTCGGCAAGCAGCTTCGAAGAGGCGCTGAGCTCCGTCATCAACTCGGTCGAGATGCGATGCATGCGCATGCCGGCCCATCGTGCGCCTTCCTTGTCGCCCGGATTGGCCGCCTGGCGGAGGAGCGCGATCATGCGAAGCTCCTTGAGAAGCACCGAGTTGAACGAGACTTCATTGAGACGGTTGGAGATCTCGGTCGCGGAGCGCGGCCTGTCCTTGCGTTCGATGGGATTGACCTGGACCAGTATCGTATCGCGCGAAACGCATTCGCGCACGAGCGGCGTGATCGTCGGATTGCCCGAATAACCGCCATCCCAATAAAGCTCTCCGTCGATCTCGACGCCCTGAAACATCGTCGGCAGGCATGCCGAGGCGAGCAGCGCATCCGCTGTGACGTCGGCGTTTCTGAAAATGCGGGCGCGCCCCGTCGACACGCAGGTGGCCGTAACGAAAATCTTGATCGGCGCACGCTCAAGCTTTCCAAAATCGATAATCTCGGCAAGGATTTGCTGTAGCGGGTTGACCCCTTTCGGATTGAGGTCATAAGGCGAAAGCAGTCTGGACATCATGTCGCTCGCGATGAAGAGCGGCGAGTTGTCGAGCGTCCAGCGCCCAAGCATGACATCCAGAGGAGTCCGTTGCAGGGGACTGAAACGCGCTTCGTCCGACACCCGGCGCCAGAAACTTTCAAGAGTCGCGCGCGCGCCCTGGGCGCCACCGCCGACATAGCCGCTGATAAGCGCTGCAGCGTTCATCGCCCCTGCGGAGGTTCCTGAAATCCCTTCGATTTTCAGCCAGCTCTCTTCGAGAAGACGATCGAGCACGCCCCAAGTGAAGGCGCCATGCGCGCCGCCTCCCTGCAAAGCGAGGTCGATCGAAACCGTATCACGAGTCATTCCCGCCCTTTCGCGTGGCTGCGGCAAATGGCAGGCCGTTGGGGAGTGAACAATTGAGAACAAAAACAACAAGACGCATGGCAGGAAAAAGCATTGCGTAACAGAAACGCTTCCGGCGAAGAAACCGGGTCGGCGACCAAGCGCAAAGCGGCCAATCCGTCAAATCCTGTATCCCGAGCTCTATACATCACTGCTGACAGGTTTTTGAAAGCAGCTTGCGCCATGAGCAGCAAGGAAAATTCCGATGAGCCAAAATCCGAAACCCGCGCTATTCCGCGCGGTTTGTGACATGCCGTCACTCGCTTCGAGGCCATCAATTTCGGCAGTTCTTTCAACCACCACTGATATAAATAGCACGGCGCTATTGTCCTTCCCTGAAGCGGAACAAACCGCGTTTGAAGAAGCTGCCGGAAAGAGATGCGTCAAATGGACGCGTCGCGGGAACACGCGTCACGGCTACGCGCATTGTCATTGTGTTAAGTTACGGTAATAAAACGCCGCTTGGCCGCGATCAAAAGGCCGGGGCGGGCGGCGGCCGAGTTTGCGGCCGAGTTTGCAGAAGAAAGCGAGCTAACCTAAAGCTCCAAGACACCCAGGAAACGAAGTTTCGACGAAGGAGCGCCCATGTCGCAGTCCACCTTTGAAGCGCCGGATGGCGTGTGTGAACTGGTCGAGAAAAGCGTCGAACAGACTCGACATGCGTTCGAGGCCTTCTTGGGCGCGACGCGCCAAGCCGTCAACTCGGTAGAGCCGATGCTTCCTGAAAGCGCCCGCGACGCCAATGCGCGGGCGCTCGGCTATGCGGAAGCCAATATCAAGGCGGCGTTCGATCTCGCCCAAAAACTTGCACGGGCCAAAGATCCTCAGGAATTCTGGCGCCTGCAAAGCGACTATGCGAAAGCGCTCGCGGACGCGGCGCAGGAGCAAATGAGAGAGCTCGGCCGCGCGACGCAGATTCCAGCCGCTACGAAAACCGGAGACGCGTCTTACTCTCGCAAAGTTTGACGAAAGCGTGTGACGTCGCGCCGCTCTCGAAGCGGGCGCGCATCGGCCACGGCGTCTGATCATTTTTCTGCGGGATGCCTTACCGGCTTCGCGCGTCTTCACTCGATTGCAACAGCGCCTCGGGGCAAGGTCACGGCGCTTACAAGACCGAAAAGCGAACAAAGACATGTCACTCTCCTGGCGCACCCGCCCGACATGCCTTTTCCCCAGGCTAATCGTCTTCCTTTGTCTCTGGCTGGTGGTCTCTGGCGTATCTGTTGCGGATTTCATGATCGGAACGCTTACGGCCATCGGGACAACATGGGCGAGCATCGCTCTGCTGCCCTGTTCCGACACACGGCCGCGTTTTTTCGCCTGGATTCGCTTGATCCTTCCAATTCCATTCCAGGCGTTCGCCGCCGGCGCCGACGTCGCAAGGCGCGCACTCGATCCGTCTCTTCCGCTTCACCCCGGATTTGTCGCCTATTCCACTAATCTGCCCCCGGGAACGGCGCAAAACGCCCTCGCGGGGCTTGCCGCGTTGCAGCCCGGCTCCGTCCCCATCCGCTCCGACGCACAGGGAATCTTCGACATCCATTGTCTGGACGCACGTCTTCCCGTCGTCGCGACCCTCATGCGGGAGGAGGCGGAGCTTCGCGAGGCGCTCGGGCTGGAGCGCGATCGTGGATAACTTCTTCCTCGTGGCCGCAGCGGTGATTGTCGCGACTACGGCGATCGGCCTGTTCCGCGTTTTGCGCGGCCCCACCAGGGCGGACCAGATGTTGGCCGCGCAACTCCTGGGGACCGGCGGCGTCGCGGCGTTGCTTCTCGCCGAAGCGCGAGGCGTACGCGGGGCTGTCGACGTCGCGCTCGTTCTTGCTCTGCTGGCCGCTTTTTCCGGAATAGCCTTCCTCAAAGCCGCGACCGTCGCGGAGCACGGGGATGAGGCAGTGAAAGATCGTGCTGATGAATCTGGCGATTGACGTGTTTTCGGTTCTCTGCGTCAGCGGCGGCCTGTTCTTCTTCCTGGCCGGCGCCGTCGCGTTGTTGCGGTTTCCCGACACATTGACGCGTCTGCACGCTTTGACGAAGGCAGATAATCTCGGCCTCGGTCTCGTGGTGCTCGGCCTGGCGCCACAAGCGGGCAGTTTCCTCGGCGCGGTGAAGCTTTGCCTCGTTTGGCTGGTCGCGCAGCTGGCGGGAACGACGCTCAGTCAATTGATTGGCGCGGTCGCCAAAGACTTATCCGAGCCATGAACGCCACCTTCTTTCTGGACGCCAGCCTTGCCGCTCTCACGCTGGCCGTCGCCGCCTATGCGATCTTTGCGCGCGAGGCGTTCACGGGCGTCGTCGCCTTTATCTCCTATGGGCTGCTTTTGGCGCTTATCTGGGTTCGCCTCTCCGCCGTGGATGTGGCCCTCACCGAGGCGGCCATTGGCAGCGGCGTGACGGGCGCCTTGCTGATCGGCGCCGCGGCGCGGATTGGGGACGGCGACGCCGCGGCGTCAGAGCGCCTCGGGCCCCTCGCCAAATCACTCTGCGCGCTGCTTTGCGCGGCGGCGTCGGGCGGAATCGCCGCCGCCGTCCTGTCGCTGCCGCCTGAACCGCCGACGCTGGCGCCGCTGGCTGTCCAGGGCTTGCCCGAGACGGGACTTGGCAATCCGGTGACCGGCGTTCTTCTCGCCTACCGCGCGATCGACACCCTGCTGGAGTCGGTGGTGCTCGTTCTGGCGCTGGTCGGAGTCTGGTCCTTCGCCCGCGACGCCGACTGGGGCGGCCGGCCCGAGTCTCTGGGCGCGCCCGCGCCCGATGGAGCGCTGGTCTTTCTCGGGCAATTATTGCCGCCGCTCGGCGTCATCATAGGCGTTCACCTCGTTTGGACTGGCGCGAATGAGCCGGGGGGCGCGTTCCAGGGCGGAACGATCCTTGCCGCGATGTGGATTCTCGTAATGGTCGCCGGCTTGCGCGACGCGCCGTCGGTCGGCCATCCGTGGCTGCGCTTCGCGCTCGTCGCTGGGCCTGCGTTATTCATTGCGATCGGCGTCGCCGGCTTCGCGATTGCCGGGGCCTTTCTTGCTTATCCGGAAGGCTACGCCAAGCCGCTCATCCTCCTCGTCGAGGCTGGGCTGACCCTTTCGATCGCCGTCGCGCTGGGACTGCTGGCGCTCGGCGCGCCAATGAGGAAAGCGCAGCGATGAACGCGATCACGCTCGCCGGTCTGGGCGGCGCCGCATTGGTCGGACTGGGCCTCTATGGGCTCGTGACCAATCCGCATCTCTTGCGCAAGATCGTCGCCTTCAATGTCATGGGCGGCGGCGTGTTTCTTTTGTTCGGGGCCATTGCGCGCCGGGGGGCGGCCGCCGGCGTCGGCGCGGACCCGGTTCCGCAGGCGCTGGTGATCACCGGAATTGTCGTCGCCTTTTCGGCGACGGCTCTAGCTGTCGCGCTTCTGCTGCGCGTTTTCAAAGTAACGCAGACGCCGTTTTTCCCGACCGATCCTTCTGACCGGAACGGTGCGAGTTGACTCTCGTGGCGGTTGATCCAGCTTCAACGGGCGCCAGTCTTCTGCTGCCGGCGATCATCATCCTGCCTGTCGCCGCCATGTTGCTGGCCTTCCTGCTCGGCGAACGCAGGACAGTGCTGACCGCCCTTGCCGTGACGCCCATCGGCGCCGCGCTTGCGGCGGCCATCGCTTATGTCGTTTGGCGAGACGATCGGGCGCTTGTCTATGTCATCGGCGGGTGGAGCCCGCCGCTCGGCGTCGCCTTGCGAGCAGATGGATTCTCGGCGGCCATGCTGGTGACCGCCGCGCTCATTATTTCCGTGACAGGGCTCTTTGCTGTCGGCCTGTTCGGCGTGAACAAGGGAGAGCGGGAATGTCGCACGAGTTTCGCCTTCTGGACGCTGCTGCTGGCCCTTTGGGCGGCCATTAACGGCGTCTTCCTTGGTTGGGACCTGTTCAATCTCTACGTCGCCTTGGAGATGCTCACCTTCGCCGCGGTTCCCCTCGTCTGTCTCGACGGGCGGGCGGCGACTCTCGCCGCGGCGCTGCGTTATCTGCTGTTCGCGCTTTTCGGGTCGGCGCTCTATTTGTTGGGCGCAACGCTCCTCTATGGCGCCTATGGCGCTCTCGATATCGGCCTGTTGTCGTCGCAAGTTCGCCCGGAAGCCGCGGCATGGGTTGCGCTCGCCGCGATGACGGCGGGTCTTCTGGCAAAGACCGCGCTTTTCCCCTTGCATCTCTGGCTTCCTCCCGCCCATGCGGGGGCCCCGCCGCCGGCGAGCGCCATGCTCTCGGCTCTCGTGGTCAAAGCCTCGTTTTTTCTCGTCCTTCGACTCTGGCTCAACCTGGCGCCGTCGCAAATGAGCGAAGTCGCCGCCCAACTGCTTGCGATCCTGGGAGCGGGAGCGATTGTTTTTGGCAGTGTGCTGGCGTTGCGACAGGCGCGGCTGAAACTGCTCATCGCCTATTCGACCGTCGCGCAGATCGGCTATCTGTTCCTGATCTTTCCCCTTGCCGTCGGCACGCATCCCTGGGCCGCCTCGGCCTGGGTTGGCGGCGCGATGCAGGCGGTGTCGCACGCTTTCGCCAAGGCGGCGATGTTTCTGTCGGCAGGACTCATCGCGCAAGCGCTCGGCCATGATCGCATAGCGGAATTTCGCGGGCTCGGCCGTGTGGCCGCCCCCGCAGTCCTCGCCTTCGCCCTTGGCGGCGTTTCGCTGATGGGCCTGCCGCCGAGCGGCGGGTTTACGGCGAAATGGTTGCTGCTGACCGCTGCGATCGAAAGCGGCCAATGGATATGGGTGCTCGTGATGGCGGCAGGAGGACTCCTCGCCGCAGGCTACGTCTACCGTGTAATCGCGCCGGCGCTGGAGCCCGCAACGAATATCCCCCCCGCGCCTCCCGCCTCGATTTCATCGGGCGGCGTCGCGCTCGCTCTTGTCCTGTCGATGACGGCCATCCTGCTGGGTTTCGCGCCGACGGAGTTCTCGAGGCTCGTGCTCGTCGGCGCGCCAGGCGCGAAGACGGAGTTCGTCAGATGATCAGCTCCCTCTTCCCTCAACTGGCGACTTTCGCCTATGGGCCGCAGGCCATCGCGGTCGCCCTCGTGACGCCGCTCGTCTTTCTCATCGGTTGCCTCGCGTCGCGCCTGCGGGCTCTGAGACCGACGCTCCTTGTGCTAGCCCCCGTTCCCGCGCTCGCCGCCGCCATTCTCGCCGCCGACTCCGGCCCGCTGGTGCTGGACCAGACGCTGTTTCCCGCCGTGTTTGTCCTCGATCCGGCGGGCGCGTTGCTCCTCGGCGTAAGCGCTCTGCTTTGGATCGCGGCGGGAGTCTTCGCCGCCTCCGTGACGCCCGACGAAATGAGGAATGGTTGGTTCGCCGCCTGCTGGCTGCTGACGCTCATCGGCAATGTCGGCGTCTTTCTTTCCGCAGACGTGGTCAGTTTCTATCTTGTTTTCGCCTTGGTCAGCCTGCCGGCCTACGGGCTGATCACCCTTGGGCGGGGCGGCGCACCAGAGAAGGCAGGCCGGCTCTACCTTTCGGTCGCGCTTCTCGGAGAGGCCTTTCTGATCGTCGCCTTCGCGGCGCTCGCGCTCGGCGCGCCCGATCAAAGCCTTCTTATTTCCGACGGCGTCGCCGCGCTGCCGACAACACGCTGGCGCGATGCGGTTGTTGGCCTGCTCATCGCCGGTTTCGCGACAAAAATAGGAACCTTCCCCTTTCATGTCTGGATGCCCTCGACCTATCGAACTGCGCCGATTCCGGCCTCGACGATCCTGAGTGGCGCGGCCGTCAACGCAGGCGTCATTGGGCTTATTCGCTTCCTCCCCTTTGGCGTCGAGGTTGCTGGCTGGGGTCAAGCGCTCGTGGTTCTCGGCATGTTCGGGGCGTTTTATGGCGTCGCCATCGGCCTGACGCAGCGCGACGCGAAAACCGTGCTCGCCTATTCCAGCGTCAGTCAAATGGGCCTTGTCGCCGCGACGCTGGGCAATGGACTCGCCGGCGCGAACGCCGCCGCGGCGGGCGCCGCCGCCCTTTATGCGGCGCATCACGGCCTGGCGAAGGGAGGCCTTTTCCTGGCGACAGGCGTCGTCATGTCCGCAGCCCGTGGACGGCGCGCCTGGACGCTCCCGCTGATCGCTTTGCTCGCGCTGAGCCTTGCCGGCCTGCCGCCAATGGGCGGCGCGATCGCGAAACTGGCGATCAAGGCGCCGCTGGGGGGCGACCTCCTCGGCGTTCTCTCGACTCTGTCCGCCGTCGCCACGACCTTGCTCATGCTGCATTTCGTGGCGCGCCTGCGCGCCGAGCCGCTCCGCGGCAAGCCCGAAACCACGCTCAGGGTCATCGCCCCGTGGCTCGCCGTGACATTGGCCTCCGTCGTCGTTCCAACCGCATATTTCCTTGCAGACGCGCCAGCGAGCGCCGCATCGCTGCTGAATTATCGCCTGGTCTGGGAGGCCCTTTGGCCGGTCGCGGCAGGCGCCGCGCTGGCGGCGATCTCACGGCGCTGGCTTGATCGAGCGCCGAACGCGCCCGAAGGCGATATCATCGTCCTGCTGCAGAGAGCCATAAGTCGGTTCGACTTCGTCGGTCCCTATGTTGACCGACAGATGCGCGTTCTGCAGCAGTGGCCGGTTGCAGCGGCGGCTCTGCTCGCCATCGCGACTGTGCTTGCAGGGACCGGATTACTCCCCCGTTGAAAAGCGCCGGCGGCTTTCCGTTCGACCGTGCGACCAAACCGCCAATTTTTGTGACTTTCCGTATGATGTTCCCATTTTCACTCGAATTGAATTCATCCCGCCTGCCACGAAACACGTCTTCCACAATATTGCATCGCTTCCGCCAGATCGCATCGCCGATCAAGCCCGCAATGCGATAAATTATGCCTTCTGCGTCTCAGCGAACACTTCGTAGGCGACGCTCAGAACGACGGTCGCCGGCACCGCGAGCACGACGCCCATGGCGCCGAAAAGCGCGCCGAACGCCAGCATGCAAAACAGCAGCACCACAGCCGGCACGCTCAAGGAACGGCTCTGAAGAAACGGCGTAATCAGATAGCCCTCGACGAAACTGGCTGCGCCGATCGAGAGAGCCGCGAGGGCGGCGCTATCGACGCCATGCGGCAAGGCCACGAGCGCTCCAACCACGAGGGCGATTATCGAGCCAAAATAGGGGATAAAGGCGAGCGCGCCGCTGATCGTCGCAAGGGCGAGCGGCGCGGGCACGCCGAACGCCCATAACGCCACGCCGGCGAAGAACGCATTCATGACGATGACATAAAGTTGCAGAATCAGCCATTGGCGCAGGGACCCCCCGGACCGTTGGAGGAACCTTGAAACCTTTTCCCGATGTTGCGCTGGGGTCAAAGCCACGACGCGCTCGGCATGTCCTTTCGGATCGGCGGCAAGATACGCGGCGCCGATAATGGCGAACAGCGTCATTGCGAATGCATTGCCCAAGGAGCCGAGTGCGGCTCCGACATGCTGGGCGATGGGGGCTGCCGCCTTGGAGTAATCGACGTCCAGGACAAACTTTTCGACGAATCGGCCCCAGGGATGCTCTTCAACATGTCGTTGGATAAGCTCGATCGCCGCAGGCACGTCGAGCGCCACTTCGTCATATTGCCGGACAAGCTGACCGCCGAACGCCATCAGCGTCACAACGACTCCCACGACGAGCGCGAGTGCGACCGTGAGAATGGAAAGGCCAGTCGGAATTCCAAAGCGGGCGCCAAAGCTTTCCGCGGCGCCACGCCAAGCGACAGCTATGACAATCGTAGCGAAGACAATCGGCAGGAACTCCGAAAGCCTCCAGAATAGAAGGCTGAGCATGATAGCAGCCGCAGCAATCGACACTGTGGCGACCGCCCGCGCGACAAAGTCGGGCTGATCGAGACCTTTAGTTAAGAAATTCAGCTTCATAGCGCGCCTCGAGCTTTCCACGCGGAGTATTCTGGAAGCGCCTCCCACGGCGAAAAAGCGTTCTTATCGTGAGATGATGTCCTCTCAAAGACCCCGGCTCCTTCCGACAGCCAGCAATTCAATGTGGCACACACTTGACATTATGCGTGGACGTCGGTCAATCAACGCGTTTCAGCGCCAAGGCGCGAAGAACGGCATAGCCGATGGACGCTTTGTCAAAATGGCGTCCGTGATTGGCGTTTCCGTCTCGCTCTGGTCTCCTGACTGCGAGTGGCTGCAGGTTCTTTTCAACGGTTGCGACGTCGCCCATGCAAGGTGCGCGTCTCGATGTGATCAAATCCGAGTTCGCTTTTTTCGGTTTCGAAACCAACCTCGACCGCCCGGCGACGCCATCCGACTTTCACCAATTTATCGATCATCACTCCGCTCGGCGACCATGCTTTAAAGAAGGCAGGATCGCCGTTAGCGATTTTCCGACAAATCAGCAGTCAGAGAGTCCAGAAATTCTCCACAAGCACATCGTTATAATCGCCTCTGAACTGATGAGTTGGATGCCGCCTCCACCCCATCAGTTCACTGTTGTGAAACCTGATCTGGGGCCCGGATGAGGAGGACGTTATCACGAATTGGTCGCGCCCTGTAATTGTCAACTTATGCGTCGGCATGGCGCTCACGAGCTATGATTCGGCGGATTCTAAGCTGTAGATCGCGTGCCGCGAGGCTCGTGCGCGACATGGATGTTGGCCGTCAAGGGCCGCTGAAGTGCGATGCCAAATCGGCGTCCGAAATTAAATTCCCCTTTATGCACTTCATTACGAACGGACGGCATGGACCGACTCGAGTAACCACGAACGCTGCCGCGCAATGAGTCGCGGACTTTGAAGCGCCAGCATTGGTTACCGGTCCCGAATATCTCACAGTGGCGCCTGAGAAGGTCGAGCGGCGCCATTGTCATTATGTCGTTACCGAAGACGCTCGTCCATTCGCAGAACGCGAGATTGGTGGCGGTGAAGATCGACGTGCGCTCTTAAAGCAAGTTTGCGAGATGAGAAAGTCGTTCTCCCCCAGCCCGGGCGACTGGTCGATCCCGGTGTTGGCCGAGAAGGATGGATTCGAGACGAACCACATTAATCGGCCACTCGTTCCTGACAAGCGTCGCGCGATTCCGCCTCAAAGCGATTGACGAGATCGGTAGTTAGAACTCGCCGCGGAAACTCGGATAGTAGCTTGAGTGATGGAGTCGTCTAATCGCGGGTTTAGAGTCAAGCGATTATGCGGGGCGTCGAACTCGTATGCCGGGTGCAGGGTCGTCGTCGCGGTCGACATCGGTCGCCGCACGATGGGGCTTCGCGGGAAGAGCCTTCAAATGTGGATGACGCACTTCGCTGAGGCAGCGGTTCATCCCATCAAACGGAATGGCTCGGCCCACGTCCCTGCAGAGACGTTCTGGCGCGCTCGATGCGAACGCTATCTCTAAACGGTTACGCGGCTATCCCCGCCATTCGGTCGAAGAAGGTCCCCGTTTTGAGCATTGCGTGCATTATGTGTTCACGAGCGTGCTGCTGGATGCGAAGGTCTTGATCAGCATGGACGGCAAGGGCGCCCCTGGCGGGACAATGTCTTCGTCGAGCGGCTGTGGCGCAGCGTCAAATACGAGGAGGTCTATCTGCGGGCCTATGAGAGCCTGTCTGAGGCGCGCGCGTCGGTCCGTGGGTATCTGGCGTTCTATAACGAGCGGCGCCCGCATTCGAGCCTTGACGGGCGCACGCCCGACGAGGCCTAATTCGACAAACAGGAAACGGCGATGGCCGCATAAATGTCCCCTTCGATTTTGTCGCAGCTCTGGTCGGGCTACGCCCTCCCGACGCCGCGACAAAATCGAAACGCCCCGCGTTCAGCAAAACCCGGCAGAGATCCACTTAAAATCCGCGGGGAGCTGTCCAAACAACCGGTGCCAGCTCTTCTGTCCGGTTGCGAACGAAATTATTGAATGGAAACATCACTGTTTCCCAATGAGAAGCCGCGATGAAGGTTTGGCGATAGGCTTGCCAAGGGCGGGTAAGATCGGTCGTCCGCAAATTGATCCCGTATTCCTCACCATTTCCGAAGACATCTACCTCGATCCCACTCCATCCCCCGGCGTCTATTAGCCCGCCATCTGAGCGGAAGTCGAGGGAGACTTGAACGAAGCCGCCGTTGTTTTCGAGGCTGACGTTCCCTCGCAGCCGAATAGCATCTCTATAAGCGACAGTCTCACGGGTCATAGTCGCTTTGGAGACGCCGCCCATAACCATATCTGCGAACAGCTGCCAATTGGTTCCGATCGTCGCAATCGGCGGTTCACGGCTGAGATCATCTATGACGGGCAAAGCAGTCTGCTTGTCCTCGCTTCTCGCCGGACGATTGATGAAAATGCTGGCGAGCGCAGTAAGGAAGCTACGACCTGGCGTGCTCATAGACAACGACTTAGTTCGTTGGGCAGCAAAGGGAAGATCGCATGCATTTGAGTCGAGAAAGCATGAAGCGCCCTTCGCGAGAACATTCGGCCTGGTCCTTCGGCGCGTCTTACCGAGGATCGGCGCATGAACTTAAAGGCCGCCCAGAGCATCGCATCTGAACGGCCTTCAATCCTTTTGCCTAGAGAAGAAGATGGGCTCTACCGCCCCCTCCAGACCGAAGCAGATTGAGGTTTCCTTATTTCTTTATTCTGGACGCGAGAACGATAGGGAAGCCAATGATAAGGATCGCTGCTCCGGCCCAAAGAAGAAGATCGTGCATTTGCCTTTTCCTCGTTTTCTGCCGCATCACACCTGCGACAAAAGCTAGCGCCTTTTTCCTTTTCGCCAGCAACGGGGTTAGCCAAACAGCCACTGATTCTTGCCATTCTGGCGCTAGGCTAGTTTCGCTCGACGGGACTGTGCCCTGAGAAGGGCGCGACAAATACGTTATCGCCGCCGCCCCATCGCGTTGAACGCTCCCCATAAGCTCGATCTGCTTATTTTATCGGCCCAACTCGCGTGACGCTCTGCCCCTAGCTCTTGCGGCGAGGCACGAGGTGGAGAAATCTCGCGAGCTTGCGTTCGGTCAGGAATGCAAGACTGAAAAGTTGGACGATGTTTTCAGCTTCGATGAGCTCCAAGCCTATATTCGCGGGAACCAGTTCCTTGCGAGTGCCGAACATGGTGTCCCAGACAGAGAGCACAATGCCGTAATTGCTATCGTGCTCCTCCCGAAGCGTGGAATGATGCGCCCGGTGCAGGTGCGGCGTGATGATGACGTAAGAGAGGAGCCTTTCGCCCGGGAAGGTGAAATTCCCGTGGTGAAACAGCACGAAAAACATTCGAACGATTTCACAAACCACGACCATGCTGGCAGGGACGCCGAACAGAATGACGCAGAAGCATTTCACTAGAATTTCAAGGAACTGATCCAGCACATGGAAGCGCAGACCCGTCGTTACGTGGTAGCTCTTGTCGCTGTGGTGGATCTTGTGAAAGCGCCACAGAGACTCGAATTTGTGGCCGAGATAATGCCATACGTAGACCGCGAAATCGAAAAGAACGAAGCTCAAAATCCATTTGATCGGGCCGTCAGACATCCGTCCAAGCAGACCGTAGTCGGCGTAATTGGACGCGACGATCAGAAGACTCGAGAGAGAAAAGACGCTCATGATCAGATTGTTGACAAGGAAAGCGCCGGTGTTTGTCGAAAATGACTTTTTCAGTTCCTCTTTCGAAATTGGCATGTAAGGAAACTTTTTCTCTACGACGAGCAAAATTGCAAACAGCAATACCGCCGCGCCAAACAGAGGGCCTTCGATCCCAGAAGTCATAGCTCTCTCCCTACGCGCCAAAGCGAACCTCCAAAGGCTGGAAAGCTTCGCTGAATGCTGCGGCGCAGATTGTTGATGGTTGCCTTCCTCCGGTCCGTGCACCAAGCCGCCTAACGCAGCACACGGGCCGATTCCCTCTGACAAATGGCCAGAATTGACAGTTACAGCCGTTGATTGCACGACTATATGATCCGATAGACGGGATCAATCAAGAGCCAGGAGGGGTTTATGCTCGGCATCGGGGGAACAAAGCCTGTTGCCGGTCAGGCGGAGGAGCTCATCGCCTGTCCGACCTCAAGAGCCTATGAAATCATTGGTAAACAGTTCTTCGAAAACTATCGAAAATGGTGCCCCCAGGTCGTGGAGCTCGAGCAGCTTTCCCCTCCGCCGGTCTGCCTTGGCGCCAAGGGACGGCAGGTGACGCGAGACAGAGGCATAGACAGCGAGTCTACCTTCGAAGTCTCTAAGTTTGCGCCCAACGACATTTTCGAGATTTCCGGCACAAGCGAGCCCTTCCGTTCGACTTATGAATTCAAGGAAGAGAATGGCGCCACCCGTATTATCTTCACATTCGAGCTCAAAGAGATCGAGCTCGTTATGAGGCCCTTTCAGAAGCTCATACGAACTGCGTTGCAGGACGGCGCCATCCAAACAATCGAAAACATCAAGCAATTGCTTGAAGAGGCAGTCGCTGAGACCGAAAGAGTACCGGCTTGACGGTTCCTACAAGGAGAAAATCATGTTCGTAGTTCAAAAGGACAATGGCGTCATCCCGCATGTCCTGACCCAGATCCTCGACTCCTGCGTCAATGGTGTCACGCTCAGCGACCCCGATCTCGAGGATTCGCCGATTGTCTACGCAAATAAAGCCTTTGAGGATATGTGCGGCTATTCGCAGGAGGAAATAATCGGCATCAATTGCCGGTTCCTGCAAGGGAGCGACCGAGACCAGCCAGAATTGGAGCGCCTCCGTGCAGCAATCAAGAAAGGCGAAGCTGTCGAAGTCACCTTGCGCAACTACCGTAAGAACGGGGAGCTGTTCCATAATCGCCTTGTCGTCAAGCCGCTCTTCGACGATCGCGGGAACGTGGTCTATTTCCTCGGCGTGCAGTACGATATCACCGAGCAGGTCGAAGCTCAGCAAGAGATCAAAACTCTCAGTGAGAAACTCGCTTTTGCTGGCGTCTGAGACTCACGAATAGCGGTTGCTATATACATTGCGCCGCGATCGCGCGGCGCAATCGCCTTTACAAAATGAGTTAAAGGCCGCTGAACCAGTTGTAGCCCTGCTTTTCCCAGTAGCCGCCGGGGTTGTCATTCGTCACGAAAATTTCGGTGACGAATTTTGGATTCTTGAAGCCGAGTTTCGTTGGCATGCGGATTTTGATGGGGTAACCGTATTTCGTCTCGCCCGGCTTTCCGGGGAAATCCAGGACGAGGAGCGTTTGGGGATGCAGCGCGCTCGGCATATCGATGCTGGTCCAGTATTTGTCAGCGCATTGGAAACCTACATATTTCGCCGTGAGGTCCGCGCCTATCCGCTGCAGGAAGGTCTTGAACGGAACGCCGCCCCATTTGCCTACCGCGCTCCAGCCTTCCACGCAGACGTGGCGAGTGATCTGCGTTGCTTGTGGCAGTGAGCGAAGCTCCGAGACGGTCCACGGCCGTTTGTCGTCTATCAGACCCGACAGGGCGAGCTGATATTTTTCGCAATCGACGACTGGCGCCAGAGGTTCCTCATAATAGGCGTTGAAGGGAAAGGACGTCGTTACGTCCGTCTCCGCGTAAGTCTGCGCGAGGCTGTCCGGATTAAACAGAGCCGCCTGCACGCGATCATTCCAACGGGACATCGTCCAGAGAATACGGTCAACAGAGTCTTCATCCTTTAGCGTGCAACCCGAAAGGAGGGAGAGTGCGCCAATGGACAGGCCCTGCTTTAGGAAAAAGCGTCGCTCAATGCGCTCCAACTGAGGGCGAAATGAAGCTAGTGACGGACCACTTCGTTCTTTAGGAGTTTTCACCGACGCTCCAGCCTCTGCAACTGACCTTTGGTCAATCGTCCCGTAAACATGGATTTGATTGTCCCTTTGACCGCGAAAGCGACGCTGACATGGATGATGAGGAAGGCCACCAAAATCGTCATTCCGAAGAAATGGATATGCCGAGCCTGCTCGTATCCTCCTAAAAACGCCGCGAGGCCCCCGAATTGCACGGGCTTCCAGATCGCTAGCCCCGAAAAGAACAAAAGGATGACGTCCGAGATCACTATGACGTAGAGCACACGCTGCACGATGTTATATTCGCCTGTGCCGTGAAGCAACAGATGCTTCATTTCCAGCTTGATGTTCCGGTAGGCTGACATCGCGCCAATATTCAGGATTTTGCGAACGAAATGACCTGAAAACACCCCATATGCGAGGTACGCAAGTCCATTGATGACCAGAAGCCACATCACGGCAAAATGCCAGGCGAGGGCGCCCGCGAGCCACCCTCCGAGCGTTACGTCTGGTGGAAACCTGAAATCATAGAGAGGCGAGGCATTATAAATCCGCAGACCACTCATCAACATGGCGATCGCCGCAAAAGCATTGATCCAATGCGTGATGCGGACGAAGAGGGGGTGAATCACTCTGTCGCGGTTGGTCAACCGGCGTTTCTCAACCTTCTGAAGCAATGACCTTTCCTCCCCCCTTTTCATTAAATGATAGTCTGATGGCTGCGATAGAGCCCTGAGACAAAATGTCGATGAATTTCGCCAGAACGGAAAATAGGATTGTCTACATCAGGCAATGCGCTACGCTCAATCCAGTATGGTTGCTTCCAGTGGCGCCCACGTAGGAAAAATCGACCCGCCTAATTTACTGCAACGCACAAAGGTAACAATCAAGTAGGGCGGCGTCCTTAAAGCCGTCCAGCCATCGTTGTCAGCATGGGCGCGACGTGGCTATCAAACTGCTTTATGAATAGCGGCGGCAAAGTGTGTCACTGAACCGGCTTTGTGGACCGCTGTGACGGCGGCGCAAAAGTGTGCCGGTCCTGATAGGCGCGATCGATGTCATGGACTGGCATGGAGAGGCCAAAAGGATGTTCACATTGCAACACTATGCCCGGCTAAGACGCGCAGTGATGGTTGATGGGCTGATACCAAGCGGCGCGGGGCGTGACTCACTGCCTGTTCCCGAATCGGGAAATATCTGAATCTATGCGATGAACCGATGGAGGTTCGTCATGGCTTCGGCGGTGCGGTTGCGGGGCGATTTCGATGCAGATCGGCTTCGGGCGCTGGCCCGCGGCGCGAAAGACGGACCGCAGGCGCGGCGGCGGCTGGCGTTGGCGGCGATCTACGGGGGGACGCCGCGTAGCAAAGCCGTCAGGATCGGCGGCGCGACGCTGCAAATCGTGCGAGACTGGGTTTTGCGCTTCAACGCCCATGGGCCGAATGGCCTCCTCGACCGCAAGGCGCCGGGGCCGGCGTCGCTGATGCAGGACGCGCACCGGACCGCTCTGGCGCGCATCGTCGAAGAGGGGCCGATCGCTGCTGTCCATGGCGTCGTACGCTGGTGGATCGTCGATCTCTGCCAATGGTTGTTCGACGCGTTCCGGCTGTCTGTCTCCGAAACGACCATGAGCCGCGAACTGCGCAAAATGGGTTATCGCAAACTCTCGGCGCGTCCGCGCCATCACGCGCAACAGGACGGGGAGATCGAGGTGTTCAAAAAAATTTCCCCGCGCGGCTGGAGGAGATCGGCCGCGAAAAAGGCGTCGACGCCGACCGCATAGAAATCTGGTTCGCCGACGAAGCCCGCATCGGCCAGAAAAACAAGATTACGCGGCGCTGGGCGAAGCGCGGCTCGCGCCCCAGCACACCGAAAGATCAGCGCACGGCGTCGACCTATATTTTCGGCGCGATCGCGCCGAAGGAGGGCAAGGGCGCGGCGCTCGTCCTGCCCAAATGCGACACATATGCGATGAACCTGCACCCTGGCCGAAATCGCCAGACACGTCGCGCCCGGGAACCATGCCGTGCTGATGCTCGATCAGGCCGGATGGCAAATGACGAACAAGCTCGACGTTCCGCACAACGTCACGATCCTGCCGCTACCGGCCAGATGTCCAGAGTTGAACCCCCAGGAGAACATCTGTAAGTCCGTATGTCCGTTTCTGCGAAGGTGGTGGCTCACCCTAATCTGCGCATCCGAGGGTTGCTCGGGTAGGCCGAGCCGAGCCTCACGCAGGAGGGCGAGCCGCGGACCATTATACAGAAGTTTTTGTCGGCATCGACGTCGCCAAGACTCGGAACGCAGTCGCGATTGCCGAGGGCGAGCGCGGGGGCGAGGTGCGCTATCTCGGAGAAGTCGATTCATCCGAGGAGAGCATGCGCCGCCTCGTGAAGCGGATCGCCACAAAGCACAAGCACGTTCACTTTTGCTATGAAGCCGGGCCGACCGGCTACGGTCTGCATCGGGTCATCTCGGCCCTTGGCTATTCCTGCCTCGTCGTTGCGCCGTCATTGATTCCCAGAAAGCCTGGCGATCGGGTCAAGACAAACCGCCGCGACGCCATCGCCTTGGGCACGCTTTTGCGGGCTGGGGAACTGAACTGATGGGGTGGAGGGGGCATCCACCCCATCAGTTCACATCCGATCTGGCCGCGGGCATCGCCAATTTCAAGGCTGCGACCGTCGCCAACAAAAAGTCCGCGCTCGATTGGCAACTCACGGATTTTCTAAGTGTGGCGAGAGGATGCCGCCCGGCCCATCAGCCGCAAGCCGAAACAGCCTGCGCGCGAGAACCGCATCTGATCTTTTGCGATCAACCCGGCGAGATCAACGCTCCCAGCAATGGCTCTGAATGAAAGCTGAGGCCCCGTGTAATCCGGCGAAAAGCCGCCAACAGATACCGTGCCATGTAGGCAGCACAGGCCAAATCAATTGTGCACACGACTGTCGACATCGCGAGGCTCATCGACGCAAACCATTTCCAGACAAACCTCGACACCCCGATTCCAGCGCGCAAAGACCAGAGTCGCAAAAATGGGGGTGGGTAACAAGTGATTTACATTTGCGACCGACTCAAGCTTTGATATTCAGTTAAGTATCTTTAGCGCGTGCCGTGGAGGAGACGACCGTGCCTCGCAACAATTGTTCGCTTTACAGTCGTCTCCGATTCGTCGGCGCCAGGGCCGCCGGCCAACGTGGTGTGGAGGAGTCCTACCACTTGCTGCAAATATCCCTCGGGTTCACGCTGATCTACTCACATTGGTTCAGCCTTTCCAGGGTCTAGATTGGTCTCCTCTCCGAGATCGGATCGCGTGAGATTCTTGAGGAATGAAGACGATTAGGAAAGACGATGTCTGGCTCTTGGGAATTGTTGCGTTTTCCGATCGTCAACGACCGTCGCGGCAACCTTACCTTCATCGAAGGATCTAGGAATATCTCGTTTGGAATCAGCCGCGTATATTATCTCTACGACGTACCTGGCGGATCGTTTCGCGGTGGTCATGCCCATAAAGAGCTGGAGCAAGTCGTGATCGCGGTAAGTGGAAGTTTTGATGTTCATCTGAGTGACGGACGGCGTAGCGAGGTGGTATCGTTAAATAGATCCTACTACGGGCTCTATTTGAAAAATCTAGTGTGGAGAGAGCTGCGCAATTTTTCTTCGGGAGCCTGCTGTCTTGTCTTGGCGTCTCATAATTATGACGAGTCCGACTATATACGCGACTATGATACCTTCGTCCTCGAAGCTCACCGTGAGCGAGTCGGATGACGATACCCTTCTATGATCTGACGGATAGCCATCGCGAGATTCGCGAAGCGATTGATGCCGCCGTTGCTACTGTGGTGGATGGAGCCCACTTAATCCTCGGGCCTCAGCTCGAGGCCTTCGAAGCTGAATTCGCCGAGTTCTGTGAGGCTCGCTACTGTGTTGGCGTGTCGGACGGACTATCCGCATTGATGCTCGCTCTAAAGGCCCTTGACGTTGGCGTTGGCGACGAGGTGATCGTCCCCAATCACACCTTCATAGCGACGTGGCTAGCCGTCTCCTCCACGGGCGCCACGCCGGTTGGCGTAGAACCCGATCCCATTACGTTGAATATCGACCCCTCAAGGATAGAAGCAGCCATCACGTCGCGCACGCGCTGCATAATCCCCGTGCACCTTTACGGGCAACCGGCTGACATGGGGTCCATCAACGCGATCGCCGCACGTCATGGGCTGGCGGTGCTTGAAGACTCGGCCCAGGCCCACGGAGCGACTATTGCAGGCCGACCTGTGGGAGGATTGGGGACGATCGGAGCTTTCAGCTTTTACCCCACCAAGAATCTCGGAGCTTTGGGCGATGGTGGCGCGGTCGTAACGAACGACGAGCACCTAGCACGGCGGTTGCGGCTACTCCGCAACTATGGCTCCACGGTGAAATACCGGCATGAGATTTTGGGCGTCAACTCGCGTCTTGACGAGCTTCAGGCTGCTATCTTGCGTGTGAAGCTTCGGCGGTTGCCGGCCTGGAACCACCAGCGTCAACTCCTGGCGTCATATTACTCGCATCTCCTCGCGAATTCCCGGCATGTGAAGCGGCCTTCGGTAGCGCAGGGCGTGGAGAGCGTATGGCATCTATACGTCGTGCGCGTGCCCAAGGGCCGAGACCGGCTAATTGAACATTTGCGAATCAATGGCGTTCAGACCTTGGTGCATTATCCCTGCGCCCCGCACAGGCAAGCCGCATATGCTTCCCTGGCCCTGCCGGAAGGCGCATTCCCGCTCGCAGAGGCGCTGGCGGCAGAGGTCATGAGCCTGCCCTTCTGGCCGCAAATGCCTCATGCATTCGCGAAAACGGTGACGGAAGCCATCGCTACCTTCGACGAGTAGAGAATCTACGTCTCAAGCTAAGATTACGAAGAGAGAGTCCCGAGTGGAGCATCAAAACATTTTGCCTGACGACAGCAGTCGCACCGTTCGAGAGGACTCGTGTTGCCAAGGACTGCTACCGTTTTGGGCAGACGCGCAATGACCGAGCCAAGGAAACGCGATTACTTCGCGGGCGCTTTCGCAAAAATCGACCTCGCGAATGTGTCGGCTGAGGAATTGGCATTCTTCAAGAAAATGCTGGCGTTTGACGAGTTCTATTATTGCGATGCCTATATCGACGTCGCAAACGCAGGCATCGACCCCTTCGTCCACTTCATCAGGAATGGCATCTACGAAGGGAGGGTCCCTTGCGCGCTCGATTGCGATCGCAATCGCGACGGAGTTCTGTCTGTCATCGGTTTTGATGAAGCTGACTATGCAGCGATCTATCCCGA
The DNA here is from genome assembly GCF_020733155.1 of Methylocystis sp. WRRC1. NCBI lineage: Bacteria > Pseudomonadati > Pseudomonadota > Alphaproteobacteria > Hyphomicrobiales > Methylocystaceae > Methylocystis > Methylocystis sp. WRRC1. Next base: position 1,407,167 of record NZ_JAJFZJ010000001.1, on the reverse strand, counting down.
TCTTAACAGCGTGACGAACAAGGTCGAACATTTCGTCCGGCGCGGAATCTCAGAAATGCGGGTTCCGTATAATTTGATGAAGAACATGGAAGATGAAGATTTCGCCCGGAGTCAGGCGACGTTCCTGGGCATCGAATGGAAGGACGGATTGGAACGGCAGGCCACGTTTCTGATTCCACAAGACAGTGAAAATATAGAACGCTACTGGCAAACATCGACCTTGCTAGCTTTGAAGCGTCGCTCTTTCCGAAACAATTTCTGGATTGTCTTGGCCGTTATGGCTCTGGGCTGCAACTGGCTACTCGTAGCGAAGACCGCTTACAACTTTTTCTTCAATTATTATTTCTCTCTGCCTCAGCTCGGAAATGCAAACGGCATGGTTATCGAGACAGGCCGTATCCAAAAGGTCGTCGATTATGCCTTGCGCAATGAGATTTGTCTGACGCCTTTGCCGGCTACGGAAAGAGTTCTGGCGCCAACTCCGATTTTTCTTAATCGAACTCCCGACCCTGGTCCTGATGAATGGTGCGATCTTCCAACAGTCCATTACCTGCAGCTCAATGACGTTGCAGTAATGGGAGAAACCTCGTTGATCCGTGTTGGCGTCCATGACTATCTTTATGATTATCTCGACGTGCCAGGTGAACGAACGGCAGAGATCAAATCGGCTGTCATATTGCACGAGGCTAACGGGAACTGTGCTATTCGTAGCTTCCCAACGATCGCGCGCGTAGACGAGGCATTTTCGCTCCTACACGATCACGGGCATAATTATTTCCATTGGTTGCTTGAAGTGCTGCCCCGTCTGTTACTTGCACGCGACCAAGGACTTGTTGGCGACCTCCCGCTTCTCGTGCATGACCGGATCGCTCAACCGATGAGGGAAATATTGGAATTGGCGGTTGGCAGACAGCCTGCTCTAATTAGAGTAGGGAGTGGTTGTAATGTCGAAGTCAGCAAGCTCCATTATGTGACCGACATCTGTCACAACGAGGTTCATACGCGCCACCACCCGGAACGACGCGACATTCTTATATCGCCCACGGCTGTTCAGCTTCTACGACGTCTGGCCGAGCCCCTGCTGCGACGCAACATAACGCAGTTTGAGCGAGTGTATATCGCGCGGCAAAATGTGGATTTTCGACGTCTCGTAAATCGCGAAGCTTTAGAGCTTCAGTTAAAAAAACAGGGCTTTATTTCTTTCGATCCGGGAGCAGCGAGCTTCGCACAACAAGTGCAGGCATTTTCGAACGCACGATACATCGTCAGTGAGGCAGGGGCGGCTTTGGCCAATCTTGTCTTCTGTCAGCCCGGCGCAACCGTCTGCGTTTTGGTGAACGGAAGTGAATACAGCAATTACTACTACCTAATGCAGTTCGGCCACCTGCTGGGCCTGAAGATGCGGCTAATCGAGTGCTTGCGGCTCGAGGGAACGCATGAGTTGGCCGTCCAAGATGACATGATTGCGCATCTTGGAGAGGTGCAGCAATGCATGGAGCAACTCGAAATGCAAGAAAATGTGAGTATGGCGACCGAGAGCGATATTGCGTTGTCGTGATGGGGAAGCGGCGTCGTAGTCTTCGTCGCAGTCCATCGAAAAAACCTCAAGCAGCGGCATTAGCCGAAATTCCGGGCCCCGACAATGAACCAGGAAATTAAGACGCATGGCGTAACCGAGCGTCATATCAATAACTCGGAACAAGACCGGATCATCGAGGAATTGACAAGAGACGGCTTTTCGCTGGTCCGCGGCTGCCTTCTGAAGGAGGAGGTCGACTATACGAGTCGGCGTCTCGACGAGATTTACGCAGAACAGGTTCGGGAGTTCGGCGAGGATAACATCGGATTGATCCACGATCGGCACATTGTCCGATCAATGCTCGCATTTGACGACTTCTTCCTGCACCGCATTGCTTGCAATGAATGTCTGCTGGAAATTGTCAAGCGGGTTATAGGCAATAACCTCAGCCTATCTTCGCAGGTAGGGATCCTCAATCCGCCATCAGGCGAGCTTTATCAGACGGCTTGGCATCGTGAGCTTCAATACCAGCATTTCACGATTTCCCGGCCCATTGCATTGCAGACACTCTTCGCTATCGAACCCTTTAACGAATTGACCGGCGGCACTTTTTTCCTCCCTGGCTCACATCTGCATGAGATGTTCCCGTCCGAAGAGTACGTTCACAAGCATGAAGTACAGATCAAATGCGACCCTGGTGACGCAGTAATTTTTGACGCTTTGGCCTATCATCGTGCAGGCGTCAACCGGTCAAATTCCATCCGGCGCGCGATCAATAACCTCTATACGGTTCCCCTCATCCAGCAACAAATCAATTTCTCCCGAATGATGGGCGGTCGGTTTGCCGACGACCCCTTCCTCTCAGGGTTGCTGGGATATCGATGGCAAACCGCTGATTCGGTAATCCAATGGCGCCGAGAGCATCTGCAACGCAAGCAATCGGTTTAGCTGCCCATAGGAAAAGGATTCAGCATCTCGGCTTACGCCGGCGAACACGGGAGCGACTTCACTGGATGTCGTTTTGGGAGAGTTAAGTAAGATGACCTCAGATCCCACCAAGTTAGATGGTAACACGGAAACCGCTCGCTTTGCAGGGTTGCGATTTGAGGACTTCCGGCGCATGGCGGAAGATTCGTCTCTCAACATCTATGAAAAAATTGGATTTCCGAAGGAGTTTCGCGAGGGACACGAGGAAAGGATCTTTTCGGATATCCTGACGAAGGTAGAAACTCTGACCAAGTGCCATAAACGTGTGCTGGATGTGGGCTCGGGATGTAGCGAACTACCGCGACTCATTATCCGGCATTGCGTGGAACGCGAGCATGAACTTGTTCTGCTCGACGCCCGGGAGATGCTCGACATGCTCCCTGACGAAAGATGCGCCACCAAGATCGCGGGCCGCTTTCCCGATGATTGCTACGAATTAACGTCCCACGTCAAGGATGGATTCGACGCTATCATTGTCTATAGTGTGCTCCAGCATGTGTTTCTAGAAGCCAATCCATTCGTCTTCGTGGATTCATTGATGGCGCTGCTACGACCGAACGGTGGCTTGCTTCTTGGTGATATTCCCAACGTGTCGAAACGGCACCGCTTCCTCTCAAGCGATGCCGGCGTCGCCTATCACAGAGCATACCTGCGCACCAACGGCTTGCCTGAGGTGAAAATAGATCAGATCGAGCATGGACGGATCACGGACGCTGTCATTCTGGGCTTGGTGGAGCGGGCCCGCACAGCAGGCTTCGACGCGTTTGTCTTGCCTCAACCCGCCGAGCTTCCAATGGCGAACCGTCGGGAAGACATCTTGATCAGGAGGCCGTAATGAATGACGCTGGAAAACGTCGTTTAGTCATTGTTGGCGACAGCGCGTTCGCGGAAATCGCTTATGAATATTTCAAGTATGATTCGGTTTATGAGCCGGTCGCCTTCGCAGTGGAAAAGGCGTTCCTACGTCGTGAACGACTGCTCGATTTGCCGGTCGTTGCTCTCGAACAATTGACGGATCTCTACGCTCCTGCAGCGCATCATGTCTTTGTGGCGATCACCTACGGCCAGCTCAACCGCCTGCGACGACGGCTGCTGGATGAAGTCAAAAGCCGGGGTTACTCAGCGGCGAGCTATATAAGCAGCAAGGCCTTCGTTTGGCGCAATGTCGAACTTGGAGAGCATTGTTTCATCATGGAGGACAATGTTGTCCAGCCTTTCGTCAAAGTCGGAAGCAACGTCATCATGTGGTCAGGCAACCACATTGGGCATCACTCGACGATTGGAGAAAATGTTTTCCTGTCTTCGCATGTTGTTGTTTCAGGTTTTTGTAAAATCGGGCGCAACACGTTCCTCGGCGTCAATACTACGTTAGCCAATAACGTAACTGTGGGCGACGATAACTGGACCGGTCCGGGCGTCACGCTTATGAACGACACCGAGCCCGCGGCACTCTACCCGGCCAAGAGCGAAGAACCGTCGAAGGTTTCGGCCCTACGGTTTTTCAAGGTGCGAGTAGGAACATGAAGTGGCGGAAACTGGGCCGGATCTTCGCCCCCGATGGAAGCCGGCGCTGGGCAAGATCCTATGCCATTATTCCGACAGCGGAGCTGGTCGATGACGACCGACTACGTGTTTACTACGCTTCGATCGATGACGAGCGTAACGGCCGCATCGGCGTCCTCGAACTGGACGCGCGGAACCCGACCCGCATTCTACACGACCGGCCCGATCCTGTTCTGGATATTGGCGAGTTGGGCTGTTTCGACGACAGTGGCGTCAATCCATCCGCGCTCGTGCAGAGCGAGGTCGGCGCGGTTATGTATTACATCGGCTGGCAGAGATGCGAGCGCGTGCCCTACATGTTGTTCGCCGGAGTGGCCCGGCGGGGCGAGGACGGCGTCTTTCAGCGGCTACGACGAACTCCGATCCTGGATCGCACCGAGACGGAGCCTTTCGTTCGCTCGGCTACCACGATTTTACGCGAACCCGATGGCAGTTACCGCTGCTGGTACGTCTCCGCGCACCGTTGGGGGTATGTCGGAGAGAAGCAATACCCAGAATATATAATACGTACGACCCGCTCAGACGACGGGCTCAACTGGTCGCGCGATAGCGTGATCGCTATCAATTTCTCCAATCCTTCGGAGTTCGGATTCGGGCGTCCCTGGGTCATCAAAGACGGAAGCCTATACAAGATGTGGTATTCAATCCGATCCCGAACCGAACCATATCGTCTGGGATATGCGGAAAGTGAGGATGGCGTGAGCTGGGCACGCCAGGATCATCGCATGCAGTTGATGCGATCCGAGGATGGCTGGGATCAGGAAATGATTTGCTACCCCTGCGTAATTGATGCGTGTGGTGGCAGATATCTGTTCTACAATGGAAACTCACATGGAGCTACGGGATTTGGCGTTGCTGTGCTGGAGAAGGAGTGATCTGTTTGTCCTCACAGCTCGAAGTCCTACCGTTCCAGTCCTCGCAAGCTCCTCTATGGAATGAATTCGTAGCCCAAAGCCGTAACGGGACCTTCCTGTTTAACCGCGGCTATATGGATTACCATTCAGATCGCTTCCAGGATTGCTCCTTATTGGTGCAGCGCGAGGGGCAGGTCGTCGCGCTGCTACCGGCAAATCGGCGCGATGAACAACTTATATCGCATGGCGGTTTAAGTTATGGCGGCCTCGTGACTGGCGCTTCCATGACGACGCCACTGATGTTGGATTGTTTCAACGCTTGCCTCGCTTGGATGAGCGATGCGGGGATTTCGAAATGGCATTACAAGACCGTACCCAGTATTTATCACAGCCATCCCGCCGAGGATGACAGATACGCCCTGTTCAGGGCTGGCGCGAGCCTTGTGCGGCGCGACGTGCTGAGCGTCTTGGATCCTGGCGATTACCCGCCGTTTCAGGAACGCCGCCGTCGCGGCGCTCGCAAGGCGACGAACTCCGGCTTGCGCGCAATTCATTCAGATAATTGGGCCGGTTTTTGGGAGGTGCTGAACGCCCGGTTGTCCGATCGATATGAGACTCGCGCTGTCCATAGCCTCTCGGAGATGTCATTGCTTGCCGCCAGATTTCCCGAACAGATAAGACTCTACTGCGTGGCGGGGCCTTCCGGGGACGTGCTTGCCGGAACGGTCATCTATGACACGGGAAGGGTTGCACACGCCCAATACATCGCTGGATGCGACGAAGGCCTGAAGGCCGGAGCCCTGGATTTATTGTTTTCCGACTTGATCAGCAGATATTGCGCGAAACGTCGCTGGTTCGACTTTGGCGTTTCGAACGAGCGGCAGGGTCGCTATCTCAATGTCGGCTTGATCGAGTTCAAGGAGGGATTCGGCGCTCGCGCCGTTTGCCATGACTACTACGAATTGTCAGTTGAGGCTGCCCGCGGCTTTCTTCAAAACTGGAGATCACAATGAAAAGAATATTTATTGGCGGTCTCGGCCGATCAGGCACGACGATTGCTCTCAACATATTTTACCATCATCCGGACTGCTTCGCGGTTCCTATTGAAACCAAGTTCCTGGTTGAAGAGGATGGGTTCGCGGATCTGGTCGACGCCATGACCATCCGCTTCTCACCGCCCGCATCAATGACGGCTTATACGCGATTTACGCGTCAGATGAGAGCGGAAGTGACCGGCGAGGTCCCGAGCAAATACGGGGATCTCCACCAATATTCACATCATATCTTCCCCTCATATAACGATGCATTGGACCGCTTCGTGGGCGTGGTATTAAGAAAGAGGTACTTCCCCGAGCGCGAGCCGCTGATTTCGGCGGTGCGGGCTTTTGTCCAAGAAACGTTCGACTATACCGCCGCAATATCCAATAAAAATTGCTGGGTTGAAAAGACCCCCGCCAACATTTGGCGATTTGACTTCCTCCGGGAGCTTTTTCCTGACTGCTATTTCATTCATATGATAAGAAATCCACTCGACGTTTACCATTCGTTGCGGGAGAAGGGTTGGCTTTCCAGTAACCTGGTCGCCTCGCTGGTTGAGTTCGAGGGTCGATGCGCGGCCTTGGCCAAACGGCGCCGGCGGCTTTTGGCTGATCCGCGGTTCATCGAAATCAAGCTTGAGGATTTGGTCGACAACCCAACACAAACAATGCAGAAAATCTTTCACAGATGCGATTTGCCCCTGATGGACGGTGACGGGATGGAATCCGTGATCAACGTGATGAACCGCTATTATGCTGAGAAAGAGAACAAAATCAGCCGGGATCTAAGCGAACAAGAGTGGGATATCGTTGTTGAGCTTCTCCAGCCCTGGGCGGTGGAGTTCGGATGGCAGGGCATACGCTAGTGGTTTTAGGAACTCAATGCAATCGCGATGAGGCGTGAGACATGGAATCGATAAGCGGCCAGATCGAGAAGATCAAAAAAATTGTTGGATTGGGGCATCTCAATTCGGCGTTGAACGAGCTCTCTGCCGTATTTCTGACGCTCCAGAATTCGCCGTCCTTGCTCGGGAGAAGCCTCAATATTCCTGCGTTCGACCATCTTTGTCAGGATATTGGCGAGGCTTCCTGCTACGCTTTATTCGGCGCCTCATGTAAACCCGTCCCGGAGCCCCATGACGTTATCCTGATCACCAATTTGAACTGCCATGGGGGCCACGGTGAAATCGTTAAAGACATTGCAGCGCTTAATGACCTGCCGGTGCTGGTTGTTGCAACCAACCTCCATGAATTGAAGATTCCAATCCTAGGGGACTATCTGACGGATCCCAACATCCTCGGAATAGAAATCGCCGAAGGCAAGACCGCGTTGGACCGCCTGCGAGACATCCAGCAACGGCTTGTTCGACCGTCGGTTCGACGCATTTTCATGCTTCATCACGGCCATGATGCGATCGCCAACGCTGCCGCCACTCGCGATCTGAGCGCGCCGGTCTACTTCCTGCATCACTGTGACCACACTCCTGCGCTGGGCTGTCACCTAGAAAATGTCGTGCATGTCGATCTGCACAACCTCTCCTACCACCGTTGCCGCCATGATGACGGCATTGCAAGCAATCGTTATCTCTGCCTGACCGCTAGGGGCGGCAAAGTCCGGGCGCCGGCGCGGTTCGCCTCGCCTTTTTTTAAGACCGCCTCGTGCGGGGGCGAGCATAAGATTCACAGCCCCAGCTATCCGATTGGCTACGCGGATCTGGTAGTTGAAATTTTGCGGATTGGCCAAGGTCGCCACCACCATATCGGACCATTGTCGAAAGGACTTATCGCCACCGTGCAAAGGAAGCTGGCCGACGCTAATATCGATCCCGCCCACTTCATCCATGTCGGGTCGGCTCCCCAGCTTGCAGACATTTTGCATTGTTTGGAGATAGACTTGTATTTCCCGACCATGCCGCAGGGTGGAGGCAAGGGCATAATCGAGGCGATGTCGGCGGGGGTGCCCGTCCTGATCCACGAGAACGGCGCCGATCGTTTGTGGAGTGGTCGCGACCTAGCCTATCCGGAGGCGCTGTCGTGGCGAACCTTGAAAGACCTCAATAGTTTGATTGGCGGTTTCGACGAAGTCTCTTGGAAATATCAATCCGAAGCAGCCCGTCGCTACTTTTCCCTTTATCATGCGCCAGCCAAATTTGCGGAGATGTTAATTCTCGCGAAAGATGAACCAATTTTACCCCCGCTGAAACCCTACCGACCGGATCCAGATATCCGCCTTCAATATGCTCTTTCTAAAGTGCAGTGAGAGTCCCCCAGGCTTTGCGGGGGCGCCAGTAGGAGGTTGACGTTTACTGGAGTCCACCGACGAAATTTCCGGTCGTGAACCGCCATGGAAACGATAAGGAAACTCCGCGATGGACGTGTATGAGTATCCCTCCGGCGGCGGCCGCCTGGCGGTGAGCTCGGATTTCGGGCTAGCTGGGTGACGGCTGGCGCGATGATCGTGTCCACTACTATTACAAGCGGACACTATCGCCGATGTCGCGCAACGATGACGATCCGCCGGCTCTCCGTCGCAAGCGCCGATCATGGGCTCTCGATGAGAAGCGCCGGATCGTCGGCGAGAGCCTCGAGGACGGCGCTTCGATCGCCGAGGTCGCACGACGCTACGACCTCAACGCCAACCAGCTCTTCACCTGGCGCCGGCAGTTCGGCCTCGATCTGGCTGCGCCGCAGGGACGCGCGCCGATCCTGCCGGTGACGATCACGCCGGACGCGACGGCGGAGTATTCCGCTCCAGGGTCGACCGGCCAGATGGAGATCGTGCTCGCCGACGGTGATCGGATCATTGTGTGGGCCGATGTCGAGACAGCCGCGCTGTCGCGGGTCGTGAAGGCGCTGCGCCGATGATCCCGTTGCCGGCGGGCTGCCGGGTCTGGATCGCGACCGGCCATACCGACATGCGGCGGGGCATGCGGGGCCTGGCGCTTCAGGTGCAGGAGCAGTTGAAGCGCGACCCTCACGCGGGCGACCTTTACATTTTCCGGGGTCGCCGCGGCGATCTCGCGAAAATCCTCTGGCACGACGGGATCGGGCTGTCGCTTTACGCCAAGCGGCTCGACCGCGGAAAGTTCATCTGGCCCTCGGCGAGCGCGGGCGCGGTGTCGATCTCGGCCGGGCAGATGGCCTATATGCTGGAAGGGATCGACTGGCGAAACCCGCAACTCACCTTCAGGCCGCAAAGCGCGGGGTGAGACGCAAAAAAGCTGGGGTCGTCTGCTGTTTGAGGCGCCACAAATCGCGGGTTTTGTGATTCACTTCGCCTCATGGACGCAGCCGCCCTTCTCGACGAAAACGCCGCGCTGAAAGCGCAGTTCGCCGTCGCGCTCGCGAAGGCGTCGGAAGACATGGCGCTGATCGCCGCGCAAAAGCTCCAGATCGCCAAATTGCAGCGCCAGATCTACGGGCAAAAGTCGGAGCGCTCGGCGCGGCTGCTCGATCAGTTGTCGCTCGAACTCGAAGAGCTGGAAGCGAGCGCGACCGAGGACGAACTCGCTGCGGAGCGCGCCGTCGCAAAGACGACCACCGTCGCCGGCTTCGAGCGCAAGCGGCCGGAGCGCAACACTTTTCCTGAGCATCTGCCGCGCGAGCGCGTGGTCGTCGAGGCGCCGACGACCTGCGCCTGCTGCGGTGGTTCGCGCCTGCGCAAGCTCGGCGAGGATGTGACGCGGACGCTGGAGACGACGCCGCGCCAGTGGAAGGTCATCGAGACCGTGCGGGAGAAGTTCACCTGCCGGGACTGCGAGAAGATCACCCAGGCGCCGGCGCCGTTCCATGTCGTTGCGCGCGGCTGGGCGGGGCCGAGCCTCTTGGCGATGATCGCCTTCGAGAAGTTTGGCCAGCATCAACCACTGAACCGTCAAGCCGAGCGCTATGCGCTCGAAGGCGCGCCGATCGCCTTGTCGACCATGGCCGACGCCGTCGGCTCCATCTGCGCCGCGCTCGATCCGCTGCGGCGTCTTGTCGAGGCGCATGTCCTCGCAGCCGAGCGGCTGCACGGGGACGACACCACGGTTCCTGTGCTGGCCAAGGGCAAGACCGACACAGGCCGCTGCTGGGTCTATGTGCGCGACGACGCGCCCTTCGGCGGCGCCGGGCCGCCGGCGGCGATGTTCTATTACTCGCGCGATCGGCGCGGCGAACATCCACAGGGCCATCTGGCGAACTGGTCCGGCATCCTGCAAGCCGACGCCTATGACGGCTACGGCAAGCTCTATCTGGCAGGGCGCGCGCCCGGCCCGATCCGCGAGGCCGCGTGCTGGGTCCATGCGAGGCGCCCGTTCTTCGCAATGGCGGACATCGACGAGAATGCGCGGCGCAAGGCTTCGGGCAAGAAGGAGATACCGCTGTCGCCGATCGCGATCGAGGTCGTTCGTCGGATCGACGCGCTGTTTGCGATCGAGCGGTCGATCAAAGGCAAGAGCGCGGAGGAACGCCTCGTCGTTCGACAGGCGTCGAGCCGCCCGCTCGTCGACGCGCTGGAAAGCTATCTGCGCGAACAACTCGCCAAACTCTCGCGCGGGCACGATCTCGCCAAGGCGATCCATTACATGCTGAAGCGCTGGCCGGCCTTCACGCTGTTCCTCGACGATGGGCGCGTCTGCTTGTCCAACAATGCCGCCGAGCGCGGCCTGCGCGGCATCGCTTTGGGAAGAAAGTCATGGTTGTTCTGCGGATCTGATCGCGGCGGTCAACGCGCCGCGGCGATGTACAGCCTCATCGTCACGGCGAAGATGAACGGCGTCGATCCGCAGACCTGGCTCGCCGACGTCCTCGCCCGCATCGCCGCGCACCCCGCGCATCGGCTCGATGAACTGCTGCCATGGAATTGGCGGAAGGCGCATATGAGCCATGCGCAAGCTGCTTAAGCCGAACGCCGCATTCTCCGAGGCCGAAAAAGCGCGCGTCACCGCCGCCTGCGAGCTGTTGATCAATGACTTCCTGAAGCCTCGCTTCCTGCCTTCGATCCAACCGACCGAGTTCAACTATCCGGTCGATATTCTCGGCAAATGGCACGGCGCCAAATATCGCCTCATCCAACGTTACCGTTCCGGCTTCCCGGACAATCAGGGCGAAGAGTTCGATGCGCCCTTCGCTCGCCTCGATTGGATCAGCCCCGACCGCTTCGACATTCAGTGGCGTCGCCACACCGGCGAGTGGTTCCGAGTCTATCGCGGCCTAAATCTACACAAGGCCATCGAAACTCTAAAATCCGACGGACTCCTGCATCCCGTATAAATTGGCAGATCGACCCGCCAATCATCCCGCACGCAGCGCCTGCGGCCTACGCCGGACGGCTACTCGCCATATCGCGGTCAACGCGGATGGGCGTTTGCTGATGGTCAATCTGACGACAGCCGACATTTCCGACAGCGCCGGGGCGCAGGCCATCCTCGACGCCATCCGCAAGCGCTGGCCATGGGTCGTGAAACATCTCGTGGCCGACGCCGCCTACGACCGGCTCAAATTGATGGACAAGGCCCGCTATCTGGATTTCGTGCTCGAAATCATTCGCTGCCGCGACGGTCAGAAGGGCTTCGAAGCCCTGCCGCGTCGCGGGGTCGTCGAACGAACTTTCGGCTGGATGATGCGCTGGCGCAGGTTCTTCCGAGATTACGAGCGCCGCATCGACGTCTCAACCGCCATGATCCACGTCGCCATGGGCGGTGTTCTCATCCGTCGGAATGCGCACCCGTGAATTTCCAAACGGGCTCTTACGGCGTTTGTTGTTGATTGCGCATTTAGATAAGGTGTGACGGCCCCAGAGAGGGGTCATTCGGAAAATATGTGCGCAGGCGCCGCGCATGGCTTCGATCAGATCCGGCAGCCTACCTCGAAGGTTGCGAGGTAATTGCGCAAATCATCCGGGGTGGAGACGCCGTCAAAAGGCCCAATCGGATCGACCGCGGCGAGACCGGTCGGCGGAGATGAGTGATGGCCGTACAGGGCGGAGTCATAGAGTTCGGGACGGAAAACGCGTTGTGCTGCCGCAGCATGTTCCTGAGAATATGATCCCTGCTTCCAGCGCAGCATTTGCGCATAGATCCAAACGGCCTGACGCACATCGGGGCGCACAGACCCGCCTTTGCCGATGACGAGGTAATCGTCATCCGATCGGGACGCGCCGGAGGCGTCCAGCTTCAATTTTCCTTCCAGGGAGCGACGAATTAAATTCGCATCGACGCCCAGCCGGTCCGGACTGGCCATGCTTGCTGATATTTTAGCGTGATTTTCGTGCTCAGCGACATAAAGGGCGGCCTTTGCGAGCGCGCGCGTCAGGGCGAGCGCCACGGACGGGTCTGCGTCGACGTCGGCTTCGCGCAATGCGAGAACTTTTTCAGGCGCATGCGAAAAAATTTCGCAACCGAAATGCAGAATTTGACCAACGCCGGCGTCGACAGCGACCGAGCTCCATGGCGCGCCGACGCAAAAGCCGTCGACCTGGTCCCGCCGGATAGAGTCGACCATATAGGGTGGGGGCAGAACGACGAGTCGAAGATCCTGATCGGGATCGAGACCGCCGGCTGCGATCCAGTAACGCAACGCGTAATTATGCATCGAATATGGAAACGTCATTGCGAAGGTCAGGGGTTCCTGCCCCCGCTCGCTGCGGGTTCGGACCACTTTTTTCAAGGCGCGGGCGGTGACGAGCGGGTCGACGATATTGCCGTCAGCCGCTTCTCGCAATTGTGCATGCAGCGTCGCTGTGACGGTAAGGGCGTTTCCATTCATCGCAAGGTTCATCGGCGCGACGAGCGGCGTCTTGAAATGCCCAAAGCCCAGGCTTGACGCTATGGCCATGGGCGCAAGCATATGCGCTGCGTCCAGGACGCCGATCGCCAGCTTGTCGCGAATGTTCGACCACGAGACGTCTTTTACGAGTTCGACATCCAGTCCTTCGTCGACGAAATAGCCTTGGTCGAAGGCGACAAAGATTGCGGCTGCGTCGACCAGTGGGATGAAACCGATTCGCAACGGCCTGGCTGCGCCGCTCATTTCAACAGCTCCGCTGCAGTGATGATCGCCTGGGCGATTTCCGCGATCTTCTTGTTCTCGCGCATCGCCGTTCCGCGCATCAGTTTATAGGCTGCGTCTTCCGACAGGCCTTTCGCTTTCATCAAAATTCCCTTGGCGCGATCGAGCTTCTTGCGTTCCTCTAGGTCGGATTTTGCCCGCTCGAGTTCGTCTTGAAGACGGGAGAAGACATTGAATCGCGAGACGCAAAGGTCGAGGATCGATTTGATGCGTTCCTTTTTCAGTCCGTCGACGATATAGGCTGAGACGCCGGCGTCGACAGAGGCGCGGATCGAGTCGGCGTCGCTCTGATCGACGAACATCGCCACCGGACGGCGCACGGCGCGACTGACCTGGAACATCTGTTCGAGAACGTCGCGGGAGGGATTTTCGAGGTCGATGAGTATCACGTCCGGATCTATGGAGTAGATCCGTTGCAGTAGGTTGCGCATTTCGGACAGGCGCTCGACCTCCGTGAACCCGGCTTCGCGCAGTCCTTCTTCGAGGATGGCGGCGCGGATCGGGCTTTCATCGACTATGACGATTTTCAAGTGCGGTGTCCGGCGTGGTCTGCGCGAGAGGGGCTTTGCTGCGCTCAGCCATAATCTGTTCGTGTTGTAGTCGCGGCGCGAATACGGAACAAGACGCCGCATCGCGGCGCCTTCATCCTTTCTCGTCAGTGAAGTTCGTCCAGAAACGCGTCCAGACCTTTAATGATTGCAGCGGCCCCAAGAATGAAGCCGCCTGTGAATAGCGCGCCCTTGACGATCATCCAGACGCACCACCATGCGTCTGCAAGAACGGCGCCGCGTTGCGCGCGTTGTTGCCGGTCGCAAGGCGCGGTCATGAATCTGATGACGTCAAACCGGCGCCGCGCATTCGCGAGAGACATCGTGAGCATCCTTCAATGAGGGATATTGTTGCAAAACCGGGCGTCCATCGCGCCTCGAATGCACAGGACCGTCAGATCTTCCATCGCAAGGCCATTCCCGCCTGCCAGTTCTTGGAGAGCTGCGGGCCGTTGAGGTTTTGATAGACTGGCGCGCCGGCCTCGACGGCAAGCGTCACATTTTCGTAACCGACGAATTTGCCGCTGATGACGGCGCCGCCGAACAGTTCGATACGCTCGCCGCCATAGAAATTCGGGTTGGCGGCTTGCGCGCGCCCGCGAATGTTCGGATCGTAGCCGCGAATCGGGCCCTGTATGCTGGCATTGACGCGAAAAGTGGTCGTCAGACCCGGGATCCAGGTGTAGCCCCCCCAGCCGTTGAATTCATGCAGGTCGCCCCACAGATAACCCTGGCGATTGGCGGCGATCGGAAAGCGGCCGCGATATGATACGCCCCAAGACCATTTTTCGAGGTGTCCGGCGTAAACCACGCCGGGCATGAAGTCGAAGGTTCCCGCTCCCGGCTGCATTGCATAGAAGGCGCGGCTGGTCGCGTAAGTTCCGTCGGGCTGAAGCAATGTGAAGGTGTTGGTGTTGCTGCCTGTGGGGAATGTAACGCCAGCGTTGAGCTGGATGCGATGTATGGGATCCTGATAGATCCTGTAAATGCCCGACAGGGTGAAATCGGTCAGGCCCGCCGTTCCCGTGTAGCTCATGCCGCGGGGGATTATTCCGGCAAGGCCGCGAAAGGTCAGCATGTCGAGATTTCGCTCGATCATGCCCGCTGTGAACACAACGGAGAGCTCCTTCGTTACACCGTAGGCGAGCGCGACCGTCTGCGTCGCTACCGCCGCATTCTGGGGCACGAGGCGCAGTTTTTGGGTCGGGTTGAAGAAATAGGGAACTGTCGCCGCTATTTCCTGCGACGAGACGGGGCGCGTTCCGATAAGTGACGTAGAGAGATTTGCGAATTGCGGAATGACGGACAGAACGAGTTTGCCGGCGGCCGCCATGTCGGCGCCGAAGACGCCGAGCGGCGCCGGGGGCGGAGGCGACGGCGTCGCCGGCGCGGGCGCGCTCGACGATTTCGTGGCGACCTTGTCTGCGCGCGCTTCGCCAGATGCAGCAATTACAGTTGCTGCGACCGATATCGCGACGGCGGCGATGCTCGAGCGGCGCCGAATTGTCTGCGGATCAATGATCGCGTTGTTCCTCATTTCGCACCCCCGAATTTCGCGCTTTCACCGCATTTGCGGCGCGTCGAACGGCAATAAAAAAGCCGCTGTCTGAAGGCGCGCCCATGTGGCGGCGTTCAGAACAGCGGCGATGCTGAGTGGCCCGTCGGTGGACCGGTTGACGTCGCAGCCGACGTCAGTCGATCAGAGTTTGCAATTCGGGCGCCATGGTGCCACAGGTGCGAAGTATATTTTAAAACAATATCATATGATCGTGCATATTTTCCGGGCGTGCAATAAGTCGATCAAGGGTTCGGCGGATTGCCGATTTGATATGCATCATGCGCGCGCAGTCGCTCGTCGCAGCGCCGAATGTCCAGAGACGCGCTGCGTGTGCCGCTTACGGAACGATGCGATTTGACTTGGGTAGTGCGAAAAGCGTCCCTCAAATTCTATTGAATGGGGGTCATGCGGAGCCCCTCACGACCGTCTGGCGCTCGCCGCGCGGCGTCAAGTTCAGGCGCAGGACGCGGTCGAAAAACCTGTCCTGCGCCTGCGGCCCGTTGATATAGACAAGCGCGGCATGCGCCAGCTCGTCCGCAAAAACCTTGAAGAGAGTGCGACGCGCCTCGGGAGAAAGCGACTCGATCGCCTCGTCGACAATGACGAAGCGCGGCTTGTGCAGCAGGACGCGCGCGAAAGCGAGGCCCTGCTGCTCCGCGTCCGTCAGCTCCTTTTCCCAATGGGGGATTCGGTCGAGCTGGCCCGCGAGATGCGCGAGGCCGAAGCGTCTCAGAACGGCGACGTATTCCTCGTCGGAGAAATCGCGCGATGAGGCCGGATAAGAGAGAATGTCTCGCAAGGCGAGATCGGCGATGTAGGGCCGCTTTGGCACGAAATAGACGGCGTTCGCCGGCGGCAGGCTGATGTTCCCGCGTCCCGATGTCCATAATCCCGCGATGGCCCGGAACAGCAGAGTCTTGCCGGAACCATGCTCGCCTATGACGAGCACATGATCCTGCGGCGCGATTTCGATATGAGATTCGTCGAGGCGCGTAGAGCCCGATGGCGAATAGAGCTCCAGATTCTCCAGCAGCAGGCGGTCCCGGGAGGTTGATGCGAATGTGATGCGCGCCG
This sequence comes from Methylocystis sp. WRRC1, assembly GCF_020733155.1. Lineage (NCBI taxonomy): Bacteria > Pseudomonadati > Pseudomonadota > Alphaproteobacteria > Hyphomicrobiales > Methylocystaceae > Methylocystis > Methylocystis sp. WRRC1. The sequence continues at coordinate 1,390,977 of NZ_JAJFZJ010000001.1, read as the reverse complement.
CGTCTGGGGCGGGAGCATCGATGTCGAGCAGAGCCTGCCGGAAGCTTCCGACGCGAAACAATGTCGCACGCCAGTCGGCGATGACGCCCGCATTATCGACAAACCAGCGTAACGACTGCTGCGCCTGCGTGAAGGCGCCGACCGCCATGAGCAGTCCGCCGAATGTGAGATTGCCGGCAAAATAGGCGGGCGCGGCGACGATGATCGGCGCGACGATGGTGAACCAGCCATAACCGGCCGTGACCCAGGCGAGGTTCGTCGTCGCGGTGACAAGCTGCCGGAGAACGTCGAGAAGTCGATCGAACTCGATCCGCAGCCGCGCTTGCTCCGCCTCCTCGCCACGATGAATTGCAATCGCCTCGCCATGCGCGTTCACATGCATGAGCGCGAAGCGCATCTCGGATTCGCGAGCGTAGCGCTCGGCGCCCAGATGCACGAGCGGGCGGCCAACCCGCCAGCTGGCGAGCGACGCGAGGGCGGCGTATAGCAGCGCGCACCAGACCATATATCCCGGTATGTCGATATGCGCGCCGAGGAGGGAGAATGTGACACCCTCGGAGAGCGTCCAGAGGACGCCGACGAAGCTCACCAGCAATAGCGAGGCCTGAACGAGGCCGACGCCAAGATCGGTGGACACCTCTGCGAGATGCTGCGCGTCGGCATGGATTCGCTGGTCGGGATTGACCCCGATTTCGCCGGAGCGCGCGATCAGGAATGCGCGCTTGGGCGTCAGCCATTGGGCGAACAGGTCTCGCGTCAGACCTTCGCGCAGTTTGAGCTTGGTCATCTGCACGAGCCATGTCTGGCTGACGTTCAAAATCAGCAAAGTGATGGCGATGCCCGTGAACACGAGAAGCTGCTCGCCGATCGCGGCAAGATCCTTTCGCGCGAGCGCGTCGTAAAAAGGCTGGTTCCAGGCGTTGAGCCTGATCTGCCCGTAAGCGGTTGCGGCGATCACCAAGAGCAGGCCACCGCCGAGCCAATAGAGCGCGACCCTCTCGCGCGCGGCGCGCAAGGCGGCCAGAATCATTCCCAGATAGGGGGCGAATCCATTGATCGGCGTTTGCTGATCCGTGCTCCTCGAGGCTGCGCCGTTCTGGTTTGCCATGGGCTCCCGATCCGTTTTCAGCGGTCACAAGAGCGTCGCGACGCTGACTTAATCTTGGCTTGTGAAATTCTGCTATATCCGGTTGGTAGTTTAAACCGCTTCGGTCCCCGCAGGCGAGGCTTTCGCGTCGGGTCAAATGGACGCTGCATCATGAGATTTGTTCGAGGGGAGACATGAGCCGGGTCGAGTCGCTTCTGCGGTCCATGACCATCGAGGAAAAGATCGGCCAGCTCAATCTGGTGACGGCGGGGCAGACCGTCACCGGACCGGTCGTCCATGTCGAGACCACGGCGGAGATTCGGGCGGGCCGCGTCGGCGGCGTATTCAACCTTTGGGGGCGCGAGGCGATGGCCGCCGCGCAGAAGCTCGCTGCAGAAGGGACACGCCTCGGCGTTCCGCTTTTTTTCGGCCTCGACATCCTCCACGGACACCGGACGATCTTTCCGATTCCACTTGCTGAAGCGGGAGCGTTCGATCCGTTGCTCTGGGAGCGCACGGCGCGTGTGGCCGCGATCGAGGCGGCGCATGAGGGCGTCAGCCTTACTTTTGCGCCGATGCTCGATGTCGCGCGCGACCCGCGCTGGGGACGCATTGCGGAGGGGCCGGGCGAAGATCCGCTCGTCGCCGTCAAAATGGCCGAGGCCAAGATTCGCGGTTTTCAGGATCGGGCGCTCGAAGCGCCAACGTCGATCGCCGCCACCGCCAAGCATTTCTGCGCTTATGGCGCGGCGACCGCAGGACGAGACTATGCGGCGGTCGATGTTTCGGAGCGCGCGCTGCATGAAATCTATCTCCCGCCGTTCCGCGCCGCAGTGGAGGCGGGTTGCGCGGCAATCATGCCCGGTTTCAACAGCCTCGCCGGCGTTCCGATGACCGCGCATGCGCGCCTGCTGCGCGAATATCTGCGGCGCGACCTCGGTTTCGATGGCGTGATAATAAGCGACTACACCGCCATTGCGGAACTGATCGAACATGGCGTCGCCGGCGATCTCACTGACGCCGCCGCGCTTGCGCTAAGGGCGGGCGTGGACATGGACATGATGAGCATGGCCTATGTTCGCCGCCTGCCGGAGGCGCTGGCGCGCGGCCTCGTCGATCTGGCTGACGTCGACGCCGCCGCAAGGCGCGTTCTGCTCCTGAAGGAAAGGCTCGGGCTCTTCGACGATCCCTATCGTTCGATCGCGGCTGGCGAATACAGCCGAGCCGCGCATCGGGAACTCGCGCGCGACGCGGCGCGACGTTCGATCACGCTGCTGTCCAACGACGACATTCTCCCGCTTTCGGCAGATGTGCGTCGAATAGCGGTGATCGGCCCTCTGGCGGACGCGCGCGCGGAAATGCTGGGTCCATGGTATTCCGCAGGCGCGGCGGAAGATTGCGTCACGATCCTCGAAGGATTGCGTTTCGCCCTGCCGAATTGCGAGGTTGTTTTTCACGCGGGAGCAGGCATCGAGGACGACGACGCGAGCGGAATCGCGCCGGCTTGCGATATGGCCGCGGGAGCTGACGTAATTGTATTGTGTCTCGGAGAGGCGGAGAAAATGAGCGGCGAGGCGGCCAGCCGCGCGATGATCGGCTTGCCCGGACGTCAGCGCGAACTCGCTGAAAGAATTCTGGCGACGGGCGTTCCGGTCGTCGCGCTTCTCTCCTCGGGCCGTCCACTCGCCGTGAGCTGGCTCGTTGAACGTGCGCGCGCGGTGCTCGCGACCTGGTTCCTCGGCGACATGGCTGGCCACGCCATCGCGGATGTTCTCACGGGCCGCTACAATCCGAGCGCGCGGCTTGCCGTCACCTGGCCGCGGGAGGTCGGGCAGATACCAATATTCTATGCGTCGCGTTCGACGGGTCGTCCTTGGAATGCAGACAATAGATACACAAGCCGATATCTCGATCTCCCGGTCGAACCGCTTTTTCCCTTCGGTCATGGGCTTTCCTATAGCCATGTCGTCCTGTCCAACCTTCGCGTCGCTCCAAGCGATATTTCTGCCGATGGGACCGTCGAGATCGTGATTGATGCGCAAAACATCGGCGCGTTCGAGACCGAAGAAACGATTTTTGTCTTCGTGCGCGACGTCGTTGCGAGCATCGCGCGACCGCTGATGGAATTGAAAGGATGGGTCAAGATCGTATTCTCACCCGGCGAGAGCAGGACGGTCGCCCTCACGTTGAGCGCGGACAGTTTCTCGTTTCCGGACGAGAACATGAAGCCAAAGATCGAGCCCGGACAGTTCGAAATTCTTGTCGGCCTCGACGCCGACAGGAAAAATCTGCTGGCGACCGTTCTGAACATAACGTCAACATAGATCGACGATTCGGGAGCGCATCATGTCTTTCGCCTGGTGGCAAAAGGGAGTCATCTATCAGATTTATCCGCGCTCCTTTCAGGATACGAATGGTGACGGCGTCGGCGATCTGGAAGGCGTGCGTCGGCGGCTCGATTATCTCGTCTGGCTTGGAGTCGATGCGATCTGGCTCTCGCCTTTCTATCCGTCGCCGATGCATGATTTCGGATATGACGTCGCCGACTATTGCAATGTCGACCCGCTGTTTGGTTCGCTGGCCGCCTTCGATGCGCTCCTGTCGGAAGCGCATCAGCGCGGTTTGAAGGTTATCCTCGATTTCGTCCCCAACCATACTTCCAATGCGCATCCTTGGTTTCTGGCGAGCAAGCGCTCCCAAAACGATCCGAAGCGCGACTGGTATATCTGGCGTGATGCGGCTCAGGATGGCGGACCGCCTAACAATTGGGTCAGCCATTTTGGCGGCAGCGGCTGGACCTGGGACGAGGCGACACGACAATATTACTACCACGCTTTCCTGCCCGAGCAGCCCGACCTGAATTGGCGCAACCCGCAGGTTCGCGCCGCAATGCACGAGGTTTTGCGTTTCTGGCTGCGTCGTGGCGTAGACGGATTTCGCGTCGACGTGATTTCGCATCTCATCAAGGATGCTGCCTTTCGAGACAATCCGGTCAATCCCGGCTGGACGGGAAATGGCCCGGACATCATCCGTTTCAAGCAGACATTTTCATCCGATCAACCCGAAGTGCATGAGGTGATCGCCGGTCTTCGACAAGTGGTCGAAGAATTCGAGGATCGTTTGCTCATCGGCGAGATTTACCTTCCGCTCGACAGGCTGGTTGCTTACTATGGCGACAATTTGAAAGGAGCGCACCTGCCCTTCAACTTCCAGCTTCTCGATGCAGACTGGAACGCGGCGGGGATCGCCCGTTTGATCGGGAATTACGAGGCGGCGCTTCCGAAAGGCGCGTGGCCGAATTGGGTGTTGAGCAATCATGACCGGCCCCGCGTCGCTGCGCGTGTCGGCGCAGAGCAATCGCGCGTCGCAACCATGCTGCTTCTGACATTGCGCGGCACGCCGACGCTTTTTTATGGCGACGAAATCGGCATTGGCCATGTGGAGGTGCCGCCGGAGCGATTTCAGGATCCATGGGCAAAGCGCGAGCCCGGTCTCGGCGTCGGCCGCGATCCGTCGCGAACGCCGATGCAATGGGACGCGAGCGTTTTCGCCGGCTTTTCGACGCGCGAACCCTGGCTTCCGCTGACGGCCGATCACGAGACGCGAAATGTCTCGACGATGAGCGGCGATGAAACGTCGATTCTCGCTCTCGCGAGAAAACTGCTCTGCTTCAGGCGTGAACACGCCGCGGTCAACTGTGGCGCCTGGCGACTTCTGTCGAGTGACGATGACGTTTTGGCTTACGAGCGTAGAAGCGAAAATGAGCGCGTTTGCGTTGCGCTCAATTTCTCCAACACCACGAAGCGGTGGCGATCGGCAATGTGCGAAAGCGCCACAATTGTGTTATCGACGCTAGGCGATCGGGTTAATGAGCCCGTCGGATCGGACGTCCTGTTGCGCGCCAACGAGGGCGTCCTCATTCAATAACTCCCGCTGGGCCGGCCGCGGCGCGGCGAAATGCCTCACTTCCGAGAGAGGCGAAATCGACGACTGTCGTTGAACTTCCAGAATTGCGTTGAAGACTCCAACATTGTGCGACCGCCATTCGGCCAGTCGCTCAACATGCGACCACCGCCAACGATCGATGATCCTCAATGACTGAAAGAAGAAACATATCGCCTGTCTCATCCGCCTCTATGACAAGCGCTCGTTGGGGAGCCGGCCGCTTCGTGCGCTTTTTCTCCCAGATCGGCATTGGCGATGTGCCGCTCGTCGGCGGAAAGAACGCCTCGCTCGGCGAAATGTATCGAGAGCTGACGGCGAAAGGCATCCGTGTTCCCAACGGGTTTGCGATTACCGCCGAGGCCTATCGCCATACACTCGAGCACGCCGGCGCATGGCCTGCGTTGAAGGAATCGCTCGAGGGGCTGAACCCGGACGACGTCGACGATCTGGCGCGGCGCGCGGCGCGGGCTCGTCAAATCGTTTATGACGCCGCGCCGCCACCCGATCTCGAAGCCGATATTCGCGACGCGTTCGCGCGATTGAGGGAGGAATACGGCGCCGAACTGACCGTAGCGGTGCGCTCCTCCGCCACCGCGGAGGACTTGCCGAGCGCGAGCTTCGCCGGGCAGCACGACACCTACCTCAATGTGCGCGGCGAAGCGGCGGTGATCGACGCCGTGCGACATTGCCTCGCAAGTCTTTTTACCGACCGAGCCATTCGCTACCGCATCGACAATGGTTTCGACCATTTCAAGGTCTATAATTCCGTTGGCGTCATGAAAATGGTGCGCTCGGACCTCGCAGCGTCCGGCGTCATCTTCACGATCGATACGGAGACCGGATTCGAGGACGTCGTTTTCATCACCGGCGCCTATGGCCTTGGCGAAAATGTCGTGCAGGGCGCTGTCGATCCCGACGAGTTCTACGTCTTCAAGCCAACCTATCGACAAGGCAAGCGCGCCGTGCTGAAGCGCGCGCTCGGACCGAAAAAGATCAAGATGATCTTTTCCGACCGGGGACGCGTGACAACCCGCAACATGCCGACCGACCGGAAGGAAAGAGAGAAATTCTGCATCTCCGACGACGAAGTCGTGACGCTCGCGGGTCAGGCCATCGCCATCGAGGAACATTACAGCGCCAAGGCGGGCGTTCACCGTCCCATGGATATCGAATGGGCGAAGGACGGCGTAGATGGCGAACTTTACATAGTTCAGGCCCGCCCCGAAACCGTGGCGTCCCGCCGCGACAGGAATGTCGTCGAGGAATACAGGGTCCGCAAGCACGGTCCTCTAAAGGTAGAGGGCCGCGCTGTCGGCACGAAGATCGCGCTGGGCAAGGCGCGCATTATCGAACACGCGAGTGAGCTGTCGAGTTTTATGCCGGGAGAAATTCTGGTCGCGGATACGACGTCGCCTGACTGGGGCACGGTGATGAAGTCGGCCGCGGGCATTGTGACGAACCGCGGCGGCCGCACCTGTCACGCCGCCATCGTCGCGCGTGAACTCGGCATTCCCGCGATTGTTGGAACCGACGCGGCGACGCGCGTCATCCGCACGGGCGATTTGATTGCGGTCAGTTGCGCCGAGGGTGATGTCGGCAGGGTCTATGAGGGCGCGATCGAGTTCGAGGTCGAGAAGACGAACCTGAAGACAGTGCCGAAGCCCGCAACGCATATCATGATGAACGTCGGTAATCCCGACATCGCCTTCAGCTTGGCGGCCTTGCCAAATGACGGCGTCGGGCTTGCGCGCATGGAGTTCATCATCGCTGAGTCGATCAAAGCTCATCCGATGGCGCTGGTCCATCCGGAACGGCTCGACGCGCGTGAGCGCGAGGCGATTGCGAAGATCACCGCACAATATGAGAGCCCGAGCGACTACTTTATTCAGCGTCTGTCTGAGGGTGTCGCGACGATCGCGGCGGCGTTTTATCCCAAGCCTGTCGTCGTGCGCATGTCGGATTTCAAGAGCAACGAATATGCGTCGCTTCTCGGCGGACGCGTTTTCGAAGGTGACGAAGCCAATCCCATGATCGGTTTTCGTGGCGCGTCGCGCTATGCGCATCCCGCCTATCGCGAAGGCTTCGCGCTCGAATGCGCGGCGATGAAACGCGTGCGCGAGGATCTCGGGCTTACGAATGTCAAGTTGATGATCCCGTTCTGCCGTCGCATCGAAGAGGCCGAGAGAGTGATTGCGCTGATGCGCGAACTTGGTCTCGAACGCGGCGAAAACGGGCTTGAAATCTACGTGATGTGCGAGATCCCGAACAATGTCATGCTCATCGATGCGTTCTCGAAACACTTCGACGGGTTCTCGATCGGCTCGAACGACCTCACCCAGCTGACGCTCGGCGTCGACCGCGACTCCGAAATCGTCGCATTTGATTTCGATGAGCGTGACGAAGGGGTCAAGACCATTATTCGCATGGCGGTGGAGGGCGCACGGCGCAATGGGCGACATTGCGGCATTTGCGGACAGGCGCCTTCGGATTATCCGGAGATGGCGGAGTTCCTCGTCCGTCTCGGAATCGATTCGATCAGCCTGAACCCGGACACGATCCTTCGCACGACGCTCCGCATCGTCGATCTGGAGTGTACGCTCGGTCGCGGCGAACGGGACAGGAAATAGATCGCTGCGAGTTCGCCGACCACGGATCGGCGGCGTTCTCGCGCATCACGACTACGATCGCGCGAAACGGATGGCGTGTCCGTTTCGCGTTCATTCCTGGGCTTCGCCCTCCGGTCCGCTCGACGCGGCAAGTACCATTTTCACGAGCGCAGCGAGATTGCCGGCTTGCATCTTCGCCATGATGTTTGCGCGATGGACCTCGGTGGTGCGGATGCTGATGCCGAGCTCATGTGCGATGACCTTGTTCGATTGGCCTTTGAGGAGACCCGCGAGGATCTCGTTTTCGCGCTTGGTCAGGCTGGCGAGCCGATCCTTGGTCGCCTGCGTTTCACGACTGCGCGATTGTTCCATGCTCCGTCGCGCGAATGCGGCGTCGACGGCCGCGAGCAGCGCGTGGTCTTCGAACGGTTTTTCCAGCAAATCCACGGCGCCGAGCTTCATCGCCTCGACGGCGAGAGGCACGTCCGCGTGCGCGGTCAGGACGATGACCGGCATGGCGATCCGATCCTCTTTCATCCGCGCGATGAGCTCGATGCCGCTCATTTCCGGCATGCGAACGTCGGTTATCACGCAACCTTCGCGATTCGTGGCGACGGCCTTCAGAAACGCCGGCGCAGAGGGGTACGTGTGGACGCTGAAGCCTTCCGTACTCAACAGAAGCCCGACAGCATCGCGCATTGCCGCATCATCGTCGATCAGGTGAACTATTTTCGTGTCGTTCATATTTCCTCTTCCGCATTTTGCAGCGGCAGCGTGAAGCTGAAAACGGCCCCGCCTCGGGGATTCGGTTTTGCCCAGATTCGCCCGTAATGCGCTTCGATGATGGATCGCGAAATCGATAGCCCGACGCCCATGCCCTTCTCTTTCGTGGTCGCAAAAGGTTCGAAGAAATCTTCTTCGACATTTCCGGCCAACCCTCCGCCGGTGTCCGTGACGTCAACGCGAATTGTCCTGTCGTCGGGATTGGATGTGGAGACGATCAATTCCTGCTTTTCCGTTTCTTGCATCGCCTCTATCGCATTGCGCATGAGGCTGACGAGGACCTGTTGCAGCTGGGCCCTGTCCGCCACCACATCGTCTCTGCTCGCGTTGCGTTCCAGACGTATCTGCACGTCTGTGTTGGCGCCGTCCGCCAGCATCGAGTCGTAAGTGTTCAGGATCAGCTCGTGCACGCTTACGAGGGTCTTGTCGGGCTCGCCGCGCGCAACCAGTTGCCGCAGGCTGTTGACGATTTTCCCTGCGCGCAATGTCTGGATTGTCGCCTTGTCGATCAATTCGACAATATTCGTTCCGGCTTCTTGCGGCGGTCTTTCCAGCAATCGCCGCGCGACCTTGAGATAGGTGGCGGTCGCCGCGAGCGGCTGATTGATCTCATGTGCGAGCCTCCCGGCCATTCCGGCCATGGCGTCGAGACGGTCCCTGTTCAGTTTTTCCACCCGCTGCTGAACTTTTCGTTGCTCGGACAGATCCTTGACGAAGCCGATAAGGATGCGTCGGTGGTCGTATCGGGCTTCCGAAAGACTGAATTCCGCAGGAAAGACTTTTCCGTTTCGGCGACGCGCCTCGACTTCCCATCTGTGGCCGACTCCGGCCTCGAGGGCGCGGAGGTCATTGGCCTCCTTGGTTTCGGGTCTGGTCGCGACGTCGCTCAGCAGCGCTGTGATATTGCATGCAGCCAGTTCCCCGGCGTCGTATCCGAACATCGAAAGCGCAGCCCGATTGACGGACTGGATACGACCTTCCGAATCCATCGTGATGACGGCGTCCTGCGCGCCGTCGATCATGGCCTGCAATCGCGCGGCGGTTTCGGCGAGGGCTATGTCGGATCTCTTGCGTTCGGTAACATCGGACACATAGCCGTGCCAGACAAGTTTGCCGTCTTGTTCGCAGACAGGCGCAGCCTGAGCCTCCAACCATATTGCTCCCTTTTCCGGATGGTCGAAACGAAATTCGACATCCCAGTGGGAGAGGCTGTGCGCCGACTCGACAAGCGCGGCGTTGAGATGGTCATGATCCGCGACATGAACGCGTCGATAGAAGACGCGCGCGTCTGCGCAAATATCCTCGGCGGCGACGCCGAACACGGCTTTGGCCTTGGGCGAGACGTAGCGATAGGCGATGTGACTGTCGTCGCCAATATAGAATGAAAACACCACGCCGGGAGCCGTGGCGGCGACGCTCTCCAATTGCTCCGCCAATTGTGCGCGTTCCTGATGCGCCCGTGCGGCGACTTTTTCATCCGTAACATCGCGCGCGACCCCGACGACGCGCACCGGCTTGCCGTTCTCGAACGCCGTCTGGCCGCGCGACGAGACCCAGCGAATGGCGCCGTCCGTCACTCTGCGAATTCGATACTCGGCATGATAAAGCCCGTTGCCGGACGGCTCGAGCGCCGCACGCAAAGCCTCGCGCGGCCGGGAAACGTCGTTGGGAAGGATGGTTCGAAACACTAAATCCGGATTGACGTCGACATCGGGCGCCAAACCGAAGATCGAACGAAATTCGTCGTTGACGATAGCGGCGTTTTTTCCAAGATCGAGAAGCCATGTCCCGATGGCGCCAGCGGAAACCGCGATCTGGAGATGCCGGGTCGCGATATTCAGCCGTTCGGCGATTTCGCGCTTTTCCTGCGATTCGTTGAGGCGAAGCCGCGTGCGATGCAGGATTTCGGTGATGATGGAAAGGACCGTGCAGCTGGCGATGAAGAGCGACAGGCCAACAGGATAGGCGGCGGTCTCCACCGGCCTGAACCAGAGATGCGTAACAAAGGCCCCTGAAAAAGTTGCGAACAGGCCGGGGTAGAATCCGCCGAGAACGGCGGCGATTTCCACGGCAGGGTAGAGGGTCGCAAATGTAAAATGCCCCTCGAACCGGCTCGCAAGCGCGACGCGCGCCGAAGTCCCTATGGCGACGGCCAGGGCCGCGATCGCCAGACGCCACCATAGCGGCGACGCGTAAACGGACGCCACCCAGCTGGTCGCGGCGTCGACGCGTCGCATGAACGATGGAGTCGTTACGAAGGGCTTCATGTCAGGGAGTGGGGCGACCACTGGGATTTCCGGCCAAACACATTCGTCTCTCGCTTCCTATGCTGCTCACAGGGGAAGGCGAGGAGCGCGCCGCCTCGACCGATGGCTCTAGTTTCCGCTTTTACAACGCCTTTGTCGACGTTCGAGTAAGATTTTTCCCGGACGCCGCCGGAGAGGCCGGATAGGCCTCATTAAGGCCAAGGCAAAGGTTTAGCGCTCGATCTTGCTGTAATTTCAAACGCTACGAAGCGGCGCGCCACGCCTTCGGTCTGTCGTGAAAAAACATTGTGATACGACCCGCCTCGTGACGTCTGCACCGTCTCGGCGCACCCGAACTCCATCCATGAAATACCCGCTCCGACGGGCGCCGATCCTGTCGTCGGAACCCGAACATGGGGTCGCTGCGACGTTAGATCGCTCCTGCGACGCTTTTGCTATTGAACTATAGTTAAGGTTGCATATTATCACGAAACGTCAAGTTCTGGTTGTATCGTGATTTGTGCGGGAAAGCGGCGGCCTGACAAGGGCTTGTGACGACGGAAACTCTTGTGTTCGCGTTGGCGTGCGCATCCCCCGGGCCTCGTGGCCGGGGTCGCGTCGTGTCGAGAAACATCGGGGCTGTCGCCGAAAGGCGGCGCGATGCGGGCCTCTGCATCGCATGCGGGCGGAGTGTTGCGGTGATCCTTGAAAAGGTCGATTGCGCGGAGAGTCTCGACTCTGGATCGTTCCTGCGCGGGGCGATTGACGCGTTGCCGCATCAGATCGCCGTGCTCGACCACGATGGCGTGGTGATCGCCGTGAACGAATCCTGGAAACGCTTCGCGCGTGAGAACGGCGCCTCTTCGCGCGCGGCTTTCGTCGGAGCGGATTATCTCCATAACTGTCGCGCCGCCGCGGAGACCGACATTTACGCGCTCAGAACGCTTGTCGGATTGGGCGATATTCTCGCGGGCGAGCGCGACCAGTTCTCGATCGAATATCCATGTCGCGCGCCCGGAAACGAACGATGGTTCCTGATGCACGCGGCGCGCGTGAATCAACCGCCCGCAGCGGTGGTCGTCAGCCACACGGAGATCACCGATCGCAAGCGCATGGAAGAGGCGCTGCGGCGCGGTCAGGAGGATTTCGCGCTTGCGCAACAGGTCGGACAGATCGGCTGGTGGCGCCTGGAGACGAAGAAGAACGAATTGACATGGTCCGATGAAACGCGCCGCATATTCGACGCGGAAAAAGCCGCTCCGCTGACCTATGACGACTTCATCGCCATGGTGCATCCTGATGATCGGGCCATCGTCAATGGACGATGGGACGCGGCGTTGAACGGCGAGGCCTATGACGTCGAACATCGCATATTTGCGGATGGCCGTGTAAAATGGGTGCGAGAAAGGGCCTATCTGGAGTTCGACGCCGCTGGCGCAGTAGCGAGCGCATTCGGCATCGTGCAGGACATAACGGAACGCAAGGCCGCCGAAGCGGCGCTGCGCGACGCCGACCGGCGAAAGGACGAGTTTCTCGCGACGCTGGCGCATGAACTGCGCAATCCGCTCACGCCGATCCGAAACGCCGTCCATCTCCTGCGCCTCAATTCCGAGACTCCCGGCAGGGAGAACCGTAATCCCAGGCTGTTCGAGATGGTCGAACGGCAGGTCAGTCATCTTGTCCGTCTTGTCGACGACCTTCTCGAAGTGTCGCGGATCACGCGTGGCAAGATCGAGTTGAGGAAGGAGCGCCTCGATCTGACGGCGCTCCTTCGTCATGTCGTCGACGCCAGCCAGCCGGCTATTCAGCGTGGTGGTCATGAGCTTCGGATGGACCTGCCGTCCGAGCCCCTGATCCTCGACGCTGACCCCGTGCGGCTTTCGCAAATCTTCACGAATCTTCTCGACAACGCGGCCAAATACACCGAGGCGGGCGGGACCATTACGCTGACTGCGGCGCGACAAGGCGCCGCCGCGACGATCAGCGTGCGCGACAACGGCGTCGGCATTCCTGCGGAATTGTTGCCTCGCGTGTTCGAGATATTCACGCAGGTCGATCGGTCGTTAGGCCGGGCGCAAGGCGGGCTCGGCATCGGCCTTGCGCTCGTTCGCAGCCTGGTGGAGATGCACGGAGGTTCGGTCGAGGCCGACAGCGCGGGGCTGGGTCGTGGAAGCACATTTGTCGTTCGTCTGCCGCTGGCGGCGGGCGGCGCCGCGGACAGCGAGACAGAAGACGGCGCGCTTCAGGGAGCGATGGTTTCCCGTCGGGTTCTGGTGATCGATGATGATCGGGACGTGGCCGACAGTCTTGCGATGTTTCTCGAGACGATGGGAGCGACGGTGCGGGCGGCCTACAGCGGCGACGCGGGGCTTGACGCGCTCGGCGAATTTGATCCGGAACTCGTTTTCCTCGATCTCGGCATGCCGCGAATGGACGGCTACGAGACCGCCCGCCGTATCCGCTCGCGGCCGGAGGGACGAAGGCTTCCCCTGGTGGCGCTGACCGGATGGGGGCAGGACCAGGTCTGCGCGCGCGCCCGCGCGGCCGGTTTCGACCGGCACCTCACAAAGCCTGCCGACCTCGACGCGCTGCAGAACCTGCTGGTTTCGCTCTGACGCTCAGACCGCTTTGAGGCCCGCGCGCCCGGCCGAGCCGTAAATTTCCTCGACGGCGGCCCATTGGGTTCCGCAATCGACCGGCGCATTCCGGTCTCGTGACCCGGCGCCCGATCAGCAACCAGGCCGGCTTTGGCTTCTCGCGCGGAAAAGCGACGACGGCATTGCCGGCCGTCGTTCAGACGCCTCGAAGATCTAGAGCCCGGCGCGCAATCCATAGAATTTGTTCATGGAGATGTCGGATAATCACAAAAGCTGCGATGTTGACAAGCGGTGAACGAAATCTCAGATTGCGCAAATGAATTACAATAGCAAAAATAAGCACTTATACGGATGGACTCCCTTTGTCGAGGTTCATGGCGTCTTCGTTACAGCCTGCTGCGACGGCCCCTATGTCGCCCGCTCGGCGGCCGAGGGGAACGAAAACTGGAGCTACTGGTATGTAGCCGGACCGGATGGCCTCACGAATGCCTGGCGTGTCGGAGACGCCAATTGCGATTTGCCGCTCGGCCCGCGCGTTTTCGCGGAAGCAGCCGCGAACGCCCTGAATGAAGCTCTGAAGGCGAAGCCGTCGAAACGGATTCTGGCAGAGCCGCCAATGGCGCGCCGGTGATCGATGCCGACTTCATCCCCCGGCGCGGCGGGGGTGAGCTTTTGTCGCTTTCGGATGGTGAGCGGCGCAGGCTTTTCATGAAGGCGTTCTAGCGCCCCGGCGTCAGCGCCTCCTTCATACGTCGATGCGTGCTCTCGAAGGCGGGCGCATAGTGCGGGTTTACGTTAGGCGCCTGAATCTCGATATAATTACCGCCCTTGGCAATTCCGTTGTCCAGTATCGCCCTGAAATCATCGATGGTTTCGCATGTGCGGGCGACGAAGGGCTTGTAGATGCAGCCGCTGCCCTCCCGAACACCCATGAAGCCATTCATTTGCCATCCGATTTGCGCGCCCTTGTGGCCGGCGTCGAGCACTTCCTGAGGCGCCTTGGCCTGCCAGAGCGCGTTCCATTTCACCATCAGGCGATCCCGGAACATCGGAACCGCGGCGTGCAGTATCATGACTGTCAGGTCGTCCGGCGCGTCATGCGACGGCGTATAGATCTGTCCATTGTCGTCGATGGAAGGAAAGGCGCCGCGGTGGATGATGTCCATCGCCAGGGTCTTGTCAGGAAACGCCTGCGCCGTGTCGGTCGCAATTTTCATCCACGCCGAGAGGATCCTGTTTGGCGTAAAGCCGGCGTCAGCCCAGATCGCCGTCGCATCGGACTGTTTGCAGGGACCGTCGTCGGGCTTGTTCGCCGCGACTCGCAATTCCTCCGTGGTGACATTGATGCCGCTGAGCTTGACGATCCTGACCGCATCATAGACAGCCCCGCGCGGCCGGCCGGCGACCTGCATGTCGCGCAAGTGCCCGGAAAGCGCAGTAATCATCGCGCCATATTCGCGCAGATAGGCGGGATGCCAGGGCGACGGCTGCGCGAGGACCGAGCAAAAGACGCCCCGCGGATTTCTGTTGTAATTGAAATTGTTCCTCGGCACGCCAATCTGCGGATCATAGAGCCACTCCGGCGCAAAATGGCCGGAAATGATTCCCAACGACAATTTCTTGTTCAGCAGGATGGCCTTCTCGACCCATTTGTCGAGATGCGACCAGTCATAGACATGGGGGGTCGGCTCCACCAGATTCCACTCGATCGAGATGGCGGCGCCATCGATATAATCGGCCGCCAGAGCGGCGTCGTACATCTCGTCGAAATTCTTGAGCGAGGGATGGTTCATATACACATAAAGGCCCGCCTCGCCTCGCTTCTCTGCGCTGGCTGAAGAGAGGGAAAAACACTCCGATAATAAAAGCGCCGGCAAGGCGAGGAGCCAGATCGATCGTCGCCGCCTCGTGGCGCAGGACGCGCGATAGCCGATCCTGTGAGCGGTGTGACGCGGTTTCATCGAGGGCGCTCAACTTTCTCCGGCGCTTACGCAGGGGGCGCGCGGCCGGCGCTCGACGCCGACGCTCACGCGGCAACAATGTGCGAGATTGATCCCAAGTCCTCGTCGATGTCCATCGGTAGGTGCGGCGCGACATAGTCGTCGAGCTTCAAGACCCAGGTCGAGCCCGGCTCGTCCCCGATGATTTCGCTGAAACCGAGCTTGCCGTAATGGTCGCGGACCATCTGGTTTTTCGCGCTCGGAATATAGCGCCCCACCAGCGTTTTTGCGCCGGCCGCCCGAGCCGCGGCGACCAGATGCCGCAAGACCGCCTCTTCGACGCGCCGCCCCAAAACCCTGCAACTCATGAGCCAGGTGTCTATCGTCCATTTTTCGTCGCCGATATCGGCGATCACGACGCTGATCATCCCGTTGTCGCCGAAGCGATCCGCAAGGCGCACCTGCATCGTATGCTTGCGCGGATCGGCCGCCATTCGGCCGACCTCCAGTTCCGTATAGCGCCGGGTGGTGAGGTTGAACTGGTTCGACTTGTTGATCAGTTGGGCGATTCTGGCGCAGCCTTCGGCGTTGAAGCGCTGAATGGCGCATTTCATTCCGAGCGACCGCAGATAGGCCTCCATATCGCTGGCGACCGCCTGCAATGACGCGCGCGCCGCGTTGGCCTGGTAATCGTCGGCTCGCTTTCGGTCCTCATCGCCGAAGGCGACGGCCTCGAAGTAGCCAGCGGCCATGAGGGCGCGCGGATAGAGCGCGGGATAAGACGGCAGCTCCGGCACGGCGACCATCGGCAGCTCGGCGCGCACCTGCGCGCGTTCCGCCGGGTTGTCGTCGAGGAACACGAGCGCGTCGAGACCTATGTTCAACGTCTCGGCGATGACCTTCAGATTGGCGGCCTTGTCGAGCCAGTTCGCCTGGAACACGGCGATATGGTCCTCCTTCAGGACCATTTCCGAATGCTCCCGGAAGGGCAGGCGCGCGGCGGCGTCTTCGTTCTTCGAGCTGACGGCGAGGATGACGCCGCGATTTCGCAGTTCGAGCGCCATTTTCTGGATGGAGAGGAACGCTTCGCCCGCTGCGGAGCCTTGTCCGAGCCTGATTCCGGCGACGCCGTCGTCACCGATCACGCCGCCCCACAGCGTGTTGTCGAGGTCGAGGACGAGGCATTTGCGCGATTTGCCATAAACGGCTCCCAGCGTCCGCGCGACGAGCTCGGCGTATGGCGGGATGACGTCGGCGGAGAAGGGAAGCTTGGTCGCGTGCCACTGCTGCGGGTCGTCCCAGCGCTCCAGCCCGATCGAACCGGCAAGCCGCGCCACGTCGACGATGACGAAACCATTTTCGGCGGCGAGTTGCGCCAGCCCGCTGTTGAACGCGTCGACCTGCGTCAGCGGGGCGCCGGAATAGCGCCGGTCGAAACTGCCGAACAAAGGCTCCATCGGCGGCACGATCGTCTGCACGAGTATTGCGCCCTTCACGAACTGTTGAAGGCCGGCGCAGATGGAACGGACGACGCCGAGCGCCATCTCGGCAATCTGTTGCGATTCCTCCGGTGAGAAGGCCGCCCTGTCCAGTCCCAGCCCGCGACGGTCGCAGGCGACGAGAACCGCGTCCAGCCCCATCCGGCGAAGCGGACTGTCCGGATTCACCGCGTCGTCGACGGCCCTGCCGTAGTCGCCTTGGATCACGCGTATCCGCAGGTCACGGCGCGTCGCCGAAGCGGTGATCGCCGGTCCGAGCAGGGAAAGAGTGCCGTCGCCGATCAGGCCCAATTTGAGCTGTCTGGCGACATTGCCGCCCTCGGGCAGATCGTCGACGACGCGCGCGAGCTGGGCGAGCTGGACTTCGTCCAGCGCGCAATTCCCCAGCGCCTTCGCGCGCAGCCACAGACTCTCCGGATCGACGCCCTCCGCGGCG
This sequence comes from Methylocystis sp. WRRC1, assembly GCF_020733155.1. NCBI lineage: Bacteria > Pseudomonadati > Pseudomonadota > Alphaproteobacteria > Hyphomicrobiales > Methylocystaceae > Methylocystis > Methylocystis sp. WRRC1. Next base: position 1,373,838 of record NZ_JAJFZJ010000001.1, on the reverse strand, counting down.
TCGCGCCTGATCCCGCGAACGCAATCGCGAAAATCCGCAGGCGACGACGGCAGCCAGCCGAGTCCTGTCCACATGTCCTGCTCCTAACCCGCCGCTTGCGCGCGCCGCGCGACGGCGGCCACGAGATCGCCGACGTTCTTGAGCCCCTCGATCTCCTCGTCGGAAAAGCGGAACTGAAATTTGCGCTCGAGGGCGGTGAGGATCCGGACGTGTTGCAGACTGTCCCAGCCCTCGACTTCGTCCGCTGTCGTTGCTTCCGTAATCTCGCCAGCGTTCTCGAGATCGAGAACATCGACGATCACAGTCCTGATTTCTTCGAGCATGTCTGGATTTGACATCTTGTTCCTCATGCAAGTTTTCGAATATCTGTCGCCGTATTTCCCTGTTTGTGACGCCGGCAGGAGAAAAAGGCGGCCCTGTCTGCCGTCAAATGCGCTGGTGGGGGTCGAAGCTGTCGGAAAACAAACGCGCCCATTGCGATCTCAAGGGGAGATTGCGCGGCGGGCCCGTCAGCAAGCGAGTGATCTGGTCCTCATAAAAGGCGAACCAGCGTTCCCGAAACGCTCGATACTTTTCCCCGTCGCGCCGGACGGGGCCGGACACGAAATGGGGAAAGAATCTGTCGCCATGGCGTTCGGCCGCAATCCAGATCGTTTCGCAACGGGTTTCATAGGCGATGAATGGCGCGCCTTCCGCCATTGGCACTTCAAGTCCGAGGACATTGATTTTGGCGTTTAGCTTTCCGGCGAGACCATCAGGCGCCATGAAGATCGAATAACCATCCTCGATCGCCCTCACGCCCTGATATAAAGCCGTTCGGGGATCTTTTACGTTGAAGTGGTCTTCCGCCGATTTGACCGAGAAAATGCGGCCTTTCGCTCCAGTGCCGCAGACAAAGGCTAGGGTCAGGACTCATTGATTGAGGTAGAAGGCTACGGCTGCAGCGATGCAGATTGCCGAGAAGAAGGTATGGGCGCATCTGTCGTAGCGGGTTGAGATGCGTCGCCAATCCTTGAGTTTGGCGAAGAGGTTCTCGATTTTGTGGCGCTGCCGGTAGAGCACCTTGTCGTAATCGAGAGGGGACTTGCGGCTTCTGGTTGGCGGAATACAAGGCTCGGTCCCACGCGCCCGCAGCTCTTCCCGGAACCAATCGCTATCATAACCTTTGTCGGCGATTAGCGCCGATGCAGGCGGGAAAGCTTTGAGCATCATCCGCGCGCCTTTGTGGTCGCTCATCTGCCCTTCAGTTAGAAGCATCGCAAGCGGCTTGCCGCCGCTGTCGCAGACGACATGGAGCTTGGAGTTCAACCCACCTTTCGTGCGTCCGATACAACGGGAAAGAACCCCTTTTTTAAGAGGCTTGCCGCTGTGCGATGCGCCTTCAGATGGGTCGAGTCGATCATGATCTGCTCGGGCTTTGGCCCCTCGGCGGCGAGCGCCGCGAAGATACGGTCAAAGACGCCAAGCCGGCTCCAGCGGATGAAGCGGTTATAGAGCGTCTTGTGCGGCCCATAGCCTTTGGGTGCGTCCTTCCATTGCAGGCCATTCTTGATGACATAGACAATGCCGCTCACCACCCGCCGGTCGTCAACACGTGGGACGCCATGCGCCAGAGGAAAGAACGGCGATATCCGCGCCATCTGACGCGCGCTCAGCAAAAACAATCCGCTCATCGAGGGCTCCCGAATCAGAAACCCTTGTGAATCACGGCTCAGCCAAATTTAATAGGTCCTGAGCCTAGGCTCAGCAAATTCACGAAACCGCCATGAAAGAAGACGACCAGAGTTCCTCTGGAGGGACTGAATTGTCGAAAGCCGCGACGCAATGTTTTAACATCCAGCAATGCAAATAGCGCTCGGATGTCGGCCTCGGGGAACATGTCGCCCCACCGGTCCGCCATAATGTGATCGAGAGCGAAAGCCTCTTCCAGATCGCGCATCCATCGGTCGCGTGGTATTTCATGGAGGCGATTGACCGCGAGCAGGCGGTTCGCCAAATTGGGCGGCATTTCCGCGCGACCTGCGAGGATCTTCGAGGTATTAAGAAGGTTGCGAAAGTTGATATCCTCATGGCCCAGATACTTGAGCCGCGTGAGCAACTGCAAATTTTCCTGCCCGACGTAATTGAACCTCGTCATCAGATCGAAATTTGAAAAGCGCGGCGGCGGCAGGCGGCCTTGCGCCTCCCGCGCCGATATATGACCGAGAATCCTGTCTCGCTGGCCGAGGTGGTCTCCGAAATCCAGCAGCCTTGCGATAATTTTCAGATGACCGAAAGTTATGTCCTCGCGAAGGAGGAGCATGCGCAGGAAGGCGTCGGAGGAGGCGCGCCTTCCGTCTTTTTTGATCAGCGCGCTGAGCCTGTCCAGCCCGAATTCCATCCAGACTGGAATTTCAACGAGGTGGGCAAACAGGTCTCCAGCCGCTTCGAGATTCTCGTTCGACAAATGTCGGATCAATGTCAAATGAAGTTGGGCGAAGCTCGACGGGAGCGCCACAGCGTCTGGGAGCGCCGGCATAATTCATCGCCTCGAACAAAATTTCGTAACATAAGCTTGACTATTATTTTATTTTGTCACGGTGCGCAAGTCGTCGTCGGATCGTCAACCAGCGCCGCATCGCTCGCGGGCGCGTCGCCGTTGATGATTCGTATGGGTCTGACCACCAAAAATCGAGATGTTAGTCGCGTCATTCGCCGCCTGCCATCGTTTCTTCGTTTTGGATTCCACTAAATAAATCTCCGACGTCGACACGCAGTCGCGCGCGATTGTGACGGCGACATGCAATCGAAAGTTGTGATGCGGCGTCTGGAAGGCGCGCGACCGTCGTCCCAGATGAGAGGGCGACAAAATCTGCGTCTTACCTTGACCTTGGCAGGCAAGCAGGCAAAATGACCGGATATTTGCAAAGGAAAACTCAATGACGATTGTCGATGGTCCGGTCGCGTCCCAACTGGATCCAAACACGGCGCTCGGCCGCGTCATCTCCACCGTCGTTGCGTCATGGCCGGAGCACGAGAAGCTGCTCAATACGAGTTTGCGGGTTCGCAGTCCTCGCGTCCTGCAGCAAAGCGAACATGTCGCTGAAATGATCGAGAAGCTCGCCGATGGCGGCCTGGAGGCTTACGTCAGGGGCTATCGCTGGATGTGCGACATGGTCCGCGCCGAGGAACTCGAGTTTCTGCGCAGCGGGCATTATCAACTCAGTTCTTTCGCAGAGGCGTTCGCGACCGTTTATTCCAATGACGAGGTGATGGCGAAATATATGGATGGTCTGCTCCTGTCGCAGGTGTTGTGGAGCAACCATGCGCTGATGCTTAATTTCTATATCGACGCATTCCTTGCGAATGCGCGCCGCGACGGCCGGCATCTCGAAATCGGGCCCGGCCACGGATTGCTGCTGGCGCTCGCGGCCCGGGAAGGCCGTTTCCGCGAATTGACTGGCTGGGACGTCAGCGAGACGAGCCTTCAGCACACGGCAAAATGCCTGAAACGTCTCGGCGTGACGACGCCGACAAGGCTGCAAGAGCAAAACGTCTTTGCTCTCGGCGACGTGTCTGAGCAATTCGACAGTGTGGTCATCAGCGAGGTTTGCGAGCATCTCGAGCGGCCGGTGGAGGCGCTCGTGGCGTTGAAGAAGGTCATGGCGCCCGGGGGCCGAATTTTCGTCAATGTGCCGATCAATGCGCCGGCGATCGATCACATTTATCTGCTGCGGACGCCCGAAGAAGTGGTCGATCTGGTTCGGCAGGCGGGATTTGGAATCGAAACCACCTGCATCGCGCCGGCCGCCGGCTATTCGGAAGCGGTTGCCCGCAAGCGAAACGCCACGATTTCTGTCGGCGTGATTGGCGTCGCCTGAGGCAAACGAATCATGACGGACACAGGCGTCGCAGCGATGAACCAGTTCGGGCTCACCTTCCATCATTTCGGCCTGGCGGTTAAGCGGCCGGAACATGCGCGCGCCCTTTTGTCAGGGCTTGGCTATCGCATCGGCGAGCCGATCTTCGATCCCGAGCAGAATGTCAATTTGTGCATGGGCGAGCACGACACGATGCCCCAGGTCGAAATCATTTACTCCGGCGGGCTCCCGGGCCCGATCGACAAGATGGTCGCCCGGCACGGCAGCGGGATCGTCTATCACTTGTGCTACGTCACCAACGATCTGCAAAACACTCTGGCGCGGATCGCGGAGGCGAATCTGGATTGCATTTGCGTCGCGCCGGAAAAGCCTGCCATCCTTTTCGATGAGAAGCCGGTTTCATTTTATTTGATTTCCGGTGTAGGACTTATTGAAATTATCAATGAGAATCCTGCCGGGTAAGGCCTTGTCGACCAACGACGGCGTCCCGACCCGCGGGGCGCCGTGACGTCTCGAAGGCGCGGCTGGACTGGCGAATGGCAACGCTTGGCGAGAGAAAATGATTTATACGCCATTCATCCGTGATCTGATCAATACGGCCGGCCTCGTCATGGACATGGCCGGCGTGGCGGTCATTCTTCTTGGCGCTCTCGTCTCCACAATCGTCTTTGTTATGGGCCTGAAGGAGCCCGCAACGTCGTTCCGGCTCTACCGGAAGAATGTCGGCCGTTCGATCTTGCTTGGTCTGGAGTTGCTGGTTGGCGGGGATATCATCCGAACCGTCTCCGTGGAGCATCCGGGGCTCGTTGACGTCCTTGTCCTTGCCCTGATCGTTATAATCCGAACGGCGATGAGTTGGGCGATGGAGGTCGAACTCGAAGGACGTTGGCCATGGCTCGCTGCAAGCCTCGACGACAAGACGCAATCCAGACACGACCCCGGGCAATCGTGAAAATGCGGGACGCGCCGCGATCCGCGCCTGATGAAACGACGGGCGGCGGTCGATCCGTGCTCGCTCGCTCCTGCATCGGGCATCGCTGTCAGGCCGGGCCATGCACATGAAAATTTTCGTCATAACCGGCGCCGGCGTCTCGGCCGAGAGTGGTCTCGGCACATTTCGCGACAAGGATGGAACGGGCCTCTGGGCGCGTTTCGATCCGATGAAACTCGCGACTCCTGAAGCGTTTCGACGTGATCCCGGCGAGGTTCACGCTTTCTACAACGCCCGCCGGCGCAACCTGCTCGCCTCCGAACCCAACTCCGCGCATATCGCGATCGCGCGGCTCGAGACCGGGCTGGCGGAGCGGGGTGGAAATTTGACGCTCGTCACGCAGAATATCGACGATTTGCATGAAAGGGCCGGCGCCGCGCGCGTGCTGCACATGCATGGGGAATTATTGAAGGCGCGTTGCGTGAACTGCGGCGAAACGTCTCTTTGGAAAGATGACCTCGGCGTCGATGATCCGTGCCCGCGTTGCGGGAAGAAAGGCGGACTTCGGCCGCATGTCGTCTGGTTTGGCGAAGTTCCGCTTCATCTCGATGAAATTTACGGCGCTTTGAACGACGCCGATCTCTTCGTCGCCATCGGCACGTCAGGCTCCGTCTATCCGGCCGCCGGCTTTGTGTCGCAGGCGCGACAACGTGGGATTCGGACCTGCGAGATCAATCTGGAGCCGTCGGATAACGCTGACCAGTTCGACGAACGGCGGTATGGGCCGGCCAGTGAAGCCGTTCCCGCATGGGTGGACGAGATTTTCGTCGCAGACTGTTGAATGGCGAAGCCGGTCGCCGCCGCTGAAAAGCTTGCCGGGCCTGGCCGCCTGATCCATCGAAATTCCCTGACGCTCTTACGGCCATCGGCTCCACATCGCTGCAGAGGGGGCGGCGCGCGGACCGTAGCCCGATGTCGGGCCAATCGAGCTGGCGGCCTCAGGAATGTTCCTTCGCTCATGCCGTAGACATCGCTCCGCCTTGCGCGGGCGGCAGGGAGGCGTCGGCTTCACGCGCGGGGGCGTCCTCTGGGCGAATCCCGCCCGCCGTGTCGGGACAGGCGTGGTTAGCTATAAGTCTCTTCAATCACTTTTTCGGCGAGGAACGGATCGAGCGCGTTTTTCTTCACTGATGAGAGCTTTCGCATATGAGGGCTATCAATAGGCAGGTGAGGAGTTTAGCGACCAGCGGTGTCATCTCCTGCGAGTGGCCGTAGGAATGGGCGCTGAAAAACGCCACCAGTGACGCCGATAAGAAGCAAGGCAAGGCCAATCGCTTTGTGCATGGAAACCTCCCCGCGTTCCGGCATTCGAGCTGTTGAAGGCATGGGAAAAGCAGAAGTTGATTGCTTCCAATGTTTTTGGACGCTGCGTCGAGCGAAGCTCGCAGTCCTCGAGAATTCGCCTTTGGGGGCAATAGGCATTAGCAATTTAATTGCCGCAGTGTCCTTCTCGTCCCGTTTGCTCCGCAATCGCGTTCAGCAGGAGGTCGTATCCAAGGCGGGGCTTTTGGTTCATTCGCTGGTTGATTGCCACGCCGTGCGCCCACTGACGGCACCGAGGATCCGCCACGAGACGCTCTGCTATCCACCACTCGCCAAGGTGCGTCATCATCAATGCGGTGCTCATCAAAGCTGGAGACCTCCATAAACCGCGATTTTGGCTGGTGGAGGTCGTCGCATACCGGCGACCGTCTCGCGAGCGCGGATTGGGCTGGCTGATATCTTGGCCTCAGGCGGCTGCGGCAGCCTTACTGTCGGCTCCCGGCCTCAGGCCGTTGCGTATTTTCCCTTCAGGAAGACGAAGCGGCGCATGTTGTAGGCGAGATTGGCGAGGCCGATCTTGACCCTGGCCCTTCCGATGCCGATCGTGCGGACAAAGAGGGCCATCGGTCCCTTTTGCAAGGCGAACACATGCTCGACTGCGCTGCGCACCTTCGACTTCTGCGCATTGGCGATCCGCACGCGTTCCGGCATCGGCCGGCCCTGCGGCTTCTTCCTGTGGATGCGCGAGACGAAGCCGCGCCGTGTCAGCATGGCCTCGTTCTTCGCCGAGCGATAGGCCGTATCCGCCCAGACGTCGCTCGCCGTGTTGGTCCGGTCCAGAACGTCTTCGAGCCGCGCGCCGTCATGCGCGGCGGCGTGGGTCGCCGTCCATTTGCGGATGAGGCCGAAGCCGCGGTCGATCGACACGTGATTCTTGTAGCCGAACGCCGCAATGGCCAGATCGACCGGCGGAAGCGAGCCATCCTCGCGCGGCTTGGCCTTGCTGTATTTCACCGTCCAGCGCGCGTCGCGATCTTTCTGCGCGAGCTTCTTCGGCTTGTCCGTCCAGCCATTCGGAATGCGGCCGTCCCGGATCGCCTTCTTTTCTTCAAGCGTATTGCGCTGCCTGGGCGCGGCGACGATCGTCGCATCGACAATCTGTCCGCTCATCGCCAGAAAGCCCGCTTCGCGCAGCGCCGTGTCGAAGCGCGCGAACAGGGCGTCGACGGCGTCGGCCTTTTTCAGCGCCTCGCGAAACGACCAGATCGTATTGGCGTCGGGAACCGCGTCGGCGAGCCCCAAGCCGAGGAAGCGCATGAAGGACAGCCGGTCCTTGATCAGATATTCGCAGCGCTCGTCGGAGAGCGCATGCATGGCCTGCAGGATCAGGATCTTGAACATGAACACATGATCGAATGGCGGCCGCCCGCCCTTCGAGCGATCCCCGCGCGGAACCGCCGACTCCAGAGAAGGGCGGAACAATTCGAAATCGACGAGAGCGTTCAGCCGCTCCAGATCGTCGCCCTTGGCCGACAACTCCGCCAGGCGCTCGTCCACATCGAAAAAACCGGGAGCTTCTTTCGTCATGCCCGCCATCCCCTTCGCGACATGATATGAGTGAATCAGCTCAAGCGCATTTTGCCCAGGGGTTTATGGAGGTGTCCAGCTTCGAGCAAGAGCATTTGATCGATTTCCGGTAGTTTCTCAAATGCATCCCAATCTTTTAGCATAGCTCACTCCTGTCATGATTTCATCAATGTGAATTAGGAGCTAAAATTCAGACAATCCGACAGCATGACAGATTTCACTTCGGCCGAGCTGGCAGCTAACGCCGGCCAGAAGCCTTTTTATTTTCAGGATGAACGAGGGTGCAGTTTCGTCCCGAACCAGACGAAATCCCAAGTTGCTGGGCGGCTTGCCTGCGGCGCACCCGCCGTTGCCTGCGTCCCGGATAAAGTCCGTAATGTAGGCTCGGTGTTCTCCTTCGACCACACGCACGCCGCAGCTGGAAAACGCGATCCCTGCGAAGCGACCATTCACATCAAGCGACTGCCGGATGAAGCAGGTGTTCGTCCACTCCCAAACATTTCCGGACAAGTCCAGCAAGCCGTATTCATTTGCGCCGAAGCTCCCGATCGGGCGCAGACGTTTATCCGATTGCTGGCGCTCGACTTCTTTCTCGTAGCGCGCAAGCCAGCGGACGGACGGATCAGACGTTGCGCCGGTAGGCAAGGCGTCGTCGTGGAAGCGCGAACCGGCAGCGAAAACCCATTCCTCGTCAGTCGGAAGCCGCCACGCGTGGCCAGTCTCCTTCGAAAGCCAAGTCGCGTAATCCGTCGCGTCAAACCAGCTGACATTCGTGATCGGAAGATTCGGGCGTGACTCTTCATTGGAAGTTTTCTTGCATCTGCCTGCGGCGATGCAGCGGCCATATTCCTCGGCGGTGACCTGCCGCCTCATGATGTGAAGTGAAGAAATACGAGGTATCGTCACAGCCGTTGCATCGACAGATCGGCCTGCCGCGTGGAAATCGCCAGCCATTCGATAAGTGAACATTCGTGGCGTGATTTCGATCGTTTCGGGAGATTTCCATTTGGCGGAAGCCGACATAAATGTCGTTGCGGAGGCGAGGCTGAATGAAACAAGCGCCACCCCCACACCGAGTCCCAATTTTGTCCTGAACGGCAGCATCCCCTGAGCCTCTTACCTAAGTTAGTGGCCCGGGTTCGGAGCAACATGATTTGGTAACTTGGGTTGCTCCTTCGAAGCTTCGGCTGCGGCGATCGAATGCGGGTCACTCACCCGCTTCATCAGAGCATCGTTCCATTTGCCCTCGACCTTGAAATGCGCAGTCGCTCCTAGTTCGACGGCCTCTATGAGGTTATGCGACAAATAGGCATAGATGCCGGGCTGACGGAATGTGTAGAGAGCCGCGCCTGCGCTGCCGCCGCGGATGAACCACGTCTCAAGATCTCTTTGCGGAGGGTTATGGAATTTTCCCGTCTCCCACACATAGTCGCCGTGACCGCCGATAAGGTGGGGTCGGCTGTCGCGGTTGGCTTGTGAGTGGATGATCAGGACAGTCTCGCCGACATTCGCCTGTAGAGCATTCTTACCCGTAAGCGCGCCGACTTTCCCTTCGAATACAACATGGCTCGGAACGAGTTGGTGCATGACTTCGAGTGTTTTGGGGAAAAAATCGCTCGCATCGTCGATGCGCAAGAATTTGCCTTTGTCGTCCCGGGGAACGTAGAAATCATTCTCGCCGATGTAAAAGACGCGGTCATAGTGCAAGCTCTTTCCGGTCTCATCCTTGAGCCCGTCGCGCGGCAGAACCATGACCGCGCCGCTCATGCCAGATACGACATGCAGTGGGATCATCGATCCACCCGGCGCGCAGTGGTAGACAAAGACCCCGGCGCGCGTTGCTCTCCAGCGAAGCGCGACCTGTTCTCCGGGATTGACGAGGGTCAATGCAGCGCCTCCAAGCGCTCCGGTCGCCGCATGAAAGTCGACACTGTGCGCCATCCTATTTGATTGAGGATTGATGAGGGTCGCTTCGACATAATCACCTTCATGGACAACCATAAGTGGCCCCGGGACTGAGCCATTGAAGGTAGAGCCTGGAACGGTGGTTCCGGAATCGTCGATAACGAGCGGCTTCTCAATCACCGTCAGCGAAAACTCAACTACCTTTGGCTTCGATTTCGTCGCCTGCTCATGGGCATGAACAAAGGGCGGAGCGACGAGCGTCACTTTTTCGCGCGCCAGATTTGAGTCATTTTCAGCGTGCATCGGCGTTGAGTTGAATGTCAGAACGCCTATTCCCAGAAAAATCTTTGCAATAGGTCTCATGGCGTCACTCCAAAAAATGATGCGCGGTCGCCAGGCGCGCGGATTAAATTGATTGATGATAACTCCCCGATCTCAACATTGGTTCCATCAGCCAGAGGCTGAGCGGCCTCATGGAAGCGCCGCGCGACGACCTTGCGCTGTGCGGCTAATTTGGCGTTCTGATAAAGAAATGGCGTCAAGCGATGTTCTGTAGCGAACCCAACGGTCGCAAGGACAAGAGACCGTCTTTTTCGGACAAAAGGGCCGAAGCTAAAACTGCGTAAATGCCTTATTTGAAGTCGTGTGACGTCGTGGTTTCAAACACAAGAACGAACGCAGGGGATACGGTCAGATTCGCATGACCATAAGAAGGTGCTGATCATCGATTCCGGCAACATACGCCGGCGTCAATTTTAGCGCGATGGGGTTCAGGTGTGGTCTGTCGATGTTTGATTGGCCGTCGGCGGTCGCGCTGCTCTTCGGCTGCCCACCATGCGACTGGGCCTTTCGTCGTGCGCCAGCGAATGCAGCGCGCTTTCTAATCCCGCGCTGAAAGGATCATATCCAACTGCGCCAGCGCCCGGAGGAGAAAATCCCCAAATGGCAAACGCCCAAGAAATTCCTCGGTGCGTTGCGGCTGCTGACCCCACGCGATCAAGGCCGCCGCCAGCAGCAAAAACAGCACAGCCAGCCAACGGAACGCGAGGCCGGCAAAAACTGCTACAGCTAAGGTGATCCCCCGTTTGGCGCGATTGCTCAAGTTCATGCTGGCCTCCTCGGTGCTGTCTTGGTCGCGGTCTTCCGTATAACACAGCCGTCGACAAATGGCCCAGTGACGACGGTGACGACGCTGTCGGCGCTCCCGCGCGGGCGCGGGCGAGCTGGTCCGCCTCATGGAGATCTCCGCTCCATTTCTCGTTTGCGCCGTTGAAGCTCCTCGAGCGGAATTTCACTCCCCAATGGCGCTTCCTGTTGCTTGATTTCGGGCGGAGGCGACCTTCCAGCCCCATCCGTCGATTGTTCGACGCCCTTGTTTTCGCCACCCCATCCTGCCGGTGGCGTAGAGCCCGCCTGCGCAGGCGCGATAGCAATGAACGCGCCTAAGCTCGCTAATATGGGCGCTATTGAAAATATCGGACGCGTTCCGGCGTGCATCAGCGTTTTCCCCTACATTGAAAGCGGCGGGACGGCCGCCAAGACTGGCGCACCCCCGCCGCTAACAAATCCCAGTCTTAACTGACTCGCTTCAGAGCGAGAGGGTTAAGGGCGCTACCATGTTACGCGGCCGAATCGCGTTCCCCACACATTATTGGTGCAGGTCGTGCTCGTGCCGGAGGCGTATTCGCTATAGATCCATGTCCGCCTTTCGTCGGTGGGATCGAGTCCGATGCCGTTGTAGTCACCCCACCGATTGCGGCCCGAGGTATCGAGTCTCACGTAACACCCTTGCCCTGACGCCAAGTTTGCGCTTCCCTGCAACGTATTTGGCGGATCGGTCGAGCGCCTGCCGGTATACCTTGCGCCGGCATATTCAGTCGATCCGGACCGGTTAAAGACGATCGTGGCGTTGCCCGTGGCAGTGGCTGTGATGGCCGGATAATAATAATACGAGCCCGAATTGCCAAAGCTTCGCTGTTGCGAAATCACGTTCGTCCCAGGATTGATGTTGTACCAACGGATGCAGGAGCGAGTCGTCGGGTCGCCCGCAAATGTGCATCCGACGGTGTGAGTCGTCCACAATCCGCTCGCGCGCCAAACCGCATCCAGCAGACGAGCATCGCCAGTGTTTATGCGGGTCGACGACCCTCTTTGCACAGCATTCGGCCCAAGAGTATAGGACAGCGGGAATAGTGTAGATTGGCGCACCAACGACGGAGGCCAGGAAGGAGTGCCAAAGCGCCAGAGCGTCAACCTGGCGCCGCCGCCGGAGTAAGAGTTGATCCCATAGCTCGTGGTAGAGGCAAAATAGCTGAGTGCAGGCTGGACAGTGAAGGCCGTGCTGTTATCAGCATTGCGCAGGTTCCAGAAGTCCCACCACGACACGGCCGGGCAAGATGTGCTGTAGATCTGGGATTTCCGAATAAACCGGACTTTCGTGTATTGGAAAGATTGATTGGGGTTTGGAAAATTGAATTGGTTCGAGGTAAGCACAATGGCGTTGCTCGTTGTTCCCACTTTGGCGTAATCGGCCCAGTTGTTTGTATTCGTCGATCCGTTCACGCTCGCGTTCAATGACCAGTTACACCAGTTGCCGCTCGCGGTGCTATTGTCTGAGACAGAGATCAAGTATCGGCTGAACTTGTCGCTGTTACGTTTCGCCAGCGCCAGCAAGACGAAGCGACTGCTGACTCGGTCATATATAACCCATGGATCGAAAACGCTGATCCCCGTCTGGTTGGCGGGGAGGACGTTGGCGAACCAGGAACCGAGCGTCCGCGAGAACACCTGTCCCCCAAATTTATTGTAAATCCGCCATGTCGAATTCACCGCGAGAATAAGGTCCGACGGGCCCACCGCGAGGTGCGGATCCGGCGGGATCCAGCCGGTGTAAGGAGTGCCCGCGAAACTCGACAACAGCACGGGCGCTTTCGGATTCAAGGCAAAGGGATTGGGCGTCCCATTCGAATCTTGCTGCGAGACTGCTTCTCCGTCTGCTTTGAAAGCTCGGGAGCTGGTGGAAACTTCGTTCTTCAGTCTTTCGATTACGGCGGGTGGGAACTCGTACGCCATCGGCGCGTCGCCGCCGGCTGGCTCGGCCCATGGCGCAAGCGATTGTCCTTTCGCGTTCGTCGAAGTGACATGCCCTCTCGTACCCGACTCGGCGCTTGGCGCGCGTTTCGCCGCGCCCGCCATGAAAGCCGCTCCTTCGCCGGGAGGCGAAACTACGGTTCCTTGCCGTTCTCGAGCTGCTGCGGCCTCCGGAGTTTCCGCCCCTCTCGCGGTAACCGTTGATCCTGCCCAAAGTGGAATGCTCGTCAGGGACGCAACGCCAAGCGCCGCCGCCCTAAGCCATAGATATTTTCCGGTCGCGCCACGCGACCGCTCTGAAAAGGTCATTGTTGGCCCCTCCACGATCAAATTGCCCCGGCCATGGCTGGCAAAAACAAAGATTTCCTCTAAAATCTCACCCGCCCCGCCGGAGACTTCTACGGGATGTAAACGCGCAAACATTTTAAATGTTCCAGATGCATTGCCCGTAAACTAAGGCCGCCTGCAACCGCACAGATGCAGGCAGCCGTCGCTCCTTCAAGACAGCTCGTGAAGGAGGCTAACCGTAGCCGTCAGAACAAGACACAGTCACAACAATTTCGCTGCAAAGGCCGCAAAAAAACCTCGCGCCGACGAAGACATCTTGCCTGCCGTGTTTTGAATCAATGTTGAACCCAAAACGGAGAGTTCCATGGTCTGATCAGATTAGATGAGGCGTGCGAGGGCGAGAAGTTCCGCGGCAATCTTCCAAGGCATCGGGCAAGTCTCCAGCGTTCGCGAGAATGATAACGCCTTGAGCGATAAAACAGCCGGGGCGCCGGGTTCATCTCCGGGAACGGAGGCGGAGCGGGTGCGCGGCTTCAGAAGGCGAAGGCTGAATGCGCGAGTGTCGTAGAAAACTGATTTCGAGATTGGCTCTGCTGTGCCTCATGAGCATCATGGCGGCGTCATGCCAGTCGACGCCTGACGCGGAGCAGCAGTCCAGAGCCGCCAGGCGAGCCTATAATGAGCGACTGGATGCTCTGTGTGGCCGATTGCCGGAAGTTCAGAGGAATGTTTGCGCCAGCAAGGTGCCAGAAGACTAATCGCCGTCGTCTTCATCGGGTAGAACGGCGGGGGGCCGGGGTCGCGACTCAAAACGGAAATATCAGAATGAGCAAACCCTTTCTGACCATCCTGTTCAGCAGCGCGCTCATTGCGCAGGCTCTAGCGGGAGGCGTGGAGAGACCCGAGGGTTGGTGGGTCGTTTTGGGATCGTTTGCAAATCCCGATCTCTCGGCGGCGCATGACAAGGAAATCAAAAGCCTGAGCAGTCGAGCGGCCCGCTGCGGGGTCGATCCATTCAACGACTTTTCCAACAAATTCCGCGGCTTTGCTCCCGGCTTCGACGTCGTGGCCGTTGGGGCCTACAAGACCCGGGAGAGCGCCCAGTCCGTTCTTCATCGCGTGCGCGCCTGTGTTCCCGAAGCCTATATCAAATTCGGCAGACATCTTGGAGAATAGCTGCGCGTCCCATCCTGCCTGCGCGGTTGATTCACGGGCTTGCGCGATGGTCGCGGCAAGTTCTCGCTCGGCGCCCTGACCGAGCCCTGTCGCGCTTGTGTGGCGCTCCCGCGAGGGCAAGCGCGCCATAGCCCCGATGGCAGGAGGACCGCCTCCAGGCAGGGCGAGCGGCGATGACCATCGCCGGAGAGGGGCTTCTGCAAGGCTGATATAGGACGCGAGCAAATGACCCGAATTGTCGAGCATCGCAGCGCCATCCCGAACGGCCCGGTGATCGAGGTCCACGTCCGCCGCGACGCCAGCGCCGATCCACCTGTTATCGCTTCGGTCAACATCAACGTCTTCGGGCAGGATCCGGACCCCACCGCTTTCCCTGCGCGTATGCCGGTCATGGAGGCGTTCCTGCAGGCGCTCGCCTATGCCGAGCGCGCGGGAATTGCGGTCTTGTGGATTGACGACCCAGGTGGATATTTTCCGCCCGAAAAGCGCCCTGCGAAGGACGTCGACGAAAACGAGGGGTGAGCCCCTCGCCGATCCTGACGCTCCAGCGGCCAATTGCCAAAGCGCGCCCTAAATAACGCTGATGAAACGATCAGGCGCAACGTCTGATCAGCGCACCAAGGCATCAGAAAAATGGCCAAAACATACGACCACGATAGCGACACAACGACTATCCTCGCCCTCAGCGGAATCGGCGCGGCGATCGGAGCGGCTCTTGGCGTTCTCGTTGCAAGATTTGACGGCGCCTTTGTTGGCGCCATCGTCGGAGCGATCGGCGGCGCAATCCTGGCAAGATGGCTGGAGCGAGCGGCCTGAATCGTTGAGCCGACTTTAGGACTGTTCGAGCACGGCCGGCAGGACGCTTGACGCCAGACAAAAAGGCCGCCCCTTCCCTCCGCGGCGGCCTCCGTGTCCTTCCCATCACGGCTCGGGGTCAAGATGGGCGATAGAGCTGCGACCTTGGGGCGCGGGCGGCGCATTTGCAGCGCTCCGTCATGTCGCATCCATGCCGCAAGGATTTGCCGCGTCTATCGGGAGATTAATGGGACTTGCTGCAGGCCGACGCAATATGGATGGACGCCTCAATCGTCCTCGCGGGGCGGCGCGGGCGGACGATCGTCTTCGGGGAAGCGGAAAGGCGCAGGCTCCCGGACTCCAGACGCGCCGGGGGCGGTAGAAGCCTGGCGGGGCAGGGGTGGGCCGAGTAGATCGAAACGAAGCTCGCCAACGACTTCGGATCGGGCGCGTTCCTTGATCAGACCTGCGCTCCCGTCGCTCTGGCGACGGAGCGAAAAGTTGATGAAGCGAGAAAGAACGGCCGCAAGCAGAGCAAGAGTCTGAATTTCAGAATATCAGTCGGCCAAGATCGTCTGAAAAGACGCCGACTATGATGGAAGCGATTGAATTATATGGCGAGAGAGACGGGGCTCGAACCCGCGACCTCCGGCGTGACAGGCCGGCGCTCTAACCAACTGAGCTACTCCCCCGCGCGGCGCGTTGTTCGCGCGAGGACTGCGGGATAGGGCAGCGGCATTTTGAAGTCAAGCGATTCCGACAGCCGACGTCACGCCGGAGGAATTTTCCACCGCCGCGACCCCCGGCCGGGCGCAGGAATCGCCGCGCCGGCGGACCGCGCCCGCGCTTCCCTTTCCCGCCCGGCTGGGCTAAGCCGCGCGCATGACAGACGATCCCGCAGCCGCCGCCGGCGGGCTGAGCGAAAGCGAGCTCCGCCGCCGCCGTATAAAGATTCGCGCCTGGCGCCGCGGCATGCGGGAGCTGGACATTCTCCTGGGCGGATTCGTCGACGCGCAGCTTTCGGCGCTCTCCGACCCGGAATTGAGCGAATTCGAGGGGCTGCTCGACCTTCCGGACGCCGAGCTCCTCGGCTGGCTCTCGGGCGCGACGCCGCCGCCGGAGCGGGACACCGCGCTACTTAGACGAATCATCGCCTTTCACACCCATGAGGGACCGATCCATTGAGCGCGCCCGCGGCGAAGACAGGAAGCGGGGCGGCTGAGCTCGCGGCCGCGAAAAAGCGCCTCGCTAAGGGAGAGAAGCTGCTTTTCTCTCATGCGCCGGAGGGCTTCGACGCCTTTCTCTGCGCCGATCTCGCCCGGGCGCTCGCCCGCGAGGCGGAGGGGCGCCCGGCGGTCTTCGTGCATGTCGCCCGTGATTCGACCCGTTCGGCCGCCTTCCGCGAGGCGCTGCGATTCGCCAATCCGGACGTCGAGATTCTGGACATCCCCGGCTGGGACTGCCAGCCCTACGACCGCGTCTCGCCGCACGCCAATGTCGTTGCGCGGCGGATGACGGCGCTCTCGCGCCTCGCCCGCGCGAGCTCGTCGGAGGAGCGCCCGCGCGTCGTGACCACGACGGCCGACTGCCTTTTGCAGCGCGTGCCGCCGCGAAAAATGGTCGCCGCCGAGAGTTTTTCCGCCGCCCCCGGCAATGTGGTGAAGCTCGACGAACTGGCGTTGTGGCTGGAGGCGAACGGCTTCCTGCGCGCCAGCACCGTGCGCGAGACCGGCGAATACGCCCAGCGCGGCGGCATCATCGATCTTTTCCCGCCGGGCATGCCGGCGCCGATCCGGCTCGACTTCTTCGGCGACACGCTCGAATCGATCCGCAGCTTCGACCCCGAGACGCAGCGCGCGACGGGGCAGTTGCGCGCGCTCGATCTCACGCCGATGAGCGAGCTGCGGCTCACCTCCGACACCATGCGCCGCTTCCGCCAGAATTACGCGGCGCGCTTCGGCGGGCAGACGCGGGGCGACGCGCTTTACGAGGCGGTGAGCGAGGGGCGGCGACATCACGGCATGGAGCACTGGCTGCCGTTGTTCTACGAGCGGATGGACACGCTCTTCGACTATCTCGGCGACGCGCCGCTGATGCTCGACGCTTTGGTCGAAGACGCGGCGAGCGAGCGCCTCAAGCAGATCGCGGATTATTACGACGCGCGCAAATTCTCGCACGACCTCGATCCTGCCGCTTCGAATTACAAGCCGCTCGAACCGCGTGAACTTTATCTCACGAGCGAGGAGTGGAGCGACGCGCTCGCCGAGCGCGCCAGCGCGCAATTCTCGCCTTTTGCCTCGGAGCGCGGCGACGCGATCGATTGCGGCGCGCGTCCGGGACGAGATTTCGCGCCAGAGCGCAACGAACCCGACGTCAATGTCTTTCAGGCTGCGGCCGACCATGTGCAGGCGCTGCGCGGCTCCGGCAGAAACGTCATCGTCGCCGGCTGGTCGGACGGCTCCTGCGAGCGTCTCGGGCATGTGCTCGAGGAACATGGCCTGCGCGATCTCAAGACCGTCTCCTCGCTTCCGGGAGCGCTTGCGCAAGGGCCGGGCGGCGTCGCGCTCGCGGTGCTCGGCGTCGAGCATGGTTTCGAGACCGACGCCTATGTACTTCTTGGCGAGCAGGACATTCTCGGCGACCGCCTCGTGCGCCGCCGTCGCAAGCGCAAGCCCACCGAAAATCTTCTCGGCGAAGTCGCCGCGCTCACAGCCGGCGATCTCGTGGTGCATGTCGATCACGGCATCGGCCGTTTCATCGGCCTCGAGACGATCACCGCGGCCGGCGCGCCGCATGATTGTCTGGAGCTGCATTACGCCGGCGGCGACAAGCTCTATCTGCCGGTCGAGAACATCGAGCTTCTGACCCGCTACGGCGGCGAGGACGCCGAGGCGCAGCTCGACAGGCTCGGCGGCGTCGGCTGGCAGACGCGCAAGGCTCGGATGAAGAATCGCATCCGCGAGATGGCGAAGGGCCTCATCGCCATCGCCGCGCAGCGCCAGCTGCGCCAGGCGCCGAAGCTCGCGCCGCCGGAAGGGCTTTACGACGAATTTTGCGCGCGCTTCCCCTATGACGAAACCGAGGATCAGCTTGCCGCCATCGAGGCGGTGCTCGACGATCTCGCCTCGGGCCGTCCGATGGATCGGCTGGTCTGCGGCGACGTCGGCTTCGGCAAGACGGAAGTCGCGCTGCGCGCCGCTTTCTGCGCGGCGATCAACGGCAAGCAGGTCGCCGTCGTCGCGCCGACGACGCTGCTTGCGCGCCAGCATTACAAGACATTCTCCGAGCGTTTCGCGGGCCTGCCGATAAAAATCGGCCGCCTGTCGCGCATGGTCGGCGCTGCCGAAGCGCGCGAGACGAAGAAGGAGCTTGGCGAAGGCAAGGTCGATATTCTCGTCGGCACCCACGCCATTCTCGGCAAGGGCGTAAATTTCAAGGATCTCGGCCTCGTCATCATCGACGAGGAGCAGCATTTCGGCGTCGGGCACAAGGAGCGTCTGAAAGAGCTGCGCGCCGAAGTCCATGTGCTCACGCTTTCCGCGACGCCAATTCCGCGCACGTTGCAGCTCGCCATGACCGGCGTGCGCGAACTCTCGCTCATCACGACGCCGCCGGTCGATCGTCTCGCGGTGCGCAGTTTCATTTCTCCATTTGATCCGCTGATCGTGCGCGAAGCCTTGCTGCGCGAACGCTATCGCGGCGGACAGGCCTTCTTCGTCTGCCCGCGTATCGAGGATCTGGAAGAAGCCGCCGCCTTCCTGCGCGAGAATCTGGCCGAAGCGAAATTCGTCATAGCGCATGGCCAGATGAGCCCGAGCGAACTCGAAGACAAGATGTCGGCTTTCTATGACGGCAGGTTCGATATTCTTCTCTCCACGACCATCGTCGAATCGGGGCTCGACATTCCGTCGGCCAATACGCTGATCGTCTGGCGCGCGGACATGTTCGGCCTTGCGCAGCTCTACCAGTTGCGCGGCCGCGTCGGACGCTCGAAGACGCGCGCCTATGCGCTCTTCACCACGCCCGCCAATCGCGCCATCACGCCGCAGGCGCAGAAGCGTCTCGAAGTCTTGCAGACGCTCGATACGCTCGGCGCCGGCTTCCAGCTCGCCAGCCACGATCTCGACATTCGCGGCGCCGGCAATCTGCTTGGCGAGGAACAGTCCGGCCACATCAAGGAGGTCGGCTACGAGCTCTATCAGCAGATGCTCGGCGACGCGATCACGCTGCTGAAGGCTGGCGTCGAGGAGCCGCAGGAGGAGGTCTGGTCGCCGACGATCGCGATCGGCGCGCCGGTCACGATACCAGAGGATTACATCTCCGATCTCACCCTGCGCCTGCAGCTTTATCGTCGTCTCTCGACGCTCGAAACGGATCACGACATCGAGGCTTTCGCCGCCGAAATGATCGACCGTTTCGGCCCCATCCCGCCGGAGGTCGAGCAGCTTCTGGAGATCGTCGCCATCAAGGCCATGTGCCGTCGTGCGCATGTCGAGAAGGTCGACGCCGGGCCGAAGGGCGTCATCGTCTCTTTCCGCGACAATCATTTCGCCGATCCGGCGGGCCTGGTGCGCTATGTCGCGGAGCAGGGGACTCAGGCCAAGGTGCGGCCCGACATGCGCATCGTCTTCATCCGAGAATTCGAGACGATGAAGCAGCGCCTCGCCGGAACACGCCGTATCATGCGCGCGCTCGTCGGCATTGCGGAGAAGGGCAAGGCCGCCTGAATGATGCGGCGCGACGATTCGTCGGCTCGCAAGATTGCTTGATTTGTGACAAAGTTACGGACCTTCGCGCGCGATGCGCGCAGGCTGCGAATCGGATTGTCAGGCGCGCGGCCAGACATTTGAACGCGCCAGCGTTCGTGGTCGCCGCGTCGAACAAAATACATAAGCTAGGGAGGGTCTCATGACGACGCAGAACAGATTCTTGCGCGGCAAATGTTTCACGGCCAGCGCGGCCGCCTTGCTGCTCGGGGCGGGCCTCTCCATCGCGCAGGCGCAGCAGGCCGGCGATCACGCCGGAATGGATCACAGCAAGATGGATCACAGCGGCCACGGCGCCGCGAATGCGCCGATCCAGTGGGCCGACCCCGGCAAGGCCCAGTCCGGCGCCGCGCCCGAAACGGCCACGGGGCCCGAAGCGCCGAAGGCGGACGCGGGCAAGGCCAACGAGCATTTGGGTCATCATGGCGGCATGGGCGGCATGAAGCATGACGGCGGCATGGGTGGAATGGGCGGCATGATGGGCGGCATGGGCGGCGGAATGTCGGGCATGAACCATGGCGGCGGCGGCGCAGGCGGCGGCATGGGCGGCATGAAGCATGACGGCGGAATGGGCGGAATGGGCGTTGGAATGTCGGGCATGAGCCATGGCGGCGGCGGCATGGGCGGCATGATGAAGAACATGATGTGCGGCTTCACCGAACATCTCGAGGGTCGTCTCGCCTATCTGAAGGCCGAGCTGAAGCTGACCGACGAGCAGGCGTCGTCCTGGAACACATTCGCCGAGGGATGGCGCGCGGCCGCGCAGAAGGCCAGCGCCAAATGCGCCGCCACGGACGAGCGCATGGACCATTCTAAACCCCCCGTGCTGCACAAGCTGTCGATGATGGAAAACCATATGGTCGATCATCTCGACATCGTGCGCGCGCAGAAGGCCGCGATCGAGCCCTTCTTCACGACGCTCAGCGATGAACAGAAGAAGATCGCGAGCGAGACGATGACGAGCATCATGAAAGTCGGCATGTCCATGGGCGGCGGCGGCGGCATGGGCGGTATGATGGGCGGAATGGGTGGAATGATGGGCGGCATGAGCCACGGCGGCGGCGGTGGCGGCATGGGCGGCATGCAGCACTGAAGCCCGCGACAATGAACGAGACGGCCTCGCATCTTCGGGTGCGGGGCCATTTCTTTGAGCGGCCGCGACCTCGCCGCTTCCAAGCAGGGCAGAATTGCCGGATCATAATTGCTTGTAGATTCGCCCAAATTTCGATCGGCTGACGACGGCCCTAAAGTCGTCACAATGTTGGCGGCTAAAATTGGCCTGTCGCCTTGCGGATGATGTTCCCGCCGCGGCTTTCGGACTTGCCGGCGTTGATGTCGCGTCCGTTCAACCATGAAGGACACTAATGACGAAGATCCGCGTTTTCGCGTGCTGCGCGCTTGTCATGGCGGCCGCCCCGGCCCTTGCAAAATCTTCCGCCGCCGACGCCGTCGGCGCCGTTTTTTCCCGCCCGACTCCGGTCGCGCGCAAGGCGGAGATTGGCCGTCAGGTCGCGCGTGTGTGCAACCTGTCCCTCTCCGAGGATCAGCTGAACAGGGCGTCTGCCTTCATCGAGGCGAACCGCGCCAAGGGCGTCGCCTGGGTCGCCGATCAGATCAGCAGAAGCGAACTCAGCTACGTCTGCAATATCTGACGTCCGGTCCCTCGGACCGTGGGTCTCCGTGCTCGCATCGATCGGCGCGCCTTCGGGAGCGCCGTCCGGGAAGGCGTCACTCCACCGAAAACTCGCGCATCATGCCCATGTCCTCATGTTCGAGGTTGTGGCAGTGATACATGAAGCGCCCCTTGAAATCCTGGAACGGTTTGACGATGCGGATGCGCTCGCCCGGCGCGACGAGCACCGTATCCTTTAGCCCGCTGTCGACGAATCCGTCACGGACGGTGGCGTAAGCCTCTTCATCGTCGCCTTCGTAAATGCGGCTGACGATCTCGAACTGTTGTCCGTGAAGATGGATGGGATGCGCCATCGACATGCCCATCATTCCCATGCCGCGCATGCCGCCGCCCATGCCCATGCGGCCGCGCATCATGCCCATGCCGCCCATTCCCATGCCGCGGCCCATTCCCATTCCGCCCATTCCCCTGCCGCCCATCATTCCGCCCATGCCCATGTGGCCGTGCTCGTGGAAGATTTCCAGCAATTGCACCGTATCGACGGGGATGTGCTCCTGTGGCAGCAGGTCATCGTGTCCGAAGGCGCCGCCGTTCAGCAGCATCGACATATGCGCCATGGTTATCGCGATCGGGATCGGATCATTGCGATTGGCGACCTCCTCCATCCGGTAGTGTTTGATCGTCGAAAGTTTCTCGGGCAGCTTCGGGCTCTCGCCGATGGCGCGCGTCACCGTCGCGGAGAAGATCGGGAAGCCGTCGGTCATGGAGATCGCGCTGCCCATCATGCGCTCCGCCATCGGCGGAACGAGGCCATAGAAGCCGCCGCTCCACATCACGAGTTTCGACCCCACGGCGCGGCCGCTGAAATCGACCCAGAGATCCACGCGCTCCGCCGGCGCGAGCATCACATATGGTTTCGTCTCGGGCTTCTCCAGAAGGCCGCCGTCGACGCCGATCACGGTGAGCGGCGTTCCGTCGTCCCAGCCGAGCTTGTATATGCGCGCGTTGGAGCCGTTGAGAATGCGTAGCCGATAGGCGCGGCTTGCGACTTCGAGCTTGTAGTCGGGACGTCCGTTGACCAGCACGCGATCGGCGTAAAAGCCGAACATGCTGGTGTGCATGTCGTCGCCATAGACGAGCTGGTTTTCGCTATCGAAGGAGCGGTCCTGCAGAACGAGCGGAATCTCATATTCGCCGGAAGGCAGACCCAGCGCGCGCTCCTCCGCGTCCTCGACGATCAGGCCGCCCGCGAGGCCGCGATAGACCTGAGTCGCCGTCGCCTCATGCGTGTGCGGATGGTAGAAATTCATGCCCGCGCGATTGCGCACCTCGAACTCGTAGACATAGGTCTGCCCCGGCTCGATCGCGGCGGAAGGGTGGCCGTCCGCCGCCATCGGAACATGCAGCCCATGCCAATGGGTGATGGTGTGCTCCGGAAGTTCGTTGCGCAGGCGGATGCGCACCTTCTGCCCCTTCACGAGGCGCATCAGCGGGCCGAGATAGCTGTCGGGCAGGCTGGTCAGCGTATTCGGCGGCCCTTTCACGAGATTGCCGACGTAGCGCCACACCTGCGTGGGCTTTCCACCCAGAATTGGAACCGCGTCGCGTTTGCAAACGAGTTCGATCTCGACGTCGGGATTGAAGTTCGCGGAGGCGACATTCGGGACCCCCTGTCCACCGTGGTCGAGAGCGAAGGACGGAGTCGCCGCAGCCGCCGCCGAAAGCAGAAATCCGCGCCGCGTGAACTCGATTCTGTTGAGCATCGATCCCCCTTGCGCGCGTTTTACACCGCGCGAGGCTTAAATTAGCTGCCTCTTATATAAGCAGGGGCGGAGCCGAAAAAACTGCGGCAAATGGCGTCATTGCGCGCAGGGAGGACGCAGCCATTTCAGCCCCATGCGCGGAAGGTTTGCGAAGCGGCCACGGACTGTGCCAAAATTACAGCGCTTTCGCCGTGTTCATGGCATGAGTGACGCCAGGGCGGCGACAGCGGCGACGATGCAATCCGTATATGGCGCGCGGCTTGCGCGTGAACGGCGGCGGGTTTCTCCATCGCGATGAATGAGACTGTTCGACAAAAAGCGTTCGGCGCGAGCCTGGCCGCGGCTGCGATGGATCGGCTGTTCGAGCCGCGCCGCGACGGCCGGCTCATGCCGCGTCCGCGCTTTGCGGCCTTTATTCTGCTGTGCCTGCTGCTGCACGCCGCCATTCTCGCCTTCCTGCTGTGGGAGGATCAGCGCAATGCGCTTCTTCCGCCGGCGATCGAGGAAATCCCCGTCGAGGTGATCACCGAGCCGCCGCCCCAGCCAAAGGAGGAGCCGCCTCCGCCGGAGCCGCCGCAGCCCGAGCAAAAGGCCGAGGAACAGAAGCAGAAGCCTCCGCCGCCGCCGACCGAAATCGAGGAGCCTGCCTTCGATGCGCCCAAGCTCGAGAGCAAGGAGAAGAGCGAGCAGAACGCCCCCGAGGAGGCGAAGGAGGCCAAGACCAAGCGCAACGAGCCGGAAAAGCTCGCGCCCAAGGACGAGAAGCCTCAGGGGCTGAAGGACGCGCAGGACGACGCGGACGGCGACAAGCCGCCCGAGCCCGCGCCCGAAAAGCAGGTGGAGGACAAGCCCGACGCCGAGATCATCGAGCGCGCGGAGAAGACGCCCACGCCCACCGAGAAGCCCGACACGAAGGACACGAAGCCGGCGAAGAAAGGCGACGCCAAGTCGATCGCCGATCAGGTCGCCGCGCTGGCGCCGCTGCCGGATTTCAAGCTGGCCGCGCCGCCCAAGCAGTCGCCTGTCGGCGGCGGGCAGGCGAAGACGACCTATCTCACCATCCTCTATGGCCTCATCATGCCGCATATGCAGATCCCGGCGCGGGTCCGCGCGAGCCAGATTTCGTCGAGGGGCGTGGTCGCCTTCTATATCGACGAGATGGGCAATCTCACCCATCAGGCGGTCTATAAATCGAGCGGCATGCCCGATCTCGACGCCGCCGCGCTTTCCGCCGTGCGCAGGGCCGCGCCCTTCCCGCCGCCACCGCGCGGCCTGCCGCATTCGATGCTGTTCACCTACGCCACGAAGTGATCACGCCAGCGCTATCGCCGACACCAGCCGCCCGTAGTCCGGCTCCCGCCGATGCACGCTGCGCCGGTAGCTGAAGCAGCGCGTTTCATCCGTATAAGTGTCGACGGCAAGGCTCTCGAAGGAGGCGACGCCGAGCGCCTCGACCCGCGACGCGATGAAGCCCGGCAGGTCGAACATCGAATGGCCCTCGCGCGGCGAGGGCGCGAAGAAGCGCGCAAAGGCGCGGTCGGACTCGATGAAGCGCGCGGAAAATTCCGGCCCCACCTCATAGCTCTCCGGGTGGATCGCCGGTCCCAGCGCAACATGGATGTCCGCGCGCCGCGCGCCCTGTTTCTCCATGGCGACGACGGTCGCCTCGATCATGCCGCCGAGCGCGCCTTTCCAGCCCGAATGGCAGGCGCCGATCACGCCCGCGCGCGCGTCCGCGAAAAGCAACATGCCGCAATCGGCTCCCGTGACGCCCAGGGCGAGCGACGCCTCGCGCGTGACAAGCCCGTCGCAGCGCGGCCGATCCTCGGGCGCCCAGGGCTCGCTGACCGTCATCGCGTCGGCCGAGTGGATCTGGAACGGCACCAGCAGCCGCTCCGGCGCGACGCCGACCCGCGCCGCCATGCGCGCGCGGTTTTCGCCGACGCGGGCCGCCTCGTCCCTGGAGCCGACGCCGCCGTTGAGAGATGCGTAAACGCCCTCCGACACGCCGCCCTCGCGGGTGAAGAAAGCGTGGCGCACGCCGGGCAGATCGAGATTTCGCGCGCTGAGCGCGGGCGGATGGGTCACTCGCCGCTCCTGTGATTACACGAAGAAGCCCGGCAGGTCGGGCATGTCGGGATGCGTCACCGCCATCACCTTGAAGAGCGCGCCCATGTGGCGCCGCGGGTCCTGCGTTCCGGTCAGCCGGTCGAAAGCGCTGGCGATCTCCTCCGCCTGTTCGGGCGTCGCCTTTTTCGACAATGATTGCGCCCGCCGCTCGATGCCGAGCTGAAGCAGGAAATGCGCCTGCGTCACCGGCCCCATCACCTTTGCGCCCTGCGCGCGCGCCGCGCGGCCGAGCGCGGCGAAATCGACATGGGCGGTCAGATCGGCCTCGCCCGGCGCGGAGAGAGGATCGACATAGGTATGGCGGGCAACCGCCTGAAGGCTGTCGCCGAGCGAGGTCTGCGTATAGCCATAGTCGATGACGAGCATCGCGCCGCCTTCCGCGACCAGTCGCGCGGCGATGTCGCCCATCAGGCGCTGGCCCGCGGGGCAGACTTCGATGATCGAGCCCTCGCGCGCCGCCGCGGTCAGCGTCGGCTCGACGCGATCCGAAAGGCCGAAGGCGAGTTCGCCGCCGGCGTCGAGCCCCACGAGCCGCTCGCGCCAGCCTCCGATCGTCTTGACGAAATGGCGCACGGGCAGGGCGTCGAAAAACTCGTTGGCGAGAATGAAGGCCGGCCCATGCGGCGTATGTGCGAAATCCGTCGCCCAATCCACCGGCTTCGCGGCGCTGGCGAGCGTCTGCCGCTGGATGTCGCGCAGCGCCGGGCTCATTTCGACGAGATGCGCCGTGATCGCGTCGAGAAATTGCGGCGATATGCGCGCGACGCGCAGCACATCCGACATCAGCGTGCCTCGGCCGGGGCCAAGCTCGATGAGCCGCGCAGGCGAGGGCGACCCCGCCGCGCGCCAGGCTTCGCTCGCCCATACGCCGATGAGTTCGCCGAACATCTGGCTGATCTCCGGCGCTGTGATGAAATCGCCGCCCGCGCCGAAGGGATCGCGCGTCATGTAATAGCCATGGAGCGGATGGCCGAGGCAGAGCGACATGAAATGTTCGAGCGTCATCGGCCCGTCATGCGCGATGGCCGCGGCGATCTCCTGTTTGAGCGGATTCATGCCGGGACGCTCCTTTTGCGCAGCGCGTTCAGCATGGCGAGCGTTCCGAGAAGAACGAGCGGCAGCGACAGAACCATGCCCATCGTGAGCCCGTGCGGCAGCGCCTCCTGCACGGGGTCGGGCTCGCGGAAGAATTCGCAGAAAATGCGCGCGAGGCCATAGCCGACGCCGAAAAGCCCCGTGATGAGGCCCGGCCGCTTCAGCGCGCCGCCGCGCGCGGCGAACCACAGCAGAAGCCCGAGCGCAACGCCCTCCAGCCCTGCTTCATAAAGCTGGCTCGGATGGCGCGGCGCGTCGCCGGCGCCCGGAAACACCATGCCCCAGGGGACATCGGTTTCGCGGCCCCACATCTCTGGCTTGATGAAATTGGCGAGCCGCCCGAAGAACAGACCCACAGGCGCCACGGCCGCGCAGATGTCGCTGATGGTGAGGAAGGGGATGGCTCCGCGCCGCGCATAAAGCGCCATGCCGATGATTGCGCCGATGAGCCCCCCATGGAAGGCCATGCCGCCTTTCCACGTCTGAAAGATTTCCAGCGGATGGGCGAGATAGAAGCCCGGATCATAGATCAGCACATGGCCGAGGCGCCCGCCGATGATGATTCCGAGCGCGACATTGACGAGAAGATCGTCGATCCCCTCCCGCGTCGGCCGCGCCTGTCCGCTCGACCAAAGCGACTCCTTGCCGACAAGCGCGCGCATGCCGAACCAGGCGAAGACGAAGCCGCCGATATAGGCCAGCGCATACCAGCGCAGCGGCAGGGGCCCGATATTGACCGCGACCGGATCGACCACCGGAAAGGGAAGGGCGAAAATGGGCATGAGAGGCTGAAGTCCGAACGCGCGGCGCGGGTGGTGAGTCGCGCTTCGTTAACCTTTTTAGCCGTCGCTTATGGAGATGTCATGTCCCGCGGGAGCGTCCCTCGGCCTGTGGACGAGGGACGCAGACATCTGGCGGTTTCACGCCGCCTTCTGTTTCGGCATGAACCGGCCGTAGAAAGTCTCCCCCTTCGCCGCCATGTCGCGCAGCAACTGCGGGGGCTCGAAGCGCGAGCCGAACTTCGCCGCGAGCCTGTCGCAGAGCGCCACGAAAGCCTTTGCGCCCATGCCGTCGATGTAGGAGATCGTGCCGCCGGTGAAGGGCGCGAAGCCGAAGCCGAGGATGGAGCCGACGTCCGCCTCGCGCGGATCGGTGACGACGCCCTCCGCCATGGTGCGCGCCGCCTCCACCGCCTGAATTACGAGCAGCCGGTGCTTCAGCTCCTCTATGTCGATCGTGTCAGGATCGAGCTGATTTTCCGCGAGGGCGGAAAGGCCGGGCCAGAGCGATTTCTTGCCGTCGGCGGGATAGTCATAGAAACCCTTGCCATTCTTGCGGCCGAAGCGACCCTGCTCCTCGACCATGTAACGCAGCACGCGCTCCTGACGCGGATCGACCGCCTTCTCGCCCAGATCCTTCTTCGCGGCGCAAAGGATTTTCCAGCCGAGGTCGAGCGCGACTTCGTCGTTCAACGACAGCGGTCCCACAGGCATGCCGGCCATGCGCGCGACATTCTCGATCATCGCCGGCGGCACGCCTTCGGTCAGCATGATCTGGCCTTCGCGCACGAAGTTCAGCACGCAGCGATTGGCGTAAAAACCGCGCGTGTCGTTGACGACGATCGGCGTCTTCCTGACGATCCGCACGAAATCGAGCGCCGTCGCCAGCGCGCGGTCGCCCGTCTTTTCGCCCATGATCACTTCCACGAGCAGCATCTTCTCGACCGGGGAGAAGAAGTGAACGCCGATGAAATTCTCCGCCTTCTGCGAGGTCTCGGCGAGCGATGTGATCGGCAGCGTCGAGGTGTTGGAGGCGAAGATCACGTCCCCGCCCACCACGTCCTGCGCGCGTTTCGTCACATCGGCCTTCACCGCGCGGTCCTCGAACACGGCTTCGAGCACGAGATCGCAGCCCTTGAGCGACGCATAGTCGGCCGTGGCGTTCACCCGAGCCATCAACGCCTCCTTGTCGGCGGCGGTCGCGCGGCCTTTCATGACGGAGCCGGAAATGAGCTTGTCGATGACCGCCTTGCCCTTGTCGGCGCTCTCCTGATCGCGATCGATCAGGACGACGTCGAGGCCATTGAGCGCGCTGACATAGGCGACGCCGGCGCCCATGAAGCCCGCGCCGATAACGCCGATCTTCCTGAGATTGGTCGGCGGAACATTCGCCGGACGATGCGCGCCCTTCTCCAACTCGCCCTTGGAAAGAAACAGCGAGCGAATCATCGCCGCGGCTTCCTTCGAGCGCAGGATATGCGCAAACCAGCGCGCCTCGACCGTCAGCGCCTGATCCATGGGCAATTGCAGGCCTTCGTACACGGCGTGCAGAATGGCCCTTGCGGCGGGATAGTTGTTGTATGTCTCGCGGCGCAGGATGGCGTTGGCGGCGGGCCAGATCATCATGCCCGTCGGCGAGAAAACCTTGCCGGACGGGTTCTTGAAGTCCTTCGCGTCCCATGGCGCGAGCGCCTTGCCGCCATTGACGATCCATGCCTTTGCGCGATCGACGATCTCCGCTTTCGGCGCAATCTCATGCACAAGCTTCGCGCCGAGCGCCGCCTTCGGCTTGACCTGATCGCCCCGGAACAGGAACTGAAGCGCATCGCCGGTCTGCATGATGCGCGCGACGCGCTGCGTGCCGCCGGCGCCGGGGAAGAGGCCGACCTTGATTTCCGGCAGGCCGACTTTCGTTTTGTCGTCATCCGCCATCACGCGATAATGGCAGGCGAGCGCGAGTTCGAAGGCGCCGCCGAGGCACACGCCGTGAATGGCGATGGCGAAGGGTTTGCCGCAGGTCTCGAGTTTCCGATAGAGCAGGGAGAGCCGCCGCGCATTCTCGAGGAAAAGCCTGTTCGCCGCTTCCTCGCCCTGCTCCTTCAGCGCCCTCGCGTATTGCGCGGCGCCCTGCTGCAGCATGGTCAGATCCGCCCCGCCGGAAAAGGCGCTCTTGCCGGACGCAATCACGCAGCCCTTGATCGCGGCGTCGCTCGCGACCTTGTCGACGACCTGTTCGAGTTCGTTCATCACTTCGGGTGTGATGACGTTCATCGAGCGCTCGGGCATGTCCCATGTCAGGAGCGCAACGCCGTCGGCGCCGGTCTCGAAGCGGAAATTGACGAGGTTCATTGACTGCTCCCAAAATTCTTCTCAAGCCGCTTTCGAGCCTCGTCCTTCGATACGCCGCGCTTCGCGGGCTCC
Organism: Methylocystis sp. WRRC1; assembly: GCF_020733155.1. Classification (NCBI taxonomy): domain Bacteria; kingdom Pseudomonadati; phylum Pseudomonadota; class Alphaproteobacteria; order Hyphomicrobiales; family Methylocystaceae; genus Methylocystis; species Methylocystis sp. WRRC1. Next base: position 1,344,296 of record NZ_JAJFZJ010000001.1, on the reverse strand, counting down.
TCAGGATGAGGCTCGAGAGTGTTTCCTCATCCTGAGGAGCGAGCGACGCTCGCGTCTCGAAGGACGAGGAAACGCCGCATTCACACCCGCTCGATGATCGTCGCCGTGCCCATGCCGGCGCCGATGCAGAGCGTCACCAGCGCGATGGATTTGCCCGAGCGCTCCAGTTCGTCCATCGCCGTTCCCATCAGCATGGCGCCCGTCGCGCCGAGCGGATGGCCGAGCGCGATAGCGCCGCCATTGACGTTCACTTTCGCTGCGTCGAGATCGAAAGCCTGCAGATAGCGCAGCACGACCGCCGCGAAGGCTTCATTGACCTCGAACAGATCGATGTCCGCAAGCGACATGCCCGCGCGCTTCAGCACCTTCTTCGTCACATCGACGGGGCCGGTCAGCATGATCGCGGGTTCGGAGCCGATATTGGCGAAGGCGCGGATGCGCGCGCGCGGCTTCACGCCGATCTTCTCGCCGGCTTCCTTCGAGCCTACGAGCACGGCGGCCGCGCCGTCGACGATGCCCGACGAATTGCCGGCGTGATGCACGTAGTTGAGCTTCTCGATTTCAGGATAGGCCTGTATCGCGACGGCGTCGAAGCCGCCCTGTTCGGCATAGAAGGCGAAGGAGGGCTTCAGGCTCGCGAGCGACTGCATGTCGGTTCCCGGCCGCATATGTTCGTCGCGGTCGAGGATCGTTATGCCGTTCACGTCCTTCACGGGCGTGATGGATTTCCTGAAGCGCCCTTCCTCCCACGCCTTCGCGGCGCGCCCTTGGGATTCGACGGCGTAGGCGTCGACGTCGTCGCGGGAGAAACCGTATTTCGTCGCGATGAGATCGGCGGAAACGCCCTGCGGCATGAAATAGGAGGGAATGGCGATCGTCGGATCGACGGGCCAGGCGCCGCCCGAGGCGCCGATGCCGACGCGGCTCATGCTCTCGACGCCGCCGCCGATCGCGAGGTCATGCTGGCCCGACATGATCTCGGCTGCGGCGAAATTCACCGAGTCGAGCCCCGAGGCGCAGAAGCGGTTGATCTGCACGCCGGGAACCTTGTACGAATAGCCCGAGGCGATAGCCGCTGCGCGGGCGATGTCGCCGCCAGCTTCGCCGACGGGGTCGACGCAGCCGAGGATGACATCGTCGACTTCGGGGCCGGCGAGATTGTTGCGCTCCCTGATCGCCTTCAGCGCCGTATTGGCGAGGCCGAGCGAGGAGACTTCATGCAGCGAACCGTCCGGCTTGCCGCGTCCGCGCGGCGTGCGCACGGCGTCGTAGATGTAGGCTTCGGGCATGGGGTCTCCTCAGATGGGCGCATGGCGACGCGCGCGCCTCACGCGCCGCCTTATTTCCTAGAACATGTCCTCGGGTAACGACATCATCGTGTCGGCCCCGGTCGAAATGCGCGCGAGGCGCAGGCTCGTCTCGGGCAGCATGCGCTCCATGTAGAAGCGCGCCGTCGTGAGCTTTGCGTCCATCCACGCGGCCGCGTCTGGCTCGCGGGCCTTCTTCTCGATCGCCGCACGGGCGATTCTCACCCACATCAGCCCGAGCGCCACGCGGCCGAAGAGATGCATGTAGTCGTAGGACGCGGCGCCGGCGTTGTCGGGCTTGGCCATGGCGTTCTGCATCAGCCACATGGTCGCCTTCTGCAGGTCGCCGAGCGCCGATTGCGCCGGCGTCACAAAGGGCTTCATCGCTTCATCGCCGCTGAGCGAACCGAGAAATTCGGCCGAGTCCTTGAAATAGGCCATGATCGCGCGGCCGCCGTCTCGCGGCAGCTTGCGGCCGACGAGGTCGAGCGCCTGAATGCCGTTGGCGCCCTCGTAGATCATGGCGATGCGGGCGTCGCGGACGAACTGCTCCATGCCCCATTCGCGGATATATCCGTGACCGCCGAAGACCTGCTGCGCCTTCACGGCGTTGTCGAACCCGACATCCGTGAAGACGCCCTTCAGCACCGGCGTCAGCAGGCCGAGGCGATCCTCCGCCGCCTGACGCGCCGCCGGATCGTCGGAACGATGGGCGATGTCGCTGTCGAGCGCCGCCGCGAGCGCGAGGCCGCGCGCCGCCTCGTTGAACGACCTGATCTCGAGCAGCATGCGGCGGATGTCGGGATGCACGATGATCGGATCGGCGTTCTTGCCGGGGTTCTTCGGCCCGGTGAGCGCGCGGCCCTGCAGGCGCTCCCGCGCATAGGCGACGGCGTTCTGATAGGCGACCTCGGACTGGGAGAGGCCTTGCACGGCGACGCCCAGCCGCGCCTCGTTCATCATCACGAACATGGCGTTCAGGCCACGATTGGCCTCGCCGACGAGAAAGCCCTGCGCGCCGTCGTAGTTCATTACGCAGGTGGCGTTGCCGTGGATGCCCATCTTTTCTTCGATGGAGCCGCAGGCGACGCCATTGCGCGCGCCGAGCGAGCCGTCCGGGTTCACCAGAATCTTCGGCACGATGAAGAGCGAAATGCCCTTCACGCCGGCCGGGGCGCCCTCGATCCGGGCCAGCACGAGATGTATGATGTTTTCGGCCAGATCATGCTCGCCGGCCGAGATGAAGATCTTCTGACCGGTGATCGAATAGCTGCCGTCGGCGCGCGGGACGGCCTTGGTCGTGAGCAGGCCGAGGTCCGTGCCGCATTGCGGCTCGGTCAGGTTCATCGTGCCGGTCCAGCGGCCTTCGGTCATTTTCGGCGCGTAGAGGCGCTTCTGTTCGTCGGAGCCATGGGTCAGCAGCGCCGCGAGCGCGCCCTGCGTCAGGCCGGGATACATGGCGAAAGCCATGTTCGCCGAGGAGGCGAATTCGCTCATCGGCATGGTCAGCGTATAGGGTAGGCCCTGTCCGCCATATTCTTCCGGCACGGGCAGGCCGATCCAGCCGCCCTGCGCATAGGCGTCGAAGGCCGCCTTGAAGCCCGGCGGCGCAGCGACGCTTGCGTCAGGCTTGCGCGTGCAACCCACGGCGTCGCCCGACTGGTTCAGCGGCGTGAGAACCTCCTCGCAAAGCTTCCCCGCCTCGGAGAGAATCTGCGCCGCCACGTCCGGGGTGACATCCGCGAAACCGGGAAGACTTCCGAACTGCTGGAAATTCAGCACGTCGTTGAGGAGAAAAAGCGTGTCGTCGACCGGCGCCTTATAGCTCGGCATATACGCCTCCTTGAAAGTCAACGCTTTTCCGCCGCGCCGCGCGCGCCGGCGAAGCGCCGACGCGTCATAGGTAGATAGGCGAGCGGAGCCGCGCAATAGGCGGTGAACGTCGCTCACAACTCTTGATGCGGCGGCAGGATAGATGTTTCAATGGTTAAGCTTACGAATCACAGCCACGGCAGGGTCGGCCGCAAAGGTGAATGAAACGGCGCCGGTTGAGCTAAATCTTAACCGCTTATTTACCTTGATTGACGGAAAGTCGTCGCCGTTGGCGCCCCGCGCCCCGAGTTAAGCGCGATTCGCGCGGTTTCGAGTCGGTTCCCTTCGTCTCTTCAACATCTTGCCCACGGGCCTCGACCCGCCGGACACCCACATGACCAAGGCTCTTTCGCGCAATCTCCGTGGCCTCGATTACGACACGCGCGAGGCGGCCCGGGCGGCCGCGCGCCGCTCTGGAAAGAGCCTGGGCGACTGGCTCGACGACGCGATTCGCGAGAAAGCGGACGAACTCCCGGAGGAGGATTTCGACTCCGACGAGGATGGCGACGGCGACCGTCTCGACGCCGCCGCGCGCCGGCTCGCCCGTTCGCGGCGCGAGCCCGAGCCGCCGCGCGAAACCCGCCGCTGGCGCGACGACGCCGAGGATCGTCGCGAAGCCTCGCAGCGGCGCCAAAGCCGCCGGGAGCCGGAATTCGACCATGAGCCGCGCCACAAGGAGCCGCGCGGCGGCTCGCATCGCGGTCGGGAGCGCCGTGACTGGGAAAGCGAGGGCGACGCTCCGCGCCGCTGGCGCGACGAGGAGCCGCCGCGGATCGATCCGCGCGCGATTGTCGACGACGCCGCCGCCATCGTCGAGAAGCGCCTCGCCGAGAGCGAGCGCCAGACCGCCCGCGCGCTCGACAATCTCGCGGGGCTCATCAAGCGCAGCCAGCGCCGCGACGACGGCGCGGACGTCAAAAAGGTGATCGCCGCCTTCGCCCAGCGCACGGAGGAAAGCGAGCGCCAGACCGCCCATGCCCTGAACGACATCGCCGCCGTTCTCGAAAACGGCCAGCGCGAACGCGACGCGGCCGAGAGCGGGATCGCCGCGCTCGCCGACAGGCTCGGCCGCATCGAAAGCCGGCTCAGCGAGCAGCCGGGCGCGAACGCCACTGTTCGTCCGATCCGCAGCGCGCTCGCGCGTCTCGAGTCACGCCTCGACAAGCTGTCGAGCGAGGATCGCACAGCTGACTTCGAGGACGCGTTGAGCGGACTCGACAAGCGCCTCGCCGACATCGCCCGCCGGCTCGACGAGGACGCCCGCGAACGCGAGGAGCGCGAGCGCCAGGCCAGGCTCGCGCCAGTCGCGCCGCCCGCGCCCGCGGCTCCGCAGCCGGTCGCGCCCGCCCTCGACATGAACGGGGCCAGCGCCGCCGCGCTGGAGCAGGGCCTGCGCCGCGTCGAGCCGCGCACGCGCCGTCCGCTCGTCGACGCCATCGCCGAAATCACGCAACGACAGCGCGTTCTCGACGAAGACATCGTCCGCGCCAGCGCGCCGATTCCCGCCCCCGTTCCCGAGCCGGACGTCTGGGGCGGCGAGCCGCCGGCCCAGCGCTTCGCGTCCCTGCAGGCGACGCTCGACGCGATCGCGCAACAGCTCGACACGGTTCGTCAGGACTCCGGCGAACGCGCCGACCAGCAGATGGTCGTCATGCGCCAGGTCGAAGGTCTTCGGCGCGAGGTCGAGGACATGTCGCGCGCCATCGACGATCTCGCGCCGCGCGCCTCCGTCGCCGCCGTCGAAACCGCGCTGCGCGATCTCGCGCATCGCATCGAGTCGCAGCGCCATCGTGGCGTCGCCGACGATCTCCTCGCCCCGGCCGAGCGCATTGCCGGCGAATTGCGCGCGGTGATCAGGGAGCTCGATCCGAGCCCGATCGTGCGTAACCTTCATGCCGATGTGGAAACCATCGGCCGCCGTCTCGACGCCATGCAGGCGTCGAACCCCGACGATTCGATCGCCCTGCGCGAACTCTCCCTGCAGACGCGCGAATTGTCGGAGCAGACGCACGAAATCAAGCAGCAGCTTTCCGCGCTGACTGCGCGCCCCTTGCCGCTCGAAAAGCTCGAGACGCGGCTCTTCGATCTGAGCCAGCGCGTCGACGCTCTGGCGCTCGCCCACAGCAACGCATCCAAGGCCGCCGCCGCGCTCGACATGGGCGAACTCGTGCGCGCGATCCGCGCCATTGTCGCGGCGGAGACGGGCAGCGGCTTCGAGACCTTCAATCATCGTCTGGAGCAGCTCGCCGGCAAGCTCGACGACGCCGTCGCGCGCGTCGGCGGCAAACGCTTCGACGAACTCGGCGAGCGCATCGACGCGCTCGGCAAGTCGCTCGCGCAGCGCATCGACAAGAGCGCCGCGCAGCAGAAGCCCGTGGATACGGGGCCGCTGGAGCAGCTCGTCGCCAAGCTCGCCAAGAAGATCGACTCGGCGCTCGATCATAAATCCCACGCGCCGGCCTTCGAGGAAATCGGCCGCAAGATCGAGCGTCTCGAAACCCGCTTTGCCGATCCCGCGCCCAAGGAATCCATCGCCCGCATCGAGGCGATGCTGGCGAAGCCTGTCGCCGACCGGCAGTTCGCCGAACTCGCCCAGCGCATCGACCTCGTGCACAAGACGCTGGCGCAGCGGCTTGAGCAGGGCGTCGGCCCGAGCGAAGCCGCCGACGTGCGCTACATCGAGGAGCTGGTGCGCGGCCTCGACCAGAAGATCGAGACCGCGCTCGAAGCGGGCGTGAGGCAGCCCGAGCTGCAGGCGATCGAAAACCAGATCGGCCAGCTCTCCCGCAAGATCGACCGGCTCGAGGACCCGACCGCCAATCCGAAGCTGGGCGCGCTGCTCGCGCGGCCGCAGCACAATCCGCAACTCGACGACATTTCCGATCGTCTCGAACGCATGCAGCTCGCGCTGGCTCAGCGCGCGGAAGAGGGCGCGCGCGTCGAGGCGCGTCAGAGCGATCTCGCGGCGCTCGTTTCGGAACTCGCCGACCGCATGAATCAGGCGCTCGATCCGCGCGACGACACGGCGGCGCTGAAAGCTCTGGAGAGCCAGATCGGCGCGCTGTCGCAGCGTCTCGACCGCAATGACCATAACGGCGCCGCGCTCGCCGCGATCGAATCGAAAATCGGCGCGCTCGTCGCCCAGATCGAGGACGCGCGCACGGCGACGACTCTCGCGGCCGAAGAGGCCGTCCGCCGCGCGACGCAGGACATTCTGCGCGAAGCGTCGAGCGCCGATCCCTCCGCCTTGCGCGCCGCGGTCGAACGTGAACTCACCGATATCCGCAAGACGCAGGACGAGAGCGGCCAGCGGACGCATGAAACGCTGCTCGCCGTGCATGAGACGCTGGAGCGCGTGGTCGACCGGCTCGCCATGTTCGAGGACGAGCTGAGCGAAATCCGCAGCGCGCCCGCGCCCGCGCCCGCCTCCGTCGCCGCGCCCGCGGCGCCTGCGCCTTCGCCTGCGCCCGAGCCCGTGACGGCGCCCCGGCGTCGCACGGAGGATTGGCCGGCCGTCAACTCGCCGCGCCAGCCCAACGCGCGCCTGATCGCCGAGCCCGCGGCGCCGGCGGCCGAGCCGCGCCGTGGCCGGGTGGAGACGAGCGACGACGAAGACCTGATGGACTTTCTGCTGCCGCCGGGCGGCGGCGGCGCGCGGCGCGAGTCCCCACTGTCCGCGCCCGCGTCGGTCGAGGAGGAGGAGGAGGAGGACGTCGCCCCGGTCGGCCCGCGTTCGGTGCAGTCGGACTTCATCGCCGCCGCCCGCCGCGCCGCCCAGCAGGCGGCGCTCGACGCCAGCGCCGCGGAGTCGCAGCACGCCCGCCGCGCCGCCGCGCGCGCCAGGGTCGACGCTCCCGAAGCCCGCGAAGGCGGGAAGATCGCGAAGTTCGGCTCGATCGGCGCCGCCATTCAGGAGCGCAAGCGCCCCCTGCTTCTCGGTCTCGGCGCGATCGTGCTGCTGATTGGCGCCTATCAGATCGCTCGCGTCAGCATCCAGGGCGTCGACAACGGCGCCTCGACCCATCAGGAGCATCAGGAGGCCGAAGCCGCCGCGCCGGCGCCGACGGCCGCCGACGCGGCTCCGAAGGCCGAGGCCCCCGAGACTCCGGCGGCGCCCGTCGCCACGCCGAAAGACGCGCCGCCGCCGCGCATGATCTCCCCGCCGCAGGCGACCGATCCGACAAAGCCTCAAACGCGCGGCGCCCCGCCGCGTATGATCTCTCCCCCGCGCGCCGAGGATTCGAGCCCCGCGCAGACGCCGGCAGGCGCCGCAAGCCTCGAAACGCCGGTCGATCCGACGCCGACCGGCGCGATCAGCCCCGCGCCGGTCAATCCGCTGTCCGCGACTGACGCGACCAACGCCATCAAGGCGCTCGCAGCCGGGGGCGACGCCGCCGCGCAGTACGAGATGGGCGTACGCTACGCCGATGGCCGAGGCGTCGGCCGCGACGCGCGGACCGCCGCGCAATGGTTCGAGAAGGCGGCGGCGCAGGGTCTTGCGCCGGCGCAGTATCGGCTGGGCTCGCTCTACGAGAAGGGCGTCGGCGTCGAGCGCGACTTTGCGAGCGCCAGGAAATGGTATCAATCCGCCGCGGAGGCCGGCAACGCTCGCGCCATGCACAATCTCGCCGTGCTTGTCGCCGAGGGCGGCGACGGCAAGCCGGATTACACGGCGGCGGCGCAATGGTTCCGAAAGGCGGCGGAATTCGGCGTTCGCGACAGCCAGTTCAATCTCGCGATCCTCTACGCCAGAGGACTCGGCGTCGAGCAGAACCTCATCCAGTCCTATCTCTGGTTCGCCGCCGCCGCCCAGCAGGGCGACGCCGACGCCGGCAAAAAGCGCGATGAGGTCGGGGCGCGGCTGGACTCGAAGGAACTCGCGACGGCGAAGGCGCTCGCCGAGGGCTTCCACGCCAGGGAGCCGATCCGCGACGCCAACGACGTGCTCCCTCCGAAACTCGGCGGGCAGGCGGTGAAGGACCCCGTGAAGGCGCCGGTCAAGCCGGCCGCGAAGGCCAAGGTTTCGCAGATTTGACGGGGCAGGGGCGACGGTTTTCGAGGCGTTAATGATTCGTCTACGAAATCGCTTCTATTGTCCTGATCCAGCGGGCCTGATGACCCTGTTGGAGAGTGAGAGATGAGAAAGACCCTCGCCGCCCTTCCCGCCGCTCTTGCGATCGGGACGCTTGCGCTGGCGCCGTCGACGCCTGCGCGGGCGGACTCCGCCGGCCCCGCCATTGCGGCCGGCATCGGCGGCTTCGCGCTCGGCGCCATCGCAGGCGGCGCGCTCGCCCAGCCGCGACCGCCCGTCGTCTACGCCGAGCCGGTCTATGTCGCCCCGCCGCCGCCTCCGCCGCATTGCTGGGTCGAGCGCCGTCCGGTGTTCGACGAATGGGGCTATCAGGTCGGCTTCCGCCCGCGCCGCATCTGCGACTGAGGCGCGACCGTCGCTGTGTCCCTTGGAACTCCCGCGGAGAAATTTGCGGGAGCTTTCGTTTTTGGCGCGCCTTCCATGAAAATTAACCATGTGCGAGGTAATCTCCCGGCATGAAGGCGAATCACCTGCTTGCGGCCGGGGCCGCGCTTCTCTTCGCTTCGGCGCCGGCGCGCGCCGACTGGTCCTCCTGTCTGGGCGGTCTGCGCCATTCGGCGGCCGGGGCCGGCGTGAGCCAGCAGACCATTGCTTCGGCGACCGACGGGCTGGAGCCCAATGACGCGGTCAGCTTCATGGACAAGCAGCCGGAGTTCACGACGCCGGTCTGGGATTATGTCGCGGGGCTCGTCGACGAGGAGCGCGTCGAAGAAGGCCGCGCCATGCTGCACAAGCACGCGGCCGCCCTGCACGCCGCCGAGAGCCGCTTCGGCGTCGATCCGGCGACCGTGGTGGCCGTCTGGGGCGTCGAATCCGATTTCGGCAAGAGTTTTGGCAAGCGGCCTGTGGTGCAGTCGCTGGCGACGCTCGCCTGCGAGGCGCCGCGCCGTAACGATTACTGGCGCAAGGAATTCGTCGCCGCGCTGAAGATTCTCGACAGCGGCGACATTCGCGCCGACGAATTCATGGGCTCATGGGCGGGCGCCTTCGGGCACACGCAATTCATGCCGTCGACATTTCTGGGCGCGGCGGTCGATCACGACGGCGACGGACGGCGCAACATCGCGAGCTCGGCCGCCGACTCGCTCGGCTCGACGGCGAATTACCTCCGCAGGAGCGGCTGGCGCTCCGGCGAGCGCTGGGGCTTCGAGGTGCGGCTGCCGGAGGGCTATTCGGGCCCGAGCGGCCGGACGCGCAAGCAGCCCATGTCCTTCTGGGAAGCGCGCGGGATCACGCGGCTCGACGGCGGCGGGCTGGGCGGCGGCTCGGCGGGGCTACTGTTGCCGGCCGGACGCAACGGCCCGGCCTTCCTGGTGACGAAGAATTTCGACGCGGTCTACGCCTACAACGCCGCCGAGTCCTATGCTCTGGCGATCTGCGTGCTCTCCGACCGCCTTCGCGGCCGCCCCGGCATCCAGACGCCCTGGCCGACGGACGATCCGGGCCTTTCGCGCGCCGAACGCCGCGAGTTGCAATCGCTGCTTATCCGCGCGGGTTACGAAGTTGGCGATCCTGACGGCGTGATCGGGACCAAGACCAAAGAGGCGATCGCCGACTTCCAGGGCCGCGTCGGCCTGCCGCGAAATGGCCGCGCGAGTCTGAAAGTGCTCAACGCGCTACGCGGGCGGTGAGCGAACCGGGCGATGACGCACCCGCCTCGCCGCTCAGTTCCAGCGTTCACTGGAAGGTGATCTGCGGTCTTCCATCCGAACGCGCAACAATTTAGAAGTTGAAGCACGTTCGGCGCGCCCGGAGTCGATGTGGAGTGGATGAACACGACGCATGCAAGACAGTCTGATTGTGTTCAACCATATTCCGAGAACCTCCGGTTCTTCGATCCACGCATCTTTCGACGCGGCGTTGAAATCGAGAAACTTTTTTGTTTTCAACGGATCTTTTGAAGACGAGCAGAGATTTGCCGCCGCCTTCAATGACAGAGTCGCGGGCGTCTTCTATACGGGTGGTCACATCGGGTTCAAACGTCTGCAAAAACTCGGTCTGCTGAGCGACGGGAATTTGCTGTTGTCGATCGTCCGCGATCCAGTCGAACGCATGCTTTCGCTGTATTACCTGATGCGGCGCAGTCCCGATTGGCAGCCGCACATCGCGGCACATGTCGGCGACAGGGATTTTGCCTATTATTACGACTTCTGTCGTGAGAAAGGCTTTCACACCGGCAACGCCCAGTGCCGGGCGATCGCCGGCGTCGAGAGCTTCGAGGCGGCGCGCGAAAGGGTTTCGCAGCATTATTCCCTCGTCGGCTGCCTGTCGCATGTGGCGATGACATACAACGCGCTGGAAGTGATTGTTCGCAACTTTTTGCCCGAATTCCGTTACCTCGGCCCCATGAACGAAGCCCCGAGAGACGGACAGACAATCAGCTCCGGACTGGCGGAGCGGATCAGGCAGGACAGCTCCGAAGACTGCCTGCTCGTCGATTTCATCGAACGCGATTGCGGCGGCCTGTTTTCCCGGTCGCTGTAGCGCTGGAGCCTCGCCCGAGGCTGAGTCCGGCAAGCCGGGACATTCGACCTGCGTTTCGCCCCGATCGGAGCCAGCGTCTCAATCTTTCGAGGAAATGGAAAGCGTCTGCGACGACGAAAGCGGGCTGTCGGCCCCCGTGTCCTGGCGCGTCTCGTCGAGATCATCGGCGATCCACGCCTTGCCCAGCTCCCATACGACGGCGAGCACGACAGGACCGACGAAGAGGCCGGCGACCCCGTGCGCCAGAACGCCGCCGATGACGCCGATGAAGATGACGGCCATCGGCGTCGAGAGCCCATGCGCAAGAAGGAATGGTTTCAATACGTTATCCATGTAATTAACGGTCGCCATGCATATCGTGAGGGCCAGCGCGGGTCCGGTCGTCATATGCGTCCAGGCCCAGAAGATCACCGGGGCGACAATGAGCAGCGGCCCTATCTGAACGATACCGAGCACGAGAATGGCGAGGGTCAGCAGACTTGCGCCAGGCACGCCGGCAAGCGACATGCCCAGGCCGCCGATCACCGCCTGCATCAGCGACAGGCCCATCACGCCGCGTGAGACGGCGTTGATCGTGTCGCCGGCGAGATTGACGAATTTGTCGCCATTGGTCGGGTCGATCCGGCGGGCGAGCGCCCTTATGCCGACCAGCAATTGCGGGCCCGAGGCGAGCAGGAATCCGGCGAGCGCCACCGACAGCAGGAATTTGAGAGTGCCCAGGCCGGCGTTTCGGGCCCCGGCGAGCAGATATTCGCCGACCGGCTTCAGTTGCGGAAGGATCTGCGCCAGGGCGCCATGGATGTTCGTCGACGCGAGCTCCCAATAGGAGAAGAGCCAGTCGCCGATCAGCGGCCAGTCCTTGACGGACTCGGGCGGCGGCGGAACCGACAGGTCGCCGTTCTCGAAGCCGGCGAGGACGCCCTTGAGCGGGTCGATGACGCCCACGCCCATCCATGTGACGGGGCCGATGATGAGAACAAGGCCCGCGATGGTCATCAGCGCCGCGGCGAGGATCGGCCGCCCGCCGAGCCAGCCGGAAACCTTTTCGAACACCGGATCGAAGGCGACGGCGAGCACCACGCTCCAGACGATCATCGCCGCGAAGGGCTGGATGATGATGAAGGTCCAATAGGCGAGAAAGCCGATAACGAAGAGCCGGATCGACAATTCGATGAACATGGCGTTGAAGCGCCGTTCGACGCCGTTGAAGCCAAACAGGCCGTTGGATTCCTCGTCCACGCGACAGATCCGTTCTGCTGGAGATTATTTCGGGCGATTCTAGCGGGCCGGCGCGCCGGCGTCACTCTCCGCGCGCGTTCCGGAAAGCGGCGACCGCCCTCGATTTCACGAGATCGCGAATGTTTCGCGACCAGCAGGTGGTGTCCAGCGCCTCGGCGATCGATTTTTCGTCCGCAAACCCGAGATCGGACAGGCGCCGTCGCATTTTCGTGGTCTCTTCGACGTCGCCGCGCGCCGCCGCCAGCGCCATTTCGACGATCAGCACGACGGCCGAGTCGGTGCGCGCCGCCGCGCGGCGCAGGCGCGGCCGGTCGGCGTATTCGCCGCGTCGCAGCGCGTCGACGGCGATGGCGACGGTGTCGAGCGGGGTAAGGTCGGGGGCGATGGCGCGGGCGCGTTCGATCAGCGCCGCGCCTTCGGCGTAATCCCCGGAGCCCAGGATAAAGCGGGAGCCGATGTCGGCCAGGGCGAGAGGATTGTTGGGAAAACGCTCGACGGTCTCGTGGGCGACCTGCCGGAAGCCGTCTATGTCGCCGGTGCAGATCGCGGCGCTGTATCGCGCGACTCTGGGAATGAATTCGGAACTGTCGAGTTCATAGGCGCGCGCGGCGGTCGCCGCCGCCTCGGCGCGCGCTTCCTCGCGGGACCGGTCGGCATAGCGGGCGTTGTGCGCGTCGAAGCTCAGGAGCGAGGCGATAGCGAGCGTGTTGGCGTCGACCGCGCCGCGAGCCTTGACCGCCTCGAGGCACCGCCAGGCCGGCCCGTAATCCTGCGATTTGAAGGTTTTCCAGTAGTGGAAGGCGCGCAGCTGGCAGGTGAGGGCCTCGTCGGAGAGTTTTTCGTTGCGCGTCCTCTGGGCCAGCGCGATATCGGCGACGATGCCGAAGGGATTGCCGACGTCCCGGCCGATATTTCTGACGAGGTCGCTCTGCATGGCCAGAACCTCGCCGGCGCGCAGGCTCAGTTCGTAACGGTTCGTCCAGCGCACGGCGCCTGTTCGGCCGTCGAGCAGAAGAACGGTCGCCTTCAGCTGGTCGCCAACCAGCCGCAGTGAGCCGCGCACCACGAAGTCGGGCGTGGCGATCGAGTCGCCGCCCGGCCCCGCTCCGTTTTCGTCGGTCAGCGGAATGACCGTCAGCCATTGATATTCGGATAGAATGTCGGCGAGATCGGCCTGCAGGCCGCCGCCGATATAGGATTGTCCCTCCCTGTCGGCGTGGAAGTCGAAAGGCGCGATGGCGACGACAGGGCCGCGCCGGGCAAGGGAGGCGGTCTGTCGGGGCGCCGGCCCGGCGGCGAATTTCCAGAAAACGGCGGCGAGGAGGCCGGCCGCTAACATGACCAGCGCTGCGAGCATGGCGTGGCGGCCGAACCGCCGCGTCGGCGGCATGGCCGCCTCCGGCGGGGGCGGCGGATCGATCTGCGCGCGCGTGAAAACGGGGCGGTATTGCCCCTTGGGGATCGAAATGACGACAGACGCATTCTTGCCGTCCGTCAGGTAATAGCGTTCGAGCGCCTGCCGCAGCCGGCCGATCTCCACTCGGACGATGCTGTCCTGCTGGGGATCGAAATCGTCGGGCCGGCCGAGCACTTCCGTCGCGATCGAATAGGCCTTGAGCCGCTCGCCGCGCCCCTCCAGCTCCTCCGTGACGAGATAGGAAAGGAGATTGCGCTGGCGGTCGCTCGCGCCCTCCAGCCCGGCGTCGCAGGCGCGGTGCAACTCCTCGAGAATCGAGAGCTTCAAGTCCTGCGCCGGGGTCGTCACGACACTGCTCAAACCAACGCTCTCCGAGGCCCCCCAATGGGGGCACGTCACCTGTTAACGCAGCGCACGTGCCTGAATCTGTGCGGTTTCGACGCCATTCTCAACGTCGTGGAAACGTTCCGTCCGGCGCCGCCGGCGCCACGACAAAAGGGGTTCAGAATGAAAATGCACTATGAAGGCGCGAGGGAAAACGTCAAGCTCGAGCAACTGCTGATCGAGGCGCATTACCTCGGCCTGTCGATGCGGCTGGTCGCGGGGGAGCGCAATTACCGTTACGCCTCGCTCACCGCCTTCGTGAGCTCCCTGCTCATCGGGTGGGCGCGATTCATCGGCGCAAGGCTGCAGGAGGGCGAATGCGTCTTCCCGCGCGACGGCGATCCGGAGGCTGCGCCGCGGCCGCGCGAGGGGCGGTAGGTCGGCTTTCGACAAGCTTTCCCCTTTTCGGCTAGGATGGAGCCTCGAAATCAACGAATCGGGCTCCATGACCATACGTCTGCATCAGGGCGACCTCCCCGCGGGTGTCGCGGTCGCCCCCATTGTCGCGATCGACACCGAAACCCTCGGCCTCAATCATCATCGCGACCGGCTTTGCGTCGTGCAGCTCTCCATCGGGGACGGCGACGCCGAACTGGTGCAGATCGCCAAGGGACAGACGCAGGCGGAGAATCTCGTAAAGCTCCTCGTCGATCCCAAGGTGCTGAAACTGTTTCATTTCGCCCGGTTCGACATGGGCATGCTGGCCAAGACCTTCGGCGTCATGCCGGCCCCGGTCTATTGCACCAAGATCGCCTCCAAACTCACCCGCACCTACACCGACCGGCATGGGCTGAAGGATCTGGCGCGGGAGCTGGCCGGGGTCGAAATCTCCAAGCAGCAGCAGTCGTCCGATTGGGGCGCCGCGACGCTCACCGACGCGCAGCAGGCCTACGCCGCCTCCGACGTGCTCTACCTGCACCAGCTCAAGGAGAAGCTCGACGCCATGCTCGCGCGCGAGGGCCGGACCGAACTCGCCCAGGCCTGCTTCGATTTCCTGCCGACGCGCACCCGGCTCGATCTCGCCGGCTGGCCCGAGTCGGATATTTTCTCGCATGAATGACGCCGCTCTTGGCGCCTCGAATTCGCCACCGGCTCGCCTCATGATGGCGCGATGACCGACGCCCAGCAGACCCAGATCGCCCGAGAACGCAGTCGCAGCCGACTGGGCGCGCTTGCGGCGCCGCGTGAGAGCGCCTTTCCCGAGGCGCTTCGCCACACTGCGCGGGTGACGCGCTTGCGGCGATGGATGCTCTGGGGAGCTGGCGGCGTGGTGGCGCTCGTGGGGCTCGGGCTTCTTATCGGCTCGCTGAGCTTCCTTCCCGTCGACCTGAATCTCGCGCGCGTCGCGCTCAAGGGCACGCGCATCGTCATCGAGACGCCGAAGCTCGTCGGCTATCGCAAGGATGGTCGTCCGTATGAAGTGCGCGCCCGCGTCGGCGTGCAGGACATCGCCAAGCCGGACATTTTCGAGCTCGAAGGGCTCGACGTGCGCGTCGAGAACACGCAGGACAACTCCATCGTGCTCACCGCCGAGAAAGGCGTCTACAGCACGAAGTCAGATTACGCCGATCTGTCGGGCGGCGTGACTATTCGCGACGACAAGAATTTCGACATGCGGCTCGACTCGGCGTCCATGGATTTCAAGAGCTCCGTGATGAAATCCGACAAGCCGGTGACTCTCAGGATCGATGGCGGCGAGGTTGTCGCAAAGTCAGTCGAATTCGTGCAGAAGGAGCGGCGCGCGACCTTCGTCGGCGACGTCCATTCCGTGCTTTACGGCGAGGGCGACGTCCCGCCGGATGGATTGCGCCCGGCCCAATGAAAAGAGCCATGATGCGTCACACCGCTTTCGCCGTTCTCGCGGCGTTTCTCCTCGCCGGCGTCGCGCCGGCTCAGGCCGCGGGCCGTTCGGGCGGCATATTGCCCGGCGCCACCGCGAAGGACCCGCTCAACATCGACGCCGGCAAGCTCGACTTCTTCGACAAGGAGCAGAAGCTCGTCTATTCCGGCAGCGTGATCGTGACGAATGGGCCCTCGACGCTGAAGGCCTCGAAGATCACCATTTTCCTCGAGAACAAGGGCGCCGCCGCCGCCGCGGGGGCGACCAGCAACGATCGCGTGAAGCACATCGACGCGGACGGGCCCGTGACGCTCGTCTCCAAAGATCAGATCGGCACAGGCGACCGCGCGAGCTACGACAAGGCCGAGAACAAGGTCTATCTCACCGGCAATGTCACGTTGACGCAAGGGGAGAACGTCGTGAAGGGCGAACGCCTCGTCTATGACGTGACGACCGCAATAGCGACGGTGCAGGGCGGCGGCGCGCAGGGCGGTCGCGTGCGAAGCACTTTCACGCCGGGCAGCGCGAAGCCGTAAACGGCTATTCCTGCGCGGAAGTATAGAGCTCGCTCAGCATGTGGCGGCGCTTGGCTTCGTAATAATAGCCGCCGGCGTAGAGCTGGATCGCGCGCGCCTCGTTCCCGCCCGAGAGCTTGTAGGCGTTGGCGAGATAGGGCACGGCGTAGGTGAGGTTCGTATCGGCGTCGAGCAGACCGCTCGCCGGCCCGTGATAGCCCATGCCTTTTGCCGTATCGTGGCGGATCTGCATCAGGCCCCAGTAGGGTCCATGGCGGGCTGCGGGATTGTAATTGCTCTCCCGACGGACCGACCGATGGATGAGCGATTCCGGAATGTCATATTTGCGCGCGAAATGCGCAATTCGCGCGTTCAGCGCGTCCTTGCCGGAAAGGCCCGTCTCGGAGCGCGGTTCGTCGACATAGGATTGCGGCGCCGAGGCCACCGGCGATTCGGTCGGCGCGCAGCCTCCGAGAGCGAGGGCGCCGAGAGTGGCGAGCGCGGCCGCGCAAGTTGCTGATTTCATGAACGCAGGATCCCCTCGATCGCGCCGCTGATCAATTCTGCCCAGTAAACCGCCACGGCGAAGTGGCGAAATAGTGGCAACAGGGCGCTCGCGTTGATCCGGCCCGCGGAAATCCTAGTTTTGCGGGCTCATGGCCCGAAGAGGGAATGCGCCATGGCGCGGAAGGCCGCAAAAGACCGGGACAAGAAGGCGGCCTATTGGTCAGGCGACGTAACGCGCCGCAGCAACGCCCTCAACCTCGAGGCGGGCGTCTTCACGCTCGATGACCCGCGGGAGATCGCCTTGTCGCTCAAGCGTTCGGCGGAAGAGAGCGAGCGCCGCAAATCGACGCCCTTCCGCTCCGCCATGTCGATGCTGACCTTCTACATCAACCGCGCAGGCAAAAATCTGCCCGATTCGCGCCGCCGCGTGCTCGAGCAGGCGAAGGCGGAACTGCGGCGGGCTTTCGAGCGGCCCGCTGTGGACAATAAAACTGTTGTTCCTGCGCAACAAAACTGAAAAAATGGTTTAATTCTCATAAGTTGGATTGCTCATTCGATTGTCATGATTTCTGGATTGTTTCATAAAGTAACAGTCGAGGTCGAAACCGGCCTGTCGGGGCGGTCGGGAAGCCAGACATTTTGCGTGGGGGCGCAAAGCGATGAAAAAGCTGACATTGTCTGAGCGTTCCGTTGCTGTCCCGTCCTGCGCGGGAACCGAATTCGCAGGCGATCTCCTGTCCCGCACAGCGCGGACGGCGACCGTCCGCCGTCCGTCCGTTTCGACGGCGCCCGTGGCGCGAAAGGAATCCGCGGAGCGCCGTTTTGCGACGAAACGGCCGGAGCCCGCTCCTTTCAAGCTCGGATACAGGAGCGAACTCGAGGGCGTTCGCGCGATCGCCGTCCTTTCCGTGATGGCGGTGCATGCGCATTGGATCGGCAGCGGCGCCGATCTGTCGAAGGCGACGCTCGATCTCTACCCGATGGGGTTCGCCGGCGGCCTGTTCGGCGTCGACGTCTTTTTCGTGCTGAGCGGCTTTCTGATCACCTCCCTTCTGCTTCAGGAGCACAGGACGTGGGGGCAGATCGACCTCAGGGCCTTCTATACGAGACGTATCATGCGTCTGTCGCCGGCGATGCTGATGATGCTCGGCGCCTGCTCGGTCTATTTGTTGTCGCGGGGCGGCTCGTCGGGGAGTTTCGATTGGTCCGCCGTGCTCTATGCTTCGTTCTATCTGTCCAATTTCGCGCTCATCTTCGGCGGATTCGCGTTGGGCATGCTCACGCCGACATGGACGCTTTCCGTCGAAGAGCAGTTCTATTCGATGTGGCCGCTGGCCATGACGCGACTGGCCGCCATTCCGCGACGGGCGACCGTGGTCAAAATATTGCTGACAGCGATCTTGGGCGCCTGGGCGCTTCGGATGCTGCTTCACGAGAGCGCCTACGCTTTCGGAGCCTGGTCGCTCGGCACCTCCGCGCTGTATCTGATCTTCGCGCGCGCGGACGGATTGCTGTGCGGCGCCCTCGTCGCCTTCGTCGCTCATTGGGGATGGCTGCCCGACGCCGCTCGTCACGGCGCGAAGCTGCAATTGCTCGGATGGTTCTGCGCGCTCACGATCGCGGCGCTGATCTGGTTCGGGCCGGGACCGCTGACGGACGGGCTGCCCAACGCCGTCGTTCTTTACAATTGCTACGCCTATCTGTCCGTGGCGACGGCCCTGCTCATCGTCGTTCTGCTGGTCGCGCCGCCGAAGGCGATGCTGACGCTGCTGCGCTGGCGCCCGCTGGCGTGGACCGGCAAGATTTCCTACGGGCTGTATCTCTACCACATGTTCATCTTCGTCATGATCCCCGTGGCGACGCTCGGGCAGGGACTGTCCTTCGTGCTCGCTTTCGCGCTGTCCTTCGCCGTAGCGGCAGTTTCCTATTTCGCCGTCGAAAAGCGTTTTCTCGATCTCAGGGGAACGCTCGGCCTTCCGCGGCTTGCCCGTCTTGCGCGCGCAATCCAGGGTGAGACGCCGGCGCCGCTTGCCGCTGCGGAGAGCGGTCTGGGCGGCGCACGCGGGTAATTCGCGCCCCCTGCGCATGGCGTCGAGGATCGTGCGCGGCCCGCGTCCCGATCGCCCCGGCGCTATTCGACAAAATAGGCGCGGAACGGACTGTCGCTGAAACAGTCCCGCAATTCGTCATAGTTCTCGAGCGCGTCGCGCTGCCCGCCGCTCCTCTGGCGCGAGAACCGGCTCTTCAGGGCGCAGGGTGAAAGATCGAGGAAACGCAGCGCCTCGTCGGCGCCTTCCTTCGTCGTGATGCGCTCATAAGTCATCGGCAAGTGCAGGAAGCCGGACAGCGCCGCCTCCACGCTTTTGTCGTTTGTGAGGTACGAATTTATGTAGTCCCTCATTTCATCGGGCGTCGCCGTGAAACGGACAATGTCATGGGCGCCGTGAAGAGAGGTCCATTTATTGTTCAATTGCGCCAGCCGCATCGAAATGAACTGGTCGAGCTTGTTCTCGCGCCACAGGCGAATGGCCCGATAGCCTTTCTCTGAAAGGAACTGCATGGTCGCGGGCGACATCTGCCCGACCGGCAATTTGAATCCCGAAACGCGTTTTCCCGAATTGTGGACCATGGCGTCGAGACGTTCGCCGACGGAACAGCCGGCGGGCATGATTGCCGGCGTCAATATTTCGCCCGCGCAGGCGGCGTCGGGGTGTGAGTCCAGCAGGCCGCGAAGATAGGACGATCCCGACCTGCCGACGAAAGCGATGAAGAAATACATTTGGCGCCCAGTTTCGTGACGGTTCTCCTGCGAATGACCGCCGCCTCACGACAAACGCGGGCTCCGCGCCGGCGGAGGGCGGAGCCGACGCTCCGCCCGCGCCGAGTCATCTCGTGAACTTCTTGTATTTCAGCCGGTGCGGAATGACCGAATCCACGCCCAGACGGCGCTTCTTGTCTTCCTCGTAATCGGCGAAGTTTCCTTCGAACCACTCGACATGCGAGTCGCCCTCATATGCGAGGATATGCGTCGCGATGCGGTCGAGGAAGAAGCGGTCGTGCGAGATGATGACGGCGCAGCCGGCGAAGTCGACGAGGGCTTCCTCCAGCGCGCGCAGCGTGTCGACGTCGAGATCGTTGGTCGGTTCGTCGAGCAGCAGGACGTTGGCGCCGCTCTTGAGCATCTTGGCGAGATGCACGCGGTTGCGTTCGCCGCCCGAGAGCTGACCGACCTTCTTCTGCTGGTCCGCGCCCTTGAAGTTGAAGGCCGAGCAATAGGCCCGCGAATTGATCTCGCGCTTGCCGAGATAGATCACCTCATTGCCTTCGGAAATCTCCTCCCAAACGGTCTTGTTGGCGTGCAGCGCGTCGCGCGACTGATCGACATAGCCGAGCTGCACGCTCTCGCCGATCTCGATCGTGCCATTGTCGGGCTTCTCCTGCCCGGTGATCATGCGGAAGAGCGTGGTCTTGCCGGCGCCGTTCGGGCCGATTACGCCCACGATGCCGCCCGGCGGCAGCTTGAAGGAGAGGTCGTCGATGAGCAGCTTGTCGCCAAACGCCTTCGAGATGTGCTCGAAGTCGATGACATTGGCGCCGAGGCGCTCCGCCACCGGAATGATGATCTGCGCGGTCGTCGGCGCCTTGTCGTTCTGCTTGGCGACGAGCTCCTCGTAACGCTGGATGCGGGCCTTGCTCTTGGCCTGACGGGCCTTGGGGCTGGCGGCGATCCACTCGCTTTCGGCTTCCAGCGCGCGCTGGCGGGCCTTGTCTTCCGAGGCTTCCTGCATGAGGCGCTTCTGCTTCTGCTTCAGCCAGCTCGTGTAATTGCCTTCATAGGGAATGCCGCGGCCGCGATCGAGCTCCAGAATCCAGCCGGTGACATTGTCGAGGAAGTAGCGGTCGTGGGTGACGATCAGGATCGCGCCCGGATAGTTGCGCAAATGGCCCTCGAGCCAGTTCACCGTCTCGGCGTCGAGATGGTTCGTCGGCTCGTCGAGCAGCAGCATCTCGGGCTGTTCGAGCAGAAGGCGGCACAGCGCCACGCGGCGGCGCTCGCCGCCCGAAAGCTTGGTCACGTCCGCGTCGTCCGGCGGACAGCCGAGCGCCTCCATGGCCTGGTCGACCTGGCTGTCGAGATCCCACAGGCCCTTGGCCTCGATCTCGTCCTGCAGCTTCGTCATCTCATCGGCGGTCTCGTCCGAATAATTCATGGCGAGATCGTTGTAGCGGTCGAGAATGGCCTTCTTTTCCGCCACGCCAAGCATGACGTTTTCGCGGACGTTGAGCGCGGGATCGAGCTGCGGCTCCTGCGGCAGATAGCCCACGCGCGCGCCTTCCGCGACGAAGCCGTCGCCGGTGAACTCCTTGTCGATGCCGGCCATGATGCGTAAGAGCGTGGATTTACCCGCGCCGTTGACGCCCAGCACGCCGATCTTCGCGTCCGGGTAGAAGGAGAGGTGGATGTTGTCCAGGACCTTCTTGCCGCCCGGATAGGTCTTGGTGAGGCCCTGCATGTGGTAGATGAACTGGCGCGCCATTCTGTTTCTCGGTGTTTGGAAAAGTTGGGCCCGTGTTTAGAGCATTTGCCGGCGCGGAGGGAAGCGGTTTCCTTTCGGACCCGGAGCGCGTAAACCGGGCGGCGTCGCGGATGGGCGCGGGGAACGACCAGTCATGAACGTGCTTCTCATCGGATCGGGCGGGCGCGAGCACGCCATGGCCAATGCGCTGGCCAAGAGCCCGCGCCTGCGGCGCCTTTTCATCGCGCCCGGCAATCCGGGGACGGCGCGGGTGGGAACGAATGTCGATCTCGACGCGTCCGACCATGGCGCAGTCGTGCGCTTCTGCCGGGAGGAGGGGATCGCCCTCGTCGTCGTGGGGCCGGAGCAGCCGCTGATCGGCGGTCTCGTCGACGCGCTCGACCGGGCGGAGATCCTCGCCTTCGGGCCGACGCGGGCGGCGGCGCAGCTCGAGGGCTCCAAGGGCTTCACCAAGGACATGTGTCGCGAGGCCCGCATCCCGACCGCCGCTTATGAGCGTTTCGACGACAAGGACAAGGCGCTCGCCTATCTGCGCGAAAAGGGCGCGCCGATCGTGGTGAAGGCCGACGGGCTCGCCGCCGGCAAGGGCGTGGTCGTGGCCATGACGCTGGACGAGGCCGAGCGGGCGGTTGCGGCGATGTTCGCCGGCGCCTTCGGCAAATCTGGCGCGGAAGTGGTGATCGAGGAATATCTCGAGGGCGAGGAAGCCTCCTTCTTCGCGATATGCGACGGCGTCCGCGCGCTGCCTTTCGCGACCGCGCAGGACCATAAGCGCGTCGGCGACGGCGATACGGGACCGAACACGGGCGGCATGGGCGCCTATTCGCCGGCGTCGGTCGTCACTCCCGAGATCGAGGCGCGCGTGATGCGCGAGATCATCGAGCCGACCATGGCCGCCATGTCGAGAATGGGCTCGCCTTTCAAGGGCGTCCTCTACGCCGGGCTGATGCTGACGAAGGACGGGCCGAAGCTCATCGAATACAACAACCGCTTCGGCGATCCGGAAGCGCAGGTGATCCTGCCGCGCTTCGAGGGCGATTTGCTCGATCTCATGATCGCCGCCGCCCGCGGCGCGCTGCCCGACGCGCGTCCGCGCTTTTCGACACAGGCGGCGCTCACCGTCGTTCTCGCGGCGAAGAACTATCCCGGCGCGCCGATGACGGGCTCCGAGATTCGTGGAGTCGAGCGCGCCGAGACCATGGCGAATGTCATCGTCACCCACGCCGGAACGCGCGAGGAAGGCGGCCGGCTCATCGCCGCAGGCGGGCGCGTGCTGAACGTCACAGCTCTTGCAGAAAATGTCGCGCAGGCTCAGGAACGCGCCTATGCGGCCGTCGACGCGATCGACTGGCCCGGCGGCTTTTGCCGGCGCGACATCGGCTGGCGGGAAGTCGCGCGGGAGCGCGCTCCGGGCGGTTCGCGACACTCTTAAAGCCTCTGCCGCGCCTTTCCTGACCTTCGGTAACAGGATGGAAAGGTCGGGCGCCTATAAAGACAATTGATTTGCTGCGTCCGGCCGCGCGCCGGTGACGCGGAGGCATGACGCCGCCAAATCGCGCTCCCAGCATGTCACATCCCCCGAGGGCCATCTCCCTGCGCCGTGGCGTTCGTCGCCGCGCGCGGCCCCTCGCCGCATTGGCGTCGCCGACATCCATGGAAAATGAATCATGAGACTCGATCTGGACAATCTGAAACTGAGTACGAAGACTCTCATTCCATTGGGCGGCGTCGCGGCGCTGTTTGCGCTCGTGCTCGGCCTCGGAATCTACCGGCTGCATACGATCAGCGGCGAATACGCCAATCTCATCGAGCGCTCGAACATCGCCGTCATCAAGGTGCTTCGCGCCAACAGGCTCGCTGCGCAGATTGCCTATTCGCTGCATGTTGTCGTCGATTTCCAGGCGGATAATCCCGTCTCGGTGACGGCGCAGGAAACGCTACGGACAGCGCCGAAGGCCGTG
The DNA here is from genome assembly GCF_020733155.1 of Methylocystis sp. WRRC1. Taxonomy (NCBI): domain Bacteria; kingdom Pseudomonadati; phylum Pseudomonadota; class Alphaproteobacteria; order Hyphomicrobiales; family Methylocystaceae; genus Methylocystis; species Methylocystis sp. WRRC1. The sequence continues at coordinate 1,321,140 of NZ_JAJFZJ010000001.1, read as the reverse complement.
CAGGCTTACCTGAAAGAGGCGGACGAACTGATGCCTCAATATTCCAGGGAGCTGCGCGACTTCGCGGAGCGGGTCCGGGTGATTGCCGCTGAGTCGAAACAGCCCTTGTCGATCGCCTTGACGGTTCCGGGCGTTGATGCAGGAAGCAGGCTGACGCCGAACGAGCTCAATGAGCTCTCCAAGGCCGCCAAGCTGCTCGACCCGATCGACGTCAAGGTGCAGAAACTCGCCGCGGACATGACGGCGTTCAACGACAAGCGCCTTGCCGAAATCAATAAGATGAGCGCCGATTTGCACCACACGGCCGATCAGGCGATCTGGATCATGCTCGCCGCCGGGGCGGCCGCCCTCATCGGCGGCGTTGCGGCGTCATTGTGGATGACGAGGACGAAGGTCGTTCAGCCCATCATCAAACTGTCGGCGCAGATGAAGCGGATTGCAAAAAATGATCTGAAAATCGATATCGAAGGCGTGAATCGCGCCGACGAAGTCGGAGAAATGGCGCGCGCGCTGCAGACCTTCAAGCAGATCTGCCTCGATGTCCAGGCGGCGGACGTCCGCGCGGCCGAGGAGCGACGCCGAAACGAGGAAGAGCGTCGCGAGTCGGAAGCAAGACTCATCCAGAACGAGCGCAACGTCGTGGCGCAGTCGATTGGCGGCGGCCTTGCGCGCCTCTCCGAAAAGGATCTCACATTCCGCATGCCCGACGACCTGCCGGAGGCCTATCGGCGCCTGCAGGCCGATTTCAACGCCGCCATGGCGCAGCTCGAGAGCGCGCTGAGCGACGTCTCCACCGGCGCCAACACCATCGGCGCGGCGACGCTCGAAATCGCCGCCGCCGCCGACGATCTGTCCCAGCGCACAGAGCAGCAGGCCGCCAATCTCGAAGAGACGGTCGCCGCGTTGAAGGAAATCACCATCACCGTCGGCAAGACGGCCGAGGGCGCGCGCCACGCCAATGAGATCGTGTCCTCGACAAAGACCGACGCGGAGAAAAGCGGCGACATCGTGCGCCGCGCCGTCGACGCGATGAACCGCATCGAGAAGTCTTCGCAAAACATTGCGCAGATCATCGGCGTCATCGACGAGATCGCGTTTCAGACGAATCTTCTGGCGCTCAACGCCGGCGTCGAGGCGGCGCGCGCGGGAGAGGCGGGCAAGGGCTTCGCGGTCGTCGCCTCCGAAGTGCGCGGCCTCGCTCAGCGCTGCACCGAGGCGGCGAAGGAGATCAAGGGGCTCATCTCCACCTCGACCGGCGAAGTGGGCGAGGGCGTCACGCTCGTCGTCGAAACCGGCAAGGCGCTCGATCGGATCGTCGCCTCCGTCGTCGAGATCAATCACGTCGTATCCGACATTACCAACGGCGCGACGGAACAGTCGACGGCGCTGCAGCAGATCAACGCCGCCATCTCGCAGATGGATCACGATACGCAGAAGAATGCGGCGATGGTCGAGGAGACGACGGCGGCGACGCATAGTCTGAAGCGCGAGACGGAAGACCTCGTGTCCTCCATCGCGAGCTTCAGGATCGCGCAGGGCGCGAGCGCGAACAGCCGCGTCGAGAAGCGTCCGGCGCAGGTTGCGCGCCCGGCGTTGAAGACGATGGGCGGCCGCGCGGCGACGGCGCGCAAGCTCGAAACCGCCGCCGACGAGGAGAACTGGGCGGAGTTCTGAGTTCCGCCCAAATGAAAAAGAGCGGCGCGCGCCATGCCTTGCTCGCAGCGCGCGCCTTTTGCGTCACTTCTTGGCGCCGCGGGCGGCGCGTTTTGCAAGGGTGCGCAGACGCAGCGCGTTGAGCTTGATGAAGCCTTCCGCGTCGCGCTGGTCGTACGTCCCACCTTCCTCGAAGGTCACGAGATCCTGGTCGTAGAGCGACCACGGGCTCTCGCGGCCGACGAGCGTCGCGTTGCCCTTGTAGAGTTTCAGGCGCACGCTGCCGGTGACATGTTCCTGGCTCCTGTCGATCGCCGCCTGCAGCATCTCGCGTTCGGGCGAGAACCAGAAGCCGTTGTAGATCAGCTCGGCATAGCGCGGCATCAGCTCGTCCTTGAGATGCGCGGCGCCGCGGTCGAGCGTCAGGCTCTCGACGCCGCGATGCGCGACGAGCAGGATCGTGCCGCCGGGCGTCTCATACATGCCGCGCGACTTCATGCCGACGAAGCGGTTTTCGACGAGGTCGAGACGGCCGACGCCATGAGTGCGGCCGAGATCATTGAGCTTCGCGAGCAGCGCCGCCGGCGACAGCTTCACGCCGTCGATCGCTACAGGGTCGCCCTTCTCGAAGTCGATGGTGATGTATTGCGGCGCGTCCGGCGCATCCTCGGGATTGCCGGTGCGCGAATAGACGTAGTCGGGCGTCTCCTCGTTCGGGTCTTCCAGCACCTTGCCCTCGGAGGAGGTGTGCAAAAGATTGGCGTCGGTGGAGAAGGGCGCCTCGCCGCGCTTGTCCTTGGCGATCGGAATCTGGTTCGCCTCGGCAAAGGCGATGAGGTCGGCGCGCGAGACGAAATCCCATTCGCGCCAGGGCGCGATCACATTGATGTCGGGCTCCAGCGCATAATAGCCGAGCTCGAAGCGCACCTGATCGTTGCCCTTGCCGGTCGCGCCGTGGCAGACGGCGTCTGCGCCCATCTTGCGGGCGATCTCGATCTGCTTCTTGGCGATCAGGGGGCGGGCGATGGAGGTGCCCAGCAGATAGAGGCCCTCATATTGGGCGTTGGCGCGAAACATCGGGAAGACGTAGTCCCGCACGAATTCCTCGCGCAGATCCTCGATGAAGATGTTCTCGGGCTTCACGCCGAGCAGCAGCGCCTTCTCGCGCGCCGGCCCCAGCTCCTCGCCCTGGCCGAGGTCGGCGGTGAAGGTCACGACCTCCGCGCCATAGGTCGTCTGCAGCCATTTGAGAATGATGGAGGTGTCGAGACCGCCCGAATAGGCGAGGACGACTTTCTTGACGGTTTTCCTGCTCGTGTCTTGCTTGCTCATGTCTTGCCCGGGCCTGGCGCGCTTTCCGCTCGCACGGAATCATGCGAGCGACAAGAAATCGCGCGAAATCATAAAGTTGGAGCGCATTCTGACCGCAAAGGTCTGTCGGCTTTTGCGGAATGCGCTCTAGCGCTTGAGTCGGGGCCGTTATAACGGGGCGACGGCCCTGCGCAACTGCGGGAAAAAGGCGCGCGGCGGAAAATGGGCGCGTCGTCGCGACCGGGCGCGCCGGCGGTCATTAAAATAATTTCAATGCGCGCGCGCGACCATGGCGAAGCTGGAGCTTCGTTCATGTCGAGAATTGCAAGACTTGACGCCTTACGCGCCTATTGCGTCATTGGTGTTTTCCTTTTCCACGCGCATTTGTTCGATAACGGCTGGATCGGCGTGCAGGTGTTTTTCGTCCTTTCCGGCTTTCTGATTACCGGTATTCTTGTCGATTACAAAAACAGAATGTCGGCTGGAGATTTTTTTATCAATTTCTACGCCCGTCGCACCTTGAGAATATTCCCGCCCTATTATTTCTTTCTCTGCGTCTTCGCGGTTCTTGCGGCGACCAGCCTGGTTCCGGGTCGTGAAATCGGCGCCCGATATTTGGCCGAGCTTCCGTATCTCGCTTCCTACACGGAGAATATACGCGCGCTTGCGGGCGATTACGTGAATTCGGATTATTATTCCCATTTGTGGACGCTCTCCGTCGAGGAGCAGTTCTATCTCGTCTGGCCGCTGGCGCTGTGGCTGACCCCGGCCGCAAGGCTGACGCGGCTCTGCCTCGGCGCCGTCGTCGCCGCCATCGCCTTTCGCACGGGGTTGACCGGCTATGCGCTGCTCGTCGCTCAGGACGACAATCTGTTCCAGATCGCTGTCCCGCGGGCGCCGCTCAGCAATGTCGACGCCTTCGCGACCGGAGCGCTTGCGCTGATCGCGCAGCGCGAGAAGAGCGACATTTTCCAGCGCGCGATCAGGTTTTCCTTCGCCGCCGCCTTCGGCGCGACGGCTGTCGTCCTGGCGCTCGCGTTGTGCAAGGCGTCGGCGCGCGGCGCCCTGTTCGCGCTCACGCAGGATCAGGTGACGCAGGCCGCCATGTATGTATGGGGGCTGATGTTCCTCAATATCAGCGCCGCGAGACTCATCGACGCGCTGTCTCTGCCCGGAGACGCGGCGTCATCGACAGCGCTACGACTCTTCGACGGCCGGGCGCTGCAATATCTGGGGATGATTTCTTACGGCTTCTACATCTACCACGATCCGATGCTCGCCCTCGCACAGAATGTGACGAGCGGGTCGCGGGCGGCGGGCGCCTATCCGCTCGTCGCCTTCGCAATGACTTTCGCGGCGGCGCATCTCAGCTACCGATATGTCGAAACGCCTTTCCTCGTCTTAAAGGACAGGCTGCCGCGGCGCATCGGCGTCGCCGGACTCCATCAGCGCTGACAGCGCCGGCGCGATGGCCGGAGATTCGTCGCGCAGAAAACGCAGAAGGCGCCTTTCCGCGTGCGAGATCACGCCGTCGCGGCGCAGCCGGGCGATGAGCCAGTCGGCTTCGCCAGCGTCGATGACTTCCGCTTTGGCGGTCGCCTCGGCGTCGGCGGCGTTTTGCGCGGCGTCGGGATCGACGTCGTCCGGGATGCGGCTGAAATCGAGCATCGACGAGAAGAAGCCGCCAATGCCCGGCGCCGGCGCGTCGAGCCAGTTTTCGATTCGCTTCGCCTCGGCGGCCGTGGAGGTCCAGCGGAAGGCGACGCCCATCAGATAATTGCCGATCGCCTGCGCAAAGAACTCGTCGAAAGCGGGATCGTTATCGGCGTCTATCGTTGCGTCGGCGATGCGAAACAGCGCCTCAGCCGACTCACGCGTGACATGCAGCGCGCTGTCCTGCGTCGCGGCGTAGACGACGGTGCGCAGCGCTTCGAGATCGTCGGGCGTGACGCGGCCGGCGCCAGAGACGATGGCGCGCTCGATTTGCGTTACCCCGAAAGCGGCAAGCGACGGCGGGACGGAAACCGCGCTGCGGATCACGCGCGTCAGCACGTCGAGCGCGAGAAGACCGGGAACGCCGCCCTCGGTCGTAAGCTGCGCGACCAGCCAGTCGGCGTCGGCCTGCCGGATGTATTTCGGTGGATCGACTTCATTCACCAAGACGTCGGTCGCCACTTCGGCGAGCAGGTCGGCGAAGGCCTCGGAGGTGGGGCCTTGCGCGCGGCTCATGTCGAGCAGGCGGCTGAGATCCGTCTTTATCGCCGCCCCCTTGCCGTAGATGTCGCGCCGGAGCGTCATTGCAGTCTGGTCGTCGAGCGGCATAAGTCTTCCCCATTATTGATGGATCGGAAAAGTCGCGTACAATCTTGCGGCGAAAGCTTTACCGTCTATGAAACCCGGATATGCGGGGAGGAAGCCGTGAGTCGGAAAACGCGCCGAATAGTGAATCTCGCCTTGATCCTCGCCGCGGTCGGGGCGGGAACGCCCGTCGTGCACGCCGCCGACGAGCGCGTCTGGACGCTCTCCGGCGTCGAGGAGAAGAAGCCTGACAGCATCTACCTCGGCTATGGCGTGCCGGAGACCGACGACAGTTTTGGCGGTTTCTCCTGCAAGCCGGGAAGCGGCGAGGTGAAACTCTGGATCAGCGAGACGAGCGAAAAGTTGAAGCCCGGGAAAAGCGCGACCGCGATCCTCTCCGTGGACGAGACGAGGGCGAAGGTCGCCGGAAAGCTCATGCCCAATGAGGAGGCTGGCGTGCCGAGTTTCGAAGGGCGCCTGCCGGCCAATGATCCGATTTTCGCGGCGCTTGCTGGCGGAGAGACGCTCGCGGTCGCCGTCGGCCCGTCGAAGCAGACGGCGCCCCTGAAGGGCGCCGCCGAGAAGTTCAGGCGGTTCGCGGAGAAATGCGCGAAGCCCTGATCAGTCGAAAGCCAGCTGCGCCGTCGTGATCGCGCGGTCGAACCAGGCGGCCGGCTCGTAGCAATAGCCATTGGTCGCCACCGGCGCTTCCTGGCAGCGCGGCGCGGCGTCCGTCCACCGGAAGCCGGCTGCGTTCATGCAGGCGACGATGTGGCGGCCGATCACGCCCGTTTTGCCGCCGCGAGCGTCGGGATGCGCGCTCTCGCCTTCGAGTTCGCATGTCGAGGCGCGCGCCATCTGGCCCTTGAGGAAGGCCGTATTGCTGCTGCCGGTGAAATGCACGCCGATCCCGGCGACGAACATGGCGCCGGCCAGCGCAAAGACGGTTCCCTGCGCGAGCTTCGAGCGCGTCTGCATCAGCACGAGATTGCTGCGCATGAACCCGACGCCGCCGGCGACGATCATGACGACGCCCAGCGCGAAGGCGACGATCATGATAAAGGCGGACAGTTCTGCGGTCATGAGTTTTTCTCCATGAGTTCTCGTTCGCGAGAAGTCGAGGCAACGACTTCCTGCGAGATGGCCAAGTAGTATTTTATGGATGACAGCGTTTATTGTTTCAGGCCGAAGCGATATGGCCTGATCTTTGTCGGATATTTCCAGACGTGAGCCCGAGCGTCTGTGACTTTGTCTTTCTCGAAAGATTTTTTTCAGCTATCGGCGACGCGTCTCTCGCGAGGCCCGCGCCGGCCTCGTTTTTCGCGTCCCGCCCCGCTACAATAGTTTCATGACCAGCCATTCGACGCAGGACGCCGCGCTGCAGGCGAAGATCGCGAGCCTCACGCCGGCGCGCCGCCGCGCGCTCGACATTCTTACCCAGGCCAATCGGCCGGTCGGCGCCTATGAGATGATCGACCTCATGGCCGACGCCGACGGCAAGCGCCCCGCGCCCGTGTCTGTCTATCGCGCGCTCGCGTTTCTGCTCGACAATGGGCTCGCGCACCGCCTCGAATCGAAGAACGCCTTCGTCGTCTGTGGTCATTCGCACGGCGCCGAGGAGCCGGTCGTGTTTCTCATCTGCGAACAATGCGGAGAGGTGAAGGAGGCGACCTCGACGGGTCTTGCGCGCGAGCTTTCAGCGCTGACCGGCGAGGCCGGCTTCAAGGCGCGCACCCGCGTCGTCGAGATCGCCGGGCGCTGCGCGCGTTGCGCGGGCGGCTGACATGAGCGGCGCCCCCGCCTCCGTCCCAACGCGCGTTCGCCCGTCGGCGGCTCCATTGCGCGCGTTGCTCGTCATTGTCTTCACGCTCTTCGCCGCGCTCGCCTTCGCCGCGCCGAATTACCCGGAACTCAGCGGCCGCATTGTCGATCAGGCGGGGATTCTTCAGGCGTCCACGCGGGCGGGGCTCGAGTCGAAACTCAGGGATCTCGAGGACAAGTCCGGCATCCAGCTCGTCGTCGCTTCGCTCAAATCGCTCGACGGTTACGACATCGAGACCTACGCCAACGGCCTTTTCCGCTATTGGAAACTCGGCGAGGCCAAGAAAAATAACGGCGTCCTGTTTCTCGTCGCGCCCAATGAGCGCAAGATGCGCATCGAGGTGGGCTATGGGCTGGAGGGCGCGCTCACCGACGCGCTCTCCAAGGTCATTCTGACGAGCGCCGTCGCGCCCCGCTTCAAGGCGGGCGATTACAATGGCGGCGTCGAACGCGGCGTCGAGGGGATTATCGAAGTCCTGAGCGGCGACTCGGCGGAATGGGTGAAGAAGGTTCCGCCCCAGCCGACGTTGTTCGATCAGCTGTTTCCGCTGCTGATCTTCGCCCTGTTCATTTTCATCTTCATCTATATGGCGCGAAATGCGGGCGGGCGGCCGACTCATTACCGCCGCTACCGGCGCGGCGGACCGCCGATCATCATCATTCCGCCCGGCGGCGATACATGGGGCGGCGACAATTTCGGCGGCGGCTCCTGGGGAGGCGGCGGCGGTTTCGGCGACGGCGGCGGCTTTTCCGGCGGCGGCGGCTCGTCGGGCGGCGGCGGCGCATCGGGGGATTGGTGATGCAGTTCACGACCGCCGACTATGAGCGCATCGCAGAGGCGATCCGGGAGGCCGAAAAGGAAACCTCGGGCGAGATCGTCTGCGCCCTCGCGCGGCGCTCCTCCGACTACGCCTATGCGCCGCCGCTCTGGGCGGCCTTCATTGCGCTTGTCGCGCCCTGGCCGATGGCGGTCTTCACCGATCTTTCGACGAAGACGATCTACGCCGCGCAGATCGCAATCTTCATATTTTCGGCGGCGATCATCTCCTGGCCGCCGCTGCGTTTCGCGCTGACGCCGCGCCTCGTGAAGCGCACGCGCGCGCAGCGCGCCGCGATCGAGCAATTCCACCTGCTCGGCGTCGCGGGAACGAAGGGGCGCACCGGCGTGCTGATCTTCGTCTCCTTCGCCGAACATTATGCGCGCATCGTCGCCGATGACGGTCTTGCGGGCAAAATCTCCAATGAGGAGTGGCAGAGCGCGCTAGACCCCTTGCTCGCCTGCATGCGCGAAGGGCGCTGCGCCGGCGGTTTTGTCGCCGCTATCCGGGAATGTGCGCGGCTGCTCGCCCGCTGCGCGCCGCCGGGCGCGGGCGAGAACGAATTGCCCGACAAAATTCACGTCATGTGACCGAACTGCCTTCAAGAAACCCTGATCTTGCATAATTTAGCGGGTGTGCGTTCGACATCCTGGACTCGCGATGCGCAAAGCGCTTTTCGCCATCATCGCCGCTCTTCTGGTCTCCGTTGGCGGCGCGGCGGCGGCCCTCTATTTTTATACCCGGCCGACGGTGCTGCGCGTCGCCGTCCCGCAGGGCGCCGAGGATTTCCGCCTGCTGTCGGCGACGGCCCATGTCTTCGCCCGGCAGCGCGAACAGTTTCGCCTTCATCTCGTGCCCGTTCAGGACTCCGCCGCCGCGCTCGATTCCGGAACGACCGAGCTTGCGGTCGTTCACGCCGACGATGCGCTGTCGCCGGCCACGCAGGCGCTGGTCATTCTTCATCGCGACACCGCGTTGCTCGTCGCGCCGGGCGGTTCGAGGCTGAAGAAAGTCGCGGATCTGCGCGGCAAGCGCGTCGGCTTGATCGTGGAGGCGGGCGCGCCGGAGCGCAGCGCACGGATTTTCGAGCGCATTCTCGCGCAGTCCGACGTGCCTATGAAAGCCGTGAAGCTGACGACGGTTTCGCCCGCCGAGATCAGAATGGCGCTGAAGGAGAAGCGCGTCGACGCCTTCTTCACGGTGGCGCCCATGCAGAGCGCCGTCGCGCATGACGCCGTCGCGGCCATCGCCGCGGCGAATCTCAAGGCGCCCGTCTTCATCCCCATCAGCGAGGCGAAGGCCATCGCCAATCACACGCCCGCGCTGGAGCCGACGGAGGTGATGCAGGGCGCCTTCGGCGGCGATCCGCCGCGCCCGGCCGAAAATATCGAGAGCTCGAGCGTCAGCGTCCTCCTCGCCGCGCGCCGCGAGCTTCCCAACGACTGGGCGGGGGAAGTGACGCGGCTCTTTTTCGCCGGCCGCGCCGCTATCGCGGTGGCGGCGCCCCTCGCCAACGCCATGGAGGCGCCTTCGACCGAAAAGAGCGCCGTGGTTCCGGCGCATGCGGGGACGGCCGAATTTCTCAAAGACGAATCCGAGAGCTTTTTCGACAAATATGGCGACTTTTTCTATATCGGCGCGATGCTGCTCTCGCTCGTCGGCTCGGGCGCGGCGGCGCTGGCGAGCCGGTTCAACACGAGCGTCCACCGCCACACCGAGCAGCTCGCCGAGCAATTGCTCGAAATCCTGCAGGCGGCGCGCAACGCCGCGACCGTCGCCGAACTCGACGAATATGAGCGCACGGTGGACGATGTTCTCGCCCATGCGCTCGCCGACCGCAGCCTTCGCAGCGCCGAGGCGCCGGGGCTGCATGTGGTTTCGCTGGCGCTGGATCAGGCCCGCCGCGCCATCCGCGAGCGCCGCCGGGTTCTGGCCAAGGAGGGGAAGGTGGTGAGCTTCCCGGCTCATCAGCTGCCGCGCGCCTGATCCATTTTCACCCCGACCGGCTGCCGGCGCGCCCCTTTTCCGCGGGCCCGCCGGGCCGGACGGGCGATTCTTGTTCCAAATTCCCGCGCTTTGGGATAAGAGACGCTGCATCGCAACATAAGCCGCGCCTCCGTCTTCCTCCGAAGCTTCGCCCCGACCGGGCGCGACAGGAAGCGTTCGCGGCTGTTTTCATTGAAGGCCGGCCGGTTACATGCAGCTGCGCAACATCGCCATCATCGCCCACGTCGACCACGGCAAGACCACGCTCGTCGACAGGCTCCTCCAGCAGTCGGGCGCCTTCCGCGAAAACCAGCGCGTCGCCGAACGCGTCATGGATTCGAACGATCTCGAAAAGGAGCGCGGCATCACCATCATGGCCAAGGCGACCTCGATCGCCTGGAAGGATGTCCGCATCAACATCGTCGACACGCCCGGCCACGCCGACTTCGGCGGCGAGGTGGAGCGCATCCTCTCCATGGTCGACGGCGCCATCGTGCTCGTCGACGCCGCCGAAGGCCCGATGCCGCAGACGAAATTCGTCGTCGGCAAGGCGCTGAAGATCGGCCTCAAGCCCATCGTCTGCGTCAACAAGGTCGACAAGCCGGACGCGCGCGTTTCCGAGGTCGTCAACGAGGTTTTCGACCTCTTCGCCGCGCTCGACGCGACCGACGAGCAGCTCGACTTCCCGATCATCTACGGCTCGGCCAAGCAGGGCTGGATGGCCGAGGAGCCGGAGGGGCCGCAGGACGGCATGGCGCCTCTGTTCGATCTCGTCGTGAGGCATGTGCCGCCGCCGAAGGTCGAGGAGGGCGGGTTCCGCATGCTCGGCACGCTGCTCGAAGCCAATCCCTATCTCGGCCGCATCATCACGGGCCGCGTTTTCTCCGGCTCGGTGAAGCCGAACCAGCCGGTGAAGGTGCTGGACCGCACCGGCAAGGTGGTCGAGCAGGGCCGCGTCTCCAAGATTCTCGCCTTCCGCGGCATCGAGCGCCAGCCGATCGAGGAGGCGGAGGCCGGCGACATCGTCGCCATCGCGGGCCTCGAAAAATTCAACGTCGCCGACACGCTTGCCGCGCTCGACGTGAACGAGCCGCTGCAGGCGCAGCCGATCGATCCGCCGACCCTGTCCATGACCTTCCTCGTCAACGACAGCCCGCTCGCGGGCACGGAGGGCGACAAGGTGACGAGCCGCATGATCCGCGCGCGGCTCTACAAGGAAGCCGAGGGCAATGTCGCGCTGCGCGTCGAGGACTCGCCTCAGGGCGACGCCTATATCGTCTCCGGCCGCGGCGAATTGCAGCTCGGCATCCTGATCGAGAACATGCGCCGCGAGGGCTTCGAGCTCGGCGTCTCGCGTCCGCAGGTGGTGTTCAAGAAGGGCGAGGACGGCGAAATTCTCGAACCGATCGAGGAAGTCGTCATCGACGTCGACGAGGAGCATTCGGGCGTCGTCGTGCAGAAGATGGCCGAGCGCAAGGCCGAGATGATCGAGATGCGCCCCTCCGGCGGCGGGCGCCTGCGCCTCGTTTTCTACGCCCCGACCCGCGGCCTCATCGGCTATCAGGGCGAGCTTCTGACCGACACGCGCGGCACGGCGATCATGAACCGCCTGTTCCACGAATATGCCCCGCATCGCGGCGAGATTCAGGGCCGCCGCAACGGCGTGCTGATCTCCAACGATCAGGGCGAGGCGGTCGCCTACGCCATGTGGAAGCTCGAGGATCGCGGCCCGATGATGATCGAGCCGGGCTGCAAGGTCTATCGCGGCATGATCGTCGGCGAGCACACGCGAGACAATGATCTCGAAATCAACGTGCTGAAGGGCAAGCAGCTCACCAACATCCGCACGCAGTCGAAGGACGAGGCCGTGCGCCTGACGCCGCCGATCCAGATGACGCTCGAAAAGGCGCTGGCCTATATCGAGGATGACGAGCGCGTGGAAGTGACGCCGAAGTCGATCCGCCTGCGCAAGGTCTATCTCGACCCGAACGACCGCAAGAAGTTCGGCAAGAAGGCCGGCGCGCTGGTGGAGTAAGCGGGGACCCGGCGCGGGCCGCCACCTTTTCCCTCCCCCTCGCGGGGAGGGCGCGGCGGCGCTTCAGCAGCGCCGCCGACGATGGCGGCGGCTCATTCTGCCGCTCTTTGCAGATTCAGCTCCAGCAATTTCGCCAGCGCGTCCTCGGTCGAAATATCCTCCGGCCAGCCATAGGCGGCCGCGACGGCCTTATCGAGTTCGGCGTGGGCATTGACGAGCCATTGCGGGCGCTCGTTATAGAGATTGGTGAGCGTGCGCGTCTTCAGAACCGCCGCCGCCTGCGCGTCTTTCGGCAATATGCGGTCGGGATAGCCGGGAACGACCTCGGGTTCGATCACGACGAGATCGGGCGGGTTGAGCCAGTTGCGGCGCAACTCGTCGAGCTTCTTCGCCGCCTGCGCGATGCGCCGCGCGCGGGGGTCGCCGGCGTATTTCTCTGCGGGGATGTTCGGCGTGAGTCCTTCCGGGAAGGGGAAGGTCTCGAAAGTGGTGGTGATTGTGTAGCGAGGGTCGTTTCCAGCCCCATGCCAAGAACCGGCTGCCAATGACCACTCATGATGAAATCTACTTAGCAAGACTCCAATCGTAGTGTCATCATCGCGAACTATCACCTGAAGCTTATGGTCTGGAATTATTGGTGGACTGAGCCAAGCAAAAACCCGGTGTTTCGATACTTCGGGTGTGGCAATATACCGAGCCACCCCTCCATGACAGGGTGAGAGAGCGCCAATCGCCTTCCACATCGCGGGGCGCGGCTCGACATGGCGCCACCAGCTCTTCGCATAGGACGCGCGGCGATTTTGTTCGCGCTCCGGCTTCACGTGCTGGCGGATATATTGAAAAGGCTTCTCGTAAAGAGCGGCTTCCGCCTCGCTCATCTCCCATCCGAAATCGACGATCCACATGTCGCGCGGACGCCGCGTCAGATCGAGGCCGTTGACCCATGGATGCAACACGTCGCTGTTTGGCCGGCCGTTCGGATTGAGCGGCGCCTGTAGCCACGCACGGGCGATCTCTCCTTCAATGTCGAAAGCGCCGCCCTTGGTGTCGCCCATGAAGGCGACGTCTGCGTTTTCTGCGAGGCGCTTCGCCCGCGTGATGTCGAATGAGCGTCCGCTCAAATCCGCATTGATCCTCGCAACCGCAACGCCATCGAGCCGACAAGCAACCTCATCCTGAGGAGGCTCCGAAGGAGCCGTCTCGAAGGACGAGGTTGCGGCGCTGACCCTCGTGCTTCGAGATGTGCGCTGCGCGCCCTCCTCAGCATGAGGGCCTTGTGGGGCGGCTCGCGCGCTTTCTTGGGGCTCGTGGAAACACACAATGCTCACCCGCACCGCCGCGCCGTCGAGAATCCAGGGCTCGTCGCTCCACGCCTCGAAAATCGCGCCCGCCTGCGCGATGGGCTCCAGCAGGCGCCGGTTGGCGCCGCCGCGAATGGAATTGGTGGAGACGAGCCCGACGCGCTGCGCCTTTCCGCTCACAACCGCGCGCCATGCTTTCGAAAACCAGTAACAGACGAGATCGGCCTCGGCGGGAACGGCGCCGTCATAGACCCTGAAAAGCATATCGACGTAAGCGTCGCCCAGGCCCTTGCGCAGCAGCTTGCCGCCAAGAAACGGCGGATTGCCGACGATGAAATCCGCGTCCGGCCATTCGGCTTCTTTCCCCTCCGGCGCCAGCACCGCGTCGCGGCACTCGATCGAATCGAGCTTGCGCAAGATCGGCGAGGGGCGCGAATAGATCGCGTTCTTGATCCCCCATTGAATGTCGCCGATCCAGATCGTCGTGCGGGCAAGTTCGGCCGCGAAGGGGTTGATCTCGATTCCGTGCAAAATCTCCGGCCCGACGCGCATCATGGCCGGGCGGTCGAGGCCCAAAGTCTCGCATTCATTGACGACGCGATATTCGAGGTCCTTGACCCCCTGCAGCGCGAGATAAAGAAAATTGCCCGAGCCGCAGGCGGGATCGAGAATGCGCAGATTCGCGAGCCGTTCGATGAAGTCGTCGCGCAGCCGCGCGGCCTTGGCGCGCGCCTCGGCGATTTTCTTGCCCTGCTGCGCCTGCCCCTTGCGTCCCGCCAGCCCCGCCTCGCGCGCGGGCGCCATGACCGCTTCGATTTCCGCCCTCAACGCCTCCCATTCGCGCCGCAGCGGGCGCAGAACGACCGGCTCGACGATCAGCATGATCTTGTCGGGGTCGGTGTAATGGGCGCCGATCTGCGCGCGCTTGTCGGGATCGAGAAAGCGTTCGAACAGCGTGCCGAAAATGGTGGGATCGATGAGGCTCCAGTCGAGGCCCGTCGCCGCGAAGAGAAGATGGATTTCCCCATGTTGCAGCGGCAGCGCGCGCCGCCCGTCGAAAAGGCCGCCGTTGAACCACGCAATGTCGGTCAGGTCGAACTCGCCGCCCTTCTCCATCTGCTCGAAGAGCTTGTCGAAATAGTCTTTCGATCTGGCCGGGCGTTTCTCGGCCGTGTTCAAGAGCTTCTTGAGCAGCCCCTCGGGCAAAAGCTTCACGCTGTCGGCGAAAAAGCAGAAGACGAGCTGGTTGACGAAATGCGCCACAGCCTCGCGGTCGGGATGGCGCTGTTGCAGCGCGTCGGAGATCGTCTGGAACTTGCTCGCCGCGTCCGCGGTGATCATCGCGCGGGTGCGCTTGGGCTTCAGCGCCTCCGGGTCGTGGAAGACGGCGCGCAGGAGCCTGAATTTCTCCGGCTCCGCGAGGTCCTCTAACTCGAACTCGTATTTCTTGGTTTCGAGATTGGTCCAGGTCGTGAGGATCTGGAAGCGGATCGTGTCGCAGGCGACGAGCAGCGGCGGATGCTCCAGCGCCGCCGCATAGCGCGCAAGCTGCGCCATCGCCTCGTCCAGATTGCGCCGGCGCTTCTTGTATTCCCAGGCGAAATGGCCCTTCTTCCAGACGTCCGCCCAGCCATCGCCGCCCCCCGTGATGGCGGCGCCTTTCTCGAAGGCGAATTCCTTGCCTTCCGGGTCCGCTTCCGCGGGCGTCGGGTGCGAGAAGAGCCGGCAGAGATCGATGAAATGCTCCTGCGCCGACGCCCGTTCGGTCAGCGCGTGGTTCTTCCATTTCCTGATGAAATCCTGCGGCGTCATGGCCGTTTTGCTACCATGATTCGGCGGACTACCCTTCCAGCGCCGCCATCAGCGCGGCCAGATCGTCCGGCAGCTCGCTCGTAAACATCATCTCCTCGCCGGTGATCGGATGCTCGAATCCGAGCGTCGCGGCATGGAGCGCCTGCCGGCCGAGCTTCTCCACAGCCGCGCGCGCCGCCTCCGGCAGTTTGGCGACCTTGGTCTTGAACCCGGCGCCATAGGTCGAGTCCCCGATCAGCGGATGGCCGATATGGGCCATGTGCACGCGGATCTGATGCGTGCGGCCGGTTTCGAGCTGGCAGCGCACAAGAGAGGCCACGCCGTAATCGGCGACCTTCTCCCAATGGGTGATCGCCTCGCGCCCGCGCGCTTCCGGCACCACCGCCATCTTCTCGCGCTGGATCGAATGACGGCCGAGCGAGGTTTCGATCGTCCCATGCGCGCGGTCGGGAACGCCCCAGACGAAAGCGAGATACTCGCGCGTCAGCGATAGCGTGCGGCCATGGTCGGCGAAGAGGCGCGACAGGCCGTGGTGCGCCGCGTCGGTCTTGGCGACGACGAGCAGCCCCGTCGTATCCTTGTCGATGCGATGCACGATGCCGGGCTTCTTCACGCCGCCGACGCCGGAAAGGCTCTCGCCGCAATGGGCGATCAGCGCATTGACCAGCGTGCCGCTCTCATGTCCGCTCGCCGGATGGACGACGAGACCCGCCGGCTTGTCGATGACAATGAGATGCGCGTCCTCGTAAACGATGTCGAGCGCGATTTCCTCGGCCTGCGGTTCGGCGGGCTCGGGGGGCGGCACGTCGAGCGACACCGCGTCGCCCGCCGCAAGTTTCTTCGCCGGGTCGCGTATTGCGGCGCCGCGAAGGCTGACGCGGCCCGATTCGATCAGCGCCTTGATGCGGCTGCGCGAAAGATGCGCGTCCACGATTTCCGGCCGCTCGGCTAGGAAGCGGTCGAGCCGGGCGCCGGCCGCCTCGGGCGCCACGAGAAAATCGAAGCGCGCGCCGGCTGCGTCAATTTGCTGCACGTCATTGCTGGTCATTCAAGATTTCTTCCGCCTTTGGGAGCGCCATGCTAACTGGGGTAGGAGAACAACGCCGGCGAACAGGCGCTAGAAGAGATGGGCGAACGCCATCCGCCATTGAACCGTTTGACCGCCGCCGCTCCAGTGGAGGCCGCTCTCATTAAGGACGCCGTCGCTCCGTTCTGCGCCGTGATCGGCGCGGGGCCCGCCGGGCTTTTCGCGGCCGAGGCGCTCGCCCGCGCTGGCGCCCGCGTGACCATCTATGAGCACAAGGCGAGCCCCGCGCGCAAATTTCTCATGGCCGGCCGCGGCGGTCTGAACATCACCCACAGCGAAAATCTCGACCGCTTCATCTCACGCTATGGCGCGGGAGCAAAGCGCGTCGCGCCCTTCATCCGCGCATGGCCGCCGCAGGCCCTGCGCGACTTTTGCGCGGAGCTGGGGGAGGCCACTTTCGTGGGCACCAGCGGCCGCGTCTTCCCCGCAAGCTTCAAGGCGTCCCCCCTCCTGCGCGCCTGGCTCTTGCGGCTGCAGAGCCTCGGCGTGACGATCGCGACGCGCCACGCCTTCCGGGGTTTCGCAGGCGAGAGGGTTTTGCGGCTGCAGGGGCCGGACGGCGACGAAATCATCCGCCGCGTCGACGCGGTCGTGCTGGCGCTCGGGGGCGCTTCCTGGCCCAAGCTCGGCTCCGACGGCGTCTGGGCCGGGCGGCTCCGTTCCGTGGGCGTCGCGGTGACGCCGCTGTCGGCCGCCAACAGCGGGGCGCTGGTGGAATGGAGTTCGCTGTTTCGCAGTGATTTCGAGGGCCAGCCGATCAAGACCGTCATGCTGCGCCACGGCGGCGCGGGCGCGCGCGGCGACATGGTCGTCACGCGCACGGGTCTCGAGGGCGGACCGGTCTACGCCCTGTCGTCCCGCCTTCGAGAGGCGGTCGAGCGCGAGGGCAGGGCGACGCTTTTCGTCGATCTGCGGCCCGACACCTCGCCCGCCTGTCTGACCCGCAAGCTCTCGCGCCGGCCGCCGAAACAGTCGCATGCGACCTTTCTGCGCCGCGCCGGCTTCTCGAAGGCAGAGATTGGCCTCCTGCGCGAAGCGCGACCCGAGGGTCTGCCGCGCGACGCGGAGGCGATGGCCGAGCTGATCAAGAACGCGCCGCTGACCGTGACGGGCGTCGCCGGGCTGGAGCGCGCCATTTCTTCGGCCGGCGGCGTCTGCTTCGACGAGGTCGACTCCGATCTGATGCTGAAGAGGCTGCCGGGCGTTTTCGTTGCGGGCGAAATGCTCGACTTCGACGCGCCGACCGGCGGCTATCTGCTGCAGGCGGCTTTCGCCACCGGATTCGCGGCGGGCAGGGGCGCCGCCCGCTATCTGGGGCTGAACCTGGCGGACGATCAGGCTGGCGGGACTCAGGCCGGCTTGTCGCCCACCCATTTGCCGAATTCACGCGCGCCGGCGGCGTCGAACAAATACAGCGTATAAACCTCCGCTTCGCCCATCTCCATGCCGGGCGAGCCCGCGGGCATGCCGGGCGCGGCGATCCCGACGACCTTCGGGCGATCCTTCAGCAATTGCGCGATGGCCTGCGCCGGCACATGGCCTTCGACGATGTAGCCGTCGATTTCCGCCGTGTGGCAGGAGGCCATTTTCTCAGGAACCCCGAGTTTGGCCTTCACCGCCTTCATGTCGGTCTCGATGATTTCCTCGACGACATAGCCGGCCTCGCGCATCCTCGCCGCCCATTTGCCGCAACAGCCGCAGGTCGCGCTCTTGTGAACGACCATTTTTTTCGCGTCGTCAGCGCGCGCGGCGCCGATGCAGAGCGCGCAGGCCGCTGCGCCGAGGAAACGCACGCTCTCGCGACGGGAGAAGTTTTTCGACATGATCCTGTCCATTATCTCTTGGGTGCTGCGGCGCCTGCCCTAGATATAGCGAGCGATCGCAGAAGTTTAAATTGCCCGCCGCCAGAGGACGAAATTTTGGCGCGCGCGATTGGGAGACAGAGCCATCATGCGGAAATTCATATTCGTCGCAGCCGCCGCCATTTCAGTCGTTTGTTTTTCTCCGGCGCTTGCGGCGCCCGCCGAGCCATTTTCGAGCCGGCGGCATTTTTCGTCCGAGGACATGTCCGCCTTCGCCGACGCGCGCATCGCCGCCCTGAAGGCGGGGCTGAAGCTCACCCCCGAGCAGGAAAAGAATTGGCCGGCGCTGGAGACCGCGATGCGCGACATAGCCAAGGCGCGGATCGCCCGAGTGGAGGAAATGCGCGAAACGGGTCCCGGCCTGTTCGACACGGACCCGATCGGCGCGCTGCAGCGGCGCGCGCGAAACCTCGCCGCGCGCTCCGGCGAAATGGAGAAGCTCTCGACCGCCGCCAAGCCGCTCTATGACAGTCTCGACGACGCGCAGAAGCGCCGTTTCGGAGCCCTTCTGAGATCGGCGATTCGGGAACGCATGGGCCGGGGGCATGGTCGCGGCCCGATGGGCGGCGGCATGGGCGGGCCGGGCATGGAGTGAGCGCGGGCCCGATCGCGCTTTTGACCTTTCGGGCGCGATGGGGCTTATGATCGCGGCATGCTTGCGTCGCCTTACTGGTCCGAACTCTCCTTGCGCGACATGCGCGCGCACGACATGGCGAACGTCATCGCCGTGCTCCCGATCGCGGCCGTCGAGCAGCATGGGCCCCATCTGCCCCTCGGCGTCGACGCCATGATCATGGAAGGCTGCATCGAGCGCGTATCGATGCGGCTGCCCGAAGATCTGGAAGCGGTCTTCCTGCCGGTCCAGAGCGTCGGCGTCTCGATCGAGCATCGCGATTTTCCCGGCACCTTGTCGCTGTCGCAGGAGACGGCGGCGCGAATGCTGGGCGAGATCGCCGAAGGCGTCGTTCGCGTGGGCGTGAAAAAGCTCGTGCTGATGAATTCGCATGGCGGCAATTCGGCGCTCATTTCGCAGGTCGCGCTCGACCTGCGCGCTCGCTTCGGCGTCCTCGCCGTCACCTGCTCATGGGCGCGCTTCGGCTATCCGGACGGGCTTTTCCCGGCGCAGGAGCAGCGCCACGGGATTCATGGCGGCGAGATCGAGACGTCGCTGATGCTCGCTTTCCGCCCCGAACTGGTCGACATGGCGCGAGCGAAGAACTTCCCGCCCGCGACGCTCGATTTCGAGCGCGATTTCGCCTGGCTGCGCGCGGACAGACCCGCGGGCTTCGGCTGGATGGCGCAGGATCTGTCTCCCGCCGGCGCCATGGGCGACGCCACGAAAGCCACGGCCGGTAAGGGCGAGGCGGTCGCCGACTATTGGGCGACCGCCTTCATAGAGTTGCTGCGCGACATCGAGAGTTTCGACCTGGAGCGGTTTCGTTGATGACAAAGCGAGAAGATAGTGACGCCTGAACAGCAAACCGACCCCGCGCTCATGGCCATGATGCGCTGCTACATGTCGAGGCCGAGGATCGCCTGGCCCTATCTGGCGCTTCTCTTCGTCGCCATGGCCGTTCTCGTCGGCGGGCTGTTCCTGCCCGCCTGACTTACGCCGCCGGCGCCGTCCAGGGATAGGTCCAGGTCTCCGTGAGCGTGCGGCCGTTCGCGCGCAGGAAAACACGGATGTCCGTCGTTTCTCCCGGCTTGCAGCCGATGTCGATCATGGCGCGCACGCCGCCGATATTCACGTTCGGCGCAATGCCCGTTCGAAGCACGCGTCCGCAGGTCGTCGTGGCGACGACCTCGATCTGGCCAGGGTCCGAAACGTAATAGGAGAGATCGCCGCCGGCGAAATCGACGAGGAAGCGATTCGCGGTCGGATTGTCCGGCTCGGCCGAGCCGAGCGCGCGGGCAGGCGCCTCGAAGGTGTTCACGACATGGCCGTTCGGCGTAAGGCGCGGCATGTCGAGCCCCGCTGTAATCCGATAGCTGAATGTATAGGGCTTGCCCGGCTCCAGCGGATTTGCCGGAGTCCATGCAGCGACGACATTGTCGTTCGTTTCGTCCGTCGTCGGCAGCTCGATCAGCTCCACGCGGCCGGCGCCCCAGTCGCCCGCCGGTTCGACGAAATAGGTGGGACGGTTCTGATAGGCGAGATCGAGATCCTGATAGGATTCGAAGGTCCGGTCGCGCTGCAACAGGCCGAATCCGCGAATGTTGGAGTCGAAGAAGGACGTCGAGCGCACGCGCGTCGGATTGGCGAGCGGCCGCCAGAGCCATTCGCCCGAGGCGTTGTGAACGAGAAGCCCGTCCGAATCATGCAGCTCGTTGCGATAGCCGTCGTGCACGTGACGGTCGTTCTCGCCGGTGAGATACATCGACGTCAGCGGCGCCAGGCCGAACTTCACGCCGGCGCGGCGCGCAAACAGCGTCGCCTGCACGTCCATCGTGCTTTCCTGGCCGACAGTGAGATCGAACTTGTAGGCTCCGGTCGCCGCCTCGCCGTCGAGCAGTGCGTAGATCGTGACGTGATTGCTTCCCGCCGTCGGCGTCTCGACCCAGAATTCGCGGAAGAAGGGGAAGGTCTCCTTCGGGGTGCCCGCCTCGACGCAGAGTCCACGCGCCGACAGGCCATATTGTTGGTCGCGGCCGAGGAAGCGAAAATAGCTCGCGCCGAGAAAGGAGATCGCCTCGTCGTGGGCGTGGGGGTCGTTCACCGGAAAGTTCAGGCGGAAGCCGGCGAAACCCATGTTGACCGGCGGCGCCTTTTCGACCTTCAGCTTGCCGTAGTCGAACAAGGACGGCGAATAGGGGATCGGCGAGGCGATGCCGTCGCGAATCACATTGATGGTGACGCCGCGCCGGTACAGGAAGCCGCGGTGAAAGGTATGGAGACGGAAACCGCCCGCGACATTGGAGAAGATCGCGTGGTCTTCCTTGAAACGCAGGTCGCGCCAGGTGTCGAAATCCAGCGAATCGAAGGGATCGGGCAGTTTCGCGTCGGCGTCCTCGAAGGGCGCTTTCACGAGATCCTGAGCGCGCCGAAGGACGTCGTCGAAGCCAAACTGCGGAGCAGGATTGGCGGGTTGAGCCTGGGATGGCAGCGTCATCTGTAAGCCGGCTGCCGCGGCGGCGCCGATGAAATGGCGCCGGGTAAATTCGGTCATTTTCGTTTCCGGAAGGTGGCGCCCCGCCGCGCGGGGCGCGATGCGCGGAAGTCGCTGCTGTAACGACATCGCTGAAGCTGCGCAAGCACTTGTAAGTTTATGTAACTCCGCCCGGGATCGCGCGACTGCGGAGTAATGCGGCGCATTCCGCCGCCGATCCCGCAGCGCACTTGGGCTTGGCGGCTGTTGCAGTTCTGCGCCCCTCGCGAATTTATTGCGGCGCACGGTCAAAAAGCTCTTGTGTTCGCTGCAAAAGCGCGTATCTACCGACTTGCCCAAATCGCACGTGCCTGTGGTCGTGTGTCGGTCGTCGGGGATCCGGACAAGAGGCCGGTCAACCGTCGGAATAAAACCGGCAGCCGGAGGCGAACCGGCGAACTCCGCCCTCAACGGAGGATCGCGACTTAAAGCAACGACGGACCGGGCTTTTTTGGTCTCTGTCGGCCCTCCAAAGGTCGACGCACCGAAGAGGCTTGTCTTTCTTGCCGGGCGTGCGGAAAGGGAACTTCCCCTTCCAATCGATGGCTGTTCGGATCGAAACGCATGCGCTGACGCGCGTGATTTTCGTCGTCTGACCGGCCTACGGCGCATCACCGGATCGTTTGCGCGCAAGCGTGACGCGGTCCTGGATTGCTGGCGCATCAGCGTTCGTCGCGTCTCCACCACGCGCGAACGAAGGACGTCGTGCATCCGCCGAAGCAACTGGTTCCTGGCGCGCCTCGCATCGCGCCCTTCGAAGGGGATGCCGCAATGACCGACCGTATCCACGAATTCCTCGCCGACCGTCGCCGCGCAGGCCGCGACACGGGCCCCTGCCTCGTCGTCGATCTCGACGTCGTGCGCGAAAACTATCTCGGCTTCGCGAAGGCGTTGCCCGACACGCGCGTCTTTTACGCGGTGAAGGCCAATCCGGCGCCGGAAGTGCTGTCGCTGCTCGCTTCGCTGGGCTCCTGCTTCGACACGGCCTCCGTCGTCGAGATCGAGCAGACGCTGGCCGCCGGCGCGACGCCCGACCGCATCTCCTTCGGCAACACGATCAAGAAGGAGCGCGACATCGCGCGCGCCTATGAACTCGGCATTCGCCTCTTCGCTGTCGACAGCGAAGCGGAAGTCGAGAAGATCGCGCGCGCCGCGCCGGGCTCGAAGGTCTTTTGCCGCATTCTCTGCGACGGAGCCGGCGCCGAATGGCCGCTGTCACGCAAGTTCGGCTGCGTCCCGGAGATGGCGACCGGCGTGCTGGAGCATGCGCATCGTCTCGGCCTCAACGCCTATGGCGTGTCCTTCCATGTCGGCTCGCAGCAGACCAACCCGCGCATGTGGGACGGCGCGCTGAAGTCGGCGGCGGATATTTTCCGCGATCTCGCGGAGCGCGGAATCACGCTGCAGATGGTCAATCTCGGCGGCGGCTTCCCGACGAAATATCTGAAGAACGTGCCGGCGGTGAAGCAGTACGGCAACGCCATCTTCCGCGCGCTCTCGAAGCATTTCGGCAACCGCATTCCGGAGACGATCATCGAGCCGGGCCGCGGCATGGTCGGCAACGCCGGGATCATCGAGGCGGAAGTCGTGCTGATCTCGAAGAAGTCGGAAGCCGAGGGCGAATTGCGCTGGGTCTATCTCGACATCGGCAAGTTCAGCGGCCTTGCGGAGACGATCGACGAGATGATTCGTTATCCCATCCGCACGCCCGCCGATGGCGCGCCCACGTCGCCTTGCGTGATCGCGGGTCCGAGCTGCGATTCGGTCGACGTGCTTTACGAGAAGCATCCCTATGATCTGCCGATCTCGCTTGAAATCGGCGCCAAGGTGCTGATCGAGGGAACGGGCGCCTATACGACCACCTATTCGGCGGTCGGCTTCAACGGCTTCCCGCCGCTGGAGACGTTCATCATCTGAGCGCGCCGCCGCTCTCCGGCAAGCGTGATGGCCGGGCCTGTCCCGGCCGTGCGTCCGCGCGGGCGCGATAGCGATCACCCAAGTAACCAGTCCCGTACGGCGGGCGCGTAACCGCGCCAGGCGCGAGGGTCGCTTGTCCTCTTGAAGGAGGAACAGATGACCTTTGATCTTCACCCTCACATCCTCGCGCCCGTCGCCGCCTCCGCGCCGCTGCCGCGTCCGCCTTCCGCGATTCTCGATGAGACGCAGGCCGATGCGCCCGCGCGCGAGGCGCTGCTCGACGCCGCTTTCGGTCCCGCGCGCTTTCTCAAGACCTGCGAGCGTCTGCGCGAAGGGCGCAGGCCCGCGCCGGGTCTCGCGCTCATGGCAAAGGATGACGAGGGCGAGCTGATCGCGACGATTCGCCTGTGGCCGATCTTTGCGGGCGGTCGCCGCCCCGCGTTGCTGCTGGGCCCGCTTGCTGTCGCCGAGCATGCTCGCTCGCTGGGTTTGGGCGGGGAAATGATTCGCGCCTCGCTCGCCCGCGCCGAGGCGCTCGGCCATCGCGCGGTGCTGCTCGTGGGCGACGAGCCCTATTATCGCCGCTTCGGCTTCGAGCGGCGCTTCACCGAGAAGCTCGCCTTGCCGGGGCCGGTGGAGCGCGCGCGCTTTCTGGGTCTGGAGCTTGCGCCGGGCGCGCTCGAGGGCGCGCGCGGGCGCGTGACGGCGGCGCCGGACCTTGCGCCGGTCGGCCTGCCATTCGCAGCCTGAGGATTCTCAGGCCGCGGTCGCGTCGGCGCGTGGTTCGAGCGCGGTGACGCCTTCGATGAAGGCGCGGTCGCGGCCCGCGCGCTTCGCCGCATAGAGCAGCATGTCGGCCGCCTTGATCGCGTCGTCGAGCGAGCGGCCGGGGCGACGCTCGGCGGCGCCTATGCTCACCGTGAGGCCGATCGCGCGCCCATCGATGACGGCGCCGCTGGCGCGCACCGTCGTCCTGATCGTTTGCGCCATCAGCAGGGCGAGCGCGCTCGTGGCGCGCGGCAGGAAGACGCCGAACTCTTCGCCCCCCAGCCGCCCGACAAATCCCGAATCGCCGACGCTCGCAGTCAGAGAGGACGCCAGAGTCTTGAGCGCCGAGTCTCCGAGGTCGTGGCCGTAGGTGTCGTTGATTTTCTTGAAATGGTCGGCGTCGACCATCATGAACACGCCGCCCTGAGAAAAAGCCCTTTGCGTCTCGCCGAGGAAATGCGCGCGCGTCAAAACGCCGGTGAGCGGATCGAACTGTATGAGCGCCCCGACACGGTCGATCGTCCGGGTGATCAGCAGCAGCATATAGAACACGACGAATGCGAGCGGGACGGTGATGAAGATTGGAATAAAGGCCGCGATGCCGACGCCGAAGTAAAAGACGACATCGGGCATGGGCCAAAGCGCGCCGCCCACGACGCAGACTGCGACCAGGGTCGTGAAAATGGTGCAGACGATCGTATAGCCGACGACCTGTCGGAACGACTCCATCCGCAGCCAGCGTGAAATAATCCGGTCAAACGCTTCGAGCATCCCCCCATCGTGGGGGCGATGCATTAAAGCCGTCTGATGGAAGACGGTTAATGATCGTCTTCCGGTTCAGAAGAGCGCAACTTGCGCGCTGAGATTCGCGCGCCATGTTTGGCTCATGTCCAAGCCTCGACAGAGCCCTGCACGCAGCAAGACGGATTTGCCCGAGAAAATCTGCCTTGCCTGTGGAAGGCCATTCGCCTGGCGCAAGAAATGGCGCGAGTGCTGGGAGGAGGTGAAAACCTGCTCCGAGCGCTGCAAGGGCGATTTGCGTCGCGCGCGCCGCGCTCAGAAAAAGGAGAGCGCGTAGCCCGACAGCGGAAAGGCAATCACGACGGCGAGCGCAACGCCGGCAATGACGTCGGTGGGATAATGATGCGCCGTGGCGATGCGCGACCATGCCATGGAAAGGACGATGATCCCCGCCGAGACCGTCATCGCCGGCCAGGCCAGCACGATTGGCGCAAGCACGCCGGTGATGGTCATGGCGTGGCCGCTCGGGAATGAGTGCTCGTCGAGCGTCTTCAAGAGCGACGGCAGCCGCGCGTCGACATGACAGGGGCGCTTGCGCCGGAAGCGGCGCTTGATGGTCGGATAGAGAATGTGCAGCAGCGCGGCGTTGAGGCCCGCGAGCAGGACCACATGCCAGCCGTTCCAGCCGAGGCCCCAGAATACGAGCGGCAGCAGAATGAGATAGATCCAGCCATTTCCCAGCTTGCTCACGCCGATGGCGAGATATCGGATCGCCCTGGGCTGCGCCATGCGGGAGAAGAGGTAAACGGCAGCGAGATCAGCGTCGGCAAGACGTTGCAGCCAGGCGGCCTGAAGGCCATTTTGCGGAAGGGATGACGCGTCGCGCGTCAGCTTCGTCGCGAGGTCTGTTGTAAACGCCATGATGCAAGGCTAGGCGCGCTGCGCTGCATTTTCACGACGTTGCGACTGCGGTTTGGTGACGGTTCGATAGACGGTGTGTGACGGGTGGATGACGGTTTGGTGACAATAGCGATCCTCAAATATCCACTATAATCCATTCGACTAACCAATCGTTCAAAGGTACCGCAGGCGGTCTCTGAAAGAGGAATCGGCATGAGCGATTTTGGACACTCTGTAGGATTCAGAAACGAAATTTGGGCTGAGATTTCGCGTGGCGCGGCGAAGGGCGGCATCGTGGTCCCCCATCGGAATCAGCGTGGGCGCTTCGCTGGGCTTTACATTGCCAGCAGGTCCAGATTCCAGCGAGACTACATAGGCGTTGGAAGCATTGAAGAACTCAAAGAGTACATCAAAAAAGGTTATTCGATCAGGATGTCGCCGCGCGATTGCGGAGGAGCGCCCAGCCTTGTTGCGCCCGAATCTATCAAGGGGTGGCGTTAGGAGGGCGGGCGCTATGCGTCCGCCAATTCAAATCGCCCGCGTCGCCTCCCGCAGCCACTTCCGCGTCTTCGCATCCACTAGCGGCAAGAGCGTCTTGCGCACATGGGCGTGATAGGCGTTGAGCCAGCCGATCTCCTCCGGCGCCAACAGTTTCGGTTCGACACAATTGAGGTCGAAGGGCGCGAGAGTGATGGTCTCGAAACCATACATCTCGCGCTCGCCGCCCTTGATCTCGCGTCTTTCGACGATGACGAGATTTTCGAGGCGAATTCCATATTCGCCTGCGCGGTAGTAACCGGGTTCGTTCGACAGGATCATGCCGGGAACGAGCGGCGTCGTTCCGAGTTTGGAGATGCGCTGCGGACCTTCGTGCACGGAGAGATAGGCGCCCACGCCATGTCCCGTCCCGTGATCGAAATCGAGTCCCGCCTCCCACAAATAGCGGCGCGCGAAGGCGTCGAGCTGCGCGCCGGAGACGCCTTTCGGAAACACCGCGCGCGCAATCGCGATATGGCCCTTCAGCACGCGCGTGAAATGTTCGCGCAACTGTTTCGACGCGCGGCCCACGCAGACGGTGCGCGTCACATCGGTCGTGCCGTCGAGATATTGCGCGCCGCTGTCAACGAGATAAACGCCCCTGCCGATTTTCAGATTGCTCTTTTCGGTCACGCGATAATGCGGGATCGCGGCGTGCGCGCCGAAGGCGGAAATCGTCGGGAAGGAAATGTCGCGCAGATCGCCGTTCTCGCGGCGGAACGTCTCCAACGCTTCGGCCGCGGAAATCTCCGTCAGCCTGCCCCTGGGCGCGGCCTCCGCGAACCATGCGAGAAAGCGCGTCAGCGCCGCGCCGTCGCGAATATGCGCCTCGCGCGCGCCGGCGAGTTCGGCCTTGTTCTTGATCGCTTTCGGGAGCGACGCCGGGTCGTCGGCGAGGCGCGGCTTTCCGCCCGCCGCGCGCAGCGTCTCGACGAGTTTCGCGGGCGCGGTGACAGTGTCGAACATGACCGTCTCGCCGCGCCTGCCCGCTTCCGTAAGATCGTCGATGAGCGCCGAAGGCTCGTGTAGCGTGAGAAATTTCTCCAGCGCCGCGCGCGTCTTCGCGTCGAGCTTGGCGTCGTCGATATAGAGCCTCGGCGCGCCGTCCTTCGGCAGCAGCGCGAAGGCGAGCGCAATCGGCGTATGCGCGACGTCCGAGCCGCGAATGTTGAAGGCCCAGCAGATCGCGTGCGGATCGGACATCAGCGCCGCGTCGGCGCCCTTGAGGCCGTCGCGCAGCTTCCTGATCTTCGCGGCCGCGCTTTCACCCGCATAGCGCGGCGGATGGATGACGACGGCGCCGACCGGCTCGCCGGGGCGCTCGGACCACAGCGCGTCGATCGGATTGGCGTCGAGCGGAACGAGCGTGACTTCCTTGCCTTCCAGCGCCTTCGCGAAGCGTTCGGTCTGGCCGCTGGTGTGCACCCACGGATCGTAGCCGATTCGGGCGCCGTGATGCGCGTGATCGGCGAGCCAGTTCGCGGGCGAGATCTCGGCGATGTCGAGCGGTCTGAACAGTTTCTCGTCGATTTCCTGACGGACCTGAATCACGTAGCGGCCGTCGACGAAGATCGCGGCCTGTTTCTCCAGCACGACGGCGAAGCCGGCCGAGCCGGTGAAGCCCGTGAGCCACGCGAGGCGCTCGGCGCATTTGGGCACATATTCGTTCTGATGCGCGTCGGCGCGCGGAACGAGGAATCCGTCGAGCCCCTGTCGTTTGAGTTCCTGACGCAGGGAGGCGAGCCGCGCGGCGCTGTCGCTGGAGGAGGAGGCGTCGGCGAAGGTCTGGAATTTTGCTTCGAACATAGCGCAAAGCTAGTCGCGCGAGCGGCCGTCGGCAATGGTCTCGCGCCTTAATCCGCGGCCTTTCTGTCCGTCCCCGCCAGGAGCGAGAGCGTTACGCGCCGCCCCGTCGCAACACCAGCGTCGCCCAGCCGTCGATGTCGCGGCGCTGGGCGAGAGAGAAGCCTTGCGCCCGGTATGCGGAAAGCACGCCCGCGACGTCGCGCGCGAGAAGGCCCGAGAGCACCAGCTCCGCATTCGGCTTCGCCGCGCGGGCGATGGCCGGCGCCATGAGCCGCAGGGGCTTCGCCAGAATATTCGCGAAAATGAGGTCGTATTTGCCCGCGAGCGCCGCATGGCGCAGGCCGACGGCGGTAACGGGCCGCACGAAGGCGCGGGCGGCGTTGGCGACGGCGTTGGCGCGGGCGGTATCTACCGCCACGGGGTCGATGTCGCCGCAGGCGACCTTCTGGCGCAGCAGCCTGGCGGCGGCGATGGCGAGCACGCCCGTGCCCGTGCCGACGTCGAGAATGCGGCGCGGGCGGCGCCGCTTCGTGATGCGGTCCAGCGCGCGCAGGCAGCCCAGCGTCGTGCCGTGATGGCCGGTGCCGAAGGCGAGCGCGGCCTCGATCTCGACGCCGATGTCGTTCGGCTTCAACCGGTCGCGGTCGTGCGAGCCATGCACCAGAACGCGGCCGGCGCGCACGGGCTCCAGGCCCGAGAGCGATTTCTGCACCCAGTCTTCCTTGGCGATCTGGGAAAATTCGGCGCGCGCGGCGGTTTCCGCGTCGCTCACGGCCTCGATCAGCCCGCGGATTTCATCCTCGTCGGGTTCGTCCGCGAAATAGACCTCGACCGCCCAGACTGGCCCGTCGTCCACCTCGAAGGCGGCGGCGGCGGTTTCGGTCGGGTCGAATGTCTCGACGATGATGTCGGCGACGGCGCGCGCGCGCCGCTCGTCGCAGGAGAGGCGCAGCACATGGCTGGCGCCGTTGGGGGGCAGGCCTTCTAGCATGGGACCGCGCTTATCACGGCGGACGCCGCCCCGTCACCTTTCCCGCGCCGCGCCCGCCCTGTATGGTCGGCGGCGGTTTTCCGGGAAGGGGATATGACGGAGAGAGTCGCGATTTGTCTCGTCGGGCCGAAGAAGGGCGGCAAGACCTCCCTGCTGGCGTCGTTGACGGATTGCGTCGCGCAAAGCGCCTTCGGCTACTCGCCGCGCCTGCGGCCAACGCTGCAGCCGATCACGCAGGCCGAGTTCCGCGCCGAGACGGTCGAGTCGCGCAAGGCGGATTTTCTCACGATCGAGCAGGGCGACTACGAAAGGCTCAAGCGCGATTTCGCCGATGGCGGCGTCGCCACAGACACGCTCGACACCTATGAATATTATTTCCGGCTCTCGGTGAATGGCGAGGCGCCGCCGGCGGTCGTGACGCGCGGCCCCTGGCTCCTCGAAATCGTCGATTCGGCCGGCGAGATCGCCGTGCCGCCGGATGGCGCCGAGGTCGCGATCCTCAATGACGTGAAGGCCAAGCTGGCCGGGCAGATGCTCATGTCGGAGGCCATCGTGATGGTGCTGCCGATGGTGCGGCTGGAGGATTCCGCCTGGACCGGCACGCTGGCGCGGCTCATTGACCGGCTGGCGCTTGCGCAGGACAGGAAGCTCAGGCGGCTCGTCGTCGTCTTTTCGCAATATGAGCGGCTCTTCACGCGGCTCGGCCCAAGCGCCTTCACCTACGCCTGCGATCCCGACGTGGCGCTGCATGTGCTGCGCAAGACGCTGCGCGCCGCGCAGTGGATGGACCGGCTTCGCGCGCTGGAGGCGCCGCGGGGCAATGTCTCGGTGCGTTTCACCATCTGCTCCGCCTATGGCTTCACCAAGCGCTTCCAGAACCCCAACATCGACCCGCATCAGCTGGGCGAGCGGCGCTTTCGCCGCGCGGGGCTCGAGGGCGCGCGCGCCTATGCGGAATATTGGCGCCCTTTTCTCACCGCCGAACCAATTCTTTATGCGGCGCTCGGCCTCGACAGCGCCTTTACCTTTTCCTACGAGCAGCTCGACGCGCTCGCCGAAGAAAATTCGTTAACGTCAATTCTTGCTTAAGCAGCCGCGCGTAACCTCGCAGGCGTGTGAGTAAGCTTAAGCGAGGGTTCCGCCGATGCGCACGGGCTCGACGGTCGGCGACGCCGAAACGGCTGTGATTTCCTTTTACCGCCTGCATTACGGCAAGCTCGCCGAAGGACGCGCGCTGAGCGTTCCCGCGACGGCGGGCTATGGCGTCACGCGGCGTTCGCGCGAACTCGATCCCGCATATGATCGGCGGCTTTCGCCGTCGCTTCTGATGGGCCTGCGTCGTTTCGAGCCCGACTTCGTCGACGAGGCGGCGCGGCGCGCGGGCTGTTTCCTGGCGCGCGCGGGCGCCGGCGGGAGCGCGGTGATGATGCGCGCGCGCTTTCGTCCCGAGGACGGCGAGGACGGCCACGGGCGGCTGCATCAGCAGTCCGCGATCTGGGTCGCGGCCTTCGACGACTGGCGGCAAAATCCGGCGGCTTGCCTCGCGGTCGCGGCGGGAGAGCTGAAGGCGACGCCAGACCTGGTGAGCGAAGACGAATCCGCGCGCTTCGGCGAAGGACCGCTGCGCTGGCGTGTCGCGCGGCCCGATCCCGCCGCCGTGCGTCGTGTGCTGGAGCGCGCGCGCTGGGGCGCCGCCATGCTGGAGGTTTTCGCCAGAGGCGTCGAGACGGGCGGCGATCTCACACTGGATTTCGACGCGGCGGATTTTGCCGGCGAAAGCGATTTCCTCGCCGCCGTCGGCTTCGCGTTGCAGTTTCTGCCGGGCGATTATCCGCGCTGGCGCGAGATCAGCATTGTTTCGGGCCTGCGTCACGCGCCGACGGGATTGTGTCTGCGCTACCTTCCCTCGGGCCGTCAGGCGACGCCTGTCGCGGCGTAGAGCGCGCTCACGACCTGCATGGCTTTTTCGCCGAACGCGCGCCATGACGTGAATCCGGAGCGAAGCCGGATTCGCTGAATTTCCCTCAGGACGTCGGCCCCACGCCCGGCGCCGACGCCGTATTGTCCGGCGTGAGATAGCGCTCGAGCGCCGTCGGGCGTCGCCGGCGCGCGCCGGCCATGGCGGGGTCGGCGTAATAGGACCGCGGCCCGCCGCCGGGCCCGCCTTCCGCCGCGAAGCGCAGGGCCCGGGCGGCGCGCGGCTTCATCGCCGCATAGAGCCGCGAATCGATCTGCGAGACGGTGACGTTGTCGACGATGTAATTGCCCTTGCGATCGACATGGGCGATCTCGTCGCGCACCAGACGGTTGAGAATCGCAACGAGATTTTCGCGCACGCTGGGCGCCATGGCGGAAAGCGCGGGCGATTTCGGGTCGATCTCGCTCATGTCGCCCGGCGCCGGCTTCGCCACGCGCAGCATGGCCTTCATCGCGCGCATTTCGACGGGCTCTTCCTCGTCGTCGGTGAGATCGAAGGGCGCGGAGAACTGCCGTCGCTCGCGCGCCTCGTAACTGCGTTTGAAGATCTCCGACAGGAATTTCATGATGAAGAGGAATGCGTCCTGCGCCATGGCGACGCCGATCGCCATCGTCGAATCCGGCGTGAAGCTCCAGAAGGCCTCGCGCGCGAGTTCGAACTTGTTGCGCTCCGTGGAGTGGGCGCGCAGAAAGGCGTCGCTCTTCTTCAAAAGCTCGCGCACATCGTCTTCGGATAGTCCCGCGGCCTTGCCGGAGACGACGCAGGCGTCGATCAGGCCTTTCGCCGCGTTGAAGCCATTGGCTGCGGCGGCCTTGTCCGATGCGGGAGCGGCGCGGATCTTCGCGACGATCGCCGAAAGCTCGTCGCGCAGGCCCGTCTCCAGTCCACATTTGGCGTCGAAGGCGGCGCGGGCGGCGATGACCTCGTCGCGGGCGGAAAGCAGATCGCGCGCTTCCCCCTGCGGCTCGCAGGCAAAGTCGCGCGGAACGATGGAGGGCGTTGCATTCGACTGGCGCGCGGCGGTCAGGATCGGTTCGCAGAGCGGCTTCGCCTCGCGCGCTTTCGCCCATGTCGGATCGACGCGCAGCTGGTCGCGCAGCGCGGTGAGATCGCGCAGGGTCGCGTCGAGATCGAGCGCGGCTTCGCCCTTCGGCGCGGGGCGGCCGGCGGCTGCGGCGAAAGTTTCGGCCTTCTGTTTCAGCGCGATCGACTGCGCGGCGAGCGCGTCGCGTTTCTTCAAGGCGGCCGCGCGTTCGGTCGTCGGCCCGGCGAGCGTCTGGCGAATGGTCGCCGCGCGCCGCATCGCTTCTTCGGCCTTCGCGCGATGCGACCTGCAATTGGGTCCGCAGGTCGCGCCCCTGTTGTCGAGGCCGTGCTCGGCGTCGATGGCGAGCTGCTCCTCCCGCCGCGCCGTCGCCGAGAGCGCGTTGATCTCCTCCTGCTTGGATTTGATGATGGCGTCGAGATCGGCGACGCTATGCTCGAGCGTCGCGATCTCGGCGCGGGCGTCTTCGAGCTGGCGGGTCGCGGCGCGGGCGCTTTCGATCTCGGCGGCGGCCTGTCTCGCGGCCTGCGCCAGAACCGCCTGCTGCGCCTCCTGGCTCTTGCGGATGGCCTCGCGCAGCGCCGGACCGGCGGTCCGCGCGGCGTCGATCAGCCCGTCGAGCGAATCGAGATAGGCCTTGAACGATGCGTTCGCGACGATCTTCGCGGAGGCCGCGTCATAGGCGGCGCCGATCTGCTTGGTCGCCGGGAGCACGACTTCCGCCGCAAGCTCCATCGGCTGCAGCTCGGCGACGATCTTGCGGGAGGAGAGCTTGAAGATGTTGTTGTAATAATAGGTGAAGGAGAAGAAGGCCGAGATCGAGAAGACGAAAGCGAAGACGACCGCCGTCACGATCGTCTTGATGATCACGCGTTCTCGCGCCATGCGGCGGCGGGCGATCAGCGCGGCGAGATCGGCGCCGAGCGACCAGGAGGTCGCGGCCAGCATGACCAGCACGGCGGTGGTCGCGACGAAGGTGCCGCCGAGACCGACGAGGTCGCCGGGCTCCTTCTGCATGATGTCGATCATGCCCGACGAGGTCGTGTAGAACACCCAAGCCAGCACCGGCAGGGCCACGGCCATTCCGACGCGCCCCAGATCCAGTTCGCCGGCCCAAAGCCGCCTCAGCGGCGCGAAAAGCGCCCGCAGCCATCCGAATCGGCGCGGCGGCTGCGCCTCCGGCCGCGCGGAAGGGGAGGCTGGGGCGTTCAATGCGCGGCTCCGCGGAGGGCGCAGGGGCGCGGGATGGAAACAGGCTGCGTCATTGCAAAGTCACCTCGAACCGCCCCCGATCTTTCTGGGACAGAAATGAGACCGATTTGCGCTCGCGCGCAAGCGGGGCGGGCGCCGTTCCGAGACGACTTTGGTTGAGCGCTTACAGGGTCGCTTTCATGGAACCGTGTAATGGACGGTTCGCGTCGCGACATTCCCCGCGAGATCGGCGGCGTTGACGGTGAAGCCGTGAACGCCGCTCGCCGAAGTGTCGATCGGCGCGCCGTTCGGCACGGTTCCCACACAGCTCCTGATCCCCGGACCGCCCGGGTCTGCACAGGAATAGCTGGCGGCTACCCTGCTGCCCCTCGCATAGTTGGCGCCGTCTGCCGGCGTCGTAATGGTGATCGTCGGCGCCGAATTGGGCGAGACGGCGGCCTTGATGTAGGTGCTCAGCTCGGGGTTCGGATAAGGACCGAGCCAGGCCGCGAGCGCTGTTCCCACGGGATTGACTCCGACCACGGGGTTCAATTCCTCCGCCGCGGGCGGCGACAAATTCTGTACTGTCGCCCACGAGCCGTTGACGAGGCGCATCCTGGCGAAAACGCCGCCGCAGTTACAAGATGCTCTGCGCATGTGCCATACGACGACGGTATAGGCCGATGGATTCATGGCGAGACGCAGGCCAAGGAAATCGGGCGACGCGGTGGGGTCGCCGACCGGCGAGAGATTCTGGATCGGGCCCAGCGCGCCTGAGAGTCCGCGCGCCCGCGCCTGGACCTGCGCGGTGGCGGGGAATACATTCGTGTCATGGCGGCCCCAGACGACGAGCGCGCCGCCGTTGCGGTCGACGCCGACACGCGGAGACCGGATATGCATGCCGGCGCCGGGCGCGGCCGATAGTCTTTGGACGGTCGCGAAGCCGCCCCCGAAGGGTCGGAACCGGCCAAGCACGGTCGAGGCGTTGGTGGGGAGTGGCCCGCCGTAACTGCCGGCGAAATGTCGCCACGCCACGAGCGCGTCGCCCCTTGCGTTGATTGCGGCCTCCGGGGCCTCGTTCCAGTCGCCGCAACTATTCGGCGGGCAGTCCGTCGCCGGCGTAAGTTGCTGGATTGGTCCCCATGATCCGTTTGTCGCCCGCAGTCGCGCCTGTATCTCCTTGTCGTAGGAATTGTATCCAATCTCCCAAACTGCCAGTCCGGCGCCGTTGGGGGCAACCGTGACATGCGGGTTTCCGGCGTTCGGAGGCCCCCGAGATTCGACAGATGGGCGATGGGGCCCAGCGCGCCGTCGAGCGCGATGGTGCGGGTCATGATCCTGATCTGGACTGGATCGGGAATGCGCCCCTGCCATACGACGACGGCCGGACCCGAGTCGCCGACCGCCACGTCCGGATTGGCGCGCTCCGGCATTACGCCCGGAGCGTAAAGCAATTTGAACGCGCCTGCCGCGCCGTTTGCGGGCCAGACGCGCGCATAGACGCGCCAATTACCCGAAACGTTGGCGGACCAGACCACGAACACGTCTCCGGCCCTGTTGATCGCGACCCGGGGCTGACTGGTGTCGGGCAGGGCGGGAGACAGGGTCGTGACGGGTCCGTAAACGCCCGCCGCGCTTCGTCGCCGAGCTTGAATGACGGGATAGGTTCCCCCATGTCGCCGCCAGACGATAACCGCCGCGCCTTGGGCGTTTATCGCGACCTGTTGTTGAGTGGCGCCGGGAGCTGAAACAGTGGTCGGGGGCTGAAACCCGGCCGCGGATGCGGGGGCCGCCGAAATTAATGTCAATGAGAGCGCAAGCGCGGCGGAAAAATGAATGATAATGCGCGGCATGACTTTTCGTCCTTAAGGAAAAGCTTTGCGCGGATCGGGCGATGTCGGTTGAATTTGTAAACGTTATCAGTAGGTAAAGGTTCCCCGACCACTGCTCGGGATTGTCGTGCGACGCCAAAAACGATCGTTGGGCATTCCGGCGGCGGGCCTCGAGCGACTTCAGGAGCCCAGGCGGTCGTTCCATTCGCCGTTAGCGAGAATTATGGCGACGAGTTCGTCGTTTCCCCATTCGCCGCCTGCGCTCCGCCCGGGTTTCCCTTGCGGGGCAATCATGATAGAGGCGCAGGGTCGGCGCGACGCTCGCGGCGTGATCCGCGCGGACGCCTTTTGTCTCGCGGCCCCTTGAAGGTTCGCGCAACACAACAGGAATTTGCCGTGTCCATACCCTTCCGTTACGTCGCGAAGATCGGCGCCTATATCGTCAAGCAGCATCTCATGGGCGTGAAGCGCTACCCGCTCGTTCTCATGATGGAGCCGCTGTTTCGCTGCAATCTCGCCTGCTCCGGCTGCGGCAAGATCGATTACCCCGACCATATTCTGAACAAGCGGCTCTCGGTCGAGGACGCGCTGGCGTCCGTGGACGAGTGCGGCGCGCCGGTCGTCGTGATCGCAGGCGGCGAGCCGCTGCTGCACAAGGACCTGCCGCAGATCGTCGAGGGCGTCATCGCGCGCGGTAAATTCGCGATCGTCTGCACCAATGCGCTTCTGCTTGCCAAGAAGATCGACCAGTTCAAGCCGAGCCCTTACTTCACCTGGTCGATCCATCTCGACGGCGACAAGGAGATGCACGACCACGCCGTGAGCCAGGAAGGCGTCTACGAACGCGCGGTCGAGGCGATCAAGCTCGCCAAGTCCAAGGGCTTCCGCGTCACGACGAACAGCACCTTCTTCTCCGACGCCGATCCGGCGCGAGTCGCCAAATTCCTCGACGACACGACGGCGCTCGGCGTGGACGGCATGACGGTGTCGCCGGGCTACGCCTATGAGCGCGCGCCGGACCAGACACACTTCCTCAACCGCCAGAAAACCAAGGAGCTGTTCCGCGCCATTCTCGCGCGCGGCCGCGGCGGCAGGAACTGGGCCTTCGAACAGTCCGGCCTGTTCATGAATTTCCTCGCCGGCAACGAGTCATACGCCTGCACGCCCTGGGGCAATCCGCTGCGCACGGTCTTCGGCTGGCAGCGCCCCTGCTATCTCCTCGGCGAAGGCTATGTGCCGACGTTCAAGCAGCTCATGGAAGAAACCAACTGGGATTCCTATGGCGTCGGCAATTACGAGAAATGCGCCGACTGCATGGTCCATTGCGGCTTCGAGGCCAGCGCCGTGAAGGACACGGTGCAGCGCCCCTGGAAGGCGGCGATGGTGGCGCTCTTCGGGGTGCGCACGACCGGCCCGATGGCGCCCGACATCCCGCTCGATAATCAGCGCCCCGCCGAATATGTCTTCGACGAGAATGTCGCGAAGCTCTCAGAGATCCGCGAGCACGAGGCGAAGCAGCGGGCCGAGGAGCGGCCCACAGCGGCCTAGGGAGCCGAAGGCCGCGCGGGAATCGAGGCCCGCGAGGATCAGTCCCCCGATCTGGCCGGGCGCGCGGAACAGTTCGCGCGCCACGGTCGCATTATCGATATCGCCGGAGGGCGTTAGAGCCTTGGCGGCAAGCGGCGGCAGGGCCCGCGCGGCGGGATCGCT
The DNA here is from genome assembly GCF_020733155.1 of Methylocystis sp. WRRC1. Classification (NCBI taxonomy): domain Bacteria; kingdom Pseudomonadati; phylum Pseudomonadota; class Alphaproteobacteria; order Hyphomicrobiales; family Methylocystaceae; genus Methylocystis; species Methylocystis sp. WRRC1. The sequence continues at coordinate 1,284,594 of NZ_JAJFZJ010000001.1, read as the reverse complement.
GATCGCGCGCATGACGCCGAGGGGAATTTTGCGCGCCTGCGCGAACTCCAGCGCGACATGCGACTCCATATCCACGGCGACGGCGCGATTCGCCTCCCGGAGAACGGTCTTTGCGCCGGTGTCCATGGCCGGCTGATCGACGCCGACGACAGCGCCGGGGATCGGCTTGCAGCCGCCGGCGACGACGGCCTCCGTCAGCACGTCGGAAAGGCGCAGATGCGTCGGATGCCGCCGCTCGCCCGCGACGACCGTATCGGCGATCACCACATCGCCGGGGCGCAGCGAATAATCGAGCCCGCCGGCGAGGCCGAAGCTGACCACGGCGGAAAACTCCATCCCGCCCAGCTCGTCGAGCGCCTTGCGCAGCCGCGCGACATTGGCGCCGCTGCATAGCGGCACGACGCCGTCGCCCGCAACGCAGGCGGCCTCCCGCTTCATGCCCGTGACAACGAGAATCGGCGCGGCGGCGCTCGCCCGCGCCGCCTCTCTCCTGCGGTTGAATACGCGCATATTCGCCCCTCCGGGGGCTCTTTCGTTAGAGGCCGACCTGCACGAGCTTGCTGTTCGCCCGCCGGAGATTGCGATAGCGCGCCAGCGCCCAGAGCGGGAAGAATTTCGCATAACCATGGTAGCGCAGGTAGAACACGCGCGGGAAACCCGTCGCGGTGAAACGCGCCTCGTTCCACAGCCCATGCTCCGCCTGCGTCGCCTGAAGATAGGCGATCCCGCGCGCCACGGCCGGATGATCGACGTCGCCGGCGGCCATCATCGCCAGCAGCGCCCAGGCGGTCTGCGAGGCGGTCGAGGGGGCCTGCTCATAGCCCTTGTAGTCCATCTTGTAGCTCGAAAGGTCCTCGCCCCAGCCTCCGTCGGGATTCTGAATCGAGACGAGCCAGTTCACCGCGCGGCGATAGGCTTCGTGCTCATGGGGCAGGCCGGCGGCGTTGAGCGCGCAGAGCGACGACCAGGCGCCATAGATGTAATTGGCTCCCCAGCGGCCGAACCAAGAACCGTCCTTCTCCTGCTCCTTGATGAGATATTCGACGCCGCGGCGCAGGCATTCGCTGGATTCCACCGTGTCTCCGAGCTGCGCCAGCATGGAGACGCAGCGCGCCGAAACGTCCACCGTCGGCGGGTCGAGCAGCGCGCCGTGGTCGGCGAAGGGGATGTGGTTCAGATAGTGATAGACGTTGTCGGCGTCGAAGGCGCCCCAGCCGCCGTTCTTCGACTGCATGCCGACGATCCATTCCTTCGCGCGGGCGATGCGCTCGGCGTAGGGCTTCTTCTCCTCTCCGCTGGTCAGGCGATCCATGGCGGTCGCCACAACGGCGGTGTCGTCGACGTCGGGATAATAGGCGTTGGCGTATTGGAACGCCCAGCCGCCGGGGCGGAGGTCCGGGCGCTGCGCGGCCCAGTCGCCCTTCACGTCGAGCACCTGCAGCGGCGCGAGCCACTCGCAGGCATCCCGGGCGCGTTCGCGTGCGTCCTCGTCGCCGGTTTCGAGGAGCGCGTGGGCGACGAGCGACGTGTCCCACACCGGCGAGACACACGGCTGGCAATAGGCCTCGGTTTCATTGACGACCAGCAGGCGCTCGATTGACTCACGCGCATCCTTCACGCGCTGGTCGGTTTCCGGCACGCCGAGCACGTCGTACATGAGCAGACTATTGACCATCGCCGGGAAGATGGCGCCGAGACCGTCGACGCCGTTGAGGCGCTCCGTCGTCCAGCGTTCCGCGAGCTCGATCGAATATTTGCGCGAGCGCTTCGGCATATGGGGTTCGATCAGGCGCAGCAGCTTGTCGATCTCGCCGAAGACATGCGCCCATGGCCATGTCTGGTGTTCGCCCTTCGGCCAGATTTTCACATCTTCGGGCGGCGTCGTGAAGAGTTCCTGGATGCGCACGCCTTTGGGGTTCTTGGCGCGCGGCTTGTATGTCATCAGCACGAGCAGCGGCACGAGAACGGTGCGGCCCCAATAGGAGATCTTGTCGAGGTGGAAGGGAAACCACTTCGGCAGCAGCATGATTTCGACGGGCATCACCGGCACGCCGCGCCACGGGATTTCGCCATAGAGCGCGAGCAGCGAGCGCGTGAAGACATTGCTCGTCGCCGCGCCGCCATGGGCGAGAATCGCCTCTCTCGCCCGCGCCATATGCGGCGCGTCGACATCGTCGCCGATCATCTTGAGCGCATAATAAGCCTTCACGCTCGCGCTGATGTTGAAGGCGCCGTCCTGAAACAGCGGCCAGCCGCCGTGCGCGCCCTGCGTGCGGCGCAGATAGACGGCGATCTTGCGTTCGAGTTCGGCGTCGACAGTCTCGGCGCGATAATGACGCATCAGCACATATTCGGCCGGGATCGTGCAGTCGGCCTCCAGCTCGAAACACCAGTGGCCATCGCCCTTGCCGAGATTCAGCAGCGCCTTTTTGGCGTTCTGAATGCTGCTTTCCAGCGCCTCGGGGCCCAGCGGAGTGAAATTGTGGTCAACACGCGCGGCTGCGGTCATCGTGAATCCTTTTTCGTGAATCTGCGTGTGTGGCTCAGGCGATGCGTAGCGATGCGGCTTCGGCGGCGTCGCGTCGCGGCTTCACGACAATTTCCACGTCCTGTCCGAGCGCGACGAGGAAACGCAGCAGCCTCTCGACCGAAAACTGCCTGAAGTCGCCATGCAGCATCTTCGAGACGTCCGGTTGCTTCACGCCGAAAAGCCGGGCGGCCTCCACCTGTTTCAGGCCGCGCTCCTTCAGCAGCGCATCGATCATGCGAACGAGCTTCGCCTTGAGGAGATGGTCCTCCGCGTTTGGCGCTCTCGAATTGGAAAAGTCGCCGTCCGTCGCGACGGGGCCGGATCTGAGGGTCATCGTCTTCCTGCTCGACGCTGATCGCCGACTGGCGCCCGAATATAGTGATCTGGCTATAACGTCAAGGAAGGCCGTCGTCTGGCTCGTCGATTGCTAAATCAGTCCCGCGCCCGCCTCCTCGCGCTCGGCGAGGGGCCTTTTGTGATTTGTCGGACAAGCGGGATCAGAGCCGGACGGAGAGGCTTTCATGACGGACATGGCGGAACTGCAAAGGCGAAAGCAGCCTCTCAATCTGGCGATCGTCCATGTCGATCCGGAAGCCTTCATCGCCAATTATCTCGGCTGGCTGGAGATCACCGCCTTCATCACTGCGCTGCGAGCCTCAGACGCGCAGGCTCCCGTCGACGGAGCGACGCCGAAACTGACGCCGCAGCAGCTCAAGGGCGGCGTCGCGGCCAAATACGGCAATGACGCGGTCTTCTCTTTCTGCATGACGGCGGCGCTGAAAGGCGACAAGGCGGCGGTGGACCGGGTCGACGCGGCGCTGACGGAGAACCTCGGCAAGGACTATCCCGGCTCGGTCGCCTTCTGGAGCTTCCGGTCGGCGATGGATTCGCCTGTGAGCCTCGAGGATCACGTCGGTCAGGCGGCGAGGAAAATGCTCGCGGGCGACATTCCGCCGCCGCCCATGCGCGCGCGGGAGAACTGGAACGCTGGCCTGCGCTTCTTCGAGAAGGCGCGCCAGTCCAATTTCGTTCACGAGATCACATATCCGCTGGCGCTCTGGAGCCGCGCGCGCTGGACCGAGACACTGGAGAAGGGCGTCGCCTTTCTCGCCCACATCGAGGACAGCGTGCCGGCCCTGCAGGACGCTCTCGCGGAGCCGCGCAACGATCAGGCTTTCATCGCCAATCTGCTGCTGAAGACGGCCCCCGCGATCGAGCAGGATCTGAGCGACGACGCGCAGGGTTTCCTGCGGTCTCTGGCGCGACGGGCGTAGTGCCCGCTCAGGGTCTCCGCGACGTCAGCCCCGCGGCCTTGTAGCCGGAGCGGATGGAGCCCTCGATCGTCGCGGGCAGTCCCGTCGCCGTCCAGTCGCCGGCGAGGAAAAGATTGGTCCAGGCCGTCGCCGCGCCGGGGCGGCGCGCTTCCTGAGTGGGCGTGGCGGCGAAGGTCGCGCGCTTCTCCTTCACGATCTGCCACGGCGGCGACTCCGGCGGCAGGCCGGATGCGGCGGCGACCTCGCGCCAGATTTGCCCGGCCAGCTCCTCACGCGGCTCGTCCATCAGGCGGTCGGCGCCGCTGATCGTCACGGAAAGGCGGTCGTCGAAGGCGAAGAGCCATTCCGTCAGCGAGCCGATCATGCCGAGTAGCAACGGCTGGCCGGGCGGGGGCGCAATCTTGAAATGGACATTGAGGATCGCGCGAAACTCGTCGGGCGCGACGAGATCGGGAACCAGCTCCTGCGCGATCCATGGGGGGACGGCGAGGACGACGCTGTCGTCTTCCCGCAGCGGAATCTCCACGTCTCCAAAGCGCAGGCCGCGCGCGCGCCAGTCGTCGAAGGTGATTTCGCGCAGGCGCGCCCCGAAATGCGGTTCGACGCCCTTCGCCGCGAGCGTGCGCAGCGCCGGCTCGATGAAGGCTTGGCCGAGCCCGCCCTTGGCGACGAGCGGCCGGCAGGCGGCGCCGCCGGCGGCCAGCGTCTCGCGCAACACGGCGCCGGCGAGGACGGCGGATGCGTCGCGCGGCTCGGTGTTGAGCGCGGAAAGCATCACCGGGCGCCAGAGCTTTTCATAAAGCGCGCCGTCGCAATTCATGATCTCGCCGATGGTCGCGTCGCCCGTGGCGAAGAGGAGCTTCGCGGCGTCGAGATAGTCGAGCGGCCCCGTGCCGGGCACGCGGCGGTCCTTGACGAAAATCCACCATGGGAGGCGGGAGGCGTTGGGCCGAAGCCGCCAGTGCTCGCCGCTTCGCGCGTCGAGAAAGTCGAACTCGCATTCGTCGGGACCGACGAGCGCGTCGCCGGCGCCGATGCGCCGCGCATAATCGCGCGCGGCCGTGTTGCCCGACAGGAGCAGATGATTGCCGTTGTCGATCGTGAGGCCGAGCGTCGCGTCGAAATAGGAGCGGCAACGGCCACCAGCCATGCGCGCGGCCTCATAAAGCGCGATGTCGCGGCCTTCGTCCGCAAGGCGCACGGCGCAGGCGAGGCCGGCGAGCCCCGCGCCGACGATGTGGATCGTTCCGCTCACGTGAGGGCGTGACGGAAATAGGCGCCGATGAGCTTCATCCGCGACATGTGCACAGGCGCGCGCGGCGGCGCGAATCCGCGCGTGGCGAGCCTGTCCAGAATGGAGCGATAGCCGGCGGACATGAGATAGGGCGCCTTCACGGCGGCCTTGGGCATTCCCGCCATGACGAGGTCGGCCTGTTCGTAATGCTCGCGGGCGCGATGCAGGACCGGCGCGCAGACGTCGCCGAGCGCGGGATGCGACAGCGCGGCGTGGGGCGCGAGGTTTTCCACGCCCGCTTCCGCAAGCGCCTCGCGCGGCAGATAAAGGCGCCCGCGGGCGGCGTCCTCGTCGAGATCGCGCAGGATGTTGGTGAGCTGAAGGGCGCGGCCGAGGTGATGGGCGAGGAGCTTCGGCCCCGTGGGCAATTCGCTTTCGCCATCGTCGACAAGCCCGAAGGCGCGAACGGAAAGGCGGCCGACGGCGCTCGCCACCCGGTCGCAATAGATTTCGAGCTTCTCCCACTCGGGCGCGCGAATGTCTTCCTCGACGTCCATCAGCATGCCGTCGATGATGGCCTCGAAATCGGAGCGGTCGAGACTGAACCGGCGCACCGGCTCGGCAAGAAAGGCGGCGGCCGGACGAATGCGGCCGGCGTAGAGTTCGTCGAGTTCGTAACGCCACTTGTCGAGCGCGGCGCGGCGCATGGCGCGATCGCCCTCGTCGTCGGCGATGTCGTCGACCTCGCGGCAGAAGGCGTAGATTGCGAACATCGCGTCGCGGCGCGCGGGCTCGAGAATGCGCATCGCGAGATAGAAAGAGCTCTTCGTCGCGATCGCGCGGGTCTTCAATGGGGCGGTGTCGGTCAGGTCCATGGTCATGAGGCGGCGTCCGCCGTTGCCCGGCGCGGGCGCGAGAAGCGACGAATCAGCGCCGCGACGGCGCCCTGCGTTCCGGCGAGGGCGAAGCCGAATTTATCGGCATGCACATTCTCGCTCAGCGGATCGGCGACGCGCAGCCGCGCGACGAGCTTTTCGGCGAGCGCCTGAATGGCGCCGACTTCCATCGCAAGCCGGACGTCGTCGATGAGATCGGCGAAGGGGCGCGACTGGTCGAGTAGTCCGGCGGTCTTTTCGTTGAGGTCCCGGATCGTCGCAAGCAGGGGCGCGGGCGCGCGGGCTTCGCCCAGCATCTCCACTTCCGCGCCATGGGCCGCGAGCGACTCCTGCGTGAGATAGACGCGATCGAGGTCGCGATAGTCCTTGCCGCAGTCCTGAAGATGATTGATCACCTGCAACGCCGCGCAGAGCGCGTCATTCGCCGCCCAGGTGCGGCCGGCGTTCTCCCCATGGACGTCGAGCACGAAACGCCCGACCGGCATGGCCGAATAGCGGCAGTAGAAGATGAGGTCGTCCCAGTCGCGGTAGCGGAGATAGTCGACGTCGCGCTTGAAGGCGATGATGAGGTCGCGGGCGTGCTGGCGGTCGAGGCGGCGCTCGACGCAGGTTTCGCGGAGGCGCGCCGCGACGGGTTCGTCCGGGCCGGATCCCATCAGCGCCGCGTCGAGGCGATCGAGCAGGTCCAGCTTTTCCTGCGGCGTGAGCGTGGGATGATCCGAGATGTCGTCGGCCGCGCGCACGAAGTTATAGAAGGCCATGATCGGGGCGCGAAAGCGCGGCGCGATAAGGACCGACGCGACGGGGAAATTCTCGTCGCGGTGGGTCTTGCCCGAGCCTGTGTCGGCGATGTCGATCATGACGCCGTTGATGCCTCGATATGGCGGAGACGCAAAAAGCGCTTTCCGTCTTTGCTTCAATGTCTGCGCCGGACCGGGCCCCGCTAGGGGGTGGGCTGCTCCTGGCGCGCCTGGTACCGGCCTTTCCATTCGCCGCCGCGGCCCCGGAGGTGCCGCCAGGCCGACAGGGCGGTAAACCACGTATAGCACGCCGCGACCGCAGGCAAAGCAAAGGCGTGCATTCGCGACAGGCCATAAAACCGCAGGGAGGGCATATAGGCCTGCGCCATGATGAGCCAGGCGACGAGCGTCATCTCCCGGGCCGGGGACTCGCCGAAGATCGTCAGCACCGGCGGGGCGAGATAGACGACGCCCATTCCCGCCATGGCGCCAAGGAGTTGAAACGGCGAATAGTCGAGCTGCGCATAGGCCGAGCGTGTCACCATCCGCTCGATATCGGCAAAGCTTGGATAGGTGCGCAGACTGAACACGTCGTCGGTGAGCCCGAGCCAGATCGGGCCCTGCGTCTTCATAAGCGCGCCGAGCGCGCAGTCGTCGATCAGCGCATCGCGGATGGCGGCGAGGCCGCCGGCGCGGGCGAGAGCCTCGGGCCGCACCAGCATGACGCCGCCGGCGGCGCCGGCGACCTTGCTTCTCGGGTCGTTCACCCGGGTGAAGGGATAGAGCTTCTGGAAGAAGAAGATGAAGGCGGGGACGAACCAGCGTTCGACGCGACTCTCGCAGCGGAGCTTGACCATGAGCGAGGAGAGCACGGTTCCCCGCGCCATGGCGCCGGCGACGAGACGGGCGAGCACAGGCGGCTCGAATGCGATGTCCGCGTCGCAGAACAATACGAAATCGGGCTGCTCGGGCAAGGCGAGGACGTGATCGAAACCGCGATGCATCGCGGCGAGCTTGCCGGTCCAGCCTCTGTCGGGGCCGCGCGACGACAGAACCGTCAGACGGTCGGCGCCGCCCTCGGCCGCCGCGCAGGCGCGCGCGACGTCGGCGGTGCCGTCGGCGCTCTCGTCGTCGACGAGGACGATGTCGAAACGGCCGGGAAAGTCCTGGCGCAGCAGCGAACGCAGGCTCGTCGCGATGACGTCGGCCTCGTCGCGCGCGGGGACGATGGCGACGACGCGGGTTCCAGGCGGAATCGTCGCATCCGCGGGGGCGAAGCGTCGGTCATGTTCCGTCAGCCGCCAGAAACCGCCGTGGAAGGCGATGAGGTAAAGTCCGGCGGCGAGCGCGGCGAGGGCGATCAGCGTTGAAATCATGGGCGTTCGGTCGGTCGAGCGGCGCACGAATCGCATTACGGCGGCCGTCGGCTTTTACCATCCGGCGCGGTCGCTTGGCCAGAGCGCGACAGCCTCGTTCACGCCGGCTCGTCCCGACGCCGCCAGCCGCCGGCGGTCTTCGCATAGCTCCGCTTCACCGCCGCCCAGGCGATGCGATGCGCGGCCTCCTCCCGCCGGGGATCGCCTTCATGCGCCGCATAGGCGTGGTTGAAGGCCTCGCGAAAAATGTCCTGCGCATGCTCGGGCAGAAGCCGCTGGAGATTCTCCGGGAGATCGGCGTTGCTGGCGTAGGGCATGGCTTCGCTCGTGGGTCGGCTCGTCGTTGTGGCGCCCGCCGGCGGCAAGTATGATGGGTCGTTGATCGTCATTTGCCCAGAACGATTTTTATCGGCGACGAAGGCCGGGCCACCCGTGAAATGCGGAGGATCGCCATGATCTATTGGACAATTTTCTTCGGCGCGGCCGCCTCTCTCGTCAGTTTTCTTCCCGGAATGTTCGCCAAAGGCTCGACTGAGGTCGAGCTCCGGTTTCTCGAGCGCGGCAACGCATTTTCCGCCGAGACGCTCGCGTCATGGATCAGCGCCAATCCGGAGGCCGCAAGGGCTTACGCCTTCCCGATCCTGCTCGGATTCGATCTCCTCTTTCTGCTGTGTCTCGGTTGCTTTCTCTCGCTCGGGTCGCTGCTGGCCGCAGGGGCGGCGCAATGGCCGGGCGCGCTGCAGTGGGCGGTCGTTATTCTGCCCATCGTCTTCATGATGGCCGACGCGACGGAGGATTTGACGCTTGCGCGCTTTCTGCTGACGCCGGAGACGATCGACGCCGCCGCCGTCGCCTTCGTTCAAAAGGTCACGCAGGTGAAGATATACGCCTGCGGGGCGGCGATGGCGCAGACGGCGGCGCTGTCGTTCTATGCGGCGCTTTTCAAATGACGCGGGATTAAGCGCCCGCAATCTCCACCACGATCGCCTGCGCGGCCGCGCGCGGGTCGGCGGCGCGGGTGATCGGGCGGCCGACGACGAGATGGTTCGCCGACGCGGCGATCGCCTGCGCCGGGGTGAGGATGCGCTTCTGGTCGCCGGCGTCGGCGCCGGCCGGGCGTACGCCGGGTGTGACGAGCAGCACCTGCGGCCCGACGATGGGGCGGATCGTCGAAAGCTCCAGCGGCGAAAGAATGAGGCCATCGATTCCCGCAGCCTTCGCCTGCGCCGCCCGGCGCGCCACGAGCTCCGCGACGCCAAGGGCGTAACCCGCCTCCTTCAGATCGGCGTCGTCATAGGAAGTCATCACGGTCACGGCGAGGAGCCTGAGGTCGCCGGCGCCGGCGCGGGCCGCAGCCATGGTCTGCGGATAGGCGTGGATCGTGAGGAAATCCATCCCCATGCGGGCGATCTGCCGCGTCGCGCGCTCCACCGTCGCGCCGATGTCGTGGAGTTTCAGGTCGATGAAGACGCGCTTGCCCGCGTCCTTCAGCTCACGCGCGAGGTCGAGCCCGCCGCCATAGGCCAGCTCCATGCCGATCTTGTAGAAGGAGACCGCATCGCCGAGTTGCGCGATGAGCGCGCGCGCCGCCTCGACGCTTTCGACGTCGAGGGCGACGATGAGGCGGTCGCGTGCGTCCGCCGTCACGGCCGGCCGCCGTGGCCGGCCTTGCGGTAACGCCAGACGCGCGCCGGCGGGACGTTGAGCAGGATCGGCGCCGAGCCCTTGCCGACATAGGAGCCCTTGACGCTGTGGGCGTGGAGCGGCATCGGCGATTTGGTCAGGCCGTAGGTGAACTGGATGAAGAGGCCGTCGTCGCCCATCAGCTCGAAGGCCTGGTGCAGCAGCTCGACGCGGTCGCGCTCCGGCCGCACGAGCAGCGGCAGGCTGGAGACGACGGTCGCAACTCGGCCGTCGATCTTGCCGTCGAGCGTTGCCTTCAGGCCATAGGCGTCGCCCTGGATGATCTTCACGCCGGGGTAACGCTCCTCCAGCATGTGGCAAAAACGCCCTTCATATTCGACGAGCACCAGCCGCTCCGGCTCGATGCCGCGCGCGAGGAGCGCTTTGGTCACGGGGCCGGTGCCGGGTCCGAGCTCCACGATCGGCCCCTCGCGGTCGAGATCGACAAAGCTCGCCATGGTCCTGGCCAAGGCGGGTCCCGAGGGCGAAACAGCCCCGATCAGGCGCGGATTCTCGATCCACTGCTTGATGAAGCGGGCATTGTCGGCGAGCGAGCTTTTCTGCTGTTTGTTCGGCACGGCGAAGAGAGCCCTTTTTCTGCGAGGTTACTGTCGCGGCGCCGGCGGCCCGCCCGGCGCCGTATAAGCGGAAAGCCGGTCAGCCGCCAAACAAATCTTTCATGCGCGCGAAGAAGCCATGCTCCTCGGGGTGAGTCTCCTGCGAGGACTCCTTCTCGAATTCCTGCAGAAGCTCCTTCTGGCGTTTGGTGAGCTTTTGCGGCGTTTCGACGCTGATCTGCACGTGCAGGTCGCCATGGTCGCGTCCGCGCAGGACGGGCATGCCCTTGCCCTTGGCCTTGATCTGCCTGCCGGACTGCGTGCCCTCGGGCACCTTGAGTTTCACCTCGGACCCGTCCAGCGCATGGACGGCGATTTCGCCGCCCAGCGCCGCGCGCACCATGGAGATCGGCACGCGGCAATAGAGGTCGGCCCCGTCGCGCTGAAAGAAGGGGTGGGGTTTCACCGAGAGGAAAATGTAAAGGTCGCCGGGCGGCCCGCCGCGCAGGCCGGCCTCGCCCTCGCCGGCGAGACGGATGCGCGTGCCGTCCTCGACGCCGGGCGGCACATTGACGGAGAGCGACCGCTCCACAGTCTTGCGGCCCGTGCCGGCGCAACCCGGGCAGGGGTTGTCGATGGTCTCGCCGCGGCCATGGCAGGACGGGCAGGTGCGCTCGATGGAGAAGAAGCCCTGCTGCGCGCGCACGCGGCCATGGCCGGCGCAGGTCATGCAGCTCTTGGGCTTGGAGCCCTTTTTCGCGCCCGTGCCGGTGCAGGCGTCGCAGGTGACGGAGGTCGGGATCTTGAGCGAGGCGGCCTTGCCCTGATAGGCCTCGTCCAGAGTGATTTCCATGTTGTAGCGCAGGTCCGAGCCGCGCTCGCGCCCGCCGGAGCGGCCGCGCCGACCCATCACGTCGCCGAACAGATCCTCGAAAATATCAGCCATGGATGCGCCGAAGCCCTCGGCCCCAAATCCGCCCATGCCGCCGCCCTGTTCGAAGGCGGCATGGCCGAAGCGGTCATAGGCGGCGCGCTTCTGCGGATCGCAGAGGCATTGATAGGCCTCGTTCAGTTCCTTGAACCGCGCCTCCGCCTCCTGATCGCCGGGGTGACGGTCGGGATGGCACTGCATCGCCGCCTTGCGGAAGGCGATCTTCATCTCGACTTCGGTGGCTGTCTTCGAGACGCCGAGGATCTCGTAATAGTCGCGCTTTGACATCAGGAAGGAAGTCGCTCGTCAGGAATGTTGTTGGTCGTCCGCGCCCACCGTGGCGGCCCGGACAGAAGGAAGCCGGGAAACGAGTTCGGGAACGCAGGCGCGCGTTGTTTCCCAGACAACTCGCATGTTCAGATCGAAATAGCCATGTGCGATCCTGTTCCGCATTCCCGTCATCTGTCTCCAGGGAAGATCAGGATGGGCCTCCGCGAATGTCGGGTCGTCCTTCAGGAGCCTCGCAACGGCCTCGCCAATTATGATCAGGTTCATGGCGACCGCTTGCTGCGTTCTCGTGTCCGTCAGAAAATCGCGTTCGTCCATGCCCTCGACATAGGACGCCGCCAGGCGGGCGGCTTCCAGCATCCGGTCGATGTGCAGAAGATTCCTGTCGCGTCTCATATCGGGACCGCCTCGGAGACCACCTTGGCGCGGATCTGGCGCGGTATTTCTTCCGGGGTGAGAAGGTCGACCCGAACTCCGAGGATGTCCTGCAGGTCCATCTGCAGGCCGCCGAGATCGAGCAGTGTCGCTCCCGGCAGCGCGTCGACAAGGATGTCGATGTCGCTTCCTTCACGATCTTCGCCCCTCGAGACCGACCCAAAGACACGCGGGTTGGCCGCCCGGCAACGGCTCACGGCCGCGCGTATGGCTTCCCGGTTTCTTTCAAGGGCCGCGGAGGGTTTCATCTGAGGGCCTTTCCGTGACTTGAAACAAGCCGTCGAAAACGCAAGGAAACCCGGCGCTCTCACGCCGGGTTCCCGTTTCGCTAGCGCATCGGGACAGTCAAATCCATCCCCCAGCGCCGCTTACTTCTTGTCGTCGCCGACGTCCTTGAACTCCGCGTCGATCACGTCGTCCTTGGGGGCCTCGGTTGCGCCGGCGCCGGAGGCGTCGGCCTGCTGGGCCTTGTACATCGCCTCGCCGAGCTTCATCGAGGCCTGGGCCAGTTCGTTGGTCTTGGCCTTGATGGTCTCGACGTCGCCGCCTTCGACCGCCGTCTTCAGCGACGCGATGGCCGCTTCGATCGCGCTCTTGTCGGCGGCGGAGACCTTGTCGCCGAATTCGGCGACCGACTTCTCGGCCGCGTGAATCGACGCTTCCGCGTGGTTCTTGGCGTCGACCAGCTCGCGACGGACCTTGTCCTCTGCGGCGTGCGCCTCCGCGTCCTTGACCATCTTGTCGATGTCGGCGTCCGACAGACCGCCCGAGGCCTGGATGCGGATCTGCTGCTCCTTGTTGGTGGCCTTGTCCTTCGCCGTGACGTTCACGATGCCGTTGGCGTCGATGTCGAAGGTCACTTCCACCTGCGGCATGCCGCGCGGCGCCGGCGGGATGCCGACGAGGTCGAACTGTCCGAGCAGCTTGTTGTCGGCCGCCATCTCGCGCTCGCCCTGGAAAACCCGGATGGTGACGGCGGTCTGGTTGTCTTCGGCCGTCGAGAACACCTGGCTCTTCTTGGTCGGGATCGTCGTGTTGCGGTCGATGAGGCGGGTGAACACGCCGCCGAGCGTCTCGATGCCCAGCGACAGCGGGGTCACGTCGAGCAGCAGCACATCCTTCACGTCGCCCTGCAGAACGCCCGCCTGGACCGCCGCGCCGATGGCGACGACTTCATCCGGGTTGACGCCCTTGTGCGGCTCCTTGCCGAAAAACTGCTTCACGACCTCCTGCACCTTCGGCATGCGGGTCATGCCGCCGACGAGAACCACCTCGCCGATCTCGGCCGCGGAAAGGCCCGCGTCCTTGAGCGCCTTGCGGCAGGGCTCGACCGTGCGCTGGATCAGATCGTCGACCAGCGCCTCGAACTTGGCGCGCGTCAGCTTCAGGGTCAGATGCTTCGGACCCGTGGCGTCGGCGGTGATATAGGGCAGGTTGATCTCCGTCTGCGTCGCGGACGAAAGTTCGATCTTGGCCTTTTCCGCCGCTTCCTTCAGGCGCTGCAGGGCGAGCTTGTCCTTGGTCAGGTCGATGCCCTGCTCCTTCTTGAACTCGGCCGCCAGATATTCGACGATCCGGTTGTCGAAGTCCTCGCCGCCGAGGAAGGTGTCGCCGTTGGTCGACTTCACCTCGAAGACGCCGTCGCCGATTTCGAGAATCGACACGTCGAAGGTGCCGCCGCCGAGGTCATAGACCGCGATGGTGCCGGACTGCTTCTTGTCCAGGCCGTAGGCGAGGGCGGCCGCCGTCGGCTCGTTGATGATGCGCAGAACCTCGAGGCCCGCGATCTTGCCGGCGTCCTTGGTCGCCTGACGCTGGGCGTCGTTGAAATATGCGGGAACCGTGATGACGGCCTGCGTAACGGTCGAACCGAGATAAGCCTCCGCCGTCTCCTTCATCTTCTGGAGGATGAAGGCCGAAATCTGCGAGGGCGAATACTGCTTGCCCGCCGCCTCGACCCAGGCGTCGCCATTGTTGGCCTTGACGATTTTATAGGGGACGAGACCGATGTCCTTCTTGGTCATCGGATCTTCGAAGGTGCGGCCGATCAGGCGCTTGATGGCGAAGAAGGTCTTGTCGGGGTTCGTCACCGCCTGACGTTTCGCCGGCTGGCCGACGAGACGCTCTCCGTCGTCCGTGAAGGCGACGATCGAGGGCGTCGTGCGGGCGCCTTCCGCGTTTTCAATTACTTTCGGGTTCGACCCGTCCATGACGGCCACGCAGGAATTGGTCGTGCCAAGGTCGATGCCGATAATTTTGGCCATATTGTCTTCCTTTCGCTCGCGAATTTTGGACCCCGAAGCGGTCCCTTGAAACGCCGAAGACAGCGGCTCGCCATGAGCCCGCCGCGCGATCCTCGACGCTTTGCTGTTCCCAAGATTGTGTGCGCCCCAGCCAGCCGCAAGGGCAAGCCGCATATAGAAGACAGATTCCTTCACGACAAGCGCCCGGGGTCGACGAAGCCGACCGAAAGGCCCGGCGGGGCGGAATGATTCCTCCGGGGGCTTGACCCTGTGTGACGAGTGATAAATATTGAATTTCGTCAGACGACATACGTCATTACAACGGCGCTGTCACGCTCCAGCCGTGAAGATGGCGCTACTCAGGCGGCGGCAATATGGCACTCAGCTTTTCTCGATCCCTGACTGTGGTTGCGTGCGTCACCGCCGCGCTGCTGCTCGCCGGCTGCGACAGGCGTCCGGCGCAATCGGCCGAGGCGCCGCCGGAGCGGCCTGTGCTCGTCGCGCCGGCGCGCTTCGCTGCGCAGTCCCAGGTGCGCGACTTCGTTGCGACGATCCGGCCGCGGGTCGAATCGGACCACGGCTTTCGCGTCGCCGGCAAGGTGGTGAAGCGCCTCGTTCAGGTCGGCCAGCGGGTGAAGGCGGGCGATCCGCTCGCGCTGCTCGACGAGAAGGACCTCCGGCTGCAGAAAGAACAGTCCGAAGCTGAATTTTCATCGGCGAAAATGGCGCTGACGCAGGCGGAGGGCGACGAAAAGCGCACGCTCGCCCTGCGCAAGAACGGCTGGACGGCGCAAGCCGCTGTCGACCGCGTTCGCGCGGCGGCCGAGGAAGCGCGCGGCCGCTTCCAGCGCGCGCAGCGCGCCGTCGAACTCTCGCGCAATTCGCTGGACTACGCGACACTGCGCGCCGACGGCGACGGCGTCGTGACGCAGACCCTCATCGAGCCGGGCCAAGTCGTGTCCGCGGGCCAGACCGCGATTCGCGTCGCCCGCGCCGGCGAACTGGAGGCGGCCGTTTCGCTGCCGGAGGATTTCACGTCCTTTGCAGACAAGGGCGCGGCGACGCTGACGCTCTGGTCCAACAAGGGCAAGACCTACAAGGCGAGGCTGCGTGAGTTGAGCCCCTCCGCGGATGCGGCCACGCGCACCTTCGCCGCGCGCTACTCGATCCTCGATCCCGATCCGGCGATCTCCATTGGAATGAGCGCGACGCTCGCCATCGCCGCGCCGGGCGCGGAGCCGATGCTGAGCGTGCCGCTCGCGGCGCTCTTCAATCAGGGCGACGGTCCGGCCCTGTGGCGGGTCGACGCCGACGACCGCCTGCAACTCGTCCCCGTGAAGCTCGTGCGCTACGAGGCCGATGCGGCTCTCGTCACCGGCCCCGTCAACGAGGGCGACCAGATCGTCATTCTCGGCGTCCACAAGCTCGAGGCCGGCCGCAAGGTCCGCGTCATGGCTGCGAAAGCGCACTAGGGAGGCCTTGCGGATGGGCGGCTTCAACCTGTCGAAATGGGCCGTCGCGCGGCCGACGCTCATGCTCTTCCTGATGCTGGCGATCAGCGCGGCGGGGGCGGTTTCCTATTGGCGCCTCGGGCGTGCGGAAGACCCGTCCTTCACCATCAAGGTCGCCAATATTACCGCGACCTGGCCCGGCGCGACGGCGGAGGAGGTGCGCGACCAGGTCGCGGACCTGATGGAAAAGAAAATCCAGAGCCTCCCCTATCTCGACAAGATCGAGACCTATACGAAGCCCGGCTTTCTGGCGATGCAGGTGACGTTGAAGGATTTCACGCCGCCCAGGGAAGTGCCCCAGCTCTTTTATCAGCTGCGCAAGAAGCTTAGTGACATCCAGCCTTATCTGCCGGCGGGCGTGCACGGCCCGGCGGTCAATGACGAATATGGCGACGTCGACACCGTCATGTATGCGGTGAGCGGCGACGGCGCGGACTATCACCAGCTTGATCAGGTCGTCGAAGTACTTCGCCAGCGGCTGCTCGAGGTGCCGGACGCCGTGAAGGTCGATATCGTCGGCGAGCAGATGCGCCGCATCTATGTCGAGTTCAGCGAGGCGAAGATCGCCAATCTCGGCGTCGAGCCGCAGGCGATCTTCGATTCCCTTTCCAAGCAGAACGCGATCAACGACGCCGGCGTTTTCGAAACCCCCGCCAATCGCGTGCGCGTGCTGGTGACGGAGGAGCTCAAAGGCGCGAATGCGATCGCCGCAATTCCGATCCCCGCGAACGGCAAGGTGATCCGGCTCGGTGACATTGCCCGGGTTTACGCCGGTTTCGAGGATCCGCCGACGATGCTCGCCCGATACAAGGGGCAGCCCGCGATGGTGGTCGGCGCCGTCATGGCCAAGGGCGGCAATGTCCTGAACTTCGGAAAAAACGTCGACGCGGCGGTCGAGGAAATCCGCGCCAAGGTTCCGATCGGCATCGATATTGAACAGATCGCCGATCAGCCGAAGGTCGTCGACGAGGCGATCAGCGAATTCACGCGCTCCTTCATCGAGGCGCTGGTCATCGTGCTCGGCGTCAGTTTCGTGTCGCTGGGTTTCCGCACCGGAATCGTCGTCGCCCTTTCCGTGCCCGTGGTGCTCGCCATCGTCTTCATCGCAATGAACATGATGGGCATCGATCTGCAGCGCATTTCGCTCGGCGCGCTGATCATTGCGCTCGGCCTTCTCGTCGACGACGCCATCATCGCCGTCGAAATGATGATGGTGAAGATGGAGCAGGGGTTCAACCGCATAAAGGCGGCGACCTTCGCCTGGGAGTCGACGGCATTTCCGATGCTCACCGGCACGCTCATCACGGCGGCCGGCTTTCTGCCGGTGGGCTTCGCGAACTCGGCGGTGGGCGAATATACGGGCTCGATGTTCTGGGTGCTGCTGATCGCGCTCATCGCCTCCTGGTTCGTCGCGGTGACATTCACGCCCTATCTCGGCGTGAAGCTCTTGCCCGACTTCGGCAAGCTGCATCCGCACCACGACCCCGACGAGATATATCAGACGCCCTTCTATCGACGGCTGCGCGCGGTCATCACATGGGCCGTCGACAACCGCCTGCAGGTCATCGGCGGAACGATCGGCGTCTTTGCGCTCGCGATCGTCGGCTTCTTCTTCGTGCAGAAGCAGTTCTTCCCTTACGCCGAACGTCTCGAACTCTTCTTCCAGCTGCGCCTGCCCGAAGGCTCGTCGATCGGCGCCTCGCTCGAGGCGGCGAAACAGGCCGAGGCGCTCATCAAGGACGACCCGGACGCCGCGCTTTATACGACCTATGTGGGTCAGGGGCCGCCGCGCTTCTGGCTCGGCCTCAATCCGCAATTGCCGAACGAGGCCTATTCGGAAATCGTCATCGTCGCGAAGGACATTGAAGCGCGCGAAAGGCTGAAGAAAAAACTCGAAACGGCCATTGCAAATGGCGCCGTGCCGCAGGCGCGCGCCCGCGTCGACCGTTTCACCTATGGCCCGCCGGTCGGATTCGCCGTGCAGTTTCGCGTCGTCGGCGACGATCCGCAGAAAGTGCGCGCCATCGCCTATCAGGTGCGCGACGTGATGCGTGAGGACGAAGGCGTCGACGATCCGCATCTTTCCTGGAACGAGCAGACACCGAGCGTGCGGCTCGTGATCGATCAGGATCGCGCGCGACTCCTCGGCGTGACGCCGCAGGATGTGTCGAACCGGCTGCGCATGGCGATTTCGGGCGTGACCGTCACGACGTTGCGCGACGGCATCGACCAGATCGACGTGGTCGCCCGTTCGGTTCCGGAGGAGCGCGGCGACCTCGGCCGGCTCGGCGACATCGTCGTCTATTCGCGCGACGGCAAGCCTGTCACCGTCTCGCAGGTCGCGAAGATCTCCTATGAACACGAGGAGCCGATCATCTGGCGACGCAATCGCAACATGATGATCACCGTGCGCGCCGGCGTGAAGGACGGCGTGCAGGCGCCGGACGTCTCGAATCGCATCTGGCCGAAGCTCGCCGAAATTCGCGACCATCTTCCGCAAGGCTACCGGATCGAGATGGGCGGCGGCGTCGAGGAGTCTGCAAAGGGCAACACTTCTATCTTCGCCGTCTTCCCGCTCGTCGGCCTGGCCATGCTGACAATCGTGATGTTCCAGTTGCAGAACTTCACGCGCGTTGCGCTCGTCATGATGAGCGCGCCGCTCGGAATCATCGGCGCGTCGCTCGCGCTCAATGTCGCGCACGCGCCCTTCGGCTTCGTCGCGCTGCTCGGGCTGTTCGCGCTTTCCGGCATGGACATGCGCAATTCGATCATTCTCGTCGATCAGGTCCGTCAGGATCTCGAGCGCGGCGACAGTTACCGCGAAGCGATCATCGGCGCGACGGTGCGGCGCGCGCGTCCTGTCGCGCTAACCGCGCTCGCAGCGATTCTCGCCATGATTCCGCTGTCGCGTTCCGCCTTCTGGGGGCCGATGGCGCTGACGATCATGGGTGGACTCTTCGTCGCGACTTTCCTCACCGTGCTTTTTCTGCCCGCGCTTTACGCGACATGGTTCCGGCGGCATCTTAATGAGGGCATCGCCGTTTCGCCGTCGCGCACTGTTGCGCTCTCGGCGTCGAGGCTTGCGGGGGAGGCGGCGGAATGACATTGGTTGCAGATGCGTCGAACGCCCGCGAAGCCGAGCAGCGCGCAAGGATTATCGCCACGGCCGAGCGCCTTTTTCGCGAGATCGGCTTCCAGAAAACGACGGTCGCCGACATTGCGCGCGATTTGCGCATGTCGCCGGCGAACGTCTATCGCTTCTTCAGCGCCAAGTCCGAGATCAACGCCGCCGTCGCGAGCCATCTGATGGGCGAGGTGGAGGCGGCGGCGGAGCGGATCGCGAAGGGGCCGGGTTCGGCCGCCGAGCGCCTGCGCGCGCTCATCGTAGCCAATGAGTCGATGAACGCCGAGCGCTATGTCGCCGACCGCAAGATTCACGACATGGTCGAGGCGGCGCTCATCGAAAACTGGCCGATCATCTCGGACCATATCGAGCGGATCGATTCGATTATCGAATCCGTGGTCGCCTCCGGCATGGCGAGCGGGGAGTTCGCGGCCGGCGACGCGCATCTCGCAGCGCGCCTCGTGCATGTAGCCTGCATCCGCTTCTGCCACCCGCGCCTGATGGTGGAATGCGCCGACCGCCCCAAGCCGACGAGCGCGCAGATGATCGATTTCTGCATTGCAGCATTGCGCGTGGGATGGGCCGCTCCCTCCCCCGGCAAATAGCCGCCTGGAGGATTGGGCTATACGCCGACCGCCTCGCTTGTGTAGTATGACAGGCCGATGAACGGCGGAAGGTAAGGAAGCAGAGCGGTCAATGAAGGTCACACTGGTTCAGATGAATTCGATCGGCGACAAGGCCGTCAATCTCGCCAACGCCAGCAAGCTCATCGAGCAGGCCGTCGCGCAGGAGAAGCCGGACTGGATCTGTCTGCCGGAGGTCTTCGACTTCATCGGCGGCTCGCGGGCCGAGAAAATGGCGGCGGCCGAGGAGTTGCCGGGCGGGCCGGCCTACGAGATGTGCAGCAAGCTTGCGCGCGAGCACAAGGTGTTCATCCACGCAGGCTCCATCCTCGAGAAGATCCCGGGCGAGGAGCGCCTGCACAACACCAGCGTCGCCTTCAACCGGGAGGGCAAGGAGGTCGCGCGCTACCGCAAGATCCATATGTTCGACATCACTGCGCCCGATGGCGCGAAGTATCACGAGAGCGCCGCCTTCAAGGCTGGCGACGAGGTCGTGACCTATGACGTCGAGGGGGTCACGGTCGGCTGCGCCATCTGCTACGATCTGCGCTTCTCCTATCTTTTCCAGGCGCTCGCGGATAAGGGCGCGGACATTGTCGCGCTGCCGGCGGCCTTCACGCTCGTCACCGGCAAGGATCACTGGGAAGTTCTGTGCCGCGCCCGCGCGATCGAGATGCAGGCCTATCTCTGCGCGCCCGCGCAGACTGGCGCTCACAGGGCGGGGCACGAAACACGGTTCACCTACGGCAATTCCCTGATCGCCGATCCTTGGGGCCATGTCGTCGCTAAGGCGTCGGAGGGGCCGGGCCTCGTCTCCTCATACGTTGACATAGAACGTATCAGGAAAGTCCGCGCGATGATCCCTGTCGCGCAACACAAGGTAAAACTTGCGGTTTGAGCCGCCGTCCGGCCGCGCCGCCGCGACATCGCTTCGCGGCGGGGCCGGGTGTTTTCCGCGGCGAATTATAAGCCCGAGCTCGTCGCGAGCGGACCGGCTTGGCCTTGCATCTCTATGAATTATGGATACTATGTGGTGCCCAAGCATTTGCTTGTGCAGTTTTTTCACGTTGTCGTCATCGTTCGGGAGCTTGGGGGCGCGAGTGCACGAGCCATTCAGTCGACCGGCGACGAGTCCAGCATGTTGCGTCCGTCAGGCATGGTAAGAAAGAACGCTCCCGGAAGCACGTTGACACGCGCCGCGTTGCGGGAAGCCGTCTATGGCTGCTGCCCGTCGCTGTCCCGCGCCGAGGCGCGCAAGATCCTCGACGCGACTTTCGAGGAAATCAGCGACGCCCTCTTGCGCGGCGAATCCGTAAAATTGCGATCCTTCGGCACTTTCAACGTCCGGTCCAAGCGCGAGCGCGTTGGCCGCAACCCCAAGACAGGCGTGGAGGCGACCATCACGCCCCGTCGCGTATTGACCTTCAAGGCGTCGCCAGTACTCGTCGCGCATGTCAACGGCGACCCCATTCCCGAGGAAGATTGAGTCCTCTTACGCTGTCACGCGCGGTCCTGGCCGTCGCGGCTCCCGTGTCGCGCGCGATGACGGCGTCCGTCCCTCAAAGGAATTCAAATGCATAGATTGAGCGTGGCTGTCGCCGCCTTCGCCGCCCTTGCTGCGATGGTCGGCGCGCACAAGGCCGACTCCGACCTCTTCGTGCTCGCCGTAGCCGCGGCGCTCTGCGCCTATACGACCTGGCGCGGCGTCAGCATGTCGAGCTTCATGAAAATCTTCGCCGGCATCTTCTCCACCGAGACCGTGGTCTTCGGACTCGTGCGGCTGCTGCAGGGGGAAGGTCTGTGGCCCGCCGCGCTCGCGAGTTACGCGCCCCCGGAAAGCATGGCGCTTACCGTCGCCATCTTCTCGGTTGTCGTCTACGCCGTCTCGAACATCCCAGTCGTGCGCGAGATGACGCGCATCGCCGACCTCTATTTCGACTCGCACAATCGCGGCGAAGGCCGCATCTGGCCGTTCCCTCGCTTCGCGGCGCGGGAAAGCTCCATCGCCACTGCGATGATCGTGTTTCTCGTCCTGATCAACCAGGCCCAGGTCGGCATTTCCGTGCGCCTGTCCTTCTTCAACCGGGACTGGTTCAACGCGATTCAGGAGAAAAACGGGCCCGAATTCTGGCGTCAGCTCCTTTACGTCTTCACGCCCTGGGCCTTCACCTATGTCGCGAGCGCCGTCATCGAATTCGTCGTGCAGTCGCTGCTCGTCATCCGCTGGCGCCGCTGGCTGACGGAGCATTATGTCGAGCGCTGGCTGGGAAGGCATACGCATTACGGCATGGCGCTCGCGGGCGGCGAGGCCGACAACCCCGATCAGCGCATCGCCGAGGACGTCAATCGTTTCATCAGCGGCGGCGAGGAGGGATACGGCATCTACTCCTATTCGATCCTGCTGATCTCAACCATCAGCTCGCTCGTGTCCTTCTCTTATGTGCTGTGGGATCTCTCGGGCAACTATCCTTTGCCGGGAACGGATATCCATGTTCCCGGATTTCTGTTCTGGGTCGTCTTTCTTTATGCGGCGCTCGGCACGCTCATCACGCATCTCATCGGCCGTTCGCTGACGGTTCTTTACTTCGACCGTCAGCGTCGCGAAGCTGATTTCCGCTTCTCGCTCGCCCGCCTGCGCGAGTATAGCGAGCAGATCGCCCTGCTTTCGGGCGAGACTGCAGAGCGCGGCACGCTCCTGCAGCGCTTCGGCGGCATCGTGTTCAACTATCTGGCGATCGTGCGCAAGCGCAAGGAGCTGATGGCCTTCACCGCCGCCTATGGCCAGCTTTCGCCGATCATCCCTTATGTCATTACCGCGCCCTTCTATTTCGCGGGCCGCATCCAGCTCGGCGTCATGACGCAGACGGCGAGCACATTCGGCCATGTGCAGGGCGCGCTGACCTTCTTCATCAGCTATTACACCTCGCTGGCGAATTTCAAATCCGTGCTCGACCGTCTGTCTTCGTTCGACAGCGCGATCGACGCCGCGCAGGCGCAGGCTGACCGGACGAAGGTTCTTTCGCGCGGCGCGGCGCCGCAGCTCGAACTGAAGGATCTGACGCTGTCGCTTCCGGACGGGCGCAGGATCGTCCGCGCCGAGGAGCTGGCCTTCGCGCGCGGGCAATCCGTGCTGCTCACGGGCCCATCGGGCTCCGGCAAGTCGACGCTGTTTCGCTCTATCGCCGGCATATGGCCGCATGCCGCGGGCCATATCATCCTGCCTCAGGGCGCGAGCGTGATGCTTGCGCCGCAGCGTCCCTACATTCCGATGGGCGCGCTCGCGCAGGCGATCGTCTATCCGGGAGAAAAGGCGGAATATACGCGAGCCGACATCGAGGAAGCGTTGCGCGCGGCGCGTCTGGCGCCCTTCATCGACCGGCTCGACGAGGACAACAATTGGGGTCAGCGCCTGTCGGGCGGCGAGCAGCAGCGCGTCGCCATCGCGCGCGCGCTTCTCGCGAAGCCGGACTGGCTGTTCCTCGACGAAGCGACATCCGCGCTGGATGAAAAGCTCGAGGGCGATATTTACCGGATGCTTCGCGAGCGCCTGCCGAACACGACGATCATCTCGATCGGCCATCGTTCGACGCTGCTCGATTACCACGAGAGGCATATCGCCATGGAGCCCGGCGCCGACGGCGTGTTCGCGCCAAGCGACAAGGTTCTCGCGTGAGCGGCGGCGACAAGATCTCCGGGCGAGAGGGCGGCCGCTCGCTCAAGACGCGCGTGAAGACTGCGCGCAAGCGTTCACTGTCCTCGACGTTGTGGCTCGAGCGGCAGCTCAACGATCCATATGTCGCGCGCGCGAAGCGCGAGGGATATCGTTCGCGCGCGGCGTACAAGCTGATCGAGATGGACGACCGCTATCACCTGATCAAACCGGGTGGCCGCATCGTTGATCTCGGCGCCGCTCCGGGCGGCTGGTCGCAGGTCGCCGCCGACCGTGTGAAGGCGAAGGACGGCAGGGGAAAAGTCGTCGGGGTCGATCTTCTCGACATGGAGCCGATCACGGGCGTCACATTCGCTGTGAAGGATTTCAACGACGACGATGCGCCCGATTTCGTCAAGGCGATGCTGGGCGGCGAGGCGGACGGCGTGATGTCGGACATGGCGGCCAACGCCACGGGACACAAGCAGACCGACCATCTGCGCATCGTCGCGCTGGCGGAGCTTGCCGCCGAGTTCGCCATGGACGTGCTCGCGCCCGGCGGCTTCTTCGTCGCGAAGGTCTTGCAGGGCGGAACGGAAGGTCAGCTGCTGACGCGGCTGAAACGCGATTTCGCAACCGTGCGTCATGTGAAGCCGGCGGCAAGCCGAGCGGACTCGGCCGAGCTTTACGTGCTGGCGACGGGATTTCGCGGGCGGCGGGACGTGAGCGAACCATCCGGACGGGAATAAATCGAGCCGTCAGGAATCTTGACGCGCTATCGCTACGCGATATTTCCATAATTAGATGCAGCAGTTTTCTTATGAGAAACGCCATTCGCCGCTCGGCGAGGGAGGCGTTCGATGCCGAAATTTGCAAGTTATATTTTTTGTTTTCGTCGATCGCGTCGGCCCGTTCTGATCACGGCGCTGTTTTTGCTCGCATGCGACATGCTGACTCCCGTGAAATCAGCGGTCGTCAGCCCGCGTGATAGCGGCTCTGCTTCCGCACAGGAGCAGCCTGTCCCGGTAAAAACCAAATATTGTTCCGACCGCGGCAAAGGCCTGGTCCAGGTAGATTTCACCGAAAGCTACGGAGAAGTGTGCGAGGCGCCGGGCGAGACCATGCTGGCGCGCGTCGCCGTCTGTATGGCGCGCGGAATGGAGGCGGTGCTCGTTCCGGATCTCAATGGCGTCGTCTGCGCCGCCGCGTCGCGGGGCGGCTTCTTTCTCGAATCGACAGTTGCAGGGAAACCGCGTTACGAAGCGCCAAAATATGTGAAGGCCGCACAGATTTGCGCCGATGCCCAAACATCCGACAGGCGGGTTCTGCCCAGGGGGTTCGTCAAGGATCTGGTCCGCGAGACGAAAGACAAGGTCGATCCCAAAGGAATAAGGCTGATCGGCGCGATTTTTTGTGAAGGCCTAGATTTGTCTGGCCTGGATATTCCATACACGCTCGCCTTGGACCGTTCGACTTTCAGATGCGGCAAATCCACCGAGTGCAGGCGTTCGCCCGTCGAGGTCAGAAATTTTCGTACGAAAGGCGACTTTTCTCTCGATACCGTTCTCTCCTATGAAAGAATTCTGATTACCAGAGCCGAAATTTCGGGTTCATTGTGGATGGAATTTGCCTATGCGCAGAAACTTGTCATTTCAGATACGACGGTAAAGGGCTCGCTCAGACTGAAAGGCTCTCTCTATCGTGAAGAACTGAACATCGAGAACGTGGCCATATCAGGCGACGTCGATTTGTCTGCAAGCTTCTTTTCCAACGTGTCGCTGCTGAAGAACCAAATTGATGGCGCGCTGGACCTCACCCAAAGCCAGGCGCGCTGCAGCTTCGATATTCGAAAGAACGAAATTGCCGATATCGTCGGAGTGGAATTTGGTTTCGGCAGCGTAAAATCCCCTTCTTCATTTCAAAAAAAGGACGATGCGGTTTACGGCTTCAAGGACCATGAAACAGAGTCCATCGGCGCCGCCGGCGACGAGAACGCTTTTGAAAGATACGCCAATTCCGGAGAGGTCATCAGCAAGAATGAAATGCGCCACACGCCCTGCAAGGCGTATCGGGCTATCGTTCCCGGCGTCCTCGTTTTCATAAATAATCATGTGAAATATTCGATGTGTCTGAGGGATTTCAGATGGCTCTCCGACTATGCCGGTCGTCCGCGAGACAGCATCATTTATCTGAACGAGGATGTCGTCGACGGAGCCGCCTGGCTGGATCTCGACAAGACGCTGGAGGCTTCGACAGGCGCGGGCGTTGCCGACGAGGGCAAGCCAATATTGAGCATCTTCAATTTTCGGACCGGAACGCTGGTTCTGGATTTTGGAGTCGCAACCAGGAATGTCGTGGTCAAGGTCAATGGTCTGCACTTTCAGCGCGTTTACAGCGCGAAAGATCGTTGCGAGACGGCCTTGTCGCCGCGCTCGAGCGCTCGTCAATCCCTGACGACGCCGACTGCCGGCGGCAAACCGCTTTTCCCGCCCGACCTGCATCTTCCCGACGCCGAAGATGTGACAGCCTGGGTGACAAAGAACGAGTTCATCGGCACCCAGCCGTTTCAGGAATTCGTGGCCGTTTTTGAAAAAGCCGGCGATCTCAACGGCGCCCGCGACCTCAAGATCAAAGGTGAGACCGCAGCGGTGAAAGCCAATCTTTGCATGAGCTGGGGCGTTCATTGTGATGGGGTTGGACGACAAGTCGGCGATGCGACGCGAAACGCCGAAACCAACATCCTGCGTCGTATCGAAGGGAGGTTTGTCTCGATCGTGCAATACGCCCTCTGGTGGCTGGCGGATCACGGCTATAGACCAGAGAGGGTCATCTGGTTCGTTGCGCTCGCGCTCCTCCTCTTCTGGCTTTTCATTCAGACCGTGCTTGGAATTGTGGGCTACAGCGTCGATGGCGAAACGGACCCTGCTGCGCCACGCCGGATCAAGCCGATCAGCTTCATCTTTCTTTTCGACAAGCTCGTGCCCGCCTACAGGATCAGGGAGGAGCACTCGAAGCCGCTAATATTTTATGTTCTTCCCACCAGCGAGTACGAAAAGACATATCCCTTCCGCAGATTTTTGAGGGAATGGAGCGTCACGGAAGCCAGCGAGAAGCAGCGGCGCCAGATCGAACTTTCTTTTGACTGGCTCAGATTCCTCGGCCTTATCTTCGCGATCTTCCTCGTTGCTGCGATAAGCAGGCTGGTGCGGTGAGGGTTCACCGACGTTCATGATCGCGGGGGCGCGAGAGGCCGAGTGCGCCCCACCAGCTCGTCGCCTGCATCGGGCGCGAGGCGCCAGAAAAGGGCCGCCGATAGCGCGGAAATTGTCGCGACTACGTAAAACGCCGGCGCGAAATCTTCCGCGCGCAATGCGCCGCCGCCATCCAGCGCGCGAGACGCTTCAAGGGCGGCGGCGCCGATCGCGACGCCGGTGGAGAGCGACAATTGCTGGCCGACCGCGGTGAAGCTCGTCGCATTGCTCATCGATTCCTGGCTGATGTCCGCATAGCCGATGGCGTTGAGCGCAGTGAATTGCAGCGAACGATAGAAGCCGCCGACGAGCAGCACGGACATGATGAGCCAATGCGGCGTCGCCGCCGTGAAACAGGCGTTGACGACGAGAAAGATCGACGAGATCACCGCATTGACGATCAGTACGCGGCGAAACCCGAAACGCTTCAGTATCGGCTGCGCCGTCGTCTTCATCGCCATGGCGCCCGCCGCCGCAACAAAGGTCAGCAGGCCGGACTGATAGGCGGAGAGATTGAAGCCGGCCTGCAGCATCAGCGGCAGCAGGAAGGGCAGGGCGCCGAGTCCGATGCGAAACAGAAACCCGCCATAGATCGCCGCCGCGAATGTGGGGATGCGAAGGAGCCGCAAATCGATGATCGGATGCTCGGCGCGCCGCGCATGCCGGACATAGGCGAGCAGGGCGGTTGCGCCGATGGCGATGACCAGCGCCACGACGGGCGCCGGCGCGAAGCCGCGTCCCGCGATGGTGAAGCCGAACACGAGACAAGACAGGCCGACGCCCGACAGCACCGCGCCTTTCAGATCGAGCGGGCGCACATTCTCCTCAAAAAGATCGGGTATGAAACGCGTCACGAGCGCCACGCCGAGAAGGCCGATCGGCACATTGATCCAGAAGATGTAGCGCCAGTGCAGATAGGTCGCGATGAAGCCGCCGAACGGCGGGCCGATCAGCGGCCCGATGAGCGCGGGGATGGTGAGCCAGGCCATGGCGCGCACGAGTTCGTGACGCGGCGCCGTTCGCAGCAGCACGAGTCGTCCCACCGGCACCATCATCGCGCCGCCAAGCCCCTGCACGACGCGCGCAGCGACAATCGTCGCGAGCGAACCGGAGAAGCCGCAAAGGATCGAACCCAGCGTGAAGACGACGATCGCCGCGCGAAAAATGCGGCGTGCGCCGAACTTGTCCGCGGCCCAGCCCGAGAGGGGGATGAAGACCGCGAGCGAGAGCAGATAGGAGGTCAGCGCGAGTTTCAGCGCAACCGGGTCTTCATGGAGGTCTGCCGCCATCGCGGGCAACGCCGTCGCCAGCACGGAGCCGTCGAGCTGCTCCATGAACAGCGCGGTGGCGACGATGAGCGGCGTGACGAGGAAGGAAGACAAGGGCGCTGTTTCGCGATCGGACAGTGAAGACGACGCCCGTCTTACCGCATCAGATGAGCTTCAGCCCGCGAAAACTGGCCTGCCCGTTCCGGCCGACGATGAGATGATCATGGACGGCGATGCCGAAGGGCTGGGCGATCGTGATGATGTCCTTGGTCATGCGGATGTCGGCGGCCGAGGGCGTCGGGTCGCCCGAGGGGTGGTTGTGCGCGAGGATCAGCGCGCTCGCGCCGAGCTCCAGGGCGCGGCGAACCACCTCGCGCGGGTAGACGGGGGTGTGGTCGATCGTGCCGACGCCCTGAACCTCGTCGGCGATGAGCGCGTTGCGCTTGTCGAGAAAAAGGATACGAAATTCCTCGCGCTCCGCATAGGCCATCGCCGTGCGGCAATAGTCCATCACATCCATGAAGGATGAGAGCACGGTGCGTTTTTCCAGCTTGCCGCGCGCAAGCCGCCTCGCGGCGGCCTCGACCAGCTTGAGCTCCACGATCGCAGCCTCGCCCAGCCCGTCGATCTCCCGTAAGCGCTCGGGCCGCGCGGCGACCGCCTCCGCGAAGGAGCCGAAGCGGTCGATCAGCGCCTTGGCGAGCGGCTTGACGTCGCGCCGCAGGATGGCGCGAAACAGCAGCAGCTCCATCAGCTCGTAGTCGGCGAGCGCGTTTTCGCCGGCCGCCATGAAGCGGTCGCGCAGCCGTTGCCGATGGCCATGATAGTGGATCGACTCTTCGCGCAGCCCGCTCGGCGTAGGGCCGTTCCGCTTTCTTGTCCGTCCCTCCGACGTCATGCGTCCGTGCGCGGCGCGCCGGCGGGATTGTCCAGCCCCAGCGGGGAGAGCGTGAAGATTTCCGCGCCGGTCTCGGTGACGCCGATCGAATGCTCGAACTGGGCCGATAGCGAGCGGTCGCGGGTCACGGCGGTCCAGCCGTCGGAGAGAATTTTCACCTGCGGGCGGCCGAGGTTGATCATCGGCTCGATGGTGAAGAACATGCCGGGACGCAGCTCCACGCCCTGACCCTTCACCCCGTAATGCAGGATGTTGGGCTCGTCGTGGAAGACGCGGCCGAGACCGTGGCCGCAGAAGTCCCGAACGACCGAACAGCGTTCGGCCTCCGCATATTGCTGGATGGCCGCGCCGATGTCGCCGGTGGTCGCGCCGGGCTTCACCGCGGCGATGCCGCGCAAAAGCGATTCATAGGTCACGTCGATCAGCCGCTGCGCCTTGCGGGGTATTTCCCCGACCGCGAACATTCGGCTCGCGTCGCCATGCCATTCGTCGAGAATGAAGGTCACGTCGATATTGACGATGTCCCCCTCGCGCAGCGCCTTGTTGTCCGGCACGCCGTGGCAGACGACGTGATTGATCGAGGTGCAGATCGACTTGCGATAGCCGCGATAGTCGAGGGGGGCGGGATAGGCGCCGTGAGACAAGGCGAAGTCGAAGACGAGGTCGTCGAGCGCCTGCGTCGTCACGCCAGGCTTCACATGCGGGACGAGCATGTCGAGCGCCTCGGCCGTCAGTCGGCCGACCCGGCGCATGCCCTCGAAATCCTCCGGGCCGTGCAGCTTGATCTGCCCGCTCTTGCGGCCGGCGGGGGCGAGGTGTGACTCGATAAAGGTCATGAGGGCGTCTGTGGTTCCGTCGAGAGTGCTGATTTAATCAACAAGGTAATGGTTCGGCCGGCCAAAGCAAGCCGGGGGCGGGGCCTCGCGCGACTTTCGCACATCCCGCGGCAACACGCGCCATGGCGCGACTGGCGCGACTCTTGTATATGAAATGGGCGGAGCCTGGCGCCGCCGGATTCGGTGCGCCTTCAAAATTCGATGAAAGCCGACGTGCAGAAGAAGCGCATCGACTCGATAGATTTCTGGCGCGGCGTCGTCCTCGCCGTAATCCTGGTCAATCACATCCCCGGAAATGTGCTGGGCGCCTTCACGCCGCGCAATTTCAATTTTTCCGACGCGGCGGAGGTTTTCGTCTTCCTTTCCGGCGTTTCGGTCCAGCTCGCCTATGGCGAAAAGTTCAGGCGCAGTCCCGGCGTCGCCGCGGCGGCGTCGCTCGTGCGCCGCGCCGCGCGGCTCTACGGAGCGCATCTGATGCTGACCGCGGCGGCGCTGGCCCTCTTCTGGGTGGCGAAGGATTACACGCCATACGACCTGTTGCTCAGCGAGCGGGGCCGCGCCACGCCGTTCCTCGATCCGGCCCGCGGCGTCGTTGGCATTCTCGCGCTCAGCCATCAGGTCGCCTATTTCAACATCCTCCCGCTCTACATCGTGCTCATGGCGGCGGCGCCGCTGCTGCTCGCCCTGACGCTGCGCGGCCGTTTCGCCATGCTGGCGGCGTCTGTGGCGCTTTACGCCGGCGCGCGGATGGCGGGCGTAAATCTGCCCTCATGGCCGGAGCCGGGCGGCTGGTATTTCAATCCGTTCACCTGGCAGCTGATGTTCGCTCTGGGGATTTTCTGCGGGGGCGCGCTGCAAGATAAAGGCGTGCCCTATCACCCCGTCGCCTATCATTTTTCGGTGGCCTTCACTTTCATCGGCGCCATGGTCGTTTCCAATGTTCTCGGCCTCGCGCCGGGCCTCGTTGAAGAGGCGGGCCTTTATCTGGACTGGGACAAGACCGACCTCGGCGTCGTGCGAATCATCGATTTTCTGACGCTCGCTTACGTGATCCACTTCTCGAACCTGACGGCGCGCATCAGGGCGACGCGAGCCTTCAGCTTCTTCAGCCTGATGGGGAGAAACGCGCTGCCGATCTTCTGCGTCGGCAGTCTGATGAGCGCTGTGGGGCAGATGCTTCGTGATTCGAGCTTGGCGTCGCCGGTTCTCGACGTCCTTTATGTCGGCGCCTCGCTTGCGCTGCTGCACCGCCTCGCCGGTCATATCGACCGTGATCGGCCTGTGCTCCTCCTTCCCTATAGCCAGCCGGCCGAGTGAGGCGCCGGGGCCGGGCCTGCGCCGGCCCATGCCGGAAGATGTCCTGTGAGGCTTGGCGTTCGTCCGCGCGCCCGCCATAATTGACGCTCCAGGGAGGCGGGCGAATGGAAGACCCCAAAAAGGGCGAGGCGCCGGCGACGGCGGCGGTTCTTGTCATCGGCGACGAGATTCTGTCGGGCCGCACACAGGATGTAAACACTCGCTATATCGCCAATTATCTCGGCGAGATCGGCGTCGATCTGAAAGAAGCGCGCGTCGTGTCGGACGACGAGGCGGCGATCGTCGCCGCGGTCAATGAACTGCGCGCGCGCTACACTTACGTGCTCACCACTGGCGGCATCGGCCCGACGCATGACGACATCACCGCGGATGCGGTGGCGAAGGCCTTCGGGGTCGAGATCGGCGAAGATCCCCGCGCCATTTCACTGTTGCGGGAGCGCTTTTCGGAGGAAGAGCTCAATCCCGCCCGCCGGCGCATGGCGCGGATACCAAAGGGGGCGGAACTCGTCCTCAACGCCATCTCCAAGGCGCCCGGTTTCTGGATCGGCAATGTGATCGTCATGGCCGGCGTGCCGGTCATCATGCAGGCGATGATGGACACTGTCGGGCCGCAGCTCAAATCCGGCGCGCGCATATTGGTCGAGACGGTCGCGGCGGGCGCGATTCCGGAGGGCAGCTACGCTGCGCGACTGGAGGAAATCGCCCGCGGGCGTCAGGGTGTCAGCGTCGGCTCCTATCCGTCCTTCACCAGCGCCGGCGTCCGCAACCAGATCGTGCTGCGCAGCCGCGACAAGGACGCACTGGCCCAGGCTGCCGAGGATGTGCGCAGGCTCCTGGCCGAATTGGCCGACCAGGACGGGCGGCGTTGACGACAACTGAAAGGAGCGAGGCTCACATGCATGGCGCCGGCAAGTCTTTCCCCGTCTCCTGGGACATGTTTCATCGCGACGCCCGCGCGCTCGCCTGGCGACTCGCCTCGATCGGCGGCTTTTCGGCGATCGTCGCGGTGACGCGCGGCGGGCTCGTGCCGGCTGGCATCGTCGCGCGCGAACTCGGGATCCGCGTCATCGAGACCGTGTGCGTCGCGAGTTATCACGAGGAGACGGAGCGGGACACGATAGAGGTGCTCAAGCCCCTGACGGAAACGATTCTCGAGCGCCCGAGCGCGGAAGTGCTGATCATCGACGATCTCGTCGACACCGGCGCCACGGCCAGAGCCGTGCGCAATATGCTTCCCAAGGCGCATTTCGCCACCGTCTACGCCAAGCCGCAGGGCCTGCCGATGGTCGACACTTTCGTCACCGAGGTCTCGCAGGACACCTGGATCTATTTCCCGTGGGACACGGGGCTCAGCTTTCAGGCTCCGATTCAGAAAACGCAGGGGAGACCGACGCGGCGAGGGTAAAAACCCGCTTGTCGCGGCCGCGGAGCGCGCCCTATAACGGGCCGCGGCGTGATCCCGGAAATCGGATCATGCGTCATGTCGTGCGGGCGTGGCGAAACTGGTAGACGCAACGGACTTGAAGCAATTTGAGTGCTCCAGACGGGAAACCGAGGGAGTAGAACCGCTCAAAGTCGGGGAAACCTCCAAAAGTGGCGATCCCGAGCCAAGCCCGCCGGGCGGCGGGAAGGTGTAGAGACTAGACGGGCGGCGCCTAAGGCGTTTCACGCTAGGGCGAAGGTATAGTCCAGACCCCAAACCCGCGCGAGCGGGGCGGCGAAAGCCGTAGCGGGTACGAAAATCCGTAGGGCCGCAAGGCCTGTGCCGGTTCGATTCCGGCCGCCCGCACCAAATCTTCGCCAAATTGAAAAAGAAGACTCAGCGGACATCCGGGACTCGCCGGACGCGTCACGGCGCGCGACAATCCGCGTTTCCCGCAACAGGCCAAACTCGGCCGATGTCAGATTTCTTTGCGCGCTCTCGCGAATTCCCGGCGAAGGACGGTCCATTCGCTGGCGGAGACGGTCGCGATTCCCCGATTATGACTTCTTCAAGCAAATCGCCTTAATCGCCGCATGGCTCAAATCTGCGTCCGTCGACCCGATACTCGACAAATTCATCTTCGACGCATGTGCCGATGACGATCGTGAGCGCCTCCAGATAATAGGGACTGGCGGCCGACAGGTCGCTTTGGTCGAAAACGGGCGTGGTCAATACAGCCGTCACGATCGCGGGTTCGCCATAGTTAGGGTAATGCCTGTTCTTGAGGCCGGCTTTCCATTGCACGAATTGGCCCTTCACGAATTCGTGAGGCCGATCCAGCCGATCGGAGAGTTCTCTGAGCTTGTCTTGCAGCTGGCGTGCGCCATGACCCTGCAATTTACTGACCGCCCGAATTGCAGGGGAGCTTCTCTCAACTTCAGCCATGACGCCGTCGCCCTTTCTGTGACTATATCACCCAGCCAGCCCGATTACACACGAAATAGAACAATTACACGCGTACATTTCTCTAACTCAACTGGCAAACATATCCGAATACTGTCTTCAAACCATGGAAATCTCAAGCGTTAATTTGTTCGCAGACGGTCCCGCGCGTTGATTTCAATCCAATTCTCTCCGCCGAAGCTTGCGGCAAGGTGACGTCGTCAGCGGCCGTGCTGGCGAAGCGCCCGGGAGGGCTCTTTAAAACCAGATACTTATGCTTCTGCGCCGCTGTGACGGAACGGGTCATGCGCGATCATAAATCGACCATGGATCGCGGCCGCGCCCGGGCGCCGATGTCGCGAACGGTCTTGCGCCGTTGCGGATAGTTCAATTGCGGCGAGGCAGGCGAATTGAAATAAACAAGTGTAATCCAATCAAGTTCCTGAAGCCGCTTTTCCGAGAATATCATGACGTTTCGCAAATCGAGGTGATCGCCTGCCGTGTAGACACCGGCGCCGGCGCCATATGATTTTCATGCTGTGGTCCCTTGGGACCCCACATACGCCGTCATATTTCGATGAAAACCGGTTTCCGAAACGCTGAGGTGCGCCAGGAAATCCATCGATACATCAATAACCGGGCCGTTCGACGCAGGATGGCTTGAGTTGGCGGAGTTAATGATGCGGAATAATCGTAATACGCTCCTGATCATCTCGACTGTCGCTGCTCTTTCAGGATTTACTGCGCTGGCTGACAGTCCGAATGCGCTGGCGGGCGAGCGCCAGCAGTTAGCGTTTCTTCATGAGCAGCATCATGGACGTTCAGATGAGCACGCCCATCACAGCAAGGGCTGCTTCGTCACGACATCGCCCCAGCATCATGCGAGAGGCATACGCCATTGGCGCAATCCCTGTCCGCATCATGATCCCAAACATCTGAATCCCTATCATCCGGGCCATCGTCGCCATAGCCCGCATTCGCAGCATCATTCGGAACACCATCAGTGATCCGGCCGGCCTTGCGGGCGGCGCGCCCCGCCGCTCGCGCCGACGTGGGTCGAACTCGGCCGCGTGCGCTTCGTCTCCGTCACGACGCAGTTTCGTCGCGAGGCTCGAAGCGTTACCTTCACCGTTAATTATTGCTTAGCTTTCGCCGACAAGAGTGGTCGCGCGCGATGAACGCGCGTGATTCGGCGACGAGCGGTGATGACGGACGCAGCGAAGCGATATTCGGACGATGTAGATGGCGCCGTGGCGCCGACGCCGGATCAAACCACGAACCGTCAGGCCGGGCCGGCGCGGGCGCGTCTCGATCTCATGCTGACCTCCGGCGGCGACGAGCGCA
The DNA here is from genome assembly GCF_020733155.1 of Methylocystis sp. WRRC1. Classification (NCBI taxonomy): domain Bacteria; kingdom Pseudomonadati; phylum Pseudomonadota; class Alphaproteobacteria; order Hyphomicrobiales; family Methylocystaceae; genus Methylocystis; species Methylocystis sp. WRRC1. The sequence continues at coordinate 1,250,221 of NZ_JAJFZJ010000001.1, read as the reverse complement.
TCTGGCCGGATCCGGTGACGCGCCGTAACCGCTATGGCGCGCCGACGCAGCCGGCGACCGACGAAATCTGGTTCTCCTCCTCCACCGCCGCGGCCATCACAGAGCGAGGCTACGCCGCCGCCCGCGACGCACTGGCGGCGCTGTCGCAGGACGGCGCCGATCTCCCCGCCTGGTTCGATGCGTTACGGGCGCGGATTCGCGCGCAGCTCGGCGCGCCCGGCGTGGAGGTCGTCCTCACCGCCTCCGGCACCGAAGCCGAATTCGCCGCGCTCGCGGTCGCCAGGGCGCTTCTGCGCCGGCCCATCGCCAATATCGTCGTCGCGCCGGAGGAAACCGGCAGCGGCGTCGCGCTGGCCGCGACGGGCGCGCATTTCGCCGCGACGGCGGCTTTCGAGCCGCAGGTCGAAAAAGGCGCGCCGCTTGCCGGCTGGGCAAGGGACGACGCCGTCATGCGCGCGATAAACATACGCGACGCAAACGGCCGTCCGCGATCCGCGCAGGAGCTCGACCGCGCCGCCTGTCTCGCCGTCGCCGACGCGCTGCGCGTGGGACGCGGGGCGCTGTTGCACGTGCTCGACTGCTCAAAGACCGGCCGCAGCGGGCCGAGCCGCGCCGTGGCGCGCGAGATGGCGGCGAGCGCGGGCGAGCGCGCGCTGATCCTCGTCGACGCCTGCCAGCTGCGATGCTCCTTCGACGAGATAAGAGCCGATCTCGACGCCGGCTTTCTCGTCATGGTGACGGGCTCGAAATTCGCAGGTGGGCCGCCCTTTTGCGGCGCGCTGCTGATCCCCCCGGACAAGGCCGCGCGGCTTGGCGATCTGCGCCTGCCCGAGGGCTTCGCGGCATACGCCGCGCGCTTCGACTGGCCGCGGCGTTTCGAGAGCGCATTCGAGGCGGCGAGTTTCGCGCCGGCCAATCTCGGGATGGGGCTGCGCTGGGAGGCGGCGCTCGCCGAGATCGAGGCTTACGCCGCGATTCCCGCTGCGTTGCGTGAAAATATCATCGCGCTCTTCACGGAATCGGCGCGCCGCTGCGTCGCCGGCAACCCCGATCTTGATTTTCTCGACGCGGAGAATTGGCGTCTCGGCGGCAAGCCGGCGACGATCTTTCCGATCATCACGCATCACGGCGACGTTGCGCAGGCGCGGTTGATCTATGAATCATTACGCGCGCCCGACGGCGATTTCGAAAAGCCGGAGCTTTCGCGCGTGTGTCATGTCGGTCAGCCGGTCCTGCTCGGCGGCCGCGCCGCGCTGCGCCTGTGCTTCGGCATGCCGCAGGCCAATGCGGTTGCGGAGCGCGTCGCGCAGGGCATGGATCCCGAGACCGCCTTCCGCCCGCTGCGCGAGGACATGGAACTGCTGTTCCGCAAATGGGGCGCGCTCGCGAGGCGCATCGGCGCCAATGGCGCTCTCTCACTCGCCGCATCCAGCAATTAACGCCGCGCGCAACGCGCTGCGCAACAGGACCGGAGGATTGCCGTGGCGTTTTCCTTTTTGAGTCGCAAACCAAAGACCGAGCAGCCCGCGCCGGCCGCGAGTTTCGACACCGCGCATGAGGGCGGAGAGGCGTCCATGGCCGAGAGCATGCAGCGCGCGGCGGCGCAGACCGGGGCGCCGCCAATGCAATTGATGCGGGAATATTCGCGTCTCGCCTTTGGACCCGGCAAGCTCTCCTTCGAGGATTATATAAAATACCGTCTCTTCGACGACGCATGGCTTGCCGGCGCCGATAAGGGCGACTTCGTCGGCGCCCGCCGCAATCGAGATCTCGTGGTCGAGATCAACTATCGCCACGATTGGCATGGTCTGCTGACAAACAAACTCGCCTCGCAGAGCTATTTGGCGACCTATGGCCTGCCAACGATTCCACCGCTGGCGATCTATGCGCCGGGCCTGAGCGTCGCGTCGGAGAGGTTGCTGCGCTCACGCGAGGAGCTTCGCGCCTTTCTGATGATTGAAGAAAATTACCCGCTCTTCGGCAAGCCGGTCGAAAGCTTCCAGAGCCTCGGCGCGCTGGCGCTGCTGGGTTGCGACGCGGCGACCGGCGAGCTGATCGCCGTCGGCGGCAAACGTCTCGATGTCGATGCGACGATCGACGACATCGAGAAACATTACGCCGCCGGCTATCTGTTCCAGCGGATGCTGCGGCCGCATCGCGATCTCGTTGCGGCGATCGGCGAGCGGCTCGCGACCGTGCGCATTCTCACTATCGCGACGCCCGATGGTCCGAAAGCGTTTCGCGCAGCATGGAAGCTCCCCGCCGCCGGCAATATCGCCGACAATTTCTGGCGCGCTGGAAACATGCTTGCCGGTCTCGATTTCGCGACCGGCCGTATCCAGCGCGTCACGAGCGGCGTCGGCTTCGAGATGAAGGACGTGACGCATCATCCCGACACCGGCGCCCAACTGATCGGCCTTGCGGTTCCCGACTGGGAAAGGATGAAGGCGGTCGCGGTCGAAGGCGCGAAAGTGCTGCGCCACTTCGGCGTCATTGGCTGGGACATGGCGGCGACAGACGACGGCCCCGTTATCGTCGAAGCCAATGAGACGCCGGATTTCGGCCTTGTTCAGATCGCGGATCGTCGAGGCGTGCTGTGCAGGGAGTTCGACGAACTTCTCTCCGCTCAGCAGACGGCCGGAGCGGCGCATGTGAAGAGAATCAAGGAGTCGGTGGCGCGCCTTTGATCTCTGCGGCGAGACGGCTGTGTCGTCGCCCGTAGAGAAAATAGATCGCGAGGCCGAGCGCCATCCAGATGAGAAAGCGCTCCCAGGCGATGGCCGGGAGCCGAGACAGCAGCCATAATGAAAAGGCGACGCCGACAAGCGGAATGAAGGGAACGAGCGGCGTGCGGAATGTCCGCGGCGCGTCCGGCCGCGTGTGGCGCAGCACGATCACCGCAAGGCAGATCACCACGAAAGCGGAGAGCGTGCCGATATTCACGAGCTCCGCCACCTCCTTGATCGGATAGAGGGCCGCGACGACAGCCGTCAGCCCGCCGGCGATAAGCGTCGGGCGATGCGGCGTGCGAAAGCGCGGGTGAACCTGGGCGAACCAGCCCGGAAGCAAACCGTCTCGGCTCATTGCGAACCATATACGCGCGCAGGCGAGGAGAAACGCCAGCATGACGCTGGCGATGCCGGCGACGGCCGCGAGCGAAATAATCAGCGTAACCCAGGGCAGGCCAATGGCCGCGAAGGCGGTGGCGACAGGCGCGGAATTGTTCAGCGTGTCGTAATGCACGACGCCCGTCAGCACGAGGGACATCACGACATAGAGGGTCAGCGACACGGCGAGCGACAGCAGCACCGCGCGCGGCAAGTCACGCTGTGGCTCTCGCGCTTCCTCGGCGGCCGTCGTCAGCGTGTCGTATCCGAAGACCGCGAAGAATACGACCGCCGCGCCTTCGGCTACGCCCGAGAAGCCATAGGGCATGAAGGGCCGCCAGTTCTCGGGCCGCACATAGGGCAGACCCGCCGCGATGACGAGCAGCACGGCGGCGATCTTGATGATAACCATCGTCACATTGAAACGCGCGCCCCATTCGATGCGCAACGTCAGAAGCCCGGCGACGCCAAGCGCGCCGAGCGCCGCGAAGAGATCAATCACATGGCCCGGGCCAGTTCCTGCGGCGCCCGCCGCCCATGTCGGGACCGGCAAGCCGAGTTGCGTGAGCAGCGCCTGCAGATAGGCCGACCAGCCAATGGAGACGACGGCGACGACCAGCGCATATTCGAGGAGCAAATCCCAGCCGATGATCCAGGCCACAAGTTCGCCAAGGACCGCATAGGCATAGGTATAGGCGCTGCCGGCGACGGGAATGAGCCCGGCGAATTCGGCGTAGGACAGGGCCGCCGCGCCGCTCGCAACGCCGGCGATGAGAAAGGAGAGAGCGACCGCCGGACCGGCCTGCGTCGCCGCGACAACGCCGGTGAGAACGAAAATGCCGACGCCAATGAGCCCGCCAAGCCCGATCCCGGTGAGCTGCCACACGCCCAAAACGCGACGGAACTCGCCACGCCTCCCGGCTTCGGCCTGCAAACGCTCGATCGATTTTGCGCGCGTCAGCTCCCGCAAATTCATGTCTCGCCCCTCTGATCTCGGGCGATGACATAAGCTATTGCTCGCAGCCTGTCATGAGCGGGCCGGCCGCAAAAAGAGAGCGACCCCGAAGGGCCGCCCTCGCCGCAAGAGCGGTCGGCCTTACTTGGTCGCGGCTTCCAGATGCGTCAGCGCCTCTTCGGCGTGCTTCGTCGCAACATCCGCGTGCTTCTGCTTGCCGTGGTCGATCGCCGCATTCAGATGGGTGATCCCTTCCTTCGTGTGAGGATTGGCTTTCTCCGCCTCGGCGGCCTTGGCGTGCGTCAGCGCCGCTTCGGCATGAGTCACGAGCACATCGGCATGGCCCATCTTTCCATGTTCGATTGCTTCCTTGGTGTGGGAGATGGCTTCGGCGAGATGGTTTTCCGCCAAGGCGAGTCGCGGCGCGAAGAATGTCGCGACGCCGAGGGCGAGAGCGATGGCGAAAATTCTGCGATTCATGTGCGTCTCCTCAAAAGTTAGCCGCAGGCTGTATATGGGGAGGCGGTGGGACAAGTTCGAGCCCTCCCCTGCCCACCGCCGCCTATTGCCGATCGGCCGCAAAGCCTGTGCAGGTCTCCCCGAATTCGCCAAGGCCGTTTTCTAAGTATGAGGCAAGCAATGGGATGCCGAGAAGATAGGCCGAGGTCGAACCCTCGCGCCGGCTGCGCGCCTCGGCGACCGCCGCCGCCAATTCCTCGGCGGAGAAATCGCCGCGGCCAATCCAGGCCAGCGCAACCAGTTCGGCCTGCTCGTCGATGTCCATGGCGTCGATGAAAGAGGCGATCTCATTGCGCACGGTTTCATAGGCCTCTTCCGTCAGCACACTGGTGAATTTGTCATCCGTTTCATTGGAGGCGTCGGCCTCCATGCCCTCGTCTTCGCTTTCGATTTCCCGCGCCTTGACGATGACGAAACAAACCTTGTCAGTATTGATTGTCAGCATTGATTTCGTCCTTTGCTCTTCCGGACGCTCGTTGCGCCCGGATCTTCAATTCAGCTTCAGCTTTGTCCTTGCCGCGCGGCGTCACCCTTCGCATATATGCAGCGCAGACGCCTTTTTGATCGGCGGCGTCAGCGATTTTTGGAGAGTCAGATGTGGATCGGCGCGCCTCGGGAAATCAAGGACAATGAATATCGCGTTGGCCTGACGCCTTCATCGGTCGCCGAGCTCAAGCAGGCTGGACATGAGGTCCTGGTCGAACGCGGAGCCGGGGACGGAGCGGGCCTGTCAGATGACGATTACGCGGCTGCGGGCGCCCGACTCGTCAACGACGCGAATGAAATCTTCTCGACAGCCGAGCTTATTGTAAAGGTCAAGGAGCCGCAGCCGGGAGAAGTCGCGCAGCTTCATCCCGATCAGGTCCTCTTCACATATTTTCATCTTGCCGCCGATGCGCATCTGACGCGCGAACTCGCCGCGAGCGGCGCGCATTGTATCGCGTATGAAACCGTGACAGCGCCGGCTGGCGGCCTGCCGCTGCTTGCGCCGATGTCGGAAATCGCGGGACGTCTCGCGCCGCAGATCGGCGCGCGCTACCTGGAGAAACCGGCTGGCGGTCGGGGCGTGTTGCTTGCCGGCGCGCCGGGCGTGCCCTCCGCTGAAGTGCTCGTTCTCGGCGCGGGCAGCGTCGGCGTGCAGGCGACGACGATTGCGCTCGGCATGGGCGCCAGCGTGCTGGTGGCCGATCGCAATCCCGATGCGCTCAGACGTCTCGAAATCCGATTCGGATCCGCGGTACGAAGCATTTACTCGACAGGCAAAGCGATAGCGGAATCGGTGAAGCGCGCCGATCTCGTCGTCTGCGCCGCCTTGTCGCCCGGCGCAAGGGCGCCAATTCTTATCACTCGCGACATGCTGAAAACGATGAAACGCGGCGCGGTCATCGTCGACGTCGCCATCGATCAGGGCGGCTGCTGCGAAACCTCGCGGCCGACGAGTCATTCCGATCCGACCTATGTCGTCGATGGCGTCGTGCATTATTGCGTTACGAACATGCCGGGAGTCGTGCCGCGCACTTCGACATTCGCATTGAACAATGCAACGCTGCCATTCGTTCTCGCAATCGCCAACAAAGGTTGGCGCGCCGCGTTGCGGGACGACCCACATCTTCGCGCCGGCCTCGCGATCACGGGCGGAAAAATCGTATCAATGCCCGTTGCGGCTACGCATAATCTGACCTTTACTCGCTTCGAGGATGTTTATGATGGTTAACGCCTAATTAACCGTTGACAATCGCTCGTATCAATCTCGCCCCAATTAAGTAACGACTGCTTCACGCAACACGTGTTTACAAATAGTATTTGGTTGACCCAAAGGATTCGCAGACTTTACCTTGACCATAAGCCGATTCGCAGCGGCACTTCCCTAATTGCGGAATTTGGAGGCAAAGCATGTTCATCATCGTCGACGAGCGCGATCTCGTAACGAATGGATACGCGTGTCGATTTGGTCAGGAAGGAATCGCCTCGGCGGGCTTTAGGCCTGGACAGTTTCGCGATTGGGTCGACTCGGCCGTCGAGGGCGACGTTCAGGCGATCGAGGCGTTTCTCATCGGCGAATGTCCGGAGCGTGAAGAAATTCCCAAGCTGATCCGCCGTCGTTCGCAGGCGCCGGTCATCGCCATGAACGAGGCGCCCTCCCTAGAGCAGACTCTTGGCCTGTTCAGCGCCGGCGTCGACGATGTTGTCCGCAAACCGGTTCATGTTCGCGAAATTCTGGCGCGCGTGCACGCCATTCGCCGGCGTGCCGAAGCCCGCCAGGATTGTGCGGCCGTTGGCGGCATACAGGTGTTCTTCAACGGCAGCGATCCGGTCGTCAACGGCGAGGTTCTCGCCTTGCCGCGTCGTGAACGTCGCATCCTCGAATATCTCGTCGTAAATCGCGGCCGTCGGTTGACGAAATCACAGATCTTCAACGCCGTCTATGGCCTGTTCGACGATGACGTCGAGGAGAACGTCATCGAAAGCCATATCAGCAAGCTGCGCAAGAAGTTGCGCGCCCGTCTGGGATATGACCCGATCGAGTCCCAGCGTTTCCTCGGCTATCTGCTCGTCGCTTCTCCCACGGACGCCGTTGATCGCGAGTCCTTGCTCGCGGCGGGCTGATGTCCGCCGCCTCCTGCTAATCATTTCACGTCATGATTTAATTTACGTGATAATCGGTTCTTAGCTTTCCCTCCCTACACTATTCGCGTTCAATGCGTGCGCGAGTAGTTGTATGCCGGTGTTCGCGGATGTTCTTGCCGATGTGGAGTCCGTGCGATGCGTGGACTCTGCGAAGGTGTCGCCTTCAATTCATTTCGAGCTTGCTTCAGTGGCGAGGAACGCCGACGTCGGCGCGCACGATGAAAGACTGCGGCGCGTCTCCGCCGCTTACCGGGCGACAATCGATGCCCTTGAGTCGTCAACCTCGATCATTCGAAATCGCGACGCCGAAATTGCAGAAAAGCGCTCTCCGAACGCAGAGTTTCCGGCTCTTCTCTCCCAGCAGATCGCCAAGGCGCGCCATTCACCGGAAAAACTGAAGTCATTGCGTCGGAGGATGGCGTGGATGCTCCATCCCGATCGCACACCGAGCGACGTCGCAGCGGCGTCGCAAGCGATGGCGCATTTCAATGCGACGATTGACGCCGCGTTAGCCGAATGTTCGAAGCGTTGAATAGTGGCGCGCTCAACGCTCGCATATCAGGCCGCCTTGGGTGCCGACGACCCATTTATTGTCACGTCGCCGTATTGAGACCACTTCTCCCACGCCAGGAAGCTTGACGCCAGGAGAGACGCGCGCAATTCGCCCTTGCGGCGTGCGGATCGTTGCAGCGGTCGCCGACGCCTTGATCAGCTCGAAGTCGCCCAGAACTGTTTCAGGCAAATTCCTCCGTGTTGAGCCCACTGGCGTATAGTCGATTTCCGCCGAACCAAGGGGCCGATACCGTGACGGCGCCGATGACGTTAGTCTGGCGTAGATCGCCAGATGTTCCAGCCCGGCGAATTGAGGATCGCGATCGGCATTGCCCAGCATATGGGCTGCAAATGCGACGCTGCCGCCTGCGAGGGCGACGCCCGTCACCCGTAACAACGCCTCCGTTCGATCAATGCGGCCACGCCATTGAAATCTCATGAATAGCCTCCGCCATGAGCATCTCGCCAATGCGCTTGAATTTTAGGGCTCGATGCCGATGCGAGGCTTGTCTCGCCGCCAGACGAAAAGGTGAAGAATCCGTTAAGTCCCGCAAGGTTCGAGACAGCTATAGGAAATAACGTAAATGAGCAGTCACCAAGAGGCTTCCCACATGCACCCCATGACGCAACTGGACATCCTTCGCAGACAAATGGTCGAGGAACTGACCCAGATTCCGCAATATCGCGCATTGAAGACGATGGAGCGCTTCATCGCGGAGATGTCCGCTATCTATGAATCGACACCTTCCGCGGAAGAAGAAGAGGAGGAAGAAATCGACAGCGCGCAGCAAAAGATTGCGCAGGCTATCGAGAACCATGTGAGAGGGGATTCGGGACCGGCGATCGTCAAGAACGCCACCTATGCGCCGGTGCAGCGGGTCGCGTAAGGCATACAAGAATCATGCGCGGCGCTCAATCAGGCGCCGCGCCCAATAATCAACGAGGCATATCCTCGCGCGGGACGAACGTAAAGTTCCTGACCAGCGTTTCCTTTACGACGTTCTTCCCCATCCGCTGATTCACATTCGCAGTAATCTGAGACGTCAATGCACTGAGATCTGCCTTCTGTATGTCGGAAAAGTCGATTTTCGATTCGGAGTAAATAACGCGAAAGGCCTCATCCAGAAAAAAGCTCTCCGGATCAAGCGTATGCTCGTGTTTGTCGGCCTGCGGACCGACCATTGAGAACTCTGCGGAAACGTATCCTCTCAGAACGCCGTCGGCGATAACCGGAACCGTTATCGGTTTCAATTTTCGCACATCCAGTTTTTCCGCGTGCTCGGCGGCCGGCGCAGTGTTTTGATGCATACGCCAGTATGCGCCGCCATAGGTTGCTCCCAGTGTCGCAACACAGGCCCAAAGCCCAATGAAAATAGTGCGAAACATCTTATTCCCGTTGCATTATCGACGCGGCGCGCCCTTCCTCGAATAGGTTCCGTCCGATTCATCGCTACGGATGCTTTCGACAATAAGGCATGTTATCTCCTGCATCGCATGCAGATGCAACTGCAGCGCTTCAGTATTGGATCCAAGTTTCTCGACGAGACGGTTCAATCGTTGCTGGGCAAGGCTGGAGGCTCGGGGAGGGAGGTTGCGCGCGACGCGCGTGAACTCGAGCAAGGCGTGTGTCTTGCGTAGATTGAGCGCCTCGAAATCAATGCGCGCGCAAGACCTCAACACTTGCGTCTCGGCATCGATCAAATCTTCGAGCCTTTCAACGCATCGTATGAAGGCGATTTCGGCCAACGACGGCGGCGCGTCGTTCCCGGTGAAGCCTTCCACGTCTTCCTGAACTGAACTTGGCGCAAGAAACTCGTTCATCGACTTGCAACCCCCGATATAATCAACTTATTCACGAACGCTCAGGCGCGAGGCATAGAGGGCGGGGTAAGCGGCCGCAACTCGGTGGGCGAATAATCGCCCTTGTCGATAATCCTCTGAATTCCGATGGCTCCCGATTTCGCCAATTGAGTCCCCAGTTGCTCCGCCATCATGGAACGCCATATGTTGCCCGCGCCACCAGATCCGAAAGTTCCGCCTTCAACTTTCGGCAAAAGAAGCTCGAGCCAGCTTTGGAGTATGTAGGCTTCAAATTTCTGCGCGGCGACCGCGGCGGGGGTCTTAGCGGGTTGTGGCCGTGTCGCCAGTCCTGTGGATTTCGCGCTTGGCAGCGTCAGCAGGGAGCGAGCGGGATCTGCGTTCCGCGAGCCGTCGAGGATGGCCGAGAACGCGGTCGCAGGCACGCCATGCGCGACGCTGATTTCGCTGAGACGTTTCATGGCAGCTTCGCGCTTGTGCGGATCAGCCGCGCGCGCGACGTCCGAGATGATGTCGGTTGAAGGGAAAATCGACATTGCGAGTCCCGGTTCGAGGTCAAATAAAAATAATACAGCTGACTTACGGCGCCCTGACGTCATCGCGCTCGGACAGGCGGCGAAGTTCCTCGGCGGCCTGATCGCGACGCCAAAGATTGTCGACCCGTTCAAAAAGGCGCTCTGTTTGCTTGGCGCGCCGCCCTTGTTCGCGGACACGAGCCAACTGCGCGCAACGGGCGTCCTCGGCCTCAACGCGTCGCTGTGTCAGGATCTGCAGGCGTTTCAAGATAAGAATTGGATCCGCAAAATTCCGTTCGAGGGCCTCGAGCGCCGTCCGTTCCTGATCTCGCAAATCCGCGAGAATTGTTTCAATTTGCGCCAGTCGCATTGTCTGCAGCCGCCAAAGCTTGTTGCTGAGCGAAAGGGCGCGAGCCAGGCGTTCGCGTCGCGCTTTCATGCCTATCCCCGTATGAGCCAGGAGCCAAACTGCGCAGAAAAAGCGGTGAAGAAATCCTGGGCTACGATCGAGAAGCCATAAATCCCGAGGATGATGACGAATGGCCCGGAGATGAAATACACCGGAACCTGGGGCGTAAGTCGCGCAAGGAAGCCAAAGGCGAGATTGACGATGAGCCCGAACAGGAGAAACGGACTACTGATGCGAAGGGCCAGGAGATATGATTGTGTCAATACGCGCGTCAATTCGTTGAGGTACGATTCCGGCGCCGCGGGCGAGAAGACCGGCGTCGTCTGATAGGATAGATAAAGCCCGCGTATCATTTCGAGATGCTGGTCGGTCACGAAGACCAGCATGATCGCGCAAATGACGACGAAAGTGGATAGGGCCGGGGCTGGCTCCGCTTCGATGAGAGCAGAGCCAAAAATATTGCCCAGGCCGATCGTCATTGCGACTGCGGTTGCGAGCGTCTCAAGAGCAAAAAAGTAAAGTCGAGCAAGGAGGCCGATGAACATGCCGATCGTCAGTTCTCCCATGATTATCGCGCCGAGTTTTAGAGGATCAGCGCCCCGTAGGCCCGGTTGAAGGGTATCGATGAGCGCCGGCGCGAGCGCCAGCGTGACTCCGATCGCGATGTACAGTCGAATGCGCACCGGAACGCGCTCGCTCGAGAAGCCCGGGGCAACCATGAGACAACCGCCGATGCGGCAGAAAATAATGAAAGTCGGCGCGATGGCGCTTTCGAGCGGCGTCAAGATATCGTTCCAAGGGATTTGATCTGAACGCCACCGGCGATTTCGAGATGGGAGAGGACTGCTTGAGACGGAAACAATCGGCCGATGATAAGGCGGACATAGGGCCGCGCCTCGGGGGTCGTGAGGAGGACGAAGACCTCGCCGCGATCCATTCGCTCACGAATTGCCGAACCGCCATCTATCGAGAATTTCTCGACCAAGGTGGGATCGGCGTCGAAGCCGATGAGTTCGCCTTTGGCGTCGCGTTTGAGATGCTCGTGAAAAAACAGATCCCAGCGGTTGCCAAGTCGCAAAATATTCAGTGCCCCGTCAACAGAGAGATCGCTGCAGATTTGTGAGGCGAGGCGCGTGCGGACATGTTCGACGATCGGTTCTGCGCGGCGCGCGAAGGGCGCAATTTCTGCAATCGATTCGAGAATGAGCTCGAAATTGCGGATTGACACTCGTTCAGCGAGGAGAAGTTTCAGAACACCCTGCAACGTGGAATTGGTGATGAGGTTTGGAATCATATCGTCGACGAGGCGCCGATATTCCGGCTCGAGCCGCTCGATCATGGCGCGCATATCCTTGTAGGTAAGAAGCTGCGCGAGATTATTACGTAGTGTTTCCGAAACGTGGGTTAGGAGAACAGATACCGGGTCGACCGGTGTAAATCCCTGCCGCCTCGCTTCATCGACCATGGCGTCGGGAATCCACATGGCGCGCATTCCGAAAGCGGGATCGACGGTTTCCTCACCAGCGAGGTCTGGCGCAGCGCCACGACCAACGATGACGAGGTGATGACGAAGGCGCAGTTCATGTGCGGCGACAAGGGCGCCCTGGATGCGGATTTGATAATTCTTCGGGCGCACGTCGAGATCGTCGGTAAGCTTGATTTCAGGAAAGACAAAACCATATGTTCGGGCGAAGTTTCGGCGCATCTTGAAGACGCGTTGCCCGAGTTCGGCTTGTGCCGGCAGCAGCCCGGCCCAAAGTTGTTTCCCGAGACAAATCTCGACACTTGTCGTTTTTAGAATCTCCTTCGTCGATTCTTTTGCTTCCTGTTGCGCTTGCCGCTCGAGTGCAAGCTGACTTTCGCTTTCCAGTTGGCGCGCCTTCTCGGCCTGCTTCGGGATGAGGTAGGCGACAAACGCCATGACGCCACCCAGCGCGGCGAAGGGCGTCAGCGGCAGACCCGGGATTAAGGCGAGAACGAACATCAAGGAAGCTGCGACAAAAAGCGCCCGCGGATACATACCCAGCTGACGCAAGATGTTTTGCTCGGCGGAGCCGCGCGTGCCGCCTTTCGAAACGAGCAGGCCCGCCGATAGTGAGACGATCAGTGCTGGAATTTGCGATACGAGACCGTCGCCGACGGAGAGCTTTGTATATACGTCTGCGGCCGCGGCGAGCGTCATACCGTGGCGCGTGACGCCAATGATTATGCCACCGAAGATATTCACGGCGAGAATGATGAGGCCAGCGATAGCGTCGCCGCGCACAAACTTCGATGCGCCGTCCATAGAGCCGAAAAAAGCGCTTTCTTCCTCAAGCTCACGGCGCCGGACCTGCGCCTGTCGTTCGTCGATCAGGCCGGCGGACAGATCGGCGTCGATCGCCATTTGCTTGCCGGGGATGGCGTCGAGCGTAAAGCGTGCGCCGACTTCCGCGATACGCGTCGCGCCCTTGGTGATAACAAGAAAATTTACAGTTACGATGATAGCGAAGACTGTAAGACCGATGACGAAGTCGCCGCTCATCACGAGTCGCGAAAAGCCGCTGATGATGTACCCGGCCGCAGTCGAGCCTCCCGCCCCATTCGAGAGAATGAGGCGTGTGGTGGCGATATTGAGTGAAAGACGCAGGATCGTGGCGACCAGCAGGACTGTCGGGAAAGAAGAAAAGTCGAGCGGCTTTTGAATCCACAACGCGACCATCAGGATCAGCACGGAAAGCCCGATGGAAAATGCTAGCCCTGCGTCGAGAAGAAATGGCGGAATGGGCAGAAAGAAAATGCAGAGAATGAAGACGATCGACATCGCGAAACCGATGTCTTTCGAACTGCCTTCCGAAGGCCCCGGCCTCATGCCGACGGCGTCAGACATTTATTCGCTCCATCGCGCGGCGGCGCGAGCGGCCGCCGTCGTTTGCTTTCAGAAACCCGTTTCGATACGCGAATACACGAATTGCGCCAGGGCATAGATTTTCGAGCCGATGAATGGCGCCGATAGGCTCAGAACGGCGAGCATGGCGACGATTTTCGGCACGAAAGTCAGGGTCATTTCCTGCACCTGCGTGAGCGCCTGAACAAGCGCTACGATGACGCCGACGACCATCGCGGCGCCGACAAGCGGCCCGGAAACGAGTAGAATCGTGACGATCGTGCGATGCACGATCTCCAGAGCGTCGGCCTCGTTCATTCTCAGCTGATTGTCACGCCGGGGCCGAGCAGCACCTTGCGGCCGTCGGCGAGGACTGCAATCATTCCGCCGTCATCGATCATCACGGATTTGACGACGCCGCTCGTCTTTCCATCCGCAGATGAAACTGTGCGGCCAATGAGAGAGCTGGCCTGCGACAATGCGGAATTTTCATTGAGGGAAGCGAGCAGCGAATTTGTCTGGATGGCCTGTTCGACAGACGCGAATGTCGCCAGTTGTGTGACCGTCTGCGTCGGGTCCATCGGCTTCATTGGATCCTGATGCCGGAGTTCGGTTACGAGAAGCTGAAGAAAAGCATTGTAGTTTCCGGCGTCGGCTGCTGCGTTCGCGACGGACGCCGCTCTTGTGCTGTTGCTTGTCGCGAAAGGCGTTATTGGCGCTGTGACGGGCATGATGATTTTCTCCTTAGGCGACGTCGCGAGCGTGGACCTCGCTCGCGCGGTCTTTCAATTCTGCTTCGATGGGAAATAGCGCGCGCACAGCCTTGAGCGCCTCGAACATTCGCTTGTTGTCGATCTGGCGAACAGCAACGCCGAGGCCATCGAGTATGCGACGGTCGCATGCGCCCTCGTTGAGCGAGACCAGCAGATTCCGGGCCAGCTCCATCGCCGCGTCGCAATCATTGGGCGAAATCAATATCGTCTGTATGGCGAAATAGAGCTGCTTGAGGGGCGTCGTGGCCTCCTCTGCCTGCATGACGTGATTTTCCAGCAGGAAGGTGACGTCGTTGAGAAGTTCGAGGCAGACCTTTCGATCGACCCGCAGAACAGCTCCGTTGATGAAGATTCGTTCGCCGCGTCTTAGAGAGATATTCATATCAGACAAGTCCGTCTGCGATGAGCTGGTTGACTTCGATAAGGCCGTCGAAATTTACCGAACCGCCGGTGTCGATCAGATCAGCCTCGCGCCGAATCCAGAGACCAATGGAGATCAGCGAGGCGCGCAGGCTTTCGGGCAGTCCGTTTTCGTCGTTGCTGAGATCTTCCATGAATATCGCCCACAATCGCCTCAGATAATTCGTCGCCTCGAAAGCTTCGGGAGTCAGCGGGCCACGCGTCTTGGCGACGGCGAGTTTCTTGATGGCGATCTCGAGCGCTTCTCGCTCCTTCGCGCGGGCGTTTTTTCCAGATTCGCTGGCGATCTCGGCGTAGCGTTGCTGATACATCGCGCTCCTGCTTCCAATTCGACTGTCAGAGATATTTGGCGAGGCTTAGCTGCGTGATTTTCGCAGTGAGCGTGTATGCGGTTTCGATCTGTGTCATCAGACCGTTTACGCGAGCCGCCGCTTCGGTTGGGTCAACAGTTTCGAGGCTGTTCAGGTTCATTTCAATGGCGTTGGACTGGATCGTCATCGTTTGATTTGCATTTACGACATTGCGCTGCATGACGCCGACCTGAGCCTGGGTCTTGAGAAGCGCGCTGATCGAATCGTCGATCACCTCGGTCGCCGATTTCAACAAGGCCTTGTAGGCCGCGGAATTCATCCCGCTGGCGCCGAGATCGGTCATCATAGTGTATGCCATTGCGAGCTTTTGCAGGGCTGGAGCATTGGCCGTCACCGAAGTGTCGATAGTAACCGACATGGAAATTTGGCTCCGCAACGGCTGGTCCGACGCGTTCGACCAGTCCGTCTTCCACGCTTCAGGGGCGAAGAGAGCGGTCATGGGGCCTGAGAGGAACGCCTGCATTTGGTCGCCGGTGATGTCTGCGACGCGAGGGTCTGTTTGCGCAAATCCGAAGTTCGCGATAAAGGCGGCGTCGAGCGCGACTTTGTTCGGAGAGGGAGGATCGGCGAAGTAATTATTGATCGGCGCAACTTCGCTGTTTACGCCGGCGAACAGGAAGGAGTCGCCATCGCCGCTGTTCAACGTCGATATGAAATTTGAGAGCGATACGCGGGCCTGTGTTTCGATTGCGCCGACATCGCCGCCGTCGTCCAAGGAGGACATGAGCGTTGCGCGCATGGCTTGCGCATTGGAGAGAAGATTTGCGATCGCCGTCTGCGTTGTGTCGAGCCTTGTCGATACGAGGTCATTTGTGGCGAGGATCGACTGCGCAGTGTCATAGGTGTCGCCGAGCGAGTAGCTCAGTCCGGTCCGCATGCCAAGGGCGAGGCCGAGATCGGCGTGACGGCCCGTCGCCAGCTCTTTTTGGCTGCGGTCGAGATCGCGCTGCAATTCCACGAGCGTACGCCGGAGCGAGGTTGTGATGGAATATGTCGATGTAAGGTAGAACATGACGGGCACTCACTAACGAACCGCAGCGAACAGCGTGTCGAACATTGCGTTTATCGTCTCGAGAAGCTTGGCGGACGCCTGATAGGAGTTTTCAAGCGCGAGCATTTGCGACATCTGATCGTCGAGGTTTACGCCTGTCGCATTGGAAAGAGCCTGCGTCGTTTGCGCCACCATGGCGTCCTGATAGGTGACGTTCTTCTCTGCCTGCGCGCGTTGCACGCCGAGCCAACCAATCGAACCGGCGGCGATGGCGTTCAACGATCCGCTCGCGCCGAGTCCGGCCCCCGGATCGAAACCTTGCTGCGTGGACGGCGCATTCACGAGTTGCAGGAGGCGTTCTGAATAGGCGGCGCCGCCGCTCTTATTGTAGACGTAATCAGGATTGCCGGAAATGCCGCCGTCGCGCAGGCGGCTGACGACGCCGCCCTTGTCGGGGTCGACATTGGCGTTGATTGTGATCTGGCCGGCAAGCCCGGGAATAAGCGTCGATCCGGGCGCACCGGTTGCTCCGGGATAAGTGAAAAGACCGGGCAGGGGCGCGCCGCCACCACCGGTTTGATCCGTTTCAGCAAATGCGGCGACGAGTCCGCGCGCGATTTCGTCGAGCTGCTTTTGAAACTGCGGCGCCGTTACGTCCCGCACCTGAGCGAATCCATTTATTGCGCCGGACTTCAGCGCCAATGGCGAATCCGCCCCGGTGACCTGCACGCCGTCGATATAAACAGCGGCGCCCGCGACGCCGGCGGTCAGCGTGGGGGTCGGCTGGAAAGTGACTGATCTGGGCGTCGTCTCGAAAAGCGTGACGCCGCTGTCGGTGTAAATCACCATGTCGTTGTTCGGCCGCGTGACGGTCGTGACGCCGATCTCGTTCGAGAGTTGCGTCAGTAGCGCGTCGCGCTGATCGAGCTGGTCAGTGATATCTGCGCCGGCGGCGGTTCCCTCGACGATTTCCCGGTTGAGCGCCGAGAATTTCGCGAGGATGTCGTTGACGCCTTTGACCGATGACGCGATGTCTTCATCTGCCTGGCGTCGAATGCCCTGAGTGGTTTTTGTCGCATCGTTGAGCGAGGCGACGACGTCCCTCGCAGCGGCGAGCGCGAGTTCCGCCGCCGTTTCATTGTCGGGCGCTGCGCTATAGTTTTGCAATGCGGTCGTGAGCCTCGTGATCATCGAGGCTGGCGATCGACTTTGCGCGGGGTTGGAAAGATTGAGCGCCCGGTCGATCTGGTCCAGCGCATCGGAGATTTGCGCGGCGGAGCCTTGCGCGGCGGTCGCCGACAGCATGCTGCGAAAGAGCGTCACATTCGCCATGCGGCCGACGCCGAGGAATTCCGCGGAGCCATTGGGAGCCGTAGCGATTTGCGAATATTTCGCGTTCACGCCGGGACGACCGGCGTTCGATATGTTGCGCGAGACGACGCTGATCTGGCTCGATATGGTTCCGAGCGACTGCCCGGCAATTATGCTCGCGTTGGTCAGGGTCATGCTCACTGAACTCCGGCTTCTGTCACGCGCTTACTTTAGATTGTTGAGAACCTGCAGAATTTCCGACGCGACCTGGAACGACTGCGTATTGGCGGTGTACGAGCGCTGCGCGATGATCATTGTTGACAGCTCCGTCGCGAGATCGACGTTCGAGGCTTCGAGAGTCGCTGACGCAATGTCGCCGAAACCGCCCTTCCCGGGCGCGCCGACAGAGATGGGGCCGGAGGCGCCCGTCGCGGTATAGACGTTGCCGGTGTAGCTCGCGAGCTCCGTTGGCGCGGCGACATTGGCGATGCCGATCAGGTAGGCGGGCACCATCTGTCCGTTGTCGAGCTGGTAGCTCAGCGTGCCGTCCGACGAGATCTGCACCTGGCGGATAGCGCCGGCGGCGTTGCCGTTGACGGTGGCGTTGTTCACGACGAATGGCGCGCCAAGTTGCGTCGTATTGCTCATGTCGAGCGTTACCGACGCGCCACCCGGGACGGTGAAGTTGAGCGTGCCGCCGCTGGCGATGGATCCGTTGGCGGGGTTGAAGGTGAGCGTTTGCGTCGCGATCGGCCCGGAGGCATAGGGAAAGCCGCCCGATGTGGCGCCGGAAGCGTCATACATCGTCATTTCCCATGTGTTGTCCGCCGTCTTTGCATAATAGACGTCGAGAACGACAGGTTTGCCGAGATTGTCATAGACGGTGAGCGACGTCTTGGCGCTGAATTGCGCGCCGGCGGTGTTGGTCGACGGCAGATTCGCTGCGGGAACGACCGTCGCCGACACGGGAAGATTGGCGGACAGCACGCCCGACGTCGTCGGATTCGCGTAGAGTCGATCGTTGCGGATCTGCACGATGCTCATGCTGGAGAGCGCGTTTGTGGCAGAGGTCGTCGGCGCCGCGGGGCCGGCGGGAAAGCCCATCAGATAATAGCCGGCGGCGTTGACGAGCCGGCCCGATGAGTCCGGCACGAAGGAGCCCGCGCGCGTGAGAAAGGTTCCGCCCGCGCCATCGGAGACGACGAAGAATCCGTTGCCGCGAATAGCCATGTCTGTCGACGAGCCCGTATGCATGAGGGCGCCCTGGCCCGTGATGTCGTAACGGCTGCGCGTCGACACGCCGCCGCCGAACTGGTTGGAGCCTTGAAAACCCGAGAGCACGGTGAGGAAATGCGTCGTGGCGCGCTTGTAGCCGACGGTGCCCGAGTTCGCGATATTTTCGGAAATATTGGCGAGCGCGT
Source organism: Methylocystis sp. WRRC1 (assembly GCF_020733155.1). Lineage (NCBI taxonomy): Bacteria > Pseudomonadati > Pseudomonadota > Alphaproteobacteria > Hyphomicrobiales > Methylocystaceae > Methylocystis > Methylocystis sp. WRRC1. Next base: position 1,231,565 of record NZ_JAJFZJ010000001.1, on the reverse strand, counting down.
CGGACTGCGCGGACATGCCCATAATGGAAGTGTTGAATAAACCAAAAGTACTGCTCATGGCGCGCTCCGGATATGCTGGCCCGTCGTGAGTAAAGTCCCGCGAGCTTGTCCGAAGCTTTCATCGGCGTTGTGTGGCTTATTGCTTGGCAACCCTTCATTCGCTTAACAAAACATTACTCGGTTCCGCGAGAAGCGTTCGGAGAACGTGCTTAATGGAAAAGCCTGTCCTGGATGGCGTGCGTCTCTATCGTGGAATGTCGATGCTCGCGCGCTGGCGCGCGCAGCGCAGCGGCGAGGCGACCTTCACGCGTCTCGAAGATGCGCCGCGCGACAGACGCGGCGAAAAGCGGCGCATTGCGCATTTGAAATGGGGCAAGGCGCTCGATTGCGCAGACCGGTTTCTGTGCGAATGTGTGTTGAGCAATCGCACGCGTGGGGGCGCCTGCTTGAGGCTCGCGCGAAACATCACATTGCCGCAAAAATTTCAGCTCTATGATGATGATAGCGACGAAATTTTTGACGCGCAGGTGATCTGGCGCCGTGGCGGCGAGATCGGCTGTCGTCTGTCGCTCACGCCGAGGACGGACAAGGCGCGCGTCGCCCGTCGCATGCGGGAGCGCTACTATGCCCTCTGAGGCGGTAGTGAAGCAGGCGAAGCTTCAAGCCTCGCCTGCGACAAAATATCTCAACCGTCTGGTCTGAGCCCATTGCGCGGCGCTGTCGGCGCTGGCGACGAAGGACGTCGCGTCGAATGGCGCACGCTTGTCCTCGGCCGCGCGGGCGACGAGGCCAGCTGCGATCGACAGCAGCACGGTCGTCGAGGCCTTTACGAAGAGCATGTCGTCCGCGCCGGCGTCCTTGGCCTCGGCGCGCATGCGCGCGATGAGGCTGCGGACTTCATAGTCGAGCACTTCGAGGTCGCGTCGCAGGGGCTGTTCGAGCCGCTGGCATTCTTCAATCGACATGACGGCGATTTCGTCTCCGTCCATAACGCTCATCTTACGCCTCCGGTTTACACAACGCTTCGCGACCTTCGTTCTGACGATGAAAGCCGCGTGTGAATAAAGAATTGTCGTTCGACCATCGAGACCGCGGTTTGACGCTTTTCCCCGCGAGGCGGCAAGCCTCGCGCACAATTTGCAAAGGGCTCAGCCCGGCCAGGCGACACAGCCCGATTGCTGAAGTTGAGTCTTGAGCGCAATGGTCTCGCCCTTGAGTCGTGCGACATCCTCTAGGCGGCTGCCCTCGAAGAATGTTCCCATCAGGGTCGGCACGCCGAAGGCTCGGATATCGTCCTGGGCAGCGATGTGGTCTTGCGCCATCTCGGTATAGACCAGCGTGCGTTGCGCCTTGTCGAGCATGAGTCCGAGCTGCCGGCAGGTGGCGCCGTCATAGTCGGCCGGATCGATTGGCAGGGGCATGATTTCATTATGGCGGGCGGCGCAGGCGGAAAGGCTGATGAGCATCGTCAATAGTCCCGCTCGCGCCAGTCGCCACATCCGTCGTCTCCACCCGCCGCCGGTCCCAGCGCCGACGCTGACACATTCTTGCAGGGAGAGGCTGGCGCGAAGCCTTCGGCGCTCATTCGGGGGTGCGGCGTCATGGCCGGCTCCGCCGCGTTTTGACCGATATTGGATTGTAATTATTCGGACTTATCTCAGGAAAGCCGCTTGCGGGACAGGACGGGCGGCAAGGCGGGAGCTTTTTTCGCGTCCGCACGAAGGATAGATCAAGACGCGCCGGGGCATTGTAGGCATACTGCCTTGCGGGACTCATTTGTCCCGACCGGCGAGCGCGTCGGCTGAATGGACAGGGAAGAGCATGAGCGTTGATCGCGAGCAGGAGCCGGGGGCCCTGCGGCGGAAGAAATCCGGCCGGGCCAAGCCGGCCCCGGAGGTCGAAGGCGGCAAGGTCGAAAGCGGCAAGAAAGCGAGCGCGAAAGCGGCCAGGCCGAAGCCATCGGCGAAGGCCAGGTCTGCTCAATCCGCGGGGGCCGGGAAGGCCGCCGCAAAAGCCGGCGCCAGGCGAGGCGAGAAGCCAGCTCCGGCCGCGCCCGCCCAATCAGTCAGGACCGAGACCCCGCTCGCCGGCGTGGAGTTCGGCCTCATGGCCGAGAACATGGCTCAGCTCGTCGATCAGGGCCGAAAGGCGCTCGCCGCCGCCATCGGCAGCGCGGACGGCGGGGGCGCGCGCAGCGAGCTTGCCGCGAGCGTCGCCGACGCCACGAAGACGCTTGGCGTCGTGGCGGAATACTGGCTGGCGAAGCCCGACCGCGCTGCGGCGGCGCAGGCGGAACTCTACAGCGGCCTGACCGACATCTGGCGCCAGACCCTGCGGCGATACACCGGCGAGGAGGTCGAGCCCGTGGTCGAGCCGGAGCCGGGCGACAAGCGGTTTTCCGCGCCGGAGTGGCGGGAAATCCCCTTCTTCGACTGGTTGCGCCAGTCCTATCTCCTTGCCTCCCGATGGGCCGGCGAGATGGTCGACAAGACCGAGGGGCTCGATCCACAGACCCGCGCCAAGGCCGCCTTTTATACGCGGCTCATCTCCAGCGCGGTTTCGCCGTCGAATTTCGTGCCGACGAACCCGGAATTGCTGCGCGCCACGGTCGAGGCGCGGGGCGAAAATCTCGTGCGCGGGCTGAAAATGCTCGCCGAGGACATTTCCGCCGGCGGCGGCGTGCTGAAAATCCGTCAAAGCGACGACAAGAAATTCGAACTCGGCGTCGATCTTGCGACTACGCCCGGCAAGGTCGTCTGGCGCAACGACGTGATGGAGCTGATCCAATATGCGCCGACGACCAACGAGGTCTACGCGCGGCCGCTGCTGATCACGCCGCCCTGGATCAACAAATTCTACGTGCTCGATCTCAATCCGGAAAAGAGCTTCGTGCGCTGGGCGGTGGAGCAGGGCTTCACGGTCTTCATCATCTCCTGGATCAACCCCGACGAAAGCAAGGCCGAGAAGGGCTTCGAAGCCTATATGCACGAGGGCGTGCTCACCGCGCTCGACGTCATCGAGAAGGCGACCGGCGAACGCAAGGTGGCGGCGGCCGGCTATTGTGTCGGCGGCACGCTGCTTGCGCTCACGCTCGCCTATATGGCGGCGAAGGGCGACGACCGCATCGACAGCGTCACTTTCTTCGCGACGCAGGTCGATTTCTCCGCCGCCGGGGATCTGCAGGTTTTCGTGGACGAGGCGCGGCTTGCGGCGCTCGACGAGAGCATGGCCAAGACCGGCTATCTCGAGGGCGTGAAGATGGCCAACGCCTTCAACATGCTGCGGCCGAACGAACTCATCTGGACCTATGTGGTCAATAATTACATGAAAGGCGTCGAGCCCGCGGCTTTCGACCTGCTTTACTGGAATTCCGACAGCACGCGCATCCCGCGCGCCAACCACTCGTTCTACATGCGCAGCTGCTATCTCGAGAACCGCATCACCCGCGGCGAGATGGTCATGGACGGCGTGACGATCAATCTGCGGCTGGTGAAAATCCCTGTCTATGAGATCGCCACAAAGGAAGACCACATCGCGCCGGCGCAGTCAGTCTACCGGGGCGCGAAATTCTTCGGCGGCGACGTGACCTTCGTTCTCGGCGGCTCGGGGCATATCGCCGGCATTATCAATCCGCCGTCCAAGGGCAAATATAATTATCTGACCGGCGGGCCAGTGAAGGGGACGCTGGAGGACTGGGTCGCCAACGCCAAGGAGACCAAGGGCTCCTGGTGGCCGCACTGGCTCAAATGGGTGACGGCGCAGGCGCCGCGCAAGGTTCCGGCGCGGCAGCCGGGCGGCGGCAAGCTCGAGATCATCTGCGACGCGCCCGGCGAATATGTGCGGGTGAAGGCGTAAGCCGCCGGAGGAAGCGATCCGGAGCCTTCATGAGCTCCGGATCGAGTCACCGCATTTTTCGGCGTCACCCCCGCATCGCCTTGACCATCTCCAGCACGGCGGGCAGACGGTCCCAAAGCCAGTAGGCGCCCGCGAGGCCGATCAGGAGCGAGACACCATAGACGAGCTTGTCGTGGCGTTTTCCGTCCGTGTGGCGGTCGATGTAGAGCAATATCGGAAGCACGACCATCACGATCGCGATCTGTCCCGCTTCGACGCCGATGTTGAAGGCGGCCAGCGCCGGCACGACGGCGCCCTGCGGCACGCCCATTTCGGTCAGCGCCGAGGCGAAGCCGAAACCATGGATGAAGCCGAAGAGGAAAGTGTTGCGCCAGCGGCTGTCGACGTCCTTCGACCAGAAATTCTCGGCCGCGACGAAAATGATCGAGGCGGCGATCAGCGCCTCGGTCAGCGCGGAGGGCAGGGTGAAGATGTTGAGCGCCGCAAGGGACAGCGTGATCGAATGCGAGACGGTGAAGGCGGTGACGATCTTCACCACCGGCATGATCCGATGCGCCCAGAGGATCAGGGCGAAGAGGAAGCAGAGGTGGTCGTATCCGGTGACGATATGTTCGACGCCAGCCTTGAAGAACTTCCACATCAGCTGGCCGGTCGTCTCCATCGGCCTGGAGAGATCGAGCGCCGGGTCTGTCGGATAGAGCATGGTCTCTCCGGCGTTCTCTGCTCCCGTGAGAGTGACGAGATGCTTGCCCTTGGGGCCCTGCGCCTGCAGCAGCCGGGTCGCGTCATAGAAAACCGTGCCGGTCGTTCCCTCGCAGTCGAAACGCATAACGACGAGCGCGCTGTCCTGGTTCGTGGGGTCTTCACCCGACTTTTCGACCTTGCCGACGCAAGCGCGGCCCGACTTGTCGCGCATGGCGACGCGCTTGGCGACGAATTTGCCGATTTCCGCTTCCAGGACGCCGGGCGGCGAGAGGTCGACATCCGAGCGTTCAGCCATGGTTTCCTGAAACATGCGTTCGAGGTCCGTGGCGAGGAAGCCGACGTCTACGACATAGACCCGGTTGGCCTGCGGCGCGATCTTGCCGGTCGAAATGTCCGGCGTATGCGCGAGCGCGGGCGCGGCGAGGCCGACGCAAAACAAGATTAAGGCGGCCAGTCTCGTCCACATCCCGGTCATTACGCGCTCCCCATGATTTTTGTTGGCGCGCACCATGCCAAAGGAGCCCGCAGCCGACAAGACCGGGAGCCTGCGTCGTTGCGGCGGCTGCGCGACGCCGTTAAAGAGAGAGGGGATGCGGCCAGCGACGGCCCGGCGGAGAGTTGCGATGCAGCGCGTGACGGTGACGATCGACGACGATCTGATGAGCGCCCTCGACGATTATATGGAAGCGGGCGGTCATCAGAACCGGTCCGAGGCGGTGCGGGACCTCGTGCGCGCCGGTTTGCTGAAGCAGCCCAAGGCCGACGACGCGGCGCGCCACTGCGTCGCGGCGCTCGTCTATGTCTATGACCACGAGACGCGCCAGCTCGCCAAGCGGCTGACGCACGACCACCACAGCCACACCGACATGTCGATCGCCACGCTCCATGTGCACATGGACGCGGCGACCTGCCTCGAGGTGTCTCTGCTCAAGGGCCAGAAGTCGGAAGTGGAGCATTTCGCCGGCCACATCATCGGCGAGCGCGGCGTGCGCTATGGCCAGCTCGTGGTTGTTCCCGCAGAGGCCGAGCGCTCCGATGACGTGGACGCGCAAGCCCATCGGGGTCACGCTCACGCCCATTATTCCGGGTGATCGGTTCTTGAGCTTTTAACGACCGGGGCCGCCCTTCTGCACGGCGCCCGTTCTGGAAATCACGGCGCTTGCGCCTGCCAGGCTGGCGTAATGAGCCGCCTCATCGACCGACGGGAGCAGACGGCTTTCCGCTGAAACTGGAGCGGCCGGTCGCCAGGCTCGCGGTTATGTCGGAGGCTTTATCGATGTTGTCGGAATGACGGGAGGTGGTCGCCCGCCGCTAACATTGCCCCCGAAGGGATGCTAGAACGGCGGTCCAAGACCGCAGGACGACCATGCGCTTCTCTCCCTCCTTCCTCGACGAAATCCGGGCCCGCGTGCCCGTTTCCGAGGTGGTGCGCCGAAAGGTGAAGCTCACCCGGCAGGGCAGGGAGTGGCGCGGGCTCTCACCCTTCAACGCCGAGAAGACGCCCTCTTTCTACGTCAACGACCAGAAGGGCTTCTTCCACGATTTCTCCTCCGGCAAGCATGGCGACGGCTTTACCTTTCTGATGGAGACGGAAGGGCTTTCCTTCCCCGAGGCCGTCGAGCGCCTTGCCGGTCTCGCCGGCCTGCCCATGCCGGTTGAAACACCGGAGCAGCGCGAGCAGGACGAGCGCCGCGCCACGCTCGGCGACGCGCTGGAATGGGCGGCCGGGTTTTTCGAGAAGCAGCTCGCCGGCCCCGCCGGACGTGAGGCGCGCGCCTATCTCGACAGACGGCAGATTTCCGCCCGGTCGCGGGCGCAGTTCCGGCTCGGCTTCGCGCCGGCCGAGCGCCATGCGCTGCGCGACCATCTCGCCGCAAGGGGCGCCACGGTCGAAACCATGATCGAGGCGGGGCTCCTCATTCATGGCGAGGACATCGCCGTTCCCTACGACCGTTTCCGCAACCGCGTGATGTTTCCGATCTGTGACCGCTCGGGGCGGGTCATCGCCTTTGGCGGGCGGGCCATGGAGGCTGACGCTCAGGCGAAATATCTCAACTCCCCCGAAACGCCGCTCTTTCACAAGGGCGCGACGCTCTACAATCTTCACAACGCCCGCAAGGCGGCGCATGAGTCTGGAGCCGTCGTCGCGGTCGAGGGTTATATCGACGTCATCGCACTGACGGCCGCGGGCTTCCCCCACGTCGTCGCCCCGCTCGGCACGGCGCTGACCCCCGAGCAATGCGGGCTGCTGTGGCGCATGGCGGAGGAGCCGATTCTCTGCTTCGACGGCGACAAGGCGGGGTTGAAGGCGGCTTTCCGCGCCGTAGACACGGCCCTGCCCCTGGTCGGCCCCGGCCGCACGCTCCGCTTCGTCCTGCTGCCCGACGGACAGGACCCTGACGAGCTTTTGCGGGCCGGCGGGCCGAGCGCGGTGGCGCAGGCTCTCGGCCAGCCCTTGCCGCTCGTCGATCTCCTGTGGATGCGGGAAACCGAGGGCGTCGCGCTCGACACCCCGGAACGGCGCGCAGGGCTCGAGCGGCGCCTGCGCGAGGTCGCCGGCCAGATCACGGATGAGACGCTTCGCCGCCACTACCAGCAGGAGCTGAGCGAGCGGCTGGACCGACTTTTTGGCCGGGGCGCGGCCCGCTTCACGGGACGCCGCCCGGACGCTTCGCCCCGCGATTTTTCCGCCCGCCGTCGCCAATGGGGCGGGCGGGGAGAGCCCGCCGGCGCCTCGGTGCGGATTGGCCAGTCGCTGGCCAATTCGCCGCTGTTTCGCGGCGTCAAGGCGACGATCACCCCTCGTGAGGGCCTGATTTTACTGATACTTATGAACCATCCCGAGGTGCTGGCGGCGCAGGTCGACGACATCGCCGCGCTCGATTTCGCCTCGCCCGAGGCGGCGGCCATGCGGGACGCTCTGGTGCATTGGGCGGAGGCGGGCGGCGGGGACAGGCTCGAGCTCAGGCGGTCGTTGGAGGAGAGCGGCTTCGCCAATCTGGCCGCCCGCATCGCGGGAATGGTCGCCCATGCGACGATCTGGAGCGTCCGTCCCGACGCCGCCCCCGCGGACGCCGCAGAGAGCCTGCGTCAGGCTTTAGTCTTGCATCGCCGCTCCTGCGCGTTAAATAAGGAGCTGCGCGCGGTGGAAGCCCGGCTCGCAGAGAATCCAAACGATCAAGATTCCGCGCGGCTGAGGGATATTCAAACCCAATTGACCGCGCTAGATGGCGCAGAGGCTGCGTTGGAAGGGTTCGGGACCCTTTCCGGACGCAACTCTCGCACGTTATAATCTTTAGTCTTGCCGTGCGATCTCGGTTTGGTTAGCGGGACGTTAAGGTCGCGCGGGGATGTTGGGGCGAATCGGGAGCGGGACGCTACGCGTCGGTCCTGACGCTGATGCACGGGGCCGGAGGCGGCGGTCCCGGTTAGAAAATTCGGAATATGCGAGCCCTGGCCGGCATTCGGAAGCCGGACGGTCAGGGACCCGTGTGGAGCTGTTCATGGCGAAGAAAGACGAAGAAAAGGTCGAAAACGAGGCTGGGGCGGCGGTGGACACCGCCGACGGGCCGCTTCTCGATCTCAATGACGCCGCCGTAAAGCGGATGATCAAGCTCGCGAAAAAACGCGGCTTCGTCACTTATGCGGAACTGAACGCGGTCCTGCCCTCCGAGGAAGTGTCCTCGGATCAGATCGAAGACGTATACGCCATGCTCTCCGAGATGGGCATCACCGTATCCGAGGGCGACGATCCAGATGACGTTGAGGCCGAGGAGCAGGCCGAGGAGGAAGAGGGGGAGGGCGGCGATCTCGTCGAAAGCCCGCGCTCGACCGCCGTCGCGACGCGCACGTCCGAGCCCGCCGACCGCACCGACGACCCCGTGCGCATGTATCTGCGCGAGATGGGTTCGGTGGAGCTTCTCTCGCGCGAGGGCGAAATCGCCATCGCCAAGCGCATCGAGGCAGGGCGCGAGGCGATGATCGCGGGGCTTTGCGAGAGCCCGCTGACCTTCCAGGCCATCATCATCTGGCGCGAGGAGCTCGAGGCCGGCAAGGTCCTGCTGCGCGACATCATCGATCTCGAGGCGACCTACGCGGGGCCGGACGGCAAGGCCGCCGGCAAGACGTCGGGAGAGACGGAGGGCGAGATGGCGCCCGCCACCGCGCCGCGCACGCCGCCCGCCGGCCTCTCCGAAGAGGCCGCGCCGCCAGAGGAAGCCTTCGAGGAAGAGGAGGACATGGAGAATTCGGTGTCGCTCTCCGCCATGGAGGCCGAGCTGAAGCCGAAGGTTCTCGAAACCTTCGCGCGCGTCGCGGACGCCTACAAGAAACTGCGCCGTCTGCAGGATCAGAACGTCGAGAACAAGCTCAAGAACGAGACGCTGACGCCGGCGCAGGAACGCAAATACAAGACGATCAAGAAAGAGATCGTCACCGATGTGAAGTCGCTGTCGCTGAACCAGAATCGCATCGAGGCGCTGGTCGAGCAGCTTTACGACATCAACAAGCGTCTCATCGGCTATGAAACCAAGCTTCTGCGTCTCGCCGACAGCCATGGCGTCGCGCGCGAGGATTTCATCGACAAGTTCCACGGCTCGGAGCTCGACCCGAAATGGGTGATGCGCGTGGCGCAGCTTCGCTCCAGGGGCTGGAAGGAATTCGTCGCGGAAGAGAAGGACCGCATCAAGGATCTGCGCGCGGAAATTCATGCGCTGGCGACCGAGACGGGACTCGAGATCTCCGAGTTCCGCAAGATCGTGCATATGGTGCAGAAGGGCGAGCGCGAAGCCCGTCAGGCGAAGAAGGAAATGGTCGAGGCGAATCTGCGTCTCGTCATCTCCATCGCCAAGAAATACACCAATCGCGGCCTGCAGTTCCTCGATCTCATTCAGGAAGGCAACATCGGCCTGATGAAGGCGGTCGACAAGTTTGAATACCGCCGCGGCTACAAGTTCTCGACCTATGCGACCTGGTGGATTCGCCAAGCCATCACGCGGTCGATCGCCGATCAGGCGCGCACGATCCGCATTCCGGTGCACATGATCGAGACGATCAACAAGATCGTGCGCACCTCGCGCCAGATGCTGCATGAGATCGGCCGCGAGCCGACGCCGGAGGAGCTATCGGAAAAGCTCGCCATGCCGCTCGAGAAGGTGCGCAAGGTGCTGAAGATCGCCAAGGAGCCGATCTCGCTCGAAACGCCGATCGGCGACGAGGAGGATTCGCATCTCGGCGATTTCATCGAGGACAAGAACGCGGTGCTGCCGATCGAGGCGGCGATCCAGTCGAATCTGCGCGAGACGACGACGCGCGTGCTGGCCTCGCTCACGCCGCGCGAGGAACGCGTGCTGCGCATGCGCTTCGGCATCGGCATGAACACCGACCACACGCTGGAGGAGGTCGGCCAGCAGTTTTCGGTGACGCGTGAACGCATCCGCCAGATCGAGGCGAAGGCGCTGCGCAAGCTAAAGCACCCGTCGCGGAGCCGGAAGCTGCGGAGCTTCCTGGATAACTGATAAGGATTTGGCTGACGCCCCTCGTGCATCGAGACGCCTGCTTCGCAGGCTCCTCAGCATGAGGGGCTTCTGAAAGACTTGCATAGGCCTCATCCTGAGGAGAGAGCGAAGCTCGCGTCTCGAAGGACGAGGCCGCCTCAATAGTTTGTGAGGGTCTAAGGGACGTTCACGACTCCCTTTTTGTTTCGGCGTCCATGCGCGAATTTTCCTTCGTATCGCGCATCGTCGCATAAACAACCAGCGACACGAAGATTGCAGCGCTCGCATACCAGTAAAACCAGCTCTCGCGCCCCTGCGCCTTGAACCACAGCGCCAAATATTCCGCGGAGCCGCCGAAGACCGACACCGTCGCCGCGTAGGGCAGGGCGACGCCGGTGACGCGGATGGCGGCGGGGAACAGCTCCGCCTTCACGACGGCGTTGATCGACGTATAGAGCGCGACGATCAGCCATGCGCAGCAGATCAGCGCGAAGGCGCTCCATGCGTCGCGCACATTTGATATCGCCGTCAGCAGTGGAACGGTGAAGAGAGTTCCAAGTGCGCCGAACGCGATCAGCATCGGCCGCCGCCCGACGCGGTCCGACATTGCGCCATACACGGGTTGCAGCATCAGCGCGAAGAGAAGCGAGCCGGCGGAAATCCATGTCGTCTCCGTGGCGCTCAGTCCCGCCGAGAGCTTCAGGAATTTCTGCATGTAAGTCGTGTAGACATAAAAGGCGATGGTGCCGCCAAGCGTAAGACCCACGACCGTCATGGTCTCGCGCTTGTGCGCAAGCAGGGCGCGTAGCGAGCTGACCGAAGGGTCCCCGCGCGACGCCTCGAAGGCGGGGGTTTCGGCGAGATCGCGGCGCATCAGGAGCGCGACGATCGCAAGAAGAGCGCCGATCGCAAAGGGAATGCGCCAGCCCCAGTCGCGCAGCGCCGCATCGTCGAGCGCGAAATTCTGCAGGATCAGCAGCACGAGGAGCGCGAGCAACTGCCCGGCGATCATCGTCACATATTGGAAGCTCGAGTAGAAGCCGCGTCGCTCGGGCGTCGCCGTCTCGGCGAGATAGGTCGCGCTCGATCCATATTCGCCTCCGAGGCTCGCCCCCTGCAGCAGTCTTGCAAAGAGCAACAGCGTCGGAGCCGCGGCCCCTATCGACGCATATGTCGGAACAAGCGCGATGATGAGCGAACCCGCGCACATCAGGAGCACGGAAAGCATCAGCGCCGCGCGCCGGCCCCGATTGTCGCCGATGCGGCCGAAAATACAGGCGCCGATGGGGCGCATGAAAAAACCGAGCGCAAAGACGCCGGAAGCCGAGAGCATTTGCGCGACCGGATCGTCCCCGGGAAAGAAGGCGTCCGCGAAATAAAGCGAGAAGGCGGAGTAAACGTAGAAATCGTACCATTCGACGAGATTGCCGATGGAGCCGGCCAGGATCGCGCGCAAACGCGCCGACACGGCTGCGGCGTTCGCGTCCTGCCTGTCGGGTCCGCGCTCAGACAAAACCGCTCGCAATATTGACAGCCAGCGCCAAAATCGTCGTGTTGTAGAAGAAAGCCAGCACGCCGTGCAGGAGCGCGATCATGCGCATGGTTGGCGAAGAGGTCGCTACGTCACCCGTCTGGCAGGCGACGCCGATCACATATGAAAAATACAGGAAATCCAGATAGAGCGGCGCATTCTCGCCGGGGAAAATCAGCCCGCCGCGTTCCTTGCGTTTCCTTTCCGGCGAGGCGGCCTGCTCGAAGTAATATTCATGCGCATAGTGGAATGCGAAAATGAGATGCATGAAGAGCCATGAGTTCACGACGGTGATGACGGCCAGCAGGATATGCGGCGCCTTCTCGATGGCCGGGGACGATTTCACCAGACCGAGCTCTTCGATGATCGCGCCGATCGCCACGCAGGCGGCGGCTGTCGCTAGAAAGAGGACGGCGCCGCGTCCTTCGTCGGCGAGCTGCGCGCGATCGCGAATGGCTTCACGCGTCGCGCCGGCGACGATCCGGGCGGCGGCGGCGAGATAGAGAATTACGGCGACATTCCAGCCTACGAGGCTTCGCGTCACCGTGCTCAATTCGATCGGAGGATGGCTGAGCCACATCGGCGGCTCGAGGATCATTTCCGGCAACGTCATGCCAACCACGGCGCCGATTGCGGCGCAAACAATCAGACGGAAATGCGCGCGCGCGCCCTGGAGCGGCGACGGCAGGCGAAACGGGATTCTGACGGTCGCCGGGTCGCGCCCCTCCGACATGTCACTACCCTCAATTGCGTCGCGCGGCGACGAAACGCGCGGCCTCGGCGAGAATTTCCGTCGCGTCGCCAAGCCCCAGCTCGGCAAGCGCGGTGGTCGCCTCGTTGACGAGCTGGTCGCATCGCGTCCGCGCCGCGTCGAGTCCGAGCAGGCTGACCAGCGTCGCCTTGCCGCGTTCAGCGTCCTTGCCCGCGCGCTTGCCGAGCGCGGCGGTGTCGCCTTCCGCGTCGAGAATGTCATCCGCGATCTGGAAGGCGGCGCCGAGCGCCTCTCCGTAACGGCGAAGCGCCTTCTTCTGCGCGGGCGCCGCGCCGCCGAGGATGCCGCCGGCGTCGACGGCGAAGCGCAGCAGCGCGCCGGTCTTCATCGCCTGCATCTGCATGGTTTCAGCCTGCGACAGCGGCGTCGCAGCGGTTTCCGCCGCAAGGTCGAGCGCCTGTCCTCCCACCATGCCGCCGAGACCCGCTGCGCGGGCGAGCGCGAGAACGAGGGAAACGCGCAGCGAGGCGTCAGGATGCGTCGCCGGGTCGGCCACCACGTCGAAGGCGTAGGTCAGAAGGCCGTCGCCGGCGAGAATGGCGGTCGCTTCGTCGAAGGCCTTGTGCGCGGTCGGGCGGCCGCGGCGCAAATCGTCGTCGTCCATCGCTGGGAGGTCGTCGTGCGCCAGCGAATAGCAGTGGATCATTTCCAGCGCGCAGGCCGTGCGAAGCGCGCTCGCGCCCTCGACGCCGAAGAGCCGCGCGCTCTCGATCACCAGAAACGGCCGAAGCCTTTTGCCGCCGCCCAGCGAAACGTAGCGCATGGCCTCGAGCAGCCGCGCGGGACGCGTGATTTCATCTGCGAGCGGCGCGGGCGCGAGCAGCGAGTCCAGCGCTGCTTCGGTCGCTTCTGCGGCCTGGTCGAGACGGCGGCGAAATTCCTCGGCGCGGGCGGCGGCGTCCATCGGCGATCATGTCCTTCATATGTGGTCGCGCGTCCATGCTGCGATGGGGAGGCGCTTGCTCTGGCTGCTTTGCTGCTAGCAAATTTGCCGCGAAAGCCCAAGACTCGGAGCTGGGGAACTTCCCCAGCGTCGCCGTGATGGCGGCCAAGATGCGGCATTTTCGCGGCTTTCATTTCCATGCAAACTTCGACGGTGTTGCATATTTGCGACAGCTATCGCCGTTCGCATTTCCTAATCTTCGCGCGGCGCCTGAATCGATGAACGGCTGGCGGCAGGTTTTCCGTCTGCTGGAGCGTCTTGGCGTTTACATAGGCTGCGCGGCGGATTCCGGGTGTTGCGTCACGAGACGTTGCGGAGTCGCTCTGTGGAACGAGAGTTCGAGCGTCATCCCTAAAAGGAGAATACGCATGAAGAAGATTTTGCTGCTGACGACGGTTCTCGCGACCGCCGCGCCGTTGATGGCGTGCAACTCTCCCGGCGAGCGGGCCGCGGGCGGCGCGGTCATCGGCGGTCTTGGCGGCGCGGGCATTGGCGCGCTGGCGTCCGGCGGACGCGCGGGCGGCACGCTGGCCGGCGCTGCGATTGGCGCCGCCGGCGGCGCCCTGGTCGGCGCGGCGACCGCTCCGCCGCAGCGCTGCGCGCGCTGGGGATGGGACTATTACGGCCAGCGCGTCTGCGTGGCGTATTACAATTACTGAGCGCGACTGACGCATCGAGCATAGACCGCGGACGGCTTTCGTCTGCGGTCTTCAAGTGTAGACAGCTAGCCGCGGGGCCACAGAAATCCCGACAGGCCGGGAATCGGGTCGGTCATCACCCGCAGCTTTTCGCGGCCGATGACCAGTTCGGCGCCGCCGAAGATTTCGTGCGCGAGCCGTTTCAGCTGGTCGGCCGAAAGCCCAAGACTGGTGAGGCTGGACGTCAGCGCAAGCATGTCGCCCTTTGCGCCGCCCATCATGCCGCTGACCCCGGTGAGCACGCCGCTGAGCAGGCTGCGGCGGCGGGGGGCCTTTGCAGCGTCGGCGACGGCTTCCCGCGCGCCGGGAATCTTGTCGATCAACTCGTCCGCCGGCCCATCCGGATTCTGCTTCAGCAGAAAGCCGAAGACATGGCCGATCGCGAGACGCGCAACGGCGGGTTCGATCCCAACGGAAGCGGCGATATGCCCAACCCATTGATCCATCGCACGACCTTTCCTCGTAGGCATTCAAAAGGCGGCAGGCTTGCTACCGGCGCCGAAACAATGGCTGCGGGCATAATCAATCCAGCGGAAAGCCGCAACCTTGGCTTGGCCGGCCGAGCTTGCCCTTCGCCGACCGCAAGGCGTATTTCGCGACGGGCTCAGGGGCCTTGTTCGAGCAATTCCGTGATCGACCCGTTCGTGTGACGGCGCCGGATCGCCTCGGCGAAGAGTTTCGCCGCGCCGACAATGATCAGGCGATCCTTCAACGCCACCACGGTCTTGTCGGTCGCAGCCAACGGAACCGTGTCCGTTATCGCCAGCCTGTCGATCGGCGCGTCACGAAGTATATCCGGCGCAGCGCTTGCAAACACGCCGTGCGTCGCCACCGCCCAGACCTGCGTCGCGCCATGTGCGCGACAGGCCGTCGCCGTGCGCGCCATCGTGCCGCCGCCGGCGATGAGATCATCGAGAATGATGGCGATGCGATTATTGACGTCGCCCGCAAAAATTTCCCCGACGACACGGCCCTCGCTGCGATATTTGTCCATGAAGGCCTTGGCGACGGGCCGATTCAACATGCGCTCCAAACGCTGGCGAAAAAGCTCTGCACGCTTTTCACCGCCAAGATCGGGCGAGACCACGGCGACCGGCGCGTCGCCGATTTCCGTGATCAATTGTTGCGCAAAAATCGCCTGCGCGTCGAGGTGGATGGTTTCACAACGAAAGGCGTTCTGGAACGCGGCGATATTATGGACATCGACGCAAATGACGCAATCCGTCGCCACCGATTCAAAAAGCTGCGCAACGTAACGCGTAGTGACGGGATCGCGCGGCTTGGTGCGGCGATCCTTGCGCGCGAAGCAGAGATAAGGCGTCACCGCCGTTACGCGCGTCGCGCCCGCGTCCTTCAGGGCGCCGATGAAGAACAGCATTTTGCAAAGCTTGTCCGCGCTGCTTGCGAAAGCGTCGCCATGCAGGCTCGAAACGACGTAAACATCGCGTCCGCGCACGCTCTCCAGCGGCCGAACTTTATATTCGCGGTCTTCAAAAGCGCGATCTTCGAGTTGCGAAAGCGAAACCCCGAGGGTCCGGGCAATCTCTTCGCCAAAATGCACAGCCGAGTCGAGCGCAAATAGCGCAAACGCGCCGTCTGCGCGTTCCAGCAACGGCCAGGCGGGCGCGCTGACATCCAGCGCTTTGATGGCGACAGCCGCAAGCACAGAGTCGATCGTTTGTCCGTTTTGCGAGAGGGGGGCAGCGAGGACTTCGACGATCGCGCGGTCGCGTCCATGTGAAACGGAAGTGAATTGCGCCAGCACCGGCTGGCTTGCGCGCCGCACCTCCTCGAACAAGCGACGCAAACGAACAGCGCCACGCCTGTCTTCAGCCTCGTTCAGACGGTCGCCCTTGCGGCAGGCGCCTAGCAGACGCTGCGCGGCGATCTCTCCATCGATGAGCGCAAGGTCTGCGTCGTCGAAACGATGAACGAATATCGATTGCGCGGCTTCCTGTTCCTGTGAAGAGAAGCGGATGGTCTCGCGGCGTGGCGCAATGACGCCGGCGCGCGCCGCTTCCCAGCGTTCCAGCACGACGCCGAGCGCCGCCGTCGGTCGCGGCGCGAAATCCAGACGTTCAAAAAGCCGTTTGAGCGGCGGGTCAGTCAGCGCCATGGTTGTCATCGAAAGCCTCTATGCACATCACTCCGAATTACAATCGCCCCATCGACATGCTGTTCGTGACATTTGCTCATCCGAGAGCGAACGCGTGTTTCTACTGGTGATCCCTTGCGCCTGTTGTTTCGCAGTTCCGAATTTCGTCACGCGCTATTCGGGCTCCCCTTCGCGCAAATGATATTTCATCATGTCGACGATGGCCGTCCCATGCTCGCTTCTGCTTGCGATTATTTCGCCGAGCCGCTGACTCGAAATCAGCGTTTCGTCTTCGTCCGGCTCTTCAATATAGGCCATGGCCCATGCCGCGAATTCGCGTTCTTCGACCCAGCCTTCCTCTACGACGGCGACTTCGGTGTGGCGAGGATCATTGGCAATTTTCTGGAAGAGATCAGCAACCGCAGCTCTGCTTCCCTCCAAAATTTGCGCAAAGTGGCGGTCATTGAACGTTAGCGCGCCGGTAATTCCGGCGGCGCGGTTGTTTCGGCGCGAGACCGCAAGAATATCGCGGATCGCATCCGTCCAGCACGACTGGCCAGCCACGAGAGCGCTCCGGCTGAAATAGACGATCCGATAAATCTCGAAACTTTTGAGGAGCGGTTTGCTGTCGGGCGCATGGATCGAAGCCGGCGCGGCTTTCGCCGGGATCACAAGGGATTGCGCTCCTTGTTCAGCTTTTGCGCCGTCTGTCATGACTCCGCCCTTGACTATCGAGCCGCGAAATAGTTCCAGGAATGCATTCCAGCGCGCAGATCGCTCGAGCATTCTTAAGTTCAACGCAAATCAACGCCCACAAAACGATAGTTCGATCATTCGCCGCGCACAATGGACAATGCCGGTCTGGTGCATGGGTGCGCCCCCTCAAGGACGCGTCCGCAACATCGCATACGCGCTCCCGGGGTCACTCTCTCCCGGCGCCATCGCGACCGAAGGCGGGACCATGGATGTGCTCCAGGAACCAAACGGCCGCGCGTTCGACAACGTGCTCCAGCGTTCCCGGTTCCTCGAACAAATGAGTGGCGCCGGGTACGATCTCCAATTGCGCGACGCAATTCAGCTTTCCCAACGCCTCCTTGTTGAGCTCGATTACTTCGTGGTCGAGACCGCCGACGATCAACAATGTCGGGGCCTGCACTTGGCCAAGCGCCGTTCCTGCGAGGTCCGGACGTCCACCACGGGAAACGACAGCCGATATGCGCGGGGCCGCCTGCGCGGCGGCGACCAGCGCTGCGGCGGCGCCGGTGCTCGCGCCGAAAAGCCCCACTGGCGCGCCACTAACAATCGGATTCGCCAAAGCCCAGCTTACGGCCTCCGCGACGCGGGCGCCGAGCAGAGGAATATCGAAGACGTTGCGCCGATCGCGCGCCTCGTCCGAGGTGAGCAGATCGAAAAGCAGGCAAGCGAAGCCGCATTTGACCAGTTGCTTGGCGACGAAAATGTTCCGCGGGCTGAAGCGTGACGATCCGCTTCCATGCGCGAAAATGACAATTCCGATTGGATCGGAAGGCAAATACAGCGACCCCTCCAGCTCATGCTGGCCTACTGCGACACTGATTACCTTGAAATCTTTCGTGGTCATGCGAATCTCGAAAACATCATCGGTTTTTTCCAACAGGCGCGTTTCATCTGGATTACGTGAGAAGCATCGCCGCGCCGTTCAAGCTGAGCGGTTGGTATCGCGCTATATTTTTCATGACATCCGGCGAATGAGGGAGCGTTGAGCATGCAAACACAGCCGAAGATCGATTTTCAGGGTTTGGAAGCGTCAGCTGAGCGACGCGAAAAAATCATCCACCAGATCGAACGGCTCGAAGAGCGATATGGTCGCTCAACCTCCTGTCGGGTTGTCGTGAAAGGACCGGGCGGCCACCATCAGACCGGCGGCCTCTACGAAATAAACGTCCATCTGTCGCTGCCCGACAATCGGGAAGTCGCGATCGAGCGCACGCCTCATCTCGACGAAAGGTTCCAGGATTTCGACTTCGCGCTCAACGATGCGTTCAAGCGCGCGCGGCGTCAGCTCCAGGACCAGGTGGGCTTGATGCGGGGCAAAGTGAAGCAGCATGAGGAGGCGCCGTCCGCCGTGATCAAGAAGATCATGACGGCCGACGGCTATGGATTTCTGGAGAGCGCGGACGGTCGCGAAATCTATTTCCATCGAAACAGCGTGCAGGATGCCGATTTCGATGATCTGAAGCCCGGCATGCGCGTCAGCTTCAAGGAGGAGGAGGGCAAGGACGGTCCTCAAGCGAGCCGCCTTTCGCCGATCGGTCGTGAAATCTAATGAGCGAGGCCGTCGGCGCCGACGCCGCGTCGGGGTCATTGCCGCGGTGGGAGCACTTCCCTCATGACGCCGACATCGGTGTGCGCGGCTTTGGCGGTACTATTGGCGACGCGTGTGAACAGGCCGCGCTGGCGATGATTGCCGCGATCTGTGATCCCGCAGATGTCCGGCTCAAACGCAGCGTCGAGATCCGCGTGCAGGCGCCCAATCTGGATTTCCTGCTCGTCGACTGGCTCAACGCGATCGTCTACGAAATGGCGGAACGTCGGATGATCTTCGGCGCCTTTGCCGTCGTCATCGATAGAAATGCGCAAGGCTACCACCTGAAAGGACGCGCTTTGGGCGAAACAGTATCCCGGGAACGCCATTCTCCTGCTGTCGAGGTGAAAGGCGCCACTTTTACTGAACTAGCATTTGTAGAAGATCGACCGCGACTGTGGCGCGCGCAATGCGTGATCGACGTGTAGCGCGAACGGACTGATCGCGAAGGGGAGCGCGCGATGGATCTTTCACGTTTCGAGAAGCTTGGCGACACGGCGTGGAAAGTGTCGCCTTTCGGAGCGATGCGCGTGCCCGCCATTATCTATGCGAGCGAAGAGCTCATCGCGGAAATGGACGATAAGGTCTATGACCAGGTCACGAATGTTTCGAAGCTCCCGGGAATTGTGCGGGCATCCTACGCCATGCCGGACGCCCATTGGGGATATGGGTTCCCAATAGGCGGCGTCGCGGCGTTCGATGCCGACCAAGGCGGCGTGATCTCGGCTGGCGGCGTCGGCTTCGATGTTTCCTGTGGCGTTCGCACGCATCTCACCCATCTGACGCGCGAACAAGTAATTGCCGTTCAGCAGGATCTGGCCGACGCGCTTTTCGAACATGTGCCCGCCGGCGTGGGTTCCGAAGGCGAGATCGGACTCGATGTCGCGGAAATGAACGCAATGCTGCTCGGCGGCGCGCAATGGGCTGTCGCACGAGGGCTGGGGCGAGCTGACGACCTTGATCGCATAGAGGAATCTGGCTGCTCAGCAGGAGCGGCGCCAGATGCCGTATCCGAACACGCCAAGAAGCGACAGCGACACGAAATGGGCACGCTTGGCTCGGGCAATCATTACCTGGAAGTTCAGGAGGTTGATCAAATTTTCGATCCCGAGATCGCTACCGGTTATGGTCTCGTCAAGGGTGAATGCGTCGTGACGATCCATTGCGGTTCGCGTGGTCTGGGGCATCAGATTGGAACCGAGTTCCTGCGCGAAATGGCGCTCGCGGCGGAAAGCCATGGAATTGTGCTTCCCGACCGGGAACTGGCCTGTGCGCCAATCAAATCCGAACTCGGGCAACGCTATCTTGGAGCGATGCGGTCGGCAATCAACTGCGCGCTCGCCAATCGCGAGATCATCGGACATCTTGCGCGCGAGACATTCGCGAGATTCTTTCCACACTACGAATTGCCGCTGATGTTCGACGTTTCGCACAATACCTGCAAGGTCGAGAACCATATGGTCGACGGTGAGACGCGCAAGCTCTTCGTTCATCGCAAAGGCGCAACACGCGCTTTCGGTCCAGGGCATGCCAGTCTTCCGGAAGCATTGAAGCCATTCGGTCAGCCTGTGCTGATCGGCGGCAGCATGGGCGCCGGGTCCTATGTGCTTGCCGGTGTCGCGACGAGCGAAGAGCAGGCATTTTCGTCAGCCTGCCATGGCGCCGGGCGACGGATGAGCCGTCACGCCGCGACGCGCGCCTGGGGCGGCCGCAAGGTTGTCGACGATCTGCGATCACAGGGCATTATCGTGAAAAGTCCTTCCCTGCGCGGGGTCGCGGAAGAAGCGCCGGGCGCCTACAAGGACGTCCGCGCTGTCGTCGAATCGGCGGAGGTCGCCGGGCTGGCGAAAAAGGTCGCCTTTTTGAAGCCGCTGATCTGTGTGAAGGGTTGAGCCTGCTAGATTTTGCGATGCGAAATGCGGAGAAGGGATAGAACTGCATATGGGGCGCCGGTGATGATCTCAACAGGTATAGGCGCCGCCGTGGATACGGAGTCCAACGCGCCTTCCATCCAAGATAAGCTTCGCTTTCTCCGCGACGTTTCAGCATATGCGTATCATCCCGCGAGCGTCAGCGTTGTCGAAACGCACATGTCTTATGTGTTTCTCGCCGGCGCGAGGGTTTATAAACTCAAGAAGCCCGTGCGGTATCCTTTTCTCGATTTCTCGACGATAAGCGCCCGTGAGCACAATTGTCGCGAAGAAGCGCGGCTCAACGACAGACTTGCTGCGGGCGTTTATCTCGGCGTGGTTCCGCTGACCTTCGATGAAGCGCAGGGACTCGCCATCGGCGGCGACGCACCTCCTGTCGACTGGCTCGTGGTTATGCGCAGGCTGCCGCAAGAATACATGATGGACCGCCTGATCCGCGACGGAAGGCTCACCGAGGCGCAGATCGATGCGATAAGCGAGAAATTGTCCAAATTCTATCGTAGCGTCGAGTCTTCGTCGATAACAGCAAAAGACTATTCAGCACGATTCTTTTCAGAGCAGGAAAAAAATCGCGATATATTGATGCGAAGAAATTTCGCGCTAGACCATGGCCGAATTCCCATCCTCCTCGACCTTCTTGACGCGACCCTGACGACAAACCGATCCCTATTGGAAAGGCGTGTTCACGATGGCGCTGTTATCGAGGGTCATGGCGATCTGCGACCCGAACATATCTGCTTGTGCGAACCAGTTGCGATCTTCGATTGTCTCGAGTTCAACAAAGAGCTGCGACAAGTCGATCCCTTCGATGAATTGGCCTTTCTTGGCGTCGAATGCGCGCAGCTCGGCGCGGGAGAGCTTGGACAGATCCTGATCGATAAATGCGGGCGTCTGCTCGGGGAAAAGCCGCCGCGCCAACTGATCGCGCTTTATTCTGCGTGGCGCGCAATCCTTCGTGCGCGCCTCTCGGTTGCGCATCTTCTCGACCCGACGCCGCGGCAGCCAGAGAAATGGGAGCCGCTCGCAAGCCGCTATATCGACCTAGCGCAGCGTGCGCTGACGTCAGACCTTTGAACTTATAGCTAGCGGGAAGCTGCGATGCCCTTCCATGACCGCACAGAAGCAGGACGCCGTCTCGCGACAAAGCTCGCGAAATTCAAGGGAGACGATGTTGTCATCTTCGCCCTGCCGCGCGGGGGCGTTCCCGTGGCAGCGCCAGTCGCGCAGGCGCTTCATGCGCCGCTCGATCTTGCCCTCGTGCGCAAGATCGGCGTTCCATTCCAGCCGGAGCTCGCAATGGGCGCGGTTGCAGATGGCGGCGAGCCAATAATTGTTCGCAACGAGGACGTCATCGCCATCGCGGGGGTAAGCGACGCTCAGTTCGATGAGGTTCGTCAGCGCGAGATTGGCGAGCTCGACCGTCGCCGGCGTCTCTATCTCGGGGCGCGCGTAAGACCGGAGGTAAACGGTCGAGTGGCGATCGTCATTGACGACGGCGTCGCGACCGGCGCAACTACGCGCGCCGCACTGCGCGCCGTTCGCGCGCGGAACCCAAGAAAACTCGTGCTCGCCGTCCCCGTGGCGCCAACCGATACACTCGACGCGTTGCGATCCGATGCGGATGAAATCATCTGCCTCGAGTCCTATCGGAATTTCGGTGCGATCGGATTTTTTTACACTGATTTTCGTCAGATAAGCGACGAGGAGGTTATCGCCGGTCTCGACAGGTTCGATACCGGCAGCAAGAAGTCTGCCGACGCAGGCGCGCCGTCGCAAACCACATGAAGGGCGCATAAAGGTCATGAGCGACTCCGAGAATAGCGAAAGCCGGGCGCATCCGTCGCCTCAATCGATTGACGCAATCGGAGAAGTCGTGTTGCAGGTCGTGCGCGACCTCGTCTCTGAATTACATCCGACAATGGTGGATGCCCGCCTCGTGCGCTTGGATAGCGATCTTGATCGCGATCTGGCGCTGGACAGTCTCTCTCGTGCAGAACTGCTTTTACGGCTAGACCGAAAATTCAGGGTGCAACTTCCAGAGCAATTGATTGGAGAGGCCGACAGCCCGAACGATCTCGTTCGAGCAATTTTGGCGGCCGGTCCGGCAATGGGGGGAACGCCCCGTATCTCTCGCCTGGATTTGTCGGGCGCCGAAGAAGTCGAAGAGCCAATCGAGGCCGCCACATTGATCGATACTTTGACAACTCATGCACAAAATCACGGCGCGCGTGAACATGTTTTCCTGTGGGGCGGCGCCAGGGGGCCGGAGCGATTGACCTATAGGGATCTGTATCATGAGGCGCTCGCTGCGGCCGGCGGTTTGATCGAGCGAAGGATAAGTCCCGGAGATCGCGTTGCCATCATGTTACCGACCAGTCGCGACTTCTTTGTCGCCTTTTTCGCCGTCCTTTTCGTCGGCGCCATTCCCGTGCCGATCTATCCGCCTTTCCGCCTGTCGCAAATCGAGGATCACCTGCGTCGGCAGGCCGGAATTCTAATCAACGCTGAAAGCGTCGCGCTAATTACAAACGCAGAGATTGGAGTCATCGGGGAATTGTTGTATGGCTTGGTCCGCGCGCTCCAGCATATCGAGACGATCGCGGATCTTTCAAAGGCGCCGCTCCTACAGGCTCCGTTGCCGGCGAAAGCAGAAACACTCGCGCTCATTCAATATACTTCCGGGAGCACGGGTGATCCGAAGGGCGTCGTGCTTTCTCACGGAAATCTCCTTGCCAATATACGCGCCATGGGTTCCGTGCTGAAGGCATCGTCCGCCGACAGAGTCGTGAGCTGGTTGCCGCTCTATCACGACATGGGCCTGATTGGATGTTGGCTTGGCGCGCTTTACTATGGCGCGCCAGTGATGATCATGTCGCCGCTCGCATTTCTCGCAGATCCTGCGAGATGGCTTTGGGCGATTAGTGACCACAAGGCGACGATTTCTGCGGCCCCAAATTTCGCCTTTGAATTCTGTCTCAAATCGATCGAGGAATCGCGGATTGTGGGAATCGATCTCGCCTCGCTGCGCGCGGTCATGAATGGCGCGGAGCCGGTCAGTCCAATCACTATCAATCGTTTCATCGACAAATTCGGCCCCTTTGGTTTTCGTCGGGAGATGATGGCGCCAGTGTACGGTCTGGCGGAGAATTCTGTGGGGCTTGCATTTCCGCCTCTTGGGCGCGGACCGTTGATCGACAGAGTCGATCGACAACTACTCGATCGCGATGGCTTGGCGCGCCCGGCGGCAGTGGATGTCGATGACGTCGCGATGCTCGTCGCCTGCGGACAGCCGCTTCCACATCACGAAATTCGCGTCGTCGACGATGCTGGACGGGAGCTTCCGGAACGGCGCGTGGGTCGGTTGCAATTCAGGGGACCATCAGCAACAAGAGGGTACTTTCAAAATCCGGAAAAGACGCGTGCGCTGTTCGACGGCGACTGGCTGGAGACGGGCGATCGGGGTTACATCGCCGGTGGGGATGTTTTTGTTACAGGAAGAATAAAGGATCTCATTAAACGCGCAGGGCGCAATATCTATCCCCAAGAATTGGAAGAGGCGATCGGCGCGATCGAAGGCGTAAGGCGAGGATGCGTCGCCGTGTTCCCGTCGCTCGATCCCCACGCAGGAACGGAACGATTGATCATTATGGCGGAGACGCGCGTCGCCGATCCGGTCGCGCGCGAGAGTCTACGTAAAACAGTATTCGAGACCTCTCAGACCCTGCTCGACCTGGCGCCCGACGAAATCGTGCTCGCGCCGCCGCATTCCGTGCCAAAGACGTCGAGCGGAAAGCTGAGGCGGTCCGCCGCGCGCGCGATGTTTGAATCTGGCCTGTGGGAACCAGGGCGTTCCAACCCACGTTGGCAACTTATCCGTGTCGCCGCCGCCGGAATTGGCCCCCGTTTACGGCGTGGCGTTTCGAATATTGTCACGATTGCCTACGGAGCCTATGTCTGGAGCGTGCTGATATTGATAGCCTCCTGGGTGTGGCCTTGTGTTGTATTATCACCCGTGCAGTCGTTCCGACACAACGTGCTACACGCAGGCGCGCGGCTGTTCTTCCGCCTGAGTGGAATTAGATTGAACACACAATATGAGTCCGCGTTGGTGCCGAGGAATGCGATTATCGTTGCAAACCATTCGAGTTATTTAGATGCAGCGGTCTTGGCGGCGGTTCTTCCGGGCGAAATTTGCTTTGTAGCGAAAGAGGAACTCGCGCATCAATTTTTCGCCGGCGTCTTTCTCCGTCGTCTCGGTGCGGTATTTGTTCGCCGACTGGACCCCGCAGAGGGCGTGAAGGACGCCAGGGCCGCGCTCGAAGCCGCGCGCGCCGGCGCATGCATCGTATGGTTTCCGGAGGGAACCTTCTCGCGTATGCCGGGCTTGCTGGAATTTCATGTCGGCGCTTTCATCACCGCCTCCGAACTCGGGCTCCCTGTCGTTCCAAGCACGATCCGCGGTACGCGCTCAGTCTTGCGATCCGATTCCTGGCTCCCGCGACGTGGGGAAATTTTTGTTCATATTGGCAGGAAGATCATGCCATCGGGGACTGATTTCGCAGCGGGCTTACATCTTCGTGACCTCGTTCGCGCGGAAATCCTGAATCATTGTGGCGAGCCTGACCTAGCCCATGAACGAGCATTACCGCCGACCTGATATAATGTTGCTTGATGCATCAATGTGATCCGACGTGGATTTGCGGCTGACGGTAGGTCCAAGCTAAGATGAATTGTGAGGATCATTCAGCAAGAGACATTAATCCGTAGCTCCGTTTGCCAATTACGTGAGGCGGATCTGGTGTATGCAATTCCCTACTTGAATGACAACGACTCGAGCTTCTGCGGATGATTATAGTCGACAGAGGATCATTCAAACGGTTGCGCCTAGGAATATTCCGCTAAGGACCGCTTAACCTCCTTCGATTACAGTCTTCGAATATCGGATTGATACGCGGGCGAGATAGCGCGTGATCAAGGGCATGAAGCCGATTCCGATACGCCGGTGAGATCCGGCATGTCCCCCGAGGGATCCGTCCTCCAATGTCAATGTATGCAAGAAGCCCGGCGCGAGTCGGGTTTTGAATCTTCGCGTCTCGGGATGTCGGAACTCGGAGACACAATGCGTGTGGCCATCAATTGCACGCCGGCATGACGTAGATATTGGCAGACGAATCGTGACGGGAATACCTGTGAATCGAGGGACAAAATGCGAATCATGACCAGATTACTCGCCCCGATATCGGGTCTATCCCTTACGCCCTGGCTACTGATTGGAGCCGGTTCGACGACGAGCATGCTCCGAGAGCATCCCTGGTTCGCGCTTATCGTTGCATTCACGACTGTGGTTTCTGCAATAGTTCTCTTTTACATACTTCATTCGGAATCAACTGCTGCAGCCGATGCCCTTGAGGGGGCAATTGCTCGGTCAAGACAGAATGGGTTCAACATTTCATTGACTGACGGCGACCGAGACCAGCCGCATTCGGCTGTCTTGAAACTCGCAGACGATATGCGCCAGGCTCTGAAGGCTCGAGAAGAGGATATTCTAGGAGAGTTCGAAAGGCAGAAGACCATTGAAAGCGAGAAGAAAGCCACGTCGGAGGCCGAGGCGCAGGGATATATTGACGCGCACAATTTCTTTATGAAATCATTTTGTGCCGCGCTTCAGGAATTGGCTGATGGCAATCTCGCCGTCCGACTGAACCACCCATATTCAAAAGACTATGAACAGCTTCGTCATTGTTACAATCAAACGCTTGACCATCTGAACAATGCATTCGGGAAAACGATATCGGGCGTGCACAATCTGACCACATCGACAGAGAAGATTTCCGTAGCGGCCGAATCTCTTTCCAATCGGACATGCCAGCAGGCGGCCAGTCTCGAAGAAACTGCAGCCACATTGAAGCAAGTCACGTCAACCGTAAGTAAGACTGCCGATGGGGCGCAAAGTGCACGCGCCTTAGTGTCCGAGGTCCGCGTAGACGCAGAAAGCAGTAGTGACGTCGTGCGGAAGGCAATCGACGCCATGGGCCGTATTGAGAAATCGTCAGAGGAAATTGAGCAGATTATCGGGGTAATCGACGAAATTGCATTTCAAACAAACCTTCTTGCGCTGAATGCCGGCGTCGAGGCGGCGCGGGCCGGTGAGGCAGGAAGGGGTTTCGCCGTCGTCGCTTCCGAAGTCCGCGCGTTGGCGCAGCGTTCTGCGGAAGCGGCTAAAGGCATCAAGGGCCTGATCGCAGCCTCGACTTTGCAGGTGCGCGAAGGCGTGCAGCTTGTCGCGCAAACCGGAAACGCACTGAATCGCATCGTGTCCCAAGTTTCAGACGCGAATTCAGCCGTTGCGGAGATCGCGGACGGAGCGAAAGAGCAATCGACTGCGCTACTGGAGATAAATACAGCGGTCGCCCAGATGGATCAGTTTACGCAGCAAAATGCGGCAATGGTCGAGGAAACGACAGCGGCGACGCAGCGCCTGCAAGGCGATATTGCGGCTATAGTAAGCGCTGTGTCGGTCTTTACTCTTCAAGACGATGGTAAGGGTGACGCTCAAAAGACGCGCTTGCAAAGCCTATCACAGGCGACGACGCCAGTTCGCCGCACCTCCGTTTCGTATGCGCGGCAAAATAGCGCCGCTGCAGCGGCAAAGATCAAAAGTGAGCCTGATGAGCAGGACTGGGCGGAGTTTTGAGACATGAGAGCTGCTACAGCACAAACGCAAGGAAGCGATCCTCAAGAGTTCATTGCCTTCCATGTTGGCAGTCAGACCTATTGCATAGATATCATGGCTGTGCGTGAGATTCGCGGGTGGACCCCAGCCACGCCTCTTCCGCATGCGCCCGGCTATGTCCGAGGCGTGATCAATTTGCGTGGCGCAGTTTTGCCCGTAATTGATCTGGCTGCCCGGTTGGCGCTACCTATCAAGGAGCCGACAGCTCGACACGCAGTAATCGTCGTTCAAAATGAAAGCCAGGTTGTCGGATTGCTGGTGGAAGCCGTTTCGAACATAATGATGGTTTCTCCAGACGCTATCCAGCCCACGCCAGAGGTAGCTTCGGAACTGTCGCGTTCCTTCATCAAAGGAATCGTCGCTGCGGAGAGCGAGGTTATCAGCGTTCTTGTAATCAAGAACCTTCTTCCTGAGACGCTCGCGGGGATACAATAGGGACTTTGGGAAAGTAAGGTGAAAAATCACTCAAGGTAAGCGCTAATCGCGTCACGATAACGAAGTCGGGAAATACATCTCATGGACGGGTCGAATATTTGCTCCGGTGATGCGCTGGTGCTGCCGGAAGCATTGGATCTACGCGAAGCGGCCCCTCTCGCCGCGCGGCTCCTTTCCTGCCGAGGCGAACAGCTAAGAATCGATGCATCGAACGTCAAGAAGATTGGCGTACAGTGCATCCAAGTGATCGTTTCGGCCTATTTGACGTGGGAGAGAGACGGAGTAACTCTTTCATTGGTCGAGCCGTCGAGGGAGTTTCGTGAAGCTTTCGCAACCGTAGGTCTGGACATCTCCAAATTCACTGAAAAGGAAGTCACGAAATGAGCAAGACAATATTGACTGTCGATGACTCGCGAACCATGCGCCAAATGCTCGAACTGGCGTTGAGTGATGCGGGTTTCATCGTCGTCCAGGCGGAGGACGGTGTTGATGGTCTTGAGGCTCTGGAGCGAACGAAGCCCGATGCGATCGTTACAGACATCAACATGCCGAGGTTGGATGGATTCGGATTCATTGAGGGTGTCAGGAAGCATGAAACCTGTCGCGTCGTTCCCATCCTGGTGCTTACTACAGAGAGTGACAACGAAAAGAAGGAACGCGCCCGGCGAGCTGGCGCAACTGGTTGGATCGTAAAGCCATTCGATCCTGCGAAGCTCGTAAACGCAATTCGACGCGTGACCGCCTAATGTCGGGAGCATGCAATGGATCATCTAGCGGCAATCAAGCAGACCTTCTTTCAGGAGTGTGAAGAGCAGCTTTCAGAGTTGGAAAGCGGCCTTCTAAAAATTGAAGATGGGAACCACGATTCGGAGACGGTTAACGCTGTCTTTCGCGCCGTTCATTCGATAAAAGGCGGCGCTGCAGCGTTCGGCTTCGATGATCTGGTCGAGTTTGTTCATGTGTTCGAGTCGACGCTCGATTTGCTGCGGTCAGATGCGCTGAAGCCGACGCCAGGCGTTACGAAGGTGCTACTGCACTCATCCGATGTTCTTTCGGATCTCGTGAGGGCTGTTCGAGACGATATCTCCTGGGATCGACAAGAAGTTGACATAACGAAGGCTAGCCTCGAACAACTTTGCTGCGACCAATCGAGTGACGGTGAACAAGCGTCTCAACAACAGGATTCATCGGAATCTGGCTTAGATTTTAGTCCTATCGCAATTTCCCTTGATTCGATTTTTGCTCCCGATGGGGAAGCAACGGTAGATGAGGACGCGCGCTTTCGCGTCTATTTCAGGCCGAAGCCTTCCTTGTACACAAGAGCTAATGAAGCGCTTCTGATCCTTCGAGAGATCAACGCGCTTGGTTCGTGCGTGACCGATTGTAATTCGGACGAACTTCCATTCCTCGCCGAACTCGACCCGGAAGGAGCCTATTTATCGTGGACAATTGAGCTGACTGGAAAGGCTTGCGAGAGCGAGGTTCGTCAAATATTCGAGTTTGTTGAGTCTGATTGTGACTTCGACGTAACGGTCATTAATCCGGACAATAAAGCCGAAGGCGCGATGGGGAGGCGTGAAGACGCGGCCGAAGTCGAAAAAGGCACGAACTTTGAAAGCTTTACAGTCGAGGTTGACGAGACGAGAGCCAAGGAACCGGGGAACTCTTCAATAGATGAAGTTGTCGGTGAAAGTAAGCAAGCGTCTCCCGTGCATGGATCACCACCTACGCAGGCAACCATTCGGGTAGACCTCGATAAGGTTGATCGGCTGATAAATCTGGTTGGCGAGCTAGTAATCAATCAAGCGGTACTATCTCAACGGGTTTCAGAGGCCGGGTTGTCGCGGGCGTCGTCGGTCGCAATTGGGCTCGAAGAGCTGGAGCAGCTGACGCGCGATATACAGGATAGTGTGATGGCTATCCGAGCCCAACCTGTTAAGCCGATTTTTCAGCGTATGTCGCGAACAGTTCGAGAGGCTGCGGCGATCACGAAGAAGTCAGTTCGTTTGATCGTTGACGGCGAGGGCACCGAAGTCGACAAGACGGTCATTGAGCGACTTACCGATCCGCTGACCCATATGGTTCGGAATGCGGTAGATCACGGAATCGAGTCGCCAGAGGCGCGCATTGCCGCTGGAAAACCCGAGGAAGGGACCTTGCGACTCTCGGCTATGCATCGGTCTGGGCGGATTGTAATAGAGGTTTCGGACGATGGCTCAGGCATTAATCGTAAGCGCGTCCGAGAGATCGCGGTCGCAAAGGGTCTCATTCCGGAGAATGCGGCGTTGTCAGAGGAGGAAGTCGACGGGCTTATCTTTTTGCCCGGCTTTTCGACGAATACAACGGCTTCGAGTATCTCGGGTCGAGGGGTCGGCATGGACGTCGTTAAGCGAGCCATCCAGGCTCTAGGAGGACGGATTTCGATTTCCTCCCGCGAAGGATATGGTTCGACCTTCTCGATGAGTTTGCCGCTTACCTTGGCGGTTCTGGATGGGATGGTCGTGACCGTCGCAAATCAAACATTGATTATTCCACTAACGGCGGTGGTTGAGACTCTTCAACCGAAAATCGAGAATGTGCATTCCCTTGGCGCGGGAGTGCGGGTCATTGGGAACCGAAATAGCTTCCTGCCGCTGATCGACGTCGGTTTCGTGCTTCGCTACCGATGCGACGAAATCGATCCGACAACGCAGGTCGCCTTGGTGGTTGAGTCCGAGAGTGGAGAGAAATGTGCATTGCTCGTGGATGCGATCCAGGGCCAACGACAAGTCGTCATCAAGAGTCTCGAAGCGAATTACGGTAGAGTGCACGGGATCGCCGCAGCCACCATTCTCGGTGATGGGCGGGTGGCCTTGATCGTTGACGTTGACGCGATCGTAAATCGATTGCGCGCGGATACCGATATCGAGGCCGGCCTTCAGGCTGCTGAATGAGTCGGGCGAGGCGGGGCTCGGATGCCTGGATTTCTGCAATTATCTTCGGGCCGCCGATCGATCGATGAGATCGGGAGTGGAAGATCAGGCCGGATGTTTCGGATCGACGAGTGATGACGCAATTTCTCCAGAAAAATGGCGAGTCGGGGTGGGGACCGTTTCCCTTCACCGACGAGGATTTTCGTAAAATCTCGAAAATCCTGCATGAGGACGCGGGTATATATCTTTCGAGCGCGAAGGCGACGTTGGTTTATTCGCGATTGACAAAACGCTTGCGCGCGCTCGGTCTGGAGAATTTCCGAGATTATTGCTCGCTTATCGCGAGCGATGGAGGGGTAGACGAACGGCAAAAGATGATCGCTGCTTTGACGACAAATGTAACGCGGTTTTTCCGTGAGCCCCACCATTTCGAGCACCTGAAGACGCATGTGGTGGCGAGGAAGGCGGAGCATGTTCGCAAGGGCGGCCGTCTGCGGATATGGTCGGCGGCATGCTCGGATGGACAGGAGCCATATTCGATTGCAATGACGATATTGTCGGTGATCCCGGAGGCGGCGACGCTCGATGTTCGCGTGCTGGCGACGGATATCGATCAGAATATGATCGCGCATGGGCGCGCCGGCGTATATGGCCAGGATGCGATGAGCGCGGTGCCGACCGAAATGCGCGAGCGTTGGTTCTCCCCGGTCGGAGGCGCTTCGGTTCGCATGTGGGAGGTGAGCGAGAAACTCGCGTCATTGGTTTCCTTCAGAGAACTCAATCTTGTCGGACCTTGGCCGATGAAAGGACGATTCGATGCCATATTTTGTAGGAATGTGGTTATTTATTTCGAGGAAAAGACTCAGCAGGAGATCTGGAGACGGTTTCCGCCGGCTCTGACGCCGGATGGTAGGCTATATATCGGGCATTCCGAGAGAATTGCTGGTCAGGCTGCAGAGAGATTTGTCAGCGACGGCTTTACTACCTATCGGTTGCGAGAAGGCGCCGCACGATGAAAAAATGCAATGTCTTGATCGTCGACGATTCTCGTACCATGCGTGCGCTTATTGCATCGTCACTTTCGTCGGATCCGGGAATCGAGGTTGTCGGCGAGGCTGGTGATCCATTCGAAGCGCGGGAAGCGATGAAGCAGCTCAATCCTGACGTCGTCACGCTCGATATCGAGATGCCGCGGATGAACGGACTTGATTTCCTCGCCCGGATTATGGCGCTTCGCCCGACGCCGGTGATCATTATCTCCAGCCTGACGGAAAAGGGCGCAGAGGCTACGATTAGGGCGTTGGAGATTGGCGCGGTCGACGTGATCGTCAAGCCGTCTGCACGTAACGCCAACTCGCTAAAGGATCTTGCGTCGCGCGTGAAGGAGGCCGCCGGGGTCAGGGTATCCGCTCGCGCGCCGGGGCATCCTGTGACAGCGCACAAAGCGCATGCTGACGAAAACTTCCGTTCGGATGGCCGCATCGTCGCGATCGGGTCTTCTATGGGCGGCGTTGAAGCATTGTGTACGGTGTTGGCGTCATTTCCGGAGAATTGTCCGCCTACTGTGATTACGCAGCATATGCCGGCTCAGTTTACCCAGAGCTTCGCATCGCGACTCGATCGTATTTGCAGGCCGCAAGTGAGGGAAGCGTTTCATGGCGCCCCTCTGCAGTCGGGGCAGGTATTTGTGGCGCCCGGCGGGTTGGCGCATCTGGAGATCGGCGGGACAAATAGGCTTGAATGCCGCCTTCGTGAGGGCGACCTGGTAAGCGGCCATAGACCTTCGATCGACGCCATGTTCGCTTCGGTTGCGCGTGTGGCGGGAGACCGTGCCGTTGGGGTCATTCTCACCGGCATGGGGCGCGATGGCGCACAGGGACTGTTGACAATGCGTTCGGCCGGGGCGGAAACGCTCGGACAGGACGAAGCGACTTCGCTGGTTTACGGGATGCCGCGAGCCGCGTTCGAAGCGGGCGCGGTCGGAGTGCAACTGCCGCTTGGTGAGATTGGCAGGCACATTCTGAAGGCCACAAATATGCGTAATGCGAGGGAAGTATGTCGATAGCAAACCAACTCAGAGTGCTTGTGGTCGACGACACCAGCACCAGTCGTATGTTGATCCGTGATGGCCTAGAGCAAATCGGTCTGAGGAACATTTTTCTTGCGCATGACGGCGAGAAGGCGTTGGAGTTCATGTTGAGCACGCCTGCTCATTTGATCATCTCCGACGTCAATATGCCGAAGCTCGATGGTCTGGGTCTTCTGAAGGCGGTTCGTGAATATACGCCGACGCGGCGTGTTCCTTTCATAATGCTCACCGGGCGAGCCGACACGGCAGTGCTTGAGGCGGCGAAAAAACTGGGCGTCAACAATTACCTGATGAAGCCGTTCACGACTGCAACGCTGAAGACCGCAATCGAAGCAATTGTTGGAAGGTTGTGATGACTGATCAGCTAACGAAAATTCATGTGATCCAGGGTGAATATCGGGTAGTTGATCGTCCTAATGTCGTGCTTGCGACGATTCTTGGATCGTGTGTCGCTGCCTGTCTGCGTGATCCAGAAGCGCATGTAGGGGGAATGAATCATTTTCTTCTTCCTGGAGATCTTGACGGGACGAAAGCGGCTGACGCCGAAAGGTATGGCGTTCACCTGATGGAATTGCTGGTGAACGGCCTGTTGAAACGTGGCGCGCGACGGGAGCGGCTCGAGGGGAAGTTGTTTGGCGGCGCGCGCATGCTTGATGGTCTCCCTGACATTGGCTCTAAGAACGCGAGTTTTGCGAGGAGGTTCCTCAACAACGAGGGCATAAGGATCGTGGCGGAGGATCTTGGAGGCGCGCGGGGGCGGCGGCTCGAATATTATCCGCTGTCGGGGCGCGCGCGACAGATTTTCCTTTCCGGCTATGTTCACAAGTCGCAACCGGCGGAAGCGGCTACCGTCAAGCCGGTCCTTGAAGGAACGCTTGAATTCTTTTGAGCTTGGCTCCGTGCGGTATTCTTAGAAAATAAAGATTGGGTGAAAGACATTGTTATCGTGCTGGATGAGATAAATACAATCAATGTTTGTAAAAGTGCGTGAAATCAACGATGCGACAAAGGCGTGCTGAAAATGATCAAGGCGCAGGATTCTCAGCCGATCATCGAAATTCTCAAGCGGGTGGCGCGTGAGTTGGACGACGCTGCGGTTTCGGTCAATGATCTGAGTGGAATGGTCGAAACGTCCGTTCGAAACGGGATCGCCCGAAACGAAGTATTCTTGCGCTCAGCCCAGACGGTCGACATTCTGCACCAGAGGCTGGAAGGTCTGTCGCATTTCGTGACGGAGCTTGCTGAACTCATGCCCTCCCATTGGGAGGTTGAAAGTCATGAGGCTGCGCGAAAGCTCAAACTTTCCAGGCTGAAAAATCGTCTCGGACATTCATATGACGGACCCGAGTCAGGAATTCATCATTCTTCTGGAGATTTTGAACTTTTGTAGACAATCGCGTGAAAAAAGTCAGAGCGGGTCAGTTACTGCCGGCTTTACAGTCGTGAGTGATCCGTTGGGGACCTGATCGGTTTCACGTGCGACCGATCGCTCGTTACTGATCGGGGTTTGGCGAGGGTGAAAATCAACGCGCAATGACCTTTCGGTGATCGCGGCATGGCGCGTCCTATGGGATGGCTTTCCCGAAAAGGAAAAGCCCGGCCATGGAGGCCGGGCTCCCCTCTGGATCCTCCGGCGCCGGCGGTTGACCGTAAAACCCGCCGACGAGGAAGCGACCAGACCGGCGCCGATCTTAATGAGATCACGGCCGGAACGGTTGTAACAAGTCCTATAACATCATAGATGTTTAAGCAACACTAAACGTGAAATTTGTGGATTTAAGGTTGCCCGATTGTAAACTTTCCGCTGCCCGAAATTTCTGCGTGAGGCGAACGGGGTTCGGTTTCAAAAATCTGTTATTGGTGGGAGCCGTCGAGGAAGGCGCTCGATCGTAATTATTGGGATCGTGGGACGGCGAACCAACCGGGGAGGTTTGGCGCCGCGGGCTTGGCCGCTATCCTCATTCGAACCACACGGCGGATGGCGCGGGCGCGGGCCTCAATTTCTGCTATTGGAGGAATCTCGGATTTCGTGAAGAGGCGTTACGTTAAGCTTGGTGTGACGCTATTGGGGCTATTTCGTTTTCCAACTGTCGATATGGGGCCGCTGCAATGCAGACGCCGTGAAATTGCAATGGCGGCATAAGTGGTGAATCGGGCGGGTCGGTCCAGCGACAACGACCGCAGCACAGGTTTTGCTTGGCTCGGCCGTTATGGAAAGGCAAAGATCCCGCTCGTCGGCGAGGGGCGTCGGTTCTATGGGGCGACGCGTCAATGCCGGCGGAAATGCCTTACGTTTTGGCGGCCTTCGTCGACCGATGTCGGAGGACATCCGACGGAACCTTCGATCATTTACAATAAGGGCGAGGCGCAAATGTTTATTGCCCCCGGCGCAACCAACGCATAGGTTTTTGTGCGTCGGATTCAGGCAATGATAGCGGCTTGCATAATTGCCGACAAGCGCGCCGGACGGAGGTCTTTGTGGGTCATTTCACGTTTTGTAGTCTCGCTTCCCCCTGATCCTGAAAGACCGGGTCAGTCTGTCATGTCAATCCGGTAGATGATCGACGAAGTGGTGGCAAGCGGCGGAAGCGCCATCGACGCGCATCTTGCCGACATCAGCGAATTTCGGCCTTGCGGAACGCTACGCTGTAGGCTTTCAGAAAGCATGGTGAACTTTTGGACCGCCGCTTCTCGGGATTGCGTCGCGCCGCGCGCCGGGAGGAACAGATTGGGCGTTACACGAGGACAGCCCGAATGAAAGTACTCATCGCCGACTTCGATTTCTTTACGGCCATCGGCGGCGGTCAAGTCTTCTACCGGCGCGTCGTCGAACGAAATCCGTCGATGACCTTCCATTATCCATCGCGCGGTCCCGACCTGCTCATGAAGCGCGCCAATTTGCTGCCGCCGAACGCTCAGCCCTTCGCCTTCGATCATGCTTCGGTTGCGATCCAGCCCTTCGCCTTGCCTGCGGAAATGCATTGGTCCTCGCGGCATTTCATCCAGCAATTCGCGAGCGTCGCGGCGGCGGTTCAAGGCGAGAATTTCGACGTTCTCGACATCCCGTCTTTTTTCCCGGTAGGTTCGGTCGCGCGATCCGTCCTGTCGGCCTATGGAGTCCTTGTCGAGCGCGTCGCCATATCGATGCTGGGCTGGGCGAGCGTGAGCGCTCGCGCCGCCTATGCGCACGAAAGTTCGAACGGCGTCGTCGAAGCTCTCGAGATCGTTGAAAAGCTGTCGATGGAGACAGCCGATATCCGGTACGCCATTTCGGATATTCAGCTTCACCAGCAATGGCGCACAGACATGCCGGTCGCCCAGGTCGACATGCACGACACTATAGAACTCATACCTGTTCCCGACCAAGCGCCGCCCGGCGATGGTCCGCCGGATCTTTGGTATGTCGGCAGACTCGACGGAGCCAAGGGGCCGGATATTTTCATCGAAGCCGTCAGCCGTGTGCCCCGGAACCTTTATCGCGGCTGCCATCTGACAGGTCCCGACAGCGACTGGGCGTCGGCGGGCGAACGGTGGTCAGACCATTTGCTTGCGCTCGCGAGGGAGCGGGGTGTCGATGCGACATATGTCGGCAAATTGGACGACGCAGAATTGCGGGGGAATGTATTTCGGGGTCGGACGGTCGTCGTCATCCCGTCGCGCACCGATACTTTCAATTACGTTGCGGTTGAGACGACGCTCAATGGCTGCCCGATTCTGCTGTCGCGGCGCGCGGGCGCGAGCGTTTTCCTGACCGAGCGGCACCCCCATGTCGCGCCCCCCGTCATCGATCCCGACGACTGTGACGGCCTCGTCGAACAACTGAAGGATCTGCTGGAAAACTATTCTGAGCGCGCGGCCGCGCTACGACAAGCTCTGCGTGAAAAGCCCTTCCCGGCGCCCCGCGAGGGCTTCATGGAAGCCATTTATCGGTTGGCGCCTATCAACCGCCCCGAGGCGCGTGCGAGCGCGGCTACGCTTACAGAAACGATCTGCAGGGAAATACCGCTGGACCGCCCTATGGCGCGGTCCTGGAGGCCGGTGCGACGGCAAACGCCACCGATGGTCAGTATTGTCATCCCCACCTTCGATCGACCTGAGCTGCTCGCGCCGACGCTTGCCGCCCTCACGCGACAGACTTTCGAGGATTTCGAGGTCGTCGTCGTGGATGACGGATCGAGCCAGGCGACGACCATTCGGCGCGTGGTTGACGGCTTCGCGCCGCTCGTGCGGCTCGTGCGTCACGGCAACAGCGGCGAAGCGGGCGCAGTCAATTTCGGCCTCGAGGAGTCGCGGGGCGAGATTATTGGCGTCCTGTCCGACGACGACTTTTATCATCCCGACCTGATCGGCGAGAGCGTTCGCGCCCTCGCCGCCCGGCCAAAGGCGATCGGGACATATTGCGACTGGGACATTGTGGACCCCTCCGGCTATTTCGTCGAGGCGCACCGGCTCCCGGCGTTCGACCGGCGTCTGATGCTTGGCGCGCATTGGTGTCTGCCGGGTGTCGGGGCTTTCCTGCGCCGGCGGATTTTCCACGAGATCGGCGGGCGCGACCAGACCTTCCGTTGGGTCTCCGATTTCGACCTCTGGCTTCGCGCGACCGCCCATGGAGACCTCGTGCACCTGCCGCGCAAGCTCGCCTATTGGCGCCTCCATGGCGCGAACCTCACCACCTCCGACCGGCGCATCCTGATGGCGGACGAACGCATTCACCTGATGGACCGACTGTTCGCGGACCCGGTCGAACCTGCGACGGCGGCCGAAAGGCGCGCGGCCTATGCCGCGGCGCATCTCGCCGCGGCGGCGATCATCGGACGATCTGACGCTCCAGCCGCATTAGGCCATATCGCGCGGGCGAAAAAATTCGACCCCGGCGTGATGAAACGGCTGCCGCCCAATATGGCGGGCTATCCGGCGGTCTGGCCCGAAGGAGCGCTCTGAACCGGATCAGGTGGCCGCTTCGACTTCGCGCGCGCCGATTCTGGTAAGGAACGCCGCATAGGCCTCCTCCGACTCCGCTCCCTCGAAGCGCAGGGCATGGCCATTTTCCGCGCCATCGACCGAAAGCGTTACGACGCCGGCGCCACGGTCGACGCGCAGTATGGCGGCGGAAGGCTCGATGATCATCGTCAAAGCATCGCTTTTGCCGATCGCGTAAGGCGTCGCACGCGGCGGCAGGGACCAGAGCAGAACGGTCCGCCAGAGCTCGGCCTCAGCCGGCCTCATAGTTACAGTGGCGGTTTCGAACACCTTGCGCGCCCCGTGCAGACGACGGATCTCATCACCCCGCTCGCGCACGGGCTTCTCCATCAGATGCGTCTTCACTGCCGGATGCTCGAAAAGCGCGCTCGGCGCGCGCCCACGGCGCCAGCCGGTCGTCACATAGTCCAATAACGCGGCGTCGGGCGCTGCGGATTTGAGGTTGTAGCGGCGCGCGTACCACTCCCGGTCGAAGATTTCGTCGGGCCGCCGGCCGTCCCGCGCGCCGCCGATGACATAGTCCTCGAGTGGGCAGACGCCCGCAGCCGCGACTTCCGGATAATTATCCAGATACCAGATTGTTGAAAACGCCGGAGAAGGATCACGTCCGATTCGCCACCCGGATTCGAGATAGTCCGCCGCGGGCGTCGCGCCACTCGCCTCGACGTCGGGATAATGCGCGTGATACCAATCGGTGTCGACAAATGCCACGAACGGCGAAGCCTCCTCCACGGCGACTTCGGCCGTAGCTGCGGGGGGGTGCGTGAGCCGCATCAGCCGAATGATCTGCGCCCGGCGCACAACCGGACCGAGATCGGCGAGGAAGGCGGCGACGAAGGGGTGGTCAAGTTCAGGAAATATCGAAAAGGCCGGGTCTGACCAGTTCTTCACCAGATGCGCGAGCGCCCTAGCGCTTGCAGGCTCACCCAAATGGATTTGGGCGTAGCGCGCGAGGTCGAGATCTGGATGGGGAGACAGGCCGCGCGCGGCACCCACTCGGATGAAATGCGACAGTTCGGGAGCCTCGCATAGCGGCTCGATCCCGTTCGCCTTGCGATACCAGGCGGCGGCGAACCAGGGATTGGGATCGCGTCCTTCTCGCCATCCGGTGACCATGTAATGATCAAAAGCGTCGACGTCGGCGGCTGCTATGTCCGGATAGGCGGTGCGATACCAGTCCGCATCGACGAGTATTCTAAGACTGCGTTCTTCGGTGAGCGTGAGCGGCCGGGGATTGCAGTCGGGCGACAGCTGCGCATCTTCAGTTCGCCAGGAGTCCAGCAAATGCTGATAAGCCGCTATGCTGGGACTGTCCTGCCCAAGATAGCGCGCAGCGTAGAAAGAGAGATCAACGGCGGGATGCGGCGGGACGCCGGCCGCGGCGCCCGACCTCACAAAATGGGCGAGCGCAGGCGTGTCGCCAGAAACGCCTGCCTTTTCGCAATAGAAATCGGGCAGGAACCAGGGATTTGGCGCGCGCCCCTCAAATTGGCCAGCCTCGAGGTAATGCGCAACGGGATCGCACCCCGCCGCAGCCACGTCCGCGTGGGTTTCGAGATACCAGGAACGGTCCACCAGTCGCGCAAGCGCTGCCGGGGAGGCCGGATCGATATCTGCTACAGCGCCTGAGGCGCGAGATTGCTCCAGAAGATAGAGGAGGGCCTCCGCTCTCGGCCAACGCTCGTTGAGGTGAGCCAACGAAAAATGAACGAGATTCACGTCCGGATGTGGGGCCAGACCCATCGCCGCGCCGACCTGCACGAAGTGTTCGAGGGGGCAGACGTCCTGCGGAACGCCCGGCAAAGCGCGATACCAACCCGTGCAAAACAGGCGATTGGGATCGCGCTCCTCGCGCCAGCCGCTTCCCCGGTAATGCTCGACCGGATCCGCTCCCGCTGCGGCGACGTCCGGATATTTCCCAAGATAGAATTCCGGATCGATGAGGCGGTCGACGAGGCTCTGACCGGAATCGGCGTCGTCGAAGCGCCTGCGCAGCGCCTCGGCTCTCGCCTTGTAGGCGCCCACCCGCTGCGCCGCGTCGCGTGCAATATCCGCATCAGGATGCGGGGCCAGTCCGGCGGCGGCCCCGACCCGCAAGAAATGTTCCAGTGGGCGCGCGTCCTGTGGAATATTCGAATGGCTCAAATACCATTGCGTGGAAAACCATCCGTTGGGATCGCGCCCTTCACGCCAGCCATTCTCCCGGTAATGCTCGACCGGGTCTACGCCGGCGCCAGCGACGTCAAGATTTTTCGCGAGATAGAACGCGGGATCGACCAGGCGGTCCGCCAGACTTCGCTCCAATTCTCCATAGCAATCGAAAGGCGGCGCCCACCAGGGCGCGCCAGTGTGACGCCCGCTCCGCGGCGAAGCATAGGCCACGGCGCCTATCGTCGAGCGCGCAGCGAAGACGCGCCAGAAGCAAGCATCCGTTGACTCGACGCCAGGCTCCTGCCCGTCGATCAACCGGAACGCTTCCAGAACAGCGGCTTTTCGAAAACGCGTTCCGACGATCGCGCCGGCTCCGGTCGTTTCGGCGAAGAGACCATTGTCGATCGTCGGCAGGCAGGCGTCGAGCCCCTCCACCTCCATCCGGACGCTTTGCGCCGCGACAAGCGCCGGGCTCGGCGAGATGACAGACACGATGACGAAGTCGGTCGCGCCGCCAGAACAGGCGAGGCGAAGCGCGTCCAGCGGATCGGCGCCGTCGGCGCCGAGCAGGCGCACGTCGGTCGATTCTCCGGAGGCGCACAGGAGATGGCGCACGAACGCCATTCGGGCGAGCAGCCATGAGCCCGCGGAGAGCGCTTCTCCCAACGCGAGATTGATCGCGGGCGCAAGCGCCCGTGCCTCGCCAATGCGCGCGGCGACGCGGTCGTCCATCTCCAGGCTAGAGGGCGCGTAGCGCCCCGCAATCAGCTCGGGGCTTCGTTCGACTGCGAGCATTTCGCGCAATGCAAGTCGGAGCGCGAGGTCGAACAAGGCGAGATCGCCAGCGCTGGCGTCCACGCCGCCGACCGCTGCAAGCGCGTTCTTCTCGACGATGAGGCTCGTTGTATCCGCATCGCCTGCGATGATGTCGGCGACTGCGACTGAGGCCGCCGAATTCGGACGACCGGCCGGCCAATCCTGTCGCGCAGGCGCAGCAACGCAGAGCGCCGGCGCGGCTAATTCCGCAAGCCGCGCGACATCTCGGTCGAGGCGGCGAAAATCGCGGCGATCCGCTGGTCCGACAAAGGCCAGCACGTCGCCATCGGCCTCCTCCGCTCCCGCCGCGAAAGCTTCAGCCGCAGAGCGGAAGCTTCCCGTCAAAAAAGCGATTCGACCGGCAAGTGGCTGCGGTATCCGCTCCGCCGCTTCCATTCCGGCGTTCCCCGCCGCCAGCACCCTGAAATTGTCGTCGGTCGACGCTAAAATTGCGACGAGTTGGTCCCGCGCAGAAGCGACATCGTCCACGACGGCGAGAATGACCGTGACTCGAGGTGAACTCACTTTCTGACCACTCCGGCGTTGGTCCTCGCGGAACCGGCGACCAGCCCGCGATATTGCCCGATCATCGCGCGGCCGTTTCGAGTCGCGTCCCAACGCGCTTCGGCTGTTGATCGATTGTAGATAGCGGCCGCATCCACCAGCGCGTCGTCGCTTGCGGCTCTGGCGATGGCGTCGGCGAGGCTGGCGATGTCGTGCGGCGAGACCATGAAGCCGGTTTCGCCATTTTTGACCCATTCGCAGCCGCAAGACGTGTTCGCCTGGATCGGGAAGCTCCCCATCGCCATCGCTTCGAGCAACGTGGTGGATATGCCGTCCGAGACGCCGAGGCCGATCGTGATGCGCGCCTCGGAGATGCGCTCGAGCGCGTCGGCGTGGCTATCCAGATACGAGTCACAGACAATGTCTAGACCGGTCGCTGACGTCAGTTCGGCGGCCATCTCGCGAACCGCTGGTCCGGCGAGCGCGATACGGATGCGTCGCCCCTGCAGGACGGGGGCAACGAGCTGAAGCGCGGCGAGGATGTGAAGCGCGCGCCCGGCCCAGTTATGATAGCCCTTCACGAGAATCTCGCTGCGCTGCGATGGCGGCGCGAGATCCTGCAGCCGCGGCGCCTCTTCGAACGCCATGCCGCCGGACGCCGGCGTCGGCGGCAGAACGGCGCCTCTGAATCCCATCTGCCGCACGATCGCGACGTCCCGCCTGCATTCGGCGAGATAGGCGTCGATCGATTGGGCGATCGTTGCGAGACGCGCGCGGTGATCCGGGAGCTTGCGATAGAGGTAAATGTCGCTTCCCCAGTTCGACAGCAACCATGGAGGAAATTGCGCGGGCGAATGTTGGCGGGCGGCGAGACAAAGATAGCCCGCCATCTGGATTTCCATTGAGTGGACGAGGGCAGGGCGCAATAGTCGAATTGCTTCGAGAAGGTGAAGCGGCTGCGCGAAGACGACGCCTGCGCTGAAGAACGGCGGTCGCCACGTCTCGTAGGCCAGGGCGACGTTCGTCGATTCGACCGCGTGGTGAGGCACGACGCTCGTGTCGAAGACGCCGATCTCGTCTGCGTCGAGGGCCGCGACATCATCGAGGGTGCGAACGACCCGTGATTTGGCCAACGATGCGCTGAGGGTCTCCTCATACACCGGCAGGAGGACGAAGCGAAGATCCGGCGCGCGAACCATGTTGAGCCAGCGCGCGGTATGAACGCTGTTGGGCATGGCGACGACAAGGATGGTGTGGCGTCCATCTTCCGGCGCGCGCATTTTCCCGCCTCGCCGAATCATCTAGCGAGACCCATAGCCACCGCGGCGAGATGCTGAGCGAAGATTCCCGGGTCGAACGCCGCGCGCGCATGCATTATAGTAGATGGCGTCGTCCAGCGTCGCTCCGGATATTGGATCGCGAGCAGGACGGGAACTCTTGCGGCTGCGGCGGCGTCAATCCGCATATGCGCCGCTGACCTGAACGCGACGCCTGCATAGAGGGTCACATCTCGAAAATCCTCGTCCGAAATCGTTTGCAAGGTCTCGACAGGCTCGCCCGTGTCGTAAGTAAACGCGGCCAATGCAATGGCGACGTTCGGATCCGTAACGTTCGCGAACATGATCCGGTAAGCGCTGATCCATTGCACAGTGTGATAAAGCGCGGAAATCACCATCATGGCGCGCCCGTTGGTCGACTCTGCGCCGTCGAACAACAGAGTTCCTTGGCTGACGCCATTCGTGAGCGTGGTTATTGTCATATCGTCTCCGCAGGCGGCAGTTCATAGAGCCGCTGCGCCTCCGCAAGATCATCGGGGCGCCCGATGTCAATCCATTTCCCATCGTGGTCATAGACTGCGACAGTCTCTCCCGCCTCGACGAGCTGCATGATGAGATCGGGCATATCCAGCGGGACATTGGGGCGTATCAATGCGCGCGCGCGAGCCTCAAGCGCGTATATTCCGATGCAGATCCTGTGATGAGCCACCGGCTTTTCCCGGAAACCGACAACTTGCCCCTGGTCGTTGGCGTCGACGACGCCGGAGTCGATCTCGAAACGACGCAGCATTGTCGCGACAGAAAGCGCAGCCCCTTTACGTCGATGCTCAGCCACCATGCGTCGAAAGTCGAGATCGGTAAGAATGTCTCCATTCATCACCAGCAGTGTTCCACTGACTTCTGCAAGCCCGCCTATCGGCCCTGCAGTGCCGAGCGGTCGATCCTCGTAAATGTAATCCAGGTCGAGCGAGACGCGCGTGCAGTCTGTGAAATAGGCGCGAATAAGCGGCGCAAGGTGATTGACCGCCAAAGTCACCCGCTCGACGCCATGTTCGCTCAACCGTTCCAATATGACTTCAAGTATGGTTCTGTCGCCGATTGGCATCAACGGCTTGGGAAAATTCGCCGTGAATGGCCGCAGCCGCCGTCCCTTGCCGCCTGCCAACACGAGTGCGCTCACATTTTGCAAATCTTCCACGGATCCGTGGTTTGAATTTTGCATCGACACGTCGTCAGGCTCCTGCAGTCGTCTTGTCAAATTGCGTAACCGGACCAGCCGAAAGCGCCAGTATTCGCTTTCCACCAGTCGATCGTCTGACGCAGACCATCCTCCAGAGAAGTCTCAGGGCGCCAGCCTAGAATTTCGGCCGCGTGACGAT
Organism: Methylocystis sp. WRRC1; assembly: GCF_020733155.1. NCBI lineage: Bacteria > Pseudomonadati > Pseudomonadota > Alphaproteobacteria > Hyphomicrobiales > Methylocystaceae > Methylocystis > Methylocystis sp. WRRC1. The sequence continues at coordinate 1,187,920 of NZ_JAJFZJ010000001.1, read as the reverse complement.
TGTCGGAAAGGAGACGCCCGACTTCGCTTGCGGCCGGACGTTCGCGCGCGTCTTCTGCGACGATTGGTCGGTCGACTTCAAGTATGCGAAGGATCATTGTGGCGAGTTCACCCACGCTGATGTCATGGCCAGTGCCGAGATTGCAGACAGCACCTTCCGCGCCGGTGGCCTCGGCCGCACGAACGAAGCCGGAGACGGTGTCGGCCACGAAGGTGAAGTCGCGCCGCGGCCACAACGCCCCTAGGCGCACGCAATCACTTGTCAACGCCTGCTGGATGATCGTGGAGATCACGGCGCGCGGCGACTGTCGCGGACCATAAGTATTGAACGGCCGGATAACAATTGCAGGCGCGCCAAAGCTGCATACATAACTCTCGACCAGCTTGTCCGCCGCGATCTTGGATGCGGAGTAAGGGGACTGCCCCTTCAACGGATGCGTCTCATCCATGGGAACGCGCTCTGCGGTTCCAAAGACTTCGCTGGTCGATGTGTGAATGACGCGGCGCACGCCATGGCGCCGTGCGCCCTCCAATATGTTCAGGACGCCCGTAACATTCACATCGAAACAGTCGCGCGGCGCCTCATATGAGTAAGGGATCGAAATCCGCGCGGCGAGGTGGAAGATGGTGTCGACGCCTTCGCAGCATTTCGAAACGAAGTCACTGTCGATAATGTCTCCACGACGAATCTCTAGCTGGTCTGGCGAACGCGTAAGCACTTCGTCGAGGAAACCGACGCTGCCAGACGAACCATAGCGCAAGAGGCAGCGGACCCGCCACCCGCGCGCGATCAACCGTTCGACGAGATGGCTGCCAATGAACCCTCCGGCTCCTGTAACTAGTGCTAATTGCAAACAACGCCTCCTGAAGTAAAGTGGATAATTGGCAACGCGAAGCGTTTGGTCATCTGTAACACATATTTTAAGAAAATATATCTCGGGAAGCCGCTTATCCTGTGGTTTTAACGCATTGACGGTAGACATTTGGCTCATCTAGTTTGCGCTTGTGCCTCTCGGACGACCGCGGTTCGTAATACGGATGACAAGCCCTCAACCCTTCGCTTTAGTTACTGGAGCAACCGGATTTATCGGGCGTCGTCTCGTTGCGCTTCTTACGGACAAGGGCTGGCGGTTGCATTTGTTTGCGAGAGTTGGGTCGAATCCATCCGTCTTAGCGCCAGACGCAAGTGTGTTTGTCGGAGATATTTTTTCGTCCGACGCCATCGCTTCCGCCGCATGTGGCGCTCAGGCTATTTTTCATCTCGCAGGAATTGCTTCGGTTCGGCTCTCGAACGAGAATCCTGTGGCAGCGAGGCGACTCGCGACGGAAGGAACGCGCGCCGTAGTCGAGGCCGCGCGGAAGGCTGGCGTTCCGCGCGTTGTAATGCTTTCGTCCGCTCACGTTTACGGTGAGCCGCAATATCTTCCGATCGACGAAAAGCATCCGCTTGCGCCACGAACAGAATATGCAAAAGCCAAGCTTGCGGCGGAAGAGGCGGCGCGCGATTTTGGGAGCGCGCAGGGAATTTCCGTTCGCATCTTGCGACTGTTCAATGTGTACGGACCCCGTCAGTCGAGCGAAGTCGTGACAGCGGAAATCATCCAGCAGGCGCTATCGGACGGAGCTATTCGCCTTCGTGATGCATCAGTGCGCCGGGACTTCGTTTATGTCGACGATGTCGCTGAAGCGCTGCTGGCGGCGAGCTCGGATGGAGTCGCTGACGGAGTTTATAATATCGGCAGCGGAGCAGCAATTTCGATTGCCAACATCGCCGCGCGCGTCGAATGCCTGTTAGGTCGCGAGCCGACACGCTGGAGCGAGGGGAGCGAAGACGAGCTTCGCTGCAATATCAGTAAGGCCGTGACATATTTGGGTTGGGCGCCGAGGACGGATCTGGACGCAGGGCTGAGGCGCACGATCGACGCTGCGCGTTTCCCCGACAGTCATGACAGCGCGCAGGCCAATGCGAGTGCATATCTTGATCGGCCAAAGGTCTCCATTGTAATTCCGGTTTATAATGGCGCGAACTATCTCGCTGAGGCGATCGACAGCGCTCTTGCGCAAACCTATGCGAACTTCGAAGTTATTGTGGTCAATGACGGTTCCGATGACGGGGGAGCCACGGCAAGAATTGCGCAGGGTTACGGTAACCGGATTCGCTATTTCGAAAAGTCGAATGGAGGCGTCGCCAGCGCGCTGAACCTTGGCATCGCCGCCATGCGCGGCGAATTTTTCAGCTGGCTGAGCCACGATGATCTCTATCACCCTGAAAAAGTCGCCTGTTCCATCGACGCCTTGCGGGCGGCGGGGCGACCCTCGTTGGCTTTCTGCGATTTTGCCTATTTCAACGAGGGAGGGGAAACCCTTCACGAGGTTCGTTACGATGGTGGGAAAGAATGTGAACGACCGATCGATGCTCTGCTGGGCGGCAGGTTCAATGGTTGCACCTTTCTGATACCGCGGCGCACCCTTGAGGATCTTGGCGGCTTTCGTGAAGGATTGCCGACGACCCAGGATTATGAATTGTGGTTCCGGATTACTGACCGTCTCCCTTTCATCCATGTTCCGCGCCTGCTTGTTCGCCAGAGACTGCATCCGCTGCAGGGGTCGCGGACGAGCAGTCATCTCGATGAAGCCGACAGGCTCATGGTTCATATCGTGGATCGCGCTTCGTTCAACTCGATGCGGCGCCATGAAGGTTCGGTCGAAGCCTTTTTGGTTCGGCAGGCGCGCCGCTTCACATCGCTACCCTATTCGGGCGCGGCGGCCTATCTCTGCTTCCGGGCCAGGCAAGAGTTGCTTCACGTTCCACATTTGATGGCGCTGCTGCCGGGCGCTGCTCCCGAACATAAACAAAGAACCCGCTTCACACACCGTTTTATTGCTGACAATCGAGGCTACGATCTGGCGACGACGATCGAACAGGCTGAAACCGACTTCGTCTTTCTCACATCTCTCCCGCCATCCGATGAAACTGTCCTGAATGCGCTTGAGAGCTTGTACCTGTCGGATATTGCGGCAGCGGCGAAGCTCGAGAGCGCCCAACCCGATTCTCTCGACGGTGTGATGATCCGACGTTCATTGCTACCGGAAGGATTTGAGCCGGGCAGATTTCATGTGTCAGGCTGGACCGATGCGCTAGGGCCTGGACGGGTGGTGACATATCAGAGCGCTGTCGCAAGCGAGGATTCGCCGCCCAATATGGGTTGCGTGTCGACCAGATCAGTGCTCTCGCTCGGTTGCTTGGCGCGCGTCGTCGATTGCGACTGGTACCGCAAGCGCTACGACATGGCGGGCGCAAGCGATGCGGAAGTGTGGAGCGACGCCTTTGGCGAAGGCGCGCGCGGCGGACGCAATCCGAGCCCGTGGTTCAGCGCAAAATATTACGGGCGACAGGTTCTGGATCTCGTCGATTCCAATCTTCCGCCGCTTCTGCATTTCTTGCAAAAGGGCGCAGCGGCCGGCCTCTCGCCGAGCGCCCGTCTGGTCGCGATTCAAGATCGGCCGGAGATTGTCCGGACCATTGGCGTCGAGATTCCCCCGAACGGCGCGTTGCAAGGAGATGGTATAGGTGCATCGCTGACGCGCGCGCATCGCGCGCAGCTGCCCACGGTGCTCCTGATTGGACACAACTGGGGCGGCGGCATGCTCACGCATATGAAGTCGCTGGCGAATGCATTGCGCGGAAGCGCAAACACGTTGTTTCTCCTGGGGGCGCCTGGTTCAGCGACTCTGGCGGCCGAGCCGGAAGCTATGGACAAACGTCTCCACTTTCAAATTCCTGCTGAAATCGACGGGCTTGTCAGTCTCCTGCGACACATCGGCGTCGATCATGTGGACGTTCATCATGTTGTGGGGTTTGAGGCCGAGGCCGATTTAATACTCGATGCGCTCGGCCTTCCTTACGACCTGACGCTTGTCGACTATCATTGTGTGGCCCGCAACTATCATCTGGCGGACCGCAGAGGCCATTTCGTCGGCGAGGCTCGGCTCTCTGCACGGGATCCGGAGATCGTCCGGACTCAGCCGCTGCGGGTCTATCGCGAGGCCGGTCGACGGATCGGGATCTCCCGCGACGTGACGGCCCGACACCGTCGTCTGGCGCCCGATTTTCCCGTAATCTGTACGATCGTCGACTGGACGCGGCCGAATGCGGATACGCGCGATCTCTATGTGCCGAGGGTCTGGCCAGACGAAAATCTTCGAGTCTTGTTGTTGGGATACCTGCACGAGGGCAAGGGCCGAGATCTCGTCATGGAGGCGGCGACGCTTGCGGCGGAACGCGACCTCCCTGTCGAGTTCCACATCCTTGGCGATCTGGACGGCGCCGCTCTTCCGCCTAAGCTCGGAACGCTCAAGCTCCATGGTTCTTTCGAGGCTGGAGACCTGTCTCGGCGGATCGGCGGGATCGCGCCGCATGTTGCTTGGTTCCCGAGTCAGACACCGGAGACCTGGTGCTACGCGCTCTCGGACGCGATGCTTGCATCGTTGCCGGTCGTCGCGCCTGCTTTCGGCGCCTTCGTCGAACGCTGCCATGGTCGTGATGCAACATGGCTCCTTCCACCCAATCTTGGTGTCGAGGGCGTCGTCGACTTCTTCGTCGAGCTTCATGCGCGGGAACTCGATGTTGCGCCGATTTGGGCGCCAATCGACCATTTGCCGCCTGCTCAGCGGTTCTATTTCGATGACTATTTACGACCGGCCCTCGCCGCGCATGCGAAGCGCCGAGAACGCGAAGCGGTCGACGCGCTCGAACAGGTCTAGCAGGACTTCCCGAAAACTCTCAAGTCAGGAACGATATCGTGAGTAAGCTCTTTGAAGGTAAGCGGATCCTCATCACCGGCGGCACCGGATCGCTCGGAAAGACTCTTGTCCGTCGCCTTCTGGGCGGCAGCGAAGGGCGTCCGGCGAGAATCGTGGTGCTCTCGCGCGACGAGGCCAAACAGCATCAAATGCGGGTCGATTATCACAATTTGCGTTCTCCCACGGACGAAGTAATCTACGACAACTTCCATCGGTTGCTGCAATTCCAGGTCGGAGACGTGCGTGACTACGCGACAGTCGAAATGGCGCTGCGCGACATCGATATCGTGATAGGCGCCGCGGCGCTGAAGCAAGTCCCGACCTGCGAATATTTTCCCTTCGAGGCCATCCAGACAAATGTGCTGGCGGCGGTTAACATCGTCACCGCCATCGCCCGCCAACAGTTGCCGGTCGAAACCATCGTCGGCGTCTCGACCGACAAGGCCGTGCTCCCGGTAAATGTCATGGGGATGACCAAGGCCCTGCAGGAGCGGACGCTCATCAGCGCGCAAATGAAACTGCCGCACACTCGAGTGGTTGTCGTGCGCTACGGCAATGTGCTGGCGTCAAGGGGCTCGGTGATACCTCTGTTCCAGCAGCAGATCGCGGCCGGCGGCCCGGTCACCATCACCGACGAACGTATGACGCGGTTCCTGCTCGGCCTCCCCGAAGCCGTCGATGCGATCTTCAAGGCGGTGCGCGAAGGTCGTCGCGGTGAAATCTATGTGCCGAAAATCGGCGCCGCAAGGATTGTCGATATTGCGAGCGCAATGATCGGGGATCGCGGAATTCCGATCACGACGACCGGGATTCGCCCAGGCGAGAAACTTCATGAGGTTCTCATTTCCGGCGCGGAAGCGGCGCGAACAGAGGACTGCGGCGCCTACTATGCTGTAAAATCGATTCTCCCTGAGGTAGACTCCGATCCGATTGTTTGTCCTGTGGAGTTCTCCGAATATTCGTCCGATATTTCCCCGATGAGCAAGGAGGAAGTGTCGGAGCTTCTTGAGAGTCGCGGATTGATGGCGCCGCCGCCGTCCCATGGCGAAGTTCTTGCCTGATCCGTCGGCGCCGAGAGGGTCTCATGAAAGTTATGACGGTTCTCGGAACACGGCCCGAGATCATACGACTGTCGCGGATTATAGCCCGTCTCGACGTATTGACAGCCCATGTCCTCGTCAATACGGGACAAAATCATTCGGCGTCGCTGTCTGACAATTTTTTCACGGAGCTCGGCGTGCGGGCGCCGGATCATCACTTCGGTATCAGCGAGCCTGATTTCGCACGGCAGATCGGCCGGATTCTTTCGGCCAGCCATGATGTGATCAAGTCGGAGAGACCCGACCGACTGCTGATACTGGGCGACACAAATTCTGCACTCGCAGCCATCGCCGCGAAGCGATTGGGTGTCCCTGTATTTCATATGGAAGCCGGCAATCGCTGCTATGATCCGCGCGTGCCTGAGGAGGTCAATCGACGGCTAGTCGACCACTCCAGTGATGTGTTGATGCCTTACACTGAACGAAGCCGGCAGAACTTGTTGCGCGAGGGTTTTGCGCCGGATCGCGTGTTTGTGACCGGCAACCCGATCGGCGAAGTGATGATGGCCTATGCTGACCGGATCGACGCTTCGCAGATCTTGAACATTCTCGAACTTGCGCCAAAGCGTTACATGCTCGCAACGTTGCATCGTGCGGAGAATGTTGACGAGCCCGACCGCCTCGCCATTTACGCCGCCGCATTGAAGCAAATTGCTCGCGTCCATGACGTTCCGATAATCGTCAGTACGCACCCGCGCACGCGCCAGCGATTGGACAACGCCGGCGTTTTAGATGGTGGGGGCGTGCGATGGCTGGAGCCATTTGGTTTTTGTGACTTCGTGGCGCTCGAAAAAAACGCGCTCTGTGTGCTTTCCGACTCCGGCACCGTACAGGAAGAATGCGCCATACTCGGCGTACCCAACGTGACACTCCGCGATGTGACCGAGAGGCCGGAGACGATCGAATGTGGCTCCAACATTTTGGCAGGCGCATCTGTCGAAGCGATTTTGCGCGCTGTTTCGCTGGTTGTGCGGAATGCGCCCCGCTGGATCGCGCCGCTCGAATATCAAACCCCTGACGTCTCGGGTACGGTGCTGCGTTTGGTTACCGGCCACGTGCATGGACTCCCGCAATCCAACGCGCCATCACGACACTGACGGAGATAACGCGATGCGTGTTCTGGTGCTCGGCGCAACCGGGATGCTCGGCCACAAGCTGGTCGAGACTCTCTCGCCCGATTTTGAGGTGATTGCAACACGGCGGCGCGGCGCCGTCGAACCGACGACGGCCAAGGGCGTGCGCATGGTAGAAGGCGTCGATGTTCTCGATCGATCGGCAATCGCCGGCCTCATAGCAGCCCAACGTCCCGACGCAGTATTGAATGCGGTAGGTGTGGTCAAGCAAATCACAGACGCTGTCAATACGAGCGAGATTATCGCTATCAACTCCATGCTGCCAAACCTTCTGGCCGAGGTCTGTAGCGTCGCAGGTTGCAGGCTGATTCACTTCAGCACTGATTGCGTTTTCACGGGCGCGCGCGACAGCATTCGCGGCGCAGACGGCTATCGCGAACAGGATCCCCCCGATGCTCGTGACCTCTATGGGCTGTCGAAGTTGCTGGGCGAGTCCCGAACGCCTGGTTGTCTGACGCTGCGGACTTCGATCATCGGGCCGGAGCTGCGCGGCAGGCACGGCTTGCTCGAATGGTTTCTGGCTCAAGGCGATGCGACTGTCCTCGGTTTTTCTAAGGCGCTTTTCACCGGACTGCCGACAGTGATTCTCGCGGAAATAGTTGCGACAATCTTGACAAAGCACGCTAGTCTCGAAGGGCTCTACCATGTTGCCGCGACACCGATCTCCAAATACGAGCTGCTCAATCTTTTCCGTGATGCCTACGACCGTCCAACGAGTATCATCGAAGATTCCAAACTTTATTGCGATCGCCGGCTGGACGGCGCGCAATTAGCAAACGCTATAGGATGGAGCGCGCCGGCTTGGCCAGAACTCGTACGCCGCATGCGCGATGACTCGCCATGACGGAAGCACATGAACGCATGGTCCTCCACTTCGCTCCTCCCGCGGTCATCAGATGATCGCGACTCTTTTTTTCTTTGATCTGTGGGAAGCCGAGGGTGAGGCTATCTGAAATTCAAAAACCATACGATCTGTTCGTCAGCCTGGGAAGCGCTTGTGATCCAGCTGCGCATTTGCGCAGGCGAGGGTTGAGGAAGTTCAGCATGCCGCTCGACTGGGTTGCCTCAATGTCTTTGCCCGATGTGTGTCGCCTTTTTGAAGATCGTTTTATCGACTATATGAATATCAACAATATGCAGAGAATCGATGGAACTGCGAACTATTACGATGAGGAGGCAGTCGAGCCGTCGATAGAGCCTGCGTCACAGACGACGCAATTCATACGGGATTCAAAATACAATGTTATTTCTGTGCACGATTTCGTGGTTGTCAAGGACGTGTCGTGGCAGGAGCAATATCCTGCCTACCGAGAGAAGCTGGTCTTACGGATAGAGCGTCTGTTGAGTAGTCTGGAGCAGGCGGAAACAGTGCTATTTGTACGCTGGTCGGGTGCGCTTGACACTGCGATTGAGCTGCACAAAGTACTATCATTGTTAACAATGGGAAGGGTCGATCTCCTTCTATTGCAACCCGTGCAAGGGGTGAGAATCGTAACACCATGTGAATCAGGGACAAGTGGAGTGTGTGTTGTGCAAACACCCAATTTGCCGGCGGACGCTTCGATGTGGGACAATGTTCTTGAGGGCATGACACTTCGTGCGTAGTGGTGCGATTTCGGAAAAGAAGGTTCTGTGGATTGTCCGATGAGAAATAAATTGAAATTTGCTTGATGCGCCGTTGCATCACAGTTGCTCATAGCCATTCCTTCAATTGTAATGATACTGGTCCATGATATACGATTGTATTCGAATGAATTTTAGTTCGAACGACGCGAAAACGAAAAAGCATTGTTCTTGCTTCAGTCTATCGGACGATCGGGGTTTACATATCTAAGGTCATTAATTTGCTTTCATCCCCATCTAACGATGAAAGGTAAGTTCCTATACCCAGACCCTACCGTCGGTGATTGGACGGTCTAAAAATTTGGGACCTATATACGAGTTTGACCTAGCGGCGTGACCGTGGCAGATTCTAACCAATGACATGGGAAGGAACCGTCTCTGCGCGCGGGGCAATGCCGGACGATGGATGCGTCAATTCACGCATACTGTTCGCACCCTGCTAGATTACCGCATTGCACAAATTTTAGAATTTGCCCCCATGGCGATTGCTTTTGTCCCATCGTATTCATATAATCCATCGAATCCCGACTGTACAAATTTCGGGGAGAGTCAAGAGAAAGATTGCCGTATATGCCGTCAAAATCGATGAGAGCGAAGCTAGTTCGCGTAAAAATCGAAGAAGGGCGTGCTGGACTGTTTTATGCGACCAGCCCGACCCTGAAGGGCCTTTTGGTCGCTGAGGATACGATGGAAAAGGCAGAATTGGCTGTCCCTCAAGCGATCAAAGACTTATACGCTGCTTGTGACATGGACGTCGTTGTCACGCGTGTTGATGATGGCGACGACGAGTTCTCGCCATATGTCGCGATTCCTTCTGAAATCGCGCGCGAACAACTCGCGTCGACCAACTAATCCAACCCAAAATCAGAAAGAGAACGGCCGAGCAGCAGAACAAGGCGCTCGGCCGTTTCGCGTATTTGCTCAGGGGACCTACCGCATGGAAGAGGAACGGAGCGCGAGCATCCTTCCTCATCCTTCCATACGGTAGGGATCTTGGTAGGCGTTAAGCGAAGTTTATGGACGATTGCAAAGAACTCGTCACTGGTCATTTAAGAGCCCCAATTTGGTAGCGTCTAGAACTCGATTACGACCTTTATTCCTCATCGGCAAGAGTGTCACGGGATTCGGGGGAATAGACTCCTTCAAGTGGCACATCCTTCACCCAATACCCAAGCTTTGGTAGGCTTACGAATTGATCCGCATGCCTCCAAAGAATCGTCCCGAGGTTTTTATTTTTATCCCTTCCGGCCAATGGCACTCCGCGCCGTTCCAATTCTCTCACTAATGCGCCCCGCTTCATGGGGCGCTTCGCGTCAAGGAGGGCGGATCGAGCGTGGTCGGCAACCTCCTTTGGGGTAAGTTCCTTCGCAGGCATGGGAGCCTTTGATGTCATCTCCGGAAGCTTAGGGAAATAAATGCCTTCCAGCGTTTCGAGGAACTCCGGCCCAATATTCTCCCGCAGCTGGATGGCTTGAGACAACCCTTTCTCAATAGTCGCTATTGCCGAGTCACAGGACTCTATGCCTTTGGCAAGCTGCTCGCGCTGCGCCTTAACGACTTCTAATCGCTTGGAGAGCGCCTCGATGAACTCATTCAGTTGGTCAAACTTACTCATACGCGCGCCCTTTGTCGCCTCAACTGGCATCACGTGATACATAACACTCGCCTCCCGTTAAGTCCTGCGCGGACTCCAAAAATAGTTAATGGAGTCTTAACAGGAATTCAAGGCAGCCTTGTGCGGGACTTGCGCAGTCGTCGCTGAGTTGATAGGACTCAGGAGTCGTCGGCGCATGCCGGGCGAACACAGGAGTTATTTTGTGACATATGGAGAGCCCCTCCGCCGTTCCACCCGACGCTGCTGGGGCTACTAAAGAAGAAGGCCGGCAACCCGGTAGGACGGGAAACCAGCCTTCGTGGTGGCAAAGCAACCGGGCGGTTAGACCCGATTCCTGCGCACATTGCGTTGCAAGAATCGCACGTCTGCCGCCCTCCCCGCAACTCCTTTTTGGGAGATCGGTAGACCATGGCTAAGAGAGCCTGCCACCGCGTCCGCGCGTATACGCGCATCCGCTTCGGCCGCCTTGAGCATGTCTGCGCTCATTCGCGCTGCTGCGGTTAAGCCTTATCTGGCTGACGCCTAGAGCGTTCTGGCCGCCGCGGGGGTCCCTGCGGCGGCTTTTTTGTTTTCGACCGCTCGATACTCTCCAGAACCTCTTTCGGGTCTGTCTGAAGCGCACGGGCCAGAAACTCCCCGAAGCCCATATCCAGCTTCAGGGGAGGCTCAACCTTCTTCTTTGTCTCGCCGGTCATGCGATCAGCGCCTTGTATGTCAGGCGGCCCTCGACGCAGGCGAACATGTCGTTCATGCGGGGCGTCACCTTCATGTCGCGGCGGTTGTAGCGCCACGACATTTCGTCCACATAGCGCTGAAGGTGCTTCGACGACACCCAATGGTGAATGCCGATAATCTGGCGCTTCAGGAGCGCCCAGACACCTTCAATGGTGTTTGTGTGGACAAAGCCACCGAGGCGGACATACTCGCCAGCGGAGTGGTTCACGCCGAGGTGCGTATAATCATCGTCAAGACCGATGAACGCCTTGTCTTCGTCCGTAAGGATGGCAGACCCTTTAGCGACATTCTTGCGGACCTTGCCCTGAAGCGTCTTGGCCTTGTGATCCTGCACGTGTTCGGCGCGAAGCTCGCCGTCGCGCTCGACAATGCCGATTACAACCGCCTTTCCAGCGCCGCCCTGCGTCCCGCCTTTGCGATCGCTGGCGTGCTTATTCTTTTCCTTGCCGCCGACAAAAGTCGTATCCGCCTCAACCGCGCCCTTCAGGGGGGCGTTGAAAGAGGGCGTGCGGGCCGCGTGACGCAGACGATGCAGGACAAACCACGCCGTTTTCTGCGTGATCTTCAGGTCCTTGGCGAGCGTCGTTGAAGCAATGCCCTTCGGATGATTGGTAATCATCCACATAGCCATGAACCACTTGCGAAGCGGCAGTTTCGTGTCTTCGAAGATGGTGCCGACCTTGATCGAAAAGCGCTGGCGGCACTCGCCGCACTTGAAGGTCTTACGGTCGCTGAAGTGGTAGATTTTGTTGCCTTGGCAGTAGGGACAAAACTCGCCGTCGCGCCAGCGGATCGATCGCAGATGGTCAACGCAAGCCTGTTCGTCCGGAAAGGCATCCATCAGATCAAAGAGGCTGTCGAAATTCGTGACCACGGCTCGTCTCCTTCAGTAAGGAGACATTACCCCAACTCGTAATTTGGGTCAAGCACGTATATAGGTCCCAAAAATTTCTGCTTGGTTATGTGTAGGTAAGTCGCCGATGGCGGTTTCTCCACAACACCGCGCCTTGGTGATACAGCAAAAATTAGAGCATTTCCCTGTTTTTCTGAATCGGGAGGGATTCCTATTTTAGCAGGAGTGTGAATCAAGATGCTAGCTGGACGGAGGCCAGCATCCAATGGTTCGATCTCTCTCCAATGATCTTCGAGAGCGCGTGGTTGCGTCGGTTTTGGCTGACGAGAGTTGCCGCGCCGTGGCTTTGCGCTTTGGCGTGGCCGTGTCATCGGTCGTGAAGTGGTCGCAGCGCCAGCGCGAGACGGGCTCTGAACCGCCCCGGATTTGCCGGAGGCCCCAACTCTTGAGAGACTGGGGCTATGGAAGCGAAGAAGAAGACATCGAACAGATTTTCAGCTGAAGTTCGGGAGCGGGCGGTCCGGATGGTGCTGGAGCATCAGGGGGACCACGCCTCGCAATGGGCGGCGATCGCCTCGATTGCCGGGAAGATCGACTGCACGGGCGAGACGCTTCGCGGCTGGGTGCGACAGGCGGAGCGAGACGCTGGCTCGCGCGCCGGCGTCACGTCGGACGAACGGGCGCGGCTGAAGGCGCTGGAGCGGGAGAACCGCGAACTGCGGCAGGCCATGAGATTTTGCGGAAGGCCTTGGCGTATTTTGCCCAGGCGGAGCTCGACCGCCGGTCGAAACCATGATTGCCTTCATCGACACGCATCGGGAGAGCTACGGGGTCGAGCCGATCTGCAAGGTTTTGCCGATCGCCCCGTCGACGTATCGATGGCATGCAGCTGGCGCCGGCTTGCGAACAATGTCCGCGATGAGCCTGGGGTCAGAGGCGCATTTCCCACGCCAGACGCGTTTGCCTCCGCGCCGAATATAGATTGCCGTTTCTTTCATCGACACGTCCAGACCAATATATTCTTCCAAGGCTGCTCTCCGTCAGATGCTTGGGCACGGTGCGGGGTCGTCAGCCCGTGTTCGATCTTATCCGAGAACAGCCACCACAATGCAGTATCGGCATTGCCGGGGGCGACTCGCTCCCGCGATTACCCCATGTGGAGAGCCCCTCCTGACGGCGTCGAGATGCGCCAAGGTGGCGATATTGGCGCATCCCACGAACGGTGAAGACATCCATGGAGAGGGTCAGCATCATCGGTCTCGACCTTGCAAAGCGATCATATCAAGCGCATTGCGCCCGCGCCGACGGCGGTATGGGGTTCCGCAAGAAGCTTTCTCGAGGAGAAAGTTCTCGTTTTCTTTTCCAAACAGGCGCGCTGCGTCGTCGCGATGGAGGCCTGCGGCAGCGCGCATCACTGGGGGCGGGCCATCGGCGACCTTGGCCACGAGGTTCGGCTGATCGCGCCGGCATACGTCAAGCCCTTCGTGAATCGGCAGAAGAACGACGCGGCTGACGCGGAGGCGATTTGCGAGGCGGCGATCCGGCCCATCATGCGGTTTGTCGCGGTCAAAATCGAGGAGCAGCAAGCGCGCGCCATGCTGTTTCGCACCCGCGACATTTTGGTGCGCCAGCGCACGCTACTGATCAACGCGCTACGCGGCCATTTGTCCGAGCATGGCGTCGTTGCGCCACAAGGGCTGGCGAATGTGAAGGTTCTCTCGGAAACGATCGAGGAAGCGACGACATCGCTGCCGATTCTTGTCATATCGGAGCGGCGGCACAGGAGCGTCAGGCGTGTGAGGAGGTCGACGACGGTAAGGGCAAATGATCGGTCAGATCCGGGTCTGGAAAGCAGCAAAATCCACGGAGCATTCAGCTCGCCTGAGTGATGTGCAGCAGACCCGCGTATCTCCATACCTGCCAGCGGTCATAACTGTCCGCATTTCAAGGCCTGATACATGACCGCGCCCGATCACCTGACCATGCCGTTCGAAAACATCTTGCGCGAAAGGGGGCGTCCATACATGGATTTTCTGCCTGATGGCGGCGAGAATTCCCGGCGCAAATCAGGAGCATTCGATGACGAAGCGGTATCCCTCCGTCGGCGGCCGCCTGGCGGTGAGCTCGGATTTCGGGATAGCTGGGTGACGGCTGGCGCGATGATCGTGTCCACTACTATTACAAGCGGACACTATCGCCGATGTCGCGCAACGATGACGATCCGCCGGCTCTCCGTCGCAAGCGCCGATCATGGGCTCTCGATGAGAAGCGCCGGATCGTCGACGAGAGCCTCGAGGACGGCGCTTCGATCGCCGAGGTCGCACGACGCTACGACCTCAACGTCAACCAGCTCTTCACCTGGCGCCGGCAGTTCGGTCTCGATCTGGCTGCGCCGCAGGGACGCGCGCCGATCCTGCCGGTGACGATCACGCCGGACGCGACGGCGGAGTATTCCGCTCCAGGGTCGACCGGCCAGATGGAGATCGTGCTCGCCGACGGTGATCGGATCATTGTGTGGGCCGATGTCGAGACAGCCGCGCTGTCGCGGGTCGTGAAGGCGCTGCGCCGATGATCCCGTTGCCGGCGGGCTGCCGGGTCTGGATCGCGACCGGCCATACCGACATGCGGCGGGGCATGCGGGGCCTGGCGCTTCAGGTGCAGGAGCAGTTGAAGCGCGACCCTCACGCGGGCGACCTTTACATTTTCCGGGGTCGCCGCGGCGATCTCGCGAAAATCCTCTGGCACGACGGGATCGGGCTGTCGCTTTACGCCAAGCGGCTCGACCGCGGAAAGTTCATCTGGCCCTCGGCGAGCGCGGGCGCGGTGTCGATCTCGGCCGGGCAGATGGCCTATATGCTGGAAGGGATCGACTGGCGAAACCCGCAACTCACCTTCAGGCCGCAAAGCGCGGGGTGAGACGCAAAAAAGCTGGGGTCGTCTGCTGTTTGAGGCGCCACAAATCGCGGGTTTTGTGATTCACTTCGCCTCATGGACGCAGCCGCCCTTCTCGACGAAAACGCCGCGCTGAAAGCGCAGTTCGCCGTCGCGCTCGCGAAGGCGTCGGAAGACATGGCGCTGATCGCCGCGCAAAAGCTCCAGATCGCCAAATTGCAGCGCCAGATCTACGGGCAAAAGTCGGAGCGCTCGGCGCGGCTGCTCGATCAGTTGTCGCTCGAACTCGAAGAGCTGGAAGCGAGCGCGACCGAGGACGAACTCGCTGCGGAGCGCGCCGTCGCAAAGACGACCACCGTCGCCGGCTTCGAGCGCAAGCGGCCGGAGCGCAACACTTTTCCTGAGCATCTGCCGCGCGAGCGCGTGGTCGTCGAGGCGCCGACGACCTGCGCCTGCTGCGGTGGTTCGCGCCTGCGCAAGCTCGGCGAGGATGTGACGCGGACGCTGGAGACGACGCCGCGCCAGTGGAAGGTCATCGAGACCGTGCGGGAGAAGTTCACCTGCCGGGACTGCGAGAAGATCACCCAGGCGCCGGCGCCGTTCCATGTCGTTGCGCGCGGCTGGGCGGGGCCGAGCCTCTTGGCGATGATCGCCTTCGAGAAGTTTGGCCAGCATCAACCACTGAACCGTCAAGCCGAGCGCTATGCGCTCGAAGGCGCGCCGATCGCCTTGTCGACCATGGCCGACGCCGTCGGCTCCATCTGCGCCGCGCTCGATCCGCTGCGGCGTCTTGTCGAGGCGCATGTCCTCGCAGCCGAGCGGCTGCACGGGGACGACACCACGGTTCCTGTGCTGGCCAAGGGCAAGACCGACACAGGCCGCTGCTGGGTCTATGTGCGCGACGACGCGCCCTTCGGCGGCGCCGGGCCGCCGGCGGCGATGTTCTATTACTCGCGCGATCGGCGCGGCGAACATCCACAGGGCCATCTGGCGAACTGGTCCGGCATCCTGCAAGCCGACGCCTATGACGGCTACGGCAAGCTCTATCTGGCAGGGCGCGCGCCCGGCCCGATCCGCGAGGCCGCGTGCTGGGTCCATGCGAGGCGCCCGTTCTTCGCAATGGCGGACATCGACGAGAATGCGCGGCGCAAGGCTTCGGGCAAGAAGGAGATACCGCTGTCGCCGATCGCGATCGAGGTCGTTCGTCGGATCGACGCGCTGTTTGCGATCGAGCGGTCGATCAAAGGCAAGAGCGCGGAGGAACGCCTCGTCGTTCGACAGGCGTCGAGCCGCCCGCTCGTCGACGCGCTGGAAAGCTATCTGCGCGAACAACTCGCCAAACTCTCGCGCGGGCACGATCTCGCCAAGGCGATCCATTACATGCTGAAGCGCTGGCCGGCCTTCACGCTGTTCCTCGACGATGGGCGCGTCTGCTTGTCCAACAATGCCGCCGAGCGCGGCCTGCGCGGCATCGCTTTGGGAAGAAAGTCATGGTTGTTCTGCGGATCTGATCGCGGCGGTCAACGCGCCGCGGCGATGTACAGCCTCATCGTCACGGCGAAGATGAACGGCGTCGATCCGCAGACCTGGCTCGCCGACGTCCTCGCCCGCATCGCCGCGCACCCCGCGCATCGGCTCGATGAACTGCTGCCATGGAATTGGCGGAAGGCGCATATGAGCCATGCGCAAGCTGCTTAAGCCGAACGCCGCATTCTCCGAGGCCGAAAAAGCGCGCGTCACCGCCGCCTGCGAGCTGTTGATCAATGACTTCCTGAAGCCTCGCTTCCTGCCTTCGATCCAACCGACCGAGTTCAACTATCCGGTCGATATTCTCGGCAAATGGCACGGCGCCAAATATCGCCTCATCCAACGTTACCGTTCCGGCTTCCCCGACAATCAGGGCGAAGAGTTCGATGCGCCCTTCGCTCGCCTCGATTGGATCAGCCCCGACCGCTTCGACATTCAGTGGCGTCGCCACACCGGCGAGTGGTTCCGAGTCTATCGCGGCCTAAATCTACACAAGGCCATCGAAACTCTAAAATCCGACGGACTCCTGCATCCCGTATAAATTGGCAGATCGACCCGCCAATCATCCCGCACGCAGCGCCTGCGGCCTACGCCGGACGGCTACACGAAGCGAAGCCGCTGGATGCATTCTCCGGCGTTCAAGGCGAAAGTGGCTTTGGCCGCGATCAAGGGTGAGAAGACGGTGGCCGAACTGGCGCAGCAGTTCGACGTCCAGCCCAACCAGATCACGACGTGGAAGAGCCAGTTGCTCGAAGGCGCGGCGGGCGTGTTTGGGCAGGAGAAGGCGGAGCCGAAAGAAGCCGCCGTCGATTTGAAGGCGCTTCACGCCAAGCTCGGCGAGCTGACCCTGGCCAATGATTTTTTAGAGGGCGCGCTCGGCAAAGCAGGCCTGCTGAGCGCAAAGCGATGATCGATCGCAGCTACGCCTACCCAATCAAAGGGCAAGCGAAGACGCTCGGTCTTTCGCGGACCACGGTCTGTTACAAGCTTCGGCCGGTCTCGGCCGAGGACCTGAAGCTGATGCGGCGCCTCGACGAACTGCATCTCGATTATCCCTTCACCGGGGCGCGGCTGCTGCGCGATCTGTTGCGGCGCGAGAGCGTCGTCGTCGGTCGCCGGCATGTGGCGACGCTGATGAAGCGGATGGGGATCGAGGCGATCTACCGGCGGCCCAATACGAGCAAGCCGGGGCCCGGCCACAAGATCTATCCGTATCTTCTGCGCGGCGTGAAGATCAACCGGGCGGATCATGTCTGGGCGATGGACATCAGTTACATCCCGATGCGGCGCTTCGTCTATCTCGCGGCGGTCGTCGACGTGGCGAGCCGCCGCGTTCTTTCGCATCGCGTGTCGATCGCGATGGAAGCGGCGTTCTGCGTCGAAGCGCTCGAAGAGGCGCTGGCGAAACATGGCAAGCCTGAGATTTTCAACACGGATCAGGGCAGCCAGTTCACCGGCCTCGACTTCACGAGCGTGCTGCTGGATGCGAAGGTCTTGATCAACATGGACGGCAAGGGAGCCTGGCGGGACAATGTCTTCGTCGAGCGGCTGTGGCGCAGCGTCAAATACGAGGAGGTCTATCCGCGGGCCTATGAGAGCGTGTCTGAGGCGCGCGCGTCGATCAGTCGGTATCTGGCGTTCTATAACGAGCGGCGCCCGCATTCGAGCCTTGACGGGCGCACGCCCGACGAGGCCTAATTCGACAAACAGGAAACGGCGATGGCCGCATAAATGTCCCCTTCGATTTTGCCGCAGGTCTGGTCGGGCCTACGGCGCCTCCCGGCGCCGCGACAAAATCGAAACGCCCCTCGTTCAGCAAAACCCAGCAGAGATCCACTTAAAATCCGCGGGGAGCTGTCCAAACAACCAGAGCCAGCTCTGTTGTCTGGACGAGGCCTCGACCTCGGGCGCCGATGCAAGTCCGTTCGATGGCGATGGCCATCTTGCCCGCGCCGGCTCCACTGGCCAGCAGGACATTGCGCTGATGCGCGATGGAGGCGCCGTCGGCGAGATCGCGCGGCCGCCCTTCTTTGATTGGGGTATCGCGCCGCTGTGGGCTTGCCGGACGTCCAACCTCTTGAGAGAACGGAGTCACGGAAAAGATCAAGACAGTCGACCGATTTTCGTGTGAGATCCATGATCGTATGGTCAGAATAGTTCGAAAACCGGGGAGGTTTGGTCAATTCGTTTGCTGAATGCAGCTCGACCATTATTTTTCGGCACGAGCAACGCCGCCCCATCAATTCTCACAGCAAACATGTTATGAAAAACGAACGCGGCACGATTCAATTTGATCAACGCCAGTGATCGCCCAAGCGCCCCGCCAAATTCTCACCCGTTAAGCACCTTCACGGCGCTACGGCGCGCCATCGTCGCCCGTTCTGAAAGACGCCCCGTCTGCGCCTGACAGAGATTAACGAATCGGAAGCAAGGAACGCGAATGGCGCGTGCTATTGATATCGCGCCGATCATAATCGTTGGATGTGACTCGAAATCCACAATCGCCGAGCCGGGTCATTCGTCAGACTTCGACTTCGACAGACTAACCGCCGTCTACCATCGGTTTGTTTATACTCGAATGTCGATAACCGAGTGTCAATTTTGCACATGGTGGCACAATCACGGTACATCTCAACTAAAGAAGATCGAAACGTCGGACAGCGTCCCTGCTGCGCCGTAACCTCAATGACCGTTTACCTTACGGCAAATAACTGCTCCAAATTTATGGATCACAATCCCTCCTCTACATTATCATCTCGCTCAATTCACCCGGGAACTCCAACCGAAGCAGCTGCGTCGACCGACTGGTCGGAAGCGCGCCTAGCCTCGAATCCGCAGATATGCGTGGTGTTGACAGTCATCAGTTGCAGCGGATTGTTATGAAAATTTTCCGCGCGCTTCGGCGAAGCAGCCCACCACGCTCAAAAAAACCAAGTATTCAAACGTAATTTTCCGTCACGCCCGGTTGTTACGAGTCCGCAGTCCCGCCTAGAGGGTGTTATGTACTTTGGTCGTTGATTGCCTTAGTAGAATCGGATGTCTCCGATTCGGAAGCCTTATCCGTCTGACGTCAACGACGAAGAGTGGTCGCTGGTTGCGCCGTATCTGACGCTCATGGACGAAAGCGCGCCGCAGCGTCAACATTCGCTGCGCGAGCTGTTCAACGGGCTACGTTACGTGCTGCGCTACGGCATCGCATGGCGCGCCATGCCTAATGATCTGCCGCCGTGGTCGGCCGTGTATCAGCAATCGCAGCGCTGGCTGGCGGCGGGCGTATTCGAGGCGCTGGCGCAGGATTTGCGCGCCGTCTTGCGCGTCGCCTCCGGACGGGCTGCCGAGCCGACGGCGGCGATCATCGACAGCCGCACCTTGCGGTCGACCCCGGAGAGCGGCCCGCGAGCCGGCTATGACGGCGCAAAGCGCAAGCGTGGCTCGAAGCTGCATATGGCGGTCGACACATTGGGCCATCTACTGGCGCTGCATGTCACGCCGGCCAACGTCGACGACCGCGCCGAGGTCGGCAAGCTCGCCGCCGCCGTGCAGGAAGCGACCGGCGACAGCGTCGAACTCATCTATGTCGATCAGGGCTACACCGGCGAGAACGCGGCCGAAGCAGCAAAAGCGCAGGGCGCCGAACTTTGCGTCGTCAAACTCGCCGAGGCGAAGAAGGGCTTCGTGCTGCTGCCCAAGCGCTGGGTGGTCGAGCGTTCATTCGCTTGGGCGACGCGATGCAGGCGGCTCGTCAAAGATTACGAGCGCTATGCTCAGACCCTCGCAGGACTACACGTCGTCGCTTTCGCATGTCTCATGCTCAAGCGCGCCGCGGAGTTCATCATACAGAGTGCATAACACCCTCTAGAAACAGATTTCCTTCCGCCTCTGCAGCTTCCAAAACCAGAGCGAACAAATCATACCCGACCCACTCAGCGACCTCCTCATCACTGGGGTCGCGGCCGCGATCCTCATCTCGATCTAGCCACCATTCAACATAAGTGTCGCTAAACAGGGCCAATATCTGCAGGTCGAACGTCGGCAGTTTCCTAGCTGCGGTCATACAAATGCTCTCGACATATTCTTCATAAATTTCAAAAAGATCATTCTGCTCGACAGCAACCTGCGCAGCAAACTCGTCCCACAAACTCATAAGACCTTGCTCCATGCCCAATCGGGTCGCGCGCTCGCTCGAAAGCTCGTCTACAATACTCCTGACGACAGAAAAGAGTCGTTGTTCGCTCATCAAGCGGATTCTATCGATCCGTTCACATTCGAAATGTCTGCTCATCGCATTTCCGTCTTTCTCGCACATGTGCAGGTCAGGACAATTTCTTCGCGGTTGCTTTCGCGAGCAACTTTTGCGCCGCGCCACAAACCAGGCCTCCTGTCGCTAAATCAATGCCTTCATCCGCGTAAATCGGGACTCAGCCCGCAAATCCATTGGCTCAAACTAAGACACGGGAGCCACCTATTGCACTGAATCAGGCGGGAGAGTCTCCAATTGCTCGATGATCTCGCCGTCGCTCAAGCCTTCACCCACCTCGGAAACGTCCGCCTTGAGCAAAATCCGGGCCTTTATCAGCGTTTTCGCCCGAAGGTTGCCTTTGCGCAATATGGCTTCCAGATGTGCACGCTCGTCGCCGGTCAAGCGCACAACATACCGCTTCACCTCAATCGCTTCCCGCGCCATCTTCACCTCCCGAGGGTCGAATCAATGGCGGTAGCGAATCAGGGATATCCAGCTGGGGGAAGCGCCCATTCAGATTCGATGAAGCGACCCACTAGGTTTCGGTGATGGTTGGTTTGCGGCTATTCCTGCCAGAAAGGCAGGCAAGCGATCATGAGCGCATGGTGCGGCTGCGTGTAGCGGAAGATCGGCGGACCGCTCTGACAAAACCGGAGAACGAGATTGGGGAGATCAACCGCGTCCATCGCCGCTGGCGCAGGCTTCCGCTGCGTCCATGCCGACTCAGGCTACGGCTACAGCGGGCGCTTCCGTCAGGCTCAGATTACGCGTGGTCTGCTGTAAGCGATGGCGGTTCGCGGCGCGAGATGGTCTACCCGGCCGAAGTCGGTCTGGCTTTCCCTGTCGCAAAAGCAGCGAAGCACCGCATGGGGAGTGCGCCTGGCGGCGAGGTCTGACGCGTCGGCGAGAGCCGGTCGACACGAGAGCGAATATACCATGTGTCGAACCTGCCAATCGACGTCACGATCAAGAGGCTCGCCTCTATGAGCATGGCCCGTCGGGTCGGCGTATAGGCGCATCAACAGCTCAGGGAATAGCTTGCCCTCGATCACTTTGAAGGTCGCTACTGGACCGGGTTGCATCGACATACATTTATAGCAATAATCGCCTGCGCTTTTCTTGAGTCTCACCGGTTCAATGAAGCGGGCGGAAAATAGAGAGTCGATGGAGCAGCGCCGCAGCCGAGCCCGCCGGCCATCGGCCAAATCGTCCTCGTTCTGCTAGCGCGTTCTACCCCCAGAGCCATGCCCTCGATGTGAGAAACTTTTCGCCGACACCGTCGAAACAATCCTGCCGAAGTGTTTCTGTGACGACTGTCCCTCCCGAAAAGTTGTCTATTCTGTCGGCTCCGGCGAGTTAGATAACCAATGTTGTTTGCGGCGTTGTGGCTCTTCTCCCGGGTACGGTCGAATACCCGGTTTCATCGAGCGTGCCGGGCCGTATTCGTCCGATCCGGAAAACGAAGACCTAGCCCGGCTGGATGGTCGGCGTCTGGCGGCTATTATGGTTCTAAAGCGCGGGCCCCGGCTGGCTTGCCCCCGTCGTATGTCGGAAGCGGTCGCGTCAGCGAAACCCGGGACCCCTGCGATGCGAAGAACGCGCATGTTCGGATTTCCGATGCAGGAAGGAGTAGGTACGTCGCTTTTAACAAGCGCATCCATGGCGAAGGCGCCTCGGTGCGAATCGCTCCGCTTTATTGAATGTGCGAATGCGTCGATTATCACGCTCTCGCCTCCGATATAGATCTGGCGGCGACAGAATATGAAGAGGTCAGGCTGGCGCAAGCAATAGGCTGGTCTCGGTTCGCGCGACGCCGTCGATCACCCTGACGGATGAAAGGACGCGATCGAACTCTGAGAGATCTTCGACCGCGATCTCTGCAACAAGGTCGAAGGCGCCATTGGTGCTATGGAGCGCGTGAATTTGCGGCAGTCCCCGGAGCGATTGCGCGACCCGCTTTGTATTCTTTCCTGATACTTCGATCATCATTATCGCGCGGATCCGACTTTTTGTCGCCGCGTCCTTGACACGCACGGTGAAGCCCAGGATGACATCTGCGGCGATCATTCGGTCGAGTCTGTTTTGGACAGTCCCGCGCGAAACGCCAAGCATCTTTGAAAGGGCTGACAGCGATGCCCGTCCTTCGATGCGCAAGGCCGCAATCAGGCGGCGATCGAGATCGTCCATCAAGGCCTCTGGCGAATTGATCGATCATGATGACAGATATGACAATTTCCCCACATTTCCAGTATATTTCCGCCATATGAATTGGATGGTTCCGCCGCTACCTTCCCCGTAATTTCTCGGGGATGGCAAATGGTTATGTTTCTGGGCGCGCGGAACGTCGCGCGGATCATCCAAAGCATAGGATTGCGGAGCTTTACGCTTCAGCTGATCGAATATCTGCGCCAGGACTTCGGACTCTGGGAGACTTTCGAGCGGGGGCCGCGGTACGCCAGTCACTCCCCAAATGGCGTCATCGAACTGATGCCGACAGCCAATTCCGGAACCTTCAGCTTCAAATTCGTCAATGGACATCCGGCGAACACGTTGCGGGGCTTGCAGACTGTCGTGGCGTTTGGTGTTCTCGCGGATGTCGAAACCGGTTATCCGCGGCTGCTCGCCGACATGACGCTAGCCACGGCGTTTCGAACCGCGGCGACTTCCGCGCTTGCTGCGCGTCATCTCGCGCGTTCGAACTGCGAGACGATGGCGCTGATCGGGCTCGGGGCCCAAGCCGAGTTTCAGGCGCACGCTTTCGAAGCTGCGCTCGGGATAAAAAGGCTCCGGGTCTTCGACATCGACCCGAGGGCAGGTGAAAAGTTCGCGCGCAACATGAGCGGCGCAGGCGTTTCAATCATGCGCTGCGATAATGCGCGCGAGGCCGTCGCCAGCGCCGACATCATCACCACGATCACCGCCGACAAGAAGATGTCGACGATTCTGTCGAACGACATGGTCGGCTCCGGCGTCCATATAAATGCGATAGGCGGTGATTGTCCGGGGAAGGTCGAACTGGCGCGCGATCTCTTGTTGCGAGCGAATATCTTTGTCGAGTACGCGCCGCAAACACGTCTGGAAGGAGAGATCCAGCAATTGGACGCCGAACATCCTGTGACCGAATTGTGGGAGGTCATTGCGGGCCACAAATCCGGGCGCATGTCGGATTGGGAGATTACGTTGTTTGACAGCGTCGGCTTCGCGATCGAGGACTTCTCCGTTCTGCGGCTGCTTCACGATCTCGCAACGCAAGTAGGCATTGGCGAAGAGATCGATCTCATCGCATCGCCAGAAGATCCGAAAGACCTCTTTGCACTGCTGCAACAATCGGAAGTCGAAGAGACCGCACTCAATTGCCGAGCTGTGCAGAACGCGCTGTAATCAGAAGCGGTAAGGAGCAGGGGCCCGTTGATGATCAGCACCCCGAGGGGTCTGGAGACGCCCGAGAATTCGATGCGTGGGGAATATTCGCTCGCTAACAGTCAGCGAGCGACGAAGTTGTCGATGGAATGCGACCGCGCGGCGAGACGTGATCGCATACTGATGTGTGCCCCCGACAATTTCGGCGTCGAATATGTCATCAATCCCTGGATGGAAAATCAGATCGGTGAAGCCCGGCGTTCACTCGCGTGGGAGCAATGGATGAATCTTCGGCGTCTGCTGTCTTTGACGGCGGATCTCACTTTCATTACGCCGGTAACCGGTCTCCCCGACATGGTTTTCACCGCGAACGCCGGGCTGGTGATAGAGGACACAGTTGTGGTCAGTCGTTTCCGCACCGAAGAGAGGCGACCGGAGGAAGAAATTTTTCGCGACTGGTTCGATCGGCAAAGGTTCACGATAGCGCCCTGGCCCGCGGATGTCGCCTTCGAAGGGGCGGGAGACGCCTTGGTCGATTGCGAGCGCCGCTTGATCTGGTGTGGTCATGGGTGGCGATCCAGTGCGCGCGCGGCAGAGCTTCTTGAAAGGATTTTCGCGCGAGAAGCAATCAGACTGCGTCTCGTGGACCCGCGCTTCTATCATCTGGACACATGCTTCTGCCCGCTTGCCGGCGGGTGGCTCATGTATTACCCGCCCGCTTTTGATGCGCATTCGCGGGAAGTGATCGCCGCCATGACGCCGGAAAGAAAGCGCATCGAGGTCAGCGAAACGGACGCAATGTCTTTTGCCTGCAATTCTGTCGACGTCGACGGACGCCTTTATATGAACGATGCGTCTGACGAACTGCAATCGCAATTGCGCGACGCGGGGTTCGCGCCAGTGCTGACGCCGCTTTCAGAATTTTTGAAGGCCGGTGGATCGGCGAAGTGCCTGACGTTGAAGTTGACCGACAAATAGCTGCAAGGCCCCTGCTTGCTGCCCCATGATTTGCGAAACCGGTAAGCATGGGCCGCCTTGCCGTCGCGCGTTCTTCATGTTCGACGCCATGACAGTTGGATTGACGAGACAGAGGAACGGTGAAAAGCGTCGCTTCTCCTATCGTCCGAATTGTTTCTTTGAGTCCCATGTTTTCGCGGGCCGAGCCGTGATCAGGACTGTCGGTCTCCGCGGATCATATTTATCACCCCGGAAAAATCCATGCCGCCGCCCCCTTGGGCGTTGTAAAGCGCATAAATTTGCGTTGCGAGCGCGCCGAGCGGTATTGCTACGCCGAGTCGAGAAGCTGTTTCCTGCGCGAGCTTCAGATCTTTCAGCATGAGCGCGGCCAAAAATCCGGGTTTGTAATCGTTGTTGGCGGGCGATGAAGATACAAGACCGGGCGCGGGGCAATAGCTCGTAAGCGACCAGGATTGTCCGGACGAAACTGAAGCCACGTCGAACAAAGACTGATGCGAGAGGCCGATTTTTTCCGCGAGCACAAAGGCTTCCGCAGTAGCGATCATGGTGACGCCTAACATTACATTATTGCATATTTTCGCGGCTTGTCCGAGGCTTGGTCCGCCGCAATGGATAATCCGCTTGCCCATCGCTTCAAGGATGGGCTTTGCCGCTCGGAAAGCCAATTCTTCTGCTCCGCACATGAAGGTGAGTGCGCCGGCTTCGGCCCCTGCTACACCGCCTGACACCGGGGCGTCCACCGACAAGGCTTCGCTGGCTTTCGCGATCTGATGGACGACGCGCGCGCTTTCGATGTCGATGGTCGAGCAATCGATGAGAAGGATGTCCTTTGCGAAATCGGTCGACAATTCACCCCAAACGGAGATCACCTGTTCGCCAATGGGCAGCATGGTAATGAGGGCTTCAGACCCCGCGAGCGCTCCCGCCGCCGTGCCGGAGATGATAATTCCTTTCTCGGCGGCCTTGTCGCACAGAGGTCTCGAAAGATCGAAGCCATGCACTTCGTAACCCGCGCGCGCGAGATTGGCCGCCATCGGGCCGCCCATGGCGCCAAGTCCGATAAATCCGATGCGCCTCATGGTCCTGCTTCCGTCCGGGCTATAAGTCATGCGTCACATGCCATTAGGACATGGTCGGAATGACAAAGCTTGCTCCATCCCTGATCCCACTCGGCCAGCGAGACGTCACTGTCTTGGTCTTTGTGTAGAAGCGTATCGAATCCGGACCGTGCTGGTTGAGATCTCCGAACATAGAGCGTTTCCATCCGCCAAATGTGTGATAGGCGAGCGGCGTCGGAATCGGCGTATTGACGCCGACCATGCCGACTTGAACCCTGGAAACGAACTCGCGCGCCGCATCGCCGTCCCGTGTGAAGATGGCGACGCCATTGCCGTATTCATGTTCGTTGACGAGCGTCAGCGCCTGCGCATAGTTTTCCACGCGCACGACAGAAAGCACCGGCCCAAATATCTCTTCCTGGTAGATGCGCATGCGCGGCGTCACTTCGTCGAAGAGACAGCCTCCGATGAAGAAGCCGTTCTCGTAACCCTGCATCTTGAAGTTCCGCCCGTCGACGAGAAGCTTCGCGCCTTCCGCAATGCCGAGCGAGACGTAGTTCTCGACTTTTTCAAGATGCGTCTTCGTCACCAGTGGCCCGAAATCGGCGGCCTCGTCCGTCGAGAGGCCAATTTTCAGGCTTTCCACGCGCGGAATGAGCCGCTTCACAAGTTCGTTTGCGGTCGCTTCGCCAACCGGCACGGCGACCGAGACCGCCATGCAGCGTTCTCCTGCCGAACCGTAGGCGGCGCCGATGAGCGCGTCGACGACCTGGTTCATGTCCGCGTCGGGCATGATAACGAGATGGTTCTTGGCGCCGCCGAAGCATTGGGCGCGCTTTCCTGTCGCGGCGGCGCGGGCATAAACATATTGGGCGACCGGCGTCGAGCCGACAAAGCCGATCGCTTTAATGTCGGGATCATCAAGAAGCGCATCAACCGCTTCCTTGTCGCCATTGACGACGTTGAGAACACCTGGAGGAAGACCGGCGTCGATCATAAGTTCGGCGAGTCGGAGTGGAACGCTCGGGTCACGCTCGGAGGGTTTCAGGATAAAGGCGTTTCCGCAGGCGAGGGCGGGACCAAATTTCCACATCGGAATCATGGCGGGAAAATTGAATGGCGTGACGCCCGCAACGACGCCGAGTGGCTGCCGCATGGAATACATGTCGACGCCCGCTCCGGCGGAATCAGTATATTCGCCTTTCATGAGGTGGGGGACGCCTAGTGCAAATTCGATCACTTCGACGCCGCGCTGAATGTCGCCCTTCGCATCGGCGATGGTCTTTCCATGTTCGCGAGCGAGAAGCGTCGCAAGCGAGTCCGTCTCGCGTGAAACAAGTTCGAGGAATTTCATCAGGACGCGCGCTCGGCGTTGCGGATTGACGGCGGCCCATGCGGGCTGAGCTGCAATCGCGTTCTCGACCGCTGCGCGGACCTCCGCTTTCGACGCGAGCGGCGCCAGCGCCGCCACCGAACCGGTCATCGGCTCGTAAACTTCTGCAAAGCGTCCGGACTCGCCCTTTAAAAATTTCCCGCCAATGAAATGACCAAGTTCTTTCATACCGACATTCCTCCCGCGCTTTATTTAGGCCCTCAAATCCGCGCGTCGCGGCATTTCTGATCGGAAAGGGTGATTTTTCTCCGCTGCCGGCCTTGGGCGCTCTCGCCACGAGGCCGGGCGGTTCCTATATCAATTGGTGCGAACAGCCTTTCGAGGCGCTCCGGCGCGTATGAAAGCCCGAGAGAAAGCCCATGGCCGAAGCTTCCGCCAGCAAAATGTCCGAAAGCGCCAAAAATCGTTATGCGGATGCGCCACGTAATGCGGACTGGACGATCGACCAGAAGTGGGAGTCATACACGGCTCAGGAGCACGACCGCTGGAACCGGCTTTTCGCACGGCAGGCGAAACTGTTGCCGGGCCGCGCCTGCAATGCCTTTCTCGAAGCGAAAGTGACGCTGGAGCTGTCGCGCGACGGCATTCCGGATTTCGCGGATCTGAGCGAACGTCTTTCGAAACTGACGGGCTGGCGCGTTGTCGCCGTCGCGGGCCTCATTCCAGACGACGCCTTTTTCGATCATCTCGCCAATCGCCGCTTTCCCGCCGGCGCTTTCATTCGACCGGAATCGGAGCTCGAATATCTTCAGGAGCCGGACGTTTTCCACGACGTCTTCGGCCATGTGCCCTTGCTCGCCGATCCGGTTTATGCGCGCTTTCTGGAGGCTTATGGCAAGGGCGGCCAGCGCGCGCTCGAGAGGGGCCAATTGCATAATCTCGCTCGGCTCTACTGGTATACGGTAGAGTTCGGGCTGATGATGACGCCGAAGGGTCTTCGCATTTTTGGGGCTGGCATACTGTCGTCGCCCGCGGAGACCATCTTTTCGCTGGAGGACTCGTCCCCCAATCGCGTGGCCTTCGATCTCGAACGCATCATGCGCACGAAATACATCATCAGCGATTTCCAGCAGACCTATTTCGTCATCGACAGTTTCGAGCAATTGCTGAACGAGTGCTATCAGGATTTTGGCGCGCTTTACGAACGCCTGCGCCTGCTGCCGGATTTCGAGGCGCATGAGCTTGCGGCGGAGGATCGCGTCTTGGCCAAGGGCGATTTTCACTATTTCAACGCCAGGGGCAGGGCGGCGTAAGCGCCGCCTCATAGCGTAGATAATGAAACCATCTGCTCGATCGCGCCGAATATCGAATGTCCGTCGCAATCGCGCATTTCTATGCGAACGACGTCGCCGGCCTGCAGGAAGGGGGTGCTCGGCGTTCCTTCGAGCAAAGTCTCCACGACGCGTTGCTCAGCGAGGCAGGAATAGCCCACGCCACCCAGCGCCACGGGCCTTCCCGGACCGCCATCGGCGGCGCGGTTTGAAACGGTGCCCGAGCCGATGATGGCGCCGGCCCGGAGCGGGCGCGTTCTTGCCGCATGCGCGATGAGTTGGCCGAAATCGAAAGTCATGTCCACGGCGGCGTCCGGGCGTCCAAGCGGCGCGCGATTCACGAAGGAGAGAAGCGGCAGGGCGAGCTTGCCGCCGTCCCAGGACTCGCCCAATTCATCCGGCGTTACGGCGACGGGCGAAAAGGCCGACGAGGGCTTCGACTGAAAGAAGCCGAAGCCTTTGGCAAGCTCTTCGGCGACAAGCCCGCGCAACGTCACATCGTTTACGAGCATCACGAGCTTGATATGGCCGCGCGCGGCGGCGCTCTCGACGCCCATCGGCACGTCGTCCGTGACGACGGCGATCTCGGCTTCGAGATCGAGGCCATGCTTTTCATCCAGCAGCGGGATCGGATCGCGCGGCGCAAGAAAAGCGTCGGATCCGCCCTGATACATGAGCGGTTCGGTCCAGAACGACGGCGGCATCTCCGCGCCGCGCGCCTTTCTGACGAGCGCGACATGATTGACATAGGCGGAGCCGTCCGCCCATTGAAAAGCGCGCGGCAGGGGAGAGGCGCAGTCGCTTTCGTTGAAGGGAAAGCCCGCGATCGTCCCCGATTCGAGTTGTTCTGCGAGCTCCGCGAGCTTTGGCGCGGCCGCCGCCCAATTGTCGAGCGCAGCCTGCATCGTCGGGGTGATTGCTTGCGCCGTCGTAGCGCGCGAGAGATCTCGCGTGACGACGACAAGCTTGCCGTCGCGTCCGTCCTTCAGTGACGCCAGCTTCATAATTGGGCAATCCTCATGGCGCTCCATCGAAGTTTTTGCGCAAAGCGGACCAGCAATCGGCATAGTCATGCTGCAATACCGGCAGCGATGCGGCGTAACGGGTCGGATGCTGCGGTAACCGGCTCTCGAGCATGAAGGCAAGCGAGCCGGCGAGCTTCTCGGGTTTCAGCCCGGCTTTCGACGCCTGCGCAAAGGCCGCCGCGTCAGGTCCATGCGGCAGCATGCAATTGTGCAATGATGCTCCCCCGGGGAGAAAGCCCTCGGGCTTCGCATCGTAACGGCCATGAATCAGGCCCATGAATTCGCTCATGACGTTGATGTGATACCAGGGCGGGCGGAAAGTATGTTCGGCGACCTGCCAGCGTTCGGGAAAGATCACGAAATCGACGTTGCCGACGCCGGCTTCCCCCGACGGCGAGGTGAGAACGCAAAAAATAGATGGGTCCGGATGGTCGAAAGCGAGCGCGCCGACCGGCGAAAAGCGTCTCAGGTCGTATTTGTAGGGAGCGTAATTCCCGTGCCACGCAACGACGTCGAGCGGCGAATGGCCGATCTTGCATTCGTAGAAGCCCCCACCCCATTTCACGATCATGCGTGACGTCTGCTCCTTGTCCTCGAAGGAGGCGACCGGCGCTTGGAAGTCGCGCGCGTTGGCGAGGCCATTGGCGCCGATCACGCCACGATTGGGCAAGGTGAAGGGCGCGCCGTAATTCTCGCAGACATAGCCGCGAGCCGAACCATCCAGCATTCTCGTCTTGAACTTGACGCCACGCGGGACGACGCAGATTTCGCCAGGTCCGATGTCGATCAACCCGAATTCAGTAAAAAAAGACAGACGGCCCTCCTGCGGTATGACGAGGAGCTCGCCGTCAGCATTGTAGAAATATTCATCCTCCATTGATCGCGTGACGAAATAGACGCCGGCGGACATCCCCACGCGCAGGTCGGCGTCGCCGGCGGTCGTCATGGTTTTTACGCCCGAGATGAATGTCATGCTTTCATCGGGCGCCGGCGGCGGCCCCCATCTCATCTGGCCGACGGGGAGGCCGCTCATATCCCGCGCAGGCGCCGTTTCCCAATCTCGCAACGCGGTCGCCGTGAAGCGCTGGGCATGCAGGACCGAGGGGCGAATGCGATAGAGCCAGGAACGAAGATTGGCGCCGCGCGGCGCGGTGAAGGCAGAGCCGGAAAGCTGTTCAGCATAAAGCCCATACGGACATTTCTGCGGAGAGTTTTGTCCCTTGGGAAGGGCGCCCGGCAAGGCTTCCGTCTCGAACTCATTGCCGAAGCCCGACATGTAGAACGCCGCCATCGGCCTTACTCCGCGGCCGGTTTCAGCACGCCGCGCTGGAGCTGGTCCGCTTCGATGGATTCGAAAAGCGCGCGAAAATTGCCTTCGCCAAAGCCATCGTCTCCCTTGCGCTGGATAAACTCGAAAAAGATCGGTCCAATAACCGTTTTCGAAAAAATCTGTAGCAGGAGCCGGGGAGGCGCGCCTTCGAAGCTTCCGGCGCCGTCGATGAGGATGCCGAGCTCTCTCAGCCTGTCGAGCGGCTCGCCGTGCCCGGGCAGGCGCGTATCGACCGCTCCATAATACGAGTCGGGCGGGGAAGGCATGAACTCGACGCCGCTCCGGCGAAGCGCCGACACCGTCTCGTAGATATCTCGGCAGCTGCAGGCGATGTGTTGAACGCCTTCGCCGTTGTATGCGGAAAGAAATTCCTCGATCTGGCTGGAATCGTCGGCGCTTTCGTTGATCGGAATGCGGATTTTGCCGCAGGGGCTCGTCATGGCGCGGGAATGCAGGCCGGTCAGCTTTCCTTCAATGTCGAAATAGCGAATTTGATGAAAATTGAAGACGCGTTCGTACCATTCGGCAAGAGCGTCCATGTGGCCGCGCCGAACATTGTGCGTCAGGTGGTCGATCGAGCGCAGGCCCGCGCCTTCGGGATGGGGATCGCGCGCGCCCGTCCATCGAAAATCGATGTCCCAGATCGATCCCTGTTCGCCATATCGGTCGACAAGATAGATAAGCGAGCCGCCCACACCTTCGATGGCGGGGATATTCAGCTCCATCGGCCCGATCTGCGCCACAGCCATTTTCGCCCCCATGGCCACCGAGCGTCGCAGGGCCAAGGCGGCGTCGGCCACGCGGAAACCCATTGCGCAAACGGATGGACCGTGACGCCTGGCGAAATCGGCGGCGAAACTGTCCGGTTCGGCGTTGAGCACATAGTTCACATCTCCCTGGCGGAAGAGAGTGACATCCTTGGACCTATGCCGGGCGACGGCGGTAAACCCCATCTCCAGGAAAAGCGTCGCCAGCTCTTCCGGCTCGGGATGGGCAAACTCGACGAACTCAAAACCGTCCGTGCCCATCGGATTCTCCGCCGAGACATTCGCCTCGGGCGCGGCGGATGCGCGAAGCCCAATCATTTTCCCACCTTTCTGGACGGAGGTCGGACACTAGCTTTAACTATTGTCGACAGCGCGCGGTTGAAGCCCTGCGGGGACGGAAGGCGTCAAAATTCCTTCCCGTCGGGGGCGAGGGGCCGTCTCCCAAGGACTTTGTCGGAGGAAACGCGGAAATGATCCTTTACGACTATTTCCGCTCCTCCGCGGCCTATCGTGTGCGCATCGCGATCGAATTGAAGGGGCTCGCGGTCGAGCGTCGGCCGGTGCATCTGCTGCGCGACGGCGGCGAACAGAAGCGGCCGGAATATCTGGCGAAAAATCCGCAGGGTCTCGTCCCCGCCCTCGAACTCGATGACGGGACCGTGTTGACTCAATCGCTTGCGATCATCGAATATCTCGAAGCGTTGGCGCCAAATCCGCCGCTTATCCCGGCGAACCCGATTCGAGCGGCGAAGGCCAGGGCTGTCGCGCTGGTGGTCGCCTGCGACATCCACCCGCTCACCAATTTGCGCGTGTTGAATTATCTCCAGCAGGAGCTCGACCAGAGCCAGGCCGCGATCGAATCCTGGCGGCGGCGCTGGATTTTGAAGGGTGGTCTCGAGGCGATCGAGCAGGCGATCGAACCCGCGCCATTCTGTTTCGGCGCGGAGCCCACCATCGCGGACGTTTGTCTTGTCCCGCAGGTCTTCAATGCGCGCCGCTTTGCGGCGCCGCTGGACCGGCTGGAGAAAATTCGCGCGGTCGAATCCGCCTGTCTCGCATTGCCTGCGTTCCGGGCCGCGCATCCTTCCGCGCAGGCTGACGCCGAGTAGACGCATTCCTTTCGCGGACGTCTTGAAACCGGCGCAGATCGCTAAATGTACGTTTTCGCCGCCATTGGAATGAGGAAGGCGGGCGACATGCGTCATTGGACCCCGACAATGGACTTCGACCTCGGCGACGCCGCAGATTTGCTTCGTCAGGAGGTGGAGAAATTCGCTGCGCGAGAGATCGCGCCGCGCGCCGCGCGGATCGACGCCGAAAATTCCTTTCCCAATGACCTATGGCCAAAGATGGGAGCGTTGGGGCTCCTTGGTGTGACCGTTAACGACGACTACGGCGGCGCGAATCTGGGCTATCTCGAGCATGTCGTCGTCATGGAGGAAATCAGTCGCGCCTCGGCCTCGGTCGGACTCTCTTACGGCGCTCACTCCAATCTTTGCGTCAATCAAATTCATCGCAATGGTTCGGATGAGCAAAAACGCCGTTATCTGCCGCGTCTGGTCTCCGGCGAACACATCGGCGCGTTGGCGATGTCGGAGCCGGGGGCAGGTTCGGATGTAACCAATATGCGCCTCCGCGCGCGGAGGAGCGGCGACGAATATATCCTCGACGGAAGCAAGATGTGGGTCACGAACGGCCCCGACGCCGACATTATAATTGTATATGGAAAGACGGATCCTTCAGCCGGCGCGCATGGCATCACGGCCTTTATCGTCGAAAGAGCCTTCAAAGGCGTCTCTGCCTCCCCAAAGTTCGACAAGCTGGGAATGCGCGGATCGAACACCTGTGAACTGATTTTCGACGAGTGCGTCGTTCCGGCCGAGAATGTTCTTGGACGGCCGGAGCGCGGCGTAAACGTACTGATGAGCGGGCTCGATTACGAGAGAGCCATTCTCGCGGGCGGACCGCTCGGCATCATGCGGGCCTGCTTGGATATTGTCCTGCCATATGTGCACGAACGCAAGCAGTTTGGGCAACCGATCGGCGAGTTCGAAATCATGCAGGGAAAACTCGCAGACATGTATACGGCGTTGAGCGCCTCGAGAGCCTATATCTATGCAGTC
Source organism: Methylocystis sp. WRRC1 (assembly GCF_020733155.1). Lineage (NCBI taxonomy): Bacteria > Pseudomonadati > Pseudomonadota > Alphaproteobacteria > Hyphomicrobiales > Methylocystaceae > Methylocystis > Methylocystis sp. WRRC1. Next base: position 1,154,095 of record NZ_JAJFZJ010000001.1, on the reverse strand, counting down.
GCGAAGGCCTGCGATCGTGGGCGAACGACACGCAAAGACGCCGCCGCGGCAATCCTTTTCGCCGCCGAGAAGGCGACATGGATGGCCCTGGAGGCAATTCAGTGCCTCGGTGGAAATGGCTACACGAACGAATATCCGACCGGTCGACTCCTGAGAGACGCGAAGCTCTATGAGATCGGCGCAGGGACAAGCGAAATTCGTCGAATGTTGATAGGCCGAGAACTCTTTCAGGAAACTGCATGAGGCTCTGATTTGCGGTTAGGCGCATCGACGAGAGAGGAATGATGCCCGTCATTGACAGTTCGATCGATACGCGGTCGCCGGAACATGTGAAAAATCGGGAAGCCATGGCCGAACTCGTCGCAAGGTTGCGTGCTACGTCGGCAATGATTTGCCGGGGCGGCGGCGATGAGGCGAGGGCGCGGCATCTGGCGCGCGGCAAAATGCTTGCGCGCGAGCGCATCGACGCACTCGTCGATCCGCTGTCGCCCTTTCTTGAAATTGGACAATTCGCTGCGCACGATATGTATGACGGACAGGTTGCGTCGGCCGGCGTCGTCGCCGGAATTGGTCGGGTGGCCGGCCGGGAGTGCATGATCGTCGCCAATGACGCGACGGTCAAAGGCGGCGCCTATTTCCCGATGACCGTCAAGAAACATCTGCGCGCGCAGGAAATCGCCGCGCAGAATGAATTACCGTGTATTTACCTCGTCGACTCGGGCGGCGCGAATCTGCCGACCCAAGACGAGGTTTTTCCCGATCGCGATCATTTCGGCCGCATCTTTTACAATCAGGCCGTGATGTCTGCGAAGGGCATTCCACAAATCGCCGTGGTTATGGGTTCCTGTACGGCGGGCGGCGCCTATATCCCGGCGATGTGCGACGAGTCGGTAATTGTTCGCAACCAGGGCACGATCTTCCTCGCGGGTCCTCCGCTGGTCGAAGCCGCTACCGGAGAGGTTGTCACGGCCGAGGAATTGGGTGGCGCCGACGTTCATTGCCGGCGTTCCGGAGTTGCGGACTATTATGCTGAAGACGACGCTCACGCGCTTGGACTGACGCGCGCCATCGTCGCAAACCTTGCGCGCCCGACACGCCATGCGCTTGCATTGCGAGAGCCTTCGCCCCCAAAATACGATCTCGCCGAGATCTATGGCGTCGTTCCGGCGGATCGTCGCAAGCAATTCGATATTCACGAAATTATAGCCCGCATCGTCGACGGCAGCGAATTCGACGAGTTCAAAGCGCTTTACGGAACAACCCTCGTTACGGGCTTCGCCCATATCTGGGGCTATCCGGTCGGTATCGTCGCAAACAACGGAATTCTCTTTGGCGAGAGCGCGCTGAAGGGCGCGCATTTCATCGAATTATGCGCGAAACGCCAGACCCCCCTGATTTTTCTGCAAAACACCACAGGCTTCATGGTCGGAGAGAAATATGAGGCCGGCGGGATCGCCAAGGAAGGCGCCAAGATGGTTGCGGCGGTCGCTACGGCCGCCGTTCCCAAATTCACAGTGATCGTTGGCGGAAGTTTCGGCGCGGGAAATTACGCCATGTGCGGACGCGCCTATTCACCAAGATTTCTTTGGACATGGCCAAACGCCCGCATCAGCGTGATGGGCGCTGATCAAGCGGCCAGCGTCCTGTCGCGCGTGCGACGCAGGTCGCTCCAGTCGCGCGGCGAAAGCTGGTCGCCAGAAGCAGAGGAGGCGTTCGCGGCGCCGATACGCGAACAATATGAACGGCAGGGTGATCCGCTCTTTTCAAGCGCGCGGCTCTGGGATGACGGCGTTATCGACCCGATGGATACGCGTCGCGTGTTGGCGCTCGCATTGTCGGCGTCCTTGAATGCGCCGATCGAGAAAACCAATTTTTCCTTGTTCCGCATGTGAGGGGAAATGAGCGACCTGCTGGAAACGACAGACGCGCGCGGCGTGACGACGCTGACATTGAATCGCCCTGGACGCCGAAATGCGCTCGACGATATGCTCGTCGTACATCTGACCGAGGCGTTGCGACGGCTCGAAGCGGCGCCGGACGTCCGAATTGTCGTTTTGATGGGCGCCGGCGAGAGCTTCTGCTCAGGCGGAGACATCGAATGGATGAAAAGACTGGCGAATGGCGCGCCGGAACACAATGAGGCGGACGCGCTCGCTCTCGCCGAGCTCATGAAAACGCTGGACCAGTTGTCGAAGCCGACGATCGCGGTAGCGCATGGCGCCGTCTACGGCGGCGGCGTCGGGCTGGTCGCCTGCTGCGACGTTGGCATTGCATCTGACGGCGCAAGTTTTTGTCTGAGCGAAGTGAGGCTCGGTCTTATTCCAGCGGTAGTCGGTCCTTACATGACGAGGTCGATCGGGATACGCCAGGCGCGCCGCTACTTCCTCACGGCCGAGGTAATCAGCGCCAAGCGCGCAGCGGAGATCGGACTCATCCACGATTTTGCGCAAGAAGTGGAGTTGCCGAAGCTGCTCGATCGGATCATCAAGGCAATGCTGCTTGGCGCGCCTTGCGCGCAGGCAGACGCGAAGGCGCTGATGCGCCTGTGCGAAGGGAGATCCATCGATGAGCAATTGGCGAGGGAGACGGCGCAAAGATTAGCGGCGCGCCGCGTATCGTCAGAGGGGCGCGAAGGATTGAGCGCTTTCCTCGAAAAGCGCGCGCCATGGTGGTGTGCAGGGCCGGGCGGCGCGAATGTTTCATAAATTGCTGATCGCCAATCGAGGGGAAATCGCCTGTCGTATTGCAAGAACAGCGCGACGGATGGGTATTGCAACAGTCGCAGTCTATTCAGAAGCCGATAAGGCGGCGCTCCATGTCGAGGTCGCCGATGAGGCTTGGCCGATTGGCCCTGCGCCAGCTCGGGAAAGTTACCTTTCAATCGACAAGATATTGGACATTGCGCGGCGCTCGGGCGCGCAGGCGATACACCCCGGATATGGGTTCCTCGCAGAGAATGCGGACTTCGCGGAACGCTGCTCGCAGGCTGGAGTGATTTTTGTCGGGCCGCCGCCAAACGCGATGCGATTAATGGGCTCCAAGGCGTCGGCGAAATCGTTGATGGAACGGTTGGGGGTGCCGATATTGCCGGGCTATCACGGAGCCGCGACGGACGAGGCGACCATGTCGGCCGCCGCCGAAAATATTGGTTTTCCGCTTCTCGTCAAAGCTTCGGCTGGCGGCGGCGGGCGAGGTATGCGTGTCGTTCGGAGAATGAGTGAACTAGCCGCCGCTCTCGAAAGCGCGGCGCGCGAGGCTGTGGCGTCTTTCGGAGACGGACGATTGTTGCTCGAGAAATATCTGTTGCGGCCGCGGCATATCGAAATCCAGATTTTCGCCGACGCATATGGTGAAGTGGATACTTTTATTGAAAGAGATTGCTCGATACAGCGGCGTCATCAGAAAATATTGGAAGAGACGCCCGCGTGCGGGCTCTCCGAAGATATGCGTCGCGAAATGCGCGCCGCGGCGACGACGGCGGCGCTGGCGGCGGGCTATATCGGCGCGGGAACGATCGAATTCCTTTGCCAGGACGACGCCTATTATTTTCTCGAGATGAATACGCGGTTGCAGGTGGAGCACCCGGTGACGGAAATGGTCACAGGTCTGGATTTGGTGGAATGGCAGTTTCGCGTTGCTTGCGGGGAGCCCTTGCCGGTGAAGCAGGATGCGCTCGTCATGCGAGGTTGCGCGATCGAAGCGCGTATCTGCGCCGAAGATCCTGCGCGCGATTTTCTTCCTTCCATCGGAGTGATCGAGCATTTCCGAAAGCCCGGCGAGAGCGCGACGGTTCGTGTGGACACCGGGGTCCGGCGCGGCGATCGCGTGACCCAGCATTATGACTCGCTGATCGCAAAACCTGTTGTTTACGACGGGACGCGTGGCGACGCCATACAAAGACTGCAAGAAGCACTCGATTCAACCGAGCTGGTCGGCGTAGCGACCAATCTAGATTTTCTAAGGGCGCTTGCGCGCGATCCACGCTTTCTCGACGGCTCGTACGATACTGGTTTCATCGAGGCCGCTGGAGATGAACTGACGGTCACACACACAAGCCCGCAAGACGATATGATATTTATCCTGGCGGCGGCGACGGCGATGTGGATCGCCCACCTGCGTGAGCGTGATAATCGCGCCGCGAGGGAGATCGGCGACCCGTGGTCGCCATGGTCGCAATGCGATGCATGGCGCGTTCATGGAAGAGGCTATTTCGGCTTGCGCTTCAGTCTGGACGGCGAGATCCATTGCGCGCGCGTGCTTCCACATTCCGACGGCGACTTTCAACTCGACGCATTTTCGCAATCTGTCATCGTGGTGGCTACACGTGACGGTGACAGGACAAATGTGCGAGTCGATGGCGTCAAACGTGAGCTCGGGATTGTACGGCGAGACGATGGCTGTGTCGTCATTCTGGCAGGGCGCAACCATCATCTCCATCTCATCGATCCCTTGTTGCCCGCTCCAAATGAAACCGCCGCCGAGCGAAGCCTGAGCACGCCATTTCCGGCGAGAGTGACGCGGGTCCTCGTCGACGCGGGCGAGAGCGTGAGGAAAGGCGCCCCTCTCGTCGTTCTCGAAGCAATGAAGATGGAGGTGACGCTGACGGCGCCCCGCGACGGCATGGTTGCAGGCGTCCATTGTGTCGAAGGAGAAACCGCTAGGGAGGGCGCTGAATTGATAGAGCTTGTCGACGAGGCGCCGACATGACATTGCCCGAGAAGGTGCGCATCGTCGAAGTCGGTCCCCGCGACGGTCTCCAGAACGAAGCCGCGATCCTCTCGATCGACGCCAGGGCGCAATTGATAAGGCTTCTGGCGAAGGCCGGATTGACTCGCATCGAGGCGGGAAGTTTCGTTTCATCGAAATCCGTTCCCCAGATGGCGGCGAGCGGCGAAGTCCTCGCGCGTTTGGCCTCGGGCACGGGTGCAAGATTGTCCGTTCTGGCGCCGAATCTGGTGGGTCTCGAGGCGGCGCTCGCCGCTGGCGCAATGGAGATCGCGGTGTTTGCCGCCGCGACGGAGACCTTCTCGCGCAGGAATCTCAACTGCTCGATTGTCGAGAGTCTGGATCGTTTTGCGCATGTCGCCGGGGCGGCGAGAAGGCGTGGGGTCTTGGTTCGCGGCTATGTCTCCTGCGTTCTCGGCTGCCCCTATGAAGGCAAGGTGTCGCCCGCACGCGTAGCGGAGATCGCCGGAAGGCTTCGCGAGATAGGATGCTATGAAATCTCTCTTGGCGACACGATTGGCGTCGGCACGCCCCTGGTGGCGCGGAACCTTGTTGAAGTAGTGTCGCGCGAGACGCCGATCGAAAGCCTCGCGGTTCATTTTCATGACACATATGGACAGGCGCTGGCGAATATATTCTCCTGCCTTGAGGCGGGGGTGTCCGTTGTCGACAGTTCGGTCGCAGGGCTTGGCGGGTGCCCCCATGCGCCCGGAGCCGCCGGCAATGTCGCAACTGAGGACCTCGTATACATGCTGGATGGCATGGGGATCGAAACGGGGGTCGATCTCGTCGCGTTACTGGAAGCCGGCGCATTCATCTGCAGGGAGTTGGGTCGCAAGCCAGCGGGTCGCGTCGCGCAAGCTTTTGCCGCCCGGAGGAACTGAGCGAGTCGCGAGCCGATCGAAGCCTTGCCGGAACCGGTTGTCCGCGACAGATTCAAAAAACGCAAAAGCTTTGTTGCATTTTGCTGACGAGATGCGAAGCGATGCAGTACTTGTCCGGATTGAGCGACGAACAATTGGCCATACGCGAGATGGCGATGAATTTCGCTCGCGAAAGGATCGCTCCTTACGCGCTCGAATGGGACAGAGAAAAGTTTTTCCCCGTCGACACGCTCAGGGAAGCGGCAGCACTGGGAATGGCTGCGATTACGGTTGGCGAGGAACACGGCGGCGCGGCCCTCAGCCGCTTCGACGCGGCATTGATATTCGAAGCGTTGGCGAACGGCTGCCCCACGATTGCCGCCTATCTCTCGATTCACAATATGTGCGCCGGAATGATCGACGTTTTCGGTTCGCCGCGTCAGCGCCGGGAATGGTTGCCGCGTCTTGTCTCCATGGAGACGCTGTCGAGCTACTGCCTCACCGAATCCGGCTGCGGCTCCGACGCGGCGGCGCTGCGCACGCGAGCAGAACGCGACGGAGACGTTTACGTTGTTAATGGAGAAAAGCAGTTTATCTCGGGCGCGTCCGCCGGCGGCGATCGGCATCTTTATATTGTGATGGCTCGCACTGGGCAGGATGGTCCCGGCGGCGTGTCGGCCTTTGTCATCGAAGGCACAGCGCATGGCATGCGCTTCGGGAGCAATGAGCGAAAGATGGGCTGGAATGCGCAGCCGACGCGGGCGATATTTTTCGAAAATTGCCGTGTCCCGGCGGAAAACATTTTGGGAGAGGAGGGTGCGGGATTCAAGATCGCCATGGCGGGCCTGGATGGCGGCCGACTGAACATCGGGGCCTGTTCGCTCGGCAGGGCTCAATCCGCACTGATGAAAACTCTTGATTATCTGCGTGAGCGAAAGGCTTTTGGAAAACCGCTCGATGATTTTCAGGCCCTGCAATTCCGTCTCGCAGACATGGCGACCGGATTGGAGACGGCGCGGGCCTTGCTGTGGCGTGCCGCTGCGGCGCTCGACGCAAAGGCGAAGGATGCGTCAATTCTCTGCGCCATGGCCAAGCGCGTCGCGACCGATGTGGGTTTCGACGTCGCCAACAACGCTTTGCAATTGCATGGGGGCTACGGCTATCTCTGCGACTATGGCGTCGAAAAGATCGTTCGTGATCTGCGGGTCCATCAAATCCTGGAGGGAACGAATGAAATCATGCGATTGATCGTGGCTCGCAATCTGTTACGAAGCTGAGGATTGCATGACAAGCAACGAACTTCTCGTTTCACGCGTCGGTCGCCTCGGGCGTATAATTCTCAATCGGCCAAAAGCGCTGAATAGTCTGACCCTCGGTATGGTACGATCCTTTTCTGCGGCGCTCGACGAGTTCGGAGCTGATCCCGAAATCCTGGCCGTTCTGGTTAGTGGAGAAGGCGAACGCGGGCTTTGCGCCGGCGGCGACATTCGTACGCTCTACGATCTTCGCGATAAGAACAAGGACTATTACAAGATCTTCTGGCGGGAGGAATATCAGCTCAACGCGCGTATCGCGTCATTTCCCAAGTTCTTTATCGTTATCATGGATGGCCTCGTCATGGGCGGCGGCGTCGGGATTTCAGCGCATGGCAATCGCCGGCTCGTTACGGAGCGCACACGGATCGCCATGCCGGAAACCGGTATCGGCTTCATCCCCGACGTAGGCGGCACATGGCTTCTTACTCGCAATGGCGGCGCTGGCGTCTATATGGCTTTGTCGGGAGCGGCGGTCACGGCGACGGACGCAATTCATGTTGGGCTGGCCGACATGGCGATCAGATCGCAAGACGCCGCCGAACTGGAGAGGCGCTTGTCGACGATCGTGGAAGCGAAGGACGTCGACGCGATCCTTCGGACTTTCGAGGAGGAAACCGACGAGGGAATTTTCGAGCGGAACAAAACTTTGCTGGACACGGCGATGGCGCACAGCAGAGTGGAGGAGATCATCGGGGCGCTTTATTCTGCCAATACAGAATTCGCCGTCGCCGCCGCAATCCAAATTTCGCAAAAGTCGCCGACGAGCCTGAAGGTGACGCGCGCCTTGCTGAGTCGCGCCGCAGCTGCGGACCGTCTGGAGACATGCCTCACGAACGAGTTTCGCGCCGCTTGCAGTCTGCTGCATTCGCACGATCTTTATGAGGGTATTCGCGCCGCTGTCATCGACAAGGACCGAAATCCGAAGTGGTCGCCGGCGACGCTCGCAGAGGTCGACGAACGATCGGTTGCCGAGATTCTGAGGGGCGACGGCGATCAGGAACCTGTTTTTCGAGCCTGGGCGGAGTTGGCCTGAAAATCGAGCAGGCTTCGCATTTACTTGGACAGGAAGGGCGTTCCGATGAAACCTTCGAGCCCCATCGTCATCGTCGGAGCCGCTCGAACGCCGATCGGCGGATTTCTCGGCGATCTAAAAAATGCGCCGGCGCCCCGGCTCGGCGCGCGGGCCATCGAGGCGGCTGTTTTGCGGGCCGGTCTGTCGTTTGAAGAAATCGACGAGGTGGCCATGGGCTGCGTCCTGACGGCCGGGCAGGGACAGGCGCCGGCGAGACAGGCGGCCCTGGGCGCTGGCCTGACGGAAGCCGCGGGTTGCGTCACTATTAACAAGATGTGCGGCTCGGGCATGAAGGCGATCATGCTGGCGCATGATCAGCTGGCGGCGGGAAGCGCTCGGATCATGGTTGCGGGCGGCATGGAGAGTATGAGCAACGCGCCCTATCTCCTCGATCGCGCTCGGCAAGGCTATCGAATGGGGCATCGCAAGGTTCTCGACCATATGTTTCTGGACGGTCTCGAAGACGCCTATGAACAGGGCAAATTGATGGGATCCTTCGCTGAGGATTGCGCGACGGCCTACCAGTTCACCCGTGACATGCAGGACGAATACGCCACGGAGTCGCTGCTGCGGGCGCAACGCGCCGCCTCACTCAATTTCTTCGAGCAGGAAATCGCTTCGCTGACGGTGCAGGATGGGAAGAGCGAGCGCACGATTTCGCAGGATGAGCTTCCGGCAAAGGCGCGACCTGATGAAATAGACAAACTCAAGCCGGCCTTCCGGGAGGGAGGCACGATCACGGCCGCCAACTCCAGTTCGATATCCGATGGCGCCGCCGCGGTCACGCTCACGAGTCTCGCTCATGTCGAGCGGCGGGGCTTGACACCGCGGGCGTCGATTGTTGCACACGTCACACATGCCGGCGCCCCCGGCGACTTTCCGACGGCGCCCATCGGCGCCATTCGCAAGCTGCTCGATAAGACAGGGTGGCGGCTCCAGGACATAGACCTTTACGAAATCAACGAGGCTTTTGCGGTCGTTGTCATGGCCGCGATGCGCGACCTCGGACTTCCGCGAGACAAGGTGAATATTCACGGCGGCGCCTGCGCGCTCGGGCATCCCATCGGCGCATCGGGCGCGAGGATTGTCGTTACGCTGCTGGCGGCGTTGGAGCTAAATGACCTTCGCAGGGGCGTCGCGGCGCTCTGCATCGGCGGGGGTGAGGCGACCGCCATTGCAATAGAGCGTAGCTTCTAGCGCCATCGACGCAGTTGCATCATCGCGCGCAAGCGCTCGACGGCAAGGGTCGTAGCCGCCTCTATCGGCGGCGCGCCGACTACATGGGCGCGCTCGAGCGTAATCTTCGTGTTCCGGCCGATTTTCTCTTTTATCGCGGCGAAAGCGGTCGCCTCGCCGCCGCCGGCGTATTCGGTCGCGGCGCATATGACTCCGCCTGCATTGGCGATAAAGTCCGGCACGCTGACGATGCCGCGTTCGAACATGCGCCGCTCCGCTTCAGCGGTCGCGGGCACATTCGCGCCCTGCACGACCAGCTTGCAATCGAGAAGATCGACATTGTCGGCGCGTAAGACGTCGGGCCGCGCGGCGGGGATCCAGATTTCACAGGGGAGCGCCGTGAGGGCGGCGCCATCCATCACTTCGCCGTGCTGATGCTCGACAACGCTCTTGCCGGCTTCTTTCAGCTTTACCAGCGCCTCGATGTCCAGCCCTGCCGTATCGGTGATCGCTCCGCCGGTGTCCGAAGCGGCGACAAGTCGCGCGCCCTTCTTCGCGAGGAAGCGGGCCGCGTGCTGACCCACGGCGCCGAAGCCTTGCACAACGACGCGCGCCCCATCCAGCGAAATCTTGGCGAAGGGAGCTGCGACTTCAGCGGCGATGGCGACGCCGAAGCCGGTCGCGCCGATCTCGTCGAGCGGAATGCCGCCAATCTCCGCGGGTAGTCCGACCGAGCGCCCGATCTCGTCGTGGACCCAGGCCATGGCTATTTCGTCCGTGCCCATGTCCGGACCGGGGATGTAGTCTTCCAGTTGCCGAATGGCCGTTGCGAAGGCGCGGATCAACTGCTCCTTCTCGCGAAGCGGCATTTTCGGGTCGCCGAAGATCACTGATTTGGCGCCGCCGTGCCGCAAGCCGCAGGCGGCGTTTTTCAGCGTCATGGCGCGCGCGAGCCGAAAACATTCCATTGTGCTCACGTCCGGCGCCATGCGCGTGCCACCAATTGCTGGCCCGGCGCTCACATTATCGATGACGACAATGGCGCGAAGACCCACTGACGGCGTGTGGATATGGACGATCTTGGCCGGACCGAATTCGTCGCAGAACGAAAAGGGGTCATGACGAACATTTGTTGACATGCATTTTACTTTGTGCGCCGAACCGGCCTGTCAAGCGCCTTGGGTTCCAACCCGGTCTCACCGAAGGATTTTCTTGATATCCAGAGGGGGCGCGCCGAAAAAATCTCGGGCGGGCCGCATGAAAAAGGGGAGCCGCGCTCTAAACTAAAACTGGGTGAATCGCTCGAAAGCCAATGGTTCGTCATATGGAATCTGACGTGAGACCGGACGCTCCGCAGTCCCTTCCGCCCGATGGTCGCGAAGCATCGCCGCCCGGCGAGCTTTCCCCGAGGGACGAACTCCTCCTGCGCTTCTATCGCGCAATGACCAAATCGCGGGTCTTCGACGGTAAGGCGATTGCGCTGCAGCGCACGGGGAAACTTGGAACCTTCGCTTCCTCGCTCGGCCAGGAGGCCGTGGGCGTCGGCGTCGCATCCGCAATGGAGGCGCGAGACGTGCTTGTGCCTTCCTATCGCGATCATGCCGCGCAATTTCTACGCGGCATGACAATGGTTGAATGCCTTCTCTATTGGGGCGGCGACGAACGCGGCAGCGATTTCTCGGCGTCGCGTTCGGATTTCCCCAATTGCGTGCCGGTCGCCACTCAGGTCGCGCATGCCGTCGGCGCCGCTTACGCTTTCAAGAGAAAGGGAGAGAATCGTGTCGCCGTCTGTTTCATCGGCGACGGCGGAACGGCCAATGGCGGTTTCTACGAGCCGCTCAACATGGCCGGCGTATGGAAAACGCCGGTCGTCATCGTCATCAACAACAACGGTTGGGCGATTTCCACGCCGCGCACATTGGAGAGCGCAGCGGAAACACTCGCGCAGAAGGGCGTCGCTGCGGGCGTCGAGGGCTTGCAAGTCGACGGCAATGACGTTCTCGCCGTTTATGACGCGGCGCGCCGCGCAATCGAGAAGGCGCGCAGCGGCGGCGGGCCGACGGTGATCGAGGCGCTCACCTACCGGTTGGGGGATCACACGACTGCCGATGACGCGACGCGCTATCGTGATCCGGAGATCGTGCAGCGCGAATGGGGGCGGGAGCCCGTCGCCCGGTTGCGTAATCTTCTCGTGGACATGGGTCTGTGGACGCCGGAGAAGGAAACAGCGCTGCTGAAGGAATGCGCGGAAGAAGTTGAAAAAGCCGTCGAAAAATATCTGGCGACCCCGCCGCAACAGATCGACGCGATGTTCGATCATCTTCATGCGGTCCTGCCCGATGCGTTGAAGAGTCAGCGAGAGGAGGCGCGTCGCTATGCTGGAGGGCAATGAGGCGCGGGCGATGGAAGCGACGCTCGTGGAGGCGGTCAATCTCGCGCTGGCGCATGAAATGGAGCGCGACGAGAGCGTATTGCTTCTCGGCGAGGACATAGGCGTGAATGGGGGCGTGTTTCGCGCGACGAACGGACTTCAGAAGCGTTTCGGCGCCGAGCGCGTGATCGACACGCCACTCGCGGAGAGCGCCATCGCGGGGGTCGCCGTCGGTATGGCGGCGATGGGGCTCAAGCCGGTCGCGGAGATTCAATTCACTGGTTTTATCTATCCGACAATGGATCAGATGATCAATCACGCGTCGCGAATGCGTCATCGCACGCGCGGGCGACTGACGTGCCCTATGGTGCTGCGCTCACCTTTCGGCGCGGGAATCCATGCGCCGGAACATCACTCCGAAAGTCCGGAGGCGCTTTTCGCCCATATGCCGGGACTGCGTGTCGTTATCCCGTCTTCGCCGTCCCGCGCTTACGGTCTGCTGCTCGCTGCAATGCGCGATCCTGATCCTGTCGTCTTTCTCGAACCGACGCGGTTGTATCGACTCTTTCGGGAGGAAGTCGTCGATGATGGCCAGGCGCTTCCTCTCGACACATGCTTCCTGCTTCGTGAAGGGAAGGACGTGACACTCGTCACGTGGGGCGCGATGACGCAGCAGGTTCTGGCGGCGGCCGACAATCTTGCGCAAGAGGGAACTGCGGCGGAGGTGATTGACGTCGCGACGATCAAGCCGCTCGATATGGAAACCATTCTGCGATCGGTTGAAAAAACGGGCCGATGCGTCGTCGTGCATGAAGCGCCCCGGACGGCCGGCTTCGGGGCCGAAATCGCCGCCGAAATCGCCGAGCGGGCGCTCTATTCGCTGCTTGCGCCGCCGAGGCGCGTAACCGGATACGACGTTGTGGTGCCGCTCGCGCGGCTTGAAAACCAATATATCCCCAGCATCGAACGCATCATTGACGCTGTGCGCAAGGTCATGGAGGCGTGATGAAGACTTTTCGACTCCCTGATCTCGGCGAGGGTTTGCAGGAGGCCGAGCTTGTCGAATGGCGCGTGAAGCCTGGCGACACGGTCGCCATCGATCAGCCATTGGTTGCGGTGGAAACGGCAAAGGCGGTGGTTGAAATTCCATCGCCCCGCGCGGGACGCGTCGAGCGTCTGTTCGCGCAGGCGGGAGACATCGTCCGGGTCGGCGCGCCTCTGATCGCATTCGAGGGTGCGAGCGAGGAGGAGGAAGACGCCGGGACCGTCGTCGGCTCGGTTGAAACCAGCGCGCGCGTCGTGCAGGAGGCGCCTGTCTCGGTCGGGCGCGCGGGAGCCGCCATCCGCGCCATTCCCGCGGTGAGGGCTCTGGCGCACAAGCTCAATGTCGATCTCTCGATCGTGACGCCTTCCGGAGCCGATGGCGTCATCACCGCCGCGGACGTCCAGCGGGTTGCTCGAATCCTGAGCGAGGCGGAGCCGGCCGAACCGCTTCGCGGTTTCCGTCGCGCCATGGCGCAAAACATGGCCGTAGCTCAAGCTGAAGTCGCCGCCGCGACGATAATGGACGACGCCGACATCGACGCCTGGCCAGAGGGGGCCGATGTGACGATAAGATTGATCCGCGCTCTTGTGAAAGGATGTCGGGCGGAGCCCGCGCTGAACGCATGGTTTGAAAGCCAGTCGCTCGCGCGGCGCGTTCTGCGCAGGATCGACCTTGGGATCGCGGTGGACTTGCCAGAAGGGCTTTTCGTGCCGGTGCTGCGCGATGTGGCGGATCGTGACCCGGCGGATTTGCGCCAGGGACTCGACCGGATGCGCGCCGATGTGGCCGCCCGTCGCATTCCGCCGGAGGAGTTGCGCGGCGCGACGATCACGCTCTCGAACTTCGGCATGATCGCCGGGCGCTACGCCGCTCCTGTCGTGTTGCCGCCGACGGTCGCGATCGTCGGCGCCGGTCGCATAAGGCGAGACGTCGTCGCCGTGGACGGCGGCGTAGCCGTGCATCGCGTCATTCCCTTGAGTCTTACTTTCGACCACAGGGTCGTTTCGGGCGGCGAGGGCGGACGGTTCCTTGCGGCGATGATCGCCGATCTGGGGCTGCCACAGTAACGCTCCGACGCGTCACTCTGGTAACGTGTGCGCTCCGCGGCCGAGTTTGAGATTTCTGTTTTTTACTTGTCCCGCCCCCGTTGCGGGGTAAGTTAATTTTCGGCGCTATAATTGTTTTTGGCGGATTTCCATGAGCTCGATCATTTTCGACGCCAAGGCCGCGGTTGCGTCCGCCATTCCGGAGCCGCCGCTAAGCGCGCTCGCGCATATTCCCGGCACGGATGGCTGGCCGTTCGTCGGCAACACATTGCAGTATGTCGTCGATCCCAAAGGCGTAGTGGAGCGCTTCGCTGCAAAATACGGCACTGTGTATCGCAGCCGCGTCTTCGGCGGGCGCTCAATCTCGCTGCTCGGCCCCGAGGCCAATGAGTTTGTTTTGATGGATCAGGCCAGGCTCTTTTCGTCGACTCATGGCTGGGGGCGCATCCTTGAATCGCTCTTCCCGCGCGGGCTGCTGCTGCTCGATTTCGATGAGCATCGCCTGCATCGCAAGGCGTTGTCTGTCGCTTTCAAATCCGGCCCGATGAAATCCTATCTCGAAAATCTCAACCGCGGGATCGCATCGGGAATCGATGGATGGCTTAAAACATCGCCGGATCTGCGCTTCTACCCGGCGATCAAACAGATGACGCTCGACCTCGCCGCTGTTTCCTTCCTCGGCGAGGAAATCGGACCGGATGTCCAGGCGGTCAAAAGCGCCTTGACTGAAATGGTCGCGGCAATCGTCGCGGTCGTGCGTCGTCCCTTTCCGGGCACACAGATGTATCGCGGCGTCAAGGGAAGGAAGTTCATCGTCGACTATTTCGGCCGACAGATTTCCAGCCGCCGCGCGGGCGACGGCGATGACATTTTTACTCAGCTCTGCAAGGCGACAACGGACAACGGCGCATTGCTGACGCCACAGGAAGTGATCGACCATATGAGCTTCCTGATGATGGCCGCGCATGACACGCTTGCCTCGTCGCTTTCCTCCTTCGTCTATTTCCTCATGGTCAATCCTGACTGGCAGGAAAATTTGCGGGAAGAGCACGAGGCTCTCGGCCTCGCGGCGGGCGAACCTTTGCCCTATGATTTGCTGGACAAACTGTCTTTGACGGAAATGGCTTTCGAGGAGTCGCTGAGGCTCATCCCGCCTGCGCCCTCGATCCTGCGTTGCGCCGTGCGAGAGACGGAGTTCGCAGGTTTTCGCATTCCGGCCGGCGCGCGGGTGAATATCGATCTGCTCTATACGCACCGCATGCCGGATGTCTGGCCGCAGCCGGAAAAGTTCGATCCGCTGCGCTTCACTGATCAAGCGAAACGCGCGCGTCACAAATACGCCTTCGCGCCATTCGGCGGAGGCGCGCACATGTGTCTTGGAACGCATTTCGCACATATGCAGGCGAAATGCTTCATCCATCATTTGTTGACGAGGGCGAAAATTTTGCCCGCTCCCGAATACAGGCCGGAGTGGAAATACTGGCCTATTCCGCAGCCGCGCGACGGACTACAGGTCAGGTTGAGGTCGATGTCATGATGAAATTGGCGCGCTGGACTGATCCATCAGATAACTACGACTTCGGCGAACATGCGCCTGCGCCTGGCCCGTCATTCGCTTGACAATCATTCGTTCTCGGTTACCGTTTCGTATTAGTAATTTGATCGAACTTCCTGGCGTCCCTTTTTCAGCGACTGTTTCAGCGATCGTCATGGCCGTGGAAACCAGCCCGAACATTGGGTTTCAATGAGACGCCAGCATTGCGAGCGAGGCTCGAACATGACTGGCGACGAACTCCTGAAACGACTGGCCGAAGCGGCGGGCGGCGCGATGGCGCCGGACAGCATGCCGGCAGGGGCCGTGCGGTTCACGCTGGAATATCACGTACCGCCCGACCTCGCGGCCGAACACGCGCGGGTCGCTGAGCTGCTCGGCTCGCAGGCGTTTCTACTCGAGCCGATGGACGAGGACAGGAGCGTTCGGCTCGGGCGTTTCCTCGTGCTGCAATTCCCCGGCGTGGCGAGACACTTTTCGGATCGTGCGCTCTATGAAATGGGCAACGCTCTCGCAGGGCGACTTGACCTGATCTCCTGCGAGCCGGACGTGGGCGCGCGCATATATGGCGAGCCGGATGCGCGCGGACTCGATCTGTCGCGTCCCGAGGGCGTGGTCGTCGATTTGTGGTGCAAGTCGAACGCGCCGGCGCCGGCGGAAATACGCTGGGCGCTCTCGGCGATCCGCGCGCCGCAGGCGTGGGAGGTTTCCCCGGCGAAAGGCTCGGGAATATTGGTCGGGCAACCCGACACGGGCGTGGCCGCGCACCCGGAGCTGGAGAGCGACGCGATCGCCTGGGACAAGGCCCGGAACATTCTCGAGGGCGGAACCGATCCGCGCGATCCGCTCAGCTCCTCCATGGCCAATCCCGGACATGGCACGGCCACCGCGAGCGTCGTCGTGAGCCGTGATGACAAGGGCGTGCTCGCGGGCTCGGCGCCCGTCGCGCGGCTTGCGCCGATCCGCTGCGTCAATGACGTAAAAATCTTCGATGGCGCGCCCGTCGCGGCGGCGATCAATCACGCGCGCAAGGTTGGATGCGACGTCGTGACGATGAGTCTCGGCGGATTTCCCTCCTCGGCGATCGGAGCGGCCGTCGCCGACGCGGTGGACGCCGGTCTGATCGTTCTCGCGGCCGCCGGCAACTGTGTGAAGATCGTGGTCTATCCGGCTTTCGATGATCGCGTGATCGCGGTCGCCGGCGTGGATGCGCAGGATCGGCCATGGAAGGGCACGAGCAAAGGCGCACAGGTAGATATTTCGGCGCCTGCGGAAAACGTATTCGTTGCGCGGCGGGCGCCGAATGACGGGGGCGCGCCTCATATCGAAGGTGGGCAGGGCACGTCCTATGCGGTCGCGCTGACGGCGGGCGTCGCAGCGACATGGCTGGCGCATCACGGCCGCGCCGCCGTGCGCGCGGAGGCGGCGCAGCGCGGCGTCAGCGTGCAGGCGCTGTTTCTCGTCGCGCTGCGCCAGACTGCGCGCCGGCCGGCGGGATGGGATCGAGCCGCCATGGGCGCCGGAGTCGTCGACGCCGAGGCGCTGCTGAAGTTGCGGCTGCGGGACATCAGCAGCGCTTTTGCGCCGATGGCTGCGCGGGTGGAAGCCGGCGATGTCGAGCAGATCTGGCGGCTGGCGCTGGCGCGCGCCAACGTCGACGGTTTCGATTGGGCGCGGCATGGCGCGGAGGCGGCGTCGCTCGCCGCCAAGGCGCATCTCGTGTCGCGCCGCTCCGCCGCCGGCATGGAGACGCTCGGCTTCGGCGGCTTGCGCGCCTCGACGGAAGTGGCGGCGACGGCGACCGCGATCCTGCGGAAGCTTCTGGCGCAGGCGCCGGACCTCTCGCCTTCCGCAGATGTCGCCGCCTCTGCCGGCGAGGTCGAGCAATTACTCAGGATCGTGGGCAAATCCTCAGGCGGAGGCGTGGAGAGTGCGGCCGCCGTGACCGCCGAGGCGGCCCGGCGGAGATTACGTGGAGGCCACGCCGACAAGATCCTCGACAAGCTCGCCACGGCGCTCGGCGCGCTGCCTTCGGAGACCGAGGCGCTCGCCGATGAACGCAAGCGCGTCGTGACCGACGCGCAGTCGGGTTTGCGCAAGCTCGCCGAAGATGGTCTCGCCGCGCGGCTCACGGCGACGGAGCGGGTCGGCATCGAGGCGTTGGTCAATATCCACGACCGCCCGGCGCTGCGCGTGCGCAATGGCGACGTCGACCCGAATGATCCGCTGCTGGGCGATTGGCAGGCGACGCTCCTCCTTGCCGCCGACAAGCCTCCCGTGGCGCTCGCCTCCGTCGGACGTATCGATCTCGACGGCGAGCATGTCGGCACGGGATTCGTCGTCGCGCCGGGCTGCATCATGACCAATCGGCACGTGCTGGAGGCGATCGCGGAGGAATTCCGGAAGTTGGACGGCTCCACAGGCTTCGCCTTCACGGGCGAGCCGTCGATCAATTTCGCCGACGACGGGCTGGGCGACGCCAGGCGCTTCCGGATCACCCGCGTCATCGCGGCGGGACCTGCTCGTATCGACGACACGGTGGATTTCGCTCATCTCGACATGGCGCTGTTGCAGGTTGAAACCCGCAATAGCGCCAATATGGAGTTGCCGGCGGCGCTGCCCATGATCGATGATCCGCAAATAGCGGCAGGCAAGGCCGAGATTTTCGTGGCCGGTTATCCGGCGCGTCCGCCGGCGGCGGCGCTTCTTGATCCCGAAACCAACGTCATTCGTCCCGACGTCGTGGCGCGGTTGAGGGAGATCTTCGGCCTTGCCTATTCGGTAAAATATCTCAGCCCCGGTGAAATCGACAATCCGACCGGCTCACTGACAGGCGACGCGCGCGGCTGGGTCTTCGCCCATGACGCGACCACTCTCGGCGGTAATTCCGGCTCGTGGGTCATTCGCATCGGAGAACCCTTCGGCGTCATCGGCCTGCATTTCGGCGGCGGCACTTTGCGCGCCAATTTCGCCCACGGGATCGCGGCGGTGCGGAAAACCGGATTGATCGGCCAGCTTGGCGACGAACTGACGTGGATATGATCGAGGCCGTCACCACATGGTCGGCAGTGCGGAAGCGGATGTTCTTGCGATCGAGCTGGCGCCGCTCGTCCGCGCGGCGCGAGCTGCGCGCCATCAAAGCCATTCTCGATACTTTCGAAGAAATTACTGTACGCGGCGAAAAAGCCGTATCGAGCTGCAGGGCCTCGGCGAGCCGGACGGCGTGCGATTGCTGCGCGGCCGCAAGCATGCTCGACAATATTCGACGGCAAGCGCGGAAGCGTCGCCGCCTCGCGGACCGCTGCGGCCTGCTTGGCCGCCCGATGGATGTTGCCGCGGAGCTACGGCCGGACGATCAGCCTATCGCACAGGTTCCTAAATTGTTCATGCGCGTCGAAGAGGTTTTTCACCATCCGCCGCCGCCGGTTCGTGTTGCTTCATAGGAGGTTTGTCATGACGAACAGCATCGATTTTTCATATCGTCCGCGACTGCAGGAGCTTCGCCGGCTCGGCGGCGATGAGAGCGCCGATTCAGCGATCGCCGAATTCAATCTCGAATCCGCCTTTGGTCTCGAACGTGCGGGCGCCCCCAAAGTGTCGCCGCCCGAGCGTTTCGCCGGGATGACGGGCTATCGTACGGATTTCATCGAGGGTTTCGAGGTCGCGCCGCCAGCGCCGAAAGGCCAGCGCGCCAGCGACGTTCTGCTGGTCGATCACGCGCAGGACGGCCGGCTCGATTATCTGCATTTCTCCGTCGTGATGTCGAAGTCGCGGCGCATGGCGATGTTCGTCGGCGTCAATATCGACGGCGCCGCCGCCAAAAGCATCGAACGCGGCAGGGATAAATGGTTTCTCGACGGGCGCATTCCGCTCGATGCGCAAATCGGCGAAGAACTCTACCTCGACAATCTGCTGGATCGCGGTCATCTCGTGCGTCGCGAGGATCCGAACTGGGGCTCCACACAGGAGGCGGAAGCAGCAAATGACATGACCTTCCATTTCACCAACTGCTCGCCGCAGATGGGCGCCTTCAACCAGCGCACATGGCTGGGGCTGGAAGATTATGTTCTGAAGAACGCGCGCGCCTGGAAGGAACGCATCAGCGTTTTCACCGGCCCCGTCTTCCATGCCGATGATCTCGACTATCGCGGCGTAATGATTCCGCGCGCCTACTGGAAGGTGATCGCCTTCCTTAGCGACGATCTCAAGCCGTCGGCAACGGCCTATATGGTCAGTCAGGAAAGGGAGCTGAGCGACCTCGAAGCCGCCTTCGGCGCCTACAAGACCTATCAGCTCTCCGTGCGCCAAATCGAAACGATCACGGGGCTCTCGTTTGGTGAACTCGCGAATTTCGACGGCTTCTCGAATGAGGAGGAAATGACCCGGACCGAAATATCGTCATTACTGCGCGCGCCGGGCGACATGCGCGTATAACCGACGCGCGCCGGGCCGCGCCGCCAGGCGGCCTCGCCTTCTTTCGCGGTCGAACAGGATCATTCCTGAAAGACATAGAGACCAGGCGCGTCGCCGAGCGCAGGGTAGCCTGCCTCGGGGGAGCCGATCGGGGGCGGAGCGGCAGCCTCTCCCGATCGCGCGGCCAGCCATGCGACCCATTCGGGCCACCACGAGCCCTCGTTTCTTTTTGCGGCCGCAATCCACGCATCCGGGTCCAGATAGGCGTGATCGTGAGGCGAGGTCAGGACTTGATAACTTCTTCGCGGCCGACCCGGCTCTGAAACGATGCCGGCGTTATGACCGCCGCCCGTCAGCAGAAAGGTGATTTCAGTATCCGTAAGGAGATGGATCTTGAAGACCGATCGCCACGGCGCGACATGATCATGCGTGGCGCCTACGCAGAAGAGCGGGACGCGAATATCGGTCAGGGCGATCGGCTTTCCGTCAACTTCATAGCGCCCCTCGGCCAATGAATTTTCGAGAAACAGGCGCCGCAGATATTCTGAATGCATACGGTATGGCATGCGCGTGGCGTCGGCGTTCCACGCCATCATATCGATCATCGGCTGTCGTTCCCCCATCAGATAATCGTGGAGGCCCCGCGACCAGATGAGATCCTGCGAGCGTAGCAACTGGAAAGCGCCGGCCATCTGCTTGGAGTCGAGAAAACCCTGCTCCCACATCATATCGTCGAGGAAGGCGAGCTGACTTTCATTGATGAAGAGCGTGAGTTCGCCCGCTTCGGTGAAGTCGGTCTGCGCCGCGAGAAGCGTCATGGAGCCGATACGTTCGTCGCCGTCGCGCGCCATGGCGGCTGCGGCGATCGAGAGGAGCGTGCCGCCGAGGCAATAACCGACCGCATGGACGCGCGCGCCGCGCGTGATTGTCGTAATCGCCTCCAGCGCGGCCATTATGCCGAGTTTGCGATAGTCATCCATGCCGAGATCACGATCTTCCGGGTCCGGATTTTTCCAGGAAATCATGAAGACCGTGAAACCCTGCGTCGTCAGATATCTGACCAGCGAATTATGCTGGGAGAGATCGAGAATGTAGAATTTCATGATCCAGGCGGGGACAATGAGAATTGGCTCGGGATGCGTCCGGTCAGTCGCAGGCGCATATTGGATGAGCTCGATCAGACGATTGCGGTAGACTACTTTTCCCGGCGTGACGGCAAGATTATTACCGACTTCGAATTGCTCGGCCCCCACCGGCTTCTTGCCGTTGACGACGCGCTCCCAGTCCTCGAGGAAATTCTGCATCCCGCGCAATAAATTCATGCCCCCCTGCCGCATGGTTTGTTGCAGCACTTCCGGGTTGGTAAGCAGAAAATTCGACGGCGACGCCATGTCGAGAATCTGGCGCGACACGAATTCAACGACTTTCTCATGCTGTCCGGTGACCCCGCGCACGCTCGTCGTCGCATTGTGCCACCATTGCTGATGAAGCAGGAAGCTTTGATAATAGAAATTATATGGCCAGCGGCGCCATGTCTCGTCGATGAAGCGGCGGTCTTGTGGCAGCGGCTCGATACAAGGTTCGATCATTCCGCCCTGAAGGACGCACTGGCTCGCGTGATGCGCCAAACGAACCGACTTGCGGACCGCTTTTGCGGCGAGCTGCGCCTGCTTCCCGGGACTTGCTGCGAGATGGGTCGCCCAGTCGAGATAAGCGTTGCCCAGAGCGGCCGGTGAAAGGCCGAAAGTGAAGCGCGCCCAGGTGGCGTGGAGCGATCGATCGATGACATCGCTCAAGGCTGTGGCGGCGTAGGAATCCTGTTCGAGATCCCGACGTCTTCTGGGGTTGCCGGCAATCGGCTGCCCGGTCTGTGGAATAGTGGCTGGAAGTTGCCGCTGCGCGGCGTCGTTCATCGTCTTCATTGTCGCGTCCCGCGCATTTGGCGTCGAAGGCTTGTCAAACATGGATAAATCCGGCGGTGCGCCGACATCGGACCGCAAACGCTGTCAACTGCCTTGAGCAAGCTGACGGCTCGGTCGCTATAAGCAATGTATGTCATGCGTGTTAAGAAAGGTATCAGCTCTTCTCCAAATATGGAAAACATCTGCATCGCTTCAACGCTTCGGGGCGGCCCCGACGTTGGGCCAGCGCCATATGCTCGTTGAGCTGGAAATGACGCTTTCAATCTCTGTCTGAAAAATCATATTGAAAATCGACGGTTCCTGCGCTGGCGGCGGAGGCGGGGGACCCATTTTGTGGAGTTGCAATATGTAACGCAATTCAAGGATATTGTGTGTCATTGCGATAATGAAATAATAAGGCGCATCGAAACACGCCGGCGCCACGCCGCGGCCGGCCGCGCTGCGCCCGTCGCTGTCGTAATGGCCGCAAGGGAGCGACGGTTCTCCGGAATTTGTTCGCTTCTGGAGCAGAAACGCCGTGCTTCGCTTTCATCCGTCAAATATCGAGGTGGCGGTAGACCGAAATCTCTCTCTCTCTCGCGACCCGGGCGTCCTCTCCGGCCCGGATTCCCCGCCACACGTCGAACATCATGACCAGCGTCGAATAAAGGCCGGAAACTTTTCCAAGAATAAATCCTAGCGGGAAGATGAGCTTCCCCGGGGGAATAATGAATTCGGAGCCAAGGAAAATCAGAAGCGCGTTCATGAAATAGGCGGGCCTGTAGAGAGATTTCTCTTTCCAGGCGCTTTTGGCGTAGGGACGCGAACTCTTCTTTACCGCCCTGTTGTAGGCGGGATTCGAGAGCAGCCCTCCAAGCCGGCGCTTCGAAGGCAATGCATTCGGCCCCGACAGCAAGGCGGTATAGTTCTGCCGCATTTCGAGATGCGCGATCGAGGACAAAACCAGATTTGCGACGACAAGCCCAAGCTTGAGCTGCGGGAACCAGAATGACAATTGGGCGGCGAGGTCTACGAAGCCAAGCTGTGTGAACGCATTCAGCGCAAAGGCGGAGCGATGGAACGCGGCGCGATTGATTCCCTCGACCTTTTCATCGAAGAACGCTGCGCCTGTTTTTGTCGTGACAAGCTCGGCGAGGAACCGTTGCTGCGCCTCGTCGAGTTTTCGTCTCCTCGCGATTTCGGCGATGGTCTCGGCGCGCGTGCCTCTTTTCACATTGAAGGTTGCGCGGCTGATGTAAGTCGATGTCTGCGCCAGAATGTCTTTTGCTCTGGCGTAGAGTGATGTTGCAGAATGGATGACTTTTGCGGGCTCTGTTTCCATAATGTCTCTTCGACCCAATCTGTTATTGTCGTCCGTCCTGAATGGCGCAGCGTCGCAAGAGAGGGCTCAATCTGCTCGTGCGGCCAATATGGCTCCATCTCCGCATGGCTCCGCCTTTCGGCGAGATTCGAGTTCCTTCTCGTTCGCCCCGCGAGCGGGCAGGAATATGGCCAGCCAGACGGTGGGGGGCTCAGCCTGCGTCCACTCGACGCGGTGGCGGCAATGCGCCGGAATCTCGACCCATACACCCGGCAGCAGGTCGAGGGAATCTTTGCGCCCTTCGATCCGCAGGGTCGCCGCGCCGGCCATGAGCACGACGAACTCGTCCTCGTCTTGATCGTACCAGAAGTCCGGCGGGCTCGCCTGACCACTGGAAACGATCCGCTCGACTCGGACGTCGCCACGAATCACGACGGCCTCGCAGAACTCTTCCGGGAGACCTTTCGGCAAAGTCTCGAAAAGATTTCCTGTCCGCACCGCTACAGCCGCCGAGTTCGACATCGAGGCTCGAAAATAACACGGGTTGGCCAACGTTCAAACCGTGATGTTGTCTTTTTGTTCTTTATGCCGGGATGATTTGGCATGAGGCGGTTCACTGGAAAATTGCCCGAATATTGCAACAACGCCGGGAAAATCCGGCGCGTTCAGCTTTGACCGGTCTGGTGGCGGTCGAAGAGCGGCGCGGCCTGGATGAGCGCCGCGGGAGCCGGCGTTGTTGCAGCCATCCGAAAGGGGCGGTCAAATATGAATTGCGGCACTTGCGAAAGGAAATTGCCCAGACGTAGACTTCAAGCCGATGAGGCGTCCTCCACACCAATCGCGCACGCATTTGAACATGAGGCAATTTATGAAC
Source organism: Methylocystis sp. WRRC1 (assembly GCF_020733155.1). Taxonomy (NCBI): domain Bacteria; kingdom Pseudomonadati; phylum Pseudomonadota; class Alphaproteobacteria; order Hyphomicrobiales; family Methylocystaceae; genus Methylocystis; species Methylocystis sp. WRRC1. The sequence goes on along the minus strand of NZ_JAJFZJ010000001.1, from coordinate 1,130,420 downwards.
ATTGGCAGCTTTTTATCCGCCGGAGTCCGGTCGCTTCTGTTTGTTCACTGTCTCGCTGGCGCCTTGCTCGCGCCGGTCTTCGCGCAATCCGCGCCGCTGCGCATTTCCGGAACCGTCTCCTACCGGGAACGGATCGCCATGCCGCCAGGCTATGTGGTGAAGGTGCAACTGCTTGACATAGCCCGACAGGACGCCGCCGCGGAGACGCTTGCGGAGGTCGAAATCACGCCGAAACATCAGCCGCCGGTCCCCTTTTTGCTCACGCTCGACGAGAGCCGGCTCGACCCGCGCGCCCGCTATTCGGTTCGCGCGCAAATTTATGTCGGCGATCGAATGTTGTTCACCAGCACGCGAATAAATCCCGTCACGCCCGGCGCCGCGCCGCGCAAGATGAACATCATGGTCCAGCGCGTCGCCGCGCCTTGAGAAAGCGGATCGACGTCAAGCCGCGCCTTCGCGCGCAAGCAGCATGCGCTTGCGCTCGACGCCCCATCGATAGCCGGAGAGCGCGCCGTCAGATCTGATGACCCGATGGCAGGGGATGGCGATGGCGACCGGATTCGCCGCGCAGGCGCCTGCGACCGCGCGCATGGCTTTCGGCGAGCCGATGCGGCGCGCGATCTCGGCGTAACTCGCGGTCGCGCGCGGCGGGATCGCGCGCAGCGCCCGCCACACGCGGCGCTGAAACACCGTGCCGCGCGCGTCGAGCGGAAAGTCGGCGGATGTGTCGGGCCTCTCGATGAGGGCGAGAACGGCCGCCGAGAGGCGTTCATAATCAGCGTCGCCGCCGACCACCGTCGCTTTCGGGAAACGCACTCGGAAATCCTCCAGCAACGCCCCTGGCTCGTCGCCGAGCAGGATGGCGCAGACGCCAATGTCGCTCGCAGCGATCAGCGCCCATCCGAGCGTCGAGCGACGCACCTCGCAGCGGATGAAATCGGCGCCGCGAGATGGGGCGGCCGCGATGGCTGTTTCGAGTTGAGCCATGGCCCGAAAGGACTCCAGTCCGGCGCCGACAGAGAGCAGCCGTCGGTTGGGAGGCAACGTCTCAATTATCGCTTGCCGCTCGAGCGGCGTAAAGCGTCCGCGGGACAAAAAACGAGCCATGCAGTTCGTGACCGCATGGCCTTTTCAGCGGGAGCCGCAATTCAGCCTTGACGGCCGCGAATGGCGTCACGGATTTCCTGCAGCAGAACCTCGGTCTTGGTCGGCTCTGGCGGCGCAGCGGGAGCAGGCGCCTTCTTCATGCGCTCGAAGGTCTGGATGACGATGAAAAGCACGGCGGCGATGACGACGAAGTTCACGGCGACGGTGATGAACTGGCCGTAGCCGATGGCGGCGCCGATCTTCTTCGCTTCATCATAGGTCATCTCGCTGTGAACGGCTTTCGAAAGAGAAATATAATAATTCGAAAAATCGAGGCCGCCCGTGACGGCGCCTATGATCGGCATGATGATATCGGTCACCATAGAATCGATGATCCTGCCGAAGGCCGCGCCGATGATCACGCCGACGGCGAGATCGACAACATTGCCGCGCAATGCGAAATTCTTGAAGTCCTGTAGCATGATTTCCTCCAGATCGAGCGCGCCGCCTTACCAGCCCGCCGGCGGGCGAACGGCCATCGCCGGGGAGAAGCGTCAAGCTTGCGCCAGGCTGACGTTACGACTTTTGTGCGACGCGTCAATCCGTCTGGAAATGCTTATTTTTATTGCGATGTTATCGGCGCCAACATTGTGAGTTCGTCGTCCGAGAAAAGGCGCGAGCGGGTGAGAAATCTTTGACCCGTGCCATTTTCGAGAGAGAACATGCCGCCTTGTCCCGGCACGACGTCGATGATGAGCCGCGTATGTTTCCAGTAATCGAATTGCGCGGCGCCGATATAGAAGGGCGCGCCGCCGATTTCGCCGAGCCGCACGTCATTGTCTCCGACGAGAAACTCGCCTTGCGGATAGCACATCGGCGCCGAGCCGTCGCAGCAGCCGCCCGATTGATGGAAAAGAATGTCGCCGTGCTCGCGCCGCAGGCGCTCGATCAGATCGAGCGCCGCGGGCGTGGCGACGACGCGAAGCGGCGTCTCCATCAAAAGAAGCCGAGCTTCTTCGGGCTGTAGCTGACGAGCATGTTCTTCGTCTGCTGGTAGTGGTCGAGCATCATCTTGTGATTCTCGCGCCCGATGCCTGACTGCTTGTAGCCGCCGAACGCCGCATGGGCGGGATAGGCGTGATAGCAGTTGGTCCACACGCGCCCCGCCTGAATCGCGCGGCCGAAACGGTAGCAGCGGTTGATGTCGCGGCTCCACACGCCGGCGCCGAGCCCGTAGAGCGTGTCATTGGCGATGTGCAGGGCTTCGTCGTCGTCCTTGAAGGTCGTCACCGACACGACGGGTCCGAAGATTTCCTCCTGGAACACGCGCATCCTGTTGTGGCCATGCAAAACCGTCGGCTTCACATAATAGCCGCCGGCGAGATCGCCTTCGAGCGTATTGCGCTCGCCGCCGGCGAGCACTTTTGCGCCTTCCTGCCTGCCGATGTCGATGTAGCTGAGAATTTTCTCGAGCTGTTCGGAAGAAGCCTGCGCGCCGATCATCGTTTCGGGATCGAGCGGATTGCCCTGCTTGATGTCGCCGACGCGCTTCAGGGCGCGCTCCATGAACCGGTCGTAGATTTTCTCGTGGACAAGCGCACGGCTCGGGCAGGTGCAGACCTCGCCCTGATTGAGCGCGAACATAACGAAGCCCTCGACCGCCTTGTCAAGATAGTCGTCGTCCTCGCGCGCGACGTCCTCGAAAAAGATGTTGGGCGATTTGCCGCCGAGTTCGAGCGTGACGGGAATCAGCGTCTGGCTGGCGTATTGCATGATCAGCCGGCCTGTCGTCGTCTCGCCGGTGAAGGCGATCTTGGCGATCCGATTCGAGGACGCGAGCGGCTTGCCGGCTTCGAGGCCGAACCCGTTGACGATGTTGAGCACGCCCTTCGGCAGCAGATCGCCAACGATCTCCGCCCAGACCAGAATGCTCGCGGGCGTCTGCTCCGCAGGCTTGATGACGACGCAGTTGCCGGCCGCGAGAGCCGGCGCCAGTTTCCACGCCGCCATCAGCAGCGGGAAGTTCCAGGGAATGATCTGGCCGACGACGCCGAGGGGCTCGTGAAAATGATATGCGACAGTGTCGTGATCGATTTCCGAAATGCCGCCTTCCTGCGCCCGCACGGCGCCGGCGAAATAGCGGAAATGATCGATCGCGAGCGGAATGTCCGCGGCCATTGTCTCGCGGATCGGCTTGCCGTTGTCCCATGTCTCGGCGGTGGCGAGAACGGCGAGGTTCTCCTCCATGCGATCGGCGATCCTGTTGAGGATGCGCGCGCGCTCGGTCGTGCTGGTCTTGCCCCAGGCATCCCTGGCGGCGTGGGCGGCGTCGAGCGCGGCCTCGATGTCGTCCTTGTCCGAGCGCGCGATCTCGCAGACCTTCTGGCCGGTGATCGGAGAGATGTTGTCGAAGACGCGGCCGGATTTCGCGTCGCGCCACTCGCCATTGATGAAATTGCCATAGCGCGCCTTGAACGGCGGTTTCAGCGCGGCGAAGGTTTCGTGCTTGGTCATCGGGTGTTTCCTCTTGGCGGCATCCGGGCGCCTGTCTTGTTGTCATCCAAGATAGTAACGCACGGGCCTGCGCCAAGAGAAAGTAATTCCCAAGGTAAGGCTTAATTGCGACGCAAGCCTAGTCGAGACACGCCTTCGCCAGCGCCTGGAAAGCCCGCGCGCGGTGCGACAGCGCGCGGGAGCCGTCGCCGGGCAGGGCGTGCTTTTCGGCCGACATCATCTCGCCGAAGGTCTTGTCGAGTTCGTCGGGCTTGAAGATCGGATCATAGCCGAAGCCCTTGTCGCCCTTTGGCGGAAAGACCAGCACGCCGTCGACGCGGCCTTCGAATTCCTCGATGTGGCCGTCCGGCCAAACGATCGCCAGCGCGCAGGTGAAATTGGCGCGATAGGGCGGCTTTGCGCCGCGCTTTTCGAGTTCCTGCCGCACGAGCTCGCACGCCGCCTTGAAGTCGCGATTCGGGCCCGCCCAGCGCGCGGAATAGATGCCGGGCGCCCCGTCGAGAGCCTCGACGCAGAGGCCCGAATCGTCGGCGAAGGCCGGCAGGCCGGAGGCCATAGCGGCCGCCCGAGCCTTCAGCGCCGCATTGCCGCGAAAGGTCGGCTCGGTCTCCTCCGGCTCCGGCAGGGCCATGTCGCCGGCGGAAACCGCGTCGACGCCATGGGGCGCGAGCAATTGCTGCAGTTCCCAGAGCTTGCCGGGATTGTGGGTGGCGACGACGAGTTTGCCGGAGATCTTGCGGTGGGTCATGACGCCAGCGCCGCCTTTTGCAGCGCGACAAGATCGGCGACGCCCCCCTGCGCCAGCGTCAGGAGCGAAGTGAGCTCGTCGGGTGAGAACACGGCGACTTCGGCCGTGGCCTGAATCTCGACGAGTCCGCCGGAGCCGGTGATGACGAAATTGGCGTCGGTCTGGGCGGTCGAGTCCTCGGCGTAGTCGAGGTCGATCACGGGCGTTCCGTTGAAGATGCCGCAGGACACCGCTGCGACATGATCGCGCAGGGGATTATCCTTGATGATGGAGCGCGACCGCATCCATTCGAAGCAATCACGAAGAGCCAGCCAGGCGCCAGTGATCGAGGCCGTGCGCGTGCCGCCGTCCGCCTGGATCACGTCGCAGTCGATGACGATCTGCCGCTCGCCCATCGCCGGCAGATTGGTGACGGCGCGGAGGCTGCGGCCGATGAGCCGCTGGATTTCCTGCGTGCGGCCGGTGAGCTTGCCGGCGGAGGATTCGCGGCGGGTGCGGGTATGGGTGGCGCGGGGCAGCATGGAATATTCCGCCGTCACCCAGCCGCGCCCCTGACCGCGCAGCCACGGCGGCGGCTTGTCCTCGAGCGAGGCGGCGCAGAGCACATGCGTATTGCCGAATTTCACGAGGCAGGAACCCTCCGCGTAGCGGGCGACGCCGCGCTCGAAACTGACCGGGCGCATCTCGTCGGGCGCGCGCTTGCTGGGACGCATGAAAACTCCTTTTGCTGATTTAGAGGCTTTCTAACGCGCTTTGGCTTTCGGTGGAAGCGCGTCGACTTTCGACCCTTGCGCTTAGGGGCGCATGGTGGGAGCATGACGCAACGGGGCTGGATCAATCAGGCGCCGACAGATAAGGGAGGGTAGCTATGGGCGACGTGTCTTCCCACGAGGCGAGAGCGCGGGGTCCGCGGCTGATCGCGCTGGCGGGCCCCTTCCAATGCGGCAAGACGACGCTCATGGAGGCGATACTCGCCCACGCCGGGGCCATTCCCCGCCAGGGCTCCGTCGTCGAGGGTGCGAGCGTCGGCGACGCCAGCGCCGAAGCCCGCGCTCACAAGATGAGCGTCGAGGCGAATGTCGCCACCGTCGACTACATGGGCGACAGTTACACTTTCATCGATCTTCCCGGCTCCGTGGAGTTCGCGCAGGACGCGCGCAACGTGCTGCCGGCGGCTGACGCCGCGATTGTCGTCTGCGAGGCCGACGAGCGCAAGATTCCCGCGCTCCAGCTCGTGCTGCGCCAGCTCGAGGAGCTGGGCGTCCCGCATTTCCTGTTTCTCAACAAGATCGACGCCGCGACCATAGATGTGCGCGATGCGCTCGCCATGCTGCAGCCGGCCTCGCGCACGCCGCTGCTGCTGCGCCAGATTCCGATCTGGAACAATGGAGTCGCCGTCGGCTTCATCGATCTCGCGCTGGAGCGCGCTTATGTCTATCGCGAACATGCGCCTTCCGAAGTGATGGAAATTCCCAAAGGTGAAACGGCGACGGAAAAGGAAGCGCGCTACTCCATGCTGGAGCGCCTCGCCGACTATGACGACGCGCTGATGGAGGAATTGATCTCCGACATAGAGCCGCCGCGCGATCAGGTTTTCGACGACCTCACGAAGGAGCTGCGCGCCGGTCTCGTCGCGCCTCTGTTCATCGGCTCGGCCGAACGGGGCGCCGGCGTCACGCGACTGCTGAAGGCGCTGCGTCACGAGGCGCCGGGCGTCGACGCCACGCGGAGGCGGCTGGGCGTCGAGGACAGCGGTCCGCCGCTGGCGCGCATTCTCCGTACGGTCCACACCTCCCACGGCGGAAAGCTCTCCATCGCGCGCGTGCTGCGAGGCGCGTTCGCGGATGGACAGCCCGTCGTCTCGCCGCATGGAGAGGATCGCGTGTCCGGACTGTCGCGCCTTTTCGGCGCGGCGACCAGCAAGGCGGCGGCGGCGAAGGAGGGTGACGTCGTCGCCTTCGGCCGTCTGGAGCACGCGGCGACCGGCGACAGCATTGTCGGCGACGGCAAGGCCGACGCGGCGGCGTTGAAGAAGACGCGCGCGCAAATTCCCGATCCGGTGCACGCTCTCGCGCTGTCCGTGAAGGACCGCAAGGACGAGATGCGCCTCGCGGCGGCGATGAGCAAGCTCGTCGAGGAAGACCCCTCGCTCGTCTATGTGCATGACCAGGAGCTCTCGCAGATCAAGCTCTTCGGGCAGGGCGAGATGCATCTGCGCGTCGCGCTGGAGCGGCTGGCGTCGCGCTTCGGCGTCGCTGTCGAAGTCGCAAAGCCGACTGTCGCCTATCGCGAGACCATCCGCCACAAGGTGACGGTGCGCGGGCGCCACAAGAAACAGTCGGGCGGCCACGGCCAGTTCGGCGATGTCGTGCTCGAAGTCGCGCCGCGCGGCCGCGGGGAGGGATTCGCCTTCGCCGAGCGCGTTCATGGCGGCGCCGTGCCGAAGCAATATTTCTCGTCGGTCGAGGCTGGGTGCCAGGACGCCCTGGCGCATGGCCCGCTCGGCTTTCCCGTCGTCGACGTGGAGGCCGTGCTGACCGACGGCTCCTATCACTCGGTCGATTCTTCCGACATGGCGTTCCGCACGGCGGCGCGCATCGGAATGAGCGAGGCTCTGGAGAAGGCCGAGCCGATTCTGCTGGAGCCGGTGCTGGCGGTCGACATCTTCGTGCCGAGCGACGCCATGTCGCGAGCTACCGGCATCGTCTCCGCGCGGCGCGGCCAGATCATGGGCTTCGGCCCGCGTGACGGTTGGGACGGCTGGGACAAGCTCGAAACATTGATCCCCGAAGCCGAGATGGACAATCTCATCGTCGAACTTCGTTCGGCGACGGCAGGCGCGGGTTTCTATCAGGCGCGCTTCGATCATCTTGCGGAAGTCGTCGGCAAGCAGGCGCGCGACATCGTCGCGGCGCATGCGGCGAAGGCGAACGGCGGATAGGGCGCGTCAGCCCGGGAAACAACGTCCGAAAGCCGGAAGCAGCCGTGGGTCGCCCTTGAGCCTGATCTTTCGGGTCAGCAGCGCCCATGGCAGCCGGGCCTCCTTTCTCAGGAAGCGAATCCATGTTTCGGCGTCGGCGGTCACCGTGAGTTGCGGCGCGCCGATGAGGCCGTCCTCGACGCGGATTTTTCTGTCGGCGATGGTGACGGTCGCCTGGCGCCGGCGCGTGCCTGTGAAGACGAAATGATAGACTGCGTTCAATCCGGTTGATTTGTTGCGCTGGAATATGAGCCGCAGGCTGGCGAGAAAATTATCGACCGTTGTCGGACGCAGAACCTGTCCGACGCGCTTTGCGCGCTTGTGCGGAAACCGGCGCAGGACATAGGTCTCCGCGTCCGAGCCCGCCGTCACATAGATGGTTTCGAGTTTCTTCTGCAGCGGATCGACGATCTTGCGCAGAAAATCCTTCTTGCCCGACCAATAGGCGCCGATCACGTCCTCGCCCGCGGGGCAAACGGCCATGCAATAAGCCGCTTTGTAATTTGGGCCGAAGGCGAGACTTTGCCACATCGAGACGGTTTCGGCGTCGGTGAAACTTTCACGGTAGGCGCGCGCGTTCTTCGCCTCCGCGATCGTTTCGACAAAATCGCCGAAGCCGCCCATGAATTCGCGATAATTATGCGTGTAGCATGCCGCGAAATCGAAATGACCGTCGGGCGCAATGGCGCCGGTGGGGCAGGCCGCGACGCAGAGCTTGCATTCCAGGCAAGGATTGAAGTCGAGCGGCGCGCAGTCATGCGCCACTGCAAGATCGACGGCGACGGTTCCCAGCAGGATGAAATTGCCGAATTTCGGATGGATCACATTGCGGTGAACACCCATGCGGCCGAGTCCGGCGGCGACGGCAACCGGCTTGTGGGAGATGACCCAGATTTTGTCCGGCCAGTTCGTCGCTTCCATCGGAAAGCCCATCGAGGGATAGCCGGCGCGCACGCCTTGCGCCTCCATAGTTTTCACGATGGCGCGCGCCACATCGTCGCATTCGTCCCCCGTATGATGAAATTCGAGATTTGCGACGGAGCGGGCCGGACTGCGGATGTTCTCGCGGTTCATCTTCACGACGAAGGAGATGAGCGTCCTCGCGAAGGGAAAGGCGGCGAGAATGTCGGCGCGCTGATCGTCGAGCGCTGGATCGTCGATCGAGACGAAGCCGACGTCGTCGGCGCCGGCGGAGACGGCGATGTCGCGCAACATCGCCGCATCGAAGGTCGTGGGGAGAAGAAGAGCCCGGGTCATGATATTTGCATATGCCCCTTTTTTGGCGCGGCTGCGCCGCGCATCGGCCACGTCAGCTTTTCGTCGTGACTTCCATCAGCGCGCGCAATTCGGTGAGAAGCTTTCGCAGGCGCTCGGCGCCGAACCGGGTTTCGACCATGTCTTGCGCCTCGCGCCAATGCGGCATGGCGTTGGCGAGCGTCGCTTCGCCGAACGGCGTCAGCGCGACTTTGCGCGTGCGGCGGTCCTCGCCCGGCTTCACTTTCAGCAGGCCGCGTTTTTCGAGGATCGCGAGATTGCGGGCGAGCGCGCTGCGGTCCATCACGAAAAAGTCGGCGAGCTTGCTCACCGTCGCGACGCCCGTTAGCGAACAGGCGACGAGCAGGGAATATTGCGTGGGCTCGAGGCCGGTCTCGGCCATGAACTGTCCATAGAGCTTCGTGACCGCGCGGCTCGCCCGGCGCACATTGGCGGCGGCGCAGGACTGCGCGCAGGTTTTCACGTCGGCTGGGTTTGGTCTGGTCATAATAGATGTATATGCCCGTATTTTGGTTGCGTCAATAGCCCCGGCGCGTGTGCTCCCGCACAGCGCTTTCGTGAGGCGCCCTCGATAATCGCAGTGGTCAATTTCGATTACGGGAGCGCAAAAATGCGAATGATCGTCTTTCTTGTCGCCGCAATCTTCGCAACGTCCCTGAGCTTCTACGCCAGCGCCCATGGTTCTCGGGGGCTGTCGTTCAAGACGCCCGCGGCGCAGAGCGAACATCCCGAGGTCGGTTCGAACTGCGTCCGCAAAATCACCACCGCCTCGGGCGAGGTGATCGGCTGCCATCTCCAGCGGCGCAAGGGTCGCGCGGCCTGACGCGGATCATCTCGCGCCCGCGCCGCGCCAGCGGTCCATGGCGACATGGACCGGCGCGAACATGGCGATCGGCAGGCCGACCATCAGCGTCGCGAGCCACGCCCATTGAGGCATCCATGTCTGAGGCGCGCTGTCGCTCGGACCGAAAACGTAATCGACGTTGACCGGCGTGAGACCGGCGTCGGGCGTGGGGCCGGGCAAAAAGAAATAGGAAATCAGCATCAACGTCCACGCGAGTCCGGTCCAGGCGAAGAGCGCGCGCCGGTCGTAGCCAAGCCTCCAGACGAGATAGACGAGCAGGAACGGCAGCCAGCCGTGAAACAGGGAAAGCCCGCGCAGAAGCAGCGGCGATTGCGCGTTGAACATATAGTCGGTCATGCCGGTGAGGCGCAGGCCGCCGAGATTGAGTCCGAAATCCGCGACCCAGAGAATTTGCGGCGCGAGAATGCCGACCGTCGGCATCGAGATGAAAAGGGGGCTCTCCAGCCACAGGCCGATGAGCGTGACGATCAGCGCCATGTCGCAGAAATAGAGAAAATTCGTCGGTCCGTAATTCGCCCAATAGACCGGGATCAGCACGGCCATGAAGGCGGTGTAGGCGAGTTTCAGCCGTAGCGGCAGGCGGCAGGAGAGAATTGAATCGGCGGCGAGGCGCATGAGCGAACTCCTTTTGAACATCGTTCAATGAACGTAGTTCATATCCCTGTGCAAGGTCGCCGTCAAGGCGCCCCGGCCGACGAAAAGAAAACGCCGGCGACCTTGCGGGCGCCGGCGCGAAGCGATCTTCCGATCAACCGATGCTAGGTCAGATACTGGCCGCCGTTGATGGTCAGCGTCGAGCCGGTGATGAAGCCGGCGTCGTCCGAGGCCAGGAACACCACGGCGCGGGCGATCTCCTCCGGCTCGCCGAGGCGGCCAACGGCGATGTAGGGGATGATGTGCTTGTCGAGCACGTCCTGCGGAACGGCCTTCACCATCTCGGTGGCGATATAGCCGGGCGCGATGGCGTTGACGGTGATGCCCTTGGACGCGCTCTCCTGCGCCAGCGCCTTCACGAAGCCGATGTCGCCGGCCTTGGAGGCGGAGTAGTTGGTCTGGCCGGCCTGGCCCTTCTGGCCGTTGATCGACGAGATCACGATGATGCGGCCGAAGCCGCGGTCGCGCATGCCGTTGATGACCGGGCGGGTGACGTTGAACAGCGAGTTCAGGTTGGTGTTGATCACCGCCTGCCACTGCGCGAGCTCCATCTTGTGGAACAGGCGATCCTTGGTGATGCCGGCGTTGTTGACGAGAATTTCGACCGGGCCGAGATCCTTCTCTATGGCCACGATGCCGGCGGCGCAGGCGTCGTAATCGGAAACGTCGAATTTATAAACCGGAATGCCCGTCTCCGCCTTGAACTTGTTGGCGGCTTCGTCGTTGCCGGCGTAGGTCGCGGCGACATTGTAGCCGGCGGCCTTGAGAGCCTTGGAAATCGCCTCGCCGATGCCGCGCGTGCCGCCCGTCACAACTGCTGTTCTAGCCACGATATGTCTCCTTTCCTTCTCATTGAAACGAATGCGCGCCGCGCGTGGTTTTCGCGCGGCGCCGGATTTTGTCGAACGACCGGTTTGTGCCGTGAGGCTGGACGCCTCAGCGCTCCACCGTCAGCGCGATGCCCATGCCGCCGCCGATGCAGAGCGTGGCGAGGCCCTTCTTGGAGCCGCGGCGAGCCATTTCGTGCAGCAGCGTCGTCAGCACGCGCGCGCCGGAGGCGCCGATCGGATGGCCGATGGCGATGGCGCCGCCATTGACGTTCACGATCGCGGGATCCCAGCCCATGTCCTTGTTGACCGCGAGGGCCTGCGCCGCGAAGGCCTCATTGGCCTCGACGAGGTCGAGGTCGGCGACCTTCCAGCCCGCCTTCTCGAGCGCCTTGCGCGAGGCCGGGATCGGGCCCGAGCCCATCACCGTCGGATCGACGCCGGCCGTCGCCCAGGAGGCGATGCGGGCGAGCGGCGTGAGGCCGCGCTTGGCCGCTTCCGCCGCGCTCATCACGACGAGGGCCGCGCCGCCGTCATTGATGCCCGAGGCGTTCGCCGCCGTCACCGTGCCGTCCTTGGCGAAGGCCGGACGGAGCTTGGAGACGCCCTCCATCGTCACGCCGTGCTTGATGTATTCGTCGGCGTCGACGGTCACGTCGCCCTTCTTGGTCGAGATGACATAGGGAACGATCTCGTCCTTGAACTTGCCGGCCTTCTGGGCGGCCTCGGCCTTGTTCTGAGAGGCGACGGCGAAGGCGTCCTGCTGCTCGCGGGTGATCTGCCACTGCCTGGCGACGTTCTCGGCCGTGATGCCCATGTGGTAGTTGTTGAAGGCGTCGGTGAGGCCGTCGATGATCATGGTGTCGACGAACTTAACGTCGCCCATCTTGGTGCCGGTGCGCAGCTGCGCGGCGTGGTTGGAGAGCGACATCGACTCCTGGCCGCCGGCGACGATGATCGTGGCGTCGCCCGACTGGATCTGCTGGGCGGCGAGCGCAACGGCGCGCAGGCCCGAGCCGCAGACCTGATTGACGCCGAAAGCGGTCTTGCTGTCCGGGATGCCGGCCTTGATGGCGGCCTGGCGGGCAGGGTTCTGGCCCTGGGCGGCGGTCAGCACCTGGCCGAGGATGACTTCGTCGACCGAACCCGGCTCGACCTTCGCGCGCTCGAGAGCGGCCTTGATAGCGACAGCGCCGAGTTCGTGGGCCGGAACCCCGCCAAAGGCTCCGTTGAACGATCCGACGGCGGTGCGCGCCGCGGAAACGATCACGATATCGGTCGTCATGTCGATCTCCCTCAATGAAATAGTCGAGCCCTCCGGCCGGCGCTGCGCCCGTCCGGGGCTGGAGGTGTTGAGCATTTCGCGCTTGCGTTCGTCAAGCCGCGGCCCGTTTTGCACGGAATTGGCGGCGAGCGAAAGGCTTTGGATACGAAAATATTGCCGCAGGCGCCAATTTGCGCTTATCGTCGACCTCAAGCGGGCTTGGCGCTTTTTTGAGCGGCGGGCGACGCGGTGAGGGGAGCGTGTCAGGCGTATGGCGACCGAAAAGAAACCGACTGTTATCAAGAAATACGCCAACCGTCGTCTCTATGACACGGGAACAAGCACTTACGTCACCCTCGAAGATCTCGCCGCCATGGTTAAGCGTGGCGAGGATTTTGTGGTCTGCGACGCCAAGAGCGGCGAGGACATCACCCGGCCGGTCCTGACGCAGATCATTTTCGAGCAGGAGGGCAAGGAGGGCCAGAGCCTGCTGCCGATCGCCTTCCTGCGCCAGCTGATCCGATTCTACGGCGACTCCATGCAGATGCTGGTGCCGAGCTATCTCGAATTCTCGATCGACAAGCTGACCAAGGAACAGCAGAAATTCCGCGATCAGTTCACCTCGGCGCTCGGCGCCGGGCCTTTCGCCGAGCCGACGCGCGCCGCCTTCCAGTCGCTCGAGGAGCAGGCGCGCAAGAATATGGCGGTGTTTCGCCAGGCGTTGACCATGTTCAATCCCTTCGGCGTGCCGACGGAAAATGTCGGGACCACCGCCCCTTCGCTGGATGAGCACGAAGGGAAGCCGGCGGGCGCCGGGCAGGGCGACGTCGAGGAGCTGAAGCGCCAGCTGGACGAACTCAACAAGCGCATCGACAATCTCTCGAAGCAGGGCTGATTTCGCCCGGTTTTATCCGGCCGCCGACGCCCGTTGGCGTCGATTCTTCGCAGCGGCTTAACCCAACGGCAACGGTTTAGCCATTAATACCCTTTTTGAGAGAAATCATCGTTTTATACTCGCAAAGCGCGAAAAGCTCCGCTGGAGCTTTCGCGCCTTGCGAGACCTCGAAAGACGTTATGGGCCATCTGATCGACTCGGTCGCCGAACTGACGGACCTGCGCGACAGGGACGCGCTCGAGGCGACATTGGCTGCTGTGACGCTCGAGCTGATTCAGGCGTCGCGGCTGACACTGTGGAAAGTCATCTACCGCGCCGGCGTGGTTCGGTTGCGACAGCGCGTCAATCTCGTCGCGCGCGGCGCTCCGGAAGTCGATGAGGCGCCGATCGATCCAAACATGCTGCTGCCGCTGGTGTTCCGGCCGGACCTCTATGATTGCTTTCACGCCGGGACGCCGCTCTGCCGAAAGGCGACGGCCGAGGGCGACGTCCGCTACGTATTTCCGGTGATGGACGGCCGCAATGTCATCCGTCTGCTCGAAATACTCCGTTCATCGCCTTTGCGCGAGGATCAGGAGCGTCTGATCGTCGGCATGCTGCGAATTTACAGCAATCACCTCGGCGTTCTCGACTATGGCGATTGCGACGAACTCACCGGCCTTTTCAACCGGCGCACATTCCACGACTACTTCAGTCAGATCGCGTCATATTCCGACGCCGTCCCCCCGCGCGTCGACGAGCGCGTCCCGACCCGCGAGCGCTTTCCGCACCTCGCCGTGATCGACATCGACTTCTTCAAGCGCATCAACGACGATTTCGGTCATCCTTTCGGGGACGAGGTGCTCGTCCTTTTCGCACGGCTGATGCGCGAATGTTTCAACGATCTCGACAGGCTGTTCCGTTTCGGCGGCGAGGAGTTCCTCGTCATCCTCAACAATGCGACAAAGCGCGAGGCGCAGGCCGCGCTCGAAAATTTCCGCGCGACGGTCGAAGGTTTCCGCTTCCCGCAGGTCGGGCCGGTCACGGCGAGCATCGGCTATACGACCGTGCTGCCGGGCGACACGGGCTCGAGCGCCTTCGGCCGGGCGGACGCCGCGCTCTACGTCGCCAAGCAGCGCGGCCGCAACCAGGTGCGCTCGCACGAGATGCTGATCGCCGACGGCGTCATCGAGAAGCGGAAAGCCGTGGGTCAGGACGTCGAGCTGTTCTGAGCGCGCTCCGTCTCAGGTGTTGAACCTGAAATGCATCACGTCGCCGTCGGCGACCGTGTAGTCCTTGCCTTCCAGCCGCAGCCTGCCGGCGTCGCGCGCGCCCGCCTCGCCCTTGTAGACGACATAATCGTCGAAGGCGATGGTTTCGGCGCGAATGAAGCCCTTTTCGAAATCCGTATGGATGACCCCCGCCGCCTGCGGCGCGCGCGTGCCTTTTTCGATCGTCCAGGCGCGCGCTTCCTTCGGGCCGACGGTGAAATAGGTGATGAGATGCAGCAGGTCGTAGCCGGCGCGGATGACGCGGTTGAGGCCGGGTTCGGTCAGGCCGACGGCCTCGAGGTAATCCTTCTGCTCCTCGGCGGGCAGCACCGCGATCTCGCTCTCGATCTTGGCTGAGACCACGACGGAAGCCGCGCCTTCCTCGGCCGCGCGCGCGGCGACTTTGGCGGAATTGGAATTGCCCTCGGCGGCCGACGCCTCCTCGACGTTGCAGACGTAAAGCACCGGCTTGGACGACAGCAGGCCGAGTCCGTTGAAGGCCGCGCGCTCCTCTTCAGAAACCCTGGCCAGACGCGCGGGTTTGCCGTCGCGCAGCAGCACGAGGCAGCGGTTCATCAGATCGACGAGCTCCTTCGACTCCTTGTCGCCGCCCCTCGCCTTCTTTTCCAGGGCCACGACGCGCTTTTCGAGGCTTTCGAGATCGGCGAGCATCAGCTCGGTCTCGATCGTCTCGATGTCGCGCACGGGATCGACGCCCCCCTCGACATGGGTCACGTCGCCATCCTCGAAGCAGCGCACGACATGGGCGATGGCGTCGCATTCGCGTATATTGGCCAGGAACTGATTGCCGAGGCCCTCGCCCTTGGAGGCGCCGCGCACGAGGCCGGCGATGTCGACGAAGGTGAGACGGGTGGGGATGATTTGCTTGGAGCCGGCGATGCGCGCCAGATCATCGAGGCGCGGATCGGGCACGGCCACTTCGCCGACGTTGGGCTCGATGGTGCAGAAGGGATAGTTCGCGGCCTGCGCCGCCGCCGTCTGCGTGAGCGCGTTGAAGAGGGTCGATTTGCCGACGTTCGGCAGACCGACGATGCCGCATTTGAATCCCATATCCGTCCCGCCGAGGTGAGAGTCTTCGTTGCGGCGCGGTATGCGGGGCCGCGCGCCAAAAGGCAAGGGGGACAGCGCGTCGCCATCCCCCTCTCCCCTCTCGCGATGGCCGGCTCAGCCGGCCGCCCCGCCCCGGCTCAGAGGCTCTTCAGATATTCCAGAAGCGCCTTGACTTCTTTCGCCTTGAGATTCGTCCCGAAGTCGTGGCCGCAGCGGCTGTTGCCGGAAGCGTCGCGTTTGCTTCCGCCGCACTCCGCCGTGGTCTCGTAGACGAAGCTAAGCTTCGGCTGATCTTTGGCGAGACCCACATTCTCCATGTCATAGGCTGTCCCGACCTTGAAGCTCGCGGGCCGCTGCGCGGGCGGTTTCAGGAGATCGGCAAGAGTCGGCACGGAGCCGTTGTGAAGGTAGGGCGCCGCCGCCCAGATCCCCTTCATGACACGAGACTCATAGGCCGGCGGGGGTGGCGGCGTCTTGGGTTCCCGATAAAGCGCCTGCAGACTTTCCTTCATGACCTGCAGGATGTTCTCCCGCAGCGCGTCGATCGTCACCGACGGGTCGGCGGACCTGTTTTTCAGGCATTCCTGCACGATCGGATCGAACAGGAACGGATCCTTGAAATGCAGCGGCGCCCGAAGGATCGACTGAACGACGGCCGTGCTGAGGATGTTGATGATCGGCTCATTATCCGCCTTCAACGTCCTGGTGAAGGGCGGCAAGGGAATCAGCTGGCCTTCGAGCACGCCGGTTTTCGCCGTGCGTCCGAGAACCTGATATTCCGCGGCGTCCGTCTTGACGTCCTGAACCGGGGTCTTCCAGGTATCGGTGGGATTGCACAGCCGCGGCGGTTTCACCTTCGTGTCGATCTCGTGACAATTCGCGCCGCACGCCTTCTGGTAGATTTTTTCGCCTTCTTCGACGAGCGTCGGATCAAGCTTCCCGGGCCATTTCGGAGGCTCGAGTTTCTTGATCAGCGTCTCGAGCCGCATGAGCCCCGGAAAATTGAGAGATGATCCTTTCAGATATCTCACGTCGTCGACGAGCGGTATCTTCTCGGGCTGGAACATGCCGAAGACGCCATAAACCTCTCCGACATTGCGGGCGAGGCCGAGAATATCGTCGCCGTTTTTGGCGAAGCCCGGCCATTGCGTCATGTACTGCTTGGCGGCGTTCCAGACGAAGGGGTAACGCACCGGCGCGTCGGCGGGCTTGATGTTCTCGGGAATCATGTGATTCGGGGCAGTCCCGATATCCAGACCCGCGACCCGGTTGAAGATCATCGATACCGCATCGGCGCGACCGAGGCCCCAGGCGAGACCGAGCGGCCGGGCCTCTTCGTCGGGGCGGGGGTGCAGCGCGCGCTGGAAAATCGTGTGATACGGCTCGAACCACTTCTCGACGCGCTGCTTCAATTCCTTGCGCGCCGCCTCGGAGCTGGAGGCGCCGAGCGCCGCGTCGGCGAAGGCGGCGAAATCAGCGTCGTCATGGAGAACCTTGTCGAACGCCATGTCGAGGTCGTCGAACAGGGATTGAAAATCCACGAGGGCGGGGCCGCCGTCGATGCGCGTCGCCACGCCGTCGATCTCGATCTGCCGGGTGTGGCAGGCAGAGCAGGTCATGCTCAGCCAATTCTCTTTCTCGTAGGGAGCGGAGAGAAAGCCGACCGGCAGGCCGGCCGTCGGACTGGCGGGATTTGGCAAATAACCGTAGCGGCTGAAGCCGTCGGCGAGGAAGCTCGTCCCGTCGTCGGCATGTTTCAGCGCCTTGACCCAGTCGAACGGAACGATTCTCGCGCCCTGATCGAGCGAGTAGAATTCGTTTCGTTCAGTCGGCGTCCATCCCTGATTGAGGTAGGCGACCTGCGCTGAAAGATTCGTCGTGAGCGCAAAGGTCATGAGCGCCGCGGCGCCGAGAGTGATGGTCAAAGAGGTCGGAATCGACGTGCGCGCCAATGTGCATCCTCCCAAAGAATAAAAAATTGCTTGCTTACAAATGAGCACAAAACCGACACATTCGCAATTCGTCAAAATTTGTGCAATGCGCTTGCGTCTTGCGGCCAAGCCCGAATTGAGTTGACCGGCGGCGCGGCGCGGTCGAAAAGCGGCGTTGTGGACGGCGAATGTGCGACCGCGAGTCGGGACGCAACCACGATATGACGATGGCGAAGAGATGACGGGAAATTCTCACACAAGGCGCTCCTGTTTCGTGAGCGCGGCCTTGGTCGGACTCGGCGCGTCGGCTTTCATTTGCGCGACGCCGCTTCTCGCGCAGGACGCCGCGCCAGCGCCCGCCGCAGCTCCCGCGCCTGCCCAGCCGGCGCCGCCGCCGGCCGCTGCGCCTGCGGCTCCGGCCGCCGAGCCGGGAGCCGCGCCCGCCCCGGGGCCCGTTGCCGCGCCGAAGCCGAAGCCCAGGCCGAAGCCGCCGGCGCCGCCGCGGGAGACGGCGCTCTCCGACGATCCGGCGCCGGTGCTGCAGCCGGAGACCTTCTTCACGACCTCGAAAGCCTCGGAGCGTTATGCGCAGATCGTCGATCTCGGCGGCTGGCCGAAGGTCGGCGTGTCGCTGCGTCCCGGCTCAAAGGGTCCGGCTGTCTCGACGCTTCGCCGTCGCCTTGCGGCCGAGGACGACGCAGTCACGGATACGAACAAGCAGAGCTGGGATCCGGCGCTGACGGAAGCGGTGAAACGCTTCCAGTTTCGCATGGGGCTGAAGCAGACCGGCGTCGTCGCCGGCGCCACGCTGCGCGCGCTGGATGTTCCCGCGACCGTGCGCTTCCGACAGCTTGCGTCCAGCGCGCAGCGCCTCGCGGGCGTCGATTTTCCCTTCGGTCCGCGCTACATCGTCGTGAATATTCCCTCGACCGCGGTGGACGCGGTGGACAATGACCGCGTCGTGCGCCGTTACGCCGCGATCGTCGGCGATCCCGAGCATCATTCGCCGGAAGTGCAGGCCAAGGTCGTCGCAGTGAACATCAATCCGACATGGACCGTGCCGACGTCGATCATAAAAAACGAGATCGCGCCGAAGATGCTGAAGGATCCGTCCTATCTCACGCGCTCGCGCATCCGCGTGCTCAACGGGCGAGGCGAAGAGGTCGATCCGCGTTCAATCAACTGGGCGAGCGAGCGCGCGGTGAACTACACGCTGCGGCAGGACTCGGGCGCGCATAATTCGCTGGGCTCGATCCGCATCTCCATGCCGAATCCGCATTCGGTCTATATGCACGACACGCCGTCGCGCAATCTCTTCGCCAGCGACTATCGCTTCCTGTCGCATGGATGCGTGCGCGTGCAGGGCGTCGTCGATCTCGCCGCCTGGCTGCTCGACGGCTCCAACGGCCCGCAGCTGAGCAAGGAGCAGATCAACGCGAAGATCGCCTCCGGCGAACGCGAGGAAGTGCGGCTTTCGCATCCGGTGCCGGTGGTGTGGGTCTATATGACCGGCTGGGCGTCGGCGGACGGCATCGTGCATTTCCGCGACGATGTTTATCATCTGGACGAGGTGGGCGGGGCGGCGGAGTAGGGCGTCTAATCCCCGCGCTCCCGCGCGCTCTCGTGCCAGCCGCGCAGCAGGTAATATGACAGCGCCGCGAGCGCGCCATATATCGCAAGCCCGGTGACCGAAATCAGCGCCAGCGCGGCGAACATGCGCGGAATGTCGAGACGGAAACCCGCCTCGACAATCCGAAAGGCGAGGCCTGTTCCCTGACCCGCTGCGCCCGCCGCCAGCTCCGCGACGATGGCGCCGATGAGCGACAGTCCGCCGCCGATGCGCAGCCCCGTGAGAAATTGCGGTAGCGCCGCCGGCAGGCGCAGATAGACGAGCTTCTGCCAGGGCGAGGCGCGATACAGATCGAAGAGATCGCGCAAGCCGTGATCGACCGAGGCGAGGCCGAGCGACGTGTTCGACAGTATCGGAAAGAAGGCGACGAGAAAGGCGCAGACCAGCACCGCGGTCCTTGGCTGGAGATAGACGAGCAGCAGCGGCGCGATGGCGATGATCGGCGTCACCTGAAGCACGATCGCGAAGGGAAGCAAGGCGCGCTCCAGCCATTTCGACTGCGCCAGCAACAGGGCGAGCGCCACGCCGCAGACGGTGGCGATCACGAGCGCCTTCAGCGTCTCGCCGAGCGTCACCCACAGCGATGAGAAGAGGAGTTCGCGGTCCTCGATCAGCTTTGCGAAAATCGCGCTCGGCGCCGGCAGGATATAGGGCGGGATGCTCTCATGGACGACGATCCACTCCCATGCGCCGAGCGCGGCGGCGAAGACGGCGAGTGGAACGACGATGTCGCGTAACGACGTCGGGCGTGTCAGCGAGCGTTGCTGGCTCATCGAGAGTTCTCTCCCATCGCGTCGCGCAGCGCGCGCGACGCGCGCCGGCAAATGTCGGAGAAGCGTTCGCTCATGCGGAACTCCGGGTCGCGCGTCAGCGCCGGATCGATCTCGATTTCTTCCATGATCGCGCCGCGCGGCTTCGACATCACGATGATGCGCGTCGAGAGATAGGCGCTCTCGAACACCGAATGGGTCACGAAGACGATTGTCGCGCCGAGATCGCGCTTGAGCGCCAGCAGGTCGTCGTTGAGCTTGAAACGCGTCACTTCATCGAGCGCGGCGAAAGGCTCGTCCATCAATATCAGCGCGGGCCTCGTGACGAGCGCGCGCGCGATGGCGCAGCGCATCTTCATGCCGCCCGAGAGTTCGCGCGGCAAGGCGTGCGCGAAGTCGCTGAGGCCGACATGCTCCAGCACCCTGTCGATGCGTGGCTGCGCGCCGGCTCGCGTCTCGCCCGCGACGCGCAGCGGCAAATAGACATTGTCCGCGACATTTGCCCAGGGCAGGAGCGTGGGCTCCTGAAAAACGAATCCGATGTTCTTCCTCGCCTCCGGATCGGCCCAGGAAATGGCGCCTGCGCTCGGCGGCGAGAGGCCTGCGATAAGCCGCAGCACCGTGGATTTTCCGCAGCCGGAGGGACCGAGCAGCGTTAGCGTCTCGCCTTCGCGCACATCGAGGTCGAGGCCCGAAAGCGCCGTGACGCCATTTGGAAAGGTCTTGGCGACGCCATGGAGGGAGACGAGGGGCGCGGTTGTCATTGCTTCGGCCGCAAATCCATGCCGACTTTCTTGCCGATGAACTGCAGCGTGTAGCCGCGCTTGTAATCGAGGTTGTCGGGAACGACGCCGGCCTTCGCCATCTTGTCGAAGAAGCTTTTCATGCGCGCATCCGTCATCACGCCGACGCCGAGGGTCAATGCGTCGCCGGAGTCGACAATGCCGCGCTCTTTGATCTTCGCCAGCGAATAGGCGATCTGTCCGTCGGTCATCTCGGGGTTGTCGCGCTTGATGACGGCGTTCGCGGCGGCGTTGTCGCCGTAAATATAATTATACCAGCCGATGATCGAGGCGTCGACGAAGCGCTGCACGAGATCGGGGTTACTTGCGATCGTGTCGGCGCGCGCTTCGATCGTCGTGGAATAGCTGTCGTAGCCGTAATCCGGAAGCAGGAACACATTCGGCTTGAAGCCGCCCTGCCGCTCGATCGCATAAGGCTCGGAGGTAAGAAAGCCCTGCTGGATGGATTTCCTGTCCGCAATGAATGGCGCCGAATTGAATCCGTACGGCTTCACCTTGTCGTCGCGAAATCCATACGCCTGCTTCAACCATATCCAGACCGACACGAGCATGTCATTGGCGACGAAGGCGGTCGCCTTCGGCAGATCCTCGAAGCGATCCAGACCCTCGCCGGGATGCGACATGAAGATGACGGGATCGATCTGGAACATGCTGGCGACGGTGACGACCGGCACCTTCTGCTGCACGGCCTCGAACATCTGGATCGTATTCGCGCCCATGGCGAAATCGACGCGGCCCGCCGCGAGCAGCAGCCGCGCATTTATTTGCGGACCGCCCTGCTGAATGTTTACGTCAAGTCCGTAGCTTTTGTAGGTTCCATCGACGACGGCCTGATAGAAGCCGCCGTGCTCCACCTGCGCGCGCCAGTTGGTGGCGAAGCTCACCTTGTCGAGCGCGGATGCGGGCGCCGCAATGACAACCGTGAAGAAAATTGATGCGAGGCGGACAAGACGCATTCTGCAGCGCTCCAGTTGACCGCCGCATCATACACGAATTTGCGCGCGCTTCAGATGCCGCTCGATTTCGATGAGAAATTGAAGGCTTCGACCAGCATCGGCGGCGCGGCCGCCGCCCCGCCGCCGCCCGCCGCCCGCCACGTGCGCTCCGTTTTGCCGAGCGCCGCGATGCGCGCGAAGAGCTCGCCCAGCCGCTGGTTGAATCGCATGTTGCGCACGGGCGCGACGATGCGGCCGTTCTCGATGAGGAAATTGCCGTCGCGCGTGAGGCCGGTCACGAGCAGGCTCCTCGGATCGACGATATTGTCGTACCAGATGCGCGTCACCAGCACGCCGCGCTTCACGGAGCGGATCATGTCGTCGATCGAGGCGTCGCCGCCCTCGATGATGAAGTTGCGTCCGAAAGGAATGGCTTCGGCGTCTGTTTTCTGCGCCCATGCGCGCGAACGATAGAGCGTCTTCAGCACGCCCTTGTCGACAAAGGCGCGGGCGCGATGCGGCACGCCCTCCCAGCCGACGCCGCATTCGGGCGCGAGCGGATCGGCGGGGTCGATGCGGATCGTGAGCTTTTCGTCGAAGAGCCTTTCGCCGACGAGCGTGCCGCCGCCGGGACGCGAATAGAAACTGCGACCTTCATCGGCTGCGCGCGCGTCCATCGCGCTCATCACCCAGAAGGCGAGTTCGGCGGCGGCGACGGGCTCGAGGATGACGGTGTAGGCGCCGGGCTCGAGATCGACGGGCTCGACGTCTTGCGCGGCCTTGTCGCAGGCGCGGCGCGCGATTTCTTCGGCGTCGAGATTTTGTGCGAAGAATTGATGCGCGCCCGCCCAGCCGGACCAGCTGTCGGCGCGGTTGCGGGCGGTTGCGGAAAGATCGATCTCGCTCCTGCGCTCATAGGCGAAAAGTCCGGCGCTCGTCGCCAGCGCCTCGAAGCGCCTCGCGCTCGACGCGCAGCCGAATGTGTCGACGCCTGCGCGCGCGCCTTCCTCGATCACGCGCGCCGCCTGCGCCGCCAGCGCGTCGAGACGCATCGCCCCCGCCGCGTCGTCGTAGCGGGCGGACGCCTCATATTCCTGCGGGCCGAGCGGCGCTACATAGTCGGGATCGACCGGCAGCATGCGCGCGATTTCCTCCGAACGCGCGCGCGCAGATTCGAGCGCGTCGTCGTCGAGGCTCGCCGTCGTCACCGAGCCGATGCGCCCGCCGACATGCGAGGAAATTCGCACGCTCGCTTCAGAAGTTGTGATGTTGGTCGTGGCGCCGCCGCGTGCGAAGCGCAGGCTATGGTCCTCGCCGCCGTCGATCTTCACCACGCAGGCGTCGGCGCCCGACCGCGAAAGGATCTTTTCGGCGATGGCTTTGGCGTCGTCGGCGGAGAGGAACATGCGTCAGGCGTCGCTGCTCGTATTCAGCACGCGCACATTGCGGAAACGCGCGAGCGGGCTGCCGTGCGAGACGGGCGCGACCTGCACCGGCTCCGCCTTGCCGCAGGTGAATGTGCCGTCGAGATGATAGGTGCTCGCGTCGCCCAGACCGTCGAGCGAATTCCAGAATTGCGTCGTCCGTCCCTGATAGGCGCCATCGCGCAGCATCTCGCCGAGTTTGCCGTTTTTGATCTCGTAAAAAAGCTGGCCGCCAAACTGGAAATTGTCGCGCTGCTGGTCGATGCTCCAGCTGCCGGCGCCGACGACGTAAATTCCGTTCTCGATCCCGCTCACGAGATCGTCGAGCGAGCATTTATCGGGATTGGGCTTCAGTGAGATATTCGGCATGCGCTGGATCGGGAAAGCCGTGGGGCTGTCGGCATAGGCGCAGCCATTGGAGGCCGAAAGACCGATGAGATGCGCCTGTCCCAGCGCCATCTGGAAATTGCGGAATACGCCCTTTTCGACGATGGCGAATTCTGAAAGCTCCGCCGGCGCGCCGTCGTCGTCATAGCCTATGGTCGAGAGAGCGCCGGGCTGCGAGCGGTCGGCGACAATGGTCATCAGCTCCGAGCCGAAGCGCAGATTGTTCAGCATCGCGGGTTTCACGAAAGTCGTGCCGGCGAAATTCGCCTCCCAGCCGAGGGCGCGGTCGAGCTCGGTCGAATGGCCGACGGTCTCGTGGATCGTCAGCCAGAGATTGGTCGGGTCGATGATGATGTCGCAATCGCCCGCGGTCACGGGTTTGGCGGTGAGCTTCGCGCGGGCTTCCTCGCCCGCGCGGGCGGCTTCCGCGACGAGGCCGGCGCCGAGCACATATTCCCAGCCGGCGCCGCGCGCGGGCGTCAGGCTGTCGCGCGTCGCCATGCGGCCGAGACCGCGGTCGATGGCGGTGGCCGTAAAGGTCGGATGCACGCGGGTGCGCGTCTGAAGAATGCGGGCGCCATGGCTGTTGGCGAACATGCGCTCCTCGCGCGCCGCCGACAGCGAGGCCGAGCAGAAATCGGCGCCGTTGTCGCGCGCCGCGGCGCAGATCGCGAGCAGCAAATCGGACTTCTCGCGCGACGAGACGGCGAAAGGATCGGCGCCCATTGGCATGATCCACTCCGCCTCATGCGCCGGAAGCTGTTCGAGCGCGACCGGCTGCGCCTGTATCGGGCGCACGGCGCGGGCGTTGTCGAGCGCCCGTTGAATCCCCTCACGCACGCTCGCCGCGTCGAGCCGCCGCGCGCCATAGAAGCCCCAGCTCCCGTCGAGCAGCACGCGAACGCCGAAGCCGCGCGAGGCGCGCTCGTCATATTGCTCCAGCCGGTCGTCCTTGGCGTAGGCGTATTCGCGTTTCGTCTCGCCGAGGCGAATGTCGGCATAGCTCGCCCCACCGCGCTTCGCCGCCTCCAGAGCAAGGTCGGCAAGATCGTCGAGCATCGCGCGGTCGAGCGCGAAGCGGCTCTTGCCGATGGCGGTCTGGCGCTCCGGCGCGTCGCGCATGGGCGCAAATATCGACGCCAATGTTGCTTCTCCCGAGATTCAATCCGTCATGTTGATCGTTTTGGTTGTATTTGGCAAATCGGGCGCCAATCCGCACAATGCAAGGGCCTCGCTCATATGATCCGGCGGCGGAGCCTCTGCTCGCACCGGCTCCTTGCTGTCCTGCATGGGAATGGTGATCGCCCGCGCGTGGAGATGCAGCGGCGGCGCGCCTTCGCGCCTGCCGTGGCCATAAATGGGATCGCCGAGGATCGGCCAGCCCATCGCCTGCGCATGGACGCGAATCTGGTGCGTGCGGCCGGTGTGCGGCGTGAACTCGACGAAGGCCAGACTGGCGTCGGGGCTCCGCCCCAGCACCCGCCAGCTCGTGCGCGACGGGAGGCCCAGCGGGTCGGGCCGCATCCACCAGCCGCGGGCGGCGTCGAGCCGGCCCAGCGCGAGGTCGATCTCGCCTTCCTCCGCCTCCGGCGCGCCTTCGACGACGGCCCAATAGGTCTTGGAGATGCGCCCGGATTTGAACAGTTTACCGAGGCGGTCCAGCGCCTTGCGATGGCGGCCGAGCACCAGACAGCCGGATGTGTCCTTGTCGAGCCGGTGGGCGAGGGCCGGGGCGCGGGGCAGGCCGAAGCGCAGCTCGTCGAAGGCGTCCTCGAGACTCGGGCCGCCCTTGGGGCCGCGATGCACGGGAACGCCCGCGGGCTTGTCGATGATAAGCATCAGCCCGTCGCGATGCAGAAGGCGGGAGAGCAGGTTCATGGCGCGCTTATAGCAGGCGGCGCCTATTTGCGGTGAGTTTCATCCGCGCTGAGCGACATGGCGCGGCCGATGAAGGCGCCGTATTTGTGATAGTATTCGTCGGTCAGATGCACGCCGTCCAGCGTGTAATATTCTTCGTGACCCTCGAACTTGTCGATGAAATTGTCGAATTCGATCACATGTAGCTCGGGGTGGTCCCGCCACAGGGCCACTCTGTACAAGTCGTTGATCTGATAATCGCAGCCGTCATAGAAGCAGCGCAATATCGTTCGCTTGATCAGACTGTAGAGGTTCGGCGGTTTGAAATAGCGCTCGTTGACGCGAGGGATCGAAATGACTTCGACGTCGCCCGCGTCCGAAAAATACTCGACGAGCTTCTTGGTGTATTCCACATAGGTCGATGCGCCGACGTGCTGGATTTCATCGTTCACGCCATTCATGATGATGACCTTGTCCAGCTTTTTCCCGTTAGCGATGCTTTCAATTTTCTCCTTCGGAAATTTCTCGCGCAGCTCCGTGTACAGAAGCCTCGAGTTACGGCCGTTGAAGCCGATGCTGCAGGTCTGCACGCCTCTTCCCCCGAGGCGTTCGGACACGGCTTTCGGAAGTTCCGGCAAAAGCTTGCCTCCCGACGCCCATGACTCGCCCACCACGAGGATTCTGTAATCTGGAGCGTGACCGTCGACGATGGCGCAACCGATGGACGGTTCGTCGGTGCGTTTCAGCGTCAGAAGCGTCAGGCCGCCCGTCACCATCAGGATGAAAGCGGCCCGATGAACGCCGGGAAGGAGCACCGCCAGCCCTTGCCTGATTGCCAACGCTGCGTAGCCGATCATCCCGCCGACCCGCGCGCCTGAGCGCGGCCTCATTGCTTGCGACGGGCGTTGGCTTATCAGCTTTGCAACGCCGCGGCTATGGCCGGGCGTGTCGCTTCCTGTCTGCGGCGAACCGGGCGCAACATGCGCCCGGCGATCCACGCAAAGTCCGTTCAGGCGACGAGCGGCTGCAGCGCCCCCGCCGGCTCGGCGACGATGCGCCGGCTGGCGACCCAGGCGGCTCGAAGCCTGTTGATCGGACGGTCGAACAGCAGCCAGATCACGAAGGACGCCGCGAGGATCACCGCCAGCGCCTCGGAGCAAAGGAGGAGGCGATTCGCATAGGAGCCTGCGCCCGTCCCCAGCGCGCCGATGACGGACCAGTGCAGCAGGTAGAAGATGTAGGACAATTCACCGAACATCCGGTCCGTCGCGCCGCTCTTCTGCCGCGTCGTGTAGAGCGCCCAGGGCGTCATCATCAGCGCGATGAGCATGTTGGTCTTGGGGCCGAAAGCGAGCAGGGCCTCGCCATTCGACCCGCCGAGCACGATGTTCTTGACGAGGATCACGCTGCACACGAGCAGCAGCGCCAGCGTCCCGAAAAGCGACCCATAGGCCAAACGGGAGCTCGGATTCAGATCGTGGCTGGCCGAAGCGACGCCAATGCCGAAGAAATAGAGAAACGGGGCCACCGTGGCGGCGCCGCCGAGCCAGGGCGAGAAGAATGAAACCAGCACGCAGGCAAACAGCAGAAAGATATTCTTCGAGACCAGAAAGACGACCAGCGGAGCGATCAGATAGAACTGCATCTCCATGTCCAGCGACCAGCCCGGCAAATTGGCCTGGTAGGGAAGGGAATTATAGCCCAGGATCATGATGTTGGAAAAAAACTGATGCAGCAGGCCGCCCACGTCCTCCGGCGCGCCGCCGCGCCAGAAAAGGAGCGCCCAGGTGATCGCCGAGCACAAGGCGAAGACCGGCGCGACGCGCCAGACGCGCGACACGAGATAGGTGAAATAGGCGGCCGTCGTTTTCGAATAGGTCCGCGTCCACATCGTGGCGACCCAATAGCCGCTGAGGACGAAGAAGATCAGCACCGCGGACATGCCGAGGTTGAAACTCGACGTGTGATGAAGGAAAACCGCGAAGGCCAGCGCCATCCTCAGCGCGCCCGGCGAAGCCAATTTGTCCGATCCGACCGACATGGTCACTCCACTGCTGCGCCGGAAAAGCCTCTGGCGGGCGAAATCGACCTTACGCCCTCGCGAGCGGGGAACGCTGTGGCAAGAGGTCGCGAAACGGGACGGAAGCCTGCGGCGCGTGGTCGCGGGCGCCGCGTCATCGAATGTCCAGATCAAGGTGAAAAACGAGGGTTGCCGACGCTTCTTTCGTCGCTTGACCCGACAAGGATGCTCAAATCCAATCAAGCATGGGGCGCGATCGCGACTCGATTCGATGTCGGGGAGCGCCGAAGTAAGGAGGCCTATATGTCCGTTCGATATCCGGGGATCGTCAATTGGCGGAGCCGCGTCGCCATAGCCGCTTGCTTCGTTTCGCTTTTCACGTTCCAGGGCGCGTCTCGGGCGCAGGAGCCATACGCGAGCGGCGAGGGATATCGCGCGGTGCGACAGTCATTGCTCGCGAAAGGCTGGACGCCCGTTTCGAGCTATGGATTGAAGACCGCCTCCGGCAAATCGCTTTATCGCTATCCCGAAGTCGTTTGCGGGCCCACGCTCTGCAACGCCAAATGGCGGGATGGCGGCGGCGAGGAAAGGCTGATTTCGCTGGTGCGCGGGCAAGGCGATGAAGACCATCGCGTCGCGCCGCAGTAGCGTTTCCCCTCGGACCTGCGTCGCCATGCGGCCATCCGGTCGAAGCTGACTCTTTATAAAGGAAACGCATGTCGATCACGTCTCCCACTCCCAAGCTGCGCGTGGAAACCGCCTTCGGCGTCGCGCGCCTTTTCATCGACAACGCCGCCAAGCGCAACGCTTTCGACTTCGACATGTGGCGCGCCCTGCCGCCGCTGATGAAAGCGATCGAGGACGAGCCGGAAGCGCGCGTGCTCGTGATCAGCGGCGCGCCGGGCCTCTCTTTCTGCTCTGGCGCCGATATTTCGGAATTCTCGACCGTGCGGGCGACGAGCGACGGTGGGCGCGCCTATGAAGCCGCCAATGTCGAGGCTTTCGACGCGATCTCCAATCTCTCCAAGCCAACCATCGCCGCCATATCGGGCTTCTGCATGGGCGGCGGCATGGGGCTCGCTGCGGCCTGCGATCTGCGCGTAGCGCAGGAAGGTGCGGTTTTCTCCATCCCCGCGGCGAAACTCGGCGTCGGCTATCCGCCGTCGGCGATGAGATATGTGGTGGCGGCGGTCGGGCCGCAGCTCGCTTTCGATCTTTTCTTCACGGCGCGGCGTCTCTCTGCGCGGGAGGCGCGAGACGCGGGATTCCTTGTCCGGCTCATGGAGCAGGAGAGTTTTATCGGCGCCGTGCATGAACTCGCCGAGTCGATCGCTGACAATGCGCCATTGACGCTGAAGGCCGCCAAGGCCGCTATTCGCGCCGCGGCCGCGCTTCCGGGCGCGCTGTCGCCCGAGGGCTGCGAGGCGCTCGCCGCCGCCTGTTTCGACAGTGCGGATTATGAGGAAGGCCGCGCCGCCTTTCTCGACAAGCGCTCGCCGAAATTCAGGGGAAGCTGAGACTTCGGCCAGCCGGGCGCCGTGCGCGCATCCTGTCGGGCCGGGAAGCGTCAGATCCCTTCCGGCGCGGCCGGCCCGCGCGGGTCGACGACAACGAGCAGGTCGCGCCTCGACATCGCGAGGAGATGATTGGTCTTGCTGCCGAGGAGCAGCTCCTCGCTGAGGTGCGTTCCGTGCTTGCCCACAATGATAAGGTCGCATCCGAGGTTCTCCTCATATCTGAGGAGCTGCCGCGTCGGATCTCCCTGAATGACCACGGTGGAGCATTGAGCCGGCGTGAGCCCCTGTCCCCTCATCAAGCTCTCGAGTTTCTGTCCGGCCTGGCGTTTCGCCTCCATTTCATAGGAGGCGATCTTCCAGTCGTCGACTCCGGCGAGCCGCAACATTCCCTCGAACGGAGCGTCGAAGATATGAATGAGCGTCAGCGACGCCTCCGGCGCGATGTCGCGAGCGAGAGCGACGGCGGATTCTGACGCGGGCGAAAAATCGACCGCCACCAGGACGCGGCGGTAGGGCTCGCGCGGCTTGTTCCTGACAATGAGCACCGGTTCCCGGCTTTCGCGCAACAGGGCGGACGCCGTCGATCCCGGTACGAGACGATCGAAAAATCCGCCTCCATGCGCGCCGATCACGAGCAGATCGCCGCCCGCAGACGACAAAAAGCCGGGTATCGCGACGGAGGCGGGGCCGCTCTCGACTCGCAGTTCAGCATGAACGCCCTCCGGATGCGGCAGGGCGCAGATGAACTCGTGCAGCCGGTTGCGTTCCACAGCTGCGAGTTTTTCGCCAAGATCGGGATTTTCGACAAAGAGCGCCTGAAACGGGGACAAGGCGTCGAGTTCTACCGCATGCAGAATCGTGTAGCGCGCGGACCATTGGCTCGCGATCATGAAGCCTCTTTCGACCGCCTCGGCGGAATGCTGCGAGAAATCCGTCGCCGCGACAATGTGCTTTTTCTGCGACATGCGTCTCCTCAAAAAAACGGGCGCGGTTGTCTGAACTTCTCCGAAGCCCTCCGTTTTCGAAAAAGGATCGGCCTGCGATCTATCGACTCCTTCTGCATATGGCGACCGGATCCGGGCGGGGCCAGCCGTGAACGGCGCTCGCATCAGTTTCGAAGATGCGCCAGCGCGGGCAGAGAGGCGACATGGAGCGCGGTGAAGAAGAAGCTTGCGGTTCGCGATTTGCGCCTGTCGATAGGCAAGACCGGTCCGTCGGGCGCGGCGATCGCACTTCTCCCTTCCACTGCCGCCGTCACGCCAATGGCAAGTTCAGGAAAGCTCGTCACAGTGGCGACGCTTCTGGCGCCGACGACGATCGGTTGATTTTCAGGATCCCGGCGCCGCGAAGCGCCATTTCGGCGCCGGGGAGGATGACCAGCAGACCACCAATGCAACAGACGGCCGGATCAAACACCATTCGACCGCGCCGGTTGCGCGCGCCCCCGCGACGCCTGCGGTCAAATCACGTAATCGAAGGAATCATAGGCCAGCCCGCGCAGGATCTGGTCCATGTCGCGCGCCGGCTGCGCCGAGGGCTCGACGCCGACGACTTTCGCCGGCACGCCGGCGACGATGGAGTTCGGCGGGATCGCCGCCAGCACGACCGAACCGGCCGCGATGCGCGAACAGGCGCCGATTTCGATATTGCCGAGAATTTTCGAGCCCGCGCCGATCATCACGCCGCGCCGCACCTTGGGGTGGCGGTCGCCCGCCGCCTTGCCCGTGCCGCCGAGCGTCACGCTGTGCAGGATAGAGACGTCGTCCTCCACCACCGCCGTCTCCCCGACGACGAAGCCTGTGGCGTGATCGAGGAAAATACCCTTTCCGAAACGCGCCGCCGGGTGAATGTCGGCGGCGAGCGCGTCGGAGGTTCGGCTCTGGATGTAGAAGGCGAAGTCGCGCTTTCCCGCGCCCCAGAGCGCGTGGGCCAGCCGGGAGGCCTGGATCGCGTGGAACCCCTTGTAATAGAGCAGGGGCTCGATCAGCCGCCGGCAGGCCGGGTCGCGCTCCACATAGGCCGCGGCGTCGGCGCGGAAGGCCTCGCCGATCGACGGGTCGCTTTCCAGCGCCTCGAGAAAAGCGTCGGCGATCGCCGCAGCGTCGAGAGCCGAGGCGCCGAGCCGCCCGCTCACGCGATGAATGACCGCTTCCTCGAAACAGTGACGGCTCAGCAATTCGCCCATGAAGAGCGGCGTCAGCGCGGGGTCGAGGCGGAGCGCTTCCTCCGCCTCTGCGCGCATATGCGCCCACATTGCATCCTCGCCCTTCGCGCAGAGGGCGCTCAGATCCTCGGGACGCGGGGCGGAATCCATCGCTAGAACCTCACTTGCGGCGCTGTCTGCGCGGCTTCATTGGCGGTGAACTCCGCCATGGGTTTCGTGCCGGAGAAGAAAGTCTTGGCCCACAGAAGCGTCGGGAAGGTGCGCAGCGACGTGTTGAACTCCCGCACCGCCTCTATGTAATCGCGCCGCGCGACATTTATGCGGTTCTCGGTGCCCTCGAGTTGCGATTGCAGCGCGAGGAAGTTCTGGTTCGACTTGAGGTCGGGATAGGCTTCGCTGATCACCATCAGCCGCCCGAGCGCGCCGGTGAGCTGCGCCTGAGCCTCCTGAAACTGTTTCATTTTCTCGGGGTCGGTCAGCGTCGAGGCGTCGACCTTCACCGAGGTCGCCTTGGCGCGCGCCTCGACGACGGAGGTGAGCACGTCCTTTTCCTGCTTGGCGTATCCCTGCACGGTAGCGACGAGATTGGGAATGAGATCGGCGCGGCGCTGATATTGCGACTGCACGTCCGACCATTTCGCCTTGGCGTTCTCTTCCAGCGTGGGAATGGTGTTGTAGCCGCAGCCCGAGAGCGAAAGTCCGGCGACGATCGCGACGGCGAGGGCGCGCCAGCGGGTCATGAGGCTCATATGCATCTCCATATATAGGCCTGCGCGAAGGGCGCGCCGGGCAAAGGTCCAACGAGCGCAAACTTAAGGCCTCCACAACCCCAAGGAAAGGGCGCGCTCTGGCCGGTCTGTCGCTTCGCGCGGATATATCGCAACGCGGCACGCGTTTGGATTAGAATGGGGCGACGCAAGGGAAGCGAAGCTATGGCCATCGACGAAATCATCGGCAATTTCGAGCTGCTCGAAGAGTGGGAGGACCGCTACCGCTATCTGATCGAACTGGGTCGCACGCTGGAGCCGCTGCCCAAGGACGCCTACACCGACGAAAACAAGGTGCGCGGCTGCGCAAGCCAGGTGTGGCTGGAGACGACGCGCGGGCAGGACGCCGCCGGCGCGCCGATCCTGACCTTTCGCGGGGACAGCGACGCCCATATCGTGCGCGGGCTCGTGGCGCTCGTGCTAGCGCTTTATTCCGGGCGCGGGGCGCAGGAGATCGTCGACACCGACGCCATGCCGCTCTTCAGGGAGCTTGGCCTCGCCGAGCATCTGACGCCGCAGCGCGCCAACGGCCTGCGCTCAATGGTGGAGCGGATCAAGAAAGAGGCGCGCGACGCGCTGGGGGCTTGACCCCCGCCTGTCCCTCCCCCGCCGACGCGGGAGAGGGGAAGGGCAGGGCGATTCACAGAGCCGGCCGGTAATCCTCCGCTCCCCAATGCAGGACGCCGCGCGCCCGCGCCGGCCCTGTCGCCTCGCTGGCGATCCCATAGTGCCGGGCGAGCCGGTCCAGCGCGATGCGCAGCACCACCTTGCCCGAGCGCGCCGGCCAGCCGCGTTCGCTCTCCACCAGCTCGAGCCCCTTTAGATAGCCGCAGACGTCGGTGAGCAGTCCGGCGAGCTCCGGCCCCACGGCGTCACAGGCGCGGGAGAGACGCTTTCGGGCGTCGATGGCGATCTCCGTCACAGCTACGCCGGCGTCGGAGCCGCGGCGGGATGAGGCGATCGAGGCCTCCCAATTGGCGGTGACGCGCTGAAGGATCTGCGCCTGCTCCACATCGCGACGGAAGCGCTCGCCGGCCTCGACCTGCGCGGGCTGGAGAAAAGGCCGACCATCGCGGCCCTTGCGCCGCGCGAGCCAGGCGAGTGGGCTTTCGGCCTCGTTGACAAGCGTCGGCCGCGCGCCTTTCTCCAATGGTCGCGCGACATAGAGGCTGTGCTGGGCGCGGAAAGGTTCCGCCGTCGAGTCGGCTGGCGCCTCCAGACGGCGCAAATGGGCGCGTCCTGCCCCGGTGATGCGCAGGCGACGCGTCGCCCCCTCGCGCTCCCATTCCACGAGTCCCTCCGCGATGGCGGCGGCGCCGGTCGAGGCCGGCAACCGGGCGCGCACGACCGTCACGCCATTCCTTGCCGCGAGCACGACAATCGTGTCGTCCTCCAGATCGCTTGCCGCCGCGCGGGCGCCCGCCTCGCTCAGCGCTTCCAGAAGACGGCGCAGGGCGCGGGCCGCGGCGTCGTCGACATGTGATTTCTTGCGTGAATTCTTCGTCATTGCGCGGCTCCTTCGGCGATGAGCGCCAAAATCATGTCCCGTTGGGCCGCGATGGCGGCCTGCAGTCGCGCGGCGCAATGATCGAAGCGCGGATCGTCGCGCATGGTCTCGATGCGCGCCAGGGCGTTGCGCACGGTGGCGCGGTCGCGCGCAAAGAGGCGGGCGCAGGCCGAAACGCTCGCGCCCAGCGCGAAATGATGAAGATAGACGGCGAGCTGGCGCGCCCGCGCCACCGTCGGGCGGCTTCGGGTGGGAGCGGCGAGCATTGCGGCCGGCACGCCGACGACGGCGGCGGCTGTGGCGGCGCTCAAGCCGGCTATGGCGCCGGGACAGTGGACGGAAACTGAAATTGCGGAAGCCATCGGGAAAAACTCCAGCCAAGATCGATGCGCCGAGCTTACGTCGGAAAAAAATCCTATTCAAGAGGTAATAAAACTTATCCCCAGTCAGAAAAAGGAGTTCATTCTTGGCGTGCTGGAGGAGAAACCATGTTCGACACCCTGCATCGCACCACCGCCCGCGCCAAGATCCGCGCCTTCGATCGCCTGAAAGCCGCCGCCGGCGGCGCGGTCGATTCCGCACTGACCGCCGGTCTCGCGGGATATGACCGAAGAGAGGCGCTTGCGCGCTTTCATCGTCTGTCGATCGAAACCATTCTGTCTGAGACGCCGGAGGCCGCTCGCGAGGTGCTCCGCGAGATCGAGCGCGCCATGCGCGTCGAGTGGGCCCGCAAGGGGCATTGGAGCTACGACCTCAATCGGCACATCGCGCTGCTCGTCGCGCATCGCGCCGAAACCCGGCGGCTGGCGCGACTTCTCGGCGAAACAGGCGCCCGGCGCAACGGGGACGCTTTTCACGACGCCCGGCATTGCTTAAATTCCGGCGTCTCTTCAGCCGACGCCAAAGGCAAATGATGCTGCTCGAAAGAATATTGGCTCTCCTGACCGCCGCAATCGTGGCGGTCTGTCTCGGCGTCGGCCTCATGATGATGGCTTTCGGCCCCTCGAAGCCGAACGGCGCGGGAGTGCTGTCGTCGATCATGAGTCCGCCGGCGCTCGACAAGGGCGCCGCGCGGCAGGCGATCGAGACCCTGATTGCGGCCACGCCGGACTATGCCCGCTATTTCGCGCGTATGCGCGAGACCTTCACAAGCGACTACGAGGCTGCGCTCAATGAATTTTCGACGCGGTTGTCGGAGACGAAGCAGGAGCAAAGCGTCGACTATTACCTCTCCGAGGCGGTTCGGCGCCTGCGTCAGTCGCGCGGCGTTCTGGCCGCCAAGGCCGAGCCGGAGCAGATGTCCAATGTCTTCGCGCGGCAGCTCGAAGTGCTGCAGGCGGTGGCGCAGGAAGACAAGAAAATGTGCGTCGCATTTCTTTACGGCGCGACCAATCTCGACTTCCAGCATTTCGCGTCCACGCGCCGCGCGCTCGTCACCGATATGGCGCTCGCCGGTCTGGAGGCGATGGTCAATGGACAGGCGAAGAAAATCGACCGCGAGCAGCCGACGGAAGCCGACTTCAAACTGCTGGAGACGGCGCTCGCCGACCGCGGTCTGGACAAGGTCGAGATCGACGCGCTGCTCGACGGCAAGATGCCGAATCCGCCGCTCGAGGACGCGAAAATGTGTGGCGCGGGGCAGACATATCTGGAGGTTCTGCGCACCCTTCCTGAACCCGCACGTATGCGCATTTACGGCCTTGCGCTGGAACTGATGGCGCGGTCGTAATGCAAGCGGAGTCCCGGGTCGGCGGCGAAAGAAACGCATAAGGCGAAGAACGGTGTCATCGCGCGCCTCATTGTTCTGTTGCCCGCCGACCCGACCATGATGGCGCAGCAGGCTAAAGCCAATGCGGCGAGATCGATACCGCGCGCGGCGCCCGCTCGCGCCGCCAACATTGGCGTCTTTCGAGACCACTCTCGTTCGTCGACGAGATATCCAATCCGGCTCAGAACAATTTCATAACGTTTCGAGACGGTCGCTTTTGGCTTAAAGCCAAAAGCGACGTCTGGGCCCTCCAGATCCAGTCGTCCGATGAATGGCGGTTCCGACCAGTTCTTTCAGCATTTCGGCGACCTTTGAACTTGCATAGTATTTTATGGGCGCGTCGAGGCGCAGGCTTTTCGGCTTTCTCCGACCCGTCCTCTTGCCGACCAGCCCTTCGGCCTTGGCGACAGCCTGTTTAATGGCCTCGGCGAGAGTCCTGGCGTCGACCCGATCGAGGGAAATAATGTCATCGAACCGCTGCGAAAGATCTTTCGCGTTGTATCTGTTCGTGATCGTCACCAGGCCTGCTTCCGCCATTTCGAGCGGCGGATAGCTCGGGTGAGGCGACAGCATCAAGGAAATTCCGACGAGGCTCCTATTCAGGTAATCGGCGTAGGTATCGAGACTGACCTTTCCCTTCACCGAAATATTTTGCACGGGCTCGGTGAGAGCCTTGTCGAATTCCTCGCCAAGACAGATGATTTCCCAAGCTCGCGCAGATACCGGGTCATGCTGCTGCCACTGCTTGAGCGCCTCGCAAATCAATTCGAAGGCGTTTCTGAGGGCGTGAGGCCGCGCATAGACGAGAATGAGTCGTTCCCGAGACTCGGGCGCGAGGCATTTGGATATTGTGCCGTTTATTGCATAGGGATAACAAAAACTATGCAGGAAATCATATTTACCGATGATTTCAAGATACAACTCCTCGGAATTGATAATGGCTATCGTATCCGGTCCGTGGCGGTAAGTAGATTCAGCGAGCGCCCACTTCGTGCTCCAACCGTAAAAGTAGGGCTCGTCGTCCTGGAGAAGATATATGAAGGGTAGCTTCTTTTGAAAAAACAGTTCCTGATCGCGCAGGAGATCAATTGCATGACGTGCCGTCCACCATGCGGTCGCGATGAATATGTCATTGGCGCGCAGATTGAGCCGCCCGTTCCGCCGCGCGCCGGCGCCGACGATTTCAGCGACGCCGTCGTCCTCCGACTGAAAATACATTGTCTGCGCATAATCGCTGAATCTGCTCAGCGCTTCGCTGGAAATATGGCTGTCCGTAACGATGATTCGACGATCGAAGGCCCCCGCCAGGCTCGATGATATTTCTTCGAAAATCCTGATCGCCGTCGATAATCCACCGTAAGCGTCCCCGGGGTTGATGGAAGGGATCAACAAATTTATCCGCGGCCTGTTGTTTCGCGACGGATAGGACAGGATCGAGCGCGTCTCCGGCATGCCGAAACGCTCATAGCATTGCGCCGCATCTGCGCGGGCGAGACAGGGCTGAAATACGCGAAGTCGATGTCTCAATAGGTCGGCAGGCTCCGTTACCTTCAGAACTGTGTCCGGCAAGGGATAGAGATCTCGCCTGGCGACCTTGAGCCATTCATATCCCTTGGACTCTGCGACCATCAGCAACGTCCGCTCGATTGCATGGGCGAGAGTGCCATCGATCTGGCCCGCCTCTTCAGGAAAATCGGAAAACTGGAGATCCAGGTCGAGCAAGGGACGAATGGCGTCCGTCCGGCCCCAGAACATGGAGCCTGACGGAAATTCCAGCACAAGATCCTTGTTGAGCTGGACGCCGACGCGCGCGAGAAGGTTCCTTGCCAAGTCATAGTCAAAACCCCAGTTCAGCATGCGCCGCACTTCGAAAAAGTGCTGGGGAAAAACGACGCCAATTTTTGGATCGTTGAACAGCGATAGGGCTGACCGGGCGATGTCCTCGGTTCCAAATAGCGTATCTAGTAAGTAGTCTCTCCATTCATGCAGCAGGTTCCCCGCATGGGGGGACCGCTTCGTGTGAACGTGCAAAAACATGTCGTGCTTTGCAAATACATCACGAAATCCGACAATCATGGGAGCTATATCCCGCCCCCTGTTCTCCGTTATCCGGACGTCAGTCGAGCCCTTGCGCCAATTTCTTACGATCTTGCGTATTGTGTTCGCCTTTTCGACCGAATCTGTGGAAATGTACAGATCGACAGCGCATGGAATATTTTCCAGATATCCGAGAATGTGCTCGAGTAGGTCGGGGTAAAACGCATGAACGATTGCCGCTAAAGGCTTGTTCATGTTTATGTCCGGAGCATAGTGAAATGGAACTTCCAGCGCGAAATCGTGCTCATTGATCGGCCGCCGCGCCGGAACGACGTCCGGAATCGGGCCGGCGTCGCTCAGCGCATAAGTATAGGTGTAGTCAGGCGCCGGCGGTATGGCGTCACGTCCTTCCGCTCTGCCGAATTTTACATAGTGTACTAGAGGCTCATATCCTTCGTCGAGCACATCTTCATATCGCCTGCAATACCATTCAGCGTCGAATCCGGGACCGGGGCTTCGAAACTCGGCGCTGCCCGATGAAATGAAATGGCCCCGCGGATCCATGCCGGCGCCTCTGACGTCGAGATATCTGTTCAAATACCATTCGGCGTCGAACAGACCGCTTTCATCGAGTAGAGTCGCCGAAATCTGTTTCTCGAAGAGAGTCGCGTAGAGTGGGGCGCCCTGATGCGCGCGTGCGCCAGCGTGTAATCTCCAGGTTTCCGATTCAGGCAAAGGCTCAATCCTGCGTCCTTCGCGCCTGCCTGATTTCAGATAATGAATAAGGGGATTCTGTCCTGACGCTCTCACATCTTCATACGACTGCAGATATTTCCGCATGTCGAAGTTTGGGCTGGGATGATAACCTAGACGCCAGCCATTTCGGATGAAATGTTCCAGAGGATCGCCTTGCGCATCTGGGTAGCATGTCGTGTAAAACGTCTCGTCGAACAGCGCCGATTTTTTTATCATGTCATAACATGCGATGAATTCGCGCGCGGAGGCAGGCAGAAATTCATTTTCGGCGGCTTTAGTCATCCATGAGCTCTCGTCGACCGGGGGCGAACTCAATCGTCCGCTGGCCTGACCGCCGTTCACATAATCAACGAGCGGATTTTGATTCTGGCGCGCGACATCCTGGTAGGCGTGCAGGTACCAGATCGTATTGAAATTCAAATTGGGGTTCCTGCCCTCTCGCCATCCTGCCGTCAAATAATGCTGCAAAGGATCTATCTTTGCCTCTCCGACGTCGGGGTATGCATGTGTGTAATAGTCTGTATCAAAGCATCTCTTTAAGCTTTTGGAGCGCTTCCCAAAATCAGGCAACAGTTTCAGAATCCTGGGCTTTAACATAATTTATGGCCTCGGTTCGGGATAGTCTATTTTTATCAGAATGTAGACAATGGCGCTAGTGCAATGAGGAGTGGGCGCAATTTGAAACCGATGAGTCAACTACGATGGATCAGGGTTTGTGCGCGGAGCCACAGGTCTGGCG
Source organism: Methylocystis sp. WRRC1 (assembly GCF_020733155.1). NCBI lineage: Bacteria > Pseudomonadati > Pseudomonadota > Alphaproteobacteria > Hyphomicrobiales > Methylocystaceae > Methylocystis > Methylocystis sp. WRRC1. The sequence goes on along the minus strand of NZ_JAJFZJ010000001.1, from coordinate 1,091,979 downwards.
GTGGCTTGATGCGATACTCAGGCGACCTACGATGACCAAAACAAGCTGAGCCGGAATTCGTGAACGCCGCAATTTTAGCGGGCGGAAATGGTAAGGAAGTACTTGTTAAGGCCACAGTCGTCGACTGAGGCGCATCGAGCGGCCTCGTCGATCATCGGACGATGCCGAAGCTTACAGCAAGTTTATATCTGCGGGGCGTGTCGCTGGAAAAATCTTCTCGAGAGAAGCGCGATCGAAGCCATACATGCGCGCCAGCAGCCCGCCCAACAAGGCCCGATAATCCGTCAGCACCGGATAGTCACGATTCTGGAACAGATGGGCTTCGTCGACTGGCGTCTGCTCTCCAGCAATGCGGCCGCCCTTGATGCCTCCGCCAAGCACCCAGTAAACGCTGCCGTGGCCATGATCCGTGCCGCGATTTCCATTTTCGCGGAACGTGCGGCCGAATTCGGAGATGACGACGACAACGGTGTCGCTCCAGCCCGGTCCAATCTCCTCCATGAATCCGGTGAGCCCCCGGCCCAGCTCTGCTATTCGATCGGCGAGATAACCTGTTGCGCCGCCCTGGTTGACATGCGTGTCCCAGCCGCCCACTTCAACGAAGGCGAGGTTGAACTGCTCGCGCATCAGGCGTCCGATACGGCGCGCGGAAAGTTCGAATCCCTTCGGTGAGACAGCCCCGCGGCTAGCGTCCATCATGTGATCCGAGAGCGCATTATAGACCCCGTCGCGCACGCGAAAGCCTTCGCGCACAGAGGTCGCAACGGGCAGACCGTCATACATTGATGTGATCAGCTGCGCCTGCCGTTCGTCTATCGCCGACTTGCCCACCATGTTGATGGCGATGTTGGGGATGGCTTCGCCTCCCTGGAAGATCAGCGGCGCCTGATCGGTGAAGGCGATCGGCCGGACGCCTGTCAGCGCGGCGGCGAGACGCGCCATGAATCCGGAGCGAAAATTTCTTTCTCCGTCGATATTCTGTCCCAGCTCGATTGTGTCCTGCGTCTCGAAATGGCTGCGCGTCACATCGTCCGTTCCCGCGAAAGGCACGAATGCGACCTGCGCCTTGGCGTAAAGCGGAAAAATCGTCTGGCGCAACGCGGGATGAAGGCCCCAGTCGCTGTCGAGTGGGAGGGCGGAATTGAGCGAAGCGGGCGCTGTCGCTGGCGAGTTTGTCCCAGATGCGGGATCCGGCCTGGGAATCGCCAGCGTCGGCCGTGCGGCGTAATAAAAACTGCTGCTGACCGGAATCACGATATTGGCGGCGTCATAAGCGCCCCGCAGAAACACGATCAGCAAGCGGCCGTCGGCTTTGGGAGCCGCCCACACCCTGCCAGTCGCCGTTGCGGGGCCGAGCGCCGCTAGCCCTTTGATGACGTCACGGCGATGAAGGCGCATGGGATCCTCCTTCCGCGAGAGGCCTCAGATTCATGAATTCCGGGGAGGACAGGAACAGCGTGTTCCATTCCTGCGCGGACATCGCCAAATCGAGCGCCGTCGCCGTGGGCGGGCGCAACATCCGGCCCAGCGCGCTGAAGTAGAGCGCATTCTGCAAAAGAGGAAAAGCCGGCGTCGCGACGGCGTCAGCCTCCGGCGGCTTGAAAAGGCCAGCGGCGCCCGAACCGATCTGCCGTGCAATCTCGAAGCGAGCCATCATTTGCCCGGGACCGTTCCAGGCAGAAGACGACAGGGGATAGCCGTCGGGCGTCTGGTGGCCATAAAGGCCTTCGCCGAGCCGGTTCAGCCAATTCTGGATGGGTCCGGTATTGAGAATAACCTTGCCGTCATAGGCGAGACGGACCGCCGAAACCACATAGCGCATCGGATCCTTGAATCGCGTTCCGAGCGATGCTGCGAACTCCGGGGAGCGGAACATCGTCTCCAGCACGCTGGCGATGTCGCCCTGTGTTTTCGTGAAACGATCGGCCATCCGCTCTACGAGCGCCGTGGGTGGATCGTCCGCCACGAAATAGATCGCGATCCGCCGCGAGACATGGCGGGCCGTGGCCGGCTGGGCGGCGAGCATGTCCAGCGCCTGTTCGACTTCGGCTAAGCCGCGGCCTTTGATGACGCGCCCCAGGAAAACCTTGTCGCCATAGTCGTGGCGCGCAGGATTGAACTCGAAAAGCCCGTCGCGAACGAGCTGGAGCTGAAGGTCTGGCCGGAGCTTCGGATCGACCGGCCGCGGATCAACGCCGACGCCGGTCAGTATGCGGGCAAGTTCCTCTACGTCCTTCTGGGTATATCCGGAGCCCACGCCCATCGTGTGCAGCTCCATGATCTCGCGGGCGTAGTTCTCATTGATTCGACTGGCCGCGTTGTCGGCGTTGTCGAGATAGCGAAGCATCGCCGGATGGCGAAGCGTGGCTTCGAGCAGATCGCGAAAGCGTCCCAGCGCATTGGCCCGGATCGCCCGGTCCTCGTAGTCTGCGACGAGCACGCGCACATTCGCCTTGTTTTGATGAACATTGAAGTGGTTGAACCAGAACCACGTCATGCGCTCGCGCAACTGGTCGGGCGCATAAAGCGCCCGAAGGATCGTGCGGGTCGCCGCCTGCCGCGCGATATCGTTCATTTCCCGCTGGACGGCGAGCTGCGCGGCGGCTCTCTGGTCCGGGTCGGCGATCTCCTTCGCGGCGCTCAGGCGATTGGCGATTTCCGTCGCCATGCCGAAGGGCGACTCATGCGTCACGCGCAATGCGTCGATCTGCTTCTGCGCCGCGACTGGAAGATTCAACTCCCCAGATGGGCGCAATTGCGCCTGCAGCCAGCGTTGCGGCCCCAACGCCATGTAAGAGTCGATGCTCGAGCCGTTTACACCCCACGTTACGGCGTCGACCATGGCGACATCCCGTGCGGAAGGTTGCGCGGGCGTCTGCGCGGCAACGATTGCCGGCGCCAAACAAGCGAGCGCCGCGAGAAACAGTTGTGCAATTGAACTAAGCAGATTCGATCGCCGCATGACCTCGACAGTCAAGTTGCCCCCTCTTCGCGAAACACATTAGCGCATGGCGACGTGTCCCGACACCCCCAGGATGACGGATCGCGCTACAAAACCGTCATTCCCGCCGCACGCCGGGCTCGCCGCGGCGCGAATATTGCGGCACAGAGACGTTCAGGAGAGGGCAAACGGGAGCGTTGTCATCAATTGAGCTTATGCGCTAACCGAAATGAGCGCTCGAACCAAATTCTATTGGTGATCCGGAGCGAAGGCCCGACTGCAAAAACACCCTGCTTCTTATTGGTCGATGAACTCAACTCCCGGGCGGGGCGAACCAGGCTTGTAGCCAGGCATAGAAAGTTGCTCTTTCACCCGAGTGAGATCCCCTGACAGCTTCAGGACCGTCGACAATTCTTTCAGAAATAGGCCGGGGGCGCGTCGAATTTCGTCCATATCGAGAATGATCAGGGGACAGTTGCCATCGTCGAGCAGGAGATTGATCGCCTGCAGGGGGCGCAGGCCAATCTCAAGGAGCTCCGGCAATGTAAATGACATCTTCGGTTCGCGGGCGACAACCGATCGCGCGACCGCAGCGGGGTTACGCACGCACACGACAAAGACGGGATTACGAAGAAGAGCGCTAAGCTGATCCACATATGCGGTGGCGTGAGGTAATTTAAAACCCCATCGAGAATGAGCAAGGTTGCGTTCCTTAAGCAGCGAAAGAAATGACTCTCGATCGGACAGATTCACTGCGTGCCCCGTTTTCCGCGGTGGAATTTCGAGCAGGAAATCCTGATCCTCGAAATTCTTTGCGCCCAGCCGATTTCCAATGAAATAGCCTAGCTCAAACAATGAAAAGGCCGCCGCAGAGGTCATTCCACGAGGGGAGCCGCAGACCACCAGTGTTTCATTGCCGATAAGAGTTTCAAGAAGGGCGGGCCTAAAAACAATAAGCGTTCGCATTATCCTATATCCGGGTCGCATTTTACGCCTCCCTCCTCACTTCTGCTAAGCCTTGCCATCTATATCGCTCGCTAATTCGCATAATTCCTCTTTTTCGCTGGGCCAAATGGATAGAAAGCAGGCGTAAATGGAACATCGATCCATACGACGCACAACGCACGAGTTTACCTGTGCGGGCAAACAAAAAGAAAATGGTCGCGTCTCTATGAATAGAAGCGGTGACGTCTGACACGCGAAAGCAGATACCAATTAGGACGGCGCCGCGCAATTATTGAATCACAGGATAAACTTTTGCGGCTGCGGATCGCAGCGCGTGTGCGAGCGAGCGCGTCAATTACATTGAAAATGCTCTATTTTGACTGTCATGGGAATGAGATTTCGTCAGGTGAACGGATTAAAAAATTTTTGTGAATAACGTGAAACATCTAACGATGCGTCAGGCGGCGAACTAACTTGGCCATGTCAAATGAGGAAATTGCAGCGTCTACGCCTTCGGGCTGAAGAGTTTCCTTTTCGGAGGCTTTCGGCTGTGGCGTGAGAGGGCGCAATCCAATATACTACTGCGGCGGTTCTGAGGATCGCGTCATACAGAAGTCCAATATAGACGAGAGCAAAATATAATTAGCGAACCTCTCGGCAATGGAATTGCCGGGACCTATCTTGTGTCCAAAAAAGTCTATTTCGATCCGTGGCAGCGTCCAATATTGGCCGTTGCAGGAAGTCGGCCGACTTCGGATACTTCGAGATCGACGAAAACGATCACTATAACGTCCAAGGCGTCGTCGTAATGGCTGTAGAAAGCCGATCGAGATCAATTCCAGCGCGAGAACAGTGGAGACGCTGCTGTCAATGCCAGATAGAGGACGTTATTCTACTGTCCACCGCCGACGCCCGCATCCCTTCAGCTTACGCCCGCTTCGGGCTGCCGAAACTTTTCCTTGTCTGCCTTTTTGGCGCTCGTGACATGACGCCAGAGCCAGCTATCGACGGTCACGCGTTTAGAAAGGATCGACCGGATGAGAGGGTTACTCGTGTCGATTCGCCTCGCTGATTTTGCCTCGTTGATGCGTTCCGACCGTGGCGCGACATTGATTCCGAGGAGTTGATTCATCGTAGCGATTCCAGCGTCAAGGTCGTTCTGCAAGAGAATAACGTCGAAGTTTCCCGCCGCTGAGAGAATTGCCGAGCAGTGCCTTAGTGTGATAGGTTCGTGATCTGCGACGGCGCTACCCGGACCACACAGGAAATAACGCGACTGGCAATTATCCAGCAGCTTGACAGCTGCCGGCGACAGATGCGTGACGAAATGATCAAGGTCGCTCGGACTCCCCAGATCAATCTGGCCTATGAGATCGACGATACGGCGCGCCGGTTCACTCAGTCCCATATATCCCGCCCTTTTTTCGGGTAAGTTATAGTGATCTAGCCACAATATGTGCGAAGCGAGATGTTCGATGGGATCGCGCAGAACCGTGATCATCTTGAATTGGTCTGGCGTATCTTTGGCGAACTCGAGCCAGAGCCGATGATAAATATGGCCAGAAAAAAACTCTACGCCGCTTTCTACCAGTCGGCCAAAATTCTCCCTGTTCCTGATTTTCACTTCCCCATGAACAATAACCTTGTCTGGCCCGAGGGAATTCTCGAATAAATGATTGATGTATGAGCCCGCGGTCTTCGCAATGTGCATGAAGAAGATTTTGTGGGGCATCCGTCTATCCACCGCAAGCTCCGCTAATCACAATGACACAACGCCGCTCTAGCGAGCGGCCCGACGGGCGACCACAGTGAACATCGACGGCGCAGAGGGCATGTTTTTTGGGACGTGCTTCGTGACGGTCGTATTCGGGAACCCGAGTCTCTCCAGCATATGACAAATGGCCTCGGGAGAAAGTCCCCACCAGTGAACGATGCCGCTCGGGAGCGCGCTCGGCGCAAAAATCATATGCGCTTTGCGAAGGCTGTTGGCGCCCGCGCCTGTCTCGGTCGAAAAGGCGTTCCATACATCCGTCACGATCAAAGTGTCATTCGTCATCGCGCTCAACGCCTGCAGGGCGCGAAAAGGATTCGACAGGTGGAGCAGGATCGCGCCAAACACCGAAATGTCGAAGCGTCCGATATCCTTCGGTGGATCGTAAATATCGCCATAAATTGCGCAGGCTTGGAACCCGAGTTTCCGTTTCGTATACCACCAGCTGTTGCGCAACCGCTTCATCGATTGCCTTCCGCTCGCCGCCAATTCCCCCATGTTCGCCTCGGCGAACGGAACCAGTTCGGGACCGCCGCCGAAAGGCAGATCAAAAACGACCAAATCAGCGCCTTTCGAGGCCATGTAGGCCGAGAGAAAACCACTCGCTGGACCGGCCTCGATCACACGTTTTCCAGTGACGTCACAGCATCCGAGATAAACCTCCTCATGGCCACGTAGATCCCACGCCCCAGTGCGGAGGCGGCCATCTCCGAGATCTATCGTATGATAGAAATCGCAATCTTCCTCCGTGATCCCGGCGTGATAATCTTCAAGCGCCTTCTGGAATGGCGGCGACAGTTGACCCCCGTACCGTTTTGGCCTCGTCATCTGTTCCTGGAAATAGGCGTCGAGGTCGAGCTTGCTTTCAACGCTGGTCAGCATCATGTTCGCCTGTAAATTGCGGTGCCGTTGTCATTCGATATGTTTACCAGATCGTTCTGTCAATTTTTTTCGAGATGGTAGCAAACAGGTTCGATAACGATATGTGATGCGTCATCGGCTCGGCAAAAATTTGCGCATGCAAATGGGATCAATCGCGTAAGAGGAAGTTTCTGAGCCTATCACTTCTCCGAGGGAGCCAAATAAATTGCCCGCCGACCGGCGTCACCGCGAACTATTATCAATGCTTGAACGAACATTACCGGCGCTGTAGCACCAGAGTGTCCTGAAGATTCAATGCAAATTTCGGAAACCAGGCAAGAATTGAAAAATACTTCGACCAATTTCGTTTGATATAGCTGATGTCGTGGAAGGTCGCTCCGTAATAGTCCGGCAACGGCGTCTCCGCAGCCGTGCGTCCCTTAATATAAAGAAATCCCGATCTTTCCATGACGTTGGAAAGATTATTTCGTAATTCGTTCTGGCCGCCGCGGACCAGGTCGCCCTCAAATACTGAGAATGCGTGGTCGCCGTGAATTGTCGTTATGGCGATGGCCCCCGGTTTCAGGATGCGATGCAATTCGGCGAGCCAAGCATATTGCACATCTTCCGGTAGATGTGTGAACACGCTATGCGAGACAATGAGATCTGCGCTGCCCGCAGCGAGCGGCGATGGCGGCATGGCGTTCAGCGTATAGCCCCTGATATTGGAAAAATTACTGTTCAGCCAATCGATGGCCTCAGCGTCGGGGTCTAGGCCGATGAGCGTCTGCGAAGTGGATTTGATTCTTGCCTGGAGGTGCCGCAGCGCCCTGCCGCAACCGCAACCAAAGTCGACGATTGTTTCGAAGTCCCCAAACTCCCTTCCGATGCTGTCGAGGGCCCTTGTCCACTCGTCGAGAGTGGCCGAGCCTGATTCCTGAAAACTCTGTGCGTCTTTGGCGCCAGCAACGCGTTCACGCAGCTGCTCAGGCGGTAACGGTATGCCATGCATAGATCTGATCTCCACCCGTTTCCTATAGCGTTACAATCGATATTATCAATTTCGAAAGTGACGCATTCGCCAACTCGTGTCCCTATCGCATTATCGACATTCCTAGACGAAGGTTGTATCGTAACTCAACCGATAGAAATAGCTTAATGCCGTGTCAACTATCAAATTCAGGAGAGTCCATGACCGTTATTCAATCGGGATCGAGAACTCACACTCTCATCGGCAATCTCAATAACTGCCGGCCGACGTCCGATCTTGCCCGACGGAGGGCTGAATGATCATTACCGAGCCTTCGACGTTCGATAATTTTTTCGAAAAGGGTTACGTCCTCGCAAATCCGGATCTTTCTGGCCATCTGGCGCGTGGCGGCAACGCGACCGCTCACTTTCGTGAATGGGGCCACAAGGAGGGCAGGCGCCAGGTCACGCGTTTCTTCCTCGAAAACCGCAGCCGCCTGAACCGCGAAAAGTATGGTCGCTTCTCGAGCGTGATCGATAAGAGCCGTGAATACAGCTTCATCGACGAGCAATCCTCATTCCCGATCTGTTTTGGTAACAAGCACTTTAGCCTCAGCGAATACGCTTCTGAATCAGCGCATCCTGTATACGGTCCCTTTGCGGCGGAGATTACGTCAAACCCGACCGGTCTCTATGCTGACATCGGAGCGGGCTTTCGTGACGAGGTTTTCGACAACTGTCTTTACATTGAGGTCTATCCGTCGATGACCGCTGACATGCTCGTCGAAGCGGACTGTCTTTATCCGATCAAATCCGGATCGCTTGACGGAATAGGTTGTTTTGCGGTGCTGGAGCACGTGACCAGTCCCTGGAAGGTTGTCGAGGAAATGCGTCGGATGCTGAAGCCTGGGGGCAAGGTTTTCATCGATTGGCCGTTTCTGCAGCCAGTTCATGGATATCCATCGCACTATTTCAATGCGACGCGGCAGGGGCTTGAGTTGATGTTTTCCGATGGGTTCGAGGTTGAATATTGCAGAACTGAAGGGAATCAGACGCCAGCCTTCACCATGCAATGGGTCGTAGGTAAGTTCCTGCATGACTTGCCTGCAGAAAAGAGCTCGACCCTGCGATCCATGACGCTTGAGCAATTTGCGTCCCAATCGCCCGCGAGTCCGTTCTGGCAATCACTCCTGACCGGACTACCAGACGCGATGATTTCCGAATTCTCTTGCGGAAACACACTCGTTGCAACGAAAAGGTGAAACGCCAGCTCTCTGTGAGGTGCAAGGGGTTCCGATAGAGCCTAAGACCCTATCGGAGTGCCCGCCTGGGCCGGTCCCTGGCGCATTTCCTCATCACGCCAGAAAGCCTGTTTTCCCACTACCGAAGGCGACGTCAACCGTCGGTCCGAAGCGCATAATCGATCCGTTTCTTCGAGAGGTCGATATTATAATAAGGATCGTTATCAATGTATTTCCGCCATCTGCTTGCAAACAGCTCCACCTCGGCAGGATTTTGCGATTCACGCGTCGCCGATACGCTTTCGAAATGGTATAGCAAAGCATAAGGCGTATAGGCGATGCGGTAGCCGCATTCCAGAATCCGCAGGCACAGGTCTGTATCGTTGAAGTCTACCGCCAGTTTCTCGTCGAAGCCGCCCGCCAACGCGATGACGCTCTTGCGGGTCGCGAAACAGGCGCCAGTGACAGCCGAATAGTTTCGTATGAGATGGGTGAATCCATTGTAACCGACGAAATCGCCCGGGAAGCCGTGATAGGGGTGCGCCGCTCCGCTGTTCACGCCGAGAACCATGCCGACATGCTGGATGGTTCCATCGGCATGCAACAGTTTTGCGCCAACGCCGCCGATATTTTCATCCTCTGCAAGCTCCATCAAAGCCGTCAGCCATCCGTCGTCCTTCACCTCCATGTCATCGTTCAGTATGACAATGTGCTCGGTTCTTGCGCATCGAACGGAGAAATTCGCCTTGGCGGAATAGTTGAACGGAACGACCGATCCGGTGAAATTTTCGACGCGCACGCCGAGGCTCTCAAAGCGCTCACGCTGTTCTATCGAAAGGCGGGAGTTGTCGACCACTACGATCTCGTATTCGGGATAGGAAGTATGCGCGAGAATCGAATCCACGAAGTTGTCTATTAGCCGAATACGCCCACGTCCTGGCAGATCGACTTCGCCATTGTTGGTAAGAATAAGCAGCGTTACGGCCACGTCCGGCCGCAAAGGGCGACGCAGGCGGAAAGTGCCCGGCAAGAGACCCTTTTCGACACGGGCGCGTGTTCCGTATTTGATCCGGGCGTGTTCGGTCAGCGCTCTGAGTCCCGATTCCAGCGCATAAGGTTTCGCGTCGACAACCGCGGCTGCAGAGCCCGGTATCGCACGCCATTGATAAACTACCTTCTGAATGTGATGGATTCGTTCCGTCTCGCGGGAAATCCTCAACATCAGGTCATAGTCCTGGGCGCCGTCATAGTCCGAACGGAAGCCCCCGAGTTCGAAGAAGAGGCGCTTGCGAACCACGAGCATGTGGAGCACATACATGACGGACTCCAGATGTTCCGGAGACCAGTCGGGCTTAAGGAAGTGGTCGATTAGATTACCATTTTCATCAATCTTCTCTTCGTCCGTGTAGATGCAATCGAGAAATGGGTCTTTGTTCAACGCCCGCGCGACCTCCATCAGCGCGTCTGGCAGGATGACGTCGTCGTTGTCGAGCAAAATAAGAAACTGGCCTGTCGCGATTTCAGCGGCCGCGTTGGAGGCGTCGGAGATGCCCTTGTTAACGGCGAGCCGTCGAATTCTTATCCGGGGGTCGCTGCCGCGGAAGGACTCTAGCGCCTCAATCGTTTCGGGGTTCGTGGAACCGTCGTCGCAAAGGCACAGTTCCCAGAATGGGTAATTTTGCGAGCGGACCGAGTCGATGCACTGACGAAGATATGACGGCGGCACATTGTAGACCGGCACGACGACCGAGAGTCGCGGGCGATATTTCAGCTTCGCAAGTTCATCGCGTGTTTCATACGATATTCGTCGGCAGACCGCCGGCGCCCCCACGTCGCGAGAGGCGCCGAGATAGCGCGCAAATTTCGGTGGTATCCCATCGCCATCGGCGTCGAGCTCGAGCTCCACAAGGCGCGCCCGGATGAGCTGACCGATCGCCTGCGGCGAAAATTCCATGGCGCGCATCACCCCCGTCTCGCAGCGCGTCGATCGACCGTGTTCTGCGAAAGCGAGCTTCATCTGTTCGACGAGCGAATCGAAATTCGGTTCCGCCCATACATATCCCGGCAGGTAAGGACCGGCCTGTTTCTCGATTTCTGCGAGGCTATAGTCCACCGCATAGCCAGTAGATTCGGAGAAGAACTCCGTGTTGCCGGAATAGTTCGTCGCCACCACCGCTTTGCCGAGCGCGATGAATTCTGCGATGTTAAGACCGTAGCCCTCGCTCCTGTGGGCCGAAACGAGACAGTCAGACGCCGCGCGGAGCATTTCCATTTCCTGTTCGGATAGGCGTGCAGCGATTAGCGCCGCATTGGGGATGTTCGACAATTCCTTGCGTAGGTCGCGTAGAAGATCGCGCTCGACATAACCCGGCGAGTGAAGCTTGACCACGAGAAAAGCCTCCTCGACCTGCGAAAAGGCCGCGCGAAAGGCGTTGATCACGGATCGGGGGTTCTTACGCGCCGATGTGCTGCCGACATCGAAAACCGTGAGAAAAACGAATTTGTCGCGCGGGATTGCAAACCGCCTTCGTGCGTCATCGCGCGAAGTCGCTGAAATCGGCGGCATTAAGATCGGAATCGGGACCTTGACGACTGGAACGGGCGCGATGGCCGAAATCGACTCGACGACGAAGGAGCTATATGCCCACACTTCATCCACTGCGCCGAAGCAGGCGTACCAATCTGGTCGAAAGGCGGCCAGCTCCCATGCCCATTGCGTGATGTTGTAATAGTTATCGAAATATCTCGGTGGATACATCCGAACCAGATTCTCGATCTGATCTGCGTTGGCCAGAATGAGATTGATCCGGTATTTTCCAGATCTCTCCCTCTCGGAGCGAGTAATGCGAGGAACGCCCCGAGATACATCGAAAGCATGCAGGTCGTAGGGAACGCCGCTTTTTCGGATAGCGGCGAGCAGGTTTCGTGCGGCGGCTCCCAAACCGCTGATCGCGGCGAAGGGACCATAGATATTTATGCCGAAGGGCCTTTGCAGAACTTTTTATAGGGATGCTTCGCGCTCCGCGAACAAGCGAACGCCGGGACCGTACCGGCCTTCGTGGCGCCCGGCGGCGATCCAATGTTGCCGGCATCTTTCCTGATCGAAACCCAATGCCCTGGCGATGTCGTCGTAGATCAAGGAATATTCGACGGCGTCGAAATTTCGAGTCACGACATCGTAATCAGGATTGCTGCGAACGGGTGTAATACCGTAGAGATTATCCTTGCATATCGTCGGGGTCTCATCCCGCCCCTCAGCCTTTCCACTGGAAAGCCAGTGCGCCCAACCACTTTGAACGGCGCCCCGTTCGATTGCTTGCGCACCGTCCGGATTGCACAACCGATACAATTCCTCGTCAAAGGAACCATCGCATTCTACCGGGCTTTGGTTGTTCGGCGTTTCCGTTTGCGTATTCGGCGCGGCGACCTGATTTTCTTGCGGCGCGAGCACGTTGGGGCGTGGGACGTGCGATTGAAGGGCCTTCGATTTGCAGGGGTTCGATCCTGATTCGGTATGGGTAATTGGCACGGCGGCGTCGTCTCCGTCAGGTGGTCCGATATTGTCGAATTCGGATTCAAGTAACTGAAACCGATCGAATTCAAGTCGCGCCAATCTGAACTCGCCGTTCCATGATCCGCGGAGCCTTCGCTGAACGCGGTTTGTCAGGAAATGAGCGAGTGGTTCAACATCGGCGTTTCGCGGTTCTTCACAATGTTGGACATAATCACCCGGATCGAAGGATGGATTCGCGCTTAGGTCTTGTCGCCAGCCGTTGGCGACGTAATGAGTCAGCGGATCGAGTCCGTCGAGCGCCGGAAGTTGCGACAAATAGAACTCATCGTCGAAGAGGGGATACGGATTGAAACCGTCCCTCCAGCCTCCGGTGACGAAATGGACGAGCGGGTCCCTAATGGTCCCCTGCAAGGCAGCGTGGATGCGCAGGTAATACTCTGTCGAGAAAAGCGGATGCGGCGATCTCAGCTGCCGGTGTCCTTCCCGGATGTAATGCAAAATAGTCGCATCGTCCGGCGCGATGTCGGAATTTGCCATTCGATACCAAACCGCATCGATTGGGAGATGAACGGTTTCGGCGATGTCAGACATAGGGCCAGAGCTGGCCTGCTTTCAGTTGTTTCCATGTCAACGCAAAACTTATTCAGCTGCATGTGGGTCGCCTGCAAATATGATTGCGACGCGGATCATTCCGACGTCATGTCTGCCCGGCGCAGTCGCTCAAGCGCATCTCCGGAGCCTCGGGCTTTGGCGCGCATGTCTTACATTATCGGTTACCTGTATGGCGTCGGACGACTCATGGAGCCGAGCGAGTAGATAAGTCTGCGATCGCAGCATAGCTTTCGTCGCCTCGAGTGCTTTCAGCCCGCGCACCACGAGAGCGGACGCCGTGTCGATTAATACGAATGACCGAGGCATTTGGTGGGTTTCAAGCTCGACTTCTACGACATTGCCTAACCAACTCAGAGCGCACTGTTGGATCGTCAGACCGTGTCTAGTCCGAAATGACTGCGCCAACTCAAAGGCTGGGGAGAATGTGATGATTGTGGTCGCCGCGAGGCCCATGACCAGAAATGCTACATGCCACGAGTCTGACAGTCGACATATTCGCGGTTCCTTGAATGTGACCATCGCTACATTTGCGTATTTACTTACAAGGCGTCGCTTCACGCTCGGTAGAAGCGGATCCGGGGGCGAGTCGAGGATTGGCGCTTCAATCGTTCGCCAATCGTACCCACTATTGACAGACATCGATAGCTGACGATCGTTGAACGTCATGAAAGGAGGTGGTTCGAAGTAACCTTCTTTGTTGCCTTCGTCCGACTGCGTGAGCGTAGCCGACCATTTGGCTCCCAGACTCGCAAAGATACCGGACACTGCACAGGCGCCGGTTTGTTGCATTCCCAATATGAGCACTGCATGTGGCATTCGTAAGGTTATTATCTGAGCTAATTAAAAAATACAAACTATGAGACGGAACTCGGTGTGTTGTTTGTAGCATGTTGGCAATCGACACATCGCCGGATATGATCCTGACGATGCGACGCATGCTCGGCGAGCGCAGACGACGGCAATTGGCTGTCGTGATGAATGGGGTGAGCGATTATAGGTAATTATATAGCGGCGTCGCTTATGGTGAGAGATTTCGGCATGGTTGCTGGCGGGACGAAAAGGACCCGGCGCAAGGCCGGGCCAGTCCTGCGGAACGCAGTTGCTTGGTCAATTTGTAATTGGGTGCGCCACTCGCAACATACCGACCAGCGCCGGGCCGCGCGAGGACATACGCGTCCGCTTTACTGGACCGCCCTCGAGAGGCAGGATTGCGGCCCGGTAAGTTGCACCGTGTCGACTGTAACTTCACCCTTGCCAATTGACACGCGCTGACCTGCAATGCTCGTCGCGAATTTGAGGTCAATCGTGAAGGTTCCGGGAAGCAGCTTCTGAATAGGCATGCACCATTGGTAACTAAAGACGTTATTGTGACAATCGCCGCCGCCGCCGCCGCTATTGTTGCAATTGGTGGTTCCCGCTGCGGCAGGCACATGCAACATGGTGACCCAGTTGACTGGCGAACCGTCGCTTGCGGCGAGCGTTCCCTTTAAGGATGGTCGGCAAGCAACGCCATCGATTCGGCAGCTTAGCCACAGGCTCGCTCCGCCGACGGCGCTTCCATTGCCATAGACGGTGACGAACATCGCGTTGCCCTGGCCAATGCCAACGGCGATGTTCTTGCGGTAGAAGAGCGCGCCATCCGACCCCGCTATGCCCGCGGTCAGGGCTGTGTTGAATTGGGTCCCATTAGTTTTGAAGAAGTCGGCGGACTGACGGAACAACGCGCTGCCCGCTTGCGCTTCGGAAACGGGGATTCCAGCTCCGACAGAAACCAGCAATAGTGCTCTTGCGGCATTCCTCAATCTAGCCATTCGATCCATTGCACCCTCCAGCTGTCAAGCTAATAAGAATGTAAACTAAATCCTCTGGCGCTTGTGCGCCATAAGTAGAAACCGATAGTTGCATTCGGGGCCTTCATGGGCAGGAGTGGGAGACTGTCACGCTCTTTTGAGCCGGTTTGCGTGCAGGCGTGACCGCGGCGTTCGGGCGGGTGTCATCGGGGCGTAGTGCTATATGCGCTTGTAAATTGCATTTAAGTCGGCATCGGCGTCGGCGCCATAAATTGTGGTTCGAGCTTTCCGCTAATAGATATCGCCAAATGCTGATTAGAAACCCCGGGTTTCGTGGACGCCGAGGAACGGTGCTTTGTGAGGCTGGAGATTGGTTTTGACGAGACTGATATTCAACCGGGGATTAAAGATCGCGGCGGTTTGGCTGTTAATGGAGCAAGGCCTCGCGGACACGCCGAATCTGCTCGACTATCAATTTACCGCGGAGACGCCGAACCTGAAGTCGATGGCCGATTTCACAGAGATATGGAAAGGGGGAAGGCTGGCTGTACGTGGTCGCTAGCATCGCCTGATCTCGCGACGATTGGCCGGTTAGTCGATGAAAGCCGATATGACCGTGCGGCTCGTCAGCGATGCCTTGATATTGGCGATCTGACGTGGCGCCAAGCCGGAGACGTTGCTGCATCAATCCGAGCGGGACGGCCGAATATGACCGAGCAGTTCCAGCGGTTGATGGCCTATAAGGGATTCCTTTGTTCAATGAGCTGATTCGGCAATGTTTGGGACAGTTTGGGGATCGAAAGCCTTCGCCCCGCTGGAAGACCGGCTAGGGAAGCAAGTCTACTGGACGCGCGATTACGCTCGCGCTGATGTAATCGATTACGTCGAGCGTTTCTACAACCTCTTCCGCGGGCCTTCGATTACCGGCCATGTCGGCCTGGTTTAATTTGAGAAGAAGGTGGTAGTAACTTAACTCGGTGTTCATGAGGCCGGCGGCAGGTCATTTGGGCGCTTCTTTGCCTCTGGTTGTGGTCGAGATTGCCGCAGGGTGTTTTTTCATCTAACCGTGCCGGGCCCCAGAATCACGATAAAGGGAAGTGGACGGGGCTAAAGAGCAGTGCGCGGTAATCTTCTCTATAACGTGAGAATTAGCTTTTCAGTAAACACAGGCGACATCCGCCGCATGGTAACGCATCTCCCTCTGCCCATCTCTGTGCACGTGAACATCTATTTCCGGGGGGAACGCAAATGCAAGGAATACCCTTCGTCCTGGGCTCACTTCTTTTCTGGAGTTCGGCTCAAGCTGCTTGTGTCGCGCCTTTAGGAACTTTCATCGGCGCGGTTGCGGGGCCCACTATTAATCGAGCGACAAAAGCTACCGTGGATCAAGATACGTCGTCTGTCAGCCTCACAATCAAACTGAACGGCGCCGGAACCATGACTCGGATCGGAAAGAGCGTTGCGGCAGGCAATTACGTGTTCTCTCTCAGCTTTACGACGGTGTCGTTCAATCCAGCTACCTGCATGGCAACGATAAAAACGAATGCGGGAGAAGTCTTGGAAGTCACCGCAGCGGCGTCAGCCACTATCCTAACGGGCATTGATATCACGCCGGGTCCTATCGTGCGCGTGGGCTTTGTCCGACTCGAAAAGATTTAGATCTTTTGGCGCCTTAGGTGGCCGCCATTTGCGGGTAAGGCGCTATGTGCGAGGAGCTTCACAGCTCTTCGCTTGTTTCTGGGTCTCGCGCCTTCTCTCACGCGCAATCGACGGTCATCTGTTGGTCTCTCAGTTGAACAATAGTATAACAGCGGTTCAGCATAAGCTTCATGCCATTGTGAAGCTTGTGCAATCGGGTTGTCCCTGATGCCCGTGGCCCGCCGCCGCCTGACGATCGCGCTGAAAACGCCCTGCGCCCACTGCAAATTCATTCCGACGTGAATGCGCGTACGGGGAGGCGCAAATTATCGGGCAGTTAGGGAAGGGCAAGGGCATTAGCCGATCGGCGTTGATTCAAGGCGCGACATTGGCGCTTCCGCGGCGTTCTCGTCAACTCGAACTCACTGGCCAGCGGCGCCGCCGCCCGCGCCCTGGCCGCCTCCCGCCGCCTGAGTTTTGGCGATCGCACGCACTAAGCGGGCGTTGGCCGCCGCCTGCGCTGCGCCGTTATCGCCCGTCGGCTGAAGATATCGACCCGCCAGCAAGCCTTGCTGTACGGGGTGTGAAGCCATTGATACGAGCTGCATCACTTTCGCGATCTCCGCGATCGGCGCATTTGAAACGTACAGGATATCCTTGTCGCGCATCTGGAATTTGCGCGCTGCGAGAAGCGCCGAGGGATCCCGCATGTTCAAATGGTAGGCGACGGGCGCCTCGGATTTCTTGAGCAAATTTGGCTCTATATTGGGGAATTCGCGCACGAGGCTGACGGGCTCGTAACGCAGCACGAATACTCCGTCCGGGTCGGCGCGACTGTCTTCCAGCCCGCCAGCCTTGCCTATCGCCTCCTCGAGCGTGAGCCCGCGCGCGTCGAAAGTCAGAACCGAATTGGAGCCCGTCGCGCCAGCCACCGTGAAGCTGGGCGGCGTTCGCTCGACCGTGAGAATGTCGCCCGGCCGCACGTAAACGTCTTCGGTGGGATTCGACAGGAGCGCATGGATAGGCGCCCGCGCCGTTCGGTCGCCGCGCGTCAGGCTGACATAGGTCTCATGGACGGGCGAATTATAGCCGCCCGCCGCAGCGATGACGTCCATTATCCGTTCACCTCGCTGTGAAATCGGCACGCGCGCGCCGTTGGCGACCTCGCCGGTCACCGTTACGGTGTTGCTTAGGTTGTTGGCGACGGTGACGAGGGCCTGTGGTTCGATCGCCTTGCCGCGAAGCCGTTCGATGATTGCCGCCTCTGCCTGGCGCGAGGTCATGCCCGCGATTCGAATCGAACCGGCATAGGGAACATTCACGGAGCCATCGCGGCGCACCACCTGGTCTGGAATGTTGGCGGCGCGCGCGCCGGAATTCATCGAACCGGCGTCAGCGGCCGAGAAAAGTCCACCCCCGGCGGCCTCCCAAACCGTGATCTTTACTGTGTCGCCAGCGCCGATGACCGGCGAGGCAGGCGGTCGATAGTCGCCGAAAAGCCCGCGCAGTGTCGGCGGCGCGCGGCGCGCGAGTATGGCGAGGGATAGTCCGTTGATTTCAACGAATGCGAAAGGCGGCCGGCCTTCCTCCACGGGCGAATAAACACTTTTGACGAAGGCGTCTCGCGTTGGGCCGCTCGCCGGCGTTAAGCCGCAACCGGCAAGAATCGACGCTAAGGTGACAACGGCGAGACCGTTAAGCCGAGATAGACCTGCGTCGACCAAATTCGCTCCAATAATAACGCCGAACTCTCAAGCGACTGCCTGCCATTATAATGGGCGGCGTCCTTTTTCATACTCTTGCGCTCTCCAGACCATGCGGCAAAAGCACATCATTTTTAGACTGTTGCATAACCGCCACGATCCGATGTCACCGCCGATGTCTCTGAGGCCGCCAAATTCCGCGGCGATCGCCAAGACGGCCGGGGCGCATTGGCGCTATGCGTCGCGTCCGGGTGAGAGGCGTTCAAACCTTACAGGCATGTTTCGGACTTCCGTCGAGGCGCCGCAGCGGGGTGTCTCGCCTGTGGGTTGTGGATGAAGTCGGGCTCCAGATCACCTCGTTGCGCGGATCAGGATCGGAGCGTTTGCCGCCGGCTCCGCGATCGACCTCGACCCGGAAAGAAGTCGCGCAAATCCCCGACGCGTTCCTGGCAAGAAATCTTGCCGGGGATTTGCTGTCTTCAACAGCCGCTGAACCCGGATGTCGGGCCGCAGTGGCTGATAAAGACACGTATATTTAACAAATCCCGCCGCCAATCATTTTTCCCTGTTGTTGCTGGATTGTTTCATGGCTCCGCGACCGGCATGGTGAAGCGGATGGTTGCGCCATCGAGCTAGCGCCATAGGCGTGACGGTCGTGGAACATGCGAAAGCGGCCGAAATTGCGTCGCTTGCCGAAAATGGCAGTGATTGCGATGGGGCGATCGCCGACGCAGTATCCCTCAAGACGAAAGCCGTCTTTGCCAATGTTGAAAACTCGGGAAGCTTCGACTCCCGAGCTTGTCTACGCGTGCCCCGCTTCCTCCGGCTCACGAGGCATGGGGAACAAGTCCATGACCCGCCGGAGCCGGGGTAATTGGTTACTTTCTATGGCGCCGCGGCGGAAGACGAACCGGAAAAAATCCGGGAAAGTCGCCCGCGAACTCGGTGGTGGAGCATTGGCGCTTCTCGACCACGGGCCGTTCTAAAATCTATCGGGACCGTGAGCGCTGAAGCGCCGCGTTCGAGCGCATGAATTGCGGCACCTGGGTCGGAGCGCGTCAACAGCGGCGGACTTGTCCTCGCGCGCATGGAAGTAGCCACGCCGGAGTAGATTCGGCGAATTTGTATTTACCGAATTTGCTCTAATGTGGTCTCCACCAATCGAACCATTTTGGCTCCCTGAGAGTGCCGATAGTCGCCAGATAGGCGGCGATATTGGCGGCCACTGTGGCGTTCGCCAGGGTGGAGAACGACCGCATCCCGCTGCTTACACTGCTCCCGTTTATTCCCGCCAATACGCTGTAGTAATCTGCGCGCTGGACATTTGGCCCCATTCCTCCGCGCGCGTTATTGCCGTGGCAACCATAGCAGTTGAGTTTCAACCAGGCTCTGCGGCCCTCGGTAATCTGATCGGCGTCAGCGACCGTCATCAGGCAGATGGAAGCGACGGAAAATGCCATGACATGTCTCCATAGGCGCATCTTTTGGCTCCCTTTTTTCGTCATTGAACAGATGGTTTGATCTCCGGGCCGAAACTCCCCGGCACGGAACTCTGATCAATCGTCGGGATTCCGGCGTCGTTCAGTATGACGGCTATTTTTTCCTGATTTCGGTCGAGCGCGCTTTGTAATTTGTCACGAAGAACTGCAGCATCCTTGCGCACGCCGATCGCCATCGGATACGCGAACATCAGGTCCCGCGACTGCGAATCCTGCAAGATTGGTTTGATCGCGAGACGATCTCCGAATTTTCTCCCGAAATAGCCCGCAAATGGCCCCCATACAAAGGCGATATCGATGCGACTATCGGCGACCGCTTCTATTATTTGCCCCTGAGGATTCGCGCTGTTGTCCTCGGCCCACATCGGAAACGGCGTGATATGCTCATTGAATCCCCTTCGCGAGATTGCTACCGCCGGGGGCGTCGTCACGCCCTCGTTGCCAACCAATTGCAGGCCAATCCGCGCGTCCTTGAGCCATGCGTCGTCAAATGACGAGAAGCCTCGACTGTCATCGGCGCGCATGACTGCAACATAAGTCGAGGTGAAATAGGGTCGCGTTGTGGTGACCATCGTCAGCGCCGAGGGCACGCTGATCACGACGTCGCACAGGCCGGCCGAAAGGGTGCGGCGTAAAAAATTCTTGTGTTCCGCAAACCAGAAATACTGCAAATTCTTGCCGAGATCGGCAGCCAGCAGCTGGGCTATTTTGTTTTCAAAACCCTCGCCTGCCTGATTTGAATAAGGGAGATTCCCCGGGTCCGCGCAAACAACGAAATTCGGCGCTTCGCCATCCTGCGCCGACGCCTTCTCCATCGACCCGACCGTCAGGGCGAGGATTGCGAAGACCAACCGGCGTCGCACATGGATTTTCTCACGCATCCTCGCCCCCGTCCTGACCAAACCTCATTGGATCGAGTAATCCGCTCGCCTCAAGGCAGTTTGAAAACGTGCACATAACCGCTCGTGGCGGCGACGCGCTCGGATTGCGGTTCATTCGCTCCAAGATCAACGGAAGCGCCCGCCAATGCCGGACCTGCGGTCGAGAATGTCGTTCCTGCAGGGCATGGTCCGCCGACAAATCCGCCATTGAGGAAGCCTATCCCCGTCGTTATAGCCACGCGCTGTTTCCCGTCCGGGCCCTTGAAAGTGATGGGCGCGGAGGCGATGCCGCATTCGAGTTGCTTTGAAAGCAGAAGACGTCCGGTCCTGGCGTCGATCGCCTTGAATTTTTTGTCGAGGGTACCGTAGAAGACAACGCCGCCAGCAGTGGCAAGCGCGCCCCCGAAGACGGCGTAAGGCTCCCGGATCGCCCAGGCTCGAACGCCTCTGACGGGATCGAAGGCGACGAATTCGCCCATGTTTCCGCCGGGCCCCGGCGAAATAGCCAGATTTGCTCCAATCATCGGTGTGCCGGCAATATAGGTAACCTTGAAAGCCTCGTAACTCATGCACATGTTGTGTGCGCCAAAATAGAACAGTTTGGTGAGGGGGGAAAAAGCGGAATATTCCCAGTCTTTGGCGCCGATCGCGGACGGGCAAATGTTGTTGGTGACGACGCCTTCATGGGTAAGTTTGTTCGCAGCCACCCTTGGGAGGCCGGTGGTCAGATCAATACCGCTCGCCCAATTGACGAAGCTGAATGATTTTGCGCTGATCAGCGCGCCAGTGGCGCGATCGAGCGTGTAAGCAAAACCATTCTTGTCGAAATGAACGATGACTTTGCGAACGACGCCGTTGACGGTCAGGTCGACCACTGTATTTTCGTTGACGGCGTCATAGTCCCAGCTGTCGTGCGGCACCAACTGATACGCCCAGGCTGCTTTGCCCGTATCGGGATTACGCGCAAATATGGTTGCGCCCCATTTGTTGTCTCCGGGCCGCATGTCAGGATTGAATGTGCCGGGCTGCGAGGTTCCGTAGAAAATAAGGTTCAACGTCGGATCATAAGTGATCCACGCCCAGGAGGTGGCTCCGCCGTGACGCCACATATTCGTGGGCCATGTCGAGACGCCCAGGTTTGCGCCCCGATCCTTCGCGAAATACGGGCGGAATGTCGAGTCGATCAAAACGTCGGTGTCCGGCCCCGTCGCGTACGCCCGCCAAACCAGTCGTCCCGTGTTTATATTGAGCGCACGCACGGACCCCCGGACCCCCATCTCCGATCCGGAGCTACCAAAGATTACCTTGTCCCGGACAACGATCGGAGCGGTGTTGAGGGTCTCGCCAAGCCATGGATCGGCTACCTTGGTGCGCCAGACTTGTGTTCCGGTTCTTGCATTGACCGCGACGACATTGCCGTCGAGGAGCGTATAGATAACGAGCCCGTTGGCATAAACCGGTCCGCGATTGACGATATCGCAGCAGGTGAGTCCCTGTGAAAACCCTGCCGGGTTCGGATTGAAAGTCCACAACGCCGTTCCTGGCCTCGACAAGCTCAGAGCGATGAGCTTGTTGGGGAAGGGCGTCACTATATACATCACATTGCCGACCACGAGCGGACTGCCCTGGTGACTGCCCTTGGTTCCGGTCGGGTATGAAAATTCTTCGACGAGCTTTCCGGCGTTGAGCGGCGTAATATCGGTCAAGCCGCTGAATCTGGTGCCCTGCGGTGTGCCGCCCGCCGTCGTCCACCCCGCGCCCGTCTGAGGGAACGCCCGTTCGGCGGAGGCGCTCTCGACAGCCATGTTCTCGTCGCCGAGCTCGATCACATCCATGTCTTCGGCGCGGACCGGCGCTGCGAGAAGCGCCATGGCGATTGGAGCGAACAGGAACGATCGCAGGAAGCGAGCCTCGTTCAATGGCTTCGGAGCGCTTGAAAGTCCGATCTTTCTGGCAGCTTTGTTATTCATCGAATCAGCCTCCAAATTCACGAAATTTGCCTGGCGGCTCGACGGCGCGTCCGAAGGCGTCGGCGTCGGATGGCGCATTCAGGAGCGCGAAGTCTTTCGGCGATGAAATGCGCCCGGGCTGCATCCCGGTTTATTTCGACAAGGCGGAAGCGGCGCCGCGCACGCTACAGCCTATATGATCGAGGTCGCAGGCGATCTTCCGCAGGACCGATGTCTGTACGCCGGCCTCTTCCCGGGCTCGCGCCGGGAAGAGGCCGGCTCAGTTACATTTGCCGGTTCAGAGCACGGCTGACCGCCGTGTTCGAACTTCAGGCCGCCGCGTGACGCCGGAGATCATTCTCCCATTGCGCGCTCGATGACCACCTTTCCGCCTGAAACGACGAGTCGCGGAAATTCGAGCTCCTTGAAGTTCTGTCGCGGGTCGCTGCCGATCACGACGATGTCGGCGGGAGCTCCAACCACCAGCTGACCGAGCTTCGGCTCGGTGGTTTCCTTGCCGAGATACAAATATTTTCCCGGCTCGCTGGTGGCTGAGGCCAGAGCAAGAGCCATCGCCTGATCCCACGTCCTGCCGGCGTGCGTCCATGCGTGGACGATGTGGTGAATTTCTTGCGCGTCGATGCCGTGCGGGATATCGGGATGTCCGAGATCTGTGCCGTAGAAGAGCCTGGCTCCCATTTCGACCGCGTGTCCTGCGTTATGGGCTGACCCACTGCAGGACACCAGCGTGTCCAGCGTGCCGTCGATCGGCAGACGCCGATCGGCAGCGCGGTGCCATTGTCCGTGGTCGAGAAAGTCGCACGGCATATGCGCCCATTCGTCCACGCCCGCATCGAGCGCTCGTCTCGCGCCCTCGGTCGTGCCGAGATAGGCCACAACCCGCTTTTTGAGCCTGTGCGCTTCCGTAACGACGGCTCTGAGTTCGGCGTTGGTCAATGTCGGCCACGGGGGCGGCGTGGTCGCGTTGTGGGACGTCCATGGCGCCCCGATTTCACCGCCCGGCTCGAGTGAAACCGCGATGACGCTCGCGCCCTTGGCGACAAGCTCGCGCACCTTGTTCACGGCCGCGGCGGCGCCGCTTACTTCGACGCCGGAACCGGGGAACACCGGCATCGGATAGCCGCCCCTCGCGGTAATGATCGGCCCCGAGAGAATTTGGCGGAGCTGGTAAGGCTTGTCGAGCATGACCGGCGTCACCGGACCGCCGAGGTCTCGCGCCGTTGTCACGCCATGTTCCAGCAGCCGCAGCGCAGGCGCCTTGTTCACGAGGTGATGGGTGTGCATGTCGATGAAGCCGGGCAGAATTGTTCCGCCGGGAACATTCACGACGCGGGTTCCGAAAGGCACGGCCATGCCGGCGGAGCCGATCGCAGCAATTCTGCCATTCTCGACGAGTACAGCCTTTCCTGTTCCGGGCGCGAAATTCGCGCCGTCGAACAGTTTGTCCGCGGTAATAAGCAAGGATTGCTTGTGTTGGGCTGCGGCCGGCTGAGCCGCGAGACCAATTGCGAAGCCGACCATCATCGTCGTGGTCGAAATTACTGTCTTAATGTCGAATTTTTTGGGCATGAGTCTCCCCTCTAGACAAGCCGCTCCAGCCGCCGGGGCCCACTGGGACTGGCGTTGCGCGAATTTCAAGTCGTTCGTTTTCTTGAGATTTATGTTTGCGTGTCGCCAAGTGGCTCATCCCGAGGACGAGCGCGATGCTCCTGGCTCGTTCTTACGCAAATGGAGGGGATTGCGCTGACCAGCTACTCCCCCATCCCGCATGGCGAGAGGGGAATGGCCCGGCTCTCACATCGTCAAGGAATGTGGAGCTGGCTTCTGGAAAATGAAAATCAATAACGACCGCGAGGAAGATGGCCGTCAGAAAGCTATCGTCCGAGGCGGCGCCTGAACATAAAGCGCAGCACTCCGAGGGATCATGATCCGCGGGTAAAGGCGCGTTTTCGCCGGCGTCTCCGGCGCATTTCATGAAAGAGCCGTGAACGAGCGCAGGACGTTGCGACGCGTCGCCATAGGCGCCAAGCGCCATTGGGACTTTCAGAAGCCCCAGGCTGTGAATGACGAAGAGACAGGCGAGAATCGCCCGCGTAGCCCTCGTCAAAGACCTCACGTCCATTGCGCCGATATTCCTGATGACTACCGTGTAACAATCCAGTCTGACAGGCTTCGTTGTCACTTAGGTGGAGAGCATCTCTCCACATTTTCGTCGAAATAATATACAAAGAAAAAAGCCGCCACGCAATAAAGATGGGCTGCTCCAGGCTCGAACGCGCGAAGCAAATTGGTCCGTAAAACTCGCCGCCGACTGGCGGGCGCGGCCCATCCTCCTGATATCGCGCATCATTTCCCTGCATCAATAAACCTTTGGCCCATCAGCGCGTCTGCAACCGCGGCCGCCTATCCTGCGGGTCCGCCCGGATTGTCGCGGCCGAGTGGAAACAAGACGTCGCCTGTTTCGATCGCGGTCGTCAATCTTCTGAGGGCGCTACATTGTTGCGCAAGACAGGATGAAGCCCTCGACGCGCCGCACGGCTTGCCGCCTGAATCTTGGGTCGTTCTCCGCGATCAGATCTCCCGCATGCTCGTCGAGCCCATTCTTTCCAATTCGAACCGCGTGCGCCGCGCCGGGGTTAGCCTATCTTGAAATGAGCGGCATGAGGCCGAAAAAGAAGCGCGTCGGACATTGTGATGGCTGCGACGTGATAGACATTATACTTGTGGGTTCGCTAAAATGCCTGAGCTGTCACGGTTTCCGCGGGGTTCTGGCCCATTCCGACCATGGCGGCGGAATGCGCCGGCTTGACCACTTTTTCAAGAGCCCCTAGCGTTCGGTAGTTTCGAGGGAAGGTAGCCGTGACTCTAAACGGGCGAGGGGCGGGGCCTTTGGCGAGCAGCGTGCGAGCGCTCGTAGCGTATCTCGTTATCTTGCAAATTGTCCTCGCGCCTTTTGCGGTCGCCTCGGCGTATGAGCAATTGTCAGATTCAGCCAGCGTGATCTGTGCTGGACAGACCAAGTCGGGCAAACACGGTCAGTCGCCGCCCGCGCCGGTGAATGGATCGCATCGCGATCGATGTTGCGTCTCTCTTTGCAATGCTTTTTTCGGGCTGGCGGCTCGAGGCGCGTTGCTCGTCCGATTGAGTTTTCGGGCTGACGAAGACAATCTTCAGACAATCTCCTTTTCTTCTGATCGGCGCAGGAATCCTGCAAGCGCGCCCCAGGCCCCAAGAGCGCCTCCGGCTTTCACGGCTTGATTCACGCCCGTTAACGCTGATGGTCCCGCGCGGACCTCGATAACGGCTGAACGCGCAAAATACCCATGATCATCTATCAATATAGCCTTTGCATCAAAGGCGCACGACGACCAAAGAGTGGTTCGATGACCGTTTCTGCAATCGACACCGAGATGAGACATCGACAGAACGAACTGGCGGGAAATCCAGTTCTCAGACCGAACTGGCTTCACCCGCTCTCCGCGACTGCGGTCATCGCAGCACATATCGCCTTCTTTGTTTCATTCATGTTTTGGGCGAGGCCGCAGGTCGCAGCGATTGGCCCGATCGACGCGCAGCTTGTGCGCGAAGGCGATTTCTTCGACGCGGAGGCGGTATCGGAAGCCGACGTCCATGCCGATGATCCGTCATTATCGGAAATTGTAGAGGAACCGGAACTTGCCTTGCCGCCGCCTTTGATCATGACGCCGGAAGCGGAGCCGTTGCCCGCCAGGACAGAGTCATCCGAGCAAGCCAAGAAAAATGAAAAGGATGAAAAGAAGCGCGCAGAGCGGCGTGACGTCGAGTCCGCCAACGAACGTCGGGAGGCTCAGGCTCGGCGACGCGCGGGGGCGCCTGGAGGACGCGGGCAGGGTTCCGGGGGGTCAGCTGCGACATGCCTTGCCCATGTCGCCGCCTCGCTTCGTCGAAATATGCCCGCTTCGACGAGCCTGGGTCCGGGAACCGCCTATGTGACATTTCACGTCAATGCTGGAGGCGGCATATCCGGCGTTTCAGTTTCGGCGTCGACGTCTGCTCACGCAGCTCTCGCGCGCCGCATTGTGGCCGCCTCGCGCGGGCCGGCCAGTTGCGGCGCCACCTTTGTGAGTCAGCATATTACATTCCAGTAATCCCGATTTCTGTTGCTGCAACCATCGGGAAGGAGAGCAATCGATGGACATTTCCTCAATTTCGCCAGTCGGCATGTTCATGAATGCGGGAGTCGTGAGCAAGGTTGTCATGGCTCTTCTGCTTGTTGCGTCCGTATGGACATGGGTTCTTATTATCGACGGCGTATTTGTCGTATTTCGCATTTCCAGGGCGATTGACTCGGCTCGCAGCGGCGGTCCGGAGGGCGTGCTTTGGCCTATCACCAGCGCCGGAATGAAAGCCCTGGATGTCAGGGTTCCGGATGAAACTGCGTTGGAAAAACGAGAGCGGGTTTTTCAACATATGAATCGCGCGGCGCGCGAGTTCATGACGATAGCGAAGGGAGGGCTTCCGAATTTGGCTATCGTTTCGTCGGTGGGACCTTTCGTTGGCCTGTTTGGCACTGTCTGGGGTATTATTTCGAGTTTCTCCGGAATAGCCCAAACGCAGGATACGAGTCTCGCTGTCGTCGCTCCGGGAATCGCGGAGGCGCTTGCCGCCACCGCCTATGGACTCGCCGCGGCAATTCCTGCTGCAATTGGCTATAATCGCATCGGAGCGGCTTTTTCCCGGCTTAATGAGGAAATCGGGCAATATATAAAAGCCGAGGCGAACATTTTGGGCTCGGGATCCAACAATTTTGATGGAGGCGCGATTCAAGCTCCCGAGCGAGGGACGCTCTGATTTGTGATCCTTTCTCGCGGAGCAATAGTCGGATGTCCCGGATTGCGGGGTGCTTCCCACTGCACAGGGCGTCTGGCGCATCGACGATCGTTGTGGCGTTCGCGGGAACCAGCAAGATGTCTTCAAAGGTCGAGCGCACGATGTTCGTCAGCCGCCATGCCTCGGCCGCGCTGCGCCGCCATGGCTTTCAGCAACGGATGTATCCCGGCGCGCTTTTCAACGCTCCTTCAGGAACGCCAATTCCAGCGTCTGCTGGTCCACGAGACGCTTGAGCGCTTCGATCCGCGACCCGTGTGTGTTCGGATCGCTTGTGGCTGACGCCGTGGGGCTTCGTCCGACCATGAGGTCTCTCGCCGGCCAGATATTCCGGGGGTGGCCTCGAGCTTGAATTCGACGCTTTGGCCGCGGCGCCTCGTCATGGAGGATCTTCCCTCGAAAACCCGGTTTGTAAAAAAAATGGCGAGCTCGCCTCTGCATGGCGTCAGTTGCATAGTTCAAAAATGCACTCTGTAGTGTTTTTACGGCCCGCCACATGGGATCCTCGTGCAGGGTCGATGTCTGACCCGCAAAAGCAGGAACGTCGAACGCTCATCCCAAAGTGGTTCTTTTGGCGGATTTGAGGAACTTAATCGGCCAGGCGCGACCTGCAGAGACACAATACGTGTTGCTATTACACATGAAATGGTGCATAAATCACTGCGTGGCAGTCGCCGGGCTGGCGGCCGTCAGCTGAAATGTCTGCTTCGTTAGACTGGGCGAGAAAATCACGAACCCATCAGGGGAATGTGTCACGCGCGTCTGGAATGATTGGAGCAAATGAACTGCGGAAGTCGGCATATCGACATGGAAACGATGGACAGCAGGCATATAAGCGCGTTGATGGCTGGCAATACAGCCTTGTTGTCGCAGCTTTGCGAATTTCTGATCGAAAAAGGAATAATTGACAGAACCGAGCTTCGGGACAGATTGTATAATTTGCTTACCGAAGCAAATATTCATGGCGCGGCGGCCGGCGCGGCGACGAAACATTTGATTGCAATTATAGAATCCGGGGACGAGAACGTCCGATTGGAACAGTGAAGGCCCTGATCGGAGACCGCGTCCATTTTCGGATCGCACAGGCATATTTGCTCGCTATGTCCCATGACTGATCGATGACGCGACCTCGGAAACTGGGTTTCCTCCACACAGCTTCGGGCGGTCGCCTATCGTGGGCGGAAACTTTCTCTGATGATGCGAGAACAAACTGCCCGGCGCGCGCGTCATTCGCGCGGGGCGGGCGCATCCGAACGGACGCTCCAGCTGCCGCGGTATACCGCGCCGCCATAGACCGGGCAGAATGGGTGCGGATGGGCGAGACAATTCGAAGGCGTCATGTCCGTCCAGTAGAATTCCACGCTCTGCCCAGCGTTCGGGGCGTCCAGATTCCCCCATCGATCTGTCAACCAATAAGGCTGAGCATAGGACCTCGATGAGCCATTGTCGCTCAGGCCAAGCGCGAATTCGGACGTCAGACGGAGGTCGCTGACGCCGCCAGGACCCATGACATTCAGATTTTGGGTGTATTGAGCGCAGATGTCCTGACGTTTTCTTACGTAACAGCCATACATTGCCACCCATCTGTCAAGGTTCTTCGCCTTCGCCAGCCGAACCATCCGCAAGCCGATTGCCGGAATGACGATCTTTTGTGGCGACCAACCGTCCTTGCTCACATCCACGCTGGTGCGAAGATAGAGATTGATGCTTTCTCCTTCCGGTCCGTAATCGAAATAGAAGAAATGATAGAGGCCGTTCACGAAGGAGATCGAGCCTATCAGGCCCTGAGTGTGACCGAGGCGACGCGCCGAATTGCTGCGAATGACGGCGCCGGACGAGTCCCGCAGCGGCGCGGGGCGCACATCGGGGGAAAAGGGCGTCCATCCGCTATCTGTCTTGAGATCGAAGGAAACGAAATCCGTTGTCCGCGCCTCGAGTAGATAGTGCCGCCAGTGTCCGCTCGCGTGATCCCGAAGCTGTTCGTCATCGTTGACGCCCAAAAAGAATACATAGAAATAAGGGTCATTGCGCAGGCCTGAAATCGCGATCGGATTCGCTGCGCCGCCCACGCCGTTCGACGCTATCAGCGATCCCGGATCCTTGTCGGTTCCCCATAGGCGGAACTCGTGCGGCGGCATTATGAAAGCATATTTCCCCCGGTGAACGCCCGCCTTTACGGCGTCGCCCGTCCTGTATTTCGTCATGGGCTCGGAGTGATAGATCGTATAGTAATTATCTTCGTCGCGAATCGTTTGAACGCTGTAGGCGACTTCGTTTTCGGGCGTGTTATAGAAAACGGATTCATCATTATTATAACAGACATGGACTTCGTTGCTCTCGAAGCAGCGGGCCGCCGCTGATACCGCCGGGTTTACCAGGAGCATTATGACAAGGATCCACGGATCTTGGGGATTGCGTCTGCAAGACATGTTCAAGCGCGTCCGAACGAGGCTGGCCGTCAAAGTAAATTGCGTAACGCAATTCAATGGTTAATAAAACCTATATGGGTGGCGGAAGTTTGAGCGTTCGGCTTTTATGTCGAAGGCTTTGCTGTCCGGCGGCATGAGGCGGCTTACATCGGTATTTGGTCGCCGCACTGTGGGTTCTTCCCACAAGGCGCCTCATGATAATTTTAGCGGGCCTCGACCATAAAGTATCGTCAGAAACATGTCGCGACTGCGTAGATGCCGGAGCTTTGCAATTGTCCACATGAGGGTCATATGCCTATAGCATATTATATTACATCGTGAATATCATATTTCGATTGCACGACGAAGTCGCTCCTGACCTTGCAGTGATTGCCAAGGTTGACTTGCATAGAGATGTACACAAGAAAGTAAGCGCCAGTGAACGGAAGGGGTAATTCGCCACGAACTCCCAATATGGCTGTTTTGAACCACAAGCCTGGCGGCCGAACGCGCGAGCGTCGCACAGATGAACAAGGAGCCGGTAGCTTTGAAGCAAGGCGGTTTCCGGATAACCGAGAACTGCGATTTGCGGCGCCATCCCGCGACCCGACGGCGCGCCCGCTGCGCGCGGAGGTCACATGCCGCTCTTCGACGCGGATGATTATCTTGAGAAATGCCCAGACGCCCGGGACAAGCGTGTCGATCTTTATGCACAGCACCTTCGCTTTGGCTTGGGCGAAGGGCGGGATCCTCATCCGCTGTTTTTATCAAGTTGACACGAGGGGTGACGATCAAAATTGGAACTGCAAGTCCTCGGCTTTCTCCAACATTATCTGGAGTCGGCGAAACGCGAAAAATAGGCTTAGTGATCTTTATGGAATTCTTTAATGCATTCGACGGCCTACGGCTGTGCTTGCCGGATTTCGTTGACGCATGATGCGAGGAGAATTGATGTCGAGTGTCAATCAAACGGAAGGGGCCGTGGATTATGTCTCGGCGAAAGAGATTGTCGGCTGGATTATAAGTCCCGACAGGGACGACGCCCTTGAAACGGTCTTCGTCGAAACTGACCGGATGCAGAGACTGGAGTTCAAGGCGATCGTCTTTCGGCGCGATATTGCAGATTTGTTCGGAAGAACAGAAAAATTCGGCTTTGCCATCCCTTTAGCTACGCTGAGCTACGACGCCGAGATTCGCGTTACCGATCGCAGCGGCAAGACGCTGCAAGACGGCGTAATACGAATGGCCGCGCCGTCAGGACCGCAACCCCGGCGTGGGGGCGGTTGCCGGGTCTTTCTCCACATACAGAAGACGGCGGGAACCGCGCTCTCCGTCGCGATCCAGAAGCAACTGACCCTGAGTGAGACTTGTCTTTTCTATCAAGGCCATTTCGCGGGTCTCAACTGGGAGCAAGCGAATTCCCTCCCTGAATATCAATGTCTCGCGTTCAGACAACTCATTGGGCACAGCTTTTTTGGGCTCGACGGATTTCTCAGACAGCCGACGCGATACTTCACCTTCGTTCGGGAGCCCATCGCACGGGTAAGATCACATTACTGGCATTATCGAACCAACGGAGTCCATGCGCTCACAATCGACGGCAGGTCCGTTCCCCTGCATGAAATCGTCAATGAAGGCCTTTGCGACGAGTTTGAAAATTTGCAGACACGGATGATCGCGGGCGTGGGAACAAATATGGTCCCGCTCGGGTCCATGTCCGATTATGTGCTCGAGCTTGCCTTGAGCAATATCGACCGCTCCTTCGACTTTGTCGGCATGACCGAAAATATTGATGTGCATGCCAGGATCATGTTCGAGAAGATGGGGCTCGAGCCGGTTTCGATCGGACGCGAAAATGTAACCG
Organism: Methylocystis sp. WRRC1; assembly: GCF_020733155.1. NCBI lineage: Bacteria > Pseudomonadati > Pseudomonadota > Alphaproteobacteria > Hyphomicrobiales > Methylocystaceae > Methylocystis > Methylocystis sp. WRRC1. The sequence goes on along the minus strand of NZ_JAJFZJ010000001.1, from coordinate 1,060,506 downwards.
ACAGTCGACGTGTCGATTTGAGCGACCAGGACTATCGCCGCATCGACTGGGAGAAGGTGCGCGAGGTCAACAGATATGATCTTGAACTCTATCGTTGCGTCGCCGCACGTTATCAGGATACCGAAAGTGGCGCGCGTTCGGCCCCGGGACACACTGGTTTCGAAAAGGGGGAATAGATGCATCAGCATGGTTTCCTGGACGTCTGCCTGCAGTCTCACGTCGCAGGGTGGGCGACGGAAAACGGCGGGCCGGCCACGCTGGAAATCTTCGTCAACGACGAGATGATCGCCACGATCAAATGCGCATTGCGACGCCCTGAGCTGGTGCAATTCAACATTCCGGCAGACGCTGGATTCATTTTCCACTTTCCATCGCCGCTCCATTCGAACGATGAGGTTTCAGTTCGGTTCGGCAATGGAAAGCATCTCGAAAACTCTCCGACGCGTCAGCATCGGCGACATCTCGAGCAAATGTTATACGGTATCGCTGGCAGGGCCGGACTCGAGTTCGGCGCGCTCGATCGCCCCACCGTCTCGCGCGACCACCATGACGTCTCATTTGTCGATCATGCGGATCACGACCAACTCGTCGCGAAATATAGCCACGCGAATGATCCTGGTCTCGTTGACCCCTCGCATATCGTTCATGTCGATTATGTCTGGGCGTCCGGGGCTTTGGACAAGGTTGTCGGGGGGCGACGTTTCGCTTGGGCGCTCGCTTCGGGAGTGATCGAACATGTGGCTGACCCGATTGGCTGGCTGGCGGAGATCGCGAGCGTCATCGAGCCCGGCGGCCGCATAAATCTCGCGATTCCGGAACAATCCCTTACGTTCGATCATGGACGCCGTGCGACGACGCTCGCGGAACTGCTCGAGGATCATCGCCGGCGTTTGCAGAAGCCTAGCTTCCGACAGATCTTCGATCATATTGTCGGCGTATCCCCCGTCGGCGCTCCGATCGAAAGTCTGTCCTCGCGACCTGATGGGATAAAGCAAGCCTATGCGGTGGCGGAAACCGCCGAACGTGACGGGCTTTATGTCGATGTCCACGCTCATGTGTGGACCCATGATTCTTGGCGGGAGACATGGGGCGCAATTGAATCGCTTGAACTCGCTCCGCTGCGGCTGGATCGCATGTTTGAGCCGCTTCCCGAAACCGCGATGTTTGTCGTTTCGCTGGTTCGGCGGTGAGGACAGCTTCATCTTCAACCGCGTCACGATCAGTCTTCGCGTATTTTCCCGCAAATCAGTTTGACAGTTTCGGTGGTCATAGGCTTCGCCGCTTCACAATGACCCCGGTCAGCCCTTGTCGGTTTCAACTTCCTCGCAGCGGAAGGGTCCGCGCCAGCGGGCATAGCGCCAGGGCGTGAGTGCGCTCGCGTCCGCGCGCAACTCCTCTGGCACCGGATCGAAACCCTCGCCCGCGCCCGGCCGGCAGCGGCAGATGCGGGCGAAGCCCATCCAGCCGCCCGCCCAAAGGCCGTGTCTCGCGATGGCTTCATCCGCGTATTCCGAGCAGGTCGGCGCATAGCGGCAGGGCAGGAGCCGGCTCGGCGGCCTCGGCGCGCTGCTCGATGATGAGATCGTCGCGACCCGTGGCGATGCCGCGGAACTTGGCCATCGCCGCGCCCGTGCCAGCCGGGATGAGGCGGCCGACGATGACGTTCTCCTTGAGGCCGACCAGCGGATCGATCTTGCCGTTGACCGCAGCCTCGGTGAGGACGCGGGTCGTCTCCTGGAAGGAGGCGGCGGAGAAGAACGAACGCGTCTGCAGCGACGCCTTGGTGATGCCGAGCAGCACCGGCGTGCCGGAGGCGGGCTTGCCGCCGTTCTCGATCGCCTTGGCGTTCGCTTCGTCGAGTTCGACGTGATCCACCTGCTCGCCCTCGAGGAAGCCGGTGTCGCCCGGATCGACGATATCGACCTTCTGCAACATCTGACGCACGATCACTTCGATGTGCTTGTCGTTGATGTTGACGCCCTGCAGTCGGTAGACCTCCTGGATCTCGTTGACGAGGTAGGCCGCAAGCTCCTCCACGCCCTTGATCGCCAGAATGTCGTGCGGCGCCGGGTTGCCGTCGACGATATAGTCGCCCTTTTCGACGACGTCGCCGTCCTGAAGGTGAATGTGCTTGCCCTTCGGGATCAGATATTCGACGGGCTCGGCGCCTTCCTCGGCAGGAACGATGGTGATGCGCTGCTTGTTCTTGTAGTCGCGCCCGAACTGCACCGTGCCGGAGATCTCCGCGATGATCGCGTGATCCTTCGGACGGCGCGCCTCGAACAGTTCCGCGACGCGCGGCAGACCGCCGGTGATGTCGCGGGTCTTGGCGCTCTCCACCGAAATACGCGCGACGATGTCGCCCGCCTTCACGGTTCCGCCGGGCTCGACCGCGATGATCGAGTCGACGGGCAGCAGGTAACGCGCGTCGCCGCCGCGGGCGAGTTTCCCGACCTTGCCGTCCGGCCCCTTGATGACGATCGAGGGCTTGAGGCTCGCCGAGCGCAGGTTGAGGCGGTAGTCCATGACCATGCGCTTGGCGATGCCGGTCGACTCGTCAACCGTCTCCGACATCGACTGGCCTTCGACCAGATCCTCGAAGCCGATGACGCCGTCGATCTCGCTGATGATGGGACGCGTATAGGGGTCCCACTCGGCGATGCGCTGGCCGCGCTTGACCTTGTCGCCTTCATCGACCTTCAGGCGGGCGCCGTATTGGATACGGTTGACCGCGCGCTCGGCTCCGTCGGGGCCGAGGATCACGATGGCGACGTTGCGCGCCATGACGATCAGGTCGCCGTCCGAGTTGCGGGCCACATGGCGGTTGCGCACATGCACCGTGCCCTCGAAGTTCGACTCGATGAAGGACTGGTCCGCAAGCTGCGCGGCGCCGCCGAAAAACGGCGGTAAATTCCCGCTGCTTCAAACTCGCAAATTCATCCCGTTCGACCCCGCGACCAAGGTCGCCGAAGCCACCGTCACAGACGCAGCAGGAATAGAACGGCGGATCGTCAAAGGCGCGCCCCTCGCAGTCGCCCGGCTTTCATCGTTCGACGGCCGCGCGGAGCGCCAAATCGAGGCGTCGGCCCGCTCCGCCGGCCGCGTCATCGCCGTGGCCTTTGGTCCTTCAGGGGCCGAGAAACTCGTCGGGCTGATCGCGTTGAGCGACCCGCCGCGTCCCGAATCGAAGCCGCTGATCGCCGAGCTATGGGCGGAGGGGGTAAAAACCGTGATGGTTACCGGCGACGCAGTGACGACCGCTGCGTCGGTTGGCCGGGCCGTTGGCCTCGTGGGGCCCGTCTGTCCTGCCGCGAATTTTTCTCAAGAATTGAATCCCGAGGATTACGCCATTTACGCGGGCGTCTTCCCGGAAGACAAATTCAAGCTGGTGCAGGCGTTCCAGCGTCGGGCACGCATCGTCGGCATGTGCGGCGACGGGGTCAACGACGCGCCGGCCCTCCGCCAGGCGCAAATGGGCGTGGCTGTCTCCACCGCGACAGATGTGGCAAAATCGGCCGCAAGCGTCGTCCTCACCGAGCCAGGCCTCAAGGGAGTGGTCGACGCGATTGAAGAAGGACGCGCCGCCTTCCAGCGCATTTTGACCTACATGCTCAATGCGCTCGTCAAAAAGTTCCAGCTCGTCCCCTTTCTTGGCGTCGGCCTGCTGGCGACAGGCCACGCGATTGTGACGCCGATGCAAATGGCGTTGCTGCTGATCACCGGGGACTTTTTGACGATGGTGATCGCCACGGACAGGGCGACGCCTTCCTCGCAACCAGACGCCTGGCGCCTTGACGCCATCACCGGCGCCGCAGCCGCGCTTGGCGTTGCGGGATTACTGTTTGTTTCGACGATTGTTCTCGTAGGCGAACGATGGCTGAGCTTGAACATCGGCCAACTGCGGACCGTCGCCTTTGTCTCGCTCGTGTTTCTCGGTCAGGCGGCGGTCTATATTCTGCGTGATCGGCGACGCCTGTGGAGCTCGCCTCCCTCCGCATGGCTAGTGCTTTCCTCGCTATTAAACCTCGCGATAGCGGTCTTTTTCGCGCTCGGGGGATACCTGATGGATCCGCTGCCAGCTTGGGTCATCTTGGAACTGTTTCTCGCGACCCTAGCTTTCGCTCTCATCCTTGATCTTTTCAAGCTTCTTGTTTTTAGGCGCTTTGGCCTCGCAGCCGGGCCCGAGGCTCTTGTTGTAGGCGAGGCGACGCGCAGGCCTTCGCCATGGGTTCTTTCGGCCGGCGCCGCCGCATTGGCTGCAATCGCGGCGACGTTGATTGGCCTCTGGCCGTCTACCATCCGGTCGCCGAGAAACGCCCCGGAAAGCGCGTTGCAGGCTCCGGCCACGAAGTTCGTGATCTTCCAAGGGACCGTCATGGCGGCGCAGCAGCGGCTTGCCGTCGCTGCGATCGGCGGAACTGTAGGCGTCGTGAATTGCCAACCAGGAGAAACCGTTGAGGCCGGGCGCTTATGCGCGACGATCTATGGGGAACCCCATCAGCGAGCGCTCGGAAGGCTCGAAGCAGCAAAAGGCAGTCTCGCCCAATATGAGCGGCTCCTGTCCTCGCGGACGCCCAGGCGCGGCGGCCGGCATTCACGATTAGCTCAGCTCCGCCGCAGGACGCTGGCCAGAGCGCGAGTAGAGCGTAACGAAATAGAACGGCTGCGCGCCATGCTCGCGGAGGAGGAGAAGAACGAAAAGCAGATCGAGATACGTGCGCCTTTCGACTCGGTTGTCGTCGCACGCTATGCGTCGGTCGGGCAAAAAGTGGCCGCGTCCGCGCCGCTTTTTCTCTTCACGAGGGAATCTCGCAACCTGGCGGCGGAGTTCAGCGCGCCGCAAGAGGCGTTGAAGCCTCTGCGCATCGGCGCCTTGGCGGAAATCCAGTCCGACTCTGATCCTGAGCGCGTTCTGAGCAGCAAAATCACGGAGATTTCTGGCCTCCCAACAGGCGGCGGCTCGGTCATTGGCCGCCTGGTTATCGAAGCGACAAAAAGCGACGGCGGCTTTGCAGCTGGGTCGAATGTCACGGCCAGAATCGAGATAAGGTCTGAGGGGCGTCCGGCGGAGGCGGGGGGCCATCCTGGTCCCGCTCCGAATTCCGAGGGGTCAGAATGACCAAGGAAAACAACGCCTACGCCAGTGGCATGATTCAAAGCTTCGTTGAGACTTTACGCCGCGGCTCGTCCAAGCGCTGGGGAACAATTACTCGTTCGCCGATCTGAAGGCGGATGCGTCCGCCGGACTCACCGTTGCGGTGGTGAGCCTCCCCTCGCGATGACCCTCGCTATCGCTTCGGGCGTTTCGTCCGCTCGAGGATTGGTGTGGGAACAATGCGCCTTGCAGCCTGAACCGCGCGAGGTACGGGCGCGTTCTTGCGCCACTTCTGGCCTGCCGCCGCGAGGCCGCGACTTCCATCGCCACAACAAACCAAAGCCAGCGCGATGCGAATGAATAACCGTCTCGGGCGTTACGATCGCCAAGGCGTCGATAATCCGCGACGCAATCTGATAGGGCCCAGCAAGAATCAGACGATCTATAGTGCTGAACGCCAGTCGCCTCGCCGATTTCCTGCGCAAGAGGTTTAGTTGCTGATGCTGCGCGACGATCTCCACCTCCAGTGACGCTCTGGATCGCAACAGGTCGATGATCGTCCACCAGGCCAGCTTGACCACGTCGGCCATGAGACGAAGCATGCCCCAAATTTCAGAAGCATTCCTGTCAGATTGAATTTGCGGTAGGGACGACAGGGAGCAGGGAAGTCACGTCACGCGCCGCCCTCACTGCCCGATCAATCTATGCAGGCGCTCGCTCTTGCGAAGGCGCGCGGCGTGCAGAAGCATTTGCGCCGCCCAGCTATAGACATTGTCCCGACGAATGAGTTCGCGCATCAGACGCATTCTTTCGCGCTGTTCGCCGGCAGGCATTTTCAACGCTTCCTGAATCGCTTCAGCCATTCCATGCGCGTCATAGGGATTGACGATCAGCGCCTCGGACAGCTCGCGCGACGCGCCGGCGAAGCTGGACAGGATCAGAACGCCCTGTTCATCCTCGCGCGCAGCGACAAATTCCTTCGCGACGAGATTCATGCCGTCGTGAAGGCTCGACACGATGCAGACGTCCGCGGCCCGAAACAGCGCGTAAACCTCGCCCTGTTCGTGGTGGCGAATTTCCAGCAGGATCGGCTTCCAGCCGTTCCGGCCGTGCCGCCCGTTGATCTCGTCGACCAGCCGCCGCGCCTCGGCCTGCAGGCTGCTGTAGACGGGCAGCTTGCTGCGGGTCGGCGCCGCGGCCTGGATGAAGACGAATTTTTCGAGCCATTCGGGATGAAGCGAAAGAAATGCGTCGACGGCCCTGATGCGGTCGAGAACGCCCTTGGTGTAATCGAAGCGTTCGATGCCGATCGCGATGCGCATGTCGTCGCCGAGATGAAGTCGCCGGCGAAGCTCCTTGCGGCATTCCTCAACCGGCAATTGGTTGGCGAGCGCGCTCGGCGGCCATTCGATCGATATCGGATAGGGGCGCACCATGGTTTCATGGCCGCGCAACGTGATGGAGCCGGTCTCCCGGTCGATCCGGCTTTCCATGAATCGGTCCACGGCGTCGATGAAATTGTTGCAGTGGAACTGCGTATGGAAGCCGAGAATCGTGCTGCCGAGAAGGCCGTCGATGATCTGTTCGCGCCAGGGACAGATGCCGAAGGTCTCGGAATTTGGCCAGGGTATATGCCAGAAGGCGATGATCGTGGCGTTCGGCAGCCGGTCGCGGATCATGCGCGGCAGCAGCGCGAAGTGATAATCCTGCACGAGCACGATCGGGTCGTCGCATTCGGCTTCCTCGATCACCACTTCGGCGAACTTGCGGTTCACCGCGACGTAATGCGACCAGTCCTGCTCCCGGAAGTTCGGGCGCACGAAGGCGATGTGACACAAGGGCCAGAGGCCCTCATTGGCGAGGCCGTAGTAATAGCCGTCTTGCTCCTCGTCGCTCAGCCAGACGCGCCGCAGCGAGTAGGCGGGATCATTCGGGGGAACGGCGATGCGGTCGTATTCGTCCACCGTCTCCCGATCCGCCGCGCCGCTGCCATGCGCGACCCACACGCCGCCGCAGGCGCGCATCACCGGCTCCAGCGCGGCGACGAGACCGCTCGCCGGTATTTGCAGCGTCGGCTTTCCGTCCGCGTAATTGTGAATATAGGGCTCGCGGTTCGACACGATCACGACGCGCGCCTGCGGCAATTCCTCGGCGAGCAATTGTCCGAGCGTCGCCGGCGACCACTCGACGTAAATCCCTTCGGTGAATTTGCGCTCGACCCGCAGCGCCTGCAGCAGCGCGCGGAAATCGCGGCCGCCCGGCAATTCCGCCTGCAACGGCTTAAGAGCCTCCTCCGCGCGCGGGGCCAGAATGGCGCTTCGCACGGAGCGGGCCCAGCCGCGCGTCGCCATCAGCACGACGCTCGTCGCGAGCAGGCCGAGCGCCATGGTTGCGCCGGTCAGGGCCAGGATCGTGTAATAACTCGCCTTGCGTGACCGCTCGTCGATGAAGGACAGGTCATGAACGACGACCAGCCGGCCGGCCGTCGGGCCGGCTCCGACAGAGACCGCGTTCACATGCGCGCGCGGGTCCGGGCGTGAATCGACGTCGAATGCGTTGGTTTTTCCCGCGCCGAAATCCCGGCAGGAAATCGATTTGGGCATCGACGCGGTCGCATGGAGCATGACGCCCGCGTCGGAGCAATAGCCGAGCGCAAGGAGACGCTCGTCCTCGACCATCTGTTCGAGATAGCGGCCGAGGTCGCGGGAGGATTCCGGCCCGCTCGCGAGCAGATGGTTGCGCACGGAGCGCGCGATGAGACGGGAGCGGATTTCGATATCCTGACGCAGCCAGCCCTCGATGACGAAGGAAGCGAGAGGAGCAAGAGAAACGATGAGAACGAACGCGGCCGCGGTGACGAAAGCCGCCACTTTCGCCGCGGGGTTAGCCGCGAGACGGCGGGCAAGCGCAGCCCTGCGCCGCGCGCCGGGAAAGACGAAGCGGGTTTCGCTGACGCTGAAAGATTTGTCGCTCATCGGATGTTCTTCCCTTCGCTCGTTTCACGGCGACCCGGTCGCGCAGCAGCGATGCGCGTTCTCTGCGGAGCGCCGGACGGCGGCCGCGGCAACCACGCCTCGGCGTCCGTGAACGCAATCAGTCGGGAGATCACGAGGCGTGCGGCCGATCCCTGCGGGTCACCGGCGTGGAGCGCCGATCCCGGATCATGCGCCCAGATTCGCCGCCAGAAGGTCAAGCCAGGACCTGAGCTGGGCGGGGTCGTCGAAATCCGCGTCCTCCGGCGGAAAATGCTCGCCCGCCACCTTCAACGCCACGCCGCCGAGCCTGACGGCCGCGGCGAACGCCGATTCGTCGGTGACGTCGTCGCCGATGACGAGCGGCCGGCAGCCGCGAAACGCCGGGAGCTCCGCCAGCGTTTCGATCGCGGCGCCCTTGGAGACGCGGCGGGGCAGGATCTCGTGAACCATGCGGCCCGAGCAGATCACCAGATCCCCCGGACTTTCGTTCACGATTTGCTGCAATCCGGTCTTCAGCGGCGGACCAGCCTCCGGATTGGCGCGATAATGGACCGCGACGGTCCCCGGCTTGAATTCGAGCGATACGCCATGGAAGCGTCTGCACAGGGCGCGAACGCCGGCGACTAGTTTTCTCTGCTTGGGTCCCGCCGCGACCTCGACGCGACGGCCGCCCGGCGCGCGTATCTCGGCGCCGTGCACGCCGGCGACCGTTGGCCGGAACGGCGCGAGAAAGCGGTCGATGTCCGAAACGGGCCGTCCGGTCACGATCGCGAATGCGCCGTCCAGCGCCGCGTTCAGCCGCGCGAGCAAAAGAGGCAGATGCGTCGGAACCACGATCGCGCTCGGCGATTCCCCGATTTCAACGAGCGTGCCGTCAAAATCCAGAAACAGCGCCCAGCGCGATCTCTCGCGGGCGACGGCCTGCGCCTTTGCGGCCAGGCGCCCGGACTCGATCCCTGCGCCCGAATCGATCGTCGATGTCATCCGCGTCGCGCTCCCATGAACGGGCGCCCGGACGCGCCGACGGTTTTCGCGACGCTGCGCCAGATCATGGCGGCGCCTATTTCCCGTCGGCGGCCGGCGCCGCCGCTGGCGTTGCGCTGGCGGGCTCGGTCTTGCCCGCGTCCGTCGCCTCCTGACGCCCCTCCTGCGCCGGGGTCGCGGAGGCGCCGCCGCCATGGGCCTTCTCCCACCGCGCAGTCGCCTCCGCGTCATGCGCATGTCTGGCGTCGGGCGCCTCGACGGACGCGTCGACGGCGACTTCTCCCGCTTTCTCGAAAACCAGCCTGACTGCGAAGCCCCCGCCGACCGGGTTCATCTTTTCCACGCCTTCGAGAGAAACATAGGGCCGGTCCGGCTCGAGCAGCACGGTCGCATGCGGCGGGATCACGATGCCGTGCGGAACGACGATGCGCTTGACGTCGGCGTGCAGCACGGCGGCGCCGATCTTGTCCGATTTGACGCCGACAAGCTTGTCCTGTGCGTCGCCCGTATTGTGAACGACCATATAGAGCGTCGCGACGTTCTCGCCCTCCCCAGGCGCGCGCAGCCAGGGATGTTCGACCTTGAGCGCGCCAACCTCATATTCCTGGGCGTGGCTCCCCGTCAGCATGACCGTCAGGAGGTAGGCGCCTCCCGCGACCAGCCCCGCATGGGCCAGCATGCTTGCGCGTCGAGTCAGTGACATGGCTGCGTTCCTTTTGATTTCGAGAAATGTCCGCGTTTCGCCCGCGCGGGATTTTCCTTCGCCGAAGGATTGACGCGGACTCTTCACGGCTTTGGCGTCGGGGTCGTCCGGCGGCGTCTGCCGCCCGATTTTCATGACGCAATGGTCCTCATCCAGACTGACGCCGCCCGAGTCGCCATGACAAAAAGCACGGGATCATCTCGCTCCTCCCCGTTTCTCTTTCCCGGCGGCGCCGCTGACGGCCTGTCGTTCCGCCAGGTTCCTTCATGCGGCGGCCGGACATGCGACGACCGCGGAAACATGGCAGCTAGATCGTGACACGATATAAACTATATCGCCTCACGATGTAATGCAAGCGGAACGCAGGCGGCTCCTGAGAGACGGGGAATTGACCGGGGCGAACAGCAACCGCATGATGCCGACGACGAGAACGGCCGCCGGGCGAAAAATTTGGAGGTTGGGTGACCATTTCGGCAATTGGGCGCGAACCGGATGCGGACGACGCCTCATCGGCCCCGAGCAGGGAGGAGCTGGAGGCGCTGGCCAATTTTCGTCGCGCCCTGAGAAGGTTTCTGGCGTTCAGCGAGGCCGCCGCCGCCGATCTCGGCCTGACGATGCAGTGGTATCAGGCGCTGCTGGTGATCAAGACATACGACGGCGGGAATCACATCAGCGTCGGCGAACTCGCGGACCAGTTGATGATACGCGATCACAGCGCCGCCGAACTCGTCTCGCGGCTGGTTCAGGCGAAGCTCGTGCGGCGAAAGACGGACACTCTCGACCGGCGGCGCTCGTTGATCGTGATGACGGCGGCGGGAAACCGCCGCCTCGATCATCTGGCGGCGGTTCACCTGCGAAAACTGCGGGAAAACAAGGAAGCCTTCCTCAAGCTGTTCGAAGGCGAATGATCGCGCCGGTGCGTTGATCCCGGACGGGAGGTTCGGCGAACTTCCCGAAGATGGCCTTCGCCGGCTTGTCCAGACGCGGAGAGCCGCCGGTTCCCGAACCTCAGGTAAAAGTCTATTCGTCGTGCTCCACTTCGTTTCCATGACGGCCAAACTCGGTAGAGCCAAACCCAAAGCAGCCGGTCAGCGGAGACGAGCCGAGGCTGACCAGGCCGTTGCCGGCGCAGGACGGTCACCTGATACCACAACGCGATGAGCTCAAGCTCCAATGAGGTGCGGCTGCGAACACGTAACAAGAGCAGGGAAAGGAGGGCGGAAAGAATTGTGATCATGCCCGCGGCGCTACGGCGGCGGCACGAAAATCCTCCGTCGCGCCTTACGACCTGTAGCGGACTTGCGGTTGTAACGCTTCGGCTGCCCGGCATTTTTGCGAAAGTGAGGTGTAACCAGGACGACGCGTCGGATAACGCGACTTTCGGGCAAAGGCTTCCGCCTGGAAAAGGTCAAGTTCATGGCCGCCCGAATTCGCTTGATCGTCAAGCCGGCAGATCACACAATACTGATAAGAGGAAGCGTTTTTGACATGTCTGCGAGTGGAAAGTGCGCCGACGCGTGACCGCCCCGAGAACGAGAGGGACGAATGGGGCTGAATGACTCCGTGCGCTACGCGATGATCCATAAAGATCCTGCGTCGTTCGCGGTCCGACCCAATCTCGCCGATTACGACGCAGCGCGCGCGCAATTTGGCTGGGAGACGGCGCGCGCAAATTTGACGGGCCTTCCCAATGCGGGCGGGTTGAACATCGCCTTCGAAGCCGTCGATCGCCATGCAGGCGGCGACAGGAAAGACAAAATTGCAATAAGATGGATTGGCAAGACAGGCGAACGTCGAAACTATTCATACGCCGATCTTGCGCAATCGACGAACAGCTTCGCCAACACCCTGCGGTCGCTGGGCGCCAGACCGGGAGACGCGGTCTTCGTTCTGCTCGGGCGCATTCCTGAACTCTACATCTCCATTCTCGGCGCGCTTAAGGCCAAATGCGTCGTTTCGCCGTTGTTCTCGGCCTTCGGGCCGGAGCCGATCGCTACGCGCATGGAGATCGGCGACGCGCGCGTCCTCGTCACCACGCAAGCGCTCTACCGGCGCAAGATCGAAGCCTTGCGCCCGCGCCTGCCGAAGCTTGAACACGTCATTCTCGTCGACGCCGAGACGGGTGGCGAGGGCGCGCTCTCCTGGCGCGACCTGATGCGCGAGGCGTCGACCTCTTTCGATATACCCCCCACCGATCCCGAAGACGTTGCGCTCCTGCATTTCACCAGCGGAACGACCGGGCGGCCGAAAGGCGTCCTGCATGTTCATGACGCCGTGGTGACGCATTACGCGACCGGGTTTTTCGCGCTCGATCTGCACGAGGACGATCGCTTTTGGTGCACGGCGGACCCGGGATGGGTGACGGGCATGAGTTATGGCGTCATTGCGCCGCTCGTGCATGGCGTAACGAATATCGTTGTCGAGGCCGAGTTCGACGCGCAAGGATGGTATGGCGTCCTTGCCGAAGAAAAGGTCACCATCTGGTATACGGCTCCGACCGCCATCCGCATGATGATGAAGGCGGGCGAAGAAGCGCTTCGAGGCTTCGATCTCTCGGCTTTGCGCTTCGCGGCCAGCGTCGGCGAGCCGCTCAATCCGGAAGCCGTGGTCTGGGGCGTGCAGGCCTTGGGCCTGCCCTTTCATGACAATTGGTGGCAGACGGAAACGGGCGGCATCATGATCGGAAATTTCGCAGCCATGGACATCAAGCCCGGCTCCATGGGGCGTCCGCTGCCGGGCGTCGAGGCGCGCATCGCCTTGCGCAAGCCGGACGGAAGCGTCGACATCGTCGATACGCCGGAGAATGAAGGCGAGCTAGCGCTCAGGCGCGGCTGGCCCTCGATGATGCGCGGCTATCTGCACGAGGACGAACGCTACCGCAAATGTTTCGTGGGCGAATGGTATCTGACTGGCGATCTCGCCCGCATCGACGCGGACGGCTATTTCTGGTTCGTCGGCCGCGCCGACGACGTGATCAAATCGTCGGGTCATTTGATCGGGCCCTTCGAAGTCGAAAGCGTCCTGATGGAGCATGCAGCCGTGGCCGAAGCCGCCGTCATCGGCAAGCCGGACGCGGTCGCGGGCGAGATCGTCAAGGCTTTCGTCGCCTTGAAGCAGGGCTTCATGGCGGACGAAGCCTTGCGCAAGGAATTGCTGGGACACGCGCGCAAGCGCCTGGGCGCGGCGGTAGCGCCGAAGGAGATCGAGTTTCGCGTCAATCTGCCGAAGACGCGCAGCGGCAAGATCATGCGACGCCTTCTGAAAGCGCGCGAACTGGGCCTGCCGGAGGGCGACCTGTCGACCCTGGAAAGCGACGAGCGATGACGCAGAAGGTTCATCTCGACCATGCGCATCTCTTGCGTCTCCTGACGGGGATGATCCGCATCCGCCGTTTCGAGGCGAAATGCGTGGAGCTCTATCAGGCGCAGAAGATCCTGGGGTTCCTGCATCTCTACGACGGCGAGGAGGCGGTGTCTGTCGGCGTCATGGAGGCTCTGACCGCGGACGATTCCGTTATCGCGACCTATCGCGAACATGGTCAGGCGCTCGCCCGCGGCGTCGACGCCGGCTGCCTGATGGCCGAGATGATGGGCAAGCTCAACGGATGTTGCCGCGGACGCGGCGGCTCGATGCATTTTTTCGACCGGGCGCATCGCTTCTACGGCGGCAACGCCATCGTTGGCGGCGGATTGCCGCTGGCGCTGGGCGTCGCGCTCTCCGATAAATTGTCGAAGCGGACGGCGGTCACGGCCTGCTTCTTCGGTGAAGGCGCCGTGGACGAGGGAGAATTCCACGAGACGCTCAATCTGGCGAAGCTGTGGCGGCTGCCCATCCTGTTCATTTGCGAGAATAATCTTTATTCGATGGGTACTGCGGTCGAGCGCGCGGAGGCGGACACGGATTTCGTGCACAAGGCCAGCGGCTACAGGATCGAGGGCGAACGGGTCGACGGCATGGACGTCGTCGCCGTCGAAAGCGCGGCGCGGCGGGCCGTGGAAAGAGTCCGCGCCGGGAGCGATCCCTATTTTCTGGAATGCAGAACTTACCGCTTTCGGGCGCATTCGATGTTCGACGCGCAACTCTATCGCTCGAAGGAAGAAGTGGAGGCCTGGCGAAAGAAAGGCCCGATCGTTCGCTTTCAGGAGTGGCTCGAAAGCAATCATTTGATCAGGCCGGAAGAAGTCCATGCGATCGAGACGAAAGTCGAGGCCGAGATCGCTGCCGCGGTCGCCTTCGCCGAAGCGGGCGCGCTCGAGTCCGTCGCGGAAGTGGAGCGTTTCGTGACAATGACGGAGATTCCTTCTTGACCGATTCTCCTCCACTCGCGATCACTTATCGCGGAGCCTGCAAACAAGCGCTGCGTCAGGCGCTTCTGGAAGACCCCCGCGTCTTTCTCATGGGCGAGGACATCGGCCGTTATGGCGGCTGCTATGCGGTGACGAAAGGGCTTCTCGAAGAATTCGGCGACGAGCGGATCAGGGATGCGCCGCTTTCGGAAAGCGCCTTCGTCGGCGCCGGGATCGGCGCGGCGATGACGGGGATGCGGCCGATCGTCGAGATCATGACGGTCAATTTCAGCCTTCTGGCGCTGGATCAGATTGTCAACAACGCCGTCACGATCCCCTATATGTCCGGCGGGCAATTCGCCATTCCGCTCGTGATCCGCATGGCGACGGGCGGCGGGCGGCGGGTCGCCGCGCAGCATTCGCACAGTTTGGAGGGATGGTATGCGCATATTCCCGGATTGCGCGTGCTGACCCCGGCGACGATTGATGATGCGCGCTACATGCTCCTCGCCGCGCTCGCAGAGCCCAATCCGACGCTCATTTTCGAGCACGTCATGCTTTACAATATGGAAGGCGTTCTGACGCCCGGCGTGACGTCCGTCGACATCGACCATGCCGCAATCCGTCGCCCGGGCCGGGACGTCAGTCTCATCACTTACGGCGGCGGCCTGTTCAAGACGCTCGACGCCGCCGAGACGCTGGCGAAGGAGGGCATCGAAGCCGAAGTGCTCGATCTGCGTACGCTGCGCCCGCTCGATACAGACACGATTTTGGCGTCGGTCGGCAAGACGAGGCGCTGCGTCATTATCGACGAAGCCTGGCGCAGCGGCTCCATTTCTGCGGAAATCGGCATGCGCATCGTCGAAGGGGCCTTCTTCGAACTGGATGCGCCGCTCAGGCGTGTGTGCGGGCGCGAAGTTCCCATGCCCTACGCCGCGCATCTCGAAGACGCCTGCCTGCCGCAGAGAGACGCCATCGCCGCCGCTGCGCGCGACCTCGTGCGGCCGACATGAGCGACTTCAAAATGCCCGCCCTCGGCGCCGACATGGAGGCCGGCACGCTCGTCGAATGGCATGTGAAGGAGGGCGATCGCGTGAAGTCGGGCGACGTGATCGCCGTCGTCGAGACGCAAAAGGGCGCGATCGAAGTCGAAGTCTTCGTGGAGGGCGTTGTTTCGAACATACTGGTTCCCGTCGGCGCGCGTGTTCCGGTCGGGACCATCCTCGCCCGGATCGACGGACCGGCGGGTGAGGCCGCGCAGCCCGCCGCCGCAGCCGCGCGACCGCCGGCATTGCAAGTCGCGGCGGCGCCGATTCCTGTCGCGAAACCAGTGATCGCGCCGGACGCGCGTCTGAAGATCACGCCTGTCGCCCGCCGTCGCGCGGCCGCGCTGAACATCGACGTGGCGGCGCTTCGCGGCACGGGGGTCGATGGCTCGATCCGGCTTGCGGATGTGGAGGCGGCGGCGCGCGCCGCTCCAGCCGGAGCGCCGTCGATCAGGCGCGGCGTCGATCTGTCGGAAATGCGCAAGGCCATCGCCGCCGCGATGAGCCGCTCGAAGCGCGAAATCCCGCACTATTATCTTAGCGAAACGGTCGGTCTTCACGCCGCTTTGTCCTGGCTCGAGGATTTCAATCGCGACCGGGAGCCGCTCGCGCGCATCTTGCCGGCCGTGCTTTTTTTGAAGGCCGCCGCCCTCGCGCTGCACGCGCAGCCGAAACTGAACGGGTTTTTTGAGAACGGCGCCTTCGTCCCCGCCAGCGAGATTCACATCGGCTGGGCAGTGGCGCTCCGCGGCGGCGGACTGGTGGCGCCGGCGATGAGGGACACGGACAAAAAATCGCTCGCCGAACTCATGTCGTCGATGCGCGATCTGGTCGAACGCGTAAGGCGCGGTGGACTGCGGGCGTCGGAGCTTGCGTCTCCCACAATGACCGTGACGAGCGTCGGCGATCGCGGCGCGGAGACGGTGACAGGCATTATCTACCCGCCCCAGGTGGCGATCGTAGGCTTTGGGCGCGTCGTCACGCGCCCCTTCGTCGTCGATGGGAGGATCGCGCCTCGTCCCCTCGTGACGGTGAGCCTCGCCGCCGATCATCGCGTGACAGACGGTCATCTTGGGGGACTCTATCTCGCCGAGATCGCACGTCTTTTGCAGGAGCCCGAAAAATTGTGACCAATGACGAAATAAGATCGCTCCTTCTCCAGCTGATCTGCGACATCGCGCCGGAAGCGGATCCGTCATCGGTCGCCAACGACGCGGACATTCGCGAGGCCTTCGACCTCGACTCCATGGATTTCGCCAATCTGGTGGCTGCGATACACAAGCACACCGGCGTCAATATTCCGGAGATCGACTACAGGAAGCTTTTCACGCTCAGCGGCGCCGTCGCCTATCTCGAGCAGGCGCTCGGCCGGTCCGCTGGAGAAGACAGGTAAGTCCGGTCCGCGGAGGGCAGGGCCATATCCGTGACGATCGAGATTGACGGAACCACGACGCGCATCGGTCGCGCCGACGCGTTCGCCTCGGTCGATGTTTTTCACACGTCGCATGCGTATCGGGAGGGGCTCGGCGCGCTGGTCGACGCAATGAGAAGGTGTGCGGACGGAAGGCCGCGCGGCGTCGCAGAGGGAGCGGGACAGGAGACGCTGTCGGCTACCCAACATAATACCTGCGCGCTAACGACCGCCGGCGGCGTCAAATGCTGGGGCCTCAACAATTCCGGCCAGCTCGGCGACGGCACGACGACGACCCGGCTCACCCCCGTGAATGTGTCGGGACTGATCAGCGTCGTCGTCGCCGTGTCGTCGGGCGGGAGTCACACTTGTGCCCTGACGAGCGCCGGTGGCGTCAAATTTTGGGGCGGTAACCGGCAAGGCCTTGAGTCAGAAAAAGACCCCCGACGCCCCCAAGAGTCGGCCATAAAGGCCTTTGGTATTGGATTTCGTGACAGGGAGGTGGTTTTTACGGGTCGCCCAGCGTCCTTATGTCGACGCTCACCTCGAGGTTCTGCCCGCCGGCGCTGATGATGACGCCGTCGATCGGCGAGACGTCAGCGTAATCACGGCCGATGGCGACGACGATGTGATCGTCGCCGACAACCATCGCGTTCGTTGGGTCGAGATGTATCCAGCCGAACGCCTCGCCGCACCAGATGGCGACCCAGGCATGCGACGCGTCTGCGCCTTGGAGGCGCGGCTGTCCCGGAGCGGGGATGGTGCGGATATAGCCACTGACATAGGCCGCCGGCAGGCCGATTCCGCGCAGCCCTGCAATCATGATATGCGCGAAATCCTGGCAAACGCCGCCGCGATTTTCGAACGCTCGCGCAAGCGGCGTCGCGACATGGGTCGCGTCGGGATCATAGGCGAAATCCTGTTTTATGCGACGCATCAGTTCTTGCGCGCCTTCGAGAACAGGACGATCCGCCGGGAAGCTTTCGCGCGCATAATCCGTGACCGGCGCATGGAGCGGCGCGAGGCGGCTCGGATACAGCCAGTGCACGGGAGACGCGGGATCCAATGATTGATTGGAGTATGCGGCGCGCCGCGTCGCCTCCCATGACGGAGTCAGCGCTGGCGCGGGGCTCTCGGGGCGCATCACCTCGACACGAGCGGTGAGCGCGACGCGCAATCTTGCATGCGGTTGCTGGATCGACGCTTCGACGGTGGGATTGCCGAAGAAATCGACGCGCTCGCGCCTGTCCTGGGGTTTCGGAGAGAGGCTGATGTCGCATTGTATCAGCTTTTGGCCGATGCTGGCGCGCGGCGTCAACCTGATCGCGCAACGCGTCGAGGCGACGCTCGTTTCGTAAGTGTAAGTGGTGATGTGGATGATGTCGTAGATCACGCGAGCTTTGATCTTTTGTCTGCGGGCGCGTTGTCGCCCCCGCGCGAGAAATAGCGATCTGCAATGACATCGGCGAGCGCCATTACGCGCTGTTCGATGACCAGAATGCGCGCGGCGTCGAGCCGCCTTGCATCCTCGGCTTCGAGTTCCGCGCGCAGCGCGATGGCGAGCCGGCGCTGCGGCTCCATCATGCCGTCGTCTAGCAAGGCGGGCAGGGCCGCGAGATGCTCATCGATGCGACGCGCCTGAAAACCGACGGAGTGTGGGTTGAACGGATCGAGCATCGCCATGTCGAGCGTGGGAGCGAGCGCGGCGCCGGCGAGGTAGCGCGAGCGATACGAGATTTGCGAGTCGATCAGTTCGAGCAGCGCGTCGAGCGTGTCCATGGTCGGATCGGCGTCGGCGAAATGGCGGGCAAAGCGGCTGGTGTTGATCGCGCGTTCGATCCGCTTTCCGAGATCGAGAAAGGCCCAGCCGGCGACGCGATTGAAATTCTCGACCATCAAGCCGGAGAGGGCCGCGAGCGTATGCAAGGAGCGTTCGGCGCTTTCCAGAATTTCCGCCTCCAACGGGGTCTTGGACGCAAGACGTTGCAGGCGCAATTCCAGCCGGCCGATCAATTGCCAGACGTCCTGCGACAGTCGCTCCCGAATTATCGAGGCGGCGCGCTTCGCCTGCAGGACGACGGCGAGCGCGGAGCCATGGGAGCCAGCGTCGCTCGAAGCGGCGAACGCAATCGCTGCGCCGGGATGTCGCAAGCCGGTCGGAGCGGCTACGCCGCAAGCGATGAGCAGGCGTTCGCAGCGTTCGATCGGTTGGCGTCCCTCCATCGCGGTCGACTGTGGATCAGTGAGGCGGTTGCACAGACAGCGCACGACGCGCAGCGTCGCCTCGGCGCGCTCGAGATAGCGTCCCATCCAGAAGAGATTGTCCGCGGCTCGACTCGGCAGATTTCCCGGGATGCGCACGACGCGCGTTTCACCTCGCGCGGGCAGCAGAGTAGCGCTCTCCGCCGGCTTCTCGCCGATCACCCACACATCGGCCGATTGCGCGCCAGCGCCCATGGAGACGGCGCGGGCGTCCCGCCGATCCGAGACGCGGCAGAACCCGCCGGGCATGACCGTCCAGCCGTCCGGAGTCGCGGCGGCGAAGACGCGCAACGCGAAGGGGCGCGGCGTTAGGCCGCCGGCGCAGTATGCAGGCGTCGTCGAAAGTTGGACGATCTCCTGCCCGACATAATCCATGCCTCGTTCATTGATCGCGCGGATCAGGGCGGCGCGTCGGGCGGGTTCGAGTTCCGCGCCCAATGCGACGCGCGCGCCTCCAAGGCTGTCCATTGTATCGCTGAACGCGGCCGCGATGGCGCGATCGTCGATGGCGCGCAGGATTTCCGCGCGCTCTGCTTCCTGACCGCACCACCAGGTTGCGATGTTGGATAGCCGCAGGTCTTCTCCAAGCAGCCGCCTCGAAAGCCCGGGCAGGAAGCTCATCAGCGCCCGCGACTCGACGAGGCCGGCACCCGGCATGTTGGCCATCGCGACAGCGCCCTGCCGTAACGTGTCGAACAGGCCGGGCACGCCCAATCGGGAAGCGGCGTTGGCTTCCAGCGGATCGCACCAATCGGCGTCGACGCGTCGCCAAACCGCATCGGCCCGCTTCAGGCCGGCGACGGTGCGCACATGCAGCTTGCCCTCGGTCGTGACGAGATCCTCACCCTCGACGAGCAGGAATCCGAGATAGCGCGCGAGATAGACTTGCTCCGAGTAGGTCTCGCTCCATGAACCCGGCGTCATGAGGCAGATGCGTGGATCGGGCCGCGCGGCGGCGGCGACGAGTCCGGCGCGGAAGTCGCGGAAAAAGCCGGCGAGGCGCCGCACATTCATCTCGCGATAGAGGCTCGGGAAGGCGCGTGCGAGGACCAGACGGTTTTCCAGCGCATAGCCTGCGCCCGACGGCGCCTGGGCGCGATCGCCGAGCACCCACCACTTGCCATCCGGCCCGCGGCCGATTTCGGCGGCGTAAAAGCGCAGCCAGCGGCCGCCGAGCGGTTCGACCCCGCGCATGGGGCGGACGAACTCCAGAGAGCCCGCCACGGCGGCGGCGGGCAGGGCGCCTTCGGTCACGAGGCGTCCGGGGCCGTAGATGTCGCGCAGGATCAAGTCGAGCAATTCAGCGCGCTGCGCGATCCCCGCTTCAATCTCGCGCCATTCGGCCTCGGTCAGCAGCAGCGGCATACGGCCTAAAGGCCAGAGCCGCTCGCGCGCCTCGCCATGGACGCGATAGGTGACGCCCATGTCGTTGATGCGCCGCGCGGCGGCGGCAAAGCGTTGGTCAACGCCATCGTCGCCAAGCTGCGCCAGCGTGTCGAGCAGGGTCGACCAATGCGGACGCGGTCGACCATCCGGCCCGATCATCTCGTCGGGGACGCCGGGAATCGGCTGATAATCATCGATCCACGCGCCGAGCCGCCGCGCTTCGTCGCATGCCTTTGTCATGGCCTCCGGTTCAGCGGGCAAGACTCCTCCGCAAATCCAGCGTCAGCGGGAATTCGCCCGCCGGCTCCTCGCGCGGCGGCTCCACGCGGCCGGGAGTATGGCCGTGATCCTGGAAGCGCGCCAGTCGCCGGGACTCGGCTTCGTGAAAATTGACCGGGAACGTATCGTAACTGCGTCCGCCCGGATGGGCGCTGTGATAGACGCAGCCGCCGAGCGAGCGATTGCTCCAACTGTCCACGACGTCGAAGATCAGAGGCGTATGCACCGGGATGGTCGGGTGCATCCCGGAGGCGGGCTGCCAAGCCTTGAAGCGAACACCCGCCACCGCCTCGCCGCTGACGCCCGTACTTGTCAACGGGACGCGACGCCCTTTGCAGGCGACGACATGGCGGTTGGCGACATAGCCCTTCGCCTTCACCTCCAGCCGCTCGACAGAAGAATCGACATAGCGCACGGTCCCGCCGGCGGATCCCTCTTCTCCCAGCACATGCCAGGGCTCCAGCGCGTGCCGGATTTCGAGCCGCACGCCGCCATGTTCGACGGCGCCGGCGAGCGGAAAGCGGAACTCCCACTGCGCCTGAAACCATTCGGCCTCGAACGGGTATCCCGCGCGTTTGAGATCGTCGAGCACGCCGAGGAAATCCGCCCAGACGAAATGCGGCAGCATGAACTTGTCGTGCAGCGCGGTGCCCCAGCGCACGCAGGCGCCTTCTTGTGGCTCGCGCCAGAACCACGCGACGAGCGCGCGCAATAATAGCTGCTGCGCGAGACTCATGCGCGCGTCCGGCGGCATTTCGAAGGCGCGCAACTCGACGAGGCCGAGGCGTCCCGTCGGACCGTCCGGCGAATAGAGCTTGTCGATGCAGATTTCCGAGCGATGCGTATTGCCCGAAACGTCGACCAGCAGATTGCGGTAGAGGCGATCGACGAGCCAAAGCGGAAAATCCGTCGCGTCGGGCGCGGGCGTGTTGGCGAGCGCGATTTCGAGTTCATAGAGCGCGTCGTGACGCGCTTCGTCGATGCGAGGCGACTGGCTTGTCGGCCCGATGAACAGGCCCGAGAAGAGATAGGAAAGGGACGGGCGCCGCTGCCAGTACAGGATGAGGCTCTTGAGCAGATCGGGGCGACGCAGGAATGGCGAGTCGGCTGGCGTCACCCCCCCGAGCACGACGTGATTGCCGCCGCCGGAGCCGACGCAACGGCCGTCCGTCATGAATTTGCTCGTGGTGAGACGCGCCAGTCGCGCTTCCTCGTAAAGCGTTGTCGTCGTCTCCACCGCTTCGCGCCAGGAGGCGGCGGGATGGATGTTGACCTCGATCACACCGGGATCAGGCGTCACCTTGATGACGTCGATGCGTGGATCGGGCGGCGGGGGATAACCCTCGATGTTGAGCTTCAGCCCCAGATCTTTTGCGGTAGCCTCCACAGCGGCGAGAAGCTCCAGATAATCCTCAAGCTTCTCCACTGGCGGCATGAATACGCAGATGGCGCCCTCGCGGGGTTCGATCGCGAGCGCTGTCCGCACGGCGCCCGCCACCGCAACCTGCTCGCTGACGTCCTGCCCGCCCGAGGCGATCTCGGAGCTGTAGACATGCTGGAGATGCGATGGGTCGGGCAGCGTCTCGCGCGGCGCGAATGTGTCTTGCGGGAAGAAGAAGGGAAGATCCTTCGCTGGCGCCCAAGGCAGGGATTTCAACGGCAGGCGCAGGCCGATAGGGGAATCTCCGGGCGCCAGAAACAGCTTTCCGCGCCGCAACGGCCAGCGCTCGGACCTCCAGCGGCGGCCCATCGCGGCGGCGTTCCAGCGCTGAACCGGCAACACGAAGCCCGAGGGCGTCGAGAGCCCGCGCTCGAAGGCGCGGATCATGCGCGTGCGCTCTTCAGGATCGTCGATCTTGGGATCGGCCGGATCGACATTGATGGGAAGCGCGGCTTCCGCGCCTATCCAATGGACCGGATCTTCAAAGGCCGGGATCACATAGGAGGAGTCCACACCCAACCGGCCCGCGAGCGACGCGGCGAAGTTTTCCGCCGCATGCGGCGTCGCTTCGCCCGCCGCCTTCATGCCGGCGATGAGCGCATTGTCGCCCCATATCGGCTTGCCGTCCTTGCGCCAATAAAGCGCGAAGGCCCAGCGCGGCAGGCTCTCGCCCGGATACCATTTACCCTGTCCGTAATGCAGGAAGCCGCCGGGTCCGAAACGTTCGCGCAGCCGGCGAATGAGATCGTCGGCGCGTGCGCGCTTTGTCGGTCCCACGGCGGCCGTGTTCCATTCGGCGGACTCGAAGTCGTCGATGGAGACGAAGGTCGGCTCGCCGCCCATGGTGAGGCGCACGTCCTGCGCGGCAAGATCTTTGTCCACCGCCTCGCCGAGGTGATCGAGCCGCGCCCACGCCTCGTCCGCGAACGGCGCCGTGAAGCGTGGCGCCTCGCGGATGCGCTCGACGCGCATCTCGAAATTGAAATCGCATTCCGCCGGTTCTACCTGGCCTGAGACCGGCGCGCAGGAGCGATAATGCGGCGCGCCGCACAAAGGCAAATGGCCTTCGCCGCAGAAGAGGCCTGACGTCGCGTCGAGACCGACCCAGCCGGCGCCGGGAATATAGACCTCGGTCCATGCGTGAAGATCGGTGAAGTCGTGATCCGTCCCCTTCGGTCCTTCGATCGGATCCACGTCGGCCTTGAGCTGGATGAGATAGCCGGAGACGAAGCGCGCGGCGAGGCCCAGCCGACGCAGGATTTGCACGAGCAGCCACGCAGAGTCGCGGCAGGAGCCGGAACGCAGCGTCAGCGTTTCGTCTGGCGCCTGCACGCCCGCCTCCATGCGAATGACATAACGAATCTCCTGCTGCAGACGCGCATTGAGATCGACGAGGAAATCAATCGTTCGTCGCCTTTCGAGCGAAATTGTGCGCAGGTAATCTTCAAGGGGCGCGCCCGCGGATTCGATTTCGAGATAGGCCGAAAGTTCGAGGGCGAGATCCGGCTTGTAAGCGAAGGGGAATTCCTCCGCATAGGGCTCGACGAAGAAATCGAAAGGATTGTAGACGGCCATCTCCGCGAGAAGATCGACCTCGACGCGAAATTCGCGCGCCTTTTCCGGGAACACCAGCCGCGCCAGCCAATTGCCGTGAGGATCCTGTTGCCAGTTGATGAAATGCTCGGCGGGCGCGATCGTCAGTGAGTAGCTCGGAATGCGGGTTCGACAATGCGGCGCAGGCCGCAGTCTGATGATCTGGGGGCCAAGTGAAACCGGCCGGTCATATTTGTAATGCGTGACATGATGAAGCGCGACTTGAATTGACACCGTAGGAACCGCCTTCTTTGCTCGCCGACGCATTGCGCCACGATACGGAATTTAGCGGCGTCCTAAGCCATCGAGTCAATCGTATTGGCAGTAACGCCGTGGTTTTGCTGGTAATTGCTTCAATCTGATCGCGGTGCGGGCAGGATTTGCACAAGATTGTCGCAGACCTCCGTGACCGCTGCGCTCGATTACGATAGCTCGATGATCCGGGCGTTCCGACGTCACCCGTATCGGCGGGCGCATGTCCTTCCCTGCGGCGACGCTCGCCAATGACGCGGATTCGCTCGCGCGATCGATCAGGGACCACCAGCCGATCAAGCTCGACGATTTCATGCCGCCCCATCGCATTTTTGACGATGAGGAACTTGATCTCCTGCCCGGCCCAACGGAACCGCTCGCCGCCTGAACCCAAGCGTGTTTTGTCCCCCAGTCAATCCTTTCCGGTTAAAACACTGCAGTAGCTTATCGCGCACAATAGGTTTTGAGAGACGTCTCTCGCCGGCAAGCTTATTCCGAGCGCGGCCTTGAAGAATCATGACGAAAATTGATCGGCCATAACGTGCCCGCAGCCTTTAATGCGATCGGGTTTCGTGGCGAAAATTCTGAATTGAAGTTGAGCCGACGCGGTGGAGGCCTATGCCAATTATGATTTTTGGAACTTTATCGCGCAGCGGCTCGTCCAAACGCAGATTCCATTTTCGTCGTCTCGCGCGGAAAGTCGCTACACCCGCAATCGTACCCGGCTACAAGCGAGATCGATAATCGATATTGTATCGGCGCGCCATCAACGTTCGCGGTCTTTAATGCAAATCATTATGAAGCCGCCCGGCGTATCACAGTTGGACAGGGAACCGATCCCGTTGGGCTAACGCAACAGCAAAATGTGCGACCCCAATGTGAGCATGAAGAGATGCTCAATTGTTTACAATTGGAAGTTAGACCCTAGCTCCATTATCATCAGAGATTTCCAAAAATGCAAAACATATACAGTGGTTCCTGAACTCCCGCGTCCCCTGATAGATTTTGCATAACGGTAGAACAAAACAGAAAAAACGACCCGTTGGGGATGGCCACCTGACCCGTTCGCTACGCCAATCAACAACACGATATGTGTGTCAGTTGCCTTGGGGCCATCAGCCGCAAGGCTCGCGCAGATTTCTTTTGCAATCCAGCGCAGACATAGTTACTTCTAAAATGAAGTGATAACTAAGTCAAAAGCTCTAGCCGATTGTACATACGATCTCTCGAAAAATCGCGGAATCTGCGCGCGTTCCGACGTGCTCAAGACCAGGACAAGCTGATGAAACAATATTTCCCTCCGATGTCGTTGCTTTGCGAAGCAATGGGAACAACCCCGGCGAAGGTGATGGAAGATGGCGTTGTTGGCGTTCCGACTGTTCTGCTGCGCTATTTGATCAAATGCGCGCTCTCCGATCTTGAATTCGATGTGGAAGTTTATCGTTCTCAGAACAATGACATGAGCAGTGAAAGACGCGATCACGTCCTGGAATTGCATTTCAAGGAAACTGGCTATTTCGAGGGGCGGCTTTTGCCAGCGAGGTTTGATGCGGATTATTATCCAAGGCGTTACAAGGACGTTTTCGAGGCGATCAAGACAAAGGAGATTCGAAGCGCGTTGAAGCATTATTATGATCAGGGCATAAAGGAGTGCCGCGCGCCCAGTAGGGATCTTGAAAAGCCAATAGCCGAGTGGATCGAGGTTTCGACTGCTGCGCAAAAGACGCTGTCGCGTCATGGGAGCCATCGCCAAAACTAGATCATCGGCGTTTGAGCGTGTTTGCAATTACCGGCATTGCGTCCTCGAAAGAGAATCTGTTAGTGCAGTAGGCGACGCGATGCTCGTAACGTTAGGCTCCGGCCGACGACTGAGGGAGACGGGCAATTCCTTTTCTTTCAAAATTGAGAGATGGCCGGTTTTGGCTTAGCAAGACCGAACGTCACCGCTTCGATTCTCTGTTTGACTCGGAGTACTATATCCTCACGTATCCTGACGTGCGGGAAGCAAATATTTCAGCTGTCGAACATTATCAAAACTTTGGCTGGCTTGAAGGTAGAAATCCAAGTGACGCTTTCAATACGATCTGGTATCTGAGCGCCTATGAGGACGCGGCGCGCAGCGGGTTGAATCCGCTCATACATTACGCGCGCTTTGGGTATCGTGACAGCCGACCAATCGCGCCTGGCGAGACTGTCCCGGGATCGTGGCTCGCTGACGCCGCGAATAATGAGTTGCTGCCCAATGAGATGCGCGCTTTTGCCCGCTCTTATGTAGCCATTCAAAATTCGTCGCTATTCGATCCGGATTTTTATCGTGAGCAATATGATGTTAAGGGCGGAGACCTGATTGAAAACTACATCCGACAAGGGTGTCGAGAGCGGCGCGATCCGGGGCCTTCTTTCGACGCCTCCTGGTATCTCGAAAATTACGATGACGTTCGCGATAATGGCGTCGATCCGTTCCTTCATTTCTTACAATACGGCGCCGCCGAGGGTCGGATCACGGGGCCTAAGGCTGTCCCCGTCCATTCAACTATTCCGGAGCAATCGCACGCCGCTCTCGCTCCGAATGAACTCGAGCGCCTGTCGGAGGGATTCGACGCGGGATTCTACCGGCGAAAGAACAAGGATGTCGATTTCTCGAAAATCAGTCCGCTGGAGCATTTCGCGACAATCGGTTGGCGAGAAGGACGCGACCCGTCGGCCGACTTCTCGGTTAAGGGCTATCTACATTACAATCCGGACGTTGCGCTTGCCGGCATAAATCCATTTCTTCACTTCCTCATCAGAGGGATTGAGGAAAAGCGCATCTGGCGGCCTCTCGATCGTAAGCCTCAGCCGGCGGACGGGGTCTCCGAATGGCGCGGCTACGGCGAGGTTTGGGCGAGGAGCGGTGAAGATCTCGAAGGGCGGGAGCCTGACGTCCACGCGCTCAATTTCGTTTCCGTGCTGCGGGGATTAGCGCTCGACAAGATCGTCGCTGGCCTGGATTTCGGCGCGCCTAAGCCGGATGACATTCGGGTGTCGATTATCATTCCGTGCCTCAATGAGGAACTCGTAACGGTTGAATGTCTGCAATCCATCGAGCGGGCGCTGCCGGAAAGCTTTTCAATAGAGGTTATCGTCGCCGACAATGGCTCGATCGATAACGCCTTCGTAGCGATCGCGGAGAATCCATCGATACGTTCGATGCGCTTCGGGCGAAACCTCGGCTTTGGTCCCGCGTGCAACGCTGCGGCCGCGGAAGCTAAGGGGAGGTATCTTTTCTTCCTCAACAATGACGCACAGATTTCGCCCGGATGTCTTGAGGCGCTCGTCTCTACTGCGGAGTCGTCAGCTGATATCGGCGTCGTGGGGCCGAAGCTACTATCGTTTGACGGATCCTTGCAGGAGGCCGGTTGCCTTCTCAACAGTGACGGCTCGGGTAGACTGATCGGATACGGGCGCGACCCGCGCACTCCACGCTATAATTATGCACGGCGCGTCGAGCATGTTTCCGGCGCGGCCATGCTGATCGCACGCGACCTGTTCCTGGGGCTGGGCGGATTCGATGACATATACGCGCCAGCTTATTGTGAGGACGCGGATCTTAGCCTGAAGGTTCGGCAGAAGGGGCTTTCGATCGTATATGAGCCAAAGGCTGTAGTTGCACATCATCTCAGTAAGACGTCTGACGCGGCGTCCCCGGCTGGCCAGTCGAAACGCCAACGTATCTCCCGTAATCGCCAAGCGCTCGTCTCCAGATGGGCCGACCAACTTGCGGTCAAAGAGTTGCGCACGATCGCTTTCTATCTACCTCAGTATCACCCGATCCCGGAAAACAATTTGTGGTGGGGGAAGGGCTTCACGGAATGGACCAACATCACGAAGGCTGAACCCAATTATGTCGGTCACAACCAGCCACGTTTTCCGGCAGATCTGGGTTATTATGATCTGCGCGTGCCGGAGGTGATGGAGCAACAGGCGGAATTGGCGCGGCGCTATGGCCTGACGGGCTTCTGCTATTATTACTATTGGTTTGACGGTAAGAGGCTGCTCGAACACCCGCTTGAGCGAATGCTTGCCACAGGCAGGCCAGACTTTCCCTTCTGTCTCTGTTGGGCCAATGAGAACTGGACGCGCCGCTGGGACGGCAGGGAACAAGATATCCTCTTGGGGCAGTCCTATTCGGACGAATCCACACTCGAAATAATTAAGGAGTTTGAACGTTATTTCCGAAGCGATGCGTATATTCGGGTAAATGGCAAGCCGCTGATCCTGATTTATCGAATCAAGGAATTGCCGAACCCCGCAAGAGCCATGAGGATCTGGCGTAATCACTGTCGCGAAAATGGGATCGGGGAAATCTGCATCGCGATGGTCGAGTCGTTCGACCTATCGGCTCGGCCGGAAGATCCGGTGTCATATGGCTGCGATATCACAGTAGAGTTTCCTGCTCACGGAATGGTGCATGACGAGAAGAAGGAAGTCGAAAAGATGAACTTCGATTGGAGCGGCGAGGCGCATGACTATCGCGAGCTCGCTCTCGCGTTCATGCGTCGAGTTGAACCAGGCTTCCCGCGTATCCGCTCCGTCCTCGTCGGTTGGGACAACACACCACGTCATCCAAATAATAGCTTGATCCTCGAACAGTCGACGCCTGGCGCTTTCCAGGCCTGGCTGGAGTGGACCTACCGGCGCACGATAGAACAAAACTACGGTGATGAGCGTATAGTCTTCATAAACGCTTGGAATGAATGGTGCGAAGGCAGCTATCTCGAGCCGGATCGCCATTTCGGTCATGCCTATCTTCAAGCCCTGCGCAACGCGCAGGAATCGATCGCTTCCGGGAGTGACTCGTTTGTCGAAAAGCCTTGATTATTCCCGGCAACGTGACGTCCGCGTACGCGTCGTCGGACATCCTCACGCGCCGATCGGGATGGGGGAGCATCTCAGGTCTGTCTGGCGCTCAATGGACGAAGTCGGCCTGGGCGCCAGAATTGTCGACATCTATGGTCCGCACGGCGCCCCCGACCCCGAAATCGTCGCTCAGTTCGATGCCGCAATAACGCCGCTGCTTGGCGATGGCGTGAATGTTTACTGCATCAACGGCGATGAGATTGAACAGGTGCTGAGGGTGCTGCCCAATCCCATGACGGAGGGCAGCAAGAATGTGATTTACCCAGCATGGGAACTCGAACGTTACCCTGAAGAATGGGCGAAAGAGCTCGGCCGGTTCGACGAAGTCTGGGCGATGTCCGCATTCATTCAGGAGTCGATCGCGAAGTCAGTCAAAATTCCAGTAATTCATATGCCGCTTGCCTGTGAGCGCAAACGGCAGGCGCTACGGTCTCGCCGACATTTCGGCATCCGCGACAGCGCCTATACGTTCTTCTTCTCGTTCGACTTTCTTTCGTTCGTCGAGCGCAAAAATCCCTTTGCGGTCATCGAGGCTTTTACCGCGCTCAGCAAGGAGCGGCCGTATGATGACATTTCCCTGATCATCAAGACCAACAACTCCGATCAACGTCCGGAGATGAAGGCGCGCTTCGATGCAGCGATAGCTCCGTTGCGGGATCGAATTGTCGTAATCAACCAAACATTATCCGCCCTCGAGATGCAGAGCCTCGTTTGGGTTACTGATTGCTTTGTATCTCTACATCGCTCAGAGGGCTTCGGATTTGGAATCGCGGAAGCTATGGCGCATGGCAAACCTGTCATTGCGACGGCTTACTCCGGGAATATGGATTTTTGTTCCGAAGACACCACGTTTCTGATACCTTATCGACTTATTCCACTTCGCAATGGCGATTATCCGCACTGGCAGGGGCAGAGGTGGGCGGACCCTGACGTTGAAGCTGCGACCCGCGCCATGCGCGAACTTGTCGATAACCCGCAGAAAGGGCGCCACATGGGCGCGAGGGCCCGTCTGAGGATGACGATCAATTCGAGCTTTCTAGCAGCAGGCCTGCGCTATCAAAGCAGAATCGGTGAACTGATGCAGATGCCCATAGAGGCTAAGGCTTCGCCGGTCCATACTGTTCCTCATGTGCGTCGAAGCAAGAAATTTGAAAGTCGCCGCAGCGCAGCGAGCCTTTGATCGCACGGTTGTCCGATACGGCGCGGGTTGAAGGGATGCTGCTTGGAAGAGACGGCGTTTATTCGCGATTCTCGCTCGCGTGGCGTATACGTCGTAACCGGAAACTTCAGCAGATCGACATTGTGTCGGAGTCTCCCAGCAAGGCGCAGAGCGTGATATCCGTATGGGGTGGTATCGTCTGCGCATTCGCCGGATGGATGTAGTTTTCGACCCAGGGCTTAAATACACGGATCCGGCAAGCGGTAGTTCGCTAGGCTATTTCGTGTGGCTTTACCTTGAATTTGGATTGCGCTTTTTCGCCCTCGGTCAAATGGGGCGACTGGATCGCAGATGGCGTAGCTCTGCGCCGGCGGCCCGATCAACTCTTCCCGCCACAATCTCTTGCTGGCGCGTAGATTGACCATAACGACGATGTCGCCTTTCGAGCGGAAGGGGCAAGGCGGGTTTTCACCGATTTCGAAAGAAAGGACTCGTTCCACGGGCGATCGAGGAGACTGCGCGGTAAGCCTGGGAAGCTATAAATGTGCGATTATTGTGAGCCTGCTGCGGCGCAGCGGCGCATATGCGTCGCTTACTTCGTCAGCTTCAGGCAATTAGAGCCAGATTGCTCGAAGTCCGCTCGCGTCTCTTTCCGACCCGCATTTCGTGCCTTCTGTTTGGCTCCGGAATATGTTCATGGAACAAATGTAATCTGAAATATTCATATTGGCTCAGGTTCTCTTGCGGGCCGCAAGCTCCATTCGATCCAAGAATAAAGAAAAATGTGTGATAGCAGGAATTAAGCGAGATATCTAAGAGGATTGAAATCATCGATTCGATGCTGTTGGGTTGAAATATGACGCGCCTTGTCGATTCAGATATCTGGGCGGAGTCGCCGGCGCGGCATGGATGACGCTTTTCGAGTCATTGTCGCGACGACGTCCTGAACCATAGGCGCTGATGAGCGCCGCCGCGCGGCGATTTGTGACTCTCAGCTCCATTTGTCGGATGCCGAACAGTGGGTTTACGTGCGGAATGGTCTCTGCGGCCAATTCTAGGCGCGACGCCCCATGAGGCGGGTCGCGCCGATTTAAGGAGACGCGGCGATCAGGGATGGCGCGGTGGCAATAGCTTCGTCTTGCATTGCGGTCGGTCCAGACATCGGCGGAAGGCCGGACCGTGCGGGGCGCCTTGTCGCGGCGACCGATCCGGCGCTTGCGCGAATCGGAGTTCCATCACTGATGGTAGTCGAGGCTTCCGAGTCTACGGTAATCGGGGTGCGGCCATGCGCGAGGAACTGCATAATGTTACGCAATTGTGACAACTAAAGGCGACTATGGGTTATTTGGGATAAGCTGATTAACGTAGCATAAAGATAATATGCCGTCTCGTAACGATCGATAGCGATCGGCTTTCTATGTCGTTGTTATCCATCCGCCAGATTTACTTTTTAATTTATGAGCTAAATACGATCAGCATCCGCCGATTTGTCATCAAAATGCGGCAAGACGCCTGTCCGAACACAGCTTTTTCAGTGCGCCAGCGTGCAACCGGAGCGCGCATTTGTGGGCGGCGCAGATGCGCTGGCGTGCATCCGGTCAAGGACCGCGACCGTAAAGGCAGGAGTGGCCTGAGCGTAAGATTACGGACTTCATGTTGCCGAATTATCCGAAATGAGCGAAAATTCGGAACATAAAACAGGTATCTGTGGCGCGGTTGGCGGCCGTCAACCCCTTGGGGCGAAGCGGCGCATAGTCGACCTCCGGCCGGCGGAATCTGGTAAGGGCGAAGGGAGCGCTTTTCACCACGATGGGGGATGAACGCCGCAGTTCAAGGTGCGTGGGGACAGCTATGGCAGAGGCCGAGATCAGGCGGCGCGTCAGCGAGATGCTTCATTGCCGTATGTCCGGTCGAATTGATCAGATGCTTCGCCATTTCGCGCCACGCGCGATCGTGCACTACACGAAATCGCGGGAGGGGATGTTTCGCCCCGCGATCTGGGAAGGCGTGGAGGCGCTGGGCTCGATCACCCGATTCACCGACGAAAATTATACGCCGCTCGATCATGAGATCCTCGACCTGCTGGTCGACGGACCGAAAGCTGTCGTGCGGTGGCGGGGCTCCTGGCGCCGCGTCGCGACGGGGAAAATCTACATGGTCGACGCAGCCCATTTCCTTCGTTGGGAAGACGATCTGGTCGTGGAGATGCATGAATTCTTCGAGCGAATGTCGCACCCTTCGCCGAGTTGCCAGCGCCTGTCGAGCTTCGAGGAACTGGTGAGTTGCAAGACTGCCGGCCTTGATCGTGAGGAACTGGAGAGACGTGCGCGTAAGATCGTGACGTTTCCCGCAAGGGGGCCGGACATCGAGGTTATTCGCGAATTTTGCTCGCCCGAAATCGTGTGCGAATTTGTTGGGGACCGCGCGCGGCTTCCCTACGCGGGTCGTCACGTCGGCATAGACGCGCTGATAAACATCATACGCATGATCGCCGTGGACTTCGAACAATCGAATTGCGAAATTTCCGAAATCCTGATCGAGGACGGCCGTCTCGCCGGACGTCGCAGGGTTGAATGGCGGCACCGGGGCACAGGACGCAGCGGCGTGGTAGATCTGGCAGATTTCGTGCGCTTTCAGGACGGGCTTATCGTCGAACTCATCGAGTTTCGCGATAGTCTCACGCTTCTGGAAATGCAAGGCG
Source organism: Methylocystis sp. WRRC1 (assembly GCF_020733155.1). Lineage (NCBI taxonomy): Bacteria > Pseudomonadati > Pseudomonadota > Alphaproteobacteria > Hyphomicrobiales > Methylocystaceae > Methylocystis > Methylocystis sp. WRRC1. The sequence goes on along the minus strand of NZ_JAJFZJ010000001.1, from coordinate 1,028,034 downwards.
AGAGAGATGCTGTTTGACAGTGATTGCTTAAGCAGAAGCGCTGATCCAGAACGTACCAGTCGAGGCAAGTGGGCGGTCGTTGCGCATGGGAAATGATTGATTTGGCGTCCCGAGCTGCGTCGTCGTCCAGCTGAGATCGCGGGCGATCTCAGCTGGACGATCATGAGCGAAAGCCGGTTTTACATCTGAACTTGAGCGCGAGATTCAGGGAATGTGGCGGAAAGCGCGCCTCCCGGCGCGCGCCGTCGATCCCGCAATACTCGCATTTTGTTTGTCCATTGGTGGAACCCGCCGCGCATTATGGCGTTATGCGTCAATTGGCTATGACTGGAGGAAACGCAGTCCGGCCGGCGGGATGCGCAAACCACCATTGAATTATTGAGGCAATGTCTTTTCGATGAGCTCGGGCGGGATATCGCTCGCAGGGCGGGAGAGGGTCGATGATTTTTCGGATCGAAATATTGTCGGGCTTAGTCGCCGGCGTGGTTCATAATTCATCGACCTTGCGACGTTGCGCTGAAATGGGTGCTCAACCAGCGTTCAAGCAGGCGACCATGCGAACTTTGCCGTTTCGATTGCCGCGCCGCTCCACATGGTCTTGGCGCACCGGATTATCCGCGAGGCTTTTTGGCGATGCGCTGTGGATTGCCAAATGCGAGGACATGGCCTTCATGCCACGGCACAGGCTGACCGATCATTATCCAACAGTTGAATAAATCCTTTGCGCGCCGGCGTTTCCGCTGCGCTTTTTCGGAACGACTTGCAACCAAAAGAACCGACGGGATTTGCCGCATGCAAATTTCAATGAAAGACAAACGCCGATCCGCGCTCGGGCTCATCTCGAGCGTCGCTCTGCTCGGGATCGCCTCGGGCGCTCAGGCGCAAGCTGTTTATCCGAACGAGAAGACGTATAACGATCGGGCGACGTCGACGCCACAATGGAAGGCGGATCAACGCAGGCGGGCCGAAGCGATTGAAAAACATCTTTCCGACAAGCAGATTGCCTATCGCTGGTTTGCCGATTTTCCCTTTGGTGAAAGGAGCGGCGCGCCTTTCCTGATCCTTAAATTGCTTCCGAAACTCGCGCCGGAAGAATGGGGAAGCGAAGAAAATTTCCTCGATGTTGTCGGCCTATTTATCGACGAACGCGAGCCGGGGCTTCCGATTGCCCGTGGTTTCGGCTGGACGGGTCTTGCGCGCAAGGATACTTTTGGCGCCGTCGACTTTGCGTCCATCACCTGCGGCGCATGCCATATTGGTCGAGTCAGACTGGATGATGGCAAATATAAATATCTCGACGGCGGCGTGAATACACAATTCAATCTCGTGCAATATCGTCGCAGAGTCGTCAACACAATAAGGAAAATCACTGCTGGCGCAACAACGCCCGAAGAGAAGATCTCACGCGCTGCGGCTGCAATTCTTGCGGCGATGGACAAGGCGCATGCTGCGGACAAAAACTTCTTCTATCGAAATTATGCCCTCGGCGCGCGAAACTTCGATGCCGAATATGAGGAAAAACAGATTGCGCTTTTCAGGAAGGACGCCGCCAGAATCGTGGGCGATTTCTTGCAGCGTGCGGAACTGGAGTTCAGTTCGCTCGTGGATCTCATCGGCAAGAACTACAAGGGTTTCGAAGAGCCGATGGCGCAGGGGTTCGGCGGCATGGCGGACGCGACCGGCGTGAGCGCCTCGATCGTTTTCGCGTTCCAGAAAGCCGCAGGCAAGCCGGTGGATGCCGAAACCATGCTGCCGCCGACTGCCGGAATCACCGACTTCATGGCTGTGTGGGAGCAGGGCAAGCGGCGCGCGCATTGGTCGACCGATGGCGCCAGTCTGATTGATGGCGGCGGGCAGTGGAACGGCAACATCCCCATTCCCATTTTCCGCAACCTCGCCGCTGAACTAACAGTTGGTCTCTTCGAAGACACCGATCTGCGCGTTGGCGTCTTTGGCGTCGATCTGCTCGCCGATCTGCCGGCGCCTGCCTATCCCTTCGATGTCGACGTCGCGCTCGCGAGGAAAGGCGAGGCGTTATTCAACGAAAATTGCGCGGCGTGTCATAAGCCCCAAAATGGCAATGTCTACGATATGGGAACAGACCTCGGTCGTGCGCGCGTGGTAAGTCAGACCATCGCCACAAGTGCGCGCGCAAGCTTTACCAAGATCTGCCCGCCCTCCAGGGCCGTGGAAATGCCGCCGGATGGCGACATGGTCAGGCCTTGCGCAGAGTTCGATCATGTTTCTCTGGAGAATCGGCCGGAGCTGTCGATGGCCGATCCCAAGGACCATCTCGGATATAATGCTCTGCCGCTCGGCGGCGTGTGGGCGCAGGCGCCCTATTTACACAATGGATCCGTGCCCACGCTTTATCACCTGCTGGTTCCCGTCGAACGGCCCCGCGTTTTCATGAAAGGCCGTCTCGACTATGACAGGAGCCTGGGTGGATTTTCCTGGAATGTCGGAGCCGCGCCGCGACGCGAGGAAGGGTATTCTTTCGATACGGGCGCATTTCCCGCGCTCTCCAACCATGGGCACGACAAAGATGTGGAAGTGGACGGAAGGAAGATGAAACTCGATTGGTCGGACGACAAGGCGGGCGCGACGGCCATCGTCGAATATCTGAAAACCCGCTGAAGAAACGGGGCGTCGATATTGTGGCCGCCATAGGTTCTGCGATTCGTGCCGATCGACTCGATCGTTGCGGACATATCTTCTGTCACTTCAACCGCCGCCAAGGGCGCTGGACACGTAAACTACAGCGCAGTAAGGCGTGATAGGCAATGATTGATTGCCGGGTCCGTCGCTCGATGGAACGGAGTGGACATGGCGGAAAGCATCGGCGCCTATCTCGTCAGGCGTCTGGAGGAAGAAGGCGTCGACCATGTCTTCGGCGTCCCCGGCGACTATTGCCTGACGTTCTTCTCGCTGCTCGAGAAAAGTCCGATCACGGTTGTCAACACATGCGACGAGCAAGGCGCCGGCTTTGCCGCGGACGCTTACGCCCGCATGAAAGGACTCGGAGCATGCGCCATCACTTATTGCGTCGGCGGACTCAAGGTCGCGAACGCGATCGCGCAAGCATATGCCGAGCGTTCGCCGGTGATTGTCATCAGCGGAGCGCCGGGTCTGCACGAACAGCAACGCAATTCGCTTCTGCACCATCGGGTCCGCGATTTCGACACGCAGCTGCGCGTTTTTCGTGAACTCACGGTTGGCGCGACGTTGCTCGACGATCCTCTGACGGCTGCAAGCGAAATCGAGCGCATGTTTGCATTGGCCAGGCGCTACAGCCGTCCGGTCTATATCGAGTTGCCGCGCGACATGGCGATCGCGGAAATCGGCCCTTTGACCACGCGGCCGCTGCCGCCGGAGACGAGCGACGCGGAGGCGCTCGCAGTCGCCGTCGCAGAGGCCGTGGAGCAGATCTCCATATCCAGACGCCCCGTCATTCTGGCGGGCGAGGAACTGCATCGTTTCCATTTGCAGGAGGCGCTCACCCAGCTCGTGGAGCGCACGGGAATCCCCGTTGCGGCAACGATCATGGGCAAGTCGGTCTTTCCTGAATCGCACCCCGCCTATATCGGCGTCTATGAAGGCGCAATGGGGCAGGAAGCGGTGCGCGACTATGTTGAGAAAAGTGATTGCCTTGTTTTGCTCGGTGCGATGATGACCGACATCAACCTCGGTCTCTATACCGCCAACATCAAGCGTCGCTACGCCATTTATGCGGCCAAGGACCGCGTGGCCGTCGGCGTGCACGCATATGACGACGTGCGCGTCGAGGACTTTGTTCATGGGCTCGCCGCACATCCGTGGGAGAAGCGCGTGGTCGAACCCTATCGGCATCCCGAGCGCCCGGGTCCCTTCACTGCGACGGACAACAAGGTGACGATCGAGGCAGTGATGCGCCAGATCAGCGCTTTCATCGAGGACGACATGATCGTGATCGCCGACCCGGGCGACGCGCTGTTCGGCGCCTCCGACCTTTATATCAGCGACGGCGCGCATTTTCTTTCGCCGGCATATTATTGTTCGCTGGGTTTCGCCGTGCCGGCGTCCATCGGCGTGAAGGCGGCCGCGCCGAAGCTGAGGCCGCTCGTGCTCGTCGGCGACGGCGCGTTTCAGATGACAGGCATGGAGCTCTCGACTGCCGCCCGTTTTGGCATGAACCCGATCGTCATCGTTCTGGACAACGACGGCTATGGCACCGAGCGGCCTATGCTCGACCGCCGCTTCAATGATGTGCTTCGCTGGCGATATTCGGAAATCGTCCGCGTCATCGGCGGAGGATCCGGCTTCAGGGTCACCAGCGAAAAAGAGATGGAGGCGGCGCTTGCTCAGGCGCGAGCCAATGACTCCGGCTGGTCGCTGATCCACGTCGTTCTCGATCGTGACGATCATTCATCGGCGCTGAAGCGTCTCACCGCCAAACTCGGCGAGCGCGTTCGCGGAAAGCGCTGAGCGTCGCCTGATTGAAAAAATGGTTAGGTCGGCGTCGCCCTCGTTGGACCTTTATCCCGGCTGGCCTCTTTCGTCGGCGCCAGTGTCGACAAGCGCTATTCATCTCGCCCGCCGCGCATGTGTCGCGGCGAGCGGCGAACGATCGCGCAACTGCAATGATTGAGAGCATTCGCCAAAAATGTGTACGATTTTCTGTCCGAAAGAGCGAAAATAATTGAAGCGAGACAAACTCTCCGATGGTAGTCCTTTCGAACGAAGCGAGGGCGAAGCGCATCCGATATGCGCTTCGGGCAATTGAAGGGGCGAGAGGATGAAGCGTCCGTTTGCACTTGTCCTGTTGTTCTTCATTCTGTTCACGCGCTCGGCTCTGGCGCAGGACAACTTGCCTTCCTGGAATGATGGTCCCGTCAAGCGATCGATCATCGCTTTTGTCGACAAGGTGACGAATCCCGGCGGCCCCGATTTTGTGAAGAGCGAAGATCGTGTCGCGGTCTTCGATAGTGACGGGACGCTGTGGACGGAATGGCCGCTTTACTCGCCTGTGCTCTTTGCTGTCGATCGCGCGCGGGCGCTCGCGCCGAAACATCCCGAATGGCGCAGGAGCCGACTTTTCGACGCCGCCTTGAAGCGTGATCTGCCAGCGCTGGCGAAGGGCGGGGAGCCGGGCATGTTGACGCTTGTCGGCGAGAGCTATTCGGGAGACACGCCGGAGGCTTTCAAGGCGCTGGCCGGCGAATGGGTTGCGCATGCGCAGCATCCCTATTTCAAGCAGACCTATGACCGCCTCGTCTATCAGCCGATGCTGGAGCTTTTGAATTATCTGCGCGCAAACGGCTTCAGGACCTATATCGTGTCGGGCGTAGAGACAGAATTCATGCGCGCCTTTTCCGAGCGGGTTTACGGAATACCGCCGGAGCAGGTCATTGGGTCGCATATCAGGACGAGCTTCCTGATGTCGAACGGAAAGCCGATACTGCTGCGAAGGGCGAAGCTCGATTATCACGACGTGAAGTCGAAAAAGCCCGAGACCATCAGTCAGTTTATCGGCCGGCGGCCAATCCTGGCTTTCGGCAATTCGGACGGCGATGTGGAAATGCTGCAATGGACCACCGCGGGGGAGGGGCCGCGCCTGGGTCTTCTCGTTCATCACGACGACGCGGAGCGCGAGGCCTCCTATGATCGTAAATCACTGATCGGGAAGCTTGATCGCGGTCTCGACGAGGCCCCGAAGCAGGGGTGGTCGATCCTCAGCATGAAGAACGACTGGCGCCGGATTTTCAAGACGGATAAGTCACAGTCCGCGACGACCGATATGCAGGGCGCCGGCAACCGCTGAGCCTTCAACGCCATGGAGCCTGTCTCGATGAATGAACCCGCCGCCATCCGCTTTTTCCACGTGTGGGACACCTATGCGAAGGTTGTCGCCTCCAATTACATGTTCCACCAGGAACTCGGCGCGGCGGTAAAGGCGGCGCTGCGCGAGCGCTTTGGCGATCGCCCCTTCTCAGTTCTCGATCTCGGCTGCGGGGACGCCGCGACCTTCGCGCCGCTGCTCGAAGGCTTCACGCTCGAGAGCTACACGGGCGCGGACCTTTGCCAGGAGGCGCTGGACCTGGCGGCGCGCAATCTCGGTTACCTGTCCTGCCCCGTCGAACTGAAGCAGGCGGATATGCTCGGCGAGCTGGCGGCTTCCGGGCCTCAGGACATCATCTACACCAGCTTCGCGCTGCATCACCTCCCGACGCCGCTCAAAGCGGAATTTTTCAAAGCCGCCGCGCAAAAGCTCAATCCAGGCGGTCTGCTGCTGCTTGTGGACGTGGTGCGGGAGGAGGACGAAAGTCTCGCGGAATATCATTCCGCATATTGCGACTGGCTGCGCGGTCATATGGTCGAGCTTGATTCCGGCGAGCAGGACGCGATTTGCGAACATCTCGTCAACAACGATCTGCCGGAGCCCTGTTCCTTGCTGCGGGCGCAGGCGCAAGCCGCCGGACTTCAGCGGATTTCGCTCGCCATCCCGCACAGGCGCCATTCTCTTTCGGTCTTCACGCCGGCATGAATTTCGCGCCGGGAAAACAGTTCCCGCTAGTCGACGCCGACGCCACAATGCGGAAAGTGGCGTGGCGGTTGATACCGTTTCTCGTCGCCTGTTACTGCGCTTCTTACCTCGACAGGGTGAATCTCAGTTTCGCGGCCACGGAGATGAACCGGGATCTCGGTTTCTCTCCGACCGTCTACGGCTGGGGCGCCGGCATTTTCTTCATCGGATATGCGCTCTTCGAGACGCCGAGCAATTACATCCTGCATCGCGTCGGCGCGCGACTCTGGATCGCGCGCATCATGGTGAGCTGGGGCGTCGCTTCGGCGCTCATGGCGGTGGTCTGGAACGAGCACAGCTTTTTCGCGCTGCGCTTCCTGCTCGGCGCGACGGAAGCGGGCTTTATGCCGGGCGTCGTTCTCTATCTCACTTACTGGATCCCGCGCGAAAGACGCGCGCAAATCCTCGCTGCCTTTCTCTTCTCTATACCACTATCGACAGTGGTCGGCGCCCCGGTGTCGGGCGTCCTGCTTTCTCTCACGGACGGTCTTGCGGGGTTGAGGGGGTGGCAGTGGCTCTTTCTCCTCGAGGCCATTCCGCCGCTCATCCTGGGCGTCGCGACCTATTTCTTTCTCACGGACAAGCCGAAAGACGCGGATTGGCTTGCGCCGGCTGAGCGTGATTGGCTGACCGGGGCCATCGCAGCGGAGGAAAGCGCGGCTCCCGGCGCGGAAGAGCACGAGGTTTGGCCGGCGCTGCGCGACCAGCGGACGCTCCTGCTCGGCGTCGCCTATTTCGGCGTCGTGCTGGCGTTGTACGGGCTGAGCATGTGGCTGCCGCAGATCGCCGCCGCCTTCGGTTTCGGTCCGGCTGGCGCGGGGCTGGTGACCGCCATTCCATTCCTCTGCGGTTCGATCGCCATGTTCGTATGGAGCCGGCGCTCGGACCGTCTCCGCGAGCGCGCTCGCCATACGGTCGGGGCCGCGATCGTCGCCGCGCTGGGCCTCGCGGCGGCGGCGTGGACCAAGTCCCCGGCGACCTCGATTGCGATTCTATCGATTGCCGCCAGCGGCACGCTGGCGTCGCTCCCGACCTTCTGGGCCTTTTCCACAGCCTCGTTTTCGGGAACGCGAGCGGCGATCGCCATTGCGCTCGTCAATTCGATCGGCAATCTCGCGGGCTTCGCCGGCCCTTATCTCGTCGGCTGGATCAAGGAGGCGAGCGGAGGGTTTTCGCTTGCGCTCCTTGCGCTCAGCGCCGGGCCGCTGGTCTGCGCCGCGCTGGTCGCGTTGCTGGAGCGCAAGGCCGCGCGACGCGCCTGACGCCCGACCGAATCCAACGGGGCGAACAGGCTGCGCAAAATCCGCGGGATATCCGCCACCTCGGCCGTTTTTGAGGTTGACAGCGGAGGCGCGAGGAACGCATATGCCGCTACCAACGGCCGCCGACGGCGCGCCAGGTCTTCGCAGCGGTCCTCGGGCCGGCAGGCGAGACCAATGGGGGAATGTCCCGAGCGGCAAAGGGGGCGGACTGTAAATCCGCTGGCTAAGCCTTCGTAGGTTCGAGTCCTACTTCCCCCACCATCCCTTCAGCGCAAGGCTCTGAAACCGACTATCACGCAAGGCTTGACGTCGCGCGTCGCCGGACCGTAGCGCTCGCGGATTTTCGAGAGCGTCGATCGGCGTCGGGTTGACGGATTGATGCTCGAACCCGGCGACAGCGAAACTCCATACGCCCGCAAACATGAGCAGCGTGTCATTGCCGCGGCATATCCGGCGAATTTGCCGCCCATGCTTCCGTGCGACATTCTCGCCGTCGACGACCGCATAGGGACGCATGACGGCGGGGCCGGGCGGCGGAAGAAATCAGCAGGATTTGGGATCGCTACCGGCCGCGCTGCGCGCCGGGCGCGAATTTGTCGGTCGGCGGCGTGGCGTCCGGCGAAGCGAAGCCGACGATGTGCGACGGCCTTTGCGGCGGGGCGAGCACGCTCGGCTCTGCTGCGCGCGCAGCGGCGCGGACGGCCCCGATCGGCGCGCCTGTCACCGAGCGTGCGGACGCCCGGCTCGTGGGCGTCGCGCCAGTCAAAGTGTTGAAGTTGGAGCGATCCAGCCGCGCAGGAACGAAATCGGAGCGGCGCGCCACTGTGCGTTGTTCGGTCTTTGCGGCGGCCGGCTTTTGCGTTTTTGCCGCTTCCGCGTCCTGATTCTTCTCCAACGGGGGGGCGACATAGGCGAGCGGCTCATCGTCCGTCCGTTTTGCGGATGAGCCTGCGCCCTTTCCCTCGTCGACCAGATTCGCAATCGCGTGAGCGGCGTTTGCGTCGGCGCCGCGGCCTGAGGCGGACTTCTGCAAAGCGGACGGCCTCGCCGGCGGAAGCGGCGCCGCGGTCACGGCGGCGACCAGCATCGATGGGCGATGCGGCGGCAGCGGGACTTTTGCATATACGCGGGTCGATCCAGCCTCGACGCTTTCGGCTTCCTGCTGTTCCAACGAGTTGCGCAGATCGGGCTGGGCGCCCGTCTCGAGCGCCGCGACGGCGGTGCCCCTGTCTTCCGGCTCGAGCGGCGTCGGCTTGCTGGCGAGGGAGGCCGGACGTCCCGACGGCGGCAGCGGAACCCGAACAGTCGGCGCCGGCCTTTCTTTTTCTTGCGGCTCCTGCGCCCGCTCCGGCGCGGGTTCCGCGGCCGGCGTCGCCATCGCCGTCACGCCGGGAGAGGACATCGCGGTCTCGCCTCGCGGAAGATTTTCCTCCGCCCGCGCGAGTTGCTGGCCGCGTCCGCGGCGGTCGGTCGCCGCCTCGGCGGCGGGGGCGCCGCCTCCCTCTTCATCCGTCTCCGCCATTTTCGCGCCGCGACCGTTGCGCGGAGCGAGAGAGGCCCATTGCTTGCGCGTGCTGGGCGGCGGGGCCGCAACTTCGCTGTCGTCCTCCTCGCCGCCTCCGACGCCGAAAAGCATCGCGAAGAAGCCGCCGACCGTGCGCCGCGGCGCGGTCACATAGGCGCCGTTGCCGCGGGCCTCGATCTCGGCGCGGGCCTCCTCATAGCGCGCAAGCGGCTGGCCATTGGTCGGCAAATGCACGGTCTTGCCGTCGGGGAAGAGGCGGACGAGCTGATCATAGGTCATGCGCGGCCAAGAGCGCACATTGCCGACGTCGAGATGAACAAAAGGCGTTCCGGCGGTCGGATAATAGCCGACGCCCCCGCGCTGCATGCGCATGCCGATCTCCCGGATATGGGACATGGGCATGCCGGGCATGGTGGTGTCCATCGCCTTGCCGAGCATGTGCTGGGAATATTTCGCCACCGCGCGGGAGCGGGAGCGGAGCATGGCGTTGGTTTCCGGGGAGCGATAGGCGGAGACGACGTTGATGACCTGATTACCCGCGCCGGCGGTGCGATAGGCCTCCCAGACGACGTCGAAAAGGCGGGGGTCCATGTTCGTCGGTTCGTCGCGGCGCCAGTCGCGCAGGAACCAGTTCAGCTGCCGCAGGACATTGCTGTCATACTGACCATTGACCAGATAGGTCGCCGCAATGTCTTCGCCGGTATGGGCGTGGTGGAGGTAGATTGTGCGGGTGTCGCCGTTGGCGATGGCGGTTTCCGTAAGACTCGGCGTGAATGCCGCAATGCAGGCGGCGATTGCGCCCAATGCCAGGGATCGTCTGCGATGATGCTTGCGGCGAGGCGTCGTCAAAAGGATTGCTTCCCCATCTCGCTCGAGCCGCGTCCGAAGACCCTCGGCTCAAGCCTTTGATCCGTCCCTTGCCCCGCGATCCGTCGCCACGCCGGAAGTCGCTGGCGGCCTATCGCTTCGGGCGTAAGCCGTTTTTCTGTGTGTGGGGATGAGCATGCGCTCGCGATGCGTTTTGCCGTCGCTGACGCCTTTGCGGCCGAAAGCCGCCTGAGTCCCCACTCGCGAGGAGGGTTAAGGTAACATCGTGGCGAAATATTGCCCGAGCCCGACCGCTCAACGGGTCGCCACCGTGCGAACGAATCGGCTCGTGGCGAGGATCGGCTGGGCGCCCTTGATGAGCTGGAGCCGGGGCGGGAGTTGCGCGTCCATCGTCGTGAAAGCGGTTGATGGCGGCCGCCTCGGCGGCAATGGCACGTCGACGCCGTCGGAGATTTCTCGGGCGACGCTCGGCGAGCCCTCGAAGCGGGCGGTGGCGTCCGTCGAGAGACGCGATGTCTCCGAAAGGCGCTGGCGGTCGGCGACCGCGACCCGAACCGAGCCGCGCGGCGTCTCTCCGGCGCCGGAGGACAGGGCGCTTGCGACGGCGGTCTGCACCTTGTGAGCGATGTCGCCCCAGGGATTCGGATTGGCGTTCGGGCGCGCATTCGCGATCGCCATCGCGGGCTCAGCCTTCGGCTTGCGGTTTGCGATGAGCACCGGATTGTCGCCGTTGCAGTTGCGCATCCCGAGCGCGATCAGTTCGGTCCCCGAAAGGATGCGATATTCTCGGGTCAGATAGCCCAGTCGCGCCTGCACCGCCGACGGATAGGAGGCGAAGAGCTTCGACGAGACGCCGAGGTCGACCTCCTTGGTGATCGCGTTGTAGGCTTGATGAAACTTGATCTTGGCGTCGGGATAGACGCAGACGTTCGGCAGGCTCAGCGCCAGCGTGCAGGCCGAGCGACATTCATGCAGCCGGACTTCGCGGTTCTCACGACGATACTGTTCCGTTTGGGCTTCGTAATCGGTAACGAGCCCCCCGACGTCCTTGTAGACGACCACGGGCGCCGGCGACGGCGGCGGCGACAGATAGCCCAAGACTCACCTCTACGCTTACGGACCAAAGCTTCAGGCGATGTTCACCATCTCAGGGTGAACAATATCTTAAAGAGCAAAATCAGCCCCTTATCCCGACGCGTAGTCCCGGTGAAGGACGTTCTTGCAGAACATTGCGGCGAAAATGGAATAGGGCGGCTGGCCGGCCGCCGGTTTTCAGCAGCATCTCTCCGGTGGGCTCGACGATCGCCGAGGTTTCCACCAGTCTACGGAAGTTTTGCTTGTGAAGATGGCGGCCGGCGATCGCCTCAACTGTTCGTTGCAGTTCGGTCAATGTGAATGCGGGCGGCATCAGTTCGAAGATCACTGGCCGATACTTCATTTTGGCGCGCAAACGGCCCATGGCGGTCGCGAGTATGCGTCGGTGGTCGTGGCGCATCGGGACCCCGAGAGGAGCGAGCTTTCCGCGCCTCGCGGCCGCCTCGCGGCCGTCGCGCAAGGCCTCTTCCAGAAGGCCGGCTTCATAGAGAAGCTCGTACCGCTCCAGCACGTTCTCCTCGTTGAAACCGCGTCCCTGCGCGCCAAAAAGGAGGTCGACCCGCTGCCGGCGCGATAGTCCTGCGGAGGAGACCGCATTCGGCGCCTCCTCGACCCAGCCGCGCAAGCCCGGCGCGATCGTCGTCTCGATGATCTCTGGTCGGCCCTTTCGCCAGTCCTCCCATGGGAAGAAATCGTGCCAGCTGCGCCAGGCGCCCTCTGCGGGCCGCTGCGTCTCGTCGCCGATGCGGGTGAGGGCGAGATAGCCGACCGACACGACATGCGGGTCGCGGTCGCCAGCGCGGGCGTGCCGTCCCCGGTCGCCGAAGGTGTAGAGCTGCTCGACATAGCCCAGCGGCGCGCCGGTCTGCTCCGCCACCCATTCGCGCAGTCCGATCTCGAAGGTGCGATGACGAATCGGATCGAACGGGCCCGAGGGAAGGGAGGCCACGGCGTCGGCGCCTTCGGTTCGGGTGGTCAGGATGAGGGGCTCGTCGTCACGCACCGCGACGATCGCGGCCGTCAGCCCGATTTCGACCGGCGGCGACAGAATGCGCGCCGCCGGCGTCACGATCGCCTCGCTCAGGCGAGTTCGAGCGCGAAGGGCGCTCCCTCATAGCAGTCTGCGCCGCGGCCGATCGCGGAAATGGCCGCGACCATTCGTCCTTCCCGCCCCATCCGCCGGTCGGCGAGCGCCACGAGCCGCCGGTTCGGCGTCGCGGTCGGCGAGGCGTCACGAAGTTCGCGCGCAAGGTCGAATTCGCATCGATGCGGGGCAAGGGCGCAGGCCGCGATATAGGCCGCCGCCGGCGAGCGACTGACGCCCGCATAACAATGAATGACCAGCGGCGCGGCGCGGTCCCATTCCTCCATGAAGGCGAGCAGCCGGTCGATGTGCTCCTCGCCCGCGAGAACATGCCCGTCGCGCGGCGTGTCGATATCGGAGACCGCGATGCGCAGATGGCGCTCACGCGCGATCTCGCAGGGCCGCACCAGCGACGCTCCGGCGGTGAGGATCGTGACGAGCGAGCGGGCGCCGCTCGCGCGCACGGTGTCCACCACTTTGGTCATGGAACAGACGTAGAGGCGCCCGTTCGTCATCGAAACCCTCACGGCCTTCTTCTCACCCCTGGTCGATCGCGTGAAAGCGAGCAAGAAAACGCGCTTGCGTCGCCTCGATGGCGGCGGGCGCGATGTCGTCCGTAAAAGCCTGCGGCGAGATCGCCGGGCGACCGAAGATGCGCTCGGCTTCGCCGCGTGTAAAGCCGGCAAGATTGACGGCCTCGAAAAAAGCGGCGGCGCGGTCGGCCTGCTTGGAGAGTTTCAGCACCGTCGGCGATGGCGTCGCGGGTAGGGAAAAGCGCAGCAGAATCGCGCCGAGAATGCGATTCTCGACCGATTTGTAAGCGTCGCCGATCACCGCCTTGAAGGGGGAAATCATATCGCCGATGACATATTCGGGCGCGTCATGCAGCAACATGAAGAGCCGCTCGGCCCGGCCGATCGCAGGGTCCAGCTCGCCGGCGATTTTTTCCACGAGCAGGCTGTGCTGGGCCACGGAGAAAATATGCGGGCCGAGGGTCTGGCCGTTCCAGCGCGCGACGCGGGAAAGCCCATGCGCGATGTCCTCGATCTCTACATCGAGGGGGGATGGATCGAGAAGGTCCAGCCGACGGCCCGAGAGCATTCTCTGCCAGGCGCGCGGCGCGGCGTCCTTGCCGGCGGGCCGCTTTCTGGATGCGGGATCGCGCATGGCTCAGGCGCGCCTCTTTCGGGCGCGGGGGCTTTCGGCGCGAACATGGCAATCGACGAGATGGTCATTCACCATGCCAACCGCCTGCATGAATGCGTAGACAATCGTCGGTCCGCAGAATTTGAAGCCTCGCGCCTTCAGGTCTTTCGAGAGGCGCTGCGAGAGCGGGGTTTGTGTCGGCACATCGCTGATTCGTTTAGGATAATTGACGATCGGCGATCCGTCTACGAAGTCCCAGATATATGAGGAAAAGCCCTGAGCGGCTTCGATCGCGAGCCAGGCCCGCGCCGAGAGCACGGCGCCTTCAATCTTGGCGCGGTTGCGCACAATCCCGTCATTCAGCATCAGATCATGCACGCGTCTGTCATCGAAACGGGCGACTGCGGCGGGATCGAACCCCTCGAAAGCGGCGCGGAACGCCTCGCGCTTGCGCAGGATAGTGATCCACGAGAGCCCGGCCTGAAATCCATCCAGCACCAGCTTTTCAAAGAGCGCCCGGCTGTCGCGCTCCGGACGCCCCCATTCTTCATCGTGATAGGCGACATAAAGCGGGTCGACGCCCGCCCATGGGCAGCGCGCGAGTCCATCCGCATGCGACAATACGGCGTCCCCCCAGCTTGCAGGCTGCGCGCGCGCGTTCGGCAAAGGCGGGTTTCTCCCTGAATCATGCGGCATGACGCCACGTTTTCCCACCTTTATTGCGCGTTCAGATTGCGTTCACAACTATGTTGGGACTATCGTCAAGCCGCCGCCGACACATCGCCGCAGACAGCTGGCGCGCCGTGTGCTTCAGTGCGCCGTCTCAAGTCGCTCGCGAATCTCCAAGCGGCTTTATCAGGGGAGAATTTATATGGTGATCCGTCACGCTGTTTCTCGCGCTGCGGTCGGCATTGTCGCCGCGGGCCTTGGCGTCGCCGTTTCCGGTGAGGCTTTTGCGCAGGCCAATGTGCTCAAGGAATGCGGATCTCAATATCAGGCGGCGAAGGCGGCGAACGAACTCGCCGGCAGAAGCTGGCAGGACTTCCTGAAGGAATGCCGCACGAAACTGTCCGAGCAGGCCAAGGAAGCCGCTCCCGCCGCCGAAGCGAAGCCGGTCGAGGCGAAGCCCGCCGAAGCCGCCGCCCCCGCGCCGGCCCCGGCCGCCGAGGCTCCTGCTCCGCTGACGCCGCCGCCGGCCGCCGAGGCCGCTCCGGCCGAAGCCAAACCCGAGGCCGCCCCGGCTGCTGAAGCGAAGCCTGCCGCGAAAGACACGAAGGCCGCCACTCAGAGCCGTCAGAAGAAATGCGCCGCCGAATGGAAGGCGCAAAAGAAGGAACTGCTGAAGGCCGACAAAAAGCTGACATGGCCGAAATTCTGGAGCAGCTGCAACAAGCGCCTTAAAGAAGCCGGCGAATAATCGCTCGCTAGAGGCCACGAATATCGCCCGGCGAATCTTCGCCGGGCGATTTTGTTTGGGTAGATCGCGGACAGGCCGGCAACGCACTTGCCCGACGCGTCCGTTCGTGTCACAGGTCTGTAATAACTGAAGGTTTGGAGGCGGGGTTGGACAAGAGCGAATTGCGAAAACTGCAAGCGTTCCTGCGCCGATCCTTCGGCAACGATGATGTTCGCGTCACTGCGGACCCGAAGAATCCGGACAATGCTGCGGTGCATCTGGGCGAGCGCAAGATCGCGTCGATTTCCGTCGACGACGAGGACGGTGATCGCTCCTTCGCTTTCGAGATGAAAATCCCCGTGGGCCGCGAAGTGCTGCAGTCCTATCTGCGCAAGCTCTTTGAAAACGACCGCCTGTCCATCGTCGCCCGCGGCCGCAAAACAGATTCGGTCGAACTGAATACGGACGGTGAATTTCTCGGCGTCATCTCGGCCGATGACGCGAAGTTGTCGAGCTTCACGCTGCAGATCGCCATTCTCGATTTCGATCTCGAGGAAGAGTGAGACGCCGTTAGCGCTTCTTGCGCGCGGCCGCTTTCGTCATGCGCGTCAGGAGCCCGCGCGCGCCGTCGTAAAGCGCGTCCCAATTTTCGAGGAAGACGGGCGGAAAGCGCAATTCGACATCGAAGGCGCCGTCGCGAAAGACGGACAGGCAGGCTTCCGACGCAGCGCCTGAATGCGCCTTGGGACAGCGCGCGAAAAAGATTCGTCCGTCCGGCGGCGCAATATACAGCTCCTCGAAATCGTAGGGCGAGCCCTGCTCGAAATGGCGCTTCACCAGGCCGCCCGGACCCGCTAGCGCATCGGCGGTGAGAAAGCGGGCGTAAAGCTTTCCGGGCCGCTCCGCGGGATCGAGACTGTCGTCCTTCGGCGTCACGGTGAGCATCACGGCCGGCGCGCCGGCGGCGCGCTGTTTCGCCGTCAGCGGCGTAAACGCCGGGAAAGATGCGACAAAGGCGAGGCGATCCGCCAATCCGCCGGCGCCGGTCGTTTCATCGCGCGCATAGGCTCGCGCATAGACGAATCTGGCCCCCGCCATTTCCGCTTCGACGATCCTGCGGGATTCTTCCTCCGGCGAAAACAGAATGAAGAAAGCCGCGATCACGATCAGCGTCGTGACAAGGATAGCGAGAAGGAGTTTCATCAGGCGAGGCCCGCCTTCCAAAAGGGTCAGCTCAGCTCGTTACGCGCCATTCTCCACTCTGGCGGCATGCTTGACCCTTTGCTTCCTGAGGGCGGCCGTTGATGAAGATCTTGTGGGTATAGTCGCGGCAGGAACCGCTTTCCGGCCCCGGCAAAATGAAGCCATAGGCGCCATGTTCGCCGCGCCAGCTCTTGCGCGCGCCGGAGGCCACCGCCTCCTGCCGCGCGGCGATGGCTGCGGCGCGGTCTTTCTCGTCGAGCGACTGGCCGATCGATACGCCAACCACGCCCGGCGCCGGCGGCGGCGGAGCCGAGACGACGGGGACCGCCGCCGCTGCAGAAGGCTCGGTTGTGGAACTGCAGGCGCCAACGCCAAGCGTCGCGCACAGGAGGCCAATCGCCGTGGCGGCTTTCGCGCGCATCGTCGGTATCTCCGCTTGTTGATTCCGGCCGCAATTCTCCCCTCATGCAGGATCGAAGCGTGGCTGTCAAAACCCCGGCAGGCGCAACTGCGCGCGCAGTCCCCCGCCGGGACTGTCCTCGAGCGCCAGCGATCCGCCGTAGGCCGCCGCGAGATCGACGACGATGGAGAGGCCAAGCCCAGACCCCGGCTTGGTTTCATCGAGTCGGCGACCGCGCTCCGTCGCCTGCGCGCGAAGCTCCGGCGCGAGGCCGGGGCCATCATCGTCGATCGTGACGCGAAGAATCGTCCGTCCGGCCGGGTCCTGTTCGCTATCGACTGCGATATTGACCTCGGATTTCGCCCATTTTCCGGCATTGTCGAGGAGATTGCCGATCATCTCCTCCAGATCCTGCCGCTCGCCGAGAAAGCGCAGATCCTTTCCCGACCCGCCGGAGAATCTCACACCTTTGTCGCTGTAGATTTTCGTGAAGGTGCGCAGGAGCGCCTCGACGCATGGCTCGACCTGCGTCGCCGCGCCGAGCGCCCCGCCGCGCGCCGCCGCCCTTGCGCGGTCGAGATAGAATGAAATCTGGTCGCGCATGATCCGAGCCTGCTCGCTTACCTTGTCCGAGAGAGGGGAGGGGACGGCGTCCGCTTCATTGACCATGACGCTGAGCGGCGTTTTCAGCGCATGGGCGAGGTTGCCGACCTGCGTGCGGGCGCGCTCCAGAATGTCACGATTGGCGCTGATGAGCAGGTTCAGCTCACCCGCGAGAGGAGCCACTTCGCTTGGATAGTCGCCCGAGATGCGTTCACGTTCGCCGCGACGGATGGCGACGAGTTCGTGTCTCAACATTCGCAATGGCCGAAGGCCGAAACGCACCTGAAACGCGGCGACGATCGCCAGCGCTATCGCGAGCGCGGCAAAGGCGACCATCAGCTCGAACCGAAAACGCGTAATCTGCTCTTCCATTTCATCGGCGCTGCCCGCAACCTGCACGAGATAGATGCCTGTGTCGCCGACGTCGATCACGCGCTCGACAATGCGCAACCGATGTCCGTCCGGGCCCTGAGCGAAGCCGCGACGAAAGCCGCCGACTTCCGCCGGGACGCCGAGTTCGGAGAGCTTCGGCAAGCGTCCGGCGAAAAGGGAGCGCGACGCCTTGATGTCGCGCGTCTCATCGTCCATGCGCGTGATCTGCCAATACCAGCCCGATCCGGGAAGTTCGAATTGAGGGTCGCCAAGCTGTCCCGGCCCGGTGCGGCCCTCCTCGCCCGATTGCGAGACGTCGGCGACGATGGCGCGCAGATAGACGTCGAGCCGTCGCTCGAAGACCTCCTCCGCCTCCTTACGGTAATAGGCCGTGAAGAAAATGCTCGCGAGGAGCAGCACGGCGGAACTCAGCGCAGCCGCCGTCAGAAACAGGCGGGTGGCGATCGAATTTGCCGAGAGTCCCGGGAGGCGCATGCGCTCTTACCGTTTCCCGCCGGCGACCTCCGTCGGCGGCGCGGCCATATAGCCGAGGCCGCGCACGGTCTGGATGAGATCGACCCCGAGCTTCTTGCGCAGACGGCCGACGAAGACCTCCACCGTGTTCGAATCGCGGTCGAAATCCTGGTCGTAAAGATGCTCGATGATCTCGCCGCGCGACACGACGCGGCCGCTGTGGTGCATCAGATAGGCGAGCAGCCGATATTCATGGGAGGTGAGCTTCACCGGCGCGCCGTCGACGACGACGCGGCCGGATTTGGTGTCGAGCCGCACCGCGCCGCAAACGAGTTCATTCGTCGCATGGCCGGTTCTGCGGCGCAGCAGGGCGCGTATTCGCGCCAGAACTTCCTCCATGTGGAAGGGCTTGGCGACATAGTCGTCCGCGCCGGCGTCGAAACCCTGCACCTTCTCGCTCCAGCGGTCGCGCGCGGTCAAAATGAGGACAGGCATGTCGCGGCCGGCTGCGCGCCATTCTTCCAGCACAGTGATGCCATCCTTCTTGGGTAGGCCGATGTCCAGCACCACTGCGTCATAGGGCTCGTTGTCGCCCAGATACTGCCCTTCCTCGCCGTCGAAGGCGCGGTCGACGGCGTAGCCGGATTGTTCCAGCGCCTGCGCGATCTGGCGATTCAAATCCTTGTCGTCCTCCACGACGAGCAGTCGCAACTTTTCCCCTCCCGATGGAGCAGCCCTACGGAGTCAGTTTTCCTTGCGGCCAGAATGCGGCCGGCCGGTCGTCGCGTCGACATGAATTTTCACGACGCGGCCGTCCGGCTGCAGAACGCTGATCTCGTAGATGAAGATTTCCGCGAGACGACACAACCTCGCGCCGATCGGCTCGCCGTTCAGCTTTGCAGCTTCGGCGCGCATGCAGGTGAACGGGTCGGTCAGCTTGTGCTTCTCGATCTTCTCGCGGGTCTGGGTGGTGGAGAAGCACTGCGGCCGATCGGGCGCGCGCTCCGCGGCCTCTTCTGCGCGCGCGCAGGCAAGCGCAGCCGCGCTCACGGTTGCAAAGCAGGCGTAACGGAACCTTGTCAAGGCGGCCGGCGTTTCCTTCATCATTGACCCGATACTTCACCGCGCGCAATGAACGCGCGGTGAATGAGAGTGTTGGCCTGCGCCCGCCCCGACGCCCTCGGGCGCGTGAATAGGCTGCATTCATCGCAGAGCATCATGGCGACCTTCGGCGTAGCGCGCAATTCCCGCAACCTTAGCTGCTCATCAGCAGAAGCGTCACAGTCTCCAGCCGGGCGGGGTTGTGGTGAAACTGCGCATTACGGCCATCAGAACCGCGGAGCCGAGGGCGACGGCGCCGGCCTTGGGGTCATCCATGAAGGAAATCCAGTCGGTCGAGGCGAGCGCCCCGAAAATGGCGACCAGCGCGGCGGCGATATAGGTGCGATAACCGATCATTGCATTCTCCGTTTCGTGTGAGGGTCGCGGGTCAGGCGTGAGGCTGCGTATGATCGACAGTCGCCAGCGCGATGCGCAGCTGGTCGGCGGTCGCATGGAGTTCGGCGGCGATCTGGTCGATCACGGCGGCGTCGGCTGCGCTCGCGCGCGCGATGGCGAGATCCTGCGCAAGCTGGCGAATTCTTTCGACGCCGAGCGCAACGGCGGATCTCACATCATTGAAAGCTGCCGTCAGATTATCGAGGGCGGACATTGATTTTCTCCTTGTCGTTGTCGCCGGAAGGTCGTCGCCTCAGTGGCGATAGCTGTGCTCGGCCGCCTGGAAATGCATCGGGTCGTTGTCGCCGTTCGCGCCGCGCCAGATCAGCCCGCATTTCTGGAAGGCTTGCGCCGCTTCGATCGGAATGAAGCCGGGGCGCCATTTCGCAGGGAAAGGATTGTGTTGCGGATCGATGTCGAGCGCGGCCCCCCAGCTGTGGATCGACCATGAATGGCTCGATCCGCGCTTCAGTCGCACCATCAGCGAGCCGCCCGTCAGATGCATGCGGTGCGCCTCGATGTCCTTTTGCGTTCCGTAAAGTTTCTTGATGGAGAGCAGCGCCTCGCCGAAAGCGTCCCGGCATTTCCTGTGGAAGCGCAGCGCCCTCACCGGCGGCCCCCAGGAGTAGCGCATGGCGTAGGGGGGAACGAGATCGACGATGTTGTCGCGCTCCCATTTGGGATTGATCGAGCTGTGCAGCACGGGATCGCCGTAAAACTCGATCAATTCGGAGACGACGCGTTCATGTGGCCAGTTCATTGCGGGTTTCCTTTCAGGCAAGCGGACGTAATCGCGCGCGCTGGCGCACGAGATTTGCGTTGGGCGTGAAGAGGGGGCTCAGGCGTCGATTGTCGCGGCGACGCGGAAGAGTTCGTCGAGCGCCGCCTCGCTCAAATCGAAGACGCCGGCGAGCGCTTTGACGAAAACGCCATTGCGCTCCACATGCGTCGCATATTCCCAGGCGAGGGCCAGCGTCGGCTGTTCAGCGCGCTGCGAGTCGATGTAGGCGTTGACGGCGTCGAGCAGCGTTCCACCGTTCTTTGCCGGCGTGCGCCGCAGGATTTCGCGCGCCTGAAACATTGTCACCGATTCCGGCGCAGAGGCGACGACGTCTGGCGGCGAAAACGTCTCGCCGTCGTAAATCCACCCCGGCCCGGCGTTTTGCGCCGGCAACGCAATCACGCCGCCGTCGGTCGGGGAATGTCCGCTCGGGAAATTCTCTTCGGCCTCGACGACGTTTTCCACAACGCCGTCGCGAATGAGGGCAAATCGCATGGCGACCTCCGATCAGAAATATTCGATGATAATGGCGTAACCCGCGCCGCCGGCGCCGCCGGCTCCGCCCGAGCCGCCATTCTGGTGTGCGCCCCCGCCGCCTCCGCCGCCGCCGGGAAAGCCTCCTGCGCCGCCATTGCCCGCCGCCGTGAGCGACGAGCCGCCGCCGCCGCCGCCTCCGCCCGGCTGGTCGACGGGTCCGACGCCGGCAGCGAAGGACGGCCCGGCGCCTCCACTGACGCCGGCCGCGCCGGCGGCGCCCTGCTGGGCCGTGTTGTTGACGTAAAGGAGTCCGCCCACGCCGCCCGGGCTGACAGCGTTCGCGGTCGTAAGGCCGCCTCCCGCGCCGCCTCCCGCCGGCGCCTTGCGAACCGTTCCTCCCGCCGCTCCCGCCGCCCCCGCTGCGGGGCCGCCTCCGCCGCCGGAGCCCACGTCTCCGCCGAGCGAGCTTCCGCCCTGCGCGCCCGCGCCGCCATTGGCGAGGCCGTAAGCGCCCGCGCCCGCGGTCGGCCCCGAACCGCCGCCGCCGTTGATATCCGCGCCGCCGCCGCCGCCGCCCGACGCGACAGCGAGTCCGCCCCCGGCGCCGCCGCCGCCTCCACCAGCCCTGATCAGCGTTCCGAAGGCCGTGGCGCCCCCGGCGGCGCCTGCGTTGCCGGCTGTAGAGTTTGTCGTCTGAGCGGAGCCCGGCGCGCCTCCGGCGCCGATGGCGATCACCTTGCCGGCGCCGATCTGCGCCGCCGTGAAGCGCCCGCGGTTGACGCCGCCGCCTCCGCCGCCTCCGCCGCCCGAAGCCGCCGCTCCGGCCGCCTGACGCGCCCCCGATCCGCCGCCGCCTCCGCCGCCGAAGAGGATCACGTCCGCAAAGCGCAGGCCGGGCGTCGGCGTGTAGACGCCGCTGGAGGTAAAGGCGACGATTTTCGTCGGACCGCCGTTGGGAAACGACACTGCGCCGGTTGTCCTATCGACGACGATTCCATCTTTCCAGGTCGAACCGTCGGGAGAAACTTTCACGCGAAAATCGTCGTCGCCTGTGAGCCCCGTCTCGGCGCGTCCGGAGTAGCCGGACTGATAGAGCTGCGAGACCGTATTCGCCGCGCCCTCCTTGTTGAGCGTGACGCGCAGATCGCCCGAGCCGCTTTCTGCGACCGGCTTCGCGGTGAAGAGCGCGGCGTTGAGTTTCGCAGAAAGCGGATTTGCCGCGTTGGCGAGCGTTCCCACGCCGAGGCGCGCGAGATTTTGGAATTCGTCGAACGTCGATCCGACGTCGATCCAGCCGGCGCCGTCAAAGACGAGCAGGCGGGATTCGTCCGCGACATAGACGCGCCAACCGGCCTGCGGCGAAAGAAAGGTCCAGCCGCCCGCGAGAAAGGTTGCGACCTGAAAGTCCTTGCCGGCGAAGGCGCCGGTTGCGGCCGCGCCGACGAGAAGGCGATCGCCTTCCGCCGGCGTCGCCGGCGGCGTTGCCGCATCGCGCGCGCTGACGGCGAGATGCGCGAGCGCATCGAGCAAAGCGAGCGCTTCATTGTGCGTGACGTGTTTCTGCGCTTGCGCCGCATCGATGAGCGGCAGCGCAAGATGTTTTGTGAGCGTCATCGTTTTCCCTATTGAACGTCGAGCGTCACGGTGAGCGGAAAGCCGCGTCCGACCGTGGCGCTGATTTGATAGATCGAGAGGCTGATTACGCTTTGCTCTGCGCCGAAATCGGCGATCTCCTGCGCGGCGGGATAGAGGATCGACGGCGTCGTCGCGACGAGCCTGCGTGTCCCGGCGGGGAGCGCGATCTCCGCCTCATAGGCTTCGCTCGCTTCGCCCAGCGGGACGTCGAGCGTCTCCCATGCGTCGGAGTCGACGCGCGATCGCCTGATGAAGCTGATCACGATTCCATTCACAGTCCGCAGAGCGCGCGCCTGCGTCGGCGCATAGGGCCGCAGCGACTTGTTGGTCGCCGTGACGCTGGCGCGCACATAGAGCGGGTCGGCGTAGTTCCGGTCGGCGGGACCGATCGCATAGGTAATTGGAGCGCCGATTTCGGAAACCTTGCGCGCCAGCGGAACCAGCGCATCGTCGAGCAGCACGACAGTCGACCCCGCCGGCGCATCGCACGCCGCCAGATGTTCCTCGCCTCCCAGCCCGCGAATGAGCCGCGAGAGTCGAAAGGTGCGGGCCGCGACGAGTTCGGCGTGCGCGAAGGAAAAGATCTCCCACGCGCCGTCGCCGCCCTGTATCGCCATGGCGCTTTTTCCCGCGAGCGCGGCGAGATCGTCGACCGAAGCGAGTTCGCCCCCGCTCAATCTCACCGTCACGCTCGATCCATTGTCGAAGCGCGCCACAGGTCCGGCGCGCAACGTGTCGAGCGTGTCGCCGATCGTCCCGCGCTTGCCTATCACGCCGACAGTTTCGGCGTCGCCGCCCGTCAATTTCACGATCGCCAGCGATCCCGGCCAGGGATCGGCGAAAGCGGCGACATATGACAGCGCGGGCTGGTCGCGTTCGATCGCGAGATCGAGCACAACGACGCGCGGCGGCCCCAGAATTTTTGGCGAAGCGGTCGCGTTGCGTGAAATTCGCGGCGCGGGGACGTCATAGACGGAGGGATCAATGGCGCGCGCGCTCACCTGCCGCGCAGCGCCGTCCGTGATCCGCTGGATCTGGAACAACCGCCCGCCGCCCGCGGC
Organism: Methylocystis sp. WRRC1; assembly: GCF_020733155.1. Classification (NCBI taxonomy): domain Bacteria; kingdom Pseudomonadati; phylum Pseudomonadota; class Alphaproteobacteria; order Hyphomicrobiales; family Methylocystaceae; genus Methylocystis; species Methylocystis sp. WRRC1. Next base: position 1,004,633 of record NZ_JAJFZJ010000001.1, on the reverse strand, counting down.
GCCGAGACGCACGAGATCGCCCGGCCGGAGCGCAACGAGTCCCGGCCGCAGCGCGAATTCCGCCGTCTCACGCCCGATCCACAAATCCTGCAGCCAGACATTGGCGAGCATTTGCGCGTTGGCGCGATGCGTCATCACCGCCGCCTGCGCTTCGCTCTGGCGCGCGGAGAGGCCTTCAAGTCGGCGCGACAGCACGCGGGCCATCTGGAAGTCGTTTTCCGAGTCCGAATAGGAAAGCGCGATCTCATGCGGCAGTTCGCTTTCCTGCGCGCGCGTCAGCGTGACGAGCGTCGCGTCCCTGCCGGCGACGAGATCATCGTCGTCAATCGACGTCGCCGCTCCCCGCCGCTCGATGAAATCCAGCTTGCCGCCTCCGACGACCGCGTCGAAACCATAGAGCGCGCAAAGCGGATCGATTGCTTCGCGCGGCGACATTGGCCGCTCCACAACATAGCCGTCGAGAAAGCCGCCGATATTGGGCCGATCGACCACGAGGCCCGGCGCCTCGACGGCCTTCGCCAACTCCACTGCCAGACGATCGAGCGGAACGCCCTCCAGTCGGCCGTTGAGCCAATGTCCGGTCTCCCAGTTTGCCGCATCGCTCCACACGGCGCTCTGAGAGGGGAACGCAGGGAAAGGCCGCGCATCCCAGCACCAGACATGAATGCGGGAAGGATCGACCATCGGACCGCCGTAAACCGCCGACGTGGGATTCGCTGTCGCGCCGCCGGGACGAGTCGGATCGAAATGTGCGATCATCGCTTCGAGAAAGCGCGCCTGCATCAGATCATCGCGACCGTCGCGCGAGAAATAGGGGAGTCCTCCCTCGCTCGAGCGCGCGTCGGGAAAGACATTCGGCGCATTGGCTCCGCGATCGACCGCGGGACATCCCGTCTCCATGATCCAGATCGGTTTGGACTGCGGAACCCAGGCCGTGGGCGCCGCGAGCTCCGCGTCGCCGACTCGCTCGTAATGCTGTTGCGACCAGAAGGAGAGAAAGTCCTTCTGCCGATGCACCCAAGGCTTGCCGAGGCCATCCGTGATCGGCGTGCGGACTTGCGCGGCGCGCGCGCTGGCGTCCGCGTAATACCAGTCGTAGCCTTCGCCTGACGCGACCCGTGACGTCAGATAAGCGAGATCATGGACGCTCGCCGCTTCCTGCGCGTCGAGATGCGCGTCGCCGTCACGCCAGTCGGAGAGCGGCCAATAAACGTCGACGCCGATAAAATCGACAGCGCTCGACGCCCAGAAGGGATCGAGCGGAAAGCGCAATTCCCCCGCCGTCGGAACATGCGCGCCATATTCCGTCCAGTCGGCGGAATAGGAGACCTTCGTCGCGCCGCCGACGATCTCCTTCACGTCCGCCGCCAACGCCGTGAGCGCCGTGACGAATGGATATTGTCCGGGCGCAGAGCGCACGCGCGTGAGGCCGATCATTTCGGAGCCGATGAGAAAGGCGTCGACACCCCCGGCGGACTGGCAGAGATTGGCGTAGTGCAGGATGAAAGTCCGGTAACGCGCAACGAAGGCGTTGATCTGCGAAGCCGCAGCCGCCGTTGCGTCCGGCGAAGCGGGCCGACCCGGCGCGGGATCGCAGGTGATGCGTCCGCGCCAGGGAAACACCGGCTGCCCATCCCCGCCCGTGTAGGGGTTGGCCAGGGTGTTCCCCGGCGGCACATCCATCATCAGGAATGGATAGAAAACGACCGAAAGCCCGCGCGCCTTCAGATCGGAAATGGCGGCGACGACCGAGGCGTCGCTCGGCGTGCCGCCATAAGCGGCGCGGCCGTCGATCTGGGAAACGATTTGCGCCGTCGCTCGCGTCTGACCGGCGACGGACCAGTCCGGCGGCCAATAGGGGCCGATGATGTAATTGAACTGGCCGATGGTCTTGAACGGCGCATCGACGCGCGGCGTGACTGTGCAATGCTCCGCGCGCAGATCGTCGCCAAACCACGCGACGACGAGGGCCACGCTTTCGAGATTGGGACAGAGCGCCTGCAATGCGTCGATCGACGCCGTCCAGTCGGTAGCCGCCGTCAACTGATGACGATTTTCCGCCGCCGTCGCTCCAGGCGAATAGAAATTCAGCTTCAGCGTCGGCAGATAGCCGGCCTCGGTCGCGCCCGGAATGAGATCCACGCCGCGGATCATTTCGCCGAGCCCCGCGACAGGCTTCACCACCTCGAATGTGAATTGCGGAATGCGATTGCCGAAAGCGGCGAGGGGGAGATCGTCAAAGACAATATAGGCGAGGCCGCGATAGGCCGGCGCATTGCCGCCGCCTTCCTTGGCGACGATCAGCGGATCCGGCCCCTGATTCTCTGTTCCCGTATAAATGCGGATCGGCAGCGTCGTCATGTCGAGTTCCGAGCCATCGGCCCAGATGCGCCGCACGAAAGCGATCGGCCCTTCGCAGAGGGCGATGGCGAAATTCGCCGAATAGGAATAGGTGAAATTGAAGGTCGGCGCGTCGCCGCCGCCGGTTCCCTTGCCGCTTTTCTGACTGTTTCCGGGAGCGACGGACACGCGCTCGAGAAAGCGCGTCGCCCAGATCATCTGTCCCCCGATCCGCGCGCGGCCATAGACGCGCGGAACGCCCGCGCCTTCCATGGACGTAACGCCATCCATGGATTTCAGCCGCGGGCCGATGGAATAGCGCGGCGAAGATTGCGGCTGCAGCGCCTGATCGATGAAGGCGCCGCCGGCGGCTCCAACGAGTCGTCCGATTGTCGAACCGATCGGCCCGGCCACGGCACCGCCGACCACGGAGCCGACCGTCTGTAGAACGAGCGTCGCCATGAATACCTCGAAAAGGTGAGATGGTGCGTCAGCGGGAGACGCCGGGAAAAGCGAATGCGGCGGTTATGCGTTTGCGCCAATGCATTCCGACCGGCGTCTCCGAAACACCGGCGCCGCTGTGCGCATGCACCATATGCGTCGCGGAGGTCGCAATGCCGAGATGTTTTGCCGGCAGATGATCCCGAAAGCGAAAGACGAGAACATCGCCGGCGCAATACGCATTGGGCGGCACGGCCACGAAATGTCGATGAGCTGCTTCGAGAAGCGTCTCGACGCCGAGCGTCTCCGCCCAGTCCGGCGTGTATGGCGGCGCGCGTTCGGGCTCGTCGCCGATTACTTCACGCCACACGCCGCGAACGAGCCCGAGGCAGTCGCAGCCGACGTGAAGGAGCGACGCCTGATGCGTGTATGGCGTCCCGATCCAGCGACGCGCCGCAGCGACGATTGCTTCGCGTTCGAGGCTCATCGAAAAAAGCTCCCTCCGTCCATCGCCGGCGCCAGCGCGCTGGGATAGGCGATAACGCGATCATTGCCCGGCATATGCGGGAAGCCGCGATAGTTGACGATGTTGTTGAACCTCGTCTGGCAGGTCGATGGAGACTTGTCGCATCCTGCGGTCACCGAAACCGCGTCGCCTGCGATGACCATAGCTCCAGGAGGAGTCCAGAGCGCAATGCTCGCGCGCGATGCTTCCTGCAAGTGTGATTTCACTGTGAGACGCGCGCCGGCGTTGTCGCCGTTCGTGAATTCCAGAACGCCGCCAGTGAAGAAGCCGCTGACAAAGGAGGCCGCGAGGTCGAGCGTCATCACGCCGCCAGCGAATGAGACGACCGTTCCCGTCGTATGCAAACCCGCCGTTGCGAGATTGACGCCGCAACGCGCATCGCCGAGCTCCGCGGAGCACCCGCGCTGAAAAGCGCGGCCCTGTTGCTGGTCGAAGATATGGGCGGCCGAGCGCAACTCCGCATGGAATACAAATTCCCCGCGCCGCACTTCTCCGATCGTCGACACGTCGAGCAACAGTCGGTCCGAGACATTCCTCCAGTCGACAAGCCATGTCTCTACCGAGGCGCCGTCGTAAAGCCCGTTGAGAAGATCGGCCTCACGCAAACTGTCGTCGGTCAGTGCGCCGCTCGCCTCCGCTGTTCCTGGCGCGAGGCCGAGGCCGCTTTCGAGTTGCGACGCGAATAGCCCGGCGCCGGCGCTAAATGTCACGCCGTTGAAGGAAAGATCCCGGTCGTGATCCGTGAAGCCCATTACAACGCCGTCCCGTCGCGCGAGCCGCCAGCAATTGCAAAAGCTTGTCGCGCGAGATTCCAGTTTCGCCTGCATGGAAGGAGAAAGATTCAGCATCGTGGTTCCTCACAACGCAATTTCGATGACCGGGATTTTCGGAATGACTCCGGCCTCGAAAGCCTGTATGTCGATTTCGAGAAAGTCGGTGTCGAAACGAACCGGCACGTCGAAATGAAATCCCGCAGTCACGACGGCGCCTGCTGCAGGAATCTGTCCCGGCGCAAATGTCACGAGCCCCGTCGTGGTATCGACCGACATTTGCAACGCGGTCTTCTCCACGCCATCGACTGCGACGCGCACGCTCCCGGCGACCGGCTTTGCGATGGCTCGCGTATAGGCGGAAAAGGCGCCGCCATAGGTCTTCACGAGCTGGAAAGTTGCGCGCGTTCCATCCCCCGCGCCGATGACCTGATCTATGGGCGAAATCGTTGCGCCTGGCGTGCAGGACGCGTGATCGGCTCGATCGCGCCAGCGGAAGCCATAGAGTCTTCCGCGCCGCTCCTCGAAAAACTCGATGACTTGCGCGAGCTGTGTGAGGCTCTTTACGCCATAGCCCGCTTCGTAGCGTCGCCGCGAATGCGCCCAGCGCGCGTTTCGGGCCTCCCGGTTGGAGCCCAGCGTCACTATTTCAGTGCGTCTCTCCGGTCCTCCACTGCCATGCAGGGAAACATCGAGCGGAAAGCGGACCTCGTGAAAATCGCTCATGCGCTATCCCTTCGAGAATGGTCAAAGATTGCGTTGGCCTCGCGCCACAGCGCGCGCGAGCGCGCCGGTGATCTGCGCCTCCGAACGGCGGAAGCTTTCGATATCCTGTGCGGCGATGTTCACCGTCACGGCTACCGGCGCGCGGCCAGTCTGTGCGACCACGCCGAGCCGTCCGTCGGCGCCGCGCGCAAGCGGCATGATCGCCTCGGCTCCGCGTTCTCCCATCAACCCGACTGTTCCGCCATTGGCGAAATAGGCAGGACTTGCGACGACGCCGCCTTCCGCGAAGGGCGTGACGGCGCCGCTCCCGCTGAAGGCGTTCGAAAAGAGACCGCTCAGCCCGCTTACGAGGCCCTGGGCCAGGGCCCTGGCGCCTTCGCGCATAGCGACTCTCGCCAGCGATTGCGCGATTGCCGCGAGAGTCTCGTTAAAACTCTTGCCGCTCGTGGACGCTGCGCCAAAGCCGTTGGAAAGGGTTCGAGTGACGTTGCCCGCGGAAACATTGATCTGGTCGAGCAACGCTTTCATCGCCTTGAGATCCTGGGCGGCGAGCGGGTTGTTTGCTCCAGGCTGATTGAAGACGTCGGGAAAATTATCTGCTTCAGTCACTTTGGAGGCCTCGCGTCTGGAAATTCGCGCATCAATTCATCGAGGGTCGCGCGTGACGGCGCCCCGCCACCACGTCCGTAGACGCCTTCCATCGCGCGATGCAGTTCGCGCGGCGTCATCGACCAGAAGTCGCGGGGGGCAAGCCGCAGGACGCCCAGGCCAAAGGCCATGGCGCGCGAGAACGGAAAAGGCGCGCGGGGAGAGGGAGCGTGCGCCGTCTTCGTTCGCTTCGCCGTCAGGCGTCCTGCGGCGTCGGAGGGTTTTGCGGCGCGTGCGGCTCCGGCTCGTCGCCGAATGTCGCGGCGAGGAGGTTCGCCGCAATCTGCACATAGCCCGCAAGTCCCCCCGAAACCTTCATCTGCGCAACGTCGTCGTCGCTCAGCGCATGTCCGGCGCCGCGCAACCCGCAGCCGATGATGCGGAGAATGTCGCGGGCGGAGAGTCGACGCGCCTCGAAGCGTTCCGCCATCGCGACGAGGTCATTTGCGCCCAGTCCGCTTTCGAGCTCCGCCAATGCGCCGAGCGTAAGACAAAGAGTGTAGGTTTTCCCGTCGAGCAGCGCCTCGATCTCACCGCGCTTCGAATTCGCCATGACTCGCCTCAGATTGCCGTGAAGGTAATCGCGCCCGCGGAGTCGAGCGAGATGTCGAAAGTGACTTCCGCAGCATGTTCGCCGCGATAGTCGAGATTGGAAATCTGAAATGGTCCGCTGAGCACGCCGAAGCCGGGGACGACAATTTCCCAGTCGCGCAGCGACCCGTCGAAAAACGCCTGACGGAGCATCGCGTCCGACGGCTGGTCCTTGAATACGCCGGTTCCGGAAACGCTGGCGCGTCTGACGCCGGCGCCGCCGAGCAATTCGCGCCAGCGGCCGTTCGACTCTGCGTCGGTGACGTCGACCGTATCGGCGTTGAGCGCGATGCGTCGCGTGCGCAGTCCGGCCACGGTTACGAAGCCGCCGGCGCCGTCGCCGATCTTCAACAACAGATCCTTGCCTTTTTGGGCGGACATCTTCGTAGTTTCCTTGAATGTTAGAGATATTCGGTTGTTGCGCGGAAGCGTAAATTGACGCGGGCGAAGCGACCGGTCTGATCCCGTTTCGTCTCCAGGGAAGCGAAGCGCAGATCAATCAACATGTGGCCATGAAGCGTGAGCGGCGTTTCGTCGATCAGATCCACGATCTGTTGCGCGATCCCGAGCGCCTCGCTCAACCCGCGCTGGGTCGAAACGACGGCAAAGGTCAGAAATTGTTCGGCGCCGCGCGAAAGGTCGGCCGACCAATCGCGCATCTGCGTTTCGCCAAAAAGCGCATAGGGCGGTTCAGCGTTGCGCGGCGTCTCGTCGAAGATCTTGCCGCCGCCGAGCGCCGCGACGAGCGCCGCATCAGCGAGAAGATGCGCGCGGATCGCCTTTCGAAGCGCGATGACCGGCGATGTGCTCATGCTCTCCTCCTTACGAAATCTCCTCGCATTCGCAGGCAAGGAAGCGGCGCCGTTCGTCGTGATCGAGAACGCTCCGGATGAGCAGTTTTCGCCCGCGAAAAGCGAAGCGCATCTGGCTCTTCACGTCGTCGCGCCATCGGATCGTCACGACATGTGTCGTTGATTGCTCCGCCCGCTGCTCCACGAACTGGTCGCGCGCGCCGGTCGCTTCGATCCGCGCCCAGACTTGCGCAAGGGGCGTAAAGCTGCGCGCAAATCCGCCGACGTCGTCGAATGTGTCCATGACGGATTCGATCGTCACGCGCTGACGCAGGTCGCCGATGGAAGGTCGCCGACTCATGCCAGCCGCTCGCGTCGGAAGGGGCTCGCGAGCGGTATGACTGATTTAGGCAGGGCGCTTCCGTCGTCGTCGCCGCGATTTTCCCGCCAATAGGCGACAAGCGTCAGGATGGCGCGCCGCAATGGTTCGGGCGTTTGCGCCGCGAGCGAGCCGTAGCCGACGGTCAGATCGATTTCGACGCCATCGTTCGCGCGCCCCGGCGCGGGCGGCGCGGAATTGAAGACGATGCGTCCGGCGTCTGTCGCGGAAGGCGCGCGATAGGTCGTCGAACCGACGAGTAGCGAGGCGTCATTGACCTCGTATACGCGGATGGCGGTCACGGTCTGGAACGGCGCAAAGGGCAGGGCGACGGTCGACGTTGCGCGTAGCGAGGATGGCCAGGCGTCAAGGATCAGACGCCAGTTTTGTGTGACAAAAAACCGGCGCGTATAGGCCTCGAGAGTCATGCGCGCCGCAACGATCAGCGCCTGGATCAACTGGTCTTCGTCGCTCGAATCTTCTCGCAGCCACGATTTCGCTTCCGCAAGCGAGACGGGCTCGACTGCTGGCGCGCCAATGAGCATGGGTCGCATGCCTGCTCCTGATGTCGGGGGAGGGAAAGTCCGCGGCGACTTGCGCCGCGGACGCGTGAAGCGCGGAGGCTCAGGAGACGCCAAATTTCAGCAGCTTGATCGCCTCGAAATTCTGCACGCCGCCGCCGACGCGCTTCGTCGTGTAGAAAAGCACATAGGGCTTCGCGGAGTAGGGATCGCGCAAGACGCGAATGCCGACGCGATCCACGACAACATAGCCGCGCTCGAAATCGCCGAAGGCGATCGAGAGGCTGTTGGCGGCGGGATCCGGCATGTCCTCGGCCTCGACGACGGGAAAGTTCATCAGCGAGGCCGATCCGTCGGCCGTCGCCGGGGGCGTCCAGATGTAGTCGCCCGTCGTCGTCTTGAACTGCCGCACGAGGGATTGGGCCCGACGGCCCATGACGAATTTGCCGTTCTGTCGATAGCCGGCGCGCAAGGCGTAGACGAGGTTGAACAGCGCGTCCGACGGATTCGTCGCGGCGAAGGCGCCGGAAACGCCCGTCACGACATAGCCGACATTGCCCCAGGTCCAGCTTGCGTCGGCGACGGTCGTATAGGCGAGGAAGCCTTTCGGCTTGTTGACGCCGTCGCCGCTGACGAAGGCGGCTCCTTCCTGCTCCGCGAAGGCGACCTGCACTTCGTCGGCGATCCATTGCTCGATGTCCACGACAGCGTCGTCGAGCAGCGCCTGCGTTGCGGCAGGCATGGCGTAAAGCTCCATTGCCGGGAAGGTCATGTCCGCTATCTGCTGGTTATTGGTCTGGGGTCGCGGATCGGTTTCCGTCACCCACCCGGCGGCAGGGCCGGTCGTGGAAAACGCCCGGCGCAATGATGCGCTCGAGATTTCGCGCACGCTTGCGATCGCGCGGATCGGCGAGAGCTTCGCGAGACGGCGCAGGATCTCGCGTTCAGCGGGGATCGGCACGAGATAACCGCCGTCGGGACCCGAGGAGCGCGACATCGCCTTGGCCTCGAGCGCCTTCAGGCCGGTCGCCTCGCCGGAGCGCATGTAGTGATTGAATGCGGATTTGTGTTCGCGTCCGTTGCGGTCCTCTACAGCTGCCCCGCCAATGCGCGGGCGCGACATGTCGAGCGCGAGACGATCGAGACGGCTCTTCGTTTCATCGAGCGTCTGGTCGATGCGCGCGAGCTTTTCCTCTGTGACGACATCAGCGCCCATGCGGGTCTCGATCTGCGCCAGACGCTCGTCATTGGCTTCCTTGAAGGCGCTGAAAGCGCGATTGAGATCGGCGACGATATCGTCGCCGGCAGACTTTATTTCGATCGATGACATTGAGACCACCTCTTGATGCAAAACAGGCGCGCGCGACCGCTCTCGCGCGGCAGGCGCCGTCGAGTAATGGGTTGCGCGTATGAGAGCCGTCTTTTGTTGCTATCCACGGCCGACGGCGACGACGCGGATATGTCGGGAAGTCAGAGCGGCCGCTGGCCGTCGAGTCTGCGTAACTGGCGTTCGAAGGCCAAGGCGGCCTGCTGCGATTTCAGCCTTGCGACTTTGCAGGACGTTCTATCGATTGTGCGGGGCTCGGGAACAAGCGCCCCGCGCTTGACTGCGTCAACTCTCGCCGCTGTCAGCATTGGAAAAGTGACGATCGAGATCTCCCACAAATCGATTTCGTGCAAGCGGCGCACGCCAGTGCTTTTGTCGGTCGTTGCGCGCAGGGTGCGAAAACCGATCGATAGCCCGTCGACGGCGCCGCCGCGCAGCAGCGACAGCGCCTCGCGGGCGCGAGCCACAGAGAGATCGAGGCGACCCGCGACTTTCAGTCCGCGCGCGTCCTCTAAGATCGACGTCCACACGCCGATCGGTTCGCTCGCCTGGTGCTGCCAGAGCATCTTCACGCCAGCGGCGCCGCGTTTGAGCAGCGAACGCGCAAAGGCGCCGGCCATCACCATGTCGCCGCCATTGTCGACGACGCCGAAAAGACTGGCGTAACCTTCAATTGCGCCGCCCGCGCCCGTTCGCGCGAGCGGCGCTCGAGCGCGCTTCATTTCTCTCGCCGCGCCGAAGCGAATATCGGTCATGGCCGCCGGCATCAGCTTTTCTCCGGATGTGCGCCGAGATGAAGCTGGTCTGACGCGCGTGTCTGGGCGTGCATCTGCGTCAGAACCTGGACGAAGGTCTTGAATACGGCGGATGGGTCTTCGCGATAACGCGACGCGCGCCGGCGTCCGCGCTTCTTGAATGGAAACCGCCATGTCACATGCGTCATTAATCGCTCCCATATCTTCGGTTGAATCTCGAGAGTTCGCGCACGAAAGCGTCGATGCGTCTCGTTGCCTCGCTAAGCTCGCGCATCGCCATATTGGCCTGCGCGGTGGCGACGCAGGCCCAGAGAAACAGCGCAAGATGCGCAAGGTCGCCGCGTTCGAGCACGGCGCCGAGAATGTCGCTCATTCCGCCTCGCATTTTGCGCCAGCCCGCATTGCGTCCGGCGTTGGCCGGCGACCATAGCCGACCGCCTCGCGCTGCTCGTCGAGCGTAAGGAAGTTCGCCTTGCCGACGCGCTCCCATTCGCTTGCGCGCTCGGTTGCGAAGGCTTCCAGCCGGTCTGCGTTATAGTCGAAGCGGAAGGTTTCAAATCCCGGCTGCAGCCAGGCCTGAAAGCTCTTCTGGATGCGGACGACCAACGGCAGCACGGTCTGTCGCCAGAAGGCGCGATTGGCTTCCTGATAATTGCTGAACGTATTGTCGCCGGGCAGCCCCATGAGCAGCGGCGGCACGCCGAAGGCGAGAGCGATTTCTCGTGCAGCGCCCGCCTTGGTTTCCGTGAAGTCCATGTCTTTTGGCGAAAGCGACAGGGCTTTCCAGTCGAGGCCGCCTTCGAGAAGGAGAGGGCGGCCCGCATTGACGGCGCCGGAGAAATTCTCTTCGAGCTCCTCCTTCAGCCGCGTGAACTGCTCGTCCGTCAGATGCGCGCCGTCCGGCCCGGCGTATACAAGGGCGCCGGAAGGTCGCGCCGAATTGTCGAGCAGCGCCTTGTTCCAGAAGCTCGCGGCGTTATGGGTGTCGAGCGCGATCTGGGCGGCGGCGAGGGGCGCGAATCCGTAATAATCGTCGAGCGGATTGAATAGTTTTATGTGCAGAATCGGCTCGATTCCCTCGCCCCGCATTTCGTAGCGCGCTTCGTCGCCCATGGCGCGATAGACGTAGGCCGCAGGCCAGCCGTTCTTGCCTGGCTCGACGGTCATGCGGTCCGGACGAAGCGCGTAGAGTTCGCGTAATTGCCCGTCGAGCAGGACGGACTCGACATAGGCGTTCCCGTAAAGCAGAAGATTGGCGCAGATTGTTTCGATGAAGGAAACGCCGGTGTCGAGCGGATTGGGCCGCTCGATGAGATCGAGCAGCGGATGGTCGATCAGTTCGTCGCGGCCGTGATACATGAGCCAGGGCACCGAGGCGGCGCTCTCCGCAATCATGCGCACGCAGCGATGGCATACGGCGTTGCGCTCATAGCCTTCGCGCGTCAGGCTGGAAGAATTGCGCGTCGTCCAGTGCGGCTGGCCGATCGTGTGCATGGCGAGAAGTTTCGCCGCGCGCGAATATTTGGTTTCACGCGCGGGAGCGCGCGCGCCGAGAAGGCGCGAGAGGAGCGACGGCATTTCGAATCCCTTTTCATGGCTTGGTTTCACACTCGCCGCATGCGCGGTTCGGGCGCTTTCGGCGTCAGCGCCAGGGCGGTGATTGCCCACACCAGCGCGTCGAGCCTGTCGGGCGAGCGTCCGCAGGACAATCCGTCGAAGCCGAAATCGCACATTTCGTCCTCGAGCGCGGGAAACGCGCCGACATGTTTCACGCGACCCTGTTCGTAAAGTTGCGCAACCGGCGCCGCGCGCAGATATTTGCCGCGCGTCGCGCGCACCATTGTCACGGGCGCGGCGGGATCGGCTTCATTCAGCACCGCGCGCACCATCTCGCCGCCCTGATTGACTTCGGCGACGAGGACGTCCGCGGAAAGCTTGTGATAAAGCGCGATCGCCGCGCGGGCCCATTGCGCCGGACGCGCCGCGGAGATCGTCGAGTCCGCGAGGACGAAGATCGCGCCTCCCGCGTCGGCGCCGGCGGCGATGATTCCGCAATTGTCGGCGCGCTTGCCGGAACTCGCCGGCGGATCGACCGCGACGACGATGCGCGCAAGCCTTGGCGCATCGGCAACGCGCGAGGCTTCGATCAGGTCGCGCGTCCACAGCGCGTCCTTGCGTTCCTCGACGATCTCGCCGTCGAGCTCCTGCCGTCCCAGCCGCGTGCCGGCGTATTGCGCCACGACGCTTTCTAGAAATGACGGCGCAAGATTGGCGGCGTTCTCGCGCGTCAGCGCGCGCGTCAAAACGGTCGCCGGGTGTGCGATGAGGTCTTTCAGCAATGGCGTCGGCCGCGGCGTCGTCGTCACGAGCTGTCGCGGCCAGTCGCCGAGGCGCAGGCCGAATTGCAGCATGTCCCATGTCTCCCTGGCGTAGCGCCACTTAGCGAGTTCGTCGCACCAGGCGGCGTGAAATTGGGGTCCGCGCAGGCTTTCCGGATCTTCCGCCGAAAACGCCTGCGCGACGACGCCGGAGTCCCAGACGAGACGGCGGCGCGAACTTTCCCATCGCGGCCGATCCCGCTTTCCGTGAATCGCAAGCAGGCCGGACACGCCTTCGATCATGACCTCGCGCACGTCGGCGGCGGTCTCGCCGATGAGTGCGATGCGTGACACCGGCCGCGCGCAAAAATGCGGGCGCCCGAGCGCCAGGCCCTTCACCCATTCCGCGCCGGCGCGGGTCTTGCCTGCGCCGCGTCCGCCGAGGATGAGCCAGACGCGCCATGGCAGGCCGGCTTCAGTGAGGTCGGGCGGCCATTGGTCCTTTCGCGCGACGAACTCCCAATCGTTCAGCAGGCGCGCGAGTTCCTGGGCGGAGAGGCCGTCAATCGCCTCGTTCAGAAGGCCGTTCGCCGCGCAGTCGCTCAATCCGTCGAGCAAGCTCCGTGCGCAGTTCGGCCAGTTCGCGGGGCGGTTCGTCATGGGCGGAGGCGGATTCGTCATCGTCGTCCCTGGCGCCGTCTCTCTGTTCGCCGGATTCGCGCCGAATGCGCTTAAGTTCGGCGAGCGTCTTCACGAGTATCGCGAGCGTTCGGGCGCTCGCCTCGGTGGTCTTCGGCGCGTGTTTTTCCAGCGCCGCCTCGGCGCGAGCGAATTCGCGCTCGACCGCCTCTTCGAGCCGCGCGATCAGTCCGCTGGCGTCTTTCTTCGGGGGCGGAGCGGCTCCGGACGGCGGTTTCGATTTCGGCGCGCAGGCGGAGGGGCGCATCGGCCAGCCGTTCGATTCCCGGAAGCGGCGGAACTGACCGACGCTCATGCCGAGGAGGTCGAGAATTTCAGCGATGGGCGTGACGCCAGCGTCGTAGAGAAGTTTCGCCTGCGCGATTTTCTCGCGCGAGGGCGGGGCGGCTCTCGTTTTCATGCGCACTCGCCAGGATCCGATTGACGCTCTGCAACGCAGCCTTCGCCATTGCGAGCGCAACGAAGCGCTCCGGGCGCCCTGAGGCGACGCCGGAATGGCTTCGTCTATTGCGCTCATCGCAATGACGGACGGATGCTTGCGGTAACTTGTTTCACTCCGCGCCGGGCGGCGTCCCGTTTGGTTCCGCCGCCGCTCGAGCGCAATTGTGGAGCATGAGCTTTATCTACCCGAGCAGCGTTCGGGTGTCAAGGAATAAATTCCAAAATACTGAAAAAATTCCGCGCCCCCTCAATATCGCGCCTTCTTCGGCCAGCGCTTGGGCCACAGGCGGATGAAATCCGGCAGATCGTCGGTGTCGATCTCATCCTCCCCCGCCTCGACCTTTCCGCGTACGGAAACATCTGCGCGATGCACGCTGTCGGGATCGCCGGAGATCAGCGGGTGCCAGGGCGGCAGGGGCTTGCCCTCGTTTCGCAACACATAGGCGCAGGTCGGGGGCAGCCAGTTGATTTTCTGCAGCTTCGCCAGCGTCAGCCGCACGCAGTCGGGCACATGGTCGCGCCGGTTCGGATAATCCCCGCACTGGCAGCTTTCGTGGTCCAGGAGCTTGCACGCAACGCTCGTGTGATAGATCGCGCCGGTGTCGTCATCCTCGAGCTTGACCAGACAGCACCGCCCGCAGCCGTCGCAGAGCTTTTCCCATTGCGCGCGGGTGAGGTCGGAGAGGGGTTTTTCCCAGAAGGGCGTTTGTGCGCCTTTTTTGCCTTTTTCGCCCGCCATTGTTCCCTTTCGGCGCTTCCGCCGCCCGGCGGAAACCATATCCGCAATGAGCGTCCGTCAAGCCGTCGTCAAGATGGTTTAAAAAGTGGTAAAGTTAATAATGGCCGGCGGTTTTTCCGCCGCGGGGAGTTCTGGCAGCCGTGTTCGAGCGTTTTTCGTCCTCGCCCATTGTGAAGCGGATCAAGCGAATCCTGCTGAGAATCGACGCGCTGATCGACTCCAGCATGTTCGACAGCGGCCGCCGTTCGCGCGAGCTTTACGAGGATTTCTCCGCCTTCATGGAGCGTTTTCACGTCTCCGGCTTCTCGCGCGTTGCGGTCGAACTCTCCTGCGAGGCGCTGACGCTCGGCCTTGCCGGCGGCGTCGTCCTGCTGGCGCTGGCCGGCTCGGCGTTTCAGATGACGAACGAGAACGATTGGTTGAAGCAGACCGATCTCGCCGTCACTTTTCTGGATCGTTACGGCGCGGAAGTCGGACAGCGCGGCATCAAGCATGACGATTCCGTGCCGCTGGAGCAATATCCCGACTACCTCATCAAGGCCGTGCTCGCCACCGAGGATCGCCGCTTCTATGAACATTTCGGCATCGACGTCATCGGGACGGCGCGCGCGCTGACTGTCAACGCGCGTTCCTCGGGCGTCGTGCAGGGCGGCTCCTCCATCACCCAGCAGCTCGCCAAGAATCTCTTTCTCTCCAACGAGCGCACCATAACTCGCAAGATCAACGAGGCCTTCCTCGCGCTGTGGCTGGAGCACCACCTCACCAAGCGCGAAATATTGCAGCTCTATCTCGACCGTGTCTACATGGGCGGCGGCGCCTTCGGCATTCAGGCGGCGGCGGAGTTTTATTTCGGCAAGTCGGTCAAGGACGTGACGCTCGCGGAGGCGGCGATGCTCGCGGGTCTCTTCAAGGCGCCGACGAAATACGCGCCCCACAACAATCTCCCGGCGGCCCGCGCCCGCGCCAATGACGTGCTGAACAATCTCGTCGACGCCGGCTTTATGACTCCGAGCCAGATCATCGCGGCGCAGCGCAGCCCGGCGACGCCGATCGACCGCAAGCGCGAGACGGCGCCCGACTGGTATCTCGACTACGCCTTCGGCGAAATCCGCAAGCTCGCGGCCGCCGGCAAGCTCGGCGACAATCGCGTGCTGGCGGTGCGCACGGCGCTGGACTCCAATGTGCAGAAACGCGCGGAGGAAGTGATCGAGAAAAATCTGCGCGAGCAGGGCCGCTCCTATCGCGTCAAGCAGGCCGCGATGGTGGTGATGGAGCCCGACGGCGCGGTGCGGGCTATCGTCGGCGGGCGCGACTATGGCGCGAGCCAGTTCAACCGCGCGACGGACGGCTCCCGCCAGCCGGGTTCGTCCTTCAAGCCCTACGTCTATCTGACGGCGCTGATGACCGGCAAATACAAGCCGACGACCATCGTCACCGACCGCCCGACCTGCATCGGCAATTATTGCGTCCACAATTACAGCGGCGGTTATGCCGGCTCCATGCCGCTCGCCATGGCGCTGGCGAAGTCGCTCAATACTGTCGCGATTCAGCTGTCGCAGGCGATCGGCAATGGCGACTCGCGCGTTGGCCGCGCCAAAATCATCGACACCTGCCGGCGACTTGGCATCACCACGCCGCTCGAGGACACGCCGTCGCTGCCCGTGGGGCAGAGCGACGTGATTTTGCTCGAGCATTCCGCCGCCTACGCCGCCTTCGTCAATGGCGGCAAGAAGACGACGCCCTACGCCGCCGTCGAAATCCGCAATCGTCAGGGCGAACTGCTTTATCGTCACGATCGCGACGCGCCGCCGCAGCAGCAGGCGGTTCCCTATGAGAAAGTCGTCGAGCTTGCCGGCATGATGAAAAAAGTCGTCGAGGAAGGCACCGGCAAGCGCGCCCAGCTCGGCGAGGGAATCGACGTCATCGGCAAGACCGGCACCACCAACGGCTACAAGGACGCATGGTTCTGCGGCTACTCCGGCACGATGGGCGGCTGCGTTTGGTATGGCAACGACGACAATGATCCGATGAACAACATGACCGGCGGCACGCTGCCCGCCGGCACCTGGCACGACGTCATGGCCTATGCGCATCAGGGCGTTCCGCTGAAGCCCATCGTCGGCCTGAAGCCCGATCCCAAGGCCGCGGACGCCGTCGCGGCAAATGGCGTTAAGCCGCTGGAGCTCGGCGCGCCGCAGCGCCCCGCGACCCTGTCGAAAGGGGCCGTTCAGGCGCTCGAATCCATTCAGCTGAAGATCAGGACGATCGGCGGCGGCAAGCAGAGCGCGCTGGAAGGCCCCGCGGCGCTCGCGTCGCAGGACGAGCCGCGAAACAGTTCGCAGGGCTTCCGCGCCGTCGGCGGCGTAATCCAGTAAGGGCGGGACAAGGTGGCGACGAGACCCTACGCCAAATATCTGCGCGCGGCCTCGGCGATGATCGCCGGGCTTCTCCTCGGGCTGCTCGCCACGATACTGTCGCTGAATTCGGGCTACGGCTTCAACCCGCTGCGCGCCGGGCCGTGGACCGCCTGGCCGGCGGTCGGCGGCTCGGAGATCGATCCCTACGCGCGCGCCGTGGTCGCAAGGTCCGGCGAGGCGCCGCTGGGACGCGACCAGGGCCTCGCCTTCGTCGCCCAGACGGATTCGAGCGGCGCCCCGCTCGACGGCGCATGCGATTATCAGATCGTCGATCCGCTGCCGGCCGCCCGATTCTGGACCATCGGGCTCGCGAGCCCCGGCGGCGCGCTTCTCGCCAATCCGACCGGGCGTTATGTCTTCTCCTCCGTCGATGTGCTGCGTCGCGAGGGCGGCGCTTTCGACATCGCTGTTTCGCGCGCGGCGCAGCCGGGAAACTGGCTGTCGCCGGGCGAGACGCGCAATTTCGTCATCATGCTGCGCCTCTACGACACGTCGCTCGACGTCGACGCGCGGCCCGATCCCGCATCTTTTCCCAAAATCACGAAACTGCGTTGCGCATGAACATTCCTGATCGCTATCTCGATCTCATTCCCTGGGCGATCGCGACGCTGCTCATCGCGGGAATCGTGCATATCGTTTCCGTGCTGCTGATGCCGACGGTCGCGCCGCGTGACGCCTTTGCGCGTCTCGCCGAGGCAGCCAACGCCGGCGAAGCCCACAACGGGCTCGTGCTCCTGCCGCCCATGGCGCCGGGCTCGGAGGTTCTGCCTTTCGAGGATCCCGCCTTCGCCGAAGGCGTCTGCGTCTATGATCTCGCCAAAGGCCCAATTCGGGTCAGCGCGCCGGCGGATGGCGAGGATTTTCTCGCGTTGTCTTTCCACGCTGGCGCCGGGCGCATCTATCACGCGATCACCGACCGCTCCGCGATCAAGGGCAAGATCGACATCGTGATCGGCGACGCGCGGCAGATCGAGGCTTTGGAGGCCAATGACGACGAGGACGCGCCGCCGCAGGAGGTGCGTCTCACCGCGCCGACGAAGCGCGGCTTCGTGCTGGCGCGCTCCTTCGCGAAGCGCGCGTCCGATCAGGAGCGCGCGCGCAACCGGCTGGGTTCGATTCGGTGCGAAAGCTTCGAACTGCCGAAAGAGTGACGCCTGTTATCTTGCGCGAATGCGGCGACAGGAAATGACGCGCGCGGCCCCGATCAGTTGCCTTCGGTCGGCAGACCGGGGATCGGCAGAATTTCGATGCCCTCTTCGAGCAACGCCTTCGCTTCCTCGAAGGTCGCGCGGCCGCGGATGGCGCGGCGCTCGACCTCGCCGTCCTCCATCTTGCGCGCCTCGTCGGAGAAGCGGTCGCCGACGTCTTCCGTTCCGGCGATGACTTTCTCGCGCAATTCGCTGATCAGCGCGCGCATCCTCTCCGCCTCGGCCTCGCGGCCGCGGGCGATATGCGGCGCCATCACGCCGCGCGTGACCTTCGTGGAGTTGCAGAAGGGGCAGGAGACGAGCCCGCTCCCGGCCTGCGACTCGAAGGAGGCGCTGTCGCGAAACCAGCTGTCGAAGTTGTGGCCGTCGTCGCAGATGAGCGAATAATGGATCACGACGCCACTCCGCCCGCGAGCAGAGGATCGAGCCCGCCCTGACTGTCGAGCGAGTATAGATCGTCGCAGCCGCCGATGTGCCTGTCGTCTATGAAGATTTGTGGCACCGTCGTGCGCCCCCCCGCGCGCACGGCCATGCGCTGGCGCCCCTCGGGGTCGCCGGCGACGGAGATTTCCTCGAAGGCTGCGCCCTTTTGCGTCAGCAGCTTCTTGGCCGCGATGCAATAGGGGCAGGTCGGCGTGGTGTAGATTTCGATGCGGGCCATTGCGATTCTGAGCTTTCGGTTGCGGCTGCTTATACGCTTGGACTTAGCCCGTTGTCACGGCCCGCGCGAAGACCAGCAGATCAACCCGCGCCGCGCCGGCCTTCAGCAGGGCGCGCGCGGCGGCGTTGGCGGTCGCGCCGGTCGTCAGGACGTCGTCGACGAGCACGACATTCTGGCCTTTCAGCAGGGCGGCGCGCTCGGGGTCCACGCGAAAGGCGCCGGAAAGATTGGCGGCGCGCTGGGCGCGGGAGAGCCCTACCTGTGGGGCTGTCGGCTTGACCCGCAGCAGCGCCATGGTCTCGACGGGCGCGCCGCATTCGCGCGAGACGACATTGGCCAGCGCCGCCGACTGGTTGAAACGGCGAGCCATCAGCCGCAGCCGATGGAGCGGGATCGGCGCGAGAACGTCGGCGTCGGAGAGAATGTCGGCGCCCGCGCGCGCCATCCAGCGGCCCATGGGGCCGGCCAGCTCCAGCCTGTCGTAATATTTCAGCCAATGCGCGAGCGAGCGGGCCTTGTCGCTGTCATAGCGCGCAACCGCACGGGCGCGATGGAAAACCGGCGGATTGGCGGCGGCCTCCGGCGAGATCAGGCCTGGCTGATTGAGATCGCGCTCGAAGGGCGTGCCGAGCCGCTCGCAGAACGGCCGCTCGATGAAGGCGATGTCGCTCCAGCAGGCTGCGCAGAGCGCCCCATTCTGCGCCACCGCCTTGCGACAGACGAGGCAGGACGGCGGATAGACGAGATCGAGCAGCGCGGCGCCGGCGCGGCGGGCCATATCGGGAAGGCCGCCGAGCGCCGCAGTCATCCCAGAAGGCCGCCCGGCGCGGGCGCCAGCGGGTTGTTGGTCAGCGCTTCGGCGTCGGGCCGGTCCATCGCCGGACGGTTGATCAGCGCGCCATAGAGACCGTGAACGAAGCCCTCGTCGAGATCCTTGACGATGAAGACGATCCGGGTGCGGCGATCCTCGTCCGGCCAGGCGTCGAGCCGGTGCGGCGGATGGAAGACATGCTGCACGCCATGGATCACCACCGGACGCGAGGGATCGTCCGAAAGACCGACGATCCCCTTGACGCGCAGCAGCCTGGGCCCGTGGGTGTGGCGCAGCAGATCGATGAAGACGTCAAAGGAGGCAGGCGTCAGCGGCGTGTCGCCCGAGAGGCAGAAGGCGCGGATGTGATCGTCGTGGCGGTTGACGTCGATCTGGCGGCGCTCGTGATGATGGCGTCCGTGGTCATGGCCGTGATGATGACCGTGATCGTGATCATGTCCGTGATCGTGCCTGTGGTCATGCGCTTCCTGCACAGCCTCGGCGTTCAGCCACTCTTTCACGCGCGGCGTCTTGGTCGCGGGATCATAGAGGCCGCAGTCGAGCAGGGCCTCGGGCGTCGCCTCCCCGTCGGCGGCTATAAGCAGCCTTGCGCCGGGATTGAGCGCTTTCAGACGCGTGGCGAGACTTTCGAAACGCGCGCGGCCATCGGGAAGGTCGGTCTTGGTGATGACCAGACGATCCGCGACGGCGGCCTGTTTCACCGCCTCCTCATGCGCGTCCAGCGTCCCCTCGCCGTTCACGGCGTCGACGACGGTCACGACGCCGTCGAGCCGGTATCGCAGCATCAGATAGGGGTGATACATGATCGAGTGCAGGATCGGCGCGGGATCGGCGAGGCCCGTCGTCTCCAGAACCACGCGGCGGAAGGGCTTGATGCGGCCGTTGTCGAGGCGGCGCAGCAGATCTTCCAGCGTGTTCACCAGATCGCCGCGGATCGTGCAGCAGACGCAGCCCGAACTCATCAGCACCATGTCGCCCTCGACTTTCTCGATGAAGAGATGATCGAGGCCGATCTCGCCGAACTCGTTGATGAGAACCAGCGTGTCGGCGAGGGCCGGCGAGGCGAGGAGCCGGTTGAGAAGCGTCGTCTTTCCGGCGCCGAGAAAGCCGGTTAGGAGTGTCAGGGGAACAGGCGGCGGCGGCCGCCGCGCCAAAACTGACGGGTCGTCGCTCACTGCGTCTTTTCCTGCGCGGCCGGTTTCGGCTTGGTGGCGGCAGTCTTTGCGGCCGAAGGCTTGGCGGCCGCGGGCTTCGCGTCAGCCTTCCCGGCGGTCTTCGGTTTGGCGGCGTTGTCCTTCGGGGCGGCCGGATTACCGGCGGCGTTCTTGTCCGCCGCAGGCTTGCCTGCAGCCGGCTTTGCGGCCGTCTTCGTGCTCGACCTTGCTGGAGTCTTCGCGGTCGAGGCCTTGGTCGACCCCTTGGCCTTGCTCTTTTCGGCTACGCCCTCAGCGGCCGCGTTGTCGTTCGCGGGATCCTGGATGATCTTCTCGGCCGGCGCGTCGACGGCGCGCGCGGACTGGCGCTTGCCATGCTTGCCCCGCCGCATCGACGTGGCGTCGGGCGCGGCGCGGCTGATCGGCGAGGCCTCGCCATTGGCCGGCGTCTGGCTGTCGTTCGCATAGGCGGCGAGATCGGGCTGCTCGCCGATCGGCGCCCCCGGCGCACGGGCGCGCGCCACCGGGCCGGCGTAACCCGGAGCCCGACCGGCGTAAACCTGCACCGGCGTGAACTGCGGGCGAGGCAAGTGGGCGATTTCCCTCACACTGATGCGCTGCGTGCCGGCGCCCATGGAGTCGAGAAGCGGAATGCCTGTCGGCGCGGAGCCGACGGGAATCGACATGTCCTCGACCTCCGCCATGAATTCGGCGGTGGCCGCGCCGCGATTGCGGCAGACCTTGTCGCGCATGTCGGGCGCGGCCGTCGGGCCGACGCTCGGAAGGGAGGCGAGCGTGCCGATGGGCGAACCGGTCTGGAAGGCGCGGTCGAGCAGCGCCGCGGCTTTCGCGGTGCGTGCGGCGGCGGAAGGGGCGCCCAGCACGACGGCGATGAGACGCTGGCCGCCATGGGTGGCGGAAGCCACGAGATTGAATCCGGCGGGGCAGGTGAAGCCCGTCTTCATGCCGTCGGCGCCGGGATAGCGGCCGAGCAGGCCGTTGTGGGTCGGATGGACCCTGCCGCCGATCTGCATGGCGCCGATGTTGAAAAGATAGGCGTATTCGGGAAATTGCAGGTAAAGCGCGCGGCCCAGGATCGCGAGGTCGCGGGCGGAGGTGACCTGCCGCGAGTCGGGAAGGCCGTTGGGGTTGACCCATTGCGACTGGGTCATGCCCAGATTGGCGGAAGCGCGGTTCATCTCATCCGCGAAGGCCTCGACCGATCCGGACACGCCTTCGGCGATGGCGACGGCGATGTCGTTGGCCGACTTCACCATCAGCATGATGAGCGCATTGTGCAGGGTGACTTCCGAACCCGCCCGGAAGCCCATCTTCGACGGCGCCATGCGGCAGGCGCGGGGCGACATCATCAATGGCGTGTCCATCGAGATGCGGCCCGCGCGCACGGCGTCGAGCGCGACATAGGCCGTCATCAGCTTGGTGAGCGAAGCCGGATACCACGAGGCGGTGGCCTGATCCTGCTCCAGGACCTGTCCGGAGGCGACGTCGATGACCAGCGACGGGGTGGCGCCGGCGCGTCCGGCCGTGACGACCGCTGCAAGGAATATCGCAAGCGCGCCGAAACGACGAAGTCTCTTCATTTTCGTCATTGGCAAATATCTCTCGGGGTCTGGCCAGTCTATCCCATCGGCCGCGGGAGCATATTGACCCACGGAAGATGGGTTAAATATGTGTAAATTGTGACCGCGCCTCACATTCTATATGACAACGGCCCTGTTGCGAGCGTTGCCATAAGTGGGCCGACTCTGTCGTTTTGCTGCAAATTTGCACGCAATTTCCGCGCAAATGTGTTATTGGACGCACGCAGCGTATCGTCAAGAAGCGCGGGCGCGCCGCTGACCCTCGGGCGTGACCTTGCAGTGTGTCTCGGGCCCAAAAGACTTTGCGCGGCGGCCGCGGCGCGCGCGGGCATCGGAACGCTGACAGTGATCGAAAAACTCGAATTTCTCATTTCCGTCTCCGCCGAGAAGAGCTTCTCTCGCGCGGCGGAGCTTTGCGGCGTCACCCAGCCGACGCTGTCGGCGGGCATCAAACAGCTCGAGGATTCTCTCGGCGTGCTGCTCGTCAACCGCTCTTCGCGCTTCCACGGCCTCACGGCGGAAGGCGAGCGGGTTCTGGAGTGGGCCAAGCGAATCGTCGGCGACGCCCGGGCCATGCGGCAGGACGTGCGCAGCATGAAGGAGGGCCTCACCGGCCAGCTCAAGATCGCCGTCATTCCGACGGCGCTCGGCATCGTGTCGACCCTGACGACTCCCTATCGGGAAAAGCATCCGGGGGTCAGCTTCACCGTGTTTTCGGCCTCGTCGGCGGAAGTACTGGCCATGCTCGACAATCTCGAGATCGACGCTGGAATCACCTATCTTGACAACGAACCGCTCGGCCGCGTGCGCACCGTGCCAATGTGTCAGGAGCGCTACCGCCTGCTGACCTTCGCCGACAATCCGCTGGGCGACCGGGAGCGCGTCACCTGGGCCGAGGTCGGCCGCATCGACCTGTGCCTGCTGACGCCCGATATGCAGAACCGGCGCATCATTGATCGCCTGATCCAGAGCGCGGGCGAAGAGGCTGCGCCGATTCTCGAGTCGGATTCGGTGATTCTGCTTTTCGACCACGTAAAGTCCGGCCGCTGGGCGACCGTGCTGCCGGAAAAGCTCGCCAAGACGCTGGGCGTGACCGCGCCGCTGCGCTCGATCCCCATCGTCGAGCCCGAAGCCGTGTACGAAATCGGCCTTGTCGCCCCGCAGCGCGACCCCGTGATTCCATTGGTCGCGGCGTTGGTCGCGGAGGCCAAAACCCTTGCCGAAAGCGGCGTTTTGGACAGTTGATAGGCAACCCCTATCGAGCAACGAATGTCCGGTATTGATCGCAGCGGCAAATTCCGGCACTGTCCGTGGAAACAATCTAAAGAACGGCGGTCGCGATAGCGAAACGCCCGGAACGGGAAGGGAAGAAATGGCTGGCGCTGCTCCGTATAGCGACGAGCGGGCGCGGGAGATCATCGCGGCCCATATGGGTCTCGAAGGGCCCGCCCTGCCCATTTTGCATGCGTTAATGGCGGAATTCGGCCACGTGCCGGAGGCCGCCGTCCGGGAAATGGCCGAGGCGTTGAACATCACCCGCGCGGAAATGCATGGCGTCGTGACCTTCTATCACGACTTCCATCGGGAGCCGCATGGGCGTCACACGCTCAAGATCTGCCGCGCCGAATCGTGCCAATCCATGGGCGCGGAGAAGCAGGCGAAGGATTTCCTGGCCAAGCTGAAGCTCGAATGGGGGCAGACGACGCCTGATGGCTCGCTGACCGTCGAGCCGGTTTATTGCCTGGGTCTGTGCGCCCATAGCCCGTCGGCGCTATTTGACGGTGAGCCGATCGGATGCGTCGACGCTGCGAAGCTCGATGAAATCGTCGCGGAGGCCAAGGGCTGATGACGAAGATCTACATTCCGCTGGATATGGCCGCCGTGGCGATGGGCGCCGATCGCCTCGCCGCCGCCATCGCAAAAGAAGCCGCCGCGCGCGGCGAGTCCGTCGAGATCGTCAGGAACGGCTCGCGCGGCATGCTCTGGCTCGAACCCCTGGTGGAGGTCCAGACGGCTGCAGGCCGCATAGGCTACGGGCCGGTTTCGCTCAAGGACGTCGGCTCGCTGTTCGACGCCGGCTTTCTGACTGGCGGCGCCCATGCGCTGAACATCGGCAAGGTCGACGACCATCCATGGATGAAGCGCCAGAACCGCATCACCTTCGCGCGCTGCGGCGTGATCGACCCGTTGTCGATCGCGGAATATGAGGCTCATGGCGGCGGCGCGGGTCTCGCGCGCGCCTTCCAGATCGGGCCGGCGGCGACGATAGAGGAAGTCGCCAAGTCCGGCCTGCGGGGCCGCGGTGGCGCCGGCTTCCCGACCGGCATCAAATGGAAGACGGTGGCGGACGCGCCGGCGGACCAGCGCTATGTCGTGGTCAACGCCGACGAGGGCGACTCGGGCACTTTCGCCGACCGCATGATCATGGAAGGCGATCCGCTTTCGCTGATCGAAGGCATGATAATCTGCGGCTACGCCATCAACGGAACCAAGGGCTACGTCTATCTGCGCTCGGAATACCCGGTGGCTGCGAAGGTCTTCCAGGCGGCGATCGACGTCGCCCGCAAGGCCGGCTGGCTGGGCGACAATGTCCGCGGCTCCGGCTTCAAGTTCGACATCGAACTGCGCATCGGTGCGGGCGCCTATGTCTGCGGCGAGGAGACCTCGCTGCTCGAGAGCCTCGAGGGCAAGCGCGGCATCGTCCGCGCCAAGCCGCCGCTGCCGGCGCATGAGGGGCTTTTCGGCAAGCCTACGGTTGTAAACAACGTCCTGTCGATGGCGACCACGCCGATGATTCTCGAGAAGGGCGCTCAGCACTACGCGGATCTTGGCGTCGGCCGTTCGCGTGGCACCATGCCGCTGCAGATCGCCGGTAATGTGAAGTATGGCGGCCTGTTCGAGACCGATTTCGGCATCCCCCTGGGCGAGATCGTCAACGACATCGCCGGCGGCACGCGCTCGGGCCGTCCCGTTCGCGCGGTGCAGGTCGGCGGGCCGCTCGGCGCCTATGTGCCCGTTTCGCTGTTCGATCTGCCGTTCGACTATGAAGCTTTTGCGGCCAAGGACAGCCTCATCGGCCACGGCGGCCTCGTGATCTTCGACGACACGGTAGATATGGCCTGGATGGCGCGCTTCGGCATGGAGTTCTGCGCCATCGAAAGCTGCGGCAAGTGCACGCCCTGCCGCATCGGCTCGACCCGCGGCGTCGAGACGATCGACAAGATTCGCAAGGGCGAGAATGTCGAAGCGAATATCGAATTGTTGAAAGACTTGTGCCACACGATGAAGTTTGGCTCGCTCTGCGCGCTGGGCGGCTTTGCTCCTTATCCGGTTGAAAGCGCGCTTCGTCACTTCCCTGAGGACTTCCACAAGCCGGCCCTTGAAGCCGCTGCCGAGTGAGGTATCCGACTATGACGCTTATCAAGGAAACCGATTACGGAACGCCCGAGTCCAAATCCGAAAAGATGGTCACGCTGACCATTGACGGTAAGAGCGTCACCGTTCCCGAAGGGACGTCGATCATGCGCGCGGCGATGGAGATCGGGACCGAGATCCCGAAGCTCTGCGCCACCGACAGCATCAAGGCTTTCGGCTCCTGCCGCCTTTGCGTCATCGAGGTCGAGGGCCGCAACGGCACGCCGGCCTCCTGCACGACGCCGGTCGCGCCGGGCATCTCCGTCAAGACGCAGACGCCGCGTCTCGCCGCCATCCGTCGCGGCGTGATGGAGCTCTATATTTCGGACCATCCGCTCGACTGCCTCACCTGCGCCGCCAACGGCGACTGCGAGCTGCAGGACATGGCGGGCGCCGTGGGCCTGCGCGACGTGCGCTATGGCTATGACGGCGCCAACCACGTTTTCGCCCGCAACAACGGCGAGGTGAACTTCGACTGGAAGCCGAAGGACGAGTCGAACCCATATTTCACCTATGACCCGTCGAAGTGCATCGTCTGTAACCGCTGCGTGCGCGCCTGCGAGGAAGTGCAGGGCACTTTCGCGCTCACGATCTCCGGACGCGGTTTCGACAGCCGCGTGTCCCCCGGCATGGACGAAGCGTTCATGGAGTCGGAATGCGTGTCCTGCGGCGCCTGCGTCCAGGCCTGCCCGACCGCGACGCTCACCGAGAAATCCGTCATCGCCATCGGCCAACCGGAGCACTCGGAAGTCACCACCTGCGCCTATTGCGGCGTCGGCTGCACCTTCAAGGCCGAGATGCGCGGCGAGGAAATCGTTCGCATGGTGCCCTGGAAGGACGGCAAGGCCAATCACGGCCACAGCTGCATCAAGGGCCGCTTCGCCTATGGCTACGCCCATCACGGCGATCGCATCCTGAACCCGATGATCCGCGAGTCGATCGACGAGCCGTGGCGCGTCGTTTCCTGGGACGAGGCTCTGACGTTCGCTGCTGATCGCCTGAAGGCCGTCCAGCAGAAATACGGCCGCAATTCGGTCGGGGCCATTACCTCGTCGCGTTGCTCGAACGAGGAGACCTATCTCGTTCAGAAGCTCGTCCGCGCCGGCTTCGGCAACAACAACGTCGACACCTGCGCCCGCGTCTGCCACTCGCCGACGGGCTATGGCCTCAACCAGGCGTTCGGAACCTCCGCCGGCACGCAGGACTTCGACTCGGTCGACGAGGCGGACGTCATCCTCGTCATCGGCGCGAATCCGACCGACGCCCATCCGGTGTTCGGTTCGCGCATGAAGAAGCGCCTGCGCGAAGGCGCCAGACTGATCGTCATCGATCCGCGCCGCATCGATCTCGTGCGGTCGCCCCATATCGAGGCGGACTACCACCTGCCGCTGAAGCCCGGCACGAATGTCGCCATGGTGACGGCTCTGGCGCATGTGATCGTCAAGGAAGGCCTCGTCAATGAAGCCTTCGTGCGCGAGCGCTGCGACTGGGACGAGTTCCAGGCGTGGGCTGACTTCGTCGCCCAGGACCGCAACAGCCCGGAGGCGCTCGAAGCAACTCTCGGCGTTTCGGCCGCCGACATCCGCGGCGCGGCGCGGCTCTACGCCACGGGCGGCAATGCGGCCATTTACTACGGCCTCGGCGTGACGGAGCATTCGCAGGGCTCGACGACCGTCATGGGCATCGCCAATCTCGCCATGGCGACCGGCAATCTTGGCCGCCGCGGCGTCGGCGTGAACCCGCTGCGTGGTCAGAACAATGTCCAGGGCTCCTGCGACATGGGCTCGTTCCCGCACGAGCTGCCGGGCTACCAGCACATTTCCGGCGAAAAGGCCCGCGCGGTCTTCGAGGCGGACTGGGGCGTCAAGCTCGACAATGAGCCGGGCCTGCGCATTCCCAACATGTTCGACGCGGCGATCGAGGGCGTGTTCAAGGGCCTTTACGTGCAGGGCGAGGACATTCTGCAGTCCGACCCCGACACGCGCCATGTCTCGGCGGCTCTTGCCAACATGGAATGCGTGATCGTGCAGGACCTGTTCCTTGTGGAGACGGCGAATTACGCGCATGTCTTCCTGCCGGGCGCGACCTTCCTCGAAAAGGACGGCACCTTCACAAATGCGGAACGCCGCATCCAGCGCATTCGCAAGGTGATGAGCCCGAAGAACGGCTATGGCGACTGGGAGGTTACCCAGCTCCTTGCCAACAAGCTCGGCATGAACTGGAACTATGCGAACCCGTCCGAGATCATGGACGAGATCGCGCGCCTCACGCCGTCCTTCCGCAACGTCTCTTACGAGATGCTCGATCGCGAGGGCTCCGTGCAGTGGCCGTGCAACGATGCGGCGCCGGAAGGTATGCCGATCATGCACATCAACGGCTTCGCGCGCGGCAAGGGCAAGTTCGTCATCACCGAATATGTCCCGACGGACGAGAAGGTGGGGCCGCGCTTCCCGCTGCTGCTCACCACGGGCCGAATCCTGTCGCAGTACAACGTGGGCGCGCAAACGCGCCGCACCGAGAACAGCCAGTGGCATCCGGAAGACATTCTGGAGATCCATCCGCATGACGCGGAGGACCGTGGCGTTTGCGACGGCGATTGGGTGCGCGTGCAGAGCCGGGCCGGCGAAACCACGCTGCGCGCCAAGATCACCGATCGCGTGGCGCCGGGCGTCGTTTACACGACCTTCCACCATCCGATGACCCAGGCCAATGTCGTCACCACCGACAATTCGGACTGGGCCACCAACTGCCCCGAATACAAGGTGACCGCCGTTCAGATTTCGCCTTCCAACGGCCCCACCGAGTGGCAGGAGAAGTATCGCGAGCTGTCGGAGCAGAGCCGGCGCATCGCGACCGCAATCGACGCGGCTGAATGACCGAAACGCCGTCGCCGACGCTGAGGGTGGAATGCCTCGCGCGCCGTCACGATGTGACGGCGCGGGGGGCGCGGGTCATCCCTGAGGAAACCCCGATCGCCTTCACCTATGGCGGCTCGACACATGCCGTGATGATGGCAACGCCGGCCGACCTCGAAGATTTCGCGGTCGGCTTCGCTTTGACAGAAGGGCTGGTCGACACCGCGGAAGAGGCGGGCGAGGTAGAAATC
Source organism: Methylocystis sp. WRRC1 (assembly GCF_020733155.1). Lineage (NCBI taxonomy): Bacteria > Pseudomonadati > Pseudomonadota > Alphaproteobacteria > Hyphomicrobiales > Methylocystaceae > Methylocystis > Methylocystis sp. WRRC1. The sequence continues at coordinate 976,228 of NZ_JAJFZJ010000001.1, read as the reverse complement.
CTCGCGTCCGAAGCGGGCGTGGAGCTCCGCGCCTGGCTCAAGGGCGGGCGTCAGGAAGCCTATTCGGAGCGCCGCCGCTCTATGGCCGGTCCCACCGGTTGCGGCCTTTGCGGCATCGAAAGCCTGGAGGCCGCCACACGAAGCCTTCCGGTCATCGACAACGCGCTCACGATCCACGCGGAGGCGCTGATCGAGGCTATGGACCGTTTGCCTGCCGCGCAGAAGATCAATCAGGAGACGCGCGCCGTTCACGCCGCAGCTTTCTGGAACCCGGCCACGGGCGCGCTGATCGTGCGTGAGGATGTCGGCCGCCACAATGCGCTCGACAAACTCGCCGGCGCCCTGGCCCGGCAGGCGATCGCAGCGTCGCAGGGCGTGGTGCTGATGACGAGCCGCGTTTCCGTGGAGCTCGTTCAGAAGGCCGCCCGAATGGGCGCGCCGATCATCGCCGCCGTCTCGGCGCCGACCGCGCTAGCCGTTCGCAACGCCGAAAAATGCGGTATCACGCTCGTCGCCGTCATGCGCGGCCGCGACTTCGAAATCTTCACCCATCCAGGACGCATTCTCGAACAGGCTGCAGCTCATGTCGCATAATTCGGTCGACAAACTCGTTAAAATGGCAAATCAGATCGGTCAGTTCTTCGGCGCGCAGGCTCATGACACGGCCGCCGGCATGGCGGACCATCTGACGAAGTTCTGGGATCCGCGCATGCGCGCAGCGATTATCGAGCATGTCGATCACGGCGGCGCAGGGCTCGATCCGATTGCGATCGATGCGGTCAAGCGCCTCGCCCATTCAGGACATATTCTCGAACAGGTCTCAGCTCATGTCGCATAATTCGGTCGACAAACTTGTTAAGATGGCCAACCAGATTGGTCAGTTCTTCGGCGCACAGACGCACGACACGGCCGCCAGCATGGCGGACCATCTGACGAAGTTCTGGGATCCGCGCATGCGCGCGGCGATTATCGACCATGTCAATCACGGCGGCGCGGGGCTTGATCCCGTCGCACTCGAGGCGGTCAAGCGACTGTCTCACCCGTCGGGAACGGCGGGCTCGGATTTGCGCTGCGGTCATGGCGGAGAGGACGGCTGAGCGACGTATCGGGGGGCGTTTCCGCCTCGTGATTGTCCAGCGTACCACACGGGCCGAATGAGTGCGATCGGACCCGCTCCGCGCCGGCATTTGAATCTTTTGCGCGCGAGAAGCGATGGACGCGCGACGCATCCTCCTTTAGGCCGTATGCCGACGCCACCGCCTCACGATTCCCGATCAGAATGAGCGATCAATGACCGACGCGATCTGCCCCTGCCGCGCCAAGGACGAGAATCCGAAATCCTATTCGGAATGTTGCGCGCCCTACATCGAGGAAGGCAAGCCCGCGCCGACCGCGGAAGCCCTGATGCGTTCGCGTTACACGGCGTTCGCGCTCGGCAAGATCGACCATCTGGTCGAGACCCTGGCGCCGGGCACGCGCGATGACTTCGATCGCAAGGCGATCACCCATTGGTCCCGTTCGTCGCAATGGCTCGGTCTCGAAATTCTCTCGACCGAACAGGGCGGCGCCGAGGATGAGACGGGCTACGTCGAATTCGTCGCGCATTTCGTCAACGACGGGCAGCGTCACGCGCATCGGGAACGTTCGCTCTTCCGCAAGGAAGATGGCCGCTGGTATTTTCTCGAAGAGGCTAATCGCAAGAACGCGCCAATCGTCAAGGGCGCTCAGCCCGGGCGCAACGACCCCTGTCCCTGCGGCTCCGGCAAGAAATACAAGAAGTGCTGCGGAGCGGCCGCCTGATTTCCCGCCAATTCGGCCGGAAGCCATTTTCGCCGGATCGACGTCAGCAGGGTTATTGACGACGCCCCGCCTCTCGGGCGCGGCCGCCTCGCGATGCGAGCTTTCATCGACTGTAATTCGAGTGCAGAAACGGCCTTGGAACAATCCGGCGCCGTGTATGAAATCGCGTTAAGCCGGTATTAAGCGCGTTGGGGCTTTTTACTACCCGTCGCTGCGAGTTGCTGTATTGTCGCGATGTCGGCAACGTCGTTTGAAACTGAATTTCACGAACGACTGTCGATCATTACTTCGGATCGGGCCAGAAAGCCCGTGGCATGACGCCAAATTCCGTCGAGCCGGTGTAACTCCGGTATGTCCCTTCGAAATCAATCCAACAAGGGATCGACGACCATGGCTAGCATTCTTGTTAACCCCTCCGCCATTACCGCCCTGCAGTCGCTGCGCAACACGCAGTCGGCTCTCAACATGACCCAGAAAGAGATCTCGACCGGCCTCAAGATTTCGACCGCCGCCGAGAACGCCTCGACCTGGGCGATCGCCGAGTCGATGAAGTCGGACAAGGGCGTGCTCTCGACGATCAGCGACTCGCTCTCCGGCGCCAAATCTGTCCTCAATGTCGCGACCGCCGCCGTGAAAAGCGCGATCTCGGTCATGAACGACATCAAGAACGCTGTCGCGCAGGCGCAGCAGCCCGGCGCTGATCAGGCCAAGATCCTGACGAGCCTTCAGCAACTCGGCAGCCAGCTCTCGAGCGTCGTGTCTTCTGCGACCTTCACGGGTCTCAACGTCACGGACGGTTCGCTCACGAGCCCGGTGAGCTTCATCGCCTCCTACAATAACGGCGGCGGCACGGCGGCGTCGGTGGTCGGCACGATCGACCTCACCGTCACTGACCTCATCAATACCGGCGGCACCGGCATTCTGGAGGCGGCTCAGGCGACCGGCTCGACCGCGGCGACCGACTTCACCGGCCTCACCGCCGCTGATCTAGCCGCGGCGACGATCGCGGACACACTGTCCAACGCCGACAAGGCGATCGCCGATCTGACGACCTATGCGGCTGAAATCGGCGCGACGGTTGCGCGCGTGTCGCAGCAGAACGAATTCATCGACACGATGAAGGATGCGCTGACGACCGGCGTGTCCTCGCTTGTGGACGCCGACATGAATGAGGCTTCGACGCGCCTGCAGGCGCTGCAGACCCAGCAGCAGCTCGGCGTGCAGTCGCTGTCGATCGCCAACCAGAATGCGCAGATGATCCTGAAGCTGTTCCAGTAAGTCTCGTCGCGTGACTTCCGGGGCCGGGCCTTTATCAGCTCGGCCCCGGTTGTTTTGAGAAGTAAATAGTTAACGCGCGTTAACCATTGTTAATAAAGGATTTACGCGGCGAATTTGCGGGCCGGGGCAACTCTCGCGCAAGGCCGCGCGAGGAGTGTGATGTTGAACGAGGCAGAAAGGAATCAAGCCTTCGCCATGGACCGCATCACGCTACTTCTGGATAATCTCAAGGCGCTGGGAACGAGGAAGCTCGCGGCGCTCGGACTCACATTCGCGCTCGTCGTCGCGATCGTATCGATTTCAGCCTATTATCTTTCGCGCCCGACGTTCGAAGTCCTTTATGCAGGGCTGGACCGCGAAGATGTCAGCCGCATCGGCTCGGTGCTGAAATCGACCGGCATTCCCTTCGACATAAATACCGAAGGCAACGCCGTCTCGGTACCCTACGGCCAGACTGCTCAGGCGCGCATGCTGCTCGCCGAGCGTGGGCTCCCGCAAAGCGCCAACGCCGGCTATGAGCTCTTCGACAAGGTGGGCGCGCTGGGACTGACCTCCTTCATGCAGGAGGTGACGCGCGTGCGCGCGCTGGAAGGCGAACTCGCGCGCACCATTCAGCTGATCCGCGGCGTAAAGGCGGCGCGCGTGCATATTGTGATGCCGGACGAGGGTTCGTTCCGCCGCGCGAAGCAGCCGCCTTCCGCCTCCGTGATCATCCGCACCGAAGGGCCGGACGACACCAGCGCGGCGCAGGCGATCCGACATCTCGTCGCCTCGTCTTTGCCTGGTATGAATGTCGATCAGGTCACGGTACTCAATACCGACGGCATGATTCTTTCGTCATCCGACGGCGACGCGACCGATGCGGTGCCCGTCAAGACGCTGACGCTCGAAAAGAACATTCAGAAGGACATTCAGGATAATATCCGTCGCACGCTCACGCCCTATCTGCGTCTGCCGAATTTCCAGGTGACGGTCCGCGCGCGAGTCAACACGGACCGCAAGCAGATCAACGAAACCATCTATGATCCCGACTCCAAGGTCGAGCGTTCCGTGCGCACGGTGAAGGAAAGCTCGCGTTCTCAGGACAGCAGCAGCGCCGCCGCGACGACCGTCACGAACAACATTCCGCAAAACGGCGTCAACAACGCCGACGGCAAGCAGTCCAATGACGAGAACAAGAAAAACGAGGAGCTGACAAACTACGAGATGTCGTCGAAGACGGTCACGACCGTCAGCGGCGGCTATAATATCGAGCATCTCTCCGTCGCGGTTCTCATCAATCGCTCCGCCTTCGCCGAGCCGAACAAGGAGCCGCCGAAGCAGGAGGCGATCGATCGCCAGCTGAAGGAAATCGAGCAGCTTATCTCGTCCGCCGCTGGACTGAAAAAGGAGCGGGGCGACGCGCTGAAGGTGACGGCTGTCGACTTCATGTTCAACGAGCATGAGATGACTCCGGTGGAAAGCCCCGGTTTCGTCGCCATGCTCGGCAGCCATCTCGGCTCCATTCTGAACATGATCGCGGCGCTCGGCATTGCCGCCCTCGTCGTGATCTTCGGCCTGGCTCCGGCGCGTCGCGCTTTGCTCGCCGAGTCGAGCACGGAGCGCACCGAACCTCCGCCGCTGATCGGCATGGGTGACCAGAGCTTCGAATCGCCGACTTTCGAGGCGCCGACCTTCGACGGCATACCGGGGCTGGCGGGAGCTACGCCCGGCGGCGCAATCGCGATGTCCGGTCCGACGCTCCTCGAAGATATCAGCGAACGCCGGCAGGACATTGCGCGGCGCAAGCTCGAAGAACTCATCCAGAATGACGAAGCACAAGCAGCAGCGGTCTTGAAACAATGGATGCGATCGTAAGACCCGGAGCCATAATCCACGACGTCTCCGCTTATTTGACGCGTTTCGACGCGCCGCCGACGGCGATGACGCTCGACGAGGAAGAGGATCGCGCCCCCGCGATGGAGAGCTTGTTCGAGGCGCCGGAGCCTGTAGCGCCCGAGCCCGAGCCCGAACCCGAGCCGCAGGTAGATCGCGAAGCAATCATCGCCGAATTTCAGGCAAGACAGGAAGCCGCGCTCGACGCCCAGCGCGCTGAATTCGAGGCGCGCCTGCGCGATGAACGCGAAAGATGGGCGACTGAGCAGGGCGCGGCGCTGAGCGCTCGGCTGGCGCAGGCGCTGGACACCGCCTTTGAAGAGCTGCGCTCGGATGTCGCGCGCATCATTTCGCCTTTCGTCGCGTGCGAGGTGACGGGGCGGGTGACGGAAGATCTGATTGCGGCGTTGCGCACGGGACTTGCCAATGACGGCGCGTCGGCCATGGAAATTCGCGGTCCCAGGGATTTGCTCGAGAAGATAGAAAGCGCCCTCGCCTCCGAGCCCGTCGCAATCAGCTGTCACGAGAGCGATGAAGTAGATGCGCGTGTGACATTCGCGTCGACGACCGTCGAAACCTCTCTGAGCGACTGGATGAACCTTCTATTGAGAGAGCGGGGCGAAAAGCGATGAGTGAAGGCCATAACGGCTCGCCGATAATCATCCGGAAAAAGCGCGGCGATGGCGACGAAGATCATCACGGCGGCGTCTGGAAACTTGCCTTTGCCGATTTCATGACGGCGATGATGGCGTTTTTTCTGGTGATGTGGCTGATCAATTCCACATCGAAGGAAACCAAAGCGGTTATTGTCCAATACTTCAACCCCGTTCAACTGATCGATTCAAATCCCGCACATAAGGGCATGCGCGATCCCAAGCAGACAGGACAAGGCAAGAGCCTTCAGAAAGCGGACGATGTAAAGACGACGCAAGAAACGGAGTCCAAGGACAAGGATTCTGCGCTGCACAAGGATCCCATAAAAACCTTGGACGAAATAGCAAAACGTGAACCGCCTCCGACTACCGCCGATGGCGCGGAGTCGTCGCCGAAAGTCGGCGCAATGACGCCCCGCGATCCTTTCGATCGCGTGGCGAAGAGCGCATCTCCGCCACAAGGCGCGGCGAAAAGCGCTCAAGAGGAAAACAAGGTCGAGTCGCCAAAAAAAGACAGCCACGCGCCAGGCGTCACGCCGGCTGAACAGGGCGAAAAAGCGAAAGCGAGCGCGGCTGCGCTGCAAGCGGAACTCGAAAAGATCGTCAATCAGGAAGCGCGTGGCGCGCACGCTGCGCCGAAGACGGAAGTCAAGCAGGTCGACGAGGGCGTATTGATCACGCTGACCGATGACGCGAATTTCTCGATGTTCGAAGTTGGATCCATTGAACCCAAGCCGCAGTTGGTCCGTATCATCGGGCAGATCGGAAAGGTTCTGGCCAAAAAGACCGGCGAGATCGAGTTGCGCGGCCATACAGACGGTCGTTCGTATACAAGCAAGAGCTACGATAACTGGCGCCTGTCATCCGATCGCGCGACCGTTGTCAACTATATGCTCATTCGCGGCGGACTGCCGCCCGCCCGCGTCGGAAAGATCGTCGGCATGGCCGACCGTCACCTGAAGACGCCAAAGGATCCGCTCGCGCCCGTCAATCGTCGCATCGAGATACTGCTGCGAGGAGACGGCCAATGAGAGGGCGCCTACTGCGCACGTTTGTTGCGGCCGGCGTTGTGATATTCAGTCACGGCGTACACGCCGTCGAATTCCCAGACATGGTGCGCGACCTTAACGGGATGCAGAATCGAATGGTGATGGGTGACGAAAAGGCGCGCGAGAATGTTGCGCGCCAGTTCGATCTCATCGAGCGTACGATCATGACCCTCGAGCCAGAGACATGGACGGAAGAAAAAAATGTCCGCGCCGCGGCAATCTATCTGTTGTGTGGCGGAGCGCCGACAAATCTGCGGGAAATATTCGACGCCAAATTCGTTTCCGACGAGTTGTCGCCATTGCTGGAAGCGGCTCTGCGTTACGCGGAAGGGCAGGACGAAGCCGCCGCCAAATTGATGGATTTCGACGCACGCCATTTTCCTCCGATACTCGGTGGACATCTCGCGCTTGTGCAGGGCGGCTCCGTGATCGGCTCCGACAACGCCCGGGCTACAGCATTGCTGGACTTAGCGCGCCTGCTTATGCCCGCGTCTCTCGTGGAAGAGGCGGCCCTGCGTCGTGAAATCAGGGCAGTCGATCCGGAAACGGACGCCGACAAGGTGAGCGCGCTCGTAAATCGGTATGTTGCAAAATATACGGCGTCGCCCTATGCGCAGAATTTCTGGACGGAGTTACGATCGATTGTCTTCAGCCCTTCGATAAACGCGGATGCGGAACTGCTCGCCAAATTCGAAGGCGCCATCGAAAAGGCTTCGACTGATCAGCGCCTCGATATTTATCTGTTGCTTTCCCGCCGCGCCATTCTAAACGGCCGTCTGGGCGAAGCCGCGAGCAAACTCGACAAGGCTGAGCAGGCTGCCGATAACCCACAAGCGCATAAGCGAATCGCAACATATCGAAATATCGTGAAATCGCTGTCAAAAGGCGATGCTTCGAGCGCATCCAACTTGCAAGATACTGATCTGAGTGCGCTGACCCGCGAGGATTCTGAAATGCTCAAGATCGCAAGCGGTGTTCTCGCACGACTTGAAAAGCCGGCGGAGACTGACCGGCATGCAATAGGCGCGAGCGCCGCGGCGCCAGAAGTCACTGCGAATGAAGAACCGCCGATCATTGCGAGCGCGCGCGTGGCGCTGGAGAAGAGCGACGAATTGCTGAAACGGAAGACAGCGCAATGAATTTTGGGGCGCGTGAAATCCTCATCTGTCCTTCATCTTCGCGCCTTGCGAGAAGTCATGACACCGACCATTTCGAGCGAGGCGAAAATGACCAGGAGCAGCCCTCAAGCGCTTTCGTCGATGCAATGAAGGCGATCTCTTCGACCGAGAAGAATCGAAACGCGCCCGATAATGTAAAATCCAAGGCCGATGATTCCCTCGTCGGCGATGCCGCTGCAACCGGGGCGTCGATGTCCAATACTGGAATCGGCATGGCGCAGATCTTCGCTGCCGCCGAATTCAGCATCTGCGCTGCCAAACAACAGAGTGCGAGGCTGGTTGAATCCGATGCAACCGCAAGCTCTCGGCAAATGATGCTCCAACAATTGATCGGAACGCAGGGCGCGTTACCCGGGCATTCGCCGGTCGGCACATGGTCGGGGCCGATCGGCGATCGGGACGGAATGACGGCGACGGTAGATCCGCTACTCAGAAGTTCCGATCTTGGCGGGATGGTACGAAGGGAATACGGATCGGCATTGGAGGCAGAAATCTCGCCCACGAAGGGCGGACCGGGTTACGCCTCTGCTTCCAGGATCGAAAAGGCAGAAAAGCCTTTCGGACAACAACTTGTGCTCAGTCGGGAAGAAGCGGCGGCGGCGAGCGATCAAATATTGACTATGGGCGGAGACGAAGCGCCGCGCCAGTCCGAAAGTTCAGCCGGGTTCGTGCAAACGTCGACGCCAGACTCACTTGGGTCGATAAATACGCAGGCGCTCATGCACGTCAGCACGTTGGAAAATCACCTGCCGATCGCAATCGGGCAGACTGTGATGATCATGGCGGGAGAAATCGCTGCGCCAACGATCGAGGCGCCCGGGGGGGCTCCCGGGTATTCGGCTCTGACGGATGATCGCGGCCCGTTGAAAATACTGAAATTCGAATTGGACCCAGCTTCGCTGGGCTCGATCTCCGTCAAGATGCGCATGATGCAGGCTCGAGTTGAAATCGAGATCGAGGTGCAGACGTCCGACACTCTTTCAATTCTTCACGACATCAAAGGTAAAATTGCAACAGCAATCGGCGTGACCGGGTACGCCGTCGACGCGTTCGACATTCGTATCGTTCCCGCGGCGCAGCCAGACTCGGGGCAAATGCGTGGTCAGGACGCCTCGCATCCACCGTCACAGGGGTTTCAGTCCGGGGAGCGCAGTTTCGCAGATGGTGACAGATCGAGACGACGACATGCTACGCCAAGGCAAGAAGATACGACGCGAGCGATTGGCGCTACTAATCATCCGCCTAGCGGCGTGCGGGGTGTCTTCATTTAGCGAAGCCTTCGCTGGCGAAAATGTGTGTGAAGCGGAAATGATCCGCGCGTCACGCGAGAATGGCGTTCCCGTATCGGTTCTCTACGCCGTAGCGCTTACCGAGACCGGACAGCGAGGGGCGCTGAATGCTTATGCGATGAACATCGCGGGCCGCCCTTCTTTCAATGCTGGCCTGGTTGAGGCGCTCGCGACCTTCGACGGGGCTCGGCAAAGAGGGGTGAAGCTGATCGACATCGGATGCATGCAAATCAACCATCACTTTCACGGCCGAAAATTCCGTTCGGTCGAGGAGATGTTCAATCCGCGGCGAAACGTCGATTATGCCGCCCATTTCCTGAAGGACCTGCATGCATCCGAGGGATCCTGGACAGCGGCGGTGGCGCGATATCACGCCGGTCCAGGGAATGCGCCCGCACAGCGAAGCTATGTTTGCGCTGTGATCCGAAACATGGTGTCGAGCGGCTTTGGGGCCTGGACCTCGGAGTCGTCCGCCTTCTGTAGGCGCTGACATTAGCCTGGCTTCAGCCTCGGGCAAGTCCCATTGCTTATCCAGAGCTTGCCAGGTCGACGCTTCGGACAACATGAAATGAGCTTCATTATCGGTTTGATCGTTACCATGGGCTGCATGCTTGGCGGCTTCGCGGCTCTCGGCGGCCATCTGATCGTCTTGTGGCAGCCATGGGAATTCGTCATCATTATGGGCTCCGCGCTCGGCACGTTTATCGTCGCCAATCCCGTCAAGGTTATTAAGGATACGGGTAAGGCGGTTGTGCAGGCTGTGTTGGAAAAGACCCCGAAGCGCCGTGACTATCTGGATATTCTCGGGCTCTTGCACGCATTGATGCGGGAATTGCGCAGCAAGGCGCGCAACGAAGTTGAAGTGCATATTGATCAGCCCTCGGAATCCCCCTTGTTCACGGCGTTTCCGAATGTCCTCAAGAACACCGAGATCACGACATTCATCTGCGATTATTGCCGTCTTTACATCATCGGAAACGTGAAGACGTTTGAAATCGAGAGTCTGATGGATGAGGAGATGGCGGAGATCAAGCACGACAAGCTCAAGCCCTATCACGCGCTGACGGCAATCGGCGACGGTCTCCCGGCGCTCGGAATTGTCGCTGCGGTGCTCGGCGTCATCAAGGCGATGGGCGCACTCGATCAGTCCCCGGAACTGCTCGGGGGTCTGATTGGCGCGGCGATGGTTGGGACATTTGCCGGGATTTTCGTTTCATACGGCATCATGACGCCGCTAGCCTACAAGGTGAAGGTCGCACGCAGCAAGGAATGTCATGTATATCTTATCATAAAACAGACCTTGCTGGCTTTCATGAATGGCGCGCTTCCGCAGGTGGCGATCGAGCATGGGCGCAAGTCGATCCCTTCGCATGAACGTCCTACGATCGACGAAGTCGAAAATGAAACACTTTCGGGCGGCGGTCCGAGCGCGGAGGCGGCATGACGCTGAATCTGCAACAGGGTGAGGGCGCGAGGCCAGGTGGGGACGAACCGCTGATATCGATCGGCGAAGCCTCGCTCGATCGGATGCCGGCGCTGACCCTGATATTCGAGGAGACGGCTGCGAACTTCACGCGAGCTCTGGAAGAGTTCACGAATATTCCGGTCGCATTGTCCCTCGAAGATCTCGACGCAAAGCGTGTCGGCGATCTTCAGCAACATTGCGAGGGGCTCTCGACAATCCTGGTGTATGACGCGAATGGCCTGAGCGCGAAATTTGCCGTCGCCGTCGATAGTGGATTTCGTGATATGGCGGTTGAAATGCTTCTTGGTTCCGGCGTTGTTGAACGTTCGGACAAAGCTGATCGTGCTGCCTCCCGAGTTGAAACAGGGCTTGTCAACTTTGCGGTGAACAGATTACTGAATAGATTGGCTGCGGCGCTCGCGCCCGTAGCGGAGGTGCAATTCGAGCAGGACATGCTGGCCTCAGAAGCAGGCTACGGCGCAGTAGGACAAAGAGGCGCGGTGGCAATAGCTTGTCGCTTCAGGCTGAAGTCTCTCGAACACGAAGGACTTGTCGCGATAGTTTTACCTCGGGCGGCGCTTGATCCCTACCGCACAGCCTTGTCGCGGTTCCCGGGCGCCGAGGGTGTCGCGCGTGACGAGCGATGGTCGGAAAACCTTTACGACAACATCGTTCGGACCGAGGTAGCGGTCAACGTAAAGATCGAAGCGCGCGGCTTTACTCTTGAAGATATTGCAAACCTTGAAGTAGGGGATGTGTTGCGGCTTCCGATCGCTCCCACAAGCCCGATACGCATCGAGTCGGAAGGGCGAACGCTTTTCTGGTGCACGCTTGGCCAGAAGGATGGCCATTACACGGTTCGCCTCGAAGATTTTTCCGATGAGCGGCAATCCTTCATCGAAAACATTCTCGGCGTATGAGACGATCAGACGGGCAAGGCAAAAATTGAGGGAACGAATATGAGCAATATTGACATGGGAACAGAAAGTTTCGAGTCCGAGGGGGCGCGGCTTCCGGACGAAGCGATGCTCGGTTCAGGCGCGCCGCCAGTCGACACGGATAAGAGCCAGTTGCGTCGGATCGACTCGATCCTGCGCATTCCTGTCGTAGTACAGGTCGTGGTTGGATCTGCGACCTTGCCGGTGTCGAGTCTTTTGAAACTCGGGCGTGGCGCCGTTATTCCGCTCGACCATCGCGTCGGCGATCCCGTCGACATTGTCGTCAACGGAAGAACGATTGCGCGCGGCGAGGTTGTAGTTGTCGAGGAGGATGGAGCCCGGTTTGGCGTGTCCTTGACAGAGATCTGCGAGCCCCAGAACGAGCAGCTCAACTGATATAGCGGCCGAAGGCGTCATGACGACTCTTGTTGCGCAGGAGCAGAGCCGGTCTCTCGACGGCGCGGAGAAAGTCGCAGCAGTGTTGCTTGCGCTCGATCGCGAGGCTTCGCAGCGTATTCTGAAATATTTCGATCACGATGAATTGCGGGAAATTGCGCGACTCGCCGCAGGCCTCGGCGCCGTTCCGGCTACGGCGCTGGAGGAGATCTACAGCGCCCTTATCGACGAAATCTCGCACGGCGGGGTGGATCTTGTCGGTAACGCGGCTCAGGCAGAAAATCTGTTGACCGGCGTGATATCCGAGGAGCAGGTTGCCGATATCATGTCCGACGTGCGCGGGAGCTCGAACCAGTTCTTCTGGCGTCGTGTTTGCTCGCTCCCGGAAAAGACCCTCGCCGATTATCTCGTCAATGAGCATCCGCAGGTCATTGCGATTGTCATTACGAAAGTTGACCCTGCTTACGCGGCGCGCTTGCTTGCTCAAATTCCCGGCCCGATCCGCGCCAAGGTGATGCGGCGCATGCTCGTCTCGAAACCCATCGCCGAATCCGTTTTGCGAGTCGTGGAAACCACGTTGCAGGATGATCTGTTCGCTACGTCAAATGCGCCATCTTCCGCAGAGTTGAATGCGCGCGTGGCTGGCATCATCAATCAGCTGGAGCGTGATCAGGTCGACGAAATCCTGGAAGGAATAAGCGAAAGTGAACCCTTGATCGCGGCGCAATTGAAATCGCTGATCTTCTCTTTCGAAGACATCGTCAAACTCGGACAACGTGCTCGCACGATTGTTTTCGATCAATTGCCGACGGACAGGGTCATTCTCGCGCTGCGCGGCGCGGATGCAGGAGTGCGCGATTCGGTTCTTCCGTGCTTGTCGACGCGCACGCGACGAATGGTGGAAGCGGAGCTTTCAACCGACGCGTCGCCGCCCAAACGCGAAATTGCAGCAGCCCAGCGGCAAATCGCCGACACGGTGCTTCGGCTCGCCGATCAGGGAGCGATCGAAATTCCAAAGTCCGGAAGCGCGCCTGATCAACCCGAATAGAAGGGAGCCGCATGAGTGTCGGAGTCGGACGATCCGGAATCCAGAACGGAAGAAGCTACCGAGAAAAAAATCCGCGATACGGTCGAGCAGGGAAAGCTCCCTTCGTCTCGCGACGTCGGCGCAGCGTTCGGTATATTCGCCCTTCTCGGCGCCTTCAGCTTTCTTGTCGACGCTTTGACGCCGCGCTTGATCGAAGCCCTTGGGTTGTTGATTGCGAATGTCGGCGAGTTGCCCCTTCGCTCCGGCGCGGATGCTTATCGCTACGTTAGTGTAGTGAATCTTGAACTTGGCCGATATCTTGGGCCGATTCTTTTGGGATTTGTCATTGCAGGGCTGGTCGCCTCTTTCACGCAAGGCGCGCCGCAATTTGTCTTCGATCGGGTTCAGCCGGATCTCTCGCGGATTTCGATAATTGCGGGGTGGAAGCGGATTTTTGGCTTAGCCGGTGTTGTGGAGTTGTTCAAATCCGTTGTGAAGATGATCATCGTCGGCGGCGCTGTGATATTTGCCGGACTGAGCGACCATGCGGCGCTGGTGGACGCCATGCGTACCGACCCCAGTCGTCTGCCTGCACTCACGCTTCGCCTGATCATTCACCTTACGAGCGTCGTCGCAATTTCCGTCGGGGTTCTTGCGGCGGCGGATTTCGTTTGGGCCCGCTTCAAATGGCGGCGTGATCTTCGCATGAGCCGACAGGAGTTGAAAGAGGAGTTCAAACAGGCGGAAGGCGACCCCTTGGTAAAGGCTCGCATGCGATCGCTTGCAATGGATCGTTCACGACGTCGAATGATGGCTTCGGTGCCAAACGCGACTTTTGTCGTCGCCAATCCAACCCATTATGCAATCGCCTTGCGCTATGTGCGGGAGGAGGGCGGCGCGCCTCTCGTTCTGGCGAAGGGAAAAGACCTCATCGCTCTGAAAATTCGCGAGATTGCGGAGCGGAACAATGTGCCGGTTTTTGAAAAGAAGGAACTGGCGCGCGCGATGTACGACATGGTCGAAGTTGACAGAATGATTCCGACGGAATTCTATCGCCCGGTTGCTGAACTTATTCACTTCCTTAGTTCGGCGGCGGCTCGGCGATAGATTGCGGGGATGAAGATTATAGGGGTGTTCGGGTTGGAATGGGCTTGCCAAAGATGAGTCGGCATTTTGCTCTCAACTATCTGGATGTCGTGCTTTTGCTTATTGAATGATGAGATCGGCCTGCAATGCGCCCGCGCTCTTGATAGCCTGCAGAATGGAAATGATGCCGGTCGGCTTCAGGCCGACCTGGTTCAGTCCCTTTACAAGTTGTTTCAGAGTCGGACCTGCGATGATGGCCACCTTGGCCTCGGTCTCGGAGGCCGCGATATTGGTTTGCGATGTGACAACCGTACGGCCGTTTGAGAATGGCGCCGGTTGCGATACTTCGGGCGTCTCAGTGACGCGAACAGTAAGCGCTCCGTGCGTGACGGCGACGGGCAAAATTTGAACGTCCTGGCCGATGACGACGGTCCCGGTACGTTCGTCCATGACAACGCGCGCCGGCGTTTCCACCGCAATCTTGAGCTCGCCGATTTCGGCGAGAAAGCGCGTTGCGTGACAGTCACGGGGCAGGGCGAGGGCGACGCTGTGATCGTCGCGTTCACGCGCGGTCGTCATGCGGTAGCGCTTGCGCGTGTAGTTATTGACAGCGTCAGCGATATGTACCGATGTTGCGTAGTCGGGATTGCGCAATTGCAAAATTAGCCCGCCGTCGCTCGTGGTGGCTCTCGGGGGTTCGCGCTCGATCGTCGCGCCATTGGGAATGCGGCCGACGGTCGCCACGCCGTGGGTTAATGTTTCGCTCTGTCCCTGCGCGGCGAAACCGGAGACCGCTATCGGACCTTGGGCAATGGCGTAAACCTGTCCATCGACGCCGGAGAGGGAGGTCAGCACGAGCGTTCCGCCCATTAATGACGTCGCATCACCCATCGACGAGACGGTGACGTCGAGGGTTGTCCCCCAGTTCATGAAGGGCGGCAGCGACGCTGTCACCATGACCGCAGCTATGTTTCGCGTGCGCATGGTGTTATTGGGGCGAACATTGATGCCCATGCGATCGAGCATGGCGGACGTCGCCTGCTCGGTAAAGGGCGAATTGCGCATCGTGTCGCCGGTGCCCTGCAAACCGACAACGACGCCATAACCGACGAGCTGATATTCGCGCGGGCCCTGAGGATAGGTGATATCCTTGATCCGGACCAGCGCGCTAGCCGGCGTAACGACAAGGAAGACCGCGGCGATGACCAGTGAGCGTCGCATCATCCCTCGCTGACGAGGATCGAGCCGTCGGACTGAACGCGTCCGGAGATGAACAGGCCGCTCTCCTGATTGCGAACTCGGATGACGTCCCCCACGGCTCCGGCCTGTTGTGCGACGCCGTATGTCGTTATCTGCATGCCGCCTTCTGAAAAGACGATCCTTACCTGCGCTCCCACTTTCACGACATGCGGATTATCAACGGCGATCGTGGGAATAGGTTGGCCGGGTAGCAAAGTGCGGCGAGCGACCTTACCGACGAGGCCAGTCCTCGAGAGAAAGACGAGCGCGTCGGCGCCATTGGGCAGGCGATAGTTCTTTTCCTCGAGGACCTGATCCGTGATTTGATCGCCGGGATAGATCGTGACGCGCGGGACGGGAACCTGACTCTCCTGGGCTCTGGCGGCGACGAGCGTGAGCGTCATGCTTGCGACGGCAAAGAAGGTGAACGAGCGAACGTACGCGCCCCAATTGCGAATCATCTGATGCCCTTCGAAATCGTGCCGGCCATTTCGTCGGCTGCCTGGATGACTTTGGAGTTGAGTTCGAAAGCGCGCTGCGCGGAAATGAGACTGACGAGTTCTTTGACTGGATCGACGTTGGAGCTTTCGAGATAGCCCTGGTTGATCACGCCAAATCCCGGATCGCCGGGAATGCCGACGATCGGCTGGCCAGAGGCGTAGGTCTCGCGGAAAAGATTGCCGCCAAGGGCTTCAAGTCCAGATTCATTTGCGAAGTTCGCGACGGTGAGCTGACCGATCTGCTGCGGCTGAGTCTGTCCGGCGACTATTGCTGACACGATTCCGCTCTGACTGACGCTCACATTTAGCGTATTGTTGGGTATGGTTATCGTAGGCGTGAGCAAGTAACCGTCGACGGTGACCAATTGTCCGTTGTTGTTCGTGCTGAACGAACCTGCGCGCGTGTAAAGCGTTTCGTTGTCTGATCCTAGGATCTGGAACCAGCCGCGTCCGTTCATGCTAAGATCGTACATGTTGCCGGTATTGGTCAGCGGACCTTGTTGCTGCAGGCTGCGAACCGCGGCTGCGCGCACGCCAAGGCCGAATTGCGCGCCTTGAGGAACTGTCGCGTCGCGACCGCGGTTGGAGACGCCCTGCAAACGGTCGGTCTGATAGAGAAGGTCGGTAAATTCAGCGCGCGAGCGCTTGAAACCGGTAGTGTTGATGTTGGCGATGTTGTGCGCAATGACTTCGATATTCTGTTGTTGCGCGCTCATGCCCGTCGCCGCAATGGCGAGTGCTCTCATGACTCTTACTCCTCAAATCGCCATTCGGCTGATTTCCTGGTAGGCGTTCACAGCCTTGTCGCGCAGCGCGATGACGGTGTTCAAATCGCGTTCGGCGGACATGATGGCGTCGACGACCTTATGCACGGCGAGCTTGCCCTCCACTCCGCTGATCGCGGCCGCTTCTCCGGATTTGAGCGAGTCGACCGCATCGGCGGCGAACTTTTGCAACACTTCGCCGAATGACGAGCCAGCGGCGTCGGCCGCGGGCCTTGCGCTTTGCGCCTGGGCGAGAACCGTGGTCGCCGTTTCGGCGGCGGCGCCAACGGCGGCGGATATGATTGGAACGAGGGGAGTCATCAGGCGCCTTTCAGGAGATCGACCGTCATTGCAATAAGATCGCGGCTTTGCTTCATGACCTGCAAATCGGCTTCATAGGCGCGATTGGCTTCGCGCATGTCGCCCATTTCGACGAGAAGATTGACGTTCGGTCGTTTCACATCGCCGTTCGCGTCTGCGGCCGGATTGCCGGGGTCGTGTTCGATCGTGAAGGGCGTCGGATCGACGCCGATCTGATTGACGCGCACGAGCCGGACGCCGGAAGCGCGATCGAGTTCGTTGGCGAACGAAATTGTCTTGCGCACATAAGGATCGGCGCCGGGCGTGTTCCCCGTCGATTGCGCATTGGCCATGTTTTCGGAGACGATGCGTAAACGCGCGGATTGGGCGGCGAGGCCGGCGCCGGCGACCTTTAGGGAGGCGTCGAGAGGATCGGTCATGATCTCACCGCTGAAAGCCACATGTTATGAAAGGAGCGCAGGATATTGGTGTCGAGGGTGTACGCGCCTCTAATTTCGCCTTCCTTTATCATTTCCAGTTCGGGTGAAACGGAGTTGCCGGAGTGCGTCGTCTCCCAGCCGTCGGTGGGCTTGGTGGCGGCCGCATAGGCTTCGGATTGTGAAGGATGCATGTGCAACGGGTTCGAGCCCGCCATTTCGAGAGCGCTGCTTTCCATGACGCGTGCGAAGGGCATGACATCGCGCGCGCGGTAGCCCGGCGTGTCCGAGTTCGCGATGTTTTGTGCAACCAGAGACTGTCGCGTCGAGAGCCAGCTTCTTTGGTGATCGATGAGATTGAATAGATGCACCGGCTCCATATTCGGCCTCACATGACTGAACATGCTCAAGCTAGAATGCGGCGCTTGTCTCAGACTGGATGGTAACCTTAATGATTCGTTACCGTTCGAGCGAAGTGCGTAGCTCGGGTCGAACGCGCGTTCGTTGTCGAGCCCGGCGTCTGATTTGAACTATCGGCATGATGTTAACGATTTATTAAGAATTTCACCGCGCAGTCGGACGGCTTCGGATACCGGTAATGCTATTGATGCGACGAACGCGCAACAGGAGATGGCAAAGCACTAACTTCTTAGAAGAAAACATAGTTCATGATGTTAGCTTTGTTGGCGTACGTAATAACTTGATGCGATCTGAGTCGCTTACTCGAAGCGACGGTGGGCCCGTTCGGACGGCGTTTTTTCAGGAGCTTAGAGCGATACAAAAGACAATTTTTTCAGTGCGGCCATGACCATGGCGCTCCGCGCCGGTTCGGCCCTTGCAGCTGATCTTCCCACCCGCAAAGGCCGGCCCGCGTTCGTGCCGCCGCTGCCGGGTTCTTCTGGACCGACGTCGATGCCGGTGTGAAGATCGGTTTGGACCGAATTGATCGACATGGGGGATGGCTGGGCCGAAGGAATTTCGCGCAAAGAGTCTATTCTTGATCTTGCTCGTTTTCAGCTTCGTGCAAACGCGTGATGCTCGCGACGACGTTGACGACCTCGGCGTCGTCCAACGGAGGACGACACCGCGCCTTGTTCCATGCGAGTAACAGTTCGAGAGCGACGCCGGGGTCAACGTTGTGCCATAGCAGATGGCCGGTGAGCGACGCGATCGACGAATTGCGCTGTCCCTCCGCGACGCCCTCCTGCACCAGTTGGCGCCAGTCGTTGAGCGACCTGCCGGCGCGCGCGCCGTGAATCGTCGTCAACAGCCATCGTGGAAGCGGCGCCAACGCTATCTCGTCGGGGCCATGTCCGCTGGCCCATTGATAGGGCCTTCCGCTGGGATGGACGGACGGAGGAGCGACGATATATCCGCCGTCCCCCCGCAAATCCACGCCTTGCGCGAGGCCGGCGCGATTGCGCGTCAAAAAGCCGGGATGCGTAAAGTAAAAGTGACGGCCGCCGCCGCCTGTCACGGCTTCAACAGTCGGGGGAAGCGGGCGATAGCGACGCTCCAGCTGTTTCAGCGCAATGTCGCCGCCATGCTTGGGATCAACGTCGAGCACAATAAGATTTGAGACTTCGCCGGTGACGATTCCAATATTGGCGTCCGGCCATCGCTTGAACCAGTCGACGAGATCGTCCTCGGTGGGGCGTTCGCGTTGCAGCTTTCGCCAGGCGGCCAGCGGTCGCTTCTCGCGTGGACGCAAAGGCAACACGGACCATCCGCGCGCCAGGTAACTCCTGGCGACCTTCACGTGATGCGCCGATCCTTCTGAATGGACCATCCGTCATCCCCATCGCGAACGCTGAACATCGATCCGAACACAGTATCAAGCGACGCTCTCGCCGCTTGAACAATACTCGCAGCGCTCCCGGTCAGCCATCATAGGCAGAATATCCCCAACCGTGACAGGGCTCGCGATAAACTCAGCCGCTGCTAATGAGTAGCGATCCCGGCGGCCTTGAAACCGAATGCGTGGAAGACGGCGATATTCGATCGCGGACGGCCGGCGCCAGCGCATGAGGCGGCGACTATGGCGGGAGCGATAAATCGCGCTACAAATGAGGAAATCAAAGCGCGCTCTGGCGATATTGGGCAAATTTTCGCCGGGCGCGAGCATTGCGGTTTTCAGCAAAAAGCCGGGGAGCGATGGATGTCCGAACGCGAAACCGTTGACGTGACAGAGCAGGAACTGGCGACTGCGCTCGACGCCGTATTGACGGAGCTTGTCGAATACCGGCTCTCTCGACCGCGCTCGACGGACCTCATTCTGCTTGCGCCCGCGCCGCAAACGGCTTTGCAGAAGCGCGCAGCGCTCTTTTCGCGGATCGCGAGAGACCCTTTCGAAGGGTCCCTTCTTTTCACTCTCCGGGGAATCGGCGAAGCATTGTTTTCACTTGGCGGCACGAAACTCATGCGCGACGTTCTGCAGGAGGTCGCCGCGCGTGACCCGGAAAACGAATGCCAGCGCCTGAGCCCTGCGGATTCCCAATGGGACGGCATCGGAAATCCGGACGATTTATGGATCTCCTGAATGAAATGCGACGCTCCATGTCGTTTTGTAACGAAGCGCGAGGATACAAGACTCAATCAATTCATTGAAAAGCGCGTTACGGCGGCGAAGCTATCCGTTAAGAAACAGTCGCCTGAAGCACTGCGTGTTTGCCGCATATTCCGGGACCTGAGCAGGAGGTCGCTCGTCGTCCTTGCGGCGCTATCGGTGACGGGCTGCGCGGTGGGGCCAAATTTCATATCCACCGGCGGTTGAGAGCTTCACCTCGGACAAGCTCGGCGCTAAGCGGCCGACGAGTTCCCCGAGACCTTCTGGGTGACGTCGCTCAATTTGCCCGGCGGCCTCCCGCTCACGCGGCTTCGAAAGTCGTGCGTCAGCGTCCGGACGTCCGTGGCGCCGAAGCGAATATGTACGCCGCGGCCGCGCAGGTCGGCGTCGCCATTGCAGCGCGACTGACCAATGTCACGTTTTCGCCTTCGGGTGGCTTCCGCACCGAGGACACCGCCCGCCAAAACCTCGGCATTATCCGGGATGAAGTGCGCTCCGACAGTTTCAGCCAGTTCGAGTTTCTGAACGATCAGCAGGCCTATCTCAATGCGAAGATCGCGCATTTTCAGGGGCAGGGGACCAATTGAACGACATCGTCGCGCTGTGGTCATGGTGCTGCGCGGGGGCTGGAAAGACGACAGGCTGCGCGACTTGCCGCCGGTCGTCTCCGGCGAGACTGGCGACGCCCCAATTCGTCTTTTCCGGAGCACGCCGGCCTCGCGGGGTGGCCCTGATTTCCGGTCGGCGCGCCGAATAACCCGATGGGGACGCGAGCCATGTTGCTCATTCGCGGCGAGGTCGCCATCCACGGCACGACGAACAAGATGCGCGCCTCGATCGGAACGGCCGCCTCTTATGGCTGCATCCGCATGCGCAACGAAGACGTCGCGGATCTCTTCGACCGCGTGAGCGTCGGCGCGACAGTCATCATGCAGCCCTGAGGCGCATTTCGTCTGAGGAACCGACGCGGCGATCGTCCCCTCCTGACTTTTCCGGCGCGCTGCTCTCCCCTCGCGCATCATGTCCTTATTCTGGAAATGAACGGCGAGACATATCGGCTCCGGCAATCGGAAGCGCGCCGCCGCAAAGATCCGGCGAAGTCAGACGAGCCGGTCGTCGATCCCGCGACCGGAGAAATCGTCCCAGCACGGCCCCACGAAAAAAGAATTTCGCCACCATCATCAAGGGACCCGATCGGCCCTTTTTGACGATGACGATCTCGCAAGGTTGTGCTGGTTATTTGCCAACACGACGGCCGGCATTTGCGCCGCCGTTGACACGCCATGAGACGAAGCATGATCCAACTCTCAGCCCCATTCCAGTCAGCTGGGAGTTGCGGCAGGCAAAGCCACGTGGCCGCGCTCGCCAAACCTGGACGCTTCTAAGAACCTCGCCAAATCGGCGTGTTTCTGATTCTCTGGGAGAGAGGATTGGAGGCGGATCGATGCGGGGGCAGCCTGGCTTTTTCGACGTCGACGAGGGGCTGAAGCGGCTGAGCGGGTTCGGGGATGACCTCGAAGCGTTCTCGGCGGCGGTCGATTTCGAGATGTTTCGCGCCGACCTCGTCGCGACGCTCGGCTATTCCGACGGCGCGAAGGGCGGGCGCGATCGAGGGGCTGTTCGCGTGTTTCGATGCGGCGTTGCGGGCCTCGGGGTATATCGCCATGTCGGGCCAGATCGTCGACGCGACGCTGGTCGCCGCGCCGAAGCAGCGCAACACCGAGGACGAAAAGAAGGCGATCAAGGAGGGCCGCAGTCCGGACGGCTGGGCGGAAAACTCCGCGAAATTGCGGCAGAAAGATCGCGACGCGCGCCGGACCATGAAGTTCAGCAAGGGCAAGGAGCGGCCGGACGGAACGAAGCCGCCGGTCGACATCGCCATCCCGACCTTCGGTTATCAGAACCATATCTCTATTGATCGGGGCTTCGGCTTCATCCGCACATGGACGGAGACCGACGCCGCCGCCTGCGAAGGCGCGCGGCTATGCGAAGGCCTGCTCGACAAGATAAACACCGCAGCGTCCGTATGGGCGGACACAGCCTATCGCTCGGCGGCCAACGAAGCCTTCATGGCGAAGAACGGCTTCGTCAGCCGCATTCATCGCAAGAAGCCGAAGGGACGACCGATGCCCAACGCGGTCCGTCGGGCGAACGCTTTGAAATCGACCGTTCGCTCGCGCGTCGAGCATGTCCTCGCCGAGCAGAAGGACAGGATCGCCCTCTTCATCCGAACGATCGGCATCGCCCGCGCCAGGTTGAAAATCGGGATGGCCAGCCTCGTCTATAACGTCAAGCGGCTGGTCTTCTGGCAAAGGATCGCCGCCACATGACGCGCCGCAGGAGCCGAGAGGCCCCGGCCGCGCGGCGCAGACCTCTCCCGTCTCTTCCTGTCAGCGAAATCACCGCCTCGCCAACGCCGGCGGCGTGTTGATAGAAGCGTCCAGCTTTTTGAGCAGCGACAATTGTTCCCACACCAATTCTCGTCGGCCTACACCACCGATTTGTCAGGATTTAGTTTCCGACAAGGGCAGCTGCCGAGATGAGAGGTCTCAGGGGCGCCGGCATCGACAGCAGCCGCGTGGGCCCTCGGATCGAGTGCTTTGCGTCGCCAAATATTAAGTATTTGTTAGGAATTATATTTGCTTTCTTATCTGAGGCAGATGCTTGTTCCGCGATTTTTGATGCATGCGGTGGCCATGACATATCAAAACACAGCAGGTGTGGTTCACGGCGATTTTGCAATTCAATGCCCATGTGAAAAGCTCCCGAATGAGTTAGCCGGACCCGCCGAGCGCCACGGACAACAAGCTATCGCAGGTCGTGAGTATACGCGAGCAAGTGGGCATTTCTTGCCGTATCTTGCCATTATTGCGCCTTTGTCGGCAGTTGTTGAATTGCCACCCACGGGTGATTGCGGCCGTGAAAATGCTCAATTTTCGCCTTCTAAGCAGCGTAGGGGCAATTTTAAAGTCCTTCTACTTATATTGCTTCCGCTCGCCTGTTTTGGTCTCACATGCGGTCTTATGCCGACATTGGTCGAACCAACGCTCAAAGAGCCGCCTCCTCCGCCCGTGCTTGACGCCTCCTTCGAAAGGCTGGTTGATCAAATTGTAACGACCGAGTCCCGAGGAGACTCGAATGCGAAAAACAAGCGATCCAGCGCGACGGGGGCCGGCCAATTTTTGGACCAGACCTGGTTGGAGCTGGTACGGGCGCATCGTCGAGAGCTTCTCACAGGCCGCACAGAAAAAGAGGTGCTCAATCTACGCAAAGACCTAGAGCTTAGTCGTGAGATGACAAGACGCTTTATCGAACGGAACGCCGTCGCACTAGCGAAGCGGGGATTGCCAGTGACGCCAAGCACGCTTTACCTGGCTCACTTCGCTGGTCCGGCGGGAGCTGTCGCTATTTTAACCTCTCCTGGCGAGGCCGACGCCGCTTTGGTGATGGCCAATGCCGACTCCCGTCCCGAAGTGACCCGCACGAAAATTCTGAATAGCAATCCGTTCCTCCGCGACTTCACCGTTGAAGATCTGAAAAATTGGGCCAAAATGAAAATGGAAGGCATCGCGACACGCTGATGATGACCATCGATACAGCTCGACGAAAAACCAGCGGTCGGTATTGGTCGGCTTGGCGCGAGCGCCAACCTTGCGCCGCAAGATGATCAATTGTTGTCCGAGCGCTGCGCTCTCCGCTTCAAGTCGTCCTCTCGACTTGAAGGGTGACGCTAGGATGGCCACCAGTAAGCTGATCAGCGCGATCATCGGGCCGAACCAGCCGATTTCGTCGCCACACCAACGCGGATGAGATTTTCGACACGCACGCCGACTCACATTTCAGGCTCCACGTCGAGTCTCTGCGCGAGCCACCATGCGGTCACCCGATCGTGCCAGGGAACGCGGCTGTCGCGGCCGTGAAAGCCGAGGTGCCCGCCACGGGGGCTCAACATAATCTCGATCGCCGGCAAGCGCGGCCAGTTGACGCCGGCGAGGCATTCGGACGGTATCCACGGATCGTCGAGCGCATGAAGGATGAGCGTCGGCCGAGTAATTGTCGCGAGGAAGTTTTTTGCGGAATTGCTTTCGTAATAATCCGCCGCGTCCCTGTAGCCGAAGCGTTGCGCGACGAAGCGGTCGTCAAACTCGTAAATGCTTCGGGCGCCAGCGATGGCGCTGCATTCGCGTGTCGTAAGCGCCGCGCCCTGCGCTAGGGCCTCGCGCTTCATCTCCCGAAGCAAATAGGCGTGATAGGCGAGATTGCGGCGGCTCATCATGCGCGTGCAACTCGCGGCGAGATCCAGCGGAACAGACACGGCGACGGCGGCGAGCGCCGGGAGGCCGTGGCAGCCTTCGCCCATGAACTTCAGCACCAGGTTGCCGCCGAGCGAATGTCCCAGCAGGATGACTCCGTCGCCGCGAAGATTGGCCGGCAATTGACGGAGGGCCGCCGCGAGATCCTCGGTCTTGCCGGCGTGGTAGCGCCCGGTCGAGGTCGCGCGCGACAGGAGCGTTCCGCGCAGGTTGAGGCGCAGCACCGGCCATCCCTGACGCAGGAGATGGCGCGTTGTCGCGACGACGGCGAGGCTGCGCTCGGAGCCGGTGAGGCCATGGATGAGGATGACGAGCGGTCGCGCGCCCGGCCGTGCCGGAAGGTCGAGTCGGGCCGCCAGCCGATCGCCGTCGGGCATCGTCAGCAGCAACCTTTCGCCACCCGGAAGATCCGGCGGACCGCCACGCAGGAGGTTGCGAACCGTTTGCAGGTCCGCTCCAAACCAGGGCGCCCGTTCCCGGAACGGCGGAACCGGAGCGGTCCCGCGCAAGTTTGTCAACTGGAGATCCTCCACATGGCGTTTTCTCCGCTGACAGAGAATTTAGGGCTGGGCAATGCTGAAGCGAAATCGGCGCGTGCCCGCTTTTTGAACTTAATACCAATCCTCTTTGATTAGAACCGATGCGCCCATTCGCGGAGTCCAATGGACATGATGCGCCATGGTTGTTCGACGAGCTTGTTCCAGGCGTCGCAGCAATGGTCGACGATGTCGTCATAGGATTTGAAGACGCGGTTTGACAGCTAGTTGTCTCGCATGAACAGAGCTGGCCGCGGAATTCGGGCAGTAGCTTGAGGGATGGACGCCCCCTCCTGACGGCGTCGAGATGCGCCGAGGTGGCGATGTTTGCGCATCCCACGAACGGAGAAGACATCCATGGAAAGTTTTAGCATCATCGGTCTCGACCTCGCAAAGCGATCACATCAAGCGCATGGCGCCCGCGCCGAGGGCGGCGTGGGGTTCCGCAAGAAACTTTCTCGAGGAGAAAGTTCTCGTTTTCTTTTCCGAACAGGCGCGCTGCGTCGTCGCGATGGAGGCCTGCGGCAGCGCGCATCACTGGGGGCGGGCCATCAGCGACCTTGGCCACGAGGTTCGGTTGATCCCGCCGGCATACGTCAAGCCCTTCGTGAAGCGGCAGAAGAACGACGCGGCTGACGCGGAGGCGATCTGCGAGGCGGCGAGCCGGCCCACCATGCGGTTTGGCGCGGTCAAAACCGAGGAGCAGCAAGCGCGCGCGCCATGCTGTTTCGCACCCGCGACATAGCTCAGCCGCTGCAAATCAGTGCGATCCATGAGCACATGGATTCAGAGATCCGAGTCCGTGGCAAGGGGGGCACAGAAACCCGTACCCACACCCCCCAAAGGTCCGATGAAAATGGGGGTGGGTAATTACGCCTGAAGCTCCTCAGCCGAGAAGTCCTCTCGAAGTTTCAGCGCTGCTGGCATGGCGCGAATCTCCTCCGCGCTAAACAAGTCAGAAAATCCGCGCCAAGGAAAGCCCCGGCGAATCACGCAGCAAGGCCATTAGTATAAACTAAAAGGCGATCGCACCCAAGAATGTCTCCTGTCACAAAAGTTCATAACGCAGTATAAAAAGTTGATAGGAGTCTTGAAAGCGCACAGAATATTCAATAACCATATTTTAACGAACAAAAAATAAGTTATTATAGTGTATTATTTTCTAATAATAATACCCGCCGAGGATATGATTTGTTTTTTACACATCTCACTCATGCTATTTTCCAAATCTGATACCAAATCCCGAATCCATTTCGGCGCGTCACCATATTCTTTACCTACCCCCAATTTAAATAAGGTTTTAATTTGGTTTGTTAACTGTAAAGAGGGGTTGGCTATATTGTATATTTCCAATTTTGCTCCAAGTTTTGCCGCTATATTATGAAAATAATCAAATGTAAACGTCCATTTATCATCGTGATTTTTGTACGTTTCTGTATCTTTAGGAAAGCATCCTAGAAGTTCAGACTTCTTAATATACTGCCGCAGAAAAATCTTTGTTCTGTCATCAAGGCTACCTCTTCGCTCGTCCTCAGAAAGAATAAGTCGCAATACGATTGACGTATATACTCTACCTATCTCGAACGGTTCAAAGAAAACCATGGCGCCGTTTTCCTTCAGAGCAGAGAAAACTTCTTCTATTAAGCGAGCAGGATCAAATAAATGATGAAGAATAGCCTTACCAACAACAAGGTCTAGAGAATTTCTTTTAAACCAAGGCTTGTTCAAATCAAGGACAGCCAAGTATACATTGTCAATGACGTTGGCATTGATTAGCGCTTTGCGCAGTATTGCTAGCAAACCAGGACTAATGTCCGTGGCAATGATTTTTGACGAACCCAGCAAATTTCTGAGCGTTAACACAGTTGGTCCGGAACCAGAGCCAATATCTAATATTACGAGTTCTTTTTCCTTCAAATCTAGTTTGCTAAGTGCGCCATTTATCAAAGTTTCCGTAAACTTTATATTATAATAATTATTATGATGATTCTCGGCATTTTTCAAAAACTGCTGCGTTACCCCCGAAACAACGTTGCCAACGTTTCCAATTTCAGATTTAGGAGACATAATACCGGCGTAAGAAGAGCTCAGCTCAGCCCCTAGAGGGTGTTATGCACTCTGTATGATGAACTCCGCGGCGCGCTTGAGCATGAGACATGCGAAAGCGACGACGTGTAGTCCTGCGAGGGTCTGAGCATAGCGCTCGTAATCTTTGACGAGCCGCCTGCATCGCGTCGCCCAAGCGAATGAACGCTCGACCACCCAGCGCTTGGGCAGCAGCACGAAGCCCTTCTTCGCCTCGGCGAGTTTGACGACGCAAAGTTCGGCGCCCTGCGCTTTTGCTGCTTCGGCCGCGTTCTCGCCGGTGTAGCCCTGATCGACATAGATGAGTTCGACGCTGTCGCCGGTCGCTTCCTGCACGGCGGCGGCGAGCTTGCCGACCTCGGCGCGGTCGTCGACGTTGGCCGGCGTGACATGCAGCGCCAGTAGATGGCCCAATGTGTCGACCGCCATATGCAGCTTCGAGCCACGCTTGCGCTTTGCGCCGTCATAGCCGGCTCGCGGGCCGCTCTCCGGGGTCGACCGCAAGGTGCGGCTGTCGATGATCGCCGCCGTCGGCTCGGCAGCCCGTCCGGAGGCGACGCGCAAGACGGCGCGCAAATCCTGCGCCAGCGCCTCGAATACGCCCGCCGCCAGCCAGCGCTGCGATTGCTGATACACGGCCGACCACGGCGGCAGATCATTAGGCATGGCGCGCCATGCGATGCCGTAGCGCAGCACGTAACGTAGCCCGTTGAACAGCTCGCGCAGCGAATGTTGACGCTGCGGCGCGCTTTCGTCCATGAGCGTCAGATACGGCGCAACCAGCGACCACTCTTCGTCGTTGACGTCAGACGGATAAGGCTTCCGAATCGGAGACATCCGATTCTACTAAGGCAATCAACGACCAAAGTACATAACACCCTCTAAATCAACCATTTCACAATTAAATATGCTTGATAATCCCTCATTGAAGCTATTTTTCATTTTGTACCTTCATTTTTGTATTTTCGCAGGAGGTGTATTTCGGTGGAATACATGGATGAAGACTTCGAGTGGAGTCCTGTATCTCAAGCGTTTACGAGGTCGCCTGTTTGGCTGATCCTGTATCAACGCAAGCTCTTTGTCTAGATGCCCATCTTATTCAGGGAGTGGGTTGTCTTGGGATGCCGGATGTAACGTAAGGCATTGAGTTGGCGTAGGTATTAGTTGCTTAGGCTGATCCCTCACGCCGCCTCGTCGCAGCCATGACTTGGGTCCGGATTGATAACGATAGTCGATTGTTGCAGCAATGCAGACGTCGGCGAGGAAGTTGGCGGCGCTTCGACCATAACGATTGGCGAGGCGGCTGAATTTCTTCAGCCGGCGGAACCTGCGCCCGATGGCGTCGCTGTCATACCATCGGTCATCCGTCATGACCGATGGTATAAGCGTCGTCGGTACGAATGATCGTTCGATGACCTGCAAACGCAAAGCGAAAATTGGGGCGAGAACGTTGTGGAGCCGTCGCCAGCCATTTGGCCCGGCGCGAGTTCTCGATAAGAGTCCAACTTCAATGGCGAAGTGAGTCCAATTGCCGCCCGAAGGAGTCCATCTTCCATGATGTCAGACAGGAAGAAAGTTCAGGGAGTTGCTTGGTGGAGCCAGACGGAATCGAACCGACGACCTCTTCAATGCCATTGAAGCGCTCTCCCAACTGAGCTATGGCCCCATCTTTTTATTTACCCGCCTCTTGGGGGAGGCGTTGGCCGACGAAGCGCCGACGGGCGGTGTATAGTTCAGGCGGCGGCCGGCTGCAAGCCCGGTGTTGCGCTTTTGCGCGATTATGCGGCGGCGGCGGTCACGCGGTTGCGGCCGGAGGCTTTGGAGCCATAAAGCGCCTTGTCTGCGCGGCGCAGCAGGGCGTCGGCGTTGGCGTCCGCGCCGCGCTCGGCCAGGCCGATCGAGGTGGTGACGGGAATCGTCCGCGTCGCCGCCGGGTCGATCGGAAACTGGCCGCCCTCCACGGCCGCGCGCACGCGTTCGGCGACCTTTTCCGCGACGACCAGCGGCGTGTCGGGCATGACGACGACGAATTCCTCGCCGCCGAGCCGGCAAATCAGATCGGCTCCCCGGACGACGCGCTTGATTCGCTGGGCGAAGACCTTCAGCACCTCGTCGCCGGCGTCGTGGCCATAGGTGTCGTTGACCGACTTGAAGTGATCGATGTCGAGAATCATCAGCGAGAGAGGGCGGCCATTGTGGGCGGCGTGCTCCAGAGCGCTGGCGAGGTGTGATTCGAGGAAGCGGCGGTTGTTGAGGCCCGTCAGCGCGTCGACCACGGCGAGTTCGATCGCCGCCTGCACATTGTCGCGAAGACTGTCGGCGTAACGCTTGCGGCGCAATTGCGTGCGGACGCGGGCGACGAGTTCATTGCGGTCGATCGGCCGCACGATGTAGTCGTTCACGCCAAGGTCAAGTCCGCGCAGAATGCGCGGGCGGTCCTCGAGATCGGCGAGCAGCAGGATCGGAATCGAGCGGGTGCGCTCCAGCGAGCGGAGCTGGCTGCAAAGCCGCAGCGCGTCGAAATCGGTCAGATTGAGGCTGACGATCACGAGCTCGTAGCCATTCTCCGCGGCGCGGAACAGCGCCTCCTGCGGATGCGGCTCGATTTCGACGTCATGAAGGTCGCGCAGGGCGGCGACGATGCGATCGGACGAGCTGGCGCGGTCCTCGACGAGAAGGATGCGGCCTTTCGCACCGTCGTTCGGCGTCTGCGCCGACAGATGGTCGATAATGCCGAGATTGGCCGAGGTGGTGGCGCGGGCGCGCAACTCATCGAGCATGATCTTGAGCCGCGTCAGCGAGCGAACGCGGGCGATCAGCGCGAGTTCGTCCACGGGCTTGGTCAGGAAGTCGTCGGCGCCGCACTCCAGACCGCGCACGCGGTCGGCCGGCTGGTCGAGCGCCGTCACCATTACGACGGGGAGATGCATGGTCGCGGCGTCGGCCTTCAGGCGCGTGCAGACCTCGAAGCCGTCCATGCCGGGCATCATGACGTCGAGCAGCACGATGTCGCATCGGCCGTCGCGGCAGAGCTCCAGCGCCTCGGGGCCATTGGTCGCCGTCACGACGTCGAAATATTCGGCCGAAAGCCGCGCCTCCAGCAGTTTGATGTTGGGAAGCAGGTCATCAACGATCAGCACGCGCGCGGTCATTTCGCCGTGGTCTCCTACTTCTTGTCCGCAAGGAAGGAATTTACCGTCTCGAGGAATTTCGCGACGGAAATGGGCTTGGAGAGATAGGCCTCGCAACCGCCCTGGCGGATTTTTTCCTCATCGCCCTTCATCGCGAAGGCGGTGATCGCGATGACGGGAATGTCGCGCAGCTCCTCGTCGTCCTTCAGCCAGCGCGTGACTTCCAGCCCGCTGACTTCCGGCAGCTGGATATCCATCAAGATCAGGTCGGGATGGTGCTCTCGCGCAAGGGCGATCGCCTCCACGCCGCTCTTGGTGCGCAGCGTCGCATGGCCGTTGGCCTCCAACAGATCGTTGAAGAGCTTCATATTCAATTCGTTATCCTCTACGATGAGGACCGTTTTCGTCATGGGGCCAACTCTGTGGACGCGATACCGTTCGAGAGACGGTTAGCATGGGAAGATTAATGAAAAGCGCCAAAGACGGTTTTGGTTCCCGACTGAAAAAGAACGAAATTGCCGCCCCGCCCGCGGAGCTGGCGCTGCGCGCGCTCGCCTTTCTCAGCCAGGACGATGAGAGGGTTTCGCGCTTCCTCGCGCTGACGGGGCTCGATCCCGGCGAGGTGCGCGGGCTTCTGGGCGAGAGCGGCTTTCAATTGGCCGTTCTGGACCATCTCGCCGGCGACGAAACGCTGTTGCTGGAGTTCGCGGTCGCGGAGTCGCTTCCGCCGGAGGCCATTGGCCGAGCCCGGCGGGCGCTGGGCGGCGGCGAGGAATAGGCGCTTTCTCACCCTCCGTCGCCGACGCAGTTAATAATCAGCTAAATTCCTACGCCCCTTCGGCGAGCGCGTCCGCGCCGGCTTTCGCGACCTGTCCATCCTGAAAGGACTGCACGCCCGAGACGCCTATTGCGCCGACGACATGGCCCTCGTGCATCAGCGGCAGACCGCCCTCGACGGGCGTGATCTGGGGCAGGCTCAGCAGCGCGACGCGGCCGCCCGCCACCACCTCCTCCAGCGCCTTGGTCGGCCGGCGAAACAGCGCGGCCGCACGGGCCTTGTGCTGGGCAATTTCGCAGGAGGCGGGCTGCGTCCCGTCGAGTCGTTCAAAATAGACCAGCAGCCCCGCGTCATCGACAATCGCAATGACGACGCTCCAGCCGTTGCGTTGCGCTTCGCGCGCGGCGGCCGCCGCGACCCTCCTGGCGTCGGCGAGCGTGAGCTCGAATTTCGTTTTCATCGATCCTCCAATGACTTATTAATGGGTCGTCGCAGCGCCGCGCGCGTACTTGCGCCGTTCCCCCGGCTCGACTAGGGAAACCAAGGCGCGGGTGTTGGCCGTTCAATCCCATGTCGCCGCGGCCGGCGCAACGGCCGCCTGCGGACGCAAAATGGGGGGGCGCATCGGAATGACGCTTTTGATGCCAGCGCCGGAGACGGAAATCCTCGCGCGCCGCGACGAACTCATCGAGCGCCTTCGCGCCATTCTCCCCGCATCAAACCTCATCGTCGATGAGACGGCGCGCCGCGCCTATGAATGCGACGCCTTCACCATGTATCGCGCGCTCCC
This sequence comes from Methylocystis sp. WRRC1, assembly GCF_020733155.1. NCBI lineage: Bacteria > Pseudomonadati > Pseudomonadota > Alphaproteobacteria > Hyphomicrobiales > Methylocystaceae > Methylocystis > Methylocystis sp. WRRC1. Next base: position 944,755 of record NZ_JAJFZJ010000001.1, on the reverse strand, counting down.
GCTCGTCGTCGCGTTGCCGGAGACGGTAGAGCAGGTGAGCGCGATCATGGCGCTGGCCGCCGATATGAATGTGAAGATCGTGCCGCGCGGCGCCGGGACGTCGCTCTCCGGCGGCTCCATGCCGCTTGAGGACGGCATTCTTCTCGGCATGTCGAAGTTCAATCGCATTCTCGAAATCGACTATGAAAACCGTTGTGCGCGCGTGCAGCCCGGCGTGCAGAATCTCGCGATTTCCAAAGCCGTCGAGGCCGAGGGCTTCTATTACGCGCCGGACCCGTCCTCGCAGATCGCCTGCTCCATCGGCGGCAATGTCGCCGAGAATGCGGGCGGCGTGCATTGCCTGAAATACGGACTGACCACGAACAACATTCTCGGCCTCGAGGTCGTGCTGATGGGCGGGGAGATCGTGCGTCTCGGCGGCAAGCACCTCGACAGCGAGGCCTATGATCTGCTTGGCCTCATGACCGGCTCCGAGGGGCTGCTCGGCGTCGTGACCGAAGTCACCGTGCGCATCCTGCAGAAGCCCGCCGTCGCGCGTTGCCTGCTGCTCGGATTCACGAGCGTCACCGCCGGGGCGCGCTTCGTCGGCGCGGTGATTGCGCGGGGCATCATCCCCGGCGGCATGGAGATGATGGACAGGGCGACGATCCACGCCGTCGAGCGCTTCCAGCCCTGCGGCTATCCGCTCGACGCCGAGGCGATCGTCATCGTCGAACTCGACGGAACGCAGGCCGAGGTCGATCATCTCGTCGGTGTCGTGGAGAAGATCGCGCGCGACGAAGGCGCGACGACCGCCAGGGTTTCAACCAGCGAGGCCGAGCGCCTGCAGTTCTGGGCAGGGCGCAAGAACGCTTTTCCGGCGGTGAGCTGCATCAAGCCCGACTATCTGTGCATGGACGGCACCATTCCGCGCGCCCGTCTCCCCGATGTGCTGACGGGAATGGATGAGCTTGCGAAACAACATGGATTGCAGGTCGCCAATGTGTTTCACGCGGGCGACGGGAATTTGCATCCGCTGATCCTCTATGACGCCTCGAAAGAAGGGGATGTCGAGCGCGCCGAGAAGCTCGGCTTCGACATTCTTCGCCTCTGCGTTTCCGTCGGCGGCGTGCTGACGGGCGAACATGGGGTCGGCGTCGAGAAGCGCGATCTGATGAGCGAGATGTTCAACGAAACGGATCTCGAGCAGCAGATGCGCGTCAAATGCGCCTTCGATTCCATGAATCGGCTCAATCCCGGCAAGGTGTTTCCAACGCTGCATCGCTGCGCCGAATTCGGCATGATGCATGTTTCCGGCGGTAAAACGCCTTTCCCCGACCTGCCGAGATTCTAGCGATGGACGTAAATTCGCAGACGCTCGACATACGCGACGCGGCCGACGCCGTCGAAGCGCTGCGCGCGGCGAATGCGCGACGCACGCCACTGGCCGTCGCGGGGGCGGGATCGAAAAAGCAGCTCGGCCGCCATGCGCCGCAATCGCAGACGATCTCGACGAAGGCTTTGACGGGCGTCACGCTTTACGAACCCGAGGAGCTCGTGCTTTCCGCGCGGGCCGGCACGCCGCTGCGCGAGATCGAGGATTTGCTCGACGCGAACAATCAGCAGCTCGCTTTCGAACCTGTAGATTACGCGCAGCTGTTTGGCGGCGCGACGCGCAGCGCAACGATTGGCGGCGTCGTCGCCGTCAACGCCTCGGGTCCCCGCCGCGTCAAGGCCGGCGCCGCGCGCGATCATCTGCTCGGATTTCACTGCGTCACGGGACGCGGCGAAATCGTGAAATCGGGCGGGCGGGTGATGAAAAACGTCACAGGCTACGACCTCTCCAAGCTCGTCTGCGGCTCCTTCGGCACGCTTGCGCTTCTCACCGAAGTCACGCTGAAAGTTCTGCCAAAGGCCGAAACGGAACGAACCCTGCTGGTCGTCGGACTGGATGAGGAAAAAAGCCTCGCGCAATTGCGCGGCGCCTCCGGAACGCCGAACGAGGTTTCGTCCTTCGCAATGCTTCCGGCCGGAGCAGGGCCGCTTCAGATCGACGCCAATGTTGCGGCGCTGCGCGTCGAAGGCCCCGAGATTTCCGTTGCGACGCGCTGCGAGGCGCTGATGGCGGAGCTTCGAGACAGCGGTGCGCAATTCGAGGTCTTGCAGCCGTCGGAGTCTGCGGCGTTCTGGAAATCGTTGCGGGACGCGGCGCCCATCGCGGCGCGCTCCGGCCAGATCTGGCGCATTTCGGTCGCGCCGACCGACGGCTTCATGGTGGTGGAGGCCTTGCGCCGCGCCGGCGCGCCGATCATCGCGCATTATTACGACTGGGTCGGCGGCCTCGTGTGGATTTGTCTCGAGCCGGCGCCGGATGCGCATGCAAGCGCCGTGCGCGGCGCCGTCGATGCGCGGGGCGGACATGCGACGCTCATTCGCGCTTCGGAAGACACACGCGCGCGCGTCGACGTTTTTCACCCGCAGCCTGCGCCGCTCGCCGCGCTGACGCGGCGCGTGAAGGACAGTTTCGATCCCGCCCATGTCCTGGAGCGCGGCCGCATGCGCGCGGAGTTCTGAGATGCAAACGCATTTTTCACTGAGCGCGCTCGCCGATCCGGACATGGCGCAATCGGAGAAGATCCTGCGCGCCTGTGTGCATTGCGGCTTCTGCACGGCCACATGCCCCACTTATCTTCTCACGGGGGACGAACTCGATTCCCCGCGCGGACGCATCTATCTCATCAAGGAGATGCTGGAGCACGAGCGTCCCGCCGATGCGCGCACCGCTCGACACATCGACCGCTGCCTCTCCTGCCTTTCGTGCATGACGACATGTCCATCGAGCGTGCATTACATGCATCTCGTCGATCACGCGCGCGCGCATATCGAGAAGACATTCGAGAGACCTTTCGAGGAGAGGGCGCTGCGCGCGGCGCTTGCCTTCGTGCTGCCGCGGCCGGCCTTGTTCCGGCTTGCCTTGCGGCTCGCTGCGCTCGCGCGACCGTTCAGGGATCATTTCCCGCAGCGTCTGCGCGCGCTGTTCGTCCTCGCGCCAAAGAGTCTGCCGGCGCCTTCGGATGTCGATCGCCCACAGGTCGTTCCAGCGCAAGGCGCGCGCCGGATGCGCGTCGCGCTGTTGAACGGCTGCGCGCAGACCGTGCTCGATACGCGCATCAACGAAGCGACCGTGCGCCTTCTCACGCGCCATGACATCGAAGTTGTCATCGCTGAAGGCGCGGGTTGCTGCGGCGCGCTGCCGCATCATCTCGGCAAGGTCGGTCAGTCGCATGCGTTCGCGCGCAGGAACGTCGAGGCGTGGACGCGCGAGATCGAGACGGGCGGTCTCGATCATATCGTCATCAACACGTCGGGTTGCGGCACGAGCGTGAAGGATTATGGCTTCATGTTCCGTAACGACGCGAAGTTTGCCGCAAAGGCCGCGCGCATTTCCGCGATTGCCCGCGACGTCAGCGAGATCATCGCCGGGCTCGATCTGAAGGCGAGCGGCGCCGCGCCACGGCTGCGCGTGGCCTATCATTCCGCCTGCTCGCTGCAGCATGGCCAGAAAATCACGCGCGAACCTGTGGAGGCGCTTGAGCGCGCCGGCTTCGATGTCGTCGCTCCGCCGGAAGGCCATATCTGCTGCGGCTCGGCGGGAACCTATAATCTGCTGCAATCGGAAATGGCGGATGAGCTTCGCGCGCGAAAAGTAGCCAGTATCGAAAGCGTCGCGCCCGACGTCATCGCCGCCGGCAATCTCGGCTGCATGGTGCAGATCGGGGCGGGGACGCAAATCCCTGTCGTTCACACTGTCGAGTTGCTCGACTGGGCGAGCGGCGGGCCGAAGCCCGCGGCTCTCGGCGGTTAACGCAAGAAGCCGACGATATCCTTCACCGCATTCATGTTCTCGCGGGCGATGGCGCGGGCGCGTTCGGAGCCGTCGCGCAGCACGCCGTCGATATAGCCCTCGTCCTCCCGGATGCGGCGCATCTGCGCGGTGATGGGGGCGAGCTTGGCGACAGCGAGATCGACCAGTGCGTTTTTGAAGGTCGAGAAATTCGAGCCGCCATACTCGGTCAGCACATCGGCTTTCGTGCGGCCGGCGAGCGCGGCGAAAATGCCGACGAGATTGTCCGCCTCGGGCCTGCCTTCGAGGCCTTTTTCCTCGGAGGGCAGGGCCTCGGGATCGGTCTTGGCCTTGCGCACCTTCTGCGCAATCTGGTCCGCGTCGTCGGAGAGATTGATGCGCGAATAGTCAGATGCGTCGGACTTCGACATTTTCTTCGTGCCGTCGCGCAGGCTCATCACGCGCGTCGCGGGGCCGGAGATCAGCGGCTCGGGCAGGGGGAAGAAGGCGCCGCCGAAACCGTTGCGCTCGATCGATGGGCCGAAGTCATTGTTGAACTTCTGCGCAATGTCGCGCGCAAGCTCCAGATGCTGCTTCTGGTCGTCGCCGACCGGCACATGCGTCGCGCGATAGATGAGAATGTCGGCGGCCATCAGCACGGGATAGTCGAGAAGGCCCATGGAGGCGTTCTCGCGGTCCTTGCCGGCCTTGTCCTTGAACTGCGTCATGCGGTTCAGCCAGCCGATGCGGGCGACGCAGTTCAGCACCCAGGCGAGTTCCGCATGTTCGGGAACCTGGCTCTGGTTGAAGACAATGTTCTGCTTGGGGTCGATGCCGCAGGCGATGAAGGCGGCGGCGATCTCGCGTGTGTTCGCCTTCAGCGCGATGGGGTCCTGGGGCACGGTGATCGCGTGCAGGTCGACGACGCAATAGAGGCACTCGAACGCCTTCTGCAGCTCGACGAATTTGACGATCGCGCCGAGATAATTGCCGAGATGCAGATTGCCGGTGGATTGCACGCCGGAGAAGACGCGCTGGGGGAAAGTGGACATGGACAGGCCGCAGGTTGTGAGCTTTGGCCGGTCTTATGGCAATGCGAGGCCGCGGGCGCAAGTGCGGGGCGTTGACCCGCCGTCCGCGCCATTATAGATATACAATGTCTTTACGGCATTGATCGGAGGCTTGTCATGGCTCAAACAGCCAAAGCGGCGAGCGAGTCGCGGCGGGGGCTCGTCAATGTCCGCATGGCGGCGGAAGATCGAAACATTATCGACCGCGCCGCAAAGGTCGCCGGCAAGACGCGCACCGAGTTCATGGTCGATGCGGCGCGCCGCGCCGCGCAGGAGACTCTGCTCGACTCCAGCCTGATCGTTGTCGACGGGAAGACTTTCGACCGGTTCCGCAAGATTTTCGACGCGCCGGCGAAGCCCAATGAGCGATTGCAGAAGCTGATGAATTTGAAAGCGCCGTGGGAGTCCTGACGCCCCGCTCCGCGCCGCATCCTCTCGGCGAGCGCCATCGAACGGAAGCTTTCGACTGCGGGGCGTCGATTCTCGACGAATGGCTGCGGCGGCGCGCGTTTGCGAATCAGGTGAGCGGGGGTTCGCGAACCTTTGTCGTCTGTCGCGGCGACAAGGTCGCTGGTTACTACGCGCTTGCTGCGGGCGCGATCGCCTCGAACGAAGCGCCCGGGCGTCTGCGGCGCAACATGCCCGACCCAATTCCGGTGTTCGTTCTCGGGAGGCTAGCAGTCGATCGCTCCGAACAAGGAAAAATGCTCGGTTCGTTGCTATTGCGCGACGCTGTTTATCGCACCTGCGCCGCTGCCGAGTTTGGCGGCGTCGCCGGGCTTCTGGTTCACGCCCTGTCCGATGACGCCAAGCGCTTCTATGCGCATCACGGATTTGTCGAGTGTCCGTCCAATCCCATGACGCTGGTCGCCCGCCTGAAGGATATCACAAAATAAACCGGCTCAAATCCCGGTTCTTCGCGAGATCGCCGATGTGTCTTTCGACATAGTCGCCATCGACAACGACAGTCTCCCCGGCGCGGTCCGAGGCGGAGAAACTGATGTCGTCGAGGACGCGCTCCATTACTGTCTGGAGGCGGCGGGCGCCGATGTTTTCAACCGACGTGTTCACCTGCACGGCGACCTTGGCGATGGCCTCGATGGCCGACGGCGAAAATTCGAGCGTCACGCCTTCCGTGCCCATGAGCGCCACATATTGCTTGGTCAGGCAGGCTTCCGTCTCTGTCAGAATACGGCGGAAATCCTCTTCGTTGAGCGAGGCCAGCTCCACGCGGATCGGCAGGCGGCCCTGTAGCTCCGGCAGCAGGTCGGAAGGTTTCGCGACATGGAAGGCGCCTGAGGCGATGAACAGCACATGGTCGGTCTTCACCGGCCCGTGCTTGGTAGCGACGGTCGTGCCCTCGATCAGCGGCAACAGGTCGCGCTGCACGCCTTCGCGCGAGACATCGGCGCCGCTGCGGCCTTCGCGGGCGCAAATCTTGTCCATCTCGTCGATGAAGACGATGCCATTGTTCTCGACCTCGTGGATCGCCTCGCGAACGCTGGCCTCCTGGTCGATCAGCTTGTCGCTTTCCTCGGCGACGAGTGGGCCATGAGCCTCCTTCACCGTCAGCTTGCGCGGCTTGCCGCGTTGCAGGGCCTTGCCGAAAATATCGCCCAGCGAAAAGGCGGAAACGCTCGCGCCTGGCATGTTCGGCAGTTCGAACATGGGGGTGGAGCCGCCGCTCTGCGCCAGCTCGATCTCGATTTCCTTGTCGTCGAGCTCGCCGTCGCGCAAACGTTTGCGGAAGGTTTCGCGCGTGGCGGGAGACGAGGCGGGACCGACGAGCGCGTCGAGCACGCGCTCCTCGGCCGCCTGCTGCGCGCGCGCCTGCACATCCTTGCGGCGGCGCTCCTTGACCATGACCAGGGCGACCTCGATAAGGTCGCGCACGATCTGCTCCACATCGCGGCCGACATAGCCGACCTCGGTGAATTTCGTCGCTTCCACCTTCAAGAAGGGCGCATTGGCGAGGCGGGCGAGGCGGCGGGCGATTTCGGTCTTGCCGCAGCCGGTGGGGCCGATCATCAGAATGTTCTTGGGCAGCACTTCTTCGCGCATTTGCCCTTCGAGCTGAAGACGCCGCCAACGGTTACGCAGCGCAATGGCGACGGCGCGCTTGGCTTCGTTCTGCCCGACGATGTAGCGATCCAGTTCCGAGACGATTTCGCGCGGCGAAAAATCGGCCATGAGTTCAGTTTCCTTGGGCTATCGTTCATCTGGCGCGGAAACGGGCGGTTTGTTTGGTCTTTTCTTCGCCATTCGCCGCGCATTTTTCGCCTATATCTTCTCCACCACCACATTGTGGTTCGTGTAGACGCAGATGTCGGCGGCGATGGACATGGCGCGGCGCGCGATGGTCTCTGCGTCCGCTGGCGTGTCGATGAGGGCTCGCCCCGCGGCGAGCGCGTAATTGCCGCCCGAGCCGATTGCGGCGACAGCGCCATTGGCGTCGCCTTCGGGCTCCAGCACGTCGCCCGAGCCGGTGAGGACGAGTCCGACGTTCTGGTCGGCGACAAGCATCATCGCCTCCAGCCGGCGCAGATATCGGTCCATGCGCCAGTCCTTGGCGAGCTCGACGCAGGCGCGCATGAGCTGGCCGGGATATTGATCGAGCTTCGATTCGAGCCGCTCGAACAGCGTGAATGCGTCCGCCGTAGCGCCGGCGAAACCCGCGATCACGTCGCCCTTGCCGAGCCGGCGCACCTTGCGGGCGTTGCCCTTCATGATCGTCTGGCCGAGGCTGACCTGTCCGTCGCCCGCGATCACCGTTTGTCCCTGCTTCTTGACCAGAATGATGGTCGTCGCGTGCATGCCGGGCGTCTTGTTTTGTTCGTTGTCCATTCGCGCCTTCCGAGCCGAGCGTTTTGGCCGATGTAGGACTGAACCGCGCTTTCAGCAAGGGCGGAGGCTGTGCGGGCCTTACCTGTCCTTGAAGCGATCCGCGATCTCCTGGGCCTCGCGGGTCAGCGCGGCGAAGAAGGCCTCCTTCGGCGCACGGGCGGCGTAGCAGGCGCGATAGTCGTCGTCGCCCTTGGTCTGCGCGGCGGTCGATTCGTCGAAAAGCTTCTCGTCCTTCATGCCGCCCTCGTTGTATTTCTGCAAAATCTTTTCCGCCTTGCTCTCGGCGTCTTTCCAGATGGCGTCGCAGGCGGGGATCTTTTCCGCCCCCTTCGCGGCCTCAGTGGCGATATAGACCTTTCCGCCCCTGCGCAGCGCCACGATGATCTCCTGCGAAGGATTGGGTCCAATATCCTGCGCCCATCCGCCGAGCAGCGCCACGGCGAAAACCGCTCCCTCGGGCTTCATGATCGGAATGTCGGCGGTCTTGGTGAAGGCGGCGTCGGAGCCGATTGCTTCCGTATAGAAGTCGTCCGACTTCAACGCCGATTCGGCGTCGGGCGCCGACTTGTCCGTCTTCTTCCACCATTGTGACTGCGTGCGCAGCCAGTGATCGAGCAGCCCGTCCGTCGTGACGATCGCCTGAGCGCCGTTGTCCTCCTGCGAAAAGCGCAGCGTATCGAGCATGCCGAAGCCGATTTCATTTTCGCTGAGGGTGTCGATGTTGATCTTGCCTTTCGCCGGATAGGGCTTGACCGCGAGATCGCCGATGATCCCCTGCAGGCGCTTTTCCAGATCGGCGAGCGCCTTCTGTTGCTCCTTGCCGACGGCGTCTTCCGCGCCCTGTTTGGCCTCCAGCTTCTTGATTTTCGCGATCGCCGCGTCGCGCGCGGCGAGGTAAGCCTCCTCCGGGGTCGCCGCAAAGGCGCTGGCCAAGGTCAAGACGAGGGCGAGCAAGGCGAGCGGCGTCTGTCTCATAAATGCCTCCGAACGCTGACTTTTTCGCGCATTTTCGCGTTTTCTCGATCGGGATGATAGTCGTCCCCGCCGCGCGCCGCCAGCAAGCCGGCCGCGCTCCTCGCGCGGGTGGCGAAGATGCGTCGAAATTGCTACAAGCTGGCGGCCCGCGGCCGAATGATGCTCGGCGGCGTCATCCGGAAGGCCAATTCGCCATGCGCAGCGCCACTATCGAGCGCAACACGAAGGAAACGTCCATCTCGGTCACTGTCGATCTCGACGGGTCGGGACGCTCCGACATTTCGACCGGAATCGGATTTTTCGACCATATGCTCGACCAGATCGCGCGCCATGCGCCGCTGGATCTCACCGTGCTGGCGAAGGGCGACCTGCACATCGACGGCCACCACACCGTCGAGGACGTCGGGCTGGCGATGGGGCAGGCGGTGGACCGCGCTCTCGGCGACCGCAAAGGCATCGCGCGCTACGGCGACGCGCACATACCTCTCGACGAGGCCTTGACCCGCGTCGTCGTCGATATTTCCGGGCGTCCGTTCCTCGTCTATAACGTCAGCTTCCCGACGGAGCGCATCGGCGCCTTCGACACCGAGCTGATGCGCGAATTCTTTCAGGCATTCGCGGTTCAGGCCCGGGTCGGGCTGCACATCGACAGCCTGAGCGGCGTCAACAGCCACCATATTGCGGAGAGCGCGTTCAAGGGCTTTGCGCGCGCCTTCGGCAAGGCCGTGGCGATCGATCCGCGTCGCCTGCAGGGCGAGGCGCCTTCCACCAAGGGAACGCTGACCGCCTGAGCGGCGGCGGCTCTGGCGTCCAGACGACGAGGGGACGGCCGATGGCCATTTTCACCGTTCATCTCCCGCCGACGGCGCAGGGGGCCGCCCCCGCGCCGGAGAAGATCGTGTTCCTGCGCGACGGCTTCTCGTGGCCCGCCTTCTTCCTCGGCCCCTTCTGGCTGCTATGGAGGCGCGCATGGATCGCCGCCGCGGCCTGGACCGCGCTGCTGACGGTCATCGGCTTCGTGGCGTGGAAACTGAAGATTTCGCGCGACGCCATGTCATGGCTTGGTCTTGCCCTGGCGGTTTGGCTCGGCTTGGAGGGCGAACGGATTGTCGCCTGGGCTCTGGCGCGGCGCGGCTATGTCGAGACCGACGTTGTGGTCGGCGACGACGAGGAAGAGGCGGAGATGGCGTTTTTTCATCGTTGGCGCGGGATCGCGCCGCAAGCCCGCTCCGGGGAGCAAGACGCTTGACGACGGCGATCATCGATTACGGTTCCGGCAATCTTCACTCGGCGCTGAAGGCTTTCGAGCGTGCGGCGCGCGAGTCGGGCGTCGGCGGGGAAATCTGCGTCACCAATGATCCGCAGAAGGTTCGCGGCGCCGAGCGCGTCGTGCTGCCGGGCGTCGGCGCTTTCGCCGATTGTCGCCGCGGGCTTCTCGACCTGCCGGGCCTCTATGACGCGTTGCAGGAAGCGACCATCGAGCGGGGCCGGCCTTTCCTCGGCATTTGCGTCGGCATGCAGCTGATGGCGGCGCGCGGTCTCGAACATGGCGAGACGCCCGGCCTCGGCTGGATCGGCGGCGACGTCGTGGCGATCGAGCCGGGCGATCCTTCGCTCAAAATTCCGCATATGGGCTGGAACACGCTCAGCCTGACCCGGGAGCATCCGGTCTTCGACGGGATCGCGACGGGGGAGCGCGGGCTCCACGCCTATTTCGTCCACTCCTATCATCTGACGCCGGCCGAGCCGCGGCATGTGCTGGCGACGACCGACTATGGCGCGCCGCTCACCGCGGCCGTCGCGCGCGACAATCTCGTCGGCGTGCAATTCCATCCCGAGAAGAGCCAGAGGCTCGGCCTCGCGCTCATCGCCAATTTCCTGAGGTGGCGTCCGTGATTCTGTTTCCCGCGATCGATCTGAAAGAAGGCCAGTGCGTGCGGCTTGCGCAGGGCGATATGGACCGCGCGACCGTCTTCAACGACGATCCGGCGGAGCAGGCGCGCGCCTTCCAGTCGCAGGGCTTCGAATATCTGCATGTCGTCGATCTGGACGGCGCATTCGCCGGCGCGCCGCGCAATGCGGCGGCGGTCGAGTCCATCCTTGCGGCGCTTACAATTCCCGTGCAGCTCGGCGGCGGCATTCGCGACATGCGCACGCTGTCCGGCTGGCTGGAGAAAGGCGTGACGCGCGTCATCATCGGCACGGCGGCGGTCAAGGATCCGTCCTTCGTGCGAGAGGCTGCGCGGATCTATCCGGGCCGCGTCGCCGTCGGCATCGACGCCAAGGACGGCATGGTCGCCGTGGACGGCTGGGCGCGCACGACGCGCATGCCGGCGCTCGAACTCGGCAAGAGTTTCGAGGACGCGGGCGTCAGCGCGATCATCTACACGGACATCGCGCGCGACGGCATTCTGACGGGCCTCAACATCGAGCAGACGCTGGCGCTCGCCAACGCCTTGACGATTCCCGTCATCGCCTCCGGCGGCCTCGCCTCGCTCGCCGACATCGAGCGTTTGCTGCAACCGGACTGCGCCAGGCTCGCCGGCGCGATCACGGGACGCGCGCTTTACGATGGGCGCCTCGATCCGGCCGAGGCGCTGGCGCTGATCAGGAAGGCGCGCGCGACGGCGGGGAGCGCCTGATGCTCAAAGCCCGCGTCATCCCCTGCCTCGACGTGAAGGAAGGCCGCGTCGTGAAGGGCGTCAATTTCGTCGATCTGCGCGACGCCGGCGATCCGGTGGAATGCGCCATCGCCTATGACGCCGCCGGCGCCGACGAACTCTGCTTCCTCGACATCACCGCGAGCCATGAAAATCGTGGCATTCTGCTCGACGTCGTGCAGCGTACGGCCGAAGCCTGCTTCATGCCGCTCACCGTCGGCGGCGGCGTGCGCACGCTCGACGACATCCGCAATCTCCTGCTCGCGGGCGCCGACAAGGCGTCGATCAATTCGGCCGCCGTCGCCAACCGGCAATTCGTGCGCGAGGCGTCGGAAAAATTCGGCGCGCAATGCATCGTCGTCGCCATCGACGCCAAGCGGGTCGCGCCGGGCAAGTGGGAAATCTTCACCCATGGCGGGCGCCGCCCCACCGGCATCGACGCGGTGGAATATGCGCGCGAAGTGACGGCGCTGGGCGCCGGGGAAATTCTGCTCACCTCGATGGATCGCGACGGCACGAAAAGCGGTTTCGACATCGAACTGACGCGCAGCGTCGCGGACGCCGTTTCCGTGCCGGTCATCGCCTCCGGCGGCGTCGGCAATCTCGATCATCTCGTCGCCGGCATTCGCGAAGGCCACGCGACCGCCGTGCTCGCGGCGTCGATCTTCCACTTCGGCGAATATTCGATCCCGCAGGCGAAGCGCCACATGGCCGCCGCCGGCCTGCCGATGAGGCTCGATGGACTGGAGGCGGCATGAGCTTTTCTCTCGACGATCTCGCCGCGCTCATAAAATCGCGTCGCAACGACAGCGCCTCCAACTCTTACACCAAGAGCCTTTTCGACGCGGGGCCGCCGCGCATCGCAAAGAAATTCGGCGAGGAGGCGGTAGAGGCGGTGATCGCCGCAATGGAGGGCGACAACAAGGCCTTGACCTCGGAAGCCGCCGATGTGCTTTACCACCTGCTGGTGCTGCTCGAGGCGCGTGATATCGCTTTGAGCGACGTCGTCGCCGAACTCGGCCGCCGCACGGCGCAATCGGGCCTTGCCGAAAAGGCGTCGCGCGGAGGCTCGAAATGAACGAAGCGGGCGCCGCTGAAACGGGCGTGGCGATTTCGCCTTATCGCCGGTTTACGCGCGCCGAATGGGCGAGCCTTCGCGCCGACACGCCGCTGACGCTGACGCTCGATGACCTTGCGCGGCTGAAGTCGCTCGGCGATCCGATCTCCCTCGAGGAAGTCATCGAAATCTATCTGCCGCTGTCACGCCTGCTCGCGCTCTATGTCGCGGCGACGCAGGGGCTTTTCAAGGCGACGCAACGCTTTCTCGGCGCCGAGGACGGCAAGGTTCCCTATATCATCGGGGTCGCGGGCTCCGTGGCCGTCGGCAAATCCACGACCGCGCGCATTCTTCGCGCGCTGCTGTCGCGCTGGCCGAACACGCCGAAGGTTGAGCTCATCACCACGGACGGCTTTCTCCTGCCAAACGCCGTGCTCGAGCGCGAAGGCCTCATGGAGAGGAAGGGCTTTCCCGAAAGCTACGACAACAAGGCGCTGCTGCGCTTTCTCTCCGACGTGAAGGCGGGGCAGCGCAATGTCTGCGCGCCGGTTTATTCGCATCTCATTTACGATGTCGTCGACGGCGAGGCGACCTGCGTCGATCGTCCCGACATTCTCATCGTCGAAGGCGTGAACGTCTTGGCCGCGCGCCCGTCGCGCCACCCGCGCGACATTCCCTTCGTTTCGGATTTCTTCGACTTCTCGGTCTATCTCGACGCGCCGGAGGACGTGCTGGAGCGCTGGTACATCGAGCGTTTCCTGCGCCTGCGCGAGACGGCGTTCCGCGACCCGCGCTCCTATTTTCGCAAATACGCCGATCTCTCCGACGAAGAGACGGTGCGCGTCGCGAAGGACATCTGGACGCGCATCAATCTCGAAAACCTGCGCAACAACATCGCCCCGACGCGTCCGCGCGCAAGTTTGATCCTCACCAAGGGCGAGGACCACAGGATCGAGGAAGTGGCGCTAAGGAAGTTGTGACGATCGCGCTATTTGGCTTTGCCGATTGCCGCCCTCTTGACGGACATAGGTTTCAGCGCTCGAATAGATTTCTCATTTTTATGGGGAGGATTTCACAATGCATTTTTTATTTGCGCTTTCTGTGGCCGTTTTCGCGCTTGCAGCATCGACGGCCACCGCGTCCGAAACGCCCAATTGGAGCGAAGTCAGGGAAATGGCTGCAATTTGCCAAGCCATGAACGGGGTAGGCCTGGGCGATCCTCCTGAGAAACTCGTCGATGTGGGCGTCTGGAAGCTCGATCCCCACGGGGAGGGTAAGTCCAACGATCCAAGCCAGTTCTGGGGCTTCGCGCGTTATGGCAACAGATGGGCGGTCTACAAGAAGGACGGCGCGAGCAACGCTTACGCCATTGTCGTTCGCGGGACGGTCCTCAACGACAATTTGAAGCGCCCGTTGCAACAGCGCAGCGTGATACAGGACGCCTTGGCGTTGACCAGCCGGGCGGACAAAGTCTGGTTCCCCGACAAAGACGGCGGGTGGCGTGCGATTCAGCTTGCCGAAAACGATGGCTCGACCGTCCACATTGGCTTCGCTTACGGACTCGTCGATATCCTGTTCCACGAGAATGGCCAGGGCCTGCTCGGCTACCTTCAGCAACTGCCGCTCGATAGCGAGATTTACATCACCGGCCACAGCCAGGGAGCGGCGATCGCAACCCTGCTTCACGCATTTCTCCTACGCGCGGACCGGGAAACGAATGCACAATACAAGTTGGCGGGCAAGAATTTCCGGCTGAGGTCATATGTCTTCGCACAACCAAAACCGGGAAACTGGCAGTTTGCGATGGATTTTTCCCGGGGAGCTTATAAAGCGGGTTCCGATGGCTTCGCCTACGTCATCAACAATGCAAACGATTGGGTGCCGCAGGTTCCACTGAGCACGCAGGGACCGACCGGCGTTATCAAGTCAGTTCTCTCGAGCGTAAGCGCGGATCAAGGTCCCCTCTATGGCTCCTTGATCGCGATGTCGAAGACGGGAGAGACCGTCCGGCAAAAAATCAATTCTCTCATGATGAGGTCCGTTTTCCTGCGCGACACATTCAAGGACGTGAAGGGGATGGCTTTCGACGAGAAGATTACTGACGCCTTTCTGCTGGGCTCCGGAGCCGAGTCTGTCGCGTCGCTCGGTACTCGAAAGCTTGGGGAATTGAATGGCGTGCTTGAAGGAGGGGTCCTCAAGCTGAAGGATCTCGGCCCTCAATATTTCAGCGAGCCGGCCGCGAAGCGGCCGAATGTGAAAGACTCCGCCGGCGACTCGACGACCTATGTGCCCGTCGGAACACTCATCGCCTTGCCTTTGTGCCGTCCGCGAAAGGAGAGCGCGGGGGAACCCAGCGAGGATTTCATGCTCGAACATCATATGGCGACGTACGTCGACCTGATGAGCGAGGCCAACCTCAAAGAGCCGGACAAGATGAAAACCTGCAAGTTCACGCCGCTTACAGAGGTAGCGGCGACCGTGCAGGCGCATTGAGCATAAATTATAACGACGGTCCGGCGCCGTTGCGCCGGACCGAACGCGGGGCCCTTGTTTACGCGTTCCCCACCGTCCGCAGCACCGGCTTCACCGGGCCGTGCGTCGGCTTGCCGTCGATGGTCAGCGCCTGGCCTTCGGCGGAGACTTCCACCGTCGCGCCGTCGACTATCTCGCCCGCGAGCAGCCGTTCGGCCAGCGCGTCCTGCAGCTCCTTCTGCATCACCCGCTTCAGCGGCCTTGCGCCATAGGCGGGATCGTAGCCCTTCGCCGCCAGCCAGTCGCGCGCCTTGCTGTCGGGATGCAGCGTGATCTTGCGATCCTCGAGCAGCTTCTGGAGACGCTTGAACTGGATGTCGACGATCGCGCCCATATCCTCGCGCCGCAGGCGATGGAACAGGATGATCTCGTCGACGCGGTTCAGGAACTCCGGCCGGAAATGCGAGCGCACGACCTGCATCACCTCGTCATGCACTGCGGACGAATCCTCGCCCTCCTGCTGCATCACGAGGAATTCGGCGCCGAGGTTCGACGTCATGATGATGAGCGTGTTCTTGAAGTCGACCGTGCGGCCCTGGCCGTCCGTCAGGCGCCCGTCGTCGAGCACCTGCAGCAGGACGTTGAACACGTCCGGATGCGCCTTCTCGATCTCGTCGAACAGCACGACCTGATAGGGCCGGCGGCGAACCGCTTCCGTCAGCGCGCCGCCTTCCTCATAGCCGACATAGCCGGGAGGCGCGCCGATGAGGCGGGCGACAGAGTGCTTCTCCATATATTCCGACATGTCGAGGCGCACCATCGCCGTCTCGTCGTCGAACAGGAAGCTCGCGAGCGCCTTGGTGAGCTCCGTCTTGCCGACGCCGGTGGGGCCGAGGAAGATGAAGCTGCCGATCGGACGGTTCGGGTCCTGCAGGCCCGCGCGGGCGCGGCGCACGGCGGTCGAAACCGCTTCGACCGCTTCGCGCTGACCGACGACGCGCTTGGCGAGTTCGTCCTCCATATGGAGAAGCTTCTCGCGTTCGCCCTCGAGCATCTTGTCGACCGGCACGCCCGTCCAACGAGACACGACCTGCGCGACGTCATTCGCGGTCACGGCTTCCTCGATCAGGGCGCCTTTGCCCTCCGAGGCTTCCGTCTCCGCAAGCTTCTTCTCGAGGTCCGGGATCACGCCATAAGTCAGTTCGCCCGCGCGCTGATATTCGCCGCGCCGCTGCGCCTGCGCCAGTTCATTGCGTGCGGTCTCCAGCTGCTCCTTCAGCTTCTGCGCGCTGCCGAGCTTGTCCTTCTCCGCGCGCCAGCGCGCCGTGAGCGACGACGACTTTTCTTCCAGATCGGCAAGCTCGGATTCGAGCTTCACGAGCCGGTCTTTCGAGGCCGCGTCGGTCTCCTTGCGCAGCGCCTCCTGCTCGATCTTGAGCTGGATGATGCGGCGGTCGAGTTCGTCGAGTTCCTCCGGCTTCGAGTCGATCTGCATACGCAGGCGGGACGAGGCTTCGTCCACGAGGTCGATCGCCTTGTCGGGCAGGAAGCGGTCCGAGATGTAACGGTTCGACAGGGTCGCAGCCGCCACGATCGCCGAATCGGTGATGCGCACGCCGTGATGCATCTCGTATTTTTCTTTCAAGCCCCTAAGGATCGAGATCGTGTCCTCGACCGTCGGCTCATCGACGAAGACGGGCTGGAAGCGACGGGCGAGCGCCGCGTCCTTCTCGACATGCTTGCGATATTCGTCGAGCGTGGTCGCGCCGACGCAATGCAGCTCGCCGCGCGCGAGCGCTGGCTTCAGCAGGTTCGACGCGTCCATCGCGCCATCCGCCTTGCCGGCGCCGACCAGCGTGTGCATCTCGTCGATGAAGAGGATGATCTTGCCCTCGGCCGCAGTGATCTCGTTGAGCACGGCCTTCAGCCGCTCCTCGAACTCGCCGCGATATTTCGCGCCCGCGATCAACGCGCCCATGTCGAGCGCCAGCAGCTTCTTGTCTTCGAGAGACTCGGGAACGTCGCCATTGACGATGCGCAGCGCGAGGCCTTCGACGATCGCCGTCTTGCCGACGCCGGGTTCGCCGATCAGCACCGGGTTGTTCTTGGTCCGGCGCGACAGAACCTGCACGGTGCGGCGGATTTCCTCGTCGCGGCCGATCACCGGGTCGAGCTTGCCTTCCCGCGCGGCTTCCGTCAGGTCGCGGGCGTATTTCTTGAGCGCGTCATAGGCGTTCTCGGCGGAGGCGGAATCGGCGGTGCGGCCCTTGCGCAGATCCTCGATCGCGGCGTTAAGCGTCTGCGGCGTCACGCCGGCGGCGGCGAGGATTTTCGCGGATTCGGCGTCCTTCTCCAGCGCGAGCGCAAGCAGCAGCCGCTCGACGGTGACGTAAGAGTCGCCCGCCTTCTGCGCGATCTTCTCGGCGTTGTCGAAAAGCCGCGCCGTGGCCGGCGCCAGATAAAGCTGCCCAGCGCCCGAGCCCATCACCTTGGGGAGCTTCGCAAGCGCCGCCTCGGTCTTGGCCAGCGCCTCGCGCGAATTGCCGCCCGCGCGGTCGATGAGACCGGCGGAAAGGCCCTGCTCGTCATCGAGCAGGACCTTCAGCAAATGTTCGGGCGTGAACTGCTGATGTCCCTCTCGCGTGGCGAGCGACTGCGCGGACTGCACGAAACCGCGCGCGCGTTCGGTGTATTTCTCGAAATTCATTTGCACCCCTTTCGACCTTGAGGCGGCCCATCCAAGCGGCGCGCCTCGCGTCCAAATCTTTCGGTCCCTTGCGGCGACCCTCTGAGCCGATATGGGAAAGCCCCCGGGTCCTGAAAAGAGGGCGCTTCGTCTTGGTCGCGGCGTTTTCGTTTTTGATCGGCCGGACTTAATGTCGCAGCGAATTTTCGCAATCGGAGCAATCATGCGCCTCGCGTCCATCTACCGCTATCCCGTCAAGGGCCTCTCGCCCGAGGCGCTCGAATTCGCCGACCTCGACGCGGACGGCTATTTCCCCGGCGACCGCGTCTTTGCGCTGGAAAACGGCCCCTCGGGTTTCGACCCGGCCGCGCCGGAGCATCAGCCGAAGGTGAAATTCCTGATGCTGATGCGCAACGGAGCCCTTGCCGGGCTGGCGACGCGCTACGACCATGCGAGCGGCGTGCTGACGATCGCGCGGGAGGGGCGGGAGGTCGCGCGGGGCGATCTGCGGAGCGCCGAAGGTCGCGCGGCGATCGAGACTTTTCTGACCGGCTTTCTCGGCGACGAAATCCGCGGCCCCGTTCGCCTGCTCCAGGCGCCGGAAGGCTTTCGTTTCACGGACTCGAAGTCGGGCTTCGTGTCCCTCGTCAATTTGGCGAGCGTGAAGGCGATCGAGGAGGCGCAGGGAGCCGCAGTCGATCCGCTGCGCTTTCGCGCCAACCTCTACATCGACGGGGCGGAGCGCTGGGCCGAGGCGGACTGGCCCGGAAAAACGTTTCAACTCGGCGGCGCGACGCTGACGGTGCTGAAGATGACCGACCGTTGCGCCGCCACGGGCGTCGAGCCGGGCTCCGGCCGGCGCGACATGGATCTCGTGCAGACGATCCGCAAGGCTTTCGGCCATATCGATTGCGGCGTCTACGCCCGCATCGAGAGGGGCGGGCGCGTCACCCGGGGCGACGCGCTCGCATTGGTCTGATCCCGATCAGATGTGGTCGGGCTCGAAGGGCAGTTCGCTCGCCTGCGGGGCTTCCTCCTGCCGCGATTCGCCAGCGGCCTCGTCGGCTGCGGCGCGCGGCCGGCGACGGCGGCGCGAGCTGAGGTGGAAGTTCACGCCTTCATGCTCCCGCGCGGCGGCGGGGCGGGAGGGCGTCGTCAGCGCGCTCTCGGGGGCCTCAGTCTCGCTGACGACCGGACGCGCCGGCGGGGCGGTGATGAAAGACGGCAGAGCCGCGGCAGGCGCAGCCTCGGCGGTTTCGGACCGCTGGTGGAACCGTCGGCCGTCGCGATTACGCTCATAGGCGGCCTGATGGCGCGGGGGACGCTCGCCGCCTTCCCCATTTCGATCACGGCCACGCTCGCCATAGGGCGCACGCTCCGGCCGCGGCGCGCGCTCAATGCGCTCGGGGCGCATTTCGCCTATCGGGCGTTCCTCGAACGGTTGCGGCTGCGGTTGCGGCGGCTGGACGAAATGCGGCTGCGGCTGGGGCTGCGGCGCGAAAGGCTGCGGCTGGGCCTGATAGGCAGCCGGCGGCAGGCGCTCGGAGAGCGGCGCGAAACGGTCGGGCAGGGCCGCGAAATCGTCGTCGTCGTCGCCGAGATCGACCTCCGCCTCCATCTGCGGGCGCCCGCCGAAACCCGCGACCTGCTGCGCCGCCTGAGCGGCCGCGATCAGCCGGAAGTAGTGTTCGGCGTGCTGCAGCAGGCTCTCGGCCATGATCGTGTCGCCGGAGGACTGCGCGTCGCGCGCGAGCTGCAGATATTTCTCGGCGATATGCTGCGCGGTGCCGCGAATCTTCACGTCGGGGCCGTTCGACTCATAGGAGCGGGTGAGGGGATTGGGCCCCTTGCGGCCGCTGCGACCCCGCATTCTCTTGTTTTGTCCTGGTCTCATCAAACTCCCCGAGAGGTTCGCACGCACCGTGCGTTGTTTCGCTCTTTGACGGTCCGCTGCGTCGCTTCATTCTTCCGCAGACTTGAAGGTACCGTCGGCACGGCCGGCCTTTCCGATCCTTCGCGCGCGGCGCAAGGCGTCTGCGCGCGCCCCACCTTGCGTATTCCCAAAATTGCCGTCGTTCCGCCCGCTGCACTTACCGTGCGCGTCGCCCGCGGCCCGCGCCGCAGGTCGAGCGAGCGACAAACGTCCGTGGCGGTCACACGTCACGCGCAGCTTCAAATTGATGCGCGTCGCGACAAATTCTTGTCGCCTCATTCCGCCGGGATCATGTCAGCTTCGACACCGGCTTTTTGCCGGCTGGTCCTTGGCTTCCGCTCGCGCGGCGGAGCCGGATTCTTCGAGACCCCTATCTCGATGTCGACGATCAGCTGGATTTGATTTGACTATAGTGACTCGCTTCCCCGCCGCCAAGGGCGCGTGCGCGGGAAAGGGCAGAAAAACCGCGCACTGTAGCTAATATGTCACGACCGCGACCGCGCGCGCCGCGCCGCCACGACCCTTTCATGCCCGCCAAGGTCGCGGCCGACGCGTTCGACGCCGAATCCCTGCGCGCCGAGAAGCGAAGCGACGCTCACCGCCTGATCGGAGCCGACTTCGAAAGCCACGAGTCCGTCGTCCGCAACGAGCCGTGGCAGATCGTCGATGATCTCCCGGTAGCAGTCGAGCCCGTCGACGCCGCCATCGAGCGCAAGCGCCGGATCATGGAGCCGCACCTCTGGGTCGAGCTGAGGGATTTCTCCCGCGCGCACATAGGGCGGGTTGGAGACGATGATGTCGAACCGCGCCGATAGCGCCTCCGCCCATCTGCCGCGCATCACGCTTGCGCGATTCGAAAATCCGCAACGCGCGAGATTATTCGCCGCCGCTGCGCAGGCCTGCGGGGAAAGGTCGACCGCCACCGCGCGCGCCCTCGGCAATTCGCTGAGCAGCGCGCAGACGATGGCTCCGGAGCCCGTGCCCAGATCGAGAATTGAAAGCGGTTCGTTGCGTTTCTCGCCGATCAGGTCGAGCGTCGTCTCGATCAGCGTTTCCGTATCGGGACGTGGATCGAGCACATCGGGGGCGACGAGAAGATCGAGCGTCCAGAAGCCGCGTTCGCCAAGAATGCGCGACACGGGCTCGCGCGCGGCGCGGCGCGCGGCATAGTGCGAAAGCGCGTCCGCATGCTCCTCCGCGAGCGGCGCCTGCGGTCGCATGGCGAGTTCGAGTCTCGAAAGATCGGCGGCGGCGCGCAGCAGCGCGCGCGCATCGTCATGCGCTTGCGCTTCCTCCACGCCGCCGGCGACCAGAAATTTCGCGACCTGCGCAATGGCCTCAGCGCGCGTGGGCGTTTCCTCGCGCGCTTCGGATGTCGTCATTGCGCCGCCGCCTGCGTCCATTGCTTTTACGCGTCTTTCGCGATGAGAGCGCTCAGTCGCCGCGTGAAGGCCACCGGATCGACCGGCGTTTCGCCATCCGCGACGCGCGCGAGATCGAGCAGCATATAGAGTCCATCCTTGGCGCCTTCGCGGCCCTTGTCGCGCAGATTTGCGGCAAGCGCGGCAATGGCCGCATGCCTTGGATTGATCTCCAGCACCGGCTTGCCGAACATGGACTTCTGCCCGCTCTCCGCGAGGATCCGCTCCAGTTGCCGGTCAAGTCCCCTGTCGGAGGCGACGAGGCAGGCGGCGCTTTCCGTCAATCGTGTCGAGACGCGCACGTCCTCGATATTTTCGGCGAGCGTTTCCTTCAGCGCGGCGACAAGGTCGCCGACTTCCGTCGCCGGAGTCGCGTCTTCCTTCGGCTCGTCGAGAAGCGCAATCGAATCGATGTCGGCCTGACCCTGCGTCACCGATTTGAAAGGCTTGCCATCGAAGCCCAGCGCGCTCGTGACCCAGAAGGAATCGACCGCGTCGTCGAGCAGCAGCACCTCGATTCCGCGCGCGCGGAATCCTTCGAGCTGCGGGCTCGCGGCAAGGCGCTTCGCATCGTCGCCGGCGATATAATAAATAGCCGTCTGGTTCTCGCGCAGATCGGCCACGTAATCCTTCAGCGTGCGCGTCTTCCCCTCGGACTTCGTCGAAGCGAAGCGCGCGATGGCGAAAAGACCGTCGCGACGGCTGGGATCCTCATGCAGGCCCTCCTTCAGAACGGCGTCGAAGTTCTCCCAGACTTTCGCGAATTTCTCCGGCTCATTTTCCGCGAGCTTCGTCAGCTCCTGAAGGATGCGCGTCGCGACCGCCTTGCCGATTGAGGCGATGACGGGACTCTTCTGAACCATCTCGCGCGAGACGTTGAGCGGAATGTCGGCGCTGTCGACGACGATGCGCACGAAACGCAGCCACGCCGGCATCAAGTCCACCTCGCGCGAGATCAGCACGCGGCGGACATAGAGCTTCGATTTGCTCTTGCGCCCCGGATCGAAGAGATCGAATGGCCGGCTGCCCGGAATGAAGGCAAGGACCGTATATTCCGTGCGGCCTTCCGCGCGCCAGTGCACGGTGAGGGCGGGTTCGTCGAACTGGCCGGACAATTGCCGGTAGAAGTCGAGATACTGCTCCTCCGTGATCTCCGATTTCGGCTTCGTCCACAGCGCGACGCCGTCGGCGATGCGCCGCGGCTCCTTGCCTGGCTCCTCGACGAGATCGATCGGCGTCGAGACGGCGCCGGAATGTTCGCGCACGATGCTCTCGATGCGCCACGGCTCGAGGAATTCGTCGCTTTCGGAATTGAGATGCAGCGTCACGCGCGCGCCGACCGGAGGCGCGTCTTCGAGCGCGAGCGGCGCGATCGAATATGTGCCCTTGCCCTGCGAGGTCCACAGCCAGGCCTTGTCCTCGCCGGCGCGGCGCGTCGCAACCTCGACATTGTCGGCGACCATGAACACCGAATAGAAGCCTACGCCGAATCGGCCGATGAGGGACGATCCCGCGTCCCTCCCTTCCTTGCCGATCTTTTCGAGGAAAGCGCGCGTGCCGGAATTGGCGATCGCGCCGAGCGCGCTGATGAGCTCGTCACGCGACATGCCGACGCCATTGTCGGCGACGGTTATGGTGCGTTTCTCCTTGTCGAGCGAGATCGTCACCAGCGGCGCGCCCGCCATCGCGGCGAGTTTCTCGTTGGAAAGCGATTCGTAGCGCAGTTTCTCGCAGGCGTCGGCCGCGTTCGAGATCAGCTCGCGCAGGAACACCTCGCGCTCCGAATATACGGAATGCGTCATCAGCTCCAGGAGCTGCGCGACATCCGCCTCGAAGCCGAAATTGGCGGCTTCGCTCGGCTCGCGCGACAGGGAAGCGGCGTCGGCGGAAGCAGCGTCGTCAGTCATGGCGTCTCCAGAAGAAGA
The DNA here is from genome assembly GCF_020733155.1 of Methylocystis sp. WRRC1. Lineage (NCBI taxonomy): Bacteria > Pseudomonadati > Pseudomonadota > Alphaproteobacteria > Hyphomicrobiales > Methylocystaceae > Methylocystis > Methylocystis sp. WRRC1. Next base: position 921,889 of record NZ_JAJFZJ010000001.1, on the reverse strand, counting down.
TTCCTCTCCATCCCGGGAGAGAACGATAAAAGGGGGAAAATGGGCCGCAATCGGCCGCGCCCTTGAGTTCGTCATTCGTGACGATTTTGCAAGTCCGGAGCTTTGGAAAAAACGCCTGACCGCCGGCTGTGAACGCCGAATCGGCATCCTTTCCCGGATCTGCCGGGCAGACGAGCCGGCGCGGGAATATCCCGGCCGACCCGCCCATCGCCACGATAGCTCAGGATCCTCGCGCCGCGCGATTCCGGGGGGCTGGGGGGCTGACGAAAACCGGAAACGCCCATCGCGAAGCCTGTCGGGGCAACACGTAGATATTGTCTACATCGTTTGGCCTGCAAGGGGCTCAATACCGGCGGAAATGTGATTTTTCCTTTCCAATTTGCTAAGGCCGCGCCGATCGCCGCAATTATTGTCACGAGGCTGACATGAAAGGCTTGCCCCCGGCGTCGCATCGCGCGAACATATAGAGGTTCGAGGAGAATCGTTGCATGGCGGAGTCGGAGACGACGGAGCCCAGCCCCTCCCGGCCCGCCCTCGTCGTGGTGGCGGGCGCCGGCCGCGCGCAACGGGGCGAGCAGAATCGCGGACGAGGCGAAGCGCGCAGCTCCGCGCCAGTATCTTTCGATCGGCGCGAATTAAACATGCTCTTCAATCTGTATGGCGCGAAAGTCGCCGCCGGGGAGTGGCGGGATTACGCGCTGGACTTCACGCCGGCGAAGGCCGTCTTCTCCGTCTTCCGCCGCTCCAGCGAGGCGCCGCTCTACCGTATCGAGAAAAATCCCGAACTCGCGCGCCGGCAGGGTGCCTATGCCGTCATCGCCGCCACCGGCCTCGTCATGCGCCGCGGGCATGATCTCGCACGCGTCATTCGCGTGCTCGATCGCGGGTTGAAACTGGTCGGCGCCGAATAAGGGCCAACAAAAAAGCCCCGCCGAAGCGGGGCTTTTCACGATCGCGGGGCGGATCAGTCGTTGCGCTGGCCGAACAGATACAGCAGCGACTGGAACATGTTGATGAAGTCGAGATAGAGCGAGAGGGCTCCGAACACGCTCTTCTTCTGCGCGACTTCATAGCCGTCGCCCTCGTAATACATGTCCTTAATGTTCTGCGTATCCCAGGCGGTCAGGCCGGCGAAGACCAGAACCGCAATGATCGACAGGGCGAACTGCAAGCCGGTGGACTGCAGGAACAGATTGACGAGTCCGGCGATGACAAGGCCCCACACGCCCATCACCAGGAAGGAGCCGAAGGCCGACAGATCCCGCTTCGTCATGTAGCCATAAAGGCTGAGGCCGCCGAAAGCGGCTGCGGTGATGAAGAATATCCGCGCAATCGACGCGCCGGTGAAGACCAGCAGGATGGACGACATCGACAGGCCCATCACCGCCGCGAAGGCGAAGAACAGATTGCGGGCCGTCGCCGCCGACATGGTGGTGGCGCGCGCGCCGAGGAACATCACGAAGGCGAGCGGCGACAGAATGATCACCCAACGCAGCGGCGAAGTGAAGATCATCTGGCCGAATGGCGTCAGAATGATCTGGCCGGCGCCGACCTTGGCCACCGAAAGCATGTAGGTGCCGAGCGCGACCAGGCCCGTTACGGCAAGGCCGATCGTCATATAATTATAAACGCCGAGCATATAGGCGCGCAGCCCCTCGTCGATCTCGGCCGTCGTTGACCGAGCGACCCCGCGGCCGTAGCCGAAGCTCGTGTTGCGGTCGTAGTTTGACATTGTGACCCTCTCGATCTCCATGGCCAGTCGCCCGGACTTTACCGACGCGCTGTGGCCTTAGCCTCTCTGGCTACTTGCAATATGGCTTGGTCCAAACTGGGTGACAAGGCGGGCTCGGATGAACTCTTGTTAAGGTAATACTTGGCTTAATCGTTCCGGGGATCGTCCGCTTTCGACATCCCTTGGCCCCCGTTTTCAGGCGCCCCCGCGCCGCCGCCTTTCGCACAAGCGAAAGCGGCGCAAAAACCCTTCCGATCGGGCTCCGACGGCTTATTTATTGTAGGAATGGCGAAATTTGAATGCCGACAGGCCAGCTTTCCGGCTGCGTGAATAGTGCAGAGCGGTATAGATGACCGATTGTCGCACCCTTGCTGTCGCGCAAGAATGCGGTAACATTCGACAACGGCGTCGTCCGACCCTCACGGCCGCGGTGAGGGCAAAACGCGGCGCGAACCAAACCCCGAGTGTCGCGTGTCCTTGTCGCACGAAGACCAGGAGGAGAATATGCGTGACGATGAATCTGCTCAGTTCAGTAGACTGAATGAGAGAATGTCGCGCCTCGTCTCATCGTTCGGCAGATCGGTGCGAGGCGCTCTGTCGGTCGGCCCGACAAAAAGTGTTCGTGATCCGCTCCGGCTTCTGGCCGCCGCAGCTCTTCTTGTCGTCGCGGGCGCGGCTGCTGCGCCGGCCGAGGCGCATGGGCGGCTTGGCGCCGCTGAGGGTCGGTGCCGCCTGTTCATCGGCCCCGACATCATGAACTTCACCGGTTATTTGCCCGAGGCCTCCAAGAACGAATTTTGCGAAGACATTCCGTCGACCGGCCCGATGATCATGGTGCTCGACGCCGAGCAGGACGAGCTGCGCGACATGAAGGTAGAGCTGCGCATCGTCAAGGACGTCGGCGGCGAGGAAAAGGAAAACGAAAATCTGGAAGCGGTGACCGTGGCTTACCGCGAGCCGAAGATCTATCCGACCGGCACGATCAATTTCGAGCATACGTTCAACGAGCCGGGTTATTTCGTCGGCATCGTGACCGTGATCGGAGAGCATGGCGAGCGTTGGGTGTCGCGCTTCCCATTCTCCGTCGACAAGACTTTCATGCGCGATCTGCCGGTCTATCTGACGATGGGTCTCGGCGTGCTGGCGGTCGCCGGTATTTATCTCGTCCACCGCAGGCGCAGCCCGCCGCCGCAGATCGCGACCGCCGCCGCGGCCTTCAAATCGCCGCCGCCCCTTTCCGATTCGGGACTCGGGGATGACGCCGACCAACAAGGCGCAGACCATGGAGAGACGACGGCAAATCAGGATGGGGAGGCGGAAAGTCCGGACAAGCCGAGCGCCGGCAAGGCGAAGGACGATCCGGACGACGCTGACAATTATCGCACCGCCGCCGAGTAGCCGCTCCGTTAGCGCCGGCGAAGATTTGCCGGCGCGACGACTTGCTCCGTTCTGGCGGGTTCGCGAGAGAGGGCAAATAGCGGGCTCTCTGAGATTTCAGAGATAATTCAAGAGGGAGCGCCCGGCCAAACCGGGTTCTATATCAACGGTGCGCAAACCCTTTCAGATTTGCGCACCGAATCGCGCGTGATCCCGCTCCCGAAGGATCAATCGGACTCGCCGCCCCCGCCATCGATCTGACGGCCAATAATGGCGATGGCCCGCTGGTAGACCGAAGCGGCGTTCCAAGCCTGAATCGCATCGAAATTGGGCTCGCCGGGCTGATATCCTGCGCCCGGACGCCACCCGTGAGCCCGAAGGAAATTCGCCGTCGCGGAAAGCGCGGCGCCCGCGTTGTCGAGATTGCCGCCGCCGCCGTAGTTCAGGATATTCTTGGGCAGGAATTGCGTCTGGCCGATCTCGCCGTGCATGGACCCGCGCGCGTTCGGCGACAGCGTTCCGTGATCGATCAACGTGAGCGCCGCGTTCAGCTGGTCCGTGAAATAATCCGACCGGCGGCAGTCATAGGCCAGCGTCGCAATGGCCGAGAGCGCGTGCTGATTCCCATGCACGGCGCCGAACCCCGTCTCCATGCCCCAGATGGCCAGAAGCGGTCCCGGCGGGACCCCGTAGCGTTGCTGAATTGACGAAAACAGCGCCGCCTGGGAGCGCTTGAGCGAACGCCCCCGCGCGACGATGGCCGAGGCGCCGCGTTTGGCCATGAACTGATCGAGCGAGAGGCGGAAACTTTTCTGGCCGCGATCGGCCGAGATGGTCGCTGTATTATAATGGGTTCCCATCAGGGCGTCGATCGCGCCCGGTCCGTGTCCGCTGGCGCGCGCTTCTTCGGCGAAATCCTGCTTCCAGCGCTCGAAACCGCCGGGGCCGTTGCCGCATTGCGCGGCGCTCGCGGAAGGCGCAGAACCCAGCGTCGCAGCCGTGAAAACCATTGCCGCAGAGCTTCTCCACAAAAGATTTCGCATAGTATGGCCTCCTTCTGGATAAACCTTCGAGTCGGGAGGAGCCTAAACAATTTTGTCTTCTCGGCAACTGCCGCGCCAATGAATCCGCCGCGGCGCGGCGGTCCGGGGCCCTCGAGCCACATGGGGCGTTCTCACATTGTTCTTGCGCGTGAAAAGCTTGAACGCTACTTTGGCGCTGTTTCAGGCTTTGCCGAATTTTTCGGAGCGCAGGTCATGGCGGTGAGAGTTGCGACGGTCGCATTCGAAGGCGTCGAGGCGCGGCCAGTCGACGTGCAGGTGCAAATCACGAGCGGCTCCGTCGTCTTCAACGTCGTTGGCCTTGGGGACAAGGCCGTCGCCGAATCGCGGGAGCGCGTGCGCGCCGCGCTCATCGCCTCCGGGCTCGCCCTGCCCGCGAAGCGCATTACGGTCAATCTCGCGCCCGCGGACATGCCGAAGGAGGGGAGCCATTACGATCTTCCCATTGCGCTGGGCGTCATGGCGGCGATCGGCGCCATTCCTTCGGACGCGCTCGACGGTTTCGTCGTGCTCGGCGAACTCGCGCTCGATGGAACACTGACCCCGGTCGCGGGCGTGTTGCCCGCGGCGGTGGCCGCCAACTCGCGGGGGCAGGGGCTGATCTGCCCGCGCGAATGTGGTCCGGAGGCCGCATGGGCGTCGCGCGACATGGAGGTGCTGGCGCCGCGTTCGCTCATCCAGCTCGTCAATCACATGAAGGGAACGCAGGCGCTCGCGCGGCCCGAACCGGCAGTGCGCGCGCTCGCCGCCGACCTTCCCGACCTCGCCGACATCAAGGGGCAGGAGAGCGCCAAGCGCGCGCTGGAGATCGCCGCCGCCGGCGGTCACAATCTTCTCATGAGCGGGCCGCCCGGGGCCGGCAAATCCATGTTGGCCGCGCGTCTGCCGTCGATCCTGCCGCCGCTTACGCCGCGCGAGCTGCTCGAGGTCTCGATGATCCATTCCGTCGCCGGGCAGATCGCCGGCGGCGAACTCACCGATCGGCGTCCCTTTCGCGCGCCGCATCACTCGGCCTCGATGCCTGCGCTCGTCGGCGGAGGAACGCATGCGAAACCCGGCGAAATTTCGCTGGCCCATAATGGCGTGCTGTTTCTCGACGAATTGCCGGAGTTTCAGCCGCAGGCGCTCGACAGTCTCCGCCAGCCGCTCGAAACCGGCGAGGTCGCCGTCTCGCGCGCCAATCATCGCGCCGTCTATCCCGCGCGTTTCCAGCTTGTCGCCGCGATGAACCCCTGCCGATGCGGTCACGCGCTCGATCCGGGCTACGCCTGTCGCCGCCAGCCCAACGAGCGCTGCGTCGCGCAATATCAGGCGCGCCTGTCCGGCCCCTTACTGGACCGTTTCGACCTTCAAATTGAAGTTCCGGCCGTCACCGCAGCCGATCTGGTGCTGCCGCCGCCATCTGAAGGGTCGCTCGAGGTCGCCGCTCGCGTCGGACGCGCCCGCGCGCTGCAGCGCGACCGCTATGACGCGCTGGCCTTGCCGGGCGTCGCCGCCAACGCCGCCGCGCCAGCCGCCGTCATCGAGCGCGTCGCCATGCTCGACGCCGCGGGGACGGCGCTGATTCGCGAGGCTTCCGACCGTTTCGCGCTTTCGGCGAGAGGATTTCACCGCGTGCTGAAACTTGCGCGCACCATCGCCGATCTCGACGGGGCCGCTCAGGTCGCGCGCCCGCATCTTGCGGAGGCGCTCTCCTACCGCGCGGGGCTTGCGGCCGGAAGGATCGCGGCCTGATGGTTGAAGAATGAGCGCGAAGGACATTCTGATTCTTGTCGCGGCGCAGCTTGTCGTTACGCTGCTCGCCGCCTCGATCTTCGTCGCGGCCCGAAAGCGCGGTCGTGGCCAGGTCGAATCTGAGCTCGAACGCCTGCGCGACGAAATTTGGGAATTGCGCGCCGCCGCCGCCGCGCGCGACAGGGCGGAGGCCGCGAGCCTCGCCAAGTCGCGCTTTCTCGCCACTGTCAGCCACGAGATCCGCACGCCGTTGAATGGCGTCATGGGTCTCGCGCAGCTTCTCGCGATGACGCGTCTCGACGCCGAGCAGGCGAGCTATGTCGAGGCGATCAATGATTCGAGCCGCTCGCTGGCGCAACTCATCGACGACATACTCGATTTTTCGAAGATCGAGGCGGGCAAACTCGAATTGAGGCGCGAAACATTCGCGCTCGCGCCGCTCGTTGAAGGCGTAGTCGAATTACTCGCGCCCCGCGCACTCGCAAAGGGGCTTGAAATCGCCAGCCATATTGCGCCGGAGGCGCCGCAGGAGATGGAGGGCGATCCGGCGCGGCTTCGGCAGGTGCTGGTCAATCTTATCGGCAATGCGGTCAATTTCACCGATCACGGCGGCGTCGGCGTCAAAGTCGGGCGCGACGGCGAGATGCTGAGATTCGAAGTGCAGGACACGGGGCCGGGCGTGCCAGAGGCGGCGCGCGCAGCGATCTTCGAGGAGTTCGAGCAGGGCGACGCCTCGGAGACGCGCCGACACGGCGGCACGGGTCTCGGCCTCGCCATCTCACGCCGCCTCGTCGCGCAGATGGGCGGCGTGTTGACGCTCGCAGTCACATCTCCGGAAGGATCCACTTTTGCGTTCACGCTGCCCGCTCCGCCGCGGACGAAGATGGATTCTCCCAGGCCGCTCGCGGGACGCCGCGCGCTGATCATCGCCTTGAGCCTGTTCGAGGCGCCCTATCTCGCGAGCAGCCTGCGATCGGCGGGCGCGGACGCGGAGGTCGCCGGGGGGGAAGCGGCGGGAATCGCCCGCCTCGAACGGACGGCCGCGCCGCCGCTCGATGTGGTGATCGTCGATTGCGCCCTGGGCGCGCCCGTCACGTCGCGTCTCGCGCAGGCGGCGCGCGCGGCCGGGGCGCGGCGCCTGTTTCTACTTTTCTCGCCGCTGGAGCGGCGCGCATTCGGCGAGGCCGCCTTGCGCGATTTCGACGGATGGCTGGTCAAGCCTGTCCGAATCGCCTCTCTCGTCGCGCGCCTTTCGCCGGCGGGCATCGACGCGCCGAAACACGAAACCGCCGAACCTGTCCGCGCGCTTGCCGGCCTCAACGCCCTCGTCGCCGAGGACAATGACGTCAACGCGCTCATTCTGACCCGTCATCTCGAAAAGCTCGGCGCGAGCGTGACGCGCGCGCGCAACGGCGCCGAGGCGGTGGAGTTGGTCCGGGCGGCGATTGGCGACGCGTCGCCGCCTTTCGACGTCATCGTCATGGATCTCTTCATGCCCGAGCTCGATGGCCGCGAGGCGACGCGACGCATTCGCGACGCCGAGGCGCGCGCCGGCGCGCCGAGGACGCCGATCCTTGCGCTGACAGCGAGCGCGCAGGAGGAAGACGAAAGCGCCGCGCGCGCCGCCGGCGTCGACGCCTTTCTCACGAAACCCGTGGATTTCTCGCGGCTTGCCCTAACACTCGAGGAGCTGCGTCTCTCGCCGCGCCCGATCGAACGGCGCGGCGCCGTTTAATCAGGCGTCTTGCGGCGCGATGGCGCCGAAACGACCCGACTCGTAATCGGCGTACGCCGTCTTGATCTCTTCAGCCGTGTTCATCACGAAAGGGCCTTGCTGCGCAACGGGCTCGTCGATCGGCTCGCCGCTAAGGAGAAGGAGCTTCGTGTCGGCCAGCGCCGACAGGCTCAACGCTCCGCCGCCCATTTCGAAGACGACCACCTCGGCTTCCTTCGCCCTGGCCTGTCCGTTGATCTCTATCGCGCCGCCGAGCACGACGATTATCAGCGAATGGCCTTCATGCGGCGTGAAATTCGCCGCTTCGCCCTTGTCGAGCCGGATGTCCCAGATGTCGATCGGCGTGAAAGTCCGCGCAGGGCCTTTGACTCCGTCATATTCGCCTGCGATCACGCGAAGGACGCCCGCGCCTTCCGGCAGCTCGACTCGCGGAATGTCGTTGTCGAGCAGCGTCTGGTAGCGCGGCGCCGTCATCTTGTCGCGCGCAGGCAGATTGACCCAGAGTTGCACGACTTCAAAACGCCCGCCCGAGCGCGCGAAAGCCTCGGAATGATATTCCTCGTGCAAAACGCCGGAGCCGGCCGTCATCCATTGCACGTCGCCCGGTCCGATGAGACCGCCGGCGCCGGTCGAGTCGCGATGCGCGACCTCTCCATCATAGACGATCGTCACGGTCTCGAATCCGCGATGGGGATGCTGGCCGACCCCGCGCCGATGTCCGGTCGGCGAAAAATCGGCGGGCCCGGCATAATCGAACAGCAGGAACGGACTGACGCGCGCGCCATGTTCATGATGGGAGAAGAGCGAGCGCACCGGAAAACCGTCCCCGACCCAGCGCACGCCGGCAGGCGCAGGATAGACGCCGACAATTTTTCTCATGAGCGGCCTCTTGGCGGCGAGTTCGACGTCCATCTATCTGGAGCGCGGGCCGGGAAATTCAAACGACCCGGCTCAACCTTGGTCCTTGACGCGGCAGGGCGTAGAACGCCAACAAGGCCATGGGCGGAGATTCGCGCCGATCGAACGAGGGCATTGCGAAATGGACTGGGTCATTCTGATGATTGGCAGTCTTTGCGAAGTCGGGTGGCTCGTGGGCATGAAATACGCCGACGGTTTCACTCGCTTCTGGCCGTCGGTGATCATGCTGTTTTTCATGATCGCGAGCGTCGGCTGTCTCGGTCTTGCGGTGAAAACCATTCCCGCCGGCACCGCCTATGCCGTCTGGACGGGCGGCAGCGTCGCCGCCGTCACGCTGGTCGGCGTCTATCTGTTCAACGAACCGACGACGCCCTGGCGACTGGCGTCGATAATCTTTATCGTCGTCGGGATCATCGGTCTTCGTCTCGGGACGAACTCCTGAGGGCTTTCCGGCTCTGGCCGCGCCGGAAAGCCCCGAGGATTGCGTTTTCGTCTCGCCGATACGCCCCGGACATTTGTCCTAGAAATAACTCTCCAGCGTTCCGCGGCGGCGCACGTCGAGCGTCGCGCAATGGAAGGCGCCGCCGAAGGCCGCGTAGTGCAGGAAGGGGACGGGGATCGGCTCGAAGCCCCATTTCTCCACCTGCCGCATCATGTTGGTGTGATGCGGGTCGACTATCATGCGCTTCTCGTCGACCATCAATATGTTCATGCTCAGCCATTTGCCGCACATGGACGTGATCTTGAGAATGCGGTCCTCGATCGGGTCCGGGTCCGGCGCGACGAGAATGTCCCATTTCTTCAGGATATCGGGCAGTTCGTCCGGGTTGATGTATTCCGGATTGATCAGGATCTTGCCCGGCCCGAGCGGCAGGATCGTCGTGTCGATGTGCATCGGGTTCGGGCAGCGGCTCTTGATCTCGTGAATGCGGTAGCCCTCGCCAAGGTGCCGCCGCAGCCATTCGATTCCCATGGCGTTGGTGACGTTCGAGCGGGTGACGAAGATGTCGCGGCCGCAGCGGAAGAAGTCGGCGGCGTCGAAGACCGGCTCGAATTCGGTGAGGATGTAGCGCATCGGCTCGCCCTTTTCGGGGAGCCTGAAATTCGGGTCGAACAGCTCGTCGGTGAGCTGGGGCTTGGGCGCCGAGGTCCAGCGCGCGCCGCGGCGGAAATAGTCCTTCAGGATCGGCCGGTAGGAATGCGTCTCGAAATAGCGGCAGGGCCAGGCCATGGGCGTTTCGAGGATTTCGTCGCCGATGACGAGCATGGAGTCGCGCGGGCAGGAGTTGCAGAAGCCGCGCGAGGACCAGTGGGGCGTCGAGAATTTGGCCTTGTGGTTGAACGCTTCCGGCCGGGTGACGGTGACGCCGAGCGATTCGAGCACCTTGATGAAATTGTCGAGTTCCTCCTGGGCGGGCTCGATCATGAATTTCGGAAAGCGGAAGCCAGCCGCCAGCGCCTGCGCGCGCGCCGCCATGCCGGGAATGTTGCAGGTGACGACGGGGTGATCCGACGGAATGGTGGAGCCTTCCAGCCGGCCGACGATGATCTCTTCCAGGGGATCCCATTCGTTGTGGGAATTGACCGGACATTCAGCCGTGACGGCCGCCTCCGTCATCGATGCGTGTATGTTCATTCGTCAGCCCTCGTTTCCTGCTCTCAGAACTCTATTGTCCCTGCGCCGACGTTGATCGCCGGTCCGGCCGCGACGCAAAATATGTCGTTGTGGCGGCGCTCGTCTACCGGCGGTAGTGGGTCAGTTTGAAATCGGGCGGGGTTGACGGCGCATCCGCAATCCCCACACTAGGCTTATGACGAAACAGCCGAAACGCCCCCGCGACCCCAACCAGCTCGCCAAGTTCATCGTGGACATGGCGACCGGAGAAACGGAGACGCTACCAGAGACGCCAAAAGAGGCGCGGGCAAGGAAGGGCGGGACTAAAGGTGGTCCGGCGCGAGCCAAGGCTCTTACGCCCGCGCAGCGATCAGAAATCGCGAGCTTAGCTGCTGCCGCTAGGTGGAAAAAGAGTTAGGCGACGCAATCGTCATCATCATCTTCTTCGTCGTCTGAGCGCATTTCTGCCGCTCGCAATTCCGCAACGTCATCAGTGAAATCTGTAAAGAAATTCAGTTGCGGGTCGTCAGGGAAGACTTTGTTCATCCTCTCAACGTCGCAAGCCCCCCGATAAACTGAGTGAGCAATCGCATCTCGCCGTTGCTTCGTTGCCTTTTGCCTCAGCGTGGGCGTTCCTCCCGTATCTGTGTCGAAGTAGTGCTTTGTTGCCACCCCGCCGTCGAACAGGGTGACGCATTGCTTCGCTCGATAGGTAAAGCCACCTTCGATATCAAATCGACGCGCTTTCCTAAGTTCACGTGTCACTTGCTCTCGCAGGATACGTTTGATGTCCTGCGGGCGCGGGGCAAGCTTTTTCGCCGCCACCGCCCAGTCAATGAAGTCGGCAGGGTTGCCGGCGCCGGAAGGCTGGCCGGTTTCTGCAACCCATTCATCCCAAAGGCGCAGAACCTGTTCGTGATAGTCCGCCATAGTACCCTCTATAGACCGGTTGGTGCAGGGTATCCCCATCCGTCTTTCAGACGCCAATCGAGGATGTGCTCCCTTATGCTAGTCTGATACTTTCTCAGCCAAGCATAGTTCTTCGTCTTCTTCTGTATCTGGCCGACGACTACGCAGGGGTTTATCTTAACTCTCGCGGCAAAAGCCAGCATATCCCTTTCAGAAATAAACGGGCTTTTCCTTTCAATGAAAGAATTCAGTAAGTCTCGGGGCACACAAAATTCTCCCGCCTCCCGATTTGCTATTATCTCGCAAGCAGGAAGGCTCGAATTAGAATCTGCGTCTGCACCTATTTCATCGACCGGCGTGAAAGATTCGGCGTGGCCATCTCCGCGCAAGATGTGCTCAATTTCATGCCGAAGCACGAAACAGAAGTTATCAAGGCGGTCGAGACGAAGCGTCATGCCAATAACAGGCTGGTCGCCAAGCCACACACACACACCGTCGATTTTCGACCCCGGCAGCGCCTCGACGAAGACCAACCTCACACCGCAAGCCCACAAGATGCTTGGAATTTTTATAAGGTCGTCTTTGTCAAGCATATGCGCTCTTATCGACGGGAGCGCCTTGCGCAGCCCATCAGCCGAATAAGCTGGGCAATCCGTAACACCTTCAGCTATTTTCCGGACTCTATGCAGCCACACATATTGGATTGGTGTCGTTTCTTCATATCCAGTCTTCTTCGGCGCGTGCGCGATTATCTCAGCGTCGCTGACAAACGGGATATCTTCGACTCGATTCTTCCCAAAGAAACGCAGCATCTGAAGATGGAGAAGGGCAGGCTCAGCATCCTCAATCCAACCGCGCTTAATCATCTCTCGGACAGGGAAGACCGAAAGCCAAGATGCGCGTGTCCGAACACCGGGGTCAGATTTTTTCGCGCGATGCAGATCATACATCTTCTGCAAGTTCAGAAAAAACTCAGCGGGCATGTCGAACGCGTCGCCAAGCGCTACCGCGGAGTCAGGAGTAACGTCTGTAGAGCCCTTTATCAGTCGATTGAGCTGGCTAACATCGACCCCAAGGATATAGGCAAGGTCCGCCTGCGCCCAGCCACGAGCGTCAAGCTCCTCAGCGATAAATGTGCCGGGGTGATCCACCGGGAATGGCGCAGACTTTGACATTAATGATAGTCCTCGATCGATAAGATCGTCACTGTTTGCGGTTCGGTTTCCTCGTCCAACTCGAACACCATTCGATACTGGTCGTTTACCCGAATGGACCGCTGACCTTCTCGATCCCCTTTCAGTTTTTCGTAGTGCAGGCTCTTCCAATTCCGAAGAGAGCGATCATCGATCGCCGCTCGAAGAACCGTGAGCTTCCGTCTGGCTGACTTGATGACACCGATCGGAAGCCTGGTTTCGCCGGCCTCGTCTGTTTCAATCAAAGAAAGCTTTTCGTCGGCAAACACGACTCTCATTGATCCCTCGTATCACTCATGAGGCCAAAAAGCAATATCAAATTGACTAGAGCAGTCAAACTGACCTTTATGCTTGACTTAAGCGGGCGGCCAGCTTACATTTCCTGTCATGAACAAGCTCTCGACCGAAGACCGCGCCAAAATCCTCCATCTTCTCTGCGAAGGCCAGTCGATCCGCGCGATTACACGTCTTACTGGCGCTTCAAAGAACACGGTCGCGAAGCTCTTGGCGGATGCTGGTAAGGCGTGCTTGGCCTATCACGATGCCAATGTGCGGAACGTCGAGGCCAAGCGCATTCAAGTGGATGAGATTTGGAGCTTTACCTACGCCAAGCAGAAGAATGTGGCGGCGGCCAAAGCGGCGCCGGAATGGGCTGGCGATACGTGGACTTGGACCGCGATCGACGCAGACTCCAAGCTCATCGTCTCCTATTTCGTCGGCGGTCGCGACGGCGAATGCGCGAAGGTGTTCATGGACGATCTGGCCTCTCGCCTCGCCAACCGTGTTCAACTGACCAGCGACGGCCACAAGGCTTATCTGGAGGCCGTTGAAGGCGCATTCGGATGCGATATCGACTACGCGATCCTGAACAAAATTTATGGGACCGTCCCTGATGCCGCTAAGGGTCGCTACAGCCCCGCCGTGTGCCTTGGCGCGAAGAAAGAGCGCATTGAAGGCAAACCCGATCCGGCGCACGTTTCGACCTCGTATGTCGAGCGCCAGAACCTCACGATGCGGATGCACATGCGCCGCTTCACGCGCCTGACCAACGGATTTTCAAAGAAGGTTGAAAACCACGCATACGCGGTCGCTCTTCACGTGATGTATTACAACTTCGTCCGCGTTCATTCGAAGCTGCGCATGCCGCCGGCAATGGCCGCTGGCGTTTCCGATCGGCTTTGGGAGGTCGCTGATATCGTCGCGCTTGTTGAGGCAGAGGAAGCGAAGGCCACTCCCGCCAAGCGTGGCCCCTATAAAAAACAGGCTACCTGAGCGAGTAGGCGGGACTCGAACCCGCGACCTCTCGCTTAGCAGGCAAGCGCTCTATCCAGCTGAGCTACTACTGTATAACCCTTGCGGGTTACCCGGTTCTCCGGGCGACGAATAATTAGCGACAAATCTCTTTCGCTCAAGTTAATTTCAAACTGACCCACTACCCTACCGGCGCGCCACTTGCTTTTGTGGACGACTTGCGCCTATAAGCCCTCCTTCAGAACCGCCCGGCCAGTGATGGGCTGCCGTGGCGGTTCTTTTTCGCTCGCGCGAATTGCGTCCTCAAGGTCCAGACCCAGTCGGACGCGCCAAGAAAAACAGGGCCAAGGCCCAGGAGAGCAAAATGCCCAAGCTGAAGACGAAATCCGGCGCCAAGAAGCGCTTCAAGATCACCGGCACTGGAAAAGTGGTGTACGCCCAGCAGGGCAAGCGCCATGGCATGATCAAGCGCACGAACAAGCAGATCAGAAATCTGCGCGGGACGAATGTTCTGTTCAAGACCGACGGCGACAATATCAAGAAATACTTCCTGCCGAACGGCTAACCGTCCCAACCCAACCGCAGAATTCTATCGAGGAGTTTCGTCATGGCTCGCGTAAAACGGGGCGTCACGTCCCACGCCAAGCACAAGAAGACGCTCAAGGCCGCCAAGGGTTTTTACGGCCGCCGCAAGAACACCATTCGCACCGCCAAGGCCGCGGTCGACCGCTCGATGCAGTATGCGACGCGCGACCGCAAGGCGAAGAAGCGCGTGTTCCGCGCTCTGTGGATCCAGCGCCTCAACGCCGCCGTCCGCGAGCATGGCCTGACCTATTCGCGCTTCATCGACGGTCTCGCCAAGGCTGGCGTCGCGGTGGACCGCAAGGTGCTGTCGCAGCTCGCGATCGAAAAGCCGGAGGCTTTCGCCGCGATCGTCGCCCAGGCCAAGAGCGCTCTGCCGGCCGCTGCGTAAGCTGCTGTAAATACTGAATTTAAGCAGCCCTCGCCGGTCCGCCGGCGGGGGCTTTTTTAGATCAGTTCTAAAATATTTTTGACAAATGATGGATCAAACGACGCTTTTCGGCGGTTGCTCTTGAGGTAGTCCTTACAGGAGTAGCGACCATGAAAAGGATTAGGAAGCACACATTTTCACTGGGCATTCTGTGGCGCGCGCTGATCGAGGCTCTGGAGCGCGGAACGACAGCGGCGCCCGTTTTGAGGCCCATTCCAGTGCGTGTCGAACGCCCGAACCAAACCCGGCGGTCCTGGTAAACCAGGGATATGCTTACGTTCGCCATGCGCGTCGACGCCAGGGTCTCCTCCCCTTCGCTATCGACGCGCTTTTTTTCTCCCGACCCTCATCTCGCCAGTCTGGCGACGCAGCTCCAAATCCCCGTGTATGATCCCGCGCCTCGACGTCAGCGGCGCGGACGGATAACAGGGGCGAGTGGCGCGCATCGCGCCGCGGCGGGGGCGGCTCATGAGCGAGGCATACGATCTCATTGTCATCGGCGGCGGGCCGGGGGGCTATGTGGCCGCGATTCGAGCCGCGCAGCTCGGCCTGAAAACCGCGGTCGTCGAGCGCGAACATCTCGGCGGCATCTGTCTCAATTGGGGCTGTATCCCGACCAAGGCGCTTCTGCGCTCGGCCGAAGTCTATCGCCTCGCTAAAGAGGGCGAGCGCTTTGGCGTCACGGGCGCCGCCCCCGGCTTCGACGCCGCGCGGATCGTGGCGCGCTCCCGCGAGGCGGCAGGGCGACTCAACGCCGGCGTGGGTTTCCTGCTGAAGAAGAACAAGATCGACGTCATTTGGGGCGAAGCGACGCTTACCGGGAAGGGCGAGGTGCGCGTCGCCGCGCCGAAAAAGGCTCCGGTGACGCCGCAACTGCCGGCGCCGAAGAACACGCTGGGGGAGGGCGCCTATCGGGCCAAGCATATCGTCATCGCCACTGGCGCGCGCCCGCGCGCGCTGCCTGGCCTCGAGCCCGACGGACGGCTCGTCTGGACATATTTCGAGGCGTTGAAGCCCGAGCGCTTCCCGACCTCGCTGCTCGTTGTCGGCGGCGGCGCCATCGGCGTCGAATTCGCCTCCTTCTACCGCACCTTCGGCGTCGAGGTGACGCTGGTCGAGGCGCTGCCGCAAATCCTGCCGGCCGAGGACGCCGAGATCGCCGCCCTCGCGCGCAAGAGTTTCGAGAGGCAGGGCGTCGCCATCCACAGCGCAACAACCGTCGCGCGGCTCGAAAAGCAGGCGGACAGCGTCGTTGCGACGCTCAGGGGCGCTGATGGCGCGACAAGGTCGATTGCGTTCGATCGGGTCCTCTCAGCCGCGGGCGTCGTCGCCAATGTCGAAAATCTCGGGCTGGAGGCGCTCGGCGTCGAGCTGGAGCGCGGGGTCATCAAGACCGACGGGCTCGGCCGCACCAATGTCGCCGGGATATACGCTATCGGAGACGTCGCGGGCGGGCCGATGCTCGCCCACAAGGCCGAGCATGAGGGCGTCTCCTGCGTCGAGGCGATTGCGGGCAAGGACGCGCATCCGCTCGACAAATCGCTCGTGCCGGGCTGCACCTATTGCCATCCGCAGATCGCATCGGTGGGCCTGACGGAAGAGAAGGCGAAGGCGCAGGGGCTGGAGCTGAAAATCGGCCGCTTCCCCTATCTCGCCAACGGCAAGGCCATCGCTCTCGGCGAACCGGAGGGGCTGGTGAAGACGATCTTCGACGCCCGGACCGGTCGGCTGCTCGGCGCGCATATCATCGGCGCCGAGGCGACGGAGCTGATTCAGGGGTTTGTGATCGCCATGAACCTGGAGACGACGGAGGAGGAGCTGATGCGCACGGTCTTCCCGCATCCGACGCTTTCGGAAACCATGCATGAAAGCGTGTTGGACGCCTTCGGTCGGGCGATCCATATCTGACGCGCGCTTGAAGGTCTCGGGCAAAGGCCTAGTTTTCGCGGTGTCTCATGGAGCCCCCGATGAAAACAACGACCTTGTCACTCGCCTTCGCGCTTTTCGCCACCGCGGCCCTCGCGGCGCTGAAACCGGGAGCGCCAGCGCCCGATTTCACCGTGAAGGCGGCCCTTGGCGGAAAGGATTTCACCTTCTCTCTCGCCGAGGCGCTGAAGAAAGGGCCGGTGGTTCTGTATTTCTATCCCAAGTCCTTCACGAGCGTCTGCACGGTGGAGGCGCATGAATTCGCCGAGGCGATGGAGCAATTCGAGGCGATGGGCGCGAGCGTGATCGGCGTTTCCGGCGACAAGATCGAGACGCAGCGCGAGTTCTCGAAAACGGAATGTCGAGACAGGTTCCCTGTCGGCGCCGATCCGGAGTTCAAGGTCATCAAGGCCTATGACGCGGCCTTCAGCGTCCCGGTCGCCGGGCCAGTGTTCGCCAATCGCATCTCCTACGTCATCTCGCCCGAGGGCAAAATTCTTTCGGCGGTCGAGGACAGCGGCTCGACGAAGCACATTCAGAATGCGCTTTCCGTCGTGAAGGAGTGGCGAGGTGGCGGGAGGCCCTGAGCGGGCCATCCCGGGGGCGCCGCCTTCACATGCTTGAGCCAAGCAATTATGGTTCCCGCGTTTCGGACCTCTGAAGGAGGTCTGTGGGGGGCTGACAAAAATGCGTTCAAGCAAGTTCGTGCTTACCAGTTTCGCCTGCCTGTTGACATTCGCCGCCGCCGCTCCGGTTGCGGCGCAGCAGGGCGAAGCCGCGATCTATGAGCCGCTCGTCGATCGCGACGCGAGGGGCTTCAAGGAAAAGAAATACGAGAAGGATCTGACCTTCTGCCGCAATCGCGCGGCGCCGCAGGAGAACGCCGCGCGGGCTGGCGCGGCGGAAGCGGCCGCCGGGGCGCAGCAGGCGACGGCTGGCGCGGCGCTGGCGACGGCTGGAAACATCGCGCGTTACGTGCCGGTTCCCGGACTCGGCGCGGCAAATGGCCTTTGGGCCGGCGGCGGCGCCGCGGAAGCTGCGGGCGCGGCGATCGGTTCGCAGGGCGCCGCCGCAAGCGCCCAGGCGGCGGCTGGCGCCGACATGGCGGCGAGCGACTACCGGCTGGTGGTGGATCGCTGCCTGCAGCGCCGCGGCTACGTGCTTCTGCGTTGATCTCTCGCGGGCGCGTCTTCTACGGCGCGCCCCAGTCCTGCGGCCATTCCTGCCGCAGACGCCCGCCGAGCCGCACCGGCGCGATCATTGTCGCGAGGCCGTCCGCGCCGATCTCGGCGGCGACGCCGCAGAGCGTGGCCTCGCCATGGGCGGGCTCATAGCGCGAGCCGGGCGTCTTGCGCAGAAAGCGGCGAAGCGGCTCCTCCTTGTCCATGCCGATGACCGAATCATAATCTCCGGTCATGCCGGCGTCGGTCTGGTAGCCGGTGCCGCCGGGCAGGATCTGTGTATCGGCGGTCGGCACATGGGTGTGGGTGCCGACAACCAGCGAGGCGCGGCCGTCGAGGAAATGGCCCATGGCCATTTTCTCGCTCGAGGTCTCGGCGTGCATGTCGACGATGATGGCGTCGCAGCCGACGCCCAGCGGGCAGGCGCCGACTTCCCGCTCCATCGCCGCAAAGGGATCGTCCATGGCGTCCATGAAGACGCGGCCCATCGGATTGACGACCAGCACCTGCTGGCCGCGCGCCGCCGAGAAGAGATTGGCTCCGCGCCCAGGCGTTCCGGCCGGGTAATTCACCGGGCGCAGCAGGCGGGGCTGACGCTCGATGAACACGAGGGCTTCGCGCTGGTCGAAGGCGTGATTTCCGAGCGTGACGCAATCGACGCCGGCGGCGAGCATCTCCTCGCAGATCGATTCCGTGATTCCGAAGCCGGCGGCCGCGTTCTCGCCATTAACGACAACGAAATCCAGCGCCCATTTGTCGCGCAGCCGCGGAACGAAGCGGGTGATGGCGGCCCTGCCGGAGCGGCCGAGAACGTCGCCAACGAAGAGAAGGCGCAGATTTTGCGTGGATTGCGGCGCGGTGGACATCCCCTTCCATAGCCCGTGGCGGGAGCGAGAGCAAAATCCTTTGTCAGCGCCGCCAATTTGACGTGTTGCGGAAATCCGCCAGCTTTCATACGTGAAGGCGTCTGTTGTAACATCGCCCCGCTAGACCGAGCCCCGCAAGAGATGCACGACGCCGCCGAACGCCCCGCCGCCCTGACGCGAACCGACGCGCCGGCGCGGCCTTACGTCGTCTTCGAGGACGGGCGCGACGCCGGCCGGGCGCTGCTGTTCGACCAGCCCGAGGAGATCATCACCGCGCGCGAGCCAGCCGAGGTGAAGGAGGCCTTCGTCCGCATGGAGGCGGCGACGAAGCGCGGGCTCTATCTCGCGGGCTACGCCAGCTATGAGCTGGGCTATGCGCTGGAGCCGAAATTCGCGACGCAGGTCACGCCGCGCTCGCGCACGCCGCTCCTGCTCTTTGGGGCTTTTCGCGCGCCGCAGCAATGGGCGCTGCCGCCGGCCGAAGGCGCCGCGCCGCGCATTCCGCTCACGCCCGCCTGGACGGAAGCCGAATACGCCGGGCGCTTCCAGCAGTGCCGAGATTACATTTACGCGGGCGACGTCTATCAGATCAATCTGACGTTCCCGCTCTACGGCCGATACGAGGGTGATCCGCTCACGCTCTATCGCGGCCTGCGCAAGCGCCAGCCCGTCGCCTATGGCGGGGTGGTCGCGCTCGGCGAGGAGACGGTCGTTTCGCTGTCGCCGGAGGTTTTCTTCGAGGCGCAGGGCCGGCACATTCGCGCCCGGCCGATGAAAGGCACGGCGCAGCGCGGTTTCATGCCGACGGAAGACATGGCCCGCGCGCAATATCTCGTCGAGGACGAGAAGTCGCGCGCCGAAAATCTGATGATCGTCGATCTGCTGCGCAACGACCTGTCGCGGCTCGCGGAAGTCGGCTCGGTGAAGGTCACGGACCTCTTCACCATCGAGACCTATCCGACGCTGCATCAGATGACCTCGGGGATCGAGGCGCGCCTTCGCGACGACGTCACGCTCGCGGATCTCTTCACGGGGCTTTTCCCTTGCGGCTCCGTGACTGGCGCGCCGAAGATTCGCGCCATGGAGATCATCCGCGATCTCGAATGCGCCGCGCGCGGCGTTTACTGCGGGTCGCTGGGATTGATCGCGCCGGACGGCGACATCCGTTTCAATGTCGCGATCCGCACGCTGACGCTCTTTCCCGATAATGAACTCGTCTGCAATGTCGGCTCGGCAATCGTCGCCGACAGCCGCGCGCGCGAAGAGTATGAGGAATGTCTGATCAAGGCCCGATTCCTGACCGGCGCGCCGACGACTTCGGGCTGATCGAAACGCTGCTATGGACGCGCGACGGCGGGTTCGATCTCCTGCCCGAGCACCTCGCGCGCCTTGCTTCGTCGAGCGCGGCGCTCGGATTTGCTTACGATGAGGCGCGCGCGCGGTCCGCCTTGAAAGCAGCCGTCGGCGGCGCCGTGGATCGGCGTCTGCGGGTGAGGCTCGTATTGTCGGCCGACGGCGGGATCGAAACAAGCGTCACGCCGATCGATCCCGTTCCGCCCGAAACGGTCTGGCGCGTCGCAATTGCGCAGCGGCGCTTTTCTTCCGCTGATCCGCTCCTGCGCCACAAGACGACGCGCCGCGCGCTTTATGAGGACGAGCTTGCGGAAGCGGTGAAGCGCTGCAGCGTGGATGAAGTTCTCTTTCTCAACGAGCGCGAAGAAGTTTGCGAAAGCGCGCGCTGCAATATCTTCGCGCCGCAGGGCGATATTCTGCTGACGCCGCCGCTGTCATGCGGCCTCCTGCCGGGAACGCTGCGCGCGCGCCTTCTCGCCGACGGGCGAGCGCGGGAAGCTTTCTTGCGGCTCGCGGACCTACCGGCAGAATTCTATCTCGGCAATTCCGTGCGCGGTCTCGTGCGCGCGACCTTGATGCAATAGCGAGCGGCGTTAACCACCGCCGCAATTGACGGTGCGTTTACGCAGGCTCTTTCGCCGTTTTTAACGCGCCGCGCCTAGTTTCCGCCGCGCAGCCGCGCCATCGCCTGCAAGTTGAGCATAAGCGCCTGGTTCGCTTTTTCGGCGTTTCGCTTGCGCACGTTGTGAGGGGAAAATGAACGCAATAAGCTACATGATGATCGAGCATCCCTTCGCGTCGATCTGGCTTGCGCTGACGTTCATCGCGTGGATCGTGATCTATTCGTCCACGCGGAGCAGGGAGCCGGCGAGTCAGGTCCGGCGTCCGCCGGCTACGTCTGCCCCGGCTTGAGCCGGTAGAAGATGTGACGACCGATTGCGTCCATCTTCGTCAGCGCGCGAGCCCAGCGCGGCTTCACATATGTCGCGTGATAATGCGTCGAGCGGCCGACATCGGTGATGTAGGTGCGCCCGTCCATCACCTCATTGGCGATGCGCACGGCGCGCTCCCATGACTCGCGTTCGGTGATGCGAAGCGATTTTCCCTCGCAGGCGAAGGAGAACTGGCAGGCCTTGTAGTGATGCCGGTTCTGGTAGACGACGCCGCAGATGCTCGCGGGATAGAGCCCGCTCTGCACGCGGTTGAGCACCACTTGCGCGACCGCCGCCTGTCCTGCCTCCGGTTCGCTGCGCGACTCGAAATAGACCGCTTCCGCAAGACAACGCTTCTCGCGATCAAGCTTGTCGTGATCGATCAGCGCGGCGT
Organism: Methylocystis sp. WRRC1; assembly: GCF_020733155.1. Taxonomy (NCBI): domain Bacteria; kingdom Pseudomonadati; phylum Pseudomonadota; class Alphaproteobacteria; order Hyphomicrobiales; family Methylocystaceae; genus Methylocystis; species Methylocystis sp. WRRC1. The sequence continues at coordinate 900,700 of NZ_JAJFZJ010000001.1, read as the reverse complement.
AATCCGGACGCGCGGCGCCGGTTTCGGTCCGTCCCAGAGCGAGCATCGCGCGTGGGAAGGACGAGACCTCGATCGGGATGGCGTCGGGCTGCGCGGGCGTCGACGAGCTGAGCGCCATTGCGCGCGAGACCTGCGGCGTGGCGCCGTGCAGGGCGCGCTCGGCCAGCGCCGGGTTCACGGTCGCGGGCGCAGGCTCGCTGACCGGCGGCGTCGCGGTGGAGGCCGTTTGCGTCGGCGACGCGGCGGCTGTCGATTTCTGGGTCTGAGTGGTCGAAAGCGCGTCGGCCTTGGCGGCTTCAGCCTCGTAGATTGCGTCATCGCCCGGCATGACGCCGCGCGGCGCAAGCTTGATCGCCGTCCGCGCCGCGCTCTTTCCCTCGATCCGGAAGGTCAGATGCGCGGGCTCCAGGATGCCGAGTTTTTCCGGCGTGATCAAATGCGTGTCGAAGGTCGGGCGCATGGCGACGACGGGATCGCCCTTGTGCGTGCGGTCGACCTCCGGGAAATTCTTTACTTCCGGCTTGAGATCGACATGCGGCTCGCTCTCGTCGGGGATGGAGCGGATGTCCTCCGGCGCGCCGACCATCAGCCGCGCGCTTTGCACCAAAGCGCGGCTCTGGCCGGATATGCCGAAATCGCCGGTCGCGGCGTCGCCGAAAGAAGCCAGCCGGAAAGGGGCGGGGGCGTTCGTCGCGCGGGCGCGGGCGGTGAGGGGGGCGACGTTCCAGTCGCCGGCGGAGTCCTGGCCGGCGTCGGCCGTGAAAGACACCAGCACGCCAACGCCCAGAGCCCAGGGGGCCATGACGCTGAACGCCCAGGGCCCCATGACGCTATTCACCCAACGCGCTTTAGACTGACGACGCATAAGCCTATCCACGTCCGACGGCGGCAATCGCAAGCGATCGCGATCAAGCCGCCGCTCGCCCGGATGCGAATTTACGTAAAATCTTATCGACTATTAGGCTTGCGGAACCGTTTCTGCGGCGGGAGCGCGAGCGTGCCAGAATGGCGCAAGGCTGCGGCAAGCTTGCAAGGAACGACGCCTCGATTTCCGTGACGCTGATTTATTCGCCGATCAGATGAAGCGCGATCTCGCGGCGGTGCGGACGGCGGCGGTGCTCGCAGAGGAATACGCCCTGCCAGGTTCCGAGCGTCAGCGCGCCGCCGATGAGCGGAATGGAGAGCTGCGTCTGCGTCAGCGCCGCGCGGATATGGGCGGGCATGTCGTCGGGGCCTTCCGTGTCGTGGATGTAGTTCGCGCCCTCTGGAGCGAGCCGCGCGAAGACGGTTTCGAGATCGCGCAGCACGGTCGGGTCCGCGTTCTCCTGAATGAGCAGCGACGCCGAGGTGTGCCGGCAGAAAACCGTGAGCAGCCCTTCGCTCATGCGCGCGCTGCGCACGAAATCGCAGATATTTACGGTGATTTCGAAAAAGCCGCGGCCGGTCGTGTCGATGCGGAGAATTCGTGTCGCCTGTCGCATGTCCCCAATTTGAGCATGGGCGTGAGAAAGTCCAGTTTGGGTCCGACGGAGCTTGGCATTTTTCGCCCCACGCGATAAGCGCGTCGAAAACCATGAGGGACGAATATGTTCGAGAGCGTGATCGACGCCGCCGCGACTCTGGCCTCGTCCGAGACGGCCCGGGACATGGGGGGATATGCGCTGGCGGCGCTCGCCTGGGCGGAGGCGGCGACCGTGGTGGGCGCCGCCTACGCCAAGCGCATGATCCCGCTGCGCATGATGGCGATGTCCGGCAATGTGCTCGGCGTGATCGTCGGTCTCGGGACGGGAAGCCTGCCGACGATCGTCAAGCACGCCATCAACTTTCCGTTGAACGCCACGCGCATGCGCGAGATGCGCCGCCTCATCGCCAGCGTGCGCCAGGCCAATGAGAGCGATCTCAATATCGAGTGGCTGAAGCCCTTCATGCATCCACGCAGCCTGCGGGCGACGGATCTCGTCTTTGAAAAGGGAGATCCGGCGACCGAGGCCTTCGTCGTCGTCGAGGGGAGCATCGAGATCGTGGAGTGCGGCGCTGTCCTGGCGCCGGGAGATATTTTCGGCGAGATGGCGCTCTTCACCGCGCATGGAACGCGCACCGCCACAGCGCGCTGCGCGAGCGACGTGCGCCTCCTCGTCATCACCTATGAGCAGTTCGAGCAGCTTTATTTCCAGAACCCCGAATTCGGCCTCTATCTCGTCCGTCTCATCGTGCGGCGGTTCGAGATGAACCACCGGGACGCGGAGCTCGAGAGTTCTTGACCGCGGCTTCCGAATGGGGCGGCTGAAGAACGCCCCGCCTGACACGCAGCCAAGCTAATGGTTTAATTATATTTTTTCTCACTGGACTGCTTGCCTTCGGGTGGAATGGTCCCACGTCTCCCAATACGTCCCGTCGCAACAGTCGACGGCGCAGAAGACGCCAGTTGCGTCGAGGCGCATCATATCGTGGAGGTCTGATATGGCGCTCGCAGTGCACAGCAATGCCGAAATGGGCAAGATTCTGATGTGGGTTATCGCTTTTGCGGCCTTCGTCGTCGTGGCGCTCACATGGGTTCCCGACTGGATCGCTCCGCAGGGCGACGTCGGCGCCCCCGAGGTCGGCCGCACGGTGAAGATGATCCAGTAACGGCTCCAAAGGCGAGCTTGTCGCCCCTTGCGCGAACTCCGCGGCCGAGGGTTTTTGCGTCAGTAAATAGCGGCGGCGCGGACGGACTCTTACGCGGTGCTCACCGCCTTCTTCCCAAGCGCCGCCTGCGCGGCGGCCAGGCGCGCGATCGGCACGCGGAAGGGCGAGCAGGAGATGTAGTCGAGCCCCACCCGCTCGAAGAAGGCCACCGACGCCGGGTCGCCGCCATGCTCGCCGCAGACGCCGAGCGTGACCTTCGGGTTTGCGGCGCGGGCGCGCTTGCAGCCGATGGCGACGAGTTCGCCGACGCCCTCCTGGTCGATCGACACGAAGGGGTCGCGCGGCAGCATCCCTTTCTCGACATAGACGCCGAGAAAGGAGCCGGAGTCGTCGCGCGAAATGCCGAGCGTGGTCTGTGTGAGGTCGTTGGTGCCGAAGGAGAAGAAATCCGCCGAGGGCGCGATTTCATCGGCGCGCAGCGCCGCGCGCGGCAGTTCGATCATTGTGCCGACGTGATAACGCGGGCGGATGCCGGTCTCGTCCTCGACGAGTTTCGCCATCTCCGCGACGCGCGCCTTGACGAGATCGAGCTCGGCGCGGGCGAAGACGAGCGGCGCCATGATCTCGATCTGCGCCGGCGCGCCTGTGATCATGCTCGCTTCGATAGCCGCCTCGAAGATCGCGCGCGCCTGCATGTCCACGATTTCGGGAAACACGACCGCGAGGCGGACGCCGCGAAATCCCAGCATCGGGTTGAATTCCGAGAGCTGCATGGCGCGGCGTCGCAGCTTGATGGGGTCCGCGCCCATGGCCTTGGCCACCGTCGCGATCTCGGAATCGGAGTGCGGCAGGAATTCGTGCAGCGGCGGATCGAGCAGGCGGATGGTTACGGGAAGGCCCGACATGATCTCGAAGAGCTGCTTGAAGTCCTCGCGCTGCATCGGCAGAAGCTTTTCCAGCGCGGCGCGGCGGCCGGCGGCGTCGTCGGCGAGAATCATCTCGCGCACGGCGACAATGCGCTCTCCCTCGAAAAACATGTGTTCCGTGCGCGCAAGGCCGATGCCCTCGGCGCCGAAGCGGCGGGCGGCTCTCGCGTCCGACGGCGTTTCCGCATTTGCGCGCACTTTCATCCGGCGCGTTTCGTCCGCCCAGTCCATCAGCACGGCGAATTCGCCGGTGAGTTCAGGGCGCTGCATTTTCACTTCGCCGGCGATCACATGGCCGGCCGAACCGTCGATGGTGATGCGGTCGCCTTTGACGAAACGTTTGCCCGCGACCGTGAAGCTCTGGTCCTCATAATCGATGCGCAATGCGCCCGCGCCGGTCACGCAGGGCTTGCCCATGCCGCGCGCGACGACCGCGGCGTGAGAGGTCATGCCGCCGCGCGCGGTGAGGATGCCCTCGGCCGCGTGCATGCCGCCGATGTCCTCGGGGCTCGTCTCGGTGCGCACAAGGATGACCTTGCGGCCGGAGGTCGCGAGCGTCTCGGCCTCTTCCGGATTGAAGACGATTTCGCCGAAGGCCGCGCCCGGCGAGGCGGGCAGGCCGGTGACGAGGATGTCTCGTTTGGCCGCCGGGTCGATGGTGGGATGCAGCAATTGTTCGAGCGAAGTCGGCTCGACGCGGGTCAGCGCCTCAGCCCTCGTGATGAGCCCTTCATTGGCCATGTCGACTGCGAGCTTCAGGGCCGCGCGCGCCGTGCGCTTGCCGTTGCGCGTCTGCAGCATCCATAATTTGCCGCGCTCGACCGTGAACTCCATGTCCTGCATGTCGCGGTAATGGCGTTCGAGATGGTCCGCATATTCCTTGAATTCCGCGAAGACGGCTGGCATCGCCGCCTCGAGCGAAATCTTCTCGCCCGGCGACGCGCGGCTTGCGACTTCCGTCAGAGGCTGTGGCGTGCGCAGCCCCGCCACGACGTCCTCGCCCTGCGCGTTCATCAGATATTCGCCGTAGAGCTCGCGCACGCCGGTCGACGGATTTCGCGTGAAGGCGACGCCGGTCGCGGAATTGGCGTCCATGTTGCCGAAGACCATGGCCTGCACGTTCACGGCGGTGCCCCAGCTCTCCGGGATGTTGTGCAGATGGCGATAGACAATGGCGCGATGGTTCATCCAGGAGGAGAATACCGCCTTGATCGCGCCCCATAACTGCTCGCGCGGCTCCTGCGGAAAGCCACAGCCCGCATTCGCCTCCACGATCGCCTTGAAGGCCGCGACGACCGCGCGCCAGTCGTTGGCGGAGAGCTGCGTGTCAAGCGTCTGGCCCTTCTCTTCCTTCATCTCCTCGAGCCGCTCCTCGAAGATGTGATGCTCCACGCCGAGCACGACCGAGGAATACATTTCGATGAAGCGGCGGTAGCAGTCCCAGGCGAAGCGGTCATCGCCCGAGAAACGGGCGAGCCGCTCGACGGTCTCGTCGTTGAGCCCGAGATTGAGCACCGTGTCCATCATGCCGGGCATGGAGGCGCGCGCGCCCGAGCGCACGGAGACGAGCAGCGGCCATTCCGTGTCGTTGAAGGCGTGCCCGGCGACCCGGCCAACTTCGGCGAGGGCCGCGTCCACCTGCGCCTCGAGGTCCGCCGGGAAGGTGTGGCCGTGGGCGTAGAACCAGGCGCAGACCTCGGTCGTGATCGTGAAGCCCGGCGGGACCGGCAGCCCAAGGGAGGCCATCTCGGCGAGATTGGCGCCCTTGCCGCCCAGGAGGTCTTTCATGGACTCCGAGCCCTCGGATCGACCCGCGCCGAAGCTATAGACCCATTTCGTCATCTGTTTCTTCTTCCCGCGTCTTTGGTTACGGGTTGGAATAATGGGCGGAGCGCGCCTTCTCTCAGCTTTAGCGCTCCCGGACCAATAGGCCAAATCCGATCCAGCTCGCGCCGTAGAATAGCAGATCGACGCCGAGGAACAGTCCAAGCACGTAGCTCGAATTATCGGGCCAGTCGAAGAGAATGATCATGCCGAGCACGCTGGTCAGCGCCCCCGCAAGGACGATGAAGACGCTTGGCCCTTCCGGCAGGCTTGCGCCGAAGACCGCCCGCGCGACGCCGGTCGCGAGCAGGGCGGCGCCGAGCAGGAGGGTGAAGGCCGCCGCGCCGGTGAGGGGATTGGCGAGCATGAAGGAGCCGGCGACAACATAAAGGAGGCCGACCAGAATGAGCGGCAGCCGATGGCTCCAAATGTGGGCGTTGACGCCCAGAACGATTTCCGACCCTCCGACCATGATGACGAAAAGGGCGATGAGATAGACCGAGAAGATCGTCGCCACATTGGCGAGCGCGAGAGTCGCCAGCCCCAGCGCGACGGCGAAGGCGCCGAAGGCGACGAACCATGCCCAGCGACTGCGCAAACGAGCAATCGCCGCCTCGATGTCAGTCGGGCGCCTGAAGGGAGAGAAGGACATTTCTGTCTCCGCGGGCTCCGCGCCGCGCTTTCGGCGGTCCGCCGCCGACGAACGGAGCCTCGTCCTTCAAGTGTGGCGCAAACCTCGGCCGCGACAAGCGCCGTCGCCGATTTTCCACTGTTACCTATCGTCGCGGGCGGCGTCCGTCGCGCTTGCCTGGACGCCTTTCGTCCGGTCGGCCTGTAACTTTCTCGGCGTTTTTCAGTGTCCGCTGGAACCCACTCGACGTCTCAGAACGGTCATTGGATTGCCGCGCGCATGACGCATGGAGACGCCCTCGGGCCGTGACGGCCCCTTGCTCGAGAAACCGTCGAAGGCCGCGGCGAGGGCGCGCTTCAACAGGGCCGCCGCCACCAGCGTCACGGCTCCGCCGACCGCCGAGATCAGAACCGTGCCCGAGAAGATCGTGATATATTCCTTCGGAGCCAGCGCCACCCAGGCCGTCGAGAAAATGGCGGCGCCGAACAGCAGCACGCCGCTGTTCCCTTTCGGCCCGAATCCTCGGTCGTGGAGGAGGACGTCGCACAGGAAGCCGATGAAAATCAGCAGCAGTCCCATAACCAGCGACGTGACCACGAACTGCGTTTCGGTGATCTGCATCGCGTCCAGACGAAGCGCCAGAAAGCGCATCATGTCGCCACGAAGGCCCGTTCCCCCTTCGCGCATCGCAGTCTCGAAGCCGGTCGGAGTCAGCAGTTCGCGGATCTTGTTCCACGCAAGAAGCGGGAAGATCGAGAGCAGGATCGACAGAATATAGCCCATCCGACAGCGCCTCTGCATGGAAGTCGCGTTCTTGCGAACGACCTCGACGATTAATCATGCTGACGCCCGAAAGGGCGCTTGCGGGGAGCAGGCTAGAGCGCGACAGTTAACGTCAAATTACAACTGAGGGTTGTATACATATGAAAAGTGAAGACGAAGACCCGCCGCGCCGCCCGTCGTTCGAAATCGGCCAGCCGCTCGACCTCCTGTCTGTCGCGGAAATCGACGCGCGTATCGCCGCGCTGAAGGACGAGATCGCGCGGCTGGAGAATGGCCGCGCCGCCAAGGTTGCGGCGAGCGCGACGGCGGAGGCGTTTTTCAGGAAATAGGCCGCCGGGTGGGACTTGCGGCGGGGGGCCTCTTGGCTTGACAGGGACGACCGCATTGCGCTTCTTCTCGCGCGCGTCGCCGGGCCTCCTCCGGCGTTTCCCGAGATTCCCAACCGAAAGCGGCCCATGCATCGCTACCGTTCGCATAATTGTGGAGAGCCGACCGAGGCGCTCGCCGGCCAAAAGATTCGCCTTTCGGGCTGGTGCCACCGCATCCGCGATCACGGCGGCGTGCTGTTCATCGACCTTCGCGACCATTACGGCCTCACGCAATGCGTGGTCGATCCCGATTCGCCCGCCTTCGCGCAGGCCGAGAAGCTGCGCTCTGAATGGGTCGTGCGCCTCGACGGCGAGGTGCGCAAGCGCCCGGCCGGCACCGAGAATCCCGACATGCCGACGGGTCACGTCGAAATCTATGTCGCGGAGATCGAGGTCCTCGGCCCCGCCGGCGAACTGCCAATGCCGGTCTTCGGCGACCAGCAGTATCCCGAGGACACCCGTCTGAAATATCGCTTCCTCGACCTGCGCCGCGAGAAGCTCCACAACAATATCATGCTGCGCGGCCGTATCATCGACTCGATCCGCACACGCATGAAGCAGGGCGGCTTCTTCGAGTTTCAGACGCCGATCCTCACCGCCTCCAGCCCCGAGGGCGCGCGCGACTTCCTCGTGCCGTCGCGCCTCCATCCCGGCAAGTTCTACGCGCTCCCGCAGGCTCCGCAACAATTCAAGCAACTTTTGATGGTTGCGGGCTTCGATCGCTATTTCCAGATCGCGCCCTGCTTCCGCGACGAGGACGCCCGCGCCGACCGCTCGCCGGGCGAATTCTATCAGCTCGACGTCGAGATGAGCTTCGTCACGCAGGAGGACGTGTTCGACTCGATGGAGCCGGTGCTGCGCGGCGTCTTCGAGGAGTTCGCGAACGGCAAGGCCGTGACGCAGAAATTCCCGCGCATTCCGTTCCGCGAGGCGATGCTGAAATATGGCTCCGACAAGCCCGATCTGCGCAATCCGCTGATCATCGTCGATCTCAGCGCCGAGTTCGAGGGGGAGGGCGTCACCTTCAAGGCCTTCCGCGGCAAGACCGTGCGCGGCATCCCCGCGCCGGGCGCAGCGAGCCAGCCGCGCAGCTTCTTCGACAAGCTCAACGACTGGGCGCGGTCTGAAGGCGCGCCGGGCCTCGGCTACATCATCTTCGAGGACGAAGGCGGCGCGCTCGTCGGCAAGGGGCCGATCGCCAAGTTCATTCCGGCCGACGCGCAGGCGGCGATCGCCGCCAAAGCGGGCGTGAAGGCGGGCGACGCCGTGTTCTTCTCGGCGGGCGAGGAGACGGCGGCGGCCAAGCTCGCCGGCATGGCGCGCATCCGCATCGGCAATGAACTCGGCCTCTCGAAGAAGGACGTCTTCGAATTCTGCTGGATCGTCGACTTCCCGATGTACGAGTGGAACGAGGACGACAAGAAGATCGACTTCTCGCACAACCCCTTCTCGATGCCGCAAGGCGGCATGGAGGCGCTGGAAGAAAAGGATCCGCTCGACATCCTCGCCTATCAATACGACATCGTCTGCAACGGCGTGGAGCTGTCCTCAGGCGCGATCCGAAACCACCGCCCCGAGATCATGAAGAAGGCGTTCGAGATCGCGGGCTATGGCGAGGACGTGCTGATCGAGAAGTTCGGCGGCATGTATCGCGCCTTCCAGTATGGCGCGCCGCCTCACGGCGGCATCGCGCCCGGCGTGGATCGCATCGTCATGCTGCTCGCGGAGGAGGAGAATCTGCGCGAGGTGACGCTGTTCCCGATGAACCAGCGCGCGGAAGACCTGCTGATGGGCGCCCCTTCGGACGCCACCATGAAGCAGCTGCGCGAGCTGCACATCCGGCTCAACCTGCCCGAGAAGGCCTGAGCCGTCGCTATTCCCCTACACAGGCCCGCCCGCGTCCATTAAATAGGTTTTCGGGCGGCCCTGAGTTCGGCCCCGGCGGAGCCAGCGAATATGAAATGGGAAGATTTACAGACATCCGAGAACATTGAGGACCGCCGCGGCCAGGAAGGACCGATGGTCGCCGGAGGACCCGGCATGGGCGCGGGCGGCATCGGCCTCGGCACAATGGTCATACTGGGCATCATCGGCTGGGCGCTGGGCGTCAATCCCGCCATTCTCATCGGCGGCGCCGAGATGCTGAACAAGATGCGCGGGCCCAGCCAGGTCACGCGTCAGGAGGCGCCGCGCGGGGAGCAGGGCGCGCCAACGGATCAGCTGGGCCTCTTCGTCTCCAAGGTGCTGGGCTCCAACGAGGAAGTCTGGTCGGAGGTGCTGCCTCGGCAGAAGGGCATCCAGTTCCAGCCGCCGCGTCTCGTCCTCTTCGACGGCGTCACCAGCTCGCGTTGCGGCATGGCGCAGTCGGCGATGGGTCCTTTCTATTGCCCGATCGACCAGCGCATCTATCTCGACACCTCCTTCTTTCGGGACATGAAACAGCGCTTCGGCGGCGGCGGCGATTTTGCTTACGCTTACGTCATCTCGCATGAGATGGGGCATCACATCGAGAACCTGCTCGGCATCCTGCCCAAGGTGCAGCGCGCCCAGGCTCGCGCCTCAAGTCGCGCGGAGGCCAACAACCTCTCCGTGCGCGTGGAGCTGATGGCGGACTGCCTCGCGGGCGTCTGGGCCAATAACGGCAATGCGCGCCGGCAGTTCCTCGAGGAAGGCGACATCGAAAAGGCGGTCGCCGCCGCTCAGGCGATCGGCGACGATCGTCTGCAGAAAGCCCAGCGCGGCTATGTCGTGCCCGACAGCTTCACGCACGGCTCATCGGCGCAACGCACGCAATATCTGCTGAAGGGCCTTCAGACCGGCAGCATCGACGCCTGCAACACTTTCGCGCGTTGAGGCTCTAGAAAATGCGGCGGGCGCGGGTCGTCAGATCCACGCCCGCCATTTTTTTTGTCAGCCGCGCAAGATCGGACGAGGCGGCGCCGCGAAGGTCGCTTCTGCGGGCGATGATTCCGACAGGCGCCGCGAGCTGCGGCGCAACTCGTGTGAGCAACGAATTCGGCGCCGCGCGAAGGACGAGCGGGCGCTTGTGATCGCCATAGGCGAAATTGTCCTGCACTTCATCGATGAAGCCGCGTTCGACAGCATAACCCGCGAGCATCAGCAGGACATCGTCATGTCGCGCGAGCGTGAGCGCTTGCGCCAGCCCCTCGTCCGGGCGCGACGTCTCGACGAGCGCGCAGCCCGCGTCATCGGCGATCCGGCCAAATCCGCGCTCCGGCGCCCCGACGAGAACGGCGTCGGCGACAAGCCCCTGAACGCAGGCTTCGACAAGCGACCCGAGACTGCGGGCCACGGAGTCGCCGCGCAGCGGCTGCGCAGGCGGGTCATAGGCGAGAAGGATAGCCGTCAGCATGAGCCGCACACATAGCGTAAAGCTTGGCGCGACGGAATGCGGCGCCAAATATTGAGGCGTTTCCGTCATTCTCGCGGCGCCGCCCATTGCGCCGGGCGTCGCCTTCGGTCACCATCCGGCTCATGCCGTATGGTCCTTTTCCTCTCGAGCTTCTCACGACAGAGCAGATGGCGCGCGCCGATCGCCTGACGATCGAAAGCGGCGTGCCCGGCATGGCGCTGATGGAGAAGGCGGCGGCGGCGCTGGCGCGCGTCACCAGCCAGATCCTGCAGCGCACGAGCGGCCGTCGCGTGCTGGTGCTTTGCGGGCCGGGCAATAACGGCGGTGACGGTTATGTCGCGGCGCGGCTGCTTCGCGGGCAGCGCTACAAGGTGCGCGTCGCGTCTCTTGTGCCGCCGAATCAGCTGCGCGGCGACGCGGCGCGGGCGGCGGCGGGCTGGGTCGGCGAGGTGATTCCTGCGCAGGACTGCGATTTCACCGGGGTCGATCTGGTGATCGACGCGCTGTTCGGCACCGGCCTCGCCCGTGATCTCGATCCCGAGGCGCAGGCGCTGGTGAAGCGGCTGAACCAGTGGCGCCGCGAGACGAAGCAGAATGTCGTCAGCGTGGATATTCCGAGCGGCGTCGACGGCACGACCGGCGCGATTCGCGGCGCCGCCGTCGAGGCCGACGCAACCGTAACCTTCTTTCGCGTGAAGACTGGCCATTTGCTGCTGCCGGGCCGTTCGCGCTGCGGAGCGCTGACCTGCGCCCATATCGGCATCCGCTCCTCGGCGCTCGCGACGATCGACGTCAAGACCTTCGTGAACATGCCGGCGCTCTGGCAGCAGGAACTGCCGCTGCCGCAGATCGAGGGCCACAAATATTCGCGCGGCCACGCGCTCGTGGTTTCCGGCGGCGCCTCCTTCACCGGCGCGGCGCGGCTTTCCGCGGCGGCGGCCTTGCGCGCAGGCGCCGGGCTCGTCACGCTCGCGAGCCCGACCGAGGCGCTCGCGGTCAACGCCAGCGCGCTCACATCGGTCATGGTGCGTCCGGCGGATGGCGCGAAGGGCCTTGCGGCCGTGCTGTCGGACGAGCGCAAGAACGCCGTGGCGATCGGTCCCGGCCTCGGCGTGAGCGAGGAAAGCTGCCGGCAGGTCGAGACGGCGCTCACGCCGCAGGCCTATCGCCGCGCCGCGGTGCTCGACGCCGACGCGTTGACGAGTTTCGCTGACGATCCTTTCCGTCTTTGGCGCGCGACGCGCGCGGCGCCCGGACCCGTTGTGATGACGCCTCACGCCGGAGAATTCGGACGCCTCTTTTCCGAGTGCGACAGTGATCGCGCCCTTCGCTCGAAGCTCGACAAGGCGCGCGATGCGGCGCGCGTGAGCGGTGCGGTCGTCCTTTACAAGGGGCCCGACACGGTCGTCGCGGCGCCGGACGGACGCGTCTCCATCCTGCCCTGGGCGACGCCGTGGCTCGCCACCGCGGGCTCGGGCGACGTGCTGACCGGAATTATCGCGGGCCTTCTTGCGCAACGCATGGATGCTTTTGCAGCAGCGTCCTGCGCCGCCTGGATGCACGCGCGCGCCGCAGAAATCTTCGGCCCGGGATTGATTGCGGACGACATCACCGCGACCCTGCCGATGGTGTGGCGCGAACTGCAGGGAAAGCAGCTGCGCTACTGTCCGCGCTCATCAAGCGAAAGCTGTGTGGCGTAATTCAAATAGTTCAGAGTGGACCTATAGAATCAACGATTTGGCTCTTGAGACGACGCCACGTTTCTGCAATGTTTCCGAACCGTGTAAATATGGCGCCCGAGGCCCGCTGACACGTGGCAAAGCCGGAGGCGAGCATAAGCGACGCTTCCAGTCGCAATGCTGTAACATTCGGGGGGCACGTCGCCTTGCGGCTGCGCCGTGAGCATAAACTTGATGGGCTTCAAATGAAATCACACGAGAGACTGCTGCTCGAAAACAAGGCCTGGGCCGAAGAAAAAAAGCTGCGCGAGCCTGACTTTTTCGAGCGGTTGGCTGCCGATCAGAAGCCCGAATTTCTGTGGATCGGCTGCGCCGACAGCCGCGTGCCGGCCGACATCATCGTGAATGCGGAGCCGGGCGAAATCTTCGCTCATCGCAATATCGCCAATCAGGTGATCGCGACGGATTTCAACAGCCTCAGCGTCATTCAATATGCGGTGCAGGTGTTGAAGGTTCAGCACATCATCGTCTGCGGCCATTACAATTGCGGCGGCGTGAAAGCCGCGCTCGACCGCCAGCGTCCGGATCTGGTGCTGCTCAACAAATGGTTGATGCACATCAAGGACATCTACCGGATGCATCGCGCGGAGATCGACGCTCTGGACACGTCCGTCGAAAAGGCCAATCGGCTCGTCGAACTGAACGTGATCGAACAGGTGCGCCGCCTGTCGCACACTTCCATCGTGCAGACCGCCTGGAAGAACGACCAGCGTCCAATGCTTCACGGCTGGGTCTATGGGCTGGATGACGGCGTGCTGCAGCAATTGGTGACGCTTCCGGCTGGAAGCGACGTCGACATCATCTACCAGCAATACGACGTCGACGGCTTCTGATCGGCGGGACTGGCGGCAAGACCCTCAACAGGAGTGCGTGAGCGTGCTGAAGAAGCATTTCGACTATTACCTGCGTTACCTCGACCATGACATTCCGGCGGGCGTCGTCGTGTTTCTGGTTGCGTTGCCGCTTTGCCTCGGCATCGCCGTGGCGTCTGGGGCGCCGCCTTTCGCCGGCGTCATCGCCGGAATCGTGGGCGGCCTGATCGTATCGGTCGTCAGCGGGTCCCAGCTCAGCGTCTCCGGCCCCGCGGCCGGCCTGACCGTGATCGTGGCCGTCGCGATCGAGAAATTCGGATACGACGGCGTGCTTCTCGCCGTCGCGATTTCCGGCATTTTCCAGCTTGCGATGGGTTTTCTCGGCGCCGGCCTGATCGGCGCCTATTTTCCGTCCGCCGTCATCAAGGGAATGCTGGCGGCGATCGGCCTCATCCTCATCATGAAGCAGTTGCCGCATGCGGTCGGGTACGACGCGGATGCGGAAAGCGATCTTTCATTCGTCGAGGACGACAAGGGCGCGACATTCTCATTCGTGTGGGAGTCGCTGAAGGCCGTCTCGCCCGGCGCGACGATCGTGGCGCTCGCGTCCATGGCCATCCTGCTTTTCTGGGAAACGTCCCGGATCAAGAAACATCGCGTCCTCTCGCTCGTGCCGGGTCCGCTCGTCGCCGTCATCTTCGGTGTGACATATAACGCGGTCGCGCAGGCGCTCCTGCCGTCTCTCGCGGTTGCGTCGCAACATCTCGTTACTCTGCCGATGATTTCGGGGCCGATCGATTTCGCTCATCAGCTCAAATTTCCTGATTTTGGCCGGCTGACCGATCCTCAAATTTACGTTACCGGGGCGACGCTGGCCCTTGTGGGCAGCCTGGAAACACTGCTCAGCCTGGAGGCGGCGGACAAGCTCGATCCGCTCAAGCGAACGGCCCCGACCAATCAGGAGCTGAAGGCGCAGGGCGTCGGCAATTTCGTCAGCGGAATGATCGGCGGCCTGCCGATCACGGCGGTGATCGTGCGCAGTTCGGCCAATATCAACGCGGGCGCGCATACCAAAGTGGCCTGCATGGTCCATGGCTGGCTGCTGATGCTGAGCGTGATGTTTCTGGCGACTGTGCTCAACATGATCCCGCTCGCCTGCCTTGCTGCGGTGCTGCTGCTCACCGGTTACAAGCTCGCGAAGCCGAAGCTGGTGAAGGAGCAATATGAAAAGGGCTTCAATCAGTTCGCGCCCTTCGCCGTCACCATCGCCGCGATCCTTGTCACGGATCTTCTGAAGGGCATGGCGATCGGCATGGCGGTGGGCCTGTTCTTCGTGCTGCGGGCGAATTATCATTCGGCCTTCACGCTGACGCGCGACGGCAAGAATAATCTGCTCCGGCTGCAGAAGGACGTTTCCTTCCTCAACAAGGCGCCGCTGCGCACCTATCTCGAGAGCATCGACGAAGACAGCTATCTGATGATCGACGGCTCGCGTGCGACCTTCATCGATCAGGATATCATGGAGACGCTCGAGGATTTCATCAAAGCCGCGAGCGACAAGAACATCCGCGTCGAATTGAAAAACGTGCGCGGTCTGACGCCTAACAACAATGGCCTCGTCGCCGCATGACCTGCCAACTTTCCCGGGCGAGCGCATTTACGCCGCTCGCCCGGGGAACGTCATTTCAAATATCGAGCGTCATTTCCTGTCCATCTCGTGAAGCTCCGAACGGGCGAAATCACAGGCCGCGAAATCCGGATCGAGCTTGCAGGCCCTGCGAAAATAGCGGCGCGCCAGAAGCCTGTCCTTGCGCGACATTGCGCAAATGCGCCGCGTGATTGGCGCCGCCGGACGCCTCTACTGCTTTATGGCGCGAAACCCTCGAAAACGATCTGATCGGTCCATTGTCTCGCGCGTCCGGCCTGTTCGCGCGAGCGCACGGTCCAGGTCGTAACCGGAATATGGAGACCTTCGCGCGCGAGTAGCGGAATAGCGTGCGGCATGTCGGCGACATTCCATGAAATGAAGTCGGGGCGGGTGCGGGAATAATGCAGAAAATGTGTCAGCTCGGCGCGCTGCGCCGCTGTCAGCGCAGGCCAGTCGTCTTGATCATAACGCGCCTCGGCGACCATGCCGAGAGGTATATGTGAGACGCCGAGCGCTTCGGCGTTTTCGCGCAAGAATGCCATGGGCTCGGGATCGAAGCTTTCGACGGCGACCGGCCCATGATAATGCGCGAGCAGGGCGGCCGCCCGCCGCGCCGCGGTCAGATCGCCATCGAAGTCGCTCTTGATCTCGACGACGAGCGGCGTGTTGCCGCCGATCGCTGCGAGGAAGTCGGCGAGACGCGGGATCTTTTCGCTGGAGCCGCGCAAGGCGATCCGCGCCAAGGCGTCGGCCGTGAAATCGCAGACCCTGCCGGCGCTTTCGGTCAGTCGCTCAAGGCTCTCATCGTGGAAGACCACGAGCTCGCCGTCCTTCGTGCGCTGGACGTCGCACTCTATGGCGTAACCTGCGGCGACCGCCGAGCGCGCAGCGGCGATCGAATTTTCGATGATTCCCCGCGCCGTGTCGTGCAAGCCGCGATGCGCAACGGGTCGCGCGGCGATCCATGCGTGGTTGCGCGCGTTCACGCGAGGATCTCGAAAATCCCTTCGACTTCGACAGCGGCGTCGAGCGGAAGTTGCGCCACGCCGACAGCGAAACGCGCATGCCTGCCATTGTCGCCGAGGACGGCGGCGAAGAGATCGGAGGCGCCGTTGACGACCTGCGGCACCGATCCGAAATCCGGCGCACAATTGACATAGCCGCCAATGCGCACCGCGCGTAGCCGGGCGAGATCGCCGACCGCGGCGTCGGCCTGCGCCAGAACATTGAGCGCCGCCTGGCGCGCCGCCGCCTGTCCGGCTTCGAGAGAGACGCCTGCGCCGAGCTTGCCTTTGTGGGCGGGGTCGATCCCGCCGGCGCCTATCGGCAACTGCCCGGATACGAACAGCAGGTTTCCCGCGCGCGAACAGGGAACATAATTGGCGACCGGAGCCGCCGCAGCTGGCAAGGTCAGCCCGAGGGCGGCGAGCCGCGCGAGCGGCGTGGTTTCCGATGCAGTCGTCATGCCTGGCGCGCCCCCCATCTACAAAATCATTTGCTCCATGCCGGCCACGACCCTAATTTCGTCGCGCGCGCGACGCAATGGCTGCGCGCGCAGGCCCCAGGCGCGCGTTCGCCGCATCGAGACGAGTTCCATGATCCTTTTTCGCGCGTTTGCCGCCGGCGCCTGCGCACTGACGCTTCTGCCGCTTCCTCTCGCGAAGGCGGAGACGCAGGTTCCGCTTGCGTCGCATCGCGCGGTTTACGATCTGACCCTGGCGAAAGGCTCGGGCGCCAAGGCGCCGGCGCAGGCGCGCGGGCGAATCGCCTTCGATTTCTCCGGCTCGGCCTGTGACGGATACGTGCAGAATTTCCGCCAGATCACCGAACTTCAGCCCGCTGAGGGGGCCGCGAAACTCTCCGACATGCGTTCGGCGACCTTCGAAGCGCCGGACGGCGCGGATTATCGCTTCAAGATCGAAACAAAGGTCGACAACTCGTCCACCGAGGCGATCGACGGCAAGGCGCAGAAAACAAAGAATTCGGGCATTTCGATAGACATCGCCAAGCCCAAACGCGCTCATTTGCAGATCGATGGGCCGACGCTGTTTCCGACGGAACATCTGCGCCGCGTAATCGCCGCCGCGCGCGCTGGAGAAACGCTGATCGAGGCCCGCGTCTATGACGGCACCGGCGAGGGCGACAAGGCTTTCGACACATTGACGCTCATCGGCAAGCCGATCGGGGCGCCCGCGCAGGAGAAGGCCGCGCAGGCGGACGCGCTCAAGGGCATGGCGCGCTGGCCGGTGGCGGTTTCCTATTTCGAGCCCGGAAAACGCGACGGCCAGCCCATTTACGTTCTGTCATTCGACCTCTACGAGAACG
The DNA here is from genome assembly GCF_020733155.1 of Methylocystis sp. WRRC1. Taxonomy (NCBI): domain Bacteria; kingdom Pseudomonadati; phylum Pseudomonadota; class Alphaproteobacteria; order Hyphomicrobiales; family Methylocystaceae; genus Methylocystis; species Methylocystis sp. WRRC1. Next base: position 883,643 of record NZ_JAJFZJ010000001.1, on the reverse strand, counting down.
GGGTGTCGCGCGCCCTGAAGCTCGATTACGGGGACTTCGTCCTGAAGGGCGAGATGAGCGAGTTGACAATCTCGCCGACGCCGCCCTGCAAGAAATGACGCGCCCGGCGCGTCGTACGCAGTAAAGTGCAGTATTAATGTCGACATGAGCCGTATTTATCTGGTCTCGTAGTTTTCCGTAAAGCCTTGTCTGCTAACCGTGACGTTCGAGACGGGCGCGCGTGGTTCGGCGCGCCCTTTGCGAAGGCGCATGCGATGACGACGATTGCATCATATCTTTCCATCGCCAATGATCTCGGCAGGTGGCGGTCGATCACCGCCAAGGCGCCGGACGTTGCGCTCGAGACGAAATATTTCAAGGAGAATATCGGCAAGGCGACGTCGATAGAGGCCTTTCTCAAGGATAGACGCCTGTTCAACTACGCCATGAAGGCCTTTGGTCTCGGCGACAGAACATTTGCGATCGGCCTGATGCGCAAGGTGATGGAGCAAGGCGTCGATGATCCCAAGGCGCTCGCGAGAACGCTCAACAACCCGAACATCCTCGCTTTCGCCAAGGCATTCGATTTCTCGGCCAAGGGCGCCGGCGTTCCTTCCGCCACACTCATCCAGGATGTCACCGCCCGTTTCGTCGAGCAGGCGATGCAGGCCGAGCAGGGCAAGCGGAATCCGGGCGTGGAGCTTGCTCTCTATTTCCGCGAAAAGGCGCCGGGCCTGACCAGCATTTATGGCGTTCTCGCCGACAAGAAGCTGGTGCAGGTCGTGCAGACCGCGCTCGACATTTCGCCGAGAACCTCCGCGCAGAATATCGATACGCAGGCGCGGCTACTGAAAGCCAAGGTGAACGTCGAGGACTTCAAGGACCCCAAGAAGCTAACCGCCTTCATCGCGCGTTTTTCGGCGATGTACGACATGCAGAATCAGGGAACGGTATCGTCGGCGACGGCGTCGTCAAACGCCATTCTCTACGGCGCCTCGCTGCTCGGGTCGGATGGGCCGGTCGGCGTCGATTTCAGCCTCATCCTGCGACTGCAGAACGCCAACCGGCTAATGTAGCTTCAGCGTGAAAAATACGCGCGCAGGCGATGAAGCATCGAACGCGGGCGCCAGAACATCACGCCGTGAATCTCGAGCCTTTGCGCCGCGAAGGGCGCAGCAGGGGGGACCGCAAGCAATGTGCGGTCCTCGGCAAAGCTCATGAGACGCGCTTCATTGTCCGGCATGGAGATTTCCACTTCGCCGTGAACTGAAATGACGCGCGACGTGTAATGAAGCAGCACCAGATTCCTTACGATCTCTTGCATCCGGGAGCAGGGATTCTTGCGATAGGTCCCGCTCTGCGCGCGAATGAGATAAACGCCGCTCGTTTCGGTCGATTGCAGCATCAATCCGACAAGTCGTCCGTCACCTGTCCAGAAGCTCGCGCCGCCGCGCGCGATGTCGAGAAAAGGCCCGGCGAATACGCGCGTCGTGAGAGGCCGCAAATGACAGGGGCCCTGCGTGCGCGCCTGCGTCGCGTCGACGTAATCGAAACGCGGCGATTCGACGGAGATCCGCCGCGGGGTCGAGGCGCCCGCGCCGATCGACGCCAGCAGGGCTTCCGCGACGCGCGCGGAAGCCGCCGGCGTGAGATGGTTCTCGTCCTGGTAGTCCGCTTTCGTCAATTCGTCGTTGAAGATTTCGTTGAGCCAAAGACAGGGCGCGCCCGCGCGCCGCGCCGCCGCCATGTAAAGCGGCTGCACGCGCGCGAGCGCTTTACGCGATTCTCGTGGGCCGTCGGGCCGGGGTTCGAGGCAGAGAAACAGCAAGGGAAGACGCGCGTCCGCGCAGAGATTCACGATCGCGTCGAGCGTATCGAAGATCAGCGGCTCCCTGAGAACGCCGGCATCGACCAGAAGCACATCGTTGAGGCAATATTCGAAGACGACAAGGTCCGGAAGAGCGGCGCCCTCGCGCAGATGCTTCAGCAGCGCCATGAGGCCGTAAAGCGAACCCACCGCGCCGAGGAATCTGTTTTCCACGACATGCGCACCCGCCCGCATCTGCAGTTGCGTGGCCCAGCCGTCCCTCAGGCCCGCATTGGAGCCGCCGAGCAGGAGAATGTTCATGCCCTTCGGAGGCTGTTCGGCGGCCGATGGGCTCGCGCAATCCCCCTGGCTCGGGCACTGCGTTTTTTCTTGCTGAACCGTGTTCCGCATCCGCCGATTTCCTGCGCCTCCCGTGAAAGTCGCCGGCGTCTTTCACGCCGCTGCGGCCCGCCCTGCGGCGGACGACACCGCGGCGACCGCGCGGGCGGCGACGGACTTAATGCATGGTTTTTGGTGACTGCAAAGCTGGGACATTCGAGCAATCGTTCGCATGGGGCGTCGAATTGACGCGCGAACGGCGCGAATGCTGCGGCGGGTGGAACTGTCCGTTCACTTTCCGGGAAGGTTAAAAATATGAGAAATGCAGAAATATTTTGTGACGGCGGAGACTAAACAATGTCCAACCACGTCTCCGCCGTCACCGGATATGGCGACCGCAGGCTGGAGTCGCCACAACGTCTTTATCGACGAATATCCTGAACCCTCGGCTGTAGAAGCTTAAACCCTGAATATATTTTTGTTTACGTATTTCTAGCGGAATATCTGAGCTGCCTGATGCATAACGACAAGAAAAAACGCCAATATTGCGACAACAAACCCGACTGCTTTGAACATAGAAGTCCCGCTATGTTGGATCATTTCATTGTCCCTCATGCTTGGGTTACGGTAAAGATGCAAGTCAAAGCTAATGATATTTGGATTTATGAAAAGCGCCAAAATTGAAAAAAGCGAGGGGACCAGTGACCGGCGCTAAAATCGGAGCCAATAACCAGAGCGTAGGCATGGTATGCAAGGATTGATTATAGAACACAGCCTCGTGTCACTCGAATACATGCGCTCAGCTTTCGTCTCGTTGTGCCAGCGTTTTTCGATCGTGGCCGGACGGGAGCCGCAGCGTCCCGAGCGTCGCATCTCCGCGCCTTCCGAAGCCCGCTGATATTGGAATTTCAAATTCGTGATCTAAGCTCCGGAAAATTGGCGTTTCGCCACGGTTAGAAGCAGCGACAAAGAACCGCTTTGAAGCGCAACCGGCGTTCCATCAATAATGCCTTCAAGGAAAGAAGATGCGGTCGACTGAACACTACGTCATGACGATAGAGGGTTTGCAGGCGTTGATAGACGCGTTGCAACGCCGCGGGCGCCGCGTGATCGGCCCGACGCTTCGCGACAAAGTCATCGCATATGACGACATTGCCGCTGTCGATGATCTCCCCGCCGGCTTCACCGACGATCAGGACGCGGGCCGCTATCACCTGACGCGCCGCGACGACGGCGCATTGTTCGGCTATGCGGTCGGTCCGCACTCGTGGAAGAGTTTTCTCCATCCGCCGAAGCTGCGTCTTTGGCGGGCCGAAAGAAACGGCGATCAGGTCAAGGTCGAGCCGGCCGAGAATGCGGCGCAGGAACTGGCGTTCATCGGCGTTCGCGCCTGTGAACTTCACGCAATCGCCATTCAGGACCGGGTGATGCTGGGCGGCGAATATGTCGACCCGGATTATCGTGCGCGACGCGAGGGCGCTTTTCTTGTGGCGGTGAATTGTGGGAAGGCGGGAGGCTCCTGTTTCTGCACCTCCATGGGAACGGGGCCGGAAGTCGACGGCGGTTTCGATCTCGCCCTTACGGAACTCATCTCCGAAGACGGACATTCATTTGTGATCGAAGCCGGTTCGCAGGCGGGGCGGGAGATTCTTGAGGAATTGCCTAATCGTCCCGCGAGTGCGGCGGAAGTCGCCGCGGCGCGGGCCGTTGTTCAGCGGACCGCGGCGAACATGGGACGCGAAATGCCCACGGTCGACCTGCATCAGCTCCTCTCGCGCAATCTCCAACATCCGCGTTGGAACGAGGTTGCGGAGCGCTGTCTCTCCTGCGCCAATTGCACAATGGCGTGTCCTACCTGTTTCTGCACGTCGGTCGATGAAGTCAGCGATCTGAAAGGCGTTGAATCCGCACGCGAGCGGCGATGGGATTCCTGTTTTACGATGGATTTTTCATATATCCATGGTGGAAGCGTCCGTTCTAGCGTTGCGGCGAGATATCGCCAATGGATGACGCACAAGCTTTCGACATGGTTCGACCAGTTTGGTTCCTCCGGATGTGTCGGATGTGGCCGTTGCATCACATGGTGTCCGGTGGGGATCGATATTACCGAAGAAGCGCACGCAATCCACGATAGTGAGCAAATTTGAGGAGCGAGGCCTTGGAGACACTCGAACGCATTCTTCACGAGCACCCGTTTTTCGCCGATCTCGACGAGGGCTTTTGCAAGCTCGCTTGCGGCTGCGCCAAGAATGTCCGCTTCGAGGCCGGCCAATATATCTTCCACGAAGGCGAACCCGCCGATCAACTCTATCTGGTCCGGCAAGGCCGCATCGCGCTCCAGATATCGGCGCCTGGCCGCAGCGCCGCGACATTTCTGACGCTCGGCGCCGGGGAGGTGTTCGGCGTAACATGGCTCGTTCCGCCCTACCAATGGACATATGACGCCAAGGCGCTCGAGCTCACCCGCGCCATCGCGATAGACGCTGCGTGTCTGCGCAACAAATGTGAGGCGGATCATGATCTCGGTTATGAATTGTCGAAGCGCCTCATGGCGGTGCTGATCGAGCGGCTGCATTCGACGCGTATGCAAATGCTGGACATCTACGGCTCCCATGTCTGACGTCGCGACACGCGCGGCGGACGCCGCAACGGCAATGATTCCGCGAGTGGCCCATGTCTTGCGCCGGCGTCGTGACGCGCCGCAGGCATGGACGCTGGAACTCGAAATGGAAGGCGGAGCGCCTGAAATCTTTTCGCCCGGCCAGTTCAATATGCTTACGGCGTTTGGCGTCGGTGAGGCTGCGATCAGCATCAGCGGGGATCCAGCGGATGGCGGCCTCATTCATACCATTCGCGCTGTCGGGCCGGTGTCCACCGCGTTGACGCAGCTCAAACCCGGCGATCCGATGGGCGTGCGCGGACCATTCGGCGTAGGCTGGCCGATGATTGAGGCGCGCGGCAAGGACGTCATTCTCGTGGCTGGCGGACTGGGTCTGGCGCCGTTGCGCCCCGCGATTTATCACCTCCTTCGCGAACGGGGAAACTACGGCAAGGTCACGCTCCTTTATGGTTCGCGAACGCCAGAGGACATTCTGTACCGGCGTGAGGTCGAGAGCTGGCGTGGCCGTTTCGATATCGACGTCGAGGCGACGGTCGATCATGCCGCCTCCGAATGGTACGGGCATGTCGGCGCCGTCACCAAGCTCATCTCGCGAACGCAAATCAATCCGCAGCAAACCATCGCGATGGTGTGCGGTCCCGAGGTGATGATGCGCTTCGTCGCATCTTCGCTTCGTGAGGCCGGCGTTGGAGACGAAGCGATCTATCTGTCGATGGAGCGCAATATGAAATGCGCCATCGGACATTGCGGGCATTGTCAATTCGGGCCAGTGTTCATCTGTCGCGATGGACCAGTTTTCAGCTATGATCGTCTGCGGCGCCTTATCGGGGTAAAGGAAATCTGAAATGAGCGCGAGAAGCGCAAGGCCAAGACTCGCGGTCTGGAAATTCGCCTCCTGCGACGGCTGCCAGCTCAGCCTTCTCGACTGTGAGGATGAGATCCTCGCCGTGGCCGATGCTATGGAGATCGCCTATTTCCCCGAGGCCACGCGCGCGGCGATAAGCGGCCATTACGATATCTCGCTCGTCGAAGGATCGGTCACGACGCCCCATGACGCCGAACGCATACACGAAGTGCGACGGCGTTCTTCGAAACTCATCACGATCGGGGCCTGCGCGACATCGGGCGGCATCCAGGCGTTGCGCAATTTCGCCGACGTCACGGAATATGTGTCGATCGTTTATGCGCGGCCAGACTACATCGATACTCTCGCCGCCTCGACGCCGATTTCTGATCACGTCCCGGTAGATTTCGAATTGCGGGGCTGCCCGATCGACAAGACGCAGCTTGTCGAAGTGATTTCAGCCTCTCTCGCGGGAAGGCGTCCCGCGACGCCGGCGCACAGCGTTTGCATCGAGTGCAAACTGAAAGGCAATGTCTGCGTGATGGTGGCGCATCGGACACCCTGTCTCGGGCCGGTCACTCATGCCGGATGCGGCGCCTTGTGTCCGTCCTATGACCGTGGCTGCTACGGATGCTTTGGACCCAAAGAAACGCCCAATGCGCCATCGCTGAGTCAATGGCTCGCAGGGCTTGGAATGGATGCGCCCTCGCTGGAGCGCGTTTATCGCACATTCAATGCAAACGCACAGCCGTTTCGCGAGGAGAGCGAGCGCCATGGCGCAAAAGACGATCAAGGTTGACTATCTCGCTCGTGTTGAGGGCGAAGGCGGTCTGAAAGTCGTCGTTCGCGACGGGAAAGTGCAGCGCGCCGAGCTCAAGATCTTCGAGCCGCCCCGGTTTTTCGAAGCATTTTTACGTGGCCGCGACTTTGCCGAAGTGCCCGACATTGTCGCGCGGATATGCGGCATCTGTCCCGTTGCCTATCAGATGAGCGGCGTGCATGCGCTCGAGAACCTCCTCGGCGTAACAGTGGACGGACCCCTTCGTGAGTTGCGAAGGCTCCTCTATTGCGGCGAGTGGATCGAGTCTCACACCTTGCACATCTATATGCTGCACGCGCCGGATTTCCTCGGTTATGAGGGTTCGATCGACATGGCGCGTGATCACGGCGATATTGTGCGCCGTGGTCTCCAGTTGAAGAAGGCCGGCAATGATATCCTGAAACTGCTCGGCGGACGCGAGATCCATCCGATCAATGTGCGGGTCGGCGGGTTTCACCGCGCGCCGCGAAAGCGCGAGCTACTGCCGCTCGCCGAAAAGCTGAAATGGGCGCGTCATACGGCGCTCGAGACGGTGCGCTGGACATCTACTTTCGACTTTCCCGACCGAGAGCGGGATTACACTTTCGTCTCCCTCAGGCATCCGCAGGAATATCCCTTCAACGAGGGACGCATCGTCTCGAACCGGGGGCTCGATATTCCAGCGACTGAATATGACGAGCATTTCGAGGAGCGGCATGAAGAACATTCGACAGCGCTGCACTCTCGCCTCCGTGACAATGGAGACGCCTATCTCGTTGGTCCGCTCGCGCGTTATAGCCTGAATTACGATCGGCTCTCTCCGCTTGCGAAAGAAGCTGCGGTCGAAGCCGGCCTGGGCGTCATCTGCCGCAATCCCTTTCGCAGCATCGTCATCCGTGCGATCGAAGTGCTTTACGCCTGTGACGAGGCGTTGCGTATAATCGAAAATTACGACGAACCAGACCGCGCCTTCGTCGAATACGAACCGCGCGCCGGCGTCGGCTACGCGGCGACAGAAGCTCCGCGCGGGCTGCTCTATCACCGCTACCGGCTCGAAGCGGACGGCGAAATCGCCGATGCGCAGATCGTGCCGCCCACCTCGCAAAATCAGCCGAGCGTCGAAGAGGATCTGACAGACTTCGTGGGATTCTTCCTTGACCTTCCGGAGGAGGAACTGCGTCATCGTTGTGAACAGACCGTTCGCAATTACGATCCGTGCATTTCCTGCGCAACGCATTTCCTTCGCCTCGATATCGACAGGGCGTGACTCGATGCCGAGCGAGGCGAGCTCGATCATCGTCATCGGAATTGGCAATCCTGACCGTGGAGATGACGCAGCCGGACGGGAAGTGGCGAGACGCCTTTGCGAAACAATTCGCGAGGGCGTCCAAATCGTCGAGATCGACGGGGAGGCGACGACATTGCTCGCGCATCTCGAAGGCGCGCATGCCGCATTCATGATCGACGCCTGTGTCTCGGGCGCCACGCCGGGCGCCATTCTGCGCCTCGACGCTTCCGAAACGCAAATCCCGCGGGCGCGCTTCGGCCTATCGTCACACGGCGTTGGCCTTGCCGAGGCGCTTGAACTTGCGCGCGCGCTCGGTCAAATGCCGCCCCAATGCATCGTTTACGCCATTGAGGCTGAAAATTTTGAAATCGGCGCTCCTCTCTCAAGCGCCGTAGCGCGTAGTGTCGACCAGGTGGTTGCGGGATTGGGCGCAGAAATCGCCGCGCTCCGGCGAAAGCTCATCACCGGATAGGTTGATATCGGCTTTTCCGGACGTCGCTGCGCGAACTGTTGTAACTGCGCCACATTGCGCGGACCGCTCGAATGAAGCAATCTTGTTTCATCCGCTTCAACGCTCGTCAGTATTTCATGCTGGCGTCGAGACATCGAGTAAATTGGAATTCCCTTGCATCGGGCAGGCGTCACCTCAGAGAAGAAAGCGATCGCCGCAGCCTCATTTCTCGTCGTCGGCTTGACGAGCGCCGCATTCGCGGAGGACGCCAAATCGTCCTTGCTCAAGCAAGGCTCCTTGACCGACACGCCGGACGGTCCCAAGGCGCAATTGCGCAAAATCGGCATCATGCCCGATGTATGGATCACGCAGATATATCAGGGCGAGATCGCGGGCGACGCCTCGAAGACCTGGCGCTATGGCGGCAAGCTGGATGCCTTCTTGAAGGTAGACGCGCACAAACTGGGTCTCTGGCAGGGTCTACATTTGAATGCGCAATATGAACACTATTTCGGGCGAACGATAAATAATACTGACCTTACTTTGCTTCCGGTCAGCGCCGCGCAGGCGTTCGTGCAGCGCGACGGCTATCACTCCGCGTTGTCGATTGCGGTGACGCAGGATTTCGGCGAGAGCTTCTCCATCGGCGCGGGCAAGGTCAATACGATGACGCTCGCTTCGCAAACGCCACTCATTGGCGGAGGCGGCGTCGAGACCTTCATGAACCGCGCCTTCGCGGCGCCAGCGACAGGAATTGGCGTGACGTCGCCGGGAACGCTTGCCGACCGAGTCGTTGTTTCGCCGACCTACACGCTGGGCGCGACGGCGACATTGAAGACACGGGTAGGAAAATTCACGCTGGCGGTCGCTGACCCGCGCAACGCACAAAATTCCAGAGTGATCGAAAACCCTTTCGAGCGGGGCGTCGCCATCTCAGGTACGGCGACCTTTCCGATCGATATTTCCGGTTTGCGCGGATACCACACTATTCGCGGCGCTTACAGTAATGCTCGCGGCTTCGATCTCGACGATATTCAGGGCCTGCGGAGACGTCTGTTGGGCGGCGCGTCCGTGACGAAGAAAGGGTACTGGTTCATATCCTACGCCTTGCAGCAATATCTCTTCCAAAGCGGCGATGATCCTTCGAAAGGGTGGGGCCTGTTTTCACTGATTACGCTTACGGACGGCAATCCGAATCCCGTCAAATGGACCGTGCTCGGCGGCCTCGCGGGAAATAATCTGCTCCCGGGCCGCGAACTCGACCGTTGGGGGGTCGGCTATTTCCACTATGGGCTGTCCGAGCCGTTGCTTAGTGGACTTGCCGCATCGGGCGTTTATCGACGCAGTGAGAGCGGCGTAGAGGCTTTTTATAATTATGCGGTCACGCCGTGGCTGCGGCTCACCGCCGATCTGCAAATTATAGATCCGTGGTATGCGACGACGTCGCGTGCTACTTTTGCAGCGCTGCGAATGCAGACGAAATTCTAGACCGCATGTGCGTGTCGGACGACGCTTGTCGACGTGATATGATACGGCGTTTGACGACCTTGGCCGACATCCAGCAGAGCTTCGCGGCCGCCATGGGCCGATGTCGCAGCGCTCGTGAAAGGAGAGAGAAGATGAAATTTCGACGCATCTGCCGCCTGAGCCTGCTATTGACCATCGGCGTTTTCGGCCTTTCACCATTTACGGCCGCGCGCGCGGAAAATGTCCGCGCCTATTGCGCGAAGAAAGGCGATGATGATCATCTGAAGGGGTTGCCCGCTGAACTCGTGCAACCAGCGCGGCAAATTTTTGGCCTGTCATCGGATGTTTCAGACCGCTTTATTCGAACGAGCACGAGGTATCGTTGCATGGGCGGCAAGGCATGGCTCTGCAACTACGGCGCCAATCTTGTTTGCGACAAGGCGAACGCCAGTCGAACGTCCAGTGGCGCGTCTGCGTTTTGCAAAGATAATCCTGATGCGGAGAATGTGCCGATGTTCGCTACGGGTCACGATACGGTTTATTCCTGGAAATGCGTGGGACGCGAGGCGCGCGTCGATGAACAGGTCACGACGATCGACGCACGCGGCTTCATTGCCGAGAACTGGAAGCAACTTCAGTAATCGCTAACGTAAAGGGAGCACTGAAATCATAGAATTTCCAAAACGGGTCCCGTCGCGCGTTTCGCAGGCGCGGGCCCTTCGTCGTTGATCGCCGGTACAACGTCGATGCGATTTGCCGCGGACGCCTTTAGGCGTCAACTGGACGCGGGGCTATTCTCCCAGATGTTCGCCGTATTTGACGTAGGCGTCGGGCACGCATGCGGCTACGCGACGAAGAACGGACTGGGCGCGCGCTTGGGTCTTGTAGGGGCCGACAGCCACGACATCGAAGCCGGGAGTAAAGCCGCGGAATTTGTTGGAAAAGTCATTGAATGGATCGACCCCGCAGCGGGCCGGGCGACTGCGCAGGACTTGCCGCGACGGGCCTATTCGGATCAGGCATGCCTACCGGAGGTCATGATTTGCTCGCAAATGCATTTTTTATTCGACATGCGCAATTGTTTTCCAAGGCAGGTGAGGCGCGGCGTTTCGCGGGGCAAAGCGCGGTCTGCGTCCTACCGGGGACGCTCGTCCGATCTGACGGGGCGCTCGGACATGGCGAATGGCGACTAAAGATCGTTTCTTCGGCGGCGACGAAGAAGGCTACGGACCCCCGAAAGGCGCCGGGCGCATTTCTATTGCGACGCCCATTCCGATGCGCGGCTCGAGGCATGGCGAGAAAACAAAGACAATACAGAAGGTTACTGTTGGCTTCTGGCGGAAGAGGTGGGATTCGAACCCACGGTGGAGTTGCCCCCACGGCGGTTTTCAAGACCGCTGCCTTAAACCACTCGGCCACCCTTCCATCTTATTGAAAAAATAGAGTCGTGTGATCCGCGGCGCATCTGCCCGCCAAACTGCGCGGCCCGACCTTGCCGCCCCTAGATTACGACTTTTTGTCTAAGGCCGTTCGGATGGCGGCGTCAACCCGCGGCGCTCCAGTTCCTTTGTAGCTTTCAGGTCGTAGGAGACGGCGTCTCGCATCGAAGGTAGCGAGACCTGCCAAGGCGCCGGGGCGCGGACGGGCGTGCCGCGCGGCGTTGAACGGGCGGAGGAGGCGCAGGGGTCGGGCCGACGCAAAAAATACATCTGGACAGGCTGGTTCGAGCGACCTCATCTTGGCCGGGCAAACAGTAAGGAAAATTCAGCGTGACCTTCCAATTGCCCGCCGCCGTCATCCTGATCGTCGCTTTTCTGGCGACGCCGGAAGCTTTTGCGCAGTCGTTGTCCGAGCGCCTCCCGCCTCGGGGGAAGGTCGAAACCATCGAGGTCGCCTGCGGGGCGCGGGACAAGGAAAACTGCGCGATCGTCGTTCCTGAGCTGGGTTCGAGGACCGCGCTGCGCGGCGTTCAACTGAAACCCCTGGAATCGGGGGGAAGCGCCGAATCTCTGAATGGCCTCTGCGCAGGCGTCGTGACAATGGCGGTTGTGCAGGAGGACGCGCTGGTCGCGCGCATGGGCAAGGCGGAATGCGCCGGACAGATACGGATGATCGGCGCGCCGCTGTATCCATACGAAGGTTTTCTGGTCGTGCGCGCCGACACGCGGGGGGCGAGTTTCGCCGACATGGTCAAGAATTTGAAAGACGGCAACATCCTGCGCATCGCTGCGGGCGGACCGAACTCGGGCGGCGAGCTGACGCTCCGTAACATTCTCGCCGCCGCGCCAAAGTGGAAACCGCTTGTCGACATTGAGCCGGATGGTCCGTCGACGGCGCTGGAAAGATTGCGCAACCGCGGGATCGACGTTTTTTTCGTGATGGACGGGCCGCAATCCCCGCTTCTCAACCAGGTGCGGGAAACCACCGACCCGAAAACAAAGCAGCGCGTCTACAAATTCATCGATTTCCGGCCGGACGATAAAATGCTGGTCGATCTGCGGCGCCTCGGTCTTTATGGCGTTGCGACAATCGAAAAACGCTGGTTCAGCGCGCTCAAGACCATCACCTCGCCCGCCGTGATCGCCATTCGCGAGGACACATATCGAAATCATCCCGAAATCGCGGCCGCGATCCAGCAGGCGGCGGAAGACGCGCTGCCGGCGATCGCGGTGCGGACAGGGGCGTCGCCCAACTGGCGACAGGATTTCTATCGGCCTTAGGCCGGGGCGCTGCGTGGCGTGACGCGTAATCCGCGCGCAAGTCGCGTCGGCGCGGCCGGCTCCTGAAATCCCGCCGGTGGCGGTCGGCTCCGGCCATGCCGTTCGCGAAGGCGTGATATAGCTCGCGCATAAACCAGCGAGAGACACACGCGTGCCCCTGCATTTTGCTTATGGCTCCAATATGGACGGCGCCGCCATGGCGCGACGATGCCCGCATTCGCGTCTGCTCGGACGCGCGCGGCTCGCCCGATGGCGCCTCGTCGTCATGTCATCCGGATTCGTCAGCATCGCGCCTGACCCGCGCGCCAATGTCCATGGCGCGCTCTGGGATGTCGCCGTCGCCGACGTCGCGGCGCTCGATCGCTACGAGCAGGTCGGTCAGGGACTCTACATCAAAAAAATTATGCACGTTTTGCGGGAGCCCTTTGGCGCGGCTCCGGCTCTGGTATACGTCGGGGCCGAACCGGAACAGGGCTCCGCCTGGCCGGGATATATGGCCGACATCGTCGCGGCGGCGCATGCGCTCGGTCTGCCGCCCAAATATGTCGAATATCTATCGAGCCTGTCGGCGGCTCAACGGAAAGGCTTGCGCGAATGAGCTTTGAGGTTCCCGTCGTCGCCACTATCGAGGATTTGCGCAGCTTCGTGCGCGCGCGACGGGCGGGCGGCGAGCGTATCGGCCTCGTGCCGACCATGGGCGCGCTGCATGCCGGGCATCTCTCGCTCGTCGAGGAGGCGCGCCGCCATGCGGAGCGGGTGATCGTTACAATTTTCGTCAATCCCACGCAGTTCGGCCCCAATGAGGATTTCCTACGCTATCCGCGCACGCTGGCGACCGATTGCGAGAAGCTCGGGACCGTCGCGGCGGATCTCGTCTTCGCGCCGACCGTTGAAGTGATGTATCCGAAGGGCTTCGCGACCACGGTGACCCTCGAAGGACCGGCGAAGGCCGACCTGGAGGACCGCTTCCGTCCCGCCCATTTCGCCGGCGTTGCGACGGTGGTGGCGAAGCTTCTCAACCAGGCGCAGGCGGACATCGCGGTTTTCGGCGAGAAGGACTATCAGCAGTTGCTGGTGATCCACCACATGGCGCGAGATCTCGATATGGCGACGCGCATTCTCGCCGGGCCGACGCTGCGCGATCCGGACGGCCTCGCCATGTCCTCGCGCAATGTCTACCTCTCGGCGGAAGATCGCGCCCGCGCGCCCGCGCTGTATCGCGCCCTGTCCGACGCTGCGGCGCGGATCGCGGCGGGCGAGGCGATCGGCCATGTGATGGCCGAAGCGCGCGAGGCGATCGTCGGCGCCGGTTTCGACATCGACTACGTCGAGGCGCGCCACGCCGATACGCTGGCCCGCATCGCCCGTCGCCACGAGGGACCGATCCGCATTCTGGCGGCCGCGCGGCTCGGCGCGACGCGGCTCATCGACAATGTAGCCGTTCCCGCGTCATGAGCGAGCGCAGGGTCGTCCGCATATACGTCGAGGGACGTGTGCAGGGCGTGGGTTATCGCGCCTTTCTGGTCCGCGAGGCGAATGGGCTCGGCCTCGCGGGCTGGGCGCGCAACCGGTCCGACGGGTCGGTGGAGGCAGTCGCGGCTGGCCCCGCCGTCGCCATCGCGGCGCTGATCGACGCAGCAAGGCGCGGGCCTCGTTCTGCGCACGTCGTCGCGCTTCGCGAGGAGGCGGCGGAGGAGGCGGAGATTTTCGAGGCTGAAGGCTTCGTCATCGCGCCGACGCTTTAACCGTCGATCGTCGGACCGAACACCGCTTCGAAATTCCGCCGCAGCGCGGCGTCGACAGCGGCCATGTCCGCACCTGCGTCCAAATCGGCGAGGCTGGTGACGCCGAGATGCGATTCGCGCACTCCGCAGGGCGCAATTCCGGAAAAATGGGTCAAATCCGGCGCGATATTGAGCGCGATTCCGTGAAAGCTCACCCATTGGCGCAGGCGGACGCCGATGGCGGCGATCTTGTCTTCGGCGGTTTCGCCGGCGAGCCCGCGCGGCTTGTCAGGGCGCTGGACCCAGACGCCGACGCGCGCCTCGCGCCGCTCGCCCGCGACGCCGAAATCCGTCAGCGTCCCTATGAGCCAGGACTCAAGGGCGCAGACATAGGCGCGCACGTCGCGCTGGCGGCGCGTAAGGTCCAGCATGACATAGGCCACGCGCTGGCCGGGGCCGTGATAGGTGAATTGCCCGCCGCGCCCGGTGCGATGCACGGGGAATCTCGCCTCCAGCAGATCGGCGTCCCTGGCCGAGGAGCCCGCCGTATAGATCGGCGGATGTTCGAGAAGCCAGACGCATTCGCGCGCGTCCCCGGAGGCGATTCGCTCCACGCGCGCCTCCATCTCCGCGACAACCTGTGGATAATCGACAAGCCCCTCCCTCGTCCGCCATTCGACCGGCTCCGCGCCGGTATCGAGGCGCATGGCGGCGGCGAGCGAGCCGCGGGGCAGGGGGCAGGGCGCGGTCATTCCGTCGAATTATCCGGCGCAGGCGACCGGCCGCGGGCGCGCTTGATGTCGTCGATCTCCTCCAGCATGTCCCGCAGCGCCCGAATCGCCTTCTTCTCCGCGCGGGTCAGCGGTCGCTCAGGCCGGAAATGGTCGAGCAGCACGCCGAGGGCGTCGCCCATGCGGCCGAGCTGCTTGCCATAGCTGCCGACGTTTTCGAGCACTTCTTCCTCAACCTCCGGGGCGCTCGAGCGCCCGAGACTGATATTTATGAGCCCGTATTGATTGCCGAAAGGGCTGAAAAAAGCCGTCCAGGGATTGATGGTCTGCGTGACGTCCCCGGACAGCGGTAGCTTGAAAATCGGCAATGCAGCCTCCTATTTCTGGCAATGACGGTTTTCTACAGCATTTTTCGCGCCTGCGGGCTTGCGGGGCCGCACATGTTCGCGGCGCTCTTGTCATCGTCCAGTCAATTTGTTAGAGGCTGCGCGCCGGCGCTTCGCAGCTAGCGAAGCAGCCCCGTGCGGTCGTGGCGGAATTGGTAGACGCGCTAGCTTGAGGTGCTAGTTGGGCAACCAGTGGAGGTTCGAGTCCTCTCGACCGCACCATTTCACGCAAGATTTCTCACGTGAAATCTTTGCGGGCGATTGACGGCGTCAGCTTCATATAAATCGCAGGCGCGCTCAGCTCTGGTGCGGCCCGAGCATCTCCTTCAACGCCGCTTCGACACTGCGCCAGGTCTTGGCCTCGTCGGTCTTGCCCTCTTCCTCCAGAGCGCGGGCCTTCTGGGCCGCCTCTGCAACGGCCTTGTCACCCCGCGCCGCAAGTAATTGACGGGCGTAATCGTAAAGCTCGGGCCCTTCCATGGATTCGCTCCTTCTCGTCGAGCGCGGATTGGCGCTCCCGAAACATATAGGGCGCGCGGCATGGGGGGAGAGGTCTGGTCGCGGACGGGCGGGAAGCATCCGCCCCACCAACGCGCTGGGCACGCGAACGGCGGGTCGGTCTCCGAGAAGGGATCGTCCAATTCACGTCGTAGCGTAAGGCTCCAGACGCGCCCTCACTTCCCCCCATCCGGAGTGTCGTCCAGCCCATGCGTGTGCCCGCCCTCGGCGTCGTGATCATGCGCGTGCGGCGCTGACTTCGCCTTTGTTCCCAGCACCTTCTCGATGATCGGCTCCGTCGTCGAGGTCCAGCCCGCGCCCGCCGCGACGATGGGCGTTTCGCCGTCCCCGGGAACCATATGGACGAGTCGGTACCCCCGCGATTTCAGTTCGCGCAGGAAGTCCGGCAGCATCTGCGCGGTGGTCGCCTTCGAATCGTGGAAAAGCACGATTCCCTTCCCGGCCTTCTCCAGCCGCGACAGCACGAGGTCGAGCTGGGCCTTTGGCGTCATCTCCTTCCAGTCCGAGGCCCAGACGTCGGAGCCGAAAACCGTGTAGCCGCGACCATTGAGGTCCGCGACGAGCTCAGGCGTGTCGGCGAAGCCAGGAAAACGGAAGAAGGGCGCCGTCTTCCCGCCCGCGGCTTTCTCGACCGCCGCGATCCCCCTGTTAATGTCGGCCTTTGCGGCGGCGTCGGTCATCAACCGTAGGGTCTTGCCGGGATGGCTGTATGAATGATGGCCGATGCTGTGCCCCTCGGCGGCGGCGCGTTTCACCAGCGCGGGCGACTCTTCGGCGCTGTGGCCGATGACAAAAAAGGTCGCCTTGGCGCATTCCTTCGCAAGCGCGTCCAGCACGCGGGCCGTGGTCGGGGCCGGACCGTCGTCGAAGGTGAGCACGACCTCGTGGTCCTGCAAATCGAGCGTGCGGGGGTAGCTTTGCAGGCCGACGGCGCTTCCCTTGGCGCGGTTTATCGTGATCGTGCGGGAGACGCCCAGCGACTCCGGCCCGCAGCCCTCGCGGGCTAAGGCAAAGCTTCCGGCCGGCATGAGCGGCGCGAAAGCGAAGAGGAGAGCAAGCGAAAATCTTGTCATGTGGGTTTTGCCGGTTTGCTTACGCGCCTGCGCGGGTTAAGAGCCTTCAGCCTTATAGCGGGATTCGGTCATGCCATTCGACCAGGAAGAAACGGCGACGGCCGCCGAAGGTTTCCGTCAGGGCGGCGGATTCGATTCCGAATTCGTTTTCGAGGTCGAGGCGGCGGTTGCGCTCGGCAATTCCGAGCGTGTGCACGAGCTTATCGGCGACATGCACGAGGCCGATCTCGGCGCGCTGCTCGAACTGCTCAGTCACGAGGCTCGCCCGCGCCTTGTCGAGCTGATGGGCAGCGACTTCGACTTCACCGCGCTGATGGAGGTCGGCGAGGCGACCCGCGAGGACATTCTCGAGGAACTGCCCGTCGAAACGCTCGTCGAAGGCGTGCGCGACCTCGAAAGCGACGACGCCGTCGCCATTCTCGAGACGCTGGAGCCCGAAGAGCAGGCCGAGGTTCTGGAGGCGCTGCCGGCACATGAGCGAATCGTCCTGCGCCGTTCGCTGGATTATCCGGAAGACTCGGCCGGCCGACTGATGCAGACGACGCTCATCGCCGTTCCGCCTTTCTGGACGGCGGGCCGGGTGCTCGACTTCTTCCGCGAGACCGACGCAGACGTGCTGCCGGACAGCTTCTTCGAGGTCTTCGTCGTCGACCCCGGCTACCATCTGCTCGGCACGGTGTTCCTCGACGCGCTCGTGCGCGCCAAAGCCTCGTCGCGGCTCGACGAAATCATGCAGGCTGACCGCCGCCGCGTGAAGGCGACCGAGGACGGGGCCGAGGCGGCGCGGCTCTTCGAGCGTTACAATCTCGTTTCCGTTCCCGTTGTCGACGAATCCGAGCGCCTTGTCGGCGTGCTGACCATCGACGACATCGTCGACGTCATTCAGGAGCAGGCCTCGGAGGAGATCAAGGCTCTCGGCGGCGTGAACCCGGAAGAGGAGCTGACCGACGATTTCTGGTGGATCGCCAAGAGCCGCTTCACCTGGCTATTCGTCAACCTGCTCACCGCCTTCGTCACATCGTCCGTGCTGAAGACCTTTCAGTCCCAACTGGAGCAGATGGTGGCGCTCGCCGTGCTGGGGCCGATCGTCGCGGGGCAGGGCGGAAATTCGGCGACCCAGACCATGACGGTGGCCGTTCGGGCGCTCGCGACCCGCGAACTTACCCGCGCCAATGCGTTGCGGATTATTTTTCGCGAACTCGCCATCGGCGCCGTCAATGGCGCCGCCTTCGGCCTCGTGACCGGGCTCGTCGCCGCCAACTGGTTCCAGAATGTCGGTCTCTGGCCTGTTATGGCGTTGGCGATGTTCACGAATCTCGTCGCCGGGGCGCTGGGGGGCATCATCGTGCCGCTGGCGTTCGACCGGCTGAAATTCGATCCGGCGGTTTCGTCGGGCCCCTTCGTGACGACAATCACCGACGTCGTCGGCTACGGCGCCTTCCTCACAATTGCCAGTTTGTGGTTCCATCTGAACTGAGTCGCGGCGGCGCATTAACGCTTCGTTACCGGCTGAGGGGATAATTTGACGGAATGCGCTCGTTGAAATGTTCTCTTTCGCGCCTTTTTGCGCTCGCCTGCGTTGCGGCGAGCGGCGCGTCTCTCGTCGCTTGCGGCAGCGCCGTCGATCCCGGCTACGCCCGTCGTCCCCGCTTCGCCACCAGCGCCCCCCTGATGAACGCCAAGCGGGACCCGAGCTTCCTCGCTTATGCGGTGCCCGAGTCGGAGCTGCATAATTTCCCGGCCACCCGCAGCGCCGAGTTCGCCGTTCACGGGATCGACGTCTCCAAATATCAGGGCGACATTGACTGGCAGGCGGTGAAGGATTCCGGCGTCGCCTTCGCCTTCATCAAGGCGACCGAGGGCGGCGACCGCACCGACTCAAAGTTCCAATATAATTGGGCGGCCGCCAAGGCCGCCGGCGTTCCGCGCGGCGCCTATCACTTCGTCTACTGGTGTCGCCCGCCGCATGAGGAGATCGGCAATTTCGCTTCCGTCGTTCCGAACGATCCGGACGCGCTCCCGCCGGTGCTCGACGTCGAGGCGACCCCCGAATCGAAGAGCTGCAAGCGCACGCTCTATCGCGAGGAAGCGCTGCGCGACATGCGCGCCATGCTGGAGCAGATGGAGCGCCATTACGGCAAGCGGCCGATCATCTATTCCTCGGTCGACTTCTATCAGGCGATCCTGCACTCGGACGCGTTGTCCGAATATCCGATCTGGGTGCGCTCGACGAAATATCACCCGAAGGTCCGTTACGGCGACCGGAAGTGGACGTTCTGGCAGTATCGTTCGGATGGCCGAGTGCCCGGCATCCCCGGCGCGGTGGACCAGAACACCTTCAACGGCAGCTACGACCAGTGGCGCAGCTGGCTCGCCTCGCAGACGGGGCTGAAGGCCGCGCCAATGGCCGCCGTTGCGAAGCCGGTCGACGATCGCGGCGCCAAGCAGCTGATCGAGGAAGATCCCGCCATGCTGCCCGCGGCCGACAAGGGCGCCGGCGCCTCGGCGGCTCCGACGCCGCCGGCCGCCGTCGATAATCCGCCAGACAAGGGATAGCCGGCGTCAGCGCGCAAGGCGCGCAAAAGCCTCCGCTTCTACCCTTCGCTTCGAAAGGCGCGTCTCGCGTCGATCAAAGCCAGGGTAGACGCGTCATGGATTTTGATCTCAATCAGGCGATCGCGGCGCATGGCGCCTGGAAGCGCACGCTGCGTAGGGCGATCGTCGCCCAAGAGCAACTCGACGCGGCGACCATCGGAAAGCACGACCGCTGCCCCCTGGGTCAATGGCTTCATGGCCCGGCCAGGGAAAAATACGGTCATCTCTCCGCCTATCGGGAATGCGCCGGCGCCCATGCGATTTTTCACCTCGAGGCGGGCAAGATCGCGCTTCTCGTCAATCAGCGCCGTTACGCCGAAGCGGAATTTGCCCTCAACCCCGCGACGGCCTATGAAGCCGCCTCCACCCGGCTCGCAACTGCGATGTCCAGCTTGTGGCGCGACGCCGTCGTGAACGCCGACGCGCTTGCAGAAGACTAGCCAGCGCCGGTTTTTTCGTGTATCCGCACCCCACCTGTTTCCGCCGCGCGCGCTTCGCTCGCGGCCTTCGCGGTTTGGAGAAATAGAAAATGGCCGTTCCGAAGAGAAAAACCTCGCCCATGAAGCGGGGCTTCCGCCGTTCCGCCGACGCGCTCAAGGCGCCGACCTATGTCGAGGACAAGGACTCGGGCGAGCTGCGCCGTCCGCACCATGTCGACCTGAAGACCGGCATGTATCGCGGCCGTCAGGTGCTCAAGGTCAAGTCTGCGGAAGAATAAGACTGACTTCAGGAACAGGATTATGAAAAGCGGGCCGGGTCGGCTCGCTTTTTTGTTTGCGCGTTTCCCCGCCGCCAGCCGCATTTTTTTCAGCGGAGGGGCGCGCGGCGCGTCCTCCCGATTTCGGCGAGCGACTCAGCGGCGTTGCTGCGCCGTCGCCAGAATCGGCAGCAGAATCGCGCGCGGCGTTACCCCTGCGCTCCAGACGAGCAGCTTGTTGATCGTCCCCGGCACGACGACGCGTTTGCCGGCCATCAGCCCGTCATAGCCCTGCCGGGCGACTTCTTCCGCCGGGAGCATGGCGGGCTTCATCGCCCCCATCGCGCCGCTGAAATCGAAGCCGGCGCGCGCCTGGAATCCCGTCTGCACGGGTCCGGGACACAGGCAGGAAACCTTCACGCCCTGCGGCTTCAGCTCCTGCGCGATGGCCTCGCTGAAGGAGCGCACGAAGGCCTTGGTCGCGTAATAGACCGCGAAACCGGGCCCCGGCATGAAGGATGCGACCGAGGCGACGTTGAGCACGCCGCCCCTCGTCGCCGCGAGGTCGGGCAGGAACCGAAGCGTCAGCGCGGTGAGCGCGCGAATATTGAGGTCGATCATGGCCAACTGTTCCGACTGATCGAGCTCAGCCGCGCGGCCGATCAGCCCGAACCCGGCGTTGTTGACGAGATACTGGGGCGCAAGGCCGGATTCGGCGAGTTGCGCGGCCAGCGCCTCGACGGCGCCCTCCGCCAGAAGATCGAGATCGATGATGGTCGGCCGCTTCGCGCCCCCGCCCTCGATTTCATCGGCGAGCGTCTCCAGCCGGTCGCGACGACGGGCGACGAGCGCGACCTCATGGCCCTTTGCGGCGAAAACACGGGCAAGCTCGGCTCCAATGCCCTCCGATGCGCCGGTGACGATCGCGGCGGGGCGGATCGTTGAACTGTCGCTCATCGGCCTCACTCCTTTGGCCGCGACCAGGGGCCTTCCGCGGGCGGCGCGGCAAGACTGTCGCGGACCTCGCGCCGCAGCTCGACGCGGTCGCGCGTCGAGACGCCGAGAAGCTCGGCGACGCGCCACACGACATTCTCCTCGAACTCGTGCACTTCGCCGTCGGCGTGGGCCATGTCCCACAACATGCCGATCACCTGCCGGCGGCCGTCTTCGTCGAGACGTCGTTTCAGCACGCTGGTGAAGCGATAGAGGTCGACGGCGTCGGCCTCGCTTTCGCGCGCGGCGTCGATCAGTTCGCGCGCTTCCTCCGGCGACTGCCCGAAACGCGCCTCCACCAGCTGCTGGATGCGGGCGCGCTCACTGTCGTCGAACTCGCCGTCGATCGAGGCGATGTGGACCAGCAGCGCGGCGGCGGCCAGTTGATAATCGGCGGCCTCCAAGGGCTTGGGCCGCTCGGCCTCGCCGGTGAGTTCGTTGATGAAGTTTTTCAGGGCGGTCAGCATGGCTTCTCGGCTGGGCGGCGGAAGGTGGCGTCGACCTTGCTATAGAGGAGAGGGCGGCGGAAGGGTAGCCACGTAAACATGCGCCTCGAAAATGGCGTCGCCGATTTTTCCGGCGTCGTCGCCTCCCGGCCGGGCGCAGGGATTTTCCGGAAGGACAAAATTTGGGCGCCTGCCCTCCCTATGGGACCAGCGGATGAATATAAGAGCGGATCAGCGCGACCACCTGAAAGCAAAGCTGCGGGGTGGTCCGCCGGTTGAATTTGTGACGGGCGCTCATCCTTCTGCGACGGAGTTTGCAACAGTAATGAACGGCAATATCCACGACGCCGGGGCGCCTCGCACGGGGCTTGCCGGACTGCGCCAGAACTGGCGAGCGGACGCCGCGGCGGGCTTCCTCGTCTTTCTCATCGCCCTGCCGCTCTGCCTGGGCATCGCGATGGCTTCTGGATTTCCGCCGCAAGCAGGCATCATCACCGCCATCGTCGGCGGTATCCTCGTTTCCCGCATCAACGGATCCTTCGTCACGATCAACGGCCCGGCGGCGGGCCTCATCGTGGTCGTTCTGGCCTCAGTACAGGAGCTGGGGCAGGGCGACGCCATGGCGGGCTATCGCTACACGCTCGCGGCCATCGTCTGCGCCAGCGTCGCCCAGACGCTGCTCGGCTATTTCAAGGCCGGCAAGCTCAGCGCCTTTTTCCCGTCATCCGCCGTGCACGGCATGCTCGCCGCCATCGGCATCATCATCATGGCGAAGCAGTTCCATGTGATGATGGGCGTTAAGCCGGAAGCGGAAACGCTGTTTCAGACCATCGGCGCCATTCCTTCGACCTTGCGGGACATGAACCCCGAGGTTGCGACGATCGGCGGCGTTGGCCTCGCCATTCTGTTCGCCTGGTCGCTCGTCAAGAATCGTTACGTGAAGATGATCCCGGCGCCGCTCGTCGTCGTCATCGTCGGCATGGCGCTCGGGCAATATTTCGATCTCGAGGACGAGCACATCTTCCTCTTCCTGCCTGACACGCCTTTCCTGCCGCATCACGAATTCACGATCGGCCCGAAATTCCTCGTGGCGATCCCCGAGAACTTCTTCGCCGGTTTCGCCTTTCCGGATTTCTCGCTGATCCTCTCGCTCCGTTTCTGGCAGCAGGTGATCGCCCTCTGTCTCGTCGGCAGCCTCGAGAGCCTGCTCAGCGCGGCGGCGGTGGACAAGCTCGATCCCTGGAAGCGGACCTCGGACCTCAACCGCGACCTCGCCGCCGTCGGCGTCGGCAATGTCATCTGCGGCATGATTGGCGGCCTGCCGATGATTGCGGAGATCGTTCGCAGCTCCGCGAACTGCAACAATGGCGCGCGCACGGGCTGGTCGAATTTCTTCCATGGCCTCTTCATGCTGATCTTCGTGGCCCTTTTCCCGAAGCTTATCCATGAGATCCCGCTGGCTTCGCTCGCCGCGCTGCTGGTGTTCACGGGCTATCGGCTCGCCTCTCCAAGCGAGTTCAGGAAGACGCTGGCGATCGGCTGGGACCAACTCGGCGTCTTTGTCATCACCATCGTCGGCGTGCTCGCGACGGATCTCCTCATCGGCGTCGTGATCGGCGTTGTGGCGGAGTTCGTCCTGCACTTCTGGCGAAGCGTGAACTGGAGCGAGGTTCTACGGCTGCGGCTGGACATCACGGCGACGGAAGAAGGCGTCTACAGTGTGAAGCTCGTCGGCGCGGCCTTCTTCGCCAATGTCATCGCGCTCAAGAAGGACCTCGCGCTCATTCCGCCCGGCAAGACCGTGGTCTTCGATCTGTCCGACGCGGCGACGGTGGATCATACGGTGATGGAGTTCCTGCACAATTATTGTCAGGACTACGAGCGCGCCGGCGGCCGCGCCAAGGTCGGCGGGCTGGACAACCACGCCTCGACCTCCGCGCATCCGCTGGCGCCGAGAAAGCGGGTGGCGTGAGGGCGCCGCATCACAATTTGGGCGAAAGACCTGTCGACACGACCATTCAGCGCCCGCTCACGCGGCCCTGGACGGCTTCAGGCGAAATCATGGAGCCTGACGCGTTTGCCGGCCCCTTCTCCCCACGATCGGTATGGGTAAAAGGATCTGGAATTGACATAAACAAATCTTTATATGTTTATTGCCTTCTGTCTTCGCCCCTGCTATAGCCCCCTCAGCGCCGGGGCGCCGGCGGCCTTCCCGAGCAGAGGATTCTCATGACCGCTCATCACTTCAACGATTACGCCATCGCCGATATTTCGCTGGCCGACTGGGGCCGCAAGGAACTCAACATCGCCGAGACCGAAATGCCGGGCCTGATGGCGACCCGCGCCGAATATGGCCCGTCGCAGCCGCTCAAGGGCGCGCGCATCGCCGGCTCGCTGCACATGACCATTCAGACGGCGGTCCTCATCGAGACGCTGAAGGCGCTGGGCGCCGACGTCCGCTGGGCCTCCTGCAACATCTATTCGACGCAGGACCACGCCGCCGCGGCCATCGCCGCCACCGGCACGCCGGTCTTCGCCGTCAAGGGCGAGAGCCTTGAAGATTATTGGGACTACACCCACAAGATCTTCGAGTGGGGCGACGGCGGCTGCCCGAACATGATCCTGGACGACGGCGGCGACGCCACGCTCCTCATCCATCTCGGCCTGCGCGCCGAGCAGGGCGACACCGCTTTCCTCGACAAGGCGACCAATGAGGAAGAGGAAGTCCTCTTCGCCGCGATCAAGAAGCGCCTGAAGGCCAATCCGGGCTGGTATGGCCGCAACGCCACCGCCATCAAGGGCGTCACCGAAGAGACGACCACGGGCGTGCATCGCCTCTATGTGATGCACAAGGAGGGCAAACTCCTCTGGCCGGCGATCAACGTCAACGACTCGGTCA
Source organism: Methylocystis sp. WRRC1 (assembly GCF_020733155.1). Classification (NCBI taxonomy): domain Bacteria; kingdom Pseudomonadati; phylum Pseudomonadota; class Alphaproteobacteria; order Hyphomicrobiales; family Methylocystaceae; genus Methylocystis; species Methylocystis sp. WRRC1. Next base: position 859,266 of record NZ_JAJFZJ010000001.1, on the reverse strand, counting down.
CCAAGTCGAAGTTCGACAATCTCTATGGCTGCCGCGAGTCGCTCGTCGACGGCATCCGCCGCGCGACCGACGTGATGATGGCCGGCAAGGTCGCCTGCATCGCCGGCTACGGCGACGTGGGCAAGGGCTCGGCCGCCTCGCTGCGCAACGCCGGCTGCCGCGTGCTCGTGACCGAAATCGACCCGATCTGCGCCCTGCAGGCGGCGATGGAAGGCTATGAAGTGACGACGATGGAAGACGCCGCCTCGCGCGCCGACATCTTCTGCACCGCGACGGGCAACGTCGACGTCATCACGACCGAGCACATGCGCGCCATGAAGGATCGCGCCATCGTCTGCAACATCGGCCACTTCGACTCGGAGATTCAGGTCGCCGGCCTGCGCAACCTCAAGTGGCACAATGTGAAGCCGCAGGTCGACGAGATCGAGTTCCAGGACGGCAAGCGCATCATCCTGCTGGCTGAAGGCCGTCTCGTGAACCTCGGCTGCGCGACGGGCCATCCGTCCTTCGTGATGTCGGCGTCCTTCACCAACCAGACGCTGGCGCAGATCGAGCTGTGGACCAAGCAGGGCCAGTATCCGGTCGGCGTCTACACGCTGCCCAAGCAGCTCGACGAAAAGGTCGCGGCGCTCCACCTCGACAAGATCGGCGTCAAGCTCACGGAGATGACGGACGAGCAGGCCAAATATCTGAACCTGCCGAAGAACGGCCCGTTCAAGCCCGAGCATTACCGCTACTGATACGAGCCTCCCCGGCTTTCGTTTTCCCAAACCAGACTTCGCGGCCCCCTCCTTCGCTGGAGCGGGGCCGTCTTTTTTTCACGACTGCGAAATTACATCGAGAAACACGATTCCGTTTTGGTCGCTTGCGTTCTAGATTGGGGTGATTCGTACGGCGCGTCACCGAACCGGCTTCAGCAGAGTTTCAGTTGCGAGCCGCTTGTCTCCTCCCCGGAGATCACGCGCACGGCCCGCGTCTTTTCAGGCGGCGTTTGCGCGTTCGTCGCGGTGTCCGCCTACGGCGTTGTTGTGAAGAGCACCCGCAATCGACCGTGGAGACCGGTAATCATGACATGCAGGCTGGAATGTGCGCGAGCGGAGGCGTCTCGGCGATGACGCGACGCGACGAACCGCATTCCGGTGAAAGGACTTCCCGGTCCGCCGCGCGTTTGCGGGCGCGGCTCGCGGGCGGGGTTTCCGCGCTCGTCGCCGGCGCGCTCTTCGCCCAGGCGGCCTCGGCGCAAGCCATCAATCTCGTCGGCGGTCTGCCTTTCGACTCGGAGGTCGTTAGTTTCGCCTTCAGCGGCGGACTGGCGCTGTTCTCCGCCGTGGTGGCGCTGACCCATATCAGCGAACGCAAGAGATGGCAGCGGCGCGAAGCCGCGCTCGTCGAGGAGCTGGAGGAGACCCGCGCAAGACTTGATCGCGCCAAGACCTTTCTCGCGAGCGAGGCGCAGATCCTCATCGCCTGGGCGGGGCCCGACAGCGAGCCCGACATCAACGCCTCGTCGATGCTTCTCGCGGAATCCGTTTCGCCGCGCCGCATCCTCGGCTTCGGCGCCTGGCTTGCGCCCAAGGACGCGCAGGACCTCGAAGCCGCCGTCGAGAGCCTGCGGCGAAAGGGCGAGGGGTTCCGCATGCCGCTCGCCGGACTCGCCGGGCGCCATTTCGACGCCGAGGGCCGCGCCGTCGGCGGAAGCGCCGTCCTGCGCATACGCGAAGTCTCGGGCGACCGACTGGAGCTCATCGGTTTGCGGGAGCGCCATGCGGCGGCGCAGAACGAACTTGCGGGCCTCCGAACGTTGCTGGAGGCGACGCCGGCGCCGGTCTGGATACGCGACGCCGAGGGGCGGCTCTCCTTCGTCAACAGCGCTTATGCGGCGGCCGTCGAGGCGGCGGAGCCCAGGGACGCCGTTGCGCGCGGGCTCGAACTGCTCGAACAGCCGGCGCGCGCCGCGGCGGCGCAATCGCTCGAAAAAGGCGCCGTCTGGCGGGCGCGGGTTCCGGCCGTCGTCGCCGGCGAGCGCCATCTGCTCGACGTGACGCAGACCGCGACGCCCGAAATGGCGGCCTCGATCGCCATCGACCGTCACGAAGTCGAGACGGTGCGCGCTGATCTGCAGCAGCAGATGCAGTCACATGTGCGAACGCTGGATCAGTTGCCGACGGCGGTGGCTATCTTCGATCGCGGCCGCCGGCTCATCTATCACAACGACGCCTACGCCAAGCTCTGGCAGATCGACGCGCCGTTCCTCGAACAAAAGCCGACGGACGGCGAAATCCTCGACCGGCTGCGCGCCGAGCAGCGAGTCCCTGTCGAAAGCGACTACAAGGCCTGGAAGGAACGGCTCTTCGAGGCCTATCGCTCGCCCGAGCCGATCCGCCACACCTGGCATCTCCCGGACGGGCGCATCATCGACGTCGTTGCGCATCCCAATACGCAGGGCGGCGTCACCTATCTCTACGACGACACGACGAAGGCCTACGATCTCGAGACGCGGTTCAATGCGCTCAACCGCACGCAGAGCGAGACGCTCGAGACGCTGCGCGAGGGCGTCGCGGTTTTCGGAGCCGACGGACGGCTGAATTTCTGCAATCCGGCCTTTGCGCAATTGTGGCGGCTCGATGTCGAACAGCTCGACAAGAAGCCGCGGTTCGACGCGATTGTCGCGCAATGCAGGAAACTGCACGACAATGCGGAGACATGGGCGGAGCTGCAATGTTTCGTCACGGGCCTCGCAGAAATGCGTGAGGGCTTCACGCGCCGCATCGAGCGCAGCGACGGCGTCGTGCTCGATTGCACGGCGCAATCCCTGCTCGACGGCGCCGCGCTGCTGACGTTCGTCGATGTGACGGCCGACGTTAATGTCGAGCGCGCGCTCACCGACCGGAACAAGGCGCTGCTCGCCGCCGAGAAACTGCGCAACGACTTCATCCATCACGTCAGTTACGAGCTGCGTTCGCCGCTCAACAACATCAACGGTTTCGTCCACTTGCTCGGCGAGGAATCGACCGGCCCGCTCAATCCGCGCCAGCTCGAATATCTGGGCTATGTCAGCAAGTCCTCGGCCGCGCTGCTCGCGATCATCGACGACATCCTCGACCTCGCGACGATCGATCAGGACGCGCTGGAGCTCGAATTCTCCGATGTCGACGCCGAGGCGACGATGCGCGCGGCGATCGAGGGCGTGCAGGACCGTCTCGCCGAAAATTCGATCGACGTGCAGATCGTCGCGATGGACGATGTCGGCACGTTCCGGGGCGACGCCAAGCGCGTGCGGCAGATCCTGTTCAATCTTCTCTCCAACGCCATCGGCTTCTCGCGTCCGGGTCAGACCGTGACGCTCGCCGCCATGCGACGGGGCGACGAGGTGGTGTTCAAGGTCACCGACCGCGGCCGCGGCATTCCGCCGGAAGTTCTCGAACGTGTTTTCGATCGCTTCGAGTCCCATACGGCAGGCTCGCGACATCGTGGCGTCGGACTCGGCCTCTCGATCGTGCGCGCCTTCATGGAGCTGCACGGCGGCAAGGTCTTCATCGACTCGGCGCCGGGCGAGGGAACGACGGTCACCTGCGTCTTCCCGGCGCAGGCGGTGAATGAGCAGGACAGGCCAGCGGCGGCCGGAGGAGGTGCGGAATGACCGAGGAAGCCGCGGGCAAATCAGTCTGGCGCGTCGACATCGCCGACGAAGCAGGAACTATCGCGCTGGCGCAGGACATCGCGTCGCTTGTAAAGGTCGGCGATACGGTGACGCTCGCCGGCGACCTCGGCGCGGGCAAGACGACCTTCGCCCGGGCGCTGATGCGCAAGCTGCTCGGCGATCCGACGCTCGAGGCCCCGAGCCCGACCTTCACGCTGATGCAGGTTTACGAGAGCGGCGATGTGCGCATCGTGCACGCCGATTTCTACCGCATTTCTTCATCGTCCGAACTCGCCGGCCTCGGCTGGGAGGAGGCGACGGACGATTCGATCGTGCTCGTCGAATGGGCCGAGCGCGCGCCGGATGCTATGCCGCCGGACCGGCTCGACATCCGCCTGAGCTTCGCCGACGCCGACAATCGCGATGCGCGCCGGGCCACCATCTCCGGACATGGCGCCTACGCTCCCCGCCTCACCGCCTTCAAGGCGTTGCGCGAGCTTCTGCGCAGGGAAGGGTGGAGCGACGCCAAGCGCAGCTTCCTGCTCGGCGACGCCTCGACCCGCGCCTATGAGACGCTCGAAAAACCCAATGGACAGCGCGCGATCCTGATGATCTCGCCGCCCCGTCCCGACGGTCCGCCGATCCGCTACGGCAAATCCTACAGCGCCATCGCGCGTCTTGCGGAAAATGTCCGGCCCTTCGTCGCGCTCGCCAACGGTCTGCGTGAGCAGGGACTCTCCGCGCCGGAAATTTACGGCCAGGATCTCGACGCGGGGCTGCTCATCGTGGAAGACCTCGGCCGCGAGGGCGTCGTCGACGCGAATGGGCCGATCACGGAGCGCTATCTCGAAGCCGCAGCGGCGCTCGCGCATCTCCATTCGCGCCGCCTGCCGGACATGCTGCCCGTCGCGGGCGATGGCAATTACCACATTCCGCCCTACGATCTCGACGCGCTGCTCGTCGAGGTGGATCTGCTGCTGGAATGGTATGTCGGTCATCTGAAGGCGACAGTCGCCTCGGGCGCGCGCGCGATCTTCACCAATCTCTGGCGCCAGGCGCTGGCCGATGTCGCCGCGGCGCCGCCGACATGGACGCTGCGCGACTATCACTCGCCGAACCTGCTATGGCTCGACCGTCGCGAGGGAATTGCGCGCGTCGGCATTATCGACTTTCAGGATTGCGTGCTCGGGCATCCGGCCTATGACATGGCCTCGCTCGGACAGGACGCGCGCGTCACGGTGGCGGACGAACTGGAGTTGCGGTTGCTCGCGCATTACGCCAAGCTGCGCCGCGACGCTGACTCGACATTCGATATGGCCGCTTTCGCCAAAGCCTATTCGATTCTTGCGGCGCAGCGCGCGACGAAAGTGCTCGGCATCTTTGCGCGGCTTGATCAACGCGACGGCAAACCCCAATATCTCGCGCATCTGCCGCGTGTGGAATCCTATCTGAAAAAGAGCCTGAGGCATCCGGCGCTGGCCGACATCAAGGCGTGGTATGAAGCCAATCTTCCCGGACTGTTTCGCGACGCATGAGGTCGCCCTGACAACTGTCGTTCCAGAGATCGCGATGGTGTTCGCAGCGGGGCTCGGAACGCGCATGCGGCCGATCACCGACGTCACGCCCAAGCCGCTCGTCAGCGTCGCGGGGCGCACGCTGATCGATCGCGCGCTCGACGATTTCACGCAAGCGGGCGTCAAGACGGCGATCGTCAATGTGCATCATCTCGCTGACCAGATCGAGGCGCATCTCTCCACGCGCGCCGATCCCCGCATCGTCATATCCGACGAGCGCCCGCTGCTGCTCGACCAGGGCGGCGGGATAAAGAAGGTCCTGCCGCTCATCGGCGACGCGCCTTTCTTCATCTGCAACACCGACGCCTTCTGGATCGATGCGCCGCAGTCAAATCTCGTCGCGCTCGCGCGCGCGTGGGACCCGGAAAAGATGGACGCCGCGCTGCTGCTCGCGCCGACGCAGGGCAGCGTCGGCGTGGACTGGGAGGGCGATTTCGATCTTGCCGAAGACGGCCGGATCATTCGCCGGGAGGGACCGAAGCCATACGTCTACTCCGGCGTGGGCCTGATCAAGCCGCAGCTTTTCGCGAAGGAGAAAAGCGACGTCTTCAAGCTCGCGCCGTTCCTCTTTTCGGCTGCGGAAAACGGCCGCCTCTATGGCGTCGTCTCCAGCGGATTGTGGTTGCATGTCGGCACGGTCGCAGCGATCGCTGACGCGGAGAAGGCGATCGCGGCGCGACGCAAGTGAGCGGCGTCATGCGCCGCAACGTCTTTACCATCGCGCCCGGCGCGCCTTTTCTCGAAACCTTCGTCGAAGCCTTTCTCGCGGGCGAAATTGTCGCGTCCGTCTCACGCGCGTCTCCGCCGCTCGCCATGGCGCGCGCGACGATCTATGTGCCGACGCAACGCGCCGGCCGCGCCCTCGCCGCGCAATTCGCGCGCGCCTATGACAAGGGCGCGACGCTCTTGCCCCGCATCCTCCCCCTTGGCGGACTGGAGGAAAGCGAAACCGCGGCGTTGTTCGGCGGCGCCGAGGACTTCGACGATGCATTGCCGGCGCCGATCGAGGAACTGGAACGCCGGCTGCTTCTGGCGCAACTCGTCATGCAATGGTCCAAGGCGATCGGTCGCGCCATCCTTTCGATCGACCCGACAGGCGCGCCGGTGCTCGACGAGACGGAGCCGTTGCTCGTCGCTTCATCGCCATCCGGCGCCTATGCGCTCGCCGCCGATCTCGGCGCGCTGATCGACGAATTCATCATCGAAGACGTCGCGCCCGAGGCGATCGACCGTATCGTCGACGATTCATTCGACAAATACTGGTCGATCACGACGCAGTTCCTGCGCATCGCGCTGCACCAGTGGCCAGACATTCTGAGCGAGCGCGGACGCATCGACGCCGCATCGCGTCAGAAGATTCTTCTGGAAGCGCAGGTTGCGGCGCTTGCGCAACAAAAACACGGCGGGCCAGTGATCGCGCTCGGCTCGACCGGCGCGCATCCCACCACCGCGCGCCTGCTTGCCGCCATCGCAGCGCTGGAAAATGGCGCCGTCATCCTTCCCGGCCTCGATCGCGAGATGAACCCGGACGCATGGGCGCGCGTCGGCGAGAGCGACGACGAGCCGGCCTTCAGCCATCCTCAGACGATGCTTAAACGGCTGCTGAATGTGATGGGCGTCCACCGGGAGGACGTGTGCGAACTCGGCAAGGTTTCGCCGGAACTTTCCAGGCGTCGCGCTCTGGTCGCCGAGGCGATGCTGCCCGCAATCGAGACCTCCGCATGGCGCCTATTTCGCGCGTCGCATGGCGCAAGCTTCGTTTCCGCGCTCGAAGATGTGAGCGCCATTGAAGCGCCGGACGAGCGCATGGAGGCGTTGGCGCTCGCGCTTTTCATGCGCGAGGCTCTGGAAACGCCGCAACGGACGGCCGCGCTCGTCACCCCCGACCGCAATCTCGCGCGTCGCGTCGCGGCCGAATTGCGTCGCTTCGACATCGAGATCGACGATTCCGGCGGCGCCTCTCTGGCGTCGACTTCCGAGGGCGTGCTTGCGCGGCTCGTCGCAGAGATCGGCGCCGAAGGTTTCAGCGCCGTCAATGTCGCGGCGCTCCTCGCGCATCCCCTCGCGCTTCTCGGTCACGCGCGCGAAAAGGTCGCTGCGCTCGCGCCGCTGGTCGAGATCGGCGTGCTGCGTGAGCTCGGCGCCGGCCAGCATGGCTTGTCAGCCAGCGTCGCCAAAGCGCGGGAATTCGCGGGCGCGCGCCATGCGCATCCCGCCGCGCATCGGATCAGCGATGACGAATGGCGCGATATCGAAGCGCTTTTACGCCAATTGGAGGCGGCGTTTGCGCCCTATGCTTCGTTGCGGGAAGAAAATGCGCTCTCCACCTGGGCGCAGGCGCATCGCGCCGCTTTCGAGGCGTTGACGCAAGGCGCGTCCGAAGCCGACGACGGCGCGCAGGCGTTGTTCGGACTCTTCGACAGGCTGATCGCCGCCGAGGCGCCTCCGGGCTTCGACGCGCTCAGCTATGCTTCTCTCTTCGACCGCATTTCCTTCGAAACGACCTTGCGCGGTCCGCGCCGCGCGCATCCGCGCCTCAAAATTCTCGGGCCGCTCGAGGCGCGTCTGATCGAGGCCGATCTCGTGCTGATCGCGGGTCTCGACGAAGGCGTCTGGCCGCCGCAGACGGACACGGGCGCCTTTCTCAATCGCTCGATGCGGCGCCAGCTCGATCTGTCGCCGCCCGAGCGGCGCATCGGCCAGAGCGCGCATGATTTTGTGATGGCGCTCGGCGCGCAGAGCGTCGTGCTGAGTCGCGCGGTCAAGCGCGACGGTTCGCCGACGGTCGTGTCGCGTTTTCTGACGCGGCTGGAAGCGCTCGCGGGAGACGCCTTCGCAGGCTGCAAGGCGCGCGGCGACCGGATGCTCGCCATCGCCGCCGCGCTCGATCATCCGCGAGATTATGTGACCATCGCGCGTCCTGCGCCGCGCCCGCCGATCGATCTGCGGCCGGCGAAACTGAGCGTCACGCGCGTCGAGCGGCTGCGCCGCGATCCTTACGCGATCTACGCCGAATATGTGCTGAAACTCGTCCCGCTCGCGCCCCTGGGCGCCGAGATCGGCGCGCGCGAAAGGGGCACGGCGCTTCATGAAGCGCTCGCGGAATTCGTCATGCGCCATCCGCGCGGGCCATTGCCGCCCGATGCGCGCGCGCAGCTTCATGACATGGCGCGCAGGAAGCTGAGCGATTTCTTTCTGGATCCGGCCTTCGCGACTTTCACATGGCCGCGCATCGCGCAGGGACTCGATCACGCCCTCGACTTCGAGCAGGAGCGGCGATCGGAGGGCTGTGAAATCTTCATCGAGACGCGCGGCGCATGGCGCATGCCGCTCGAGGACGGATCGACTTTCACACTCACCGCCGTCGCAGACCGCATCGAGGTCGATCCGCATGGGCGCGCCTATGTCTTCGATTACAAGACCGGCGCGCCGCCCAGCGTGAAACAGGTCGGCGCAGGATGGGCGCCGCAGCTCACATTGGAGGCCGCGATGGTCGAAGCCGGCGCCTTCGCGGATGTCGGCGTTCATCCCGTCGAGGGCGCCGCCTATGTCGGCCTGAAGGACGGCGGCGACACGCAATGGCTCAACTGGAAGGACAGGGCCTTCGCCGACGTCGTCGCGACGCATCGCGTCGAGGTCGAAAAAATGCTGTCGCAATATCGTGCGCCGGCGACGCCTTATCCATCGCGGCCTTTCGTCGCCTTCGTCTCGGGCGTCGGGGACTATGATCATCTTGCGCGCGTGAAGGAATGGTCGCGCGGCGGCGGGGACGGCGCATGACGATCCGGCCCGTGGGCAGCCTCACGAAAAACGCGCAGCGCGATGCGTCCGACCCCGCGGCGTCCGCCTGGGTTTCCGCCAACGCCGGCTCGGGCAAGACGCATGTGCTGTCGCAGCGCGTCGTGCGGCTTTTGCTCGCGCGCGTGCCGCCGTCGCGGATTCTCTGCCTCACTTACACCAAGGCCGCGGCCGCAAATATGTCGGCGCGAATCTTCGACGTTCTGGCGCGCTGGGCGCTGCTCGACGATGAATCCTTGATCCGGGAGATAGAGGCTACAGGCGCCGACCGGCCGTCGCGGGCGGAACTGGACGTTGCGCGCTGTCTCTTTGCGCGCGCGGTGGAGACGCCGGGCGGACTGAAAATCCAGACGATCCATGCGTTCTGCGAGAAGCTGCTGCATCATTTTCCGTTCGAGGCCAACGCGCCGGCAGGCTTTCGCGTGATCGACGACATGGAGCGCGCGGAGCTGCTCGAAGCATCGAAGCGGCGCGCGCTCGATTGCGCCATGCGTGACACAGGCGCGTTGCGTAACGCGCTGGAGCATGTCGCGCGCGAAACGTCGGGCTTCGGATTCGATAATCTTTGTGACGAACTGCTCGGCAATCGTGACGCGCTGGCGCAATTTTCCGACCGTGAAACCTACGCGCTGCGATTGCGCGCCAGGCTCGGCCTGCGCGCGGAGGAGACGCTCGCGCGCATTGAAAAGGAAATCGTCGAAGGAGGCGAGCCCTGGCCTGATTGGCCGGCTCTGGCGAAGGCTCTGCGCGGTGGTTCGAGCAATGACGGCAAGCTTGCCGACAGTCTCGAGCGCGCTTACGCGCTCGCGCCGCACCCCGATTGCATCGACATCTATCTCTCGGCTTTCTACACGCAGAAGGGCGAACCACGGGGCGCCGGCAAGACGAAAATCATTACCGCGGGCCTTGTAAAAAGCGAACCCGGCCTGCTGGAGCGCATGGAGGAAGAGCGCGATCGTCTCGCGCCGCTGATCGAAAAACGCAAGGCGGCGGCGACTGTGGAGCGTTCGATGGCGCTGGCGACGCTTGGCGACGCAATCGTGACGGAATATTCGCGCGCCAAGCGTTACCGCAATCTGCTCGATTACGACGATCTCATCGAGGGCGCGCGGCGCCTGCTGCAGCGATCGAGCCCCTCCTGGGTTCTCTACAAGCTCGACTCGCAGATCGATCACATTCTCCTCGACGAGGCGCAGGATACGAGCGCGGCGCAGTGGGATATTCTCACCGCCATCGCGGACGAGTTTTGCGCCGGCGACGGCGCGCGTCATATGGCGCGCACTTTCTTCGCGGTCGGCGACGAGAAGCAGTCGATCTTCTCCTTCCAGGGCGCGGCGCCGGAGAAATTCGACGCCATGCGGCGCGATTTCGAGCGACGCTTCAGGACTGTCGAGCGGCTCTTTCGCGACGTGCGCCTGCTGCAATCGTTTCGTTCCGCGAAGGGCATATTGGAGGCGGTCGACATGGTGTTCGGCCATGCCGGCAACGGCGCCGGACTCGCCTCCGATCCGCTGGCGGGCATGCCGAAGCATGAGGCGTGGAAAACGGATGTCCAGGCGCTCGTGGAGATATGGGAGCCGATTGGCTCGCAGAACGCCGAGGAGCCGGCGGATTGGCGGTTGCCGCTGGATTACGTCGAGGAGAATGATCCCGCCGAACGACTCGCCGGCAGGGTTGCGCGAAAGATCAAGACGCTGCTGGCGCCGGACAGCGGCGAGTGCGTCGAGGACAAGGGCAGGCTGCGTCCCGTCGAAGCCGGCGACATTCTCATCCTCGTGCGCAAGCGGGGCCCTTTCTTCGAGGCGCTTATCCGCGCGCTGAAGGCGGAGCATGTGCCGGTCGCGGGCGCCGATCGTCTCGACCTTGCCGATCATATCGCGGTGAATGATCTCGTCGCGCTCGGCCGCGCGGCGCTTCTCGTCGAGGACGATCTCACGCTGGCGACGGTGCTGAAATCGCCGCTCATCGGATTCGACGACGATGATCTCATCTCCTTGGCGCCGCGCCGGACGGGATCTCTCTTCAGCGCGCTGAAAAATTCCGGCGACGAGCGTCATCGCCACGCCGCGCAAACGATCGACGCATGGCGCCGGGACGCGGCAACGCTCGCGCCCTTCGATTTCTACGGACGGATTCTCGGTCCGGGCGGCGGGCGGACAAAACTTGTCGCGCGTCTCGGCGCTGAGGCCAATGACGCAATCGACGAGTTCCTGCGTCTGGCGCTCACTTTCGAACGTGAGCAGGCGCCGTCGCTGACGAGCTTTCTCGCGATGGTCGAAACGCTCGACCTGTCGATCAAGCGCGACATGGAGGCGGCGGGCGCGGCGGTGCGCGTAATGACGGCGCACGCCGCGAAAGGGTTGGAGGCCAAGATCGTCTTCCTGCCCGACACCTGCGGCGCGCCGGCGGGCAAGCATGATCCGAAACTTTTCAGGCTTGGAGAGGACGACGACGTTTCGCTCGTCTGGTCGCTCGACAAGGCGAGCGATCCGGCGGCGCTCGGCGCGGCGCGCGCGCGTCATCGCGACGCCGAGCGCGCGGAGCATCAACGCCTGCTCTATGTCGCGCTGACACGCGCTGAGGAGCGGCTTTATATCGCCGGCTATCACGGATCGCGCGGACCGGCGGATGGCTGCTGGTACAACGCCATTCGCGATGCGCTTGAGCCCGCCTGCAATGCGTTCCCGGATCCCTTCGAGCCGGAGGGCGCAATCCTCAGGCTTGGCGAGGTTCCGCCGCGTCATGACCTCGCGCGCACGGTCGCGCGCGAGTCGCTGGTCGAAATTCCCGCCTTCGCGCACACGGCGGCGCGGCGCGAAATCGATCCCGCGCCGCCGCTGCGGCCGTCGAGCGCGCTCGCTGGCGCCGACGCGTTTGCGTCGGGCGCCGCAGCCGCGCCGAACCGGCGTGACGCCGAGCGGGTGCTGGAGGGGCGACTGACGCATGCGTTGCTGCAACATCTGCCGACCTGCGCCGAACCGCGCCGGCGGGCGGCGGCGGAGCGCTTTCTCGCTTTGCGAGGCGAAGGACTCGACGACGCGCGGCGCAATGCGATCGCGCAGGCGGCTCTTGCGGTGATCGAAGATCCTGGCCTTGCGGATTTGTTCGGCCCTCAATCGGCGGCGGAGGTCGACATTGTCGCTGCGCTTGATAACGGGCTTTTCGTTTCCGGCCGAATTGACCGGCTCGCGGAAACGGAAAACGAGGTGCTCATCGCCGATTTCAAAACCGGTCGGCCGCGCGAGGCGCCCGAGCCCGATCAATTGCGCCAGCTGGCGCTCTATCGCGCGGCGATCGCGCCGCTTTATCCCGGCAAGCGTTTGCGCTGCTTTCTCGTCTGGACTCAAACGGCCACGGCCATGGAGGCGCAGGACGCGGCGCTCGATGCGGCGTTCGAACGGGCGCGGGAGCGTTAATTTTCATTGATAACGGGCGCGCAAAGACGCGTCGGCGCCGCAACCTGTCGATAATCGAAGCGCGCTATGGTGTCGCTCCAGATGATCGACACGGACGAATTTTCTATCGAACGCCCTTTACCTGGCTGGCTGAGAGCAGGACTCGCGGCGACGGGCCTGTTCTGCATCGTGACGCCGGCGTGGGAGTTTCGTCACGTCTTTCTGCATCCCGATTTTTCGACGCTGTTCTTCGGTTTCCTCACTCTGGGCGCCTGGACGGTTGGGGGCGGCTTCATCCTTGCCGCCTGGTTTGGCGAAGATCAGCGCTGGCGGGTTCGCGACGGCGTGATCGACATCGAGCGGACAAGGGTCGGCTGGCGAAGCACTACCGCGGTCCGGCGCGAGAATTTGCGTGAAGTGCGAGTGCAGTTCTTTCCCGACAATGACGGGCCGGACGTCTACCGCGTCGTGCTCGCGCTGGAGAGCGGCGAGGAATTCGAGAGCCCCGCCTTTGAAAAGAGCCACAACGCCGAGGAGCTGGCGGCGCTCCTGCGGCGCCGCCTGGATCTCGAATAGAGCGCTTCTCAGGAAAGGCTTGTGCGGTTTTCCGTCTATGTGCTCGCGCGGCGGCGCCAGAACTCCAGCATCAGGCTCGTCGTGGTCATTGCGATCGGACCGAGCACAAGACCGGAGGGCCCGAACAATTGTATGCCGCCGAGCATGGCGATGAAGGCCGGGGCGGTGTGCAGGCGCAGCGTGTCGCTGATGAGCAGGGGACGAACCAGATTGTCCGAGCTGGCGATCACGACGCCGCCCCAGAGACCGAGCGTCAATGCGTCGGCCCATCGGCCCTCGATCGCTAGAAAGATCGTCGCCGGCACCCACACGACGAAAGTCCCGAGCACCGGCACGATGGCGAGGAGGCCCATGATCAGCGCCCAGAACACAGGGGAGGGGAAGTTGAGCCACCAGAAAATGAAGCCGCCGAGCGCGCCCTGCAAGGCGGCGACGGCGAGCGTGCCATAGATGATCGCGTAGATCGTGTCGCGGATGCGCACGATCAGCTTGCGGGTCTCGATGTCCGAAAAGGGTGAAAGGCGCAGCAGCGCCTCGACGCCAGCCTTGCGGTCGCGCAGGAAGAAGAAAAGCATGTAGAAGGAGAGCAGCACCGTCAACGCCTGGCCGGTCGATTGCTTGATGAACAATGCGCCAGCGTTGGTGAGGAAGGCGCCGACCCGGCTCAGAACATCCTGCAGGTCGAATTGTCCCTCGATCCAGTTATTGACCGTCTCCAGCCAGGGATGCGCCTTCAGGAAATCGACCCACTTGCCCTGAGTCACTTCCTGCTGGATGTAAGCTGCGCCCTCGACGGCTTCGTTGATGAGCCGTTCCGACACGAATGCCAGCGGCCCGACAATGATCAGCGCGACGATGAGCACCGAAAGCGCGGCGCCGAAGGAGCGGCCCATGACCGCTTCGATGGCGCGATGCGGACGCAGAAAGACGACGGCGAGAACGAGCGCCCAGGTGAGACTGGAGAGAAACGGCGCCGCGAGCAGCAGCGTGACAGCGACAAAGACGAGCGTGAGGCCGAGGCGCGCGAGAACGAAGATGTCCACCGCCGCGCGTGTCGGCTCAGGCGCGCCGGGAGGCGTCTCGTCAGTCATCTCTTCCCTCCGTCGTGTTTGCGTCTGTCCTCTTGAAGATCAGGGCTGGCGGGCCTGATAGGAACGGCTAGAACCGGCACTCTTTCGGCAGTTTCTCGTCGGACCAGTCGGCAAGTTTCGGCGCCGGACGTTTGAAGTCGACGGGTTTTCCATCGCGCTTGCCTTTGCCCGTGAGGAAATTCAGGTCGCAGGAATGCGTGTTGCTCGGGTCGAGCGTGTCGTATGACTCGTGCGTCAGTCCGGCGACGATGAATTCCTTGTTACGATAGACGACCGTCAGCGTCTGGCTCCACCTGTCGCGGCCGATCCCGGTGTTCTCCGACTTGATGAGCAGCGACCCCTTCGCGTTGGTTTCGAGAGACGGGCGCGCGCCCCACATTGCTCCGCTCCATGCGGCGTCCTTTTTGATCAGCGCGGGCTTTGCAGGCGTCGCGAGATCGCGCGCAGGCTCCAGCCCGCGATAAATATAAAGGTCGGCGCCGGCGTCGCCGTTCTCCACGAGCGCGGCGCGATCCGTGTCTCCGTTCTCGAAGCTTAGCGTAACGGTGGAAATGACCCGGGAGTAGTCCGCCTCCGCATATGCAGCCGTCGCAATGTTCGTGGCCGCCAGAAGAACTGCAATCCCTCGCATCGCCGAATGCCCCTCTCGGATTGAAAAAAAGCCGCCCGACAATGTCGGACGGCTCGAATATATCAGCAGTGCGCCAGCGCAATCACTCGCTGAGCGCGGCTCCGGCCTCGCGTTCGGCCTTTTCCTTGGCCTCCAGGTCTTCGCCGGTCTCCTGATCGACGGCGCGCATGGAAAGGCGCACCTTGCCGCGATCGTCGAAGCCGAGCAGCTTCACCTTCACGCGATCGCCTTCCTTCACGACGTCGGTCGTCTTCGCCACGCGCTGCTTGGAGAGCTGCGAGATATGGACGAGGCCGTCCTTGGCGCCGAAGAAGTTCACGAAGGCGCCGAAGTCGGCGGTCTTGACCACCGTGCCCTCGTAGATCATGCCGACTTCCGGATCGGAGGCGATGGACTTGATCCAGTTGATCGCCGCCTTGATCGAATTGCCGTCCGACGACGCGACCTTCACGGTGCCGTCGTCCTCGATGTTGATCTTGGCGCCGGTCTTCTCGACGATCTCGCGGATGACCTTGCCGCCCGAACCGATCACGTCGCGGATCTTGTCGGTCGGGATCTTCAGCGTCTCGATGCGCGGCGCGAATTCGCCGAGCTCCGCGCGGGAGGTGGTCAGCGCCTTCGCCATTTCGCCGAGAATGTGCAAGCGGCCGTCCTTCGCCTGGGCGAGCGCGACCTTCATGATCTCCTCGGTGATGCCGGCGATCTTGATGTCCATCTGCAGCGAGGTGACGCCGTTAGACGTGCCCGCCACCTTGAAGTCCATGTCTCCGAGGTGATCCTCGTCGCCGAGAATGTCGGAGAGCACCGCGAAGCGCTCGCCTTCGAGGATCAGGCCCATCGCGATGCCCGCCGTCGGCGCCTTCAACGGCACGCCAGCGTCCATCAGCGCCAGCGAGGTGCCGCAGACGGTGGCCATCGAGGACGAGCCGTTCGACTCGGTGATCTCGGAGACGACGCGCAGCGTATAGGGGAATTCGGCGGCGGCCGGCAGCATCGGACGGATTGCGCGCCAGGCGAGCTTGCCGTGGCCGATCTCGCGGCGGCCGGGCGAACCCATGCGGCCCGTCTCGCCGACGGAGTAGGGCGGGAAGTTATAATGGAGCAGGAAGCGCTCCTTGTAGGTGCCCTCGAGCGAATCGACGAATTGTTCGTCCTCGCCCGTGCCGAGCGTCGCGACGACCAGCGCCTGCGTCTCGCCGCGCGTGAAAAGCGCCGAGCCATGGGTGCGGGGCAACACGCCGACTTCGGCGACGATCGGGCGCACGGTCTTCACGTCGCGGCCGTCGATGCGGATGCCCGTGTCGAGAATGTTCCAGCGGACGACCTTGGCCTGCAGCTCCTTGAAGACCTCGCCGACCTGCTCCTTGGTGAAGGCCGGCTCGGAGCCTTCGGGGAAGAGCTCGGTCATCACCTTTGCCTTCACGGCGTCGACGGCGGCGTAGCGCTCCTGCTTGACCGTGTGCTTGTAGGCCTCGCGCAGATCGGCCTCGGCGATCCTGGCCACGGCCTCGGCGACATGCGCGAGGTCGGGAACGATCAGGTCGCGCGGGTCCTTGGCGGCGCGCTCGGCGAGGCGGATGATGGCGTCGATCACCGGCTGGAACCCGCGATGGCCGGTCATGACCGCCTCGAGCATCGTCTCCTCGGAGAGCTCCTTGGCTTCCGATTCGACCATAAGCACCGCGTCCGAGGTGCCGGCGACGACGAGGTCGAGGTCGGAGAGCTTCATCTCCTCGATCGTCGGATTGAGCTTCAGCTGTCCGTTGATATAGCCGACGCGCGCGCCGCCGACGGGGCCCATGAAGGGCACGCCCGAGAGCGTCAGCGCAGCGGAAGCCGCGACCATGGCGAGAATGTCCGGGTCGTTCTCGAGGTCATGCGACAGCACGGTGACGATCACTTGGGTGTCGCAACGGTAGCCGTCCGGGAAGAGCGGGCGGATCGGGCGGTCGATCAGGCGGGAGACCAGCGTCTCGCGCTCGGAGGGCCGTCCCTCGCGCTTGAAATAGCCGCCCGGAATGCGGCCGGCGGCGAAGGCCTTTTCCTGATAATTGACGGTGAGCGGGAAGAAGTCCTGACCGGGCTTCGGGGCCTTGGCGGAGACGACGGTGGCGAGGACGGTGGTCTCGCCCCAGCTCGCCATCACGGCGCCGTCGGCTTGCCGCGCGACCTTGCCGGTCTCGAGGACGAGCTTGCGCCCGGCCCAGTCGAGTTCTTCACGGTGAACTTGGAACATGTGCTGTCTTTCTCTGGTGAACGCCAACGGTTCGTCATGAGCAAGACGGCGAGAAGCTGCTGGAAATTTCTTTAAGCATCCACGCAGCGTCCGGCGATCCTGCCATGACTTGAGCGCTGGTTTTCGATCTCGAGCGCCGCATGAGGGCGCTCCATAAGGACGAAAGCGGCGCATTTCTCGGCGCCGCTTTCGAAAGCTTCGGTCAGCGACGGATGCCGAGCCGCTCGATGAGGGTCTTGTAACGCGCCTCATCCCGCTTCTTCACATAGTCGAGAAGCTGGCGGCGCTGGGAGACCAGCTTCAGCAGGCCGCGACGCGAGTGATTGTCCTTCACATGCGTCTTGAAGTGCTCGGTGAGGTTGGCGATGCGCTCCGTGAGGATCGCGACCTGAACCTCGGGCGAGCCTGTGTCGTCGGCCTTGGTGGAATATTCCTTGATGAGCGCCTGCTTGCGCTCGGCTGTGATCGACATCCGGCTTTTCCTTGTGTCCGGGAGTTGCCCGCGGCGGGCGGCCTTGGCCGGGATGTCGTCCAGCGAGGTCGCCTCAAAGCGGCGCCGCCCGGCTGAGCCGGGCGTGCGGATGGCCTTATAGCAGAAAAACCGGCGAAGGATAGAGGCGATGGTCGGCTCAAGCCTCTTCCAGCACCTTCAGGCGGCCGCGGGGGTAATATCTTCTCCCGACCGGACCAGTCCGCTTACGTCATGGCGAGCTTTGAAACCGTGTGGCACGTTCCGCTTGTCGCCAGGCGCCGCCGGCATATCGAGTTTAATGGAAAAATCCCCGCATCGTCGGCCGTATCTGCGCGTCGATTTGAGCTTTTCACGCATCGAGAGCGCCGAGCGCGATGTGACCCGGCGCAAAGGCGGCGGATAGTAATGGCGCCATGAGTTTCGTTGGGCGCGGGATCATGCGTCCGGCCAAGACAGGGTGACTATCCGTGAGAACCGTTTTGCGTAACCGGTTGCTGATGACCGGCCTTATGTTTCTCGCGCCATTTGCGACTCTGGCGCAGGGCGCGACTTCCGCCTACACGAAGATCGACGTGCGCCGCGACTGTCGGCGCTCCCCCGGCGATGTCGTCGAGGATTATGGCGAGTGGCGCTGCAAAGGCTACGCCGGCGCGCCCATATGGCTCGCCGCCGGGGACCAGCGCATGTTCGTGAGTTTTGGCCGAAAGGCGAAGGATGAGCCCGCCGCAGAGCAGACGCTCGCGCCCGTCAACGACTTTTACAAGGGCGCGATCGAATGGCGGCTGGACGAGCGCGGCGGCAAGCCCTTCGCGGCGATCATGCGCTGGAACGTGAAGACCATCCCTGATCGGGAAAGCCTGAAAGTGAGCGGCAGGGTCCTGGTCGTCACCCGCCTGCCGCCGGGGCCGGTGTGCCATGTCGGCTATGTCGATGCGGTCGCGAACTCGGACGCCAATGAACTCGCTCGCGAGATCGCCGACAAACATGCGCGAAGCTTCGACTGCGGCAGGGACAAGCCTCTGGTTTTCGGCAAGGTTACGCCGGGAGAAAGTTTCGTGAATACAGATCGCTGAGGCCTGTCAGGCGCCCTTGTCCGGCGCCATGACCTGTCCGTCGCCGCGCAGGACGCGCCTGATGAACTCCCGGGCTCCGGGCTTTTCGGGCTCGGTGGACAGGCCGGAAACAACGCCCATGGCGAGGCCCAGCGTCGCGCCGGCGAGCGCCGCGAGCGCATAGATTTCCACGCGCCGCGCCGCAGCGGCCGCCGCGAGCGCCGCAACGAGGCCAATCACGCCGCCGATCAGCGCCACCAACGCCTCGCGATCGCCGGCGCGCGGCCAGAAGGCCATGGCCACGGCAGGAGCTACACATGCGGCCGAAATCGACAGCGCGAGCGAAACCAATACGCTCGGCGAGACGATATGCGTCGCGCCGACCACATATCCCAAGGCCGAAACGACGATCAGAACCAGCCTTGTAATGGCGAGCCGCCGGCTCGTGAGGTCGATCTCGCCGCGCAGGCGATAGAGCGCGTCATGCCCGACCGCTGTGGCGCAGGTTTGGAGCCCCGTGGCGGCGAGCGCCAGTCCCAACGCGATCAGCCCCGAGGCGAGCAGGCCGGCGGCCGCCGCGCCCAGCCCGGACGCGCCGGGCAGCGCGCCGAGCAAATAGACGCCCTCCATCGGGCGGACGTCGGCGGCGTTCAGCGGCGCGCCCGGCGCGAGGCCTTGCGCGACACAGGCGCGCTGCGCCTCGGAAGGATTGCGGACAGTGGCTCCGCAGATCTCGACAAGGCCGCGCTTGCTGGCGGCGTAAACCGGCGGCGGCAATCGCTCGGGCGGCTGGCCGGCCGTCGCGCCGGCGAATTCGATGGCCGAGGCGGCGACGGCGCCCCCGACCATCAGCGCGAAGAAAATGCTCCAGCCGAACGCCGCAAACCCGGAGCGGCGGGCCGCGGCGAGGTCGTTCGTCGTTACGGCGGGCGCGAGGGTGGGGGCGAGCGTCGCGACGCCGAGCGCGACGGCGATGGTGGCGCCGATTTCAATGAGGAGATTCATCGGCGCGGGCACGATCCGCCAGGCGAAAAGAAGCTCGGCCGCCTCCCGCCAGCCCGGCCCGCCGCCGAGAATGTTCACGGGGAGCTCCCCCCGCGCGCCGAGCGCGAAGAGCGGCAAGCCGAGGCCGAAAAGCGCGACGCCCCCCGCCGCGGCCGCGGTCCATATGGCGCCGGCGAGGCCGCCGGGCCCCGCGATGACGAGCGTCGCCGCGGCGATGGCGAAGGCCGCGAAGGTCCGGCCCGCGCCGGTGAGGTCCACGAGTGCGTCTACCGCGATCAGCCCGCCCGCGATGGCGAGCAGGCCGGAGGAAAGCGCCACCGCGGCGATGACTCCGAACCTTGGCGCCGCGCTCGGAAAACGCGCCGCGAGAAGGCCGGAGATGGAGAAGGCTCCGGTCTTGCGCAGCAGCGGGCCGAGATAAAAGGCGGCCGTCGCAAGGCCGAGAAAAACGCCGCCCACGACGCCGAGCGTCCAGGATCGGCCGGCAAGACGCGTCGCAAAGGGCGTGACCATGGCGATGACGATCGCCGCATTGGCGAAGCCGGAATAGGCCGCCGGGACCGCGCGCCCCGCCGCGTAATAGACCGAGACGCGCATGGAATGGAGCAGGAAGCCCAGCGCGGCCAGCGCGACGATCGTGAACCAGGGCGGCGCCGCCCCGACGAAGCGCTCCGGCGCGCCGACCCGGTCTAGCAGCGCGGCAAAGCCATAGGCGAGGAGAAAGCTGGCGGACACGAAGGTGATGCGCGCGTCCAGATTGGCCCGGTCGAACAGGGCGGCTTCGCTGGGACGGTCGCTCATCTTTGGCCTCGCGGGATGGATCTTGGGAAGTTTAACGGAGGCGGGGGCGCCTTCCAAGCGGCTGTCGCCGGGCGGACAAGGAACCGCCGACGGCTTCCTCATGCTGAATCGGGACGCATGGCCGGTCCGCGCGACGTTATCATTCCGCGCTGGTCCGATTTTGGATTTCGCTGAGCGACATTGTCACGGACGCGAGGCGCTTTCCTTGGTTGAAATGCGGCCAGAACTACACGGTCCCCGAAATCATGGCTCCCTCAGCACCAATGGCGCAGCGGGCGGCCGGAGAATAAACGAAGCACAGGACGTCGCAATGAACTATAAAATTGCAATCATTGTTCTGGGTGTTGCGCTATTTGTCGGCGCAATGATCCCCTATGCCTACAAGCCACGATGCGCACCACCTGAGTGCACGCCGACCGCTCCCTACTAGACTTCGGACGCATCGAATTTCAGTCCGGAGCGGCGGCGGCAAAGGCTATGCGTCGGCCGTGTCCGATCAGGCTCAGTCCGGAACTCGGCCCCGAGCGCGCCGCCGCTGAAGGAGGCGCGTCTCAGCCTTCCCCTCGCTGCACCATTCCGGCGTAGGCGTCCATGTCGACCACCCCGCCAGCCTCTCCGACCCGCGCCCGGTCCTCCGGGCGGAGCGCCTCCTGCGCGATGTCGAGCCGCTTCCACCCCGGCAGCGGGGAAGAGCCGGTCGCGTCGGGGAGGTATTTCGAGTCGGAAAGTTTCCGATGCGGATGAATGTAGCGCGGGCAATTGACCCAGATCGACTCGACCTGCACCTCGATCAGAAACTGCGCGCCGGGATATTGCGATGCGGACTCCGGACCCCGCAGGATTTTCGCCTCGCCCTGAACGCGCAGACGGTTCGGCGTCGCGAAGTCGATGAACAGCAGCCCGACCATCCCGTTTTCCGCGATGTTGCCGGCGGAGTAGAACATGCCGTTGCCGTCGAACCACGGAAAGACCAGAGACTTCGGCCCGGTCACCCGCACGAAGCCCGGCGCGCCGCCCTTGTATGAGACGGTGGGCCGGCCTGCCGGATCGACGCTGGCGAGGAAAAACATGTCCCGCGACTGCAGGAACTCGACTTCGTGGGGGGCGAATTCGGCGTGCATCACCCCGCCCTCCATGAGATCGGCGAGGCGACGCGAGTCGAAGGCGTCCTGAAGCTCGCGATGGGCGGGGCCGTAGTAGTTTGACATGCTTACTCCCTGTTCAGGAATTCGACCCGCGCCAGAAGATCGCGGCGAGCAGCCCTATGAAGGCGCCCAGGGGGCCGGTCACGAAAGCGGCGGTCATGACGACCTCGAGGCTTTTGTCATGCCGGTTGCCGGAAAAGATTTCGACCAGGACAGCGCCGATAAAGGCGCCGGAGGCATATCCGGCGACGAGAGCCGCAAGGGCTACGAAAACTTTTCGCACAGGGCCTCACTTTACTCCGGATGACGAACGCTTGATCGGACGGCGCTTCGGGGCGCGCGCCTCAACATGCCCCGCCGCCGCAGCGCTCGCAATCGAAGCCGTAACGGGGGCCATCGACAAAGGGACGGGCTTTGGTTCATAAGGCCGAAATGCCGTTTCTTCTCCCCTTTCCGCAACCGCGAGGCGACCGATGAGCGCGCCCGAGGCCAAAAGCGGCGTCTCCACTACGACCGTAACGGAGGACGAGGCGGGGATGCGCGTCGACCGCTGGTTCAAGCGGCGATATCCGACTCTCGCGCTGTCCCATCTCGCGAAGATTTGCCGGAAAGGCGAGGTCCGCGTCGACGGCAAGCGCGTGGAGACCTCGACGCGGCTCGAAGAAGGCCAGAAGGTTCGCGTGCCGCCGCTCAGGATAGAGGCGCCCGAGGCGCCGGCGGTGAAACGTTCCTCGCCCGAGGACGCGCAGGCGCTCAAGGCCATGACGCTCTTCGAGGACAAGGACGTGCTCGTCCTCAACAAACCCTGGGGGCTGGCGACGCAGGGCGGCTCGGGCCAGAAGCGCCATGTCGACGGCATGCTGGAGTCGCTCGCCAGGGGCGATTCGCGCCCCGTGCTGGTCCATCGCCTCGACCGCGACACATCAGGCGTGCTGCTGGTCGCCAAGACCCGGCGCATGGCGGCCGACCTCGGCGAAATCTTCCGCTCCCGGCAGGCAAAAAAGATATATTGGGCGCTCGTCGAAGGCGTGCCCAAGCCCGCACAGGGCAGGGTGTCGCTCTATCTCGCCAAGGGCGCCGGGATGGAGAAGGCCCGGGGCTGCGGCCGCGACCTCGAAAAAATGCGGGTCGCCAAGCATGGCGAAGCCGACGCCCAGCATTCGCTGACCTATTACGCAATCGTCGACAAGGTCGCGCCGCGCTGCGCCTGGCTGTCGATGAAGCCGCTCACCGGCCGCACCCACCAGCTGCGCGCCCACGCCGAGGCGATCGGCCATCCGATCTTCGGCGACCCGAAATATGGGCGCCGGCCCGAGGACGAGGTGCGCCGCCGCGACCCCCTAAGGGCCATGCCCGACGGGCTGGAGCGCAAGCTTCACCTTCTCGCCCGGCGGCTCGTCCTGCCGCATCCCAGAGGCGGGACGCTGGACGTCGCCGCGCCGCTGCCGCCTCACATGCAAAAGAGCTGGGAGCTGTTCGGCTTCGACGTGAAGCAATACGACCCGATCGAGGACGCGCCGGACGCGTAAGCCTCACGCGCCCTGTTTCGCCGCCGGCGGGACCATAAGATGATGGCGGGGAAGCTGCCGGCGCTTGCGGACAGCCGCGATCGAGTCGAAGAACTGCACGCTTTCGATGTCCGTCATATGTTCGGGCGTATTAAGACCGGGCGCCAGGTAGTGCCTGTGCATCTCGTCGACTTTTTCCTTCAGGAACTCGATGGCCGTCCCGGGCCTTCCGAGCCCGCCCTGATATGGCGGCCAATAGGCCGTGCACATATCTTCGATAAGATAAAGCCCGCCCTCGTTAAGCAATGGAAACAATATGTTGTAACTGGCGCGCTGATGGGTCGCGACATGCGAACCGTCGTCCAGCACGACGTCGATCCCGCCCATTTCCGCAACGACCTTCTCCAGAAAGGTCGCGTCGTCCTGCGAGCCGATTCTCACGGCGGCGTCGGCGCTGTCGAGCGCCGCGCATTCTGGATTGACGTCGACGCCGAATATGACGGCTTTTTCGCCGAAAAAGCGTCGCCACAGGGCAAGCGAACCGCCCTTGTTCACGCCGATTTCCAGCATTCTCACCGCCGTTCCCACGAAGGGTTGCAGCAACTGATCGTAAATGGCGAAATAATGCAGCCACTTGTGAGCGACGCGATCTTCATTGGCGAAGAACAGATCGGCGAAGCGACCGCGGTAAAGCTCACGAAATCTTTCGGGTTCGGTAACGTAAAAATCAATCGGATGCGCTGTCGTCCATGCCGGGCTTCTCGCGTTGTCCGTCTGCTTCCGCTTCTGATTTTCATCCATATTTCTAACTTTCATGCCCGCAGCGCCGCAGGATTTCGCCGCAGATGGGGGAAACACCGTGCCGCAAGCGCAGATAGAGGAAAATCAGTTTTTTGGCTTCAACGGCGGATTCCTTGACGGTCCCGTCGTTATCGACGAGAAGCGGAAAAATGAGCGACGAACCAAAAAAGCCCCGCGAGGAGAGCGACCTCGCTTCGCAGTTCTTCGTTGAGGCGGCCGAGCGCGCCTATGTCAGCGCCCAACGCGATTCGGCGGGCGCGGCGGGACCCAGGCGATTTTACAAGACGGTCTCCGTCGGGGAGGCCGAAGGCGGCTACAGCGTGCTTCTCGACGGCCGCCCCGTCAACACGCCGGCGAGGCGGCGCGTCGTCGTCCCGTCGCGGGAGCTCGCCGAAGCCATGGCCGCCGAATGGGCGGAGCAGGGGGAGACGATCAACCCCGCCACCATGCCTCTGACGAAGCTCGTTAATTCCACAATCGACGGCGTCGCCCGACAAATGGCCGAGGTTGAGGCGGAGCTCGTCAAATACGCAGGCTCCGACCTGATCTGCTACCGCGCAGGCGAGCCCGAGAGCCTTGTCGCCGCGCAATCGGCGGCCTGGGACCCGCTCCTCGCCTTCGCGCGCGACAGGCTCGGGGCGAGGCTGTCGCTGGCGGAAGGGGTGATGTTTGCGGCCCAGAGCGAGGCGGCGCTGGCCGCGATCGCCGCCGCGGTGCGGGGATATGTCGGCGAGGGGCCCTCGGCGCCGTTCCGGCTGTCCTCCCTGCATGTCATGACGACGCTGACCGGCTCGCTGATGGTGGGAATCGCCACGGCGTTGGGCGAGTTGAAAGTAGACGACGCCTGGGCCGCAGCCCATGTGGACGAGGACTTCCAGATGCGCGCCTGGGGCGCCGACGCCGAGGCGCTCGCCCGGCGCGAGGCGCGCTTAGTGGAGATGCGCGCGGCGGCCTTCCTTTCCGAAATCGTCAACAAATAGGGCGGCGCGGCGCCCTGTTAAGCGCCACTGCGACGATTTCGCTCATAAGGCGGGACATCGCGCGCTTGTCTCTTGCTTTGCACAAGGGGCTTTGTTACGGAACGCGCGGCTTGGAGCCTTTCCAAGGAAATGGCTCCCGCGAATGCGGCCTTCGCCCCGCTGCAATCGACCGGACACGACCCATGCCGATGCTGCTCGAACAATATCTGCCGCTGGTGATCTTCATCGCGCTCTCCGCGATCATCGCTGGCGCCCTGCTCGTCGCGCCCTTCCTGTTCGCCTTCAAGGCGCCGGACCCCGAGAAGCTCTCGGCCTATGAGTGCGGCTTCAATCCGTTCAATGATTCGCGCATGAAATTCGACGTGCGATTCTATCTCGTGTCGCTGCTATTCATCGTGTTCGATCTGGAAGTGGCCTTCCTCTTTCCCTGGGCCGTCGCATTTAAGGAGGCTGGAGCCTTCGGCTTCTGGTCGATGATGGTTTTCCTCGGCGTGCTGACCGTCGGCTTCGTCTACGAGTGGCGCAAGGGAGCGCTGGAATGGGATTGATCACCAATCAGGGCGGCGCGCTCGTCGCCCCGCAGCCCAAGGGCCTCATCGATCCGCGCACCGGCAAGCCGGTGGGATCGGACGACCCTTTCTTTCTTCAGATCAACGAAGAGCTGGCCGACAAGGGCTTCTTCGTCACCGCGACGGACGACGTCATCAACTGGGCGCGCACCGGGTCGCTCATGTGGATGACATTCGGCCTCGCCTGCTGCGCGGTCGAGATGATTCAGGCGGCTATGCCCCGCTACGATCTCGAGCGCTTCGGCTTCGCGCCGCGCGCCTCGCCGCGCCAGTCGGACTGCATCATCATCGCCGGCACGCTGACCAACAAGATGGCGCCGGCGCTGCGCAAGGTCTATGACCAGATGCCGGAGCCCCGCTACGTCATCTCCATGGGCTCCTGCGCCAATGGCGGCGGCTACTACCATTATTCCTATTCCGTGGTGCGCGGGTGCGACCGCATCATCCCGGTCGACGTCTATGTGCCGGGCTGTCCGCCGTCGGCCGAGGCGCTCGTCTACGGCATGCTGCTGTTGCAGAAGAAGATCCGGCGCACGGGGACGATCGAGCGCTAGCGCGTTCTCCGCTCGCGTCGCGGGCGGGAAACGCGAGGGAAAATTGACGCGAAGCAAAAAGCTTCTTGCGAAGGGACTGGCAATGGTTGGGGAATTCGAGGCGCTGGGCGCGCGGATCAGCGACGCTCTTCCCGGCGCGGTGACGAATGTGAAGGTCGCCTATGGCGAACTCACGCTCACCGTGGCGCGCGATCGCTGGCTCGATGTCGCGACCTTTCTGCGCGACGACGCCGAATGTCTGTTCGTCAACGTGATCGACGTGACGGCGGCGGATTTTCCCGAGCGCGAGGAGCGCTTCGAGGTCGTCGCGCATCTTCAGTCGCCGAAGCACAACCGCCGCATCCGCATCAAGACGCCGGCCTCGGAGGAGACCCTGGTGGCTTCGCTTGTCTCGCTCTTTCCTGGAGCCGACTGGTACGAGCGCGAGACATATGATCTCTTCGGCGTCATTTTCTCTGGCCATCCGGATCTGCGCCGCATCATGACCGACTATGGCTTCGACGGGCATCCGCTGCGCAAGGATTTCCCGATGACCGGTTTCGTCGAGGTGCGCTACGACGACGAGCAGAAGCGCGTGGTCTATGAGCCTGTGCGACTGACGCAGGAATATCGCAACTTCGATTTCCTCTCGCCGTGGGAGGCCGTCCAATACGACCTTCCCGGCGACGAGAAGGCGAGCAAGTGAGCGCCTCAACGATGACTGAACAGCCCGCGGCCCCGCAGGGTCAACGCAACTTCAACATCAACTTCGGCCCGCAGCATCCTGCGGCGCATGGCGTTTTGCGCCTTATTCTCGAACTCGACGGCGAGGTCGTCGAGCGCGTCGATCCGCATGTCGGCTTCCTGCATCGCGGCACCGAGAAGCTGATGGAGTCGCGCACCTATCTGCAGAACGTGCCTTACTTCGACCGGCTCGACTATTGCGCGCCGATGAATCAGGAGCACGCCTTCTGTCTCGCGATCGAGCGCCTGCTCGATGTGGAGGTTCCGCGCCGCGGTCAGCTCATCCGCGTGCTCTACGCCGAAATCGGCCGCCTGCTGTCGCATCTCCTGAATGTCACCTCGCAGGCGATGGACGTCGGCGCGCTCACCCCGCCGCTGTGGGGTTACGAAGAGCGCGAAAAGCTTATGGTGTTTTACGAGCGCGCCTGCGGCGCCCGCATGCACGCCAATTATTTCCGTCCCGGCGGCGTGGCGCGCGATTTGCCCGACCAGCTTGTCGAGGACATCGGCGCCTTCTGCGACCCGTTCCTGAAAGTCGTCGACGATCTCGACGAGCTTTTCATCGGGAACCGGATCTTCAAGCAGCGAAACGTCGACATCGGCGTGATTTCGCTCGAGGACGCCTGGAAATGGGGTTTCTCCGGCGTGATGGTGCGCGGCTCCGGCGCGGCCTGGGATCTGCGCAAGGCGCAGCCCTACGAGTGCTACGAGGAAATGGAGTTCGACATCCCCGTCGGAAAACATGGCGACTGCTACGACCGCGCCGTGATCCGCATGGAGGAGATGCGCCAGTCGACGTACATCATGAAACAGTGCGTCGAAAAGCTGATGCGCGCTGACGGCCGCGGCCCGGTGCTGACGCCGAACCACAAGATCACGCAGCCGTCGCGTCAGGAGATGAAGCGCTCGATGGAAGCGCTCATCCATCACTTCAAGCTCTTCACCGAGGGCTTCCACGTCCCGGCCGGCGAAGTTTATGCGGCGGTCGAGGCGCCGAAGGGCGAATTCGGCGTCTATCTCGTATCCGACGGCGGCGACAAGCCGTATCGCTGCAAGATCCGCGCGCCGGGCTTCGTGCATCTGTCCGCCATGGATTTCCTGTGCAAGGGCCACATGCTCGCCGACGTCTCGGCGATCCTAGGTTCGCTCGATATCGTCTTCGGGGAGGTCGATCGCTAATGTCCGTCCGTCGTCTCGCCGAGAACCAGCCCGAGAGCTTCGAGTTCACAGCCGAAAACAAGGCGTGGCTCGAAAAGCAGATCGCCAAATATCCCGACGGCCGACAGGCCTCCGCGGTCGTGCCAGCCCTGTGGCAGGCGCAGAAGCAAAACAATTACTGGCTGCCGCAGAAGGCGATCGAGAAGGTCGCAGAGACGCTCGGCATGCCGAAGATCCGCGTCCTCGAGGTCGCGACGTTCTACACCATGTTCAATCTCGAACCGGTGGGGAAGTATTACATCCAGCTTTGCGGCACGACGCCCTGCATGCTGTGCGGCTCCGACGATCTCATCAAGGTGCTGGAGCGCCGCGTCGGCCCACAGCGCAAGGTGACGGCTGACGGCATGTTCTCCTGGCTCGAGGTCGAATGTCTCGGCGCCTGCTGCAACGCGCCGATGGTGCAGATCAACGACGACTATTACGAAGACCTGACCGCCGAGAATTTCGAGAAGCTTCTCGACGATCTCGCCGCCGGCCGTCCGGTGAAGACCGGCTCGCAGAAGGGCCGCGTTTCATCGGAGCCCGAGGGCGGACTCACGAGCCTCACCTCGCTCTACGGCCAGAAGTAAGCGGAGGGAACGGAACCATCATGCTCTCCGATTCAGATCGCATCTTCACGAATCTTTACGGCCTCGGGGATCGCTCGCTCGCCGGTGCGCGCAAGCGCGGCCAGTGGGACAATACGAAGGCGCTTCTCGCCAAGGGCCGCGACAAGATCATCGAGGAAGTGAAAGCCTCGGGCCTTCGCGGCCGCGGCGGCGCAGGTTTCTCGACAGGCCTCAAATGGTCCTTCATGCCGAAGGACGTCGATCCCAGACGCCCGCATTATCTCGTCATCAACGCCGACGAGTCCGAGCCCGGCACGTGCAAGGACCGCGAGATCATGCGCAACGACCCGCATACGCTGGTCGAGGGCGCGCTGGTCGCCTCCTTCGCCATGGGCGCGCACGCCTGTTACATCTACGTTCGCGGCGAGTTCATCGCCGAGCGCGAGGCGTTGCAGCGCGCCGTCGATGAAGCCTATGCGGCCAATCTCATCGGCAAGAACAACGTCCACGGCTATCCCTTCGATCTGTACGTCCATCACGGCGCCGGCGCCTATATCTGCGGCGAAGAGACGGCCCTGATCGAGAGCCTCGAAGGCAAGAAGGGCATGCCGCGCCTGAAGCCGCCGTTCCCCGCGAATGTCGGCCTTTATGGCTGTCCGACGACCGTCAACAACGTCGAGTCGATTGCCGTGGTTCCGACGATCCTGCGTCGCGGCCCGAACTGGTTCGCCGGCATCGGCAAGCCCAACAACACCGGCACCAAGCTTTTCTCGATCTCCGGCCATGTCAACCGGCCGTGCAACGTCGAGGAGGCGATGTCGATCTCCTTCCGCGAACTGATCGACTCCCATTGCGGCGGCGTTCGCGGCGGCTGGGACAATCTTCTCGCGGTCATTCCCGGCGGTTCGTCGGTGCGCTGCGTTCCGGCGCATCAGATCATCGACTGCCCGATGGATTTCGACAGCCTCGTAAAGCTCGGCTCGGGCCTCGGCACGGCGGCGGTGATCGTCATGGACAAGTCCACTGACATCATCCGCGCCATCGCGCGCCTCGCCTACTTCTACAAGCACGAGAGCTGCGGCCAGTGCACGCCCTGCCGCGAAGGCACGGGCTGGATGTATCGCGTCGTGCAGCGCATGGTCGAAGGCCGCGCGAACAAGAAGGAAATCGACATGTTGTTCGACGTGTCGAAGCAGATCGAGGGCCACACCATCTGCGCGCTCGGCGACGCGGCGGCGTGGCCGATTCAGGGTCTCATCACCCATTTCCGCGACGTGATCGAACAGCGAATCGATCAATATACGGCCAACCCGCACCCGGAGCCGGTGCGCGAGGCGGCGGAGTGATCATGAACAAGCGCGTCGAGACTTCGGAGAGAGCGAAGTGACCAAGATTCTCGTCGATGGCGTCGAAGTTGACGTGCCGGGAGAGTTCACGCTTCTGCAGGCGTGCGAGGAGGCGGGCGCCGAGGTGCCGCGCTTCTGCTACCATGAGCGCCTGTCGATCGCGGGCAATTGCCGCATGTGCCTCGTCGAGGTGAAGGGCGGACCGCCCAAGCCGCAGGCCTCCTGCGCAATGTCGGTGAAGGATCTGCGTCCGGGTCCGAACGGCGCGCCGCCGGAAGTTCTCACCAAATCGCCGATGGTGAAGAAGGCCCGCGAAGGCGTTATGGAGTTCCTGCTCGTCAACCATCCGCTCGATTGCCCCATCTGCGATCAGGGCGGCGAATGCGACCTGCAGGATCAGGCGCTCGCATTCGGCGGCGACAGCTCGCGCTACAGCGAAAACAAGCGCGCGGTCGAAGACAAATATATCGGCCCGCTGGTCAAGACCGAGATGACGCGCTGCATTCATTGCACGCGCTGCGTCCGCTTCACTGCGGAAGTCGCGGGCACGGGCGACATGGGCGCCATCGGCCGCGGCGAGGATATGGAAATCACGACCTATCTCGAAAGCGCGATGACCTCGGAGCTCCAGGGCAATGTCGCGGACCTTTGCCCGGTCGGCGCGCTGCTGCCCAAGCCGCAGAATTTCCGCGCGCGTCCGTGGGAATATCAGAAGACCGAAACCATCGACGTCATGGACGCCCTGGGTTCGGCCATCCGCGTCGACTCCCGCGGCCGCGAAGTCATCCGCATCCTGCCGCGAGTGAACGACGCGGTGAATGAGGAGTGGATTTCCGACAAGACGCGTCAGATCGTCGATGGTCTCAAGACCCAGCGTCTGGATCGCCCGTATGTGCGCGAGAATGGCCGTCTGCGTCCCGCGACATGGCAGGAGGCCTTCGAGGCCATCGCCGCCAAGCGCAAAACGACAGCGCCCGCGCGTACGGGCGCGATCGTCGGCGACCTCGCGGCGGTCGAGGAGATTTTCGCGCTCAGGCTGCTCATGCAGCAGCTGGGAACGCCGAATATCGATTGCCGTCAGGATGGCGCCAAGCTCGATCCGAAATTCGGGCGCGCGTCCTATCTGTTCAACGCCACCGTCGCCGGTATCGACGACGCCGACGCGCTGCTGATCGTCGGCTCCAACCCGCGAAAGGAGTCGCCCGTTCTCAACGCGCGAATCCGCAAGCGCTGGCTCAGGGGCGACTTCAAGATTTCGGTGGTCGGCGAAAAGGCCGATCTCACTTACGACTACGACTATCTCGGCGCGGGCGCGGATTCGCTTCTGCGGTTCATTCAGGATGGCAAGCCGGCGGGCAGATTGCTCGTGATCGTGGGGCAGGGCGCGCTCGCACGCCCGGACGGCGACGCCATTCTCGCGCTCGCCGCGCAGGCCGCGCAAAAGTTCGGCGGGGTCGGCGACGGCTGGAACGGCTTCAGCGTCCTCCACACGGCGGCGTCGCGCGTCGGCGCGCTCGATCTCGGCTTCACGCCGGCGGCGGGCGGCATGGACGCGCAGGCGATGGCCAAAGCGGGCGCTCTCGACCTCATTTTCAACCTGGGCGCCGATGAACTGGCGATCGATCCGGGCGCCTTCGTCGTCTATATCGGCACGCATGGCGACCGCGGCGCGCATCGCGCCGACGTGATCTTGCCCGGCGCGGCCTACACGGAAAAGTCGGGCCTCTATGTGAACACGGAAGGCCGCGTGCAGCTTGCCTCGCGCGTTGTCTTCCCTCCAGGCGAGGCCCGCGAGGACTGGGCTGTCCTGCGCGCGCTTTCCGGCGCGCTCGGGCAGGCGCTGCCCTTCGACTCGCTTGCGGCTTTGCGCAAAAAGCTCGTCGAGGCCCATCCGCATTTCGCGCGCATCGACCAGATCGCGGCGGGCGACGCGGCCGATATCGGCAAGCTCGCCATTCATCCGGCGGTCGCGATGAAGGACGCTTTCGTCCCGGCCATCGAAGATTTCTACCTCACCAATCCGATCGCGCGCGCCTCGGCGGTCATGGCGGAATGCTCGGCTCTCGCGCAAGGCCGGCTGAAGCAGGCGGCGGAATAGGAGCGAAGACGTGACCGAGTGGCTGAACGCAATTACCGCCTATCTCGCGGAAAGCCCCGTTCTGCTCGCGCTCATCAAGAGCGTGCTGATCGCGGTGGTTCTGCTGATCTATGTGGCCTACGTCATTCTCGCTGACCGCAAGATCTGGGCGGCGGTGCAGTTGCGTCGCGGCCCGAATGTCGTCGGCCCGTGGGGTCTGCTTCAAAGCTTCGCCGACTTCATCAAATTCGCCCTCAAGGAGCCGGTGATCCCGGACACCGCGAACAAGGGCATCTTCCTGTTCGCGCCATTCATCATGGCGACGCTGTCGATCGCCGCCTGGGCGGTGGTGCCGGTGTCGGACGGCGGCTGGGTCGTCGGCGACATCAATGTCGGCATCCTCTATATTTTCGCGCTTTCGTCGCTCGGCGTTTACGGCGTCATCATGGGCGGCTGGGCGTCGAACTCGAAATATCCCTTCCTGTCCGCCCTGCGCTCCGCCGCGCAGATGGTGTCGTACGAAGTCTCGATCGGCTTCGTCATCATTACCGTGCTGCTCTGCGCCGGTTCGCTGAATCTGACCGAAATCGTTCGCGCGCAGGACACGCCATACGGCATGGCCGGCTGGTACTGGCTGCGCCTGTTCCCGATGTTCGTCATCTTCTTCGTTTCGGCGCTGGCCGAGACGAACCGTCCTCCCTTCGACCTCGTCGAGGCGGAATCCGAACTCGTCGCCGGCTTCATGATTGAATATTCGGCGACGCCTTACGTGCTGTTCATGCTCGCCGAATATGTGGCGATCGTGACCATGTGCGCCCTGCTGACCATCCTGTTCTTCGGCGGCTGGCTGCCGCCGGCGAATATCGCCCCCTTCACCTGGGTGCCAGGAGTCATCTGGTTCATCCTGAAGGTC
Organism: Methylocystis sp. WRRC1; assembly: GCF_020733155.1. Classification (NCBI taxonomy): domain Bacteria; kingdom Pseudomonadati; phylum Pseudomonadota; class Alphaproteobacteria; order Hyphomicrobiales; family Methylocystaceae; genus Methylocystis; species Methylocystis sp. WRRC1. The sequence goes on along the minus strand of NZ_JAJFZJ010000001.1, from coordinate 826,613 downwards.
AGCTTCTTCTTCTTCTTCTTCGCCATGGTGAAGGCGTTCGTGCCGCGTTATCGGTACGATCAGCTTATGCGTCTGGGCTGGAAAGTGTTCCTGCCGATTTCGCTCGTCATGGTCATTATTGTCGCCGCGGTGCTGCAGTTCGGCCCCGGCGCGGTCGCGAGCTGAGGCCCGTCATGAGACTAGACCAAGCCGCCAAGTCGCTGTTCCTGTCGGAGTTCGTGGGCGCCTTCTGGCTATCCATGCGCTACTTCTTCAAGCCGAAGGCGACGATCAATTATCCGCATGAAAAGAACCCGATTTCGCCGCGTTTTCGGGGAGAGCATGCGCTGCGCCGCTATCCCAACGGCGAGGAGCGCTGCATCGCCTGCAAGCTCTGCGAGGCGATCTGTCCGGCTCAGGCCATCACCATCGAAGCGGGTCCGCGCCGCAACGACGGCACCCGTCGCACGACGCGCTACGACATCGACATGGTGAAGTGCATCTATTGCGGCTATTGCCAGGAGGCCTGCCCCGTCGACGCGATCGTCGAGGGCCCGAACCAGGAATTCGCGACCGAGACGCGCGAGGAGCTTTACTACACCAAGGAGCGCCTGCTCGAGAATGGCGCCCGCTGGGAACGTGAGATCGCGCGCAACATCGCGATGGACTCGCCCTACCGGTAAAAAGAGAACGCGAGCCGCGACGCAGGTCGCGCTCTTCATGAGAGGATGAGGCCGTGGCGGCTGTATTTTTCTACATCTTCGCGACGATCATGATCGCGTCAGCCTGCGTGGTGATCTTCGCACGCAATCCGGTGCATTCCGTGCTGTTTCTCATCCTCGCCTTTTGTAACGGCGCGGGTCTGTTCCTGCTTGCCGGCGCCGAGTTCCTGGCCATGATCCTCATCGTGGTCTATGTCGGCGCAGTGGCGGTCCTGTTCCTCTTCGTGGTCATGATGCTCGACGTCGACTTCGCGGAATTGAAGCAGGGCTTCAATAAATATCTGCCTGTCGGCGCCGCGGTCGGCGTCGTCGTTCTGGCGGAGCTCGGCATGGTCGCCATCGGCTGGCAATCCGCGCCTTCGGCTTCCTCGGCGGCCGCCACGCCCATCGTCGCCAATGTCTCGAACACTGCGGCGCTCGGGCAGGTGCTCTATACGAAGTATGTGATCTTCTTCCAGGCTTCAGCGCTGGTGCTGCTTACCGCCATGATCGGCGCGATCGTGCTGACGCTGCATCACAAGCCGAATGTGAAGCGCCAGAAGATCGCGGAACAGAACGCGCGCAACCGCGACAATGTCATCGAAATCAAGAAAGTCCCGTTCCGGACCGGCGTCTAACGAGGAAGTCTCATGATGACCATCGGCCTCACTCACTACCTCGTCGTCGCCGCGATCCTGTTCACGCTCGGCGTTGCGGGCATCATTCTCAACCGCAAGAACATCATCGTCATCCTAATGTCGGTGGAGTTGATTCTCCTGTCGGTGAACCTCAACTTCGTCGCCTTTTCGCAGTCGCTCGGCGATCTGGTGGGGCAGGTGTTCGCGCTCTTCGTTCTCACCGTGGCGGCGGCGGAGGCTGCAATCGGCCTTGCGATCCTCGTCGCCTTCTATCGCAATCGCGGCACGATCGCGGTCGAAGACATCAATTCGTTGAAGGGCTGATCCCGCGATGATTCAGGCAATCGTCTTTCTCCCGCTGCTCGGTTTTCTGATTGCAGGCGCCTTCGGGCGCAAGCTCGGACCGCGCCCGTCGGAGCTCGTTACGACCGGGTTGCTCATGGTCTCGGCCGTGCTGTCCTGGGTCGTGTTCTTCGACGTGGCCCTCGGCCACAAAGAGGCAAGCGCTCCCGTCCTCGCCAACTGGATGACGGTTGGCGCGCTCAAGGTCGACTGGGCGCTGCGCGTCGACACGTTGACAGCGGTGATGCTCGTCGTCGTCAACACCGTGTCGAGCCTCGTGCACCTCTATTCGATCGGCTACATGCACGAGGACCCGTCGCGTCCGCGCTTCTTCGCCTATCTGTCGCTTTTCACCTTCGCCATGTTGATGCTGGTGACCGCCGACAATCTGGTGCAGATGTTCTTCGGCTGGGAGGGCGTGGGGCTGGCGTCCTATCTGCTCATCGGCTTCTGGTACGAGAAGCCGTCGGCCTGCGCCGCCGCCATTAAGGCCTTCGTGGTCAACCGCGTCGGCGATTTCGGTTTCGCTCTCGGCATCTTCCTCGTCTTCCAGCTCACGCAGTCGCTGAGCTTCAATGAGGTCTTCGCGGCCGTTCCGGGTCTTGCGGGCAAGCCGATCCATGTCTTCGGCATGGACGTCGACGCCCTGACGATTGCGGCCTTCCTGCTGTTCATCGGCGCCATGGGCAAGTCGGCGCAGTTCTTCCTGCACACATGGCTTCCCGACGCGATGGAGGGCCCGACGCCGGTTTCCGCGCTCATCCACGCCGCCACCATGGTGACCGCGGGTGTGTTCATGGTCGCGCGACTGTCGCCGATCTTCGAACATGCGCCCGCAGCGCTGGAATTCGTGACGCTGATCGGGGCCGTGACGGCGTTCTTCGCCGCGACCGTCGGCCTCGTGCAGAATGACATCAAACGCGTCATCGCCTATTCGACCTGTTCGCAGCTCGGCTACATGTTCGTTGCTGAAGGCGTCGGCGCCTATTCGCTCGGCGTGTTCCACCTCTTCACCCACGCCTTCTTCAAGGCGCTGCTGTTCCTAGGCGCCGGCTCGGTCATCCACGCGATGCATCACGAGCAGGACATGCGGAACATGGGCGGCCTGCGCAAGGACATCCCCTTCACCTTCGCCATGATGACCATCGGCACTCTGGCGCTGACGGGCTTCCCCTACACGGCGGGCTATTTCTCGAAGGACGGCATCATCGAGGCGGCCTTTGCCGCTGGCGAACACCACACGACTGCGATGATCGGCTTCGTGTCGACGGTCGTCGCCGCGGGTTTGACCTCCTTCTATTCATGGCGCCTCGTGTTCATGACCTTCTTCGGTCACCGCCCGGCGCATGAGATTGCACACAACCACTCGCATGACGAACCGACGCACGACGAGCATGCGCATGGGGCCCATCACGATGACCATGCGCATGATGATCATGGTCATGGCCATCACCATCACGCCCCGCATGAATCGCCGATCGTGATGCTGATCCCGCTCGCCATTCTCTCGCTCGGAGCGATTGGCGCGGGCTTCCTGTTCGAGCCCTATTTCGCCGGTCACGAATATGGCGAGTTCTGGAAAGGCGCGCTTTTCACGGGCGAGCACAATGAAATCCTGCACGAAATGCACCAGATCCCCGCGTGGGCCGGTTTCGCGCCGACCGCGATGATGATCCTCGGCTTCCTCGTCTCGCTCTATGTCTATGTGCTCAAGCCCGGAACCGCGCAGAAGCTTGCGGGCGCTTTCCCGCGTCTCTACCAGTTCCTGCTCAACAAATGGTATTTCGACGAGCTCTATGACGCCATCTTCGTGAAGCCCGCCTTTGCGATCGGCCGTCTGTTCTGGAAGGGCGGCGACGGCGCCATCATCGACGGCCTCGGTCCCGACGGCGTCGCCGCGCGCGTCGCGGATGGCGCGCGCCTCGCAGTGCGTCTGCAAACCGGATACATCTATAACTATGCCTTCGCCATGCTCATCGGCGTCGCGGCGGTTGTTACTTGGTTCGTCGTCGGGGGGCTCCGCTGATGTATGGGTTCGGCATTCTTTCCGGCCTCACTTTTCTTCCTCTGGTCGGCGTCGCCTTCCTTCTGACACAGAAGGGCGACGACGAGGCGAGCCTTCGCAACATCCGCTGGGCGACCTTTCTGACGACGCTCGCGACCTTCGCGCTGTCCCTCTACGTCTGGTCCGGCTTCGACGCGTCGAGCGCCGCCTTCCAGTTCGTTGAGGAAAAGAGCTGGTTCGGCGCTGAAGGCGCCGGCAAGGGCGGCCTCGTCTACAAGATGGGCGTCGACGGCTTCTCGATGCCGCTCGTCCTGCTGACGACCTTCATCATGCCCTTCTCGATCCTCGCCTCCTGGGAGTCGGTCACGAAGCGCGTGAAGGAATATATGATCGCCTTCCTCGTGCTCGAGACGCTGATGATCGGCGTCTTCTGCGCGCTGGATCTCGTTCTTTTCTACCTCTTCTTTGAGGGCGGCCTCATTCCGATGTTCCTCATCATCGGCATCTGGGGCGGCAAGCGGCGCGTCTATGCGAGCTTCAAATTCTTCCTTTATACGCTCGCCGGCTCGCTTCTGATGCTGGTCGCCATCCTCGCCATGTATGGCGTGGCCGGCACGACCGACATCACCGTGTTGCTGAAGACCGATTTCCCCAAGGAGATGCAGACCTGGCTGTGGCTCGCCTTCTTCGCCTCTTTCGCGGTGAAGATGCCGATGTGGCCGGTGCACACGTGGCTGCCGGACGCTCACGTCGAGGCGCCGACGGCCGGTTCGGTCATCCTCGCGGCGATCCTGCTGAAGATGGGCGGTTACGGCTTCATCCGTTTCTCGCTGCCGATGTTCCCCGACGCGTCGGCCTATTTCGCCCCGCTGGTCTATGCGATGTCGGTCATCGCCATCGTCTACACCTCGCTCGTCGCGCTGGTGCAGGAAGACATCAAGAAGCTCATCGCCTACTCGTCGGTCGCCCATATGGGCTATGTGACGATGGGCCTGTTCACGCTCAATCCGCAGGGCGTGCAGGGCGCGATGTTCCAGATGATTTCGCATGGTTTCGTGTCCGGCGCGCTCTTCCTCTGCGTCGGCGTCATCTATGACCGCATGCACACCCGCGAGATCGCGGCCTATGGCGGGCTCGTGAACCGGATGCCGATTTACGCCTTCGTGTTCATGCTTTTCACCATGGCCAATGTCGGGCTTCCTGGCACGACGGGCTTCATTGGTGAATTCCTGTCGCTCATGGGCGCCTTCAAGGCCAACAGCTGGGTTGCGCTTATCGCCACCAGCGGCGTGATCTTCTCGGCGGCCTATGCGCTTTATCTTTACCGTCGCGTCGTCTTCGGCGCGCTGGAGAAGGCGAGCCTCAAGGACATCGTCGATCTGACGCCGCGCGAGATCGCGATCTTCGCCCCACTCATCGCCCTGACAATCTATTACGGCGTGCTGCCGGGACAGATCCTCAGTGCGACTCAAGCTTCGGTCGACAATCTCATCCAATCCCATACGGCCCTGCTCGACGCGGTGAAATTCGCCGTCGCGGGTCAATGACGGATCAATGACGATGCCCTTTCTCGTTCAACTCGCGCAAAACTTCCTGCCGGAAATCATTCTCGCCGTCGGCGTAATGGTTCTGATTCTGATCGGGGCCTGGCGCGGCGAGCGCGGTTTCAGCCTCGTCGACGAAATGGCCGTCGGTCTCCTCGGTCTCGCCATTCTGGCGATCGTGCTGTCGACCAAGTCGGTGGATCAAGCCGCTTTCGACGGCGCCTTCATGGATGACGCCTTCTCGCGCTTCATGAAAGTGCTGACGCTCGTCGGCGCGCTGGTCTCGATCCTGATGTCGGTGGACTGGCTGCAGCGAAACGGCCTCGAGAAATTCGAATATCCGGTGCTGGTCATCCTCTCCACGCTCGGCATGATGCTGCTGATCTCGGCGGATAATCTCATCGCGCTCTACCTCGGCCTCGAGCTCATGTCGCTCGCGCTTTACGTCATGGCCGCCTTCGCGCGGGATGACGGTCGTTCGTCGGAAGCGGGTCTGAAATATTTCGTGCTCGGCGCGCTGTCGTCCGGCATGATGCTGTATGGGTCGTCGCTGCTGTACGGCTTCGCGGGCACGGTGTCCTTTTCGGGCATTGCGCAGGTCGTGTCTGATCAGGCGCCCATCGGCGTGATCTTCGGCCTCGTCTTCGTGCTCGCCGGTCTCGCCTTCAAAATGTCGGCCGCGCCGTTCCACATGTGGACGCCCGACGTCTATGAAGGCGCGCCGACGCCGGTCACCGCGTTTTTCGCCTCCGCCGCCAAGATGGCCGCCGTGGCCATCACGGCGCGCATTGTCATCACCGCTTTCCCGGGCGTGACCCATCAGTGGCGTCAGATCATCGTGTTCCTCGCGATCGCCTCGACGCTGCTGGGCTCCTTCGCGGCGATCGGCCAGAAGAACATCAAGCGCCTGATGGCCTATTCGTCCATCGGCCACATGGGCTTCGCGCTGATCGGCCTTGCCGCCGGTAATGAGGCGGGCGTCAAGGGCGTGGCGATCTATCTCGCCGTCTATCTGGTTATGACGCTCGGCTCCTTCGCCGCCATCCTCGCGATGCGCGTCAACGGCAGGAACGTCGAGAACATCTCGGACCTCGCCGGCCTGTCCCGCACAAATGGCCTCATGGCCTTCTTCATGGCGATGCTGATGTTCTCGCTTGCGGGCGTGCCGCCGCTCGCCGGCTTCTTCGCGAAATATTACGTGCTGCTCGCGGCGGTCGACGCCGGGCTTTATCCGCTCGCCGTCATCGGCGTGCTGGCGAGCGCGGTGGCGGCCTTCTATTATCTGCGCGTCGTGAAGGTCATGTATTTCGACGATCCGGCGCCGGGCTTCGACCGTTCGCCGCTGGCGATCCGCGCCGTTCTCGCCGTCTCGACCATCGCGCTGCTCGGATTCTGGATCTATCCTGCGCCGGTCATGGACGCGGCTACCGTTGCAGCCAAATCACTGTTCTGAAGAGGACGCGCGCGTGGAAATTGGTTCAACCGCGCGCGCGCATGGCGTTCGGCTTCTTGCGCTCGATGAGGTAGACTCGACCAATAGCGAGGCTCGTCGCCTGATTGAAGGCGGCGAATGGGGTCCGCTCTGGGTCGTCGCGGCGCGTCAGACGAAAGGCCGGGGCCGGATGGACCGGGAGTGGCTGTCGCCGGCCGGCAATCTCCATGCAAGCTTCATCATCAGCGACTTCGGCGAAACTCTCGTCGCGCCGCAACTGGGCTTCGTCGCCGGCGTTGCGGCGATGCGCGCGCTGGTTTCGGCTGCGGGGCGCGGGCGTTTCGGGCTGAAATGGCCGAATGACCTGATGCTGGACGGCGCAAAGCTCGGCGGCATTCTTCTCGAGAATGTGATCGTTCCCACCGGCGACGCACGCGCGCCGGCGTCTTCGGTCGCGATCATCGGCATTGGCGTCAATTGCGCGAATTCGCCGGATGATCTTCCCTATGAAGCCCGCGCGCTTGCTGCTCTTGGCGCAGAGGCGCCTTCAGCTGCGACCGTTTTTGCGCATCTCTCCGACGCCCTCGTGGAGACGCTCGAAATCTGGCGCGGCGGCGCGGGCTTTGCGCAATTGCGGGAGGAGTGGCTGACCTACGCCTCCGGGCTGGGCGCCGACATTCGGGTCGCGTTGGCTCGGGAAACCGTCGAGGGCCGATTCGAGACGATAGACTCCTCTGGTCGGCTGGTTCTCGCGACCAGTGACGGCGCGCGCGTCGTGGAAGCCGGGGACGTGCTGCTTGGCCCGCGCCCCATCGCGGCAGGAATAGCCCGATGACGACCGGCGCGGCTGACTTCGTTTTCGTGCCGTTCGGCGGCGTCGGCGAAATTGGCATGAATCTGGCGCTTTACGGCTATGGGCCGCCGAAAGCGCGCAAATGGCTGATGGTCGATTGCGGACTGGGTTTTCCGGGACCAGAGCTTCCGGGCGTCGACGTCGTCTTTCCCGACATCGCCTTCGTGGAGAAAATCGCGAAGGATCTCGTCGCGATCTGCATTACACATGCGCATGAGGATCATATCGGCGCGCTCGCCACGCTATGGCCGAAGCTCAAGTGCAGGGTCTTCGCCTCGCCTTTCGCCTCTGGCCTGCTGGAGGTGCGCCGGCTGAGCGAGCCCGGCGCGCCGAAGATTGATCTGCTTCCCGCTCGAGCCGGAAGCGTGCTCGACCTCGATCCTTTCACTGTCGAATATATCGCCGTCGCCCATTCGATCCCCGAGGCGCATGCGCTCGCGATCCGCACGCCGCTCGGCGTCGCGCTGCACACCGGCGACTGGAAGATTGATCCCGAACCGGGCATCGGCGCGCGGATCGACGAGGCGCGGCTGCGGACGCTGGGCGACGAGGGCGTGGATGCGCTGGTCTGCGACTCGACCAATATTCTTCGCGAGGGCGACAGTTTTTCGGAGAGCGACGTCGCCCGCACCTTAAGGACGCTGATCTCGGAAGCGACGGGGCGCGTCCTCATCACGACTTTCGCCTCCAATGTCCAGCGTCTGCGCGCCATTGCAGAGGCCGCGATGGAGTGCGGGCGGACGGTCGTCGTCGCCGGCCGCGCGATGGATCGGGTGGTTCAGGTCGCGCGTGAATGCGGCTATCTGGACGGCATACCCGGTTTTCATTCGCCCGAACTTCTGCCGACGCTTCCACGCGAGAAGGTCGTCGTCATCGCCACCGGCAGCCAGGGCGAGCCGCGCGCAGCCATGGCCCGCGCCGCGAACAACGAGCATCCGTCGATCAAGCTCGGTCCCGGCGATCGAGTCATCTTTTCCTCTCGCACCATCCCGGGCAACGCGCGCGAGGTTCATCGCGTCATCAACAATCTGTGCAATCTCGGCGTTGAAGTGATCACCGATCACGATCACCTCGTCCATTGCTCCGGCCATCCGCGCCGCGGCGAAGTCGCGCAGATGTATGACTGGGTGCGGCCCAAGACGGCGATCCCCGTGCATGGCGAGGCGCATCATCTCACCCAGCATGCCGCCTTCGCCAAGACGAAGGGCGTGGACCAAGTCGTTCCGGCGCGCAACGGCTCGCTCGTGCGCATCGCGCCCGGCGCGCCTGGCGTTGTAGGAGAGATTCCGGCCGGTCGCCTGTTCAAGGACGGCGACGTCGTGCTGCGTGAGGATGACGGCGCCGTGCGCGAGCGCGGCAAGCTTTCCTATGCGGGCGTGGTGTCGATCGCGCTCGCCGTCGACAAGAAGGGCGATCTCGTCGGCGATCCGGATGTCGTCTTCGCCGGCGTGCCGAAGCGCGGAAAATTCGGCGAGGACATGGGGGAGGTCGTCGACGAGGCGCTGTTCGCTACGTTTGACGGCCTGCCGCGCGCGCGCCGACGGGACGCGGACGCGATCTCAAATGCGATCGAGCGCTCGGTGCGCGGCGCCGTGTTTTCCGTATGGGGCAAGAAGCCCATCGTGCATGTGATGGTTGTGACGGTTTGATCTACGCCCGATGCAGGGGCGGTTTGGCTGAAAACGCGTCTAAACGAAACGACTGCTTGCCCGAGCGGCAAAACTTGCCCGCCGCCTGCGGGCAAGTTTCGTGACATTCCTCAAAACGCAACGAATTTTTGCGTCTTGCCGTCCTCGGTCGTGATCGTGAAAGCTCTCACATAATTGCATTCGTGCGAACCGGGCAATTTGAACTTGTCGCCCTTGGCCATGGTCTTGTGGTACGCCTTGTCCCGGGCCGGAACAGCGCAGTCACCGCCATCGATCGTGACAGCCTTGACCGAAACATGGTCCTTCTTGACCTTGCATTCGACGTCGCCGTCTTTCTTGCTGCAGTCGAATGCTTCGTCGCCCGCGTAGGCGACAGAAGGGGCGAGAGCCAGGACAGCAAACAGCAGTTTTTTCATTTTCTTTCTCCATCGAAGAAGAAGGGAAGCGCTCAGACGCCTCGACCGGGGAGTATTTGCGGCTGCGACGCGCGCGCCCTCGGGCCGCGCGAACGATTTGTGTCAAGCACGCGCACATAAAAAGAATGTGACAATCTCGGCGGTTTCGTCCTACACATTCAAAAACGCCGACGATTCCCGCATATCCGGGGCGAGACGCCGACATGCGCTGCAAGCCCAGCTTTTACGAGTTCTTCGCCGGCGGCGGCATGGCGCGCGCGGGGTTGGGGCCGGGCTGGACCTGCCTCTTCGCCAATGATTTCGACCGCAAGAAAGCCGAGAGCTACCGCGCCAACTGGGGCGGCGGAGAGATGCATGTCGGCGACGTTCGCGAGATCACGACCGCGCAGCTTCCCGGCCGCGCCGATCTCGTCTGGGCGTCGTTCCCCTGCCAGGACCTGTCGCTCGCCGGCGCAGGGGCAGGGTTGAAGGGCGAGCGGTCAGGGACGTTCTGGCCCTTCTGGGCGCTGATGAAGGCGCTTTGCGCGGAGGGGCGCGCACCCGCAACGATCGTGCTCGAAAATGTCTGCGGGGCGCTCACCTCGCATGGCGGGCGGGATTTTACCGAGATTTGCCGGGCGCTCGGCGACGGGGGCTACAGATTCGGCGCGCTGGTCATCGACGCCGCGCTCTTCCTGCCGCAATCGCGCCCGCGTCTGTTCATCATCGCCGTGCGCGAGGATGCGCCGATTCCCGCGCCGCTTACCGAACAGCGCGCGAGCGCTCCCTTTCATACCCGTGCGCTGCGCACGGCTCAAGAGCAATTGCCCGAAGCGCTGAAAGCGAAATGGCTGTGGTGGCGACTGCCGGCGCCGCCTCTACGCAATGTGACGCTTGCGCAGTTCATCGAGGACACGCCGCGCGACGTCGCCTGGCACAGCGCCGCGGAGACGCAGACGCTCATCGATATGATGAGCGACGTCAATCTTGCAAAGATTGCGGAGGCGAAGCGCGCCGGCCGCAGGATGGTTGGGACGATGTATCGCCGCACGCGCTATACGGCTGGCGAAAAAATCCAGCGCGCCGAGGCGCGCTTCGACGATGTTGCGGGCTGTCTTCGCACGCCGGCGGGCGGGTCCAGCCGGCAATTCGTGCTTGTCGTCGACAAGGGCCGGGTGCGCTCGCGGCTCATGTCGGCGCGCGAGACTGCACGGCTGATGGGCCTGCCTGACGAATACACGCTGCCGGAGAAATACAATGAGGCTTATCATCTCACCGGCGATGGGGTTGTCGCTCCTGTCGTTCGGCACATTGCGGCGCATATCCTCGAACCGCTGATCGGCGCGCGCCCTATGCGCGTCGCCGCATAGAGTGGAAGACCCCGCGCAACGTTCCGCCACAATGCGCGCGGTGAAGTCGCGCGACACTTCGCCGGAGCTTGCAGTGCGCGCCCTGCTTCGAAAATTTGCGCCGGGCTACCGGCTGCATCGCAAGGATGTGCCCGGCAATCCCGACATTGCCTACATCGGCCGCAAGCAGGCGATTTTCGTGCATGGCTGTTTCTGGCACGGGCATGATTGCGCGCGCGGGGCGCGCATGCCCAAGGCCAACGCCGACTACTGGTGCGCGAAAATTGCGCGTAATCGGGCGCGAGACAAGGTGCATCGCGAAAAACTCGCCGCGCTCGGCTGGCGCACGCTCATTGTCTGGGAATGTGAATTGAAGGACGCGCCCGCGCTGGAGAAAAAGCTGCGGGAATTCCTGAATCAGGAGCGAGATCGTTAAGCCGTTTCATGGCCGGGTCTGGCCCGGCCATTCCGGCAAAGCACGTCGGCGCCGCGACGTACGTCATGGACGTCCGCCGCACGCGCAGGATGGTCGGAAGCGCTCAGTCCTTCGCGCGCTCGACATAGGCGCCGTCTTCCGTCTGGATGACGACGCGCGTGCCGGTCTGGATGTGCGGAGGCACCATCACACGGGCGCCGTTGGAGAGCTTCGCCGGCTTGTAGGAGGAAGAGGCGGTCTGGCCCTTGAGCGCCGGCTCTGTCTCGACGATCTCGAGCGTCACGCGCGGCGGGAGCTGGATCGCGACGCAGACGCCGTTGAACATGGAAAGGATGCAGACCATGTTTTCCTGCAGCCACTGCGCCTGATCGCCGATCACGTCGGCAGGCACGGCGACCTGCTCGTAGCTCTGCTGGTTCATGAAATGGTGGCCGTCGTCGTCGCTGTAGAGATAGGTGAAGTCCTGATCCTCGACGAAGGCGCGCTCGACCTGCTCGGTCGTCTTGTAGCGGTCGGAGACCTTCACGCCGTCCGAGAGACGGCGCATGTCGATCTGCGTCGTCGGCGTGCCCTTGCCGGGGAAAAAGCTTTCGGCCGTAAGCACGACATAGAGCTGGCCGTCCTCACGCTCAATAATATTGCCCTTACGAATCGAGCTGGCGATGACTTTCACGGGTTTCTTTCCTTCAATGCCGGCTCGCCGGCTCGCGTTCATTGCCGGCATGCGCCGGACTGGTCTATGAACGGGGGTAAGACCATATTTCGCGCGCGCCGGCAAATCCGGCCCGCAGGGAGGCCTCATGACGCGCGCTTCGCCCTGGTGGGCGCGGGATGTTTACGCCGATCGCAAGCCATTTCTCAAGGCGCGCGGCAAGATCACCGCCGCGACAAGGCATTTTTTTGCGTCGGAGGGCTTCACGGAGGTCGAAACCGCGGCCTTGCAGGTCTCCGGCGGCAATGAGACGCATCTTACCGCCTTTTCGACCGAACTGATCGGGCAGGGCGGCGACCGGAGCCGACTTTTTCTCCACACCTCGCCGGAATTCGCCTGTAAAAAGCTGTTGGCGGCCGGCGAAGAACGGATTTTCACGCTCGCCCGCGTGTTCCGGAACCGCGAGCGCTCGGCGCTGCATCACCCGGAATTCACCATGCTGGAGTGGTATCGCGTCGGCGAACCCACGTTGAGGCTGATGGAGGATTGCGCCGGCTTGCTCGCCGCAGCGGCCCGGGCGGCGGGGGCGACGGATCTGGCGTGGCGTGGGCGGGTCTGCGATCCCTTCGAGGAGCCCGAGATCGTCACCTGCTGCGAGGCTTTCGCGGCCCACGCGAGCATCGATCTCGAAGCGCTGCTCGATGACCGTGACGGGCTCGCGCGCGCAGCGGCCCGCGACGGCATTCGCGTGGCGGAGGACGACTCATGGTCGGATCTGTTCAGCAAGATTCTGTCGGAGAAGGTCGAGGGCCGATTGGGGAGCGAACGGCCGACAATTCTCACTGATTATCCCCTGAGTGAAGCTGCGCTGGCGCGTCCGAGCGAGGACGACCCGCGCTTTGCCGACCGCTTCGAACTCTATGTCTGCGGGGTGGAGGTGGCGAACGGCTTCGCCGAACTGACAGACCCCGTCGAACAGCGCCGCCGATTCGAGGCGCAGATGGCGGAGAAGAGCCGCATCTATCGCGAACGCTATCCGATCGACGAGGATTTCCTCGAGGCCCTCCCTCTCATGCCGCAGGCCAGCGGCGTCGCGCTCGGGTTCGACCGGCTCGTCATGCTCGCAACGGGAGCGGAGCGCATCGAACATGTGCTCTGGACGCCGGTCGCAGAGCTGGGTAGCGCAGGATGAGCTTGTCGCGTCTCAGCGGAGAAAAATCGCGACCAGTCCCGCGCCCGCCGCAAAGCCGCACAGCCAGCCAAGCCCGAAGAACTCCACGAGCGTCGCGGGATTGAATGCCTTTGCGACGTCTGCCGACCGCGCAGCCGCCGGTTCTGTCTTCTCAGCCGCCTTGAACTTGTTGAAGACCGGCGCAAACGGCAGATGCAGGTGAGGAATGTGGAAGTGGCCCGTTTCGGCGTATCTTGCGCGCATGGCGATTTCCTCGGTCCCTAGTAGTCTATTATTTCTATAGATTAGTTACCTCTCGTCCCTTGTCAATAGGATTGCGAGGACGCTGCAAGGGACGTAATGCGGCCTCATGAATTTTCAACATGACGCGTCTGACTTGGCCGAGCCCGACCGCCCCAGGGTGAAAAAAACTCTGCTGTCGCTGGACGATCTCGCCGCCGCGGGATTTCTCGGCCCCGGGCGCGCCCAGGCGCTGCGCGGCGTCGAGTCGCAATACAGCGTCGCCGTAACGCCGGACATGGCGGCGCTGATCGACGCCGCCGATCCGGCGGACCCGATCGCGCGGCAATTCCTGCCCGACGCGCGCGAACTCGTGACATTGCCGCAGGAGCTTGCCGATCCGATCGGCGACGACGCGCATAGCCCGGCCCCCGGGCTGGTTCATCGCTACCCCGACCGCGTCCTGCTGAAGCTGCTGACGGTCTGTCCGGTCTATTGCCGATTCTGTTTCCGTCGCGAGACTGTGGGACGCGGCAAGGGCGACGTGCTGTCGCCCGAGGCGACGGACGCGGCGCTGGAATATATCGCCGGACACCGGCAGATTTTCGAGGTCATCCTCACCGGCGGCGACCCGTTGATGCTCTCGGGGCGCCGGCTGTCCGCCGTTGCGCGCCGTCTCGCGAAAATCCCGCACGTCGCCGTCCTGCGCGTCCATACGCGCGCGCCGACCGCCGCGCCGGACCTTGTGACGCAGGAGCGGCTGGACGCGCTGCGAGTGAGCGGCAAGGCTCTTTACGTGGCGCTGCACGTCAATCACTCGCGCGAACTCGCGCCCGCCGCCCGAGCGGCGATCGCGCGCCTGCACGAGGCCGGCGCAACGCTCCTCTCGCAGACGGTCCTGCTGAAAGGCGTCAACGACGACGCTGACACGCTCGAACGGCTCATGCGCGATCTCGTCGCGCTGCGGGTCAAGCCTTACTACCTTCATCACCCCGACCTCGCGCCGGGCACGAGCCATTTCCGGCTGAGCCTCGACGCCGGCCGGCGGATTCACGCGGAGCTGACCCGCCGCGTCACGGGCGTTGCGGTTCCGCGCTACGTGCTCGACATCCCCGGCGGCTTCGGAAAGGCGCCGGTTTCGGACGCGGAAACCGATGGGGAGGGCGGCTGGAGGATCGCCGATCGCTCCGGGCCGGTGCATCTCTATCGCGACGACCCCTAAGATCGCCCCAAGATTGACGCGATTCGCCCGCTTTCTCTTGGCTTCGCGCCCATGGAGACGATACCGCTTGCGTAAATTCACGCTTTTTCTTGCATTATGCCTCGTCGCATTTGCGCCCGCGCTTTCGCGCGGCGATGAAGCGCCGGCGACGATCGACCAGATCAATCAGCGGCTCGACCGTACCCGCGCGACGCTCGATGAGGCGCAAAAAAGCCTTGAAGATCAGAGCCTTTCTGACGGCGCGCTACGGCTTCTGCGTGATCGTATGGACCCGCTGCGGCATGAGCTCGAGGATACGATCGACAAGCTGACGCCGCGGCTTGCCGCAGTTGACGCGCGCCTGAAAGAACTCGCGCCGCCCGAAGCGGCGAAGCCGGCCGAGCCCGAAAAGGCCGCCCCCGCGCCGCCGCCGGCGCCGGTCGCGCCCGCGAAACCCGTTCCCCTGCCGCCGGCAAAGCCCACGGCTGCGAAACCGGACGCCAAAGCCGCAGCGCCCGCGCCGCCGGGGAAGCCGGACAAGGCGACACAGCAACCCCCGCCCGTCTCGGAGCCGGCCCCCGCTTCCGCGGAAGAGAGCGTCAGCGCGGAACTAGTCGAGCAGCGAAAGCTACACGACGCCACCGAAGCCACGCTCAAGCGCGCCCGGGCGCTGCTTCTCGAGGTCAAGCAGGTCACGGTCACGATCGTCGCGCGCCAGCGCGCGCTCTTCGCCAAGACGCTGTTTCTGCGCACAAGCGGCCTGTTCTCGCCGGACCTGTGGCGCGTGGCGCTGGCCGATGCGCCCAGCGCAATCAGCGCAGGCGCCAGTTTCCTGAGTGACCGCGGCGAGAATTTCCTGAGCCGGGTCGAAGGCCGGCGTTCGGAATTTCTTGCGGTCGTGCTGGTGATCTTGCTGGCGTTGCCGCCGGCGCTCATCCTCGCCCGGCGCGTGCTCGCCCGAAACAATTTCGGAACCCAGCCGACAAGAATGCGGCGCGCCGCCTCCGCCGGCTGGACGGCGCTGGTTGCGGCCGCAGTGCCGCTTGCCGCCGCCGCGGCCCTGGGCCTCGCGCTCGACGCCTTCGATCTGCTCGATTCGACGCTCGAACCGGTCTGGCGGCGTATTTTCGAGGCGATTGCGCGGGTCTCCTTCGTTTATGGCATCGCGCGCGCGGTTTTCGCGCCCGGTCATCCCGAATGGCGGGTGGTCGATCCGGGCGACCGTCTCGCGCGGCTTTTCGTGCGGCTTCTCACCGCCGCGGCCGTCGTTTTGTCGATCACGCGACTTCTGGAGCAGGTCGAGGAGACCGTGCAGGCGAGTCTGCCCGTCGTCATCGTCACGCGCGGCGTCGGCGTCATGATCATAGCGGGGCTGTTCGCGCGCGCGCTGATCGCCTTGCCGTCGCACGAGGCCGTGGCGGACGAGGGCGCGCTCGCGACCGCGCACGGGCGCGACTGGCTCGCGGTCACGCGATTTCTCGGCTCGATCGTTCTGCTGGTGATCATTGGCGCCTGCGGCGCGGGTTACGTGACCTTCGCCAATTTCGTGATTCTCCAGACGGGCTGGATGGCGGCGGTCGCCTTCCTTCTTTACGTCGTGGTTGCGCTGGCGGGCGGCGGCGTGGAAGCGGCCTTCTCGCCGGACGGCATACTCGGACACGCTCTCATGGGCGGTCTCGGCCTGCGTCGCGAGCAGCTCGCGCCGATCGGCGTCCTGCTCTCCGGCGCCGTGACGATCGTCGCCTATGTGGGCGCGGCGCTCGTCGCCATCGCCCCGCTGGGCTACCAGTCGAACGACTTTTTCGCCAATGTCCGTTCGGCCTTCTTCTCCTTCAGGATCGGCGACGTCACCGTCTCGCCCTATGGCGCGATCACGTCGACGCTGATCTTCGCGCTCGTCCTCGCGGCGACGCAGGGGCTGCGCCAATGGCTGGACACGCGCCTGCTGCCGCTGACGCGACTCGATGTCGGCTTGCGCAGTTCGATCAGCGCGACGCTGGGATATACGGGCTTCATCCTCGCCGCCGGGCTGGCGATGTCGAATCTCGGCCTCGGTTTCGAGAAGCTCGCGATCGTCGCGGGCGCGCTTTCCGTGGGCATCGGTTTCGGCCTTCAGTCGATCGTCGGCAATTTCGTCTCCGGCCTGATTCTGCTGTGGGAGCGCGCCATTCGCGTCGGCGACTGGGTCGTGCTCGGCGATGAGCAAGGTTATGTGAGGCGGATCAATGTGCGTTCGACGGAGATCGAGACCTTCGACCGCGCGACGATGATCGTGCCCAACTCCAACCTCGTCACCGGCGTGGTGAAGAACTGGCTGCGGGGCGACAAGGTCGGGCGGATCAAGGTTGCAATCTCGCCCCATTCGGGCGTCGACCCCGAGCAGCTGCGCGACATCATGCTCGCCTGCGCGAAGGCGCAGGAGGGCGTCCTGCGTATCCCCGCGCCGCAGGTGATGTTCCTCGGCATGGAGGCCTCGACCTTCAAGTTCGAGCTGTGGTGTTACGTCGAGGATGTGGAGAAATCCTCGCGCGTGCGCAGCGACCTGCATTTCGATCTGCACCAGCGGCTCAAGGCGGCGGGGATCAGCATCGCCGCTTCCGCATCGACGCCGGCTCCCACGATTTTGCAGATCCCCGAACTCGACAAGCTCGCGGCCGCCGCCGCCGTCAGCGCATTGGCGATAGAGGCGGGCGTCGGGCAGGAGACGGAGAAGAAGGAAGCGTCCGCCGAGGCGCAGACCGGGAACGAGAAATCCTCCGAAGAGGCGCGGGAGGAGAAGGTCGCGTGAAGCGGCCTTTTTTCCGCGCTCTCGCGTCTCTACCTTCGACGCAGGAGGAAACCATGCACGTAACCGGATGGCGGCGCGCGCCGCGTCTCATCGCCGCTTTCGCGCTCATGCTCCTTGCGGTCTTCTACTTCGGCGAGACGCCTCTGGGCTGGGCGACCGCCGCGCTCGGCGTCGCGGTGTTCATTTCCGGCTCGGCGGGATTGTGCCTTGCCTGCGCCTTGAGAGGTTGCCGGGTGCGCCTGCCGTCGGGTGGGTGAAAATTCCGGAAGCGCGTGTTAGAGGGGCTGCCTCGACCCCCTCCAACCACGGCCCCCATGTCTCAAGTCGTCACGCGATTCGCTCCTTCCCCCACCGGCTTCCTGCATATCGGCGGGGCGAGAACCGCCCTGTTCAACTGGCTTTACGCCAGGCGCCATGGCGGGCGCATGATGCTGCGAATCGAGGACACCGACCGGGAACGCTCCACGCAGGCGGCGATCGACGCCATCATCGACGGAATGAAGTGGCTCGGCCTCGATTGGGACGGCGACATCGTCTATCAATATTCACGCGCCGCGCGGCATCGCGAGGTGGCGGAGGAACTGCTGGCGAGGGGCAAGGCCTATCGCTGCTACGCCTCCGCGCAGGAGCTGGAGGAGATGCGCGAGAAAGCGCGCGCCGAGAAGCGCCCGCCGCGCTACGACGGCCGCTGGCGCGACCGCGATCCTTCCGAGGCGCCCGCCGGCGTCGCGCCGGTGATCCGGCTGAAGTCGCCGCTCGACGGCGAGACGGTCATCGAGGACGCCGTGCAGGGTCGCGTCGTGTTCCCCAACAAGGACATCGACGATTTCGTGCTGCTGCGCTCCGACGGCAATCCGACCTATATGCTCGCCGTCGTCGTCGACGACCACGACATGGGCGTGACGCAGATCATCCGCGGCGACGACCATCTCACCAACGCCGCGCGCCAGAAGCACATCTATGAAGCGATGGGTTGGGAGACGCCGGCCTTCGCGCATATTCCGCTGATTCACGGGCCGGACGGCGCCAAGCTCTCCAAGCGCCACGGCGCGCTCGGCGTCGACGCCTATCGCGCCATGGGTTATCTGCCGGCGGCGCTGCGCAACTATCTCGTGCGGCTGGGCTGGAGCCAGGGCGACAAGGAATTCTTTTCGCTGCCGGAGATGATCGAGGCGTTCGATCTCTCCCAGGTTCATCGCTCCCCCGCGCGTTTCGATTACGCCAAGCTCGAAAACATGAACGGGCATTATCTGCGCGACTCGAACGATGACGAATTGTTCGAGACGCTGGTGGCGACGCTCCCTTATCTCGAAGGCGGCGAGGCGGTCACGGGGGCGCTCGACGACAGGAAGCGCGCGCAATTGCGCGCCGCGCTGCCGGGACTGAAGGCGCGCGCCAAGACGCTCAACGAACTCGTCGACGGCGCCGCCTTCCTTTTCGTGCAGCGTCCCTTGCCGCTCGACGAAAAGGCTCAGAAGCTTCTCTCCGCCGACGCGCGTGCGCGGCTCGCGGCGCTCGGGCCAAAGCTTGCGGCGCTCCCCGACTGGACGGCTGCGGCGACGGAGGGCGTCGTGCGCGATCTGTCCGTCGAACTCGGGGTCAAGCTCGGCGACCTCGCCCAGCCGCTGCGCGCAGCGCTCACCGGCCGCTCGACCTCGCCGGGAATCTTCGACGTGCTCGAAATTCTCGGACGCGAGGAAAGCCTCGGCCGGATCGCCGATCAGAGCGTCTGACGGGGCGCCTCGAAAAGCGGCTTTCGGCGAGCCGGAGCCGCCTTTCCTGCGGGCGTTCCGCAGCGCTTTGCAGCTTGACAGCGCTTATGGCTGCTATAGCTTTTGCACTGCACAACCCGGCGTCCTGCCGACAGAAAATGTGCGTTATTCGAGGCCTGCCGACGAGTTGACGCAGTTCTTGCGTAGCGTCGCCGCGCGCCGTGACGAACATGAGTCGCGTTTCGCGCGAAAGGCTGATGAGAGGGGTCGCAATGGCCGAGAAAAAGGGTTCCTTCGCCATCGAGGGCAAAACCATCGATCTTCCCGTAATGGAGGGCACGATGGGGCCGGCCGTCGTGGACATTCGCCATCTCTATTCAGAGACCGAAATGTTCACCTTCGACCCCGGATTCACTTCGACGGCCTCCTGCGAATCGAAGATCACTTTCATCGACGGCGACGCCGGCGTGCTGCTCTACCGCGGCTATCCGATCGATCAGCTCGCCGAGCATGGCGACTTTCTGGAAACCTGCTATCTGCTGCTCTACGGCGAACTGCCATCGGCGGCGGAGAAGGCGAATTTCGATTATCGCATCACGCGCCACACCATGGTGCATGAGCAGATGGCGCGGTTCTTCCAGGGCTTCCGTCGTGACGCGCATCCGATGGCTGTGATGGTCGCCTCGGTCGGCGCGCTCTCGGCCTTCTATCACGACTCGACGAACATCGTTGATCCCGTGCAGCGCATGGTCGCCTCGACGCGCATGATCGCGAAGATCCCGACGCTCGCGGCCATGGCCTACAAATATTCGATCGGCCAGCCTTTCGTTTATCCCAAGAACGATCTCGACTATACGTCGAATTTCCTGCGCATGTGCTTTGCGGTGCCCTGCGAGGAATACAAGGTCAATCCCGTGCTTTCCCGCGCGCTCGACCGCATCTTCATCCTGCACGCGGACCATGAGCAGAACGCGTCGACGTCGACCGTCCGTCTGTCGGGCTCCTCGGGCGCCAATCCCTTCGCCTGCATCGCGGCCGGCATCGCCTCGCTGTGGGGGCCGGCGCATGGCGGCGCCAATGAGGCCGTGCTGAAAATGCTGGCGGAGATCGGCACGCCGGAGCGGATTCCGCAGTTCATCGCCCGCGCGAAGGACAAGAACGATCCGTTCCGCCTGATGGGCTTCGGCCATCGCGTCTACAAGAATTACGATCCGCGCGCGAAGATCATGCAGCGCACGACGCGCGAAGTCCTGAACGAACTCGGCGTGAAGGACGATCTTCTCGACGTCGCGCTGGAGCTGGAGCGCATCGCCCTTTCGGACGAGTATTTCATCGAGAAGAAGCTTTATCCCAATATCGACTTCTACTCGGGGATAACGCTAAAGGCGATGAACTTCCCGGTATCGATGTTCACCGTGCTCTTTGCGGTCGCGCGCACGGTCGGCTGGATTGCGCAGTGGAAGGAGATGATCGAGGATTCCGGCTCCAAGATCGGCCGTCCGCGTCAGCTTTACACGGGCGAGAAGCGTCGCGACTACGTGCCGATGTCGAAGCGGTAAAACACTTCGCGTTGTGATCAACCCGACCTTTGAGCTTCCAGAAGGCGGCTTAGAATTCGAGCCGCCGCTCTGTGTTTTTGGACTAAGCGGAGGCTTAAGCTGTCTCTCCGCGAGTAATGGTTTATGTTGGTTGCTTCTGCCAGATGGATACATGCGCCTATGGACTGACTTGACCGATAGCCGGCTTCCAGTTGCAATCAGTAAGCTTGGGCGCTTGAGGCCTTTGACGAAAAGCTATTTCCGCGAAGCTGAAGCGCTGCAAGAAACCGTAGGAGCTACTAATTTCAGCATTTTGGATAACGACGCAAATAGCGAAGATAGGCGGCAATTTGAAAGATGGAGCGGCCTTTCTGTTGCTCTTGAGAACCTTGAGGAGCGAAATAGTTCCGCTAGAGCGATGAGGATCGGCAACCAAATTCTATTTTGCTCACGAAATATCGGATGGCTCGAAAAAATTTATAGGGAAACAATTATCAAAAAATTCAGCAGTGATAGCATTTCTCGCCCAGAAGAAGAGTGTTTTTCCTATTCGGAAGATGCCTATTCTTCTGAAATTGGATATCGTACACAATCTTGCTTGGATTCGCTTTTTGCGTTGCGCGATTTCCTGTTCTCTTTCGTATTCCATGATATGTATAAAGGAGAAAAATACGCTTGGAATAAACTAGAGAAGTGTTTACGAGAAGATGGAGACCTCCATAAACCGCGATTTTGGCTGGTGGAGGTCGTCGCATACCGGCGACCGTCTCGCGAGCGCGGATTGGGCTGGCTGATATCTTGGCCTCAGGCGGCTGCGGCAGCCTTACTGTCGGCTCCCGGCCTCAGGCCGTTGCGTATTTTCCCTTCAGGAAGACGAAGCGGCGCATGTTGTAGGCGAGATTGGCGAGGCCGATCTTGACCCTGGCCCTTCCGATGCCGATCGTGCGGACAAAGAGGGCCATCGGTCCCTTTTGCAAGGCGAACACATGCTCGACTGCGCTGCGCACCTTCGACTTCTGCGCATTGGCGATCCGCACGCGTTCCGGCATCGGCCGGCCCTGCGGCTTCTTCCTGTGGATGCGCGAGACGAAGCCGCGCCGTGTCAGCATGGCCTCGTTCTTCGCCGAGCGATAGGCCGTATCCGCCCAGACGTCGCTCGCCGTGTTGGTCCGGTCCAGAACGTCTTCGAGCCGCGCGCCGTCATGCGCGGCGGCGTGGGTCGCCGTCCATTTGCGGATGAGGCCGAAGCCGCGGTCGATCGACACGTGATTCTTGTAGCCGAACGCCGCAATGGCCAGATCGACCGGCGGAAGCGAGCCATCCTCGCGCGGCTTGGCCTTGCTGTATTTCACCGTCCAGCGCGCGTCGCGATCTTTCTGCGCGAGCTTCTTCGGCTTGTCCGTCCAGCCATTCGGAATGCGGCCGTCCCGGATCGCCTTCTTTTCTTCAAGCGTATTGCGCTGCCTGGGCGCGGCGACGATCGTCGCATCGACAATCTGTCCGCTCATCGCCAGAAAGCCCGCTTCGCGCAGCGCCGTGTCGAAGCGCGCGAACAGGGCGTCGACGGCGTCGGCCTTTTTCAGCGCCTCGCGAAACGACCAGATCGTATTGGCGTCGGGAACCGCGTCGGCGAGCCCCAAGCCGAGGAAGCGCATGAAGGACAGCCGGTCCTTGATCAGATATTCGCAGCGCTCGTCGGAGAGCGCATGCATGGCCTGCAGGATCAGGATCTTGAACATGAACACATGATCGAATGGCGGCCGCCCGCCCTTCGAGCGATCCCCGCGCGGAACCGCCGACTCCAGAGAAGGGCGGAACAATTCGAAATCGACGAGAGCGTTCAGCCGCTCCAGATCGTCGCCCTTGGCCGACAACTCCGCCAGGCGCTCGTCCACATCGAAAAAACCGGGAGCTTCTTTCGTCATGCCCGCCATCCCCTTCGCGACATGATATGAGTGAATCAGCTCAAGCGCATTTTGCCCAGGGGTTTATGGAGGTGTCCAGATGATCGTTTTAATTTGGCGGGCGAAATCCTGCATCGAACAGAACAAGGGTCGCAGCCAGGCTCAATAGCGCTTATGTCGCTTTATAGAAATGTGTTGTTTCATTATCTTGGGCCACGATATGGCATTGCTCGGCCTATGTACACTTTTAATATTGAAAGTACGGAGTTCGGTGATATTCCATTTCTTATATCTCCACTGTACGATGATTTTGAGGCCCTTAAATTGGTAGAGAGAGGTCAAGTTTCTCTCGGTTGGCTTGATCGCGAGGGTGAATTTGAGAGATTTTTGCGTTGTAAAAGCCATATCGACGCATTGGAGTTTTGCTTCGACAGTTATTCAGAACTATTGAAAGTTGGTCGCGCGATCGAGAGAGTTATTGATATCAAATCCGAGATACGAAAAATTACAGAAAAAGAGATTTTAAGTGGAGAATTTCGAGATGAATTGGGAAATTTAACTCGCTATCGTCGTAATGACTCTGGTCAGCTGGAGCAATTCTGAGACTTCGGGCGAAACTGATTTTCGCTGCCGGACTGGTTCAAATTAGTGCGTGGATGGCTTACATCCACGCTCACCGACGTCAAATGCAGAGCCGCTGTGTCATCTCAACTCTCGGATATCTGGTTCGAAACGCGCGTCGCGGCGGAAAGCCTCGCCGACTTCATGACGGGCGCCCGCCTGCGGCTTGGCGTGACCGGCCTGTCGCGCGCGGGCAAGACGGTCTTCATCACCGCGCTGGTGCACAATCTCACCCGCGCGGTCGCCGCGGGCCGCAAGGCGCAGCTGCCCGTCTTTCGCGCGTTGACGGAGGGGCGGATCAGCGCCGCGCATCTCGATCCGCAGCCCGACTATAGCGTCCCGCGATTTGCCTATGAGGAGCATCTTCGCGCGCTCACCGGGCCCGACCGGCACTGGCCGCAATCGACGCGGCGCATTTCCGAACTCCGGGTCACGCTGGAATATACGGCCAAGTCCTGGTCGTTGCGGAACATGGCGCAGAACAATACGCGGCTCGACATCGACATCGTCGATTATCCCGGCGAGTGGCTGCTCGACCTGCCGCTGCTCGGCAAGACCTTCGCGCAATGGTCGCGCGAGACCTTGGAGGCGGCGAGCGTGGCGGCGCGCGCGCCGATTGCGGCCGACTGGCGCGGCGCGACGGCGATGGCGGATCCGAAGGCGCGCTATTCCGAGGAAACAGCGCAAAATCTGGCGCGGTTGTTCACCAATTACCTGCGCCTCGCCAAGACGGAGCGCTATGCGCTCTCCACGCTGCCGCCCGGCCGTTTTCTGATGCCCGGCGATCTCGAAGGCTCGCCTGCGCTCACCTTCGCGCCGCTGCCGGTGGAGGAGGGGCAAGACCTTCCCTATCGCAGCCTCGGCCGCGAGATGGAGCGCCGCTACGAGGCCTACAAGGCGCATGTCGTTCGGCCCTTCTTTCGCGACCATTTTGCGCGGCTCGACCGGCAGATCGTGCTGGTGGACGCGCTGGCGGCGCTCAACTCCGGCCCCGCCGCCGTGCGCGACCTGGAAACCGCGCTGACCGACGTGCTGATGGCCTTCCGCACCGGGCGCTCGAATCTGTTCTCGACGATCTTCCGTCCGAAGATCGACCGCATCCTCTTCGCCGCGACAAAGGCCGACCACCTTCACCACACCAGTCACGACCGACTCGAAGGCGTGCTGCGGCATCTCACGGGACGGGCGATCACGCGCGCGGAAGGCGTCGGCGCCAAGATCGACGTGATCGCGCTCGCCGCCGTGCGCGCCACCCGAGAGGCCATGGTGCGCCACGAGGGCGAGCAGCTTTCCGCGATCGTCGGCACGCCGATCAAGGGCGAGCGCATCGGCGATGAGGTTTTCGACGGGGTGGAGGAGGGCGCGATCTTCCCCGGCGAACTGCCCGAGGACCCCGGCAAGGTCTTCCGCGGCGACGCGTTGGGGCTCGGAGACGAGGATGCGGATTTCCGCTTTCTGAAATTCCGTCCGCCGATCGCCTCGCTGGGGCAGGACAAGCTGGCCCTGCCGCTTCCGCATATCCGGCTCGACCGTGCGATGGAGTTCCTGTTCGGCGACCGGCTCAGCTGAGGCGCGAGATGACGCGGCCGCGCGCCGCGCTACCTATCGAGGGTAATCCTGGTTCGGGAGCGCCCCCATGCAAAACCATGTCTACAAGGTCGTGGAACTCGTCGGCTCTTCGCCGGACAGCGTCGAAGACGCAATCTCCGCCGCGATCCAGCGCGCCGGAGAGTCGTTGCGAAACATGCGGTGGTTCGAGGTCGCGCAGATCCGGGGCGGTTTGGAAAAGGGCGCAGTCAGCCACTATCAGGTCGTGCTGAAAGTGGGCTTTACGCTCGATCGGGAGGATGAATAGCGCAAGGGAAGGGGAGCGCACGCGCGCGCTCCGCTTCTGTGCGGTCACGACATCATGCCGCGAATCCTGCCGGCCTCGCCGCCGGCGTCGGACCACAGGCGCGTTCCCGCCTCCCAGAAATGCTGGACGTCGGCCATGGCGCGCCGGGCGTCTTCCGTCGCCATCTCGATGTGTTTGACGGTCCAGTGCTGATAGGCGTCAGCGGCGTCCGAAACGGAGCGCGCCGCCGTCAACTTGCCGGTGAACTCGAGAGCGAGCGACGCTTCACTCTGGTAGCGATCGAGCCACTGCTTGTTAGACTCCTGAAAACGATCCCACAATTGCCGATAATTGTCGCTGAAGCCTTCCTCGCCTCGCGCCCCTGCGGAGTCACTCGATCTGTCTGGCCCCGCGCGCCTGTCCCGCGCCTCATCCTGACTGGTCATGCCTTCGTCCCTCCTTGATTTGGGGTGGTCAGCCGCTTCCCCGGGCGACAGATAGGGCGTTCCGGCGATTTGACGCCCTCGGCGGCGAAATTTCCGCAGGCGACATAAGGCCGCGGTCTCGACATTCGGCCGCGCGTCCTGTATGGGAGGCGCGCCTCAACTAAAACAGCGTTCCGAAACGCTCGTCGGCCCGCAAGGCTACAGACGAAACGGCAGGAGTTTACAACGATGAACATTATCGAGCAGCTCGAGGCCGAGCAGGCCGCCAGGCTCGTCGAAGGCAAGACGATCCCCGATTTCCGCCCCGGCGACACGGTGATCGTGAACGTCAAGGTCAAGGAAGGCGACCGCTCGCGCGTCCAGGCCTATGAAGGCGTCGTGATCGCCCGCAACGGCGGCGGTCTCAACGAGTCCTTCACTGTCCGCAAGATTTCCTATGGCGAGGGCGTCGAGCGCGTCTTCCCGATCCATGGGCCGCTGATCGATTCGATCAAGGTCGTGCGCCGCGGCAAGGTCCGTCGCGCCAAGCTCTATTACCTGCGCGATCGTCGCGGCAAGTCGGCCCGTATCGCCGAGCGCGTCGACACCAAGCCGAAGGCTTCGGCCGCAAAGTAAGACCCGCGTCTCAGAGTATTTCGAGCCGCCCGGCGCCCAGAGGCTCCGGGCGGTTTTGCATTTGGGCTGCTCACTTCTCCAGCTGGCCGTTCAGGATCCAGCGGTGGCCGAAGGGGTCGCGCAGGCTCGCGTAGCGCGTGCCCCAGAAAGAGTTTGTCGGCTGCGTCTCGATCTTGGCGCCGAGCTTCGCGGCGCGGTCGCAAGTCTCGTCGACTTCCTTGGCCGTATCGTATTCGAGGCTGACCGAAACGGTGGCCTGATCGCCGGGCATGGGAACGCGGGTCTGTCCGAATTCGGGAAAAAAGTCGGCGAGCATCACCGAGCCGCCATTGATGAGCAATTCACAATGGGCGATGCGCAGGCCGTCGACCGACGGCATGAGCGCGCGCTGCTTGGCGCCGAAGGCCCCTGTGTAGAAGGCGATGGCGGCGGCGGCCGGACTGACGGTGAGATAAGGCGCGACCTTCGGGCGATTCATCCATTATCCTCCGGCAGGGCGTCGATCGGATCGCCCCAGTTCTTTTTGCGAACCCTTTCATATCGAGCCTTATCGCGCTTGGGCGTGAAAGTCTCGCGTATTCCATTGCGCCCGCATACCCTTGTCGAAATTCCCGGCTTGCCGGCGCGCGGCGGCGCGATCAGGCGCGCGGGCGCCGGCGTGCCCGTCCTGCCGGCGATCAGCCAGGAGAATTTCTCGTCCTCGAAGGGCGCGTCGGCGCCTTTCAGCAATTTATGGTCCCGCGAGCGCGGAAGGCGCACCGAAAAATGGCACCAGTCCGTCGCCTGAAGGGGGCAGGGGGCGGCGTGGGGGCAGGGGGCGAGAATCGTCGCGCCGATTTCGATCAGCCGGGCGCGGACGCCCATCAGCCGCGCATGATCGCGCGGCGTTCCCGGCTCGACGATGACGAGCGCGCCCCGCGTGCGGCCCCAAAGCGCCGCTGCGATGCGGGGCAAATCGGCGTCCGGCAGCTCGGTGAGCGCATAGGCGACGGCGACGAGGTCATGAGCTGACGCCGCCTCGGACAGGCGGGCGATGTCGGCCTCGGCGACGCGGGCCTTTGCGACCTGAACCGGGCCGCTCTCAGCGGCAAGCGCCGCAGCCAGCGCAAGAAAGGCGCGGCTGCGGTCGAGCATCTCGACGCTCTCGATCTCCGGCCAGACCTGCGTTGCCGCATAGGAGGCTGCGCCCAGCCCGCAACCGACGTCGAGGAGGCTCTGCGGCGCAAAAGCCGGCTGCTCCTCTTGCAGCCGCCCCAGCGCTGTGACGACGGCGGCGTAGGTCGCAGGCATGCGGGTGAGCGCATAGGCGAGCGCGTCGATCTCGTCGCGGATGGCTTCGGCCGTGGGCTTTCGGGCGCGATAGCTCTCGGAAAGCCGTTGCGCGCTCTCGGCGAGCGCCTTTCGCGGCCGGCGCTCGAGCCGGGCCGAAATCGCGGCGGCCAAACCCGCGGGCAGGGCGGGCGACGGCCCGCTCAACGCGGCCTCGCGGCGGGGGAGGGGCGCAAACTCTCTTCCATGGGGCTTGCGTTACGGTTAGAAGACCCTCAATTCAAGGGCCAGGCCGCTCAGGCGGCAAGAGGAACAGGAAGACATGTCCAATTCGACCGGGCCGCGCACGCTATATGACAAGATCTGGGACGACCATGTCGTCGACCAACAGGATGACGGCGCCTGCCTGCTCTACATCGACCGCCATCTCGTGCATGAAGTGACGAGTCCGCAGGCGTTCGAAGGGCTGCGCATGTCGGGCCGCAAGGTCCGCGCGCCGGGAAAGACGCTCGCGGTCGTCGATCACAATGTGCCGACCACCGACCGCTCCCTGCCGATCGAGGACCCGGAGAGCAAGGCGCAGGTCGAACAGCTGGCGATCAACGCGAAGGAATTCGGCGTCGAATATTACAATGAGCATGACCGCCGTCAGGGCGTCGTGCATATCGTCGGACCCGAGCAGGGCTTCACGCTGCCCGGCATGACCATAGTTTGCGGCGACAGCCACACCTCGACGCATGGCGCCTTCGGCGCGCTGGCGCATGGCATCGGCACGTCGGAGGTCGAGCACGTCCTCGCAACCCAGACGCTGATCCAGAAGAAAGCCAAGAACATGCTGGTGCAGGTCGACGGCAAGCTCGCCGACGGCGCCACCGCCAAGGATATTATCCTGGCCATAATCGGCGAGATCGGCACCGCTGGCGGCACCGGCTACGTCATCGAATATGCGGGCGAAGCGATCCGCGACCTTTCCATGGAAGGCCGCATGACCGTTTGCAACATGTCGATCGAAGCCGGCGCCCGCGCCGGCCTCATCGCGCCGGACGAAAAGACTTTCGCCTATATCAAGGACCGCCCGAAGGCGCCAAAGGGCGAGGCCTTCGACATGGCGCGCAAATATTGGGAGACGCTCTTCACCGACGAAGGCGCGCATTACGACAAGGTCATCAGGCTCGACGCTTCGAAGCTCCCGCCGATCGTGACCTGGGGCACCTCGCCGGAGGACGTGGCGTCGATTGACGGAACGGTGCCGACCCCGGATAGCGCCAAAACCCCGCAAAAGCGCGCCGCCATCGAGCGCGCACTCGAATATATGGGCCTCAAGGGCGGGGAGAAGATGACGGACATCGAGATCGACCGCGTCTTCATCGGCTCTTGCACCAATGGCCGCATCGAGGATCTTCGCGCCGCGGCGAAGGTGGTCGAGGGCAAGAAGGTCGCCGATCGCGTCAACGCCATGGTGGTGCCGGGCTCGGGCCTCGTGAAGGAGCAGGCCGAGGCCGAGGGTCTGGACAAGATCTTCATCGCCGCGGGCTTCGAGTGGCGCGAGCCGGGCTGCTCCATGTGCCTTGCGATGAACCCCGACCGTCTGGCGCCGGGCGAGCGCTGCGCCTCGACTTCGAACCGCAATTTCGAGGGCCGCCAGGGCTTCAAGGGCCGCACCCATCTCGTGTCGCCCGCGATGGCGGCCGCGGCGGCGATCGCCGGCCGCTTCGTCGACGTGCGGAACTGGAAGTAAGGGGCCGCTCAGGCGGCCCTGCGAGACAGGCTGGCGCGCACGCGATTGCGGCCAGCCTCCTTTGCTGCGTAGAGCGACTGGTCGGCCCGGTTGAGCATCGCCTCCGGGGTCGCGTCGTCGA
Organism: Methylocystis sp. WRRC1; assembly: GCF_020733155.1. NCBI lineage: Bacteria > Pseudomonadati > Pseudomonadota > Alphaproteobacteria > Hyphomicrobiales > Methylocystaceae > Methylocystis > Methylocystis sp. WRRC1. The sequence continues at coordinate 797,440 of NZ_JAJFZJ010000001.1, read as the reverse complement.
CGTCGACAGCGGCGACGCCGATGCTCGTCGTGACCGGAATGCGGCGGTCGCCATGCAGAAAAATCGTCTGCTCGATCGCCGCGCGGAGATTTTCGGCGACGATCATCGTCTCTTCGAGCGACAGGCCGACGATCAGGGCGCCGAGTTCGTCGCCGCCGAACCTGCCGACGGCGCAATCCCTCGTTCCCACAATCAGGCGCATGATGTCCGTCACCCGCGCGATGACCGCATCGCCGGCCGCGTGCCCGAAGGCGTCATTGATCGACTTGAAGCGGTCGACGTCGGCCACGATCGCGCAGAATTTTCCGCTCTCGCGCCGCTCCGCAAAGTCGTGCGCGGCGAATTCGGCCAAGCCGCGCCGGTTCAGCGCCCCGCTCAGAGGATCGATGCGGGCGAGCCGCTCCAGCTCTTGCCGCATCTCATGCAGTCGCAAGGCGGCGCTCGCGACGGTCCAGGTCATCCAGGGCGCGACCAGCAACGGTATCCCGATGGCGGGGATCAGCGCCGGCCCCAAAGGCCAGCCGTTCATCCTGGCGAAGGCGGCCGTGACCAGCGCCGAGACGGAGACCGAGATCGCGGCGTAAAGAAGGACGAGCCGCAGCGCGTCGCGCCGCGTTCGCGGCTCCTTTACTCGCCAGATTGACGCAAACATGCCGAACTCCCGCCGGGAACGGCGACAGTGTCTCATAGCAAAGGCTTGGCTGAATGAAGATCAGGCGATTGTGCTTACCCGATTACTACCAGGCCGCGGTTTCGCGCGCCTGAACGCCGTGACATAGTCCTTAGATGTCGAAGACTCCCCCGGAATGGAAAGATCTTTCCGCCCCCTCGCTCGCCGACATGGAGGCGCTGGCGGACGCCGCCTTTGCGGCGCTGCCCAGCCGGTTCACCCGTCTTTGCGAGGGCCTCGTCATCCGGGTCGAGGATTTCCCGGACGACGAGACGCTCGACGACATGGATTGCGAGACGGAGTTCGACCTGCTCGGCCTGTTTCGCGGGCGCGGCCTCGCCCAGGGCGAGCATCTCTCCCAGACCGGCGACGAGCCCAACATGATCTGGCTCTATCGTCGGCCGATTCTGGATTACTGGGCCGGCAGCGAGAACACGCTCGCCGAGATCGTCACCCATGTCCTCGTCCATGAGATCGGCCATCATTTCGGCCTGTCGGACGAGGACATGGAGGAGATCGAGCGGCGGCCGGAGTAGGCAGCGCCCCCCGCTGAAGAGCTTGTCGACAATTGGCGTCAGGGTCTGGCGCAATAGTCAAGCTGAAGGTATACATTCGTTCCTGAGCGGATTGCTTGGCTCTCAGGAACTTTTCATGAGCAACAGACGCATTTGGGTTGCGGGACATACGGGCATGGTTGGCTCGGCCGTTACGCGATATTTGCGCGCCCGCGGCGACGAGGTCATCACGGCCGGCCGCTCGGTCGTGGATCTGCGCAACCAGATCGGCGTCGAGGTCTGGCTGAAACAGAACCGGCCGGACGCCATCATCTTCGCCGCGGCAAAGGTCGGCGGAATCTACGCCAATGACGCTTTCCCCGCCGAATTCATTTATGACAATCTGGCGATTGCGACCAATGTCATCCATTCCGCCCATGCCGCGGACGTCGATCGCCTGGTGTTTCTCGGCTCATCCTGCATCTATCCGAAATTCGCGCCGCAGCCGATCCGGGAAGACTCGCTGCTGACCTCGCCGCTCGAACCGACGAATGAATGGTACGCGATCGCCAAGATCGCCGGTCTGAAACTCTGCCAGGCCTACCGCAAACAATACGGCCGCCGGTACATATCGGTCATGCCCTGCAACCTTTATGGCCCGAACGACAATTTCGACCTGACCACGAGCCATGTGCTGCCCGCGCTGCTCCGCAAGTTCCACGAGGCGAAGGTCCAGGGCCGTCGCGAGGCGGTCGTGTGGGGGTCGGGCGCGCCACTGCGCGAATTCCTCCACGTCGACGATCTCGCGCGCGGCGTGGTCTTTTGCCTCGATTCTTACGACGACTATGAGCACATCAATTGCGGCGCCGGATCCGATATTTCGATCGGCGATCTCGCCGGCGCCGTCGCGCGCGCGGTGGGATTTTCGGGCGACATCGTCTTCGATCGCACGAAGCCGGACGGCACGCCCAGAAAGCTGATGGATTCGAGCCGCATCCGGGCGCTGGGCTGGCGACCGGAAATATCGCTCGATGACGGGCTTGCCTCCACCTATCAGTGGTTTCTGGAGCACCGCGCGAGTAGCGCCGTCGCCGCCTAATCCGCCCGCGCGGTGGCGCGGCACAGGGGAACGCCGAGCGCCGCGAGCTGCGTGCCCGTCAGCGTATGGAAGTCCGGCGACGCCAGCCATGGCCTTACGACCGCGCGCACGCGGGGCGGATACATGGAAAGCAGCGTGGCGTTGCCCGTGGCGCTGATGGCTCGCCATGGATTTCCGTCCGCCAGTTCCGCCGACCGATCTGACGCGCCATGGAACCACAGCACCGCATCCGGCATGACGCAAGTTCCCCTGTGCCCCAGCCACATGGTGCAGGCGGACATGCAGTCGCCCGCGATGGCGTAAGGCTGGCCCGCCTGTGCCACGATGCGCTCCATGTAGTCGCCAATGCGACCGCCGCGATCCATCGGCCGGAAGAAATCGAAAGCCTGCGCCGGAATGGAAGCGACCAGCGCTGCTACGGCAGCCGCACCGACCAACGCCCGCAGAACCAGGGGGCGCGCCGACGGTCTATCTTTTCTTGGCCTTGCAGCAAGTATCCGGCCTGTTTCTGAAGTAATCGAGCACATAACTCCACTCCGAGAACGCACGTTGACAAAAAACGTCAACATTTATCCCGGCGACGCTAGAACTCGTTCGCTTATTTATCGTTACTGACGCCGCAGCGCGCCAATGTATTGTATGTATACGAAGGCGCGAAGCTGGAGTGTAGCTTGCGGAGCTGTCGGATTAGCTCATGAGTAGGTCGGTTTTAACCGGCCGCTCTCGAGTAATGTTGCCAATCAACTTTGGCGGCGGGCGCAGCCGATCAAAATCCGGCTGCGGCTGCCGCTGCGGAGCGCGACTAGCCTGTGGATGCGGAGAAGGAGGTCAGCGCCTGTTGGGGGGAGCGAGAACGCAGCCCGTGCTGGGATCCCCCTTGTCCGTGGGCTCGAGCACCGCGGCGCAATCGAAATTCGGGTCGACCGGCGGGCGGGGCGGTAACGGGCCCCGTATGCCTTCGGCTGTCGGAACGCCGAAGGCGCCCGATTGTCCGCCCGCCGGCGCGACGGGGCCGGTTTGTTCTCGCGCTGAGCGGGGCTTGATCGACGCGTCTCGGCGCAGGGCGCTGCGCGGCGAGAAGTTCATGCCGGCGTTGGTGGGAACCACGGTCACGTCATGTTCCGACTTGACCGTGATCCGGAATCCCTGGCGGCGCGGCGAGAAGAAGATCGCATTTTTGCGCCCCGCCCATCCGTCGGCGCCCCGAAAGCCGAGAGAGCAGGAGCCGTAACTCCTCTCGCAAATGTCGCGCGAGGCAAAGCGAGGCGCCTTTTCATCGAATTCGGCCGCCGAATTCATGTCGGCGAAATTGCAGACCTCGGCGGGAAGTTTTCCGGCCGACACGCAGTTCTGCGCGGAAAAATAACTCGTTGCGCCGCGCGTCATGTCTGCATCCACCGGGAACGCGCCCAGGGTAGCCGCCATGGCGATCGCCATTCGCCAAAAGCCGGCGCTCCCGCCGATGGAGACAACCGGGCGAGGCCGCCGGGCGGCGATATGGAAAACAAAGGTGTTCCGGCGGTTCATACCTTGTTCAGAGCTTTAGCTTATCTGTTCGCGGCGCGTTAATGTTGACGTTCACCGATGGGTCTTATATCCCAACGGTAGCCTAAAGCTATACAGTTCTCGGCCGACGCGCACCAAGGTGCATTCCATGCTGTTGACCAGAAATTCACTCACGCCGCTCCGCGCTCTTTTCATTTTCCTGTTGCTGCTTTCGTCGGCCGGCTGCGACAGCGGCGCGTCGCTCGGGCCCGTGTCGCTGGAGGACCGGGAGGCGCTGATCAAGTCTTCCGCATCCTCGCCGGTCCTTCAGCCGGGCGAAAAGATCAAGGTCACCGTCTTCGGTGAGGACCGTCTTTCAGGCGAATATGAAATCGACCCGGCGGGCATGGTTTCCCTGCCTCTCGCCGGCACGGTCAAGGCGGCCGGCCTGACCAAGCCGGATCTCGAAAGGGAGCTCGCCAAGAAGTTTCGCGGCGAATATTTGCGCAATCCGAAAGTGACTGTCGACGTCGCAAGCTTCCGTCCCTTCTATATTCTCGGGGAGGTCGGGAAGCCGGGCGAGTATCCTTACAAGAGCGGGCTGAATGTGATGAGCGCCATCGCGCTCGCCGGCGGCTCGACCTATCGCGCCAGCCGCTCGAATGTTCTCATCCAGCACATCGGCGACAACGGCTTTCGGGAATATCCGCTCTCGCCGACGATTCCGGTCCTTCCCGGCGATCTCATCCGGCTCCCGGAACGCTATTTCTGACGGCGCGCCTAACTGTGGCGCTAGCGCCACACCCTTAAATGTTTATTGACCGCGTTCCTTGACTCGGAAAGGTTGTCCTTGCATTGAATTGTCAAGCTTTAGTATGAATTGATTGTATACACTGCTTTTTCAGATATGCGTGTGTTGGGGGCGTGATGAAGCTTTCGCAGCTAAATATTTGCACGGGCGCCCTTTTTTCCACTGTCGGCGTCCTTCTCGTCATGCCCACCGTCGCCGCCGAGGACGCGGCTGCGCCTGCCGCGACCTTTGGCGCGCCCTCGGCGGCCACGCAGGCGGCGCTGGGCGTCTCGGCCGGCCCCAGCCCCGCCCAGGGCGTCGCGATGGCCGGCTGGATGTTCTACCCGTCGTTCATGGCTGGCGCGGTGTTCAACGATAATATCTATCAGCGGCCGTTCGATCGCGTCGCGGGCGTTGGCGTTCGGCTGCGCCCCGCGCTGGATGCGCGGCTCGACAACGGCATACACAAGACCAACGCCTATCTGATGGCCGACGTCCAGATCTATCCGGGCCTGGGAGAATCATACCGCTTCCTGCCGCGCCCGCTCGTCGACGCGCGGCCGACCAACGTCACCGGCCGCGCCGGCTTTGCCCACAATTGGGAGCCGATGGCGGATTTGTCGTTCCAAGTCATGGCGGATTACACGCGCCAGAACGGCGTCTTCGGCTCCAACTTCGGCGTCGGCTCGGGCGGCGCCAATCTCCTCAGCGCCAATACGATTTCGGCCGCCCAGCAGTATACGAACCAGTATTCGGCCTATGTCTCGGTGGAAAAGAAGTTCGCCGGCCGCTGGTTCCTGCGCGGGACAACCGGCGCGCAATATATCACCTACGACAGTCGTCCGAGTGATCCCTGGTGGTATGCGCCCTTCGGCGGCGCCAATTTCGCCAATCGGTCGCTGAATGGCCTCAATTACACAGGTTCGATTCGCGGCGGCATGTGGGTCACGCCGCAGCTTTACGCCTTCGTCGAACCCGGCGCCGATCTGCGCTTCTACCAGAACTACTGGGCGGACACGAATGGTTACCGCGTCGTCGGCGGCCTCGGTTCCGACATGATCAGCCTGTTCCGCGGCGAGATCTACGGCGGCTATCAGAGCCAGACCAGTGCGCGCGGCTATTTTGGAACGACGTCGCGGCCGGCGTTTGGCGCCCGCATCTTCTATTATCCGACGCCCTACATCACCCTGACCGCGAGCGTCGATCAGACGCTGTCGTCCGCGGCCCAGCAGCCGACCGCGACGGGGTTTGGCGTTCCCTTGTCGACGGCTGCGCTGCCCTGGACCTCGGCCGCGGCCAGCAAGACCCTGCAGGCGCGCGTGCAAGGCGATTACGCGCTGTCGCAATATTGGTCGGCCTATGTGCGCGGCGGCTATGGCGAGACGCAGTTTTCAAATCCCTGGAACAAGCAAAATGCTTGGACAACGGGGGTCGGTCTGAACTATAATTTCTGGCGAAATATTTCTGCAACGATCGAATACCAGTTTTCGCGCACCTTCTCCACGAATCCATGGGGCTTCTTTGGCTGGAATACGCCAATATTTGCGTATAGTTGGCCCGCCGCCATGCTTCTGGCCGGCAAGCCGTCCGGGTTCGCCCAGAATATCGTGTCGGCCGGCCTGACCTATCGTTATTGACCAATCGGGGTGAGATGATGAGCAGAGCAGCAGTTCCCTTCCTCCTCGCGGCGCTCATGCTCCCGGGCGCGACCGCCGTCGACGCAAAGCCCGCGCCCCGGCAGCAACAGGCGACGAATTCCTGCGACGCAGCGCCGCCGGCGAGCCTCAAGGACCTGCTCCGCGCCAATCCCAATGGCGGCGACGCGCTCTCAGCGGCGATCGTCGACGCCGTAAGGGGCGACGCCTCCGCGGCCGCGGCCGTCATCGCCCTGGCGAAAATGGCGAACCCTGAACAGAAGGCGGCCATAGCCATCGGCCTCGTTCGCGCGTTGCAAGGCGCCGATCCCGACAAGGCGCGGGTGATCAAGGCCGCGCTGGGATGTTCGGACCCTGTGACCGGCGCGATGGTGGCGTCTCTGCAAAACCAGAACTACGCCGAAGCCGGCGGGTCGAATGGCGGCTCGACATTCTTCTCCCCCGGCGGCGGGGGCTTTGGCCCGGGCGGCGCCTTGGGCGGCGGCGGCGGAATTTTCGTCAGTCCGAATTGAGCGCCGTCTTAACCCCTGTCGGGTCGATCTTGAATGTTTGACGCCCGTCGCAGACGCTGCGCCATCTCTTTTGCAGGGCGGGATCGCGCGCGACGACTTCCACTTTGCGCTGCAGACGATGAGCGCTGAGTCGCGTGTCGCGGCGCGCGTGCTGAGGTGACGCCCTGCGCCGCTTCCGCAAGTGCGGGGCAGGGGGCGCTTTGATTCCTGCCCGCCGTTACCGAACAATCGCATGATGCTCGCCATACACACTGCGAGCGGGGAGAATGCCGAAGGGTCGTCGTGCGGTGGAGAATGAACCGGCTATTTGTCCTTCGCCCGTCACGGTCAACGATGTCGTCTCCGAACGACTTCCATTGATTTTGTGCTTGCCTGATTGGTTTCGCTCGCACGTCAACGACGCTGGATGCAGACATTTCGACCAATCTGCTCGCCGAGACGACGCAGGGGACGGTCATCAGCGACGCAATCGCCAATTACACTAAAGCGCGTTCAGGAAAAGTGTAGGCGGTTTTCCGTCCGAACGCGCGACAAGACATGAAGGGAGACCAAATTAGGCGCATCCGAATTCGCCAAAATTGCGCTAGCCAGTCAACTAACCTCCGGCGCCGGACATTGGCGGCAAACGCCACGATCCACGCAAACTCGATTCATGTGCAACATGTCGCGCGACCCCAATTGCGCCGAAATCGCAAGACCGGAGTCGGAGAGCGGCGGCGCGAAATCAATTCAACCGCGCCAACTGTTCCAACCCGAGGCAAAAAACATTCCCGGTCAATGACGTAATGAAGGCGGACGCGTCCAGCGGAGCGACCGCCGGAAGAATTTTTGTGCATGTCCTATCTAAAGCGTTGCGGTTGTATACAAATGGCTTTACCAATGCGGGAAAGGCGTCTGAAGAGGCGCCGGCATACAGCTTTGCGGTTGTGTAACGAGAGTGGCCGGAGCGCGACGTAGAACATGGTTTTATCGTCCGGAAGCGCATTTGGCGTAACTGGCGCGCGCAGCAGTTTCGAGCTCGCGCCGGGTGAACGCTGGTATGTGGCGCAGACGATTGCAAGGCGCGAGGCGGGCGCCGGCGCGCAACTCGTGGCGCAGGGTTTCGCCGTCTTCACGCCGCAGGTGATCAAGACCGTCCGCCATGCGCGCAAGCTGCGCACAGTGCGTGCGCCGGCCTTTCCCGGTTATCTCTTCGTGATCCTCGATCTGAATCGTGATCGATGGCGCTCCGTCAATGGCACGTTCGGCGTCGCACGCATGATCATGGGAGAAGACGTTCCGATGCCGGTCCCTGCCGGCGTCGTCGAGACGTTGCTCGGTTACGTCGATGAAGCCGGCGTCTGCCGTTTCGACCGCGATCTGGTCGAGGGCCAAGCGGTTCGCGTGACCGTCGGTCCATTCGCGCAGGCGATTGGGGAGCTCGTGCGCCTCGACGCCAATGGTCGAGTGCGCGTGCTGCTCGAAATCATGGGCGGCAAGATCCCCGCGACGTTGGAGCGTTCGAGCCTCGTCGCCGCGTAAATTCGTTCGCCTTGGGCGGACGACTATTGTTATGCCGCGGGCGAAACGATCGGTTTCACCCGAACTGCGGTAGCGTGGCGACATTCCATGCGCCGTTTGAAAGAATTATCCGCCTGTCCATTTCCGAACCAATTTTTGACTCCGCGGAGCCGAGCGCGCCTGCGCGCCGTCCCGGGCCGCTTTCGCAACTTTGGCGTGAAAGCAAAGTCGAGGCCCTGATCTTTTTCGGCCTTCTCCTCGGTCTCGCCTGGGCGCCGTTCTGGCTCGGCGGCAATCGCATCACGGCTTGGGGAATAAATGGCGTCTATTTCCCTACGCTGACATTGCTTTACGAGTGTTATCTGCTGACGACCGGTCAACCGCATCCGATCGGACTCAGGCGCCTGGGCGCGCCGGCGACGCTGTTCGGCCTCGTGTTGTTGTGGATCGGCCTGCAACTTGCGCCGACGCCGCCCATGCTCGCGCATCCGATCTGGGGCATGGCCGCCGATGCGCTCGGTCAGCCGATCGACGGCGCCATTTCCGTCAACCGTGGCGAGACCCTGGTGTCGCTCATTCGCCTGTTGACGGCGGCGAGTCTCTTCTGGCTTGCCGTGCAATTGTGCCGCAATTCCCTGCGCGCGCACGCGCTCCTGCGCGCAGTCAGTCTCATCGCCGCCGCTTATTCCGCCTATGCGATCATCCTCGCCGCTTTTTTCGCGGGACAGATTCCGCCCTTCGACGCGCCGGCGAGCGGCGGCTTCCTGCGCGCGACCTTCGTCAATCGCAACAGTTTCGCCACCTATGCCGGTCTCGGTCTCGTCGTCACCGTGGCGTTGACGCTGCGCCTGTTCCGGCATGAAGTCCCTGCGTCGGCGGGGTTGATGCGCTATCGTCTGACCAAATTCATCGAAGCGACCGGGCGGCGGGGCTGGTCGTTGCTCGGAGCGGGTTTCGTCACCGTCGTCGCTTTGCTCGGGACGGTGTCGCGTGGCGGCATATTGGCGACGGCGCTCGGCGTGTTCGCCTTGCTCGCAATGTCATTCTCCCGACAGCAGCGTCGCGGCGGCGACCGCGTCGAAGCCGTCGTCTTCATCGCCGTCGCGCTTGTCGCCAGCTTCATGTTTTTCGGAGACCTGATCGTCGGGCGCATGGCGACCTCCGGCCTCGAGGACACGAGCCGCATTTCCGTCTACGTCGTCGTCATGCGCTCGATCTTGGACACGCCGCTGCTGGGCTTCGGTTACGGAACGTTCGCTGACGTCTTCCCGATGTATCGCGACCAGTCGATCCCTGTCTCCGGCGTCTGGGACAAGGCGCATGACAGCTACCTCGAAATCTGGCAGGGCCTCGGATTGCTGTTCGGCTCAGCGCTGATCCTGTCGGTTTGCTGGATCGCGGCGCGATGTTTCCGCGGCGCGCTGACACGACGGCGAGACGCCACGCCCGCCCTGGCTGCGACGGCGGCTTCGATCCTCGTCGGCGCGCACGCGCTTGTCGATTTCAGTCTCCAGATGGAGGGCGTGGCGCTGACTTTTCTGGCGATCCTCGGCGCCGGCGCGGCGCAGGCCGAAAGTTCGCTCGCCGTAACGTCCGACTAGCCTGATCGATGTCCATCCCCCCAGAACAAAGTCGAAAGCTCCGCATTTGAACCGCTTCGAGCCCGTGCAGGATTTCACCGTCCCGGTTGAGACCGGCGGCGGTTTCGATATCCGCGAGGCGATCAATTTCGTCTGGCGCCAGTGGAAGCTGATCGCCGGCGTTACCGCGTTGGCGCTGCTGTTCGGCGCTGTGTATATCGTCCGGCAGACGCCGCTCTACACCGCGACCGCCCAGTTGCTGCTCGATCCGCGCAAGGAAAAGGCGGCCGGACAAGACGTCATCATGGATGACGAATATCGCGATCTCTCGATGATCGAAAACCAGATCGCGATCATCAAGTCGAGCGATTTGTTGCGGCGCGTCGTGAAGAAGGAGCGCCTCGTCAGCGATCCGGAGTTCGGCGCGGCGCCGTCGGTCGAAAGCGGAGGCGGGCTGTTCTCGACAATCAGCGGGTTGTTTTCGCGTTCCGGCGAGCGTGACAGAAAAGCAGGCGAAAAGGGCGGCGACGCCAATCCGTCGCGTTCCCCGGGGGCGTCGGACACGGCTGCGCCCGAGACCATCGCCACCATCGAGAATCTCAAGAGCGCGCTCACCGTCACGCGCGCCGGTCAGGCGTCGGTGATAGCCATTTCGGTCACCTCCGCGGATCCCGTAAAGGCTGCGCGCCTCGCCAACGCCGTCGCTGACGCCTATGTCGTCGACAAGCTCGACGCGCGGTTCGAGGCGGCCAAGCGCGCCTCGACCTGGCTTTCCGACCGCCTCGTCGAATTGCGCCAGCAGTTGCGGCAGTCGGAGGAGGCGGTCGCCCGCTTCCGCGCCGAGAACAATCTTGGCGGCTCTTCGCCGGGCGCGACTCTAAATCAGGAGCAACTTGGCCAATTGAACGGCCGGCTGGTTCAGGCGCGCGCCGAGGCCGCAGATAAGAAGGCCCGGCTCGACATCTTGCAGAAGATCGAAGCGCGCGGCGGCAATATCACTGCTCTCCCGGATATCATGAATTCCGGCCCCATCGCAGAGTTGCGCAAGCAGGCTCAGGACCTCTCCCGACAGGAGGCGGATCTGCTCGCCCGATATAGCGGCAACCATCCCGCCGTCGTCAATCTGCGCGCGCAACTGGCCGACGCGCACCGCGCCATCAACGCCGAAGTGCAGCGCCTGGCGGCCAATGTCCGTAATGAATATGAACTCGCCAAGGCGCGGCAGGAAGCGGTCGAAAAGACCTTGCGCGAGGTCACCGGCGCCAGCGATCTCGACAATACAAAGGCGATCACGCTGCGCGAACTCGAGCGCACCGCCGCTGTCAACAAGAGCCTGTTCGAGGATTTCCTGCAGCGCGCCAAGGTCACTCAGGAGCAGTCGACCTTCGAGGTGCGCGAGGCCCGCATCATCACCCCGGCCTTGCCGCCGGGCTTCGCCTCGTCGCCCAAGAAAATGCAAATCATGCTGGTCTCGCTCGTCCTTGGGCTGATGGCCGGCGCCGGCGGCGCCTATACGCTCGAATTGCTCAATGCCGGCTTCACCACGCCGCGCCAGATCGAGGAAATGCTGGCGCTGCCGTTGCTCGCCTCGATTTCCCGGATCGAGGCGCGCGATCTCACCGTCAATGGCTCCGCCTTCACCATTCCGGAATATCCCCAGGTCAAGCCGCTGTCGCGAATGAGCGAAGCCTTTCGTTCGCTGCGTAGCGCCATTCAGATGAGCGACGTCGACCATCCGCCGAAGGTGCTGCAATTCACCTCGACGGTTCCCGGCGAAGGCAAGTCCACGCTGGCGCTCGCCCTGGCCAGCTCCGCGGCGCAGTCGGGGTTGAAGGTTCTCGTCGTCGACGGCGATCTGCGTCATCCGACCACATCGCGCTACGTCAAGGCCGACAAGAAAATCGGCGTCGTCGACTATCTCGTTGGCGACGCGGACCTCGCCTCGGTGATGCATTACAGCGAAAAGCTTAAGGTCTGGGTATTGCCGGGCGGCGGCAAGACGCAGAATCCGCCGGATCTCCTCGCCTCAGAGCGCATGAAGGCGCTCGTCGCCGCGCTGCGCGTGGAATTCGACCTGGTGATCATCGATACGCCGCCGATGGGTCCGGTCATTGACCCGCTCATCGTCTCCCATCTCGTCGACAAGGTGATCTTCGTCGTGCGCTGGGCGTCGACGGCGCGCGAGATGGTCACTCATTCGATAGAGCGTCTGTCGGGTCACAAGAAAGTCGCCGGCGTGGTTTTCAACCGCGTGATCGACGCTCAGGCGCAGAAATACGGCAAATACGCCCACTCGTATTATTTTGGCGGCCGCTACTACAAGAAATACTACACGGAATGAGCGTCGCGCCCGGCTGGAGAACAGGCGCCGCGCTGCTTGTCATCGGGCTCTGCTCCTTCACGATTTGGCGTGCGACGACGCTGCTGCGTTATGGTCTCGCTGAACTGCGCGCCGACGCCGCTTCCGCGCCCGAGGCGCTTCGACCATTCCTCGGCGACATCACTGTCGGCGCGCGCGCGCGCACACGTTTGCTGGCGCTCTCCGGAAGGGAGGACTCGTCGCAGCGGCTCGTGGAGCTGCAAGATCTCCTGGTCTTGACGCCGCTCGCCAGCGGCGCGTGGCTCGATCTGGCGCGAGCGCGCTTTTCCACCCGTGAACCCGCCGAAAGGATCAGTGGCGCATTGCTGATGTCTCAACTGACCGGCCGCAACGAGGGCCGGCTGATGGCGGGCAGGGCAGTGTTCGCGCTGCCGCTATGGCCGATGCTGCCGGGCGGAGTCCGCAAGGGCGTGATCAGCGATCTCGTCGGCGGCTGGGGCGAGATCGCCGACCCGCAGCGCATAGCGCTGCGCACCGCGCTATCGGTTGCCCGCGACGAGACGCGAGAAAGCGTCCGCGCCGGCCTGCTGGCTGCGGGACGCCCGGGCGGGCCGGCGCGGCAGGGGCTGCGCGTCCAATCAGGCGCGTCGCAGCCATGAGCGCAGTGCGCGAGAAATGAAGGTTATCGCGCTGGCGACGCCTCGAAATTCCATTTTAGCGCTCGATCTCGTTCGCGGCTTGGCGGCGATCGAGGTGATGCTCACCCATTTGCGCGGCGGCAACTGGGTCGAGTTCGGCGCGCTGCCGACCAGTCAGCGCACGTCGGTGGTCGAACTTTTCTTTCTAAGCACGAGACTCGGCCATGAAGCGGTCCTGATCTTCTTCGTTCTGAGCGGCTTTCTTGTCGGCGGCAACCTCATTTCGCGGCTTCGAGCAGGGCGCTTTTCGATTGCTGATTACGCAATCGATCGCGGCACGCGTATTCTCATCCCGCTCGTCCCCGCCTGCGTTCTGACCGTTTCCATCAATCTCGGCATCTTCAGTGACGCGGTTGGGGCGCTACAGGCCGTAGGCAATGTGTTCGGATTGAACGGTGTCCTTGTAGATACGCTTCCCCGAAATGCGCCGCTGTGGTCCCTCGCCTATGAAATCTGGTTCTATGTTCTGGCTGGCGCCGTTGCCGCCATATTCACGGGAAAGACGGGTCCCCTCGCCCTCATGGCGATCTTGTTCGCAGCTCTCGTTTTCGCAAAGCTCGGTGCGCTTTATGTGCTGTTCTGGAGTTTCGGCGCCCTGACGGCGCAGATGAGATGCCATTCGACGCTGGCGCGGCGGCAGTTCCTTGTCGGATTGGCGATGGTTGCGCTCGGCCTCATCGCATATCAACTCGGCGCAACCAGCAAGTCGTTTTCGAATATAGTGCTCCTATCACCCGCGCATGCCGAGACTTTCATTTGTCTCGGTTTCTGCGCTAGCATTCCCACCCTTGACGGAAATTGGATCAATCACGCGCTCGCTCCTGCGGGAAATGTGATACGATGTTAAGCCAAATTTCGTTCAGCCTCTATCTGATCCATGATCCTATCAATGCGTGGTTATGCGTCCTTCTCCCCAAGAGCAATAAAATCGATCCTGTGTCGATCGGGGCGTTCTTCGTGAAGATGGCGGCTTGCCTGCTGGCGGCTTACGTGTTCTGGCTCCTCTTCGAAAGGACAAGTTTTGCAGTCCGGCGAGCCATCAAGGCGAGTTTGCGGGTAGGTCACGCGGAGGAGATTGGAGCCGTATGAGTTGTCGTCGCCGCGTGCTGACGGGCACGAAATGCGCCGTGTCGCCGCACCACATAAGATTGGACCAAGCGGCCAGCTAATACGGGGCTTCCAGTCGAAAGTCCATGTGGCGGCGAAGTCATGAGTATGGGTTGTTGTTGTTTCAAAATTCATGCGGGATCATTGTGTATGTGCGGCGTCAACGGCATTTTCGCTTATCATTACGCAGCTAATCCGATCGATGCAGACGAACTGCTCCGCACGCGCGACCACATGATTGCGCGCGGACCGGATGCAGAAGGTTGCTGGACTTCCGACGACTTGCGCGTCGGGTTTGGGCATCGGCGCCTTTCGATCATCGATCTCTCAGCGGCCGGGCTCCAGCCGATGACGAGCGCCGATGGAAGATACGTCGTTACCTTCAACGGCGAGATATACAATTATCGGCAACTTCGCCAATGCCTGCAGGACAGGGGATGTGTTTTCCGCAGTCAATCCGACACCGAGGTTCTTCTTCACCTTTTCGCGCTCGAGGGCGAGGAAATGGTTCGTAATCTGCGCGGCATGTTCGCTTTCGCAATCTGGGACGCAACCGAGCGTAAACTGTTTTTGGCGCGTGACCCTTATGGCATCAAGCCGCTCTATTACAGCGACGACGGCTGGACGTTCCGCTTCGCGAGTCAAGTCAAGGCGCTGCTGGCTGGCGGCGCCATCCCAAACGACCCCGATCCGGCTGGCGAGGTCGGGTTTTATCTGTTCGGCCACATTCCGGAGCCGTTCTCGACTCATCGGGCGATTTCGTCTCTTCCGGCGGGCTCGACCCTTGTCGTTGACCGCACCGGCGCCCACGCGCCCTCGCGCTATCATTCGATTGCGCAAGTCTACTGCGACGCAGAAGCGGGTGGCGCGTCCGTCATGGACGCGAAAGCGGCGACTGAAGAGTTTCGCGCAGCGTTGCTCGACACTGTTCGCCACCATCTCGTCGCCGACGTGCCGGTCGGAGTTTTTCTGTCTGCAGGCGTCGACTCGGCGTCGCTGATTGGACTCATGCGGGACGTCGGTCAGGAGGACATTCAAGCCATCACGCTGGCCTTCGATGAGTTTGTCGGGTCCACGACCGACGAAGCGCCGCTTGCGGCCGAAGTTGCGCGAACATATGGAGCGCAACACATCGTGCGACGTGTTTCCAAAAAGGAGTTCGAAAGCGACCTACCAAAGATTCTTGCGGCCATGGATCTGCCGACAATCGACGGTGTCAACACTTGGTTCGTAGCCAAGGCCGCGCGCGAATGCGGGCTGAAAGTCGCTGTCTCGGGCCTCGGCGGCGACGAGCTTTTTGGCGGCTATCCTTCCTTCACCAATATTCCCCGGTGGGTGAGGCTGTTGCGCGCTCCCTCGCAGGTGCCGTTCCTCGGCCGCGCGGCGCGTAGCGTCGGAAGACCGTTGGCCCGCGTGCTTGGCGCCAATCCGAAACTTGCAGGAATGCTCGAATACGGAGGCGATTATGCGGGCGCCTATCTATTGAAGCGCGCTCTATATATGCCATGGGAGTTGAGCGAGGTGATACCGCACGAAACGGTTTCGGCGGGACTACAGCGTCTCTTGCCGCTCCGATTGATCGAACGCGAACTCGCGCCACGGCCGTCGACCCCCGCCGCGCGCGTATCGACGCTCGAGTCCACACTATACATGCGAAGCCGCCTGTTGCGGGATAGCGACTGGGCGAGCATGTCGCATTCGGTCGAAATTCGCACGCCGCTCGTCGACTCCGTTCTGCTGAGGCGAACGGCTGAGATCGCCGCCGCGTCGGGTCACGCGCCGGACAAGAGCATGCTCGCCAACGCGCCTTCGCGGCCTTTGCCTGTCGCCGTGCGGAAACGCCCAAAGACGGGATTTATGACGCCGATCGAACAGTGGCAGGGTCGGGAGGCGCGCTCGACACGGAGCGATGCGCCGGTCTCAGACCGGGCGTTCCGGCCTTGGGCGCGGGCTTGGGCAGAGGTCGTAACCAGAAAGACGCAATGGCGCGCGGCCTGAGTGTTCTCGCTCTGGTAACCGACGCTTTCGGCGGCTATGGCGGCATCGCCCAATATAATCGCGATTTCTTTCAGTCCCTTTCGGACTCGGACCTCGTCGAACGTATCGAGGTCCTGCCGCGCATTGCCGGCGAAGCATTTGGGAGACCACCGCTGAAGGTCCGGCAATGCAAGCCGCGCATCGGGCGGTTCAGCTATGCATTGAACGCGATTGCCACGGCGCGAAGCCGAGGCCCGTTCGATCTCGTCTTTTGCGGGCACATCTACCATGCCCCGCTCAGCGCAGCGATCCAGAAGATGTTCGGGGGACGGCTCTGGATACAGACACATGGCGTCGACGCTTGGACGCCTCCAGGTTTACTTGCATGCGCCGCCGTCCGGCATGCCGATGTGATCGCCACCGTCAGCCGTTATACACGCCGGAAATTGCTCGAATGGGCGGAAGTCTGCCCGGAGCGCGTCCGCGTGCTGCCAAACACCGTCCGGCCGATCTTCTCCCCAGGGCCGCGCAGCGAGGAAACGCTCGCCAAGTTTGGCCTGTCCAACCGGAAGGTCATTCTCACCGTGGCGCGCTTGAGCCGCGCCGACATTTACAAGGGTCACAGCCGGGTAATCGAGGCGATGGCGCGAGTTCGGCTGGCCGAGCCGAAAGCGGTTTACGTTATTGTCGGCGACGGTGACGGGCGTGCGGACATCGAAGCGCTAGCGGCGCGGCTCGAACTCAGGGACGCTGTGCGCTTGGTTGGAAAGGTCGACGACGTCGATCTGCTGTCACTCTATCGCTCGGCTGACGCATTCATCATGCCGAGTACGAAAGAGGGCTTCGGCATCGTTTTCGTCGAGGCGGCGGCGGCGGGACTGCCGGTGATCGCTGGAAATCGCGACGGCAGCGTAGATGCGCTCGCGGATGGTGCGATCGGTCGCCTCATCGATCCGATGTCAATTGACGAGATCGGGGGGGCGCTACTTGATGTTCTGCACGGGCGAGCGCCCATCGATCCTCACGCTGCACAACGTTTCTCCTACCCAAATTTTGCAAGCCATGTCGACGCTCTCCTCCGAACTCTCGCCTGACCGCCGACCGTCCGTCGGCGAACGCCTGACAATTCTCGAGCCGGGCCGCGCAGAGCGTAACTATTGGTCGGACCTCTGGCATTATCGGGAACTCTTCGCCATTCTCGCTTGGCGGGACGTGGCGGTCCGCTACAAGCAAACCGTGATCGGCCTGGCTTGGGCGCTGATCCGGCCGTTCCTCACGATGATCGTGTTCACCGTTATCTTCGGGCGGCTGGCCGCCCTGCCGAGCGATGGCTCGGCGCCTTATGCCATCATGGTCTTCGCCGGCATGCTGCCATGGTTTCTGTTTTCCAGCATTCTGTCCGACGCGTCCAGCAGCCTCATCGGCAATGCGAACCTCATCTCGAAGGTCTATTTTCCACGCCTCGTGATCCCATGCGCCGCCGCCATGGTCGCCGTGGCCGATTTTCTCGTCAATCTCGCCATGCTCATGGTGCTGATGCTCTGGTACGGGTTTTTTCCGGGATGGAGAATCCTGTTTCTTCCCGGTTTCGTTCTACTGGCTGTCGCGGCCAGTCTCGGACCGGCGCTGTGGGTCACCGCACTCAACGTCAAATACCGTGATTTCCGTTACGTTATTCCCTTCATTGTCCAATTCGGGCTCTATGTCTCGCCCGTGGGTTTTTCCAGCGCCGTGGTTCCGGAGGCGTGGCGTTTTCTCTATAGCCTCAATCCCGTCGTCGGCGTCATCGACGGCTTTCGCTGGTGTCTGCTCGGCGGAGAAAGCCGGCTGCACGTTCCGGGCTTTCTGGCGAGCCTTTGCGTCGTCACATTTTTCCTGTGGCGCGGCGTGCGCTACTTTCGCGCGACCGAGCGCAACTTCGCCGACATGGTGTAATCCGTGAACGACGTCGTCATCCGCGCCGAGGGGCTCGGTAAGAAATATCTGATCGGCCATCAGTCCAGCGAGCGCTATACCGCGTTGCGCGACGTGATCTCGCGCAATGTGAAAGGCCTCGTGCGCTCCGCGCGGGACATGATGGGCGGCCGCCAGCTGGTGCAGGGCGACGAGGTCGAAGAATTCTGGGCGCTGAAGGACGTGAACTTCGAAATACGCCGCGGCGACGTCGTCGGCGTGATCGGCCGCAACGGGGCCGGCAAGTCGACGCTGCTGAAAATCCTGTCGCGGATCACGGAGCCGAGCGCCGGCCGGGTCGAGATCAAAGGCCGCGTCGCCAGCCTCCTGGAGGTCGGCACGGGCTTTCACCCGGAGCTGACCGGGCGCGAGAATATTTTTCTCAACGGCGCGGTCCTCGGCATGACCCGCGCCGAAATCAAACGCAAATTCGACGAGATCGTCGCCTTCGCCCAGGTGGAAAAATTCCTCGACACACCGGTCAAACATTATTCCTCCGGCATGTATGTGCGGCTTGCCTTCGCCGTTGCGGCGCATCTCGAGCCGGAAATTCTGGTGGTCGACGAGGTGCTGGCGGTCGGGGATGCGGAGTTTCAGAAGAAGTGCCTGGGGAAGATGAGCGAGGTAGCGGGGCAAGGGCGAACGGTGCTTTTCGTCAGTCACAATATGGGGGCGATAAGGGCGCTGTGCCCACGAGCGATTTTACTGCACCGAGGAGCCTTTGAACTCATTGACGAATGTTCGAACGTAATCGAGCGCTACTCAATGATCTCTAAGGCGCGGACCATGGGTGCGTCGTCGGCCAAGAGAGCCGTCATTAATTGTTGCATTGATGCTGCAAATTCCAATAATGAGCAACTGATTTTGAATATTGAAGGAAATATGCTGGTCGAAGGGTCGTATGAAATGCGCGTATTTATCAATAGCGTGCATGGAGAAAGAATAGGTATCGTGTCGGTAGGGGGATTTGGCTCGTCAGGGGTCAATATCAATAGCCCCAAATGTAAAATTTGGGTCGATGTGACCTTTTTGGCCAAGGGAATTTATATGTTGGAGCCGGAGGCGATCCGGATTGCTGACGGGAAGATCTTCAAGTCGAATACAATAATCGATTATATTCATAGCCCGTCTCCCTTGAACGGAGAGACCGTCAGCCTCGATTCTAATTGGGGTATTGGCTACGCTAGGTTTCCAGCAGGTTTGCACAAAAATATATCGCCTTATCTTTCAGCTATTGTGTAGATTATGTCCTACAAAAAGTCAGTTTTTACAATCGCGACAGGACTTCCCGCCTTCCGAGAGATGGCGATTAATTTAGCGCTATCTTTTGAGTATTTCAACGGCGACAATGATATACCTTTTTATATAATCACTGATTACCCGTTGATTATAAATAACGCTCTCAAAAAAACTTACGTCGTAAATATATCTGGTTTCTCGTTGCCTCGTGGTTTCAGCATCAAATTACTCATTGACAATTTTGCTCCATCTGACAAGTCGATTTTTGTTGATGCGGATTGTTTGTTTACTGGCCCTGCGGACCCGCTGTTCGAAGCGTTCGACGGCCTTCCAGTCGGGATATTCG
This sequence comes from Methylocystis sp. WRRC1, assembly GCF_020733155.1. NCBI lineage: Bacteria > Pseudomonadati > Pseudomonadota > Alphaproteobacteria > Hyphomicrobiales > Methylocystaceae > Methylocystis > Methylocystis sp. WRRC1. The sequence continues at coordinate 778,015 of NZ_JAJFZJ010000001.1, read as the reverse complement.
GCGTGACCATGACCTCTGGCGAGCGCTTTGGTGACGTAGAGTCCTATTTGAGGGTGCTTTCAATTGAGTTTATGCCAAACTTCAATGGTGGTATCTATTACGTGGACAAGAACGCAGGAGCAAAAAAGATATTTGACGAAGCACGGAAGCTCGAACCGCTTTATGACCAGGTTGGCTTTGTGAGGCTTCGCGGGCAACCGAACGACGAGATGCTGATCGGGGCCGCGTTGGCAAAACAACAAATAAATCCAGTTGAAAACACTGGGCGATATTATGCTGATTTTCAGTGGTGGCCGCAGGTCATAAAATTGGATATTTTGAAAGGAATATGTCACATGATGAATCCTCCCTATCCAGATAGTCGTCATCAAGATTATTTTCCGGCTTCTGATGCGACGCCTATAGTTGTTCACTTTCTTGGACATCATGTTGAGGGGCTCCTATATAAAAGATCCTCCGTCGCGTTACGACTTTGGTTTGCTCGTATTCCGGCTCCTTCGTTGTTCGCGGTAATTTTAACTAGTCATCTGTGTGCTTTTGAGCTTTTCAAGAACATGTTTCGAGGCATCTACCACGCCATATTCGGGGCTAGGCCGATTCAAAAAACAAAAAATAGATTCATTCTAGACAACACAAATAGTAGCCAACCAAAAAATTGAAAATTTTTTACAATTTTCTAGTTGGACAGCTCTACTGAATATCAACTACATGAAAATCCTCGTAATTGAGCCGCATCCAGAATTCGGCGGAGGAATGGAAGGCTTTACGCTGCGCATGAGCGGTGAGCTGTCCAAGAGGGGGCACGAGGTTTTTCTCGCCTAAGCCAAAGACGGGGCGATGATCCCGGCCTATGCAGCTTTCATCTCAGGACGCACGCGCCTCGACCTGCCCGGATTTCCGCTGCGCCAGCCTTTGCGAGCGGCGGCTCAAATCATGCGTCTTGCCCGACTAATCCGGGAAAACAGGATCGATACGATTTTTTCGTCGCATCTCGGCTTTTTGCGCGTCGCCGCCGTATTGCGGATATTGACCGGAGCGCGGGCGTTTTTCCACCTCGGTCTGCCGGCTGGCGATCTCCGTTGGACGGTGCGTCTTTCCGCGCCATTTCTCGGCGGCGGAATTGCGCCTGCTGCGCACACGAAAGAGACCTGGTTGGCGGCAGGTTGGCCACGGAAGACGCTACATGAAATTCGCAATTACGTGGACACGGAATTTTTTCATCCGGTCGCCGACAAATCAGAGCCGAGGCGTCGGCTGGGCCTGCCGACGGAAAAAAAACTGATCGGCTACATCGGACGGATCGTCCCCGAGAAGGGCGTGCGGACGCTCGTCGAAGCGTTCAACCAGCTCGCGACGACGGTGGCGGACGTGGATCTGATACTGATGGGGCGGGGAGAGCCGGCGTATAGACTTTCGCTGGTTTCCAACGCCGACCTCAGGTCCCGCATCCATATATTGCCGCCTGCCCCGAACACGCAGGAATACTTTGCTGCGCTCGATATCGCCTGCGTTCCTTCGGAATGCGAGGAAACGTTCCCTCTGGCGATGCTCGAAGCCATGTCCAGCGGCCTTCCCGTCGTCTGCAGCGACGTCGGGATGCTGCCGAAGATTGTCGGAGAGGCCAATCGCGATCTGGTTTTTCGCGCCGGCGACGCATTGGAGCTGTCGCACGTTCTCGCGCGTATTTTGTCCGCGCCGAATATGACGGAGCGCGGGATGTCGCTGCGTAAGAGAGCGATTGAATATTACGGTCCCCGTGACGTTGTCGATGCCTATGAACGCCTGATGAAGATCGAACTAGCTGATTGAGCATGAATATGTTTTCAATATGAGAAATTACTGGATCGATTGCCCTGTCGAGCGGCCTGTAACCCGCCTCGGGTCGAAATTGTTTCCGTCCTCTCAAAAAAGAGACGTTGAACCAAGCGTAAATGTCTTGTCGGCCAAAAAGATTTGAAAACCCAGGAAAGAGAATGGCTTCCAGTCGTATTTGCATCTTCTTCCGGGAAACGCCGGCCGATCGCTGGTTGAAAGGCGATCACCGCTGGCGCGCCAAGGTCAGGCGGCTGGTGCGCGGGCCCGATCCAATCGGCGGAATAAAGAGCGTTTATGTCAATCTGTGCAAAGGATTGGATCGGATCGGCGCGGACTATGCGGCCAATATCCCATACAGTGAGATTCGACCCGGGGATCTCGTCGGAGTCATCGGACTGGGCACGGATTGTCTCGATGGCTACGAGGCGAAAAATCCGATCCTCGCGGGCGTGGCGGTCTGCGCCCATTCTCTCGAATGGCCGACATTGTTCGAGGATTATCCCGTCGCCAGTTATGTGGTTCACTGCGACTGGGTGAAGGCGATGTACGAACGCCATTACGGCCCGAGAATCTCGACATGGGCCGTCGGCATCGACACGGATCATTGGGCGCCCGCCTCCACGAGCCGAAAGAGCGTCGATTTCCTCGTTTACGACAAGGTGCGGTGGGATCATGACCGGGTCCATCGTGCGATGGTCGATCCGATATTGGCGCAGCTGCGAAAGCGTGGGCTAACCTATGAAGTGATCCGCTACGGCTCTTACAAGCCGCGCGACTACGCATCAGCGCTCGCACGCTCGAAAGCGATGCTGTTTCTGTGCGAGCATGAAACGCAAGGGCTTGCCTATCAGCAGGCGATGTCCTGCAATGTGCCGATCCTCGCGTGGAATCCCGGCGCGTGGCTCGATCCTTGGCGTTTCCGATACGGGGAGGGTCATGTGCCGGCGACATCGGTTCCATTTTTCGATGAGCGCTGCGGGGTGGAATTTCTCGGTATCCCCGATTTCGAAGCTGCTCTGGAGCGGTTTCTTGAGTGCGCGCGCTCGGGAAAGTTCAGTCCGCGCGATTATGTGATGGAGAACTTGACCTTGGAAAGAAGCGCGCAGAAGTATATCGCGCTGCTAGAAGCCGTTGCCGAATAAATTGCTTTGCAGTTCCTTGTTCAATTACGTTTGTGCGTAGCCTTTGTATCGAAAGCTCATGACTCTTCTGTCAATAGGCCGATAAGATGTCATCGATTGACCGAGGCGAACAACCGCTTGTCGCCGTGTATGTGGTGACATATCGACGAAACGAGTTGCTCCGGCGAGCTTTGCGAAGCGTTATAAATCAGTGTTACCCATATATCGTAGTACGCGTAGTGAACGACGACCCGGAAGACAGCAACGTAGCCGCGATCGTGGATGAGCTGGGCGATTCTCGTGTGCGTATGTTCGAACCCGTTACAAAAAGAGGCGCGACAGCTAATTTCAATTTAGTCTTTGAAGAGACAGAGGCACATTTCGCTTCGTTATTGGAGGATGATAACTGGTGGGATCCGAGTTTTATCCGAACAATGCTTAACATATTGTTAAACAATGCAGATAGACAGATTGTTGTTGGAAATGAGCTGATTTGGCGAGAGGAGCAAGGCGGAGCCTGGACAAATACCAACAAAACAATATGGGATTTTTATGAATTGCGAAAGCTCCATTACGATCTTCCATCCATATGTGGTCACGCGGTTTTCTGTAACAGCTCTTTTATGGTAAGGCTGCCAGCCATCAACTTGAGAACACCTTTTTCTATACCTGTAGATGTGACCGAACACTTTCGTGAGCGATTAATCGACGCGCCTGTTCTTTTATGTGGGCAGCCACTGGTCAATTATGCAGAAACAATTACTACGGCGAGAGGAGGTGGTGAGATTTGGGGACAGTATCAGATAATTTTGATTGGGAGTTGCTTCATTGCTCTGGGTGATACGGCGTGCAAGAGCCAGCTCGCGAGCCAACTCTGGACAATCTGCGAGTCGGCTCTCTCGCCAAGAGCTGTGACGCTTGTGTCAACCGGGATCGCACTGCCGGAGGCTCGTTCATTAATAAGGGAAGCCCCGCTGCTCGCAATCTTACGTTGGATCGTAGCGATGATCCGAAAGCCAGGGCGATTGCTTTCTGTGATGAGCGTTCGGGCAAAGATGAGTGACAGCCTCAGTTTCCTAGTGGCGGCTCCTTTGACGCAGGCATTAGCCGCAAAGTACAAAAAGCATCACACAATTTGAGACTGAAACCGGAACTGAAAATTCCGTGATCTGTGGGTGGAGTGATAAATCAGTGTCTCGACTGTGGTGAATTGTAGGATCTGCCTCATCACCCCCGGGCATCTCTCGACCAATCCCCGGCTTGTCAAGGAGGCGGATGCTCTTGCCGCCGCAGGATACGCGGTCCAAACCATCGCTGCAGACTATCTGCGCTGGGCCCGGACGGCGGATGAAGAATTCGTTTTACGCCCTTGGTCCGTCGTAGAAAAGGTTCGGTTCGGCCCTTTAGGACCTAGGAGCTTGTGGCTGAAGCAAGGGCTTCGCCTCCGGCTGGCGCGGCAGGCGGTAAGAGCCGGCTTCACGAATGACGCGCTGTTGACCGCCGCATGGCATCCAGCCGCCTGTGAGTTAGCCGCAGCGGCCGCAAAAGTCGAAGCCGACCTTTACATCGCCCATTACCCCGCCGCGCTTCCGGCCGCCGCCGCCGCCGCTCGTCTTCACGGAGCGCGCTACGCCTTCGACGCGGAAGACTTTCATCCCGGCGACCCCCCGGAGGGCCCTGCGCATGAGTTAACGCGCCGGCTGACCCGAGCGATTGAAGGACGTTATCTTCCCGGCGCCGCCTATGTGACGGCCGCTTCCCCGGACATCGCCGACGCCTACGCCAGAGAGTACGCGATCGCGACGCCGAAAACGATCTTGAACGTCTTTCCCCTCGGCGACGCGCCGGCCGCAGCGTCCGCCGCAGGAACAGCCGCGCCGGGGCCGTCGGTGTACTGGTTTTCTCAGACCATCGGCCCTGACCGCGGTCTCGAATGCGCCCTTCAGGCCATCGCCAGATCCCGCAGCCGACCGCATTTTTATGTCCGCGGCCAGTTTGCGGCGGGATATCGGGAGCGTCTGACGGGCCTCGCTAAGTCGCTCGGCTGCGCGGACCGGCTGCACGTCCTCGCGCCCGAAGCACCGTCGCAAATGGTCCGGCTCGCGGCGCAAAACGATGTGGGGCTCGCGTCCGAGATTGGACATACGCCGAACCGCAAGATCGCGCTCACCAACAAGCTGTTCACCTATCTTCTGGCGGGTCTGCCCGTCATGATCTCCGACACGCCGGCGCAGGCGCGTTTCGCCGCCGAAGCGCCGTCGTGTCTGCGGCTTTATCCTTGCGACGAACCGCAATCGCTGGCGCGCGAACTCGACATGCTGCTTCTCGACCCCGCCGCGCTCGCGGCCGCGCGGGCGGCGGCGTTCGAGCTCGGCCGCACGCGCTACAACTGGGAAACGGAATCCCTCAAACTTATCGAACTTGTTGGCGAGGCGCTGTCCCGCGACGGTCGGAACACAGTGGAGGCTGTTTGCGCATCGCCCTGACCGCCGATCCCGAACTTCCTGTCCCGCCGCTGCATTACGGCGGCATCGAGCGCATTGTCGACATGCTGGCGCGTGGGCTCGCAGCGCGCGGCCATGAGGTGACGCTGTTCGCCCATCCCGAATCGCGCTCGGTGGGCAGGCTGGTTCCATGGCCGGGGAAAAGCAGCCGGTCGAAAATCGATACGATCCGCAATGCGGCGACGCTTGCACGCGAAGCAGCGCGGGGAGAATTCGACGTCGTTCATTCCTTCTCACGCATCGCCTATCTTCTGCCGATCCTGCCGCTGCGAATTCCCAAGCTGATGACCTATCAGCGCGAAATCAGCCGCAGCTCGATTCGGCTCGGATCCCGGCTTTCGCGCGGAACGCTGGAATTTTCCGCGATCAGCAAATTCATGATGTCGCATGTCGCCGATGTCGGCCGCTGGCATCTCGTTTACAACGGCGTGCCGCTGGAAACCTATTCCTTCGTCCCCTCACAAGACGACGATGCGCCGCTGGTGTTTCTTGGCCGCATGGAGGAGATCAAGGGGCCGCATGTTGCGATTGATGTTGCGCGCCGCGCTGGCGTCCGTCTGATCCTCGCCGGCAATGTGCCCGAGGCGCATCGCCGCTGGTTCGAGCGCAATGTCGCGCCGCATGTCGACGGCGACCGGGTGCGTTACGTAGGTCCCGTGGACGACGCGCAGAAAAATGCGCTGCTGGGCGCGGCGAAGGCGTTTTTGATGCCGATCTTATGGGAGGAGCCCTTTGGCATCGTCATGGCCGAAGCAATGGCCTGCGGGACGCCGGTGATCGGCTTTCGGCGTGGTTCGGTTCCCGAGGTCGTCGAGCATGGGGTGACAGGTTTCGTGGTCGATACGGCGGAGGAGATGGCGGCGGCCGTCGGACGCATCGACGAGATCCGGCGGGACGCGGCGCGGGCGCGGGTAGAGAAAATGTTTTCCGACGACGCGGTGGTAGAGGCTTACGTGTCTTTATATGGAAGGATGATTGAACGGTGTGAAGGCCATTTCAGAGAGGCTGTAATATGAAGGAGTTGATAAAAGCGATCCTCAAACGCACTCCGTATCGGATCGTCAGGCGCGGCGACCTGAACAGGTTCGACGCTATCGAAGAGATGATGCTTGCGATGCGTCGTCGTGGATTCAGCCCTAGCAGGATCATCGACGGAGGCGCTAACATAGGCGCTTTTGCTAAAAAGGCCGCAAACATATATTCGTCGGCCTTTGTCGACATGATCGAGCCTCAGCCCGAATGTCTTGACCAGCTGCATAATTTGAGCGCCGCACGGGGATTTAGTTTCCATCCGGTCGCTCTTGTCGGGCCGTCGTATTCGAAGGGCACAATTTCTTTGAATATCTCTCCTGGTGAGGTTACCACGGGCGCGCACATCAGCATCGCCCAAAATGCGAATTCAGTTGATGTGCGAGCCGCTACGCTCGATTCAATTTTTGCCAACGTCTCGCTCGACAACGAACGGATCTTTCTTAAACTGGATTTGCAGGGCTACGAGCTTGAGGCGCTTGCGGGAGGGGAAAAAACTTTGGAGCGAACGGAGGTTATTCTCACCGAGGTTTCATTTTTCGCTCAAGCCTACGAGCCTCCGATTGTGCAAATCATGGATTTCCTCGATGCGCGGCATTTTGAACTGTATGATGTAGCCGCGCTCGGCGCACGCGCGAGGGATGGTCGAGCAAGACAGGGAGACTTCATTTTTGTACGGCGGGATTCCGCTCTTTCGACAGACAAGAGTTGGAGTTAGGGAATGGGGAGGGTCATTCTTCTCTCCCCCCATTTTCCGCCGTCCTCCCTCGCCGGCGTACATCGGGCGCGGCTTCTAGCCACACATCTGCCCCGGCACGGGTGGCGGCCGATCGTTCTGCGGGTCGACGAGCGTTGGTATACGGAGACAAACGATCCCGCCCTTGCGGCGCTCGTTCCTCCGACGGTCGAACAAATCCGTGTCGGCGCCATTCCTGCGCCTGTCGCCCGCCTCGCCGGGTTCGGGGACATCGGCCTGCGTGGCTATTTTGCGCTACGCACGGCGCTGGGGCAACTTGCGGCGCGGGAAAAACCGGATGTTCTGTTCATCACCGGCGCGCCGTTCTTTCCCATGACGCTCGCTCGCTACGCCAGGGAAAAACTCGACATTCCCGTGGTTCTGGATTTTCAGGACCCATGGGTGTCAGCTGAAGGCGCGAAAAAGCCGCCGCTCTCCAAAGCTGGGCTCGCCCATAGGATGGCGACCGTGCTTGAGCCACGAGTCGTGCACTACGCCGATTTCATCACTTCAGTCTCCGTGCGTCAGAACGACGAAATGGCGGCGCGCTATCCTTGGGTTGACCGCGCGCGCATGGCGGCGATCCCGATCGGCGGCGATCCGGACGATTTTGTCGCGCTGCGAGCCGCCCCCGCACGAACGCCCCTGATCGATCCGTCCTTCATCAATCTGAGTTACGTCGGCACATTCATGCCGCGATCGGAGCCGACCATGCGGGTCCTCCTCGCGGCGTTCGCCCGCGCGAGGATCGATGCCCCGAACGCAATGGCCCGTGTGCGGCTCAATTTCGTCGGCACGAGCAATCAGCCGGGAATCAACGATCTCTTCAGAGTGCGCCCCCTCGCAGAGGCGGCCGGCGTCGCCGACGCCGTGTCGGAAATCCCGGCGCGCGCGCCTTATCTCGATGCGCTGAGCATTCTGGCCCGCTCGGACGGCCTGCTGCTGATCGGATCAGACGAGGCGCATTACACGGGTTCAAAAATCTATCCGGCGCTGATGTCTGAGCGGCCCTATCTGTCGCTGTATCATCGGGCGAGCAGCTCGCATGACATATTGGCGAAAGCGGGGGGCGGCCTATCTTTCGCCTTCGTTGACCGGACCGAACTCGAGGCGCTGGTGCCGGCGCTCGCGAACGCGTTCCTGCGGCTCGTCGTCAACGGGCGCGACTTCGAGGCGGCCGGACGGTCCGCCTATGGGAACTATTGCGCCGATTCGATCGCCGCGAAGTTCGCGGCAATATTCGATCGAGTCGCGAAGATCCCTTCTCATCCAATGATCGCCCGCGAAGCCGAAAGCGCAGCGTAGCTCTTCCCACCGATGCGCCTGGCAATTCTCGCCTCTCACCCAATTCAATATTATGCTCCCCTCTACCGAGAACTCGCAAAACGCGTGGATCTCACGGTTTTCTACGCGCATCGCGCGACGCCGGCGCAGCAGGCCGCAGCGGGATTCGGCGCAGCCTTCGATTGGGATGTCGACCTGCTCGATGGCTATTCGCACAGCTTCCTCCGCAATGTCGCGGTTCAGCCCGGGGCGGATCACTTTTCTGGTTGCGACACGCCCGACATCGGCCCCGCGATGGAGCGGGAGAATGTGGACGCCCTGCTCGTGATGGGCTGGCATCTCAAGACGTTCTGGCAGGGCATCTTTGCCGCGAAGCACCAACGAATCCGGCTTCTCGTGCGCGGCGACAGCCATCTCGGAACGAGGCGACATTGGTCAAAACGGGCGATCAAGCGCTTGCTGTATCCGCCACTTTTGCGGCTGTTCGACGCGGCGCTTTATGTTGGAGAGCGCAACCGCGCCTATTACGAACATTATCGCTATCCGGCACGACGCCTTTTCTTCTCACCGCATTGCGTCGACAACGCGTGGTTTGCGCAGCGAGCGACAGCAGAGGCGCGCGCTGCGCTGCGGGCGCATTTCGGCGTTAGTGACGACGCCTTCGTCGCCCTGTTCGCCGGAAAACTCTTGCCCTTCAAGCGGCCCGGCGATGTCATCGCGGCGGCGGCGTTGTGCCGGGCCGGCGGGCTGCCGATTGAAGTAATGATCGCCGGTTCGGGCGAACTCGAGGAAAGCCTTGTCGCCGAGGCGCGGCGCGCAGGCGTGCCGCTCCATATGCTCGGCTTTTGCAACCAGTCGAAAATGCCGTTGGCCTACGCCGCCTCCGATGTCCTTGTACTTCCATCGAACAGGGAAACCTGGGGCCTCGTCGCCAACGAAGCGTTGGCTTGCAGCCGGCCGGTCATTGTATCGGACGCATGCGGATGCGCGCCGGACTTGGCGGCGTACCGGGGGGTAGGGGCGACATTTCCGGTTGGCGACGTGGAAAAGCTGGCCCGCACTCTTACCGCATTTGTCGACCGACGACGGGACGTCCCCGCTTTGGAGCGGGCGGCACACCAATACAGTCTTGCATCGGCATGCAATGGAATACTGGCTGCGACGGAATATGTGACGAGATACAAAAGGCTACCCATATGATAGGAGAGCAAATTAGTCTTACGGGAGCAAGCCCCTCTGTCGTGCAGCGTTTAGCACATGTTGTAGGTAAGTTCCCCATTCCAAAGATTGAGACCTTATATTGGAAGATTGGATTGCTCGGAAAATCCGAGCCGAAGGAGTTTGATATTTGTTTCGAAGGCCTCCGTTACAGGGGGTCATTAAATCAATATATTGATCGGCACATATATTTCCTTGGTTCTTATGCCCCCGGAGAGCTTTGTTTCTTGAATTCAGCGGCATCCGTTCTGAGAAAGACGAGACGTTTTTTGAATTTTGTTGATGTCGGCGCAAATGTTGGTCAGCATAGTTTATTCATGTCGAAGCGTGTCGATCGCGTCATTGCTTTCGAGCCAAATAACGATGTCGCTGCTCGCTTGGAAATGAATGCTCAGCGGAACGACGTCAGAAATATACTTTTGCTTCACTATGCGCTGGGCGACGTCGACGGCGAGGGTCAACTCGGATCGGGATTCGATGACAACAGCGGCGCAAGATCATTGACGTGGACGCTCGATCCCGCAAAGGATATCAGAGTTGAAGTTCGACGCGGCGACGCGGTCATGGATAATCTTGGCGTCGAGCGCATCGACATCCTGAAGCTTGATGTAGAAGGTTATGAAAAGAAGGTTTTGGAAGGTTTGGCAGAGACGCTTCGCCGAGATCGACCCGTGATACTATTCGAATTGGTCGGTCAATCGATGAAAGGCGGTTTTCATTCGGAACAGGAACTACGCTCTGCGCTTTACCCTAACCACCGTCTGTTTTCGTTGAATGCCAAGGATGGCAGGCTGAGAGACTTCGATTGGTCAATTGAAGAAGCAGTTTGCTTGCCGGATGAGCTCTACGCGTCCTTCAAGCAGTAAAAAATGAAAGTGAACGCTTCTTTTGCGGTTGCTTCAAAGCCGCCGGCGGCGCGAGCGGCGATCGTCTTTGGATTTTTGATCAGCGCCTTGGGCAGTGTTGCAAGCCCGACGCCGATGCCCGTGGTGTTGTCCGGCCTGTGTCTGGCGTTTTTGGTTCATTTGCTCTGGGACGCGCGCGATCCACCGATCCTGCTGTTGCCAGCTCTGTTCCAGTGGTCGGAAGTGGCGATTCTTCCACTATCAACAATTTGGGAGCAAGTTCCGTTACAATCCTTGTCGATATATGGTGCCGATATCGAAAGTTCAGCTGCTTTTGGACTTGCCGGCGTTGCTTCTCTTGGTCTGGGGCTTCGAATCGGCTCAGGATCATCTAAGAGGCAATCGTTCAAACAAAGGATAGAAATTGAAGCAAGCCTATGGGGTTATGATCAAATAAAACGCTATGCCTTCACAATTATGGCTATGGGATATTTGTTTTCCGCTATTTCGAACGTTGCCGGGCCGGCCCGTGAACTGTTCCTGCACTTGGCAGAAATCAAATATGCCGGACTTTTTTCGTTCGCCTATTGGTGTCTCCGACGAGATCGCCACCTTGGAGTTCTCACCAGCGTGATGCTCTTCGAAATCACATTTGGAATGACGGGATTTTTCGCGGAATTCAAATTCTCCATCTTGACTCTATTCGTTGCCGCTCTCGCATCTCGTCCCCGGCTTGGATTCAGGGACGTCGTCATCGTAGGTTTGGCTGGCGCGACGATTATGTTCGTCGCCATTTTCTGGACCGCAGTTAAGCCTGGCTACCGCATGTTTGTTAACCGGGGTAGCGGCGCACAGTTTGTCGATGTGGCTTTGACAGATAGACTCGATTATCTTTCTGCCGCCGCCGGCGGGATTACAGGCGAGAAATTCGCCGACGGGTTCAATCGTCTCGTTTCCCGTCACGGGTACATAGAGTATCTGGCATTGACAATGGCGCACGTTCCGGCTGGCGCACCCCATGAAGATGGTAATTTGACAAAGGCAGTAATAGAACACCTTCTGTTTCCGAGAATTTTTTTTCCTGATAAGCCCCCTCTGCCGAGCGATACAGTTATAACGGCAAAGTATACGGGGCTTGGATACATATGGAATGAAAATACGTCTATCAGCATTGGAAATATCGGTGAACTTTATATAGATTTCGGGTATATCGGCGCGCTGTTTGGAATCGGAATAATTGGGATTATTGTTGGGTATGTCTACCACTTTCTCAGAGACCATTCTTCAACGTCTGCGCTAATATCTGCGTCTTTATGTATTTTGCCGAGCTTGTCGCTGGCGTACTTTGGGACGGCGTATATAAAACTCATCGGATCTGTATTTTATGCGTCAATAATCGCAATGCTAATACAACGTTTCATCGCCAGATTTAAAGACCTTAAAGCGAATGAATTCCTATCACGAAACACGGAAATGCACAAGTTAAGATAGTTATTGATGCGCATTCTTCACGTTGTTCCGACATACCTTCCTGCGACGCGGTATGGTGGGCCGATCTACTCCGTGCACGGGCTATGCAAGGCGCTGGCGGCGCGCGGGCATGAGGTTCATGTGTTCACCACCGATGTCGACGGGTCGAGCGTCTCCGACGTTCCTCTCGAGCAAGCGGTCGATCTCGACGGTGTTCAGATCTGGTATTTTGGCACGGGCCTCGGTCGGCGCCTTTATCGGTCTCCCCTGATGGCGCGGGCCCTCGATCAGCGCATCGACGCCTTCGACATTCTGCACCTGCATTCCGTCTTTCTGTGGCCGACGACCTTTGCGGCGCGCTTAGCGCAGCGGCGCCAAATTCCATACGTGCTCACGCCGCGGGGGATGCTTGTCGGCGATCTTATCCGCAAGAAGAGTTGGCTGCTCAAGACCTCTTGGATCGAACTGTTCGAACGCGCCAATGTCAGGGGCGCCGCCGCGCTGCATCTCACCGCCGAGGTCGAAGCAGTGGAGATACGTAAGCTGGGGTTCAAGCCGTCGCGCGTCGATATTATTCCCAACGGCGTCGACATGCCGCCGGAGGAGTTGGACGAGCAGTGCGAGAAGCGGCTGCGCGTGCTCTCGCTCGGCCGCGTCAACTGGAAGAAAGGGCTCGACCGACTGATCGCCGCCATGGCCTATGTTCCGCAGGCCGAACTTGTAATCGCCGGCAATGACGAAGAGGGGTACTGCGAGCGGCTCGAAGTTTGCGCCAAAGAGGCCGGCGTTGGCGACAGGATCCTTTTTCAGGGGCCTGTTCATGGTGCGGCCAAGTGGCGTCTCCTCCGCTCCTGTCACGTCTTCGCAATGGCCTCTTATTCGGAAAACTTCGGTGTCGCGGCTCTGGAGGCGATGGCCTGTGGGCGGCCGGTCGTAGTGACGCCGCAAGTCGGCCTTGCGCAGTCCGTGCGGGAGACCGGCGCGGGCGTCGTCGCGGACGGAGCGCCCGAAATGTTTGGGCGCGCGCTGCTCACGCTGCTGAACGACGCCGAGACGCGGGAGCGAATGGGCCGGGCCGGGGCGAAGGCCGCCGCCGAGCGCTTTTCCTGGGCGCGCGTTTCCGAACGGATAGAGAATGTTTATCAAGAGTGTTTGAACGTTCCGTCGTCATGCTGAAAGCCATCACTCCCGTCATCCTGACCTATAATGAGGAAGCAAATATTGGAAGAACATTGAGCGCGCTAAATTGGGCCGATGATATTGTCGTCGTCGACAGTTACAGTACTGATGCGACCATACCCATTGTTTCGGGTTTTCTAAACGTGCGGATCGTCCAGCGCCGATTCGACAAGCACGCCAATCAGTGGAACTTCGCCATTGCGGAGACGGACATTGCGACCGACTGGATATTGGCGCTCGACGCGGACTATTTGCTGACCGCCGAATTTGTAACCGAATTAGCCGGACTGGCGCCCGGCGACTGCGACGCCTACTCGGCCGACTTCATTTATTGCATCAAGGGCCACCGTTTGCGGGGAGGCTTGTATCCCCGTGCGACGCTGCTTTTTCGACGGCAAGGCGCACGTTACGTCCAGAGCGGGCATACGCAGCGATTGGAAGTCGCAGGGCCAGTCCAACGTCTGTCGGCGAAGGTCCTGCATGACGATCGCAAGTCGCTGGCCCGTTGGTTGCGTTCCCAGCAGAATTACGCTCGACTTGAAGCCGAACATCTGCTTGCAGACCCCCCTGCTGGATTGCGCGCGATCGATCGCCTGCGGCGCATGGCTTGGCCGGCGCCTATTCTCATGTTCTTCTATGCTCTGCTTATCAAAGGGTGCATTCTCGATGGCTGGCCAGGCTGGCTATACGTCCTTCAGCGCACGCTCGCCGAAATAATAATTGCCATGGAAATCGTTGACCGGTCGTTGAGAGAGGACAAGCCGACTCCGTGAAAAACCATACGGCTTCGCCAAGCTCGTCTGCGAGCGGATATTGGACGATTTTGGCGCGGCCTACGGGCAGCACTCGGCCCGCCTAAGTTACTTCAACGCTGCGGGCGGTGATCCTGAAGGCGCGATCGGCGAGGACGACGATCCCGAAATACATCTCATTCCCTTGGTGCGGCGCCGGACTCGTTGTCGACGGCGATCCTGAAACCTTTGGAAAAGCTCTTGCCGACCTACTGAGTGATGACGCCAGACGTCAGAGGATGGGAGCGCTCGGCGCGTCCGCCGCAGCCAGCAGTTTCTCTTGGCGTGGGATCGCCGAGCAGATGGAGGCAGTTTATTTGCGCGAGCGCCGCGGCACGTGTGAGGGAAAATGCAGTGAAACCGAATAGCGCAAGTTGCTTCGATCTCCTCTCCTGCCCGATCGATGGCGCCAACCTGATTTTCGAAGGCGATACTATGCGGTGCACGCATGGTCACGCCTTCCCCATCGTGCAGGGCGTTCCAGTTTTGCTGCGGGAAGATGTCGCGCACACAATCGGTTTGGCGCAGAAATCCCTCGATGCTGCAGCGAGATGGATGCGCGGAGAACGTGATGATCGGCTGTTTATCGAAACCCTTGGCGTCTCCGACGAGGAAAAACGCATAGCGTCGGCGGCGGCCGCTTCCAACGAAAATTGTATCGATCCGGTCGTCTCTATTCTCGTCGGCGCCACCAATGGCATTGCTTACAAGAATGTTATTGGCCGGCTCGACAAAATCCCGTTGCCGGAACTGCGACTCCCCCCAGCGGACGCCGATCGAAGACGGTTGCTCGATATCGGGTGTAGCTGGGGGCGGTGGTCGATAGCGGCGGCGGCCAAGGGCTATCGGTCGATCGGCATCGATCCGAGTCTCGGCGCGGTTCTGGCGGCGAAACGTCTGGCCGACAGGTTGGGACTCGCTTTTGACGTCGTCGTCGCCGACGCCCGTCATCTTCCGTTTCGTAAAGAGGCTGTCGACGTTGCCTTCTCCTACAGCGTCCTCCAGCATTTCTCGAAGACCGACTCCCGCCGCGCGCTCAACGAAATCGCCCGCGTCACGCGGCCGGACGGCACAGTGAAAATCCAAATGGCGTCGGCCATTGGCTTACGATCGTTGCAACATCTCCTGCGGCGTCGTTTTCGCGAACCGCAGGGGTTTGAAGTGCGTTACTGGATGCCTTGGGAGTTGCGGAACACATTTGAAGAGGTATTCGGGAATGCCGAAATCGAAGTTGACTGTTATTTCGGTCTTGGACTGCAACCGTCGGACGCAGAAATGTATTCGACTACGGGGCGTGCGGCGGTGGAACGTTCCGAATGGTTGCGCGGGATCTCCTTGGCGGTTCGGCCCTTGGTCTTCGTCGCCGACAGCCTTTATCTGACATCGCGGAATGCGCCGCAAGGCAAGGCAGTAACGCATTGATTATTCTAGGTTTAAATGCCTTTCATGGCGACGCTTCGGCATGTATCGTTCGCGACGGCGTTTTAGTTGCCGCCGCTGAAGAGGAACGATTCCGACGTATAAAGCACTGGGCCGGTTTTCCAGTCGAAGCAATTCGCTATTGCCTGGTCGAGGCCGGCGTCGACATCGGCAACGTCGATTGCATCGCGCTTAATCAAGACAGTCGGGTTAATCTCTCTCGTAAGCTCATCTTTTTACTCACGGGCCATCCGCACTTCTCACTCATTGTGGAGCGATTGAAGAATCGCGGTTCGAGAGAAGGCGTCAGTGAATTGCTCGAACGCCATTTTCCGGGAAGGCGTTGGCCACACGTTGTCGAGCATGTCGAGCACCATCTCGCGCATCTCTCCTCCGCTTTTCACGTTTCTCCATTCCGCGAGGCGGTTGTCGTTTCCATCGACGGCTTCGGCGATTTCGCGAGCGGCGCGTGGGGCGTCGGCCGCGGCGGCTCGATCGACATAGAGAAACGTGTGGGTTTCCCTCATTCGCTTGGGATCTTCTACCAGGCTATCACCCAGTATCTCGGCTTTCCGCATTACGGCGACGAATACAAGGTCATGGGGCTCGCGCCTTATGGCGCGCCTCGTTATCTACCGCAGATGCGTCAGATCGTTCGCCTGAAGAGTGACGGCGCGTATGAACTCGATCTTCGATACTTCATTCACCACAAGGAAAAGATCACTTTCGAGTGGCAGGGTGGTTCGCCCGAATATGTCGACCTCTTCACGCCGGCGCTCGAGCAATTGCTCGGTCCGCGACGCATGCCCAATGAGCCGTTGGAGGATCATCATCGAGACATCGCGCGCTCGGCGCAGGCGATGTATGAAGAGTCCTTCTTCAATCTGCTGAACGCGCTCTATGCGCGCCACAAGATTCCGAATATCGCGCTGGCCGGCGGCTGCGCCATGAACTCGGTCGCGAACGGCAAAATTCGTCGCATGACGCCGTTCAAGTACGTTTACGTGCAGTCTGCGGCGGGCGACGCCGGCGGCGCGATCGGCGCGGCCTTCGCGGTCTGGCACAAGAGCGGCGGCAAACGCTCCTTCCAAATGGACCACGCCTATTGGGGCCCGCAATATGGGACGGATTACATTGAACGGCTATTGACGGACCAATTGAGCCGCACAGCCGATGCCGGCTGCTCGGTGAAGAAAATCGAGAGCGAAACGGAACTCTGCAAACTCACGGCTGAAGCCGTTGCCAAAGGCAAGGTCATAGGGTGGTTCCAAGGGCGCATGGAATGGGGGCCGCGGGCGCTCGGCAATCGCTCGATCATTTGCGATCCGCGGCGCGCGGACATGAAAAATATTTTGAATGCCAAGATCAAACGCCGCGAGTCGTTTCGACCGTTCGCGCCCTCAGTTCTGTCAGAAGCGGTTTCGGACTGGTTCGAAGAGGACGACGACGTCCCTTTCATGATGCAGGTGTTTCAGATCCGGGAAGAGAAACGCGCGCTGATCCCGGCCGTCACCCACGTCGACGGGTCGGGCCGTCTGCAGACGGTCAAGAAAGCGACCAATTCCCGCTACCACGCGCTGATTTCAGCGTTCAACGACATAACCGGCGTGCCGATGGTGCTCAACACCTCTTTCAACGAAAACGAGCCGGTTGTGTGCAAGCCCGAGGAGGCGCTCGACTGCTTTCTACGCACCAATATGGACGTGCTCGTCCTCGGCGATTTCATGATCGTACGAAATAGAACGGTATCGGACGCGGCGGCGGATACAACGCTCCCAGCGGATGCATAAGCGGCGGCAGGCTCAATTTCGATCAGTCGATCAGCGGTTACCCATAATCGCGGCAAGGTCGGTGTTCTCTACGTAACGCGCGACTACGTTCATTGTACGCCAGCCGCCGGCCCGCATGATCGGCAATGCGCCCATGCCGGACGCGATCATATCTTGCGCAGCGCCAACGCGCATCGAGTGGCCGGACAATTCCTTGACTATTTCAGCTGGAATGCCCGCGCGTGAGGCGACGTCTTTGAGGACCCGATTGACGGAGTAGGGGTGCAGGGGCTTTTCGCCTATCTTGCCCGACCGGACGCGCCGAAAAATGAAGCCGCGATCGATCTTCGCGGCATCAGGCCAGCCGCGAAGCAGCGCGAATGTGCCGTTGGAGACATAGCCCAAACGTCCGTTCCCGTAGGGGTCGTTCTTGGAGCGGCGGATCAAAATCTGGGCCACTCCGCGAGAGGTCACCGACAAGGCCTCCGCCCTCAGACTAACGAGTTCCGAACGACGGCAGAGCGTGTCGTAACCGAATGCGATCAGAGTGCGATCACGTTTGCCGGCAAGCGTAACAGGGTAAGGCCGTATGTCCGCTTCTGCGACTGAGGTAGCTCGCTCTACGCTGTGCGAGCGAGGGTTGCTCGGTGTTCCGAGCCGAGCCTCAGCGCAGGAGAGCGAGCCATGGAGCGGTCTGCAGAAATTTTTGTTGGGATCGACGTTTCGAAGGCGCGCAATGCGATTGCCGTCGCCACGGAGGGACGCAGCGGCGAGGTGCGTTATGTCGGTGAAGTTGACTCCTCCGTCGACAGTATGCGTCGCTTGATCAAGCGCATTACCTCCAGACACCCGCAGGCACATTTTTGTTATGAAGCCGGACCGACCGGCTACGGCCTGCACCGGCTCATCATTTCCATGGGGTTCCCTTGCTCCGTCGTGGTGCCGTCGCTCATTCCGCGCAAGCCAGGCGATCGGGTCAAGACCAACCGGCGCGACGCCGTTGCGCTCGCCAAGTTGCTTCGAGCCGGGGAATTGACTGCTGTGTGGGCGCCGGACGAAAGCCATGAAGCGATGCGCGATCTGGTGCGCGCTCGATCCGCCGCGGTTGAAACACTGCGTGTGCATCGTCAGCAGGTGAGCGCATTCATGCTCCGTCACGGTCGGATTTTTCCGCGCAAAACGACTTGGGGCGCTCGTCATCTTCGTTGGCTGCAAGAACAAAAGTTTGATCATCCAGCCCATCAGATCGCGCTGCAGGAGATGGTCGAAGCCGTGAGAATCTCCAAGGAGCGCGCGGAGCGGCTCGAGGCGGCGATCAAAGAGTTCATACCCCAATGGTCGCTGGCGCCTTTGGTCCGGGCGCTCCTGACATTACGCGGGATTGATCTGCTTGTGGCAGTCACCTGCGCCACGGAGCTCGGCGATTTAAGCCGTTTCGATAATCCGCGTCAGCTTATGGGCTATCTCGGCTTGACCCCGAGTGAACGCTCGACGGGTGACACGGTTCGTCGCGGCGGCGTCACCAAGGCCGGCAACGGACGTGTCCGGCATCTGCTGATTGAAAGCGCCTGGACCTACCGTCATCCGCCAAGGGTCGGAAAAGAGAAGCTCTACAAAATTGAAGCCGCGCCGCCGCGCGTAAGAGAGATCGCGTGGAAAGCGCAGAGTCGCCTTACAGCTCGCTATCGCGCACTCAGCGCACGCGGCAAAAAGACAACCGTCGTCTGCGTTGCAATTGCGCGGGAACTCGTTGGCTTCATGTGGTGCATCGCAAAGGAGGCGCAAGTCGCCTAAGCGACGGTTGATTGTCCGCTCGCGCATGGGCGGGGACTGGATCACGGCAGGGGAATACCCGTCAGACGCTTTGTGGCCGGCGACAGCCGACGCCCGATGTAAGATAGGGAAAGCCCCAGACGCATTTTCGGGAATGCGGTAACCAACCCGCGCATAAGAGCTTGATCACCGACGTCTTTCAGATCCAGTCCCTACCCCTGCGCGATAACCTTCCCTTGACGCTGCTGCCCGTGGAGCGAAGTCGCTCGTCAAAATTGTTGACTGCGGACATAAGAGCGCTGTTTTCAGGCCACGTCTCTGAGGTCGGTGTGCGGGGCGTAGGCCCAGGGCATGAGCTCGTCGAGCTTGCTCGCGAGATGGCCGTTGACGATCTTCGTGAGGACGTCGGCCATGTAGGCCTGCGGATCGACGCCATGGAGCTTGCAGGTCTCGATGAGCGAGGCGACGATCGCCCAATTTTCGGCCCCGCCGTCGGAGCCGGCGAAGAGCGCATTCTTGCGATTTAGGGCGATGGGGCGAATGGCGCGCTCGACGATGTTGGAGTCGATCTCGATGCGCCCGTCGTCGATGAAGCGCGTCAAACCGTCCCAGCGCGAGAGCGCGTAGCGGATCGCCTCGGCGAGCTTGGTCTTCTGGCTGATCAGCGCGAGTTTTTCACGCAGCCATGGCTCGAGGGCGTCGAGGATGGGGCGGGATTTTTCCTGCCGCGCGTCACGACGCTCGTCGGGGCTGCGCCCGCGGATGTCGCTCTCGATGGCGTATAGCGCGCCGATGCGTTCGAGCGCCTGCGAAGCGATCGGCGCAGCGCCAGCGGCGGCGAGTTCATGGAAGCGCCGGCGGACATGCGACCAGCAGAAGGCGAGCGACACGCTGTTCGTAAGCGCCAGCGCGCGATAGCCGGCATAGCCGTCCACCTGCACTACGCTCGGAGACGTCTTCGCCGATCTTGTGCAGCAGTCCCTTGCAGCACGGGCAGGCATTGTCCTCGATGTCCACGACGGTCTCGATGCGCGGAAGATGCGCCGGCAGTGCGCCACGGTTCGTGCGGCGCTTTCTGGCCGCCTTCTCGCGTTCGGCGGCGGATTTGGCTTCCATTTCCGCCGCCGCGCCGGCTTCCGTCTGCTTGACCTCTTCGAGCGCCAGCAGCATCTGGCCTTCGGGAAGCGTTTCGGCGCGCCGTCCGAAGCGATGGCGCGGCATCTCCTTGATGATCTGAACGAGGCGCTCATTGCGCGCCCGCTCGGCGAGGAGCATCGCCTTCAGTTCGTTCGGATCGTCGGGAAGCGTCTCGATCGGCTGCGCCATAACCGCAGGAGAGCATATCTTCCGCCGCCTTTCGATACGCTTCGGCGCCCTGATTCACTGTGTCGCAGCTCATCCGGGCAAGGCCGGCGACGGCGTCTCTTTCGTATGCACGCGCTTCCAATCGAGCCCTTCGAGCAGCGCCGAAAATTGCGCCGCCGACAATCGCATCACCCCGTCTTCGATCTTCGGCCAGCGGAACTCGCCGTCCTCCAGTCGTTTGGCGAAGAGGCGCACGCCCGCGCCGTCCCAGAAGAGCAGCTTGATGCGGTCGGCGCGCCTGGCGCGAAAGACGTAGATCGCGCCGTCGAAGGGATCGCAATGAATCGTCTCGCGCACCAGCGCCGCCAGACCCTCCGCCCCCTTGCGGAAGTCGACCGGCTTCGTCGCCACCATCACGCGCACCGCGCCCGTCGGGCCGATCACTTTGAGCCCGGCGAGATTCGCAGCGCGCGCAGGATCGCCGTCGCCATGCCGATGTCCGCGTCACGCCAGATCCACACATGCGCCTCGCCGATCTCGATCTCCACGACGGGAGCGGCGGCCTCCGCTTTCGGCGCAGGTGATGGCCTATGCACAGCGGCGCCGCCGTTCTCCGCAATGGCCGGAACAAATGCCGGCGCGCCCTCCGACTCCGCCCTGCGGCGTGCCTCCCTTCGCCAGGTGAAAAGTTGCTGCGGCGTCGCGCCATGTCGACGCGCGACCTGCGAGACGACCGCGTCGGGAGCCTGCGACTCCTCGACCGCAAGAGCCTTCTCTTCCTCAGACCACCGGCGCCGCCCGCCAGCTCCAGTGATTACCTCGATGCGCCGTAACCCGGAGCCGTTCGGCTCAGTTAAAGTATCAAATCTAGACACGAGCCTTATCTCCAAATCAGGAGATCAGACTCGCCGCTTTAATCTCGCGCTTGAAGGTGGGGCCGTAACAGCGCCTCTTATGTCCGCAGTCAACAATTTTGACGAGCGACTTCGCTCCACGGGCAGCAGCGTCAAGGGAAGGTTATCGCGCAGGGGTAGGGACTGGATCTGAAAGACGTCGGTGATCAAGCTCTTATGCGCGGGTTGGTTACCGCATTCCCGAAAATGCGTCTGGGGCTTTCCCTATCTTACATCGGGCGTCGGCTGTCGCCGGCCACAAAGCGTCTGACGGGTATTCCCCTGCCGTGATCCAGTCCCCGCCCATGCGCGAGCGGACAATCAACCGTCGCTTAGGCGACTTGCGCCTCCTTTGCGATGCACCACATGAAGCCAACGAGTTCCCGCGCAATTGCAACGCAGACGACGGTTGTCTTTTTGCCGCGTGCGCTGAGTGCGCGATAGCGAGCTGTAAGGCGACTCTGCGCTTTCCACGCGATCTCTCTTACGCGCGGCGGCGCGGCTTCAATTTTGTAGAGCTTCTCTTTTCCGACCCTTGGCGGATGACGGTAGGTCCAGGCGCTTTCAATCAGCAGATGCCGGACACGTCCGTTGCCGGCCTTGGTGACGCCGCCGCGACGAACCGTGTCACCCGTCGAGCGTTCACTCGGGGTCAAGCCGAGATAGCCCATAAGCTGACGCGGATTATCGAAACGGCTTAAATCGCCGAGCTCCGTGGCGCAGGTGACTGCCACAAGCAGATCAATCCCGCGTAATGTCAGGAGCGCCCGGACCAAAGGCGCCAGCGACCATTGGGGTATGAACTCTTTGATCGCCGCCTCGAGCCGCTCCGCGCGCTCCTTGGAGATTCTCACGGCTTCGACCATCTCCTGCAGCGCGATCTGATGGGCTGGATGATCAAACTTTTGTTCTTGCAGCCAACGAAGATGACGAGCGCCCCAAGTCGTTTTGCGCGGAAAAATCCGACCGTGACGGAGCATGAATGCGCTCACCTGCTGACGATGCACACGCAGTGTTTCAACCGCGGCGGATCGAGCGCGCACCAGATCGCGCATCGCTTCATGGCTTTCGTCCGGCGCCCACACAGCAGTCAATTCCCCGGCTCGAAGCAACTTGGCGAGCGCAACGGCGTCGCGCCGGTTGGTCTTGACCCGATCGCCTGGCTTGCGCGGAATGAGCGACGGCACCACGACGGAGCAAGGGAACCCCATGGAAATGATGAGCCGGTGCAGGCCGTAGCCGGTCGGTCCGGCTTCATAACAAAAATGTGCCTGCGGGTGTCTGGAGGTAATGCGCTTGATCAAGCGACGCATACTGTCGACGGAGGAGTCAACTTCACCGACATAACGCACCTCGCCGCTGCGTCCCTCCGTGGCGACGGCAATCGCATTGCGCGCCTTCGAAACGTCGATCCCAACAAAAATTTCTGCAGACCGCTCCATGGCTCGCTCTCCTGCGCTGAGGCTCGGCTCGGAACACCGAGCAACCCTCGCTCGCACAGCGTAGAGCGAGCTACCTCAGTCGCAGAAGCGGACATACGGCCTTACCCTCAGCCGAGAAGTCCTCTCGAAGTTTGACCGCTGCTGGCATGGCGCGAATCTCCTCCGCGCCAAATGAGCCAGAAAATCCGCGCCAGGGGAATCCCCGGTGAGTCACGCAGCGAAGCCGTTGGCATTAGTCGTTCAGGGCGAAATAGGCGGCGCTAACGGACCGCCAGATGTCGCCTGCATCCCCGGCGCGAACAGATCGCCCGCATTCGGAATGCAATAACCCGGTTTCGTTGGATCGTACCCATTGGCGCCGACGGCGGGCAATACATGGACAATATCCTTGGCTCGTTTGTCCTTCAGCGGCGGGGTCAGCGGAATATGTCCGTCATTAACCGACAGCGACGGATGGTCAAAGGGGGCCGCGCTGCATTGCACGCGACGGTCGGTCAACGACTTCAGGAAACGCTCCAACGCCGCCAGGTCGTCGTTAGCGGATGTTTTTTGACCTGACCCAATTACACCCGTTCCGTCCCAACAAGGCTTTCCGGAGCCTGCCGACCCCCGATTGGCTTGCTGATCGCAATCCAGTAACCCCAATCGCTGAATAGCGCCGGTCGTATTGGTGCCGCAATCGGAACCCGTGCTCGCTAGTTGGGCGAGTGTGCGATTTCCATCGGCGCCGGTGCCTGAGTCATCTCCCGTGATGCAGTGCGTCGTCCCGCTGGGCCCGCTCGCGTTGTCAGGATCATTCGCCGCGTCAATCACACGCCGATTCATGCCCCGGTTGTAAGTCTTCAGCACCTGTCGTAGCGATGGGTAACCTCCCCAGCTGAAATATGGCGGGGTGAGCGCAACGTTACGCAGTATCGGAGCCTTGGAAGATCCGTCGTCTTCAAGCTTCGCAAACGGGGCGCCATTAGGCGGTAGTGGAGTTGCCAATGGCGGATCAAACGGGCGCGCAGGCCTGACCGCCCCACCCGCATAAGGTCCCGCGGGTCCCAGGACAAGTCGCCTGAGCACCGGATCAAGAAGCTTGTTCTCCGGGTTAGGCGCGCCAGCCGCTAAAGCGTCCAGATATTGCCAATACTGACGGCCGTATGCGAGCGGCCCACAATTAGGCGGGGTAGCGTTGTCGCAATAGGGATCTGCCCCACCGCTCATCATATCGGAGAACACAGGTCGTAGACCGATGCCTGCAAAGCCTTGGTCTCTGAGGGATCTCACTTGGTCAACGTCTGGGACCGGGTTCAGCAATATGCTGAACGTCTCGTCGGTCGGTGGAACGGTAGTTGACGGCGTAGCTCCGTACTCGGTTAAAGGAAGTGACGTCGTGCCCTCGGCCAGCAGAGGCTGGAAGGAGCGGGCCGGAGCAGCAGTATTATCACTTACCCTGTTTGTGCCTCCGCCAGTTGCATTGTGGCAAATGAAGCAGCCGCCCCCGCGGATTCCATCTGGCGGCGTGGCCACCGTAACATTCCGCGAAAAAATTGTGCAACCACGCTGCAGCAACGCCTTGTCGGGATCTGCAAGCAGCGTCGCAGACATATTACAGTTTCCGGGACCGGGCGGGCCTCCAAATGACGTCCTCATCACCAGATCGCCCGTTTGTTGAAGTCTGTCGAACTCACTCTGATTGGAGATCAGCGACGCCTCGTAGAGCATGACGGCGAGACCCCAGAACATCGAGAAGTTATTCTCCATCTGGGTGTAGCCCTTTGCGCTATTGTCCTTGTTCCAGATCCCACCGGGAGAGATGCTGTATTTCCCGGGCGTATTCCACCATTTCTCCTGAAAAGCCCTCTTGATAAGGTCGGTGTATTGCCCTGAGAGCCCCTTACCCGAAGCATGGACCAGACCACCAAGAACGCTGTCGGTCTCCGAAACATCTTGGCCCTTGAGCGGCTGGGCATTGATCATCTTTCGTCCCAGGTCAGGGAAGGTTCTTCCAGAACATGAGCTTTCAAGGTCGCTAAGGGGCGGCCCGACCGACTGCGATGCGAGGCTGGCGTTCTCGATGGCAAGCAACTGAGCCTGAGGAGTGCTTCCTGCAAAAGTGAGCAAGCGCTTCGTGGGATCAGCGTAATCGCGCATGCCAAACACGCCAACGCCGTTGAAGAGGTTGTTGGCGCGCCCATCCCAGAAATTGCGATGGAAAAACACCGCATTGATCATCGTTGGCGTATTGCGAGGCTCCACCTGCCGGGCAGCGCCTCTCCCTGCATGGAAAATCGAAGAGTCAGGCTTCTTGCAATGCTCCTTGTAAGGGTTCATTCGAATGAAAGAGGAGTCAAATGCTCCCTGGGATGAAACGCGGTCGTTGGTAGTGCTCTCAATCGCCGAGTCGCGGTTGGATTCGTCGCTAAGCTTATGAAAAGGCATGTCGCTGGGCTGCAGAGTGTAATTTGAATCCGCTTTGGCGCCTGAACGCATATTGCCTGGAAGGACGGCGCCCGTATCCGATCGGATGGACCCGAATTGAAAATCGCCATTCGGGCCGAAGGAGATGTCCTTGAAGCCTGGATTAAGTTGGTTGGTGCGGCGGGTGTCTGCGCCAGCATGGAAGTGACAGCTGGCGCACGCTACACCATCGCTTCCTGCTTGCTGGTCCCAGAACAGCGCCTTTCCCAGTTGTATAGCCGCCTGCGTGTTCTTGATTACATCGCCGCCCTGATTGAGGACATTTTTGTCTGGGCCGTTCCACGTCCAAACAAATGTTTGTGGCGGGGTAAGAACTGTTTGCGCTACTGCAGCTGTCGCTGTGGCAAACAAACCGGCGGCCCACGCGCTTCGCGACGCGCCACGCATTAGCTGAGTGCGAACTCCCATGGCTTAGCTCCATTAATACTCAAGATATTGACCGAGCCCTATCCTACATGATGTATGTAACCCTCGATCAGATGAGATCAATGTGCCGACAGCGAATGATTCATCAAATCAACTGCTAAGCATTATTCCAGCTACTTCGTCGATTTGCGCTTCGATGTGGTCGAGCGCGACATCCGCGGGCTAGAGCGTCTCATAGCAACAGTAGCAAAGAAGTTTTGCGTCGAGTTGACGCTTGTAGGTTGATGACTATGCAATAGATGCACGGCACAGTTTACTGAATGCCGCAGCGAAATTCGGACTAACATCAAAATAGCTAGAGCGGCGTCGCCACCGACGTCTTGCTCAAGCTTCGAGAGCCGCATAGCATCTTACCCGGCGTTGCGCGCTGCTCGATATCCAAAAGCAGGCGCCAGGCGGCGCAGGAACGGCGGTGCAGAACAATTGGCGTTCTGGGCGTTTGGGGACTCTTCGCGCCCTCGCACTTTATGCTCCAAAGCGGCGCTCGGTGATCATCACCTCATGGGGACACTCGGACGGTTGGCCACTTTCTGAGGACGCGCAGATAAACAAGTACAGCACCGGCCTTATCACACCATCCCTTTTAGGCGCCGCAGAAAAAACGCGGGTGCCCACAACAGCGTTAAGCTATTTAGTGATTGCGGTCGACAAGAAAAATCCCACCAGCAGAGCCACAACCGCGATGCTCGCGACCTTCACAATCGACATAAGAAACTGTCGATGGGCGTCATCGGGATCAATCGCGGTTCTCAAATGCAACGACATCGTTACCTCCGTTACCTGATCTGCGGTGCAGGACGGTAGTGAGCAAACAGAATCTTCGAAGCGCAATCGGGCAGATCTCTTTCAGTCAGGCTCACAATAAATTGCCGGACGAACTTTCTGGTAGCGCACAAGGATCCCGACGCCATTGGTAGCGAATAGATTCCCAACGCATACGCGGCCGGCGCGAACATAGGGCGCCGTGTATCCCCAAGGGTACTGGGCCGTCATTATCGCATCCGGACCAAAAACTCTCCAGCCTGGAGAGCCCGACCCTCCGACATAGCTCCCGTTGGGATCCCATACGCCGGGAATCCAGGGTCCAAGGCCAGGTGGACCGTTGCTGCGGACCCAATGCTCCCTGCCGCTGCGATCAAAGGCCGAAACCCCGGCGATCGGAGCGACACAAGCGGCGATCGATGTCGCGAAATGCAAACATACCAACAATCTTCGTGTCTTACCCATCACCGCCTCAAAGTCCTTGCCTATCTGACGCGATTGGCGTCCGACAGCGCGAAAAGTTATTACCTCCAATACATAACAGCGAGTTTGTCAGAAGCCACCCTCCCATTCGTGTAAGTTTCCGGACAGATTTTTCGTTCTCTCCCGCTTCTGCCAAAGCCCAATTCCCATTATTTTATACTCCTCAGTCGAGGAATCGCTCAATACACGAATAATATACGACAGTATATTGCTACAAGGCGGCATTCACCAACAGCTCGGCTTGCTTAAGCGCGGCAATACTGAGCCCTTTTCAGCAAGAATTGGTTAACCCATCGACATTGCGAATCCAGTGTTCATGATTCGATCGATCTTCGTTCACGCTCGGGGCATCATTCCATATATGAGACTGCGCCCTTTCTGATCGCATTTAAGATATTTTTAGAATTGCCAATCGTCAGACTCCAAGATGGAGTCAACAGCAGAGGATTTTATACATTTTTGATGACATGTTTTCCCCGCTCCACCTACCGACGCCGCTGAAGCAGTTCAGGAGCATAGTGGCAACATTGTTTCTACTATTTATACCCGTGCTCACTGACGCTGACTCATCTGGGGATATGAACTGATGGTGTCGTCTAATCGCGGGTGTAGATCCAAGCGATTATGCGAGCGTCGAACGCGTATGCGGGGTGCAGGGTCGCCTTCGCGGTCGACATCGGTCGCCGCACGATGGGGCTTCGCGGGAAGAGCCTTCAAATGTGGATGTCGCACTTCGTTGAGGCAGCGGCGCATCGTATCAAACGGAATGGCTCGGCCCACGTCCCGGCAGGGACGTTCTGGCGCGCTCGATGCGAACGCTATCTCGAAACTGTTATGCGGCTATCCCCGCCATTCGGTTGAAGAAGGTCCCCGTTTTTTTGAGCATTGCGTGCATTATGACCGCCCGCTTGCGCGCGACTGCGACTGCGGCTCGCTTGAAACCAAGCCTCTGTTTGAGCGCGAGCCCCCATGTCCGCAAGCCGCTGTCGGCTGAACTGCCCGTCAGGATGACTGTCGCCGCCTTGTAGAGAAGCCCTCGTAAATGGCGATCGCCGCGTCGGGATATGTGGCCGTCATAGTCCACCTCACCTGACTGATAGCGCCGGGTCGTCAACCCAGGCAAAGCGCCAGCCGAGCGCGAATTCTTGAAATTATTCGGGTCCTCGATCGCAGTCGCGAAGGAGGTCGCCGTGATCGCGCCGACACCAGGAATTGACATAAGGATACGGCAAGCATGGCTTTGGCGTGCAGCCGCTATGAGCTGGCGTCCAAGTTCGGCGGCGCGAATTCGAACGCTTCGCCACGCGTCCAGCATCGGCAGCACGATCGACGCCAGCCTGTCCTGATCAGCAGGAAGGGGGCGGACATTCTTCTCGAATGAGCCGCCCTTGCCCGGTGGCGCGATCAAACCGAACCTCTTCATGATGCCGCATTCGCATCGGTCTTGTTCGCGGCCATGTCGAGAGCTGCCTTCGCATGACGAGCGTCAATGCAGATTGCGGGCAATCCTTCTTCTTGAAGGGCGTGATAAAACCACACGGACAAGGGGCCTGTTTCGAACACGATGCGCCGCGCCGGTGGCGCCCGCGCCGACAGCGGCGTGGGGTTCCGCAAGAAGCTTTCTCGAGGAGAAAGTTCTCGTTTTCTTTTCCGAACAGGCGCGCTGCGTCGTCGCGATGGAGGCCTGCGGCAGCGCGCATCACTGGGGGCGGGCCATCGGCGACCTTGGCCATGAGGTTCGGTTGATCCCGCCAGCATACGTCAAGCCCTTCGTGAAGCGGCAGAAGAACGACGCGGCTGACGCGGAGGCGATCTGTGAGGCGGCGAGCCGGCCCACCATGCGGTTTGTCGCGGTCAAACTCGAGGGGCGAAGTTTTGCGGCGGGCCGCCGGCTAGGTCAGGCTCTGCAGCCATTCAATCCGTTTCCGGACGTCTGAATAGCCAATCTGACAATTCAAGCCGACGAGGCGCTGGATGTCATTTGACTTTAACGAGCCCGAATATGGCCGGGAGATCCCTGCTTCCCGCAATCAAGAGGCGCTGTCGACTTGCATTCAATGGAAGCCTTGATATGCGATGTCCTGCGCGGAGAGCGCGCGCCATGGCCCGCCGCGCGGGGCGAAGACTTTGCCGACGCGCTCCTCGATAAGGCGCAATATCACGGCGTGCTGGCTCTTCTCGACGAACGCAGGGCGCACATGGTCGGCTGGCCCCCCACACTTCTCGAGACCCTGCGTGGCTGCAGCCGCGCCGACGCGATGTGGGAGATGCGCCATCAGATAGTCCTGGCGCAACTTCACGACGCTCTGGTTGCGCGCGACGTGTATCCGATCGCGATCAAGGGCACTGGGCTCGCCTATTCGCTCTATCGCAGCCCATTTCTGCGCGCGCGCGGCGATACGGATCTTTTCATCGCGCCTGATGAGCGGTCCAAGGCGGAGGAGGTTCTCGAGGGCCTCGGCTTCCTCCGCGACATGGGAGTTTCTGGCGCGTACGTCAGTTATCAGGCCAGCTACACGTCGACGGTAGATGACAGGAGCACCCATACGATTGACCTGCATTGGAAAATCAACAATTCCGAGCTGCTGTCACGGTTATTCTCATATAACGAACTGCTGGACCGGGCGACAAAAATACCGCGCTTGTGTGGCAAGGCGCTTACAGCGGGGCCAGTCGACGCACTGATGCTTGCGTGTATGCATCGGGCCACACATAAAGTTGCTCCCTATTATGTTGACGGAAAAGCCCATTACAGCGGCGATCGACTCATCTGGCTCTATGATATCCATCTGCTGGCGCAAAGTTTCACCGACGCGATGTGGCAGGATTTCCTCCGCCTGGCGACAGCGAAGGGGTTGTGTGAAGCCTGTCTGGACGGGCTCGAAGGCGCCCGGACTTCTTTCAGGGCCAATTTGCCACACTATGTGTCCGTGACTCTCAAGGAGGCGGCTGGCGTCGAGCTCGCCTCGAAATATCTTCGATGCGGAAGCTTGCGTCAAAAATGGATGGATTTTTGTTCGCTCGGTTCGGCCGGACAAAAGCTGGCGTTTCTGCGTGAGATGATCTTCCCGCCGCCACCCTATATGCGATGGAAATATGCCGACGCCCGATTCAATTTTTTACCCTGGCTCTATTTGCGACGGTCGGTTATGGGGGGCGTCAAATGGCTCAACCTCCGTCGACAAAGTTGAACCTTCGCGCTCTTGTCGCTTACGCGGCGCCATATCGCGTCTCTCTGCTCTTCGCGAGCGGCGTTACGCTTGCCGAAACGGGCGCGGCGCTTGTCGTGCCCTGGCTTGGCGGCCGATTTGCGGGGGACATGCTGTCGCAAGGGCCGGGGCCTGTCGGTTCGACGCTGCTGGCGCTCCTCGCCGCATTGGCGGCTCAAGCGCTGTTGAAGTTTCTCAACGGATATTTGGTCGCCAGCGTCTCCGAACGCATATTGGCCGACCTACGCGTCCGCATCTACGATCATTTGCAGGCGCTGCCGCTCTCCTTTTATCATCAGCGGCCGAGGGGAGACATTCTTGCGCTCATAACACGTGAAATTTCGCAACTCAGCGAATTCATTACCGGCACCTTCATCGCTGCGGCGCCGAATCTGCTGACGATCTTTGGCGCAATCCTGCAAATGTTTTCGATCGATGTCTTGCTCGCGGGGCTTGTCGCGGGCCTGACGCCGATCTTCATCCTGCTTTTGAAGATCGTCGGTCGTAAACTGCGGCCGCTTTCCTGCGAACTCCAGGAAGCGGAGGCGACCTCTGTCGCCATCGCCGAGGAAAATCTCGGCATGCTACCAATCATAAAGATGTATACGCGGGAGAAGCAAGAAGGGCAACGTTACCGCAGACAGATATACAATGTCGTCCGTCTAAGCACGCTTCAGCAGCGAATCTATGCTGCGCTCGATCCGGCGGTGCAGCTTATCGCCGCGAGCGCAGTCGTGCTTTTGCTCTGGGTCGCCACGGGTCAAATGGCGCAAGGTTCCCTGACGCCTGCCGGATTGGTCAGTTTCATTCTCTACTCTGCGATGCTGTCGCGTCCGATCGGCGCGATAGCTGGCCTGTATGGCCGGACGCAGATGGCGCGCGGGACTCTGGAGCGCCTGCATCGCGTGCTTGCCGAGCGGCGAGAGCCGATCGCTCAAACAGGCCTCACCTTGCAGCGCGTTCGCGGCGAAATTGAATTTCGCGGCGTGAGTTTTCATTATCCGGGCCGACCGCCCGTTCTGAAAAGCCTCGATTTTCATATCAGGGCGGGCGAAACCATTGCGATCACCGGTCACAACGGCGCCGGCAAGAGCACGCTAATGCACCTCTTGATGCGGCTCTATGAGCTCGACGCTGGCCGCATTTTCATCGACGGCGTCGATATTGCAAACGTCGACCTGCATAGTCTGCGCAGTCAGATCGGCGTCGTTCCGCAACGCGTGCTTTTGTTCAATTCGAGCGTGCGCGCCAATATCGGATTCGGCGATCCGCGGGCGGAGCAGGCCGCGATTGAACGTGCTGCGCACTCGGCCCAGGCGCATGATTTCATAAGCCGACTGCCGGCCGGTTATGACACCGTCATCGGCGATGACGGCGTCAGATTGTCAGGTGGGCAGCGCCAACGCATTGCTCTTGCGCGCGCCTTGATAAAGAATCCGCCGATCCTCGCGCTCGATGAAGCGACGGCCATGTTCGACCCGCAAGGCGAGGCTTCGTTGATAGGGGAATTGCGCGATTGTCTGGCGGGTCGCACGGTCATTCTCATCACGCACCGCCCGGCAAGTCTGGCGCTGGCGGATCGCGTGGTGAAGCTCGAAGGCGGCGTGATTTCGACAATGTGAGCGGCGCGGTTCGGTCGGTTTCACGGCAAGGCGCCAGGGAAGCATGAGCGGAATCGCCGGGATAGTGAGATTTGACGGCGCTCCGGTCGAGCGGGGGCTGATCGAAAAAATGACGGCCGCAATGGCTTATCGCGGCCCCGATGGCGTCAATCATTTCGTGCGCGGCTCGATCGCGCTCGGCCACTGCATGTTGCGCACGACGCCTCACTCGCTGCACGAAAATCAACCGCTCTCCAGCGATGATGAAGCCGTGACGCTGGTCATGGACGGTCGGGTCGACAACTGGGAGGATTTGCGGCGCGAAGTTGTGATGCGCGGCGCAAGGCTGCGCGGAAAATCTGACGCCGAGCTCGTGCTGCGCGCCTATGAGATTTGGGGCGCAGACTGTCTTGGCCGGATCGACGGCGACTTCGCCCTTGCGATCTGGGATGAGCGGCGCCGGGAGATTTTTTGCGCCCGCGACCGCATCGGCGTCAAGCCGTTCCATTATCATTGGGACGGGAAGACGCTCGTCTTCGCCTCCGATCTTCATGCAATTCTTGCCTTGCCATGGGTTCCCCGAACGCCCAACGAAGGGATGCTGGCGGAGGTGATGGCGGACGAATGGTATACGAGAGACGAAACATTATGGCTCGGGGTGATGCGTTTGACTGCGGCGCATTGCATGAGCGTTGGCGGCTCCGCTCCGCTGCCGCGGCAGTATTGGGCTCCCGATCCATGGGCGACGCTTCCCTGCAGCAGTGACGACGACTATTTCGCCTATTACCGCGATCTGCTGACGGAGAGCGTCAGACGGCGCAGTCGCTCGCATCGAGAGCTTGCTTGCGAAGTGAGCGGCGGTCTCGACTCGTCAGCGCTCTTTTGCCTAGCCGATTCGCTCGAAAGGCAGGGAAGACTGCTTGCGCCGGGCCTCGAGGGATACACGGTCGATTTCTCGGACGACGCCGCCGCAAACGAACTGTCTTACGCACGAGCTGCAGGCGCGCATGTCGGAAGAACGATACATGAAGTATCACCGACATTTCACGATATCGACTGGTTTGCCGAGCGGGCCGCAGCTTTTCTCGATATGCCTGGCGCGCCGAATGGCGTCGCGCTCATGGGGCTCCATGAGCATTCTGCGTCGCGAGGCGCCCGGGTGGTCCTGTCTGGCGCCGGCGGCGATCATTTCCTGAGTGGATCGCGAGTCTACTATTTTGAAGAATTTGAACAACGCAATTGGCGTAATCTGATCAATTGCTTCATAGCCGATGTTCATGCGGCGGGCGGCGTCCGCGCCATATCGTGGTTGATCAGCAATGGGATGGCGCCATTGCTGCCACAAAGGGCGAAAGCAGTGTTACGCACGCTCATCACATCTGTGATGGGACGATCCGAAAAGGCCGCATCCTGGTTGACGCCTCGCATGCGTGCGAAGCTCGACGAGCGCCGCATGCGCGCCTGGAATATTCCCGAAGAAAGCTTGCGCCGAAAGAGTCAGCGATCGATTTTGGAAGCATTATACTATCCTCCTGACGACTGGGGTCGCGTTCAAAGTGAACGTCTCGACGCGAGTGTCGGGATCGAAACCAGAGCCCCTTTCTACGCGCATGAATTGGTGCAATTCGCTCTTTCGACGCCAGAGCGATTGCGGCTACGCGGGAATCGAGACAAATTCATTCACACCGAGTCCCTGCGCGGCATCCTTCCGCCAACGCTGACCGCCAGAACGACCAAGGCCGATTTCGGCGACATCTTCCATCGTTTCCTTCTTTCGCACCGGGGACTTGTCTCCAAGGTGGTCCCGAGCGCGCGACCGGAATGGCTGGATTCGAAGGCGATGGAGGAACTCCTGCCGAGTGATGCGCCGCATCCGGGGCAGATCCCGGAAAGCTGGGCTTTGTGGAGTGTTTTATGTATACATATGGTCATGTCGCGATTCGATTGGCGTTCGGATGAGGCGATATAGCTGCGTCCTTGAGCATTTATGCTTGAAGGCGGGCAAATGGGGCAGTCTTGACCCGGTTTTACTCCGTCAAAACAAGAGGCGCCGTCGGTGACGTCAGATCGACCACCCCTTGGTCCCGGCAAAATCATCGCCGAAGAAACGAACGCGGCGGTTTGCGGAGCCGGGAAGAAGAAGGCGTATTCGGCGCCAATCCTGCGGGTCTATGGCTCAGTGATTGAATTCACCAAAGGTTCTAGGTCGACAGGCATAGATTTTGGATTCGGCAATTCGCGACGGCGTCGGA
Organism: Methylocystis sp. WRRC1; assembly: GCF_020733155.1. Lineage (NCBI taxonomy): Bacteria > Pseudomonadati > Pseudomonadota > Alphaproteobacteria > Hyphomicrobiales > Methylocystaceae > Methylocystis > Methylocystis sp. WRRC1. The sequence continues at coordinate 744,223 of NZ_JAJFZJ010000001.1, read as the reverse complement.
GGTTGTCTGAGCGCGGGGCCAAGGAACACATAATGCGTATCGGCAAGCATCCGCTCGGCATTGGCGTCTATCTTTTCGACTACCGACCGGAGTTTCAGCAACAATATGGATATGGGCGTCAGTTTGGCGTCATGGTGGATGAGGTCGAGACGGTGGCGCCACAGGCGGTATCGATATCTTCGATTGGTCGCAAAGTCGTGGATTACGAATCTCTCGGGATCTGGCAATTTGATGTAGGCCAGCCCGAAAAGATTTGTGGCGTACCAACAACCGCTGAAAGCAGATCAAAATCAAAATGACGCGGCGGCACAGAGTGAGGAACGAAAATATACCTTGCTTCGCTAGTTCAGTGAGTGCTGGCGATGTTTGTCGAGCTTAAGCAGGGCGCTCCTCGACGGCAGTCGCCGGTGACGCCGCGGCCGTTCCACGTCGCGGTTTTTCCTGACGGGACTCCCAGCACTCTCTTCTTTCGCACGCCCGCCGGGTACCTCCTCCGTTTTCCTGATCACGCGGATTTCCACATCTCGCTGAAAGATGCGCCAATTGTTTGGTGCCTCCCTGCGCCCGGCGCCAGAAAAGCAATAGTGGAGCATCTTTATCTCAATCAGGTTCTTCCGATGCTGCTTGGAAAGCTCGGAAACCTGGTGTTTCACGCCAGCGCTGTCGAGATTGCGGGCGAGGCGGTGGGCTTCGTCGGTCAATCCCGCAGCGGTAAATCGACGCTAGCCGCCGGTTTCGCGCTGAAGGGGATACCCTTTCTGACTGACGACGCGCTGGTGCTGGAGCCGCAAGGTCCGATTTACCTCGCCATCCCGAGCCATCCGTCCGTTCGACTGTGCAAGGACAGCGAGCGGGCGTTGATGGGCTCCGGTAAGGACGTTTCCGTTTCATCCTCTCTCGCTCTCAAAACCAAAATTGCCGCGGGCGGGAGGGTGGCGTACTGTGATCGGCCTCGCGTCCTGCGGACGGTCTATTTTCTTGGCGACGGCGCAGACCAGGACATCAGTATCCATCATCTCGGCGCCGCGGAGACCTTGATTGGTTGGCTGAAACATTCCTTTATCCTGGATGTAGAGGATGAAGCTCTGCTTCGCGACCGTTTTACGCAGACTGCGACTCTCGCCAATCGAGTGACGTGCCACCGCCTGAATTTTCCGAGGCGCTTCGACCAGCTCGATCGGGCATTGACCGCAATAATCGAACATGTCGACGCATGGAGGGCTGCCCCATGAGTATGAACAGAAGGTTTAATATCGGGCCGCGCGTCGCGGCGACGGCGGTCGCCGACGAAATCGTAATTCTCGATCTCGCCAGTGGAACATATTACGGTCTTGAAGCAGTTGGGGCGCGGGTTTGGGGGTTGATTGGCGAAGGAAAAAGCTCCGGCGAAATTTGCAAGATTTTGTTGGAAGAGTACGAGGTGGAGCAGGCAAACCTGGTTTCCGACGTTATGCGATTGCTTGATGACTTGAGCGCTCGCGGCCTGATCAATGCAGAATAAGTTCCTCGGCAGCCGAGAGATACTGTCAGCGATCCTGCGTGCGATAAAATGTTTCAACCTGGATCGCGAGCAGCATTTCGCGGTTCGTATCGGACGTCTGGCTGCCAACCTGCTCGGGATGACCGATGCGGCGTGCGAGTCGCGCCTTGGCGCCATCGTCTTCTCACAAAGGCATGTTCGACCCGCAAGGCGAGGCTTTGTTGATAGGGGAATTGCGCGATTGTCTGGCGGGTCGCACGGTCATTCTCATCACGCACCGCCCGGCAAGTCTGGCGCTGGCGGATCGCGTGGTGAAGCTCGAAGGCGGCGTGATTTCGACAATGTGAGCGGCGCGGTTCGGTCGATTTCAAGGCAAGGCGCCAGGGAAGCATGAGCGGAATCGCCGGGATAGTGAGATTTGACGGCGCTCCGGTCGAGCGGGAGCTGATCGAAAAGATGACGGCCGCAATGGCTTATCGCGGCCCCGATGGCGTCAATCATTTCGTGCGCGGATCGATCGCGCTCGGCCACTGCATGTTGCGCACGACGCCTCACTCGCTGCACGAAAATCAACCGCTCTCCAGCGATGATGAAGCCGTGACGCTGGTCATGGACGGTCGGGTCGACAACTGGGAGGATTTGCGGCGCGAAGTTGTGATGCGCGGCGCAAGGCTGCGCGGAAAATCTGACGCCGAGCTCGTGCTGCGCGCCTATGAGATTTGGGGCGCAGACTGTCTTGGCCGGATCGACGGCGACTTCGCCCTTGCGATCTGGGATGAGCGGCGCCGGGAGATTTTTTGCGCCCGCGACCGCATCGGCGTCAAGCCGTTCCATTATCATTGGGACGGGAAGACGCTCGTCTTCGCCTCCGATCTTCATGCAATTCTTGCCTTGCCATGGGTTCCCCGAACGCCCAACGAAGGGATGCTTGCGGAGGTGATGGCGGACGAATGGTATACGAGAGACGAAACATTATGGCTCGGGGTGATGCGTTTGACTGCGGCGCATTGCATGAGCGTTGGCGGCTCCGCTCCGCTGCCGCGGCAGTATTGGGCTCCCGATCCATGGGCGACGCTTCCCTGCAGCAGTGACGACGACTATTTCGCCTATTACCGCGATCTGCTGACGGAGAGCGTCAGACGGCGCAGTCGCTCGCATCGAGAGCTTGCTTGCGAAGTGAGCGGCGGTCTCGACTCGTCAGCGCTCTTTTGCCTAGCCGATTCGCTCGAAAGGCAGGGAAGACTGCTTGCGCCGGGCCTCGAGGGATACACGGTCGATTTCTCGGACGACGCCGCCGCAAACGAACTGTCTTACGCACGAGCTGCAGGCGCGCATGTCGGAAGAACGATACATGAAGTATCACCGACATTTCACGATATCGACTGGTTTGCCGAGCGGGCCGCAGCTTTTCTCGATATGCCTGGCGCGCCGAATGGCGTCGCGCTCATGGGGCTCCATGAGCATTCTGCGTCGCGAGGCGCCCGGGTGGTCCTGTCTGGCGCCGGCGGCGATCATTTCCTGAGTGGATCGCGAGTCTATTATGCGGAGGAACTGGCCCAACACAATTGGCGAAAACTCAATTCATGCCTGCGGGCTGATGTGAAGGCTTCAGGCTTCTTTCAAGCAGTCTGGTTGTTGTTCCGATACGGATTGGCTCCGCTGCTTCCCCCGGCCGCAAAAAATGCCTTACGCGCATTAGTTTCACAGGGAGGCGCAGGATCACGCTCGAGCAAATATTGGCTGTCATCCTCCATGACCGTGAAGCTCGACGAGCGTCGAAGCCGACTTTCGATGCGGCGCTTTCCGGATTTGCGCTTCAGGAGCCAGCAGTATTTGCTTGAGGCTCTTTATTATCCGCCCGACGACTGGGGGCGCGTTCAAAGTGAGCGCCTCGACGCGAGTTTTGGTGTTGAAACGCGCGTGCCGTTTTACGACCACAGGTTTGTGCAATTTGCAGTTTCAACTCCGGAGCGTTTACGTTTGCGTGGTCATAGGGACAAGTTTATTCATGTTGAGGCGCTAAGGACGGTTCTTCCGCCGGTAATCTGCGAGCGAGTTACAAAGGCCGATTTTTCGAATCTCTTCAGAATGCTCTTCGCGCCGCGACAAAAGGCCTTGGTGAAAATTCTATCGACACGCGCCGATTGGATAGAACCGCGCAGAATCGCAGAGCTTTTTGAAAGTTATGTTGACAACCCGCGGAATGGTCCCGAAAACTGGATTTTGTGGGGCATTCTATGCGCCGATTTGGTCATGCCGCGGTCGAGATGAATGAGCAGAAGTAATGGGCGAATGAAAGATTCGGTATATTGTTCTATCGTGTCTCCACGCACAGCTAATGGAAGGCGCCACTTTCGCATGAAATCCGAGTTCCGGCCCGAAATCGAGAAACAAGACGATTCGACCCAATCTACGTCGGATGAAAATAAGCCGTGCAACAAAATTGTTTATTCGCAGCCAGTCCTGCGAACATATGGAATGGTCATTGAATTTACAAAAGGTTCACAAACCACGGGCAGTGACGGAGGGTTCGGTAGCACGAGACAGCAAAGGCGCTGAGGTCGGGCAGCTGATTTGTGCACATCGATTTTGGGGCGTCGGTATGGTTTTGCCGTGGACTAGCAACAGGGGCTGTTGCGTCGTCAATTGTTTGCATAGCGCTCCTGATGTCGAGAGTAATGATTGAACAGATGGCGGCGCATGACAGGCCTCTCGTTCTCCGACTGTCGCTATCTTCTGACGGCTTGCGCCGAACTCCTCCTCGCGCGACTCATTTTTCGGACGGTCTCTATTGACCGGATTTTGGTCGGTTTTCAGCCGCGTACATCCGCAGTCGAGAAGAGATTGTCGCTGCCGGAGTCGCCGGTAGATGTGGAACGGGTCGGATGGGCGCTCGCGGCTGCGGCGAGCCGTGTTCCCTGGCGCTCGGATTGCATGATTCAGGCGCTTGCAGCCAATAACTGGTTGCGTCGATATAATTTTGACACTGAGTTTTATCTCGGCGCGACCAAAGATGCGTCTGGCGAGCTTTTAGCGCATGCCTGGTTGCGGTGCGGGGGCGCCACTGTCGTGGGAGGTCATCATGAAGAGTTTTCGGTAATTATCGGGCCATCTTCCCCGTAGCCGTCCGGCGTAGGCCGCAGGCGCTGCGTGCGGGATGATTGGCGGGTCGATCTGCCAATTTATACGGGATGCAGGAGTCCGTCGGATTTTAGAGTTTCGATGGCCTTGTGTAGATTTAGGCCGCGATAGACTCGGAACCACTCGCCGGTGTGGCGACGCCACTGAATGTCGAAGCGGTCGGGGCTGATCCAATCGAGGCGAGCGAAGGGCGCATCGAACTCTTCGCCCTGATTGTCGGGGAAGCCGGAACGGTAACGTTGGATGAGGCGATATTTGGCGCCGTGCCATTTGCCGAGAATATCGACCGGATAGTTGAACTCGGTCGGTTGGATCGAAGGCAGGAAGCGAGGCTTCAGGAAGTCATTGATCAACAGCTCGCAGGCGGCGGTGACGCGCGCTTTTTCGGCCTCGGAGAATGCGGCGTTCGGCTTAAGCAGCTTGCGCATGGCTCATATGCGCCTTCCGCCAATTCCATGGCAGCAGTTCATCGAGCCGATGCGCGGGGTGCGCGGCGATGCGGGCGAGGACGTCGGCGAGCCAGGTCTGCGGATCGACGCCGTTCATCTTCGCCGTGACGATGAGGCTGTACATCGCCGCGGCGCGTTGACCGCCGCGATCAGATCCGCAGAACAACCATGACTTTCTTCCCAAAGCGATGCCGCGCAGGCCGCGCTCGGCGGCATTGTTGGACAAGCAGACGCGCCCATCGTCGAGGAACAGCGTGAAGGCCGGCCAGCGCTTCAGCATGTAATGGATCGCCTTGGCGAGATCGTGCCCGCGCGAGAGTTTGGCGAGTTGTTCGCGCAGATAGCTTTCCAGCGCGTCGACGAGCGGGCGGCTCGACGCCTGTCGAACGACGAGGCGTTCCTCCGCGCTCTTGCCTTTGATCGACCGCTCGATCGCAAACAGCGCGTCGATCCGACGAACGACCTCGATCGCGATCGGCGACAGCGGCATCTCCTTCTTGCCCGAAGCCTTGCGCCGCGCATTCTCGTCGATGTCCGCCATTGCGAAGAACGGGCGCCTCGCATGGACCCAGCACGCGGCCTCGCGGATCGGGCCGGGCGCGCGCCCTGCCAGATAGAGCTTGCCGTAACCGTCATTGGCGTCGGCTTGCAGGATGCCGGACCAGTTCGCCAGATGGCCCTGTGGATGTTCGCCGCGCCGATCGCGCGAGTAATAGAACATCGCCGCCGGCGGCCCGGCGCCGCCGAAGGGCGCGTCGTCGCGCACATAGACCCAGCAGCGGCCTGTGTCGGTCTTGCCCTTGGCCAGCACAGGAACCGTGGTGTCGTCCCCGTGCAGCCGCTCGGCTGCGAGGACATGCGCCTCGACAAGACGCCGCAGCGGATCGAGCGCGGCGCAGATGGAGCCGACGGCGTCGGCCATGGTCGACAAGGCGATCGGCGCGCCTTCGAGCGCATAGCGCTCGGCTTGACGGTTCAGTGGTTGATGCTGGCCAAACTTCTCGAAGGCGATCATCGCCAAGAGGCTCGGCCCCGCCCAGCCGCGCGCAACGACATGGAACGGCGCCGGCGCCTGGGTGATCTTCTCGCAGTCCCGGCAGGTGAACTTCTCCCGCACGGTCTCGATGACCTTCCACTGGCGCGGCGTCGTCTCCAGCGTCCGCGTCACATCCTCGCCGAGCTTGCGCAGGCGCGAACCACCGCAGCAGGCGCAGGTCGTCGGCGCCTCGACGACCACGCGCTCGCGCGGCAGATGCTCAGGAAAAGTGTTGCGCTCCGGCCGCTTGCGCTCGAAGCCGGCGACGGTGGTCGTCTTTGCGACGGCGCGCTCCGCAGCGAGTTCGTCCTCGGTCGCGCTCGCTTCCAGCTCTTCGAGTTCGAGCGACAACTGATCGAGCAGCCGCGCCGAGCGCTCCGACTTTTGCCCGTAGATCTGGCGCTGCAATTTGGCGATCTGGAGCTTTTGCGCGGCGATCAGCGCCATGTCTTCCGACGCCTTCGCGAGCGCGACGGCGAACTGCGCTTTCAGCGCGGCGTTTTCGTCGAGAAGGGCGGCTGCGTCCATGAGGCGAAGTGAATCACAAAACCCGCGATTTGTGGCGCCTCAAACAGCAGACGACCCCAGCTTTTTTGCGTCTCACCCCGCGCTTTGCGGCCTGAAGGTGAGTTGCGGGTTTCGCCAGTCGATCCCTTCCAGCATATAGGCCATCTGCCCGGCCGAGATCGACACCGCGCCCGCGCTCGCCGAGGGCCAGATGAACTTTCCGCGGTCGAGCCGCTTGGCGTAAAGCGACAGCCCGATCCCGTCGTGCCAGAGGATTTTCGCGAGATCGCCGCGGCGACCCCGGAAAATGTAAAGGTCGCCCGCGTGAGGGTCGCGCTTCAACTGCTCCTGCACCTGAAGCGCCAGGCCCCGCATGCCCCGCCGCATGTCGGTATGGCCGGTCGCGATCCAGACCCGGCAGCCCGCCGGCAACGGGATCATCGGCGCAGCGCCTTCACGACCCGCGACAGCGCGGCTGTCTCGACATCGGCCCACACAATGATCCGATCACCGTCGGCGAGCACGATCTCCATCTGGCCGGTCGACCCTGGAGCGGAATACTCCGCCGTCGCGTCCGGCGTGATCGTCACCGGCAGGATCGGCGCGCGTCCCTGCGGCGCAGCCAGATCGAGGCCGAACTGCCGGCGCCAGGTGAAGAGCTGGTTGGCGTTGAGGTCGTAGCGTCGTGCGACCTCGGCGATCGAAGCGCCGTCCTCGAGGCTCTCGTCGACGATCCGGCGCTTCTCATCGAGAGCCCATGATCGGCGCTTGCGACGGAGAGCCGGCGGATCGTCATCGTTGCGCGACATCGGCGATAGTGCCCGCTTGTAATAGTAGTGGACACGATCATCGCGCCAGCCGTCACCCAGCTATTCCGAAATCCGAGCTCACCGCCAGGCGGCCGCCGCCGGAGGGATACTCTTCCCCGGCGGATTGCGCCCATCAAAAGAATGGATAAGGCCCGCCTGGACCGGCTCTCGAAGACGCCGCGCCTGTCTGATCCTACCGTTCCAACCTGATGCGCCACAAATAGTTGCGAGATATTCCAGCTGTTGTTCCCATGGCTTGAGGCGTTGCGCCGTTCGAAGCCATCTGCGATATTATCATGGTTGGACCCGGCGTTGGACGCTGATCAAAAGTAGTCCGCTGTTTCGTTTTACTCGCCATGCGCCGTTCGACCAGCTCTACTCAGCGCGGTGGAGGGGTCGAAACACGCGCAATTTCGCGCCGACCTATTGGCGCGACGTCGCCTCCAACAAATGTTCCCACCGCTGCAATGCCTCGCGTCTTCGATAGTTGGCCTCAAGCATACTGCGCGCATTGTGTCCCATTTCTTGCAGGCGACTTGCGTCGCCTTTCAGTTCAAGTATCAGGTCGGCGAGGCTAACGGAGTCTCCCGGCGAGACCGTCGCCCCACAGGCATAACGAGCCGTCAGCCGCGCGATTTCACCGTCAGGATCACAGACGGCGATCGTTGCGCGCCCGGCGGCGGCGACGCCATAAAATTTGCTTGGAACAATTAGGCCCTCCATGGAGGGGCGTAGGGAAATCCAGTGAACATCCGGAACGGAAAGGGAAAACGCCAGTCGTGACACGTCCTGATACGGTTGAAACCGAAACATATGGGCGAGATCGCGCTGCTCGATGTCCGCTTTCAGTGTTTTCGTGAGGTGGCCGCCGCCGATAAATAAAAAGATGATGTCCGGTTGTGCCCGCAATCGCTCGGCGGCGCCGAGAAGCGTATGGTATTCGTGGGCGCGGCCCAGGTTGCCGGAATAGCCGACGACGAATTTCCCTGTCATGCCCCATTCAGCGCGCAGAGCATTGCATTTGGCCGACCGTGGGACGATGTTTTCGTCGTCGCACCAATTCGCAATCGTTTCAATTCGCTCAGAGGAGACTCCGCAGGCCCCGACCCGGTCACGCATGCGCTCGCCGATTGCGACATTTTTCGCTGCGATCTTAAGGCTTGCATTACGCGCCGCGACGAGTAATGGCGTCACAGGCGCCAGCGCCGTCATGCCCAGCCCGAGCGCGACTTCGGGATAGAGATCCTGCAGCCAATTGATAAGGCGCACTCCTTTGGCGCGCGCGATCGGCGCCAGCGCGGCGCCAATGAGCGGGGGATCGGTCTTAACAACAAGACAATCGTCTCGGTTCGCGAGTCGCAGGGCGGCAACTGCAAATGTTCGATACATCGCGAGGTAATCCGCGGCCCGACCGAAAGTCGTGTTGCGGCCAAATCTCGGTTCACAAACGCGGTGCACTGTTACGCCGTCGACCGTTTCAAGCGGCGGGAGGTCCGCGGCTGGATCGTCGTATAGCCCGCGGCTCGTGATGACCGAAACATTCGTGCCGCGACGCGCGAGATGGAAGGCGAGATCCGAAAGAAGTTGACTGGTCGCGGAATGATCCGGCCAGAAGAATCGATTCACGAATATGACACGCGACGCAGGCATCGGCGGTAAGAGTCAGCGCCCGACGCTGACATAGGCGAAGCCGCGCTTGCGGATGTCTGCGGGTCGGTAGACATTGCGCAGATCGACGATGATCGGCTGTTTCAGCAGGCTCTTTACGCGGTCGAGATCCAGCGCGCGGAAAGCGTCCCATTCGGTGACGATGGCGAGCGCGTCGGCGCCCTCGAGCGCCGAATAGGCGTCGTCGTGGAAGGTCACTTCCGGCATCAGCGGGCGCGCCTGCTCCATGCTCTCGGGATCATAGGCGTGCACCTCGGCCCCGTCGCCGGCCAGCGAGGCGACGATGGCGAGCGACGGCGCGTCGCGCATGTCGTCGGTGTTGGGCTTGAAGGCCAGACCCAGCAGCGCGATCTTCTTGCCGCGCACGGAGCCGCCGAGCGCCATGATGATCTTGCGCGCCATGGCGCGCTTGCGGGCGTCGTTCACCGCCACCACCGTCTCGACGATGCGCAGGCTCGAGCCTTCGTCCTGCCCGGTCTTGATCAGCGCCAGCGTGTCCTTCGGGAAGCAGGAGCCGCCATATCCCGGCCCGGCGTGCAGGAATTTGGCGCCGATGCGCTTGTCGAGACCGATGCCGCGCGCGACCTCCTGCACGTCGGCGCCGACCTTCTCGCACAAATCGGCGATCTCGTTGATGAAGGTGATCTTGGTGGCGAGAAAGGCGTTGGCGGCGTATTTGGTCAGCTCCGAGGTGCGGCGGCCCACGAAGACCAGCGGCGGCGCGTTGAGCGACAGCGGCCGGTAGATCTCCTCCATCACCTCGCGGGCGCGCGGGTCTTCCACGCCGATCACGACGCGGTCGGGCCGCTTGAAATCCTCGATGGCGGCGCCCTCGCGCAGGAACTCCGGATTGGAGACGACGGCGAAATCGGCGGCGGGATTGACCTCGCGGATGATGCGCTCGACCTCGTCGCCGGTGCCGACGGGCACGGTGGATTTGTTGACGACGACGGTGAAGCCATCGAGCGCCGAGGCGATCGTCTTCGCGGCGGCGTAGACGAAGGAGAGATCGGCGTGTCCGTCGCCGCGGCGCGAGGGCGTGCCCACCGCGATGAAGATGGCGTCCGCGCCCTTGACGGCGGGTTCGAGATCGGTGGTGAAGGAGAGGCGGCCCTGCCTGACGTTATTGGCGACGAGTTCGTCGAGGCCGGGCTCGAAGATCGGAATTTCCCCCCTCTTCAGCCGATCGATCTTGGAGGCGTCGGCGTCGACGCAAATCACCTTGTGACCAAAATCCGCAAAGCAGGCGCCCGACACGAGACCCACATAACCCGAACCAATCATCGTGATGTTCACTTGACGCCTCGATTTAATTCAAAGTCGCTACACTCGACAGCGATTTAACATCTTCAATACCGGCGAGCAATCCGGTTCAGCAATACAACTTAAGGTCGTATAAGTGACTTGACGATTGTGGGAGCACTTGTAAATCAAATTATATTGCAGGAAAAATATCTAGACAACAACGGCTCTTGACTGCTTATAGATTGTCGTATTGTGAAATGGCGGAGTGAACATATGCACAAGCGCATACTTGTGACGGGAGGCGCTGGGTTCCTGGGCTCCCATTTATGTGAGCGCCTTCTCGACGCCGGCCACGACGTGCTCTGCGTCGATAATTTTTTTACCGGGACGCGAAGAAATATCCGCCATCTCCTCGAAAACCGTTCGTTCGAGCTGTTGCGACACGATGTCACTTTTCCACTTTATGTAGAGGTCGATGAGATTTACAATCTTGCTTGCCCCGCGTCGCCGATTCATTATCAGTTTGATCCGGTTCAGACGACAAAGACCAGCGTGATCGGCGCGATCAATATGTTGGGGTTGGCGAAGCGGTTGAAAATCAAGTTGCTTCAGGCGTCGACATCGGAAGTTTACGGCGATCCGACGATCCATCCCCAGAAAGAGGAATATTGGGGCAACGTGAATCCGATCGGCTTTCGGTCCTGCTACGACGAGGGGAAGCGTTGTGCTGAGACGCTGGTGTTCGATTATGTTCGACAGCATAGGATGCCGGCGAAAGTTGTGCGTATTTTCAACACTTACGGACCCCGCATGCACCCGAATGACGGGCGCGTCGTGTCGAATTTTGTGGTACAGGCGTTGACCGGGAGAGACATTACTCTTTATGGCGGCGGCAGTCAGACACGCTCGTTCTGTTATGTCGATGACCTTGTGGATGCGATGATGCGGATGATGGCGACCGGCCCCGAAGTCACAGGACCGATCAATATCGGCAATCCGACAGAATTTACGATCCGGGAGCTGGGCGAATTAATTCTGGAATTGACCGGTTCGAAATCGAAACTTGTATTCGAGCCGTTGCCCTCCGACGATCCGAAACAGCGTCAGCCGAACATTGACAGGGCCAGGGATATTCTCGGCTGGGAGCCGACCGTAGGACTGCGCGAAGGATTGCTCAAGACGATTGAATATTTCGACGATCTGCTCAGGAAAGGCGACAGGCCGAACGAAGTTGGGGCTAGCCGCGTTCTCGTAAGTTGATTCAAAAAGCAAAAGAGCGACATCGATGAACGTCGCTCCTGGGTCAAAACGTGGCGCGCCGCCGAGCGCGCCTTTTTTTATTCCGCCGCCTGCGGATACTCCATTTCACGCTGACGCAGGGAAATAGCCTCTTCGATGGCGTTCTGATTTATTTTCTCACCCGTTAGCGCGAACAAGACCGTATTCACGAGAATCTTCAGATCGAGATAGAAGGATGCGTTGCGTATGTACCACACGTCCAGCGCATCTTTTTCTTCAGGCGTGACGATCGTGCCTCCGTTGATCTGCGCCCAGCCAGTGACGCCGGGGCGGACAAGGAGGCGCAATCGAGGATCGCTCGGCTGATCGTGCGGGAGAAGCGGCCGCGGACCGATCAATGACATATCGCCAATCAGCACATTGAAAAGCTGCGGAATTTCATCGAGTCGAGACGCGCGGATTAAGCGGCCGATCTTCGACAGCCGTTGCGCTTCAGGAATGAAACGTCCGGTTCCGTCGAAAGGCGCATGATAGGTGCGGAACTTGTAAAGAAGGAATTTGCGTCCGTTTCGACCGACCCGCTGTTGCCAGAACAACGTCGGCGCACCGACGTCGTAAAACGTGACGCCGGCGACGAGGAGGGCGATCGGCGCTAGCCCAATCAGCAGTCCGGCGGCGGCGACGACGTCGAAAAATCTTTTAAATTCCATATATCCATTGAATTGTTCGTCGCCGGCGAGCGTCGAAGGCGGCTGGGCGCATAGCGGAGCGAGATTGAATGCCTCGGAGAGACGCTGGAAGGGAAGGCCGAGAGAAGCGCATCGCGCGCCGATGCGGTCGATGACGTCGAGAGGAAGCGGAGCGTCGTCGGAGAGCCAGACTTCGTGAATATCGACGCCATGCACGGCATATTCCTTGATGACGGCTTCCAGATCGTCGGCAAGGCCGACGATTTTGATCCCGCTGATTTTTCTTCCCACGTTGGAGGTGCGCTGATCCAGCGCTGCGATGACCTGAGTCGTTCGCGGCTTCTGGTATTCCGTCAGTTTGATCGCGACGGCTGCGAAACGGTCGACGCCGATGAGGATTATGCGGCGGAGATCCGGCGACGCCGGGGTCGTGGGGGCGTTCGTCATGTCCCGGGGTGACTTGAACTCCCTATACAGCGCTCTTGCTGCAATTCGCGTTGAAATCAGGCCGCAACCCAAAACGAGGCCGAAGATCAGCGGCGTCGAGCGAGGAACGCCATCGAGGCGCGTGAACACGAAGAGCGTGGAGCTGCTCGCGGCGACGGTGCAGGCGACGGCGCCGCAAATAGCGAAAGCGTCATGAATGGAAAAGAACCGGCTCATGCTGTCGCTGAGCCGGAAAAAGAGAAAAGAGGCGAAAGCGCAAAGAATTGATACGAAGGCGTATACATAGGTTTCGGGGACGTGCGCAGGGAAGCCGCTGGGGTCGAGGAGGGCAGGGTCTCGTAACGCAAGCGCGACAAAGGGTGCGCAGACGGCCAAAAAAGCATCGTAAGAATTAAGTTTTAGCCTGAGTTTTGTTCTTGATGTGGGCGCAGAAATTCGCATGCCGAGCCCTTTTGTTCTAGATCGCGATTAAGAAAGAAAGTAGTGTTGTCTGTAAACAGATGTTTTCAAATTCAGGCAAAAATATGGCGCCGTGATCGCGGCTGTGGAAAGTCGGCGACATAATATGGTAATCCGGTTTCGTTTTTGGACTTGGCCCGGCAGCGCGCCTTTGCGCTCGGGCCTTGAAGTTTGGGCCAGACCAATGGCGCTTTCGCGACTGAAGCAATTCCTGAAGCCGGCCCCGAAGGCGTCTGCCTCGATTGAGGCCGGGCTGCGCCTTTATGTCATTGGCGATGTGCACGGCCGTCTGGATCTGCTCGATGATCTTTCGAAGCAGATCGCGGCCGATCTCGACGATGCGCCCGCGGACGTCCTGACAATATTCGTCGGCGACTATATTGATCGCGGCAGGGAAAGCGCGGGCGTCATCGATCGCCTGAACAGAGGCGAGTTTCCGACGCCATTTCACGCATTGCGTGGTAATCATGAGGAAATACTGCTGAAATTTCTGGAAGATGAGTCGGTGCTGGAGAGCTGGAGGAAATTCGGCGGGCTCGAGACGCTGCACTCCTATGGGGTTGATGTGAGCGAAGCGATGCGGGGGCGGGGGTATGACGCGGCGCGCAAGAAACTGCTGGAGCTGATGCCGGAGACACACCGCCGCTTTCTGGAGGGGACGGACTTATTCGCAACTCACGGGGATTATTTCTTCGTGCACGCCGGGGTTCGCCCGGGCGTCCCTGTTCACTTGCAAAATGCGGATGACCTCCTTTGGATTCGCGAAGAATTTCTTCGCTTTCGCGGACAATTCGACAAGGTTGTCGTTCATGGCCATACTCCGGTCGATGCGCCTGACGAGCAAGCCAACCGAATCAATGTCGATACGGGCGCCTTCGCCACCTCCGTCCTGACGGCCCTCGTCCTGGAGGGTGCAGATCGTCGGTTTCTTCAGACGCGGGCTCCCTGAGCGCGGCGAGATGTTTTGCCATCCAGCGCCGCTGCAGGGGTCGTAGTTCTCGCGCGGCAGCGTCCGCCCGGCTTGGTCACGAACGGCGGGCTGGGCGGCAATTGTTGATGAAAGCTACGGCGTCGCAGGCGGTCTTGTGATTGAAGCAGATCGCCTTCAGCTGCATTGGCGATTCCGCCACGCTCCACAGAAGGATTGCAGCATAGGAGTCTGCTCCCTCGCGACGGCAGTAGCCCCCCGCTGCGCCCTGCGAGCAAGGCGTCCGCTCTGTCGTCGTTCTCGCGGCGACATTGCCCGCGACGCTCCCGTGAGCGAAACATATTTGCAACAGGCCAGATATTGGATTCTGCTGTTCAAAATTTGCGCTTGAACTTGGGATCGCACAGCAGATAATCGCTATGTAAGAGACCTATATAGCGACTCGGCATAGCGCAACCGCTGTGAGCCGGGACGCTAAGCAGGAATGGAGCCATGGGCGATGGCGCGGGCGGAAAAAGAAGGGACGCTGGGCGTTATCGCGCTAGGCGCGCTCGGCGGTTTTTTGGTCATTGCGCCGGTCCCGGCTGGGGCCGGTGACAATAGCGCCGACAGCTATACGGAGACGGCGACCGCCAAAAAGAAAATGTTGGGCGCTGAGGCGAAAGGCGCTGCGTCAGGGTCGACCGAAAAAGCGGGAAAGAAAAGCTATTATGTTCCAACCCGCGGCTATCGGTTGGAGCCGCAGCCTGATGTGCCGCCCTATGTTCGGGAGCTTGGCAAGACATACAAGCAATTCGAGGGGATCGACTGGCTGGACGTCGGCCTCGATTCGCGCGTTCGCTTCGAATATCGGACAAACGACTATCGCCCGTGGACCGACACGAGCGGCAACCTGCCCATCCTGCAAAGACGAAATTTCCCCAACTCGCTGTGGCTTGAACGCACGCGCGCCTACCTTGGCGTCAAGAACATACTCGATCCATTGCGTTTCGTCGTGGAGTTCCAGGATTCGCGCGCTTTCAACAGTATTTATGAATTGCAGGGACAGGAAATCAATCAGTCAGAACTGATCTCGGCTTATGGAGAGCTGTATTTCAAGGACGCGTTTGGGAAAGATGATCGCGGCAATGATCGTCCCCTTATCCTGCGCGCCGGTCGATTTCACCTTGAACTGCTCGACAGGCGCCTGATCGCGGAAAATGAGTTCCGCAACACCACCAATAACTTCGAAGGCTTCCGCATCAAGGTCGGCAAGAGGGACAATGACTGGGATCTCGACAGTTTCCTGATGCGCCCGGTGGTGCGCTATCCGTACTGGTTCGACCGCCCCGACTGGCAGAACTGGATATATGGCAGCGTTCTCAGCATTCGCCGCTGGTCGGAATATGCGACCGTTCAGCCCTACTTCATCGGCCGCAAGCAATATGGCGACCCGCTGAACGTCTCCAGCGGACTCAAGGTTCATCGCGACACCTATGCGCCGGGTCTACGCGTTTATGGCGTGCTCGGCAACTTCGACTATGACTTCGACATCAACAAGCAAATGGGCGAAGTTGGAGAATTCCGCGATCTCGGGACGCGCAGAAACGCCATTCAGACGACACTCCAGCATGACGCCATCGGCTATGGTTTTGAGGCGGGTTACACGTTCTCGGACCATCCGTGGAAGCCGCGCGTGAGCGCCGTCTATGTCTACGGCACCGGGAACAAAAGTCCGTATGACAGCGTCAACCAGAACTTCGATCCCTTCTATGGCTTCAATCAGCCATTTTCGCGCAATGATTATCTCGGCTGGAACAACGCGAAGAACGTCAAGGCGCGGCTGGAGTTCGAACCGGCCAAAAATACGCAGATCGACACGGCCTTCAGCGCCTATTGGCTGGCGAGCACGGCGGCTGCGTGGGATCGCGCCAATTTATACGCCCCCCTCGGCAACAGGGGTGATTTCATGGGGACAGAATATGACATCCGTATCCGTCACAAGTTGAATCAGTTCATCAATCTCACCGCCAGCTATGCGCGTTTCTGGCCGGGCTCCTTCACCTCGAGTTTCGCGCCGCCGACGTCGCTGCAATGGCCGCCGGTCGCCTGGCCCGGGCAATCCGCGCTCGGACAGACCGGATCGACGAACGGCCTGACCGCGCGGCCCACCGATTTCTTCTATCTGGAAGTCTCGGCGAACGGCTTCGGCGACGGACAGCCCATCGCCAAACCGCCGGGTTCCGATTTCTTCGCCAGCATGGCGCCGGATGCGCCGCCCGCGCCGCGTCCCAGCTGGACGGACGTCTATGTCGGTCTCAATGGCGGCGGCGCATGGTCCAGCCCTGCGTCGAACGTGCAGGTTGTGGGCGTCGGCCCGGCGCCGGCGAGCTTGCCTGTCGCTTTCAGCGCGGCGCCGATCGATACGGGCAACCATCTCGCCGGCTTCATCGGCGGTCTGCAGCTCGGCGCGAACTGGAATTTTTCGGGCAATTTCCTCGCCGGCGTCGAGACCGATCTCCACGGCGTCTCGGGAAACACGGACACGAAATGGCAGCTCACGTCGGCCAATGGCGGCGGCGATACGTTCCTGACCTATGAGCAGCGCACGGCGACGCTGAACTATCTCGGCACGGTCCGGGGCCGCCTCGGCTATCTCGCGACGCCGACGCTGGTCGTCTATGGAACCGGCGGCATGGCCTATGGCGGCGTCGTTTCCAATACGGCGATTTTCACCCGACGCGTCGGCGGCACGAGTCAGACGCAGGTCAATCCCGTGTTCCAGGACACGCTGGTTGGATGGTCGGCCGGCGGCGGCGTGGAGTGGATGTTTTTGCCCAACTGGAGCGCCAAGGTCGATTACCTGCATTATGACCTCGGCAATGCGCGCGCCTCCGGCTTTGCGGCGCCGAGCAGCGGCGCCTTCAATTACAACGCCTCGACGTCCACCCGGTTCAACGGCGATCTGGTTCAGGCAGGCGTGAACCGCCACTTCGATCTGTTCGCCGCAGAGCCGGCCGTCGCCAGGAATTGATGAAGTATCCGCAGCGGCGCGGAATCTCCGGATAGCCTCGAGCCGCACTTATGCGGCAGGAGGGCTTCGTCGGCATGAATAACGATTGTGGACGCGCCTTCATGCTCGATCAAACTCGGCGAATTTGGATTCGCCGAATTTGCCCTCGCATCATGTCTTGTCGCGCGTTCGAGCGGAAAATCGCCCACACATATCCTGAACGAGTTTTAATCCGCGATTGCCTTCGCCGCAGCGCCGTACTTTCGCGCTTTTTCTGCGTCGTCGATTTCAACCTTTTTTCCCGGCTTCAGCTCGACCGTCACCTTCTCGATCGCGCCCGTGAATTCGGCGGGCGACTTATAGGTCTCCGTGACGGGTGTGCTTTTGTCGGCGCCGACGTCGACGCCGTCTTCCAGCGAAAAGGCGCAGCATTGCGTCTCCTCGACGCGTCCGCTCGCGACCTTTTCATCATTCACGTAAAGCGTAGCGTTTCCGCCTTTTCCCAAGCCGCCGCCATCATAATCGAAGTCTAGGCGGATGGACGACTTGCCTGCGCGGAGCGGCTGTTTCGCGGCGACGACGTAGTGACGAAGACCGACGAAGTTATATTCGTAAGTCGGTTTGCCGTTCTTCAGATAGAGACTCCAGCCGCCGAAGCGCCCGCCCTGCGCCAGGATGACGCCATTGGCGCCGGACTTCGAGACATTCACATCTGCGTTAATCGTGTGAGAACGGTTTTTCACATTGATGAAGGCGTTTTCGGAAATGCCTGTCATTCCTTGATAAACAGTCAGCGAGGCGCGACCGGCCATCAGGTCGGGGCGTCCAACCAGACCTGCATTGAACCGCTCCGCGGTCCGGTCGTCGATGGGCAGCACGGAATATTTAACGGCTTCCTTCATGAAGAGGTTCTGCAGTTCCTTCAGCTTCTCGGGCTTGTTCGTCGCGAGGTCATTCACGAGACTGAAGTCGCCGCGCGTGTCATAGAGCTCCCATTTGTCGTCTTCGAGCTTGGCGCGTGGCTGATATTCCCAAGGCGCGCGGTGGACAGTCCCGGCGATCCAGCCATCGTGATAGATCGCGCGATTGCCAAACATTTCGAAATATTGCGTGGTGTGACGATCGGCGGCCTTGGCGTCCGCGAATGTATAGAGCAGGCTCACGCCTTCGATCGGTTCCTGCATCGTCCCGTTGACGGTCTTGGGTTCGGGCAGGTGAGCCGCCTCCAGAACCGTCGGCGCGATGTCGATGACGTGATGCCATTGCGAGCGCACCTCGCCTTTCGCCGAGACGCCCTTTGGCCAGTGCACGACCATGCCATTACGTGTGCCGCCATAGTTCGACGCGACCTGCTTCGTCCAGGTGAAAGGCGTGGCGCCTGCCACCGCCCAGCCCGCGGCGTAATGATTGTAAGTCTTGGGACTGCCGAGTTCGTTATAGTGCTTGAGCACGTCCTTGACGCTTTCCGGGACCATGTTGAAATAGGTCGACTCATTGTAGAGGCCGGCCATGCCGCCCTCGGCGCTCGCGCCGTTGTCGCCGACGATATAGAAAATCAGCGTGTCGTCGAGTTGCCCAACGGATTTGATCGCATCGATCAACCGCCCGACTTCCGTATCGGCGTATTCGCCGAAAGCGGCGAAGACTTCCATCTGACGCGCGAAAAGCTTCTTTTCATCCGCTGTCAGCGCGCTCCAGTCCTTTATGGCTTCCGGCTTCGGCGCCAGCTTCGTATCCGCCGGAACGACGCCGAGCTTCTTCTGGCGCTCCAACGTCTCTTCGCGCAGCTTATCCCAGCCCTGATCGAACTTGCCCTTGTATTTCGCGATCCATTCTTTCGGCACATGATGCGGCGCATGGGTGGCGCCCGGCGCGAAATAGATGAAGAAGGGCTTATCCGGCGTCAGCGACTTCTGGTAACGCACCCAGGCGACCGCCTGATTCGTCATGTCGGTCATGAAGTGGTAGTTGGGGTCTTTCGGCGTTTCTATCTGGTTCAGCCCGTCATAAATGAGCGGCGACCATTGATTGGTCTCGCCGCCGAGGAAGCCGTAAAACTTGTCGAACCCGGAGCGTGTCGGCCAGCGGTCGGTCGGACCCGAAGGACTCAGTTCCCACGCCGCCGTCTCATGCGATTTTCCAAAGGCGGCCGTGCTGTATCCGTTCAGCCGCAGCATCTCGGCGAGCGGCGCCACACTGTTTGGGCGCTGTCCGGTTTGTCCGGGAAAAGCGGTGGCGGTCTCGGTGATGGAGCCCATATTGTTCATATGATGATTGCGGCCGGAGAGCAGCGCGGCGCGCGTCGGCGAGCAAAGCGCCGTCGTGTGAAACTGATTGTAACGCAGCCCCGCGTTGGCGAGGCTTTCGACAGTTGGCATATGGATGGGGCCGCCGAAGGCGCTGGACTGTCCGAAACCCATATCGTCGATCAGCACAATCAGCACATTGGGGCTGCCTGTGGGCGCCCTCACCTCGAACCGAGGCGGCGGCGAGGCGTTGCGTGCGTCCATTACCGTGCTGTGCGGATATTGAGGTTCGGGGATGGGCAACACCGTGCGATCCATCGGCGTAACGACTTGCGCGGGAGCTAAAGCGGACTGCGCGGCGAGGGGAGACGCGCCGGGGAGCGCAAATGCCAATATGATCAGGAAATTTCCCAGATTACAGATCGAGATGTTCATGGAGACGATCTCCCTCGCGCCCTACTCGATAGTAGGACGGGACGTTACACGCAGAATGGAGCCACGGCCTCGAGACAACGTCAAGCGCAGATGCAGCGGGCGCGGGACGGCCAATCGAAAATTTCTGGGTTTCGTGCGCCCTATCGGTGATCCTTGAGCTCTGCAGCAAGTCGCGCGATTTCCGCGTCGTCGGGCGCCATCTCGGCGAGCGTGCTCGCCACGGGCGCGGCGCGCTTTACATCCTCGGCCTGAATCGCGTCCTGCAACTCGAGTTGCAAAATGTCCATGTCGTAAGGAAATCGTCGCAACGCCTTGTCGAGAAGCGCGCGGTATTCTTGCTCGCGTCCCAGCGATTGCAGCGCGACTATATGGACATAGGCGTAGCGCGACTCGTCGGGCGCCAATTCGACGGCGCGGCCAAGCTCCGAAATCGCTTCGTCATATCGCCTCTGCCGCACCAGACTCAAACCCAGCGCGTGATGGGCGGCGGCGGCGTCGGGAGAAATTGCAATCGCCTTGCGCAAAACCTTTTCGCTTTCCGCTTCCTTTCCCTGCCCGCGATAAAGGTCTGCGAGATTTACGGATAGCGGCGCCGCCGCGGGTTCAAGCTTCAGTCCCGCGAGATATTCCGCCTCGGCTTCCGCAGGCTTGCCGCGACGAAGGAGGAACATTCCAAGATTGGCGCGCCCCTCCGGCCGGTCAGCAATCAACCTCTGGCTCGCTTCATATTCAGCCCAGGCCGCTTCGAGACGCGAGGCGTCTTCCTTCGAAAGCGTGTCGACAGGCTGGTCCGCCAACGCAACCGCCGCCTCGATGCGAACGGAGCGCACAGGGTCCGACAATAGAGGTTCCGCGCGCCGCCAGCGCTGATCGAGCGGCAGCGATGGCGACAGCGCGCGCACCGCGGCCATGCGCACAATAGGATCAGGATCAGAGAGCGCCTTGTTCGTCGCTTGTTCCACCGACATCGAGGGCAATCTTTGCGCTTCGGAAATTGCAGTCGCGCGCGCGACGGCGGGCGTCGATGCGTCGTTGGCGAGTTTCAACAGAAGTTCTCGCGCGGACGGCTCCCCCAACCGCGCCTTGTGAAACGCCTCCGCCCAGTGCTGATAGCCCTTGCGAACCGGCCCATGCCATTGCTCGATTGCCTTCGCCGCCCAGCTTGCGGATCTATCCTTATGGCAGGCGTTGCAGCTATTTGGCGCGCCGAGCGTAACGGAAAGGTCGGGTCGCGGAATACGGAAAGAATGGTCATGACGCTCATCCACGACCATGTAGGTGCGCGCGGGCATGTGGCATGAAACGCAATCCGGCGCGCCCGGCCCGCTCGTGTGGCCGGTATGCGTCGCGGACGAGAAGCGTTCTGCTTGATGGCATTGCCCGCAAACGTCCGCGCGCGCGGCCTTTAGCCTGCCCGAATGCGGATCGTGACAATCGCTGCAATTGACGCCCCTCGCGTACATCAAACTCTGTTTGAAAAGATGATCATTGAAGACTTCGTCCTTCATCTGGCCGTCGTCCTCGAAAAGATCATGGGTCAGCAGTGCAGGCGCATGCGTGTCCTCGAGCGGCTTGCCGGGGCGCCAGTCTTCAGTGAGCTGGCCACGTCTCGAATGGCAGCGAGCGCATAATTCCACTTCGTCGCCAATCGGGCGCGACGCAGATTGCGCAGGGCTGCCGGTCTTCTCGTCAGGCGACCAGTCGATATGGGGTCGACGCGCATGCGCCGCTGCGAAACCCCGGTTTTTCGCGAGTGGATTGCGAGCGCCTTTCGCCCAGTCGACATGACCAGAGGCGCCCCCGTGGCAAGCTTCGCAGCCAACGCCCAACTCTGAGAAGCTGGTCCGAAAGCGATCCTCCTTCGCGTCATAATTTTTGTGTAGATCGGTCGTGTGACACTCCGCGCACATGAAGTTCCAGTTCTGCATGGAGCGGGTCCAATGCAGCGGATCGGAACTCGGCGTCGCCTGATCGGGGTAGAGATGGAACCAGCGCTGGCCGCCAGAGTCCTTTGGTCGCGTATCCCATGCCCAGGGCAGGGCCTGAAGGCGCCCGTCCGGAAAAGTCACGAGATATTGCTGCAAGGGCTCGACGCCGAAAGTATGACTGACCTCGAAGCGCGCCGTCTTGCCGTCGCGCCCGTCCGTTTCGACGACAAAACGGCCGCCGTCACGGAGGAATTTTCCTTTCGAGCCGTGGCTTTCGGCCGTCGCATTGTTGAAGTCGCCGCGCACGGTCTCCGTGGTCGCGGGCGCCATCGCAGCTGCGTGATGGGACTTTTTCCACGCGGCGCTCTCCGCCGGGTGACAGCCCGCGCAAGTCTCTGAACCTACATGAGACGAACCCGGTGACGTCGCTGAAGTCTGCTGCGCCAATGTGCTGCATGGGGGTCCGAAGAAAATCCATAGCGCAGCGACGATGAAGGCCGCAACTCGGGAAATCTCTTGCGCGATGGTCATATCATTCCCTGAAACCGAGTATCTTCGCGCGTCGTTCAAATACGCGACGAGTCATTCTCACTCGCCTGTCGACGCTTGCAAAGAGGGATCGAGACTCTCCCCCCGAGAAAAATCGAGGCTGGACGAAGCCGAACAAGGCAGCGCGGCTTGTTGAAGCGACCCCCCCCCCGACCCGCTATGGCGACTGGAAGGCCTTTTTTTCGATGGAAATCGTCGCGAAGCTCTTTGGCGTCTGGCGTGACCTTATCAGGAAGCTACGCGCCCCATTTCATTTCAATCTGCGGCGTAACCCCTCGGAATGTGCGCAGCATAATTTGAAGAAATGTAGCGACCGGCTTCTGGAACAGCCATTTCTAGTTGCGCCGACGCAGCCGATTGCACCTAAATGCCTGTTGTCAAAAAAGGAATACCGGCTAAGTCCGACGGGAAGACCGACAGCGCCGCTGCGCAACCTTGCGCGGCGGCTTTGTCGTCGGCAATCGAATCCCGACTGTGAGTTCGTCGCCCGTTTCGATTACTGCTTGTCGCGCTCTTCCTTGAAGAGCACGTCGAGCGCATGAATGATCTTTTGATCACGATGCGCCTTGCAGTAGACGATCAGCTCGTGCTCCAGACCCTTCGAGCGGGTCATGTGATAGTAGTGCTTTTTCGCGAGGCCGTTGTACCAACCGGAATACCAGAATGCGAGGGCGTTGGCGTCTTCCTGATAGGTGTTTGCGAGTTGGTCGCAGGTGAGTGCTTGTACATCGAGATAGCCATTCTTGTCGACATATGTGTCGAGCCCGACGGCGGCTGAGGCCGACTCAGCCATGATCGAGATCATGGCTGCAACGGTCAGAGTTGCTAGGCGCATATTCTTTCTCCCACTCTTGTGCGGTGAATTTTTGACATTCCACAGCTATGGTCCGGCGTGGCCAGCCCGTCCGACTGTTTAGCGATGTTAGAGAAACGGGGCTATCCGCTTTTTGATAGACGAAAGCATATTTTCATTTGACGACAGGTGCGCCGATTAATGTAAACAGGCGACGCTCTTCTGTTTCGTGGCTAGCCTTTCACATCATAAGAAATCACATCAACCGAATGGCGCGGGGGGACGCCTCGAGATTCGGCCGTTACGACGACAAATTGCGTCAGGACACAATGCATTCGCCAAAGCGCATGGCGCTGTCTTGAAGTGGAGTCGTAAAACGATTGGCTCCGATGATGCTCAACTCACGCTTTATCATCACGAACGACGATGTCCGCCTGCACTATCTTACAGTCGGTCACGGCAGGCCCATGGTCTTTGTTTTGGGCTGGTCGCAAACTGCGGCAATGTTCACGCAGTTGCTGGATGATTTATCAAAAGACTACACAGTCATCGCCATCGACACGCGCGGTCATGGCGCGTCGGAAAAGCCGGATTGCGGCTATCGCATAGCATGGTTCGCCGCCGATGCCGCTGGTGTAATTGCCGCGTTCGATCTTGACTGCGCGATATTGGTTGGCCATCCGATGGGGTGCGCGGTCATATCGAGCTACCTCGAAATGTTCGGCAGGGATTGCGTCTCCCGACTGGCTCCCATCGACCAGGCGCCTGTTGTCACGGCATGGCCGGATTGGAGCGACTGTCGAGATTTTTGAAGAGCAGGAAGGCGACAGTCATATCATGTGACTCGAAAACCCAACGAAATTCCTTCGCTCAATCCGCGCATTTCTCGCGTGACGCATTGGGAGAAGCGATTGCGGACGCAATGTCATTTTCCCAAGCCTTCGATCTCCATCACGACAGATATGTCCAGCGCGGAAATGTCGCCGCCTGACCCAGTGCGCGACCGGACGAGTCCGTCACATTCCAGATCGTCACGTCATGGATGCTGAAGCGCCGACCGGTCGCACTGATACGAACGCCTTCATAAGCGCTGACATATCCCTTGCGGGCCGTTTCCGCCAGCAGGCGCTCGCGCGATTCCCTCAACATCGGCTCGGCCGTCAATCGGGACGGGGTGGAGACGAGATCCTCCGGCGTCATTTCCCATAAGAGCAAGGCTTGTCGGTTGCCGTAATTGAGAACAGGATCCTGTTCGGTTCCGTGCGACACCACTACGAAGGGCGCAAGAAACAGGCGCTCCGCCTCGTCGTGCGGGTCACCGCCTCTCTCAATCAACTCCAGGCCAGTCCGTTCACGAAACGAATCCAGTAGCGCCGTTGAATGCGCTATCCATCGATTCAGGAATTCGGCGGGCAAAGAAGCGGCGGCTGGCTGTTGGTCATAGTTGGACATTCTTCGATCAGTTCCCCGTGTTGTCTTTCAGCGTGGCGAGGATCGCCGCGGATCCCACTCGCTTTCCGGTTCGCAACAGGGGCGGAACCGGAAAACTGTCGAAGCGGCAAAGAGGACAGGATTAATGATGAAGCGCTCTCAAGTCACGCTTTCGGCCCACCCTCGAAAAAATTGTCGTCGCCGAATTCCCGAGTCAACGCTGATAAGCTTGTCAAAGCGTTGACATTTTATCAATGGAAACTTCGACGCGTATCTTTGCGTAAGGCGATGGCGTAACATCTGTGGCGATCCCCTCGTGGAGGACGGCGTCGCCATGCTCAGTGTCTTTTGTTCACCGGCGCGTTATGTGCAGGGACGCGAGGCAACGCGATTTCTCGCGTCGGAATTGCAGAGATTGGGTTTTGTCGGCAAGGCGCTCATCATCGCAAGCCACAGTCCGCGCGAAGTTCTCTTCCCCGTCTGGCAAACGACATTTTCTGTTTGTGAACTGACTTTCGAAATTCTCGATTTTGGCGGCGAATGCTCTTTTTCCGAGATTGCGCGCGGGAAAGATGAGGCGCGTCGGGTCGGGGCATCGCTCATTATCGGCGTCGGCGGCGGGAAGGTTCTCGATACCGCGAGAGCCGTCGCAAGCGAGCTCTGCTTGCCCATCGCATGTTGCCCGACGACAGCGTCGAGCGACGCGCCATGCAGCGCGTTGTCCGTTGTTTACACCGAGAAAGGCGTCTTCGAAAAATGTCTCTATTACCGGCGAAACCCAGATCTTGTCCTCGTCGACACGAGCGTTATTGCAAAGGCCCCGGTTCGTCTGCTGATTTCAGGCATGGGTGACGCGCTTGCGACCTATTTCGAGGCGGAGGCCTCGATCCGCGCCCATAAGAAAAATGTTGTCGGGGGAGCGAGTACGTTGGCCGCCGCAACGATTTCAGAACTTTGCTACCGCACTTTGTTGAAGGATGGCGTCGCTGCGGTTGCCGCCGCTCGGGCTGGCGTGGTGACTCCTGCTTTCGAGCGTATCGTCGAGGCAAACACATTGCTATCGGGTCTGGGTTTCGAGTCGGCCGGGCTCGCGGTCGCGCATTCGGTGCACAACGGGTTGACGGCCGCTCCCGAAACGCATGATCGACTTCATGGCGAGAAAGTCGCCTTCGGAACGCTTGTTCAACTTGTTCTGGAGGGCAGGGACTCCGGGCTCCTGAACGAAGTCTTGGGCTTTTGCCTTTCGGTCGGATTGCCGACGACGCTTGCGGAACTCGGGCTGGAGGCTATGTCGATGGAACAAGCCCGCGCGATTGCGGAGCGGGCGGTCGCCGAAGGCGAGAGCGCGCACAATGAGCCTTTCGAGGTCACCGCTCAAATGGTGATGGATGCGATGTTCGCCGCGGACAGTTTGGCAAAATCAGTGAAGGCGGGAGAGTGCGTGTAACGCGCTCGTGTCGCGTGATGGCGGGAGACTTGGGCGCTTGTGTGTACAACCAGTTTGTCGGTTTAAAGCGCGGCTGTAAGTAAGATTTACATTTGCGCGGCGGGAGAGTTGTCCATCAGCGTCATGATCGGCAATCTTTCGAAGGCGCAGGATGCGCCCGTGAACTGAAATTTGCCGCAATCCGGCCTCTATTAGCGAGGATCGGTTCGCTCACTTTCAAGAGGTATGCAATGTCCTTCTCATGGCTTTCTGGCCGTCTCTGCGCTGTTTCGCTGATCGCCGCGTTGGTTCCGATGGCTGCGTCGGCGCAATCGGCGAAAGTCGGTTCGCTGGTGTGCCATATTTCCGGCGGCGTCGGGATGATCCTTATGGAGAACCAGGCGCTCGACTGCGTGTATCAGGATGCGTCGGGCGCTCCGCCTCAGCATTATATCGGCCGTCTCACCAATGTCGGCTTGAACATCGGAATCAGCGGTCCGGGGCAGCTTGTGTGGGGTGTCGTAGCGGCCACGAACAGTGTGGCGCCGGGCGCTCTCGCCGGCGACTATGTCGGCGCCCAGGGCAATGTCGCTGTCGGCGCCGGCGCAGGGGGCGCGGTGCTCGTTGGCGGCTCCAACAAGACGATTTCGCTGCAGCCGATTTCTGTCTCCGCGGATACGGGCCTCAATCTCTCGGCCGGAATCGGCAACATCAGCCTACAGTATATGCCCGTAACGCCGCCCCCGCCTGCGGCCGCCGCTGCGGCTCCGGCTCCGCGCAAGAAGGGCCGCCATTGAGCGCTGGCCGCTCAATAGTCGCTGCATAAGCCGCGCCCCCGCCGCCTGTTTTCAGGCGGCGGGGGCGCCTCGCGCTCTGATGGTTGATTGCGGTGCGAGAGAGAGCTGACAGTCGGCAGGAGCCCTCTCGGAACGCGTCGTCGATATTGCGCGTTCGGTCGTGCAGGAGGCCGATGCTACCCGGTCCTCTGGTGACGCGGTTGCGTTCTGCGCGGGAGTGTCTTCGTTGTCTGCGTAACTTTCTCAAGTCGCTAAAAAATAGCCCGGGCGCGTTCAGCGCTCGGGCGGCCTCGATCTTGGAATCACCGCTCGCAACGCGTCCGAGTGATAAAGGCTTTACAGATCTTGCACCGCCGCCGCAGCATTAGCGACGATGATCTCGGTTCCGATCGAAAATTAAGCAAGCACTGCCGCTGAAGCTTTTGACTCCGGAGGCCAGCGGACGAAACCGCTTTGAGCGTGAGCCAGGACGACGCGCGCGCCAACTGGGAGATTGAAGCGGTCATTGGCTGTTATGGTGATAACTATCATCTCGACAAGGCGCTGGCGGCATGACCATGCAGGTCAACAAGGTTGATCGTGTCATGACGATCGATCGGGGCGCTGGACAAATTGGCGAAAGCGTCGACTTACTTCACGAAGTCGTGAATGAAGTGGACATGGAGGAGCCGAGCATCGCATGGAAAGAAATCGTCTCGCCCATGCGACTGGCGACGCGATCAACGCCATCCTCGCTCCGCCGGCTACAACTTCCGGCGACTGCTCGCATGGCGGGCGCTTTCGCAGGCGCTCTTCCTTGCCAGACCGGGTCCCGCGACTCACTCAGAAAATCATCCCGTCGTCGCGTAATCAGCGTTCTTCACAAGCGACGGGCTAACCCCGTCCTGCTTCCGCGTTCGTCCACTCATGTCCGGTAACGCCTTTTCCTTACGTCGCTGAATTCTGATTGACTGAAATTCGCGACGCATTGATTTCATTGGCGCATGGCAGAGGACAAAAAGAGTAAACTTCTCCCGGAGGACCGTCGTCTTCCGAAGCCCTTTTAACGAACTGACAAGGGGGGTGACGCCGTTGGCTATGCTGGCAGCATGACCACCTTCGTCTTGACCGGCGTTCGCGAATAGAGGTCGAGCATGTCCTGACTGAGGAGGCCGGTACAGCCGCTCGTAATGGCGGTCCCGATCGTCTCTGGGTCGCTCGTGCTGTAGATCGTGAAGACTGTGTAGACGCCGTTTTTATAGAGATAGAGCACTCGGGCGCCGAGCGGATTGTCGAGCCCTCCCGGCATGCCGGCGGCATATTTGCGCGCTTCCGGCTGGCGCGCGATCATCTCCTTGGGCGGCGTCCAGACGGGCCACTCGGCCTTGCGCCCGACATAAACTTCACCGTTCCACCGGAACCCTGGTCGGGCGACATTGGCTCCATAGCGGGTGGCCTTTCCGTCGCCTTCGATGCGGTAAACAAAGTAATTGCCGGGATCGACGATAATCGTGCCGGGCGCCTCTTTGGTGTCGTAGCGCACTGTCTGGCGCAAAAATTTCGGATTTATCTTGCTGATATCGACCGCCGGGATCGGGAACTTCTCGTCGGGGACCAGCGCGTAGAACTTCGCCGCCTCGGCGCGCAGCATGTCGTCGGACGACACGCAACCGGCGAGCCCCAGCGCGCCGAGTCCGGCCGCGGAGCCGGACAGAAACGACCGGCGGTTCAGACGCCCCGACTGAAGTCCAGGCAGAGCCCCCTCGATTCTTTCGCCAGTATCGGCAATCCCATCGCCCATGATCATGATTTCGGAGTTTCCCATGTCCTGTCGCCCGGCCAGAGAATGCTCCGGCACTTACCCGCTGAACGTCTTTGCCGAGCTTAAAATGCCATCACTTGCTTTCGGGTATGTGAACGTCGGCGTTTCTCGGTAATGAGTCAGGACTCTTTTGTCCGCACGGGGAAACAGCGGTTCCCCGGAAACTTGGCGCGCCCAAGGGGATTCGAACCCCTGTTTTCGCCGTGAAAGGGCGACGTCCTAGGCCTCTAGACGATGGGCGCGGGCCGCTCGGCCGCGTTGCGGCGGAGCGAGGGCTGTATAGATGGGCGCGGGGCGCAAGACAAGCCCTTGCCGACCGTTTGCGCGCGCGGGCCGGAGGTCCTAAAGCTCGCGGCGATGCTGACCGTCAATGATCTCACCTACCGGCTGGGCGACCGCCTGCTTTTCGACCACGCCAGCGTGTTTCTGCCTGGCCGCTCGCGCGCGGGATTCGTCGGCCGCAACGGCGCGGGCAAGACCACGCTCTTTCGGCTCATATGCGAGGAGATCGCTCCCGAATCAGGAACCATCTCGCTCCCTTCGCGCACACGCCTCGGGCGGGTCGAGCAGGAGGCGCCGGGCGGGCCGACCAAGCTCATCGATTTCGTGCTGGCGGCCGACATCGAGCGCGCCGAACTTCTCGCGCGCGCCGAGACCTCGCATGACGCGCATGACATCGCCGAGATACAGACGCGCCTTGCGGATATAGACGCACATTCCGCGCCCGCTCGCGCTGCGGCGATTCTCCATGGCCTCGGCTTCGACGCCGCCGCGCAGCAGCGTCCATTGTCGGAGTTTTCCGGCGGCTGGCGCATGCGGGTGGCGCTTGCGGCAGTGCTGTTCTCCCAGCCCGACCTGCTGCTCCTCGACGAACCGACCAACTATCTCGATCTCGAGGGCACGCTCTGGCTCGTCGACTATCTCTCGCGCTATCCGGCGAGCGTGCTCGTCATCAGTCACGACCGCGATCTGCTGGATGACGTGGCGACGCATATCCTGCATCTCGAGCGCGGCAGGCTGACGCTCTACAAAGGCGATTATTCCTCATTCGAGAAACAGCGGCGCGAGGCGCAAATTCTTGCCGCCAAGGGCGCCAGGAAGGCGGAGGAGCAGAGGAAACACCTGCAGGCCTTCGTCGACCGCTTCCGCGCCAAGGCCACCAAGGCGCGGCAGGCGCAGTCCCGTCTCAAGATGCTCGAAAGGATGGAGCCGATCGCGGCGATCGTGGACGACAGCGTTTTGCCGATCCATTTGCCGTCGCCGGAAAAGCCGCTGTCGCCGCCGATCATCGCGCTCGACAAGGTTTCCATCGGCTATGGCGAGCGTATCGTGCTGTCGCGGCTAACCCTGTCGCTCTCCAACGACGATCGGATTGGCCTGCTGGGCGCAAACGGCAATGGCAAATCGACCTTCGCCAAGCTGCTCGGCGGGCGCCTTTCGCCCATGTCTGGGAATATGGTGCGGGCGGCGAAGCTGGAGGCGGGGTTTTTCGCCCAGCATCAGGTGGACGATCTCAACGAGCAGGACACGCCCTACCTCATTTTCTCGCGGCTGATGCCGGACGCGCCAGAGGCGAGGGTGCGGGCGCGGGCGGCGCAGACGGGTTTTTCCGGCGCGCGCGCCGACACCAGGGTCGCGCATCTCTCTGGTGGCGAAAAGGCGCGACTACTTCTCGGCGTCGCGTCATTCAACGCCCCGCATCTGCTGATCCTCGACGAGCCGACCAACCACCTCGACATCGACAGCCGCGCCGCGTTGATCGAGGCCATCAATGAATATGAGGGAGCGGTGGTGCTGGTCTCGCACGACCGCTATCTGCTGGAAGCCTGCGCCGATCGCCTGTGGCTCGTCGACGGCGGCACGGTGAAGGCCTTCGACGGCGATATGGATGAATACGCCAGGCTGGTGCTGTCGAAAACCAAAGGCGAGGAGCCGAAACGCGAAGCGCCGCCCCAAGCGTCGGCGCCCGAGGCTCCGCGACGGCGCGACGCCGGCTTTTACAGGCGCCGGCTGGCGGCGGCTGAGGAAAAAGTCGAAAAGTTCACCCAGCTCCTCGCCCGTGTCGACGAAGCGCTCGCCGCTCCCGACGCCTTTTCACGCAATCCGCAGGAAGCCTCGAAGCTCGCGGCGCAGCGCGAGGAACTGGCGAAAGCGCTGGCGGCGGCCGAGGAGCAGTGGCTGGAGCTGGCGGCCGAAGCGGAAGGTTCGTGAGCCTGTCGCGACGCCGCAGCCGCCGGCTCGGGAAAAATCGGATGCGACAAGTTGCGCGCCGCCGCGCCCGCGGTCGGCGCCGCGGCCAAAGCGCTGCGGCTTATCCGCCGTTCAGTAGTCGCCGCTTCCGACCAGTGGATGGATGCCGCCGGAGCCGCCGCGACTTTGGCGCTGAGCGGGCGCCCGCTTTTGTTTTGCAACTTGCACGAACGAGTCCGCTTTCGACAGCGAAACCGAATTATGGCTGAGCGCCGGCAGCGCTGAGGCCGGGGGCGCGCAAATCGCGCAAATGAATATCGCTGCAAGAAAATAACGCATGTCGTCGCTCCTTCGGGGCGAGAGGCTCTCGGGGCCGCCATATACTTAACACATATTGTCTCCGTCGGGGAGGAAGAACTCCCCTTACGGCCGGTCCGACGGAACCGATGCTTGGGCGCTTTGCTTTGCGCGGTCCTTCGTCTTCATCCCGCCAGATCCGCAAACTCCGGGTGCCGCTTCAGATAGGCAATCACGAAGGAGCACGTCGCACGGACCTTCAGCCCGCGCTCGCGCGCCGTCAGCAGCGCTTCATGGATCAGCTTCGATGCGGCGCCGCGTCCCTGCAGGGCGGGAGGCGTCTCGGTGTGAAAGAAGGTCATCACGCCGTCGTCGACACGATATTCCGCGAGAGCGATAGCCCCGTCGATTTCAAGTTCGAAGCGGCTACGCGCGGGATTGTCGCGCACAGCGCCGAAATTCTTCTCGGTCATCCTGTCCTCCTGCCGGCCCATGATCGTCAATCGGAGGCGGGGGGTCAAAAGGAAAGGCCGCGGGGTCGCCCGCGGCCTCGAAAGGGCATTGGCGGACCAGACTATTTGGCGCCCGCGCCGCGTGTAACCGCTTCCATCACGCGGTCGAGGTTGAAGCTGCCCGGCTTCTGGCGCGGCGGAAACTCCTTGAAGCTTTGCAGCCATTGCCCGACATATCCGGCCGCCGGCGCGATCATGAACATGCGGTCGAGATACCATCGCTGGTAGCCGACTGCATTCTCCTCCTCCGCGCGCTCGAACGGGTCCATGCGCAGATTGGTCAGCAAAGGCGCCCGCAACTCCTCGAAGGGCGTCTGCCAGACCTTCAGGCCAACCGCGTTTTGCTTGAGGAAGGTCACTTTCATGTTCTGGTAGCGCATTGCGGCGACGGAGCCGTCGTCGGTCCAGTAGATGAACTCCTTGCGCGGCCATTCCGCCTCGCCTTTCAGCGCCGGCAGCAGATTGTAGCCGTCGAGATGGACCTTGTAGTTGCGGCCGCTGATGCGCTTGCCTTTCAGCAGTTCGGATTTGATATCCGGGTCCCCCGCCGCCGCAAGCAGCGTCGTCGCCATGTCCTCATGGGCGGCGATCTCATTGCTGATCGTGCCGGGCTTGATCACGCCCGGCCAGCGGATGACCGTCGGAACGCGATAGCCGCCTTCCCAGTTCGTATTCTTCTCGCCGCGGAACATGGTCGTGCCGCCGTCGGGCCAGGTGAAGGTCTCGGCGCCATTATCGGTCGAATACATCACGATCGTGTTGTCTTCGATTCCGAGCTCCTTCAGCTTGGCGAGCAATTGTCCCACCATCGCGTCGTGCTCGATCATGCCGTCGGCATAGACCCCGAGGCCGCTCTTGCCCTCGGATGCGGGCTTGAGATGCGTGAAGATGTGCATCCGGGTCGAGTTCCACCAGATGAAGAAGGGCTTGTCCTCCTTCACGGCCTTCTCCATGAAGCCGAGCGCCGCAGCGGTGGTTTCCTCGTCCACCGTCTCCATGCGCTTGCGGGTCAGCGGACCCGTGTCCTCGATCTTGCCGCCGGCGAAGCTGTGAATGACGCCGCGCGGGCCGAATTTCTTCTTGAAATCGGGATTTTTCGGATAATCCGGGTTCTCCGGCTCTTCCTCGGCGTTCAGGTGATAGAGATTGCCGTAGAACTCGTCGAAGCCGTGGTTCGTGGGCAGCATGTCGTCGCGATCGCCGAGATGGTTCTTGCCGAACTGGCCTGTCACATAGCCAAGCGGCTTGAGGAGCCCAGCGATGGTCGGGTCTTCCTTCTTCATGCCCTCCGGCGCGCCGGGGAGGCCTACCTTGGTGAGGCCGGTGCGAATTGGCGACTGGCCGGTGATGAAGGCGGCGCGGCCGGCGGTGCAGCTCTGCTGGCCATACCAGTCGGTGAACATCGCGCCCTCCCGCGCGATGCTGTCGATGTTGGGCGTCCGGTAGCCCATCATGCCGTTATTGTAGGCGCTGACGTTGAACTGGCCGATGTCGTCGCCCCAGATAATGAGAATGTTGGGCTTTTTCGACGTTTGTTGCTCGGCGCGAGGAGCCGATGATGTAATGATTGGAGAGACGAGCGTCATAGCAGCCAGTAATATATACGCTTTCTTCATAAGATTGACCTCCCCCGAAGCAAGTGTTGACAATAATAGCTCGCTTCATCATGGATGGGCATAATATAGGCTGTGTGTCCGGCCTATCGATAAAAAGTTTAGGCCTGTTCCGGGATGGTGAAGAAATCCGCTCACTTGCGTTTTCCCCCGCGACGGGCTTCAACGGCCCCCGAGAGCGTGAGCCTCGCGCCGTTTCCTTTAGCGGCGGACGGGCTATGCTCGCCCACCTTTCCGATTCGCCCGACTGGAAGACGACATGCGCCTGTCCCGATATTTCCTGCCCATACTGCGCGAGACGCCGAAGGAAGCCGAGATCGTCTCGCACCGGCTGATGCTGCGGGCGGGGCTCATCCGGCAGGAATCGGCCGGCATCTACGCATGGCTGCCGCTCGGACTGAAAGTTCTCAACAATATCACGAGAATCATTCGGGAGGAGCAGAATCGCGCCGGGGCCATAGAGTGCCTCATGCCGACGATCCAGTCGGCGGACCTCTGGCGCGAATCAGGCCGCTACGACGCCTATGGCAAGGAGATGCTGCGCATCACCGACCGCCACGACCGCGAGATGCTCTTCGGCCCCACCAATGAGGAGATGATCACGGAGATCTTCCGGGCCTATGTGCGCTCCTACAAGGACTTGCCGCTCAATCTCTATCACATCCAATGGAAGTTCCGCGACGAGGTGCGCCCGCGTTTCGGCGTCATGCGCTCGCGCGAATTTCTCATGAAGGACGCCTATTCCTTCGACCTGACGGCGGAGGCGGGGCGCCATTCCTACAACAGGATGTTCGTGGCCTATCTGCGCACCTTCGCCCGCATGGGATTGACCGCCATCCCGATGGCCGCCGAATCCGGCCCGATCGGCGGCAATCTGAGCCACGAGTTTATCATCCTTGCCGAGACCGGCGAGAGCGAGGTCTTCTGCCACAAGGACTTCCTGTCCTTCGCGCCGCCGCCGGCCAATGTCGATTTCGACGACGCGCCCGCGCTGGAGGAGATCGTCGGCAAATGGACGAGCCGATACGCCGCTACGAGTGAGATGCACGACGCCGCGGCCTATGAGGCTGTGCCCGAAGCCTCGCGGGTTTCCGCCCGAGGCATCGAGGTCGGCCATATTTTCTACTTCGGGACGAAGTATTCCGAGCCGATGAAGGCCGTCGTCAACGGCCCGGACGGCAAGGAGGTCGTCGTGCAGATGGGTTCCTACGGCATCGGCCCGTCGCGTCTCGTCGCGGCGATCATCGAGGCGGGTCACGACGAGGCCGGCATCGTCTGGCCGGAGCAGGTCGCGCCCTTCCATGTCGGCGTCGCGGATCTCAAGGTCGGGGATGCGAACACCGGAAAGGTTTGCGGCGACCTCGTCCAGCAGCTCGAAAACGCCGGGCTCGACGTCTTGCATGACGATCGCGACGAGCGCCCCGGCGCGAAATTCGCCACGCTCGACCTCATCGGCCTGCCCTGGCAGATACTCGTCGGGCCGAAGGGCCTCGCCGAGGGCAGGGTGGAGGTGAAGCGTCGCCGCACCGGCGAGCGTGAGCTGCTCTCTCCCGAGGACGCCGTCGCGCGGATCGTCGAGGCGGTCAAGCAGGCGCGCGCATGAGCGACAGCGCGGAAGCCGTTACGTCGACGGCGAAGGGCGCCGGGGCCTTCTCGGCCTTCGAATGGATGGTGGCGTTGCGCTATCTGCGCGCGCGCCGCGCCGATGGCTTCGTTTCGGTCATCGCCGGTTTCTCGTTTCTCGGCATCATGCTCGGCGTCGCGACGCTGATCGTCGTCACCTCGGTGATGAACGGTTTCCATCGCGAGCTGATGGACAAGATCATGGGCATCAACGGCCACGCGTTCCTGCAGGCCGTCGAGACGCCTTTCACCGATTGGGACGACGTCGCCGGCAAGACCGAGAAAGTTCCGGGCGTGAAGCTCGCGATTCCGATGGTCGAGGGTGCGGCGGGCATATCGACGCAATTTGGTCAGTCGGGCGTGCTTGTGCGCGGCGTGCGTGAGAAGGACATCATGCGCCTCCCGGGCGTCACCGGCAATGTGAAGGATGGTTCGTTCAAGGGTTTCGACGCCGGCGAGAGCGTTGCGATCGGCCAGCGTCTGGCGGAGAATCTCGGCGTCGCCGTCGGCGACAAGGTGAGCCTGCTCATCGCCAAGGGCGCGCAGACGCCTTTTGGCGTCGCGCCGCGCATCAAGGCCTACAAGGTTGCGGCGATCTTCTCGATCGGCATGTCGGAGTTCGACAACGTCTTCGTCTATATGCCGCTTGCCGAGGCGCAGGCCTTCTTCAACAAGGACAATGAGGCGACGGTCGTCGAGGCCTTCGTCGACGACCCGGAGCAGATGGACGCCTTTCGCGCAAATCTCGAAAAGGCGGTCACGCGGCCGATCATTGTCACCGACTGGCGACAGCGCAACAAGACCTTCTTCGACACGCTGCAGGTCGAGAAGAACATACTCTTCATCATCCTGACGCTGATCGTCATCGTCGCGGCCTTCAACATCATCTCCGGCCTGACCATGCTGGTGAAGGACAAGACGCAGGACATCGCCATCCTGCGGACGATCGGCGCGACGCGGGGGGCTGTGCTGCGCGTCTTCCTCATCATCGGGGCGTCGATCGGCGTTCTCGGCACGATCGCGGGTTTCGTGCTTGGGCTGCTGCTCGCCAAGAATCTCGATTCGATTCGCGTCCTGCTCAACAGGACGCTCGACGCCAATCTGTTTCCAGCCGAATTTTATTTCCTCTCGCGGCTGCCGGCGATCGTCGATTCGCGTGAGGTGACGATGATCGTCTTCATGACGCTGGTCATCGCCATTCTCGCCTCGATCTATCCCGCCTGGAAGGCCGCCTCGCTCGACCCGATCGAAGCGCTCCGGCACGAGTAAGCGCAATGACCGAAGCCGTCCTCGAATTGCGCAACATCGCGCGCCATTACCGCGAAGGCGAAGCGCGGCTCGACATTCTTGTCGACATCAACCTGTCGATTTACCCGGGCGAGACGGTGGCGCTAGTCGCGCCATCGGGCGCCGGCAAGTCGACCCTGCTGCATATCGCCGGACTCCTGGAGCGGCCTGACGGCGGCGAGGCGCTCATCAATAATGCGCCGACCTCGCGCATGAGCGACGCAGAGCGCACCGGGCTGCGGCGCTCGGCGATCGGCTTCATCTATCAGTTTCACCATCTGCTGCCGGAGTTCTCGGCGCTCGAGAACATTGCGCTGCCGCAGATGATAAACGGGCTCGATCCGAAGGAAGCGCGCGCTCGCGCGCAGCAATTGCTGGATTATCTGCGCCTCGGCGCGCGCGCGTCGCACCGGCCGTCGGAACTTTCTGGAGGCGAGCAGCAGCGTGTCGCCATCGCGCGCGCGGTCGCCAATGCGCCGCATCTTCTTCTGGCTGACGAGCCGACAGGAAATCTCGATCCGCGAACGGCGGAGCACGTCTTCGCGACGCTGATGGCGCTCGCCCGCAACACCGGGCTGGCGGCGCTGATCGCGACGCATAATCTTGAACTAGCGGAACAAATGGACCGCCGCGTAACATTACGCGACGGCCGCATCGAGGACTTGCCCTGAAGCCTCAGGCCTTTGCGGCGGGCTTCTTGTCGACGAAGGCCTTCTTGTACCAGAGGCCGAAGCCAACGAGCGCCAGCGCGCCGAAGAAGACGGCGATGGTGAGGTCCTTGGTGGCGGTCAGGCCGACCGAGAAGGGGAAGCGCGCGACATATTCCTTTGTGCCGTCGTCGCTCTTGGCCTTCACGATGCCGATATATTTCCCTTCGTTGACGAAGTTGTGGTCGAAGGTCAGCGTGCCGGTCTTATACTTCTTCGGCGGCGAATAATATTCCGTATTGGCTTCGAGATTCTCGCTGTCGTCCTTCTGGCCGACGTCGCGCAGGACGCGCATCTCGAGATTCATGTCACGCAACTCGTCCTGCTGGGCGTCGAGCGTGATGATCGTCGGGCCGGCGTCCGGAATGTCGTCGCAGAACTGCTCGCGTGACTTGGCGGGCTGATAGCCGGTGAAGCTCATCGTGTCCGGGCCGATCTTCATCAGGCACTGGCCCTGGTTGGACCCCACGTCGCCATGCGCGTGAGCCTGCGCCACCCATCCGAGCGTCGCCATCGTCATGACGGCGAGAAAGCGCATCTTCATTCCTTTTCTCCCTTTCGAATAATTCGGCCGCTTCTTTTTCTGCCGAGCGGTTTTGGTCCCCAATCGACGCGCCGTTGGAACATGCGCCCCGAGACGCTCCCAGCTGACAGACCGCCCGCCGAGGCGCCGTCGGCGCGACGCGGGGCCGGGTAGCAGCTGAAAGTTATCTTATATCAAGGATCGCCGCCTGTCCCGCGACCTTCAGCCACACGGGGGCCTCATTCGGACCGCGCGCTTCTTTGGCGGCAAGTCCGAATGATTAAAAAATTTAACGATATTTAACGAAAATTAACCGCTTTTACGGGCTTCGGATTAATGCTTAGTTTACGCTGTCTTCAGCCGTTCCGCCCCCCGGAGTCGAGGCATGACCGTAGTTTTTTCCAATGATTCTAGGTTGTTGCTGGAAAATCTGCCTGACGCTGCAGCGCAGCTTCCGGGCGTTCGTCAGGTCTGGATGAGGCAACACGACGCGATCGTGCTGTCAAAAACGCACGCCGGTTTCGACAAGGCGGGCGTCGAAACGATCTCGGCTCTGCTCGGCTCCATCACGAGAGGCGAATATGGCGCGCTGAAGTTTCTGATTTTCGATTTTGCTCATGGGCCCGGGGCGGCTTCCCCGGCCGCCGAAGGCTTCGCCGCAATGGTCGCCGCGAATGCGGAGTTGATTGTCGATACGCCCGTCATCACGCTGGCCTGGGCGCGTTCGCTGATGAGCGGTCCGGATTTCGATTTCGCCATGCATTGCTCCGCAATCGTCGCGGAAGCCGGCGCGAAATTCTCGTTCGAGGGCGAGCCCTTTGAATTGTTCGGGCTCTATGCGGCGCTCGGCCGCAGAATCGGCTTCGTGAAGACCGAGCGGCTGATCGAGAGCGATTCCGTCATTGGCGCGGAAGAGGCGCGTGAATTGATGATCGTCAAGGATGTCGTCGAGCCGCAGCCCGAGCTTGCCGCAATCGACGCCTATCTGCGGCTGTTCGGCCGACGCTATAATGCGTCGCATGCGATTTTCCGCGCCGAACGCATGGCGCAGCCGCCCATCGATCGCCGCGCGCTGGACCGCCGGTAAAAATCGGTTACGCCGCGCTCTCGAGGCGCGGCGCGTCTTGCCAATGGGCGAGATGCGGCGCGAGTTCCTCTATCGGGCGCGGTTTGCTGTACAAGTAACCCTGGATGAGGAAGATGTTCTTGCTCGCCATGAAGGCGAGCTGGTCATGGTTTTCGACGCCCTCTGCGACGAGGTCTATGCCGAGGTCGCGCGCAAGCAGCGATATCGCGCCGATGATCGCCTGCGTTTTCGGCGAATCGATCGCCTGCCGCGCGAAGGACTGGTCGATCTTCACTTTCTTCACCGGGAAACGGTCGAGGTAGCCGAGGCTGCTGTAGCCCGCCCCGAAATCGTCGAGCGACAGACGGACGCCCAGCGCGTCTATCGCGCGCACCTTGCGTTCGACGTCGTCCGTTTGCGCCATCAGCGTCGTTTCCGTGATCTCAAGTTCGAGCCGGTCGGGCGACAGACCGGTTTCGCTGATTGCCGCAGCGATCGTCGTGACGAGATCGGTCTGATGAAACTGTCGGGGCGAAAGATTGACCGCGACGCGAACATGCGCCGGCCAGGCCATTGCATCACAGCACGCTCGCTTCAGCGCCCATGCGCCGATGTCGACGATCAGTCCGGTTTCCTCGGCGACCGGGATGAATTCGACCGGCGAGACGAGGCCGCGCTCGGGGTGGCGCCAGCGCAAGAGCGCCTCCATGGCGACGACCGCTCCGCGGCGCGAGTCGACGATCGGCTGATAATGTACAATCAGCTGATCGGCCTCGAGCGCATGACGCAGTTCCGTCTCGATCTCGCGCTTCCTGCTCAGCGCCTCCTGCATCTGCGGCGTAAACCAGACCGCCGTTCCGCGTTGACCGGACTTGGCGCGGTACAGCGCCAGATCGCTGCATTTGAGCAGGCCGATGGGCGTTTCCGAGTCCTGCGGCGCCGCCGCGACGCCGATGCTTGCGCCGATGCTAATCGTGTTGCCGTCGATGAAGAATGGGCGGTTCATCTCCGCGATCATTCGCTGGGCCAAAGCGTCGATGTCGGGCAACTCCCTCGTGGCGCGCACGAGCACGCAGAATTCGTCGCCGCCGAGACGCGCGACCATGTGCGGCGCGGGCGCGCAGGCGCTCAGACGCGCCCCGACGCTCGCGAGAAGCTGGTCGCCGACGGTGTGGCCGAGCGTGTCGTTGACCTCCTTGAACCGATCGAGATCGATATTGATCAGAGCCGCCTTCAGGCCGCGCTCCTTCAGCTGGACAAGGTTTTCGCCGAGCGTGTCCTGGAACTGATAGCGGTTGGGCAGGCCGGTGAGATCGTCGAAATGGGCGATGCGCTCGATTTCACGCAGCGCGCGCTGTTGCGCCGTCACGTCCTCGATCACGGTGATGAAAGCGTTTCCCTCTGCGCGCTCGCAGTGGAAGTCGAAGAAGCGCTCGCCGATCTTGTGGGTGAAAACATTTGCGTGCGGCATGGCGGCGTGGCGCTTCCACCTTTCGGTGAACATGGTCGTCTCGACGGAGGACATGGAGACGCTTCTGCCGATCGCATGCGCCAGCGCCTCGAGCCGGATGGGGGTCGTCGCCGCGACGATGCCGAAAAACTCGATCACGCGGCGATTGACGACGGTGATGTTAAGCTCCGAGTCGCCCATGCACAGGCCGTGCGTCATCGAGTTGAGCGCCAGGCTGAATTTCTGCCGCTGGCGCGACGCGTCGCGACCATTGCGCAGCGCCGACTCGAGATGGCCCTTCAGGAATTTCGTCGTCTTGAAGACCGACAGCGCTCCGAAGATCAGAAACGCCGAAATACCCCAATACCAGACAGAAAAGCTGAAAAACACGGTGATGGCGAGCGGCATGCAAGTGCCGACCACCTGCCAGAAGACGATATTGGGCCGCGCGGCATTGCGCGCGGCGAGATTGCCGGTGACGCCGGTCATGATGATCACGCCGTAATAGCCGATCATCTCACTGTGATGCTGACTGAACAGGATCGCTGTGGAAAACCCCAGCAGGGCCATGAAGCTCACGGCGCCGATCGTATAGCGATGCTCCCATTTGCGCGCGTCGCGGCGGCGCTCCGCAATGGGGGTGTGGTTGTGCGAGAGGAGGACGTGGATGCGATAGGCGCCGATGCAGGACATCAGCGCGACGAGCGCAAGATAGGTCGCTTCGCCGGTCGAGAGCCAGGCGATCATTGGCGCGAGCAGGCCGAAGACGATCCCCGCGATCAGGGTCTCCGTCGTGTCGAACAGCGTCTCGACGAGGTCGGCGTAGATTTCCGCCTCGGCGGAAACTCTCTGGTTCGTCAGAGCCTGCATCAATATCCGTCCATTTGTCGCGCCGTCACTCCGAACAGGTCTTTTCGAGAGACTGCCCGGACGTCCGGTGGCCAATCTCGGCCGCTGCTCCGGACAGCCGGCGCTGCGCGCGGACCAGACGGTCCATGTGGCGCAGGTCGCGGTCGTCAATGCGCGCCGAGCATTCCGCCCAAAGCTCCGTGATCCGGATGAGTTCGTCGTGCGTCACGGGGTTGCAGCGTCGTCGCGCCTCGGCGATGGCGCGTCGACGACGCCAGCGTTTATCTCCGTCCTCGCG
Source organism: Methylocystis sp. WRRC1 (assembly GCF_020733155.1). Lineage (NCBI taxonomy): Bacteria > Pseudomonadati > Pseudomonadota > Alphaproteobacteria > Hyphomicrobiales > Methylocystaceae > Methylocystis > Methylocystis sp. WRRC1. Next base: position 703,313 of record NZ_JAJFZJ010000001.1, on the reverse strand, counting down.
CATCCACTCCACGGCCGCGTCCTTCACGCGGCCCGTCGGCGAGAGCGCGTCGATGACGTCGAGCTCATGCATCTGACGACCCGTGTAGGTCCGCCCCTCCATGATGATCTGCTGCATCAGCGCAGGACCGACGCGGCGCGTGAGCATCGTCACCGCTCCCATCCCGGGGAATGTATTGAACATCACCTCCGGGAGTCCGAAGACCGCGTCTTCCTCGGCGATGATGAAATCGAAGGCGAGGGCGGCTTCGAGCGCGCCGCCGAGGCATTGACCGTGTACGGCGCAAAGCGTGACGATCGGCAGGTCGAGGCTTTGGGAATAGCTGTAGACGAGGTCGACGCAGGCGTGCGCATAGGTCACGAGCGTCGACAAATCATTCCGCCGGATCGCCGCAGCGAAGGTTGCGAGGTCGCCGCCGAGGGAGAAGACGCCCGGTCGTTTCGACGCCATGACGAGATAGCGGAACGGATAACGGCTCGTGGCTCCGCTCTGGTGCAGCGCGCGCAGCGAGTCGCGCAGTTGCAGAAGTTCGACGAGCATCGTGAGCGTGTAGCAATGCGGCGCGTCGGCGCGGTAGCTCATCCAGATCGACCGGGTTTCCGGCTGGTAGTCGATATCCAGCGTCTCGAACCGCCAGCGCGGAAATTCGGCGGGATCCTTGGGGCCTCGAAAGACGATCCCTGTCATCGCCTGGCTTCCGCGGAAGGGTGCGACGGCCCGGAAATGAGCCGAGCGCTTTCGCCATCGGCGTCAGGCGCGGCGGTTGTCGGACATCGGCGGGCGGCAACGTAGATGCGCATGTATTCGTCCGGTCGGCGATTTTAGGCGACTGCTGTCAACAGTTGACCTATTTCGCGAAAACCTAAACCGCTGGTTGAAACTCTGGCGCTCACTGAGTCGACTGTGCCTCATAATGCTGAAAAAAAGGCAAAAATCCTCTCAATATTTCAACAGGATGAATTTTTGTTGGGGAGTGTGGGCAATTTCACTCTAGTCAGCCTGGAACCAGCTCGCGAGGCCGGCGGCTTCGTGTTCGAGAATATCGTCGTGAATCGCCCATTTTCCGGGGCTGTCCGGGATGAAAGCGACATGCTTGGTCTTGCCCGCGGGCACGATGACCCCATTGCGCCAATAGGGCTCCCACCCGTCGTCGAGGTCGTGCAGCAGGCGCATGCATTGGCCATGGACATGCATCGCGAGCGGAGTTTGTGATTTGTTGACGAACCCCAGCGTCACCGGTGTTCCGGCGGGGACCCGAAAGAGCGGGGCGCCTTCATAGCCTTTGGTCACGGCGCCGTTGATGGTCCATCCGGCGCCGGACTGCTCCTTGCGCGGCGCGATGACGAGATCGACCTTCCTGGCGTTGGCGAGTTTGATCTCCGGCGGCAGCGCCGGGTTCTTCGGCGCGGCCGCGATGGGCGGGCGCTTCTCCGTTCTGGCGCCTTTGGCCGTAGCGATGAGGAGGTCGCTGTCGGCTCCGTCCGGCCCACGCAGGATGACGCGCGCCTTGGCGCCTTCGGTCTCCGGCATGTCGAACATCAGCTCGAAACGGGCGCCGGGCGCGACGGGGATGCTGCGGCGCACGGGCTCGAAGGCGTCGCAGGGCTGGCTGTCGATGGCGATGACGAAGGGTTTCACGCCATCGAAGGTGAGGATCATGATCCGCGCATTTGCGAGATTCGCGAGGCGCAGGCGGACGCGCGCCCCCGGCGCGAAGTCATGCGTCGCGGGAGCCGCCTTGCCGTTGACGGCAAGGAGGGGACCGGTGCGACCGGCGCCGCGCGCTTCGGCGGCGTCGTCGAAAGCGCCGCTGATCTTGCCTTGCGCGTCGAGCCGCCAGTCGTCGAGGACGAGCAGCAGGTCCGCGTCGGCGGAAAGGGGCGCGGGCTCGTCGACAAGCATCAGGCCCTTGAGCCCGCGGCCCATCAACTCGGGCGTCTTTCCGTAGACGCTCGGACGGTAGCAGAAGAGTCCGTGGTCGGGCAGCTTGCGGCGGTAATCGAAGGAGCCGCCCGGAGCGACGGCGGGCTGCGTCAGAGGCGCGACGCCGTCCATGGCGTTTTCGCCGCGCATGCCGTGCCAGTGAATGCTCGCGGGCAGGTCGAGCTTGTTGACGAGGCGAACGGCGAGTTCATCGCCCTGCCTGAAGCGCAGAAGGGGGCCGGGCGTGACGCCGTCGAACCCGAGAATGTCCGTCTCGCCCGATGCGGCGATCTTCGCCGCCCCGGCTCGCGCCTCCAGCACGCGGGGAGCGGCGGGCGCCTCTGCGCGGGCGGGCAAGGTCACGAGGCTTGCGGCGACGCCGGTGAGAAAGGCGCGGCGGGAAGGCGAGGGCATGGGCGGCGCTCCGCGTTGGACCGCGCGGGGCGGCGGCGTTTCCCCCTATGGCTCAGTCGCGGGAAGGGGGCAACCTTCTGCGGTTTCAGCGCGGTCTCTCGACCGTGCTCCGACGTGCAGCCCTGGTTGTCGACTCAAGGTCGCTTCTCGCCCCTGTTCAAAATCTGCGCCTGTCGGCGCGAATAGACCCGGCGTGGCGAAGCGATGGCGATGCTTCGACGAGCTTCCAATGCTCGCGTCGGTTCCGCGCCGTTTCTTTGATCGTCTGAACGGTCCGCGCCTGACGTGTTCATGGCAATCATTCAGGCTAATACTTATCAAGAAATCAATGTAGGCTTGGCAACAATCATGATCGAAATGTCAAGTTTCAGTAGTATTTTTAAAAAAATATTTAGGCATCGGAACTTAGGTGTTTGTGTACAGTTAATTGAACGTGATTGAAGTTCATGGTTTGGGGCAAAGAGCTTTGGCTCTGCCCTCATTTCCTCTGACGCCTCACGGGAAGCGCAAATAATAGCTTTGCAGTGCTTCGGCGTCGGGACTTCTCAATCACAGGCATCGCTCAGCCTGACCGACTGAGCGTAGTGCGAGAGGGTAAAGCTATGAAAAAAATACTGATCATGGCCAGCGCAGGCTTTTGCATTTCCATGTTTGCGCCCACGACGAGCCAGGCAGGCTACGAAATTTTCGATCCCTCGGTTTCCAGTTGCACTGGCCTGAACTGCAGCTCGATCGTGATGGGAGGCACTGTTCTGAATGCGGTGGGACTATCGACAGCGAGATGGGAGGCGGCGGTTTACGCAAATCCGGGTGAGTGCCTCCGGGTGGATGAAACCGCGATGTTCGGCTCGGGAGCCGATGACGAAATCGTCGTGGTCGGACCCAATGGAACCGTTTGGCGGAACGATGATTTCACCGGCCTGCGCCCGAGGGTGGCGTTCATCGCGCCGCAGCGGGGCTGGTATTATGTGACCATCGCCCGGTTCAATGGGGCTCCTGCGCCGGAGCATGATTTTTACCTGGCCTACGGGCGCTATATCGGAACCGGCAACCCGAATTGCGCAAGCCCGACTCCGGGTTTCGCGCCTGCTCAGGCGGCGAAGGTTCCGGGCGGAGCGGGCCAGGCCGCGCCGCGCAATACGCCCACCGGCCAATAGCACTTCTGCTAATCGAAGTGCGGATATCAGAAGAGGGCGGCTCGTCGGGCCGCCCTTTTTCGCGTCATCCTGCGACGGGACGCGCCATTCTGGTCGATGGCGCCACCCAGGCCCCCAACGCGCAATTTTTTCCGAGCATCCCGCGCCGACCATGCTATAGAGCGGCGCCCGCGCCAGCGGGCTAAGGGTTTCGCGGCGGGCCCGGCAAGGGGCCGCCTGTCGCGGGCGTGGCGGAACTGGTAGACGCGCCGGATTTAGGTTCCGGTGACGAAAGTCGTGGGGGTTCGACTCCCTCCGCCCGCACCAGATGCCGCAGTTTTGCGGACATTTCTCTAGCACCGCCGCGCGCTTGCCGGCGGTTTTGAAGTTGTAGAAGGCGATCGACATGCAAGTTACGCAAACCTCCTCGCAGGGTTTGAAGCAGGAATTCAAGGTCGTGCTGCCGGCGGCCGATCTCGCCGCCAAGCTCGGCGCGCAGCTCGCCGAGGTTCAGGCCAAGGCTCAGATCAAGGGCTTCCGACCCGGCAAGGCGCCGATCGGCCATCTCAAGAAGCTCTACGGCAAGAGCATCATGGGCGACGTGCTGCAGGAGGCCGTCAACGAGGCCAACCGCAAGATCGTCGAGGATCATCAGCTGCGAATCGCCGTCGAGCCGAAGCTCGATTTCCCCGGCGGTCAGGAGGAGGTCGAGCGCGCGCTCGAGGCCGAGGGCGACCTCTCCTTCGTCGTGACCTTCGAGACGCTGCCGAAGATCGAGATCGGCTCCTTCGATGACATTTCGCTCGAGCGCCCGGTCGCGCAGGTCAGCGACGAAGATATCGAGAAGGCGTTGAAATCGCTGGCCGAGCGGGCGCAGGAGTTCGAGGCGCGGGAAGAGGGCGCCAAGGCCGAGAAGGGCGACAAGCTCACGATCGACTTCACCGGCAAGCTCGACGGAGTGCCCTTCGAGGGCGGCACGGGCGGCGACGTCGACATCGTGCTGGGTTCGGCTACTTTCATTCCGGGGTTCGAGGAGCAGCTCGAGGGCGCGGCCGCTGGCGAACAGCGCCTCGTAAAGGTGAAGTTCCCGGAGGACTATTCCGCTAAGCATCTCGCCGGCAAGGACGCCGAATTCGACGTGACCGTGAAGTCCGTCGCCGCGCCGAAGGCGCTCGGCCTCGACGAGGAGCTGGCCAAGAAATACGGCTTCGAATCGCTCGAGGCGATGCAGACGGCCGTGCGCGGGAATCTCGAAGCCGACTTCGACAAGGCCTCGCGCGACAAGATGAAGCGCGCGCTGCTCGACGCTCTCGACGGCCGCTACTCCTTCGAGCTGCCGGAGACGCTGGTCGAGCACGAGTTCAACAACATCTGGGGCCAGCACGAGCAGGAAAGCAAGCGCGCCGGCCGCCCGCTCGCCGAGGAAGGCAAGACAGAGGAAGAGACCCGGGCCGAGTTCCGCAAGATCGCCGAACGCCGCGTGCGCCTGGGCCTGGTTCTGGCGGAAATCGGCCAGAACGCGGGCGTGAAGGTCGAGGACAAGGACCTCACCGAGGCGCTCGTCGAGCGCGCCCGCATGTTCCCGGGTCAGGAAAAGCAGGTGTGGGATTTCTACCGCAACAATGAGCAGGCGCTGGCCCAGCTGCGCGCGCCGATCTACGAGGAGCGGGTCGTCGATCACATCGCCAAGCTCATCAAGATCACCGACAAGACGGTGACGCGCGACGAACTCTTTGCAGAAGAGGAAGAAGCGTAAGCTTCGTTTGCGTCTTGCCGCAGCGCGGAATATGACGGAACGGTGATTTCATCGGCGGAGGGCGGCTCCCACGCGCTCCGCCGCATGGCCGCAAGCGGCCAAGGAAGGCGACACGATGCGTGATCCGATCGAGGTCTACAGCCAGTATCTTATTCCGCAGGTCATCGAGAACACCTCGCGCGGCGAGCGCGGGTTCGACATCTACTCGCGCCTGCTGCGCGAGCGCATCATTTTCGTGACCGGCCCGATCGAGGACCACATGGCCTCGGTCATCATCGCCCAGCTGCTTTTCCTCGAATCGGAAAATCCGAAGAAGGAAATTTCGCTCTACATCAACTCGCCGGGCGGCGTGGTGACCTCCGGCCTCGCCATCTACGACACGATGCAGTTCATCAAGCCGAAGGTCTCGACGCTCTGCGTCGGACAGGCCGCGTCGATGGGCTCGCTTCTGCTCTGCGCCGGCGCGGACGGCCTGCGTTACGCGCTGCCCAACGCCCGCGTGATGCTGCACCAGCCGTCGGGCGGCTTCCAGGGTCAGGCCTCGGACATCCAGCGCCACGCGGAAGACATTCTGAAGGTCAAGAAGCGCCTGAACGACATCTATGTCCGTCACACTGGCAAGGATTACGACACGATCGAGCGCACGCTCGACCGCGACCACTTCATGTCGGCGGAAGAGGCCAAGTCTTTCGGCATCATCGACAGCGTGCAGGAGAAGCGCGCCGAGGACGAGACCGAGGCGAAGTAAGGCATTTTCCGCCGGAGCGGATCACGTTCCGGCGGAGAAGATGCGGCAGGGTTGAAAGAAGGGAGCTGGCGCCGGCGGCGTTCTCGTCAAGAAGAACCGCAGCGCCATATGCTTGAGGAATTGGGGCGCGCATGTTTCGCAAAATTCTGATCGCCAATCGCGGTGAAATCGCCTGCCGCATCATCAAGACCGCCAAGAAAATGGGGATCGCCACCGTCGCCGTCTACTCGGACGCCGACGCCGACGCGCTCCATGTCGAAATGGCGGATGAGGCGATCCATCTCGGTCCGCCGCCTGCCGCCCAGTCCTATCTGCTGATCGACAAGATTGTCGCCGCCTGTAAGGAAACCGGCGCCGAGGCCGTCCATCCGGGCTATGGCTTCCTCTCCGAGCGCGCGGCTTTCGCAAAGGCGCTCGCCGACGCCAATATCGTCTTCATCGGCCCGAACCCGCGCGCCATCGAGGCGATGGGCGACAAGATCGAATCGAAGAAATTCGCCTCGGCGGCCAAGGTCAATGTCGTGCCGGGCTATCTCGGCGTGATCGAGGATGCGCAGGAGGCGATCCGGATCGCCGACGAGATCGGCTATCCCGTCATGCTGAAGGCCTCCGCCGGCGGCGGCGGCAAAGGCATGCGCATCGCCTACAAGGCCGACGAAGTCGCTGAAGGTTTCACGCGCGCGCGTTCGGAGGCCGCGTCGTCGTTCGGCGACGATCGCGTCTTCATCGAGAAGTTCATCGTCAATCCGCGCCACATCGAGATTCAGGTTCTCGGCGACAAGCACGGCAACGTCATCCATCTGAACGAACGCGAATGCTCCATCCAGCGCCGTAACCAGAAGGTGATCGAGGAAGCCCCGTCGCCGCTGCTCGACGAGAAGACCCGCGCCGAAATGGGCGCGCAGGCCATCGCGCTGGCCAAGGCCGTCGACTATGATTCGGCTGGAACGGTCGAATTCGTCGCCGGGCAGGACAAGAGCTTCTACTTCCTGGAGATGAACACGCGCCTGCAGGTCGAGCATCCGGTGACGGAGCTGATCACCGGCATCGACCTTGTGGAGCAGATGATCCGCGTCGCCGCCGGCGAGCCGCTGCAGCTCACGCAGGATCAGGTAAAGATCAACGGTTGGGCCGTCGAGAGCCGCATTTACGCCGAAGACCCGTCGCGCAACTTCCTGCCGTCGATCGGTCGTCTCACCAAATACCGCCCGCCGGAGGAGAAGCGCGAGAACGGAGTCACCGTGCGCAACGACACGGGCGTGACCGAGGGCCGCGAAATCTCGATCCATTACGATCCGATGATCGCCAAGCTCGTCACCCATGCGCCGGAGCGCCTGCGCGCCATCGAGGCGCAGGCCGACGCGCTCGACCGCTTCCTGATCGAGGGCATCCGCCACAACATTCCGTTCCTGTCCACGCTCATGCAGATCGAGCGCTGGCGGACGGGCAAGCTCTCCACGGGTTTCATCGCCGAGGAATTTCCGGACGGCTTCACGCCGCCCGAGCCGAAGGGCGATCTGGCCCAAACGCTCGCCGCCGTCGCCACGCTGATGGATCACATCGGCAATGAGCGAAAGCGCCAGATCAGCGGCCAATTGCGCTCGGGCAGGCCGGTCGAATTTGCGCGCGAACGCGTCTGCATCCTCGGCGAAAGCCGCTTCGACGTCTCCATCGAGGAGCAGGGCGAAGCGCTCGTCGTGCGCTTCGCGGAGGGCGACCAGCGCGCGCATCGCGTCTCGTCGCACTGGCGGCCGGGCCAGCCCGTGTTCAAGGGCGACGTCGACGGCCTCACCGTCTATGTGCAGGCGCGGCCGATCCTCAACGGTTATGAGCTGTCGCATCAGGGCGTCAGCGTCGCCGCGCGCGTCTATACGCAGCGCGAGGCCGAGCTTGTGGCTCTCATGCCGAAGAAAAAGGACGCTGGCGCGACAAAGCATCTGCTGTGCCCGATGCCCGGCCTCGTGAAGACGATCGACGTCGTAGAGGGACAGGAGCTCAAGGCCGGCGAGCCGCTCTGCATGGTCGAGGCCATGAAGATGGAGAACGTGCTGCGCGCCGAGCGCGACGTGACGATCAAGAAGATCCTGGCGAAGCCCGGCGACAGCCTCGCTGTCGACGCGGTAATCATGGAATTCGCGTAAACGAAAATCACGCAGCGCGGCTTTTTTCGCCGCGCTGCCGCCTTGGCCTTACAGATTCAGGAACATGCTCACCGAGAGGATATGATTCATCCGCTCGTTGAAGCCCTGCGCCCTGCGCGTCACGGTGCGCAGCTGGATAAGCTGATTTATATAGCCCACCTCCACGCGCGCCTGCTTGCTGAAGGTATAGCCGATCCCCGCGAAGGCGCGATTCTGGTCGAAGCCGAAGCGCGTTCCCGGCGTCGTCGAATTCAGCCGCACGAAGACCTCGTCCCAAACGACGAAGCTGAAAGCTGACCCTTCCACGATCGGTCGGGAGAAGCGGACAAATTCGCGCAGCCGCCACTCGACCGGATCGACATTCTGGATGAAGCGCTGTTCGAGGCGCGTGCGGCTCATGAGATCGCCGAATGACGGCTTGTCGGTCAGGAGCAACTGCTGCCAGATGCGGTGCTCATGCTGGATGCGCGCCTGTGGGCGCGGATAATTCCCCACATGCGCATAACCGAGCCATATGCTCGCGCGGTCGGTGAGCTGATAACCGATGGCGGTGCGCGCAAGGCTCTGGTCGAGCGCGCCGGCGTCGTCGCGGAAGCGGCCCTGTCCCTCCAGCCACCAGCGCCACTTGTCCAGCTTCGGGTCGAGCGAGCCGAGATTGGTTATGGCGGTGATATTCTCCCACACGCGGAAGTCTTCCTCGGCGGCGATCGCCTTGGGCGCGGTCATGAGAACCGCGATGAGCAATCCGGCGGAGACTGCGCGGATGGGCGCGTTTGTCATGGAACCTCCAGCTTGGCGCTTGACGCGCATCGCCTTTGATTCGAATTTCTAACGCGAAGTCCCCGAACAACTCAATGGAGCCAGTCAAGGCTTTGTTTGTTGGATCAGTCTCGGGAAACCACGCGCGTCACATGGCCCATCTTGCGGCCGGCGCGCGTCTCCTTCTTGCCGTAGAGATGCAGACAGGCGCCGTCTTCGGCGAGAATGTTCGCCCATTTGTCGGCGTCGGCGCCGATCAGGTTGCGCATGACGACCTTTTGTCCATGACGGCGCGTCGAGCCCAACGGCATGCCGGCGACGGCTCGCATATGCTGCTCGAATTGCGAGGTCACGGCGCCGTCGAGCGTCCAGTGGCCGGAGTTGTGCACGCGCGGCGCAATCTCGTTGACGACGAGCGTCTCGCGGCCCTCGTCTTCGACGACGAACATTTCAACGGCGATGACGCCGACATAGTCGGCCGCCTCTGCGATCCGTCGGGCGACGTCGACCGCCGCTTCGGCTGTCTCGGGGCCGATCGCCGCCGGCGCGGTGGTGGTCGCGAGAATGTGATGCTCATGCACGTTCTCGCAGACGTCGTAGGCGCGAAACTCCCCATCGAGACCACGCGCGGCGACGACCGACACTTCCTTGGTGAAGGGCACGAAGCTCTCGAGAATACAGGGAACGCCGCCCAGCGAGCGGAAGGCCTCCGCGAGATCGGCGCCCTCCCTTATTTGCGTCTGGCCCTTGCCGTCGTAGCCGAAACGGCGGGTCTTCAGGATCGACGGGCGACCAAGGCGCTCCACCGCCCGCGCCAGACCTTCGGCGTCGAGCACATCTGCGAATCCTGCGGTGGGAATACCAAGCCCCTGCACGAAATCTTTTTCAACGAGACGGTCCTGCGTCAGCGCCAGAACCTTGGGATTCGGCCGGACCGGACGGCGCGCTTCGAGAACCTCGGCCGTTCGCGCAGGCACATTCTCGAATTCATAGGTCACGACGTCGACGGCCTCGGCGAAGGCGGCGAGCGCCGCCTCGTCCAGGAAGTCCGCCCGCGTATGCGCCGAGCAGACGTCGAAAGCGGGGTCATCGTCGACGGGCGAAAACACATGGCTCTTGAGGCCCAGTCGCGCGCCGGCGAGCGCCAGCATGCGGGCGAGCTGGCCACCGCCGAGTATGCCAATCGTCGAACCGGGCTTCAGCATGGTCAAACCTCGTCGCGCGGCGTGAGCGCCACGCTTTCAGTCTGCTTTGCGCGGAACGCGGCCAGCCGTTTGGCCAGAGTCCTGTCGGTGAGAGCGAGAATCGACGCCGCGAGGATTGCGGCGTTGATCGCGCCGGCCTTGCCGATGGCTAGCGTCCCGACCGGAACGCCGCCGGGCATCTGCACGATGGAGAGAAGCGAGTCCATGCCCTTCATCGCTGCGGATTCGATCGGCACGCCGAGAACGGGCAGGTTGGTCATGGAGGCGGTCATGCCCGGCAGATGGGCCGCGCCGCCGGCGCCGGCGATCACGACCTGAAAGCCCTCGCCCTCGGCGCCCTTGGCGAAAGCGACGAGTCGGTCCGGCGTGCGGTGGGCGGAGACGATGCGGGCCTCGCAGGCGACCTCGAGCGTTTCGAGCGTCTCGACTGCATGGCGCATGGTCGCCCAGTCGGACTGCGACCCCATGATGACAGCGACTGGCGTCTTCGGCTTCGCCACTTTGCTTCCGTTCATGCTCGGATATAAGGAAGCCATGCGGCATAGACGATGGCCCGCGCATAAGCAAGGGCGGGAAACTGCCGCCGGCGCGTCGATTTTCCCATGCAGCCGCGCCATGGACCGAACCGGAAACGCCGCAGGAGCGAACTACCGACATGGACGAACAACTGAGGCAGGGGGTCGCCATCCTCGCGGTTGCGATGATCGTCGCCATCGCCGCGCGGCAGGTGCGGCTGCCTTACACGGTGGGACTGGTTATCGTCGGCGCCGTCATTGCCATGACCGCGCCGGACGTTGGCCCGCATCTGACGCACGACCTGATCTATGACCTGATCCTTCCGCCGCTTCTCTTCGAGGCGGCGCTGACGCTTTCGTGGCGCGAATTGCTGCGAGACTCCCTGCCGCTGCTGGCTCTGGCCGGCGTCGGCACCGTGGTTTCGGCCGCTTTCGTGACGACGGCGACGGTGACGCTACTCGGCTGGCCGCTGCCGTCCGCTATGGTTTTCGGCGCATTGATCGCGGCGACGGACCCCGTCGCGATCATCGCAATGTTCAAGGACAATGGGCTGAAGGGCCGGCTGCGGCTTCTCGTCGAGAGCGAAAGCCTGTTGAACGACGGCGCGGCGGCGGTGCTGTTCGTCATGGCGCTGGCCTGGGCGGAGGGTTCGGCCGGGCAGGGCGCGGGCGACACTCTCCTGACGCTGTTGAAGATCGTATTCGGCGGCGTCGCCGTCGGGGCCCTCTGCGGCGGGGCCGCAATAATTGCCTCCTTCCGCACATCGGAGCATTTGATCGAGGCGGCGCTGACGACCATCGCGGCCTTCGGTTCCTTCCTCCTTGCCGAACATTTCCATTTTTCGGGCGTGCTGGCGACGGTGACGGCGGGTCTGATGATGGGCAATCTTGGCCTGCTGCGCGAGGGCGAGGGCGGCTATCTCAGCCTCAAGGGCCGCGAATTCGTGCATGGCTTCTGGGAGTTCGCGGCCTTCGTCGCCAATTCGGCGGTGTTTCTGATGATCGGCCTCGATGTGGCGACAACTCCCTTCGAATCATACGGGCTGCCGCTCATTTTCGCGATCATAGGCATCACGCTAGCCGGACGCGCGCTGACCGTTTATCCGCTCAGCGCGCTTTTCCTTCCCTCGCGCTGGAAGGTGACCTTCTCCGAGCAGCATGTTCTGTGGTGGGGCGGGTTGCGCGGCGCCCTCGCTTTGGCGCTCGCGCTATCGCTGCCGGCGACGCTGCCGATGCGCGACACGATCGTGGTCGTCACATTCGGCGTCGTCGCCTTCTCCATCGTCGTGCAGGGCCTGACGATGCCGTTCCTGCTCCGCGCCCTCGGCTTTCTGCCGAAGTAGGTTCAGTGCGGGAAATGGAACAGTCGCCACATGGCCAGCGACATCGCCAGCATGGCGATGATCGAGAGCGCGAAGGCGAGCTTGAGGAAGAGCGGGCCGAACAAGGGCCGCTCCGGCTTCTCGCCGACATGGTAGACGCCGTTTACGTGGCGCACCCGGCGTCCGAAACGATCCGGTTTGCTGACCTTGCGGCGCGCGTCGAAAGATTCGCTGATCGAAAGACCGAGACGGGGCATGGCCTGACTCCCTGAAATTGACCGAAGGCGATCCGCTTCTGTCCCGAATTGGGACGGTGGATCGGCCTATGGTCCGGGGGCTTCAAGCCGTGTGCCGTCAGGCGATGATGTCGGGGGTCAGCTGGTCTTCGAGGGCCGAGATGCGGTCGCGCAACAGCAGCTTGCGTTTCTTGAGACGCTGGATCTGCAACTGATCTATCGCGCCGACGGCGATCAGCGCGTCGATGGCGGCTTCCAGGTCGTGATGTTCGAGACGCAGGCGCTCTAGCTCGGCGCGAATGGCGCTCTGCTCGGCGTCGCTCGGATTATCGTTCATCGCCGCATCCGTATCGCGCTTCACAGCGCGCGAGAATCGAATTTCTCTTCGGTGCGATTATCGCGCCGCACCCAAGTCGCGTTCAAGCGGAAATGGCGCCGCGTCTGTCGCGAAGCTTGTCACGCCTCATAGGCGTCGCGCATCTGGGCGATTTCCGCGATCTTGGCCTGAATCGCGGACCAGTCGTCCCTCTCCGCGATGGGCGCCCAGATCGCCTCGACTTCGTCGATCAGCATCGTGCACGGCGCGGGGCGACGGAAATAGGGGTGGTCGAGCCGAGCGGCCGGCGTCGCCTCATGCTCGGCGAGAGCGGCGCGCAGGGGCGCGAATTCTGCCGTCTCGTAATAGGAGGCCGACGGGCTCGACCTGGCCCGATCCACGCTCGCGAGGCCGCCGCGCCAGTCGAAGAAGGTCTGCTCGAAGGGCGCCCGCGTCGCGATGAGGAAATCCACGAAAGCCTTGGCGAGCCGGGCGTCGGCCTCCTCACCCGCCGGCGCGAGCGCGAGCCGCCTAAGCAGCGCCGCGCGGAACTCCTGCTGGATAAGGCCTGGAAACACGTCCAGCGCCTTCTCGGCCGCCTCCAGCCCCGTCAAATGCAGGAGACATTCGGCAAGTCGGGCGAGATTCCACCCCAGCGCGCCGGGCTGCCGGCCAAAGGCGTAGAGCCCGGTTTCGTCGAAATAGGCGGCCGTGAACTGCGGGTCGTAGGATGGCGCGAAGCGCCATGGCCCGTAATCGAAGCTTTCGCCGGTGACGTTGATATTGTCCGAATTCAGCACGCCATGGACGAAACCCGCCGACATGTAGCCCGCGCCGAGCCGGGCGACCCGGGCGACGACTTCCCCCAGAAATGCGAGGGCCTTGGCGGGGCCGGGCAGCTCCGCCAGAGCGGGGAAATAATGCCGGCAGACATGGTCGAGCAACCGATCGATCGCGGGCTTGTCCTCATGGAAGGCGAGGCGCTGGAAGGTGCCGATCCGGATATGCGAATGCGACAGCCGCACCAGCACGCTGGAGCGCGTCGGCGAGGGCTCGTCGCCGCGCATGAGCGCTTCGCCGGTCTCGATCAGGCTGAAGGTCTTGGAGGTGTCGACGCCGAGCGCCTCCAGCATTTCGGTGGCGAGGATTTCACGCACGCCGCCTTTCAGCGTCAGGCGTCCGTCGCCGCGTCGCGACCAGGGCGTCTGGCCGCTGCCTTTCGTGCCGAGGTCGAGTAGGCGACCGTCCGCGTCGTCGCGCAACTGAGCGAAGAGGAAGCCGCGGCCGTCGCCGAGGTCAGGGTTGTAAACGCGGAACTGATGGCCGTGGTAGCGCAAGGCGAGCGGCTGGCGCAGGCCGTCGGGCAGGGGCTCGAAACGCCCGAAATGGGCGATCCATTCCTCATCCGTCAGCCCATCGAGCCCAACGCGCGCGGCCCAGCGCTGGTTGCGATAGCGCAGTACATGCTTCGGAAAGCGCGCCGCCTCTACCCGGTCGAAAAAGGGATCGCCGAGACCTTCATGGAGGGTCTCGGGGCGGTAGCTGTCGGTCACGGGCATGGGGCGGCGGTCTCTTTGATCTGGCGCGAGCGAGGAGCAAGCTATGCGCCAAAAAATAAGGCGGAGATCGCTCTCCGCCCATGGCTGCCTTTGACCCTCATCGGTCGTCAGGATGATACAGTGATCGCTTCAGTGTCGCGTTTCGCTGACCGCCAATTTGGCCAGTTCATCCTTTATCTGCAACTTCTTCCGCTTCAGCTCCAGGATTTTCGTTTCGTCCGCGTGGGGGTGGAGCTGTTCCTTCTCGATTTCCTTCTTGAGCGCCTCGTGGCGGCGTTGGAGTTCGACGATATGACCTTGCAAGGACATGCGAAACCTCCTTTGTAGCTCTCCTCTCGTCGAGCGAGGGCATGGCCAAGCATGCCACAACCATCGTGGCCCGCAAGGAGAGAAATCGTCGCGCGTCACAAATCTTTCACGCGCCGTCGGCCGAAATTTTACGATTCGCTAACAATTGAGCCGGCCGGGGCCCGCATTCCGGCCGATCGCCCCGGGAAAACAGGAATTTCGACGACCAGCGCCGTTGGCGCTTGCGCGCCGCCAGAATCGCCAGTATATGCGGGGCGCTCGAGCCGTTCAGCGGCTCTGGGGCGCGTAGCTCAGCGGGAGAGCACTACGTTGACATCGTAGGGGTCACAGGTTCAATCCCTGTCGCGCCCACCATTCAAATCAAAGACTTGCAGAAAATACCAGCGACCGTGCTGAAAGGCGGGGACGCATGGGGGACGCAAGCGGGGGATTTCGCGGCTCGATGTAGGCGCTGTCGTCGCGCCCCCGATCACACCCGCGCCAACTGGCCACCGGCCCGCCCCGCCATCGCCGGCCGTCTGCGCTAGGGACATAGGAGTGCGCCCGGTGGTCGGCGCAATATGGTGAGCCGATCGTGGCAGGCGCGGCGCAGAAGCGGTCGGGCGATCAGTCCGCGCGCCGAGCGGCCAGTGGCAGCAACCGGGCCGGATGTCGACGAACGGGACGCCTGAGCGCTGATCTTCGGTCATCATCTGCCCTCCACGCCCCCGTCGATCATCTCCCCTGACGCGAGGAAGACGACGCCGGCCGCTTCGAGGGCTTCGCGCACCTTCTCAACCGTGGCCTGTTTCACGTCCTCGCGCCCAGCCTCGATCCGGGTGATCGTCTCATGAGAAACGCCCGTAATCTCGGCAGCTTGTCGGACTGACAGGCCGAGCGCGACGCGCGCCGCGGGCGCAACCGGTCTTGCCTGCTCAACCCGCAGCTGAGATATTGTTGTTTCTTAGGGTTGATTTGGTGTGGCGGCAACGAGATGAGAGGAAGAATGGATATTTCACGCCGCAAGTTTGAAATGAACAAGTCTGAGGCAGCCCATTGACGACGGCAGAAAGCAAAATTGAGCGGGACCTAATCTCCAAGCTCCAAGAACTTAAGTATAGTTACCGTCCGGACATCCACGATCGCGCCACTCTGGACCAGAACTTCCGTGAGAAGTTCCAAGCGCTGAATGGCGTCCGCCTCACTGACTCAGAATTTGACCGCCTCATCGACGAAATCATCACGCCCGATGTCTTTACCGCCTCCCGCACCTTGCGCGAGCGAAACAACTTCACGCGAGATGATGGCACCCCGCTCAACTACACTCTCATCAATATAAAGGACTGGTGCAAGAACACCTTTGAGTGAGCTGCTGCCGGTTTCGTGGACGCCGAGAAACGGTGTTTCATGAGGCCGGAGGTTTGTTATGGCGAGACGGATATTCAGTCGGGAGTTCAAGGTCGAGGCGGTTCGGTTGGTGAAGGAGCGCGGCGTCACCGTCGCGCAGGCCTGCCGCGATCTGGATGTGCATGAGAACGTGTTGCGGCGCTGGGTTCGGGAGCTGACGACGGATCCCGTGCAGGCCTTCCCCGGACACGGCCAGCAGAAGCCGGAGCAACTGGAGATCGAAAGGCTGCGCCGTGAGGTCGCCAAACTGCGGGCGGAGCGCGACATTCTAAAAAAGGCCGCAGCCTTCTTTGCGAGGGAAGCGAAATGAGGTTCGCTTTCGTCGCAAAGCACCGGAGCGTCTGGCCGGTGGCGTGGCTCTGCGAAGCGCTGGACGTGTCCCGATCGGGCTTTCACGCCTGGCTGCGTCGCGGGCCGAGCGCCCGATCGGTCGCGGACGAGGAGCTGACAAAGAAAATCCGCGCGAGCTTCGTGGGCAGCGCCCGAACCTACGGCGCCCGCCGCGTCTGGCGGGACGTTCTAGCCGAAGGCGTCTCCTGCGGCCTGCACAAGATCGAACGGTTGATGCGGGCAAACGCCTTGCGGGCGCGACCGCGTCGCCGGGGTCAGCCGAAGGACGACGGACAAAGGTCGGCGGTCGTCGCGCCGAATGTTCTCGACCGGCAGTTCGCCGCGCAAGCGCCGAACCAGAAGTGGATCGCCGACTTCACCTATATTTGGACGGCGGAAGGCTGGCTCTACGTCGCCGCAGTCATCGACCTGTTCTCGCGAAGGGTCGTCGGCTGGTCGATGAAAGCCGAGATGACCGCTGGTCTTGTCGCGGATGCATTGATGATGGCGATCTGGCGTCGCGGCAAGCCGGACGCCTTGCTGCATCACTCCGACAGGGGCAGCCAATATACGAGCGAGCAGTTCCAGCGCCTCATGGCCGACAATGGCGTCGTTTGCTCGATGAGCCGATCCGGCAATGTCTGGGACAATGCGGCGATGGAGAGCTTCTTCTCTTCACTGAAGACGGAGCGGATCGGGAAGAAACTCTACCGCACGCGTGACGACGCCCGGGCAGACGTCTTCGATTACGTCGAGCGGTTCTACAACCCCGTCCGCAGGCATTCGACGATCGGCTACGTCAGCCCGGTTGAGTTCGAAAAGAAGGTGGGAGTAACTTAACTCGGCGTCCACGAAACCGGCAGCAGCTCATCTCGCGTGCTTCTTCGCGCGATAGCGTTGGGGTGCAACGGTAAACAGCGTCGGTCAACACACTTCTCGTTACGGTGTTTTTTTCGCTTGTATCGGTGTGAATAGTCATTTGCTCGTTGCCCCCCAGAGACGACCGCGAACAGTAGCACTAAAAATGTAATATAATCAAATCGATAGGGGCATTTGTTTTCGACCGCTCGAACTGCGTCGTTTGATTGTGCATGTTTCGTGCAAGTCCGATTGTGCGGGTTTTCGCGCGGAATAAATCAATAAAAACAATGCATTGGATGCGCGCATTGAGGATTCGTGCGTTGACGTCGTAGGGGTCACAGGTTCAATCCCTGTCGCGCCCACCATTTTATGTCAGATCCTCAGCGTAAATCACCAGGAACCGGTCGTATCCTGCGGAAACAGTAGGCCCGGCAAATGGCGGCGCGTTGTGAGGCCCACACCTCTGCGTAGTCTCAATGCGTCGACCGACCCTCCCTCGCCTCGCTGGCGGGTTTCTTCGTCTCCGCATCACTGCGCCCGTTTCGTCCGGCTGCTATTCCGACAAACTCTGCGCGACCCGCGCCGTCCATTCGCCCCCGTTTTCAATGAATTGCTCTGATGTCCGTAGACGCCCATTGGCGACGCACGCATATCCGTGTCATTTTACATAAAATATGGCATTGATGGCGCTGGGCAGAAACACGGCCAAATTCGAAATATGTCTGAGACGCCTTGTCGCATAGGGAGCGTTCCCGAGCCGCCAATACCCGACAGCAAGCCGACCGCGGGGGTAACGGAGATTGCCGGCATCACCGCCTCGGACATAGACGCCGCCGGCGCGTCGGAACGCGACGACCGAGCCGCCGAGATCCAGGCGCTTCTCGAAACCGGTTGGGAGAGGGTGCAAGATAGCGAGCCGGCGGAGGCGATACGGGCGTTTCAAGCGGTCCTGGCCCTGATGCCCTTGCATATCGGCGCGCTGAACGGACTTGCCGCCGCTTATTTTCATCAGGGCCGGCGCGAGGAGGAGTTGGAAGTAGCGCTCAAGGCTGCCAAGATCGCGCCGGAAATCGCCGGGTTGCAGGTGCAGGCGGCGCAACTGCTCGGGAATTTCGGTCGCTGGGACGAAGCCGCAGCCGCCTTCCAAATCGCGCAATCAATCGACCCGAGCGTCGCCGGGACTTACGCGTCACTTGGCGCAACATTGAAACAGCGGGGCGAAGAGAACGAGACGATTGCCGCATTGCAGGCTAAAATAGAACTCGCGCCAGGCAATCCGGAACTGCGCGTGGATCTGGGCCACTTGCTGTTCAGGACGCGCCGGCCTGACGAGGCGGCAGAAGCGGCGTTTCGCGCCGCTCTGACGCTCGCCCCACACCACGCGGGCGCGCTCGTTGCGTTGACCACGATCTTTTTTCGACGCGGAAGGCTGGAGGAGGCCATCAACCTTCTGCGCGACGCTATTGCGCATGTCCCGGGAAACATGGCGCTGCAGTTGCGACTCGGCCAGTTGCTGGAAGAGAAGCATGAGATCGCCGCCGCCCGCACGGCGTTCGCGGCAGCGGCGCGCATCAACCCAGGTAACGCCACGGCGCAAGCCGGCCTGCGCCGCACGCGCGATCCGGATGGGCTGTTCGCATTATTCGAAAACTTGCTGGGGCCAAATCCGCGAGAGGGCAATCTCGCCGCGCTCGCCGGGGAAATGAATGTTCCGCAGACCCGGCTGAACGCTCTGCTGAACTTCGCACGCGACCCGCGCGAGTCCAGCATTGCGGATCTGGCCACCACGCCAATCGAACAGGCGTTGCTTCAGACAATCATTGTGTCAGCCGAACGGAGCTCATACGCGAAACGTCACATGCAGAGCGCGCCGCTCGCGAGGCTGCAAGTGGCGAACGAAACGCGGGACGCGATCGCAGAAACACGCGGGCATGAAAGCTGGAGCGCGGTCCACTGGCTGAACGCCTTCAAATTGCGCCAGATTCGGCCCAGCCGTCGCGCCGCGGTGGTGGCGACGATGCGCGACGAAGGTCCCTATTTGCTTGAATGGGTGGCGCATTACCGCGTGCTAGGGTTCGACACGCTGTTCATCTATTCCAACGATAATCTGGATGGCTCCGAAGGCCTTTTGCGCAGCCTCGCGGAGCACGGCGTCATCACCTATATCGACAACAAAATGGATCCGGCCCGGCCGCACGATCCGCAGCAAAAGGTGTATGCGCACGCGCTGCACCTTCTGCCGGAACTGTGGGAGCATGAATGGGCGCTGGTGATCGACGGCGACGAGTTCCTCGTGCCCGCAGAGCATTATGGTTTTTCGATCGGCGCGCTCATCGACGATGCGCTGGCTCATTTCCCCGCGCGCGCTCCTTCCGCGATCTGCTTCAACTGGGTCTTGTATTTCAGCGGCTACGTCTATGCCTATGAGCAGCGACCCCTATGCAGGCGCTTTCCGCATGGGAAGGGGCGGCCGGGAATCAAAAGCCTTGTGCGGCTACGCGACATCATCTCCCTGCACCGCGTCCATTACCCGAACATTCCGCCCGACGGATTTCTGGCGCGCGCGGATTTCACGAGGCTGGACTGGTCGTTACGGCAGAAGAAACTTGATCCGGTCTTTACCAGCGGCAGGCTCGCGCATTACTGGTGCAAGTCGTTCGAGGAGTTCGCTGTCAAGAAAGCGCGCGGCGACGCGTTGACCAATCATACGATTTGGAAGCGCGAGTTCAAAGACTTCTTCACTTTCACCAACAACGCGCGTGAGACGCCGCGGAATTACCATCCGGCGCCGGAGTCGCTGATCCGCGCCGTCGAGGCCGAGATGCAGATGCTGCGCGCACTTCCGGGCGTTGCGTCGCATTTGGCGAAAATAGAGGAGAAGCGGCGCAGCCTCCTTGAACAGTTCGAGCCGGATGGCGGGTTGCCCGCCATCTACGAGAGCGTGAAGGAGGCCGTTCTGGGGCGCGGCGCTTAAAATACGGCAAGGCGGCGGAGCAATTTAACGCATCTGTTGTGCCGATAAGCGAGAAGAGGTCTTCATGACGCAGCCGATCTACCCAATTGCCAACATTCCGCACTTCAAGGAGCACCAGGCGCTCCAGAACCTCTTTGATTTTTGCAGCAAGGACGGCGTTCGCATCGGTCTCATCGGCTTCAACGAATGCGCCAAGCACTTGGTCAATCTATGCGGCGACGCGATCATCGGTTTTCACGATCCTGCTGAATGGAAAACCGGCATCACCTTCCGCGGCAAGCCGGTGGTGAGCGACACGGAGCGGCTGGACATCACGCATCTGGCGGTGTGCGACTACCTGCTGGCCTATGACTACGCTGACCGCATTGCGACATTCTATGGCGATGCAGTCCGTTTGCACATCCCCCCGCGCTTCGGCGAGCGGCCGACGCAAAAGATCGATCCATTCACTCAGGAACAGATTTACAAAGATATTTTCGCGCAGGCCGATAGTGCCCCGCTTACCATGATGACTCGCCAAAAACTGTGTTTCCTCATGGAGCTTCTCCGCTACTCTTTGCGCCTGCCCGGCGATGTGATCGAGGTCGGATCTTGGCAGGGTGGCAGCGCCTGGTATCTCGCGAAAATTCTTTCCTGGAACAAGGAAGAGCGCCACCTCTATATTGTCGATCCGTTCGAAATGCATGCTACCAGCAACACCGCGACCATGTGCAATGACGAGATCGAGCGCGCATTGGCATTCTATCCCGGCGTAAAGATGCTCGTAGGGCGCGCCAACGAAAAGGCGATTCTGGCAAAACTATCCACTTGCAGCTATTGCTTCGCGCATTTCGACCTCACCCTGCAGGCTGAGGCATGCAAACATATTTGGGACCGGCTGGCGCCCGGAGCACCTTTCGTGCTTGACAATTACGGACTAACTGGCGCGCACCCTGGCCGTTTCGAAAGGTTTTTCGCGGACCGCGGCTGCCGCATCATCCGTCTCCCCTGGTCCGAGCAAGGCGTGGTCTTCAAGCATACGTCCTGAACAGACATTGCCGAGGGGGAAGTTTAGGGGAGGTAACCATATCGGAACTCTCCGAAATCGGCGGGTGCGGCAAATTGGGGAATTGCATCCGAGTTTCAATCGTCGCTCTATGCGGGACGATGGAAATTAAGAAATGATACGTCCGCAAATTTTCAACGCCGTAGCCATATCAATGCTCGTCGCAGCGTTGGGAAGCTTTGCGATGATATTTGGCGGCGGCTGATGGAAAGCATTACGCTGGGTGCTCCATAGTCGGATATTTACATCATCTGGAGTGTCAGATTGATTGCCGACGCGGGTTGATTGATGGAAATTGGCTTCACGCTTTGGCGTCGAGGTTGAGGGCGAGCGTCGCTAACGATCTCACCTGCGTTTTTCCAAAGGTCCTGATCCGGCAGTCACTGCCTATCAAACAGGCGGCCGCGCCGGGCGAGACGGTGGACCGATTCAAATCACGTGAAGGGATTTTGCGTCTCACTGTCGTGGTCTGGATAAGCGGGCGCATTCTCAGTGCGGATCGCGCCGTGGGGAAACGGGGGGCGCGAGAACTTGTCGCCCGTCAGTCCGCGCGCGCCTGCGCCGTTGTGCCCGTCGGCGAAATCCATGCTATCGATCGTTGATGAGGCGGCGGGAAAGCGGAATTGGCGATGGAGCGCCGACGCCTTCGTTCTCATGCTCGCCGGATTGTCCGTGATTTGGGCGCGGCCGCCAAAATATTTGATGATGGCGCTTTGTCCACAAGCATCACGGCGACCGCTTGATCGACCCCGTCGACAATGTTTCGCTTGCGGCGACGGTAGCCGGAGCTGAGGCAGAAGCGGAGGATCATATGGATTTCCCGACGATCGACCCATTGATTGCCGCAGGGGTCGTCGCATCGACGGCGATCACCGACGCTGTCTATGTATTTTTCAATGCGGCCGTTTCCGAGCGCCGTCGAATTGCGGCCGCGAGCTGGAGCAGCATATGGTACCTGCTTTCCGCATTTGCGGTCATCAGCTACACGTCGAACTGGGCCTATGTTCTATTCGCGGCTGTCGGCGCGTGGATCGGCGGATTCCTGTCGATCACGGCGCTCACTCACGTCGCGCCCTTGCGAGGCGGGAAGAGGTTGGCGCAAATGCGAGAGGAAGCGAAAACCGGGCAGGCGGCCTCTGCGCCGACCACGCGGGATCAGCCGTAAGCCCAACCGATGAGGGCGGCGCCCACGAAGAAACCGAGGGTACCGATAATCATGAGCTTCACAAGGCCATCCGGCATGACGTCCTCCTCACAGCGAAACGGCCCGTCGCTACATCCGCGCTCGGGCCGCATCTTCGATCACGCCGTTAGCGTCACCTTGTGGAAGAGATAGGAAGCCGGTTTCATCAAATCAAGGCGGCGGACTACCGGTTGGCCGCTCTGCCGAAAGACCTTGAACGAGCGGTTCCGGGCAACAAAAAAGGCGCCAATATTGGCGCCCGGAAGTCGGGAGGAAGAGGAGCGCCGTCAGTCGGCGAGTTCGGCCTCTTTCAAAGGCTTCGCGTCGCGCGCGTCCAGGGCCGTCGTCTCGGCAGCCACTGCGCCGATGGGCGCCGGCGAAGACTTTGCCGCCTTGACGCTGCGCGTGGCCTGAGCGCTGTGGCGCTTTTCCGGACCAGAGGAACTGGTGATGAGGCCAAGCACCAGAAAGCCGACCCAAAACGCGGTCGGAACGATTTGCGAGTGAGTCAGAGCCATTCGTTTCCTCCCCGAGCGCCGATTTAGCGCAATTAAAGCTTCGACCAAAAAATGGCCGTTAGAAAGCGCCAGAACCCGGGAAGCTAATGGCGCCAGTTAAAGGTTTTTTGACATCTCGTTGGTTGCGATCTTTGGTCGCAGCAAGATGTATCGTGGCGCCAGTCCGCCAATCGGGCGTGGATCTATGTATTGGACCAAACGCCTCTTATCTGTGTGTCAGGAGGCACATGATGGGCATTTCCACGATAGGTCGTCCGGTTCCCGTTGTTCGGAGCGGACATGTGCAATTGTCGATACTTCTGCGGGAGTCGGACAAATCGACCCTGCAGAATCAGATCTTCGACCAGATCCGCTCGATGATCCTCAACGGGCAGCTTCGGGGGGACGATCCTTTGCCGACGACGCGTGAGCTGAGCAATCAGCTCGGCGTGTCGCGCAATACTGCGGTGCTTGCCTATGAACGGCTGATTGCGGAAGGCTATATCCGCACCAAGCCTTACGTCGGCACTTTCGTCTCGCCGGATTTGCCGGACACGGCCTTCCTGTCGTCCGCAAACAATGGCGGCGGCCATGCGGCGGAGCCTGCGGCCGAGGATGAGCCCGAGCCCGTCGCTCCCGGGGGCGCGCTACGCACCCATCGCCTCGCCGACCCCGACCGGCGCCGGCTCGTGGCCGACTTCTGGGTCGGTCGTCCTGATCCGCGGTCCTTCCCGCTGAAGGCGTGGTCGCAACACATCAAGGCCCGGCTCAAGACCGCGGGCTCAAAGCTTACCAGCTACAACGATCCGGCCGGCCTGCTCGAACTGCGGCAGGCGATCGCCAAGCATCTAGCGCCGGCGCGCGGCGTCATCGCCGATCCGGACCAGATCATCATCGTCGGCGGTTGTCAGGACGGCTTCAATCTTGTCGGCCGTCTGCTCGTGAAACCCGGGACGACGGCGGTGATCGAATCGCCCTGTTACCAAGGGGCGGCCTTCGTGCTCGAGAGCCTCGGAGCCAAGCTGCATCCGGCGCCGATCGACCACGACGGACTCGACGTGTCGCGGTTGCCACATGTGCGGGACGCCGTGGCCTATGTCACGCCCTCGCATCAATATCCGATCGGCGTGACGATGAGCTTGCAACGTCGCATCGAATTGCTGTCATGGGCGACGCAGTACGACGCCTACATCATGGAAGACGACTACGACAGCGACTTCCGCTTTGTCGGCTCGCCGCTGACGGCGCTCAAGGGCCTCGATCGCAACGAGCGCGTCATTTATCTCGGCACCTTCTCGAAATGCATGGGGCCTGGACTGCGCCTCGGCTATGTCGTCGCGCCGCGCAGGCTCGTCGACAGTTTCCGCCGCATGAAGATGCTCATGAACAATGGCCAGAGCTGGCTGGAGCAGGCCGCCATGGCCGACTTCATGGCCAGCGGCGAGTTCGGCCGTCATCTGCGTCGCATCCGTCAGCTCTATCGCGAGCGCCGCGATGCGCTGCTCAATGCGCTGGCGAAACATTTCGGCCACTGCGAGGTCTTCGGCGACCAGGCGGGCATGCATCTGGTCTGGAAACTGCCCGAAGGTCTACCGGACGCCGCCGAGGTCGAGGCGAGAGGGCTCGCCGCAGGCGTCGGCGTTTGCTCCCTCGCGACCGGTTCGGCGCTGCGCTTCGACAAGAATGACGGCGGCGATCGTTTGCTGATGCTCGGATTCGTTGCGCTGACCGAGAAAGAGATTGAGGACGGAATCGCCCGTCTCGCAGGAGCGCTGCGCAGCAGCTAGGCCGCGCGGCGCCTCACGCCATCAGTTGCGATGCAGGGGCGGGCTTGAGCCGTCCTTGCACGTCACCTCGTCCCTGTATCGAACTCCATCCCATTTCCACTCGGTCTTGCAGCCGAGACGGCCGGCTTCCGCGCGTTGGCGCCAGCCATTGTCATCGCGCTGATAGCCGTTCTCCGGTTCCTTGCCGCTGTCATCCTTGCGAGGTTCGGCGCCTGCTGCGGACAACCAGCCGGCCAGCGCAATCGACAGCGCGGCTGTGACGTAAAGTCGTTTCATCACGCGCCTCCACTTTTGCGACGTAATGAGTCAACTGGCGAGCGCGGAGCATGTTCCTCTTTCTGCAAATTGAGGTTGCGATCCTGCGCCGCGCCACGGACGGCGATGGACTTCCAACTCAATCTTTCAGTCGGTATATCCACCAGCCCTTGTGCTGATAGACAAGTTCCAGCGCTTCGAGCTGCATTGGGTTCGACGTCGAGAAGGGCAGGAGCTTCGCTACGAGCGCATCGCTGTCGCCCTTGCTTTGGAAATAATGCAGCCGCGTCGCGCCGCCTATTGGCTCGACCGCGAAGCCTCCCTCCACCTTTTGCTCGCGCATCCATCGCTGCGCGGATTTGATAACGCCATGCGAAACGCCCGACGAGGCGAAGTCCTTGAAGCCGATGGAGAAACGCTCCGGCTTCACAGCCGCGGCTTTCCAGACGTCCGAAATATGCACGGCCACATAGGCGGGCTTGCCGCCGGCGAGTTTTTTCAGCGTCGCCGCGCCCTGCGCTTCATCCGTCGCTGTGAGCGCGTCGATGAATTGGCCAAACGACTCCGCAGATTGCGGATTGGCGCCGGCGCCCCATCGGGCGCGTTCGTCGCCGCGCGCCCCGGCCCAGGCGGCGGGGATGAGGAGTCCGCGCGCCTGCGGGTCGTCGAGCGGCGCCTGTCGTTTTGCGGCGACGCGAATGGCGCGTGAGAAATCCCACCACGCGAGAACGACGGCGTCCTCCGGGACATGTTCGCGGATGGCTGCCAGCACCTTGGTCATGTCGGCGGCGGAGGCGTCGGCGAAAAAAATCGGCTCCGTCACTTCGTTGCGCCAGACGATCGGCGCGAGGCGGGTTTCGTCGCGCGCAACGAGCCCGGTTGCGACGGGGCGGCGCTCCTCGGGGCTCGTAATCTCGACACGCTGCAACGCCTCTGGCGCGAGGCCAAGGTTTTCGACCTCCTTCACGGCGTCGGCCCGGGCGGGCGCCAGGGTGAAAGTATAATGCGCGACCGGATGCAGCGTGGAATAGGCGACCCAGCCGAGCAGGGCCACGCCCACTGCGATAAGCACGGCGCCGATGGTCTCTCTCATAAAAGGTTCAAACCTCTGTCTCGCGCTCTGTCCTGACGGCGAGAGCGTCGGAAAAAGAAAAAAGCAATCCAGAACCGGGTTACGGCTCCGGATTGCTTGTCAAGTTTACGCACCTCTCACGCGAGGGGCGCCTTACGCCTTCTTTCTGTCGCGAAGGAACAACAGGCCGGCGCCGATGAGCACCGCGAGACCGCCGAGCCCGGCCGCCCAGGCGCGGCGCGCCGGCGAGTCGAGATCGTAGAGTTCGCCGCGCTTCTGGCCCGAGATGCGCTTCAGCTCGGCGCGGATCTCTGCGGCTTCACGCAGGCGCGTGTCCTCGTCGTTGATCTTCGCCGCGCTCTTGATGAGCTGCGACCAGCCGTCGGAGTAGGTGTATCCGCCGGGATTCATGTGGGCGAGCGCCTTGTAGTGCTTGATCTGGTGGTGCTCCCACATCTCGGCGAACTCGTATTCCACCGCCGTCGGGTTGTTGCCCTTCTGCCAGAACAGCTGGAAGAACGCGCCGGGCTCGTCCTTCTCCGTCGGAGGCGGAGCAGGGCGGTTGGTCGTCTGACCCGGCAGCAGCTTGTCGTTGTAAAGCTTCACGAGCACGCTGCGCGCCTGCTCCGTGATGTTGATGCCGGAAATCACGCCCTTGTCCATGTCGTCGAGATAGGCGCGGGCGAAGCTGTCGGAGTGACAGTTCGAGCAGGTCGAAACCCACGATTCCTTGCGCTTGACGAACCACGGATGGTTCAGATTGTCGGCGATCTTCGGCATGGGCAGGAAGGCCCAGCGCGACTTGCGCACCATGTTGTGGGTGAACTTGCCCTCATATTCCATATGGCAGAACTGGCAGGTCGGGGCGTTCATATTGCCCTTTTCCATCGCGTCCGCGAGACGCGCGTTCCAGTCCCAGCTGTCGCCGCGGGTCTGGTAGACCGTGCCATGCTTCGAGAGCATGTAGTTTTCGAATTCATTGTGGTCGACGCCGTTGTGGCACTGCGCGCAGGCCTGCGGCTTGCGGGCTTCGACCGAGGAGAATTCGTGGCGCGTATGGCAGCTGTTGCAGGTCGTCTGCGGCGTGTGACAGAAGGTGCAGCCCTCGGCCACTTCGCGCTGCTCCATCGCGGCCCAGATCGCGTTCTCGACATTCGCCTTGTAGGAAAGAGCGTGTGAGGGATGACCCGGATTCCACTGGCCCTGCGGCCAGGTGAAGGTGTCGCGCTCCGATTCACGCTCGGCGAATTGCTGGACGTGACACTGACCGCAGGCCGCGGCGTCGGGCATTTTCAGCTCGGCCTTGTGCTGGCCGTGGTCCTTGCCGACGCCCATGTGACAGTCGATGCAGCCGACTTCCTTCAGATTCTCGCCGGCCTTCAGCGTTCCCATCGAACGCAGATTGTCCTCGACCTCCTTGATCATCGCCTTCTTGTAGGCGCGTGAATCGGAGTCGGGGAGCTTGCGGATCTCGTCGAGATTGCCGTGAACGCTCTTTTGCCAGCTATGGGTCCAGCCGGGCGTGGTCTGCTGATGGCACTCGACGCATTGCGCGCGCGAGGCGTCGATGTCGATGGTCTGTGGCGGCTTGTAGAAGCTGTGGGGGTTCAGATATTTCGAAATCGGGATCGGCTCCCAATATTTCGCAAGCGACCCCTTGCCGGCGCCCTGAGCTTCGTCGTGATAACGCTTCGTCAGCGCTTCGTAGAGCTCCTTCGGCGACGCGGACTTGGTGAGGCCAAGCGCCTTGTAGGTCTCGTCGGGCGTCTCAGCCGAGGCCGGCCCCGCGAAGGCGAGCGTCATCGCGCAGGCGAACGCTCCGAGAATGGCCGCGACTTTTCGCCGGCCATTCAAAATCGTTTTCAGTTTGAACATGTTGACTCCCGCCCGGGATACGAATCCGGCTTGACGCCGCTATTGTCGGCGCCCACGTGGCGAGAGGGAAGGACCACCGCTGGCGGCCTTCATGGCGCCACCCTTACGCTTTCGATCCCCGCAGGCTGCTTGCACAATAGGCGATTGAGACGGTTTTCGCCACGTGTTGCTTAATCGCTGTTCAGCCCGAGCTCGCCATGCGCTTCAGAGGGGCGCCTGTCGCAAGCGCGCTCGCAATGGCGTCCTGAACAGTCATCGCATCCAGCCCATAGCGTCCGCGTAGATATGACTGGTCGCCGACAATGCTCGGGAAGACGTCGCCGAGCGCGACGCTTCTGAAAAACCCCGGCCGCGCGCCCGACGTCACCAGCGTTTCAGCAACGGCGCCCATCAGGCCGCCGACGCGGTTGTGCTCTTCGAGCGTCACGATCCCGCCGGTTTCCCTTGCAGCCGAAAGGATCGCCTCTTCGTCCAGCGGCTTGATCGTGTGCATCGCCTCGATGCGGCATTGGACGCCCCGCGCCGACAAACTGTCGGCGGCCGCGAGCGCTTCTCGCATTATTGCGCCCGTCGCGATGATGGTGGCGTCCGCGCCTTCGCGCACGCGACGCGCCTTGCCGACAGTGGCGCGCTCGCCCTCACGGCGCGCCATGCCGCCCGCGTCCTTGTCGATGCGCAGATAGGCCGGCCCTTTTTGTCGCGCGAGGTCGCGGGTCAGATCCTGCGCCTCCCATTTCTCGGTCGGCGCCACGACGCGCATGTTCGGCAGCGCGCGCATGATGGCGAGGTCTTCGGTCGCGAAATGCGACATGCCCAGTTGTCCATACGAGAATCCGCCGCCCACCGCGACGATGGTGACGTCGCAATCGTGGTAGCAGATGTCGTTGCGCACCTGCTCGAGGCAACGCAGCGTCGGAAAATTTGCGATGGAATAAGTGTAGACCCGCCAGCCTGCTAGCGCCATGCCAGCGGCGATGGACGTCATGTTCTGCTCGGCGACGCCGGCGTTGACGAATTGATTGGGAAAGCGCTCAACGAATTTTGTCAGCACGCCATATCCCAGATCGCCGGTGATGAGCACGACGCGCGGGTCTTCGGCTGCGAGTTCAGTGAGCGTCTCGATGAAGGCGTCACGCATCGGCCGACTCCAGCTCCGAAATCGCCTGATCGAAATCGGCGCCGAGCGGCGTGCGATAGTGCCAGGCCACCTGATTCTCCATGAAGGACACGCCTTTGCCCTTCGTCGTATGCGCAATGAGGACGCCGGGTTTTCCGGGCGCGAAGGGCAGGCGGTCGAAGGCGTCGAGGAGTTGCGCATGGTCATGGCCGTCGATTTCCTCGACCGCCCATCCGAAGGCGCGCCATTTGTCCGCGAATGGCTCCAGCGCGAGAGTGTCGGCGACGCTCGCGAGGCTTTGCAGCTTGTTGTAGTCGATGATGGCGACGAGATTGTCGAGACTGTGATGCGCGGCGAACATCGCCGCCTCCCATGTCGAACCCTCGTCGCATTCGCCGTCACCGAGCAGCGCGAAGGCGCGCCAGTTCTCGCGGCCGCGTTTCGCCGCCAGCGCCATGCCGGTCGCGACATTCAGCCCATGGCCGAGCGCGCCGGTGGAAAGCTCCACCCCCGGCACGCCCTTGTGCGAGACATGCCCCGAGAAGATCGAGCCGTTCTGATAGTGCTGCTCCAGCAGCGTCGCGTCGAAGAAACCCGTCTCCGCCAGCGCCGCATAAACGGCCGCGCCGGCGTGGCCCTTGGAGAGAATGAAGCGGTCGCGGTCGGGATTTTGCGGATCGAACGGATCGACATTCAACGCCGCGCCGTAAAGCGTCGCGAGAATGTCGGCGATGGAGAGCGCCGAGCCGACATGTGAGCTTTTTCCGCGGTTCGTCATGCGGATGACGTCGAGGCGGATACGCCTCGCGAGCGCGACGGTGTCGAGTTTTGGGGTGAGGGGCATTGGGTCTCGCGCGGTGGAATCAGTTGCGCGAATGGTAAGGCTCTGGGTGTTGATAAAGAGTTGTTTACCCAAACCCGAGCTCGAACGCATTTTCCACATGGCGCGGCAGTTTCCCCGGCGCCACGAAGATCGCGTCGGCGCGCAGCGTGCAGTTCATCGCCCAGGGGTGGGTCGCGACCCAGCGGTTGGCGGCGCGCGCAATTCGGCGTTGCTTCTGCGGCGTGATGGCGACGGCGGCGTCATCGAGGTCGCCGCGCGCCTTCACCTCGACGAAGGCGATAGTGCTCCCGCGCCGGGCGATCACGTCGATTTCGCCGCCGTTGACGCGGTAGTTGCGATCGAGAATCGAATAGAGATGGGCGCGCATCCAGAGCGTGGCGACGGTCTCCGCGCGCAGGCCATAGGCATAGGCGTTGCGGCGGACATCGCGCCTGTCGTCGATCACGCCTGTTACTCTCCCTGTGCGCCGCCCGCCGACTTGCGGGAGTGAAGCTCAAAATCTGCGCCAGCGTAAACGCAGCAATAGGGGTGTTCAATCCGCTCTTTCGCGGAAATGCTCAGGGTCGGGGAGGGGCCTTCTCCCGCTCCGCCGCAAGTTGCAGCGCCCGCGCATAAACCTGCCGGCGCGGCCGGCCGGTGGCGGCGGACACGACGCTGGCTGCGTCTTTTACCGAATAGGCGCCGAGCGCCTCGTTGATTTTTGCGTCGAGGTCGGCCTCGGCCAATTCGGCCGCGCCGGCCTCGGGCGGCGCCACGAGGAGCACGATTTCGCCGCGAGGCGGCTCCTCCCGCGCCAGCGCGGCGGCGAGCTCGTCCAACGGACCCCGCCGCACGGACTCGTACATCTTGGTTAATTCCCGCGCGATGGCGGCGTTGCGGGGGCCGAGCGCCGCCGCGCAATCCTCGAGCGTTTCCGCAAGCCGTCGCGGGCTCTCGAAAAACACCAGCGTGCCGGGCACATGCGCCAGCTCCGCCAGCCGCGCCCGGCGCGGTCCGCTCTTGTGCGGCAGGAAACCCTCGAAGAAGAAGCGGTCGGTGGGCAGGCCCGCGACGACCAGCGCCGTGAGGACCGCGGAAGGGCCGGGAACGGCCGTGACATGCAGGCCCTTTTCCAGAGCCTCCTGCACCAGCTTGAAGCCGGGGTCGGAGACGAGCGGCGTGCCGGCGTCCGAGACCAGCGCCAGTCTGGCCCCGGACTCGAGCCGCGCCAGCAGATGCGGGCGAATCACCCTGGCGTTGTGCTCGTGATAGGCGACGAGCGGCGTCGATATGCCGTAATGCGCCAGCAGCGTCTTGGTGACGCGCGTGTCCTCGGCGATGACCGCGTCGGCGGCGGCGAGCGTCGACAGCGCGCGGAAGGAAATATCCTTCAGATTGCCGATAGGGGTCGCGACAACATGAAGCCCCGGTTCGATTTTTTCCGCCTCGGCGCGCAAGCCGAAGGCGGTGTAGCTCGCGGCGGAGGGGGAGTCGACGTCGCTGGCCATAGGTTTCCTCCGCACGCGCCGTTCTATAAAAATGATCTTTTGTTCGTTTTGTAGAACAAAAGCGCGAATCATCGCAAGGCCGCAATTACTGCGTAATGAGTAATCTATTGACTTTCCGCCGGGGAGACGGACCTTATCGGCGGGGTAAGGCGCAGGCGCGGCCAAAGACCGCCGGAGCGCAGGGGGTTGGTTTATTTATGAAGACTATTTCTCGAACCGCGCGCCAGAGCCTTGTCTCCGCCGCCTTCCGTGCTGCGGCATGCGTCGCGGTCGTATCGCTTGCGGCCTGTAATCCCACGACAGGACCGGGCATTCCAGGTATGCGCGATCTGCGCCTCGGCGCGCCGGCGGGCCCCGCCGCCCCGACTGATCAGCAGGCTGACGCCGGCGAAGTCATCGGCAACGGCGCCGTGAAGATCGGCCTTGTCGTGCCGCTGACCGGCGCGAACGGCCCGTCCTCGGTCGGCGCGTCGCTGCGCAACGCCGCCAAGCTTGCTTATGCCGACAGCGGCACGAACGACGTCACGATCCTTGTGAAGGACGACCGCTCGACGCCCGCCGGAGCCGCCGCGGCGACGCAGGCGGCGATCAACGAGGGCGCCGAAATCATCCTCGGTCCGGTGTTCGCGACGGATGTGAAGGAGGCGGGCCGGGTCGCCCGTTCTTCGAGTCGCCCGGTCATCGCCTTCTCCACCGACGCTTCGGCGGCGGGACGCGGCAATTATCTCCTGTCTTTCCTCGTCGAGGGCTATGTCGAGCGCGGCGTCGAATTCGCCGCACAAAAGGGCAAGAAGTCCATTGCGGCGCTGGTGCCGGAGAACGACTACGGCACGCTGGCGATGGCGCAGTTCCAGCAGAGCGCCGCCAATCACGGGCTGCGCGTCCCGATGATCGAGCGTTACAAGCCCGGCGCCTCCGCCGAGTCGGTGAAGCGCCTCGCGGCCGCGCGCGACCAGTTCGACGCGCTCTTCATTCCCGAGCAGGCCGACGCCATGGCGGCGGTCTCGAAGGAACTCGTCGCCAACGGCCTCGACTCGAAGAAAGTGCAGATCATCGGCACCGGTCTGTGGAACGACTCACGCACGCTCGCCCTGCCGGCCCTGCAGGGCGCATGGTTCACGGCGCCGGAGAACGCCGGCTTCAACGCCTTCGCGCAGCGTTACAAGGCGAAATTCGGCTCGGACCCGGCGCGCATCGCGACGCTCGCATACGACGCCGTGTCCTTGGCCATCGCCCTCTCGCGCACGCAGGGGTCGCAGCGCTATTCGGAAAGCGTGCTCACCAATCCGTCGGGCTTCAACGGCGCGGATGGCGTGTTCCGCTTCCGCCCTGATGGCATGAACGAGCGCGGCCTGTCGGTGCTGGAGATCAACGGCGGCGCCGCGAAGATCATCTCGCCCGCGCCGCGGTCCTTTACAGGGAATGGGGCGTAAGGGAAGCCGATTTCATCCTTCGAGACGCGCCTTTCAGGCGCTCCTCAGGATGCGGACGGCGACAGGGGTTTCCTCATCCTGAGGAGCAAGCGAAGCTTGCATCCCGAAGGACGAGGAAATCATACCCCTCACGCCATCCCGGCCTCTCCCGCGATTTTCCCGAAATCCGCGACGCCCATCATCACGCGGCGCAATTCCGCGAGCAGGCGCAGGCGGTTGAGGCGCAGATCGGCGTTGTCGGCGTTCACCGTCACATGCTCGAAGAAGGCGTCCACGGGATCGCGCAGTTTTGCAAGCGAGCGCATGGCGCCGGCGAAATCTTCCTTCTCCAGCTTTTCGGTCGTCTCCTCGCGCGCCCGCGCAATGGCCGCGGCGAGCTTGTGCTCCTGCGGCTCGACGCGCAGATTCGGCGCATGGCGGTGGGAGTAGGCGCGCGGCCCGTCCTTTTTCTCTTCGGCTTTCAGAATGTTGACGGCGCGCTTGTAGCCCGCGAGCAGGTTCTTGCCGTCGTCGGTTGCGAGAAATTTATCGAGCGCTTCAACTTTTTTCGTAATCATGAGCAGGTCGTCCTGTAACGCCGCGCTCGCAGTCTCCTCCTCGGACTCATCGAACGCAACGGCGCCGAGCGCCGCATCGATAAGATCGTACCTGGCGCCCTTGTCGCGCAAGTAGACCTTCAGGCGGTCGATGAAAAATTCGAGGAGGTCCGACGCTCTCCGGTTGATTGCGATCAAGATTGGGTCTTTTGCTACGTCAAATATCTGCCTTATCTCACCGAGCCAGTTAGCGATCCAATTCATGTCAAGCGCACTGAATTGGCCGACGAACCTCAGGGAAATAATTCTTTCGATTAGCTGATCGACGGTCCTATCAAGAACTACTACGCCGCGTTCTTCCCGGAGCAAGTCAAGCTCATTGCGGAACAACGCGTCCTCGTAAGCTTGTGTCAGGTCGCCAAACGGTGCGAACGTCTCTCCGTCTAAAGTCTTGTCAAAATCAGATGAGCGTCTGTGACTTATCGCCGTGGTTAGCACATCGAACACGGTGTCGAAATTTTCATCCGTTCTGAGGAAGCCGGCTTGGATGGGATGCGCACTCAGCCAAGACGCCATTTCCTTCTTGAAAACGGATTCATGATCATTAGGCGCGGTTAGAAGGACGTCGGCTAAATCACCGCGCCCCCATCCCTCTTTTGTTAAAAGCCACCCGTACAAATGCGCAAAAAAGGTATGGAGACTTATGCGCAGCTCATTCTCCAGCACGATCCTGATCACCCCCAACGCCGCCCTGCGCAGCGCGTAAGGGTCCTTGCTTCCCGTCGGCTTCTCATCGATCGCCCAGAATCCGACGAGCGTATCCAGCTTGTCGGCCAGCGCCACGGCGATGGACACCGGGTCCTTGGGCGCATAGTCGCCCTGGCCCTGCGGCTTGTAATGCTCGTAGCAGGCGTTTGCGACAGACGGGTCTTCGCCTTGCGCGCTCGCGTAATAGCTGCCCATCAATCCCTGAAGCTCGGGGAATTCGCCAACCATTTCCGAGACGAGATCGGCTTTGCAGAGCGTCGCGGCGCGCGCGGCCTTGTCGGGGTCGGCGCCGACGATCGGCGCCAGCTCCCGCGCCAGCGCCGCAATGCGCTTCACGCGCTCGCCCTGCGTGCCGAGCTTCTCATGGAAAACGATCTGATCGAGCTTCGGCAGTCGGTCTTCGAGTTTTGTCTTCAGATCGGTCTCGTAGAAGAATTTCGCATCCGACAGGCGCGCCGCGATGACGCGCTGATTGCCCGCGACGATCGTCGCGCCATGGTCGCTCGCCTCGATATTCGAGACGAGGATGAAGCGGTTGGTGAGCTTGCCGTCCTTGCGCAGCACGAAGCATTTCTGGTTCACGCGGATCGTCGCGCGAATGACTTCCGGCGGAATGGAGAGGAAGCTCTCGTCGAAACTGCCCATCAGCGTCACGGGCCATTCCACGAGCCCCGCCACTTCTTCCAGCAGGCCCGCGTCCTCCACCAGCTCCAGCCCCTGCGCGAAGGCGAGGTCTTTCGCGTCGTGCAGGATGATGTCGCGCCGGCGCTCGGGGTCGATGACGACCCTGGCGCGCTCGAGCGACATTGCATAATCCTCGAAGCGCTTCACATGGATCGCCGCCGGCGCCATGAAGCGATGGCCGTGCGTCGTATTGCCCGCGACGATCCCGTCCACCTCGAAAGGCACGACGTCCGGGGTTTCGGTCTCCGGCCCGAAGGTCGCGACGATGGAATGGAGCGGGCGCACCCAGCGCAGCGAGTCCGTGCGCTCCGAGGCCGCGCCCCAGCGCATCGACTTCGGCCAGGGAAAGCCCTTGACGATTCCGGGCAGGATTTCCGCAAGCACCTGAATCGTCTCGGCGCCGGGGCGCTCGATGACGGCGAGATAGAATTCCGCGCCTTTCTTGTCCTTCTCGATCCTCGCCTGATCGAGCGACGCCAGCCCCGCGCTTTTCAGAAACCCCTGTATGGCCGCGTCCGGCGCGCCGACGCGCGGACCTTTCCGCTCCTCGCGCACGTCCGGCTGGCGGCCGGGCAGGCCAACGACCTGCAACGCAAGGCGACGCGGCGTGGCGTAGGCGCTCGCGCCCTCATAGGTCAGGCCGCGCTCAACGAGCGCATTGGTGACGAGCCGCCTGAGGTCGTCGGCCGCCTGACGCTGCATGCGCGCGGGAATTTCTTCGGAAAAGAGTTCAAGGAGAAGGTCGGGCATGGGCGGTGTTGTCGCACGGCTCGTTTCCCTCCCCCGCTTGCGGCGGGGAGGGGCAGGGGTGGGGGGACACGGTTACTGCTCGGGTGTTTGGTAGAGCGCGGCGCAAACCGTGTCCACAACGCTTTCGAGGTTACTCAGGACTTCCGCGTTCCAAAAGCGTAGCACGCGGTAGCCATTCGACTGGAGAAAACGCGTTCGGGCCTCGTCGTGGCGGCGTGCCGCGTCGATGCCGTGCTGCTCGCCGTCAACTTCGACAACAAGGCGGGTGCGATAACAGGCGAAGTCGGCAAAATAGGGCCCGATAGGCGCCTGGCGGCGAAAGTGGCTGCCGGCGATTTCCAGCTGCTTCAGTTGTGACCAGAGTTTTCGCTCGGCGGGAGTGGCGTCGCGTCTGAGCGCTCTGGCGCGGGAAGTTCTCGGGTCGGATCGGTCGGATTTGTTGCCCATTGCGCGAGCCCCCCACCCCTAACCCCTCCCCACCGCAAGCGGGGGGAGGGGAATCCGTGAGCCTTTCCGGGGATCGCGCGAACTCCTCATGTGATCTTGATCCAGTGAGGATTGCTCCCCTCGCGCATGCGGGAAGGATTAGGCGCGGTCCGGCTGCCCGAGTTTTGGCGGCCTCACAGCTCCTTGTGTGTGCCGTCGCAGAGCGGCTCTTTCTTGCTGTGCTTGCAGCCGCAGAAGAAAGCCTTGCCGGTCGCCTCCGCCTTGTAGGCGACGGGCTCGATCCCCGTGCCCTTGTGGGCGCCGTCGCAGAACGGCTGTTTGGCGCTGCGTCCACAGGCGCACCAATAGTAGGTCTTGCCGGCCTCGACCTCGATCGGCATGGCTTTCTTCTGGAAGATCACGCGTTCCGTCACGTTTTTTTCTCCTCACGCGTCCAGCAGGAACTTCTCCACCTCGAGCGCGGCCATGCAGCCGAGCCCAGCGGCCGTCACCGCCTGGCGGTATACCTCGTCCGCGACGTCGCCCGCCGCATAGACACCCGCAATATTGGTGCGCGTCGTGCCCGGCTCAACGGCGATGTAGCCGGACGGCTTCAGGGTAAGCTGACCCTTGAAGAGTTCGGACGCCGGCGCATGTCCGATGGCGATGAAGACTCCCTCCACGTCGAGCGTCTGCGTCTCGCCGGTCTTGACGTTCTTCACCCTCACGCCCGAAACGGTCGGCGGCTCGTCGTCGCCCGTGATCTCGTCGATGACGTGGTCGAAGAGGACGGAGATGTTTTCGCGCTTGCTCAGGCGCTCCTGTAGCACGCGCTCGGAGCGCAGCGTGTCGCGTCGATGCACCAGGGTGACATGCGAGGCGAGGTTGGAGAGATAGAGCGCCTCCTCGACCGCCGTATTGCCGCCTCCGACCACGACGACCTTCTTGCCGCGGAAAAAGAAGCCGTCGCAGGTGGCGCAGGCGGAGACGCCGAAGCCCTTGAATTTCTCTTCGCTCGGCAGGCCGAGCCATTTCGCCTTGGCGCCGGTCGCAATGATCAGCGCGTCGCAGGTATAGGTGTTTCCGCTGTCGCCGATGAGCGTGAAGGGGCGCTTGTCGAGCCGCGCTTCCACGATGTGATCCGAGACGAGCTTCGCGCCGACATGCTCCGCCTGCAGCCGCATCTGCTCCATCAGCCAGGGGCCTTGAATGGGCTCGGCGAAGCCGGGGTAATTCTCTACGTCGGTGGTGATCATGAGCTGTCCGCCCTGATCGAAGCCGGCGATCAGCATCGGTTCGAGGAGGGCTCGCGCGGAGTAGATCGCCGCCGTATAGCCGGCCGGCCCGGAGCCGATGATGATGACGCGCGCGTGTTGTGGGGCTGACATTTGGGACTCGCTGGGGGCCTCGAAGGAGCCCGCAATCTAGCGATTATGCGTCGCGCTGCAATCCCTCCGCCTCATGCCGCGAAGCGCCGGAAGGCTTCCGCGACGCCGCGCGCGATCGTCGGCGTGGAGTTGATCGGCTTGTAGGTCCAGTCATCGAAAGGACCGCTCCAGATGCGGATGGCGCCCGCTTTCTCCAGCGCGGCGAGATAGGCCCTGAGCTTTCTGCGCGTCACGAAGGGCTCGATGACATGCACCGGCGCGCCGGTCGCGACGGCCTCTCCCACCATATTCACGCTGTCGCCCGTGACGATGATGCGGTCGGCGTTGGCGAGCATGGATAAATAGGGGTTCTCGCCTTCGCCGCCCCAGAAATAGCCGCCCGGAGCGGAGAGCGCCCCGCACAACATTCGTGAGATTTCCGGCGGCGTGCGGCGGGAGGGCGTCGCCATCACGCTTTCGCCGGCGGCGAGCAGGTAACTCGCAATGAAATCGAGATCGTAAACAACGCCCTCGGCGCTGCCGATCAGCATGGCGGCCCGGGGCCGGGGCAGGGCGGCGATGCGCGGATCGGGCGCGGCGCGCGCTCGGGCGAGGCGCTCGGGCGTGACGCGATTCGCCGGAGTGAGCGCCGAAATGACGTTAGGGGCGGAGAGGCGGTCGTGGCGGGGCGCGACGATGAGGTCGGCTGTCCCCGGCCCGGTAGCCGGCCTGTTGACGTAGACCGTGAAAGTTGCGCCGCCCGAATCCCGCTTCAGCCGCCGCAGCGCCGGTATCGTGCGGCGCCCTGCGGCGATGGCGATGTCGGGATAAGGCGGAGCGAAGGCTGGCGCGTCCTGCGGGTCGGGCGGTCCGAAGGGCGCGATCCAGTCGTAGAATTTTCGAGGCGCGACGCGCCTGATGTCGGGCGTCAGGCCAAGCGCCTCAGCGATCCCCAGCGTCTGCGCCTCATGGCCGGCGCGGCCGTCGGAGAGGATGCGAAGGGTGGTCGCGGGCGGCAGGAGGGGCGCAAAACTACTCTCCCCGCTAGCGGGGAGAGGACCCGAGCGGGCTCCGTCACACAAACGCGACCTTCAATATCTCGTAGCTTTTGCCGCCGCCGGGGGTTTTCACCTCCACCGTGTCGCCGACCGTCTTGCCGATCAGCGCGCGGGCGATGGGGCTCGTGATGGAGACGCGGCCGCTCTTAACATCAGCCTCGGTCTCGCCGACGATCTGATAGGCCTTTTCCTCGTCGGTGTCCTCGTCGACGACAGTGACTGTCGCGCCGAACTTGATGGTCGAGCCCGTGAGCTTGGACACGTCGATCACCTCGGCGCGCGAGAGCTTGTCCTCCAGCTCGGCGATGCGGCCCTCGTTGAGCGACTGCGCTTCCTTGGCGGCGTGATATTCGGCGTTCTCCGAGAGGTCGCCATGGGCGCGCGCCTCCGAGATCTGCTGGATGATGCGCGGGCGGTCTTCCTGCTGCCGGCGGCGCAGTTCTTCTGCGAGCGCGGCGTAGCCGGGGGCTGTCATGGGCACCTTGTCCATCGGTCTCGCTCTTCGCCTTTCGTCGATTCGCCTCTTTATCGGGGAAAACCCGTCTCTCCCGCGGGCATGGACGCCGGCGCGGGACTCCCCGAATCATGGTCGCGTTGAATTTGCCGCCACAGCGGCGCCCCGCGCTTTCGCCTCTACGGCGACCGGGCCCCGGGCCCGCGCGACGGAGCGTCGCCGATCAACCTTTGGTTTCCGTCAGTTGCGGGGTTCGAAGTAATCCTGCAACGCCCGCGCTTCCAGATCTCCCGAAACATATGCCCGAATGCCCTGAGCGGCGGCGATGGCCCCCGCCAGAGTGGTATAATATGGAACCTTATGCAGAAGCGCCGCGCGGCGCAAGGAACGGGAGTCGGCGAGCGCCTGAGCGCCCTCCGTCGTGTTGAACACGAGCTGGATCGAGCCGTTCTTGATTGCGTCGACGATATGCGGCCGGCCCTCCGAGACCTTGTTGATCTTCTGCGCCGAGATGCCCTGTTCGACCAGATAGCGCGCCGTGCCGCCGGTCGCGACGACGGAAAAGCCGATCTCTTTGAGAAGCCGGATGGCGGGAACGACCCGGGCCTTGTCCTCGTCGCGGACCGATACAAAGACCACGCCCTCGCGCGGCGCTTTCGTTCCGCCGCCGAGCTGGCTCTTTACGAAGGCCGCGTCGAAGCAGCGGTCGAGACCGATGACTTCGCCGGTCGAGCGCATCTCGGGGCCGAGGACCGTGTCGACGCCGGGGAAGCGCGCGAAGGGGAAGACCGCCTCCTTCACGCCGACATGGGCCGGGCGCGTGTCGGGCAGGGTGAAATTCGCGAGCTTTTCGCCCGCCATCACCCGCGCGGCGATCTTGGCGACCGGCGCGCCGACGACCTTGGCCACGAAGGGCACCGTGCGCGAGGCGCGCGGATTGACTTCGAGAACGTAGATCTCGCCGTCCTTGAGCGCAAATTGCACATTCATCAGGCCGACGACGCCAAGCGCCATGGCGAGGCTCTTCGTCTGCTCCTCGAGCGCCAGGATGGTTTCCGGCGGCAGGGAGCGCGGCGGCAGTGAGCAGGCGGAGTCGCCCGAGTGGATGCCCGCTTCCTCGATGTGCTCCATCACGCCGGCGATGGCCGCCTGCTCGCCGTCGGCGAGGCAGTCCACGTCCACTTCGATCGCATCGGTGAGATAGCGGTCGAAGAGCAGCGGATTCTTGCCGAGCACCATATTGATCTGCCCGGTCTTGTCATTGGGATAGCGCGCCTTGATCTCGGAGGGCACTAGCGTCGGCAGCGTGCCGAGCAGATATTCGTCGAGCTCCGACTGATCGCGGATGATGGCCATGGCGCGGCCGCCGAGCACGTAGGACGGGCGCACGACGAGCGGCAGCCCGAGTTCGCCCGCGACGATGCGCGACTGCTCGACCGAATAGGCGATGCCGTTCTTCGGCTGTTTCAGTCCGAGCTTGTCGAGCAGGCGCTTGAAGCGGTCGCGGTCCTCGGCGAGGTCGATCGAATCGACCGGCGTGCCGAGAATGGGCGCGCCCGCCTGCGCGAGACCATGCGCGAGCTTCAGCGGCGTTTGCCCGCCGTACTGGACGATTACGCCGACGAGCGTTCCGTTCGACTTCTCGACATCGAGAATTTCCGCGACGTCCTCGTTCGTGAGCGGCTCGAAATAGAGGCGATCCGAAGTGTCGTAGTCGGTGGAGACCGTCTCAGGATTGCAATTGATCATGATCGTCTCGTACCCGGCGTCGGCCAGGGCGAAACAGGCGTGGCAGCAGCAATAATCGAATTCGATGCCTTGTCCGATGCGGTTCGGCCCGCCGCCGAGAATGACGATCTTCTTCTTGTCCGTCGGCCGGGCTTCGCTCTCGGGCGCGCCGATGAAAGGCGCCTCGTAGGTCGAATACATGTAGGCCGTGGGCGAGGCGAACTCCGCCGCGCAGGTGTCGATGCGCTTGTAGACCGGACGGACCTGCAGCGCGTGGCGGGCGGCCCGCACGTCCTTCTCCTCGAGTCCCGTCAGCGTCGCGAGGCGCACGTCGGAGAAGCCGGCGAATTTCAGTTTGCGGAAATTCTCGGCGTCTTTCGGCAGGCCGAATTTTCGCACCTTGTCTTCGAGCGCCACGATTTCCGCGAGGCGGTCGATGAACCACGGATCGATCTTGCAGGCCTCGTGAATCTCTTGCCGGGACATGCCGAGGCGCAGCGCCTGACCGACAACGAGCAGGCGATCCGGCGTCGGCGTGCCGAGCGCGCCGCGCAGCACGTTCATGTCGTCGCCCTTGCCGAGCCCCTCGATCTCGATCTCGTCGAGACCGGAAAGGCCGGTCTCCAGCGAGCGGAGCGCCTTCTGCAGCGACTCGGCGAAATTGCGGCCGATGGCCATCGCCTCGCCGACCGATTTCATCGCGGTAGTCAGGACCGGCTCGGCGCCCGGAAATTTCTCGAAAGCGAAACGAGGGATCTTCGTGACGACATAATCGATCGTCGGCTCGAAGGAGGCGGGCGTGGCGCCGCCGGTGATGTCGTTGGCGATCTCGTCGAGCGTGTAGCCTACCGCGAGGCGTGCGGCGACCTTGGCGATGGGGAAGCCCGTGGCCTTGGACGCCAGCGCCGAGGAGCGCGACACGCGCGGGTTCATTTCGATGACGATCATGCGGCCGGTGCGCGGATCGACCGCGAATTGCACGTTGGAGCCGCCGGTCTCGACGCCGATCTCGCGCAGCACGGCGAGCGAGGCGTCGCGCATGATCTGATATTCTTTATCGGTCAGCGTCAGCGCCGGGGCGACGGTGATCGAGTCGCCGGTGTGAACGCCCATCGGGTCGATGTTCTCGATGGAGCAGACGATGATGCAGTTGTCCGCCTTGTCGCGGACGACCTCCATCTCGTATTCCTTCCAGCCGAGGACGCTTTCCTCGACCAGAACCTCATTGGTCGGCGAAGCGTCGATGCCGCGCTCGACGATCTCGATGAACTCGGCCTTGTTGTAGGCGATGCCGCCGCCCGTGCCGCCCAGCGTGAACGACGGCCGGATGATGGCCGGCAGCCCGATGTCGTCCAGCGCCTCCAGCGCCTGCGGCAGCGTCTTGATATGGTGCGAGCGCGGCGTCTCCAGACCGATCTTGGTCATCGCCTCGCGGAAGAGTTCGCGGTCCTCCGCCTTGTCGATGGCGTGCGCCGTGGCGCCGATCATCTCGACGTCGAATTTTTTCAGCACGCCCATTTTTTCGAGGCTGAGCGCGCAGTTCAGCGCGGTCTGGCCGCCCATGGTCGGCAGCAGCGCGAAGCCGCCGGGGACCGCATAGCGCTCCTTCTCGATGACCTTGGCGACGAATTCCGGCGTGATCGGCTCGACATAGGTTCGATGCGCCAGATCCGGGTCGGTCATGATCGTCGCCGGATTGGAGTTGACGAGCACGATCCGGTACCCCTCAGCCTTCAGCGCCTTGCAGGCCTGCGTGCCGGAGTAGTCGAACTCGCAGGCCTGTCCGATGACGATGGGCCCCGCGCCGATGATCAGGATTGTCGATATGTCGGTTCTTTTCGGCATAAGCGTCCTTCTGGACGCCCGTCCTGAGCGGGCGGGCTTGAGTCGTCTTCGTGTTTCGCCGGGTGGCGAGCGCGCAAAAAAAAGGCCGCTTCCGGCCTCTTGGACCGGAACGCGTCCCGGAATGCCCTTTAAGGGCGTCTGATAAGACGCCCGTCCCATGCGACAGGTCATGGGGCGGCGAGCGGGCGCGCCCGGCTCGAAAGTCGTGGTTCTGTTAGACGATTATTGCGGCGTTGAGAAGGGGTGAGAACGCGTCGCCGCGTTTTCCTGTCCGACGGCCGCATGGACTTGAGCCGCGCCGACGCCAGTACGAAATCACGTACTTCATGTAACCATGCAAAATATATTACATTTTAATGCATGAGACAGCCCTGCGCGCCTTTTCGACAAGCATGGTGGCAAGTGCAAAGCTTTGATGCGGCGGGACTATTAGACATTGTAGGATGTTGAAGGGTTCTAAAATGCGTGGGGCAGATGTTCGCCTGGCCGAGGCTGTAGGGCAAAAGGTTCTGGAGTGGCGTGGCGCAGAGTTTCTCGAGTTTCTTTACCTCATCCAGGAACGGAACGCGCTCGAAACACTGCGTGAATTGTGCCGTCTGAATGACGAAGACAAAAAAAGGGTTATGACTTTCTTTCAGAACGTCAACAACAGAGACGATATCGAGATCGAAGTCTGCGAGTCGGGAATCACAGCTCGGCCGAAGACGCTATAGTTTTTCCGGAAGGCGGGCATTGCGTCCGGAGCGTCTGGAAGCGCAGCCGGCTTGTCGGCTCCTCCAAGTATTACATGATATGTGTTGTAATGACCGGTGCGCCCCGCGCGTGGTCCGATCTCGTCGTCATTCGCGCGCGGGCGATGCAAGCGTGGCGAGACGCGGGAAGGGATATCAGGAAATCAGGCCGTAGCGCATCGCCAGAACGATCGCGGCGGTCCGATTGACGGCGTTGAGCGCCTCCTTGGACTGGCGCATGTATTTGTCGACCGTATGTTGGGAGACATCCAGGATCGCCGCGATCTCCCAGTCGGTCTTGCCGAGCGCGGCCCATTTCAGCACTTCGCTCTGGCGGTCGGTCAATTTCGGCTTGCTCTTGCACATCCTGTCCACCTTCACCATCCGCGCGAATGCGTAGTTGGCGATGAAGGACAGAATTTCCATCGCGGTCTCATCACGCGACAGATTTTCGCCAAGGAAGGCGAAACCGCATTGCATGTCGGCGACGGTGACGATCGGAAAGACGATGCGTTCGCCGTCCGGCCAAGCCTCTGCGTCGTTATCCCGCGCGTAAACGAAACGCAGGTGGGAGGCTTCGCCGGTCGCGGCGTCGCGGGTGAAGATATGCGTGGTCTGCTTTTCGAGATCGATCAGCAGTTCCGATTGCAGTTTGTTCTGCGCCAACGCTTCACGCGTCAGCAGTGCGGGCCAATGTCCCGGCGTCTTTTCGTCGCCGTGATCCATGTGGTGGTTCGCGCTCGAGGGGAGGACGCCGGCCACAATTGCCTCGACGCCCAGAGGAGATGTTATCTCCAGCAGGCTGTCGCCAAGCTCGTCGGCGGTCGCGACGCTGTCCAGCCGACGGATGATCTCCAGCGTCGCGTCGACCCGCGACGCCAGCCAGTTAGCGATCGGCTTGGCGACCGTTCCTGCAGGGGGGTTCTTCGGGCGTCGGACCATCACGGTATCGCAGTCGATTGAGGTTCGCGGAAATTATGTAAACATGAAATATTTATTATTCTTGAAGCCGGTTGAAGAAAAACGATGTAAAATTTTACGTGAATTACCCCTGACAACTTTGACGCCCCCGAGGCGGAAACGTTTGTCGTGTTTTGATAAATCAGCCGAAATCATCCGTGTCCCGCCAACGGCGGATTTGCGAACTTGCTGCGAGACGTTCGGCATGGCATTGCTCATCAGGCTCGTTTGGGACGCTGTTATGGTCAAGGTAGCGTTGATTTTCCTGAGGACCACCTTTTTTCTTTTCGTCGCGGTTGCTGCGACCGGCGCGCGCGCGGAGGAGCTTCCCGAGATCCTCGTTCAATGTGCGGCCTGCCATGGCGTGGACGGAATTGCGAAAAGCGCCGACGTCCCGCATCTCGCCGGCCAGCACGAGGTCTATCTCTTCAACCAGTTGCGGGCGTTCAAATCCGGCAAGCGGCCGCATAAGGAGATGCGCTACATGAGTCGCCAGATGTCCGACGCGGAGATGGCGGACATTGCGGCGCATTACGCCCGGATGCCGCGCCAATAATGTCCACGACGCGGCAGCTTGCGACCTACGCCTCGGTCGGCGTCGGCGCGACGATCGTCCATTACGCGATTCTTGTTGGTCTGGTCGAAGGCGCGGGTTGGCGCGCGGTCCCGGCGACGCTGTGCGGCTATGTGGCCGGAGGGGTCGTCGCCTACATGCTCAACCGGCGACACACTTTCGCGAGCGACCGTCCGCACGGGGAGGCGACATGGCGCTTCGCGCTCGTCGCCTTCGCCGGCTTTTGTCTCACCTACGCGCTGATGAGCCTCTTCGTCGAGCGATGGGGCGCGCCTTATCTACCCGCGCAGGTCGTGACGACCGTCATCGCAATGTTCATGACCTTCGCTCTGAACCGGGCCTGGACGTTCAGGGTCGGGTGATCAGGGCCATTTCACCATCGGCGGCATGGAGGAAAGGATCGAGTCCACATTGCCCCCGGTTTTGAGGCCGAAAATCGTCCCGCGGTCATAGAGCAGATTATACTCGACATAACGCCCGCGACGCACGAGCTGTTCGTCCCGCTGGGCTTCGCTCCACGGCGTGGCGAAGTTGCGCCTCACGAGCTCCGGATAGATCGACAGAAAGCTCTCGCCGACGTCGCGCGTGAAGGCGAAATCACTGTCCCATGCGCTGTTCGCAGGGTC
Organism: Methylocystis sp. WRRC1; assembly: GCF_020733155.1. Classification (NCBI taxonomy): domain Bacteria; kingdom Pseudomonadati; phylum Pseudomonadota; class Alphaproteobacteria; order Hyphomicrobiales; family Methylocystaceae; genus Methylocystis; species Methylocystis sp. WRRC1. The sequence goes on along the minus strand of NZ_JAJFZJ010000001.1, from coordinate 658,321 downwards.
GCCGGCGCTGTTGAAATAGTCGTAGAAAATGCCGCCGATTCCCCGCGGCTCGTTTCGGTGCTTGAGGAAGAAATATTCGTCGCACCATTCCTTGAAGCGTTTGTAGTCCGCGACCGGGTGACGCTCGCAGGCGCCGCGCATCGCCGCGTGGAAGGCGATCGTATCGGGATCGTCCTGTGTGCGGCGTGCGTCGAGCACCGGCGTCAGATCGGCGCCGCCGCCGAACCAGGCCTTCGTCGTCACCACGAAGCGCGTGTTCATGTGCACGGCAGGCACATTCGGATTCCACGGATGCGCGATGAGCGAAATGCCGGTGGCGAAAAAGCGCGGGTCCTCGGCGGCTCCGGGAATCTGCCTGGCGAATTCGGGCTGAAACGTTCCGAAGACCGTCGAGCAATGAACGCCCGCTTTCTCGAAGACGCGGCCATGAATCATGCCCATGCGGCCGCCGCCGCCGGGTGCGCCGCTGTGGTCCGTGCGTTCCCAGGGCGTGAGGCTGAAGCGGCCGGGCGCCGTCGCCTCCGGAGAAAACGGCCCCGGCGCTTCGTCCTCGAGCGTCTCGAAAGCGGCGATGATGCGAAGTTGCAGCGACTCGAACCACTCGCGAGCGGCGATTTTGCGCTGTTCCAGCAGGCTTTCCGTCAAGATGGCGTCATCCCGGGCGTTCGATTGCAGGGCCGATATGGGCGGCTTTTTTCCAACTCCCGGCGCGGCTTGTCAATTTGAGGGCGGGCGCCTCATTCGGCAACGTCCGGTTCGAAGCGCGCCCCCATCGCCTGCACGACCGCGGTGCGTACGTCGTAGCCGCGGTTGGTCAGTTCGATGTCGTAGCAACTGACCGGATAGCCGATATCCGAGGGCTTGTGCGTTGCGAGCTCGTTGCGCTTGATCTGCGACCGAACGGTTTCGGTCTGCGCGGGATTCTGGATGATCCTGACCAGCCGCTTTTCCTCGAGCGCCTTGTCCGTCGCATTGTCGGAGAGAATGTCGGCGTTTGGCTTTTCGAATTGGCAGATGTTTTTCAGCAGGCCGACATTCATTATCCGAACGAGGCCCTTCTTATCGAGAGACTTCAGGCCCTCCGAGGCGTTGGCGGCCTGCTCCGGACCGTAAAACGCCCGCAGATTGCTTGTGGTGATTTCCGAATATTTGACCTTCCTGTTGATTTCCGCGGGGCTGAATTTCGCCCCGACGCCCAGCGCGTTGACCTCGACAAGGAGCGGAAGCTTTTGCGCCAGCCCGCGAAACCCCGACGTGATCACGTCGAAATTGAGCAGGACGACAGCGGTCAGAACGCCGAGGAAGACGGCCTTCAACAGGCTTTCGAGCCAGGAAAGCGAACGCTCGAGCGTCGCGAAGAAGCGCTGGAAAAATCCATTGTCCATATGAATTCGCTCCAAAATCCCTGCGCGTCGCACATGCGCGAGTAGTAGAGGGTAGCGCGGGACGCGCGGAAGGCGAATAACGTATTCGTCGGGAGTCGCGCCGGCCCCCGCGCGATCAGCAAAAAAATAGCGCGGAGCGTCTATCGACGGACCGCGCCAGCCATCGAACGGCGGGGTAAACTCAATTGCTGGCTTCCTGATACGGCTTTGCCGCAGGCGCATCCTTCTCGCCGAGACTCGTCGCCAGATTTGCGGCGAAGACATGCATCATCGCAGTCCGGACGTTCATCCCGCGCTTCGTCAGCGTGACCTTGTAGCAGGCCCGCGGATAACCGATGTCGGATTTTTCGCCGCTGGCTTTGAGCTTCTGGGCAATCCTGTCGCGCTCGGCTTCGTCGAATTCGATCACCGCGAGTTCGCGTTCGCGCAAGAAAATGTCGGCGGCGTATTCCTGAGCCATTTCATGGGTCGGGCGCTCATACTCGCAAGGCTTGTCCAGAAAGCTCAGGCTAAGCAGCCGGACCACCGCCCGCGCATCGAAGGCCGCCATGTCGTTTGCGATGGCCCGTCTTTCGGCGGGGGCGAGATGGCTGAAGAGGTCGGGACGCACATATTTGCGGATGGCGGCTTCGCTGAACTCCAGCTTCACGCCGGCGATCTCCGCCGATTTCAGCTGCGCCCCAAGGTTCCCGACGGCGTAGAAGATCTGGTCGCCCTTCGCGTAAAGGGTCGCCGGAAGCGACAATCCGATGAGCACGGTCGCAACCTTTTTGGCGACGCCGAGCATTTCATTGAATTCGGTCATAGTCATTTTCGCCTCCCGGCGTGAATAAATTGAAGCAACGAAATATTAAGACTTTTATGCATCGCGCCGCTGTGCGGTCGCACACATCCCTGTCGACAGTCAGTCAGCGCCCAGTTGCCGCAGCGCCTCGCTGAGCACGATGGCGGCCGAGACGGCGACATTGAGGGACCGGGCGCCGGGCCGCATCGGGATTCGCACGGCGATATCGGCGGCGGCGAAGACATCGTCGGGGACGCCGGCCGATTCGCGGCCGACCAGCAACACATCGCCGGGCTGATATGCGCAATCGGCGTAGCTTTTGCTTGCGCGGGTCGAAAGCAGGACGAGGCGGCGGCGGTCGCCAGCCTCGGCGAGGCGGGCTCGCCAGTCCATGAAGGCCGCGAAGGAGACGTGACGCGCAATGGTCACCTGATCGAGGTAGTCCATGCCCGCTCGGCGGAAATCGCGGTCGGCGACGGGAAAGCCGGCCGGCCCGATGATAGCGGCGTCGGCGCCGAGGCAGGCGCATGTCCGCAGCATCGCGCCGGCGTTCTGGGGAATGTCGGGCTGGTAGAGGGCGAGGGTCAGGGGGGTCATTGCGTCGGGTTCCCGCCGCTATCTTGAGAATTTGCGGCAAATCGCCGCGAAAGCCCGGAAAGCCGCGGAGAAAGGCGAAAAATCCCGTGGCGGACTTGTGGACATAGTGCGCAAATTCCGCCACAAATCCCGCCCGCGGGCGCAGACCACAGTTAGCGCCCGCAGCGGCGGACCGCAAAGCGAATCTGGCGCTTGCGGTCAAAACGTGAAACGATTGCGCCGAGCGCGCCTTTAGTCGGAGCAGTTGGGAGAGGGTAGAGCGTGGGCACCAGGGACGTAAGCGCAAAACCGTCGGCGGAGGCGAACCGCCGCGACATTCTCTACATCGCCACAGGGACGGCGGCCGTCGGCGCGGCCGGAGCGGCGGTCTGGCCGCTGATCGCGCAAATGAACCCGGACGCGTCCACGCTGGCTCTGGCCTCAACGGAGGTCGACCTTTCCGCCATTCCCGAAGGTCAGATCGTCACCGTGAAATGGCGCGGCAAGCCGGTCTTCGTTCGCCACCGCACGGCCGAGGAGATCAAGGCCGCCGAGAATGTGGAGCTCTCCGTTCTCCCTGACCCGGAAGCTGATTCGCAGCGCGTCCAGAAACCGGAATGGCTCGTCGTCATCGGCGTTTGCACGCATCTCGGCTGTATTCCGACCGGCAAGGAGGGCGAGTTCGACGGCTGGTTCTGCCCCTGTCACGGCTCGACCTACGACGTCTCGGGCCGCATTCGCAGCGGTCCGGCGCCGACCAATCTCGAGGTGCCGAAATATACCTTCCTGTCGGACACCAAGATCAAGATCGGCTAGGTGAGGCGTAAAACCCTCCCGCCGCCTCCTGTCGCCCGCGACGCATTCGAGAAATTTCCATGAGCGGACATTCGCAATATACGCCCAAGAGCGGCTTCGCCCGTTGGCTGGAGCGCCGGCTGCCGATCATCAGCTTCATGTATGATTCCTTCGTCGCCTATCCGACGCCGAAGAATCTCAACTACATGTGGACCTTCGGGGCGATCCTGTCCTTCATGCTGGTCGCTCAGATCGTGACGGGCGTCGTGCTGGCGATGCACTACACGCCCGAAACGACGCTTGCCTTCGACTCCGTCGAGAAGATCATGCGCGACGTGAACTGGGGCTGGGTGCTGCGTTACGCGCACGCCAACGGCGCCTCGATGTTCTTCCTCGCCGTCTACATCCACATCTTCCGAGGCATGTATTACGGCTCATACAAGGAGCCGCGCGAGGTGCTCTGGATTTTGGGCGTCGTCATCTTCATGGTCATGATGGCGACGGGCTTCCTCGGCTATGTGCTGCCCTGGGGCCAGATGTCGTTCTGGGCCGCGACCGTCATCACCAATCTCTTCTCGGCCATCCCGGTCGTCGGAACCTCGATCACAACCTGGCTGCTCGGCGGCTATTCGGTCGACAATCCGACGCTGAACCGCTTCTTCGCCCTGCATTACCTCTTGCCCTTCATCATCGTCGCGATCGTGGCCCTGCACGTCTGGGCGCTGCATGTGACGGGGCAGAACAATCCGGCGGGCGTCGAGGTGAAGGACGTCGAGAAGGAAACCGTTCCCTTCACGCCCTACGCCACCATGAAGGACGGTTTCGCGATCGGGGCCTTCCTCGTTCTCTATGCCTGGATGACCTTCTTCGTGCCGAATTACCTTGGCCATCCCGACAATTACATCGAGGCCAATCCGCTGGTGACGCCGCCGCATATCGTGCCGGAATGGTATTTCCTGCCGTTCTACGCGATCCTGCGCGCGATACCGAACAAGCTGCTTGGCGTCATTGCGTTGTTCCTGTCGATTCTCATCACGGCGGCGCTGCCCTGGCTCGACACTTCGAAGGTCAAGTCGGCGACCTATCGTCCCGTCTTCCGCAAGCTGTACTGGGTGTTCGTCGCCGTCTGCATCGGGCTCGGCTATCTCGGCGCGCAGCCGGCTGAGGGCGTCTATCTCTGGGCCGCGCGTATCCTTGCGACCTATTATTTCCTGCACTTCCTGGTGATTCTGCCGTTGCTCGGCAAGCGGGAGAAGCCCGATCCGGTGCCCGAGTCGATCGAGGCCGCCGTCGCGAGCCGGGGAGCCTGACATGCTTGATGCGCGAAAGAACGCCGAACAGGATCCGTCGATGAAGCGCCGACTGACTTTCTCTCTCATTTCGGGCGTCGCTCTGGCGCTTGCCGCGTTGGCCGCCCCCGCCCATGCGAGCGATAGCCCGAAGCATGAGGAAAAACCTAATCGGCAAGAGTGGAGCTTCGCGGGCGTCTTCGGCCGCTACGACAAGGCGCAATTGCGCCGAGGCTTCAAGGTCTACAAGGAAGTCTGCTCCAGCTGCCACTCGATCAAGATGCTCGCCTTCCGCAACCTCGGCCAGCCGGGCGGACCGGAGTTTTCCGAGAAGGAAGTTGCGGAGCTTGCCGCGAGCTACAAGATCAAGGACGGTCCGAACGACACGGGCGAATATTTCGACCGTCCCGGCCGTCCCAGCGACCGTTTCCCGCCGCCCTTCGCGAATGAACAGGCGGCGCGCGCGGCGATGTCGGGCGCCTATCCGCCGGACATGTCGGTGCTCGCAAAGGCGCGCGGTTATTCGCGGGGCTTCCCGACCTTTCTCTTCGACGCGTTGCCGGGCCTCGCCTATCAGGAGCACGGGGTCGATTACATCGTCTCGCTGATGGAGGGTTATTCGGACCCGCCGCCGGATGTGAAGCTGCCCGCCGGCCAGTTCTACGATCCTTACGTGCCGGGTCGCCGCATCGGCATGCCGCCGCCGCTCGCCGATGGATCGGTGACCTATGACGACGGCGCGCCGCAGACGATCGATCAATACTCAAAGGACGTCGCAGCCTTCCTGATGTGGGTAGCGGAACCGCATCTGGAGACGCGCAAGCGCATCGGCCTCGGCGTCCTGTCCTTCCTGATCGTGTTCGCCGGCTTGCTCTATTTCACCAAGCGCAAGATCTGGTCGAACGTGGCGCATTGAGCTTAGGGGGCGCGGGCTTAAAGAAGGCTGCGCGCCCCATCCATGACGAACTGCACGGCAAGCGACGCGAGGATCACGCCGAGCAGCTTGGCCATGACGATATTGACCGAGGTCCCAAAGACGCGTTCGACGCGTCCGGCCAAAATGCAGACCAGAAAAGAGATCGCGATCACCACAGCGATCGCGCCCAACAGGCCGGCAAGCCGCGTGGGGTCTCCGGCCATCTTTCCCGCGATCAGCAAGGTTGCCGTGATGGCGCCCGGTCCCGCCATCAGGGGGATCGCGAGCGGGAAGGCGGCAATGTGACGGCCGTTTTCCTCGACCGCCTGCGCAGCGGCGTCCGCCTCCCGACGGATGCGCACGCCGAGCACCATTTCAGACGCGATGGAAAACAAGAGGAGCCCGCCGGCGATATGGAAGGCGGGCAGGGTGATGCCCATTGCGTGAAGCAGCCGCTCGCCCCCGAGCGCCGCGCCGGCGAGAATCACGAAGGCGTAGAAACAGGCGCGGGCTGCGATTCGCGCGCGCGAACGCTCGCCGCGTCCGGCCGTCGCGGCGAGAAAGATCGGCGCGAGGCCGAGCGGCTCCACCACGACGAGCAGGGTGACAAAAGCTTTCGCGAGCTCGTTGAAATCGGTCACTGGCGTCCTCTCGCCAAATTCTGCGCGATGACGGATCGTTTAGCCTGTATCCGGCGTTTTCTCCTTGATAGAAGACAGATGTCTCTCATAGGAACGCCGATGAAAATCAGCCATATTTTTGCTTGCTCCATCGCCTTTTTCACCAGCTTGCCGCTCGCCTGGGGCGGGGAGAAAAACAACTCGACTGCTTCCGCAGTCATTTCAGGAGTGGAGGCGCGCCTGTTTTACGAGGGAACGGGAATCCTCTCCGACAATATAGCGTCTCCGGCGCCCTTTAACGGCTGGAACACCATGATCGGCGAGGGCGACGCCAAACAGCCGGCGAATGACCTCATCGTTACCGTGTCCCTGACCAGCACGCCGGCCGAGGCCAATGTGAAGGGACCGCTGATCATCTCCGTCGTCAACGAGAAGGGGCGCACCATCGCCAGCCGCAAGTTCAAGTCCCTGTTCTTCAAGGATGGCAAGGCGGTGAAGGCGCTGTACCTTCGAGACGCCGCCTGTATAGGCAAGGTCACCCTCAAGGCGCGCCTCGGCGCTCAGGAGCGCATCGGCAATATCGAGCTGAATTGCGGCGACTGACGCCTTACCTGATCTTTTTCAATTCTGTCAGCGCGTCGACCGAATGTTTCGTTGCGCTGGCGACGTCCCCGAAGCGCGCGCGCATCTCCGCCTTTCGCAGGTGGCGGATCGCGTTGTGCAGCAGCTTGTTCGCGGCGCGGTCCATTTCGACCGCCTTCTCGTGCAGAGCCTCGCGGGCGTGGCCAAGCGCGCTCGAGACATGGACGAGGATTTCCTCGGCGTCGCCCTTCGCGCCGTCTTCGATCGCCTCCCGAGCGTGCTCCATGGCGGCTTCCACATGCACGCCGACGCCCGCCTGCGCGCAGATCGGCGAGAAAGCGACGAAAAATCCGATGACAGCCGTCGCGCTCCAGTGCTTCATGCCGACATCCTCCTCCAAATGATCTCCATGCCCGGTTTTCGGGCCACGTCCTAAGGGTGGGGCGCGAGCCTGGCCGGGACAAGCCTCGCCATGCGTTCGCGGCGAGCTTCCTTGATCCCCCTCGCGAAATCGGGCACAAGGCCATCTCGTCCCCGGCCGCTGCGGCCGATTCAGGTTTTTTCCCGGAAAGAGTCGAAATGTCGGAGATTTTGCGCGTCGGCATCGCGGGGCTCGGCACCGTCGGCGCGGCGGTGGCGCGGCTTCTCCATCGGCAGGCGGACGCGCTCACTGCGCGCACGGGCCGCCGCATCGTGGTTACGGGCGTTTCGGCCCGCAATCCGGAGAAGGAGCGCGACGCGGACCTTTCCGGCGCGGAATTCTTCCATGATCCGGTGAAGCTCGCCGCCTCCGGGAATATCGATCTCTTCGTCGAGCTGATCGGCGGCTCCGAGGGCGCCGCCCGCGCCAGCGTCGAGACCGCTCTCGCCCATGGCAAATCCGTCGTCACGGCCAACAAGGCGCTGCTCGCCGCTCATGGGCTGCATCTCAGCCAGCTTGCGGAGGAGAAGCATGTCGCGCTCGCCTTCGAGGCGTCGGTCGCCGGCGGCATTCCGATCGTCAAGACGCTGCGCGAGGGGCTCGCCGGCAATTCGATCGAGCGAGTCTACGGCATTCTCAACGGCACCTGTAATTATATCCTCTCACGAATGGAGCGCGAACAGCTTTCCTTCGAGGAATGTCTCGCCGAGGCGCAAAAGCTCGGCTATGCGGAGGCTGATCCGACCTTCGACATCGGCGGTTTCGACACCGCGCACAAGCTGTCGATCCTCACCTCGCTCGCCTTCGGCGCCCGCATCGCCGCACAGGCGATCGACATCGAGGGGATCGAGAGCGTTTCGCTCGCGGACATCGAAGCCGCCGACGAACTGGGCTTCCGTATCAAGCTGCTCGGCGTCGCGCAGCGCACGGCGGACGGCGTCGAGCAGCGCGTGCACCCAACCATGGTGAGCAAGAATTCCGCAATCGCGCAGGTGATGGGCGTGCTCAACGCCGTCACCATCGACGCCGACGCGGTGCATGAACTTACGCTCGTCGGCCCTGGCGCCGGCGGCGACGCCACCGCCTCCGCGGTCGTCGCGGATATCGCGGACATCGCGAGGGGCGTGCGCTCGGCGCCTTTCGGCCTGCCGTCGGCGCAGCTCACCGAATTGAAGCGCACGCCGATGCGTCGGCACGAGGGCGGCTATTACATCCGCATGTCGGTGCGCGATGTGGCGGGCGCCTTCGCCAAGATCGCGACGCGCATGGCGGAGCGCGGCATCTCGCTCGACAGCATCATGCAGCGCGGCAGCCGCGGCGCGCCCGGGGCGTGCGTCGACGTCATTCTCATCACCCATGCGACGAGCGAGCATCTGGTGCGCGAGGCGCTGGACCATATTTTCCAGGATGGCACGATCGTGTCGCGCGCGCAGGTCATCCGCATCGAGCGCGAATAGTTCCGGAGGCGACCGAGCCATGGCGCAACAGCCCGCCTTCGACCAGAAGTCGATCGACCGCTTTCTCACCATCGAGCTTGCGCGCGCGACCGAGCGCGCCGCCGTGGCGGCCGCGCGCCTGCGTGGGCGCGGCGACGAGATGGCGGCGGACCGCGCAGCGGTCGAGGCGATGCACGAGGAACTCGCCCGTCTTCCCGTGCGGGGGCGCGTCGCCATAGGCGAAGGGGAGAGGGAGGCGGAGCCGCTTCTCTATGTCGGCGAGGAGATCGGCGCCGCTGCAGGACCGAATTACGATCTCGCCGTCGCTCCGATCGAAGGCGCGACGCTTTGCGCCAAGGACATGTCCGGTTGCGTCTCCATCGCCGCCGCGGCGGCCGCCGGGGCGCTGCTTCATGCGCCCGACGCTTACATGGACAAGATCGCCATCGGCTCCGGCTATCCCGAGGGCGTCGTCGATCTCGATCGCGAGCCCGCGGAAAATATTCATGCCCTCGCCGCGGCCAAGGGCGTGGTGCCGGGCGAGATCACAGTCTGCATCCTCGACCGTCCGCGCCATGCGCAGCTCATCTCCAAATGCCGCAAGGCCGGAGCCTGTGTGCGGCTAATCTCGGACGGCGACGTGGCCGGCATCATCTTCACCACCGATCCCGCAGAGACGGGCGTGGACATGTATCTCGGCCGCGGCGGCGCCTCGGAGGGCGTTCTGGCGGCGGCGGTCCTTCGCTGCGCCGGCGGCCAGATGCAGGGGCGGCTCGTGCTGGAGACGGGCGAACAGATGGCCCGCGCGGCGCGTCACGGCATCACCGACCCGCGGAAAAAATATGGCGTCCGGGAGATGGTGTCCGGCGATGTCGTGGTCTGCGTGACGGGCGTCACCGACGGTCCGCTCGTCGACGGCGTCGTCTTCGGCAAGGGCTTCATTCGCACCGAAACGCTCGTCTACCGTTCCGCGACCGGCACGGTTCGCTGTATCGGCGCGCGCCGGCGCGTTTCGGGCGGCGATTGACGCGCGGGCGCGATCGGCGTTTGCCGAAATGATCTGCTGACGGAGAACGGGGCCGCATCCAGGCATGGATCGTGGCCCCTTCTTTCATCACATCGGCGTCTGGCCGCTGGGCGGCATGCCCGGCGCCCCGAGATTGCTGCCCGGATTCCCGCCATGCGAGAAGCTCGGCGGCGCGCTGTGATAGCCCGGATTATGCGTCAACGGCGGCGGCCCGCCGTAGCCAGGGCGCCCTGACGGGGGCGCTATCTCGTTTCCGCGGCTGCCGAGCGGCGGCATGCCGGGACCGGCAATGTGGCCGATCGGCGGCGCGACCGGCCCGCCATGCGGGCCGTAATTCGGGCGCCCGCCGTCGTAGCCGTGGCGTCCGTAGCCGTAGCCCCGGCGATAGCCGTAGCCCGGACCATAATCACGATAGCCGTAGCCCCGGCCGTAACCGCCATAGCCATAGCCGCCGTAACCACCGCCATAGCCGCCATAGTAACCGCCGCCGTAACCGTCGTAGCCGCCCGTGGGCCCGCAACCGGCGAGCGCGCCGGCCGCAAGCAAAATTGCCCAACGCAAATGTTTCGACATGCCCAAATTGCTCCTTTGCGCTCGACTATCGCGCACAGGATACATTCCGCGACGTCTGGTGAACTCGAAGTGAACGACGCAAGGCGATCAAAGCCGCCGACGGCGCTGCGCCGTCATTTCTCGAGGGCGGATCCTGTTTCGAAGAGTTCATCCATCGAACAGTTTCGTCGCACCACTTAGACTTAGCCAGTAACTCGCGTACACACAACCCGCTTCGAATCGGCATTCGCCGCCAAGGATATCTCCGGACTCGCAAGTTCATCGAGACGTCTCGCGACCCCTGTCTCCTTTATGGGCGCCTCCCGGCGACAAGGTTGCAGGCCGGCCTTTCCGGCCTTATCGAGTTACAATGACTCCCGCAGCCCATGTCTCCGCCGCGATCGAAATTCTCGACGCTCTTGCCCGACGCCGCCGGCCTGTCGTTGACGCGCTGAAGGAGTGGGGCGTCTCGCATCGTTTTGCGGGCTCGAAGGATCGCGCCGCCATCGCGAGCCTCGTCTTCGACGCGCTGCGCAAGGCATCCTCGGCCAGCCATGTGATGGGCGCCGACACGCCGCGCGCGCAGATGCTCGGGGCGCTGCGCGAGGCGAGGGGGATGGACGCCGCCGCCATATCGGCGCTCTGCACCGGCGAGCGCCATGCGCCGCCGCCGCTATCGGACGAGGAGCGCGCGCGGCTGGAAAGCGCCACGCTAGCCGACGCGCCCGACCATGTGCGCGGCGACTATCCTGAATGGCTCGCCGATCGATTTGCGAGCGCTTTCGGATCACGCGCGGCGGAGGAGGGCGCCGCGCTCGCGGCCCGCGCGCCGGTCGATCTGCGCGTCAATATTCTCAAGGGCTCCCGCGATCAGGCGCTGGAGAAGCTCGCGCATCTTTCGCCTGCGCCGACGCCGCTCTCGCCAATCGGTCTTCGCATCGAGGTCGGGCAGGGGCGCGGCCCTGCGCTCACGGCCGAGACGGCCTATGTGAAGGGATTTGTGGAGCCGCAGGACGAAGCCTCGCAACTGGCGTCCCTCCTTTGCGCCGCCAGCCCGGGCGAGCAGGTTCTCGACCTTTGCGCCGGCGGCGGCGGCAAGGCGCTGGCGCTCGCCGGGCAGATGCACAATCGCGGGCAACTCTACGCCTATGATTCGGATGGCCGGCGCCTCATGCCGATTCACGAGCGGCTGGAGCGCGCCGGGGCCCGCAACATCCAGGTCCGCGCCCCGCGCGGCAAGGCCGACGTGCTCGCGGACCTCGAAGGCCGCTGCGACCTCGTGCTGATCGACGCGCCCTGCACCGGCACGGGCACCTGGCGGCGTCATCCCGACGCCAAATGGCGCCTCGCGCCCGGCGCGCTGGAGCTTCGCCTGAAGGAGCAGGCCACGCTGCTGGAGCAGGCGGTGCGCTTCGTCAAGCCGGGCGGCCGGCTCGCCTATGTGACCTGCTCTGTCCTGCTCGAGGAGGATGAGGAGCAGATCGCCGTCTTCCTCGGCTCCCATTCGGACTTCATGGCGCTTTCCGGCGCGGAAATGGCCGATAACGCCGGGCTTCCGGAGCTTGCCCGCTACGCCTCACCCCACGGCCCCGGGCTGCGCTTGTCGCCGGCGACGAGCGGGACGGACGGGTTTTATGTTGCGTTGTTGCAAAGGAGCGGGCCAATCCCGTAAGGCAGGGCATGACCACCGCCACAGAAACATTCCACCACGACATCGCCGATCGCCACGACAAGGTCCTGATCGTCGATTTTGGTTCGCAGGTTACGCAGCTCATCGCGCGCCGCGTGCGCGAGGCCGGAGTCTATTGCGAAATCGCGCCGTTCCAGAACGCCGAACGCGCCTTCGCGGATATTCGCCCCAAGGCGGTGATTCTCTCCGGCGGCCCGTGTTCCGTCACCGACGAAGGCTCTCCCCGCGCGCCGCAGTCAATTTTCGAATCCGGCGTTCCGGTGCTTGGCATCTGCTACGGTGAGCAGACGATGGCGACGCAGCTCGGCGGCAAGGTAGAAGCTGGCCATCATCGCGAATTTGGCCGCGCCGACATCACCGCGCTGGAGAGTAGCGCGCTATTCGACGGAGTCTGGGAAAAGGGAACGAGCCACACGGTCTGGATGAGCCACGGCGACCGCGTCACGAAGCTGCCGGACGGCTTCCGCGTCATCGCGGCTTCCGGGAACGCGCCGATGGCCGCCATCGCAGACGAGAAGCGCCGCTATTATGGCGTGCAGTTCCATCTCGAAGTCGTGCACACGCCCGACGGCGCGAAGCTTCTCTCTAACTTCGTGCACAAGGTTGCGGGGCTCAAGTCCGATTGGACCATGGCGGCCTTCCGGCAGGAGGCGATCGCCGCGATCCGTCATCAGGTCGGCGACGGTCGCGTGCTTTGCGGGCTTTCGGGCGGCGTCGACAGCGCCGTCGCCGCGGTGCTGATCCACGAGGCGATCGGCGATCGACTCACCTGCGTCTTCGTCGATCACGGCCTGTTGCGCCTCGGCGAAGCGGAGGAAGTCGTCAGTCTCTTTCGCGACCACTACAATATTCCGCTGCATCACGTCGAAGCGGCGGACCTTTTCCTCGGCGCGCTTGAAGGCGTCGAAGATCCCGAGGTGAAGCGCAAGACCATCGGGCGTCTCTTCATCGAGACGTTCGAGGCCGAGGCGATGAAGATTGCGCAGGACGGGCGCGGCGCGCCGCAGTTCCTCGCACAAGGCACGCTCTATCCGGACGTGATCGAGAGCGTTTCCTTCACCGGCGGACCGTCGGTGACCATCAAGTCGCATCACAATGTTGGCGGCCTGCCGGAGCGCATGAACATGGCGCTGGTGGAGCCGCTGCGCGAACTCTTCAAGGACGAGGTGCGCGCGCTGGGCCGTGAACTCGGACTGCCGGAAGCCTTCGTCGGGCGCCATCCCTTCCCGGGACCGGGCCTCGCGATCCGCTGCCCCGGCCTCATCACGCGCGAGAAGCTCGACATTCTGCGCAAGGCCGACGCCGTGTATCTCGACGAGATCCGCAAGGCGGGTCTTTACGATGAAATCTGGCAAGCCTTCGCCGCGCTGCTGCCGGTGCGCAGCGTCGGCGTGATGGGCGACGGCCGCACATACGATTACGTGCTGGCCCTGCGCGCCGTGACGAGCAGTGACGGCATGACTGCGGATTTCTATCCCTTCGACATGAACTTCCTTGGCCGCGCCGCGACGCGCATCATCAATGAAGTGAAGGGCGTCAATCGCGTCGTCTACGACGTGACATCGAAGCCGCCGGGGACGATCGAGTGGGAATAATCTTTGCCCATCCGAGGGTATCCGGAACTACGCCACCGTGCGACGCAACTACCTGAAAAAAATAAATAATCCTGCCGATGCCTATCGGGGGCTATCGGTGGGCATGAATCGCGTCTGGCGGCCTCGCTGACGGACCTCGCTCCCATTGATCAACCAGAAAATCGAAAGTACCGTCACGGCAAATGAGGCTCGTGACGGTACTTTTTTTGATCTAACGCACTGAATAGTAATTTTTTTCACCGCCACGAGCCTCCGAAAACCGCGTGACGGTACTTTTCGCGAGGTGGCTCAGCATGTTGACCGATGCAGCGCTCAAGGCTCTGAGACCTAGAGAGAAAATGTTCAAGGTGACCGACCGGGACGGCATGTATGTGCGCGTGGCACCGTCTGGCGCTATCTCCTTCAGGCTCGACTATCGGCTGAACGGCAGGCGGGAGACCGTCTATCTCTGCAAGTACGCCCGAGACGGGATCTCGCTCGCCCGGGCTCGCGAACTATGCCTAGACGCGCGCCGGGCGATCGCAGAGGGGCGGTCCCCCGCCATCGAGAAGCAGCGGGAAAAGCGCCGGATCAAGGAAGCCAAGATTTTCGGCGAGTTCTATGACCCGGGGCGGCCATTCGCGTCAGCTGCTCTCAAAGTCAAGTATGTGTAGCGGCCAAGTTGTTGTTACGGCGATAGAAGCTCAGGGCATCGTGCTCCAGCTGCCGCGAACGACAGCCGGAAGGTTGCACCTCCACCCGGCGTTCCAATCGCCTCAATCGCCCCGTGGTGTTTGTCCATCAGCTCTTTCGCGATGGCGAGACCAAGGCCCGACCCCGGCGTCTCCTCGCTCCCCCGCCAGAATGGTTCGAATATCTTGTCGCGAGTGTTGGGGGGTATCCCTTGTCCGTGGTCCGCGACTTCGACCACGCCTTCGGCGTAGATTCGCACGACGACCGCGCCACCGTGAGGTTCGGCGCGTAAGGCGTTGTCGATGAGGTTGCTCAAGATGCATTCGATCGCGCGCTGGTTCCCTTTGACGCGCGCTTCGGTGACAGCCGGCTCGAAGTCGATTCGTCGATCGAGATCGACCGCGAGACGAAAATAGCCAGCGATTACCTGCTTTGCGACCCCGACAAGATCGACGACCTGATCGAGCGGCGCTTGGCGTTCGGTCAGCCGCATCGCTATAAGCATTTGCTCGACTGTTGCGCGAAGTTGGCTCGCTTCGCTCAGCAAATTGCTCCGCAGCGGCGACTCTTCCGCATTGTCCAGTTGCGCGCGCATGATCGCCAAAGGCGTGCGCAATTCGTGCGCCGCATTGGCGAGAAAGCGGCGCTGTCGCGCGACGCCGGCGCTAACGCGGTGCAAAGCCTCGTTGACGGCGTCAACCAGCGGGGCGATTTCCGCAGGTGCAACATCGGCCGGGAGGCGTTGATTGAGCGAGTCCATGTCGATCAACGCCGCTTCACGCGTTGCGTCGCGCAATGGCGTAAGGCCTTGGCGAACAGCGAACCAAGCCACCCCCGCTGATATGAAGCCAGCAATGAGGAGATAGGCGGCAACGTCGTAAAAATCATGACGCATTGCATAAAAAATGTCGTCCCAACGGAAGCGCTGTCGATACATTGCAATGTAAAAGCGGCCATGGGGCGTCGGTCGGGGCCGCATAAACCCCAGCGGCGGCAGGCCCGGGTCACCCGGCAGGACGAAGTGCGAATGCGACGAACTCACGAGCACCATCTCCTTCAAGGCTGAAACCAGTTCGGGATAAGAGCCCTCCACAGGCGCTCGGGTGTGAAAATCGAAAGCGGCGAATTTCAGCAGGGGCGCGCGCGCCATTTCGGTTTGAAGCGCCTCTGTCGGTTCAATGCGAAAGCCCGTGCCCTTATCTAGCTTCAATGAATCTATAATCAGCGCCTCCGTGCGAGGAACCGCGAGCTCATCCCACGATCCGGCGAACATCTCGACACCGGCGAAGCCGAGAAACACAGTCACGAGCCAGGCGATACAAAAGGCGAAAACTTGCGCGATCGTGAGAAATACGACGGTCCGCAGTGCAAGTGAGGAGCGCGCCTTCACGCGCTTGTCGTCCCCTTGGCCCGGCATATCATGTAGCCGAGGCCCCGTGCGGCATGAATTTCCACATCAGCGCCCAGTTCATCCAGGCGCAGTCTCAATCGCGACACTAGCGCCGTCAGCGCGTGCTCCTGTACATCGTCCCCTTCACCGTAGATGCGGACGTTCAATGTTTCGCGCGGTACAACGCAATTCAGATTAGTGACAAGCGCTTCCAGCAAGGCGAGCTCCCGGCGCAAAAAGACTGCCGGCGCGCTCGCCACGGTCACTCTGCGGGATCGCAGATCGAAAGTGAGCTTGCCAAGAGACACGCTATGCGCCTGATCACTACCCTGACTGCGCAGATGCGCGCGTATGCGCGCCATCATCTCGTCAAGATCAATCGGCTTCGTCAAATAGTCATCGGCCCCAGCGTCGAGCCCTTCGATCCTGTCGTCGACGGCGTCGAGGGCAGTGAGTATCATGATACGAATATTCGTTCGCTGTTTGCGAAAACGCGGAATGAGCGACATGCCGTCACCGTCCGGAAGACGACGGTCAAGCATGGCAAGCGCGTGTGACCGTGTATCGAAAACTGAAATCGCCTCAGCGATCGTCGCTGCCTGATCCACATCGTATCCGCTTTGCCCTAACTTAAGGGCGATCTCATTCGCCAATCTCGATTGATCTTCAATCAAGAGAATTCTCATGGGCGCCGCTCCCAATTCTCTGTCTGCAGACCATTACAATGCCAAGAACGTAATTCTTGCAAGCCGCGCCGGAAATTGATGAGGCTGACGCCTGTGGCGCCGATGCAACAAGAGGAACAATTTTTTCCCCAAGGCTACGATATGAGGTTCACATGATCTTTGCGCCTTAAGCTTGTCTATGGCCAGAATGGCCGGATGGATTTGCGACAGAGGGCGTCCGATAATGTTTGGACAGAGGAGAGCCAAGGCTTGGGGAGCGCGTCAGGCGATTTCCCGGCTCGTCGGCATTTTCCTCGCAGTCATGCTCTGTTCGCAGCTAACCGCATTTGATGCGTGCCCTGCGTCCCCAACACAGCCGGGAGTTGAGGCATCGACGGTCCCGTCGACCGCTGACTGCAATTCGCATGTCCTAGGCGGCGGTCGCTCCGATAGCGGCAAGGGCCACGGAGCCACCTGTTGCCTGCTATGCGACGCCCGTGGTTTCGACCCGGCCATACAGCCTGCGGAAAGCCTCGGCGATGCGATTGTCGTCCCGTCGGATCGAGCGTTGCCGGCATGGAAACGACGTCCGGAGATCCTCGCTCCATTTCCGATCGGATGGAAGACTTCCTGGTCCGCACAGGCGCCGCCCGCGATCGCCTAAAGCGACTGAGCGTTCGCCTTTTTGTCCTGCGCCGCGCAGGCTTCCAACATCTCCACAGGAATTCACATGTCCCGATCGCACCTTTCGTGCGGCGCTTCGGTTGCCGTTCTATGTCTGATCCTCGCCGAGTCGGTCAACGCTCAGCAGTCTTTGCCGATAATCGACGTTGGCGGCGCTCGCCAACGCACTGTCCGTCCGGTTCCATCCGGTCGGCCCTCGAGTGCAACGGCGCCTTCGTCGACGCCGGTAACGTCACCCAGCACGCCTCTGATCGCTCAGGACGGCCCGGCCTCGGCTTCCCCGTCATACACTGGCTTCAACCCCCCGAATAGCAAGTTGCAACTTGACACCCGCACGACAACATCGAGCCGTCTTGGCCTCACGCCGCGCCAGACGCCATCCTCGATTGTCATACTAGACAATGCAACGATGCGCGCACGCGGCGCGAACACCACGCAGGAGGCGCTGTCGCGCGCGCCGGGCATTATCGTTTCGCAGCAGCCGGGTTCGGCGGGCACGGTCTGTATGCGGGGCTTTTGCAATACTGAAATTACACAGCTTTTTAATGGGATAGACGTGGCCTATGGCGGCGTTGCGGGCCGTCCGGTCGACACCTGGACGCTTGACCGCATCGAGGTGCTCGGCGGCCCATCATCTTATCTTTGGGGCCAGGGCGCCGTCGGCGGCACGATCAATTACGTCAGCAAGATCGCCAACCGTGAGCAAAAGGGAATCGAGGCATTCGGTCTTGGAGGCATGTTCTTCAACCGCCGCGCGGGGGTTAGCTACAACGGGCAAATCGGCAATACGCCAAACTGGATTCAGGCTGCGGCGGGCTATTCCGGCTCGGATGGCTATGTCGAGCGCACGCCGCACAACGCCGGCGATTTCTCGCTGTCCTGGCTCAGCGACATCAATTCGCAGGTGTCCAACACGATCGCGGCCGAGTTTCACACAGAACAACGCGATGCCTATTGGGGCACGCCGCTGCTCAACCCGGTCTTTCTCGGCAATGTCTATGAGCTCCGCACGAACGGTCTGCCGGTTTTCGACGCGCAGATTTTGCCGGGGACCCGTTACAAGAATCTGAATGCCCTCAATCCCGTCTTCGACCAGCAAGTTGTGCTGGCGCGAAACATCACGGAATACGCCTTTAGCGAAGCGCTCCAGTTCAAGAACACACTCTATTTTTATCGCGCGGATCGCCAGTGGGAAAATATCGAGGCGGGGAGCTACAACGCAAGGAACCAAGCCTTTGCGGGGGGCGCCTTCCTTCCCAACTCGTTGATCAACCGTTCCGAAGAATTCGCCGTCCGTCATCTCCACAGCCTGATCGGCAATCGGACGGAGGCATTCTATCATGCCGACATATTCGGATTTCCGACCCGGACATCGGCGGGCGTAGACGCCTCGTGGAATGACCAGACGCGTAATCCCAGTCTTCCCAACCCCTTCTTCTCAAGCACCGTGCTTCCTTACGGTTTCACCGGTGGAATTCCGTACAACGAGATTTTTGGCTCGACCGGCTGGGTCGGAGGCGCGCGTGGACAGCTCCGGACAATCGCTCTCTTTGCCGAAAACCGGATATCGATCCTGCCGCAGTTGCACCTCACTACGGGCCTCCGCTGGGAGGACATCGAATATTCTCGAACCAACTTCCGGACGCCGACGCCGCCGGCTCCCCCTCTCGATTTGATCGGCGATCCAGCCTTCTTCCGGCGCGAATACAACCCCATCACCTGGCGCGCCGCGCTCAGCTACGATGTGGCGAAGGACGTCAATGTCTACGCCACCTACAGCACGGCGGCCAATCCGCCCGCCGGGTATATTCTGACCGGAACTCCGGCCCAGTTGCGCCAATTCGGACTCTCGACGGGGTGGCAGGTGGAGGGCGGCGCCAAGTTCGACTTCTTGGACGGGCGCGGATCCGCGACGATCGCCGGCTACTTCATCGAACGCAACAATCTGGCCATCCGCACCGGCCCCAATCCGAATCAAGTCGCGCCAGTCGGAAAGGTGGCGTCCAACGGCATCGAGTTCAACGCCGGCCTTCAGTTGACGCCAGAGGTAAGCCTGCAAGGCAACGTCGCCTGGACAAACGCAAAATTCGTCCAGTTCGATGAGGCGACGCGCGACTTTTTCCGGCCAATTCTTCCGCGTCTGCCTGCGGCGAATGCGGCCATTGTATCTCGGGCGGGCAATCGACCCATCAACATCCCCCGCTGGACCGCCAACGCCTTTCTCACATGGCAATTCATGCCGGAATGGCAATGGCAGTTCAACACCCGCTTTGTTGGCGACCGATTTGCGAATACGGCGAACACTGTCCGTTTGCCTGCTTATACACTGTTCGACACGGCGATCGCCTGGTCGCCAAAGTTCTTGCCGTTTGGTCGTGAAACGACGCTGACAGCACGGCTGAAGAACATCACCAACGCGCAATGGTTCGAATGGGGCCAGACGTTCAACGACGTCGCCCTGATCGGTGCGCCTCGCACTTTTGAGATGTCCATGTATACCAAGTTCTAATGCGAGGACCGTGAGATGAAGCGCTATCTCTACCTCGTTCATCGCTGGCTGGGGATAACGCTTTGTCTCTTCATGGCGATGTGGTTCCTTTCGGGAATCGTCATGATGTATGTCGGCTATCCCAAGCTGACCGCCGACGAGCGCCGGGCGGGCGCCGGGTCGATCGACCCCGCCCGGTGCTGCGTCGATCTCGCGACCGCTCTCGCCGCGACGGGCGAGAGCAGACCTCCAGACAGCGTTCGGCTGACTTCGATTGCCGGAACGCCGACCTATGTTTTGACCTATGGCAAGACGCAAGCCATCGCCGTGCGGGGCGATACGGGCCTGCGAGTCCAGAATGTCCTGCCGGAGGCGGCCGTCCAGGCCTCGCGCTCGTTCGGCGGCGGGGTGGACGCCGAATATGCGGGCGAGATTCAGGAAGATGCCTGGTCACATTCGAAAGCGCTCACCGCGCATCGGCCGCTGCACAAGGTCTACCTTTCCGATCACGCCCAGACGCTGATCTATGTTTCGAGCGCCACAGGCGAAGTCGCGCTCGACGTGCCGCGTACCGAGCGCATCTGGAACTGGGTGGGCGCCTGGATCCATTGGCTCTATCCGTTTCGCGGCGGCGCCATAGATGCCTACTGGCACGACATTGTCGTTTACGGCTCACTTGTCGGGACGATTCTCGCGCTCACCGGTTTTACCGTCGGCCTGATGCGCTGGCGTTTTGGCGCGCCCTACAAGACCGGCTCACATTCTCCCTATCGCGAGGGATACATGTGGTGGCACCACATTGTCGGCCTCTGCTTTGGCGTCACCGCGGTCACGTTCGTTTTCAGCGGGATGATGTCGATGAATCCTTGGAAACTGTTCGATCCGTCCGAGACGACATTTGACGTGAAAGCGTTCACCGGCGGCGACATCGAACCCTCGCACTTCAGGCTGAATGTCTCGCAGGCGCTGACGCTCTTCAAGAAGGACGAATTCGATCCCGCTGAAATCGAATGCCGCGTCGTCGATGGCAAAGGCTATTACGTCGCGTTTCGCGGCGATGGCGCAACGCGCATTCTCGCGGCGGAGCCGGGCGCGGAGCCACAGGAAAGACTGTCTTTCGATCTGCTGACGGGTCCTGCATCGCGCCTCGTCAAGGCCAATGTCGTGCGCAACACAATCCTGACCGCTTTCGACACGTACTATTTTCCGCGCGAGCCGCACACATTGTACGGAAACGTCGACAAGCGGCTGCCGGTGATGCGGCTTGAGTTCGACGACGCCAACGGCACTTGGGTTCATATCGATCCTCATACGGGCACGGCGCTGGGCAGGATTGATGTCCAGCGCCGCATGAGTCGCTGGTTGTTTTCCTTTCTCCACAGCTGGGACTGGCCCGCCCTGCTCGACGCTCGCCCGCTATGGGACATGTTCATGATCGCGCTCAATCTCGGCGGCTTCGGGATCAGCGTGACCGGCGCGGTGATCGGCTGGCGAAGGTTGAAGAAGAAATTTGCCCGTTCCATCAGCGCGCCATCGCTCGAACGCAAGACCTCATCGACATGAGACTTCGTTGGATCATCATGGCGGCGTTTGGTCGCGCACAAAAGGAATGTTCGTGTTCGAAGTCATCATGGGCGTTTTTGCGAGTCGTGTGCGCGGCGATAATCAATTGTCTGGCGCGGGTCGGAGGAAAGGCTGTTCGAGTCGCATTGCTTCATGAGAAGTCGAGGCCGAGAGCGTCATGATCGCGTTAGAGCTACATCGTCGCGATGTTATCAAGTCGATCACGCTGGCGGGAGTAAGCGCCTTGCTGATTTCAAATAGTTCCACGACGGCATCCGAAGCGGAGGACGAATGGGAAAAAATCGGGGCCGCGTTCGTCCGGCAGGAGCCTTTGATCAATCTGAACAATGCGGCCGTAAGTCCGCCGACCCTCGCGACCGAAGCGGCGATGATCGATGCCTATCGCTTCGCGAACAAGAATCCTGACGTCAACATGTGGCGGACAATCGACAGTTCGCTGATTGACATCAAGCGGAAGCTCGCTGGGATCGCCGATTGCGAACCGTCGGAAATTGCTCTCAACCGCAACGCCACCGAAAGTCTCTGCCCGGCCATATTCGGCATTCCGCTGCCCAAGGAAGCGGAGGTCGTGATATCGGATTGGGATTTTCCGAGCATGCGAAAGGCATGGGAGCAACGCGCAAGAAGGGAGGGCGTCAAGGTCCGGACCGCGAAGTTCGATCTGCTCGACAGCGATGAGGACATCGTCGAAGCCTATGTCCGGGAATTTGGCCCAAGGACCAAAGCGATCCTGCTTACGCACATGATCCATTGGAATGGTCGCGTGCTTCCAGTCGCGAGACTATGCGAGATCGCAAGACAAAACGGAATTCTGTCGATCGTCGATGCAGCCCAGAGCTTCGCACACATCCCACTGAGCTTTCGCCAGATGAATTGCGACTATCTTGGCGCGAGCCTTCACAAATGGCTGTGCGCGCCCTACGGCAATGGCATGCTGATCGTGCGAGCCGCGCGCATCGATGAGACTTGGCCGCTTCTGGCGCCGTTCGATCCCGAGCCGTTGGCGATCGAGAAATTCGAACATTTCAATCTCGGAACCTATTCCTCTCCCGCGCAACGCGCCGTCGAATCGGCGATCAATTTTCATAACACGCTCGGCGTAAGTCGAATTCATGCCCGTCTGGCAAAGCTGACCCGATATTGGGTCTCGCAGGCTTCCGACATCAATGGATTCAACTTGCATACGCCGCTCGACCATCCGGATACGGGCGGTCTCGCGCTGTTTTCCATCGAAGGCGTCAGGCCGGAGCATATCGAGAAAAGACTGCTCGAAGACTTCAAGATACGCGTTCGGTATCGCCGCAACATGAATCTGGAGGGCGTGCGGGTTTCGCCTCAGATCTACACGATGACGTCGGATCTCGACCACTTCGTTACAGCGCTGAGAACGATCGCGCGGGAGGGATAAGCGCTCCTGTGAAGACGCCAGTCATTGGCAGAATATCTGCGTGAATGAGGGCGATGCGTGCGCGGAAAGAAGGTGTCCATCCGCTTGATGTTTCTGTTGGGGGCGCTCGTCGCGCCGCCCTCGGCGCGTTCGGAACAGGGATCGTCGCCCCGCGCCGACGAAAAGCCTGTTGATCGCGAGAGAATACATCATGCGAACACGCGTGCTCATTCATCCGAACCGGTCTCACAAGCGCAGCGTCTGGGTCGAGACGTTTCCGGCGTGTTTGTCAACGCTTCGGCGGTGAATTCAGGTTATTCGCCCCGATTTGTCATGCGGGGATTCCCAAGCGGATTGACGCTGTTTGATGGCGCGTCGCACGGGTTCACGTCTCAGACTGTCGACCTGTCAACGGTCGATCATGTCGAGTTCTACAAGGGCCCGAGCGCGATGTTGTTTGGCAAGGCGCCAGGCGGTTATGGCGGCGCCGCGAATTACATTCGCAAGACGCCGACGGAGGAAAGCTTCACGCGTTTTACAGGCACATTGGGCGCGTTCGGCGTTCGACGCGTCACGATGGACGCCAACAGACCTTTGATGGACGACAAATCGCTCTTGTTGCGGGTTACCGGCTCGGCCCAGAGTGTCGGTAGCTTTGTCGATTTCGTCGGACGGCGCGGATTCGACATCGCGCCGATGCTGACTTTCGTCGCGGACAATGGCGACCGATTGTCCTTGCGCGCGGAACACAACGCCGTGCGCCTCGTCTATCGCGACGGCTTTCCCGCTGCGCCCTTTTTTTTCTACGTGCCCCGAGAATTCTATGCCGGCGCGCCGGTAAACGAGCATGAAACGCCGTTCTACGACGACATAACCTTCACATACGAGCACGCCTTCGACAGGAACTGGCGCCTGACGTCGGTGGTCGACTACTACCTTTCTGCGAATAACTGGGGGTGGTCGACGGGATGGGGCTATGACGGCTTTCAATCTGTGACGCTTGGGCGTCCCGCGAGGACGCGCGAGGCGGTCCGGAATTTCGATGCGCAACTGCGTCTCGACGGCCAGTTCGACACTGGCTTCCTGACCCACAAGCTGTTCTTCGGGCTGGAGCACTGGGATTATTTCCAAGGCTACTCTCCGAAATTCGCTCGCGACGCATTCGCGCCGATCAACGTCTTCAACCCGGTCTATCCTCTCGGCGTCAGCTATTTGGGCGCCGAATGGGCAAACGGCGTGGCCCGCGCGTGGAGCCAGTCCGTGTATGCGCAGGATCTTGTCAATCTGACGCCCGAGCTGCGAATTTTGATCGGCGGACGCTACGATCTTCTCCGTCAGCGCGAGCGCGTTCTCGACCCGTTCGGCGCATTGTCGGGGCAGCCGACATCGAGTCTCAGCAAGGGGGTGAAGGGCTATTTCAGCCCAAGAGCGGGCGTCCTTTACGACCTCTCGGATGCAACACAGCTCTATGCCGCTTTTGGCCAGTCGCTGATCCCGAATATCAGCGCCCGTCTGCAAAGTGGCGAGGCGCCCGCGCCGCAGCGCGACACTCAATACGAGATCGGTTTTAAGCGCCTCTTTCTCGATCGCAAAATGACGTTCGAGGTTGGACTGTTCGACATCACACGTGACAACGTCGCAATTCCCAATCCTGCAAATCCTTCCGGCTTCTATGATCTCGTTACCGGCCAGCAGCACAGTCACGGGATTGAAGTCAATGTGGGCGGTGAAGTGCTTCCAAATCTGCGCGTCAACGGCTCCGCGACATTCTTGCACGCGCAGGTCACCAAGGACGAAAACCTCCGGTCACAGAAAGGCAGCGATCTCCTGGGGGCCCCGCGTCGGGTCTATAGTCTGACGGCGAACTACGCCGTCAATGCCGGCCATCTGAAGGGGCTCGACTTCGGCGGCAGTTACTACTTTGCGAGCAGCGCCGAGGCGACGATGCCAAACACATATGGCTTCGTCCTGCCGCCTCAGGAAATGCTGGGCGCCACGGTCGCCTACAGTTTCAATGATCACGTAAAGCTTGAGGTGAGCGCGGCGAACCTTACAAATCGCGCAAACTGGACATCGAATGGAGCGTTATTCTATGGCGAGCCGAGGAGCGTCTCTGCGAGCTTGAATTGGAGATACTGAACGCTTCGTTCTCAGCAGACAGGATGGCGACCGTAGATAAAAGCCAAAGGGACCACGAGGGTGCCGTGGGGGCATCGCCTTCCGCATCGACGCGAGGCGGAGTTTGGGAGCGAGGGGGCTCGGATCGGACAGTTCGGGGCGCATCTTTTATGATGCGCTCACACTTATGGCTGGAATTATCGCCATGTAGAATGCGCAAATCCAGCCCCCTTAGCTGGGTGGTATCGTAGTTGGTATTGTTTTGGAGGGCGCGCGAAACGTCCGGCAATTACAATGTGAACGCAAACCCATTGACCATCGAGTGTGAGTGACGGATACAAACGGAGGCAAATTTCGAGGCCGCGCGATCGTCTTCCCATTTCGCATCTCACATCCGCTGAACTGGCGTTCTCCATCTGCAAGTTGGCAATTCGGATCTGCGCCCTCTCTCTGAACTGATGGGGTGGAGAGGGCATCCACCTCATCAGTTCACGCGCATATCCTGGCCGAGGCTTGAGAAGCGCGGGCTTCGCGCCATTTTTCAATCGTCGGCGCGTTTCAATGCCATGCGCCGACCTTGTGGGAGGCTAGATGTTCACAAAAAGTTTCTCAGCACGATTTCTCGCTTGCGCCGCGGCGGCGGCGCTGGGGCTTGCCGCTTGCAATCGCGGGACAAGCCTGCCCGAGAGCGCGGGCTACGGTCCGAATCCGACCTTGCCTGAACCGACTCCATCCCCGGCCTGGGCGCCCTATGTCAAAACGGCGCGCGCGGTCGGCTGGGCGCCTGACGAGGAGCCGACGCCTGCGGCAGGGCTCTCGGTGAAAGCTTTCGCCGGAGGACTCAAACATCCGCGCTGGCTGTACGAACTTCCCAACGGCGATGTTCTTGTCGCCGAGACCGACGCGCCGCCGCGCGCGCCGGGAACCAGCGGCGTGATCCGGTCGTTTTTCATGGGGGTCTACATGCGCAAGGCCGGCTCGCACATGCCGAGCGCCAACCGCATCACCCTGCTGCGCGACGCCGACGGTGACGGCGTGGCGGAGACCAAGACCGTTTTTCTTGAACGTCTGAATTCGCCCTTCGGCATGGCGCTCATCGGCGATCGGCTCTATGTCGCCAACGCCGACGCCCTGGTCAGTTATCAATATACGGACGGACAGACGCGCATCGATTCCGAACCGCTGAAGGTGGCCGACCTGCCAGCGGGACGCAATCACCACTGGACAAAAAGTCTCCTGGCCGATCCGTATGGTTCGCGGCTTTACGTCGGCGTCGGCTCCAACTCCAATGTCGGCGAGAATGGCATGGATGAAGAGAAAGACCGCGCCGCAATTCTGGAGATCGATCCGACGAACGGCGCAACGCGCGTCTTCGCGTCGGGGCTGCGCAATCCGGTGGGCATGGACTGGAATCCGGTGACCGGCGAGTTATGGACATCGGTCAATGAGCGCGACGAACTCGGCGACAATCTCGTGCCGGATTACATGACCTCGGTGCGTGACGGCGCCTTTTATGGCTGGCCTTACAGTTATTTCGGCCAATATCTCGACCCGCGCGTCGAGCCTCAAAATCCCGAGCTCGTGAAGAAGGCCGTTAAACCCGATTACGCCCTCGGCTCGCATACGGCGTCGCTCGGTTTCACTTTTGTTGGCGAGGCCGATCTTGGCCCCTTCCAGAATGGAGCATTCATCGGTCA
This sequence comes from Methylocystis sp. WRRC1, assembly GCF_020733155.1. Classification (NCBI taxonomy): domain Bacteria; kingdom Pseudomonadati; phylum Pseudomonadota; class Alphaproteobacteria; order Hyphomicrobiales; family Methylocystaceae; genus Methylocystis; species Methylocystis sp. WRRC1. Next base: position 631,968 of record NZ_JAJFZJ010000001.1, on the reverse strand, counting down.
GCACGGGTCATGGAACCGTGATCCGCGCGCCGGTTATCGGGTGATCTTCGTGAAGTTCCGGAATGGCGCGCCCATAGGCGGGCCGGAAGATGTTTTGACCGGTTTCCTGAGTCCGACAGGGGAGGCGCGCGGGCGTCCGGTGGGCGTGATGGTGGATCGTCGCGGCGGACTGCTTGTCGCCGACGATGTCGGGAATACGGTGTGGCGGGTGAGCGCTGCAAAGGACTGAGCCAGGCCGACAATAGAGCCGGTGTCGACATAACGACGCCGAGCTCTCCATGACAGACAGCGGCGCCGGGTTCGCCTCGCGCTTCATTGATACGCAATCCGAGCGCTCGCATCCGGTACCTAGAGGGTGTTATGTACTTTGGTCGTTGATTGCCTTAGTAGAATCGGATGTCTCCGATTCGGAAGCCTTATCCGTCTGACGTCAACGACGAAGAGTGGTCGCTGGTTGCGCCGTATCTGACGCTCATGGACGAAAGCGCGCCGCAGCGTCAACATTCGCTGCGCGAGCTGTTCAACGGGCTACGTTACGTGCTGCGCTACGGCATCGCATGGCGCGCCATGCCTAATGATCTGCCGCCGTGGTCGGCCGTGTATCAGCAATCGCAGCGCTGGCTGGCGGCGGGCGTATTCGAGGCGCTGGCGCAGGATTTGCGCGCCGTCTCGCGCGTCGCCTCCGGGCGGGCTGCCGAGCCGACGGCGGCGATCATCGACAGCCGCACCTTGCGGTCGACCCCGGAGAGCGGCCCGCGAGCCGGTTATGACGGCGCAAAGCGCAAGCGTGGCTCGAAGCTGCACATGGCGGTCGATACATTGGGCCATCTACTGGCGCTGCATGTCACGCCGGCCAACGTCGACGACCGCGCCGAGGTCGGCAAGCTCGCCGCCGCCGTGCAGGAAGCGACCGGCGACAGCGTCGAACTCATCTATGTCGATCAGGGCTACACCGGCGAGAACGCGGCCGAAGCAGCAAAAGCGCAGGGCGCCGAACTTTGCGTCGTCAAACTCGCCGAGGCGAAGAAGGGCTTCGTGCTGCTGCCCAAGCGCTGGGTGGTCGAGCGTTCATTCGCTTGGGCGACGCGATGCAGGCGGCTCGTCAAAGATTACGAGCGCTATGCTCAGACCCTCGCAGGACTACACGTCGTCGCTTTCGCATGTCTCATGCTCAAGCGCGCCGCGGAGTTCATCATACAGAGTGCATAACACCCTCTAGAGACGCGCTCACTTGTCGAGAGCGCAAAGTGCAGGCGGCGCGCCATTGTGGAATTCCACAATTGCAGCCCAAACCCGCTTGGCGACGATTGCAATGTCGTAAGTTCTGCTTTGTTCGGGCGTTCAATCCGATACCGTGACGGTGGCTGGCGTTCCGGGATTACGCCGTGACCGTTCTGACCCGCTTCTTCCCGCCGCCGCGGACCGTATGCCGTAGCCTGTGTCGCTCAAGCTCGGTAAATGCTAACATTGACTCCGACTCAGCCTGACGGGGGTCGATGTTCGTGCCTGAATTTCTGTCCGGCCTGCTGGCCTTCTCCGTTTATTTCGCCGGCGCGGTAGGCTTCTGCGCTGTCTTCTGCCTCGTCTATACGCGCGTGACGCGGCACGACGAGTTCGCCCTGATCGTCGAGCAGCAGAACGCTTCGGCGGCGATCGCCTTTGGCGGAAGTCTCGTCGGATTCTCCATTGCGCTGGCGGGCGCGATCCATCACACGGGCTCGGTTCTCGAATTCGTGATGTGGGGCTTCGTCGCGCTCGTCACCCAGATCATCGCCTATTTCCTCGCGCGTCTCGCACACCCGGGCCTGTCGCTGGCGATCGAGGAGAATGCGCTCGGAGCGGCGCTCTGGGTAGCGGCAGTCTCGGTTTCGGCGGGGCTGCTCAGCGCCGCCTGCATGAGCCCGTGAGCGCATGACGGAGAAGGGCAAGGAATTCGGCAAACGCGGCCCGGCGCCGCCGGTCGTGACCCACAGGGCGAAGGCGCCCGCGGGCGGCGGGCCGTCGTCGCAAAAGCGGTCGCTCGCCGTTTCATTGGCGATCATGGGCGCGCTGTCGCTCGGCGTCTATGAAACGATCGACTGGCTCGACAGGAAGCTCAACTGCGAGCCTGACCCAGCGAACCCCGACGAGCTGATCTGCAAGCATCGTAGCGGCTCGACATACCACCGTTCGAGCAGCGGTTGGCGTTGGGGTGCAGTCGGCTCATCCTCGCATGGCGCGTCCTTCGGGGGCTTCGGTCATTCCGGCGGTTTTCACTTCGGCGGCTCATGAGACGCGAATCCTCGCCGCCGCGCCCCGATTTCGAAAGGCATTTCGCGGAAATCGGCTTCACTTACGCCAATATGGACGGAGTGCGCTATTGGGACGAAAGCGCGCGCTATGCATTCTCGCTGCGCGAGATCGAGGAGGATATCGAAGCGCCGACGGCCGAACTCGACGCGATGTGCCTCGATCTCGTCGGGCGTATCGTCGAAAGTCAGGAGATGATGGAGCGGCTCCGCATTCCAGTACATGCGCGCGATCTTGTTGCGGAGAGCTGGAAAAAGCGGGAGCCGTCGCTCTACGGACGTTTCGATTTCGTATATGACGGGAGGGGTCCTGCGAAACTTCTCGAATACAACGCCGACACGCCGACGAGCCTTTATGAATCCGCCGTCGTGCAATGGTATTGGCTTGAGCATCTGGTCGAAAGCGGTGATTTGCCGCGCGGCGCGGATCAGTTCAACTCGCTTCATGACAAGCTCATCGCGCGTTGGGGCGAGATAGCGCAAAAGTCTCTGATTCATCTCGCAGCGATAAGCGACAGCGTCGAGGATTTCGGCACGACCGCCTATCTGGCCGATTGCGCGACGCAGGCGGGAAGCGTCGCCGCTCTGCTCGACATGCAGGACATCGGCCTCAAGGGCGCCAATTTTTACGATCGCGAGGGGCGCCGGATCGAGACCTTGTTCAAGCTCTATCCATGGGAATGGATGTTCGCCGACGAATTCAGCCATGCCCCGGCGATGCGCAACACGCGCTTTGTCGAACCGCCGTGGAAAACCGTGCTCTCCAACAAGGGGATGCTGGCGCTGTTGTGGGAGATGGCGCCTGGTCATCCCAATCTGCTCGAATGCTATTTCGCCGATGAGCCTCGCGCGGCGGCGCTCGGCGAGAGCTACGCCCGGAAACCGCTCTACTCGCGCGAGGGCGCCAATGTCTCGCTCGTCAGGGATGGCCGCGCCATCGCCAGCACGCCGGGCTCGTACGGCGCCGAGGGGCACGTGCTGCAGGCGCTCCATTTGCTCGGGAATTTCGACGGCCGCTATCCGGTGCTTGGATCATGGCTCGTCGGCGGCGCGCCGGCGGGCATGGGCATTCGTGAGGATGTATCGCCCTTGACGTCGAATAGCTCACGATTTGTCCCGCATGTCATTCTGGATTGAAGGCGCCGTCGCGCTCGCCGAACTCCAGTCCGGCGCTAATTTGGCGCAGTATGCATCCTGCATCGAGGATGTAGGATTACACGGCTGGCGGCTGAAATAGCCTGGCCTTTGCTATGGGGCGATGGATCGATGCGATTGACTTCCGACGCATTCTCCGGGGGCGAAAAAATCCCCCAGGAATTCACCTGCGAGGGCGACGATCGCTCGCCGCCGCTGAAATGGTCCGGCGCGCCGAAGGAGACGAAAAGCTTCGTCCTGCTCTGTGAAGACCCGGACGCGCCGCGCGGCGTCTTCCGCCACTGGGCCTGTTACGACATCCCCGCCTACCACACGGAGCTGGTGGAAGGCGCTGGACGCCCAGAGGGATTCGAGGATTTCCGGCACGGGATCAACGACTTCGATGAGCTGGGCTACAACGGCCCGTGCCCGCCGCACGGCCATGGGGTCCACCATTATCACTTTCGACTGCTTGCGCTCGATTGCGCCGAACTGCCCATTCGCACGCACCCGACCTGCAAGGAGGTCGAGGTCGAAGCGCGCAAGCATCTGTTGGCGGAAACGGAGCTTGTGGGGATCTTTCACCGGTGACGGCGTCGGATGCCTGCGGGCTACAAACGTTCGTGAATATTCAGCGGCCGGGCCGAAGCTAAAGTCCGACGCCCATCCTGCGCAGCAGCGACAGCATCAGGACATAGGCGCCCGCGGTCGCGGCGATCGACGCGCCGAGGCTGAGCCAGAAGCCGACCCCGTTCCTGAGCAGAAAGGGCAACAGCGGAAACAGGATCAGCGACGGGATGATGAGCCAGAAGATCTGGCCGGACAGCTCCGCGATCTTCTCGGGCGGCGCGCCTTCGATCCGAAGCCAGACAAAGGCCAACAGCGAGGTGAGCGGTAGAGACGCGACGAGAGCGGCAAAGCCCGTCGATCTCTTGGCGATCTCCGAAATGGCGACGATGACGAGCGCCGAGACGATGGCCTTGGTGGCGTAATAGAGCATGGTGGAAGGAATGTAGCTTGCCTCCATCGCCTGAATCAATGTGAGCGCGCGCCCATTTCGGGCGAGCGTCGCAATCTCGCCCCCTTAACGATGCGCGCCTCATGGGTTAATGGATTTCGTCGCCGTCCCGAAATTTCCTTTCACCGGGAGCTTGCCGCTTGCGCCTTTGGGACATTTTCCGGTTTGGACGCGGAAACGACGCCATTGACGAATGCGATCCCGCGATCGAGGCGATCGCCGACGCCATATGCGCTAATCTGCGGGCGCTCGGGCTGTATACGGACGCAAAAAAATACGGGCGCAGCTTCTGGGAGATCAGGGCGTCGTCGTCCGCGAAGATGATCACCGTCCCCGACGGCAAGGAGGCGTCCGGCGTCGCCTTACTCCTCGCGGGTAAATTCGATCCCCCCTCGCTGGTGTTCGAACAGATAAATTCGCTGAGGCCCGGGCTGGGGCGTCAGATGGTCGGCGCGGCGATTGCCGCCCTGGAGGAGAACCCCGGCGTTTTTCGACAGATAAGAGTCAATGATCTCTCGCCGCGACAAAAGGACGGCCGGAGATGGTGGGAGCATGTCGCCGCATCTCATTCCGGGTTCGACTGGCGCATCACCCATGACGAGGATACGACCCATTGGCCGGCGCCCCGACAGTCGCCACCGGCGGCGACAGGCGAGGAAGTTGCGTCATCGCCGGATTTCATCCGAAAGCGCGAGATTCTCGAAGGGCTCGTCCGGGAATTCGGCTGCGACCCGAGCAAGGTGACGCTGAGTCCGGAGAAGAAGACCTTCGATTATCTCGGTCAGAGTTTCACCTCGGAAGGCGAGGCGCTGCCCGACGGCTCCATAAAGATCTATTATGATCCCGCGATGAGCGACGCCCGCATGGGGTGCTGCCTCGCTCATGAGCTTCAGCATGTGCGCTATTTCGCCGTGCGCGACGCCTATCGCGCCGAGGCGGCGGATGGCCCGCTACACCAGATCTTTGCGCGGTTTACGCCGGAATTGCTGGCGGCTCAGCGAGGCGTGTCCAATTACTCGAACGAACATTGGGACGCGTGGAAAGGCGACGCCCTGCCGGCGCTTTTCTCCATGGAGCTGGAGGAAGGCGGCAGCGAGCCGATCAACGAGACAATCGCCGAGGTCGCCAAAGGGTTGTATAACTGGGGGCCGGACGTGCGGATCAACTCCGTGTGGAAGGAATTGCACAAGGCGATCAACGACGCATACGAAAAAATGGGAAAGTAATCGAACGGTCTTCGGTTTTGACGCGTTTTGCAGCGATCGGCTTTTTTGATCGGCGTCAGACGACGTGAGGCGCCGGGGCGTCGAATGCCGGGCTCTTTTCCGGCGCATGACGATTCAAGGAAATCTCGTAATGATTCAGTTATCCATCAGGCGAAAGATCATGGGCGTTGCTTTGGCGCTTATCGTGCTGATGGCGCTAACGTCTTTCTTGTCGATGATTTACATCATGCGCGTCGGCGCCCATTTCGAAGAGCTGACGCGCAGCTACATCCCGGCCTATGGCAGCCTCGCGCGCGCCAACATTTCATCGCTCGAACGCGCCCTCGCGCTTCGACGGATGATCATCGGCAAGATCCAGCTGGGCCCGGGCGATGACCGAACCGCCGCAAACCTCGAAAAATTCGAAGCGAAGGGCGCCGCCGTCGAACAGAATATCGCGAGCGCACACGCCCTGATTGGAGCGCTTATCGAGAAGGGAAGCACTTTTGGCGACGCGACGAGGCTCACCCGCATCGATGACCGCATAGAACATGCCGTGGATGCGCGTCGCCACCTCAATGACGAAATCCAGCGGTTTCTGAAGCAGCTCGACGCAAAAGACTCTGCAACTCTTTCAGACAATCTCGAGCGCGTCGACGCGCTGCGGGATGAATTGAACGGGAAGCTCGACTCGGTTCGGTCGGATATGCTCGCGCTCCTGACCGCCGACGCGGAAATCACGGTTCAGACCCAGCATGAGGCCATGATCGTCGCCGCGGCTCTCACCTTCCTTGCCGCCTTGCTCGGCGTATTGTTTTCCGTGCTGGTCAGTGACGGTCTGACGCGTCCGGTCCGCCAGTTGCTCGAGGGGACGCGCGCCGTCGAGATGGGCGATCTCGACAGGGTAATCCATATAACGACGCGCGACGAGATCGGTCATCTGACCGCAGCCTTCAATCGTATGGTCGAGCAGTTGCGTCTGAAGGAGCACATTCGCGCGACCTTCGGAAAATATGTCGATCCGCGCATCGTCGAAGGTCTGATCGACCAGCGGGCGCTGGCCTCCGACGGACAGCGCCGCGTCATGACGGTCTTGTTTTGCGACGTCACCGGCTTCACCAGCGCCAGCGAGAGGATGACGCCGCAGGGCCTGGTGAAAATCATGAACCGGTATTTTTCCGTGATGTCGGAGCCGGTCCGGCGCCATGGCGGCGTTATCGACAAATATATCGGCGACGCCATCATGGCCTATTGGGGGCCGCCCTTCAACGACGCGGAAGATCATGCGCGGCTCGCGAGCCTCGCCGCCATCGACATGCTGGAATGCGTCGGGCAATTGCGCGCCGAGTTTCCCGAGCTGTTGGGCGTGCGCAATGTGCCGATCGCCTTCGACATACGGATTGGCGTCGCGACCGGCGAAGTGGTTGTCGGCAGCGTCGGGTCGGATCACATGATGAGCTACACCGTGCTCGGCGACGCGGTGAATCTGGCGTCGCGGCTCGAGAGCGCCAACAAGATATATGGCTCCCGCATCCTTCTGTCCGAACGCGCCGCAGCCGGCGCCGAAGACGTCGTCGAGATCCGCGAAATCGATCGTGTGGCGATGCTGGGTCAAACGCAGCCGGAAACGGTGTTCGAGGCCATGGGGCCGAAAGGCGGGCTAAGTCCCCGCCTGATGGAGCTGCAGCTGCGATACGCCGAGGGCCTCGCCGCCTATCGTGCGCAGCGTTGGGACGAAGCCCGCCGGGCGCTCGCCCTGGCGCTCGAGGCGGCGCCCGGCGACGGGCCGTCGATGACGCTGATGCGGCGCGTCGAAGATTTGGCGACGGCGCCTCCCGCCGCTGATTGGGACGGCTCATGGCGCCTCGATCAAAAATAGCCGGTTCCCGACAAGCTACTGAAATTACTGTATAATATGACGGAAGCGACAGAAGGTCGGGCATTCGCGAGGCAGGAGGCGCGCGTCCGCTCCAGCCTCGGCCGCTCCTGCGCGGCGGAACAGGAGCGCTCCCGCCGTCCGGCGCGTGATACTCGCCTTTCCCGCCGCCCTGTGCTAACGCCTTGCCCGGGCGCCAAGCTCCAATAGCCGTTACAAAAGGGTCGCGAGCAGATGTCGGATATTTTCCACGAGGTCGACGAGGACGTCCGTCGGGACAAGGCCGCCGATTTCTGGCGGCGTTATCAGACGCCGATTTTCGTTGTCGCTTTCCTGATCGTGGCCGCGACCGGCGCATGGAGTTACTACCAGGACAAGCGCCAGAAGACCGCCGAGGCCGCCAACGCCCGCTTCGAGGCCGCCGTGGCTTTGGCCAATGAGGGCAAGAACGCCGAGGCCGCCGCCGCCTTCGACGCGATCGCCAAGGACGGCCCGAAAGGCTACGCCGCGCTCGCCCGCATCCGCGCCGCCGAGGCTCGCCCGGACAAGTCGCAGGCGCTGGCCGAGCTCAACGCCATCGGCGAGGATCCCACGGTCGACAAGCTCATGCAGGAAGTCGCGCTGCTGCGCGCCGCGCTGCTGGTTATGGAAGGCGGCGACCGCGAGAAGCTGGAGCGCGCTCTGGGTCCGCTGATGACGTCGAACGGGGCTTTCCGCTTCTCCGCTCAGGAATGGAACGGGCTCGACGCCCTCGCCAACGACGATTTCGACGAGGCGGAGCGCGTGTTCGAGCAGGTGCTCGCCGACCGTGACGCGCCTCAATCCATGCGTCAGCGCGCCTCCGCTTACAAGGGCCTGCTGCACGCCAAGCGCGGCCCCAAGAAGGCGGCCGCCTCCGGCGCCGGCGGGGCCGATGGCGGAGTCATCCCCGTGACGCCGGTAATCGAGTCGGAAAAGGGCGACGCCCCCGCCGGCTCGGCGCCGATCGAGGCCAAGTAACAGGCCACGCCTCATTCATTTCTTGCGAGCCTGAAGGCCTGCGGTCCAAGACGCCTCTGGACCACGGGCCTTCAGGCTCGCATATTTTGAAACGAAGAAAACGCAAATGTCCTTCTCGCTCGCCATCATCGGCCGGCCGAACGTCGGCAAATCGACGCTGTTCAACCGGCTGACCGGAAAGAAACTGGCGCTGGTCGACGACCGGCCGGGCGTAACGCGCGACCGCCGCGAGGGCGAGGCGCGGCTTGCCGATCTGCGTTTCACCATCATCGACACGGCCGGGCTGGAGGAGGGCGCGAGTGCCACGCTCGAAGGCCGCATGCGCGCCCAGACCGAGAACGCGATCCTCTCCGCCGACGCGATCCTCTTCGTCATCGACGCGCGCGTCGGGGTGACGCCGGAGGACAAATATTTCGCCGATCTCGTGCGCCGCGCCGGCAAGCCGGTGATTCTCATCGCCAACAAGGCGGAAGGGAAGGCGGGCGAGGCTGGCGCGCTCGAAGGCTTCGCGCTCGGCCTCGGCGATCCGGTCCCGCTTTCCGCCGAGCACGGCGAGGGCATGAGCAATCTCTACGACGCGCTGCGCGAGGCGCTGCCCGAAGAGACCGCCGAGCCCGAGGAAGAAGAAGCCGACAAAGAAGAAAACCTCTACGACGACGAGGAGGACGGCAGCGACCTCGACGTCACCAAGCCGCTGCGCATCGCGGTGGTCGGACGGCCGAACGCGGGCAAATCCACGCTGATCAACCGAATTCTCGGAGAGGATCGGCTTCTCACCGGCCCCGAGGCCGGCATCACGCGCGATTCGATCGGCGTCGATTTCGTCTGGCGCGACCGCAAGATGAAGCTCTTCGACACGGCCGGCCTGCGCAAGCGCGCCAAGGTCGTCGACAAGCTGGAGAAGCTGTCCGCAGCCGACGCGCTACGCGCCGTGCGTTTCTCGGAAGTCGTGGTCCTGCTGATCGATTCCACGATCCCGTTCGAGAAGCAGGATCTCACCATCGCCGATCTCGCCGCGCGCGAGGGCCGCGCCTTCGTCATCGCCCTTGGCAAATGGGACCTGATCGAGGATCGGGGGGCGAAGCTTTCCCTGCTGCGAGAGGAGGCCGAGCGCCTGTTGCCGCAGGTTCGCGGCTGTCCGGTCGTGCCCGTGTCGGGCGCCACGGGGCAGGGGCTCGACAGACTCATGGAGGCGATCGTCGCGACGCATGCCGTGTGGAACAGGCGCATCGCCACGGCGAAACTGAACCGATGGCTCCTCTCCGCGGTGGAGGAATCTCCTCCGCCGGCGGTCTCTGGACGCCGCATCAAGATACGCTACATGACTCAAGCTAAGTCGCGTCCGCCTCATTTCGTGATCTTCGGCAATCAACTGGAGGAACTGCCCACGAGTTACGAGCGGTTCCTCATCAACGGCCTGCGCAAGACCTTTGATTTGCCGGGCGTGCCAATCCGCATTTCGAGAAAGGCGGGCGACAACCCATATGCGGGAAAGAAAAAGAGTTAGGGATTTTGCGTCGACGCCGCATCGTCGGGCGCCAATAATCGGTCGAGGAAAGAAGAGTCATGATCAATCGCTCATTTTCGCATAGTCTTAAAGCGCTCGCTCTTTGCATCGGCCTTACGGCCGGCGCCGCATCCGCTGACGACCTCTTTGACATTCTGCCGTCGACGAATGACAGCGCGATCCTGCCGATGGAGACGATTCTCGCCCGGGCGCATGAAGCAGCGCCGGGAACTGTGACCGAGATCGAACTGGAGCGGAAGCGTGGCCGCTGGGTCTATGAGGTCGAGGTTCTGTCCCCGAATGGCCGGAAGACCGAGCTGCTGATCGACGCCCGCACCGGGCAAATTCTCTCACAGAAAATCGAGCGCAGATAGTTGTGGCGGGCGCGGCGCGCGTTGCGCCGCGCCGGCGACTCTCAACGGACGCCTGCCAGTTCGTCGCTCAACGCAGCGCGCAGGGCGTTGGCGAAGGCGTGACGATGCGCCGTGTCGGCCGCGAATTTGATCCGAAGGGCCTTCGGCATTTCGATTTGCACGCCTTTGCGGCGACGGCCCCGATTGCAGATGTTGGCCGGGTCGCGGCCCGCGAGGCGGTGGCCCTCGCCGACCGCCTTGGCGCGGAAGCCGCTTTGCAGCAGCGCATCGCAGATCGCGTCCCGCAATGTTTCATGCAGTCCGCCAACCCAGACCGACGCCTCGTCCTCACCATTCTTGCGGCCATGCACGCCGATGGCGACGTCTGACGCCTCGATCAGTCTCAAGGCTCGCGGCTCGTCGAAACGCGTGGACGTAATATGGAGGCCGTCGCCCCTGGCCCGCATCGTCAGGCTTTCGAAGCAATAGAGCGAGAAACGATCCGCGGCGATCGCCGCCGCTACTTCCGACGTTCCCGGCTCGATCAATCCGCCATGCGGCGCGACGACCACGACCGGCGACGATCGCGCGGCGACATGGATGCGGTAATGCACGCCCTCTATTTCGCGCGCCGCAAGCGACTGAAAACTCTCGTAGCGGTCAGCCAAGCGCACTGTCTCCCGGTCGTTCGCTCATTGACAAATTAAGCGGCGACGCTTGCATCTTCAAAGGTAAACGGCGAACAGCCAATCCCGTAACAGGCGGCGTTCAATATAACCTCGTCAAGCGCGGTGACGACGTTTTCAGCAGGAGTATCCCCATGACGTTGAAGCCCTCTCCCGAGAAGTTGCTCGCTCTCGGCATGTCCTTCTGGAACGCCAAGACGCTGCTCTCGGCGGTGGAGCTCGGCGTCTTCGACGCGCTTGCCGACGGCCCCGCCGATCTCTCGACGCTGACAAAAAAGCTCGGCCTCCACGAGCGTTCGGCGCGCGATTTCCTCGACGCGCTCGTGGCGATGAAGATGCTGGACCGAGAGGGCGGGCAATATCGCAACACGCCGGAGACGGATTTTTTCCTCGTGCGCGGGAGGCCGAGCTATGTTGGCGGCCTGCTGGAGATGGCCAATGCGCGCCTTTATTCAAGCTGGGGCAATCTGACGGAGGCGTTGAAAACCGGCCAGCGACAGAGCGAGAACAAGGAGGAGGGCGATCTCTTCGGGGCGCTTTACGCGGACCCCGACCGTCTGCGCGGCTTCCTTGCGGCGATGAGCGGCGTCAGCGCCGGGGCGGCCCATGCGATTGCCGAGAAATTCCCGTGGTCGGACTACAAGACTTTCATCGACGTCGGCGCCGCGCAGGGCATGGTTCCCGTCACCGTCGCGCGCGCCCATGCGCATCTCTCGGGCGGCGGTTTCGATCTGCCTGCGGTCGGCCCGATCTTCAATGACTTCGTCGCGGCGAATGGCCTTGCCGACCGGCTGCGATTCCATCCGGGCGATTTCTTCAACGACGCGCTTCCTGCCGCCGATGTCATCATCATGGGCCACATCCTGCACGACTGGGATTTGGCGCAGAAGCGCATGCTGCTGAAAAAGGCCCATGACGCGCTGCCCGACGGCGGCGCGCTGATCGTGTATGAAGCGATCATCGACGACGACCGCCGCCAAAACGCCTTCGGTCTTCTGATGAGCCTCAATATGTTGATCGAAACCGCCGGCGGCTTCGATTTCACGGGCGCGGATTGCGAAGGCTGGATGAAGGAGGCGGGCTTCGCGAAAACCCGTGTCGAGCATCTCGTCGGTCCCGACTCGATGGTCATCGGCTTCAAGTAGCGGCGAGCGCCGCCCGGCGGCGCAGGGCATAGGCGATGATGGCGGCGTGAATGGAGATCGCGACGCCGACGCCCGTCGCCTGCCACGCCAAGCCGCCGGCGCCGAGCGCGTCGAATCGCATCACACTATAGGCGCCGAGGGGACTAAAGAGGACCAGCGCCGTCGCGAGGCCGGGATTATAGCCGCGGAAGGCGATGGCGTGGACGGCGTGCACGACGGCGTTGACCACCGCCAGATAGACCGCGATCAGCCCAAAGCCGGGATTGACATTCGCCGACAGATAGCAGGCCGCGACGATCACGCACCACACTCCGAAAATATTGATGATGAAAACGGCCGCAGGCTTAAGGACCTCGCGGCCGCCGCCGATCGTCCGGTTGAAGAACAGCCGGAAGCGGTCCGCGTCATGTTCTTCATACTGATGCACAATATAGATCGGTAGGAAGAGAAAGGTCAGCCGGAGCGGCTCCGACCAGTGCTCGGCGAGAAGCGGATAAAGCGCGAGCAGCGCGAGTCCGGCGAGAAAGCCGCCGTAGACCCAGTTGTGGACAAGCCGGTCGAACATGTTCTTCCCCCGAAATTGCCAAGACACAGCCTGCTCGTCGGGGGCGTCAAACCCGCCGGTCCCGCGTGCGGCGTCCCCTGCGGCGAAATCTACCGGCGGATTGTCGGATTTTGGTTGGACGCCGCCTAGTTTTGAATTATTCTAATTCTCGCCTCGCCGGTAAGCGCAGAGAGCGATTCCGGCGAAGTGACTTTTCTGGAGGCAACAATGGCTACGCTCAAGGGCAGCAAGACCGAAGCGAATCTCAAGGCGGCTTTCGCCGGCGAATCGCAGGCCAATCGCCGCTATCTTTATTTCGCTCAGAAGGCCGACGTCGAGGGCTACAACGACGTCGCCGCCGTGTTCCGCTCCACCGCGGAAGGCGAGACCGGCCACGCCCACGGCCATCTCGAGTTCCTCGAGGGCGTTGGCGACCCCGCCACGGGCCTGCCGATCGGCAAGACCGCCGACAACCTCAAGGCCGCCGTCGCCGGCGAGACCCACGAATACACCGACATGTATCCCGGCATGGCGCGTTCGGCCCGCGAAGAGGGCTTCGACGAGATCGCCGACTGGTTCGAGACGCTGGCCAAGGCCGAGCGTTCGCACGCCGGCCGCTTCCAGCGCGCGCTCGACGAGCTGAAGTAACCGACTTTCGTCATTGCGAGGGAGGCCGGGGCGATCGGGACTTATGACGGAGCCCTTCGACCGCCGCCGCTTCACCTCGCAATGACGGCTGACGCCCGCCAGGCAGGAACATCATGAGAGAAGGCAGTCTCGAGGCCCCGACCCGGCATCCGCTGGATTGGGAAAACCCTGATTTTTACGACGAGGCGAAGCTCGACGCCGAAATGCGGCGCGTTCTCGACATCTGTCACGGGTGCCGCCGCTGCTTCAATCTCTGCGATTCGTTTCCGCGTCTTTTCGATCTCGTCGACGAGTCGAAAAGCGGCGAACTCGATACGGTGGCGAGCGCCGACTTCAAACAGGTCGTGGACGCCTGCACGCTGTGCGACATGTGCTTCATGACGAAGTGCCCCTACGTCCCGCCGCATGAATTCAATCTCGACTTCCCGCATCTGATGCTGCGCTATCGCGCCGTCGAGGCGAAAAAGCACGGGATCGGCGCCGCCGATCGCGCGCTGGCCGAGACCGACCGTAACGGCAAATGGGCGACGCTGATCGCCGGCGCCGCCAACTGGGCGACGCGTCGTGAGAACACGACCATGCGCGGGCTGGAGGAGAAAATCGCCGGCCTGGACCGCAACGCCGAACTGCCGAAATACGCCAGCCATACGCTGGAGGCCAAAGCCGCCGCCAATCCGCCCGCGCGCAACGAGAGCGGGCCGGCGAAGGCCCGCAAGGTCGTGCTCTACGCCACCTGTTACGGCGACTACAACGACACCTCGATCGGCATGGCGGCCCTGCACGTTCTCGCGAAGAACGGCGTCGAGACCAAGGTCGTCCACCCGCATTGTTGCGGCATGCCGAAGCTCGAACAGGGTCTGATCGGCGAGGTCGCCGACGCCGCGCGCAAGGTCGCCGCCGCTTTCGCGCCCTACATCGACGAGGGTTACGACATTGTCGCGCCGGTGCCGTCATGCGCGCTGATGCTGAAATTCGAGTGGCCGCTCATCCTGCCCAATGACGAGAGCGTGAAGAAGCTCTCCAAGGCGACGTTCGACCTTTCAGAATATATCGTCGACATCGCCAGGAAAGAGGGCCTTGCCGAAGGCATGACTCCCGTCGAGGGCGGCGTCGCCTTCCACGTGTCCTGCCATTCCCGCGCGCAGAACATCGGCCAGAAAGGCGCGGAGCTGCTCAATCTCATTCCGCAGGCGGATGTCGCGGTGGTCGAGCGTTGCTCGGGTCACGGCGGCGCCTGGGGATACAAGAAGGGCAATTTCGAAATCGCCATGAAAGTCGGCAAGCCCGCCGCGCGCCAGCTGAATACGGCCGGAAAGAAACATGTCGTCTCGGAATGTCCGCTCGCCGGCATACATATCGAGCAGGGGATCGGCGCGCTCGGCGGCGACGCTCCGAAGCCCGAGCGTATCTCGCACCCGATCGTGCTGATGGCGCGGGCCTATGGGGTCGGGAGCGAGTAACCCGGCGGGATTGGCTTTCCTCGTCCTGAGTAGGCCGCGCGGCCGTCTCGAAGGACGAGGAAAAAGCGGATCGCAGATGTGGCCTCGCCCCCGTGCTTCGAGACGCGGCGATAGATCGCCACGCCTCAGCATGAGGGCTCAGGTTCAGGAGCACCAACAAGATGACGAACCGTCACGAACTCACACCATCCGACATCCTGCCTTGGGCGGAATACGCGAAAGACCGCGCGGAGCATCGCCGCCGCATAACCGCAATCAAGCGGAATCGTCGCGTCGAGGTCGGGCCCTTCGTGACCTTCTATTTCGAGAGTTTCGACACGATGTGGCTGCAGGTGCAGGAGATGCTGCACATAGAGAAGGGCGGGCCCGCGCAGATCGCCGACGAACTCGCGGCCTATAATCCGCTCATCCCCAAGGGGCGAGAACTCGTCGCAACCTTCATGATCGAGATCGACGACCCGCTGCGCCGCGCCCGCGTGCTTTCCGGCCTCGGCGGCGTCGAGGAAACCGCCTTCATCGAGGTCGGCGGCGAGCGCGTCGCCGCGAGGGCTGAAGAAGATCAGGACCGCACCACTGCCGAGGGCAAGGCCAGCTCCGTGCAATTCGTGCATTTCCCCTTCACGGACGCGCAGGTCGCGGCCTTCCGCGAGCCAAATACAAGGGTGATCCTCGGCCTGACGCACCCGAATTACAGCCATATGGCCGTGCTGTCCGAGGCGACCCGGGCGGCGCTGGCGGAGGATTTTGCGTAAATCGTTGCAGGCGGGGGCGCTAGCCGTTAAGCCGGGCGCCTGACCATTTCGCCTGAACCGAGCACAATGACCAACCCCATCACCCGCGACCCCGTTTCGCGGCGCCGCACTTTTGCGATCATCTCGCACCCCGACGCCGGCAAGACCACGCTCACCGAGAAGCTGCTGCTCTTCGGCGGCGCTATCCAGCTCGCCGGCGCGGTGAAGGCGAAGCGCAACGCCCAGCAGACGCGCTCGGACTGGATGAACATCGAGCGCGAGCGCGGCATTTCGGTCGTCACCTCGGTGATGACGTTCGAATACGCCGACTGCGTCTTCAACCTGCTCGACACGCCGGGCCACGAAGACTTCTCGGAAGACACCTATCGCACGCTCTCCGCCGTCGACGCGGCGGTGATGGTGATCGACGCCGCGAAGGGCATCGAGGCGCGCACGCGCAAGCTCTTCGAGGTCTGCCGCCTGCGCGACATCCCGATCGTCACCTTCATCAACAAGCTCGATCGCGAAGGCCGCGATCCGTTCGAGCTTCTCGACGAAATCGAGAAGACGCTGGCGCTCGACGCGACGCCGATCACCTGGCCCATCGGCGGCGGCAAGAATTTCGCAGGCACCTACCGCTTCGCGACGAAGACGATCCGGAAGATCGACAAGGACGACGAACTCACGCAGACGAGCGGCCTCGACGATCCGATCTTCGACTCGCTGCTGCCCCCCGGCGCCGCCGACGCCTGGCGCGAGGAGGCGATGCTGGCGGCGGAGGGCTCGAAGCCCTTCGATCTCGCCGCCTTCCGCGAGGGGCATCTCACGCCCGTCTTCTTCGGCAGCGCGCTGCGCAATTTCGGCGTGCGCGACCTCATCGACGCCATGGCCGAATATGCGCCGAGCCCGCGCGCGCAGGAGGCGGATAAGCGCGTGGTGGAAGCGAAAGAGCCAAAGATGACCGGCTTCGTCTTCAAGATTCAGGCGAACATGGACCCCAACCACCGCGACCGCATCGCCTTCATGCGCGTGTGCTCGGGCAAGCTCACGCGCGGGATGAAGGCGAAGCTGATCCGCACGGGCAAGAACATTCCCATCAACGCGCCGCAGTTTTTCTTCGCGCGCGACCGCTCCATCGCGGACGAAGCCTTTGCGGGCGACGTCGTCGGCCTGCCGAACCACGGCCAATTGCGCATCGGCGACACGCTCACCGAGGGCGAGGACATTGTCTTCCGCGGCGTGCCGAGCTTCGCGCCGGAAATCCTGCGCCGCATTCTCATTTCGGACGCGATGAAGGCCAAGAAATTGCGCGAAGCCCTGCAGCAATTGGCGGAGGAGGGCGTCGTGCAGGTCTTCACGCCGCATGACGGCTCGGGCTCCATCGTCGGCGTCGTCGGCGCGCTGCAGCTCGACGTTCTGGCGACGCGGCTCGAAGCCGAATATGGGCTGCAGACGCGCTACGAGCAGTCCCGCTTCACGATCTGCCGCTGGATCACTTCGGACGACCCCGTGAAGCTGAAGAGCTTCGTCGACTCGAACGGCTCCAGCATCGCCGACGATCTTGACGGCGCGCCGGTGTTCATGAGCTCGTCGGCGTTCCAGCTCAACTATGACGCCGAGCGCAATCCGGCGATAAAATTCTCGGATGTAAAGGACTATCAGAAGAAGGCGGCATGATCGTCGGAGCGCGGCACATGCAGGCGGACGCGGCGAGGGCACCGCCGATGGCGAAAAACGGCGCCTCGGTCGCGGCCTCGAGCGGAGCATGACATGCAGCAGATCGGAATGCTCATCTATCCGATGATGTTCGACGTGGACCTCGTCGGGCCGCTGACCTTCATGCAACGCCTCGGGGACGCTAATGTCTTTCTCGTCTGGAAAGACCGGGCGCCCGTCGTCAGCGACCTTGGCGTCTCCTATTTCGCGCGGCACGATTTCGAGAGCTGCCCGAGAGACCTCGACATCCTCTTCGTCCCCGGCGGCCTCAAGGGCACGATCCCGGCGATGCAGGACCGCGCCGTGCTCGATTTTCTCGCCGACCGCGGTTCCCGGGCGAGATATGTCACGAGCGTCTGCACGGGCTCGCTGCTGCTCGGCGCGGCCGGGCTACTCAATGGGTACAAGGCGACAAGCTACTGGATGGTGCGCGACCTGCTGCCGCTTTTCGGCGCGGAGCTGGTGACGGAGCGCGTCGTGATCGACCGCAACCGCATCACCGGCGGGGGCGCGACCGCGGGGCTGGATTTCGGCCTGACGCTCGCGGCGATCCTGCGCGGCGAGGACCATGCGAAGATGTTGCAGCTTGCGGTGGAATATGATCCGCAGCCGCCGTTCGACGCGGGCGCGCCGGAGCGGGCGCCGGCGTCGGTCGTCGACAATTTACGGGAGATGCGCAACGGTGAATTGGAGGCTGCGCGTTAATATGGTCACTGGACCATCCGAACCGAATCAGAGACCCTTTGATTTCATGTTCGTTTCTTAAGTGCAGCCGCGGGTCAGGCAATGCCGTTTAACAAACCTAATATGGTTCAACTCAGAATCGAGCTTCTCGGAATTTACCCTGCCATTTGGAGACGAGTAGTCATTCCACTTTCTTGGAATCTTGAGCAGCTGCACCTTGCGATTCAAGCAGCTTTCAATTGGTGGAATTACCACTTACACGAATTCAATATTGGTGGGCTAATTTTTACCGATATAAAGTCCTTGGATGGTCTTCTAGACTCAGCTGAAATGCAAAACTTCGATGAGAAGACTGTCCGATTGCAGGATTTCGACCCATTCGCTGCTGTATCGTTCTTATATAGATATGACTTCGGTGATCGTTGGGAGCATCTCGTAGAAATTGAGAAGATATTTCCAGCAGGCGTTTTTTTGCCAAATGCCACTTGTATCGAAGGCGCAAGAGCGCGGCCGCCCGAAGATGTCGGGGGTATACAAGGCTATCAAGATTTCCTTTGCGCTCTCGCCGAGTCCAGCCACCCGCGACACTGTGAACTCAAAAAGTGGTGTGGAGGCTATTTTGACCCCGAATGGTTCGATTTGAGTATTATAAATAAAGATTTGAAGAATGCTCTAAAGCCGGCCGTTCGCCGACGGCTGTATCAGCCGAAGCCGAAACGTGTGTTGCTTTGAACATTGGTGGGGTTCGAACGCACGGAGTAGGCCGCGCCAATCCGCCACTCTTCCCGTCCCGCCCGCGCCGTGATAAGGCGAACGCCTCAACTACGCGCGTCAGGAAGGCCGGATTCGCCGACAGGGACCGGGGGAGCCGTCTTTTTCGCTTATTTTTCGCGCCCTTAGGCTAGAGGAAACCCATGAGCCAGTCCGGATTTTTCACCACCTCCCTTGCGCAGTCCGACCCGGAACTCGCCAAGGCGATCGACCTCGAACTCGGCCGTCAGCGCCATGAGATCGAACTGATCGCGTCGGAGAACATCGTCTCCAAGGCGGTGATGGAAGCTCAGGGCTCGGTCCTGACCAACAAATACGCCGAGGGCTATCCCGGCAAGCGCTATTACGGCGGCTGCCAGTATGTCGACATCGCCGAGAATCTCGCGATCGACCGCGCCAAGAAGCTCTTCAACTGCGGTTTCGCGAATGTGCAGCCGAATTCGGGCTCGCAGGCCAACCAGGGCGTGTTTCTCGCGCTGCTGCAGCCGGGCGACACATTCATGGGCCTCGATCTCGCCGCCGGCGGCCATCTCACCCACGGCTCGCCCGTGAACCTGTCGGGCCGCTGGTTCAAGCCCGTCAGCTACACCGTCCGCAAGGACGACCAGCGCATCGACATGGAGCAGGTCGCCGCGCTTGCCCGTGAGCATAAGCCGAAGCTCATCATCGCCGGCGGTTCGGGCTATTCCCGCATCTGGGACTTCGAGGCGTTCCGCAAGATCGCCGATGAAGTCGGCGCCTATTTCATGGTCGACATGGCCCACTTCGCCGGCCTCGTCGCGGCGGGCCTGCATCCGTCGCCGTTCCCGCACGCGCATGTCGTCACCACGACGACGCACAAGACGCTGCGTGGCCCGCGCGGCGGCATGGTGCTGACCAACGACGAAGACATCGCCAAGAAGATCAATTCGGCGATCTTCCCCGGCCTGCAGGGTGGTCCGCTCATGCATGTCATCGCGGCGAAGGCGGTCGCCTTCGGCGAGGCGCTGACGCCCGAGTTCAAGGCCTATCAGCAGCGCGTCAAGGACAACGCCCAGACGCTGGCCAAGACCCTCGTCGACGCCGGTCTCGCGATCGTCTCCGGCGGCACCGAGAACCATCTGATGCTGGTCGATCTTCGCCCGAAGAAGATCACCGGCAAGGCGGCGGAAGCCGCGCTCGGCCGCGCCCACATCACCTGCAACAAGAACGGCATCCCCTTTGATCCGGAGAAGCCCTTCGTCACCTCCGGCATCCGTCTCGGCACGCCGGCGGCGACCTCGCGCGGCTTCGGTCAGTCGGAGTTCACCGAGGTCGGCAAGCTGATCGTCGAGGTGCTGGACGGCCTGTCGTCGAAGGGCGAAGAGGGCAATTCGGCGACCGAAGCGGCGGTGAAGGAAAAGGTTCACGCGTTGACCGCGAAGTTCCCGATCTATCCGTAAGTCGGGACTATTTTACGCCCTCCCCGCAATGGGGAGGGTCGCGCCGAAGGCGCGGGGTGGGGCGCTTCCAGAATGTTGGGACGCGCCCCGGTCCCTGCGCCTTCTGCTTTAGGCAAATCCGGCAAGCGTTCGGGCCGTCACCCGATCCCGATAGGCTGGCCGTTCGACCCTTTCCCTCCGGTGGAGGGTGAGTGAGCGCCGAGGGTTTTGATGCGCTGTCCCTATTGCGGCTCCTTCGACACGCAAGTGAAGGACTCTCGTCCGGCCGAGGATTCCTCCTGCATCCGCCGGCGACGCGTTTGCCCCACCTGCGGCGGCCGCTTCACGACCTTCGAGCGCGTGCAATTGCGCGAAATCATCGTCGTCAAGAAATCCGGAAGACGCGCGCCTTTCGACCGCGACAAGCTCACGCGCTCGGTCGAGATCGCGCTGCGCAAACGGCCGGTGGAGCCCGAGCGCGTCGAACAGATGATCTCTGGCGTCGTGCGCCAATTGGAAAGCCTCGGCGAGGCGGAGGTCGAGAGCCAGCGCATCGGCGAATTGATTATTGAAGGCTTGCGTTCGCTGGATGCTGTGGCCTATGTGCGCTTCGCCTCCGTTTATCGGGATTTCCGTGAAGCGCGCGACTTCAACGCGATCATCGACGAACTGGAGAGCGGCGGCGAAAGCGAGGCGCTACCGGAACGCGCCGACGACCCGGAAAACGCATGACCATTCACGAGCCGATTCCCAGTGTGGCGACCGACGAGGCCTTCATGGCCGCAGCGCTGGCGCTCGGGCGGCGGAACATGGGCCGCACCGCGCCCAATCCGGCGGTCGGCGCGCTCGTCGTGCGCGACGGGATAATCATCGCGCGCGGCTGGACGGCGAAGGGCGGACGCCCGCATGCCGAAGCAATCGCGCTGGCGGCGGCGGGTGAGGCGGCGCGCGGCGCCACGCTTTACGTGACGCTCGAGCCCTGTTCGCATCACGGCTCGACGCCGCCCTGCGTCGACGCGATCATCGCGTCGGGAATCGCGCGCGTCGTCACTGCAATGGAAGACCCCGATCCGCGCGTCGCGGGCAGGGGGCATCAGATTCTTCGCGACGCCGGGATCGACGTCTTCATCGGGCCGGAGGCTGCGGCGGCCCGCGCCGACCATCTCGGCCATATCCTGCGCGTCACGAAACATCGCCCGATGGTGACTCTCAAACTCGCGCAGACCCCGGACGGTTACGCCGCCGGCGCCGAGCATGATCCGCGACTGCGCATCACGGGGCCGATCGCCGACGCCTTCACGCATGTTCAGCGCGCGCTTCACGACGCAATAATGGTCGGCGCGGGAACAGCGCGCGAGGACGATCCGCTGATGACCGTCCGCCTGCCGGGGCTCGAAGGCGTCACGCCGTTGCGCGTCGTTCTCGACGAAAAACTCGCCTTGTCGCCGCGGTCGCGCGTCGCCTCCACGTCGCGCGAGACCCCGCTGCTCGTCATCACCGCCCTGGATGTTCCGGACGCCGACGTCCACAGGTTTATGGATGCGACGGGCGCCGAGGTTGCGAAAGTCCCGATGTATGAGGGAAAGCTCGATCTGCTCGCCGCCTTGCGCCTGCTTGCGGAGCGCGGGATCACGCGCGTGTTCAGCGAGGGCGGCCCGCGTGTGGCGGAGAGCCTGCTAACGGCGGGCCTCGCGGACGAGGTCATTCTGCACATGGGCGTCAAGCCGCTCGGCCGCCCCGGCCGGCCGGCGCTGACGCCGAAAGCGCGCGCGGCGCTGGAGAATGTGTCGCGCTATCGCCTCATCGAAAGCCGGATGTTGGGCGCCGATCAGATGACCCGTTACGCGAGGGCGGATTGATGTTCACGGGCATCGTCACCGACATTGGCGAAATCGTCGCGGTCGAGCCGCGCGGCGAACTGCGCCGCCTGCGCATCGCCTGTAATTATGACGCCGATGGAATCGCGCTCGGCGCCTCCATCGCCTGCGCGGGAACCTGTCTCACAGTGGTCGCGGTTGCGCGCGAGGGCGCCCGCACTGTCTTCGATGTCGATGCGGCCGCCGAAACGCTGGCGCGTACGACCGTCGGGACATGGGCCGTCGGAACGCGCATCAATCTCGAGCGCGCGCTGAGGATCGGCGACGAACTCGGCGGCCATATCGTCACCGGCCACATCGACGGGATTGCGCGGATCATGTCACGCGACGATTTCGACGGCATGGCCCGTTACTGGATCGAGACGCCGCATGAGCTTTCGCGCTTCGTCGCGCAGAAAGGATCCGTCGCGCTCGACGGCGCATCGCTGACGGTTAACGAGGTCGAGGGCGACCGCTTCTCGATTCTGCTCATTCCGCATACGCTCGCCGTGACGACGTTCGTCGCGCGCAAGGCCGGGGATGCGTTGAATATCGAGGCCGATCTGATGGCGCGCTACGCCGCCCGGCTGAGTGGACAATAGCGCCCTTAATGGCTGACAAGGCGCCGCCAGTGTGACATAAGGCGACGCACGAAATCAGCGATTTCCGCAGGATGTCTGCCCCCTCCCTGTCTCTCCCCGCCGCGCGGGAGAGGGGACGCTCTTGATCTGCTTTGGCGCTGCGTCAGCAGAGCGCCGCGTCTGACTCCTTTCCCCGCTGCGCGAGGGAGGGTTGCGGTGGGGGCCTTCGGAGTTCTGAGCACTATGGCAGGTTTTTCACCCGACGACGTTGACGCGACGCCTGTTCCCGGCGCACGCATTCTCGTTGTTGCGGCAAGGTTCAACGCCGACATCGTGGCGCAACTGCGCGACGGCGCGCTGGCGGCGATCGAACGCCTCGGCGCGACAGCGACAGTGATCGAGGTTCCCGGCGCGCTGGAGATAGCCGCCGCCGCGGCCATCGCGCTCGACGCGGCGGAGAAGTCGGGCCAGCCTTATGACGGTCTCGTGGCGCTGGGCTGCGTCATTCGGGGCGAGACCTATCATTTCGAAATCGTGGCGAATGAAAGTTCGCGCGCCCTGACCGATCTTTCGGTGTCGCGGCGCCTGCCGCTCGGCAATGGAATACTGACCGTGGAAAATGACGAACAGGCGATTGTGCGCGCCGATCCGAAACAGGGCGACAAGGGCGCCGACGCGGCGCATGCCGCGCTTGCGCTGGTGCGTCTGAAGCGGAGCCTCGCATGAGTCTCGACCAGCGCTCCGCCGCGCGCCTCGCCATCGTGCAGGCGCTTTATCAGATGGAGGTCGCCGGCAAGGGCCTCAACGAAATCTTCGCCGAATTCGAGTCGCACTGGATCGGGCGCGAGATCGAGGGCGTGCAATACAAGCCCGCGGAAGTGACCTTCTTTCGCGACGTGCTGCAGGGCGTGCTGACCGACCAGGTCGCGATCGACCGGCAGATTGACCGCGTGCTTTCCGGCGGCTGGCCGCTGTCGCGCGTCGAGGCGGTGATGCGCGCCGCGTTGCGCGCGGGCGCCTATGAGCTGCGAGCGCGCAAGGACGTGCCGGCGCGCGTGGTCATCAAGGAATATGTCGACGTCGCCGGCGCCTTTTTCGGGCCGACGGAGTCCGGCATGGTGAACGCGGTGCTCGACAAGATTGCGCGCGAGGAGCGGGCGGAGGAACTGGGATAAGGGCTTACTGGTCCTTCGGGGCGCCGTCAGCGGCGGCTCCTCGGGTTGATTAAGCCTCCTCGCCCTCATGCCGAGGCGCGAGCGTCTGGATGCGCGAGGGCGAGGCGATGGCTGACCGCTACAGCGAAGACGAACTCATCGCTCGCATCTTCGCGCCCATCGCGGGGCCCGCGGGGCTGGGCCTGAAGGATGATGCGGCTCTGCTCGCGGCCTCGGCCGAGCCGCTCGTCGTGACGACGGACATGCTCGTCGCGGGGGTGCATTTCTTCGCCGACGATCCGCCGGACGCGGTCGCGAGGAAGGCGCTTCGCGTCAATCTCTCCGATCTCGCCGCCAAGGGCGCGGCGCCGGCGGGCTTCCTGCTGTCGATCGCGCTCCCCGGAGAGTGGACGAACGAATGGCTTTCGGCTTTCGCCGCAGGTCTTGCGGACGATGCGCGGACTTACGCCGCGCCGCTTCTCGGTGGCGACACGGCGTCGACGCCAGGGCCGCTGACAATCTCCATCACCGCCCTCGGCCGGACGCCGCGTTTCGTCCCCCGAACTGGCGCGCGGGCCGGCGACGGGATCTACGTCTCGGGGACGACGGGCGACGCCGCGCTCGGCCTTGCCCTGCGGCGCGATCCGGCGCTTGCGGCGAGGCTCTCGCCTGATGCGCGCGACTTCCTGCTGGACCGCTATCTGCTGCCGCGGCCCCGCCTCGATCTGGCGCCGCTCCTGCGCGAACACGCCAGCGCCGCCATGGATGTCTCCGACGGTCTCGCGGGCGATCTCGCCAAACTGTGCCGGGCGTCCGGCGTCAGCGCTCTGGTCGATCTGCCGTTGATCCCGCTCTCCGACGCGGCGCGGGAGGCGATCGAGCTTGCGCCCGGGCTGTTCGAGTCTGCAATAACTGGCGGGGATGATTATGAAATCCTCTTCACCGCCGCCCCGGACTTCAGCCCGCCCGAGGGGGTGGCCCGCATAGGCGCGGTCACGGCCGGAACAGCGCCCCCGATCCTGCGCGATGCCCATAAGAAACCTGTAATTTTCGGAAAATTGTCTTTCAGCCATTTCTGACGGGTGAAATCCCGCCCGCCATTGCCGCGAAGCCCGGTTTCTGGCAAGAAGCGCCCGGAAAATTCGCGGGCGCCCGGCCGATTCGTTCGGCGCGGTCGCGTTTCCTTTTTCCGTTGCGCAACATCCTCACGTGGCGCGATCAGTTTCGGCCGTCCCCCGGCTGAAGAACGAAAAGGCGAAGCCAATATGGTCCTTTTTCTCACCATCGTCTTCGGACTGATGTCCGTCGTTTACGGCGTGAAGACATCACAGGAGCTGCTCGCGGCCGATCCAGGCTCGCAGCGGATGCAGGAAATTTCCGGCGCGGTCGCTGAAGGCGCGCAGGCCTATCTCAATCGCCAGTACAAGACCATCGGCATGGTCGGCGGCGTGATCTTCGTGCTTCTCGTCATCCTGCTTGGCTGGGCGGTGGCTTTCGGCTTCGCCATCGGCGCCGCGCTCTCCGGCGCGGCCGGATATATCGGCATGAACGTGTCGGTCCGCGCCAATGTGCGCACGGCGCAGGCGGCGACCAAGTCGCTCGCGGGCGGACTGGACATCGCCTTCAAGGCCGGCGCGGTCACGGGCCTGCTCGTCGCGGGTCTGGCGCTCCTCGGCGTCGCGGTTTACTACGCTATTCTCACCTGGTTCGCGGGCTATACGCCGTCCGACCGCGTCGTGGTCGACGCGCTGGTCGCCCTGGGCTTCGGCGCCTCGCTGATCTCGATCTTCGCGCGTCTCGGCGGCGGCATCTTCACCAAGGGCGCCGACGTCGGCGCCGACCTCGTCGGCAAGGTCGAGGCGGGCATTCCGGAGGATGATCCGCGCAACCCGGCCACAATCGCCGACAACGTCGGCGACAATGTCGGCGACTGCGCGGGCATGGCGGCCGACCTCTTCGAGACCTACGCCGTGACGGTCGTCGCGACCATGGTGCTGGCGTCGATCTTCTTTGCGGGCCAGTCGGGCCTCGCGAGCGCGGTGCTCTATCCGCTGGCGATTGGCGGCCTCTCGATCCTCACCTCCATCGCCGGAACCTATTTCGTGAAGCTCGGCGAAGACGACACGCAGTGGGGCAAGATCGCCGCGCCTTATTTCGAGAAGATCGGCCTCAAGAACGACTCGATCATGGACGCCCTCTACAAGGGCCTGATCGCGGCGGGCGTTCTGTCGGTCGCCGGCCTCTTCCTCGCGACGCTCTTCACCGTCGGCTTCGGCGAAGTCGGCAAGGTGAATGGCGAGGCGATCCACGGCATCGGCCTGTTCTTCTGCGGCCTCATCGGTCTGATCGTGACGGGCGCCATCGTCTACATCACCGAATATTACACCGGCACGGGCAAGCGCCCGGTGGTGTCGATTGCGCAGGCCTCGGTGACGGGCCATGGCACGAACGTCATTCAGGGTCTCGCCGTGTCGCTCGAAGCGACGGCGGCGCCGGCTCTGGTGATCGTGCTCGGCATCATCCTCACCTATAACTTCGGCGGCCTCTACGGCACGGCGATCGCCGTCACGACCATGCTCGGCCTCGCCGGCATGATCGTCGCGCTCGACGCGTTCGGCCCCGTGACCGATAACGCCGGCGGCATCGCCGAAATGTCCGGCCTGCCGAAGGAAGTGCGCCAGTCGACCGACGCGCTCGACGCCGTCGGCAACACGACCAAGGCCGTGACCAAGGGCTACGCCATCGGCTCCGCCGGCCTCGGCGCGCTGGTGCTGTTTGCGGCCTACACGAACGACATCAAGCACTTCGCTGAAACGGGCGTGTCCTTTTTCAAGGGCCTCGAGAACATCGACTTCAGCCTGTCGAATCCCTTCGTGGTCGCCGGCCTGATCTTCGGCGGCCTGATCCCCTACCTCTTCGGCGGCATCGCCATGACGGCGGTCGGCCGCGCGGCGGGTTCCGTCGTCGAGGAAGTGCGTCGTCAGTTCAAGGAGAAGCCGGGCATCATGGACGGCTCCGCTCGTCCTGATTACGGCCGCGCGGTCGACATGCTGACGCAGGCGGCGATCAAGGAAATGATCGTTCCGTCCCTGCTGCCGGTCGCTGCGCCGATCGTGATGTTCATCGCCGTGCTGATCCTGGGCGGCGGCAAGGCCAACGCTTTGGCGGCCGTCGGCGCGTTGCTGCTCGGCGTGATCGTCAACGGCATCTTCGTCGCGATCTCGATGACCTCCGGCGGCGGCGCCTGGGACAACGCCAAGAAGTCCTTCGAGGACGGCTTCGTCGACAAGGACGGCGTGAAGCACATGAAGGGCTCCGAGGCGCACAAGGCCTCTGTCACGGGCGACACCGTCGGCGACCCCTACAAGGACACCGCCGGCCCGGCCGTGAACCCGGCCATCAAGATCACCAACATCGTCGCGTTGCTGATGCTGGCGATCCTGGCGCACTGGGGTTGAGCCGCGGACATCGCGCAGTTTTGAAGGGCGGGGGAGACCCCGCCCTTTTTCATGGGTTTGCCGCTTCCCGGCCCGTGCGCCGACCGCCGCCGGCCGGATCATTGACCTCGCCGACTGATCGGCTACGGTCTCGCGATCGAGGCGGCGAGACCTCATTTGCGCAGGATGCGCGGCGCGTTCGTGTTCCGGGAGTGACGTCATAATTCGTTTCAAGCGATTGGCCTTGGCAATGGCCGTGTTGGCCGCGAGCGTTGCGCTCGCAGCCTGCCTTTCGACGAAAGTCGAGTCTCTCGGGCCCAACATGGTGCGCCTCAATCTGACGGAGGCGGAGGGGCCTGCCGACGAGTCGGTGATCAGGAACCTGCTCGTCCTCGCGGCGAAGGAGACCGTCGCCCGCGGCTACACGCTTTTTCGTCTGACGGACTGGCGCGCGGGTCCCGCGCGGCCGATCGTCGCCAATGAGCCCGCGGGGCCCAATTTTTCCGTTACGGTTGTCATGTATCGTGACGGAGAACAGGGACTGACTGTCGTGTTCGACACCCGGCACATACTCAAGCCGGAGGATGAAATTAAGCAACCGGAGCCAAAAAAAGACTGAGTTCTCACGCGCGTTCGCAGAAAAAACAAATGTGACTTTGCGCGTTACATTCTGCATTATCGCGGCGCAGAACGGCGCTATTCGGTCCGGCGCAAGGCCCGGCCATTGATGCGGACCTCGATGACCCACCCCTTTTTCTCGATTCACACCCATGGTTTCATACGCGCGGCGGTGGCTTGTCCGCGCGTGCGCGTCGCCGATCCCGCCTTCAATGTTGCGCGCACGATAGAAATGGCGCGGGAGGCGGACCAGCGCGGCGCTTCGCTCATCCTGTTCCCTGAACTCGGACTTTCGGCCTACGCCATCGACGATCTTTTGCAGCAGGACGCGCTGCTCGCCGCTGTCGAAGCCGCGCTGCGTGAACTCATCGAGGTCTCGCGCGCGCTGCATCCGCTGATCGTCGTCGGCGCCCCGCTGCGCCATCGCGGACGGCTTTATAATTGCGCCGTCGCCATATTGCGCGGCCGCGTGCTGGCGGTGACGCCGAAAATCTATCTGCCGAACTATCGCGAATTCTATGAGCGGCGCCATTTCGCCTCCGGCGCCTTCGTCGCGGACGAGGAGATTTCCGTCGCGGGGCAGATTGCGCCGTTTGGCTCCGATGTTCTGCTGGAGGCGGGCGACTTCGAGAATCTTGTCGTCCATATGGAGGTCTGCGAGGACGTCTGGGTTCCGATCCCCCCCTCGTCGCGCGCGGCGCTCGCCGGCGCCACAGTGCTGCTGAATCTTTCCGCGTCCAACGCCATCGTCGGCAAATCCGATCATCGGCAGACCCTCTGCGCCGCTCATTCAGCGCGTTGCCTTTCCGCCTATCTCTACTCGGCGGCGGGGCAGGGCGAGTCGACGACCGATCTCGCCTGGGACGGCGAGGCGATGATCCACGAGTGCGGCCAGTTGCTCGCCAAGGCTCCGCGCTTCTCCGACGAGCCGCAACTCGTTCTCGCGGACATCGATCTGGGCCGGCTCGTTGCTGAACGCGCCCGGCAGGTCACTTTCGGCGATTGCGCCGACGCAGAAGCGGGCGCGACGCAGTTTCGCCGCGTCGAATTCGAACTCGCCGCGCCACGCGACCGCGATCTCGGATTCATTCGGGACGTACCGCGCTTTCCTTTCGTGCCGAACGACGAGACGCGGCTCGCGGAATTGTGTTTCGAGGCCTTCAATATCCAGTCGCATGGACTGGAGCAGCGCCTGCGCGCGACGAAAATGGAGAAGGTCGTCATCGGGGTTTCGGGCGGCCTCGACTCCACCCATGCGCTTCTCGTCGCCGTGACCGCGATGGGCAGGCTCGGCCTGCCGCGCGAGAATATACTTGGCTATACTTTGCCGGCCTTCGCCACGACGGATCGCACGAAAAGCAACGCGTGGCGCCTCATGCAGGCGCTCGGCGTCTCCGCGCAGGAGATCGACGTCTCCGCCGCCTGCACGCAGATGCTCTCCGATATCGGCCATCCTGTCGCGCGCGGCGAAGAGATCTATGACGCGACATATGAGAATGTGCAGGCGGGCGCGCGCACGTCGCTGCTCTTCCGTCTCGCCAATCAGCACGACGCCATCGTCATCGGCACAGGCGATCTTTCGGAACTCGCGCTCGGCTGGTGCACCTATGGCGTCGGCGATCAGATGTCGCATTACAACGTCAATGCATCCGTGCCGAAAACGCTCATCCAGCATCTCATTCGCTGGTGCGCGCGCGACGCGCGTTTCGGCGCCGAGACGGTCGCCGTGCTGGAGGATGTCCTTGCGACCGAGATTTCGCCTGAGCTCATTCCCGGCGAAACCGCGCAACGCACGGAAGCCTTCGTCGGGCCTTACGCGCTACAGGATTTCAATCTTTATTACATCACGCGCTTTGGCTTCGGTCCGGCAAAAGTTGCGTTCCTGGCGTGGCGCGCATGGCGCGACGCTGAGAGCGGAGCTTGGCCGTCCGTGATCGCGCAATCGGATCGCTGCGCCTATGATCTCGCCGAGATCAAGCATTGGCTCACAGTTTTCGTGCGGCGCTTTTTTGCGACGAGCCAGTTCAAGCGATCGGCGTTACCCAATGGACCGAAAGTCAGTTCCGGCGGTTCGCTCTCGCCGCGCGGCGACTGGCGCGCGCCAAGCGACTCGAGCGCGGATGCATGGTTGGCCGCGCTCCAGAATGTGCCGGCAGATAAAGAGGCCGGTTAGCACATAGGGCAACCGGCCTTAGTCGGGGGAAAAGCATTAGAGCGTCAGGCCCTTCGGATTATTCCGACGACAGCGGAAACGACGAAAAGGAACAACGCTACCCAGAAGAGAAGCCGGGCGCCTTCCATTGCAAAACCGGCGACGCCGCCGAATCCGAAGAATGCGGCCACAAGCGCTACAACGAGGAAGACGATCGCATAATATAACAGGTCGCCCATGGTATCCTCCCAAGGCAAGCTATCTGCCAATGAAACGCCGCGTGTTCGCAAATGTTCCGATCGGAGCTGAATCGCCGCATTTGACGGGACGGAGCGTCGCGCGACGTTTCGACGCACATGCGCAATTGTGCTTCAACGCCGCTTGACCCCTTTCTACGCCGCAAATAGCCTGTATCTGGAACCGGGAGATAGCGGCCGTGCGTCCATTCGGGCAGGAACAGGGAGTGTTTGCGCGAAGCGTTGCGACGCTCGTCGCCTGCCTGCTGCTGCTGCAAATCGCCTTCTCGGGCTTCGCCGTCGCGGCGACAGACGGAGGGCAGGGCGCGACGTTCGGCGTGACCTGCGCGACGCAAAAGACGTCGAGCGACGACGGACAGCCCCAGACGCCCGCGAAGACCCAGCATCACGGCCTGTGCTGTATAATGCATGGCGGCGCGCTCGATGCGCCTGTCGTCAGGGCGGTGTTTGCGCTCGTTCTGGACTTCCCCGGCGTGGCCGCTGCGCCCGCTCCGATCGTCGCCACGCCCTTGTTGCGCGTGGAGCCCAAAGTAGCGCCACAGTCTCCACGGGCGCCGCCGGCCCTCGCGGCCTGATCCCTTTCCGGCATCGACACTGAGGCTACTGGTCCGTCACGGACCGGCCTGATGTATTCCCCAGGCGTTCGATTTCTGCGGAAAGGGCCGCGTTAGCGCGACGCGGCTGAAGCGACACTGCTTTCGCTTTTGATCCTCTCGCACGCGGCGACGCCTTCGCCGCCGGGCGCTCGACGCGCCCCCGCAGAGCCACGAAGGACGTCGCCCTTCGACCGCACCCGGAATTTGGAGACAAAAATAATGAGCATGACTGACGCAGATCGCGCCGGCGCCGCACAACGCGTCGAACCGATCCTCGACAAAAGACCTGTATTGATCGGCGTAGCCGCCCTGACGCTGCTCGTCGCGATTTTGCGCGCTTATGAGCAACGCTTCGGATGGACCGCGGGGCTCGACTCCTTCTCGCCCGAATTCCAGACTTTCTGGACCGATCTGCTTCAGTTCGCCGTCGTGCTGGGTTTCTTCAGCGTCATCGCCCTCGTCGCCTATCTCTGGCGCACGCGGGATCGGGACTTCGCGCTGCTGACGCCGGCCGCCGAAACGCGCCGGCTGTTCTTTCTCGTCCAATGGCTGGTTGTTTTCGCTCTCGCGCTGTTCTGGGGCCTGAGCTTCTTCTCCGAGCAGACGGCGGTCTGGCACATGACCGCCGTGCGCGACACCGATTTCACCCCAAGCAATATCATCACCTTCTACATTTCATATCCGCTGTTCGCGATCATCGGGATAGGCGCGTTCTTCTATGCAAGGACACGCCTTCCCTTTTTCGCGAAGGGCTTTTCGCTTGCTTTCCTGGTGCTCGTCGTCGGCGTGTTCATGACCATCCCCAATGTCGGTTTCAATGAATGGGGCCACACTTCCTGGTCGATGGATGAAGGCTTCGCCGGCCCGCTGCATTGGGGCTTCGTGTTCTTCGGATGGATGTCGCTCGCCATATTCGGCGTGGTGTTGCAGATCCTCGGCCGCTTCCGCGAACTCCTTGGCGCGGAAGGAGTGGAGGCTTTGCTCCGACGCTGATTTGGGGCGCGCGCATTCGCCCGGCGCGCGCTCCCTGGCCGGCGTCGCTCCCCCTTGCTTCGACGCCGGCCGCCACTTTTCGCAGCCAGATCTGCGTAACAGAGCTTCACGCGGTTGCACTCCCTCCCGCGTGGGGGAACCTCCCACCCAGAAACTTCCCCGCTCGACTCTGTCGAGCGGGGCTTTTTTTGCGTATCGCGCATCTCGACGAATGCAAACACTGCGATAAAATCGTGTTCGTTCAACCTTACTGTCAGTGGTCACAGGGTTGGGTCGAGCCATGTGCTACTCGCTAGAGGCAAGCGTCACCGCGGGGCTTGGTCTGGGACTGGCCGGTTTCGGCATGGTTTCCAAGGCGTTGCGTCATGACCGGCGCATGCTTGTCTTCGCCGCGTTCCCTCTGGTTTTCAGTGTGCACCAGTTCACGGAGGGCGCAGTCTGGCTCACGCTCCATGATCCGGAGCGCGGCCAGCCGTTTCGTTACGTCTATACGCTCATCGCTTTCACGGTGTGGCCCGTGCTCACGCCCTTCGCGGCGGCCTATGCCGAGGCCGACCCCGAGCGCCAGCGCCTCTGGCGGCTGATGGGCGGGACGGGCGTGATCCTTGCGGTCTATCTGATCCTGAAGCTTGCCGGCTCCGACGGCATCGACCTGACGGTCGTCAGGCATTCGCTCGCCTACGACCCGCTTTTCGAAAGGCCGCCGCTGATCGCGGATTTTCTATACGTCGTCCTGACGGTGGTTCCGCTGGTCTGCTGCGAGCGGCGCGGCGTTGCGCTGTTCGGACTAGCGGTGTTCGGCACGTTCGTCTTTGCGCTCGTCGAAAACCGGCCTGCCTGGTATTCGCTCTGGTGCCTGGCCGCGGCCGTCTTCAGCCTCATTCTCGCGCTCGCGATTCAGGAAGAGCGAAGCTCAGATTTCGACCATGTGCAGATGCAGCGGTGACTAAACAGACGTTGCGCGCGCGAAATCGAGGTAGATCGCGCGCAACCGCGTGGCGTGATCGCCCGGAACGCCGGCGCCGATGGAGCGGCCGTCGATCGCGACGATCGGCAATACGAGATTGGACGCGCTGGTTAGAAAAGCCTCCGCCGCCTCGCAAGCCTCCGCGACCGTAAAGCCCCGTTCCTCGATCGTCAGACCATCCTGTTCGGCCAGCGCCAGCACGGAGCGGCGCGTGCAGCCGGG
Source organism: Methylocystis sp. WRRC1 (assembly GCF_020733155.1). NCBI lineage: Bacteria > Pseudomonadati > Pseudomonadota > Alphaproteobacteria > Hyphomicrobiales > Methylocystaceae > Methylocystis > Methylocystis sp. WRRC1. The sequence goes on along the minus strand of NZ_JAJFZJ010000001.1, from coordinate 598,970 downwards.
CAGGATCTCCCGTGAATTGGGGCGCGTGACGATGGCGCCGGCCTTTGTGATGATGAAGGCCGTCGATGACGAGCCCTCGGTCACGAAGCCGTCGGCGTCGACCATCCAGGCTTCCTGACAGCCGGCCTCTACCGCCGCCTGCTTGGCGAGCACCTGCGCGAGCAGCGCGACGCTCTTTATGTCGCGCCGCGCCCAGCGCATGTCCGGCACGGTGACGACCTTCACGCCCGTCCGCGCGGCGGGGGAGGCGAGTATGTTCTTCTTCTGTGCGAAGGCGACGAGCGTCGGCGTTACGCCTTCCGGAAAGGCGAAATCGCGATCCGCCGCGCCGCGCGTCACCTGCAGATAGACCATGCCCTCGGCGACGCCATTGCGCGCGACAAGCTCTCTTTCGATTTCGACGATACGGCTGATCGGGACCGGACTATCGAGCCGCAACTCCCTCAGCGACCGCTCGAGCCGCGCAATATGCGCTTCATTGTCGACAAGCTTGCCGTCGATCACGGCCGCGACCTCATAGACGCCGTCGCCGAAGAGAAAGCCGCGGTCGAGAATGGAGATGCGCGCCTCGACGAGCGGCGTAAAGGCGCCATTTACGTAGGCAATGTCGGACAAGGTCGGGCTCCGGGGACGAGTCGCGCGGCAATTTAGTGGAATGGCGGCGTTCTGTCCCCGAAAAAGGCGGCGCGCGACCCCTGCTTGCGAAGGACGATACGACAGCGCCAACGCGACCCTTCGCCGCGCCGCCTTTTCCGTTTCCCCGCGACAGGATAAAAGCCCGGCAGATCAACGGTCGGCGTGACGGGAAGCGCATGGGCGAGGAAATCGAGACAACTGGCTTCACGCGCGATGACAAGGCGCGCTTCGCCGATCGCCTTGCGCAGGAAACCCATATCGCCCGGCGCCTTTTCGCAGGCGACAAATTCTCGCGCGCCGGACACATGATCGGCTTCGAGATCGAGACCTGGATCGTCGATCACAATTACTTTCCTGCCTCGATCAATCAGGAGCTTCTCGAGGCGCTGAACAGTCCGCTCGTCGTGCCGGAGCTTTCGCGCTTCAATCTCGAACTCAATTGCGAGCCGCTGATCCTCGAAGGCGACGCGCTCGCGCGCGCCTATGACGCCCTCACCGACGTCTGGGCGCGCTGCAATGACGTCGCCCATCGGCTGGACGCCAATCTCGTTCTCATCGGCACGCTGCCGACGATCCGCGACGAGGATCTCACGCTCGCGAACATGTCGCCGCTCAACCGCTATTACGCCCTCAATACGGAGGTGCTGCGCCGGCGCGGCGGCCGCCCTCTGCGCGTGGATATACTGGGCCGCGAACATCTCGTCTCGCAACATCGCGACGTCATGCTGGAGGCGGCGACAACCTCCTTTCAGGTGCATCTCAAATCCCCCGCAGATCTCGCGCATCGCTATTACAACGCCTCCATCGCCGCCTCCGGCCCAATTCTCGCCGCCTGCGGCAACGCGCCATTCCTCTTCGGCAAGGCGTTGTGGGAGGAGACCCGCATTCCGCTTTTCGAGCAGGCGGTCGATGTGCCGGGGCCGGCGCGAGTCTCCATGGGCTCGGGCTATGCGACGCGCTCGCTGCTCGAAGTGTTCGAGGAGAATGCGCGCGACTACGAGGCGCTGCTGCCAATCGCGTTCGACGACGCGCCCGAGGCGCTGCGTCATCTGCGCCTGCACAATGGCGTCATCTGGCGCTGGAACCGTCCGCTGATCGGTTTCGACGAGGATGGCGCTCCGCATCTGCGCATCGAGCATCGCATCCTGCCGGCGGGGCCGACCTTCGTCGACATGATGGCGAACGCCGCGCTCTATCTTGGCCTTTCGCGCGCGCTGGCGATGACGGACGAGGGAACGGCCGGGCTCCCCTTCGCCGACGCCAGGCGCAATTTCTACACCGCCGCGCGCCATGGACTGGACGCTACGCTGATATGGCCCGGCGTCGGCGAGATCGGCGCCGACAGGCTGCTGCTGGAGCGGCTCATACCCGCCGCGCGCGAGGGCCTCGCCGATTTCGGCGTGATCGACTCGCGCGGCTTCCTCGATGTGATCGAGGCTCGCGTGCGCGCGCGCCAGACCGGCGCCGTGTGGCAGCGCAGGGCGCTCGCAGCGAACGACGGCGACCTCTATGCGATGATGGCCGCCTATTGTGAAGGCCAGCGCAGCGGCGCGCCAGTGCATGAATGGGACTTGTGAAAATGTATGTGACTGACGCGCCCTGCGCCGTGATGGATCGGCTGCCCGAGGGTTTTCTCGATTGCCCCGCGGACAGGTTGATCGATCTGTTGCCCGGACCGACCCTTTTCGATCTGCCGGGACGCGATCCGCATCCGCTCTTCGTTTCGACGCTGCTGCACGGCAACGAGGACAGCGGGCTCGGCGCCGTGCAGGCGGTGTTGCGGCGCCACGCCGCGCGTGGGTTGAATCGTTCCCTGTTGCTGTTCATCGGCAATATTCGCGCTGCCGCCGCGCATGTACGCACGCTGCCGGATGAGCGCGACTACAACCGCGTCTGGCCCGGCACGCTCACGCCCGACGATCCGCTCGCGCATATGGCGCGCTGGGTCTATGACTACGCGGCAAGGCGCAATCTTTTCGCCAGCATCGACATCCACAACAACACTGGATTCAATCCGCACTACAGTTGCGTGCGGAGGCTCGAACCGAAATTCATCGCGCTGGCGCAGCTCTTTTCGCGCACCGTCGTTCATTTCCAGCAGCCGGTGGGCACGCAGGCCGGGGCTTTCGCAGAGCTTTGCCCTGCGATCACCGTCGAATGCGGTAAGGCCGGCGCGGGCTCCGCGACGGAACATGCGATCGAACTCGTCGAGGCCGCGCTGTCGATCTCCCAGCTTCCCGATCATCCGCCGGCGCCGCACGACGTCGACTTGCTGCGCACCTACGCCATCGTGAAGCCGCCTGCGAGCGCGAGCTTTTCGTTCGACGGCTCGCCCGCGGATTTCATTTTCCGCTCCGACATCGATCACATGAATTTCAGCGAGCTGGCGCCTGGCGCGTCATTCGGCTCCCTGCAGGCGCCGGGCGCTCGGCTGGAGATACTTCCCGGCGACAGCGTCGACACGCAGCCGGAGGAGTATTTCGATTACACGGGCGGCGAAATCCGCCTTTCCCGCGCGGCCATCCCCGCGATGCTGACAGTCGATCCGCGCGCGGTGCGGCTCGACTGCCTGTGCTATCTCATGCATCGTATCGGGATGGACGGCGAGCGCGTTTGACGCGCCCGCTTAATCGATCCGCTTCACTGCCGGCGGCGCCCAGCGGCCGTCGAGCGCCTCGGGCTTCGGCGCATAAAGGCGCATGGTGATGTTCGCGCCGCCGCTTGCCGGCGCGGGCAGCCAGTTCGCTTCCTTGTCGGGGCCAGGACTGGCGTGCTGGATATAAATATCGAGCGAGCCGTCCGCGTTGTATTTCAACGGGTCGCGATCGCCGATCGCAAAACGGTTCAGCGGATTGGCGATCTGGAAGCCCTGATCGTCATACATGGTGAGCGACCAGAAAGCGCCGACAGGCGGCAATTCACTCTTTGCGAAGCGCAGCACATAATTGTTCTCGCCCTTGAGCGGCTTGCCTTCGCCGTCGGCAAGATTGAATGGGTAGATTGCGTCCTCTGGCTGGTTCGCGCCGAGCCCTTGCTGCGCGATGATGGCGCGCTTGAGATAATAATCGCCGTAGACGCCCATCGTGTCGGTGTTCATCTGCCACCCGTTGACGACGCGCGCCAGCGTCGTAACCTTGGCCGCCATTTCGGCGAGACTGTCGGCGCGGGCTTTTTCGAGCGCGCGCTTCACGGCGGGATCGCTCTTTTCGACGTCGAAGCTCTTGCCGGGCTCGATCCCGATGCGTTTCAGCCGCGCAATCTGCGACCAGTCCGTCACATGCGGTGGATTAACCTTCAACAGCTCGGCGGCATAGGAGAAGAATTTGCTGGCCGGCATGTTGTTGACCTGATCGAGGGGCGGGGTCTTCATATCCACGTCCGGATCGATCTTCGCGGCGGCCGGCTTCACCGCCTTGCCCCAGCGCGACAGCGGCGTAAGCCTGTATCCGTCCTGAATTGCATGAACGGCGTCATAATCCTTCGGGCCATTGGTCTGCGTGCGGCCGATGACCCAGACATAGGGCGTGGGCGCGTCGATCCTTTCGACGCCCTTTGGCAGTTTGCCGCGCCAGTTCTGCGGCGTGATGGCGAAACTGGCGGCCGCCGTGCCGCTCGCGCGCTTGCCCGGCGCCGCGAAGACATCGCTCCACATGTCCAGAAGCGGCAGAAGGTAATAACGTCCCTTGGTGTCGGGCGCCGACATGATGATCGGCTCCCTGGTCAAGTCGAGCCAGGCGATCGAATAGAGCGTGTCGAAGTTCGGGCGCACCACGTCCCTGAAATCCGCGGGCGGATATTCCCGAACATGGGAGAATTCGTTCATCGGGCCGGCGCCGGGCTTCTTTCCCGCCTCGATATTGGTCATGACCTTGCGCGTCACATCCATCGTCACGAGGGGATAAAGGTAGATGTAGGCCTCCTTGCCGATTTCATAGGCTTCCTGTTCGCTGACCGCTTCCGCCTGCGCGGCTTTCGTCGGCGCGGCCGACGAAAATGCAAGGACGGCAAGGCCTAAAACCAGCTTCGCAATTGTTTTCATTAGAGTCGCCTCGCTTTTACAAATCAAGTCTACAACCTGGCGACGCCTGCGCAATGTCGCGCTGCGCCGCGGCTCTATCCGGAAATTTCGAACATCGCCATGACCGGCGCATGTAACGAGCCGTCGATCGGGTCCTTTGCATAGAACTCGTCCTGCAAACCGGCGTTCAGGATCGCCGTCGACCGCCACATCGCCGCCAGCGCGTGGGAGGCGAGAATATGGTCGATGAGCGTCGGCCGCCCGGCGTGGATCACCGTATAGCGGCTCGCGGGGGCGACGCGCTCCTCCAGCGCCAGGAGCGCGCGCGGCGCGTCTTCGCCCTGGTCTCGGCCTCCGCGCAGCAGGCGCGTCGGCGCGTCATGCTCGTCGGCGTTGAAGTCGCCGCAAATGGCGAGAAGCGCATCCGGTTCGGCGTCGAAGATCGTCTCCGCGAAAAGTCGCGCTTCCAGCGCCTGACCCTCGCGCTTCAGCGCGGCGACGAACTGGCCTTCGATCAACGCGCGGCTGGAGCCCTCGCCCCGCGCGGTGGGCACGGGAACGGGGCGCGGCGCGCGCAGGTGCAGATTGACGACATGCAACAATCGACCGTCGGGAAGCTCGACCGCGGCGTAGAGCATCGGCCGGTCCCAGCCGATGGCGATCGGCGGGGGCGTAACGTCGCCGTCGCGGGGCGGCGGCCATGGCCATGGCGGGACGATTTCATGGTGGATCTGGCGCCGTATGCGGATCGGCCAGCGGCTGAGGATAGCGAGATTGTGCACGTCGGCGGGCGTGTCGGCGCCCGGCCGCAGGCTCGTGAAGCGGTGGAAACCAGCGTATCGCGTGCCGTCGAACAGTCGGTCGAGCGCGAGATAGGCGCGTGGACCGTGCTTGGAGGTTTTCTGCGCGTCGATCTCCTGAAGGCAGAGAATGTCGGCGTCTATATCGTCAAGCAGCGGCAGCAGCGCCGCGCGCCGCCGCGCGAAGGCCTCGGGGCGACCGGGCGACCAGTCGAGATTCTCCAGGTTGAAAGTCGCGAGCCGCATTTCGTTCATGGTTGATCTTCGCCCGGCTTGCGGGATAGCGCCAGCGGCGCATCGCATTGTCACGCTTGCGCCGCGCTTATGAGCTTTCACGAAAGAATCTCTTCACCCGAACGCGAAGACTTGACCCTCCGCCACTCGACGTCCAGAGAGTTTGACGACAAAATCCTTCGTCTATTTCTACTTGGGAGCGCGCCTCCGTGTCCGTTTTCGACGGGATACCGTTTTTTGCCGGCCTCGATCCGACGCGGGCCGAGACTTTCGCGCGTCAGTGCATGCGCAAGCGATATTCGGAAGAGGAGCTCGTTCTCGATTTCGACGATCACTCCACGGACGTCTATTTCATCGTCAGCGGCGACGTGCGCGTCCTGATCCGCACCGCCGCGGGCAAGGAGATGATCTTCGGCGATTTCGGTCCCGGAAAATTCTTCGGCGAAATGGCCGCGATCGACGGCGCCAAGCGTTCGGCGAACGTCACGGCGCTAACCAACGCCGAGCTTCTGCTCGTGCCGCCGGCCGTGTTCCGCGAAATCGTGCTGCACGAGCCGGAGATTTGCGATCGCCTGTTGCGCATCCTCACATCGCGCGTGCGCGAACTCAACATGCGGCTCTTCGAGCGCTCCGTGCTCGATCTGCGTCATCGCCTTTATGCGGAGCTCTTGCGCATGTCGGCGCCGCGCAAGGGGCATGACGGCCAGTCCATCGTCTCTCCGCCGCCGTTCCAGCACGATCTCGCGGCGCGCATCGGCTGCCGTCGCGAGCAGGTGAGCCGTGAACTCACCGCCATGATCGACGAGGGGCTTGCGGAAAAAATCCGTGGCGGCCTCGTGCTGCTTCGTCCCTCCGTGCTGGAAAAGCGCGTGCAGGACGCGATGAACGACGCCGATTGACGGAGTGTGCGTTCGCGCACACAAAAAATGGCAGGGGGCCCCTACGGTCGCAATCGCTCGAAGAAGAGGCAAAGCCTAAAACGAGCGATAGAAGATCGAGGAGAGGCAGATGATCCCTCAACTGACGCCAATCGCGCGTTGCACGCAGGTCGCCGGGCTCCGCGCCCATGAGATCATGCTGGGCGTGAGCCCCGGCGCCGAACATGAGCGGATTCTGGCGGTGTATCGCCGCGTTTACGAGCCCGCTTCAGCTCAGCTGCGCATTGTCGCGGATATTCGCGATGCGCTGGACGCAGGCGAGGCGGCGCGCGCGGCGGACCTGCTGATCGTCCTGCGTCGACTGCTTGCAAGCGAACCTGTCAGCAGCGCAAAAACGCCGCCGATGCGTCGGCGCGGCCGGCCGGTGCGGTTCCGGCTGGCGTGGCCGGTTGCGGGCGCACGAGAAGCCGCGGGGCCGGCCGGCGGCAAGGGGCAAGGCCAGATCTCCGGGAAAATTCTTGCCTGGCGAATGCGATCCGGTGAAAATCTCTCGTCAGAATCTGTGGTTTAGCCGTCACACTCGAAAATTGTTTCGCCGCCCGTGGCGGCAAGTCGGTCGAACCGTCCCGCCACATCGGGTCTTTCTCGCTGCATTTACAACTATATTTCAGTTATTTATGAGAAACGCGCCCCACGTGTCGGGGACAGCCCCGCAACTTGCGACTTCGGTAAACATGAGTCAGCTTCGTCGCCGACCGGCTGTCAGGTGTTGAGTCTTAGCGTCATTTCAAGTGGGGGCGTGCATTGATTTCCGTCTCGAAGACCGTAACGACTTTTTTGGGCGCGATCTGCGTCGCTGTCGCGCTCGGGTCCCCGGCGCAGGCGCAGGACGCCCGGGTCGAGCAGGAACGGCTCGCCGCTCATATCCAGCGCAATCCCACCGATTACGAGTCGACCTATCGTTATGTGACGATCTCGACCGAATTACGCGACTATGAAGCCGCGATCGGCGCGCTCGAGCGCTTGCTGATGTTCAATCCGAATCTGTCGCGCGCTGAAAAGGAGCTTGGTTTTCTTTATGCGCGGCTCGGCGCCTACGGGCTGTCGGCCCAGCATTTGCGCACGGCGCTCGCGGCGGGCGATCTCGATCCCTCGCAGGCCGCGCAGATCGAGGCGCAACTGCCCGACATCGAGAAACGCACCGAGACCAGCCGTCTCAGCGTGCGCATGCATTTTGGCCTGCGGGCGCAGTCCAACGCCAATTATTTTCCGGCGAACAATCTGTTCCAGGTGGGCGGCGTCGGGCTCGCCTCGCCGGGCGCGCGCAAGGGCGATCTCAACGCCTTCCAGCTCGTGCAGGCGGCGCATGACTATGATTTCGAGAATCAGCGCGGCGACCGGCTGGAGACGCGCGTAACGGCCTATGCGACCGAGCAGTTCCGTCTGCCGCAATACAGCGTCGCCTTGTTCGGCGGTTCGATCGGCCCGCGTTTCTTCGTGCCGCAGGACCTGGTCCACGCCTTCTCGATCCGTCCCTATCTGACGGGCGCGGTGTCGATGCTGGGGTCGAACAATTATCTCAACACGGGCGGCGCCGGTCTGAGCTTCCGTGCGGAATTCAGTCCGGACGCGTCGGTCGATCCGGGCTTCGAATGGCGTTCCCTGTGGGTCGATCCCGGTCGCGGGATATTCGGTCCGCCGCCTTACAGCACGCTCTCGACTCTGGCGACGGGCGACGTCGTCACCGGATATGTCGGCGGCACATACCGCATCTGGGAGAATGTGCGGCTCGACGGCCGCGTCGCCTATTCGCGCGCCAATGCGGGATATGCGGCGCAGAGTTCCGATCAGGTGGACGTGCAGGCGATGCTGCGTCTGGAGGTAGACCCGCCGCATCCGATGATCGCGCGGCGCTGGACGATCGCGCCCTATGCGCGCTTCACCCATCTTGCTTTCGACATGGCCAATCCGCTGGTCAATCCCTTCGTCGCGCGGCGCGACGCTGCGTGGATTTACGGCATGATGCTCGACGCGCCGGTGACCGACACATTCGGCTTCGCCGGCAATCTCGAATTTGCGCGCAACGACTCGAACATTCCGAATTTCAAGACGCAGAATGTGTCCGTGTCCTTCGGACCGACCGCGAAATTCTGATAACGGAGACAGATCATGACGAAAATCTCCGCTTTCGCGCTCGCCTCGATCATCGGCCTCGCCGCCTTCCCGGCGGCAGCGGAAAAAGTCGGCAATGTCGGCGCGGTAAATGTCTCCGCGCATGGCACGCCGCCTGGCGCCGGCAAGCATCCGCTCTCGGTCGGCCTCGGCGTCGAGAAGCGCGAACGCATCGACACCTCGGCCGACGGCAGCGCGCAGATCGTCTTCAACGACACCTCGACAATGACGGTGGGGCGCAACAGCTCCGTGGTGATCGATGATTTCGTTTATCACGGCGGCGGCGGCAGTCAGGGCGTGTCGATGGCGAAAGGCGTGATGCGCTTCGTCGGCGGCGGCGTCAGCCACGGGTCCGGCGCCAGCGTGAAGACGCCGACGGCGTCTATCGGCGTGCGCGGCGGCGCCGCGATGGTGCGGGTCGGCGGCGAATGCGGCACGCTGGTCGTGCATCAATATGGCAAGATCGACGTCACCGGCGGCGGCAATACGCAGACATTGATGCGTTCGGGCTATGGCGTCTGTGCGCCGAGCGGCGGCCCTGTGTCGGAGCCGTTCCGCGTGCCGCCGGAGACAATAGCGGCCATGACCGCGCAGATGGCGAGCCGGGGCGGGCAGCACGGCGGGGCGAAGACTATTCCGAATAATGAGGAGGCGAATCTCTCCCTCGGCAACGATCGTCCGCCGAGCATAAATCCGCCGCCGGGGCTCGACGCGCTCAACCCGTTCTGGGCGGGCGGGGCTCTGGTCCAGAGTCAGGCGAACGCCGTCAACCAGCCGGCGCCGCCGGTGGTCGAAGAACACCATGAGGGCGGCGATCCGCCTTATGATGGTTGGGGCGGTTATCCCTGACCGGGGGCGGGACGATAGGGAAACCGTTCGGCGAGCGACGCGGCGGCGCTTTCGAGGCGGCGCCCCCGCGTGAATGGAGCCGCGGATGCTGAAACGGCGGCAGGTCTATCTCGTCGCGCTCGTCGTCGCGGCCGCCATCACCCTGCCATGGGGTTTCCTGCAGCCTCGCGCGCTGGACGATCTGCGCAATCTGGTCTTCGACTCCTTCCAGCGCCTTTCGCCGCGCGTCTATGATCCCGAGACGCCGGCCCGCGTCGTCGGCGTCGATGAGGAAAGCCTCAAGGCGTATGGTCAGTGGCCCTGGTCCCGGACGCGCATCGCCGAGCTTGTCGATCGGCTGCGCGAGATGGGCGCCGCGGCCATCGCCTTCGATTTCATCTTTGCCGAGCCGGATCGCCTGAGCGCCCGCCGGATCGCGGATGCGCTGCCCGACCCGAAACTGCGCGCGGAAGTCTCGAAGCTCCTCGCCAAGACGCCGGAGGGCGACGCGCTCCTTGCGGCCGCGCTCGGCAAGGCGCCTGCCGTTCTCGGCGTTACGCTCGCGGACGTCGGCGGCGCCAAGCAATTCGAGCCGAAGGCCGGCTTCGTGACCGCAGGCGACGACCCCGCGCCGTTCCTCGTCTCCTTCACGGGCGTCGTCACGCCGCTGCCCCAACTGGCGAAAGCCGCGCAGGGCCTTGGCGCGACCAACTGGCTCGCCGACCGTGATCAGGTCGTGCGCCGCGTGCCGCTGCTCACGCGCGTGGGCGATTCCATCGCGCCGTCGCTGGCGGTGGAGGCGCTTCGCGTCGCGCAAGGCGAGCAGACGATCGTCATCCGTTCATCCAACGCCAGCGGCGAGACTGCCTATGGCAAGGAAACGGGCGTCAACGCGATCAAGATCGGCGCCTTCCAGATCGCGACCGGGCCAGCCGCGGACGTGCGGCCGCGCTATTCGCCCAGCAATCCGGCCCGAGACATTTCCGCCAAAGCGGTGCTGGAGGGGCGCGTCCCGCGCAGCGAGATCGAGGGACGGATCGTCTTCGTCGGCGCGCTGGCGGTGGGGCTGGGCGATGTGCGCGCAACGCCGCTGGAGGCGGTCGCGCCCGGCGTCGACGTGCACGCGCAGATCGTCGAGTCGCTGACGACGGGCGCGCTGTTGTCGCGGCCGGACTGGGCGCCGGGGCTCGAATTCGTCGCCGCCGCCGTCGCTTTCCTGCTGACGATGGGCCTGCTGTTCATTGCGCCGCCCCTTGTCTCGGCGCCTTTCGCGCCGCTCGCCGTCGCGGGACTTTTCGGCGGCGCCTTCTATTTATTCGAGCGGCAGGGACTGCTGCTCGACCCCGCCTATCCGAGCCTCGTCGTGATCGGCGGCTATCTGATCGGCGCCGTGACTCTGTGGCGCGCGGAGACTCTCGCCCGCCGGCAGGTGCGGCGCGCTTTCGGCAAGTTTGTCGCGCCGGCGGTCGTGGACCGCATCGCGGAGCATCCCGAGCGTCTGGTTCTCGGCGGCGAAACGCGCGAACTCACCGTGCTTTTCTCGGACCTGCGCAATTTTTCCGGCATTTCCGAAGGCATGAGCGCGCGCGAGCTCACGCAGTTCATGAACGATTACCTGACGCCGATGACGGACGCGATCCTCGAATGCGAGGGCACGGTCGACAAATATATGGGCGACGCCATTCTCGCCTTCTGGAACGCGCCGCTCGACATCGTCGATCATCCGCGCAAGGCTGTTCGCGCGGCGCTGATGATGCGCGAGGCGCTGGCGAATCTGAATGAAGCGCGCGCGCAGGCCGCGCAGGCGGAAGGGCGCCCGCACCGCGTCGCCGCCTTCGGGGTCGGCCTCCATCTCGGCCCCTGCAGCGTCGGCAACATGGGCTCGATTCGCCGCTTCGACTATTCGATTCTCGGCGACACGGTGAACCTTACATCGCGTCTGGAAGGCGCCAGCAAGGCTTTCGGGACCGACGTCATCGCCTCCGCCGCGATCCGCGACGCGGCGCCGGACATGGCCTGGCTCGATCTGGGCCGCATCGTCGTCGTCGGCAAGACCGAGCCGACCCATGTCTTCGCGCTTGCCGGCGGCCCCGACACAGCTGAGTCGGAGCTGTATGTGCGCTGGCGCACATCGCATGACGCCATGCGCGACGATTATGAATCCGGGCGATTTGCTGAAGCCGCAGCGCGCGCCTCCACACTGGCGCAGACGCTTCCCAGCCCCTGGCCTGCGCTCTATGTGGCCCTGGAACAACGATATTCCATGCTGGCGCGCGCAGGGTTGCAAGAGGCGTGGTCTCCCGTATGGAATTTGGAAAGTAAGTGACGCCATCATGTCGCCGTCTTGCGCCGCAAATCGTGCGCCAGCTTCTTCTCACCTCAGGACCGCCGCCCGCGCATGACCGAAAAGATCGTCGAGAAATACTGGGGTCTCATCGCTTCGCGCCACGACGCTGAGGCTTTCGCGACGATCGACGCCGCCTATCGAGAGCCGCAGCGCGCCTATCATAACTGGGTTCATATCGCCGACCTCATCGGCAAGCTCGATCAGCTCGCCGATCTCGCGGTGCGCCCGGACCTCATCGCCACGGCGATCTTCTGGCACGATTCGGTATTCATAACGCGCGACCCCGACGGCCGCCCGCGCGCCGACGCCGAGAATGTGCGCGCGAGCGCGGCGCTGTTCGAGCGGCATTCGAAATTCCCGGCGGCGGATACCGAAGCCGTGCACGACATGGTGATGGCGACCGCGAGTCACATGGATGCGCGCGCTGCGCATATGCACTACGCGGGCTTTGCGCGGGACCTCGATCTGTTCCTCGACCTCGATCTTTCCTCGCTCGCCGCGCCGTGGCCGACCTTCGAGGCGAATTTCGAGGATATCCGCTTCGAATACAGCTGGGCGCCGGAGAAGATGTTTCTTCTCGGCCGTCAGCAGATGCTGGAGCGATTTCTCGCGCAGGGCGACATGCTCTACCGGCGTCCCGAGACGCGCGCCCTGTGGCTTGCGGCCGCGCGCGCCAATCTCTCGCGCGCCGCCGAGGGGCTGAACGAGCGTCTCGCGCAGCAGGCTTCAACCGCCTGATCTCGCCCTCATTGTAGCGTGATGCGGCCGTCGATGGCGGGCGCGACGGCGCCGGCCTTTCGTATCGCGTCGATCACGACCGTCGCGAGCTGCGGCCCCTCGAGATCATTCACAAGCGGCTTGCCGCGCGTCAGCATGTCATAGCCATCCTTGCCATGCGCGAGGAAATTCGTGACAGCCACCTTATAGACCCGCGCGTCGTCGAGCGGCTTGCCGCCGATCTCGACCGAGACGAGCCGCGATCCCGAAACGGGGCCGCTCCTCGCAACGATGCGCGCGCCGGAGATCTGGCCGAAGCGGCCGTCGTCGCGACCGAGCATCCAGACCGCATTTTCCAGCGCGGCGCGCAAATCGGCGCCGCTCAATTCGAGCGTGACCAGCGTGTCGTCGAAGGGCAGTTCGGTCATCACATCCTTGCACGTGAGCTTCTCGCCGGCGTCGTAAGTGCGATTGCCGCGAATGGCGCCGCCGTTGAGCAGCGCGACATCGGCGCCCGTCGCGGCGCGCATGGCGTCGGTGATCAAATTGCCGATTGCCGTCTCATGCCCGCGCACGCTCGCCTTGCGGCTGTCGAGCGGCGTCCGGGTCTCGCCGATGACCGCATCGAGCTCCTTGCTGATTTTCGCCTGATATTGCGCGACGCGCGCCGCGACGGCGGCGTCGGGCTTCACGTCGGCGGTGTCGATGATGCGGAACTTCGGCGTCCAGGCGACCTTGCGCTTGTCGCCGTCGTCTACCCGGATCGCAAGATCGACGGCGACGATATTGACGCCATCGGCCTGGGTCTCCGCAATCGCCGAACGCCCGTCATAGGCGACGAGAAGGTTGTGGTCGTGGCCGGAGAGAACGACGTCGATCACGCCGAGTTTTGCAAGCCGCAGGTCGTCCTTCCAGTCGGAATGGGTGACGGCGACAATGATGTCGGCGCCGGCGTCGCGCAACCGCTCCGCCTCGATGCGCGCCGTGTCGATGATCGGCGCGAAGCGCAGCGCGCCGGTGTTGGAGCGCTTGGCGGACTCTTCGTCGGTGAGGCCGAAGACGCCGATCTTGACGCCGCCCATGTCGAAAATCCTGTTGTCGGCGAAACCAAGCAATTGCTTGCCAAATCCATCGCGCAGATTCGAGGCCACAATCGGAAAAGTCGCCTCCGCCATGCGGGTGCGAAACACCGCTTCGCCGAAATCGAATTCGTGATTGCCGGGCGTGAACACGTCGAGCTTCATGCGGTTCAGCAGGTCGACGATATGCGCGCCCTTGTCGAGGCTCGACATAAGAGAGGGCGAGAGCGTGTCGCCGGCATGGGCGACGATGACGTTCTTCGCCCTTGCGCGCTCGGCGGCGAGCGCGCCCGCCACCCGCGCAAACCCGCCGCGCCCGTTCTTCTCGGCGATTTCGTAGATGTCGCTGAAGACGAGCAGCGTGACATTGACGACGCGCGGGGCGGCCGCGGCGGGGAGGGCGGCGATAAGAAGAAGGAGGAGGCCGAGAAGCGTGCGAAAGATCATCATGCGCGCATGTTGGCCCGCTTCGATGACGGCCGCAATACGCGAGGCGTCGGCGAGAAGCCTCGTCTTCGCAGGGGCGTGCGAAGCGATCAGCGCGGCTTGGGCTTGCCCCCACCCGACGGCCTTCGGCCGCTGACCTCCCTGCAAGGGGAGGCATGGAGGCCCCGTTGGATCACTTCATCCTGAAGCGATTGCGCAGAGCGAGGCCGAGCAGAAAGAGCAGGATGAGGCCGAGGACGGACTGGATGTTGCCGATGATCTTGGCGGCGGGGGTGAGGTGATCGGTGATGAGCTTGTCGGGCTTGTAGGGGAGCAAGGAAATAAGGTTAGTTACACTTAACGCCGCCGCGTCCGAAGGCTCCATCGGGCCGTCATCGAGTGAGTTGGTAGACGCCAGAATGACGAAGCCGACGGAGAAAAGCGAAACGAGCCAAAAAATTGGTCTGACAACGCTGAGGCCGTAACTGCCGAGAGAATCATATGCGCTGTTCATAAACCAAGCGACGCCGTCGTTGACTCGCTCGCCGAACCGTCGTTTTTTGTCGCCGATGCGCAACCATAACAAGGCTCGCCGCGCACGCAGTTCCCTGGCGAAGAAGAATTGCTCATCCTCGTGCTTTTTCAGCCGTTCCATCTCGGCTTTGAGTCGTTCGTAAGCATAAATTTGTTGCTGGGCGTCTTCATGATTTTTGGGAGGCGAAGGCCACTTAGCTCCATGCAATTCAGTCGCTTCGGGCAATTTAGCGTCGCGGAAATCAGGGACAGACTTCTGAAACTTCGAACGAATGAAGCTCATGTAAAGTTTGAAGTCAGTCCCGTTGAATTTTGCTCTTCCCGCAAAAATTGAATCACCAAAATAGGTTGCGCTCAGAAACCCAGCGCTTTGGAAGTCGGCATCAGAGCCGAAACTCGTATTCTCAAAGACCGTATCGGTAGAGAAAATTGCCTCGGTAAACTGCGCACTTTTTAAAAACTCTGCGTGATCGAACGATGTTTTCTGTAGGAACGTGGTCTTGACGAATGAAGCATTGCCACAGAATTGCGCACCCTCGAAAAATGCCGCGGCATCAAATTTTGAATTCTCGAAAAATGCAACGCGGGCGAAGTGTGCTTTCTCGAAACTGGCGCCACTGCGAAAATCTGTCATGTGAAAGGATACGAAATCCCCGAAGTGAACCATGTCGAACCTGACGTAGGAAAAAAATAATGCAGTATCAAAATAGACGGGGCCGGAAAATTTTGATTCGATAAAATGCGCGAGTCTTGGGAAAATGAACCCGCGAAAGAAAACGGGTCTATCAAATTGGCAACGCGAGAAATCCATAAACTCTTTAGATGGGTTTGGAGGCTCGATATCTTGTCGTCCAGCACGTTTTGCGAAAGCTGCGCGAAATTCATCGGTTTCCTCGCTCGTAAATGGTTTGAGGTCCCCTTTTATGTGAGCAAGCGGTAGTAGCGTTTCCAATTCTTCGCTCTGAAACGCTGTAGCCATCCACCGATTCCATGCTTTCCGATTGGCTTCTCCAATGGGTACAAGTAGGAGCCATTTTGAGTCTCGGACTTCTTCCTGCTCCCCATAAAGCGTCGCCAACAAATACCAGGGGTTCTCATTCGCCGGCGTCAAATTGGGCTTCGCGTCGTCGGTCATTGCGAAATGCTTTCCTGAAAGGCGGTCATTTATCGCAGCGAGCCTAAAACAACGCGAGCTTTGCTGGAAGAGGCGTCACACGCGGTAAGCGCGCCCCAAAAAAGAAACGGCGCCCGTGGGCGCCGTTTCGCTTCGTGGTCTTGGAGGCAGCGTCAGTAGTTGTAAGCGCGTTCGCCGTGGTCGGTGATGTCCAGGCCCTCGCGTTCCTGATCGGGCGCCGGACGCAGGCCGATGAGGACGTCCACGATCTTGTAGAGGATCGCCGAGCCGACGCCCGAGAAGAGCAGGGTCGCGACGACCGCTATCGCCTGCGCCTTCATCTGCGCCATCATGTCGTACGTTCCGGCGAAGGTTTCGAGATTGGTGTAGTCGGTGATGCCGACGCCGCCGAAGTCGGGATTCACCAGCAGGCCGGTCGCCAGCGCGCCGGTGATGCCGCCGATGCAATGCACGCCGAAGACGTCGAGCGCGTCGTCATAGCCGATCATCTTCTTCACGACGTCCACGAAGAAGAGACAGATCGGCGAGACGGCGAGGCCGAGGATCAGCGAACCGACCGGGCCCGCGAAGCCCGACGCGGGCGTCACCGCGACGAGCCCCGCGACGGCGCCGGTGATGAGGCCGAGGAGCGAGGGTTTGCCCTTCACCAGCCATTCGACCAGCATCCACGAGAGCCCCGCGCCGGCCGTCGCGACCATGGTGTTGACGAAGGCGAGCCCCGTCACGCCATTGGCCTCGAGGTTGGAGCCCGCGTTGAAGCCGAACCAGCCGACCCACAGGAGGGAGGCGCCGATCATCGACATCGTCAGCGAATGTGGCGCCAGCACTTCCCTGCCGTAGCCGATGCGCTTGCCGACCATGATGGCGCCGACGAGGCCCGCGATGCCGGCGTTGATATGCACGACAGTGCCGCCCGCGAAGTCCAGCGCGCCCTTGCCCGCAAGCCAGCCCACGGCGCCATTGATCTCGTCGATCTTGGCCTGCGCCGCCGCTTTCGCAGCTTCGTCGGTCGCGGCGGCGAGCTGCGTCGCGGCGTCGACCAGCGCGTTCGGATCAGCCACGCCCCAAACCCAATGCGCGATGGGGAAGTAGATGATCGTCACCCAGAGGAACACGAACAGCAGCACTGCGGAGAACTTCATGCGCTCCGCAAAGGCGCCGACGATCAGCGCCGGCGTGATCATGGCGAAGGTCATCTGGAAGACGAAATAGACATATTCCGGAATCACATGCCCGGGCGTGAAGGTCGCGGCGTTGGAGGAGGCCGTAACCCCCTTCAGGAACAGTTTGTTGAAGCCGCCGATGTAATTGCTCAGCGAGCCGCCGTCGCCGAAGGCGAGGGAATAGCCATAGACCGTCCAGATCACCCCGACGAGGCAGACGATGGCGAAGACCTGCGTGAGGATCGACAGCATGTTCTTGGTGCGCACCAGGCCGCCATAGAACAGCGCGAGACCCGGGATGGACATCATCAGCACGAGCAGCGACGAGGTCAGCATCCAGGCGATGTCGCCGGGGTTCGGGGTCGGGTCGTTGCCGGCGAAGGCCGGGCCCGCCGCGATCGCC
The DNA here is from genome assembly GCF_020733155.1 of Methylocystis sp. WRRC1. Taxonomy (NCBI): domain Bacteria; kingdom Pseudomonadati; phylum Pseudomonadota; class Alphaproteobacteria; order Hyphomicrobiales; family Methylocystaceae; genus Methylocystis; species Methylocystis sp. WRRC1. The sequence continues at coordinate 581,600 of NZ_JAJFZJ010000001.1, read as the reverse complement.
GCTCCCGCGATGATCGAAGCCGCATACGCGCTCCGAGACGAAGGACATTTCATGTGGGAAAGCTCCTGAAGGTTCGGGGAGGAGGCGATCAAAGCGCGTCGGCGTCGGATTCGCCGGTGCGGATGCGGATGGCGCGTTCGAGCGGGCTGACGAAAATCTTTCCGTCGCCGATTTGTCCGGTGCGCGCGGTGGCGGTGATCGCCTCTATGACCTTGTCGACCATCGACGCGGCGACGGCGACCTCGATCTTCAGTTTCGGCAAGAAGCTGATGGCGTATTCGGCGCCGCGATAGATTTCCGTATGACCCTTCTGCCGTCCGTAGCCCTTGACTTCCGTCACGGTGAGTCCGTGCACGCCGATGTTGGTCAGCGCGTCGCGAACCTCATCGAGCTTGAACGGCTTGATGATCGCTGTCACGATTTTCATCTGCCAATCCTGTTGTTTCGACCTCATTGACGAGCGTCGGCCGCTTCGGAAAACGGGACGCCGCAGCGGCGCGGTCGTTTCAGAGAGCACTGGCGTGCCCGCGCCCTTGCCTTCAAATGCCGTGCCAGCCGGCGGAAAGGCCCGGAATCCTTGAGTTTGTCAGGACAAGGCGGAGGTGTCGCGGATTTGCGCGCGAAGACGTCGGGCAGGCCGAAAATCGAAAAAGGCGCAGATTTCTGCGGCTGCGCAGGGCTCGTGCCAGAGTTGCTCGCAATACAGGCAATTGTGCAAGGACGCGCACTGGCGCCTATCAAGTAATCAGGCGCCTAATGTTTGGTGCGGAGGCGGATCAATCCTTCCTGCGCCACTGACGCCACGAGCCTTCCGTCGCGGGTGAAAATCTGCCCCCGCGTCAGCGCCCGGGCATGCGCAGCCATCGGACTTTCCTGCGCGTAAAGCAGCCAGTCGTCGACGCGGAAGGCGCGATGAATCCACAATGCGTGGTCGAGGCTCGCGACCTGCACCGCGGGATCGAAGATCGTGCGGCCATGGACGAGCAGCGCCGTATTGAGCAGCGTCATGTCCGAAAGATAGGCGAGGAGCGCGCTATGCGTCGCCTGATCGTCAGGCAGGGGACCGCGGATGCGAAACCAGATCATCTGCCCGTCCCGGCTCGCGTCGGCAGACAGCATGTTCTCCGGCGAGACGATGCGCATGTCGAGCGCGCTCGCGCGCTTCAGCCAGTTCTCCGCGGGCTTCGGCAGGAAGGCGTGGAATCGCTCGACCAGCGCGTCTATGCCGTCGAGCGTCTCGGGATCGGGCGTGCGGGGCATGGCCGAGCCATGGGAAAAACCCTCTTCCCGCATCTGGAACGACGCTTCGAGGGAGAAAATCGTCTGCCCGCGTTGAGTCGCTATGCATCGGCGCGTGGTGAAGCTGCGGCCGTCGCGCACCCGCTCCACCGCATAGTCGATCGGCGTGCGCGGGTCGCCGGCGAGGACGAAATAGCCATGCAGCGAATGAGCGGGCCGGTCTTCGGGAACCGTGCGCGTCGCCGCGACGAGCGCCTGCGCCACCGCCTGACCGCCATAGACCTGCTTGCCGGCCGTCGCCGGGCTATAGCCGCGAAAAAGGTCGTCCCCGATCTTTTCGAGATCGAGGAGCGCGAGCAGGTCGCTTGCGGGTGCGTCCAAGGCGGGCGACAGCGTCAATCGATCTGACGCGCTTCCTCCGGCAGCATGATCGGAATGCCGTCGCGGATCGGATAGGCGAGCCGCGCCGAACGGGAGATCAATTCCTGCTTCGTGCGGTCATATTCGAGAGTCGTCTTGGTCAGCGGGCAGACGAGAATTTCGAGCAGGCGCGGATCGATCTTCGTCGCCTCCGGGGCGCCGTCTTCCTGATTTTCTACGCCGGCGTCAATCGTGTCATTCATGTCTCTTGCCCTGTTGTCGTCAATTTGTCGTCAATGCCATTGCGGCGTGTCGCCGCCGCGCTGCGCGAGATCGAGCTTTGCGAGCGCGATGAGCGTCTCGGCGCGCGTTTTCAGGTCTATTGCCTCGATCAGCGCCTGCTTTTCATTCGCGCCGAAGGGACACATCATGGCCAGCGCATTGACCAGAGTCTCCGTCGGCGCGGCGTCTATGCTCGCCCAGTCGACTTCGAGTTTCGAACATTCCGCGAAGTTGCGCAACATCGACACCATGCTTTCGCGGTCGACGGCGTTTTCGCCGGCGCCGGGCAGCAGGTCGGCCTGGAATCCTTCATAGCTGACGCGGAATTGCCGATAGGGCGTCCCGGCGGAAAGCTCATCGGCGATGCGAAAACGCGCAAGGCCGGTGAGCGTGATGAGATAGCGTCCGTCGCCCGTCTCCGCAAAACGCGTTATGCGGCCCGCGCAGCCGACCTGGAAAAGCTCCGGCGCATGGGCGATCCCGTGATTTTCCGATTGCGGCTGAATCATCCCGATAACGCGCTCGCCGGCGATCGCGGCGTCCACCATCGTGACATAGCGCGGCTCGAATATGTTCAGCGGCAGCTCTCCGCGCGGCAGAAGCAGGGCTCCGGCAAGCGGAAAAACCGGAATGATCTCCGGCAACTCCCGGAGATCCGTATATGGGTGATTCAGGCCCATGGCGACGCGCGACGAGCGCCCTCCTAGGAGTAAAGGAGCGTGGAAAGTTTGCGGCGCGCGCTCACGGCCGCCTTGTCCATCGGTCCCCATGCCTCGAAAAACTGGACGAGCTGCTTTCTCGCCCCGTCATCGTTCCAACTACGGTCGCGGCGGATGATTTCAAGAAGCGCATGTGCGGCTTCTTCGCGCCGATCCTTGGCGTTGAGCGCGAGCGCAAGATCGAAATAGGCCTGCAGATCATTGGGGTCGAAATTGATGCGCGTCTTCAGCTCGTCGATTTCGCCAAGATCCTGAGCGCGCGCGGCGTTCTCGATCGCGGCGGTCGCCGCCGCCACGTCGGGGTCGCGGCGGGCCGACTCGGGCAGGCGCTCGATCAAGGCGCGCGCCGTCTCGAATTGCTCTGCGCCGACATAGAGGCGCGCGAGGAGGGCGATGGCCTTGGGGTTCGGCGGCTCCTGGCCGACGAGCTCCGACAGCAACTCATGCGCGCCGGCGACGTCGCCTTCGGCAAGAAGCGCCTGCGCCGTCTCGAGCGCATCCGTCTCGTCCTCGATGGGGCCGACGAGACGCTCCATGAAACCCTTGATCTGGCTCTCCGGCAGGGCGCCGACGAAGCCGTCCACGGGGCGTCCGCGCTGGAAAGCGACAACAGCCGGGATGGACTTGATCCCGAGCTGGTCGGCGATGGCGGGGTCATTGTCGATGTTCATCTTGACGAGCGCAACCTTGTCGCCAGTCGCCGCCACGAGCCGCTCGATCACGGGCGCGAGCTGCTTGCACGGACCGCACCAGGGAGCCCAGAAATCGACGAGCACCAGTTTGCGCATCGAGGCGTCGAGAACATCGGCGCGGAAACGCGCTGTCGTCGTCTCGATCGGCGCCGCCGCCCCTGCGCCCGTGTTCGCCTCCTCGACCATCCGCATGCTCCTGTTTTCCTCAATCGGTTCTGGTGAACGTCAGATAGACCGGCCGGCGGCCCGCCGCCATCGCTTTGGCCTCATATTTCGTTTGCGTCCAGCCCTCCCAGGGAGTCAGCCAATCCTCCGCCTTTTGGGCCCGCCAGCGGAATGCGGCGCAAACGCGCAGCCGCGCCAGCGTCCAGGCCGCGTAATCGTCGATGTCCGTGGCGAAGCGCAATTGCGCGCCGGGTTGCAGGACCCGCGCCAGTTTTTCGAGATTTTCCGGGGAAACGAAACGGCGCTTGCGGTGGCGACGCTTCGGCCAGGGATCGGGATAGAAAAGATAGACGCGGGAGAGACTCGCGTCCGGCAGAAGGTCGAGAACCTCCGCCGCGTCGCCCTGATGCAGGCGGATATTGGTCAGGCCGCGCTCCTCGATGCGGGAGAGGAACTTCGCCATGCCGTTGACAAAGGGTTCGCAGCCGATGAAGTCGACCGCCGGCTCGCGCGTCGCCGCCTCGATCAGGTGCTCGCCGCCGCCGAAGCCGATTTCCAGCCGCAACTCCCGTCCCGGAGCGGGGCGGGGCGGGGCCGCGAGGTCGAGCGCGAGCTTCGGCAGAAGCTCCGCCATCAGCTCGGCCTGATGGTGGCGCAGCGCCTTGCCTTTCGAGCGGCCATAGAGGCGACGGGTGGGGTGGGCCTCTTCAGTCATTTGCGAGACGACAGACTTTACAAAGACGCAAATGGCCGGGACGAGCCCGGCCATGCGATTTTTGGATCAGGAGAACCGATCAGGCGAAGTGCGACTTCAGCTGGTCGACGAGGTCGGTCTTCTCCCAGGAGAAGCCGCCGTCCGTCTCCGGCTTGCGGCCGAAGTGACCATAGGCCGAGGTGCGGGCGTAGATCGGGCGGTTGAGCTGGAGATGCTCGCGGATGCCGCGCGGCGACAGGCGCATGAGCTGCGGGAGCACTTCCTCGAGCTTGTCCTCCGGAACCTGCCCGGTGCCGTGCAGATCGACATAGATCGACAGCGGCTCGGCGACGCCGATGGCGTAGGCGAGTTGTAGCGTGCAGCGGTCGGCGAGACCGGCGGCCACGACATTCTTGGCGAGATAGCGCGCGGCGTAGGCGGCCGAGCGGTCGACCTTGGTCGGATCCTTGCCCGAGAAGGCGCCGCCGCCATGCGGAGCCGCGCCGCCGTAGGTGTCGACGATGATCTTGCGGCCGGTGAGGCCGGCGTCGCCGTCCGGGCCGCCGATGAAGAACTTGCCGGTCGGATTGACGTGCCAGACGGTCTTGTCGGTGATCCAGCCGTCGGGCAGGGCCTGACGGATATAGGGCTCGACGATGCGGCGAACGTCCGCCGGCGACAGGCTCTCATCGATGTGTTGATGCGAGAGAACGATCTGCGACGCCTCGACGGGCTTGCCGTCGACATAGCGGACCGTCACCTGGCTCTTCGCGTCCGGGCCGAGGCCCTTCTCCTTGCCGGAGTGACGGGCGTGGGCCAGCAGTTCGAGGATCTTGTGCGAGTAATAGAGAGGCGCCGGCATCAGGTCGGGCGTCTCGCGCACGGCGTAGCCGAACATGATGCCCTGGTCGCCCGCGCCTTCGTCCTTGTTGCCGGCGGCGTCGACGCCCTGCGCGATGTCGACGGACTGCTCATGGAGCAGGACTTCGATGTTGGCGGTGTTCCAGTGGAACCCGCGCTGCTCATAGCCGATGGAGCGAATGGCACCCCGGGCGATCTCGATGATTCGCTCGAAGGGGATGTGCGGGCCGCGCACTTCGCCGGCGATCACGACGCGGTTCGTGGTCGAGAGCGTCTCGGCTGCGACGCGAATCGCATAGGGGTCGATTCCGGCCTTCGGTCCCTCGCGGAAGAACTCGTCGACGATCTCGTCGGAAATGCGGTCGCAAACCTTGTCGGGATGGCCTTCGGAAACGGACTCGCTCGTGAAAAGATAATTCTTCCGGGTCACTTCGGAATCTCCCAATGGCCGCAGGTGAGGGGCGCGGGCGACCACTTCTGCGACGCTCGCGCGCGTCATCTGCCAGCAGGCGTTCGTTTCGTCAAGCGAGACGAACCAAAATGTTCGTTATAGAGAACTGAGACTTGTCACGCTGCGGCGGCGACAGCGATCAGCCCTCTACGGCGGCGTCCTCCTGGTCCGCAAGCGTCGTCACGAGGTCGAGGACGCGCTTGCGCACCTTCGGGTCTTTTATCCGCGCAAAGGCGCGGTTGAGATGCATGCCCTCCGCGGTGGAGAGGAAATCGACGACATATTGCGACGACGATTCTTCCGCGAAGCCGCCTGCGCCGTCGACGGCCCCGTTCAGGGTCGGCGCGCCTTCGAAGAAGAAAGAGGGCGGCACGTTCAACGTCTTGGAAATCTGCTGAAGGCGGCTTGCGCCGATCCGATTCACGCCCTTTTCGTATTTCTGGACCTGTTGAAAGGTGAGCCCCAAAGCTTCGCCGAGCTTTTCCTGGCTCATCTTCATCAAGATACGCTGCATCCGCACACGGCTACCGACGTGACGGTCGATCGGATCTGGCGTCTTTTTCACGTTAACGACCTCCTGTCACGTTCTAGCTCAAATCCAATCAAATGCAAACAAAGGTTCTGGTTAGGTATATGAAATCCCACCCAAAAAAAAGTTGCTTGAAATGAGGGCGATAGTTAATCCGCCGACCCTTGAGCGGAGCCGCCGTCCTGTCCCGAAGGCCGGAGAAACCATTGGCTTCGGGGTGGTTTCACGGTCGCAATTGATGGTTCTTCCTGTCGCTTACTTGCGTAAGCGCGCGGATCGTTAGTCGCGCCAGCGTCCAATTCCGGCTACGACCACGAGAAGTCCCCACAATATGGGGAAGACCAGACTGCCGTGACGCGCGAAAAAGGTCTCCGGCGCCGGTTTCGGCAATCGGCCGTCGATTACACCTTCCTCGCCGAGCGGCAAGGACTCGAGCGTCCGTCCGTAGGCGTCGACGATGGCGGAAATGCCGGTGTTGGCGACGCGGATCAAGGGCAGTCCTTCCTCGATCGCGCGCAGCCGCGCCTGACCGAAATGCTGGTAGGGGCCGGTCGTTTTACCGAACCAGCCGTCATTTGTCAGATTCAACAGCAGTTGCGGGCGATCGCCGCCCCTGTCGCGCGCCGCAGCCTCGCCGGGGAAGATCGCTTCATAACAGATGAGCGGGGCGATCGCCGGCAGGCCGGGCGCGGAAAGGCCGCGCGGCCCCTGGCCCTGATCCCATATTCCGGGAACGAGATGGCTCACGCCCAGTGGCCGCAGCAGCCCTTCGAGCGGCAGATATTCGCCGAAGGGCACGAGATGGGTCTTGTCGTAGAAAGAGACGATTCGATCCCCCTGCAGCACCTCGATCGAATTGAAAATCTTGCCGCGTCTTCCGCCGCCGTCGCCTTCGACTCGCGCTGCTCCGGTGATGAGCGTTTTTCCCTGCATGGCGCGAGCAATCGCCGAGAGGGCCTGGGGCTCGCGCGAGAGGACGTAGGGGAAGGCGGATTCGGGCCAGATCAGATGGGTGACGTCCGCGACGCCCGTCCGTCCCGGGCCGGTGGCGCGGTCCGATAGAGCCAGATAATGGCGCAGGATTTCCGCGCCGTTCTCGGGGCGGAACTTGGCGTCCTGCGGCAGATTGGGCTGCATTAGCCGGAGTTTCACGCCTTCGACAAATTCGGTTTCGTTTCTCGCCAGCCGGAATACGCCAAAGGCCAGTATGGCGATGAGCAGGACGGCGGCGACCCGCGCCGCGCCATTGGCGAAATTGCGCTGACCAGTCGGCCGGTCGACGATCGTCGCCGGCGCGGAGAAGATCACGATAGCGGCAAGATCGAGCCCATGCAGGCCGATGAGCGACGCAGCTTGGCCCAGCGGGCCGGCTCCGGCGAGCGCCATGCCGAAATCGTTCCACGGAAATCCGGTGAGAACGTGGCCGCGCAGCCATTCGGAGGCGCCGAGCCCCGCCGCTAGCGCAAAGACCCGCAGACTGCCCGAGGACCACAAGAGGCGTGAAAACGCGAAGCCCAGCGCGGGAAAAAGCGCCAGCGCCGCGGGCAGGCCGAGAACCGCGAGCGGCAGCGCCCAGGCGAACTGGTCCGCCTCGACTAACATGGCGGCGCCGAGCCACCATAGCCCCGCGAGAAAATAGCCAAAGCCCAGCCACCAGCCCGCGCTCGCCGCCGAGATCAGGGGCGCGAGGCCGAAGCGCGCGCCGCGTGCGGCGGAGCCGTCGATGAGCCAGACGGCGGCGGTGAGGGGCGCCGCCATGGCCGGCGCGAAATCGAAGGGAGGGAGCGCCAGCGCGCCGAGCGCGCCGCAACCGAACGCGACGCCGCGCCGGACCCAGCCGTCGGCGAGGATAATGCGTTGCGGAAACGAGCGCAGTCCCGTCAGCGCGCCGGTCAGTGCGGCAGTTTGCGTCATAAGCCCGTTCGCCCCCCGCGAATCAGCGGAACCGACTTTAATCGGTTTCCCGGCAAGGCAAAGCCCAAGACGGTTGCGCCCACGTCTCAGGGATGGCGGCGCGCGCGCACCCGCAGCTTCTGGACCCGGCGCGGATCGGCGTCGACGATCTCGAACTCATAGGCCTCGACGGGCGTCGCGATGATTTCGCCGCGCATGGGCACGCGGCCGGCGAGCCAGGCGACGAGACCGCCGATCGTCGTCACCTCGGTCGGCGTATCCTCCAGCCGGAAGTCGACGCCGAGGCGGACCGTGACTTCGTCGAGATCGGCGCGCGCGTCGACGAGGTAGTCGCCGTTTTCCAGCGCCTCTATGGCCGGCTCGTCGCTGACGTCGTGCTCGTCCTCGATGTCGCCGACGATCATTTCCATGATGTCTTCGATGGTGACGAGCCCGTCGGTGCCGCCATATTCGTCGATCACCAGCGCGAGATGGGTGCGCGTCGCCTGCATGCGGATCAGCAGATCGAGCGCCGGCATGGAGCGCGGCACGAAGAGCACGGGCTTGAGAAGGCTCGCCGCCGAGAGCGGCGTGTCGAAGTCGACTTTCTTCCCCTCCGCCGGAGTGCCGCCGGATTGCGCCGCGCGAAGCTCCGCGCAGGAGGCGAGATGATTGACGAAGTCGCGGATGTGGACCATGCCGCGCGGGTCGTCGAGAGTGTCGGCGTAGACGGGCAGGCGGGAATGGCCGGCCTCGCGGAACACTTTCAGCGCCTCCCGTAGCGGCGCGTCCATCGGCACGGCGATAATGTCGGCGCGCGGGATCATCGCGTCTTCGACGCGCAGATCGTGCAGGCTCAGCACATTCTTGAGAAGCGCGCGCTCATGCGGCGTCACGTCGCCGGCGGATTCCTCCAGCGCGTCCTCGATGTCCTCGCGCACGGAGGCCGGCGCCAGTCCCAGCGCAGCGCGCAGGCGATCGAAAAACGAACCGCGCGACCCCTCGTGCGTGCGTCTTAAAGGCTCCTCGGCGTTATCAGATCGTGTCGACATCAGACTTGTTCAGTTGCCCCGCCTCTTCGTCGTCACCGGGCGCATAGGGGTCGCGCAGGCCCAACCCGGCCGCAATGCGACGTTCCAGCGCCTCCATCGTCTCAGCTTCGGCGGACGTCTCGTGATCATAGCCGATCAGATGCAGAAATCCATGGATCACCATATGCGCGGTGTGGTCCCGCAAGGTCTTGGCTTGCTCCCCCGCCTCGCGCGCCACGGTTTCGTAGGCGATGACGATGTCGCCGAGCAGGGGCCGGTTCGCGAGCTTCCCGGGGGTGGGAAAGGAGAGCACGTTCGTCGGCTTGTCCTTGCCGCGCCACTCGGCGTTCAGCTCCCGGATTTCCGCGTCGTCGCAGAAATTGACGCTCAACTCGCAGCCCGGCGCCAGTTTCGCGCCGCTTTCGGCAAGACTTGCGCGCACGCACTCCTGCGTCAGCGCCTCCAGCCCCTCGAAGCTTTCCCACGCGGGGGTCGAGATCAGAATGTCGATGTCCACGCTCATGCGTCGTCGCGCGGCTTCTTCCTGGCGCGCGCGGCGCGATCATAGGCGCCGACGATCTGGCGCACGAGATCGTGGCGCACGACGTCGCCTTCCGAGAATTTCACGCGGCCGACGCTGTCGATTTCCGACAGCAGCCCAACGGCTTCCGAAAGCCCCGAAACCTGGCCGGGCGGAAGGTCGGTCTGCGAGGGATCGCCCGTGACGATCATGCGCGAGCCTTCGCCGAGGCGCGTGAGGAACATCTTCATCTGCATGGAAGTGGCGTTCTGCGCCTCGTCGAGCAGGATGCAGGCGCGCGTCAGCGTGCGGCCGCGCATGAAGGCGAGCGGCGCAACTTCGATGATGCCGGTCTGCATGCCGCGCTCGACCATTCGCGAATCCATGAAGTCGTGCAGCGCGTCGTAGATCGGACGCAGATAGGGATCGACCTTCTCGCGCATGTCGCCCGGCAGGAAGCCCAGACGCTCGCCGGCTTCGACCGCCGGTCGGGAGAGGATCAGTCGCTCGACGGCGCCTTGCTCCATCAGCTGCACCGCATGGCCCACGGCCAGCCAGGTCTTGCCGGTGCCGGCCGGGCCTTCGGCGAAAACGAGCTCATAACGCTTCAGCGCGCGCAGATATTGATCCTGCGCGGCGTTGCGGGCGCGAACGAGGCCGCGCTTGCGGGTGAGAATCTGTTCGAAGGCGCCGCGGCTCGGCTCCGATTCGGGGAAGAGGCTGCGCTGACGCGCGGTCTCCTCGATCGCCCCGTCGACGTCGCCGAGACTGACCGCCTGTCCCTTGGAAATACGGTCGTAAAGCGCCTCGAGCACGCGGCGCGCGTGTTCGCAGGCTTCGGATTTTCCCTTCAGCGTGACATGATTGCCATTGGCGAAGGAGGCGACGCGCAGGCGTCGTTCGATTTTCGCGAGATTCTGATCGTAGAGGCCGAAGACGAGCGAAGCATATTTGTTGTTTTCGAAGGCGAGCGTGATTTCCGCATCGGGCTCTGCCGCGTCGTCGCGCGGAACGATCTGCAGATCGTCGATCGTCGTCAAGCCTTCGCCTCCTCGCCCAAAAGCCGCCCCGCCAGAGAATTGGAGCCTGCCGCGACAATCGCGACGCGCGCCACACTCCCGATCATTTCGGGATCCCCCTCGACATGCACAGCCTGCATATAGGGACTCTTGCCAGCGATTTGACCCTCGTGACGGCCGGGCTTTTCAAAAAGCACGTCGATTTCACGGCCGACGGTCGCGGCGTTGAATGCCTGGCGCTGTTCTTCGAGCAACGCCTGAAGCGCGGCGAGGCGCTCGCGCTTCGCCTCCTCGTCGATCTGGTCGTCGCGCTCGGCGCCGGGCGTGCCCGGGCGGGGCGAATATTTGAAGGAGAAGCTCGAAGCGAAGCCGACCTTTCGCACCAGCGCCATCGTCTCCTCGAAATCCGCGTCCGTCTCGCCGGGGAAACCGACGATGAAATCGGAGGACATCGCCACATCCGGCCGCGCCTTGCGCAGCCGCGTGATGATGTCGAGGTAGTCGGCGCCCGTATGGCGGCGGTTCATGGCTTTCAGGATGCGGTCCGAGCCGGACTGCACGGGGAGATGGACATAGGGCATGAGCTTTCCGATCGACTCATGCGCGTCAATCAAATCCTGCGCCATGTCGACAGGATGACTGGTCGTGTAGCGAAGACGCTCGACCCCATCCATGTCGGCAAGGTGAGACAGAAGCCGCGCGAGGCCCCATTCCCGCCCCTTGTCGTCCGCGCCGCGATAGGCGTTCACGTTCTGCCCGATGAGCGTGATCTCTCTTACCCCGGCGTCGATAAGCCGTCGGGTCTCGGCGACGATATCGGCGACGGGCCGCGAGACTTCGGCGCCGCGGGTGTAAGGCACGACGCAGAAGGAGCAGAACTTGTCGCAGCCTTCCTGCACGGTGACGAAGGCGGAAACGCCCCGGGCGCGGATCTGGGCGCGGCTCGGGTCGGGCAGGGCGTGGAATTTGTCCTCGACAGCGAATTCCGTGTCGGTGAGGCGGCGGCCGTCCTTTGCCTGCCGCAACAGGTCCGGCAGGCGGTGGTAGCTCTGAGGTCCGACGACGAGATCGACGGCGCGCTGGCGCTTGAGAACCTCCTCGCCCTCCGCCTGAGCGACGCAGCCGGCGACGACGATTTTCATCTCGCGGCCCTGCGCGTCGCGTTCGCGCTTGGTCAAGGCGAGTTTTCCGAGTTCGGAATAGATCTTCTCGGCGGCCTTTTCGCGGATGTGGCAGGTGTTGAGAATGACGAGGTCGGCGTCTTCCTCGTTCGCCGTCTCGGCATATCCCTCGCGCCCGAGCAGGTCCGCCATGCGGGTCGCGTCATAGACGTTCATCTGGCAGCCATAGGACTTGACCAGAACCTTGCCGCCTTTGGCGGTAACGTCCTCGATCGTCTCGACCGCGTTCGAAACCGGTGTGGAAATCTCTTTTGCTCCCTGAAGCCCCAGCCGCGACTCGCGCGTCGCCGAGTCCAGCGAGCGTATTATAGGGGCTTTCAGCGGCTGCGCCGAATCCAATATTTGGCCGGCCTACATCTCCAGACGCAGATTGATCGCCGCGCGGCGTTCGCCATTGGCGCGCTGGTAGTAGTTCTCGCGCCGCCCGATCTCCTTGAAGCCCGCGCGCGAGTAGAGCTTCAGGGCCGCCTCATTGTCGTCGGCCACCTCAAGGAACACCAGTCGCGCGCCGCCGCGTTCGAGATTTTCGAGGTGCTTGTCCAGAAGCATCCGGCCGAGACCGACCCCGCGCCGGGCGGGATCGACCGCGAAAGTCAGTATTTCCGCGTCGGGCGGCAGGAGGCGCGAGAGGATGAACCCGCCCAATGTCGATCTCCGGCCCTCCGTCACCGCGCCGTCCGCTATGACGTGAGAATCCGTAAGATAACTCTCGAAATCGATCTTCGACCAGCCGAACGCGAAGGAGGCGCCGTGCAGGCTCTCGCATTCCTCCGCGCGCTCGGCGCCGATCGGCTCAATGACGAAAGTGGCCTTGCCAAAAAAGCTGGACAGCAGACTCATCTGTCCGGCTCACGCTTGCGCCGGAGAGGGCGCGTCGGACACGACGTCGGGCGCCATTGCGGTCTCCACAGCCGGCGGGACGTCGGTCGCCGCGCCGACGGGCTGCGCCTCCTGCTGCTTGTTGTCGACCGTGACGTCCGGCTCCTTGAGATAGAGCGGCCGGGCCGGGGCTGTTTCCGGCTGCGCGGCGAGGCCGAGGCGGGCTACGTAGGAAATGTCCGGAGAGGCCTGTTCGCCGACGATCTTGACCGCGACGCCGCGGGCGCGGGCTTCCTTGGCCAGCAGTTCGGCGCCCGAGCCGATCAGGAGCAGCGGACCGTCGCCGAGCGCGCGCAGCGCCTCATGCGCCCCCGCGCGGCGGGGCGTCAGAAGCGCGCGGCCGTCCGGCCCGAAGGCCGCGACATAGACCTTGCCGTGGCGGGCGTCTATCGCGGCGGCGACAACGCCCTCGAAAGATTCGAGAATAAGCGGGGCGGCGAGCGCCGCGAGCGTGGAGACGCCGACGATCTCCGCCTTGCAGGCGAGCGCGATGGCCTGACCGGCGGCCAGCCCGATCCGAATTCCGGTAAAGGAGCCGGGACCCACCGCGACTGCGACGCGGTCGATCGAGGCGAAGCCGCCCTCGACCTTGCTCATGACCCGCTCGATGAGCGGCAAAAGCGCCTCGGCGTGTCCGCGCTCCATCTCGAGGCGCTCGGAGGCAATGGGCTCTTCCGCGTCGTGGTCGAGCACGCAGGCCGAGACGGCGGGAAGGGCTGTGTCAATCGCAAGGATTCGCATGATTCCCGGATTATGACCGTTTTCCGGTCTCGATCAACAAAGGCGCCCGCGAATCCTCAGATTGAAGCCAAAACTTATGTGTAGCGAGGGTTTCCGCTCACGCCGACTGCACCGCCTTAATTTGCGGCAGGAAGTGGCGCAGCAGGTTCTCGATGCCGTTGCGCAGCGTCGCGGTGGAGGACGGGCAGCCCGAGCAGGCGCCCTTCATGGTGAGATAGACGACGCCGTCCCGGAAGCCGCGGAAGACGATGTCGCCGCCGTCGCCGGCCACCGCCGGACGCACGCGCGTCTCGATCAACTCTTTGATCGTGGCCACGGTTTCCGCGTCGGAGGGGTCGTAGAACTCGCCGTCCTCCTGCTGCTGCGCCCCTGCGGCGCCCTCGGTCAGCAGCGGCGCGCCGGAGGCGAAATGCTCCATGATCGTGCCGAGAATCGCGGGCTTCAGATGTGCCCAGTCGGCGCCGTCCTTCGTCACGGACACGAAGTCGGAGCCGTACATCACGGCCTGAACCCCGTCGATTGCGAGAAGCGCCTGCGCCAGCGGCGCGTTGGCGGCAGCGTCGGGCGAGCGAAACTCCATTGCGCCCTGGCCGAGCACGTCCTGGCCGGGGAGGAATTTCAGCGTGGCGGGGTTGGGAGTGGTTTCGGTCTGGATGAACATGTCTGGCCTCTGATGCGCCCGGTTCAAGGCCGGCGCGACGGCTCAATATCACGATCGGAGCTAAGATGGCGACGAATGATTTTCATTCAATGCGGAACCATCGGAGAAACAACGCCCTCGGAGCCAGGCTGGAGGCTCCAGCCGATGTCCTGATAGGTCATCGTCAGACGCAAAATTTTTTTCTCCAACTCGATTCCGGTCCTCGCATCGAGCGCGGCCTCGATGATCAGCGCATTTTTCAGCGCAAGAATCCATGCCGGCCTTCCTTCGCCCGACGCATCCGCCTCGATCGTCACCTCTGTCAGGACCTCGCCGTTAACCGCGGCGTCGTAAAGCTGGGGAAAACTGGCGCCCATCGGGACGGTGACAATGAGGGGTTTACGAATGGCTTTTCCCGTCGCCCCTCCCGAGGCGTCGCGCAGAACGCTGATCCCGTGCTCGACAGCCAGCACAGGGATTCGCTCCGGCGTTTGCGCCGACGAATCGCCGCGAATGATCCCTTGCTTGGCGCCTTTGGCGATCATGCGCAGATCGGCCGCATTCGTGTCGAATGCGAAAGTCTGGAAGAAAAACAAGAGGCTGGCCGCTGCTGCTGCGATCTTCGCCATCTGAATTTCCTTGTCGAAATGCGCGGCAAGCATATGCACTTCGCGGTCGGTTACAAGCGCGCGAAGCCCTCGCCGCCGGGGCTGACGGGCGCGTAAGGGGATTGCGCCATAGGTCGGGGGACGTGCGGCTCGCCTCCGTCGGAGGCGTCCGGTCGCCGGCCGAGCGTCATCCGCGCGCCCGAAAATCGATCCGGATTTCCCGGTTTTTTGAGGTCTGGAACGCCCGCCGCGCGGCGGTCTGTAGCGCCTCGCTCGCCTGACCCCAAGAGCAGGGAGCGTTTCAATGAGATGGTTGGGGCTTGACAAAGGGGGAGCCCTTCGTGAAGCTATCTCGTGCGGCTACGCCGTAAAAAGGACGCCAATAAAAAGGCGTAACAAGAGGGAGAGAATCATGGGTTGGCTTGTCCCCGCAGCTATGTTGGCTATGGTCGTCATCGCCGCTGTGACCCTGACGCGCCTCTGATCTTTACGATCAGCGCGTGATCGGTCCCACAGAGTGGTCCGGTTTCGACGGTGATGCGACTTGGGTCGTGACATGAGGCGGCTTACGCCGAAAGGCGTAAGGCTGCCCTTAACGGCTATCAGGTCAATCGCGTCATCGAAATAGAGTCCGCCAGCGTTTCTATCCGCTGGCGGACTATCTTTTTTGGGGAGTTTTTTCAGGAAGCTTCCCGGAATTGAATCAAGCGGCGCTCACGCCCCCGGCTTGCTCGGCAGCCTTGTCTCCTGAACACCGGACCTGAAATAGCAGACCGGGCGGCCCGCAGAGGTCGCTGTCATCCGCGACCGGCCCCCGCGCCACGCCCTTTCGCCCGTTGACGCGCCTCAACCAGGCTTTCGCCAGCGGTTCAGCGCGACGAGCGACCAGATCGCCTCGACGACGCCGAAGGGCCAGGCGCCCTGCAGAAAGCCATAGACCGAGCCCATCGCGCAGGACGCCGCGAAGGCGAGCACGAACCAGTGGCTGCGCGCCTCGAGCGCATATGTGACGAGCATCGCGCTGACAGCGAACAGTCCGAACCACGTCAACGCATCCATCTCCGGCGTCCTTTCCGATAGCGATCAAAGGGCTGCATTTGCCATGCCGGCGCAAATCGGACACTCTCGGCGCATGGACGAAAACGCTCTCCTCGCCGCCAATGCTGTTTATTATCAAGCCTTCGCCGCGCGTGATCTCGGCGCCATGGAGGCGTTGTGGGCGTCCGGTGGCGTCACCTGCGTGCATCCCGGCTGGCCGGCGCTCATCGGGCGTGCGCCGGTGATCGCCTCCTACCGCGACATTTTCCGCAACCCGTCGCAGGAGGCGGTGACGGCGCGCGAGGAGAAGACGCTGATCGAAGGCGGGGACGGCCGCGTTTTCTGTGTCGAGGAAGTGGGGGGCGGGCTACTGCTCGCAACCAACTGGTTTCGGCTGATCGACGAAAAATGGCGGCTGCTGCACCATCAGGCCAGCCCGCTCGCCCCGCCGCCGCCCGCGAAGCAGGAGGCAAAACGCTCGTTTCATTAAGAGTCGGCGTTCTCCGGCTCCTGCGTCCCGGCGGCTTCATTCGTCTCATCCGCCGCCTTCCTGCGCGTCGCCTTTTTCGGGTCGCGGCGGGGGCCTTCCACCAGCCGCACCACGACGCCCCAGAGCGTGCGGACGTCCTGCTCGGTGAGGCTCATGCGGTGAAACATGTTGCGCAGATTGCGCGACATCACCGGCTTTTTCGTCAGAGGGCGGAAGAAGCCGCGCTTGTCCAATTCGTTTTCCAGAAAATCGAAGAAGGCGAGCGTCATCTCCCGCGTTGCCGGCGGCGAGCGCTCCTCGATCTCGAAGGGGATGACATCGCCATGGGCGGCGCGAAACCATTCGTAACCTGTGAGCAGCACCGCCTGCGCGAGATTGAGCGAGGCATAGGCGGGATTGACCGGGAAGGTCAGGATCGCGTCGGCGAGCGCCACGTCGTCATTGTCGAGCCCGGTGCGCTCGGGGCCGAACAGCACCCCATGCCTTTCGCCCGCCGCATGGCGCGCGGCGGTCGTCGGCAGCGCCTGCGCGGGCGTATGAACGGGCTTCATCTGCCCGCGTCCGCGCGCCGTCGCGGCGTAGACGAAGGACAGATCCTCTATCGCCTCGCGCACGCTGTCATAGAGCTTCGCGCCTTCGAGCAGATGCGTCGCGCCGGCGGCGGCGGCATAGGCGCCCTTGCGATAGGCGCCGGTTCTCGGCCAGCCCTCGCGCGGGCTCACGAGCCGCAGGTCGGAGAGACCGAAATTCGCCATCGCCCGCGCGCACATGCCGATATTCACGGCGAGCTGCGGCCGCACCAGTATGATGGCCGGCCCGCCTGAATAGGCTATCTTGCTTCGATCCGTCCCGGCTCCGACCACTTGCGCCCCTTTCACGAGAGAGGCGGCAAACTATTCAGAACGCGCGCCGGGGGGAAGGGGTCAGGTCCCGTTCGCTGGAAACGGCGTCTCGGCGCCTGGTTTCTGGGGCCATTCGATGCGCCTGAGCGTCGCCGCCTCATGGGCGTAAAGCGCGATTGTGAGCGCCATTACCCCAGCGATGAGAAGGCGCTCGCCGCCGCTGGGCGCGCGGGTTGTCTCGCTACTCGCGCGCTTGCGGTTCCACCAGCTCAGAACCGCCAGAAGCACGCCGAAAGGCAAAAGATCCTCGAACCTCGCGAAAGTCAGCGCGAGCAGCGCGGTCAGAGCGCCGGCGGCGACGAGCCGCAGCTTGCGGCTGCTGAAGGTCGCCGCGAGCGCCTTCGCGCCATCCGAGCCCGTCCAGGGCAGGATATTCGGGACGTTCAGCAGCAGCGTCAGAAACGCGAAAAGCACGCCGGTCACGGCCGAAAAACATGTCAGCAGGCTGAGTGTCTCCGAGGAATGGGTGTTCGCGGAACCGACGAGATAGCCAAGCGCTTTCGTCGCCGTCTCCGCGTCCGGCAGCGCCAGAAGCGTCAAGGCGGCGGCGAGGAGGGGGCCCGCGAGGGCGACGGCTCCGGCCTCGAATGCGCTGGCGTGATTGCGCCCCGTCAGCGCGACGCCGCCGCCGAACGGAATGAGGCTGACCGTGACGCCGCGATGGCCGAAAGCGACCATCGCCAGCGCGTGCCCGAGCTCGTGAACCAGCGTCGCAAGAACGAAAATGGCGGCGAGATAGGTGATGAGCAGAAAGACGACCAGGCAAATGACGGCGGCCGCGGCGCCATTGATGGACGCGCCTCCGGCGAAAGCGAAAAAGTTCGCCGGCAATCCGCTCAAAGCCATGTAGACGGCTGGCGCGAGCATCATTGCGATCAGCGCAACGGCGCCGAGAAATCCCAGCCACGCCATACGCCAGCCGGAAAATCGCAGACAGGGCGCCTTCGTTGAACCGTGGCCGACGGCGACGTCTCGCAGCGCCGCGAGATAGCGCGTGAGGCTCAGCCGCGACAGCTCGTAATTCAGATAGCCTGTCATCCTGCTCTCGTAAGTGAGCGTGACAAGCGATCCGGCGCCGTCCCCGGTCACTTCGTAACATATGCGCGGCGCGTCTTCGGCGGGCGTTGGCCTGTCGTCTTTCGAGAGCTCCACGATCTCCATACGGCCTTTCGACTCGTCGAGGGCGCATGCGTCGACGATGCGCCGGAAAGGCTTGTCGCTGTGGCGCGGACGCAGCGTCTTCGCGATGGTCAGCGGCTCCTGCGAGAGTATCGTCACGTCACGGATGTCGTATTGCGGATTCCACTCCGCATCGGAATTGCGCGGATCGAGACGCAGCCACACGGCCTGCGGCGGCGCGGGAATCGAAGCGGAAAGGCGGATCTTGCGTCGGCCCAATGGCGCCTTGAAGCAGAGCCACCAGCCGGCGATCGACGGCAGCGAATAAATCACAAAATAAAGTAGCGAGGTCAGCATAAAAGAATTTCCGCGCGGCAGGTGTCGCGCGACGTTAGTCGTCTCGCGCATAATACGCCGTAAACGACGTCTCTTCGATGCGCCGCCGCATCTCCTGCATCAATGCGTCAGTTTCAGCGCGAGCTCCTGCAGCGCCCTGTTGAACAGGCTCTGCATGCCTCGCGTGATGTCGCCCGGCTCGGACGCCGTGAAGAAATAGCCCTGGGACGCGCAGCCTTGCAGATTGGGGGAAATATTCGGCGCAAAGGGGCCTATCAACCTGTCATATTGAACCGTGCCGGGGAACGGCACGTAAGTCGTATAGACAACGGCGACGATGGCGCCCTTGCTCTTCAGCGCGTCACATGCGGTGACGGGGAAGGCGCTCGTCGGCGCCTTGGTCATCCATGACGGCCACCAAGGCAGCGGCAGGCCGGTCGGGCCGACCATCTTGTTCCAGCCCGTGTAGATGCCGTCCTCCACGCCGTCGGTGACGAGGAACACGATTTCGAGCGGCGCGGCGCTGGTGAGCCCCGTGCCGTTGCCCTTGATCTTGTTGGCGACAAGCCAGGTCACCGCGTCGGCCGCCTGCGTGCCGTCGTCGTGGGTGGGGAGATCGAGATTTTTCACGGCGTTCGCCACATTCGTTAGATCCGACGTCATCTCGACGAGCGGCGAGACACGATGGTTGAAAGCGTAGACGCCCATCTGAATATGCTCGCGCGCATTGGCGCTCGCCACCATCTTTGCCTGTGCGACGAGCGCGCCAGTGGCGTCGCGGAGATCGTCGATGCGGAAGCGGATGCCCTGCGCCTTGGGCTGGTCGTAATATTGCGCCTCATAGCCTTCCGAATGACACGCGAAGGCGCAGCCGGTCAGCGCCTGAAGTCGCGAAATGTCGTCCGAGGTCGCGCCTATCCCCATCGACATCGAACGATCCAGCAGCAGATGGAAGTTCAGATACATATGCGTGCCGAGCGCGATATTGGACGTGACTTTCCCGTTGACGGGGATCGTCTGCACGCCCATCAGTCGCGCGATATTCGTGGGAATGTCGGCCGAATAATTGACCGTCGCCGACCATGAACCCTCACTGCTAGAGAGTTCGATCGTCGGTTTTCGGTCGGCCCCGCGCATGAGCGGATCGCCGTTCATATACTGGACGCCGGCCGCGACGCCGGCCTTGATGATGTCGTTCTGGCCGCAACCCTGAAAATTCGAGACATTATTGCCGGCGGGATTGGCGATACAGTCCGATTCCTTCTGGGCGGCGGCCTTGACGGCGGCGAGCGCCGCCCGGTCGGCGAGATGATTCAATCGCGATCTGACCGTCACCGCCTGCGTGTAATCGACGGCGGCGCCCATCATCATGAACATCGGGATGAGCGCGAGCCCGAAGATCATCGCAATGGAGCCGCGCTCGTCGGCGCAGAAATTTCGCAATCGCTTCCGGACGCGCGACCCGCGTGCGAGAGCATAAAATCCAGATTTGCGCATTGGTCTGAATATCCACATAGCGCGAAAAGAGCTTCGCCATGGTTCCAGATGCGCAAGCTAGACCGTGAATCTTGAGCGTTCCTTGCAATATTCCAATAGTCAACAAAAGCTCTGTTGCCGCCGGCTAACGCAAAATCTCACGAAAACCAAAGCGCTTCTTGTTATGTGTACAACTGTTCATGAAGCTCAGGGGAAGGACGGCCGCCATATGTCGACTGGTCGTCGTTCGGGATCAATTCTGACGCGGTTTCAGATCCCTTGATTTGACGGGCCATGATGGCGCCCGCTTTGCCTTGCATTGGCGCGGCGTTATAAGCGGGCGCCGAACGGGATGAGGGTTTCATGCAGAAGATCAAAGTGGCGAATCCGGTCGTCGAACTCGACGGCGACGAAATGACCCGGATTATCTGGGCTTTCATCAAGGACAAGCTGATCCGGCCCTATCTCGACATCGATCTGCTTTACTACGATCTCTCGATCCAGAATCGCGACGCCACCAATGATCAGGTGACGGTCGACGCCGCCAACGCCATCAAGCAGCATGGCGTCGGCGTGAAATGCGCCACCATCACCCCCGACGAAGCGCGCGTTAAGGAATTCAGCCTCAAGGAGATGTGGAAGTCGCCGAACGGCACGATCCGCAACATTCTGGGTGGCGTGATCTTCCGCGAGCCGATCATCTGCAAGAATGTGCCGAGGCTCGTGCCGGGCTGGACGCAGCCGATCGTGGTCGGCCGCCACGCTTACGGCGACCAGTATCGCGCGACGGATTTCAAGGTTCCCGGCAAGGGCCGCCTGACGATCAGGTTCGAGGGCGTGGACGGGCAGGTGATCGAGAAGGAGGTGTTCTCCTTCCCCGGCGCCGGCGTCGCCATGGCCATGTACAACCTCGACGAGTCGATCCGCGAATTCGCGCGCGCCACCTTCAACTATGGGCTGGTGCGCAAATTCCCCGTCTATCTCTCGACCAAGAACACGATTCTCAAGGCCTATGACGGCCGCTTCAAGGATCTCTTCCAGGAGATCTACGACGCGGAATTCAAGTCGCAGTTCGAGGCGCTGGGCCTGCATTACGAGCATCGCCTGATCGACGACATGGTCGCTTCGGCGCTGAAATGGTCGGGCGGTTACATCTGGGCCTGCAAGAATTACGATGGCGACGTGCAGTCGGATACGGTCGCGCAGGGCTTCGGCTCGCTCGGCCTCATGACCAGCGTGCTGATGACGCCCGACGGCAAGACGGTGGAGGCGGAGGCCGCGCACGGCACGGTGACGCGGCACTACCGCGAGCACCAGAAGGGTCACGAGACCTCGACGAACTCCATCGCCTCGATCTTCGCCTGGACGCGGGGCCTCGCCCATCGCGCCAAACTCGACGGCAACGAGGAACTCGCCCGCTTCGCCCGCACACTCGAGGAGGTCTGCGTGGCGACAGTCGAGGCCGGCTTCATGACCAAGGACCTGGCGCTGCTCGTTGGCTGCAACCAGAAGTGGCTTTCGACCACCGGCTTCCTCGACAAGATCGACGAAAATCTGCGCAAGGCGATGGGTTGAGCGCACTGGCGCGCCTTTTCCGGCTCATTTGCAAGGTTATGATTCTGCACGGTATGCGGGTGAAAATGGCAACACGGGCGTCAGCGATTGTAAGTGTCAACCGGCGCGTCTATATAGGCTCCGCCTATGGCCTTACGGGGGATTCGCGGCAATGACGGTGGATTTGGAAGAGACTTACAAACCGTCCGAAGACGAACCCTTCATGAACGATAGGCAGCGCGAATACTTCCGTCGCAAGCTGCTGTCGTGGAAGGAGGACATTCTGCATGAAAGCCGCGAAACGCTGGCCGCCCTGCAGAATGAAAACGAAAACCATCCCGACCTCGCCGATCGCGCGTCATCGGAGACGGACCGCGCCATCGAGCTTAGGGCCCGTGACCGGCAGCGCAAGCTGATCGCCAAGATCGACGCGGCGCTGATGCGTCTCGAGGACGGCACCTACGGCTATTGCGAGGAGACGGGCGAGCCAATCTCGCTCAAGCGCCTCGACGCCCGGCCGATTGCGACGCTGTCGATCGAGGCTCAGGAGCGCCACGAGCGGCGGGAAAAGGTCTATCGGGACGACTGATCTGCGGTTTTCGTTGAAGCAATGAAAAAGGGCGTCGCTGACAAGGCGACGCCCTTTTTGCTTATTCCTTCTCCGGACGGCCCAGAAGCCGCGCCATTTCAGCCTCGAGCGACTCGAGCGGGTCGATCTCGGCGGCCGGCGGCGGCGGGGGCGGCGTCGGCTCCTTCACCGGCGGCGGGGGCGGCGCGGGCGGCGGCGCAGCCGGGCGTTGCGCTGCCGGGGCGGGCGCAGGCGGCGGGGCGGCCGGCGGCGGCGCGGCGGGACGAGGGGGAGCCGGCGGCGGCGCGGCTGCTGCGGGCGCCGGAGCCGCAGGGGCGGCGGGCGGCGCAGGAGGCGGCGGGGGCGGAGCGGCAGGGCGCGGCGGCGGCGGAGCTGCTGCTGCGGGAGGAGCCGGCGGCGGCGCGACGGGAGCCGCGGGCGGAGCAGCCGGCGCGGGGGCGGGCTTGGGAGCGGGAGCCGGCTCGGCGTCCTTCTTCGGCTGAATCAGACGCTGCGTGCGCGCGAGGAAGGGCGGCGTCGTCGGCCGCGACGTCGATGGCGAGAGGCGCGACGACAGGGGCGGCGGAGGCGGAGGCGGCGGCGGCGCAGCCGGACGGGCCGGCGGCGGGGCGGTCGGAGCGACGGCGGCCGGCGGCGGCGGGGGCGCTGGCTCCTTCGCCACCGGCGGCGGCGGGGACGCGGGTGCAGGCTTGGCCGGCGCCGGCGCGAAAAGGTCCGGCGGCAGGTTCAGCGGGCCCGGCGCGGCGGGCTTCGGAGGCGGTCCGGCAGGCGAAAGTGGGGCCGCTTCCGGCAAGGCGGCGCCGGGCGGCGGTCCGGCCTCCCGGGCCGGCGGCGGCGCGCCCGGGCCGGGCGGCCAGCCAGCGGCGGGCTGCGGAACGGGCCGCGATTCGGCCGGACGGCCGATCGCGCCCTCGACGCGATTGATCGTCGCCTCCACGAGAACGTCGTTCGGTCCGCCGATCAGGAGAAGGTGTTCGATGTTGTCGCGACGAACGATGACGAGCTGACGCTCGCGGTCGAGATCGAACACATCGACGACATCGAGGCGTCGCGGGCGATTGCGGGCCCCCGGCGCGCGAATTTTTCGTCCGAACAGGAGCCGGAAGATGTAAAGCACCAGGAGCGCGGCGAACAGGAACGCCACGATTGCTCCGAGTACGGGGAGCAGTTGTGAGAATTTCTCGGGCATGAACAGCAAGTCTCTCGTTCGAACGCGCATGAACCTTGCCAATTTAGCATCTTTTCTGGCAAGCGGCGCCGAAAGGTTAACGAATGGTTAACAAATGTCGATGAAGTCAGGGGCGTTTTACCCCGACGTCCTCGCCATTGCTCCCCCGATCGCCGATGTTTCGAGCGAATCTGCCGAAGCGCGCGATCTAAAGGCTTGGGGAAAACTGGACGGCGTTTCGACTCTTTTTCGTTAAGCATTATTCTGGGGGCGAGACCGAATCGCCCGCGGCGACCTCGCGGAAGCGGCGTTCGGGCTCTACACGCGGGGCCTAAAGTGATGACCGAGCGGGCGGCGCCGTCTGCATTTGACCGAAACGAGCGGCCCGGAAACGCAGGCCTCGTGATGGCGTTGGCCGTCGCGATCGTCGCGGTGCTCGGCGTATATTTTCTGGCGCCGGCGTCTCTGGCGCCGCGTTTCATGATGCTCGCGCTGGCGCTTTTCGGCGTGGCCGGAATATTTTTTCTTTTCGCCTACGCCGTCGGCCTCATCCAGTTCTCCACCCGCGTCGCCCGCAACGACGTCACCAAACTCATCGCCGACACATCGGGGGAGGGCCTGCTCGTCACCAAGGGCGATTTGCAGATCGTCTACGCCAACGAGGCATACATGGCTCTCTGCGGCGCGCGAGACGCCGCGGGACTGCAAGCGGTCGAGCGACTGTTCTCCGGCCCGCCGGAAGTCTCGGAAGCGATTTATCGCCTCGCCCAGGCAGCCCGCGCGGGGACGGCGCATGTCGAGGATTTGCGCCTTTCGCCGCCGCTCACTGGCCTCGGCCCCTTCGGGTGGTACCGCATCCGCGTGCGTCCGCTGCCGCAAGCCGGGCCGCGCGCCGCGCTTTGGGCCGTCGCCGACGTGACCGCCGATCGCCAGCGGCAAGAGAATGTCTTTCAGGAGCTCCAGCACGCGATCGACTTCCTCGATCACGCGCCGGCAGGTTTCTTCTCCGTCGGGCCGGACGGAGAAATCTCCTATATGAACAAGACGCTCGCCGGCTGGCTCGGTTACGATCTGACGCAGGTCGGCTCGGGCGGCGCGACGCTGTCGACCGTCATCGCCAACAACGGCGCGGCGCTGCTGGCCGCGGTGGCTGGATCGCCCGGCGAGGTGAAGACGGAGCAGATCGACCTCGATCTGCGTTGCCGTAACGGGCGCTCTCTGCCGGTGCGGCTGCTGCATCAGGTGGCCTTCGGGCAGGACGGCGCCGCCGGCGCCTCGCGCACACTGGTGCTCAACCGCGCCGCCGGCGAGCAGCCCGAGGACAATTTGCGCGCCGCCGAAGTGCGTTTCGCCCGCTTCTTCAACTCGACGCCGATGGCCATCGCCACGCTCGACGCCGAGGGGCGTCTGCTCGGCTCCAACGCCGCCTTCGCCCGGCTGCTTCCGCAGGCGCTGAAAGGCGGGCAAGGGAGCGAGAGCGCGCCATGGGCGGTGCTCGCCGATCTGAACGAACGCGACAGCGCCGCTCTGCGCAGCGCCATACAGGACGCGGTGGAGGGCAAGAGCGACATTCGCCCGGTGAATGTCGCCTTCGACGACGGCGCCGCGCCGCGCTCGGCGCGCTTTTTCGTCTCGCCGGCCGAGGACGCCGGCAAGAAGGGCGCGATGATCTACGCGCTCGATACGAGCGAACAGCGCAAGCTGCAGGAGGAATTCGCGCAGTCGCAGAAGATGAACGCCGTGGGCCAGCTCGCGGGCGGCATCGCGCATGATTTCAACAACATGCTGACGGCGATCATCGGCTATTCCGATCTGCTGCTCTCCAGCCATCGTCCGACCGATCCGGCCTTCCGGGACATTCGCCAGATCAAGGAGACGGCCAATCGCGCCGCCGGGCTGACGCGGCAATTGCTGGCCTTCTCGCGCCGCCAGACCCTCCGTCCGCAGGTGTTGCAGCTGAGCGACGCCCTTTCGGAGCTGCAAATCCTCCTGCGCCGCGTCGTCGGCGAGAAGAACGAACTCGACCTGCGCCACGGCCGCGACTTGTGGTTCGTGAAGGCGGACATCACGCAATTCGAGCAGGTCATCATCAATCTCGTCGTCAACGCCCGCGACGCCATGCCGGAGACGGGCGGGCGCGTGCAGATTCGCACCCGGAACGTCTCCAAGGCGGATTGCGCCAGCTTCAACGAGCCGGAGCTGCCGTCGGCCGACTATGTGCTGATCGAGGTCGAAGACAGCGGAAGCGGCATCCCTCCGGAGGTGAAGGAAAAGATCTTCGAGCCCTTCTTCACCACCAAGGAGGTCGGGAAGGGCACTGGCCTCGGGCTATCGACCGTGTTCGGCATCATCAAGCAGTCCGGCGGGTTCATTTTCGTCGACAGCGAAGTCGGGCGCGGGACGATCTTCCGCATCTTCCTGCCGCGCCATGAGCCGGAGGAAAAGGAGCAGTCCCAGAAGGCGGACGCGCCGAAGGCCGCCGCAGATTACACCGGGCAGGGCGTCGTGCTCCTCGTCGAGGACGAAGACGCCGTGCGCGCGATCGGCGCGCGCGCCCTCAAATCGCGCGGCTTCACGGTGCTGGAGGCTGCGACGGGCCTCGAGGCGCTGGAACTGGTGGAGGAGGTCGGCGGCAAGATCGACCTCATCGTCTCCGACGTGGTCATGCCGGAGATGGACGGCCCCGCAATGTTCGCCGAGCTGCGAAAACGCGGCGTCGACGCCAAGGTGATCTTCGTCTCCGGCTACGCGGAAGAGGCTTTCGCCAAAAACCTGCCGGAGGGCGACTTCGGCTTCCTGCCCAAGCCATTCTCGATCAAGCAGTTGATCGAGACAGTGAAGTCGCATTTGGGGTAATCGGCGCAAGCAGCGGCGTTCGCCGGATCGGCTGTAGCCGACGCGCTTACAACATTGGCGCTACTACCCGCACGCGGCGTTTGACGCCGTCCGGCCCCACGACTTCGCGGTAGACCTCGCCAGAGGCGTCGTCGGTCGCGGGGGCGGTTCCCCGCAAGGCCTCGTTCCCTTGCGCGCCCCCCGGCGGCTGCGCCCTGGTTTTTTTCGCGCGCGGGTCGGCGGATGTGAGCGGCCGCGACATCTGCTCTGCTTGCTCGGCGGTTACCATCTGGTCCTTGCTGTTTCGCTCGGCGATGATCCGCTCGGCCTCGGCGAGCGCCTCCGCCCAGCTCTGCCCCGGGGGCTTGCAGCCGCAGGAGGCGTCATAAGTCTTCTGGAATTTCAGCGCGTTGGGGTGATCGGAATAGGGCTCGCCCTCTATGGAGACGGCCTCGTTGAGGTCTCTCCATGGCGCGCGGGTGTAGAGCTTCGCCTCCGCATTCGGGCAAAGCGCTTTGCAGAGCGCGTTCAAATCGTCGAGATTAGAGTTTTTGGCCGTATAATTCAGCGGAAAGAAGCCGCCGTCGCAACTGCGAACGCAAAGCGCCTGCGAGCCGCCGCGCGGCCGCTCGTCGCTCTGATCGCTTTCGTCATAGGGGTCGCGCGGCTCGGGCTCGACGGGGCCGACGGGAACTTCGCGCAGGCCGCTGGCGTTATTGGGCGGCGCGACGCCGAACAGCTCTTCGAAAAAATTGCGCGGCTGCGGCGCGCGCGCGGGCATGACACGGGGATTGCGGCATTCGCCCTCGTAGCGTGCGGCCAGCGCCTGGCGTTGGCTGTCGTCGGCCGCGCCCTGCTCATAGGCGGCGATGCTGCCGCGCAGGGCGCTGAGTCGGGCGTTGAGGCCAGCGCATTGCGGTGGCGGCGGATCGCCGAAGAACAGGAATTGTTCGCGGTCGCAGCCCATGGCGCGCCCGCGCGCGGCGAGCCGGCCGTATTCCGCGCGCTGCTTCGCGGCGGCGGCGCGGTAGCGGGCGGCGGCGCCGTCCGCGGCCGCCCGTGCGATCTGCGTCCGCAGATCGGCGCAATAGGCGCTCTCGGCGCGCGCGCCGCCCGTCGGCGTTCCGGCGGCCGCCATCATGGTCGCAAGCCATGCGACGACTGAAAACCCGTGGGAAAACCTCGGCCCCAAGTTTGGCCTCATGAATTTCTCTGGCTTCTGAGGGATGGCGACCGGTTGGGGCCGGACCTCGCAGGACAGGGCCGTCCGGGTGACGCGCCCACCCGCCGCGCGAATCGCCAAATCGCTACGCTTTTGTTCATACTCGCCTAATCGCGCCTCGCATGATAGCGGCCATGATTGTCACGCGCATCATGTCCGCAAAAAGGCGAGGCTCGCGACAGGTTTCGTCACCCGTGTTCCTGCGGCGGCGCAACAATTTTTTTGTCTCCCCGAAGGTTCGGGCTCTTCCCTTGCCGCTCGAACTCGCCCATATCCGCGGCGTCGACTTGGAGGATTAACCTATGAAACGTTCCGGTTTCGCTGCAATTTTTTCGATCGCCGTCGCCGCGCTGGCAAGCGCAACCCATGCCGACGCGCAAAACGGGCCGGACCTCATCTTTCGCAAGTCGACCGATTTCAAGCTCCTGACCCCCAACGACAAACTCGCCACCTATGGCGTCGACGACCCCCTCGTCGAGGGCGTGGCCTGCTATTACACGGCGCATGAAAAGGGCGGCGTCGCGGGCATGTTCGGGGTCGCCGAGCAGACCTCGGAAGTCTCGCTCTCCTGCAGCCAGTATGCGCCGATCAAGTTCAAGGAAAAGTTTGGTCAGGGAGATTTGGTCTTCAGCGAGCGCCGGTCGTTGCTGTTCAAGCGCATGCAGATTGCGCGCGGCTGCGACGTGAAGCGCAACGTCCTTGTTTACATGGTCTATTCGGACAAGCTGGTAGAAGGCTCGCCCGAAAATTCCACGTCCACCATCGCGATCCAGCCGTGGGGCGGCCAGACCGACATTCCGAAATGCGCCGACTTCGTGAGGTGAGGGGCTGATCAGTCCGTGCAGGAGACGACCGCCGCGCCGGCCTGAGCCGGCGTGCGGGCCGTATCCGAATGAATGGCGGCGGTGACGTCCTCGGCGCGGCCATAGGCGCGCGCGGGGCCGTGGCCGTGGGACTCGCACCAGGCGTCGGCGACGATCTTGCCGCATTCGGACTGCTGCGTGAGACACTCCAGCACGCCATAGCCGTCCTGATCCGAAATCACATAGGTCGCCGCGGTCTCCGCCTGGGCGCCGGATTGATAGGCTGCGCTGACCAGCAGGCCGGCGAGCAGGGGCGCGAGCAGACGCGGCCAGACCGAACCTTCGAATTTTGACGGCATGAACATGGGGGGCCTACTTTAAGCCGCGAAAACAAGGGCGCGGACGGCCTCCAGAGTTAGCGGGACGCGGTAAAATATGCGTTAAGTCGCCACGATCTCGCCTTAATGCGGCGGCGGGTCGCGCTTGACGCGGATGCGCTCCGGGCGCATGGTCGCGTCATGACGCTCCGTTTCCGAATTTGTGGCCGGATTATTATCAGCTAGCGCCCACCGCTGGCCGGAGCCGTCACGTCTCATCAAACGACATGAAACGACGCCCCGGCCGGTATTGGCCTATTGGGGAATTGCATGTCGCAGACGCTCAGGATCTACAACACGCTCGCACGCGAGAAGCAGGAGTTTCGCCCGCTCGACGCGTCCAACGTGCGCATGTATGTCTGCGGGCCGACGGTCTATGACTATGCGCATATCGGAAATGCGCGTCCGCTGATCGTCTTCGACGTGCTTTACCGGCTGCTGCGCCATCACTACGGCGCCGATCACGTCACCTATGTCCGCAACATCACCGACGTCGACGACAAGATCAACGCGCGCGCCGCCGAGCGTGGGATTTCCATTCGGGAGCTGACCGAGGAGACCAACAGGGTCTTTCAGGAGGACGTTCGCGCGCTCGGCTGCCTCGAGCCCACGGTGCAGCCGCGCGCGACCGAGCACATTGCCGAGATGATTTCGATCATCGAGAGGCTGATCGCGTCTCGCCACGCCTATGCGGCCGACGGCCATGTGCTGTTCGACGTGCCGTCGATGAAGGATTACGGCCGGCTGTCGCGCCGTTCGCTCGACGAAATGCTCGCCGGCGCCCGCGTCGACGTTGCGCCCTACAAGCGCGGCGACATGGATTTCGTGCTGTGGAAGCCATCGAAGGAGAACGAGCCGGGCTGGGACAGCCCGTGGGGCAGGGGCCGTCCGGGCTGGCATATCGAATGCTCCGCAATGTCGTGGAAGCATCTCGGCGAAACATTCGACATCCACGGCGGCGGCATCGATCTCGTCTTTCCACATCATGAAAACGAGATCGCGCAATCACGCTGCGCCTTCGATCACGACGTGATGGCGAATTACTGGATGCATAACGGATTCCTGCAGGTCGAGGGCGAGAAAATGTCCAAGAGCCTGGGGAATTTCGTGACGATCCACGAGTTGCTGCACACGGAGAAATTCGGCGGGAGGAAATGGCCGGGCGAAGTACTGCGCCTCGCGATGCTGCGCACGCATTATCGGCAGCCGATCGACTGGACAGTGAAGGCGCTGGAGGAGGCGGAGACGAGTTTGCGGCGATGGG
This sequence comes from Methylocystis sp. WRRC1, assembly GCF_020733155.1. Lineage (NCBI taxonomy): Bacteria > Pseudomonadati > Pseudomonadota > Alphaproteobacteria > Hyphomicrobiales > Methylocystaceae > Methylocystis > Methylocystis sp. WRRC1. Next base: position 551,923 of record NZ_JAJFZJ010000001.1, on the reverse strand, counting down.
CGGAGTTTATTGAGGCTGGCGAGACTACTGGCGATAGTGGTGACTTCTTTGGTCAATTCGTCGGTGCTCTGAAGGATGACCTCAACACCCCTCTCGCCATGAGTTTCCTTCATAGTGTGTTCGACCCCCGCCTGCTTGATGACGCATTGATGCTCGTCGGCATTGACGCTCGAAGCTACGTGCAATGGATCGAACGCGAGACGCGACGGGGGGTGGACGCCGCCGCCATTGGCGCTCTTATAAATGCCCGCCTCGCCGCTCGCGCGGCAAAAGACTGGGCCGAGTCCGATCGCATCCGCGACGAACTCGCCGCCATGGGCATTGCGCTCAAGGACAACAAGGACGGCACGACGACATGGGAGGTGAAGCGGTGAAAGCTTCCTTCCATCAATTCTGCAAACGTACCAATGGAGCGTAGACATGTCCAATAACGACTGGAAAAAGACGCTGCCGTTCAAGCGCCATTGGCTCGTCTATCTTATTTTCAAACTTCTCGTGCTCGCCTTCGCGGCGTTCATCGCGTGGCATCTGCTGCGCGCATTTGATGTCGTCTGACAATGGCGCATAGTGCGACGACGCCCGGATTGCGGCCCTTTCTCCCCGCCGATGCGGCGCCGCTGGCGGCGCTGTTTCGCGCGAGCATAGAGACGCTTGCCGCCGACGATTATGACGACGATCAGCGCGAGGCCTGGGCGTCTGCGGCGGATGACGAAGCGGCGTTCGCCGCGCGTCTTGCGAGCGGTCTCACGATCATCGCGCTCGTCAACGGCGCCATCGCAGGCTTTGCGTCGCTCAAGGACAACAGGCTTTTCGACATGCTCTATGTGCGTCCGGATCTCGCGGGTCAGGGCGTCGGCTCGGCGCTTGCGGAAGCGATCGAAAAGCTCGCGGGCGCTCGGGGAGCGAAGAAACTGACGGTCGACGCCTCCGACGCCGCACGGGACTTTTTCGCCGCGCGCGGTTACGTCGCGCAGCAACGCAATACGGTGACGGTCGCCGGGCAATGGCTCGGCAACACCACCATGACCAAGGAACTGGCGGCGCCGGCCGCCGGGAGAGCGCATTGATGACGAAGCAACGCGTGACGCTTTACGACACGACGCTGCGCGACGGCGCGCAGACGACGGGCGTCGATTTCTCGCTCGACGACAAGCGGCAGATCGCCGCCATGCTCGACGAGCTCGGGATCGATTACGTCGAAGGCGGCTATCCCGGCGCCAATCCGCTGGACACGGAGTTCTTCGCGGCGCGGCCGAAGATGCGCGCCCGCTTTTCGGCCTTCGGCATGACGCGGCGACAGGGGCGCTCGGTCGAGAACGACCCCGGCGTCGCGGCGCTGCTGGACAGCTCCGCGGACGCCGTGACTTTTGTCGCCAAGAGCTGGGACTATCAGGTCAAGGTCGCGTTACGCTCCACGGAAGAGGACAACCTCGAGGGAATTACGCAATCCGTAAGAGCGGCGGTCGCGCGCAGTAAGGAGGCGGCGGTCGATTGCGAGCATTTTTTCGATGGTTTCAAGGACAATCCCGAATATGCGCTCGCCTGCGCCAGGGCGGCATATGACGCGGGCGCGCGCTGGGTTGTGCTTTGCGACACCAATGGCGGCACGCTGCCGCATGAGGTCGAACGCATCGTTACGGAAGTTGTAAAAGTCATTCCGGGCGAGCGCGTCGGCGTGCATTGCCACGACGACACGGGGCAGGCGGTTGCAAATTCTCTCGCCGCCGTGCGCGCCGGCGCACGGCAGATTCAGGGAACGCTCAACGGGCTCGGCGAACGCTGCGGCAACGCCAATCTCACGACGATCATCCCGACGCTGCTGCTGAAGGACGAGTTCGCTTCGCGCTTCGAGATCGGCGTGACGCGCGAGAAGCTGACACACCTCACCCGCATCAGCCACGCGCTCGACGAATTGCTGAACCGTGCGCCGAACCGCCATGCGCCCTATGTCGGCGCCAGCGCCTTCGCGACCAAAGCCGGCATTCACGCCTCGGCCGTGCTGACCGATCCGCGCACCTACGAGCATGTGCCGCCTGAGACGGTCGGCAATACGCGCCGCGTTCTGGTGTCGGATCAGGCGGGGCGCTCCAACATCATCTCGGAGCTGACGCGTCTCGGCGTCGCGCTCGACAAGGACGACCCGCGCCTGACGCGCCTTCTCGACGAGGTGAAGGAGAAGGAGGCGCAGGGCTATGCATATGAAGGCGCCGATGCTTCATTCTTCCTGCTCGCCAAGCGCGTGATGGGCGAGGCGCCGCATTATTTCGACATCGAGCGCTACAGCGTCGCGGTGGATCGCCGTTTCGCGCGCAACGGCTTCGAGGACAGGGGCGCCGAGGCGATCGTCAAGATCAATGTGCATGGGGAGACGCGCATCTCGGCGGCCGAGGGCAATGGTCCCGTCAATGCGCTCGACCTCGCATTGCGCAAGGACCTCGGGGCCTATCAGCGCTTCATCGACGACGTGCGGCTCGTCGATTATCGCGTGCGCGTCTTTCAGGGAGGCACGGACGCCGTGACGCGCGTTCTGGTGGAATGTGCGGATGACGAGGGCAATCGCTGGTCCACCGTCGGCGTATCGGCGAATGTCATCGACGCGTCTTTCGAGGCGCTGGTCGACGCGATCAATTACAAGCTGATGATGTCGGGCGCACGGCCCGACGAGCACAAATATACGGCGTCAAAGCACGATCCGCTCTGGGGAACGATCTAGCGAAAGTCCCGCCCTGTCCCGCGTCGGCGGGGAAGGGGCCCGATGACAGCCTACATCCTCTCGGTCACCGCCGTCGCAGCAATCTCCGGCGTTCGGCGCGCCGCCGCGAAGATCATCGGCAAGACGTCCTCGATGCGCTCCGCCACCATGTAATGGACGTCATATCCCTCGCGGATGAAAGCCGTATTGCGCATATGCGCGAGGAGCGACAGCAGCGGGCGCCAGAAGCCGCCGATGTCGGCGATGACGAGGGGCTTGGTGTGGCGGCCGAGCTGGATCCAGGTGAGCTGTTCGGCGAGTTCCTCCAACGTGCCGACGCCGCCAGGCAGGGCGACGAAAGCATCGGAGCGCTCGAACATCACACGCTTGCGCGTGTGCATGTCCTCCACGACAAGGAGCTCAGTGAGACCCTCCGCCGCGATTTCGCGGTCGTCGAGGAAATCCGGGATGACGCCGGTCACGCGGCCGCCGGCTTCGAGCGTCGCGCGCGCGGCGATGCCCATCAGGCCGCAATTGCCGCCGCCATAGACGAGGCCGACGCCCGCGCGCCCCAGCGCGGTCCCGAAAGCCTCAGCAGCGGCGGCGTAGCGGGGGTCGTCGCCCTCAGCTGAACCGCAATAAACGCAAATATTTTTTATGTCGTGCATGTCGTGTCTCATGTAGCGCCTTGTCGCGCGCTGAAGCCGAAGGCGTCAAGCGGGGTGCGAAACCGGCCCAAACGTCATATATGACACCCTAGGCCTCGACCGAGGCGTTTTCATCACCAGCACCGGAACCCGAATGCTCAGAATTGGCCAGCGCGACTCGAGCGCTCACGGCGCTCCCGCGGACGCGCCTCTGTCGGAAGCCTCGCTCTTCACGACCATCCGCCATTTGTGGCCCTATATATGGCCGCGCGGGCGGCGTGATCTGGAGCGACGCGTCGCGATCGTCTTCGTGCTGCTGTTCATCAGCAAGATGTTCAACGCGCTCACGCCCTACGCCTTCAAATGGGCGACGGACGCGCTGGCCGCTGGCGGCGATGGCGTGGTTGCGGCGGTGGGGCTCGGTGCGGTCGGCTTCACGCTTCTCATGGGCGGCATCCGCATCACCGCGGTCATTCTCATGCAGGCGCGCGACGGCATTTTTGCCGCGGTGGCGATGAACGCGGTACGTCGTCTGGCCACGGACCTGTTCGTGCATATGCACGAATTGTCCCTGCGCTTTCACATCAGCCGCAAGACCGGCGGGCTCACGCGCGTGCTGGAGCGCGGGCGCAACGCCATTGAAACGCTCTCACGGCTCATCATGTCCACCGGCGCGCCGACGCTGATCGAGATGCTGCTGGTGCTCGGCGTGTTTCTTTATCAGTTCGACTGGCGCTACGGCCTCGTGCTGATCACGACGCTTGCGGCTTATTTCGCCTATACGACGATGGCGACCAACTGGCGCATCGCCATCCGGCGCCAGATGAACGAGAGCGACACGGACGCCAACCAGAAGGCGATCGACAGTCTTCTCAACTACGAAACCGTGAAATATTTCGGCGCCGAGGCGCGCGAGGCCGCGCGCTACGACAAGTCGATGATCCACTACGAGAAGGCGAGCACACATTCCTATGTGTCGCTCGCGGTCCTAAACGCCGGACAGACGGTGATCTACATCATCGGCCTGACGATGATGATGGTGATGTGCGTCTACGGAATCCGCGACGGCCGCAACAGCATCGGCGACTTCGTGCTCATCAACGCCATGATGATCCAGCTTGCCCAGCCGCTGAATTTCATGGGCACATTCTATCGCGAGGTGCGGCAGGCGATCATCGACATCGAGACCATGTTCTCGATCCTCGCGCGCAGCCCGGAAATTTCCGACAAGCCTGACGCGCAGCCGCTCGTCGTGCGCGAGGGTCACATCGTCTTCGATAATGTGTTCTTCCACTATGACGCCAACCGCCCGATCCTGAAGGGCGTCAGCTTCGAGGCGGCGCCGGGCAAGACCATCGCCATCGTCGGCCCTTCAGGCGCCGGCAAGTCCACCATCTCGCGTTTGATGTTCCGTTTTTACGAACCGCAGGGCGGGCGGATCACCATCGACGGGCAGGACATTCTCGACGTGACGCAGGTCAGCCTGCGCGCGGCGATCGGCATGGTGCCGCAGGATACGGTGCTGTTCAACGACAGCATCGGCTACAACATCCGCTATGGCCGCTGGGACGCGACGGACGAGGAAGTGCGCGAGGCGGCGCGGCTGGCGCAGATCGACCGTTTCATCGAGAGCGTGCCGGGCGGCTATGACGCGCAGGTGGGCGAGCGCGGCTTGAAGCTCTCCGGCGGCGAGAAGCAGCGCGTCGCGATTGCGCGGACGATCCTCAAAGGTCCGCCGATCCTCATTCTCGACGAGGCGACCTCGGCGCTCGACAGTTTCACGGAGCATGAAATTCAGGAGGCGCTGCGCCGCGTCTCCAGAGGCCGCACTACGCTCGTCATCGCGCACCGCCTTTCGACCGTCGTGGACGCGGACGAAATCCTCTTCCTCGACCACGGCCGCATCATCGAGCGCGGGACGCATAGCGATCTGCTCGCGCTCGGCGGCCATTACGCGGGTATGTGGAATCGCCAGCGCGAGGCTGCGGAAGCCCGCGCGAAGCTCCTGGAGGCCGAGCGGGAGGAGGTCGACTGAGGCCGCGCGGCCTCCCGCCGACGCTCCATGTTGGCGGATTTGCGGCGGCTTTTGGCGAAAAACGCACTTTGATCGAAGTCAAGCGGCGCTGCACGCTGGTCATTCGCATCCTCGCCATGCGGGGATGTTGGATGCCTTGAATCGGGAGCGTCTGATGCTGAAAACACTTCTGTTCGCTTCGCTGGCGGCGCTCAGCGCCGTTTCCACGGGCGCCCAGGCCCAGATCAAGGCCGAGCATCCCCGTTTTTGCGTCATGAGCGTCGGGCCGACGCAAATGATGTTCAGCGCCTTTCAGGAGAACAAGAGCGACGAGATTTTCTGCCAGCATGTGCCCGGTACGGGACCGACCATGCTCATCCTCGACGCGCGGCAGCCGGAGCTGCGCGACATGAGGATCGAGGTCCGCGTGCTCCGTGACGTCGGGCAGAAGGACTGGCGAGACGATCTCGACGTTAATACCGTCGCTATGCTTCCGGCGGGCAAGCATCTCGCCAAAACGGGCACGGCGAGCTTCACGCATAACTTCGCCGAAGAGGGCGATTACATCACGCTCGTGCGCGCGACGAGCGAGGACGGGTTGAAGGAATATGTCGGCCAGTATCAGTTCTCGGTCGGCGAATCGACGGAATGGGTGATGGCTGGCGGAGCGCTCGTCGCATTTGCGGCCGCAGCCGGGTTTGGCGTCTGGCGGCGCGGCAATGCGACGAGGAAGCCGCCGCAGCCTAAAGCCCAACCGGAGGATTCAGAGGCCAAGCCCGAGACGTCACCCGTTCGTCAGTCGACGTAAGTTCCGCTTGACCCGTTTCTTGTAGACGGCCATCGCGCGGCCCGGCGCGCGATGCGCCTGCCCGGTCAGGACGCTCTGCGCAGCCTGCAGCGTCGCCTCCGCGGCGGCCTCCACTTTCTCGGTCACCATGAGCCTGCTTTCGCGCGTGGCGTCGACGCCGCCAAAGGCGATCTTGGTCAGACGCATGGCGATGACCGTATGGGCCGCCCAGCTCATCGCGACGGTCTCGGTGAAGAGATTGGTCAATTCGCTCTTGCCCTTGCGCATGTCGGTCGCTCTCTCGTCAGGCGGTCGATGACAAGTCTAGCGCGTGAGGGCGCTCAAAAGCAAAGTCTGTGGCGTCCGGCTTCCATCTCCGCGCCATAGGCCCCATATTGCGGCCATGTCCAAAGCTCCCAGGAAAGACGCTCCGAAGAAGGACCCCGCGCGGCCGACCCGCGCCAAGGCGGCGAAACCCGAGGTCGCGCCGCTCGCGCCACATCTGGCGCAGTTGCTCAATCCCGCGCTGGCGCCCGGTTTTGGGGACATTCCGCAGGCGAGTTACGACGCCACGAATCTCACGGGGCTCGACGACGAGGAAATACCGAAATGGGTTTTGGGCGACTCGCCGCCTCAGGGCGGGGGCGTGCAGGCGACGGCTGACAGTCTCGCCGACTTGCTTCGCCTCGGCGACCCGAATCTGCGCGACAAGAAGCCCTGGGTTCCGCACAGGCCGGAACGTCCCGAGAAGTCCGAGGGCGGCGTTAGGTTCGAGCTCGTGTCCGACTACACGCCAAAGGGCGACCAGCCGGCGGCGATCGCGGAGCTGGTGAAGGGTATCGAGGCGCAGGAGCGCGATCAGGTGCTTCTCGGCGTCACGGGCTCCGGCAAGACCTTCACCATGGCGAGCGTCATCGCCGCGACGCAGCGCCCGGCGCTGATCCTCGCGCCCAACAAGACGCTGGCGGCGCAGCTCTACGGCGAGTTCAAGAGCTTCTTCCCCAACAACGCCGTCGAATATTTCGTCTCCTATTACGACTACTACCAGCCCGAAGCCTATGTGCCGCGCTCGGACACCTACATCGAGAAAGAGTCCTCGGTGAACGAGCAGATCGACCGCATGCGCCACGCGGCGACGCGCGCGCTGCTGGAGCGCGACGACGTCATCATCGTGGCGTCCGTGTCCTGCATTTACGGCATCGGCTCGGTCGAAACCTATACGGCCATGACCTTCTCCGTGCAGCTCGGCGAGAAGCTGGAGCAGCGCCAGCTCGTGACTGATCTCGTCGCCCTGCATTACCGCCGCGTGCAGGCGGATTTCACGCGCGGAACCTTCCGCGTCCGGGGCGACACGGTCGATGTTTTCCCGGCCCACTATGAGGACCGCGCCTGGCGCGTCAGCTTCTTCGGCGACGAGGTGGAGTCGATCTGCGAATTCGACCCGCTCACGGGCAAGAAGACCGTCGATCTCGAATTCGTGAAGATTTACGCCAATTCGCACTATGTCACGCCGCGGCCGACGCTGCTGCAGTCGATCAAGGCGATCAAGGATGAATTGCGCGCGCGGCTCGACGAGCTGAATCGTTCCGGCCGCTTGCTCGAGGCGCAGCGGCTCGAACAGCGCACACGCTTCGATCTGGAGATGATGGAGGCGACGGGCGCCTGCGCAGGCATCGAGAATTATTCACGCTATCTCACCGGCCGCAAGCCCGGCGAGCCGCCGCCGACGCTCTTCGAATATCTGCCCGACAATGCTCTCGTCTTCGCGGACGAAAGCCATGTCTCCATCCCGCAGATCGGCGGCATGTATCGCGGCGACTTCCGCCGCAAGGCGACGCTGGCCGAATATGGTTTCCGCCTTCCGTCATGCATGGACAACCGCCCGCTGCGTTTCGAGGAATGGGACGCGATGCGCCCGCAGACCGTGTCCGTCTCGGCGACGCCGGGCAATTGGGAGCTGGAGCAGACCGGCGGCGTTTTCGTCGAGCAGGTCATTCGCCCGACGGGCCTCATCGATCCGCCCGTCGAGGTGCGTTCCGCCCGCACGCAGGTCGATGACCTTCTCGACGAAGTGCGCGCGACCTCGCAGATCGGCTATCGCACGCTCGTGACGGTGCTGACGAAACGCATGGCCGAGGACCTCACCGAATATCTGCACGAGAATGGCGTGCGCGTTCGCTACATGCACAGCGACATCGACACGCTGGAGCGCATCGAGATCATCCGCGACCTGCGACTCGGCGCCTTCGACGTGCTCGTGGGCATCAACCTGCTGCGCGAGGGGCTCGACATTCCCGAATGCGGGCTGGTCGCCATTCTCGACGCGGACAAGGAAGGCTTCCTGCGCAGCGAGACATCGCTGGTGCAGACTATCGGTCGCGCCGCGCGTAACGTCGACGGCCGCGTGATCTTGTACGCCGATCACATCACCGGCTCGATGAAGCGCGCGATGGACGAAACAGAACGCCGTCGCGCCAAGCAGCAGGCGTATAATATTGAAAACAACATCACGCCTGCGTCCATCAAGCGCGGCATCGCCGACATTCTCGGCAGCGTCGCCGAGCAGGACCATGTGACGGTCGACACCGGCTTCGACATCGCACCTGGCCACAATCTCGCGGCGACGATCGCCGATCTCGAAAAGCGCATGAAGGAGGCCGCCGCGATCTGGCCTTCGAGGAGGCGGCGCGGCTGCGCGACGAAATCCAGCGATTGCAGAAGGCGGAGCTGCTGGCCGAGGCGAGCCCGATGCTGCGCATCTCCCTGTCGCGTCAGGCGAGGGCGGGGGGCGACGGCCCCGCGGGCACCCGCGCGCGCAAGCCCACCGACGCCGACATGGGGCCCCACAATTTCGGCGGCGGCGAGGCGCGGCCATTGGGGCGGATAGCCCCGCCACGCCCGGCGGGGCGGTCGAGCGGGGGAAAGCCGGGAACGCGGACGGTGAAGGGGAAGCCGAAGTAGCGACGGCGCCTTGAAACTCTCCGGTTCACAAATCCTGCAATCTCGATTAGTTTCCGCGCCAAGTCCGCTCCCCGAATCCGGGGAAGCGGGTATTTGCGTTGATGCGCCCGTCGGCTGAACCGGTTTCCTTTTCAGCGGATTGCGCTCCAGAAGGAACCACATGGCCAAGGAAGAACTGCTCGAATTTCCCGGAATCGTCACCGAACTGTTGCCGAGCGCGATGTTTCGCGTGAAGCTCGAGAACGATCATGAGATCATCGCCCATACGGCCGGCAAGATGCGCAAGAACCGCATCCGCGTGCTCGAAGGCGACAAGGTCCTCGTGGAAATGACGCCCTACGATCTCACGAAGGGCCGCATCACTTATCGCTTCCGGTAATCCCTTTCGGCGGAGCCTCGACCCGTGACAGCCGAACCCGCCGCCCCCCGCGCAAAACTCGTCCTGGCCTCGGCCTCGCCGCGCCGCTTGGCGCTGTTGCAGCAGGCGGGGCTGGAGGCCGACGCGCTTTTGCCTGCCGACATCGACGAGACGCCGCATCGCGGCGAATCGCCCCGCGCGCTCGCGATTCGTCTGGCGAGCGAGAAAGCAGCCGCTGCGGCGAAGGTCAAGATTGCGCATCCCGACCTGAAGGACGCCTATCTCATCGCCGCCGACACGGTCGTCGCGGTCGGGCGGCGCATTCTGCCCAAGCCCGAGACGACGGAAGACGCGGACGAATGTCTCCAGCTGCTCTCCGGCCGCCAGCATCGCGTCTACACGGCGGTGAGCATGATCACGCCCAAGGGATACGAGCGTAAGCGCCTCGTCGAGGCGCGGCTGCGGTTCAAGCGATTGAGCGCCATGGAGGTCGACGCCTATCTCGCCTCCGGCGAATGGCGCGGCAAGGCCGGCGGCTACGCCATTCAGGGCCTCGCGGGCGTCTTCGTCGTCAAGCTCGTCGGCTCCTACACGGCGGTCGTCGGCCTGCCGCTTTACGAGACGGTGTCTCTGCTCGCGGGGGAGGGTTATCCCGTCCTCACGCCATGGTTCGAGAAGGCGTGAGGCGAGCCCGAGGGGCGCGCCGGACTACTCCCCGACGTAACGCCTCGCGTATCGCCGGCCAAGGCGCGTGAGCACTTCATAGCCGATGGTCCGCGCGCGGCCGGCCAATTCCTCTACGTCGATGGTTTCCCCGAGCAATTCCACCCACGCGCCGCGCTGCGCCGCCTCTCGCGGCGCGTCCGTCACATCGAGCACGATGTAATCCATCGACACGCGGCCGATGAAGGGGCACCGCACGCCGCCGACGATTGCCTCGCCGGCTGGTTTCTTTGGCGCGGCCGTCGCCGAGACCGGCAGTCCGTCGGCGTAGCCGGCGCCGATGGTCGCGACGCGGGACGGGCGGGCCGCGGTCCAGATACCGTCGTAGCCGACACAATCCCCGGGCGCGAGGTCGCGCATGGCGATGATGCGGGCGTGAAGGCTCACCACGGCGCGCATCGGATTGGCGGCGCCGGGCGTGGGATTGCCTCCGTAAAGCGCATAGCCGGGACGGGTGAGCTCGAAATGCGGCTTCTCGGGAAGAAACACGGCCGAGGAGTTGGCCATGGACGCGGCAAGACCGGGAAAATGCCGCCGGGTTTCCTCGAAGGCGGCGATCTGACGGGCGTTGACCGGGGCGTCCGGAATTTGCGAGGTCGAGAGGTGACTCATCACCACCGTCGGCGCGATGGCCTTCGCTCGCTCGGCCACATCCGTCGCGTCAGCGGGGGAGAAGCCCAGCCGGTTCATGCCCGTATCGAAATGGATGGCGGCCTCCAGCTTGCGGCCGAGCGTGCGGCCGGCGGCGGCCCATTCCTCGAGTTCCGCGAAGGAGCCAATCGCCGGGCGCAGACGAGCAGCCGCGAGCCGCAGCGCGCAGCCGGGCGCGACGCCGTCGAGCACATAGATGGTCGCCTCTGGGGCAAGGGCTCTGGCCGTCTCGCCCTCGACGACGGTGGCGACGAAAAACGTCCGGCAACCGGCGGCAAGCAGCGCGCGCATGACAGGGATCTGGCCGACCCCATAGCCGTCCGCCTTGACGACAGCCCCGCATTCCGCTTGGCCGCCGAGCGTCGACAGCGCCCGCCAATTGGAAACGAGCGCCGAAAGATCGACGGTGAGCAGCCCGGTCTCGACCGGATCGAGGCGGTCGACGCGGGTGAGGAGGCGCTCGGCGGGTGCGATGATTCCCATGGGCCGGCATCATAGGCGAAAAAACACGGCGGTCAGATGGCGGGAGGCTTTCGGGCCACGGCGCCGCTCCAACGTGACCTTCGCCTTTTTGCGCCGACCTTGTTTTATTCGCCGATCACGGGGCTTCGTCCCGCTTCCTGCAATCGTGCTAGAAGCCGCGCAAACACATCCGCGCGGGATAACGACATGAGCGGCGGCAAAACCTTCAGCCTCACACGGCTGCGGCAGATTCACTCCAGCGTCTGGGCGCTGGGCGTCGTGTCGCTGCTGATGGATTTCTCATCCGAGATGATTCATGCGCTGCTGCCGATATATCTCGTCGGCGCCATGGGGGCGAGCATGGCGGCGGTCGGCGCCATCGAGGGCGTGGCCGAGGCGACCGCTTCCATCGTCAAGATTTTCTCCGGGGCTGTTTCCGACTGGTTCGGCAGACGGAAGCTCCTCGCCGTCATCGGCTATGGACTAGCGGCGGCGACGAAGCCGATGTTTCCGCTCGCGCCCAATGTCGCATGGATAACGACTGCGCGCTTTCTCGACCGGGTGGGGAAAGGCGTGCGCGGGGCGCCGCGCGACGCTCTGGTCGCCGACGTGACGCCTCCGCATTTGCGGGGCGCCGCCTTCGGCCTGCGCCAGTCGCTCGACACAGTCGGCGCCTTTCTCGGTCCCGCCGTCGCGGTGCTGGCGATGTGGTGGACCTTCAACGACATCCGCATGGTCTTCTGGATCGCGGCGATTCCGGCCGTGCTCGCGGTTCTTGTGCTGGCGCTGGGCGTCAGCGAGCCCGTTGCGACCCGCCCCGCGCGGCCGGCGCGGTTTCCGCTTCATATTGCGGAGCTGCGCGGGCTGGGCGGCGCCTTCTGGCTCGTCGTGGCGGTCTCGACCGTGTTCAGTCTCGCGCGATTCTCCGAGGCATTTCTGATCCTGAAGGCGCAGGCGGTGGGTCTGCCGGACGCGCTGGCGCCGCTCGTGCTTGTCGCGATGAACGTCGTCTACGCGGCGGCGTCCTATCCCGTCGGCGCGTTTTCCGATCGCGGCGATCGAATCACGCCGCTGATCGCCGGTCTTGTCGCATTGATCGTCGCCGACGCGACTTTGGCTTTTTCAGAGACGCTGCCAGTTGTTTCGATTGGGGTTTTGCTCTGGGGCCTGCACATGGGGCTGACGCAGGGTCTGCTCGCGGCGCTCGTCGCCGATTCGGCTCCTGCGGCGCTTCGTGGCACGGCGTTCGGCGTTTTCAACCTGACCGGCGGCGTCGCTCTGCTCGTCGCGAGCCTCGCGGCGGGGGAGTTGTGGGACGCATATGGTCCCTGGGCGACGTTCACCGCTGGCGGAGTCTGTGCGGCCGGATCTTTGCTAGGCTTGTTGATAATTCAGAAAAAACGACACTTTAAGGCGCATTAGCCAAGCCCATGATTCATGTTGCTTTGATGCAACAAACAGGCGAAATCGAGCCGGGCGCAGGGTTAATTTGATAAATATCAATCCAAAAATCGGTTGTAGGCATTTAGTCTTCCTTCATCGCCGGATTGATCCGGCCCGGTCTGGATTGAATGCGACAGCAGCATTTACCCATGGAAGCGAGGTAGCTCCGATGAAATATGTTTCTTTGGCCATTGCGGCTGCAACCTTTTCCGCCGCTTCGGCTTTTGCGGCCGATCTGCCGTCGCGCAAGGAAGCCCCGGTTTACGTTCCGCCGCCGCCGGCCTTCTCCTGGACCGGATTTTATGGCGGTGTGAACATCGGCGGCTCGTGGCTGGACCGTTACAACTATGACGCCTGGGGTCCGGCGTGGACGGGCTTTGGCTGGATCAACGCGACCCAGATCGCCGCCACCAACTTCTCTAACGCCGGCGTCTCCGGCGGCGTTCAGGCGGGTTACAACTATCAGCTCTGGTCGTGGCTGGTCGCCGGCGTCGAGGCCGATTTCCAGGGCACCAGCATCGGCGCCAGCGGCGTCAACAATGGCTGGGGTCTCGGCTTCGCCGGCCTGCCGGTCCTCTGGGGCGGAGCCTCGCGCGGCGTCGATTACTTCGGCACGGTTCGCGGCCGCCTCGGCGTGACGCTCCCGGGCTGGCAGCAGTTCCTGGTCTACGGCACGGGCGGCTTCGCTTACGGCGAAATCCGCATCAACAACGGCTGGCTGGGCAATCTGCGCGCGGTCGGCACGGGCTGGACCGTTGGCGGCGGCGTCGAGTGGGCCTTCATGCCGAACTGGTCGACCAAGGTCGAGTATCTTTACACGAGCATCGGCGCCGATCAGTGGGGCGGCACCAACCTCGCGAGCCAGCGCGTGAATATGCACACGGTCCGCGCCGGCGTGAACTACCACCTCAACTGGGGCATGGCCGCTCCGGTGCTGGCCAGCTACTGATCGACGGGCGAGCTCCCGATCGAGCAATGACTACAAAAGCAAAAGCCTCGCAAAGCGAGGCTTTTGTCTTTTTTGGGCTTTGACGCTGGCGCTCGCGACGCATTTGCGCGAAGCATATGGTTGCGGCGCCGCAACAATTGAATTATCCAGTCTGGAGTCGTTCTCGGGTAGGAATTCCGAGAAACGCGAGAGGGATAGGACATGGCCAACGTCGAACTCGACAAGCTCGCCGCGAAGCGTCCGCTGTCGCCGCACCTCTCCGTCTACAAGCCGATGCTGACGATGATGATGTCCATCGCGCATCGCATTACGGGAGCCGGTCTTTATGTCGGCATGGCGCTGCTGGCGCTGTTCCTGCTCGGCGCGGCGATGGGCGGCTGGGTTTTTAGCGCTTTCTCATGGCTCGGATCGGGCTTCATCGGCGGGCTGATCGTATTTCTCGTCACCTGGGCGATCTTTCATCACCTGCTCGGCGGCGTACGACATGCGCTTTGGGACCGCGGGCTTTACATGGACCCCAAGGGTCGCGAATTTCTCGCTCAGGCGACGCTCGGCGGCGGCGTGGCGCTGACGCTGCTGGTCTGGGTTCTGAAATCTCTCGTCGGCTGAACGGAGGCGCATTCGATGTCGATTCCGACTCACTTCAAGAGCGGGCGCACCGGCCCCGGAGCCGCCTATGTCTCTGACCATGAAGGCTCCGCGCACGCCCGCTTCATGCGCCTGTCGGCCTATGCGCTGGCCCCGCTGGGCGCGCTTTCTGCCTGGTGGCTCGTCGGCGTCATCGGCAAGCCGCTGGAGGGCGTGCGCGCCGAGATCGGCCGGCCGGTTCCGGCGATCGTCCTGCTCGCTTTCGCGGTCATCGGCATGATCCATGCCTATCACGGCATGAACGAGATCATCGTCGACTATGTGCACGACGAGGCTTTGAAGGAGCGGGCGCACAAGGCGAACAAATGGGCGGCGATCGCGATCGCCGCTGCATGGACTCTGGCGATCCTGCTCATCGCCGCGCCGAAGTAAGCCGCGCGACAGCCGGGATAACGATAAGAACAAAGGTTTCGACAATGGTTGCGAATGGCGCTGCTTCTTCCGTGTCGGTCAGCGGCCGGGCCTATGAGGTCGTCGACCACACCTTTGACGTGGTGGTGGTCGGCGCGGGCGGAGCCGGCCTGCGCGCCGTCGTCGGCTGCGCCAAGGCGGGGCTCAACGTCGCCTGCGTGACCAAGGTTTTTCCGACCCGTTCGCACACGGTCGCGGCGCAGGGCGGCGTCGCCGCGGCGCTCGGCAACATGGGGCCGGACGACTGGAAATGGCACATGTACGACACCGTCAAGGGCTCCGACTGGCTCGGTGACCAGGACGCGATCGAATATCTGTGCCGCAACGCCCCGCAGGCCGTCTACGAACTCGAGCACTGGGGCGTGCCCTTCTCGCGCACGGAAGAGGGCAAGATCTATCAGCGCCCCTTCGGCGGCATGACCACCGACTTCGGCAAGGGCCCGCCCGCGCAACGTACCTGCGCCGCCGCCGACCGCACCGGCCACGCCATGCTGCACACCATGTATGGCCAGGCGCTGAAGCATGAGACGAAGTTCTTCATCGAGTATTTCGCCATCGACCTCATCATGGATTCCGATGGCGCCTGCCGCGGCGTCGTGTGCCTGAAGCTCGATGACGGCACGATCCACCGCTTCCGGGCCGGCCTGACCGTGCTCGCGACGGGCGGCTATGGTCGCGTCTATTTCTCAGCGACTTCCGCGCACACCTGCACGGGCGACGGCGGCGGCATGGTGCTGCGGGCCGGCCTGCCGCTGCAGGACATGGAGTTCGTGCAGTTCCACCCGACCGGCATTTACGGCGCGGGATGCCTCATCACCGAGGGGGCGCGCGGCGAGGGCGGATACCTCACCAACAGCGAGGGCGAGCGGTTCATGGAGCGCTACGCGCCGTCCGTGAAGGACCTTGCGCCGCGCGACATGGTCTCGCGCGCCATCACGATGGAGGTGCGAGAGGGCAGGGGCGTCGGCAAGCACAAGGACCACGCCTATCTGCATCTGGAGCATCTCGACCCGGCGATCCTTCACGAGCGCCTGCCGGGCATTTCGGAGAGCTCCAAGATTTTCGCGGGCGTCGACGTGACGCGCCAGCCGATCCCGATCATTCCGACCGCGCACTACAACATGGGCGGCATTCCGACGAATTATCACGGCGAAGTGCTGCGCAAGGTCGACGGCAATCCGGACGCGGTGGTGCCCGGCCTGATGGCCATTGGCGAGGCGGCCTGCGTTTCCGTGCATGGCGCGAACCGCCTCGGCTCAAATTCGCTCATCGACCTCGTCGTTTTCGGCCGCGCGGCGGGCCAGCGCGCCGCCGAGCTCGTGAAGCCCGGCGAGACCCAGCAGGAGCTGCCGGCCGATTCCCTGGAGCTGCCGCTCTCTCGTCTCGACGGTTTCCGTCACGCCAGCGGAGGCACGCCCACCGCGGAGCTGCGCGACAGGATGCAGCGCACGATGCAATCGCATTGCGCCGTCTATCGAACCGGCGAAGTGCTCGCGGAGGGCGTCGCCGGCATCAACGATGTCTGGCGCGCGGTCGCCGATGTGAAGGTTTCCGATCGCTCGCTGATCTGGAACTCCGACCTCGTCGAGACGCTGGAGTTCGACAATCTGATCGTCCAGGCGGTGACGACCATGGAGTCGGCGGCGAACCGCAAGGAATCGCGTGGCGCTCACGCCCGCGAGGATTTCCCAAACCGGGACGACGCGAACTGGATGAAACACACGCTCGCGACCATCGACCGCGATCAAAAAACGACGGCGATCGATTACCGTCCGGTGCACAGCTATACGATGACGAACGAAGTCGATTACATCGAGCCCAAGGCGCGCGTCTATTGACGCAGCAAAGCGCGCGTCCCCGGGCGCGGGCCGCATGACGCGAATGGAAGGGTAGGCAATGCGGGCATGGAGCGTGGCGGCGTCTCTCGCGGCGCCTTTCTCTCTCATCTTCGCCGCGCCCGCCGCCGCGCTGGATCTCTCGACCTGCGGGGCGGAGGGGCTGGAACGCTTCATCGGCAAGCCGGTGAAGGAACTGCAACGCATTCGCACGATCGACGTTCGCTATGTCTGCTCGACATGTCCGGCGACGATGGATTTCAGCGCGCAGCGATTGACGGTCGTCTACGACCGCTCGACGGGCCGCATAACAGAACTGAGCTGCAACTGAAGCAGACGAGGCGCAGGCAGGGATCACGATGGTCGAATTCACCCTTCCCAGGAACTCCGTCATCACCGAAGGCAAGGTCTGGCCTCGCCCGGAGGGCGCGGCGAACGTCCGCGAGTTCCGCATCTATCGCTACAATCCCGATAGCGACGCCAATCCGCGCATCGACACTTACTTCGTCGATACGGGCGACTGCGGGCCGATGGTTCTCGACGCGATCATCTGGATCAAGAACAAGATCGATCCGACGCTGACTTTCCGCCGCTCCTGCCGTGAAGGCATTTGCGGCTCCTGCTCGATGAACATTGACGGCACGAACACGCTCGCCTGCACCAAGGGCATGGACGAGATCGAGGGCGTCATAAAGCTCTATCCGCTGCCGCATATGGGCGTCGTGAAGGACCTCGTGCCGGATCTCACGATTTTCTACGAGCAGCACGCCGCGATCGAGCCCTGGCTGCAGGCCGGGCCCGATCCCGAGAAGGAGCGGCTGCAAACGCCCGCGCAACGCGCAAAGCTCGACGGGTTATACGAGTGCATTCTCTGCGCCTGCTGCTCGACGTCCTGCCCCAGCTACTGGTGGAACTCCGACCGTTATCTCGGCCCGGCGGCGCTGCTGCAGGCGCATCGCTGGATTTCGGACTCCCGCGACGAGGCGACAGACGAGCGGCTCGGCTATGTCGACGACGCCTTCCGCCTCTATCGCTGCCATACCATCATGAACTGCACGAAGGCCTGCCCGAAGCATCTGGAGCCCGCCAAGGCGATCGCGGAGCTGAAGAACATGGCGATCGCCCGCTCGGAGCAGTGACGGTCTGGCGCCTTGATCCCGCCCCTGAGCCGGTTTAGGACGGCTCAATCGTCCACGGAGATATGAGCCATGCGTCTTCGCGCGCGTCGTTTTCGCGGTCCGCTTCTCATCGCCGCCTTTGTGATCGGCGCCGGCGCGCAGGGTGCGCTTGCGCAAGAGCTCCAACTCGACCCCAAAGCGCTCGACGCCTCGGGCGCTGCCTCGGTGACCACCAAACGCAAGGGCAAGAAGGCCGCCGCGCCCGCTCCCACGCCGCAGGCCGCCGGCAAGCCGGGCGCGCAGCAGGGCGGCCCGAACCGCCAGTTCGGCGAGCTGGAGGGCTGGTCGCCCGGCAAGGCGCCGCCGAAGACCGACAAGGATCCGGCTCCGACGACCGCCGCCCCGCCGAAGGGTTCGGTGCCGGTCGGCGTCTCGCCCTCCGGCAATATGTCCGTGGGACTCCCCTTCTGATTTCTGCAGCGCCGGCGCTGGCCGGCTGGAGTTATGAATATGGCGTATAAAGTCGCCGTCGTCGGCGCCACGGGCAACGTGGGCCGCGAGATGCTCGATATTCTGGCCGAGCGCCGCTTTCCGGTGTCGGAAGTCGTGCCGCTCGCCTCCTCGCGCTCGATCGGCGCGGAAGTGTCCTTCGGCGACAAGACGCTCAAGTGCAAGCATCTCGACACCTACGACTTTTCCGATACGGACATCTGCCTGATGTCCGCGGGCGGCGCGGTGTCGAAGGAATGGTCGCCGAAGATCGGCGCTCAGGGCTGCGTCGTGATCGACAATTCGTCGGCCTGGCGCATGGACCCGGACGTGCCGCTGATCGTGCCGGAAGTGAATGCCGACGCGGCTGCGGGTTTCAGCAAGAAGAACATCATCGCCAATCCGAACTGCTCCACCGCGCAGCTCGTCGTGGCGCTGAAGCCGCTGCATGACGCGGCGAAAATCAAGCGGGTCGTCGTCTCGACCTATCAGTCCGTCTCCGGCGCCGGCAAGGAGGCGATGGACGAGCTATTTGCGCAGACCCGGTCGATTTTCGTCTCCGACCCGGTCGAGGCGAAGAAATTCCCCAAGCGCATCGCCTTCAACCTCATTCCGCAGATCGACGTCTTCATGGAGGACGGCTTCACCAAGGAAGAGTGGAAGATGGTCGCGGAGACGAAGAAGATCCTCGACCCCAAGATCAAGCTCGTCGCGACCTGCGTGCGCGTGCCGGTGTTCATCTCGCACTCAGAGGCGGTGAACATCGAATTCGAGAACCCGATCTCGGCGGACGAAGCGCGCGACATATTGCGCGAGGCGCCGGGCGTTCTGGTCATCGACAAGCGCGAACCCGGCGGCTACATCACGCCCCATGAGGCTGCGGGCGAGGACGCGACCTATATCTCGCGCATTCGTGAAGACCCGACGGTGGACAATGGCCTCGTGCTCTGGTGCGTCAGCGACAATCTGCGCAAGGGCGCAGCGCTGAACGCGATCCAGATCGCGGAAGTGCTGATGAACCGCAAGCTGCTCACGCCGAAGCAGAAGGCGGCGTAAGCAAGAGCTTTTTGCGCAGACAAAAGTGACCCGGCAATAGACCGGGTCGCTCTTTTTGCGTCTATACGCTCATATTCCGTCGTTGATTATTTGGCGATCTTGAACAGTCCCGGATCAGGCGTCTTCGTCTGGTCGATGTTGAACAGGGAGATCAGCGTCTCATAGCCCTGCGGGTCCTTCACCTGCCATTGCTTCAGCTTGAAGGACTTGGGGTCGAAAATCAGGCGCAGATGGGACGTGCCGCCGAAGGTCGCCTTGTCCTCGATGAAGATCGTCACGCCCGAGTCGTCGAAGGTGACGTCTTGAACGGTGACGTCCTTCTCGAGGTCGATCTTGTCCTTCATCAAGAATTTGAGCGGAGTCTGGGTGATGAAATAGAGGTCCTGCGTGCCGAGTTTCCGGTCGCGCACGGCGACCTGCGCGCCGTCGGCGACGACCTCCATGGTCGCGGGCTGAGCGTATTCGAAGCGCACGCGGCCGGCGCGCTGCACATGGAGCTTGCCCTCCGAGCGCTTGCCGTCGGCGCCGATCTGCACGAAGTCGGCGGTCATCACGGGCGAGGTGTTGAAAAAGGCGTTGGCGCGCTTGATCGCCTCCTCGCGATTGAGGGGCTTCGCCGGCTCGGCGGGCGCCGCAGGGTTCGTGAGCTGCACCGGCTCTCCGTTCTTGGCCGCGGGAGCGGATTTCGCCCCCTTCTTGCCCTTGGCGGGCTTGGTATCCGCCGGCTTGGTCTCTGCAGGCTTGGCTTCGGCGGGTTTCGCTTCGCCGGTCGGCGCGGGAGGCTTCGCCGCGTCCTCCGCGACAGCTGGCGCGGCGAGGGAGAGTGCGAGGACGAGGGCGGCGAGGGGCAATTGCTTCAAGGCGCGAATCCAGTTCCGGGTGGCTACGCCGTTTTCTTAGCATATGTTGGCGAATTTGGGGGCGGGACCGAAGGCTATCCCGCCGTCGCGAGGGCGCCGACATAGGCGACGTAGACGGCGAGCAGAGCGAATCCGCGCCAGCGCGGTATCAGGCCATCGGCCGGCGGCGACGTGAGAAGCGTTGCAACGACCGGGGCCGCCAGAGCGGGAGCGGCCTCGGCGAGCGTGACGCGAATCGGCGAAACGGCGCCCGCAATTCCGATCACCAGATAGCCGCTGACGATCGTGCTGCCGAGAATCATGCCGACGCCGACCTGATCGTGACGGCGCAGACGGGACACGAGGAACGTTGTGAGTTCCGGGGTCGCCGTGCCGAGAGCGACGACCGTCGCGCCGACGACGAAATCGCTGAAGCCGAGGTCACGCGCCAGATGTGACGCGCCATAAACGATCAGCTGGCCGGCGGCAACGAGCAGGGCGAGACCTCCGACCGCGTCGAGGAATGCGGTCCGGCGCGTCAGGGCTCCTTCCTCCTCGGGCTCCTCGAAGGCGCCGCGCATGGAGAAATAGAGCCAGGCGGCGAACATCGAAATGAGCAGGGCCGCGTCCAGCCGCGACAGCGTCCCGTCCGCGAGCATCGCCGCCAGCGCCAGCGGCTGGATGAGGGCGAAGAGATAGCTGGTTTTCAGCGACTGCGGATTGACCGCGACCGGCGAGAACGACAGGACGACGCCGAGAACGAGCGCGAGATTGACGATATTTCCGCCGAGATTGTTGCCGAGCGCAATTTCAGGCTCTCCCGCGACGCCCGCGGTAAAGGCGATGGAGATTTCGGGACTCGACGTCGCGAGGCCCGCTATGGCGCCGGTGACCGTTCGGGAAATGATTCCCCACGAGTGCGCCAGTCCCAGCGTGCCTCGAAGGAAAAGATCGCCACCGAAAAACGCGCAGACGACGCCGGCCGCGAGGGCGAGAAGATGAAGCTCTGCAAGCATATGGCATAGGATCGAGCGCCAACTGCGCAAGTCAAGCTTGGGCGGACCTTCACTCCGCCGCCTCTATGTCGAACGCCCCGCGGTCGATCCCGCCGCCGACCAGAATTTCGCGCTTGCCCGCATGATTTGGCGCGGAGACGACGCCTTCCTGCTCCATGCGCTCCACGAGCGATGCGGCCTTGTTGTAGCCGACCGACAGGCGGCGCTGGATGTAGCTCGTCGAACATTTCTTGTCGCGCAGCACGATGGCGACGGCGCGTTCGTAGAGGTCGCCGCCTTCCTCCGCGTCCATCGAGCCGGGCATGGGCGCCTCGCCGCCGTCCTCGCCGGGCTCGTCCTCGGAGGTGATGGCGTCGAGATATTGCGGCGCGCCCTGCGCCTTGAGATGCGCGACGACATGCTCGACTTCGGCGTCGGAGACGAAGGGGCCGTGCACGCGCGAGATGCGGCCGCCGCCGGCCATGTAGAGCATGTCGCCCTGGCCGAGCAGTTGCTCGGCGCCCTGTTCGCCGAGAATGGTGCGGCTGTCGATCTTCGATGTCACCTGGAAGGAGATGCGGGTCGGGAAGTTCGCCTTGATCGTGCCGGTGATGACGTCGACAGAGGGGCGCTGCGTCGCCATGATGAGATGGATTCCGGCGGCGCGGGCCATCTGCGCAAGGCGCTGGATCGCGCCCTCGATGTCCTTGCCGGCGACGAGCATGAGGTCCGCCATCTCGTCGACGATGACGACGATATAGGGCAGGGCGGAGAGGTCCATCTCCTCATGCTCGAAGATGGCTTCGCCCGTCTCGCGGTCGAAGCCGGTCTGCACGGTGCGGGTGATCGTCTCGCCGCGCGCCTGCGCTTCGATGACGCGCGCGTTGTAGCCGTCGATGTTGCGGACGCCGACCTTCGACATCTTCTTGTAGCGGTCCTCCATCTCGCGCACCGCCCATTTGAGCGCGACCACCGCCTTCTTGGGATCGGTGACGACGGGCGTGAGGAGATGGGGGATGTTGTCGTAGACGGAAAGCTCCAGCATCTTCGGGTCCACCATGATGAGGCGGCACTCCTCCGGCTTCAGCCGGTAGAGCAGCGACAGGATCATGGTGTTGATCGCAACCGACTTGCCCGAGCCGGTGGTGCCGGCGACGAGCAGATGCGGCATGCGGGCAAGATCGACGATCACCGGCTCGCCGCCGATGGTCTTGCCGAGCGCGATGGCGAGCTTGTGCTTCGACTGGGTAAAGTCCTCGCTGGCGATCAGCTCGCGCAGATAGACCATCTCGCGCCGCTGGTTGGGCA
Organism: Methylocystis sp. WRRC1; assembly: GCF_020733155.1. Lineage (NCBI taxonomy): Bacteria > Pseudomonadati > Pseudomonadota > Alphaproteobacteria > Hyphomicrobiales > Methylocystaceae > Methylocystis > Methylocystis sp. WRRC1. The sequence continues at coordinate 529,537 of NZ_JAJFZJ010000001.1, read as the reverse complement.
GTTCGATGCCGATGGCGTTGCGGCCGGGCACCACGGCGACGCGCGCCGAGATTGCCGACATGGAGCGGGCGATGTCGTCGGCGAGGCCGATCACGCGGGAGGATTTGATGCCGGGAGCGGGTTCGAGCTCGTAAAGCGTGACGACCGGGCCGGGACGGACGTTGATGATTTCGCCGCGCACCGAGAAATCGTCCAGCACGCCTTCGAGAAGGCGCGCGTTCTGCTCCAGCGCGTCCTCGGAAATCTTCACGCCGCCGGCCGGTTTCTTCGGCTCGGCGAGCAGCTCCACCGGCGGCTCCTCATAGGCGCCGTTGATGCTCCGCGCGGGCGCGCGCGCTGGCTGGCGCGTGACGGTAGGCGCGCGCTTCGCGGGCGGCGGGCTGACGCGCGCGGAGACGGGGCGCTCGTCATAATGTTCGTCCAGATCGCGCGCCGCCGGCGTAAAGGCCGGATAGGCGTCCATGTGGTCGAATGTCGGCTCCATGCGGGGATGCGCGGCCGGCGCCTCCTTCGCGGGCGTCGGGAGGCGGCGCGGAATCCTCGCGAGCTGCCGCGACGCCCAGGCCCTGAGAAACAGTCCGAGATGTATCAGCGCGCCGAGCGAGATCAGCGCGACGCCGGGCTCCCCGGCGGCGTCCTCGTCGTCATATCCATGCCGAACCTCCTCGTCCTCGAAAGACTCTTCGCGGATGTCGTTCTCCGTTTCGAAGCCCAGTCCCGCCGCGCCGCTGACCGACAGGATGGCGACGAAGGCGGACATGACGCCGAAGGCCGCCATGACGACCCCGGAGCCGGCGAAGATCGTGCGCGGAATGGCGAGGATGGCGTCGCCGGTCACGCCGCCGAGTCCGGTCGGCAGCGGCCAGCGGTCGGTGGCGGGAAGAAGCGAGGCGGTCGCCGCCGTGGCGAAAACGCCCGAAACCCAAAGGCCGAATCGCAGCGCGCCCCGTTCGATCCGGCGGCGCTTCATCAGGCGCATTCCCTGCATGGCGAGCGGCAGGATTGCGGCGATGGCTCCGAAACCGACGAGCTGCATGAGGAGATCGGCGACGACGGCGCCCGGAAGACCCAGGAGGTTGCGGACATGTCCGCCCGTCGCATGGTTGAGCGAAGGGTCGCGGGCCGACCAGCTCACCAGCGCCAGCGTCGTCGCGCCTGCGGCCAGCACCATCGACGCGCCCAGAATCTCCGCCGTCCGTCGCGCCGCGAATTCGCGAAGCTGCTCCGAGAAATGACCCATGGTGTGGCTGCGCATGTGAGAAAAAGCCCGCCGGTCTCGGGAGGCGCCGGATGTCCGGCGCGTCCGGGCGCGCCGCCGATGGCGCGCCGATAATTGTCGCGAGCGTAAAAAACCTCGGTTAAGGGCCGATTAACCCTGGCTTTGTCCGGGTGTGTCGCCGTTCGACGCGATAACCTGGTTCAACTCCGCGCCATAAATGAAAATCACCGCCAGCGAATAGAGAAAGACGAGCGCCATCATGATCGAGGCGAGCCCGGCGTAAGTCGAGACATAGCTGCCGGCGAATTCCGCCAGATAGGCGCCGAAAAGGGCGCCGCAGGCGAGCGAGGCGAGGAGCGTCAGGGCGAAGCCGGGGACGATCCTCGCGAGCGGCCGCTGTCCCGCCGGCAGGAAGACGTGCGCCGCGAGCAGCGCGACGCTGACGACGGCGGTCGTGACGCCATAGCGCACGGGCGCGTAGAGCGGCTCGAGCTCATGCATGAGCGCCGGCGCATGTTGCGTGGCGATGGCGCGGGCGAGGGGCGCCAGCACCAGCAGAAAGCCGATGGCGAGCAAGGACGCGGCGCCGATGAAGACGAAGACAATTGCCTCCAGCCGCAGCCACCACCAGGGCCGCTGGTCGCGCGCGTCATAGGCGCGGTTGAGCGCGACGCGAAGCGCCTCGACGCCGCTCGAAGCGAAATAAATGCCCAGCACGGCGCCGATGGTCGCCATGCCGTGGCGCGGCTCGGTGAGCACGCTCTGGACCTCGGCCGAAAGCGGCCCGGCGATGCGCGGCGGCCAAGCTTCGAAGATGATCTTCGCCGCCGCGTCGGCGACTTCCTGCCTTCCGAAGAAGCCGGCGAGCGCGGTGATGAAGATGAGGAAGGGAAAGAGCGCGGTGAGCGTCGACAGCGCGATGTGGCTGGCGATGGCCCAGCCGTCGTCGCGCTCGAATTTGAGATAGGCGTCGTAGAAGGGGCGAAGCAAGAACATGCGAAGATTACTTTAAATGGCGCGGGCAAACTCCGCCATAGAGCGCGCGGTCTTCGTCGGGACGCAGCTTGATTGTAGACGGCGACATTTCCCGGCGATCGGGATGTCCGTTATAGCTATAGTGGGATATTGGTCGGACCGGCGCCGTTGAGCGGCTATGCGCGGCTTCCTGAGCGCTTGCGAGCGAATTCGATGCATCTGTCCAGATTTTCACGAACCCGTATTGCGGTTTCCAGATCGAAATTGATGTAGTTCTTCGAGCTTCCTCCCGCTCTGATCCAATAATCCGGCATCATCTCCATGCCGACATAAACATATTTTTCATCTGCTGATGTTTTCACCCGCCATTCGAGCGACGAATTCGATCCCGCGCCCTCGGACGCTGGCGTTTGAAAAATCACATCGCCAAGCATGGTGTTCAGGGTTTTCGAGGCCGAGAAGAAGCTTTTGAGCTTGCGCCACATCGAGCATATTCCTCCGGGTTACACGGCTGAAGAAAAAGCTGTGTTTCATCGACAGCGAGGCGATGGCGCGCGAGCGCGGCGGGCGCCGCTCAATCCCCCCGCTGAAAATGATCGAATACGAGCCGCGCCGTCGCCTTGTTGATTCCCGGCGTCTTTTCGAGATCCGAGAGAGCCGCGCGCGAGACGCCCTTTGCGGAGCCGAACGCCAGAAGCAATGCCCGCTTGCGTGACGGCCCTATCCCGGGAATTTCATCCAGCGGGTTCTTGGTGAACTCTTTCTTGCGCCGCGCGCGATGCGTGCCGATGGCGAAACGATGCGCTTCGTCGCGCAGGCGCTGCACGAAATAGAGCGCGGGATCATGGGGTGGCAGGCGGAAGGGTTCGCGCCCCTCGACAAAGAATGTCTCGCGTCCCGCGTCGCGATCGCGGCCCTTGGCGATCGAGGCGAGCGCCACGCCCTCGACGCCAACCTCCTGCATCGCCGCGCGCGCGGCCTCGAACTGTCCGCGGCCGCCGTCGATCAGCACGAGATCGGGCTTCGATGGAAAGGCGTCCGGATCGCTGTCCTTCTCGGTCTCTTTCGAGAGGCGGGCGAAGCGGCGCGTGAGCACTTCGCGCATCATCGCATAGTCGTCGCCGGGCGTTATCTCCGAATTCCTGATGTTGAAGGTGCGGTAATGCGCCTTCATGAAGCCGCTCGGCCCCGCGACCACCATCGCGCCGATCGCCTGTGCGCCGCCCGTATGCGAGTTGTCGTAGACTTCGATGCGGCGCGGCGTCTCGGGCAGACGGAAGACCTGGCCAATCGCGGCAAGCAGGCGCTGCTGGCTTGCGTCCTCCGCAAGCTTGCGGCCGAGCGCCTGACGGGCGTTGGTGAGCGCATGATCCACGAGTTCACGCTTTTCGCCGCGTTGCGGCGCGATCACCTCGACGCGGCGGCGGGCCTTCGCGGTCAGCGCCTCCTCCAGAAGCGCGCTGTCCTCGATTGCATGGGAGATCAGAACAAGCGGCGCCGAGGGATGTTCGTCGTAGAATTGCGCAAGGAAAGCGTCGAGCACTTCCGCTTCCGTCAGGCTCGCGTCGGCGCGCGGGAAATAGGAGCGGTTGCCCCAGTTCTGAAAGGCGCGAAAGAAAAACGCCTCGATGCAGAAACGTCCCGCGTCCTTGGCGATTGCGAAGACGTCGGCCTCTTCGATCGTGCGCGGATTGACGCCTTGCGCGCCCTGCACGGCAGAAAGCGCGGAAATGCGGTCGCGCAGCCGAGCCGCGCGTTCGAATTCCAGACGTTCGGCGGCGTCCGTCATTTCGCGCGCGAGGTGCTCGCGCACGCTTCGGCTTTTGCCGGAGAGAAAATCGCAGGCCTCGCGAACGAGCTCCTTGTAATCCTCGATGGAGATCTCGCCCGTGCAGGGACCGGCGCAGCGCTTGATCTGATAGAGCAGGCAGGGCCTCGTACGGTTGTCGTAAAAGCTCTGCGAGCATGAGCGCAGCAGAAAGGCGCGCTCCAGGGCGTTGAGCGCGCGATTGACCGCCCAGACGCTTGCGAAAGGGCCGAAATACTGGCCCTTGCGAACGCGCGCGCCGCGATGCTTGGTGATCTGCGGCGCCTCATGGTCCTTCGCGATGAGGATATAGGGAAACGACTTGTCGTCCCGCATCAGCACGTTGAAGCGCGGCTTCAGCTGCTTGATGAGATTGGCCTCCAGCAGCAGCGCGTCCGTCTCGGTCTCGACCGAGATGAACATCATGGAGGCAGTGGCGGAGATCATCCGCGCGATGCGGTTCACATGGCCGGCGAGGCGCGTGTAGCTCGCTACGCGCTTGCGGACGTTCTTGGCCTTGCCGACATAAAGCACCTCGCCGTTCTCGGCGATCATGCGGTAGACGCCGGGGCTGTTCGGCGCGTGCTTCCAGTATTTCTTGATGACGGCCACGCCGCGCTTGACGCTCTCGGGCGTCTGCGGCGCATCCTCCTCCGGGCGCGCCTCGTCCAACGCGTCGCAGGCGGCGTCGGTCGTCTCGAAGGCGTCATCTTCCTCTGGCGGAAGATCGCTTTGCTGAGCGGGCGGGGGAGTCATGCGCCTAGATTTATGCGCCGCTTTCGGTAATGGAAAGGGGTGCGTTCCCGTGGTGTTGGCCAACAGCCGATTCGCCGTCGGGAAATGCCGCCGGCGGCGAAATTCTGGGGAGCAGGGGCTTCATGTCGGGAACGAGGGGCAGTCTTGGGGCGACGGTTTTTCCCGCGCTAGCCCTGCTGACGGCGGCCGTCTTCTCCTTTGGCGAGGACTGGCTTCTGCTTATCCCTCCGGGCCTGATGTATGCGCCCTATGTCGTCGCCGCGATTCTGGTCATCGGCTCGGTGTTCGCCACGCTCGAACATGCGGAGGTCGTCGGGGCGCGGGTGGGCGAGCCGTACGGCACGCTCGTGCTGACCATAGCCGTCACGATCATCGAAGTGGCGATCATGGCCTCGATGATCGAGCATGGCGCCGACGACCCGACGGAAGCGCGCGAGGCGGTGTTTTCCGCCATCATGATTGTCTGCAACGGGCTGGTCGGGCTCTGCCTGCTGCTGGGCGGATTCCGTCATGGCGAGCAGGAACTGCAGCAGATGGGCGCGAGCGCCTATCTCGCCGTCCTCATCGCCCTTTCCGTCCTCACGCTGATACTGCCGGATTATACGATCAGCTCGTCGGGGCCGACGCTGACCCACAGCCAGCTCTATTTCATCAGCACCCTTTCCGTGGTGCTTTATGGCGCGTTCCTGTTCATCCAGACCGTTCGACACCGTTCCTATTTTCTGGACGCAAGGACGGCGGCGCTGGGGCATCGGGAGTCGCGGCCGTCGGTTCGCAGCACGAGCATGGCGATGCTGGGCCTGTGCGCCAGCCTTCTTGGCGTCACCATTCTGGCGGAGCAGGTTGTGCCCGCCATGGAAGACGGACTTGCATTCCTCGGCGTGAAGAACAGCAACGCCGTGGCCGGCGCTGCGCTCGCGACGCTGGTTTTGCTTCCCGAATCGCTGAATTCGATCCGCGCGGCGGCGCGCAACGCGCTGCAGACGGCGCTCAACGGAGCGCTCGGCTCAGTCGTCGCAACCATCGGGCTGACCGTGCCGGCCATTTCGGTGCTGGCCGCTATCAAAGGTCACGACATCGTGTTCGGGCTGGAAAAGCGCGACTCCGTGATGCTGATGCTCACTCTCATGCTCAGCATCGTCAGCTTCGGCGCGGGACGCACGAATGTGCTGACCGGCCTCGTACATCTCGTCGTCTTTGCGACATACGCATTCCTGTTGATCGTGCCCTGAGGAACACGCCGAAAAATGAGCGACTCCGATCTCGTCTTCTATCACTCCCCGCAAACGCGCTCGTCGAGCGTGCTGATCCTGCTCGAAGAACTCGACGCGCCCTATGAGCTGCGCGACATCAATTTCAGGATCGGCGCGCAGCGGAAGCCCGAGTATCTGGCGGTCAATCCGCTCGGCAAGGTTCCCGCCATCGTTCACCATGGAGCGCTGGTCACGGAGCTTGGCGCGATCTTCATCTACCTCGCCGACGCTTTTCCGCAGAAAAAGCTCGCGCCGCCTATTGGCGATCCCCTGCGCGGACCCTACCTGCGCTGGCTCGTGTTTTACGGCTCGGCCTTCGAGCCCGCGGTCATCGATCGCCATCTGAAGCACGAACCGCCACAGAGCATGAGCCCCTATGGGGATTTCGACGGCGTGATGGCGCTGATCAACAAGCAGCTTGCCTCGGGGCCATATCTGCTTGGCGAGCGCTTCTCCGCCGCTGACATTCTGTGGGGAACGGCGCTGCGCTGGACGACCGGCTTCGGCCTCGTGCCGGCGACGCCCGAGATTGCCGCTTACATCGAGCGCGTGGGATCGCGTCCGTCGGTCAAGGACGTGGCCCAGACGGATGCGCAATTGCTGAAAATCCACGAGGCCACCGCGGCCAGCGCAAACGCGTGACGCACCGCCTCTCCCCGCAGGCGGGGAGAGGCTGTCACCACTCGATCGGCGTCTTCCCCTGCGCGGCGAGGTAATCATTCGCTCGGGAGAAGTGCTTGCAGCCGAAGAAGCCGTTATGCGCCGATAGCGGCGAGGGGTGCGCGCATTCCAGCACGAGATGTTTCTTTCGGTCGATGCCGGCGCCCTTGCGCCGCGCGTAAGAACCCCAAAGCATGAAGACGACTCCGTCGCGCTCGCGGGACAGCGTATGCACGGCGGCGTCGGTGAATTGCTCCCAACCCTTGTTCTGATGCGAACCCGCCTGCGCCGCGCGCACCGTGAGCGTCGCGTTCAGAAGAAGCACGCCCTGCCGCGCCCAGCGCGAAAGGTCGGGATCGCGCGAGACGGGATGGCCGAGGTCGGCCTCGATTTCCTTGAAGATGTTCTGCAGCGATGGCGGCGGCGGAACATTCGAATGAACTGCGAAACATAGGCCGTTCGCCTGACCCGGTCCGTGATAGGGGTCCTGCCCCAGGATGACGACCTTCACGCTGTCGAAGGGGCATTCGTCAAAGGCGCGGAAGATCTGCGCCGCCGGCGGATAAACCGCGCCGGAGGCGTATTCTCCGCGCACGAATTCGCGAAGCTCCGCGAAATAGGGCTTCTCGAATTCGCTCGCGAGATGCTTGTGCCAGCTTTCGTCGATGCGGACGGGTTTGGTCATGGTGCCGGAGCCTTCGCATCGTCGCAGTCGATGTCACAATCGTCGCGCATCTTCCATCGATAATCGATTGGGTTGAATTGTGGCTGTGACCTATCCCGGCAGTTAGACTGTCGCGCAGGTAACGCTCTCGCCGAGCCTGATGATATAGAATCATCATCCCAGCGGGGTGGAAGGCCCCCAGTCTGGCAGTGTTGCCGCTTCCATCCCATTTCTAAACGCAGAGCATTAAACTCAACCAGCCAGCTTCCCCTCGATTTCGGCTTGGATGAGGCATCTAAATTGTGAAAACGTCTCCTCCTGAAATATTTGAAGATCACCTCTTTTGGCTACAAGCGTTTCCAGTGGAGAGCAGCCCGGCGCTGTCGGTAAGCGGCCCAGTACCTTAATTATCGCCTCGCCTCTCATGATGGAGGCAAATACTATCAATATGCCAGCGTCCGGGATGTCGAGAATCCCAAGCTGGGCGCTACCTAGCTCATTCAACTCGAATTTACTTTGAATGCTTGTCTTATAATACCAGAAGAAGTCCGCCATGTCCTGTTTGGCCGCAGGTTGAAACCTTATTACGTTATTGGTGCTAAAGCCCTCCAAAACGCGCTCTTTAAGAGCTTGGACTGCCAGAGAAGGGGTGCCTTTTTGCATGTGCCCCGGTGAATAGGTTTCCACCACTTCAGGTCTTACATCATTCCATGCCTTTGTCTCGCCTGTCCCGGTGACAGGGAACGAAAGCTTCCAGCTGTCAAACTGTTCGTCGCGAGAGAAGGTGCCTTCATCGGATCGTGCATCGTTTATTGTGGGATGCGCAGAAATCCCTTGTGCGAGCATTGCAAAACCGTAAGCGCTTAGTCCGAACGGCAGAAACAGCAATGGTGGCGCAAATATCAAAATAAGAATAACTCCAAGCACCGAACCAAAACAGAATATTAACCAAGAAACGCCCGCGACCGCGCCGATAGCGATCCATGCAATTCCCCATAGAACTTGGAACAGTCTCATTTCCCGTCGCCTAGGTTCCTTTTTGTAGCTACTACTTTCGGAGCCTATCATTTAGAAATGATTGATAACGCGCCTCGAAGCAAATCAATCCCGTCAAGACCGGCGCGTGCCTTCCCGAAAGCGGCCGCCATGGCGCGGTCATCGTTTGGAACCAAGGGCACGGGGTTTCCTTCCCGCGGATGATGCGGAAAAAAGTAGAAGGCCGCGATCGCGACGAAGACGTGGGCGAGATAAAAGGGCTTCATGAGAGGTTTTCCCGCGATGCAAGCAAGCGCCGCGCAAAGTCCCCGCGCCCCGTTTGGAAGATGCTTTCGTAATGCCTTTTGCGCCAGCTTGCGCGAGCAATTGAGCAGGGAAAATGCTCAATCCTGCAGCGGTCCCCACGCCGGGTCAGACGCGTAACCCGGCGTCGGCACCTGCAACTCGGTGCGGCCGAACACGTCCACCATGTAGATTTTCGGCCCGCCGGCGCCGCCGCTTTCACGGAAGAACATCAGGAACAGGCCGTTCGGCGCCCATGTGGGGCCTTCATTGTGGAAGCCTTCGGTCAGGATGCGTTCGCCGGAGCCGTCCGTCTTCATCACGCCGATGGAGAAGTTGCCGCCGTTCTGCTTGGTGAAGGCGATGTAGTCTCCCTTGGGCGACCACACCGGCGTCGAATAGCGTCCGCCGCCAAAGGAGATGCGTTTGGCGTCGCCGCCATGCGCGCCCATCACGTAAATCTGCTGCGAGCCGCCGCGGTCGCTTTCGAAGGCGATCCGCGAGCCGTCCGGCGAATAGGAAGGCGCCGTGTCGATCGCGCTCGTGTCGGTGAGGCGCGTCGTCGTGCGTGACCGCAGATCCATCGTATAGAGATTTGTCGAGGAGCCCTGAGACAGCGACATGATGATTTTCTGGCCGTCGGGCGAGAAACGCGGCGAGAAGGTCATGCCGGGGAAGTTGCCGACGACCTCGCGCTGGCTGCTCTCGATGTTCATCAGCAGCACTTTCGGCTCGCCGTCGCTGTTGAAGGCCATATAGGTCACATCGAGCGACGAGGGCGAAAAGCGCGGCGTGACGACGAGGTCGTCGCCGCGGGTCAGATAGCGGACATTGGCGCCGTCCTGATCCATCATGGCGAGCCGCTTGCGGCGCTTGTCCTTGGAGCCCGACTCGTCCACGAACACGACGCGCGTGTCGAAAAAACCCTTCTCGCCGGTGACGCGCGTGAACACGGCGTCCGACAAAAGATGCGCGACGCGGCGCATGTTCGCGGATTCAGTCACATATTGCTGCCCCGCGACCTGCTCGCCGGTGGTGACGTCGAAGAGGCGGAACTCGGTCTTGAGCCGTCCGTCGCCGGTGCGCTGCGAGCGGCCGGTCAGAACGAATTGCGCGTTTATGCCCTTGTAGGCGTCGAGATTGGGCGTCTGGTCGGGCGAACCGTCCTCGCCGACCGTCGCTCCGTCGATCGGCTTCAGAAACACCGAGCGCTTGAAATTGTTCATCGTCACCGAAGTGATCGTGCGCGCCGCCTCGTCGCCGATGAAGGGCGCGACAGCGACGTTGATCGGCTGGAAGCCACCGCCCTTCAGTTCGATGATGCGGCCGGCGCTCGCTGGCGTGAAGGGCGCCATCGCGGTGCCGGCGATGAGTCCTGCGGCGGCGCGACGGGTGATGAGGCGTGTCATGCGAACTGTCTCTTTGAGCGTGAGTGGAATGCGAAGCGCACGGTCAGTTCGAATCCTGGAAACGGATCGTCACTTCATGCAGCGCTTCTTCGTAATAGGGCATGAATTCCGGCGGGATTTTCATCGGGCTGCAACGGCGCACGGCCTGCAACGCCTGTTCGCCGCGCGCTTTCTCGGTCGGGCTGGATGACGCGTTCATCAGGCGTGGGCGGCCCTCCAGAGCGCCGTCGCGCGACAGGTGAAATTCGACGACCGGCGCATAGGTCTCCCCACCGAGCGAGAGCGCCGACGCCCAGCAGGGGTGATAATGGTCGTGGATATAGGACGCGATGCGCGCCTCCATGGACGCGGACAGCTTTTGCGCGGCGCCTTCCGGCGCGCCGAGCGAGGCTGTGCGCACTTCCTTGCCGGTGGAGGCGGTCCGTTGCGGCGCCTCGCGGCTCAGGAGGTTTGCGATGCTCGACGCGTCGAACTTCGATTTCGGCGCGGCCTCGTCTCCTGATTTCGGCTTCGCGCCCTTCGCCTTTTTGTCGGACGCCTCGCCGTCCGGATTCTCCGCCTTTGCCGGCTTCTCCTCGTGCTTCTTGCTTTCGAGAAGTTTCGCGACCTCGTCGGTCTTCAGGCGCGGCTCGGTCTTCGCCTCCGTCTTCGGCTCCGTCCTGGGCTCGGCCTTCGGCTTTTCCGGCGGCCTGGGCGCCGGCGTTTCTTTGGCTTCCTTCTCGGGCTTGGGCCGCGTCGGCGGCTTCGGCTTCACGACCTCGGCCTCCTTCGGCTCGTCCTTTTCCTCCGGCGCGACGGCCTTCGGCTTCGCCGGGGGCGTGGGGGCGGGCTTGGCCTCCACCGGCTTCGGCTCGACAGGCTTCTCGATCTTCTTCTCCGGCTGAGGCCGCACGGGCGGCTCCGGCGCCGGGGGCAGCGCTGCGATGCGTTTGGGCGGCGTCGGCTCCGGCTTGTCGTCCACGCCGGGGTCAGCCTGCCGGCGCAGGGGCGGTGGCGGGGCGGGAACGTCCTTCTTCGCCTCGGCCTGAGGCGGGCGCGGCTTTGTCTGGCGCACCGGCGCGACCTTGTCGACGCGCGGACCGGGTTTGGTCTCGCGCGCCGTCTTCTCGCCCTTTGTGACCTGATTGAGCTGGCTGTCGGTGACGACCTCGACGGGGATCATCTCCTGCGCGTCTTCGAATTTCTTCGCGTCCGAGAACAGGACAAGCGCCGCTGTCAGCAGTCCCGCATGGACGACCGATGAAACAACGAAACCCGGTTCCGAGCGCGAAACTCTCACTTTCGCAAACTCACTTCTTCTCCTGCTCCGTCACTAGAGCAACCTTCTTGTATCCGGCGGTCGTGATGAGCGACATGACCTCTGCGACGCGGCCGTAGTTCACGGCCTTCGAGCCGCGCACATAGATGCGCTCGTCGAAGCCTTGCTTGGCGGCCTCCTTCAGCTTGTCGAGAAGCTGCGCGACCTCGACGGGCTGATCCATGAGGAACACCTGTCCCTTTTCGTCGATCGCGATGGAGACCGGCTTCTGGTCGATGTTGAGCGCGCCCGCCTTTGTTTGTGGCAAGTCGACCGCGACGCCGGTGGCGAGCAAAGGCGCGGCGACCATGAAGATGATGAGCAGCACCAGCATGACGTCGATGAAGGGCGTCATGTTGATCTCGGCCATGGCGCCGTAGCGCGGCACGCCGCGCCGCCGCCTGCCGCCCTTGCGCCCGGGAGTGGAGAGCGACGCGCCCATCGATCAGGCCGCCCGGTCGCGGTTGGACGAGGCCGCGTGCTGGTCGATCTGGCGCGACAGTATGGCGGAGAATTCGTCGGCGAAGCTTTCCATGCGCGCCTGCGCTTTCGCCACGTCGCCCTGCATCTTGTTGTAGGCGATGAGCGCGGGAATGGCGGCGAAAAGGCCGATGGCCGTGGCCAGCAGCGCCTCGGCGATGCCCGGCGCGACGACCGCGAGCGAGGTGTTCTTGGAGGCGGCGATTGAGCGGAAGGAGGTCATGATGCCCCAGACCGTGCCGAAGAGGCCGACAAAGGGGCCAGCGGAAGCGACGGTCGCCAGCACGAGCAGATTGGACTCGAGCTTCTCGACCTCGCGGGCGATGGAGACGTCCAGCACCTTCTCGATGCGCGCCTGAAGGCCCATGAAGGATGCGCTCGCGCCGCTCTGGAACGAGCGTTTCCATTCGCGCATGGCCGCGACGAAAAGCGTCGCCATGCCGGTCGTCGGGCGCTCTGAGAGCTTACCGTAAAGCTCCTCCAGCGAATTGCCCGACCAGAAGCTCTCCTCGAAACGGTCCATGGCGCGGCGCATGCGGCTGAAAAGCAGCGTTTTGTCGATGATGATCGCCCAGCACCAGACGGAGGCGAGCAGCAGGCCCACCATCACGAATTTCACTACGATATGCGCGCCCCAGAACATGCTCCAGATGGTGATGTCGGCGGCGGGAGCGGCGAGGGGGCTCGCGGCGATTTCGGCTGGATTCATGATTTGTCCTTGCAGCGGAATGCGGCGACGCAGTTCTCGAAATGGACGGCGTTTCCCCGCTCTATCGCCCGCAATTTCGCCCTTTCTGGGGCCGCGGTGCGCCGCACAATATTAACTAGCGGCAAGGTGTTAACAAGCAGTAAGGGTTAAGGATTGGTGAGAAGGTCTTTGACAAGCCCATGGGCCTGAAGAATCATGGCGTTCCGGGCAGGCGACGTTCCGCCCGCTTTTTGAACATTTATTGTGAGCGGGTCATGAATTCCGTATATTTCGACAGCCTCCCGGGCTTTTGCCGCCGGGAGGATGTCTCCAGCATCATCCGGGCCCTGATCGCCCCGATCCTGTTCCTTCTTCCCTTCGCGCGAGACTTCACGAATACTGAATTTTATTTATATGTAATTGTTTTGATTGCACTAATTGGTCGCGCAAACTATCTGATGCATTGGCATGTCCACCATCCCTTCACCACCGCGCCGGCCTTCAACCTGCTGCTCGATATGTGTCTGGGCGTGGCGACGGGAATGACGGCCTCCAATTGGCGCATCCAGCACGTCTACGGCCACCACTTTGGCGCGGACGAGCGGTTTCGCGCGCCGGTCGACATACGCCGTCCCTACACGCCGCGCGCCGCATTTTCATTTTGCTTGCGATCGCTGTGGCCGACCTTTTTCGCGCCGATCCGCGAGGCCTTCGAAAAGGGCGTAAGGGGCAATGAGAAATCGCCGGTGAATTATCGCTGGGCCTTCGTCGAGCAATGTCTGCTCATATTCCTGATCGCCGCGCTGCTGGTCTGGCGCCCGTGGCTTGCGATTTTCTACCTGCTGCCCTGGTACGTCTCGGTATTTTTCATTTCGAGATATGTGGATTACCTCAATCATTACGGATGCGATGAAAGCGGCGCGGATCTCCCTGCGCTCGCCAACAACACCTCACACCGCTGGTTCAATTTCCTCACCGGCAATTTCGGCTATCATACCGCGCATCATCTCCATCCGCGCGCGCACTGGACGCAGCTTCCCGAGCTGCATCGCGAAATCTCGAAAGATATTCCGCAGCGCCATCTCAAGAATTTCAGCTGGTCTTTCCTGCATCTCCCGCATCACTTCTATCTGGCGCGGCTCGGGCGGATGTAGGTCAGGGCGCGGTCAGGGCGTTCTCGAATTTCGTGCGCACGTCGGCCGGCAGACGCCTCGCGCGACCGTTTTCGACGCACACGACCTTCACTCTGGCGCCCACCAGCAGCTCGCCGTTGCGGATGACGCGCTGATCGAGATCGATGGATGCGCCGCCGATCTCCGTCACGCGCGTCTCCACGCTCAGGAGATCGTCCATGAGCGCGGGCTTCCTGAAATCGATATTCATCGCGCGCACGACGAAGAAGATCGGGCCGCCCGCCGCGCCCTCCAGCAGCGCGCGCTGATCCAGCTCCAGCGTGCGCAGAAGCTCGGTGCGTCCGCGCTCCATGAAGCGAATATAGGAGGTGTGATAGACGAGGCCGGAGGCGTCCGTGTCCTCCCAATAGATGCGGATGGGGATGCTGTGTTGTGCCTTCATGATTTCATTTCTGGATTCAGGTCTGGTTTGTCGTTTCTCTCGTGACGGCTTTCCTGCAACGCGTCTCTTAACTATCCGGGGCCAACCTCCTTCGGGAACACTGGAAATCCTCTCCGGCGCTCACATATCCACTATCGGAGGTGAGCTATGACAACGCCCACGTTGAATAGTTTCATGCAGTTCCTGGAGAGGGCCGGCGAAATTCTTGCCGTTATCCTGTTCGGCACGATGATGTATTTCGTGCTGGCGGCCTGAGATCGCCTATTCCTCTCCATCGAACAGCCCGAATTGACCTGAAGGCCTCGCCGGTTCGGCGAGGCCGAGGTGTTTGAAGGCTTGGGGAGTCAACAATCGCCCGCGTGGCGTGCGCTGCAGGAAGCCCTGTTGCAGGAGATAGGGTTCGATAATGTCCTCGATCGCGTCGCGGGGTTCGGAGAGCGCCGCCGCGATGGTTTCGATCCCCACAGGCCCGCCGCCGAAATTCAGCGCCACCATGTTCAGATAGCGCCGGTCCATGATGTCGAGGCCGATGCTGTCTACTTCCAGCAGCGACAATGAGCGGTCCGCCAGCTGGCGCGTGATCGTCGCGGCGCCTTCCACGATGGCGAAGTCGCGGACGCGGCGCAGCAGGCGGCCCGCGATGCGCGGCGTGCCGCGAGAACGCCGCGCGATCTCCCGCGCGCCTTCCTCATTCATGCCGACGCCCAGGACGCGCGCGCCGCGCCTGACGATCAGCTCCAGCTCCTCGGCCGTATAGAAATTCAGCCGCACCGGAATGCCGAAACGGTCGCGCAGCGGCGTCGTCAGCAGGCCGGCGCGGGTCGTGGCGCCGACCAGCGTGAATTTGGCGAGGTCGATCTTGACCGACCGCGCCGCCGGCCCCTCGCCGATGATGAGGTCGAGCTGGAAATCCTCCATGGCGGGATAGAGAATCTCCTCCACCGCCGGATTGAGTCGGTGGATTTCGTCGATGAACAGAACGTCGCGCGGCTCGAGATTGGTGAGCTGCGCCGCGAGGTCGCCCGCCTTGGCGATCACGGGGCCGGAGGTCGAGCGGAAATTCACGCCGAGCTCGCGGGCGACGATCTGGGCGAGCGTGGTTTTGCCCAATCCCGGCGGGCCGACGAGCAGCACATGGTCGAGCGCGTCGCCGCGCGTCTTGGCGGCCTCGATGAAAACCTTGAGATTGGCCCGCGCCGCCTCTTGCCCGGTGAAGTCGGCAAGCGTCAGCGGTCGGAAGCTCGTATCCGTGTCGTCGTCGCGCTGTTCGGGGCTGACGAGCCGCCGGGGAGGGGTGGTCAAACAATGCTCCAATGCGCCGGCGCGCGCGCTGTGCTATGATCTGCCAAACGGAGCCGCGCCGTGAATCGCCCGTCCTCGCAGTATGAGTATATGTCCCTCGATGATTTCGAGGAACTTCTGGCCGACAAGCCCGCCGACGAAAAGTGGGAGCTGATCGGCGGCCGCGTCGTGCGGATGATGGTCGGGGCGCGGTGGGAGCATCACTTCATCGCCCAGAATCTTGGCGCTTCGCTACGCCAACGCCTTCGAGAAAAAGGCGCTCAATGCTATGTTTTCGTCGAAACCTTTTACATGAAAAGGAAGTCGATCGAGTCTGCGACTTTGCCGGACGTCATGGTGAAATGCGGCTCGATGGAGCCGGGCGCGACCTCGGCGGACGATCCCGTCGTTCTCGTAGAAGTCATGTCGGAGGGCAGCAAAGCGCGTGACCGCTTCGAGAAATGGGCGGTGTATCAGCAGCTGCCGAGCCTGAGTCATTACGTCCTGGTCGAGCGCGATCGCGCGCATATCGAGACCTTCGACCGCGTTGGCGCGGAATGGTCGGGCGTGCGCATAATCGATGGCCTGCAGGCGACGCTGGAGCTGCCAGCGCTGGGCGTCAGCGTCCCGCTTGCGGAAATCTACCGGGACGTCATCTCCGCCTGAGCGTCAAACCCGCCGCCAGCCGAACCACCGCCGCACGCGCGCACAATAGGCGGCGAAGGTTTCCGGGTGCCGGCGGCGCAGCGCGGCCTCCTCATGGGGGATGATCAGCCGGTCCATGCCCCAGTAATGGCCGTAAAGCAGGGCCGCCGCCAGCGCATAGGACAGCCAGGCGTGCGGGCTCCCGGCGCCGAGACAGATCAGGATCAACGACCAGACGAAGCTCTGCACGAGTGAGAGCACATAGACCGGGTTACGCGAAAAGGCGTAGACGCCGCGCGTCACAAGTTGCTCGGAGCCGATAAATTCGCGCGCGTCGCCGCCCTGTTTCTCGAGATAAATGACGAGCAGGATTTTGATTGCATGCAGCACTGCATAGGTCGAGACGAGTTCGAGCAGCACGGGCGCCAATTGCGGCGACAGCCCGGCTCCGGCGAGAAAAAACAGCGTCGCCGCCGAATATGCGAGAGAGGCGGTGAAATCGACGCGAAAAATATTGGAGAATTGCAGGTCGCGCCGAACGCGCTCCGTGACAAACGCCAGCACGGCCGAGCGCCCACGGCCCTCAGACAAGCTCATTTTATCCCCACAGATCCAGGCGCCGTCGCTGGCGTGAAAATCCGGCCCGCCGACGGACGTTGCAACCCAATGTGGAAAGCCTAGCTGCAGCTGGTTAATCAATCCAGACTTCCCGGCGCAGGCAGCCGGCGGCCGAGAGTGCGGTTAAAAAACGGTTTCCCTCCCAGCTTCAAAGCGCCAGTTCGCGCAGCCCCTGCCGGATCAGCGCGCCGGTCTCCGCGCCTTCGCCGAGCGCCTTGACGCTCGCGGCGACGGCGGCGGCGGCCTGGGGGCGGCCGTATCCGAGGTTGACCAGCGCCGAAATCGCGTCGCGAACGGCGGAGGGGGCGCTGGCGTCGTCGTCTTCCCCGGCGAGCTTCGCCACCACCGGATCGACGGCGCCGAAGGCCGGCGCCTTGTCCTTCAGCTCCGCGACGATGCGGGCGGCGAGTTTCGGCCCGACTCCGGGCGCGCGCGCGACCATCGCCTTGTCCTGTGTCGCGATGGCGGAAGCGATCTCCGAGGAGGACAGGATCGAAAGAATGCCGAGCGCGACCTTGGCGCCGACGCCCTGCACGGTCTGAAGCAGGCGGAACCAGTCGCGCTCGACCTCGGCCTCGAAGCCGAAGAGCCGGATGGAGTCTTCCCGCACCTGCGTCTCGATGGCGAGCGCGACGGCCTCGCCGGCGCGCGGCAGTTTCTGCAAGGTGCGCGACGAGCAATGCACGACATAGCCGACGCCATTCACGTCGAGGATCACGAAATCCTCGCCATAACTGTCGATGAGGCCCTTCAGCTTGCCGATCATGCCGATTCCCGCAAAGCCCGCGCTCCGCGATGCTGGGCGTGGCAGATCGCCACCGCGAGGGCGTCGGCGGCGTCGGCGCTGGTCGCCTGGCTCGCGGGCAGGAGCACGCGCACCATCATCTGTATCTGAGCCTTGTCGGCGTGGCCGGCGCCGACCACGGTCTTCTTGACGAGGTTCGCCGCATATTCCGCGATGACAAGCCCGGCCAGCGCCGGCGCCATCAGGGCGATCCCGCGCGCCTGACCGAGCTTGAGGGTGGATTGCGGGTCGCGATTGACGAAGGTCTCCTCCACCGCAGCCTCATGCGGCCTGTAGTCGGCGATGACCTGCATCAACCCTTCGTGCAACTGCCGCAGCCGATTCCCCATGTCGAGCGCCCCATCCGACTTCACGCGCCCGCAGGCGACGAAGGAAAGTCGCGAGCCCTGCGACTCGATCACGCCCCAGCCGGTGTTTCTGAGGCCGGGGTCGATGCCAAGGATGCGAATCGGTGGGGAGATCATGCCGCAGTCTAGGCGAAGCGGAGCAGGGGAGGGTAGGGGCGGCCTGACGCCTCGGCAGTGTTTTGAAACCGGGCGGTCGCGTCTGGACGCTATTTGACCGCGGCCGGTTGCCCCTCCGCCTTCCCGACGGCGTCCACCACCGCGTCGAACGCCAGCATGGTCGACCCGTGCCGGGCCTTGTAATCCCGCACGGGCTCCAGCACGGCGAGGTCGGACCATTTGCCCTGCGGCGGCGGGCCGTTTTCCTTCAGCATCCGGCGCAACGCCTCTCGGGCCTCGCGCAGCTCTTCGGGGGTCGAGCCCACGACATTTCGCGCCATGATCGAGGCGGAGGCCTGGCCCAGCGCGCAGGCCTTCAACTCGTGCGCGTAGTCGGAAACCTTACCGTCGCGGATGTTTATATCCACGGTGATGGTCGAGCCGCAGAGCTTCGAATAGGCCGAGGCCGTGGCGTCGGGTCGCTCCAGGCGGCCAAGCCTCGGAATATCCGCGGCGAGTTCCAGAATTCGGGTGTTGTAGACCTTGTCGAGCATATCGTCGCAAGCTTGGGGGCGGGGCTTACCTTCGCCCCTTTCCCCCCTTATATAGAGCCCCGTGAGCGGGTGCGAAAGCGCCGCTCGGGCGCAACGCCGGGGCGCCGCAGATCTTGCATGACGCCGGCGAAATCTCGAATTCTCGCGTCGCTCAGGGAGAGGCGAAATTTGAGGGGATCGCCCGGCCGCCAATAGAGGCGGGGGGCAAACGGCGGCGCATGGCCTGCGTCGCGCATCATCTGGAGGCGCCACATGGATGACGTGGTTAAGACCTTTCCCGCTCGCCCCGAATTTGCCGACTCTACGATGGACGACGTAATCGACCGCGCTCCCTCCGGCCGCAAACCCGCAGCGGCCCCCGACGCCACACCCCAGCCGTCCGAGCGCCCCACGCGCGAGGAGGCCGAGGCCGCCGTCCGCACGCTGCTGCGCTGGGCCGGCGACGATCCCAACCGCGAGGGCCTGCTGGAAACGCCGCGGCGCGTCGTGAAGGCCTATGAGGAATTCTTCAAGGGCTATCAGGAATCCGCCGACGAGGTGCTGTCGCGCATCTTCGAAGAGGTGGAGGGCTACGAGGATCTCGTGCTGGTGCGCGACATCCCCTTCACCTCGCACTGCGAGCATCACGTCGTGCCCTTCGTCGGAAAGGCGCATATCGCCTATTATCCGACGGGCGGCGTCGTCGGCCTGTCGAAACTCGCGCGCCTCGTGGACGTCTTCGCACGCCGCCTGCAAACGCAGGAGGCCATGACCGCGCAGATCGCCACGGCGATCGAGGAGCATCTCAATCCGCGCGGCGTCGCCGTGCTGATCGAGGCTGAGCATATGTGCATGTCCATGCGCGGCGTGCTCAAGCAGGGCTCGTCGACCGTGACGGTGCAGTTCTCGGGCGTCTTCCGCGACGATCCCGGCCAGCAGGCGCATTTCTACACGCTGCTGCGCGGCGCGCGGTGATGTCTGCGCACAGCGACGAGCAGGCGCTGGAGGAGGGGTCCTCCTTCGCGCCTAAATTCGACGCGAACGGCCTCATCGTCTGCGTGACCGTCGAAGCCGCTACGCGTGAAGTTTTGATGGTCGCCTATATGAACCAGCTCGCGCTGGACAAGACGATCGAGACAGGCGTCGCGCACTACTGGTCGCGCTCACGCCAGTCGCTCTGGCGCAAGGGCGACACGTCGGGGCAGGTGCAGAAGGTCGTTTCGCTCAGCGTCGACTGCGATCAGGACGCGCTACTGCTCGCGGTCGAACCCGGCGGCGACGGCAAGGCGTGCCACACGGGCCGCAAATCCTGTTTCTATCGAACGCTGGAAACCGAAGACGGCGCGCGCAGGCTCGTCTTCCGGTCCTGAGCTTCGCCCCGTTCATTGATCGCGGAAAACCTCTTTTCCGGCTTTGGGCCGACGTGAGGCCGCCGTCTCGCAAGGCGGTCGCGCGTCTCGGCTCGCTGGCGAAAGACCGTCGCAATCTGGCCAAAGGTTAACCTATCGGCCATTTTCTGAGCGCAGGCTGGTTCCCATATAAGTCCCAACAACAATGGGACGAGGAAACGTCTGAGCAGGAAAACTAATATGTTATCGCTGCTTCGCAATTACGATTCGACCGTAGCCGAGGACGCGCAGAAGTCCATGTCGACGACTGAAACGCCTGGATCCGTGGCGACGCCGCAGCAACGCGTCGACGCGAGGGGCGGCAGGCCACGCCCGTCGGGGCAGCCGCTGATCGGTCTGGCTCTGGGCGCAGGCGCGGCGCGCGGTTGGTCGCATATCGGCGTGCTTCGCGAACTCGCGGATCAGGGCATTTATCCCGACGTCATCGCCGGCACCTCGATCGGCGCCGTGGTCGGCGGCTGCTATGCCGCCGGCCGGCTCGACCAGATCGAGGCCTTCGCGCGCTCTCTGACGCGCCGTCGCGTCTTCACGCTCATGGATCTGTCCTTCTCGGGGGCGAGCCTCATCACAGGCGAACGGCTGAAGGTGGCTCTGGAACAGGAACTGGACGGGTTCCAGATCGAGGAGCTTCCGATTCCCTTCGCCGCCGTGGCGACGGAAGTCGGCACCGGTCACGAAATCTGGCTTCAGCGCGGACCTCTTTCGCTTGCGATCCGCGCTTCCTACGCGCTCCCCGGCATTTTCGAGCCAGTGCGCGTCTGCGATCGCTGGCTGTTCGATGGAGCGCTGGTCAATCCCGTTCCCGTCACAGTCTGCCGAGCGCTCGGGGCGGAATTCGTCATCGCCGTGAACGTCACGGCGGACACGATGTATCGCGCGCGCGTGATCCGCGGCGATCAGGTCGCCGCCGGAAAGACGCCGGACTCGGGACCGTTCGGCGGGAAGCCCGACGCATCCTTCGTCGATCGCATCCTGCCGCGCTATTTCGATCGCCAACAGGGCGAGGCGCCGAATGTGGCCACGGCGATGATCGACGCATTCAATATCATTCAGGACCGCATCCTGCGCTCACGCCTCGCGGGCGACCCGCCCGACGCGACGATCACCGCGAGGATGGAGGACATCGGAATGTTCGATTTCCACAAGGCGTCGCAACTGATAGATATCGGGCGCTCGGCCGCAAAGCGAGCGCTGCCCAATATCTTCGCGCATATCCCGATACCCGGCGCCTCGGTCTGAGCGTCACGCCTGCGCAATATATTCGCGCATGGAGCGATGCTCTTCCTCGATCACGCGGATGCGATATTTCACGACGTCCCCGATCGAAATGAGCCCGGCCAGCCGCCCTTCCCGGAGCACGGGAAGATGGCGGCGGCGTTCGAGCGTCATCGTCTGCATCGTGGAGTCGACGGTGTCGTTTTCGTAAGCGCTGACCGGGTTCACTTGCATATGCAGGGAAACCGGCTCGTTGAGCGCGTCGACGCCGCCGGTGGCGATGGCGGAAACGAGGTCGCGCTCCCCGATCAACCCGATGACGGCGCCGTCGTCATTGACGATGACGAGCGCGCCAATGCCGTGGCGCATCAATTCCACGGCGATTTCCTGAAGCGTCGCGTTTGGCGACGTCGTCACGACATGGCGACCTTTTTCTGAGAGTATGGTAGCGACCGTCATTGGATCCTCCCACCGATTTCGGCTGGCGCACGAACAGGCATGTAGACCCTTCCGCGCGCGCGCCGTGTCGGCTTCAGGTGGAGGCGTTGACGCCGCTAGCTCGCGCTTCGCGCCGCCCGATCGAAGGCGTCAAAGGAAAGGAGTCCGAACAGGAACCCTCCGATATGCGCTTCCCACGCTATGGCTTCGCTCGCGCCCGCCGCCTGTGGAAATGCGCCCATAAGAAGATTTACAGCAAACCACGCGATGAGAAACATCATCGCCTGTCTGTTCTCGCCCAATTCCGAAAGCGGCGGCGCATGCGCCACCTTTCCGTCTTCGACTGCGCCCGCATATTCGCCCAGCCGCGCGCCGGGTCTGAATGCGAAACGCACAATGGCCGCCATGGTTCCGGAAATTGCTGCTGATGCGCCGACCATTGGCGTGAGATCGAATGGGTGCAGAGCAAAATGCATCAACGCGCCGGCAATCGCGCAGGCGGCCAGAAAGCCAAGAAAGACCCGGGTTCCGAAACGGCGCGCGACCGGCGCGCCGAAAGCGGCGAGAGTGAGCGCATTGATCAGGAAATGGGTCCAGTTTCCGTGGAGGAAAGCGTAACTGAGGAGCGTCAGCAAGGCCCCGGGCCCCGCGGCGAAAACAAGCGCGGCCTGCTCCATCGCGCCGGGCGAAAGCGCTTCCCGCGCAGCCAGGGCGTCTATCACGCTCTGTGGCGCAATAAGAAAGGACAGCCGGGCCGGTATGAAGGCGAGCGAGTCATACAAGGCGATGGCGAGCTGCTGCGGCCCATACTCGGTGACGCACTGGATTGCGGCGAGAAGCGCGATCAATCCCGTCACCGAACCCGGCAAGTTGAGAATCTTTTCCCGATTGGCGCTCACATCGTCCCCCATTCCCTAAGCGTCTTAAAATAGCGCAGGCGGGACGGCGCGTCTCAAAACGAGCCGACGAAAGTGAGGGGATGCGTCGATATGAGGGGGAGCGACGGCGGCTGGCTGGGCTTCGATCGCGATTGGCGCGAGGGGAGCGGGAACGCCGGAGCAAACGTTCCCGCTCTACCTTTCGTCGTACGTACAAACACGCGTTGACCGCATTAAATATTTGAAACTTTATACGGGACACAGCTTCTGGTTGAGCGGAGCGTCTCTTGCAGTTGGCCGTGAACTGATGACCGACAGTGTCACAACGCTGACTTAGCGGCAAGGACAGCATTGAGAAACGGTTAATGCCGGTCGCTTTGGCATGCGGGCTGCTGTCCGTATGCAGGCGCGGGCGCTCGTTGCGGCGTTCGTATCATTCCGGGGCAGGGGGCGCGCAGCGCGTCGGGAAAGATAATGCGACAGCAGGTGACGAAGGAATTGTACTCCTATTGGAACGGACTGAAGGGCGCGCGCTCGGCGCCCGACCGTTCCGACATCGATCCCGCCGCTATTCGCCAGATTCTGGCTGACACCTTCATCATTGAAGTCGACCATGCGTTCGACTTTCCGATCCGCCTGTCGGGCTCGCGCCTCGACGCGCTCTGGATGACCGAGCAGAAAGGCGCCTCCTTTATCGACCTTTGGCGAGGCGACGACCGGCGCAGCATCGCCGCGGCGCTGCTGACGGTGATCGACGGCGTGACGCCGATCGTCGCCGGCGTGCGCACGCATGCGCCGGGCTTCGCGCCGCTGGAACTGGAACTGCTGCTGCTGCCCCTGCGGCACTTCGGCAAGACACACTCGCGCGTGCTCGGGGCGTTGGCGCCGAACCACCAGCCGGATTGGCTGGGGCAGCGTTGCGCCGGGCCGCTGGAACTCCTGTCGTTGCGAGTGATCGGCCCCGAATCCCACAATGCGAATCTCTGCAAGCATGCGCCTTTCGAGGCTACGCGCGCAGCAGGCGAGCGTCCTCGGCTCGTCGTTCTCGAAGGCGGCAAAAGTTGAACTAACGTCTGAATATGTCTCGCATGTAAGCAATCGTTAAGCGGGGGTTGGTAAAGTCGCGCGACTTGAAAGCGGAATTTACGCGCATCCCATGGCCGCATCGAATCTTCGCCTGCAAAGCATTCTCGACGCGAATGAAAACCGCCGTTTTCAGCGCGTGCCGGTGAAGATGTTCGGGCGCTACATGCTCGAATCACGACGGGAGTATCCCTGTCAGACGGTCGAGATGTCGCCCGGCGACATGACGCTTTTTGCTCCCGTGAAGGCCGAAGTTGGCGAGAAAGTCGTCGTCTACCTGGACGAGATCGGCAGATTCGCCGGCGTCGCCGTGCGCGTCACCGACACGGGCTTCGCCATGGCCATGAACCTGCCGCCAATGAAGCGCGACAAGCTGGCCGATCAGCTCACCTGGTTCGCCAACCGTCACGCTTTCAATCTGCCGGAAGATCGCCGTCACGAACGCATCGTCCCGTTGATGCAGCGCACGCTGCTGCGTATGCCTGACGGTCAGGAGCTGATGGCCAAGATTCGCGACATCTCGCTTTCGGGCGTCGGTGTCGAGACGGACGCCAGGCCGCCGCTCGGCGCGCGCATTCTGGTCGGCTCGACCCCAGCTCTCGTCGTGCGCCACTTCGACAGCGGCATCGGCGGAGAATTCGAACGTCCCTTCGCCGTCGGCGAGATCGACGAATCGACCCGTCTCTAGGCGGGAAGGTCGCTTCTCTCCCGGGTGGGAATCACGGGCGCAAACCGCTCGCCTCGTCGCAAGGGTATATGACCCGATGCGCCAGGGCCGCTGGCGGGTCGCCGGCAAGACTGGCGCGGACCTTTATTTTCACGCCTTACCATTCAGCGTCATCAGCGCTTGGGCACAGTCAACGCTCATCTCTTCCTTATGTCCTTTGAGGCATTGCGGCAGGCGACCGCCGCCCGGTTCAATGCCGGCGCACAGGCGCTCCACGTCGGCCTTGCAATAGGAGAGCAGGAATTTGTCGACCGCTCCTGCCGAGGCCGAACTGAAAATCAGCGCGAGCTACATTAGCGCGAACATTATGCGGCGAGTAGACATTCGTGGCTTCTAAAGTTACGGCCTGCTTGCATTTCCAGCAGATTTGGCAGGCGCGGCCGAGCCTGTGATCGGCTCGGCTTCCGGTCAAATACGATTGTCTTCGTCAATGTCATGAGGCGAGACGTTTCGCCGTTTCGCGGAATTCATTCGCGCGCCGCCGACAATCCGTTCGTCAACGCCGACACTGGCGCGGCCGCAAAGGAAAACGCCCGGCTTGCTTGGGAGCCGGGCGTCTCATTTGTGCGACAAGCCTGAACATAAGGCGAAAGGGGAACGTCTCACCCGGCAAATGGTTCCGCTCGAGCGAACTCGAAGCAGTAGACGATTCAAAAAAGGAGCCCGACCAGAGTTGGCCGGGCCCCTCGGATTATCCCGACAGTCGCGAGGCGGCGGAGCCGCTACGCGAAGCTTCGGTTCGATCAGTACTTCGCGATGACCGGAGCGCCGGCGCCGAAGTTGAAGTGATAGTTCACGCCAGCGCGGATCGTGTTCCAGCGCGTGTGGTTGTTCGTGCTGTTCAGGCCGAGACCGGCGTTGTTCTGGAACCACCAGTTGTTGGTGCCGCCGCCGCTGACGTCCGTGTACAGGTATTCGGCCTTGGCCGACCAGTTCGGCATGAACATCCACTCGACGCCGCCGCCAGCGGTCCAGCCCGTCTGGGTGGCCGAGGTCTGGAAGCCGCCGTTGCGCTGAACGCCGGCGTAGGCGAAGCCGCCCGTGCCGTAGACGAGCAGGGTCGGGGTGATCGTGACGCCAGCGCGGCCGCGGACGGTGCCGAACCAGTCGAGGCTGGTGCCCTGGGCGCGGCCGTTCCAGCCCCACAGCCAGTTGTTGTTGTTCATGCCGCTTCCCATGGACGTGCCCTGGAAATCGGTCTCGACGCCGACGAGGAACATCGGGGTGATCTGATAGTTGTAGCCGACCTGACCACCGCCGACGACGCCGCCGGACATGTTGTTGGTCACGCCGCCGTTCGCGCCGAACAGGTTCCAGGCGTTACCGTTGCCGTTGCCGGCGTCCCAGCCGCCGCCAATGTTCACACCGGCGTAGAAGCCCGTCCACATCGGGGGCGGCGGCGGCGGCGGAACGTAAACGGGGGCTTCCTTGCGCGAGGGAAGGTCGGCGGCGAAAGCCGATCCGGCGGCCAGCACGGCCAGGGAAACGGCCGTCAACAATGTCTTCTTCATAGGCTTCTTACCTTGCTGCTTAGGGACCAGAAGTTCGCGCTAAAGTTGTAGTTAGCGTGATTGAGTCATGCTCAAATTTGCCGGATCATTCAACCGTCTAGTTGCTCTGGTTGCGTCATTTCCCGGCCAAGTTGCAAATATATCACAGAATGCCTCAGATGTGATTTGCAACATCTATAATGTTTTCAAACTCATAGAATGAGGGCATGCGCCGATCGCGAGATTAGTTAAAGAAGTTTCCCTTGTTTCTCTATATGTAAACCAGCAGCCGACCTTTGCCGATTTTGAGAGATTAATTTTTTATTACAATCGGATAGCCGCGCGTGTCGTGCCGATTCGAAATCGTCACGCGACGGAATTTCCGAAAAATTAAACTATAATTAGTGATCCCCGCTGGTCAGATTATTATAAACAACGATATCAAACGCTTCGCCGGTCACTTCCCGCCCGTCTTGCTGGGTTTGGCGCCGCCATTTCGATGCGTCCAACCGGCGGACCGCGCGGCGCTCTCGGAGGAATTTCGAGCGGCTCGTCGGGTGGAGTGTCCACGGCAGACGCCAGAACGCCAGCAAAGGAGAGACGCCATGGTGTTCAAATCGAGGATAAGCGGCGCGGCCGTCGTCAGCATGTTTTTCGCCCTCGCGTTCGCGCCTGAAGGCGCGCGGGCCGCAATGCCCGTTCCCTCGCAAGATAAGGCGAGCGGTACGGTTGTTCTCGTGTGGGGCGGTTGCGGTCCCTATGGCCATCGCGGACCGTGGGGCGGCTGCCGTCCCGGCGGTCAATGGGGCGGCTACGCCTGGCGCCGGCCTTACTACGGCCCGCGTCCTTACTATGGCCCGCGCTATTGGGCGCCGCGTCCTTATTATTGGTAACCGCCGGACGGGCCGGGACGCGCCGCCGTCCCGGCCAATCCGCCGCAGCGCTGATGTTCGCGCTTTCCGGTAATTGGCGGGGTCTCCATTCATGGCCATGGCTCGAAGCCGGCGCCTTATTCCCTTTCCCCGCGAACATTGGCCGCTGGACGCCGTGAAGCGTCCAATTCTGTCAGGCGGCCTCCGTGCGACTGTCGCCAATGGCGGAGCGGCGCAGGCGGCTGCAAGTCCCGCCTGTCTTATCTGTGGCAATTTGGGGTTTCTGAAGCCGCCGAGGCGTGTACATTGAAAGGAATTAAAATATTACAAAGCGTAAACAAATTTAGAACACAGCATAATTTTCCGCATGAGTAAGTATAATTACGTAAGTAGTTTTACGCAAGCAATTTATGCCATGGCTTTCGTCTGGTTATTCAACATGCAGGCGGGTTCGGCCACGCTCGATCTCTTGAGCTTCGGCATGAGTAACGCGCGCCAGCGCGGCCGGCGCCGCTCTCTACCTCGAGCGCGCGACAACATGTCGCAGATTTTGCTGGACAGCCATATGCGTCGTGGTAGCTTTTTCTTGCGTCTCAATGGCGTGCGTCCCCCTTCGGGGCGAGCCGGGCGGCTCACTTGCCGGTGTGTCGCAGCTCTCTGAAATCGAAAGAGGAGTGACGAAAATGGCTAGCAAAGAATTGGAAGCGACTTCGACCGTCTATATCATGGCGGGCGTTGGGGCGGTTATTCTTGGCGGATTGGCGGCTGCTGCGCTGGGCGGTCTCCAAAACACGATCGCGGCCGCTGTCGTGGGCGGTCTCGCGGGCGCCTGCCTGGGCCTGTTCCTCTAACCGCCTTCGTGTCGACGCTGGATAAGTTCCGGCGTCGGCCTCTCAAAGTCTCACCATCACTTTCCTCTGGAGTTCACTAGCGCCCAAGGTTTCCATGGGCGCTTTTTCGCTTACGTTCGGACGTCGCAGGGTACGGCGCCCGTTGATGCGGGCTTCCCAAAACGCTTGTCAGCTTAGGTGATCAACTTACGATTGCTTTGGAAAGATGGTCGGCAACCAATTATCTCCTATAACATTCGAAATATCATTTGGTAGATTCGTGAAAATTGTATTTTCATTCGAATAATTACAGAATTTTTATTTTTATTTATTTGCAAAGCAAGCTGGGTGAATATGCGGCGCAATAGCCAAATTGTTATATTTGTTTACTTTTTTAAGTCCAGCGTAGTTGTGGCTATACTGAATGTATACAAAGCATAAGCTACGCAAATGGAACATATATCTTCGGCCGGTGTTACTTAATAGTCGCTTTATTTGAGCGGCGATTTCCATAGGAGAGGGGAAAATGAAAAACATCATTTCGACGAGCCGCGTTTTGGCTGCCGTCAGCTTCGGAATTGCGCTTTTTGCCATTACCGATGCAGTCGTGGCCCAGCAGAATGAGCCCGCTTCTACGGCGCAGCGCGCGCAGGAAACGCAAGCCCCCAGAATTCCGGGCGTTCCCACCTACGATTCTCCTTATGCTCAGGCGATTGGGCTCTTTGGTCAGAATGGCGCCCCCATCAGGGCCAAGGGAATCAGCTCAATCACGCATCCGGCGGTTGGCGTCTACTGCATAACCGTCACGGATAACCCAACCAATAATTCCGCGCCGATCGTGACGGTGGAGTGGGGCCGGTCCCTCGGCGTCGCGCTCTTCGCACAATTTCGGGATTCCAAGGGCGATTGCGGGGGAAGTTCCGCGCCGCGGAACGTCTTCAATGTCCGCACATATAAGGGCGATAGCGGCGGCGTCGGGTCGTCGCTTCAGGTCCCTGTCCTGTCAAATCGCGTGGCGTTTCTGTTCGTGCTTCCCTGACGGCCAGATCATAACCTGAAGCTGTCCGGTCAAATCTGTTGACCGATAGCGCCTTGCGAATTTTGGGGGCGGAGAGGCTACTTTCCGCCCCTCTTTGTCAATTGCCGCCACTCAGGCTCCGGATCCGAAGCCCATTTCTCGGCGCCGACCATGGTGAAGAATTTGAAAACCGTGCGATGTCAACACGATTGCCAGACAATGGAACGGAAAACCGTCGCCGCCTTGGTGGTGACGGTCGAGAGGGCCGATCGCTCGTCCCTGCGCCAAGAGATCTCCGATAATCGTCAACGGCTAATTCCGGTAAATCCCCCTGGATTTAGGTGGATGGCGGTGACCAAACGTGATTAGCCGAGGTTGGTTGGATGAAATAATTGATTTTGTGGTGGTTTGCGCAGATCGACAAACGCCGGTGACGTGATTTTGGTCGGAGTGGCGGGGGAGCAATTCCCTAGCAAAATCAACGCGCTATCGTGTCAAACCGGGCAAGCGGCCTCTACTGATTTCAAAGGGCTTTCCGGGCCTTTGTCAAACCGGGCAAGCTCGCCCGATCCCCAAAAAGAAACCGCCGCGCTGGGGGTCGGAGCCCAACGCGGCGGCGAAATTCTGAAGGACCGAAAAAACCTTCGCAGACAATATACCGCGCCGGCGGGGCGGGGCGCAATTGGTTTGTCTTGGCGCGCGCTAAGTTATGACCAGCGAGAGCTTTGGTTAGGAACGGCTCTCGCAATCGAGCGTCCGGGCGGCCTTCCGTCCTGGGCGCACGAAACCGCGCGCGAAGTCTGGAAGGCAGGCGTCGACAACGATTTTTCGGCGGGCGTCATCTTCGCGCTCGATACGCTCCTGCGGCTCGTCACTATCGAGCTTGGGCTTGCGGGGATTGGCGGGGAGGGCGACCAATGAGCGCCCTCGAAACTGCGAAGAAGCTCGCGGCGGCTGGCGTCGCGACCTTCCCTTGCGGGCCGGATAAGCGCCCGCTCGTGCGATGGCGCGACGCGTCGACAGTCGACGCCGCGAGCCTCCCCGGAATGTGGCGCGCGAACGCCCTCCCGGCGATTGATCTGGGCAAGGCGGGGCTTGTCGCAATCGACTGCGACAGGCACGGCGGGCCGGACGGCGTTGCGGCCTTCCTCGGGCTCGCCGATCGCTATGGCTTGCCGGAAGGCGTCCCGATCGTCGAAACGCCCTCGGGCGGCCGCCATTACATCTTTCGGCAACCGGACGGCGAGCCGCTCGGCAACGCGACGGGCGCGCTCCCTCGCGGAATCGACGTGCGAGGCGCCGGCGGCTACATCATTGCGCCCGGCGCGGCGTTGCCGGATGGGCGGGCGTGGCGGCAGATAGGCGGGCCGGACCTCGCGGCCGCGTTCTTTTGCGAGACTATCCCGGTTCTCCCGCAATGGCTTGGGAAGCTGATTCGGCCTCCCAAAGAGCCGCGCGAGCTTCCCATTGCGGGGGCTCGCGCCGCAGGAACGCGCGAAGAGGAATACGCGCGCGCCGCGCTGGAAGCCGAATGCGCGAAGCTCGCCGAAACGGCCGAAGGCGGGCGCAATCAAGCCTTGAACGTGGCGGCGTTTTCGGCCGGAACGCTTATCGGCGCGGGATGGCTTGACCGCGGCGAGTGCGAGGCCGCGCTGTATGCGGCTGCGCTGGCCAGTGGGCTTGACGAGGGCGAAACGGCGGCAACCATAGCTTCCGGGCTCGCGGCGGGCATTGCCAAGCCACGCGGCCCGCTTGGGGAGCGCCCGGCGCCGTCGCTGGTATGGCCGCCGCTGGACGGTCGCGCGATAGAAGTCCGCGCGCCGGCGAGAGACGGCGAGCCGTTCGCTGGCGTCGTCTTTGATGGCGACGCCCCAACAGAAGCGCCGCGAATGCTCGTGAAGGGGCTGCTACCGTACGACGGAATCGCGTTCATCGGCGGCCAGTCGGGCGCCGGTAAGACTTTCGTCGCGGTCGACCTCGCGGTTTCGCTGGCCAGCGGCGAGCCATTCTTCGGGCGCAAGGTCAACGAGCGCGTCGGCGTCATGATCCTTGCGGCCGAAGGCGGCGGGACGATTGCGAATCGCGTTGCGGTCGCGCGCAATGAAAAGGCGCAAGGCGAGATTCTTCCGATTGCGTGGACTTCTGCGGTTCCCGATCTGTCAAAGCCGCGCGAGGTCGCGGCGCTCGTCGAAAAACTGAAAGCAGTTGGGGAGCGGTTCAAGGAAACGCACGGCGTCCGCCTTGGCGCGGTCGTTATCGACACGTTGGCGGCGGCGTTCGGGCTTGACGACGAAAACAACAATTCCGAAGCCGCTCGCGCCATCCGGCAGATGAACGTCCTTGCGCAAGCGTTGGGCGTGCTCGTCATTCCGATACACCATTATGGAAAAGGCGAAGAAACCGGATTGCGCGGCGCGAGCGCGTGGCGCGCGGGCGCGGACGTGGTGATTTCAGTTCTCGCCGATCGAAACCAAACGACCGGAAAGGTTGCAAATCGTCGCCTCGCGCTGGCCAAGGCGCGCAGCGGCGAAGAGGGCGAGATTTCCGCGTTTGATCTTCGCTTCGTCGAGCTTGGGAAAGACGAGGACTTTGAGCCGTTCGGGGCGCCCGCTGTTGAGCCGACAGCGGGCGCGGAACGGGCGAGCGTCCCAAAGGCGTCGCGGGCGGCGCGCGTCTATCTCGCGGCGCTGGAAACCGTACTGCGGACCAAGGGCGCCCCGGCGCGGCCGTTCGGAGAGGACGGGCCGGAAGTTCGCGCGGTCGACCGGGAGGACGTGCGGGCGGAGTTCTACCGAAGTTGGCCGGCGGACGGGGATAGCGAGGCGAAGAAAGCCGCAGCTAAGCAAAAAGCCTTTCGGCGGGGTGAGGCGGAGCTGTCCGACGCCGGGGAGATAGGAACGCGCGAGAGCGGAACGCTGACCATCGTCTGGTCGGACCCGGACACCGGACAGAGGCCGGACACGACAACCCCCTTCTAGGGGGGTTGTCCGGTCCGTCCGGCAGACAGGCCGGACAAATGTCCGGTCTGTCCGGGTTGTCCGGTTGTCAAGCTCACGATGGTCCCAATGCCCGAAAAGCCTTTTGGGGCGCCAATCGGACTGGAGCTTTTCCTTTCTCACTATTCCACAAATCGAAAATGTGGTTTATATCTACAGTCGGAATCTGTGAAATGAGCGACTCAACCAAAGCAATCCGCTTTCTCGAAAGCTTGGCCGTTCCCGAAGGAACGCGAGCCGGCCGGCGGCTGAAGCTCGCCCCGTTCCAAAAGCATTTCGTTCGCGGCGCGCTGGCGCCGAAGACGTCGACGGCGGTCCTGAGCGTGGGGCGCGGCAATGGCAAATCGGCGCTTTCCGCCGGGCTCGCGCTCGGGGAGCTTTTGGGCATTTGGGATGGGCAGCCGCGCCGTGAGATTCTCTTGGCGGCTCGCAACCGCGACCAGGCGACGATTGCTTGGAAGTTCGCGGCCGGCCTGTCTCAAAGCCTCCCAATCGAGACGCAAGGGCAACTGACCTTCCGGCGCGGCGCCAAGCTCGAAATCGAGTTTGCCGGCGACGGCGGCGGGCATTTGCTGCGCGTTGTCCCGGCGGACGGCAAGTCGGCGCTGGGCAGCGCCCCGACGCTGGCGCTTCTTGATGAGCGCGGCCATTGGGAACGCGACAAAGGCGATTCCCTCGAACACGCGCTTTTGTCCGGCCTTGGCAAACGCGGCGGCCGGGCGCTCATCATCTCGACAAGCGCCCCGGATGACGCTCATCCGTTCTCAAAATGGCTCGATGAACCGCAAGAGGGCGTTTACCGCCAAGAGCATCGCCCGGCGCCGGGCCTTCCTGCGGATGACGTGGAAAGCCTCTTGCTGGCGAATCCCGGCGCCAAGGCGGGAATCGGTTCAAGCGTCGAATGGCTTGAAGCGCAGGCGCGTCGCGCCATCGCGCGCGGCGGTTCCGCCCTGACGACCTTCAGGCTCTACAACCGCAATGAGCGCGTGAGCGGCGAGACGCGCGACATGCTTTTGAGCACCGACGAGTGGTTGAACTGCGAATGCGCGGACCTTCCGCCGCGACAGGGGCAAGTCGTCATCGGAATCGACCTGGGCGGCTCGGCCTCGATGACGGCGGCGGCGTTCTACTGGCCCGCAACTGGCCGGCTCGAATGCCTCGGGACGTTTCCCGGCAAGCCCGGTCTTCTCGATCGCGGGCAGGCTGATGGCGTCGGCGGACGCTATGTCGAAATGCGCGACCGCGGCGAACTCTCGACACTCGGCGACGCAACCGTTCCCGTCGCGCCGTGGCTGGGCGAAGTCATGAAGCGCGTGGCCGGGCTTCCGATCGCGGCGATTGTCGCTGATCGCTACAAGCAATCCGAACTTGGCGAAGCAATCGACCGCGCCGGCATTCGCGCGCCGATTGTGTGGCGAGGACAGGGCTTCCGCGACGGCGGCGAAGACTGCGAGAGATTCCGCCGCGCGTGCTTCGACGGAAAAGTGAAGGCGGCGCCGTCGCTCTTGCTGCGAAGCGCTTTCGCGGACGCGGTGACGCTGCGCGACCCGGCGAACAATCTGAAACTGGCGAAAGCGCGATCAAACGGCCGAATTGACGCGGCGGCCGCAACAGTTCTCGCCGTGGCCGAAGGCGCGCGCATTGCCGGCCGGCCCGCTAAACAAGCGAGGCAAGCGCTATGGATTTGAGGGCTGGGACGAAGGTTTATTACACGAGCCGTTGGGCGCGGTTGCGTTGGATTGCGCTGCGCCGCGACGGCTTTCAATGCGTCAAATGCGGCGCGCGCGCCAATCTCGAATGCGACCATATCGCGCCAATTCGCAAGGCGCCGGAACGGGCGTTCGACCTCGCGAATCTGCAAACGCTGTGCGTCTCCTGCCACACCGCAAAAACGAATGGAGAACTTGGCCGCCGTCCGATCGCCGGGCGCGCGGAATGGTCTGAACTATTGAAAGGAAAAACTCATGTTGGAAAGTGTGAAAATCGCACGTCGCCAGTCGGAAATTCGACAGGCTCTCGCGGGCCTTGTCGGGAAGGAAAACCCGTCTGAAGACGAAACCCGGAACATGTCGGCGCTCGATTCCGAGTACCGCACGAACGAAACCCGCTACCGCGCGGCGCTCATTGCCGAAGACAACGAACGCCGCGACGCGGGCCGCGACCTCGAAACGCGCGGCTCGAATGAATGGGCGGACCTCGTAAACAAGTTTGAAATGCGCCAGGTGGTGCTCGCTCTCGACGAGGGCCGCGCCATGAACGGCGCGACGGCCGAAGTCGTCACGGAAATGCGCGCCAAGGGCGGATACCGCGGCGTCCCAGTCCCTTGGGAAGCGTTGGAGCGCCGTGTCGGCGAAACCGTCGCTTCCGGCATTTTCGATCCGAAGCAGGTGCGCCCTGTGATTGATCGCCTTTTCCCCGATTCCGTCGCCGCGCGCATGGGCGGGCAGATGATTTCGATCGACACTGGCCTGATGGAAATCCCTCTGACGACTTCGAGCGTCACGGCGGGTTGGGCGGCGTCCGAAACCGGCAACGTCGCCGGTCCGACGACGTTTGCGACGACCGAACGCACGCTTTCGCCGGAGCAGACGCTCGGCATTCAGGTGAAGCTCACGCGCCAGTCAATGAAGCAGTCCGGCGACGCGCTGGAGCAGGCTGTCCGACGCGACATCAACGGAACGATGCAGGCGGTTCTCGACGACGCTGTTTTCAACGGCGGCGGCGCTTCTGGCGTTCCGCTGGGCGTCATCGCCGGGCAGGCGACGTATGGTTACGGAACGACCGCCGTTTCCGCCGCGGCGAGCGCGGCTGCGTTCCGCGCCGTGGCCGCGACGTTCATCGGCGCCAATGCCGCGAACGGTCCGGGCAGCGTTAACGTGCTCATGCACCCGCAGACGTGGAGCTACATGGACGGCACGCTAATCACCGGCACGGCCGTCAGTGAATGGGACCGGCATGTCAAGAATTTCCCGGCGGCGAATAACGTGCTCTCGACGCTCGCCACGCTGACGGCGGGAACGCCCGACACTTCGGTTGCGCTGCTGACGACCAATGCCGGCGGCGTCGCGCCCTTCGTCATCGGCGCCTGGGGCGGAATCGACATGATCCGCGATCCCTACAGCGACGCGCAGGCGGGCATGCTGAGGCTGACCGCTCTGGCGACGTTTGACGTGAATATTCTTCGCGTCGCGCAGCTGCATCTTCTGACCGCGCTTCAGGTGGAATAGTGGAACGGCGCGCCCTTCAAATCGAGCTTCGGGCGGCGGGGAATTTTCCCCGTCGTCTCGAAGGCTACGCCGCGAAATTCGGCGTTGAAACCCGCATTGGCGATTTTGTCGAAAGCATTCGGCAAGGCGCTTTTGCGGATTCGCTTGCGAGCGGGCGCGATGTTTTGGCGCTCGCAGATCATGACGCGACGCGCGTTTTGGGACGGACGAAAAGCGGCACGCTGCGCCTGTCGGAAGATTCGCACGGCCTCGCGTTTTCTTTGGACCTCCCGGACACGCAATCGGCGCGCGATCTTTTGGCGCTTGCTGAGCGCGGCGACATCGGCGGCGCTTCGTTTGGCTTCAAGGCAAAAGACGAAAAATGGAGCGGCAACCGTCGCGAGCTTCGCGCGATCGAACTTCACGAAATTTCGATTGTGCAAAGCTGGCCCGCATATTCCGACACGGTAGTTGAAGCGCGCTCGCGTCCGATCGAAGAGCCCGACGCCGGCCTTCGTCGCGCTCTCGGCCGATGGAGGGCGTAAAATGCTAATTGCAATTAGAGAAGACGAAGCGATTCCGGCGAGCTATCCGGCTGCGCCGGCTGGCTTGTCGCCGGAAGCCGCTGCGCTCGATTCCGATTTTATTTGGGCAAGGATCGAATCTCACATTCGGTTCCGATACACCGCGCGCGCTGTCTCGTGGATCGTCGAAGGTCCGGGCGAATTTGCGCCGCCGCTTTCCCCGGCGACTGTGAGCGCAACGGAAATTTGGAACGGCGCGACTTGGGAAGCCGCTTCGCTCTCCCCGTCGCCGCTGGGCGGTTATCAGCTTCCCGGCTGCGGCCCATATCGCTTCACGGCGAGCGTCGGCGGCGGACCCGTCACGGCAACCGCAAATGAAGCATATCGACGGCTCGCCGAATATTTTTCAGGCGTTTCGCTGGCCAATGGCGTGCGACAGGAAACAATCGAGGGCATTGGCTCGACAGAATTTGACGTGAACGCTGTGGCGAAAGCGTTGGTCGCGAGCGGCGCGGCGGATTTGCTTCGATACTACCGGAGGACGAACTAATGATAATTAGTTTGTTTTGTCGGTTTGGTTTCAACTACAAAGCCGGCAACTTATTTTATTTACAGGATGCTTTTCTCGCCGTAGCTTTTCTGTGCTTGAAATGAAGGAGCACGGCTATGAGTGAGCCGCTTTATTCGCTTACCATCGACGACGCGGGCGTTAGTGTAAAAGCGATCGCAGAAACCCGCGAAGAGGCGACGCGCGATATTGCAAGGCTTTGCCGAATTTTCGGCGTTACGAATGCGCGAACTGAAATCCGGCAGACATATCCGCTCTCATGGGTGGCCGAAGCAACGAAGGAAGGGGCCGGCAATGTGGCCATTCAAAAAGAAGGCAGTTGAAAAGCGATCGAGCGCGAGCGGCTTCAGTGCGGAAATCATGGCCGCGCGCGAGTCATATATCAGCGGGCGCAGCGGCGTCGGGGAATTGACGGCGACGGTTCAAACTTGCGTGAGCCTTTGGGAAAATGCTTTCAGCATCGCGGACGTTACTGGCGCGGCGATGCTGAATCGTAGGACGATGGCGCTCGCGGCGCGCGGGCTTGCGTTGCGCGGCGAGGCGCTTTTCCTGATCCGCGACGGCGGCCTTGTTCCGTGTTCCGATTGGGACTTGCGGACGCGCGACGGGCAGCCGACTGCTTATCGCGTGTCCATATCGGAAGCGGGCGGCGGAACGACGCAAACCGCTCTCGCGCCCGAAGTGCTCCACTTCAGGATTGGCGCGGACCCTGTGGCGCCGTGGACGGGGAGCTCGCCGTTGCGGCGCGCGTCGCTTACGGCGGGGCTGCTACAGGCAGTGGAAACGGCGCTTTCCGAAGTCTACGAATTTGCGCCACTCGGCAGTCAGATTGTCCCCTTCCCGGAAAGCCGCGACGTGGATTTAGAGAACCTGGGCCGCGGCTTCAGGGGGCGCCGCGGGCGCGTGCTTCTGCGCGAAAGCGTCGCCGTCTCGGCCGCTGGCGGCCCGGCGCCGGCGAGCGACTGGAAGCCGCAAGACGTGACTCCGAATCTTCGCGACGCGATGACGACTGAAACGCTTGCGGCGGCCCGTAGCGCCATCTGCGGCGTGTTCGGCGTGCTCCCGTCGCTCTTGGTCGACAACGCGCAGGGGCCGCTTGTGCGCGAGGCGCAGCGCCATCTGGCGCAGTGGACGCTTCAGCCGATCGCTCTCGCGATGGCCGAAGAAGCGAGCGAGAAGCTAGGTGCGAGCGTAGCAATAGACGTGACGCGGCCGCTCCAAGCTTATGACGCGGGCGGCCGGGCGCGAGCGCTCGCGACGCTTGTCGACGCGGCGGCGAAGGCGAAGGAAGCTGGCATTGAAATCGGAAGCTTTGCCGCTCTTGTCGATTGGGCCGAATGACGAAAACGGCTGGCCAGCCGGCGGCGTGATTCCACCGCAACGGCCCGACCAACTCGCGCGTGGTCGTGATAACGGCGAGTGGACGCGGCCGATTCCTTAGCGGCGCGGCGTCTCGGCGCCGGGGGCGGGATGCTCCCGGCGCTGGATTTACCGTTGACGGAATCGAAAAACTCGATTTAACTCGCCACATGGTTGAGCAGGCGCCTTTTTTCTATCCGGCAAGCGAAATCGAGGCCGCCCTCGGGCTGGAGTCGCGAGCGCTCTCCATGCTCGACAAGCTCGGCCTTGCGCCGGTAGCTGTCTCCGGCGGCGGGCGGGGGCGCGAGCGTCTTTTCGACGCGAAAGGATTGGCGGAAATCGCAGTTTGCGCCGGGCTGTTTTGGGCAGGCGTGGAACTGGTGCCGGCGGCGAAGCTTGCGGGCGCAATCCTGCGGAGTTTCGCGGAAATCTACGGCCGCCCTCCGTCCGGGCTGTATCAAGCTTCGCGCGAATTTAATGACGAAGTTTGGCGGCTGCGAGAGTCGCCAGAATGGGCAGCCGTCGCCGATCGCGACGACGATGATTCGCTGCTTTATGCGGCGTCGCGAGCGGCCCAGAAATATCAAAGCGGGCCATGGCCCTTCGATCTTCATTTTGAACTTGTCGATAGGCAGTATGGCTTTGTGGGCAACCCGGATTCAAAACTGGGCGCACCCTCGGGGCTGTCCGGGCGCAAAGCGCATATGCAACCCGAGTTGAGAGTCTTGAATTGGACGCGCGGCGGCGACGTGTCCGCGCACCAAATTTACAAGGAATTTCCCAAGGGATGGGACGAGCCCGGCACGCAAGCGCACGCGCAAGCTTGCCAAATCGAGACGGAGTTTTTCCGGGCGTACGACAATCCACGCGGAAAACTTTCTCTCAATGTCTCGCGCGCAATCCGCTTCGCGCACGATCGGATTTGGGAGGCGCGTAATGGCTGACGCAAAACGCGCGATCCTGCCGCGCCTCATGCGCCGCGAGCGCGCGGCGGCCTATCTCGACATAAGCCCCGCGCATTTTGACAAGCTCGTGGCGCGGCGGATTCTTCCTGCGCCGAAGCGCCTCGACGACAGAATTAAAGGATGGGACGCGCGAGACCTCGACGCCGCAATCGACCATCTGCCTTATGACGGCGTGGCGGGGGCTGGTGCGCCGTCCGATTGGGATTAAAGCCAATGCCGCGCAAGCGCTTCCCATTTGTGCAGCAATTCGTCGATCGTCACGGCCGCTTGCGGTTCTACTTTCGCAAGCCGGGATTCTCGCGCGTCGCGCTCCCCGGCGACTACGGCGGGCCGGAATTTCTTGCAGCTTACCAAGCTGCGGCCAATGGGAAGCCGTTCGAAGTCGGCGCGGCGCGGACCATTCCCGGCTCAATCAACGCGCTCATTGTGAGCTACTACAATTCGCCCGGCTTCACCTCGCTGCGCCCGTCGACCGCTCGCGTGTATCGCAACATTCTGGAGCGGTTCCGCGAGGAGCACGGCCACAAATCTGTTGCCGGCATGCATCCGCGCCACGTCCGTTCGATCATGGCGGCGAAGGCGGCGACGCCCGACGCGGCGAATCGTCTTCTCAGCATGGTTTCCCTTCTGATGGACCATGCCGTTGCGCTTGAAATGCGGCCGGACAACCCATGTCTTGGCATTAAGCGGCTTCGCCATAAGGTCGGCGGATTCGCGACTTGGAGTGAAGACGACATTGCGACCTTTCGCGCCCGCTGGCCAATAGGCTCGCGCGAGCGGCTGGCGCTCGAACTGGCGTTGAACACTGGCCAGCGACGCGGCGACCTCGCGCGGCTGGGCTGGCGTCACGTCGCCAATGGCGCAATCCACTTGCAGCAATCCAAGACCGGCGCCGTTGTCGCAGTCCCGATCGTTCATGAGCTTCGCGCCACTCTCGACGCCCTCCCGCGCGACCGGCTGACCTTCCTTGCGACGGCGACGGGAGCGCCCTTCAGTCCTGCGGGGCTCGGCAACTGGTTCCGCGACGCGGTGCGAGGCGCGGGCCTGCCAGATGAATTGTCGATGCACGGCTTGCGCAAGGCCGCCGCGCGGCGTCTCGCCGAAGCCGGATGCACCACGCACGAAATCGCGAGCGTAACCGGCCATCGGACGCTTTCCGAAATCGAGCGCTACACGCGCGAGGCGGAAAAAGCTCGGCTGGCCAAGACGGCGAGCGCCAAGGTCATTCGAGCATTTGGAGGGGAGGGGGAGGACAGGGAACAAAAATTGTCAAACCAAGGCGAAAGGTTTGACAAATTCTGAGCCAACTATCTGATTTAAAAGGAGAATAAAATGAGAATGGTCGGAGTGGCGGGATTCGAACCCACGACCCCTTGTCCCCCAGAGAACCAAGGTAGGAAATCATACCTATTTTTACTTGTCCAAGAGCTATCAGAAAACACTTGCATTTCAATGGCGAAAGCTGTCAATTCGTCTCACGGGGGTTCAAGAGAAATCGCGACATATCGACCCTTTTGAACCCCTACTGTCCCCCGTGAACCCCCGCACGGCGGGAAGGGCTCGCGGGGGACAACCCCGA
Organism: Methylocystis sp. WRRC1; assembly: GCF_020733155.1. Taxonomy (NCBI): domain Bacteria; kingdom Pseudomonadati; phylum Pseudomonadota; class Alphaproteobacteria; order Hyphomicrobiales; family Methylocystaceae; genus Methylocystis; species Methylocystis sp. WRRC1. The sequence continues at coordinate 489,994 of NZ_JAJFZJ010000001.1, read as the reverse complement.
CAAGGGCTCACGCCGGGGGTTCAAGAAGGGAGACGGGATGGCTGTTGTTGCTCTTACGGACGCGTTCGTCCGCAGCATCAAGCCGGGCGCGACCCGCGCGGAATATTGGGACGCGAAGGTGTCGGGGCTCTGCCTCCGCATGACGCCGACGGGCGTGGCAACATGGACTTTTCGCTACCGGCCGCAGGGCTCAACATCGTTCAAGCGGTTAAACCTGGGGCGCTACCCCGAGGTTTCGCTCGCCAAGGCGCGCGAGCGCGCGGAGACTCAACGCGTGGCCGTCTCGGGCGGCGCTGACCCGCAAGGCGAGATTCGATCCCGGCGGGAACAATCCGCGCGGGCGCTGACATTCGGGAAGCTCGCGGCGGAATATCTCCAACGCTACGCCCGAATCCAAAAGAAGTCTTGGCAGCAGGACGAGCTGCTGCTGCGCGTCCATGTCCTTCCCGAGTGGAACGGGCGCGGGGTCGACAAGCTGACCCGCGCCGACGCCGCGGCGCTGTTGGACAAAATCGCCGTGCGGGCGCCGTCGAGCGCGAATCGCACACATACTGTCATGTCCAAGGTCTTCAATTGGGCCGTCGACTCGGGGCTGCTTGAAAACAGCCCGATGACCCGCATGAAGAAGCGGGCGCGAGAGACACCGAAGGAGCGCGTCCTCTCGCCCGGCGAGATTCGCGTCCTGTGGCGGGCTCTGGAGCGTTCGAACATCGCCCCGGCGGTCGCGGCCGCTATGCGCTTCCTGTTGCTGACGGGTCAGCGCCCCGGCGAAGTGACCGAGATTGCACTCGCCGAGATCAAGGACGTCGACAACGGCGCCCGCGCCCGCATAGAGCTTCCTGCGGCTCGAATGAAGGGCGGCCGGGCTCATGTCGTCCCGCTGGCGCCGATGACGCTGGAGATCGTCCGCGCGCAGATGCGGGACATGGTGGAAGGGCAGGCGCACCTGTTCCCTTCGACCTTCGCCAGCCGGGGGCCGATCGCGCGTCATTCCGTCTCGCAAGCGGTGCGGCGCATTGTCCCGACATTGACCCCGGATGGCCCCGATCGGGAAGCCGTCCTTTCGCTGAAGGCGAACCCGCCGACTCCGCACGATTTCAGGCGCACGGTCGCAACCGGACTCGCCGCGCTGGGCGTGCTGCGCGAAGATCGTATGGCGCTGCTGGCGCATTCCTACGGCGACATTCACTCGATGCACTATGACAAACACGATCGTTTCAAAGAGAAGCGGGCGGCGCTCGAATTGTGGGAAGCGCACATTGCGGAGATTCTCGAACCGGCAACCGGCGGCAATGTCGTGAAGCTGCGGGGGCGCAAATGACGAGCAAGTTCCTGACCGTTACGGAAGCATTCGAACGCGCGAAGGTCGACGCGCCCGGAATCGCCGAAGAGGATTTCCTGTCACAGCTGGTCGCGCATTTGCAAAGCGGCCGTATCGCCGCGAGCGCCTATGATTGCGTCATTGAGCAAGGCTTACACGGCGACCTCGGGGCAATGCGTTATGTGCCTCGTACGCCCGAGGATATGCAGCGCCGCGACATTGCCGCCGTCGAGTGGATCGAACTTGCCATTCACATGGAATCTGCAACCGCGCAACGGTGGGGACACGACCGCGCGCCGCAATGGACGCGCGATGGCGGGGACGGCGCGCCGGTATGGGGCGACGGGTATTTCGACAAGGCGCCCGTCTACACCGATTTGCTCATATGTAGCGTGAGCGGCTCACTGAAAGGGCTGTTCGTGGCGCCCGCGGAAAACGGCGTATGCGATGACGAGGCGCGAGCAATCATAACGACGGAACAAGTGAAACGCGGGGGCTTCATTAGTCAAAACGACGCCGCAAAAATTGTGCGGGCGGCGCTGCCGAAATTCCCCCGCGATCGGGCGCGCGATATCGCCAAATCTGTTACAGGAAATGGGAAGCGTGGCCCGCGGGGGCCTCGCAAGAATTGTGCGGAATAATTGTGCGGAAAAATTTTTCAATCCGCACAATTGCATAATTAGGAGCTGCATTCCTTTGTGATTATTAGGGAGATCGTCCGATCACAAGGGCGACTCAAAAGGTCGCCCGCAATAAGGAGCGATCGCCAATGAAGAGCGCCCCCCGTTATCTGCGCGAGCCACAAGTTCTCGCGCGAGTCCCCTTCTCGAAACCGACACTGCATCGCCTCGTACGAGAAAAGCAGTTTCCGCGACCCGTGAAAATCGGCCCCCGCGCGGTCGCGTGGCTGGCGGACGAGATAGACGCGTGGGACGAGAAAATCCGCGCAGAGCGAGACGCGCAGACCGAGGCCGCGTGAAAATCCCTTTTCCGTAAACCGTAATCCGGGGGTGGCACATGCGGATGACAAGCGGAGCGAAAGCCTACGTCGACGCCGCGGCGGTTGCGGGCTTCAAGATAGTTGACGTAGCGCGCGGCCGCCATTTTCGCGCAACCTTCGAGACGCCCGGCGGCGCGACCATACGGGCGACAGTGCCCGTCTCACCGAGCGACTGGCGCGGCCCGCGCCGGTTTGTCCAAACATTGCGGAAGATCGCGCGGGACGCGCGCTAATCCACAAAAAAGCGCCGCTCGGGGGGAGCGACGCCGAAATTGTTAGGTGTCCTAGACGCAAAAACACCATAACAAATTCGGCGCAAAACGCAGCTCACGCGCGGCCTCTTCAGCAATCGGGGGCCAAGGTGAAAAAGCCGATCAAAATAACTAATCAGCAGTTCCTCGAAGCGCTCGCAGGCGAGAACTGGAAGCGCGTTCCGGTATCGACCGGCGATAAATCCTGGGTCGTCTATCCCGCCGAGCGAATGGTCGGCGTGCTGACCAATGAAACGGCCAATTACTATTGCGTCTCGGTCTTCCGCGAGACTGCGAAAGGGCATTTCGTTCGCCGCATCGAATGCTTCGAGGAGCAGTTCGTCCTCGTCATTGACGACGTGGGGACCAAGATCAATCTGAAAGAGCTACTGCGCGTCATCCCCCTCCCGACCTATGTTCTGGAGACGTCGCCGGGCAACTATCATTACGGCTTCAGGATCACCAACGGGCGCGACGCGCGCGTCATCGCCGCGTTGATCGACAGCATCATCAGCGACGAACTGATCAATCCGTCGCTGCGCGATCCGGGCATGGTCGGCGTGACGCGCGTGGTGCGCCTGCCCGTGGGGGCCAACTGCAAGCCCGCCATCATGGCGAAGAACGGCGGCAAGCCGTGGCCGCACGTGATGCACGTTTGGGAGCCCTCACGGGCCTATAGCGTCGAGCAGATGGCCGAGGAGCTTGACGTCGACATCAGCCCGGAGGCGCTGGCGCGCTTCAAGGGCGGCGGCCATACGAGGAAGGCAACGGCCGCCGAGGTCGGCATAGACCCCCTGATGAAGCTCTTTGACGCGCGGGGGATGCTGATTGACGCGACGCCCAACGACAATGGCTTCGTGGCGATCAAATGCCCATGGGCCGCCGACCATTCGGACGCCCGCGACGAGGCGGGCTATCGGCCGGGCTCGGGGGGCTTCCAATGCCACCACGGCCATTGCGAAGGCAAGGGCATGAACGAACTTCGCGCGTGGGTAGAGGAGGCGTTCACAGGGGCGGAGAGGGCGGCTGCGCTCGCGGAAACCTTCGGGCCGGTGAATGAGAACGACCCCGTGCTTCAGGGCGAGATCAAACGCGCGATGATGCGTGACCCCGCGTATCGCGCCATTTTCCGCGACGGCGACGATGATGACGACGGCGGCAACCGCAACGTCGTTCCGGTTCGCCTTGTCGCGGCGTCAAAGATCAACCCCGAGCGTGTGGACTGGCTTTGGAACGGCTATTTGGCTCGCGGGAAAATGCATCTACTCGCCGGGCCATCGACGGCGGGCAAAACGACCGTCGCCATCATGCTCGCCGCCATCCTCTCGACGGGCGGAACATGGCCGGACGGTACGCGCGCCAGCGCCGCGGACGTTCTTATTTGGAGCGGCGAGGATGGCATAGCAGACACAATCGTTCCGCGCCTCCTCGCGGCGGGCGCCGATGCTTCCCGCGTGCATGTGATTCAAGCCGTGAAGGACGGGCGACAAGAGCGCGCGTTCGATCCATCGCGCGACATGGCTGCACTATCCGCCGCACTCGACGCGCCAGAATTGCGCGGCAAGGTGCGCCTTCTGGTCGTTGATTCCTTGGCGTCGGCGATCGCCGGGGATGCGCACCGCAACAACGAAGTTCGCCGCGGATTGCAGCCGGTCGTCGACCTCGCCGAACGCCACGGCGTCGCCGTTCTCGGGATCGTGCATTTCAGCAAGGGAACGCAAGGCCGGAATGTGATGGAGCGCATCAACGGTTCGCTCGCCTTCGGCGCCCTCGCGCGCATCGTTCTGATTTGCGCCGTTGAAGAAAAGGAAGACGGCAGCCGCCGCTGCATGTTCTTGCGCGGGCCTTCCAACATCGGCCCGACCGGCGGCGGCTGGACATATGAAATCATCGAATCCGCCGTGCCGGGACACGATGGGATTCGGAACACCGTCGCGACCTTCCGCGACCCGCTCACTGGGTCCGCGCAGACCATCCTAAACATCGCGGAGGGCGTCGGCGAAGAAGGCGGCGGGGGCGCACTCGCCGGCGCCGAGGCGTTCCTGCGGGAGAAGCTGAAAAACGGTCCCGTCGCCGTTTCGGAAATTAAAGCTCATGCGGGCGCCGAGGGCTTCGCGTGGCGAACGCTTGAGCGCGCAAAGGGGCGTCTCGACATCTCCGCCGTGAAGATCGGAAAGTCGTGGAGCTGGCGCCTGATCACTGCGGCGGAACGCTTCGCGGAGGAGTCGGCAGATGCTCCTTTTTGACGCGCGCGAACCGTCCCGAGAATGGGTTGAATTTGTCGCCGTTCGTGAAAACGGGCGCTTTTTGAGCGCAATCGCCGTCGTTTTTGCTCTTAACAAGAAAAGTTGGCGGTCTTGGCGGTCTTCAAGGAAAACCGTTGAAAAACAAGGATTTATAAGTCCGCCAAGAAGACCGCCAATGGGTAGCTTTGGCGGTCTTGGGAAGACCGCCAAGAGAGATGTTGGCGGTCTTCATTGGCGGTGTTCTAAGATATTGAAAATAAAGAGAAATACTCCTCTAAAAAGAAGACCGCCATGAAGACCGCCAAAAATCTGTTGGGCGCTCTTGTATGCGTTCGCGTGAAAAGGAGTTGAGCGAAATGGGGCGGCGGCTTCGCCCGAAACGGGAGCAAAAGTAATGGCCTTGAATCTCAGCAAGCGGCGCGGCCCCTCCGGCCGCCCATTACTTCGATTGCCGCGCCCGGCGACCACGCCCGCCACGCCCGCCACGCCCGCCACGCCCGCCACGCCCCCCGCGCCCGCCACGCCGACCACGCCCGCTGCGCCTCCGCCGCGGCCCGATCCTCTCGACGTGCTGCGCCACGCCCCGCGTCGGCGCGCGACGCGCGCGCAGCTCGAAATGCTCGCCGAGCGATGGGGGCGGAAATGATCGACATAGATGGTGACGCCATTCTTGAACTCCTTCGGCGGGCCGAGCAGTTCGCCCTGTTGGATGGGCCGCGGCTGGAGCGCGAACTCGATGGCGTCCGGCTCCGCGCCGCCGCCGCCTTCGCCGAGGCCGGCGATGACGAACTCTCGGCGTTTTTCCGCGCCGACGCGATCGTTACGCGGTTGCGCGGCATGATCGAGCGGCGACGGGCGCGCCTGCGGCCGCCGCCGGGGGGCGATCGAAAATTGTAGCCGGGCGGGGGCGCTTCACCGGCCGGGGGAGCGTTTTTGAACGCGTGCAAAATGGGAACAAAAACAGGTTGTTAGGAGCTTGGCCGTGCCGAACGTGCAAAATGGAAAAGGAAAGCATCGGCGCACGGGCGCCGAGCGCCAGCGGCGGCGACGCGCTCGCCAGCGGCTCGGTCGGCGCGTCGTCGCGGTCGAAGTGGACGCGGGCGCGCTTGAAGACTTGTTGGTTTGGGCGGGCGACATTCACCCCATCGAGGCTGACGACCGGGAAGCTGTCGCGCGCGGCCTCGCTGCGTTCGTCGCGCGCGCTTGCGGCCTCGTCACGCGTGACGCCGGCGGCCGGTGAAACATGCGACGATTCGCGAAATCACAGTTTCGTAGAAGGGGATTCGCGAATGTCGAAGCATAGTAGCATCCTTCAAGCCCTGAAGGCGCCCGCCGCCGATCGCGGGGGCGATCTTGCAGCGGCCGCCTGGGTCAGCTTTTTGCAAAAGGCGAAACGGCCCGATGAAGCCGATCGGATCATGAGGGAAAACCCCCGACTGGCGCGAGTCTTCGAAAACGGCGGCCGCGTCGACAAGGCCGATCAGACAGTTGGCGCGACCGGCGCCGGCTCTTGGGGCGCGAATCTGACGCAGAGCGCGGTCGGCGCCTTCTTCAGCGCCCTTGGCGCGCAGAGCGCGGGCGCGCAGCTCGTCAAAGCGGCCGGCGCGCATGTCGAGTTGGCGCCGCTTACCTCGATTAGCTTCCCGCGTTCGGCAGCTGCGCCTGCGCCGGTGAGTTGGATTGGCGAAGGCGCCCCGATTCCCCTCGACGAGCACGCGTTCGGTGAGGACACGATCGGACCGGAAAGAAAATTCGGCGTCATTCTCACGCTGACGCGTGAACTCGCGAAGCGCTCCGCCGGCCGCGCCGTCTTTGACGCGGTCCTGAGAGAGCGCGCCGCGATCAGTCTCGACGCCGCGATCTTCAACACTGCGGCCGGCGACGACGTCGTGCATCCTGGCATCCTTGCCGGGCTCACGCCGGTTTCACCTTATGGCGCTCCCGAAGATGACGTCGCCTTGCTGCTTTCGTCCTTGGCGGCAGCCGGCGGCAGCGGCAATGCGGCGCTCGTCTGTCATCCAACCGAAGCGGCGATTTTGCAGGCGAGAATGCCGACGTTGAAGGTTCCGGTTTGGCCGAGCCGCGCCGTCGCGCAAGGAACCCTCATCGCGCTTGATCCTACCGGCTTCGCCGTCAGTTTCGGCGCCGTCGATATCGAAACCGCCGAGAGCGCGACCCTGCACATGCACGACACGCCGGCGGAAATCGTCAGCGGCACTGGCCCGACGACCGCGGACCCCGTGCGCGAAGTTTATCAGACCGCGACGATCGCCGTGCGGTTGCTCGTCGATATCGCCTTTGTTCAACGCAATGGCCTCGTTGTCTTCGCGGAGGGCGTATCGTGGTGATGATCGAAGACGAAGAGCAAGCCGAACCCCGCGCGCTCGCGCCGCACGAGCTGAGGGCGCTTCAGGCGCTTGGCCGTGCCGAACAGACGCTCGCCACGCCGCGCCCATGGCCCGGCGCCGCCGATGAATGGGCGCGCGACGCTCGCGAGCGCGAGCCCGCCGCATCGGGCCAGCACCGGCCCGCCCCCTCGCGCCCTATGCCGGCACCACCGGCGACATTGGCAGATGACGACGGTGACAATGGGTTCGTGCGCACTGGCGTGCTGCTCATGCTCCTGCAAGGCGTCATCGTGCGGGAGCGCGAACACGCGGCGCAGATCATCGCCGATCTGGAGCGCCGCGTAGTGGCGCTCGAATCTCGCGCGGCTGGCGGCGAGACGAAAAAGGGGAGAAAGAGATGATCGACGACCTTCAAGACCTTTACGGCCGTTGCCGCGCGTCGGGTTTCGATCATGAGGGCGCGCTGACCTTCATCGAGGCGGCGATCGAAAATGAGCTTCGCGCCGCCGTCGCCGCCGTCAAGGCCGGGCTTTCTGAAGACGCGCCGGCCAAATAATCCGGCGGCAATGTCGCCTGATATGGGGCGTCGCGACCGCGGATGGACCGGCGCGGCGCCCTGCTCACCCCCTAGGGGGGAGGGTAAAACATCTGTGAAAGCAGGGGCTCGACACCGGCAGGGGTGGCATGCGCAGTTCAGACGCGCGCGACGATTGAATTTTTTTCAGCCTGAACAGGAGGCCAACTGTGACGATGAGAGCGCCAACGAAGCCGAAGCCGGCTCGACCGGCTCGCAAAGCCGCGGCAACTGCGCCGGTCGATCCGATCGAGGTTCTGGAGCAAATCGCGGGCAACCGGCGGCTGAAGCCGACGCCGCGGGTACAGGCGGCGCGAGAGCTGCTGAAGTATCGGCAAGGGCTCGCCGCGAAGGCCGCCAATTCGCCTGAGGCGAAGAAAGACGGCGCCACCGAGCGTCTCGCCCGCGACCTTAACGCGAAGGCGCTCCAACTCCTGAGCGCGAAGGGGACCGCATGAAAGACGACGATCACATTCCGACCATCGGCGAACATCGCGGCGTTCCCCTGCACGACTTTCAGGATGAGGCACGCCTCGCCGTTGTGCGCGGCGACATTGACGCCGTTGACGCCATGACGGACTGGCGGGAACTGTGGCGCGTCGTCACGGAGCGGCGCCTTGCGCCCGAGGCGTCGCTCTATGCTGAAGCTAAGCTGCGTGTCCTCTATGCGTCTGCCGCAACCGCGCGCGTCGCCCGGCCCGACATCGATCTTGAGATGCTGAGCGCCTACACGGCGGGCCTCAACTCCTTCCAATGGATCGATCCGGCCTATTACGGCTCAGTTTTGCAGAATGTCCGGCCCCCCGGCGACGACTCCCTTACCCCGCGCCCGCCCGAGAGCCGCGCCGCGATCGAGGCGGAAGAGGATCGTCGTCACGCCGTCGACAAGGCAAAGTACGAAGCCGCTCGCGCGGCGCAGACGCAGGCCAGGAAATAATAATTTAGTCGGTTTTGTAGAAATACAAAGACTACAAAACCGATAACTCTTGGCTGGCCCTGCGATCGTCTCGACTATTTGTACGTTTCTAAAGCGACGCTTGCCGGAATTATTTGCATGTGCTTCGATTTAGCCGATCGCGCGGCGGCGGTTTATTTTGTTGAAGGAGATGAACATGACCACCACCACCACGGGCGGCCGCTATGAACTTGGCCAGCATCTCGACACGGCTGCGGACATGTCGCGCGTTCTCTGGCTGCTTCTCCAGAATGACGACCTCTTCCACGATCCGGCCGACGCCGCAGCCGTCCGGGCGCTGGCGGGACAGGTCGAAGACGCAGCCGCAGCGGCGCGAGCGCAATTCGAGGGGCAGAGGGGAGGCGGCGATGTATGACCGCGCCGCCGTTATGAGAGGAGCCCATAAACGCTACCGCGACGGCAAGCGTCTCGGGCTCGGCTGGTCTTGGTCGCAATGCCTCTCGACGGCATGGGCCGCCGAGAAGATGCGGCGCTCGGGCGCCGTGGCGCGGATGGCGGCGTAGGGCGCGCCACGGCGGCGATGCTTGCATCTGGGCGGGCGGCCGTTACAGCATCCCCTCGCCGCGGGGTGGGTGCCTCTCGCCCGTGGTGGAGCCTGAGCGCCGATTCGTCCCGGCGCTCGGGCTTTTTTCTTGTCGGGCTGGAGTCGGACGGGACAAACCGGCGGCTTCTGTAGCGCCAGCCACAAGGGCCATTTCCGATTCGGGGGATTTGAACCCCCCGTGAACCCCCGTCGCCTTATCGCTCTGTCTTAGCTTACGTAAGTCTTTGATTTTATGGTCGGAGTGGCGGGATTCGAACCCACGACCCCTTGTCCCCCAGACAAGTGCGCTAACCGGGCTGCGCTACACTCCGACTTGGCGTCCTTATAGAGAGGCGCTCGTCGGCTTGCAACGTCGATCACGCCTTTCGCGCGGTTTCAGGAAAAGTGCGTGCTGCTTTCCGACTGAACGCCCGGCAATTGCGGGAGCGACAGCGAATCCCGCCAATCCGAATTTGCCGGATTCGCCCTACCGGCGGGTGAGGTTCAGAAGACGCTTGCATTCCTCGATTTCCGCCAGCGCCTCGCGCAAGACCTGCGCCTGCGACTCGTCGAGACGGCGCGTCACGATCACCGGCGCGTCGATCAGCGCCGGCGGATGGATGATCTGCGCCGGCGCAGTTTTCGGTTCCTCGGCGATTTCCTCGACCGGCTCCGTCGATTCTTCAGCCGGCGGCGCTGTCTCTTCCTCCTCCATTGGCTGAAGGATCGACGGCTCGAGAAAAACCTCGGGCGCTTTTGGCTCCGGCAGGTCGAGCGTCGCCTGCCGATGGGGCTCGGGGGGCGCGGCGGGCGGCTCCACGGCGGCCTCGCCGCTCTGGCGGCGGCGGACGTCCTCGATCACGGCGTCGACGCCCTGCTCGGCGAGGATGCGTTGCACCCCTTTGATAGTATAGCCCTCGCGGTAGAGCAGATGGCGAATCGCGGCGACGAGTTCGATGTCGTGCGGGCGGTAGAATCGCCGGCCGCCGGCGCGCTTTACGGGATCGATTTCCTTGAAGCGCGTCTCCCAGAAGCGCAGCACATGCTGCGGAAGGTCGAGACTCTCCGCGACCTCTCCGATCGTGCGCAGCATCGCCATATCGTTTCTGCCGGGCGCGCTTCTGCCGGTCACATCCCATCCTCGACTCAAGACGACCGCATTCTTACATCGCCGGGCGCGCCGTTTTCAGTCGAAAATCGGACCCGCGAGCGGCCGGCCCGCCGCAAGGTGTGGACAAGCGTCGCCACCATCCCTTAACTGCCGGCCAGAACAAACGACAACTCAGGCGAGCGGGCTATGGAAGACTGGCTTCATTTTCCCCAACCCGTGCCGGCGATCCGGCCGCATGCGAACGAAGAAAATGCGATCGCCGTGCGCAATTGGCTATGGGTCGTCGCGGCTCTCGTCTTCCTGATGGTCATTGTCGGCGGGGCGACGCGCCTCACCGAGTCCGGCCTCTCCATCGTCGAATGGAAGCCCGTCACGGGCGTCATTCCGCCGCTCTCCGAGACGGAGTGGAAGCAAGCCTTCGAGGACTACAAGAAGATACCGCAATACAGGGAGCTGTTCCCGGACATGGACCTGTCCGGCTTCAAGTTCATCTACGCCTGGGAGTGGGCGCACCGGCTGCTCGGGCGGCTCATCGGCGTCGTCTTCGCGGTCCCGCTCATCTGGTTCTGGGCGACGAAACAGCTGCCGCGATCTGTAAAGCCCAAGGTGCTTGGCATCCTCGCGGTAGGGGCGCTGCAGGGCGGCGTCGGCTGGTGGATGGTCTCCTCGGGACTGATCCACCGTACGGAGGTCGCGCAGGAGCGGCTTGCGACTCATCTGTTGCTGGCGGCCTTGATCTTTTCCGCCTGCCTTTGGGTCGCGGGCGGGCTTGGGCCGCGCGCACGTTCAATCGTGCATGAGGGGGCGGGGCGGCTGCGCACGGTGGCCACCATGCTGCTCGGGCTTGTGTTCCTGCAGATTTTCGCGGGCGGGATTGTCGCTGGCCTGCGCGCGGGGCTCGTCAACAACACCTGGCCATTGATGGACGGCGTCTTCATCCCGTCGTCCGAGGTGCTCTGGCGGCTCGATCCTGTCTGGACGAATCTCGTCGACAACCCGGTGACTGCGCAATTCTTCCACCGCATGATCGCCTATGTGATCCTCGCCATGGCGAGCCTGCATCTCATCGACGCATTGGTGAACGTCGAGGGAAAGGCGCGGCGTGGCGCGATCATCGTTTTTGGGCATGTGCTGATGCAGATCGCACTGGGTGTTGCGACGCTCGTGCTGGTCGAGCCGCCCTTCGCCGGAACGCCGCATCTGTTGCTTGCGCTCGCGCATCAGGCGATCGGCATGGCTGTGCTGGCGGTCGCGACGCTTCAGGCGCGCCGTCTTTTCGATGACGTTTTCGCAGGCTGAGGAGTTTCGCCTTGCAGGATCTACCGTTCTTCAATCTTTCCGGCCCCGAGTTTCTCAACTTCTTCGGCGTCGTCGTCATCGCCGTGCTGGCGACGACCTTTCTCGTCATTCATTTCGCGGATCGCTCGGGCCGTCGTCCGCCGCCGCCGGTTCCGCAGACGCCGGACGCGATGGAGGTCGCTTATCTTCAGGGCGGCGTGAATCAGGTCATCCGCACGCTGGTTTACGACCTCGATGAGCGGGGATTCGTCGTTCTCGGGCCGGAGTCGCGCATTGTCCCGACCGGCGCCGCGCCTCAGAGCGGTGACATGAACGCTCTCGAACTGCGCGTTCTGGAGGCCGTGCGAAACGGGCCGACCGCTCAAGAACTACTGGAGGATCGCGCGCTCCGGAATGCGCTGGAGCAGCAGCTTCAGCCGGTTCGGGATCGGCTCGCGGCCGACGATCTGTTGCAGCCGCCGTCCGTCAAGGTCTGGAGACGCCGTCTGGAGATCATCGGCGCCATTCTCATCATCGCCGTCGCGGGCGTGAAGCTCCAGATGGCTTTTGCTGAGGGGCAGAACGTCTCCTATCTGCTTTTCCTGATGGTCGCCGCCGTCGCCGCGCTTTTTGCGGAGGGCTATGTGCTCACGCGCGACGCCGCAAGCCGCAGGGGGCAGGCCTATCTCGAGGCGATGCGCGTCGCTTACGCCGATCGCCTGAAGGAAGCGCTTGCCCATATCCGCTCGCCGGGGCCGGAGGCGCGCGCCTTCAAGGGCGCGTCGCTTTTCCTCATCGCCCTGTATGGGTTTTCCATGCTCAAGGGCACGACCGAGGCGAAGTTTCCCGAATCCTTCGAGCGCGCATCCGGCGCTGGCGACGACTAAGGTCGCGCTTTTCGGCGCCGGCTGTTGGTTCTGACTGTCTCTTCGCGCGCCGCGGCGCAAATCGCGGCTGCGCGTCTTTTCGGGATTTACGCCCGGCGGAAAGCTTCCGGCATCTCGGCCGACCGGCGTTCGGCGACGACGTCCACCATGCGCTCGACTCCGCGATCGCGCGCTTCCTGGCTCTGCGCCTTGGCGAAGTCTTCATTCGCTTCCTTGTATTGAGCCTCGGCTTCTTCGAGCTGACCGCGCAATTCGGTCAGCGACGCGACGATGTTGTCGCGACGCGTGCGTGCTGCGCGGGCGTAGGTGGGATAGGCGAAATGATTGGGGTCGCTGATATTGGCGCGCTGCTCTTCGAGAGCGATTTCGCGGTCGAGCTCTGTCGACATGCGCGTGAATTCCGCGATCATCGCATTCAGCTGGACGACGCGCCGGCGCTTTTCCTCGGCCTGGAAGCGCTTCAGGCGAACAAGTGTATCCCGCGATTTCATGCACTCAACTCCATGACGCGACTCGTATGCGAAACAAATGATTAACTCCGCGAGACGGAGATAAATATGCATGGGGGAGGTTGCTCTTTTGTTACCGCAATTAAAAATTTACGGCCCCTGAAGAGTTAACCGCCGCTGCGCCGCCCTATTTCTCATGAGGGGGAAATCGACGGAGGAGAAAGCCATGCGGACCTTCGCACTCCAAATTTCTGCTGGCGCTTTTTTCGCTTTCAGCTCGTCCGGAGCGGTGGCGGAATCGGCTTCGGTCGTGCTCGCGAACGGGCTTGTCTGGAAAGCCGCGCCAGGCGCTTTTCAGCGTGGCGCCGAGGTCGCGACGCTGTTCGGCGACCCGACCAAGGCGGGGCCGTTCGTGATACGGCTGCGGGCGCCGGGCGGCTATCAGATCGCGGCGCATTCGCATGAAGACATGGAATTGCTGACCGTGATCTCCGGCGCGTTTCGTTTCGGTCAGGGCAAGCAGATCGATCCCGGCGTCGAAAAATTCGTTCACGCGGGCGACTTCGTCGCCATCCCGCCGGGGGTGGAGCATTGGCTCGTCGCGAATGAAGACGCCGTGGTTCAGGTGAACGGCGTGGGACCGATGAAGATCAATTACCTCGACCCCCGCGACGATCCCGCCGCCGCGCCGACGCGTTAGGCCAACTTAGGCCTGCTCTTTGACGAGGCCCGGAGACGCCTGTGGCGCGCCGCCGACCCGACGGTAGATGAACTCCGGCGCTGGGGCATGGGATTCCGTTTCGGCGAAGGCCGCAAATCGCGCGTGCTCGGGCGAGAGATGGCAGGCGGGATCGGTCGCCGCGGGATCGCCGGTGACGGCGAAAGCCTGGCAGCGGCATCCGCCAAGATCGATCTCGCGTCGGTCGCAGGAGCGGCAGGGCTCCTTCATCCAGCCCGTGCCGCGATAGGCGTTGAAAGCCGAACCGTCGAGCCAGATCTCGCCGAGCGGCCGTTCGCGGACATCTTCGAAGACAAGTCCGGGAAGCGTCTGCGCCGCATGGCAGGGCAGAGCCTTGCCGGAGGGCGTGACCGCCATGATCGAGCGGCCCCAGCCGCCGGTGCATTGCTTCGGACGCGTCGCGTAATGGTCGTGGATGACGAAGTCGAAGTTCAGCACGCCCTGGAGCCGCTTTTTCGCTTCCTCGACGATCGTTACGGTCTCCATAAAAGTTTCGCGCGTGGGAATGAGCGCGGCGCGATTCACCTGCGCCCAGGCGTAATACTGGATATGGGCGATCTCGATGCGCTGTGCGTCCACCTCGACCGCGAAGTCGATGATCTGCGGCAGATGCGCGATATTCTGGCGGTGCATCGGCGCGTTGATCGTGAGGCCGAGGCCAAGCTCGCGGGTCCAGCGCGCGACATCACGCTTCTTCGGCACGCCTCCCTCGTAAGCGGAAATGCGATCGGCGCTCTCCGGGACGACGTCCTGAATCGACACCTGCACATGGTCGAGGCCGATCTCGGCGAGGCGCTCCAACCGCTCGCGCGTCAACAGCACGGCGGAGGTGACGAGATTCGTATAGAGCCCCGCGTCGACGGCGTGAGCGAGTATTTCCTCGAGATCGCGTCGCGCCGTCGGTTCGCCGCCGGAGAGATGCAGTTGCAGCGCGCCGATCGACGCCGCCTGTCGGAAAGTCTCGCCCCATTGATCGGCGGTCATTTCCGTATTGGCGCGCTCGAGCTCCAGCGGATTGGAGCAATAGGGGCACTGCAATGGGCAGCGATGCGTGAGCTCAGCGAGAAGTCCGGCGGGGCCGCCGGCGAAGGGCGCAATCGAAGAAGCAAAAGCCGAGGGTTTTGGCGGCGAGAACGGATCGGCGCCGTCTCGTAGCAGGCGCTTGTCCGCAAGGCCCTGCAGCAGCGCCGTTACGTCACGCGTAATGACTTCCAGCGGCGCCGCATATTGCTGTGCGAGACGCGCGCAGAGATCCCCCACGCTCGTCTTTCCATCGATCGCGCGGAGCACGATCAGGCCGATGGGATCGAGTTCGTAGGCGCGCTCGGGCGCGAGAATAACGGTCCGCTCGCGCGCGCGATCTTCATGCAGTCGCGAATAACGTGTGAAGGCGGGCCGCGACTCGGGGCCGATGATGTAGCGCGCTGCCATTTTTCTTCCCTGTCCGTCGATGTCGATCGATCGGAGCTATTCGCTGTCCGTTACTCGCCCGGACGCCACGCGCCCGGAGGTATCAGCCCGGGCGTGACATATGCGTGATTTAAGGCGTCGAGCTGCGCCCACAAGACGTCGCATTTGAAGCGCACGGCGCCGACGCAGGCTTCCTGCTCCTCGCGCGTGCGGGCGTTTTCCAGGACGTAACCGAGCGCGAATTCCGAGTCGCGCGGCGCCTGCGAGAGCCGGCGCTTGAAATAGGCCATCACGTGGTCGTCCACGAAATCGTAATTCTCCAGCATCCCGGCGATGCGCTCGCGATGGATCGAGGGAGCGAAAAGCTCGGTCAGTGACGACGCAACAGCGACGACGAGCGGCTGCTCGACGACAAAGCGCACATAGGCCTCGACCGCGAATTTCGTCGCGGGCAGGGCGCCGCGGCGTGAGGCGACATACTCGCGTGAAAAGCCGAGCGCGTCGGTGAGCACCAGCCAGCGCTCGATGCCGCCGCCTTCCTCGCCGAGTCCGTCGTGATCGTGGATGCGGTGAATCCATTCGCGGCGCAATTCGCGGTCGTGCACCCGGCTCATGAAGGCGGCGTCCTTGCGCGGCACGGCCTCCTGATAGCAGTAGCGATTAAGCGCCCATGCCGCGACCTGGTTCCTGTTCAGCTTGCCGCCGTGCAGCAGCTTATGGAACTCGTGCTTGTCGTGGTAGCGCTCGACGCCGACGTTGCGGATCGCGGCTTCGAAATCTTCCCGGGAGAGCGGCGCTGCGTCGCGCCAGTCGGCGGTCACGATCTCATTCATAGCCTCACCTCCATGCCGTCCTCGCCGATTTCCCAGCCCGCCGTCTGCGCGACACGGTATTCGTCGGAGAATTCGTTGAGCACCGGGTTTGAATTATTGATGTGGACGTAAATCTTGCGCGCGACATTGAGCGGGGCGAATGCGGCCATCGAGCCGTCATCGCCGCTCATGTTCACGTGGCCCATGCGCGAGCCGGTCTTGCCCATCAGCCCCTGTTCGATCATTTCGTTTTCATGGAACAGCGTGCCGTCGAAGAAGACGAGCGCGGCGTCCTTCAGCCGGGCGGCGAGCGGCGCGTCCACCCTGGCGCAGCCGGGAATGTAGAAGAAGGACTTGCCCGTCTTCGATTCGATGACTTCGAGGCCGAGCGTGTCGCCTGCGCTGGTGCCGAAATTCGGCGCGTTCGCGTCCTCTAGATAGAGCGCGATCTTGCCGGGAACCGGAAAGGCGCGAATCGAAAGCCCGAGATCGACGCCCGCGCCGGAAAGCGCAATCGGCTGGTCCATCTGCAATTCGATGCGCGGCACGAGCGCGGGCTGCAGGATCGAGAAGATCGGATTGGCCTTGAGCGCATCGAGGACGCGTTGCGCGGCGTAGACGCTGAAGGGCTGCGCCTCGCGCAGGTTCAGCAGCCCCGCGACATGATCGACGTCGCCATTGGTGAGCGCGACGGCCTTGATCGGACTTGCGCGCAGGGGGTCGTCATGGCGCGGCGAAAGCTCCGGCGCAGCGGCGATCTGCTCGCGCAGGTCGGGAGAGGCGTTGAGCAAAACCCAATTGGCGCCGTCCGCGCTCACCGCGAGGGACGACTGCGTGCGTCGGACATAGCCGGCGACGCCGTCGCGCACCGCGCGGCAATTGGCGCAATTGCAGTTCCATTGCGGGAAGCCGCCGCCGGCGCCCGACCCCAGAATTCTGATCCGCATGTCCAGACCGGCGGCGCGCTGAGCCCGCCGCTCCTCCCGTTCTTTTTTCGTCGTTGGGGCGCAATATGCACGGTCGCGCCGCGAGCGCGCAAGTGCGGCAAATCCGCCCGGATTCATGAATTATCAAGACTTTCTCCCGCATCGGACGGGCGCTTCGCCCCGCTTTCGTCGCTTTCCCGGGCCACAAGTTCGGCTCGGGAGGGGGCGCCGGGAAAATAACTCTCGCCACGACGGGAAAATTTTCCCGACAGCGCCGGATCGAAACGATCGCCTTGTTCAAGACTGCAGCAAAACTCGCGACAATCGTTCTCGCCGCAGCGCTCTCCGGCTGCGTGTCGGATGGCGTGCGCGCGGTCGACGGCCATGTCGCCAATGCGGTTTCATATGTGGGCGGACCGCGCGGCGAGCCGATGAACGTGCCGTTGTTCGTGGCCTCCACGCGGCGCGGGGAGGGGAGCGCTGACGACGGCCGCGCGCGCTACTCGCTGACCTCGATCGGCGTGCCGCGGGATCATCGTCCCGGCGCAATCGAGCGGCCGAGCTTCGGCGCGGCGGACAGGCAGCGGCATTTCACGGTGCTGGCGAAGCGTGGCATGGACGAGCAGGAGTTCTACAACGAGGTCGCCGCCCATGTGTCGGGGCGCGTCGGCGTCTCTCGGGACATCCTGCTTTACGTGCATGGCTTCAACACGGGGTTGGACGAGGCGCGGTTCCGCCTCGCGCAGATCGTCGCCGACGGCAGTTTCTCGGGCGTCGCGGCGATGTTCACATGGAATTCGCGCGGCGGACTGTTCAATTACGAATCAGACAAGGAGGCGGCGACCGTCTCGCGCGACGCGCTGGAGAAGCTGCTGCTGGGTCTCGCGCAGACGCCCGGGGTCGGGCGTGTGCACATCCTCGCGCATTCCATGGGCGCCTGGCTCACGATGGAGACGCTGCGCGGCGTGGCGATCGCGGGTCATCCCGACCTCGATGGGAGGCTCGGCGAAGTCATGCTCGCGGCGCCGGACATCGACCTCAACGTTTTCCGGCAGCAGATCGCGCGGCTCGACCCGCATCATGTGTCGATCTTTGTCGCAAGCAATGACCGCGCGCTGTCCATTTCCTCGCGTATCGCCGGCGACCGTCCACGGCTCGGCGCCCTTGACCCGTCGAAACCCGAGGACCGCGAGGCGCTCGACCGGCTCGGCGTCTCGGTGCACGACATCACGTCCTTCTCGACGGATTTCGTCGGACATGGCTCCTTCGCGGAGGCGCCCAATGTGGTGCGCCAGATCGGCGCCCAGCTCACCGCGCCCCGCGAGGCCGAAGCCGACAAGCAGGCGGTCATCAATCTGCGCGAGGCGGGCCCGCCCGCGCCGCCGCCCAGCACGAAGATCGAGACCGAGCCGCTACCGCCGTTGGCGGGGCGGTGACGGGCTTTACATCGCGCGGGGAGAGGAGACCCGGTCCGCTGCGTCCGGTCAGCTTGCGACGCTGCCCGCTCTCTCGGCGTCCGCCTTGCTCAAGGCGTTGAAGCGCTTCACGCTCAACGGGATCATCGCAAGGAAGGCGATGCTCACCACAGCGAGCACTTCCATCGGATAGATCGCGAGCAGCAGCGCCGTGACGCCGACGCCGAAGAGCACGGGGATCACGAGATCGCGCGGGATGCGGCCGATGCGCTTGCCGGAGAAATGCGGGATGCGGCTCGCCATCAGGAAGGCGATGGCCAACACGTAGACGATATAGAAGGCCGCCGCGGTTTTTGTCGCCGGCAGCTCCAGCACGGAGAAATGCAGATAGAGCGGCAGCAGCACGGTCACGGCCCCGGCCGGCGCCGGCATGCCGACGAAGAATTCCGCGTGCCACGCGGGCCGGGTCGGATCGTCGATCATCACGTTGAAGCGCGCGAGGCGCAGCGCGGCGGCGATCGCGAAGACGAGAACCGCGAACCAGCCGAGTCCCTTGATCTCGTGCAGCGTCCACAAATAGAGCAGCAGCCCCGGCGCAACGCCGAAGTCGACGAAATCCGAAAGCGAATCCAGCTCCGCGCCAAAACGCGACGTGCCCTTGATCGCGCGCGCCAGACGCCCGTCGAGCCCGTCGAGCACCGCCGCCGCCATGACGGCGGTGACGGCGGTCTCGAAATGCCCCTCGATCGCATAGCGGATGGCGGTCAGACCCATGCAGAGCGCCAGCAGCGTAACGAGATTCGGCAACACGACGCGCAGCGGAATGTTGCGGAACCTCAGCCGGCGGCGCTCGGAGGCCGTCAGTTCGTCTGCGTGCGGTTCGTTCGTAACGGGCTCGTCGGTCATGTGCGGTCTCAACCGGCCTTGAAGGTGATCGCGGGCGCGCCCGCGTTCATGTCGGCGAGGACGGTTTCGCCGGCGATGGCGCGCGTGCCGACGGCGACCATCGGGCGCGCGGAGGAGGGCATGTAGACGTCGACGCGCGAGCCGAAACGGATGAGGCCGAAGCGTTCGCCGACGCCGACATTCTCGCCTTCCTTGATGAAGCAGACGATGCGCCGCGCGACGAGGCCAGCGATCTGCACGACGCCGAAACGCCCCATCGGGGAGTCGATGACGAGGCCGTTGCGCTCATTGTCCTCGCTCGCCTTGTCGAGGTCGGCGTTGACGAAAAGGCCGGGCTTGTAGGCGATCTTGGTGACGCGGCCCGTGACCGGCGCGCGATTAACATGGCAGTCGAAGACGCTCATGAAGACGGAGACGCGCTGCATCGGATCGGCGCCCATGCCGAGTTCCGGCGGCGGCAGGAAGAAGCCGATCGAACACACCACGCCGTCGGCGGGGGAAACGACGAGCCCCTCGCGCAGCGGCGTCACACGCGGCGGGTCGCGGAAAAAGTAGACGCACCATGCGGTGGCGATGAAGCCGATCCAGCCGAGGGTCGGCGAAAACCAGTCGAGAAGGAAGGAGACAACCGCGAAGCCCGCGATGAAGACATATCCCTCGGGATGAATGGGGACGAGGACTTTGCGAACGGAATCGATAATGGACATTTGGTGCAGGCTCCCGTTGCGCGGCGCGGCGAGTCAATCTGAGGGCGATTGCGACTGTTTGCCATGTTGCAGCGCCAAAGTCACGGCCGTGCGACGGCCTCAGCGCAAGCGCCAGATGCGGCAGGGCGCCCCTGCGGGCAGCGGCGGCGCCCCCGCTTCGCGGATGAGCAGCGCTTGCGATTGCGTCAGCTCCGTGAGGAGCGACGAATCCTGCATGGGTTGCGGCGTCGCGATCAGGCGGCCGTCGGCGCCGGTCGTCAGCCGGGCGCGCATATAGTCGCGCCGCCCCTTGTTCGCGGGCAGGTCCGCGCCGGCGACGGCCGCCTCGGTCTTGTCCTCGCCGGCGCGCGGATCGCCCTGCAGCGCCCGGACGAGCGGCGCGAGGAACACCATCGCGCAGACGATGGAGGCGACGGGGTTTCCCGGCAGGCCGAGGATGCGCATGTCGCCGAGCGCGCCGTGGATCAACGGCTTGCCGGGGCGCATGGCGATGCGCCAGAAGTCGAGCGTCATGCCCTGTCGCGCGAGCGCCGGACGCAGCAAATCGTGATCGCCCACCGAGGCGCCGCCGAGGGTGACGAGAATGTCGGCTTTGGCCTCGCGGGCGAGGGCGATGCCGCGCTCTAGCTCGCCGATGTCGTCGCGGAAAAGGCCGAGGTCGATGATTTCGGCGCCGGCGTCCTCCGCGATGGCGCCGACCGCATAGCCGTTGCAGGCGATGATTTGCGACGGCCCGGGCTCGGCGCCGGGCGGCGCGAGCTCGTCCCCGGAGGCGAGGATGGCGACGCGCGGTCGGCGCGCAACCGCCAGCGCCGCGTGATTCATCGCGGCCGCCAGCGCCAGTTCGGCCGGGCCGAGACGCGTCCCCGCAAAGAGCGCGGCCGCGCCGTCGCGGAAATCGAGGCCCGCCGTCCGGATGTGCTGGCCCGGTTTGACGGGGTCTTTCGCGATGATGGCCGAGCCTTCGGCCACGGCGTCTTCCTGAAGGAGAATCGCGTCGGCGCCGGCGGGGACGGGGGCGCCGGTGAAGATGCGGACGGTTTCGCCCGCGTTCAGCGTCGCGCCATAGCCGTGTCCCGCGGCGCTTTCGCCAACAAGGCGCAGGGGCGCGCCCGAGGCGAGATCGGCGGCGCGCAGCGCATATCCGTCCATGGCGGAGACGTCGACCGGCGGCTGGGTGCGTTTAGCGACGAGGTCGCGCGCCAGCGTGCGGCCGCGCGCGGCGTTCAACGCGACATTTTCCTCGCCGAGCATCCCGGCGCCCGCCAGCACGCGGGCGAGGGCGTCGTCGACCGAGAGGAGTTTGTTGTCAGCCATTCCGGGGAGCCTCTGTTCATGTGGGAGCCTTCCGGCTCGCATGGAATCTCAGTCGTCGCGCCGCCAGTCGCCCGACTTGCCGCCCTGTTTGGACACCAGCTCCACGCCCTCGATTCTCATGGCGCGGTCCGCGGCTTTCAGCATGTCGTAAATCGTGAGGCAGGCCACGGAGACCGCCGTCAGCGCCTCCATCTCGACGCCGGTCTTGCCGGCGCAACTCGCCTCGACGCTCACACGCACGCCGGGCAGCGCTTCGTCGGGCGTAATCTCCACCGTCACGCTCGACAGCGGCAGGGGATGGCACAGCGGGATGAGGTCGCTCGTCTTCTTCGCCGCCATTACCCCGGCGATGCGCGCGACGCCGAAAACGTCGCCCTTCTTCGCCTGTCCCGCAACGGCGAGCGCGAGGGTCTCCGGCGCCATCACCACGCGCCCGCGCGCCTGGGCCACGCG
The DNA here is from genome assembly GCF_020733155.1 of Methylocystis sp. WRRC1. Taxonomy (NCBI): domain Bacteria; kingdom Pseudomonadati; phylum Pseudomonadota; class Alphaproteobacteria; order Hyphomicrobiales; family Methylocystaceae; genus Methylocystis; species Methylocystis sp. WRRC1. Next base: position 468,345 of record NZ_JAJFZJ010000001.1, on the reverse strand, counting down.
CTTCGTGTCGGCCTTGGCCGAGACGTCGACCATATGGGCTTCGCCCTTGGGGTCGATATGCGTGAGACCACCCATCGATCAGGCGCGCGCGGTCGTCTTCTGACCCGAGGGGCCAAACAGCAGCGCGCGCGTCGCCGCCTCCACGTCCTCCTGCCGCATCAGGCTTTCGCCGACGAGGAAGGTGAAGATGCGCGACTTCTCGAGACGCAGGCAGTCGTCATGGGTCATGATGCCGCTTTCCGCGACGATGATCCTGTCGTGCGGAACCTTCTCGGCCAGGCGTTCGCTGACGTCGAGCGACACCTTGAAATCATGCAGATTGCGATTGTTGATGCCGATCAGCCGCGTCTCCAGCGCCAGCGCGCGATCGAGTTCGCGTTCGTCGTGGACTTCCACCAGCACATCCATGCGCAGATCATGCGCGGCGGTGTTGAGCGCCTTCGCCTCGTCGTCGCTCACGGCCGCCATGATGATGAGGATGCAATCGGCCCCGTAGGCTCGCGCCTCGAACACCTGATAGGGATCGAAGAGGAAGTCCTTGCGGATCGCCGGCAGATGCGTGGCTTTGCGGGCGGCCTCGAGATCTTCGAGCTTGCCCTTGAAGGAGGGTCCGTCGGTGAGCACGGACAGGCAGGCCGCGCCCGCTTTTTCATAGGCGCGGGCGATTTTCGGCGGATCGAAATTCTCGCGGATGACGCCTTTGGACGGGCTCGCCTTCTTTACTTCGGCGATCAGCGCGATTCGGCGCTCGTTCAATTTCTGTTCAATCGCATGCACGAAGCCGCGCGGCGGATCATGATCGCGCACGTTGCGTTCGAGAGTCGCGAGCGGCATGCGCACCTTGGCCTCGGAGATTTCGGTGCGCTTGTAAGCTTCGATTCGATCCAGAATATCGGTCATGATAGCTGCCTGCAGCGAGCGCAGCGCGCCCTGCCTTTTGATTTCGTGAGATTAGCCGATTAGCGGGCGCAATCCTATCCCTCCAAAAGGTCGCGGACGGCGCGCGTCACGCGTTGGAGGCGCGGATCAGCGCGTCGAGTTTTTCGCGCGCCGCGCCCGAATCGAGCGCGCGGGCGGCCTGCTCCGCGCCGTCATGAATGTCAGCGGCGCGCTCGGCGACGACGAGTGCGATCGCGGCGTTGAGCACGGCGATGTCGCGATAGGCGTTCTTTTCGCCCGCAAGCACGGCGCGCAGCGCTTTCGCATTATGGGCAGGGTCGCCGCCGACGAGTTCCTGCGCCGTCGCGCGGGGGAGGCCGGCGTCCGCGGGCGTGATGTCGAAAGAGCGGATCACGCCGTCCTCCAGCGCGACGACGTGAGTGACGCCGGTGGTCGTCGCCTCGTCCAGCCCGTCCTCGCCATGGAGCAGCCAGACGCGCCGGGAGCCGAGTTCAGAGAGCGCGCGGGCGAGAGGCTCCAGCCAGTCCTTGGAGTAGACGCCGATGGTTTGCCGCTCGACGCGCGCCGGATTGCTCAGCGGGCCGAGCAGATTGAAAATGGTGCGGACGCCGAGCTCCGAGCGCACCGGCGCCGCGAAACGCAGGGCAGGGTGATGCGTCGGGCCCGCCATGAAACAGACGCCCGCCTCGCGCAGGCAGGCGCTCGCGGCCTCGGGCGGGATGCCGACCTTCACGCCCAGTTCTCCCAGAACGTCCGAAGCGCCGGAAAGAGAAGATGCGGCCTTGCCGCCATGCTTGGCGACGATTGCGCCGCAGGCGGCGGCGATGATCGAGGCGAGCGTCGAAATGTTGTATGTGCCGGCGCCGTCGCCGCCGGTGCCGACAATGTCGATCGCGCCCGGCGGCGCCTCGACAGGCGTCATGGCGGCGCGCATAGCCTGAGTTGCGCCGACGATCTCCTCGACCGTCTCGCCGCGCATCCTCAGTCCCATCAGAAAGGCGCCGAGCTGCGCCGGCGTCGCCGCGCCCTCGAAGATCAACGAGAAGGCCGCGCGGGCTTCGTCCCGGGCCAGCGGTTCGCCTTCGGCGATAACGGCGATGTAGGGTTTGAAGTCGCTCACGCCACCTTGGCCCGGCCGCGTTGCGCGGCGTTCCACTCGTCGGCGAGATCGAGGAAATTGCGCAGGATCTTGTGGCCGTGCTGCGAGGTGATGCTCTCCGGGTGAAACTGCACGCCATGGGTCGGCAGCGTCTTGTGGGAGAGCGCCATGATCAGCCCGTCGGGCGTCTCGGCCGTGATGTGCAGGCATTCGGGAAGCGTTTCGCGCTTCACGACCAGCGAATGGTACCGCGTCGCCTGGAACGGCCCCTCGATGCCGCGGAAGACTGTCTCGCCATGGTGCAGGATGGTCGCCATCTTGCCATGGATCGGCAGCGGCGCGCGGATCACCTCGCCGCCGAAGACCTCGCCGATGGACTGGTGGCCGAGGCAGACGCCGAAGATCGGGATCGTCTCCGCGGCGGCCCGGATCAGGTCCATGCAGATGCCGGCCTCATGCGGCGTGCAGGGGCCGGGCGACAGGACGATGGCGTCCGGCCCGCCGGCCAGCACCTCCGCCACCGAGACGGCGTCGTTGCGGCGCACAGAGACATTCGCCCCCAGCTGGCCGAAGTAATGGACCAGATTGAAGGTGAAGCTGTCGTAATTGTCGATCAGCGTGACATTGGACATTGCTGTTACGGGTCCGGTTTCGCCGCTCTTGGCGCTGAAAGTCCCATAGGCCGCGCGGCGGCGTTAGGCAACCGTCCGAGAGCTTTGGCTGCGTCTCGAAAACCGCCAGTCTGGGCGCGCGTCTCGGATCATCATGATCTCGGCCAGCGACTGACGGGTCAGCAGGCCGACAAGCCGGCCGTCAGGGTCGATCACGCCGACGGTCTCGCCGCCGTTGAGAGCGGGCAGCGCCGCATCGACCGTGGCGTCCGAATTGATCGTCGGCGTCTCCTTGCGGGCGAAGGGCGCGATCGGCGCGCCGGGGTCGGAGGTGCGGAGCGCCTCGACAATGTCCGAGCGCGACAGCAGGCCATGGAACCAGCCGGCCGAATCGACGACGGGAAAGTCATCCTGCGACGTAGCGAGCAGAATCTCAACGGCCTCGTTCACGGTCGATCCCCGGTCGATCGTCGCGATCCGCGTCTCCATGGCGTCGATCGCGCTGAGGCCCCGCGCCGCCTCGGACATGCTGGTCATCTGCGCTTCGCCGGCGGCCGCCATGTAGACGAAGATGGCGATGAAGACGAGCATGGGATGGCCGGACGTAAGCCCGAGAAAGCCGAGCAGGAATGCGAACCCCTGGCCGATCTGCGCGGCGATGCGGGTGGCCTTGTCCTGTCCGAGCCACATGGCCAGCCCGGCGCGCAGCACGCGCCCGCCGTCCATGGGGAAGGCCGGGATGAGGTTGAAAATGGCGAGAAAGATGTTTGTCGCCGCGAGCCGCTCCACCATGCTGATCGAGGGATCGCTTATCTGCGCCGCGTCGCCGAAGTTGAAGGCGCCGGACAGGGCGAGCAGCACGATGGCGATTGCGACGTTAACCATCGGCCCGGCGACCGCGATCAGCAGCTCCTGATAGGGCTTCTCCGGCATCTTGTTCATGTCCGCGACGCCGCCGATCGGCAGGAGCGTGACCTCGGGCGAGACGATGCCGAACTGCCGGGCGGTCAGTATATGGCCGAACTCGTGCAGCACCACGCAGGCGAAGATCGCCGAGATCAGCAACACGCTCTGCCCCGCGGCTTCCGCGCCTCCGCGCTGATAGGCGGCGAAGCCGATCCAGGCGAGAAAGAGGAGCAGCGTGACGTGGATGCGGACCGCGGTCCCTTTGAACGTGCCTATCGTGAAGGACCAGCGCATGAGGTCGCCCGGGCGAGAGGAAAGTTAATTTACCAGAAAATAGAGCGTCTGCCCCGTTCGCGCCAGATCGACGGCTCAAAAACGAAAATCGCCGGCGAAAGCGGCTTGGGACGCTTTGCCGGCGAAAAGTTGAAGACTGCGGGAGAAGAAGTCGAAACCTGAAATGTCAGAGGCGATAGCGGATCTGGTCGGTCCAGAAGCGCTCCAGACGCGAAAGCGACGTGTTCAGATTGCGGAACTCGTCGCATGAGACGCCGCCGATGTGCTCGACCGTCATCGCGTGCTTCTCATAGAGCTGCGAGACGATGTCATGGACTTCCTTGCCCTTGGGCGTGAGGCTGATGCGGACCGAGCGACGGTCGAGGCGCGAGCGCGCGTGATGCAGATAGCCCATCTCGACCAGCTTCTTGACGTTATAGGAGACGTTGGACCCGAGATAATATCCGCGCGTGCGCAGTTCGCTCGCGGTCAGCTCCTTGTCGCCGATGTTGTAGAGGAGGAGCGCCTGCACCGAGTTGACGTCGCCGCGATCGCGACGATCGAACTCGTCCTTGATGACGTCGAGCAGGCGGCGATGAAGGCGCTCCACGAGCGTCAGCGCCTCGAGGTAGACGGGACGAATTTCGCTGATGCGTTCCGCGCGGGCCTGCTGCGGGGCGGTTTTCGTGACGGCGCTCATCGTCTTCTCCATTTCCTCGGATGCATCGAGCATCTCTTGATCGGCGTTTGATGAGTTCAAATTAGATCGATCCGAATGAAAAGCAGTTTAAACAACAAGCTGAATCTGACGTTTACCCAGTAAAGCCCGCATTGGGTGAACAACGGCTAAACTCAATCGCTCGTTTACGCTGAATCTTCCTTAAGCATATTGAACCGCGCGCGCTCGCGGAGGTAACGAAGTTTAACGAGTGAAGGACCGCGCCTTTAACGAAACGTCATTTTGTCCCTTGTCGCGCGCCAAACAGCGGCCTAGCCTGTGGAAGACGGCGGATCGCCGCCACGTTCGGGCAGACCGGACGGCACTGCATGAGGGAGCCTCATGATGCGTTACGACCTTGCGGTCTTCATCGGCCGTTTTGAACCCTTTCATCTCGGACACCTTGCGATTTTGCAGCGCGCGCTGGCGCAGGCGGAGCGCGTGGTCGTGCTCGTCGGCTCGGCCGATGCGCCGCGCAATGCGAAGAATCCATGGACCTATACGGAGCGGGAGGTGATGATTCACGCCGCGCTCGGCGTGGACGGGAAGCGCGTCGTGACGCTGCCGTTGCGCGATCATCTCTACAACGAGAACGCCTGGCTTGCAGAAGCGCAGGCGCAGGTCGCGAGCGTCGCGGGCGACGCCAGATCGATCGCGCTCTTCGGCTTGAGCAAGGATGCTTCGAGCTATTATCTGAAGGCATTCCCGCAATGGGAGCTCGTCGACGCAGCATCCGTGCCTTTGCTTTCCGCGACGGAGTTGCGTCGACATCTTTTCTCTGAAGACGCAGGCGCGTTGCGGCTGATCGAAGCCAATGTTCCGGCGCCCGTTTTCGAGATCATCAGCGCCTTTCGCAACACGGCCGCCTATGCGCAGACGCTGGATGAATTTCGTCATGTCGAAAACTATCGCGCAGCCTGGGCGAAGGCGCCCTATCCGCCGATCTTCGTCACCGTAGACGCCGTCGTGGCGCATTCGGGCCATGTGCTTCTGGTGAAGCGCAAGTCGCAGCCGGGACGAGGGCTATGGGCTTTGCCTGGCGGCTTCGTCAATGAAAACGAAACATTGCGCGACGCCGCCATCCGCGAATTACGCGAGGAAACGCGGCTGAAAATTCCTGTCGCCGTATTGCGCGGCAGCATTCGCGGCGAAAAAGTTTTCGACTATCCCGAAAGATCGCTGCGCGGGCGCACGATCACTCACGCCTTCTATTTCGAATTTCCCTCGGGCGAATTGCCGGGCGTGCGTGGCGCGGACGATGCGGCGCGCGCGAGGTGGATTCCGGTATCCGAAATTCAGGGCATGCGCGCGAGCCTGTTCGAGGATCATTTCTTCATTCTCGAACATTTTCTCGGCGCCGCCTGACAACGCCCATTGATCCCGCGAGGGGAGAGACCCCGAAGCGGAAGTAGCGCGCGAAGGAGTTTCGCCATGACCCTTTCTTTCAATCCGATCCTCAATACGGACAGCTACAAGACCAGTCATTTCCTGCAATATCCGCCGGGAACGACGCGCGTTTTCTCCTATGTCGAAAGCCGGGGCGGCGCCTATGATCGCACCCTCTTCTTTGGCTTGCAGGCGATTTTGAAACAGGAGTTCCTCCGCCCCGTCACGCAGGAAAACATAGCGGAAGCGCGCGAGTTGCTCGCTTTGCACGGCGTTCCTTTCAACGAGGAAGGCTGGCGCCGGCTGATCGAAAAACACGGTGGACTCTATCCGCTCGAAATACGCGCGGCCCCGGAGGGGAGCGTCATTCCTGTCGGCAACGCGATGATGAGCGTCGTCAACACCGATCCGGAATTTTATTGGCTGACAAGCTATGTCGAGACGGCCCTGCTGCGCGTGTGGTACCCGATCACCGTCGGCACGATCAGCTGGCACGTACGCAAGACAATCGCCGAGGCCCTGGAAAAGACGGCCGGCGCGCCCGCTGACGAACTGCCGTTCAAGCTGCATGATTTCGGTTCTCGCGGCGTCTCCAGCTACGCCAGCGCCGCGCTCGGCGGCCTTGCGCATCTCGTCAGCTTCAGAGGCACAGACACCCTTGCGGGCATTGTCGCGGCGCGTGATTTCTACAACGAACCGATGGCCGGTTTCAGCATTCCCGCCGCGGAGCACAGCACGATCACGGCCTGGGGGCGGGAAGGGGAGTGCGACGCGTACGCCAATATGGTCGCGCAATTCGGCAAGCCGGGCAAAGTCTTCGCCGTCGTCTCGGACAGTTACGATATTTACGCTGCGGTCGATCATCTTTGGGGCGAGCGTTTGCGCCAGCTCGTCATCGACAGCGGCGCGACTTTGGTCGTTCGGCCCGACAGCGGCGATCCGGAAACGATTGTCGCCGATACGCTGCGGATTCTCGGCGAACGCTTCGGCGTCGACATCAATTCAAAAGGCTACAAGGTGTTGCGCCATGTGCGCGTCATCCAGGGCGACGGCGTCAATCCCGAAAGCATAAGGAAGATGCTGTCGCGCATTGTCGCCGACGGCTTCAGCGCGGCGAACGTCGCTTTCGGAATGGGCGGCGCGCTATTGCAACGGCTCGATCGCGACACGCAGAAATTCGCCTACAAGGCCAGCGCGGCCGAGGTGAATGGCGTCTGGCGCGACGTCTACAAGGATCCCGTCACGGACCATGGGAAACGCTCCAAGCGCGGTCTTCTCGGCCTTGTGGCGGGACCGCATTACGCTACCGTGCCGGTGGATGGCGAGCGCTTCCAGCCCATCGGCGGCGGGGTCAATCTCCTGCGCCCGGTTTATCGCAATGGCGCGCTGCTCGTGGATGAAACGCTCGCGGAAATTCGCGCGCGGGCGGCGGCGGCCGAGTGATCACTTCGCCGGCGGGGCGGTCTCGGGAGCGGCGCGGGCCTTCCGCTTCTCGGCCTTTCTTCGCCGGCGTTCGCGCAGCCGCTGCGCGTCAACGTCGCGGCCGGCCTCGAAGGTCAGGCCGAAATACATCAGGATGAGGAGGGCGTTGACGCCGATCAGCCAATAGCCGCCGATGAAAAAGCCCGGCATGCTGAGCGTGAGAAAAATCTGTCCGCTCGCGATCAGCAGCCAGAGCACGCCGCCCCACGGCGTCGCAAGCCACAGGCCGACGCCGGCGATGAGATCGAGCACCGCGAAGAAGATCACCGCGAAGGCGGCGTTCTGCGGCATGGTGTCGAAGATCGATTGCGGCGCCGACAGCACGATGCGCCAGTGCATCAGCCCCTGCAGGATCCAGAACAGCGCGACGATGCGCATGAAGCGCGACAGCAGCGCGCCCCATTTCGCCGTTTCGCCCGCAGGACCGGGGTCGCCGACGCGGATCGGGCGATAGGGGTCGTCGCCGTCATCATATATGGTCGGGTCCGCCATCCATGGTCCTTCGTGCGCGCAACATCATGCCGCGCGCTCGTTAATTTTCGCTCTTACTGGCCTCGGCGCGCGCGCGTCGCGAAACGCACGGCTTCCTCCGCCGCGCGGAACAGCGCCTTCGCCTTGTTCACGCATTCGCGATGCTCATATTCCGGCTGGCTGTCGTAGACGACGCCGGCGCCGGACTGCACATGCATCCGGCCGTCCTTCACGATGGCCGTGCGCAGGACGATGCAGGTGTCCATCTGCCCGCCGGAGCCGAAATAGCCGATGCAGCCGCCATATATGCCGCGCTTGTCGGTCTCCAGTTCGTCGATGATCTCCATTGCCCGCACCTTCGGGGCGCCGGAGACCGTGCCGGCCGGGAACCCCGCAGACAGCGCGTCGATACAGTCGAAGCGCGCGTCGTCGAGTTCGCCCTCGACGTTGGAGACGATGTGCATGACGTGGCTGTAGCGCTCGATGGTGAAGCTGTCGGTGACGCGCACCGTGCCCGTCTTCGCCACGCGGCCGACGTCGTTTCGGCCGAGATCGAGCAGCATGAGATGTTCTGCGCGCTCCTTCTCGTCGGCGAGGAGGTCGGCGGCGAGGCGCTCGTCCTCCACCTTGTTGTCGCTACGCCATCGCGTGCCGGCGATGGGGCGGATCGTCACCTTGCCGTCCGCCACGCGCACGAGAATCTCGGGGCTCGAACAGACGATCTGGAAATCGCCGAAGTCGAGGAAACAGAGGAAAGGGGCCGGGTTAACCCGCCGCAGGGCGCGGTAAAGGGCGAAGGCGGACAGGGCGAAAGGCGCCGTGAAGCGCTGCGACAGCACCACCTGAAAGATGTCGCCCGCGCGGATGTATTCCTTCGCGCGCTCGACCATTTCGAGGAAGCGCGACTGCGAGGTGTTGGAGACCGGCTCCTGCACGAGAAGTTGCGGGTCGGCGCCGGTTTCGCGATGCTCGAGCGGGGCCTCCAGCGTCGACACGATCCTGTCGAGGCGCGCGAGGGCGGCCTCATAGGCGGCCTTGGCCGTGACCCCGGCGCGGGGGCGCACGGGCGTCACGATGGAGATCTCGTCGCGAACCGTGTCGAAGACGACCATGACGGTCGGGCGCAGCAGCAACGCGTCCGGCACGCCGATCTTGTCTTCCTTGGCCGGCGCGAGCCGCTCCATCTGGCGCACCATGTCGTAGCCGAGATAGCCGAAGACGCCGGCCGCCATGGGCGGAAGCTGCGTCGTCTGAGGGACGGCCGACTCGGCGATGAGCTGGCGCAAGGCGATGAGAGGCGGCGCGTCGCAGGGCGTGAAGGCGCCTCTGTCCGTCAGCGCGTCGCGGTTGATCTCGGCCCTGTCGCCCACCGCGCGGAAGATCACGTCCGGATCGAGCCCGATCATCGAATAGCGGCCGCGGGCGGCGCCGCCTTCGACGGATTCGAGCAGGAAGGTCGCGCCCGGCCGCTCGCGCGACAGCTTCAGATACGCCGAGACCGGCGTTTCGAGGTCGGCGACGAGCCTGGTGACGACGAGCTGCGCGCGGCCCGCGTCATAATTCTCGCCGAACTCATCGAGGGACGGTTCGAACATGGCGCCGGTCACTGTTCCTTTTCCGTCCCCGTCGCGGCTTCGAGCGCCTTCTGGTTGATTTCGACGTTGAGCGCCTTTTCCAGTCCGCCGACAAACTGCTCGAGCAGGTCGTTGTGCAGCGCCGGCCTCAGCTGTTCGGCGATGGTCTTCGACTCGATCGAGAGGGGGTCGAAGGCCGGCGCCGTCGAGTCCTTCACGAAGAACACCAGACGACCGGCGTCACCGGGGAGCGAACCCGCTCCGCGCGGCGGCACGTCGAAGAACTGCACGATCGTGGCGTTGTTGAAGTCGGGGCGAGCGGCGCGCTTCACGTCGGTTGCGCGCTTCACCTCGGCGTTCACGGACTTGGCGACATCCTCGATCGGCTGACCGGAGCGCAGCTTGCCGACAAGCTCGTCGGCCTTCTCGGCGAGCGCCTTTTGCGCGGCGTCATTCCGCATGGCCTCCAGAACGGCGCCCTTCACTTCCTCGAAGGTCTTCTGGCGCGCGGGCTCGACGGCGTTGACCTCGAACCAGACATAACCGCCGTCGCGGGTCGCGACCGTGTCATTGTCGACGCCGACGTCGGAGGCGAAGGCCGCCTTCAGCAGATCGGGGCCGGCGGGCAGGTCGGCGATCGCCTTGCCGTCCTTGTCATGGCCGGCGTCGTCCACGGCCTCGATCACGCGGACGTCGAGGCCGACGCCCTTCGCGGTCTCGGCGAGAGTCTTGCCGGCGGCGCGCTGGTCCTCGATTGCGTCATGGAGACGGCGCACCTCCGGGCCAGCCTTTTGCGCGGCGATCTCGACGCGCAGTTCCGGCGCCGCCTGTTCGAAGGTCTTGGTGTAGACCGCCGGGGCGATGGACTTCACCTGCGAAATCACCGTGCCGAAGGCGGTCTTCACCGGTTCCGCGAGGCCGGGCTTGGCGAGGGCGAAGACGGCCGCGCCGACCTTGGCGTCGCCGAAGTCGCGCTGCTCGACCAAGCCGAGATTGACGTCCTTCGGATTGAGCTTGAGCTCGGCAGCCAGGGCGTCGATGTCCATACCGCCCTTGAGCCTGGCGAGCGCGTCCTCGGCTTCCTTGTCGGTCTTGAGGACAATCTGGCGCACGTCGCGCTTTTCGGGCGTTCCGAAGCGCCTGGCCTTTGATTCTTCATAAAGCTTGCGGACCTCGTCCTCGGTCACTTCGCCCGGCTTGCCGACGCTCGTCGGGCTTACGACCAGCGCGGTCAGCTTGCGATATTCCTTGGCGCGGAAGGTCTGCTCGCGCTCGTCGAAATATTTCTTCAGCTCCTCGTCGGACGGCGTGGCCGCGGGGCCGGCGGCCGACACGGGCAGCACGAAATAGTCGATGGTGCGCGATTCGTTGCGGAACCGGTGGATCGCCTCGATCATCAGGCGCGGCGGCTCGACGCCGTTGGTCACCAGGTCCGTCAGGAGCTTGCGCAGATAGGCGCTCTTCTGGTCGGCCACGAAGCCGCGCTCCGTGAAGCCGGCGTCGCGGGCGATCTGCTTGAAACGCTCGACGTCGAACTTGCCGTCGGGGCCCTGGAGCACCTTTTCCTTCGCGAGAAGCTGCTGGGTCGTCTCGTCGCTGGACGCAAGGCCGAGCTGGCGGGCCTTCTGGTCGAGCGCGACTTCGGTGATGAGGCGCTCCAGAACCTGCAGGTCGAGACCGGCCTGACGCGCCTCCTGATTGGTGACCGCGCGGCGCAGGCGCTGCTGGATGCGGCGCAATTCGTTCTGGTAGGCGTTGCGGAAGGAGTCGACGCTCACCTCGCCGCTGCCGACCTTCACCAGCCGGCTGGTGGTCATGCCGCGAAAGACGTCGCCGACGCCCCAGATCGCGAAACTGACGACGATGACGCCCATCACCACCGCCATGATGGTGCGGCCGATCCAGTTCTGCGAAGCGACGCGCAGGCCCTCTAACATGATTTTGGCTTCCCTTGTGCGTAATTCGGGCTGACCCGCCCCCCGTTTTGGCGCGGGACTATAGGGAGGGGCGGCGGCCGTGGCAATGAGCCGCGGAGAACAGCCTCGCGCCGCGTCGATATGCGTCATTGCGGGCTCAGGCGGGACGATACAATTTGGCCGCCGAATTCAGGCCGCGGGGGGTCAGTAAGCCGACCCGGGCGCATTTCTCGTAAGGAGCATTGATGGACGACACCACCACCACCATCAGCGCCGAAGCCGTCGAGTCGCTCGAAAAAATGGGCGCCGGGACGGTGGAGGGGGAAGAGGCCGCGGCCAAGGCGGCTCGCCCGCAGGTTCAGCCGCCGCGCGAGGACGTGCGCCGGCTCCGCGCCGATTCGGACGCGATCCGCCACGCTTTCGAGTCAGGGGAGTTCCCCTACAAGACCCGGCTGAGCAACAGGGTCTATCTCGCCCATATGGAATCTCTCCAGGTGGAGCTGCTGAAGGCGCAGAACTGGGTCAAGGAGACCGGCCAGCGCGTCGTGATGCTGTTCGAGGGCCGCGACGCCGCGGGCAAGGGCGGCACGATCAAGCGTTTCATGGAGCATCTCAATCCGCGCGGCGCCCGTGTCGTCGCGCTGGAAAAGCCTTCCGAGCGCGAGCGCACTCAGTGGTATTTCCAGCGCTACATCAATCATTTGCCATCGGCGGGCGAAATCGTGTTCTTCGATCGCTCCTGGTACAATCGCGCGGGCGTCGAGCGCGTGATGAATTTCTGCACGCCCAATGAATATCTCGACTTCATGCGCCAGTGCCCCGAGCTCGAGCGCATGTTCGTCAATTCGGGCATCGGCCTCTACAAATACTGGTTCTCGGTCACGCGCGAGGAGCAGACCCGCCGCTTCAAGGCGCGCGAGACGGATCCGTTGAAGCAGTGGAAACTGTCTCCCATCGACCGCGCCTCCATGGACAAATGGGACGACTACACCGAGGCGAAGGAGGCGATGTTCTTCTTTACCGACACAGCGGACTCGCCATGGGTGGTCATCAAGTCGGACGACAAGAAGCGCGCGCGCCTAAACTGCATGCAGCACTTCCTGTCGAGCCTCGACTACCCCAACAAGGACACGAGCGTCGTGCGCGGCCCGGACCCCCTGATCGTCGGCGCGAGCGCCCATGTCATCGGCCGCAGCGAGCATATCATCGGCAAGTCGCTCGACCTCGACAAGAAGCGCAAGCGGAGCTGACATCCGCCGGCTCGAAAAAAGAAACCCCGGCCGCCAACATCAAGGCTGCCGGGGCTTTGTGTCCGGGCCGATGACCGTTTCGTGCGTCAGGCCTCCGCCGTGAATGTGTGAGCGTGAACGTCGCGTCCGGAGTGCCTCTTCAAAATCTCGGTCGCTGTCTTCTCTCGCTCGGCGTCCCAGGTGCGGACCCATAGCAGCAATCCGCCGTGCACGAGCTGCTCTTCCAGATATTTCGCATGATGCTCACCGATGAGTTCAGCGAGCGCGGCGCCGACCATTCCCCACGTTCCGGTGGCGACTGCCGCAGCGCCGAGCGCTGTCGCGACCGTTCCGCCCGAAACGAAGACCGCCGTGATCGTGGCGGCCGCGCCGAGATAGACGAGCCCGCCAATTATGGCTCCCTGAGCGGCGCCGATGGATTCGAGCGAAACGTAATGCGTGCGCGGCGTCTCCTTGTCGTCTTCTAGTTCAGTCACCTTCTTGTATTTGTGGCCCAGCTTCTCGTCGACCGCCTTCTCGCCGGCGAGGAGGCTGATCTCAGCACGGTCGAAGCCCGAAGACATCAATTCGTCGATCGCCGCCTGAAGCGTGTCCGCGTCAGCGAATACGCCGACCACTTCGCGCATATTGGCCAGCTGCTCGTCTGTAGCCATTTGTAAATGCCCCTCTCGATGTCGCTCCGCCCCGAGCGTCGAATTTCCGCTCCTCGATAAAAAAGGTTCCGCGCTTTCCCGTTTCAAGAATATTCGCGCGGGTAGATTTGCCGAGGCGGGTCTAAGCCTCGAAAATCGTTTTGGAATCGACGCGATGTGGCCAATCGACGCGCGGCGTCCGCCTACAATTTCCCAGGACGGCGGCTAGGTAAGTTTTCAAATCAATTATTGCGAGGGACAGCGTCATGCCGGTCGATCAGAAAACCATAGATGCGCTGCGAGAAGCGATCGACGAGGAATACCGCTCGCGCGCAACCTATCGAAGCGTGATCGACGCTTTCGGGCCGGTGCGTCCATTCGTGAACATTCTCGAGGCGGAGACGCGGCACGCCGACGCTCTGCTGAGTTTGTTCGAGTGTTTTGGAGTCGAGCCGCCGCAGGACAAATGGGCGGGGAAGGTTCGCGCCCCGACAACGCTCGTCGAGGCTTGCCGGGCTGCGGTCGAGGGCGAGATCGAGAACGCCGCCATGTATGATCGGTTGCTGAATCAGATCAGCGATCCGGAGGCGCGCAAGGTGATGCAGCGTCTCAGGGAAGCGTCGCAGGAGCGCCATCTTCCCGCGTTTCGTCGCTGTCTTCAGCGCGAAACGGGCGCGGACTGAACTTTTGTTCCCCGAGGGCGCTCTCGCTGCTTCTTTCGCGGCTTCCTGACGCTTTCAGTTTTGGCGCCGCGATCCTCCCCGGGCCGCGCGCTTTCTTCCGCCGGTCGCGGCGCGGGAAGCGGGGCGGCCTGTTCGCCGCCGGTCGCCGGCTCCGGCTTGTCGGCCGGGGCGGGGGAAGGGGCAGGGGCCTCGCGGGGCGCGGTCTGCGCCGGGCCCGGCGGGGGCGCCGAAGCCGCCTCTCCGCCGAGCATCCAGCCCCCGAGCCCCACGAGGATGACGCCGCCCACGGCGCGGCTGACGGCGGCGTAGCGGGTGTCGACGATCTTCTGCACGGCGAACGCGGCCAGCCCGAAAATGATGAGATCGTCGAGCATGAAGAAGAGCACGTATAGCGCGACATAAGCGTAATGAAGCGCAGCCGGAAGGCCGGTGAGCGCCAGCACATGCGTGTAGATCGCCGGCAGCGCCGCAGAGCACATGAATTCGATCGCATTCACCGTGAATGCGAGAGCGACGACGGTAAGAAGGCTGGCGACGCCGATCGGCGCCGCGACGATCTCGCGTTCCCAAGCCATCGTCCGGCGGCGCTGCTCCATGTCGCCCACTTCACAAGCCACCTCGCCGCGATTAACCGCGAGCTGGATGAGATGGTCCACGCCGAAACCGATGGCGAGGAGCGCTATGGCCTGAGTGAGCGGACGCACATAGCCGAGGAACAGAAAGGCGTTCAGCCACGCGGTCATGAAGAGAAAATAGAGGATGCCCGAGGAGAGCACGAAGATCCCTACGAGCCACCAGATCTTGCGCCGGTCCTGAAGATTGACGATCAGCGAGATCAGATAGACGAGCACCCACATCGCGCAGGGATTGAACCCGTCCGACAGCCCCATCAGCGCGGTCAGCGCGAGCAGCGAGTGATGGGTGGGGTCGATCTCCCCGATCAGCGGCAAGGTGATTTTCGGGGGATCGGCGCTGGCGCCACCCTTCGGATTTGGCCCGTCGAGCAACTCGCGGAGTTGCGCGCCGGTCGTTTCTCCGGAGCCGAAGCCAGTCATGTAACGCGCGCCGTAAACGAACATGGGAACGGCGACGCGCGTCATGCTGAAGCGCCTTGCGACATCGACGAGCAGCGCTTCTCCCGCCGGCGTCGAAATATCGTGGAGGACGTAGTCGATCCCCGGCTGCGTCTTCAGATAGTCGATCGCCTCGTGACAATGGGGACAATCGGGAGAGAAGAACACATGCAGGCGGCCATCGTCCCGCCAGTCGCGCGCGGGCGTCGAGGGAGATGTCCAGTTCGCGAATTGAAGCGAAAGGAATGCGGCGCCGAGAACCACGGCGAGCAGGATGCGAAAACGCGACAAGGTCGGGATTCTCACGAGACGCAGGGGAGCCGGCCGTCCCGTGTCCGGGCGGGCGACAGCCGGTCATGTAAGGCCTCGATAAGGCTCGATCACGGCTACAAATTGTCGCTCCGGCCGGAGGGCCCGGCTCAGCTTTCCCGCGCTCCGGCCGTTTGCGCCGGCTGCGGGACGCCCCGTTCGTACCAGCCCTTGCTCCGGTTCACGATCCACACCACCGACAGCATCACCGGCACTTCGATGAGCACGCCCACGACTGTCGCCAGCGCCGCGCCGGAGTCGAAGCCGAAAAGGCTGATCGCCGCCGCCACCGCCAGCTCGAAGAAATTGCTGGCGCCGATCAGCGCCGAAGGGCCCGCCACGCAATGCTCCTCGCCCGCGACGCGGTTGAGCGCATAGGCGAGCCCGGAGTTGAAATAGACCTGTATCAGGATCGGAACGGCGAGCATGGCGATGATCGCAGGCTGACGAATGATCTGCTCGCCCTGAAAACCGAACAGCAGCACCAGCGTCGCGAGCAGAGCGATGAGCGACAGCGGTCCGATCTTTGAGAGCGCCTGCGACAGCCGCGCCTCGCCGCCCGACGCGAGCAGACGCCGGCGCGCGATCTGCGCCACGATCACCGGCACGACGATATAGAGCGCCACGGACAGAAACAGCGTGTCCCACGGCACGGTGATCGCCGAGAGCCCGAGCAGCATTCCGACAATCGGCGCAAAGGCCACGATCATGATCGCGTCATTGAGGGCGACTTGGCTCAAGGTGAAATGAGGCTCGCCTTTCGTCAGATTGGACCAGACGAACACCATGGCCGTGCAGGGCGCCGCAGCGAGCAGGATCAGCCCCGCGATATAGGAATCGATCTGGTCGGCCGGCAAATAGGGCCGAAAGAAATGGCCGAGGAAGATCCACCCGAGCAGCGCCATGGAGAATGGCTTCACCGCCCAATTGACGAAGAGCGTCACGCCGATGCCGCGCCAATGGCGGCCGACGTCCTTCAGCGCCGCGAAGTCGATCTTCATCAGCATGGGCACGATCATCAGCCAGATCAGCGCCGCGACGGGCATATTGACCTTGGCGATCTCCATGCCGCCGATGACGTGAAAAACGGCGGGGAGGAAATGGCCGAGCGCAACGCCCGCAACGATGCAGAGCGCGACCCAGAGGGTGAGGTAACGTTCGAAAATCGTCATCTGATCACTCAAGCTCCCACATGTGGATGTGTTGCGCCTTCCATGTCGCCGATCTCGCGCAGCCGCGCCCCGAGCGCCAGCCTGTCGAGCCGATGTAGCGGGATGGCGCGGAACTGGTCGATCCGATTTTTCAGGTAGCGGAAGGCGGTTGCGAAGGCGCGCTGCTTCTCGATGTCCGACCCTTCCACTGCGGCGGGGTCTTCGACGCCCCAATGCGCGGTCATCGGCTGACCGGGCCAGACCGGGCAGGCTTCACCCGCCGCGTTGTCGCAGACAGTGAAAACGAAATCGATCTCCGGCGCGCCGGGCGCGGCGAAGGCGTCCCAACTCTTGGAGCTGAAGCCTTCGGCCGGATAGCCGAAGCTTGCGAGCGTCGTCAGCGCGTAAGGGTTGACGGCCCCTTTCGGCTGGCTGCCGGCGGAAAAGGCGTTGAAGCGCCCGGCGCCGTCGCGGCGCAGAATCCCCTCCGCCATGATCGACCGGGCGCTGTTGCCCGTGCACAGAAACAGCACATTGTAGATTTTTTCGCTCATCTTTCGGTCTCTTCACATTTGGCGGAGAAAAGCGCTCGAGCAGGCGCGCAAGTCGCGCCGCCGCAACAATCTTCCACAAGGAAACGGACGAGCGCGTTCAGCCGCGAGAGCTCCGCGCGATAAACGACGCTGCGGCCGCTTCGGGCGTTCGTAACGAGCCTCGCGTGCGAAAGGATGTTGAGATGCGCCGATAAGGTGTTTTGTGGCACGCCAAGTTGGCGCGCCAGTTCGCCGGCCGGCAGACCCTCGGGCTCATGCCGCACGAGCAGACGAAAAGCGTCGAGGCGCGTCGGTTGCGAGAGCGCTGCGAGACAGGCGAGAGCGTTTTCGGATTCCATATTTCCAGATATATCGAAATTTATGACATGTCTATGACAGAAGAAACCGCTGCGCCCGCCCGCCGCATTGCTCCTGCGCCCGAGGCTCTGTTACGAAAGCCCGTTCTTTGCATGGAGCGTTTTGACATGACCCGCCGCCCGCTCGTCGCCGGAAACTGGAAAATGAACGGCTTGCGGGCGTCGCTCGCCGAAATCAAAGCGATGGGGGCGGCTTATGATGAAGCGCTGAGGGCGCGCGCGGAGCTGATCGTCTGTCCGCCGGCGACGCTGATCGCGCCGGCCGCAGAGGCCGCTTCGCGCGGCGGGCTGGGGCTTGGCGGGCAGAATTGCCATGCGGCCGAGAATGGCGCCCATACCGGCGATATTTCAGCCGAGATGCTGAAGGACGCCGGCGCCTCCTATGTCATCGTGGGCCACAGCGAACGGCGCGCGGACCATGGCGAGACGGACGCGATCGTGCAGGCGAAGGCCGCGGCGGCCTTGCGAGCGGGGCTCACGCCGATCATTTGCGTCGGCGAAACGCGCGCCGAGCGGGAGGCAGGCGACGCGCTCGGCGTCGTCGGCGAGCAAATCGAAGGCTCTTTGCCGGCGGACGCGCCCGGACAAATCGTCGTCGCCTATGAACCCGTATGGGCGATCGGCACGGGACTGACCCCGACGCTCGCCGATGTCGCGCAGATGCACGCCTTCGCGCGCGAGCGCATCGAGGCGCGTCTCGGCCGCGGCAAAAGCGCGACCGTGCGCATCCTCTACGGCGGCTCGGTGAAACCCGCCAATGCGCGGGAGCTGATGGGCGTCGCCAATGTCGATGGCGCGCTTGTCGGCGGCGCGAGCCTGACCGCGAAGGATTTCATGGCAATCGCCGCCGCCTATCGGTAAGGCGCCCAGACTTGCCGCTTCGCGGCGCCCCCGGTATAAGCGCGGCGCTTAACCTTTCCCAAACTCCAACAGACGAGGCGATGCGCTGCCATGGCGATCGAACGCACTTTCTCAATTCTCAAGCCCGACGCGACCAGGCGCAACCTCACCGGCAAGATCAACGCGCTGATCGAGGGCGCGGGCCTGCGTATCGTGGCGCAGAAGCGCATCCGCATGACCCGTGAGCAGGCCGAGACCTTCTATGCGGTCCACAAGGAGCGTCCTTTCTTCGGCGAGCTCGTCGATTTCATGATCTCCGAGCCGGTCGTCGTGCAGGTGCTCGAAGGCGAGAACGCCATCGCGCGCTATCGCGAAGTGATGGGCGCAACCAATCCGGCCAACGCCGCGCCGGGCACGATCCGCAAGGAGCATGCGCTTTCTGTGGGCGAGAACTCGGTGCACGGGTCCGACGCGCCGGAGACTGCCGTGATCGAAATCGCGCAGTTCTTCTCGGGCAACGAGATCGTCGGCTGAGTCTCTCGATAAATCACTGAGAGCCGCCTCATGCTTCGAGGCTCCAGTGGAGCGGTCTCGAAGCGCGAGGGGCGTCAACTTGACGTCAGCAGTGTCGTGGCCGGGGCGACCCGGCCATTTTCATTTCGGGAAATACCGCGCCATCATCCGGTCGCGATAGGCGACCAGATTTGGCTTCGCCAATGCCGCGTCGCGAATTGGGGATTCAGCCAGCGGCGCCATGATCGCGGCGAGGAAGGCGAAGACCGTCGCGTCCGCGCCGCAGCGATTTTCTCCAAACAGATAAGGCCGATCCCCGATCAGCGTCGCTAGCGCCTCTATGTCGCGCACGCCAAGGACATCGACCTCGGCCACGCTGTGTCGGCCGATTCCCTGCGTCCACAAATTCTTCGCGATGCGCCGGCGCATGTACCATTTCGCGAGAGGCCGGATCACGGCGGGAATTCCTCTGAAGAAATTCGCGGGTCCGCGTTCGAAATTGGCGTCGTCGAGCCAGAAGAGCCGCGCGACGATCCAGTAAAGATGTTCCTCGCACATTTTCTCGACGCACCAGCCGACGGCTTTTTGCTCCTCGGTGAGATGTGCGTCGAAGTCGATTCCGCGCGTCTTTTCGAGATGAAAGCGGATGAAGGTCGAGTCCGCGACGATCGCGCCGCCGTCATCGATGTAGGGCTGCTTGCCTTTCGGCGCTTTTGCAAAGCCCTTCCGGTCTTCGACATAGTCGAGGCCCGCCATCCTGAGCAGCGTCATCGCCTTGACGACGAAGGGCGAAGCGTCGGGCAGGCCGGCGATGGGCGTGAAGCAATAAAGAGTGATCATGACGATACCGTTCCACTAAGACATGGGAGTTATCGCGCGTTTCATGTTTGTGCGACACAGGGGCCGCGCCTTGTGCGGTTCCTCACGTTCCCGACGTCGCCGCTATGCGATACGTTGAAAACCGCCCGCTCGGCGAGCCCCCAAATTCGGCAACGGACAGACGTGATGAAGCATCTTTCGGGACTTTTCTTATTGCTGGCCGCATTGATCGCTCCGTGCTCCCTTGCCCGAGCGGAGCAGTCCGCTCCGCCGGATTGCCGGAACGGAACCTTCGTCCAGACCGGCGGCAAATACAGCCTGTCGAAAATCACGGGCGAAGATAAGGCCTTTTTGCTTTCGGACACTCTTCCCTGTCCGGGCGACAGCGCCGCGTGCCGATCCGGCGGCTATCTCATTCCCGGCGATCTGGTCATCGCGGGTCAATCCTTCGGCGCCTATCGCTGCGTTTTCTATCGTAATCAGAAAGACAGCGCTGGTTCAGCCGGCTATGTCCACGAGAGCCGGCTTCTTCCCGAGCCTACCGCGACGCTGACTCTCGACTCGTGGCTCGGCAAGTGGCGGAAGGGCGATGACTACATCTCCCTGCTCGCGAGGGGCGGCAAGCTGCGCGCCCGAGGCGAGGCTTTCTGGCCTTCCGCCAATCCGTCGAAAGAAGCGGCGCCGGGCGGGCCGCATCTCGGCGAAATGTCCGGCTCCGCGTCGCCGACGGGGAACCGGGTCACTTTCATCGACGAAGAAGATGAATGTCATGTCGAAATGACTTTGCTTCCGCCTTTCATGCTCGCGGCGGATAATCAGAGATGCGGCCGCATGAATGTGTCGTTTGGCGGAGTCTATCTTCTTGCGCCGCCCGCTTCGGCTGGCGGAAGAAAGAAAAGATAGGCCGCGCTCGGCCTGAGCAGCGACGAACGCCCTTTCACGTCGGAGGACGCCTTACGGCGCGACGAGCGCAGCGTCGCTCGCGGGCAGAGCCCCCAGCACGCGATTGCCCTCCACCCGCACGGCGCCCGACGTCACGAGCCGCAGCGCCAGCGGGTAGATGACATGCTCCTGTGACAGGACGCGCGCGCCGAGCGTCTCCGCCGTATCGCCATCGAGAACGGGCACCGCGGCCTGCGCGACGATGGGGCCTTCGTCCATCTCCGGCACGACGAAATGCACGGTGCAGCCATGGATCTTCACGCCATCCGCAAGCGCGCGTTCATGCGTGTGCAGGCCGCGATAGGAGGGCAGCAGGGCGGGGTGAATGTTGAGCATCCGCCCGCGCCACTGATTGATGAACCAGGGCGTGAAGAGCCGCATGAAACCCGCGAGACAGATGAAGTCGATCCGGTAGGTCTGTAGCACCACCTGCAGCGAGCGCTCGAATTCCTCGCGCCCCGCGTAAATCTTGTGGTCCACGGCTGCGACGGCGATCCCGGCGGCTTTCGCTTTCGCCAGCCCCGGCGCGTCGGGGCGGTTGGAGAGAACGAGCGCGATTTCGGCGGGATAATCCTGCGCGCGCGCGGCCAGGATCAGCGCGTCCATATTGGTGCCGCGGCCGGAGATGAGAACGGCGGTGCGCAGGCGCGTCACAACCCCAGCGCCCCGCGCATGATCACGCGCTCCTGGCCTTCTTCCGGCTCGACGATCTCGCCGATCTTCACCGGCCGCTCGCCGACTGCGCGCAAGGCCGCCTCGACCTCGCTCGCGCCATCGGCCGCGGCGATGATCACCATTCCTATGCCGCAGTTGAAGGTGCGCAGCATCTCACTTTCGGCCACCTCGCCGGACTTGGCGAGCCAGCGGAAAACGCGCGGAACATCGAAAGACGCGAGGTCGAGTGAAATGCCGAGGCCCTTGGGCAGCACGCGCGGGAGATTTTCGGGGAAGCCGCCGCCGGTGATGTGCGCGAGCGCGCGAATGTGCGGCGTGCGCTTCATGGCGGCCAGCACAGGCTTCACATAGATGCGGGTCGGCTCCAGCAGGGCGCGCGCGAGATTCATGTCCGGCGCGAAGGGGGCCGTCGCGTTCCAGGCGAGGCCGGCGCGATCGACGATGCGTCGCACCAGCGAGAAGCCGTTGGAGTGAACGCCGGAGGAGGGCAGGCCAAAGGCCACGTCGCCCGGATAAACGTCGCGCGGCAGCAGGCCCTTGCGCTCGACCGCGCCGACGGCGAAACCGGCGAGATCGTAATCGCTCTTGGAATACATGCCCGGCATTTCGGCGGTCTCGCCGCCGAGCAGGGCGCAGCCGGCCATCAGGCAGCCGTCGGCGATCCCCTTGACGACGGCGGCGGCGACCTTCGTGTCGAGCTTGCCGGTGGCGTAGTAGTCGAGAAAGAACAGCGGCTCGGCGCCCTGCACGATGAGATCATTGACGCACATGGCGACGAGATCGATTCCGATCGTGCCGTGCAGGCCCGACTCGATCGCGATCTTCACCTTGGTGCCGACGCCGTCATTGGCTGCGATCAGCAGGGGATCGCTGAACCCCGCGGCCTTGAGGTCGAACACGCCGCCGAAGCCGCCGATTTCACCATCCGCGCCCGGACGGCGCGTGGCGCGCACGGCGGGGCGGATCATGTCGACCAGCCGATTGCCCGCGTCGATGTCGACGCCCGCCTCGGCATAGGTGAGGCCCTTTGAATTATTTTGCATTGCGAGATTTCCCGTCGGGCCTCCCCGCCCGTGTTCGGTAAATGGGCGAAAGCGACGGCGGCTGTCAAATGAGACGTTGTGGGTTACGCTCATGTGAGGCCGCGCACGGTTTTTCGACACGGCCGGTGTAGGGATCGTCGGCGACAAAGGAGTCGCGTCATGAAAACACGCATCAGCACCGACGATCTTGCCGCCGCGCGTGAGGCCGGCGTCATCGACGCCGAGACATTCGAGCGCCTTTTGAGATTTCTGGCCGCGCGTGCGTCGGCCCATGCGCCGGCGCATCAGGCCCCGCGCTATGATTTCGTGAACCTGCTTTGGTACGCCGGCGCGTTGATCGTGCTCGGCGCCATGGGCATGTTCTCGACCACGGCCTTCGGCCTGTGGGGTGACAAGGCGCTTCTGACGACGGCGGTGATCTACGCCGTTCTGTTCACGCTTGCGGGCGCCTATCTCTGGCGGCGCGATCTGCGCACCCCGGGCGGCTTGCTCGTCACCTGCGCGGTGGGCATGGCGCCGCTGGGGATCTTCGCGTTGCAGTCGTTATGGGGCCATAGCCCCGTGGACGACGGCCATTCCTACCGAGAGTTCTATGTCTGGATCAAATCCAGCTGGCTGCCGATGGAGCTGGGGACGATCGCGGCCGCGCTGCTTGCGCTGATCGCCTTTCCCTTCCCCTTCCTCGTGATGATCATCGCCTTCTGCCTGTGGTTCATGTCCATGGATCTCACGCCATGGTTGATGGGGATCACGGAGTTTTCCTGGGAGCAGCGCGCGACGGTCAGCATGTATTTCGGGCTGCTGGTTCTCGCCGTCGCCTGGCTCGTCGATCTGAAGCGGTGGAAGAACGGCGATTTCGCGTTCTGGCTGCATCTCTTCGGCTTGATGGCCTTCTGGGGCGGACTGACGGCGCAACACAGCGGCGACGAATTCGGAAAGGCGATGTATTGCGCAATCAATGTCGGGCTCGTCGTCCTGTCCCTGTTCCTGATGCGCCGCGTCTATGCGGTCTTCGGCGCGGTGGGCGTGACCATGTATCTCGGTCATCTGGCGTGGGACGTCTTCAAGGACTCGATCCTGTTTCCCTTTGCGCTCTCCGGCATCGGCGTATTGCTGATCGCCTTCGGCCTGCTGTTCCACAAATATGGCAAGGCGGTCAGCGACACGCTCGGCGAACTGATGCCGGCGCATCTTCGCTTCATGCGCCCCGTTCACGCGCGGGAGGAGAGGTGAGGGCGCGCGTGTGCGCCCTCACACGTCTTTCGCGGTTAACGCCGCTTAAAAGCAACATCGCAAGACGCTCTATTGGAGTTAGCGATGTCGTTTCGATTAGGACTTTCTGCGCTGATTGGAAAACAGAGGCCGGAATCCATTTCCGGGCCTTCCCGTTCCATTTCCGAAACAAGGGACAGCTTCGTCGCCGGCGCGGCGCGCGAAAAGACCCCGCCGACCGGCGTAGCCGCGATCTGGCGGCGGCGATCGAAGGAGAGGCCCGGCTCGGCTCTGTCGAAGCGGGGCTGAAGGTCGCGTCTGGCCAGCGCCCGGAACTTTTTGTCGGGGCGGCTCACGGGCCGCCTCTCCGGTTTTCCGGGCGGAACGGGCGTCAAGGCCCCGGCCGGGATGGCCCGGAATTTGAAGCAGTTTGATTGCGCTTTGGGCGGATGGAGCGTATATAGGCGAGTATCCCCATCATGGACGGTTCGCCCTCATGGGTCGCCGGCGCGAGAAAGCGCGGCGCCGGACGCTCCCTCCATGCCCGCGATCCAAGGAGATTTCGCAAGATGAGCAACGCCCCCTTGATGCCGAAGGCGACGGCTGTCTGGCTCGTCGAAAACACGTCGTTGACCTTCGACCAGATCGCCGACTTCTGCAAACTCCACCCGCTCGAGGTGAAGGGCATCGCCGACGGCGAGGTGGCGGCGGGCATTCGCGGCCACGATCCGATCACCTCGGGACAGTTGACCCGCGACGAGATCGCCAAGGGCGAGCGCGACCCGAACTATCATTTGCACCTCTCGGTTTCGAAGGTCGTCGTGCCGGAGGTCAAGAAAGCGCGCGGACCGCGCTACACGCCTCTCTCGCGTCGTCAGGACCGGCCGAACGCCATTCTCTGGCTGGTGCGCAACCATCCTGAGCTGAAGGACGCGCAGATCATGCGTCTCGTCGGCACAACAAAGGCGACGCTGAAAGCGATTCGCGAGCGCACGCACTGGAACTCCGCCGCGCTGACGCCGATGGATCCCGTGACGCTCGGCCTGTGCTCGCAAATCGACCTCGACTTCGAAGTCAATCGCGCAGCCAAGGACCGTCCGGCGGCGCTGGAGGAGCAGGGCCAGACGCTCATGCCCGCCAGCGTCACGACCAGCGGCGCCCGGGAGCCGGTCACGACCGAGGACGTCTTCGGCAAGCCGACGGCGCCGGCCCAGCCCGCGGAGGACGAGGACAATTTCGACGCCGACCGCGTGTTCGGTCGCCTGAAAGACATGGATTTCGGCGAGTAACACGAGAGGCGCGGGACGCCGGCGAACTTGCCCGGTTTGCAGGTTCGCCGGAATTTGCATGCGTCGCTCTTGCCGCTCGTCGCTCTGCGCATCCGGGAGCATTTTTCATGACCGCCTCCGCCTATGACCGCGATCTCGACCGCAACCCCGCCAATTTCCAGCCGCTCACGCCGCTGACTTTTCTGGCGCGCGCGGCGGCGGTGTTCCCCGAGCGGGTGGCGATCGTCCATGGCGATCTGCGGCGGACCTATCGCGACTTCTATGCGCGCAGCCGGCGCCTCGCCAGCGCGCTGGAGAAGGCCGGGATTGATCGGGGCGACACGGTGTCCGTGATGCTGGCCAATACGCCGGCGATGCTGGAATGCCACTATGGCGTGCCAATGACCGGGGCGGTGCTGAATACGCTCAACACCCGGCTCGACGCCGCGATACTCGCCTTCACGCTGGACCACGCCGAGGCCAGGGCGCTGATCGTCGACCGCGAATTCTCCGGCGTCATCCGCGAGGCGCTTGCGCTGGCAAAGACGAAACCCCTGATCATCGATTACCACGATCCGGTTTATACCGGGCCGGGCGAGAGGTTGGGCTCTATCGACTATGAGGATTTCATCCTCTCGGGCGATCCCAATTACGACTGGAAGCCGCCACGCGACGAGTGGGACGCCATTTCGCTCAATTACACCTCGGGCACGACCGGGGACCCCAAGGGCGTCGTCTATCATCATCGCGGCGCCTATCTGCTGGCGCTCGGCAATGTGCTCACCGGCAATATGGGCCAGCATCCGGTCTATCTGTGGACCCTGCCGATGTTCCACTGCAACGGCTGGTGCTTCCCCTGGTCGCTGTCTGTCGCCGCGGGCACGCATGTCTGTCTGCGGCAGGTCCGGGCGGGGCACATGTATGAGCTGATGGCGGAACATGGCGTCACGCATCTGTGTGGAGCGCCGATCGTGATGTCGACGCTCCTGGGCGCGAGCGAATCGGAAAAGAAGCCGCTGTCGGTGACCGCGCGATTCTTCACCGCCGCCGCGCCGCCGCCGCAGGCCGTGCTGGCCGCCATGAAGGCGGCGGGGTTCGAGGTCACGCATCTTTACGGCCTCACCGAAACCTACGGTCCCGCCGCGGTCAACGAGTGGCAGGAGGCTTGGGACGAACTCGATGACGCGGGGCAGGCGCAGATGAAGGCGCGCCAGGGCGTGCGCTATCAGGTTCTGGACGCGATCGACGTGATCGACCCCGAAACGATGCAACCGGTGCCGCGCGACGGCGCGACGATGGGCGAGGTGATGTTCCGCGGCAACATCGTCATGAAGGGCTATCTCAAGAACCCCTCCGCCTCCGAGAAGGCCTTCCACGGCGGCTGGTTCCATTCGGGCGATCTCGGCGTGATGCATCCGGACGGCTATATCCAGCTCAAGGACCGCTCCAAGGACATCATCATTTCCGGGGGCGAGAACATCTCTTCGATCGAGGTCGAGGACGTTCTCTTCAAGCACCCGAAGGTGAGCGCCGCCGCCGTCGTCGCCGCGCCGGATGACAAGTGGGGAGAGACGCCCTGCGCCTTCGTGGAGCTGAAGGCGGGCGCGGAGGCGACCGCCGACGAGCTGATCGCCTGGTCGCGCACCCATCTCGCGCATTTCAAATGCCCGCGTCACATCGTGTTCTGCGAGCTGCCGAAAACCTCGACCGGCAAGATCCGCAAATATGTGCTGCGCGAGCGCGCCCGCGAAATGTGGCCGGCGGGATCGTCCACGGCGTCGCTCTGAGGGCGAGCGCCCTGCGTCAAGACATTGTCTGAAAACAACACAGCCAGCAATCGCTTGCGCGAATGCTGGCTGCTGTCGACTGGCTTCGGGACCGGGCTTGACGCCCGGAAGCCGTCGGTTATCGTTTACTAGAAGAACAGGCCGAGGCAGCCGCCGGCGAGAGCGCCGACAACACCTGCCGCGATCGTGTTCTGCATGCCGCCGAGAGCGGCGGCAGCCAAGCCACCAAGGAGAACCGCGCCGACGCCAGCGAAGATGTAGGTATTTGTGGTGATTTCGAATTCTTTATCAGCCATAACCTTCACTCCTGTTTCGTTCGCAGAACCGCGCCAGATTGGCCGGGAAAGCTAGATTAGAAGAACAGGCCGAGGCAGCCGCCGGCGAGAGCGCCGACAACGCCAGCCGCGATGGTGTTCGGCAGGCCGCCGAGAGCGAAAGAGGCGAGACCGCCGAGAAGGACGGCGCCGACGCCAGCGAAGATGTAGGTGTTCGTCGTGATTTCGAATTCTTTATCAGCCATTTCTTTCACTCCTCTTTCGTTCCCGAAGCTGCGCCTTATCGTTTTTTCTGTGGCGCATTCTCCTTCGCCCCTCAGGGCCGCGTCATTTCGACGCAGGGGGACGTTACCACAAGTTTCGGCGCTGTCCAGCGCCGCGGTGAAATGGGTGCGACACCATGTCGCGCATCATAAGTTATTGTTAATAATTGTGCTTCTGTTGAGGAGCATCAATTTTCCGCCGGCCGTCATGAAAAATAATTTTTTCGGTCATCGATTTTTTTTGTCATAGGCGGGCGCAGGGCGGCGCCTGAAGCGGGGTCGTTTTCCCTCGCGGCGGGCGCTATACCGACGTCCCATGACCGAAATCAAAGAAGCCTCGCGCGCCGGCGTCGCATCCCCTTCCGCCGAATCGAAAAACCGGTTCCGCGCCACGCTTTCTCCCTTGCGGCCCCTGCTGCCTTACGCGCTGCGCTACAAGGCGACGATCGCTTTCGCTTTCGCGGCGCTGATCGTCGCGGCGGGGACGACGCTCACGCTGCCGCTGGCCGTGCGTGGCATGATCGACCACGGTTTTTCAGCGGACAGCGCGGGCGCGGTGAACGCCTATTTCGGCGCGATGATTGGCGTTGCGGCGGCGCTCGCCGCGGCTTCCGCCACCCGCTATTATTTCGTGATGACGCTCGGCGAGCGCGTCGTCGCGGACCTGCGCGCCGATCTCTTCAAGCATCTCACGTCGCTCGACGCAGCCTTCTACGACACCGCCAAGACCGGCGAGTTGCTGTCGCGACTGACGGCCGACACTACGTTGCTGAAATCGGCGTTCGGCTCTTCCGCATCCGTCGCGCTGCGCAATTTTTTCATGTTCATCGGCGCGGTTGTGATGATGGTCGCGACGAGCCCGAAGCTCGCGGGCCTCGCATTGGCGGCGATTCCCGTCATCGTCCTGCCGCTCATCGCCTCCGGCCGCGCCGTGCGCAGCCGCTCCCGCCATGCGCAGGACGCGCTGGCGCACGCCGCCGCCTACGCGGGCGAGAATCTTTCGGCCGTGCGCGCCATGCAGGCCAATGGCGCGCAGGCTTCCACCGTCGCGCGTTTCAGACACGCGGTCGAAACCGCCTATGACGCCGCGCAGGCGGCGACGCAGATGCGCGCCTTCGTCACGGCTGGCGCCATCCTCGTCGTCTTCGCCAGCATCGTCGCCGTGCTGTGGCTTGGCGCGCAGGATGTGCTGGCGGGCCGCATGAGTTCGGGCCTGCTGTCGCAATTCGTTCTCTATGCGGTGCTCGGCGCGAGTTCGCTCGGCGAACTGTCGCAGGTCTGGAGCGAGGTCACCGCCGCCGCCGGCGCCGCCGGCCGCATTGCGGAGATTCTCGCCGTGGCGCCGAAGATTGTCGCGCCGCCTGATCCTGCTCCTGCGCCGGCTCGCTGGCGGGGGCGCATCGTCTTCGACCATGTGCGCTTCGCCTATCCGACCGCGCCCGACAGAACGACGCTGAGCGATCTCTCGCTGACGGTCGCGCCGGGCGAACGCGTCGCCCTGGTGGGGCCTTCCGGCGCGGGTAAGTCCACGCTCTTTTTGCTGCTTCTGCGCTTCTACGACGTCGACGCCGGTTCGATCACGCTCGATGGCGTGGACCTTCGCGCGCTCGATCCGGCGGCTCTTCGCGCCGCCTTCGCGCTGGCGCCGCAGGACCCGGTGATTTTCGGGCTGACGGCCGCCGAAAACATCGCCTATGGCCGCGAGGGCGCCGCGCGCGAGGAGATTGTCGCGGCCGCGAAACGCGCGCAGGCGCACGACTTCATCGTGGCCTTGCCGCAAGGCTACGACACGATGCTTGGCGAGCGCGGGGTGACTCTCTCCGGCGGCCAGCGCCAGCGTCTTGCGATCGCGCGCGCCATTCTCGCCGACGCCCCCGTCCTGCTGCTCGACGAGGCAACATCCGCGCTAGACGCCGAGAACGAAGCCGCCGTGCAGGCTGCGCTGCACGACGTTATGTCGGGCCGCACGAGCATCGTGATCGCGCATCGTCTCGCGACTGTGCTGGAAGCCGATCGCATCGTCGTGCTCGACGATGGGCGCATCGTGGAGGAGGGCACGCATGCGAGCCTCAGCGCGGCCGGCGGACTCTATGCGCGTCTCGCGAAGCTGCAATTCGACACCGACCGCGCGAGCGCGCCCGTGTGAAGTCTTTTCCGCTTGCGTTGATTTCCAGACGCTTTAGCCTTCCGTTGTCATTTGCACGGGAGAGTTTTCAATGTCGCCCGAGGATCGCAACGTCGCAATTTTACGCAACGCATACCAGACATGGCATGACACGAAGGCCGGCAGCGTTGATTGCTGGCTCGGTTTCATCGCGGACGAACTGAATTTTGGCTCATTGGCGCAAGGCCGTCCCGACTCCCTCGCTTTCACCTGCACCCGCAACACCCGTGAGGGAGTCGCGAGCTACCTGTGTGAACTGACGCGCGACTGGGAAATGATCGACTATGTCGTCGACCATTATGTCGCGCAGGGCGACCGCGTCGTGGCGATCGGCCGGACGTCGTGGCGCAACAGGTCTACCGGCAAGGTCGCCGACTCGCCGAAATGCGACGTGTGGCGCTTCAACGCGGCGGGGCAGGCGATCGAGTTCTTCGAATATTACGACACGGCGGCGCTAATCGACGCGACGCGGCCGTCCCCCCTCAGCGCGTAAGGCGCAGGGGCGACGCCGCGGCGGACGACGCGATCTGCCCGAAAGCGCTGTTCAGCGCTGCCGAATCCGTTGCGAGGAAGGCGTATTCCGGCTTGCTCGCGCAATAGCTCAGCAGCGTGGCCGAGCGGGCCTGTTCGGTCGCGCTCAAAAAGCCATTGTGGTTGAACATTACCGTGTAGATCGAGATTCCCTTCGCCTTGGCGTTGTCGCAGGCTTTCTTGAGACGGTCGTCGAGAAAGGTCTGCAGGCCGGCGTAGGTCGTCACGCCATCGGCCACGGACAGTCGGCTCGCGCCCATATAACCGTAAGCGGAATAGTCGGAGATGTTGGCGCTGGCGGCGTTGCCGTTGTCGGCGAGGCCGTTGACGCCGTCCGTCATCAGCACGATCACTTTTTTCGTCTTCTTATCGGTATAGGCGGCGCCATCGGCATAGGGCTTTTGCGGCGAAAGGGTGCGCCATGCCCACATCAGTCCCTCGGAGATGACCGTGCCGCCGTTCAACCAGTAGTTCATTGAGTCGATCGCAGCGGTGACGGTCGACAGATTGTTGGTCAATCGCGTCAACGGCTCGGGACAGGAGGCGTTGGGGCCATATGTCTCGGGCGAGGTCTCGGAAATGATCGCCGCCCGCGTCGATCCGTCATACTTCAGGATGCTCTGGCCGTTGTTCCAGGGATTTGCGACCCAGTTCCACAAGATCGGGACCGTGAAGTCGGCGAGATAATTGTTGTGGAACCGTCCTGAGCCGGAAACATACGGCCCTGGAGCCGCATAGGCGCCCGTGCTCGGCAGGTAATCGGGTTCGTCGGGCCAGAAATAGGGAACGAACAGGGATGCTGGGTCCCCCGCGGCCGGCGGCGTCTCGGTGACGTCATAGTCGACGCCCGTGGTGTAGGAACGTCCGAAGGCCGCATTGGCGGCGGCGACCTCGACGGCGTTTGCGCGCGCCTCGACGCAGCCTTTCCAGCGCACGACATTGCCGCTGCTGTCGCGCAGGCGCTTGAAGAGCTCGTAATTGCTGACGACGCCGGGGTTCGTCACCCAGTCGCAGCCCGCCGTGCTCGACGATTTGGGCTGTATGCCGAATCCCATGGGGGCCGAGAACAGTCGCCACGTCACGTTGGACTTAAGCACTTGGAGCAGCAACGGCGGGACAGTGTTCGGCGTGACGTCGGCCGCGTAGGCGGAGCCGACGCCGAAGAGTTCCCTCGCGATGCGACGAAACGGATCGAGAAGCTGAATCAGGTCGCGGGCGTCGCCGGTCGTATCGCCGCTCGAGCCGCTGCCGGGCCCCGTGCCGCCGCCAGGTCCCCATGAGGGCGTGCAGTTCTTGTCATATCCTAGCCAGCCATACATGAACCAGTTGCCGGTCGCGGGAGCGACTGCGGCCGTGTCGACCTGGGTCAAATCCGTGAGACCCGGATTGACTGCGGCGACATATGGCACGACGCTGACTTTCACGTTCCCGCCGCTGCCGCTCATGACATTTTGCGCCAGAGTCTTTGCCGCCTGCTTGAGCGCCGGCATGTCGTCGCGCATGGAGCCAGTGTTGTCCAGCGCGAGGGCGATCTCGATCGGATTGGTCGAGCCGCCGACCACTCGGGCTTCGGAGGTGACGACGACGGGGATTGTGTCGAAACGCGCGACCTTCATGATGCTGGTCGCGATCGACGCCTGAATCTGAACCTGAAAGACGCCGGCCGAAGGCTCCGTTTCGATGATCGTCAGGCTGAGGTTCCGGGCCTTTGCGCCCAGGTTGGCGAGGACGGCGTTTTTGGCGATCTGTTCGCGTGCGAGTTGGGTCAGGGAGGTCCGTGCGCCAGCGGCGAGCGCGCCGGCGTCGGCGGCCTTCTGAAGGCTTGACCGCAGGAGGGTCGCGCGACCGTAATCTATCGCGGCTCCAGCCATGAAGGTGACGGGAATCATGGCGAGACCGAATGCGATCATCGCCGTTCCCGACCGGGATTTCCGAAAGATTTCTGCGCGCCTGACGAGGTCTCCAGCGAGCGAGCAGATCAATGAATTCATGACGAATGGCCCCGTTCGATTTGCGAAGGGTAATTTGCGCGCAACCCGTCAAGCTTGAGTAAAATCCCATGAGCTCAAAAAGCTAATGGGGATTAAGGCGGCCAGCTTCGCGCAGGCGAGGGGGTCCGGGGCGGGGCATTTGCCTTTACAAGGATTAATGCTATGAGCACCCGCCAACCCTACACGGCGACGCGCCGTCGCTTTTGCCGCTATTGCGAAAAGGAGTTGGCTCTATGGCCCGTACGCCCCTCACGTTGACCGAAGCGCTGACATTCGACGACGTGCTGCTGCGGCCGGGCCATTCGCGGGTGATGCCCTCGGGCGTCGACATCTCCACGCGACTGACCCGCGACATCACGCTCAATCTGCCGATCATCTCCGCCGCCATGGACACGGTGACGGAAGCGCGCCTCGCCATCGCCATGGCGCAGGCCGGCGGCATCGGCGTCATCCACCAGAATCTCTCGCCCGCGGCCCAGGCGGCGGAAGTGCGCAAGGTAAAGCGCTATGAGAGCGGCATGGTGGTGGATCCGATCACGATTTTCCCCGACGAGACGCTTGCCGACGCGCTGGCGCTGATGGCGGGACACGGCATTTCCGGAATCCCGGTCGTCGAGCGCGGGCCGAACAGCGCCAAGGGCAAGCTCGTCGGCATCCTCACCAACCGCGACGTGCGCTTCGCTCAGGACAAGAGCCAGCTGATCGCCGAGCTGATGACGAAGAAGCTCGTCACCGTGCGCGAGGGGGTGGGGCAGGCGGAGGCGCAGCGTCTGCTGCACGAGCACCGCATCGAAAAGCTGCTCGTCGTCGACGAGGACTTTCACTGCGTCGGCCTCGTCACCGTCAAGGACATCGAGAAGGCGACCCAGCACCCCAACGCGGCCAAGGACGCCGAGGGCCGCCTGCGCGTCGCCGCCGCCTCCACGGTTGGCGACCACGGCTTCGAGCGCGCGCTGCAACTCATCGACGCAGGTGTGGACTGCATCGTGGTCGACACCGCGCATGGCCATTCGCAGGCGGTGATCGATCAGGTCGCGCGCGTGAAGCGGGAAACCAACAAGGTCTCGATCATCGCCGGCAACATCGCGACCGCCGAGGCGGCCAAGGCGCTGATCGACGCCGGCGCGGACGCGATCAAGATCGGCATCGGCCCGGGTTCGATCTGCACCACGCGCATCGTGGCGGGCGTCGGCGTGCCGCAGCTGACAGCGATCATGGAGGCGTCGGAGGAAGCGCGCAAAGCGGGCGTGCCCGTTATCGGCGACGGCGGCGTGAAATATTCCGGCGACCTCGCCAAGGCGATTGCGGCGGGCGCGGATGTGGTGATGATCGGCTCGCTCTTCGCCGGAACGGAAGAATCGCCCGGCGACGTGTTCCTCTACCAGGGCCGCTCGTTCAAATCCTATCGCGGCATGGGCTCGGTCGGCGCGATGACGGCGGGTTCCGCGACGCGCTATTTCCAGGGCGATGTGAAGGATCAGCTGAAGCTCGTTCCCGAAGGCATCGAGGGGCAGGTGCCCTACCGCGGCCCGATTTCGCCGATCCTGTACCAGCTCGCCGGCGGTCTCCGCGCCGCCATGGGATATGTCGGCGCTCCGACGATCAAGGAGTTCCAGGAGCGCGCGCAATTCGTGCGCATCACAAATGCGGGCCTGCGCGAAAGCCACGTCCACGACGTCACCATCACCCGCGAGAGCCCGAACTATCCGACGGGCGTCTAACTAAAATGGGGGGCCTCGCGAAGGCCCCCCAAAATTTATGGAGAAAAGTGCTGGAAGCTAGAGAAGGATTAAAAGGTAGCCTGAAAAACGCGGTTTTGTATCGAACACCGGGGCTTTTGGCGTCCGCGGAAATTTCGTCCGCCGCCCGTTGTTCGATTGAAGAATTATGACGAAAGTAATTCTTAATCATCGTCCAAACGGATGACGCGGGCGGATTTCTCTGACGGGCCCCGTCAGGCGGGGAAACCTGCCCCCAGCGGCGAAAGCCCGCCGAGTAGCGAGACGACCTCCGCCTGACGGTTGCAGCCCGTCTTTTCCATTACGTTGCGCATGTGGGTGCGCACGGTGTTGCGCGAGACGGCGCCGTCCGCGGCGATCTCCTCCAGCGATTTTCCGACGACGAGGCTGCGCGCCACGCGCGCTTCCGCGGGCGTCAGGTCGAAGAGCGACTGCACCAGCTCGACCGGCGGCGCCTGCGGCGTTCCGACGGGCGTCATCACAACCACGGCGGCGCAGCCTACGAATATGTCGCGCGCCGCGCCGCGGATCGGCACGACATGGACGATCATGGGCGCGCGCTCTTCGGCGCCGCGTACCGGGAAGGAGCGCGTCGGGGCGCTCCGGTCGTCGTGGAGGGTCGTGATCGCGCCGGTCAGCAACTGGTCGGCTGCGTCGTCCCGCAGCGAGAAAGCGTCCTGCGCGCGCCAGCGCACATAGCCGCTCAGGCCTTCGATCAGCTGATTGGTGGCCAGAACCCGTCCGTTCTCTCCGATGACGAGCGCGGGCAGGCCGATGAGCGCGAGCGTCTCGCTGGCGACGCGGGCGCGCTCCAGTTGCATGCGCGCCGACATCAGCGCCCCGCGCGCGAGGTGGGGCCGCAATTCGTCGAGGCGTCTGACGAAGG
The DNA here is from genome assembly GCF_020733155.1 of Methylocystis sp. WRRC1. Taxonomy (NCBI): domain Bacteria; kingdom Pseudomonadati; phylum Pseudomonadota; class Alphaproteobacteria; order Hyphomicrobiales; family Methylocystaceae; genus Methylocystis; species Methylocystis sp. WRRC1. Next base: position 434,053 of record NZ_JAJFZJ010000001.1, on the reverse strand, counting down.
CCGGCTCCACCGGGCCGCGGTCGAAATCGCGGTTCAGGCAGATGAAAAGGTCGTCGCCCGTCGGCAGTGACATCACCGTCGAAACGGTCCAGCCGAGGCCGCGCGGACGCAGGAATTGCTGGTAGGTCGGGTCCGTCTCCAGCTCTTGGGGGGTATAAATGTCGGATTCAACCATGAACCCGGCGTATCGAAGGCGCATCAGCCGGGCGCGCCGGTCCCGTCCGCGCTCGATCCACCCCTCCGTGGCGTAGGCCGCCATGTGCTCCCGAACGCAGTCCGAGGACGTCCAGTTGATCGCCTTCGGATTCGCGGCGAACAGCACGCCCCCTCGCGCGTCCGCCATTCGGGAGAGCTCGTCCATGACCCGCGGCCAGAGCTCTGGCGCAAAAGAACTTGCATAGATGCGGTCGACGAGATCCTGGTCCATCTATAACCCGGCAAAACTTGTAGGCTAGCAATTCAAGTCGACAAAGGTCGCTCAAAAAGACAGCCGGCGCAACAGTTTCGCTCGGGCTTGGCCGCAGCCGACGGGCGGTCCCAACTCCGAAGAGCGGGGGAAAGATCAGTGTTTGCCTGGCGTAAGCTTCACGCCACGCCGCTCGAAAGCGATGTAGGACAAGAGGGCGGTCATTTTCGGATCGTCGGCCGCAAGCGCCGCGCCCTGCAGCGGATTCTTGATGCACCAGTTCACCATTTCCCAAAGCTGCGCGACCTTCCCGAGCTGCTTCTGGAATTTCGGATAGGTCTCCGGATGCGTATTGGCGGCGTTGGGATGGCATTGGGCGCAGGCGACGCCATTCGTCCCCAGCGCGCCGCTCGTCCACAACTCGCGGCCTTTTTTGGCTACGGAGTCGAATTCGCCTTGCCAGCGCTCGACGTCGGCCTTGCTGAATTCATCCGCGAGAGCGGATTGCGCCATCAGGGAAAGGCCCAGGGCCAGGGCGATTGTGACACGAAGCATTTTGTTCTCCTCGGTCAGTAGTGGGTTTGCGCCGTCTTGCGGCGGCTCGGCTCCTGATAAGCCTTGTCCACCGGCTTTCCCTGCTTTCGGTCGAAGCCGACAACACGCTCCTGATTGTCCCAAAGCTGGTAACGCGCCGTGATCCGGCCGGAGTTGACGTCGATGAGCTGCCAGCCTGTCGCATCACGCTCGAAGAAGGGGTCGGCGCGGTTCATCGGAACGGTGAGCACGGGAACCTGCGCGCCGGCCTGCGCATAAGAATCGGGGTAGGGCCAGGGCCACGCCGTCGCCATCACCGAGTTGAAGGCGATATTGCCGATCTGGTTGTACTGAATCTGGTGCACATGTCCGTAGATCACGTTTACGCTCTTGAACGGTTGCAGCAGCGCCTGCACCTGCTCGGCGTCGTCTGTCCAGAAGTTCCAGCCTTTGTAGATTTTTTGTAGCGGCGAGTGCGAGAACACGATGAGAGGCGTGTCCTTCGAGACCTTGGCGAGATCATCCGCCAGCCATTTCCGCTGCTTCTCGCCGACCATGAAGGGCGAGCCGTTGGGATTGTCGAGGCCCGCCATCTCCTGCATGCGCCGCTCGGCGGTCGGCCAGCGATGAAATGTCCACTCGTCGGTGGTGAGGATCGAGTTCAGCACGACGAAATGCACGCCCTTGTGATCGAAGCTGTACCACTGCGGGCCGTAGAGTTTCGACCAGTATTCGCCGAGGTCGAGATAATAATCATGCTCACCCATCACCGCATGGAGCTTGCTCTTGAGATGTGAAAGCATCTCGGCGCCATGGTCGAGCTCCTCGCGCTTGCCGAGCTGCGCGAGATCGCCGCCGAACATCACGAAATCGGATTCGGGAATGATGAGATTGGCTTCGGCGACCGCACGCTTGAGGCCCATGTCCCAATTGCGCACGAAACTCGCGCCCTTGATCTGCTGGATGTGGGAATCGGAAATATAGGTGAAGGTGAAATCCTCGCGCGTTCCGCCGAAGGCAAGCCGAACCATGCTCAGCGGCAGCGTCGTTACGGTTCCCGCGAGCCCGGCAGCGCCCGCGGCCATGACGCTTCGCCTGGTGATGAGTTTCGACATTGTTTCCTCCGTCGCGGTTCGCGTCGCGTCATTTCGTCTGGGCGGCGACATAAGCGGGACTCGTCAACGTCTCCAGGAAGGCGACGAGATCGTCCATCTGCTCATTTGAGAGATTGAGCGGACGAATGCCGCCCGAGAGATAGGGGTTCACGGTCGGCGGATCGCCGGGGCTCATCCCTCCGTTGTTGTAATGGATGACGACGTCCTTGAGCGTCTTTAGGGAACCGTCGTGCATGTAAGGCGCAGTGACCGCGACATTGCGCAGGGTCGAGGTCTTGAAGCCGCCAATCTCGTCGAAGGAGTCGGTCACTGCGAAACGGCCGAGGTCCGACGTCTTCGGATCGCCGAGCACGGACCTGTCGACGTCGCCTCCCGCCGTCTTGGCCTTCAGAAATTCGGCGGCAAGTTTCGGGACATCCGCCTGTATGCGATTGATGCCGACCCCGATGTTGTGGAACCGGTTGTCGGTAAAGATCGCCTGCGTCTGTTCGATCACATGGCAGGAGACGCAGCGGCCCTGTCCGACGAAAACCTCGAATCCGCGTTTCGCCTGATCGCTGATCGCATTGGCGTCGCCGCCGAATCGCCATCTGTCGAAGGGCGAGTCGCCCGAAATGACCGTGCGCTCGAAACTGGCGATGGCCTTTTTCACGTGGTCCATCGTCACATCGTTTCCGGTCTTTCCGAACGCCTTACTGAAGGCTTCGACATAGGCCGGATCCTCGCGCACGATCTTGAGCACGGGCTCGTGGCTGGGCAGTCCCATCTCGACAGGATTGACCATCGGATGTTGTGACTGGTCTTCGAGGGACTGTGAGCGGCCATCCCAAAACTGCGTTGTGAAATAGGCGGCGTTGATCACCGTCGGCGCATTGCGCGTCCCGGTGAGTTTGTGATGACCCTCCGACACGCGCAGCGGACTGTCTGTGAAAGCTTTCTTGTCATTGTGACAGGTCGCGCAGCTCACAGTTCCGTCGATCGAAAAGCGCGCGTCGTGAAACAGCTTGTCACCCAATGCGATTTTTTCGGGCGTCTGGGGATTGTCAGCGGGAATCGGGACAGGGGGCAGACCCAGAGGTTCGGCGTCGGAACCAGAGACGCCGAGAAGGAATGTGAGCAAGAGAGCGGCGAGCGTCGCTTCGACGCGAATCCCCCTTGGATCCAGGCGCATGGTCATCGTTTCCTCCCGTCCCCGATGCGGCTCTTCACCACCCGTGGTTAACTTGGCGCTTGTTGACGTATGTAAAGGGGAGTCCATTCGCGCTTGTCGTATTTCCGTCGCGCGAATGCTGTCAGGCTCGAGACGAGCGAAGCGCCGGCCCGAGGTCAGGCGGCCCATGCTCCTCCCGGCGGGATAATTCAATTTCCGGTCGCAATCTCACCACGGCGCCTGATGGCGGGGACGAACTCATTCCGTAACAAGAGCGCCTCCATAAGGGGCTGGCGCGTTCCCGCGCTGCGCCGTGAGGGCTTTTTCGGCGCCCGGGGTTGTGGTAGCCGATGATCGAGCTTCAGGCGCCATGCGGCCGCCGGAGGCGATCGGGTTTGCGTGACGAAAAAACCAGGGAGTGAAATAAAATGTCTCGACTTCGGATCGCCTCAACGAGCGCGATGCTGCTTTTCCCGCTGATGGCTCAGGCCGGCGACCTTCGCGCCGACGCCAACGCGGTGTTCAAGACCGTCGATTCGGTCAATGTCTCTTCCATCGTGAAGAACAACGAGTTGACGCCTGCGAAGGCCGAACTCGGAAAGAAGCTCTTCTTCGAACCCCGCCTCTCGAAGAGCCAGGTCATCAGCTGCAACAGCTGTCACAACCTCGCCACGGGCGGCGTCGACGCGGGGCCGCTCTCGATCGGCCACGGTTGGGCGAAGGGCGGACGCCGCGCCCCGACCGTGCTCAACGCCGTGTTCAACATCGCGCAGTTCTGGGACGGCCGCGCCGTCGATCTCAAGGCGCAGGCGAAAGGCCCCGTGCAGGCGGACGTCGAGATGAACAACACCCCCGCCGCCGTCGAGGCGACGCTGCGCAGCATGCCCGCCTATGTCGCGGAGTTCCGCGCCGCCTTCCCGAATGACGCGAATCCGGTCAGCTTCGACAACATGGCCAACGCCATCGAGGCCTTCGAGGCCACGCTGACGACCCCCAACGCCAAATTCGACAAGTTCCTCAAGGGCGACGACAGCGCCATGAACGAGGTCGAGAAGAAGGGCCTGCGCCTGTTCATGGACAAGGGCTGCGCGGGTTGCCACAACGGCGTGAACGTCGGCGGCAACAGCTACCAGCCGTTCGGCGTCGCCCAGAAGCCGGGCCCGGAGGTTATCTCGCAGACCGACAAGGGCCGTTCGAAAATTACGGGCAACGCCGCCGACGACTTCGTCTTCCGCGTCGCGCCGCTGCGTAATGTTGCATTGCACGCGCCGTATTTCCACAGCGGCAGCGCCTGGACGCTGGAGGACGCCGTGGCGATCATGGCGAAGGACCAGCTCGGCCAGACGCTTTCGGCGGACGAAACCGGCGCCATCGTCGCTTTCCTCGGCACGCTGACCGGCGATCAGCCCAAGGTGCAGTATCCGATCCTGCCGGCGCGCACCAAGGACACGCCGCGTCCTCAATAACAGCCACGGGAGCGCGCACTTGCGGCGCGCTCTCTTCATTCCGTTCGCATTCAATCGACGCATCGCGGGCTCGTCGTGTCGGACGTCCCCCGCAAGGGTCCAGGGCAATAGCGAGCGTTGTTTTCTCCAATCTTGTCTACATAGGAATCAGTCGCCGACCGGGCGCGGCGCCGTGAAGGCAGATTTGGCCTGGGGAGCGTCTCAACGGTGTCCGCCGCCGCGCGTCGCATTGGGCAGCGCATCGCGGCGATTTCAGTAATCGAGCGTCATTTCAATTATTTGACCAGATCGGAATGGATCTGAAACCGGCTCGGATCTCTTTTTTCGATATCGAAAGCATCCATGCCGACCATCGATCGTCCAGATGATGAGGCATTTGTGGTCACATCTGTGACAATCCATCTGGCGGGGAGTGGCTGGGCGGGAACAAACTTTCGCCATAATATCGGCTCGGCCCTGCATATCGCCCGAAAGTCCTGATTTTGTCGCGGGCGGGCGTTACGCCCATTATACCAAAAAATCTTTCATACGACCCCAAAGGGTAGTTTTTCTCCTATCCACTGGGGTTGCACTGACTATTCGATAGACAGTTTTTAGCTATACCAAGGGATATTGTGATTAATTTGGGGAGGGGGAATTGTTGGGCCACGCTAAGCGGGGTCTTTGAACTGGTCCGAGAGGGTCTGTTTTGGGCTTTGTCTTAGGCGGCGACGTCGGTGTTCGTCCGATAACAACAAGCGGCTGTGCCAGGGTTTGGTTTGAGGGTTTCGATCTTCGGGCTGGATTTTTGGAAGGCTGCGGCAAGACAAGGGCGGTGAGGCGCGGATCTACTGAGATAGGTTGCGCCCAACGTTTACGAAAACGAGGACGAAGCAGCTCTGTTCTGGGAGGCGGAGCGATACCGGTCACGCGCATATCCCTGGGAGCACATAGGAGGAGTTAAAATATGAGCTCGACGACAAGCGCGGCTGCTGGCGCAGCTGCAGAAGTAGAATCCGTAGTCGATCTGCGTGGCATGTGGATTGGCCTCGTGCTGCTGAACGTGTTCTATCTGATCGTTCGCATTTACGAGCAGGTCTTTGGCTGGCGCGCGGGTCTGGACTCGTTCGCTCCGGAGTTCCAGACGTATTGGATGTCGATCCTGTGGACGGAGATTCCGCTTGAGCTGGTTTCGGGCCTCGGCCTTGCCGGCTATCTGTGGAAGACCCGCGACCGCAACGTCGACGCTGTTACGCCTCGTGAAGAGATGCGCCGTCTCGTTGTCCTGGTCCAGTGGCTTGTCGTTTACGGCATCGCCATTTACTGGGGCGCTTCGTTCTTCACGGAGCAGGACGGCACGTGGCACATGACGGTGATTCGCGACACGGACTTCACGCCGTCGCACATCATCGAGTTCTACATGAGCTACCCGATCTACTCGGTTATCGCGGTTGGCGCGTTCTTCTATGCGAAGACCCGCATTCCGTATTTTGCTCATGGCTACTCGCTGGCGTTCCTGATCGTCGCCATCGGCCCGTTCATGATCATCCCGAACGTTGGCCTGAATGAGTGGGGCCACACCTTCTGGTTCATGGAAGAGCTGTTCGTTGCTCCGCTTCACTGGGGCTTCGTGTTCTTCGGCTGGATGGCTCTGGGCGTGTTCGGCGTCGTCCTTCAGATCCTGATGCGCATCCATGCCCTCGTCGGCAAGGAAGGCGTCAAGCTCCTGACCGAGTAATGACGATGGCCGCCCGCGCCGAGCGCGCGGGCGGTTTTCTCGGCGGACCTGAAGTTTCGGACAATTTGCGGGGTTTGGCTGCTCGCCTGGCGGCGACGGTTTCCTGGAGTTTGGCCTGAATTCGGGTTCACGAAAGAGAGACGCCGCGGGAACGCGGGGTGGAAGGGGATCTGGACGACGTCATTGGAGCGCCGTCCGGGAGCCGGTCCGGGGAGCGAAGAGCCTTCGGTCTGGTCGCAAAAAGAAACTCGCGCGTTTTGAAGCGCTCGAGAAACACCAAGGAGAAGAGTGATGTCACAATCGAAAAGCGGGGGAGCGGTCGGACCGTTCAACTCCGTCGCCGAGGCGGCGGGTTGCGTTCAGACGGTCGACTGGATGCTTCTTGTTCTGCTGTTTTTCGCCGTTCTCGGCGGTTATCACGTCCACTTCATGCTGACGGCGGGCGACTGGGACTTCTGGGTTGACTGGAAGGATCGTCGTATGTGGCCGACGGTCGTGCCGATTCTGGGCGTGACCTTCTGCGCGGCGTCGCAGGCTTTCTGGTGGGTCAACTTCCGTCTTCCGTTCGGCGCCGTTTTCGCGGCTCTGGGCCTTCTGATCGGCGAGTGGATCAACCGCTACGTCAACTTCTGGGGCTGGACGTATTTCCCGATCAGCCTGGTGTTCCCGTCTGCTCTGATCGTTCCGGCGATCTGGCTCGACGTGATCCTTCTGCTGTCGGGCTCCTACGTGATCACGGCGGTTGTCGGCTCGCTGGGCTGGGGTCTGCTGTTCTATCCGAACAACTGGCCGGCGATTGCGGCGTTCCATCAGGCGACCGAGCAGCATGGTCAGCTGATGACGCTTGCTGACCTGATCGGCTTCCACTTCGTCCGCACGTCGATGCCGGAATACATCCGCATGGTCGAGCGCGGCACGCTGCGCACGTTCGGTAAGGACGTTGTGCCGGTTGCGGCGTTCTTCTCGGGCTTCGTCTCGATGATGGTGTATTTCCTGTGGTGGTTCATGGGTCGCTGGTATTCCACGACCAAGGTCATCGACACCATCTGATGCGGGCTGTGGTCCGCGGTTCGGAAGGGTCGCGGTCCCCGCCTGGAAAAGGAAGAACGCAAACTGGATCAGGTTTGTCCATCGGGTTGGCCTGACGGTTTGCGGATGAAAAAATCGGCTGGCGCGCGAGGCGCCGGCCGGAAGAGGAACCTGGGAGGTTTGTTCATGAAAAAGCTAGTCAAGCTCGCCGCCTTTGGCGCGGCGGCTGCTGTGGCGGCGACGCTTGGAGCGGTTGCTCCGGCCTCGGCGCACGGCGAGAAGTCGCAGCAGGCGTTCCTTCGCATGCGCACGCTGAACTGGTATGACGTTCAGTGGTCGAAGACGACGGTCAACGTCAACGAGGAAATGGTTCTTTCGGGCAAGGTTCACGTCTTCTCGGCGTGGCCGCAGGCCGTTGCGAACCCGCGCGTTTCGTTCCTGAACGCCGGCGAGCCCGGCCCGGTTCTGGTCCGCACGGCGCAGTTCATCGGCGAGCAGTTTGCTCCGCGTTCGGTGTCGCTGGAGATCGGCAAGGACTACGCCTTCTCGATCAACCTGCGCGGCCGTCGCGCCGGCCGTTGGCACGTTCACGCCCAGATCAACGTCGAAGGCGGCGGCCCGATCATCGGACCCGGCCAGTGGATCGAGATCAAGGGCGACATGAAGGACTTCACCGACCCGGTGACGCTCCTCGACGGTTCGACCGTTGACCTCGAGCACTACGGCATCAGCCGCGTTTACGCGTGGCATCTGCCGTGGATGGCGGTTGGCGCCGCGTGGATCTTCTTCTGGTTCGTCCGGAAGGGCATCATCACGTCCTACATCCGCGTTGCGGAAGGCAAGGCTGATGACGTCATTGGCGATGACGACCGCCGCATCGGCGCGATCGTCCTTGCTCTGACGATCCTCGCGACGATCGTTGGTTACGCTGTGACGAACTCGACCTTCCCGCGCACGATCCCGCTTCAGGCCGGCTTGCAGAAGCCTCTGACGCCGATCGAGACGGAAGGCACCGTGGGCGTCGGCAAGGAGAATGTGACGACCGAGCTGAACGGCGGCGTCTACAAGGTTCCGGGCCGCGAGCTGACGATCAACGTCAAGGTGAAGAACAACACGTCGCAGCCGCTGCGTCTCGGCGAATACACCGCCGCTGGCCTGCGCTTCCTGAACCCCGACGTGTTCACGACGAAGCCGGACTTCCCGGACTACCTGCTGGCCGACCGCGGCCTGTCGGTTGACGCGACCCCGATCGCGCCGGGCGAGGCGAAGGAGATCGTCGTGAAGATCCAGGACGCCCGTTGGGACATCGAGCGTCTGTCTGACCTGGCTTACGACACCGACAGCCAGATCGGCGGCCTCCTGTTCTTCTTCTCGCCGGACGGCAAGCGCTACGCCTCCGAAATCGGCGGCCCGGTCATTCCGAAGTTCGTCGCCGGCGATATGCCCTAAGCGTCCTTCAAACGACTGATACAATCGACCGGCCGGATGAAAATCCGGCCGGTTCCTTTTTGGGGTGATGCTCAGTTTGGCTTGTCGATCAGCATTTCCTGTGGCGGAGTAATGACCTGTCACGTTGAAAGCGGGTGTGGCCGGCGGGATGTATTTTGAAACAGGGCCAATGCTTTTGCTGAAAATCAATTGGTGCGTCCATTCGACGCAAACTCAACACGGGCTTTTCGCTCGCCTCCGCTGCAGTTTTCGGGAAATATATCAGCGGAGTGCAAGCTGGCGGGCACTGGCGCAAACGCTTCCCCATCTTCGGGTCATGCATGAAGACGAGGGGGGAAGGAATGCAACGTCGGCCCCCGGGTGCCGAGCAAGGACGCTCTTCGATCTGGAATTGCGGCAGGCGTCCATAAGAAACGAACAATCGAGGGATGGAAATGATGAATTGGCGTAGCGCTGTAGCCGCTATCTTCGGGGTGGTTCTTTCGATGGCGTTTGCGCCACAGTCCCGCGCCGAGGGCGGCGCCGGCCCGGAAGCGATGTCGATGGGGAACATGTGCATGGTCATGTTCGGCTATGACATGATCCACATCACGGTCTTTCAGCCGGACAAATCGCGCAGCGAATATTGCGATGAAATTCCGGCGACGGGTCGAACGATAATGGCCTTCGACATCGAGAACCCGGCTTTTCGGGATCTGCCGCTCGAACTGCGCATCATCCGTGATCCGCTGACGCCGGTTCTGCCGACCGGCGAGAAGGAGCTCGACGCCCTTACCGAACTGCATCTCCCGGCCAAGAAATATTCGAAGGGCACATTCAGCGTCGAGCACAATTTCGCGAACAATGGGCATTACATCGGCCTGGTAACGCTGACGCGAGAGAGTGGCCAGCAGGAAACGGCTCAATTCAAATTCATGGTCGGGGAGACGCTCTGGGCCTGGGTGCCGCAGATTGCAGGAACGATCCTGATCGCCGGCATCGTGTTTGTGTATTGGAAACACACCCATCCGTCCGGGGGAAAGAAGAAAGAGGCGGCCGACGTGGCCGCGTCTTGAATGCGTCCTTCGGCGTGTTCATTTCAAAAAGCGGGATAAGCGCTCGTCCAAAGTGAAGAGGCAAAAGCGCCTCAGGGGAAACGCCATGATGAAGTTTGTTCCAACGTTGCGCGGGATCATTGCCTCGAAGCTGTTGGTGGCCGGGGCCGTCGCCATGTCGATGGCCGGCTCGCCGGCGTTCGCGCACTCCTTTCTCGTCGAGGCGACGCCGTCCTCCAAGGACCATGTCGCAACATCGCCGAAGACCGTGAAGCTGCGTTTCGGCGGGGGCGTCGAGCCGGCCTATTCGAAGCTCACGATCGAAGGCGCCGACGGAAAGGTGCTGGCGACGGGCGCCATTGGCGTTCCTGACAAGCCGCGAGAGCTCTCGGTCGAGTCGCCGGAATTGGCGCCGGGCAAATATGTCGTGCGCTATCGGGTGCTCTCGACCGACGGGCACATCGTCGAGGGCAATTACGAGTTCACGGTCGATCCCAAGTAATCGAATCATCGACAATCGGCGCGCGCACGGCAAGGTTTGCTCCTTGCTGTGCGGCTCCCTCTAATCTCCTGACGACGCAGAGCAGCGGCGGCGCTGCGCCGGTTTGAGAGCATTATCGGGCGAAAAGAGAATGTATCTGTCTCTCGCGTTCATACGCTTCCTCGAAAGCCTGCCTTCAGCTCTTGCCGTCGGGCTTTTGCTGTTGCCCCGCCTCATCGGCGAGGATGGCGGGCGCTTCAAGATTCCTGTCGCGGCGGCTGCTGTCTTTCGCGCCTTGATTGGTTTCGCGCTGCTCTTCGTCACCGCGCGGGCGATTATTCCCGCCGAGCGGCCGTTGAATTTCGAGGTGCTCCGCGAATTCACGCTCGGCACAAGCGTCGGTATGGCCTGGATTGCGACGCAACTCATCGCCTTCTTCTTCGCAGGGCTGACGGTCGCGCGCCTGTTTGTGTCGTCCGACCTGCTCGATCGCATCACGCTCTGGACGGGCGTCGTGGTGCTCGCCGTCGTCTCCGTTACAGGCCATGCGATCGACGACGGCCTGCCGAGGTGGACGCAGATAAGCTTCCTTTTGCACACCGCGGCCGGACTCACCTGGCTCGGCGGTCTTCTCGGTCTCATCTGGTGGATGTTCACCGCCAAGAGCAAGCCGCCGGAAGTCGCGGCGCAGCTTGCCGAGCGCTGGTCGATGGTCGCGAAGGTCGCCGTCGGCCTCGTGGCGGTCAGCGGTGTGGCCATCGCCTGGGAGAATGTCGGCAGCATACCCAATATGCTGGCGACTCCTTACGGTCGGCTGCTGACGCTGAAGCTCACGTTCCTTTGCGCGGTCCTTCTGTGCGCCCTGGCGATCGTCCGCTACATGGCGAAGCGTCCCGCGGGCGAATTCGACGTCGAATGGGTCGGCAAGATCGGCGGCGTCGAGGCCGCGTTTGGCTTGGGGCTGCTGGCGATCGCGGGGTATATCGCGGTCATTACGCCGGCGTCGCATGAGACGGATATTTATTGGCCTCTGCCGTTCCGGCTTTCCTACATTGCGACCTGGGGCCAGAAGCCGGCATTCCCGTCGCCGATCTGGTGGTGGGCGATCGCATCGGGCGTGTTTGCGATCGCGGCGGCAATGATCTGGTGGACGCCTGCGACACGCGAGCGCCGGCTCTATGCCGCGCCTGCGGCGACGATCGCGGCGCTGCTTTGCCTTGCGGTCTCGTTCTCGACGGAAGCCTATACCGACACCTACAACGATCCGACACAGGACTTCACCGCCGAGTCGGTCACGCGTGGGATGCAGGCGTTTCAGGAAAATTGTGTCGCGTGCCACGGCCCGATGGGCGAGGGCAATGGGCCGATGGCGAAGGACCTCAAGAATGCGCAGGGCCTTGCGATCCAGCCCGCCGATCTGACCGCGCCGCATGTCGGAACGCATACGATCGGCGACATATTCCACTGGCTGACCTTCGGCGGGCAAAGCGGCGTCATGCCGAGCTTCGCGCATGTGCTCGACGTCGACGATCGCTGGGACATGATCAACTATCTGCTGATGTTGTCGAACACCAATCGTTCGCGTTTTATCGGCCCCGTCGCGATGATCCAGTGGCTGATCGCTCCGGATTTCGCCCTCGTGGATCCGAAGGAGGAGGTGACAACCTTCTTCAAACTGCGCGGCAAGCCGACGCTCATCTCCTTTGCGCGCTGCACGGCGACGGGCGAGGAAGCCAAGGAGCTCGAGGCAAGCCTGTTGAAGGCGGCTGAATCCGCCAAGGCCTCCGGCGCGAATCATGTGACGGTCTACACCGGCGATTGCCCGGCGGCCGCGAAGGGGCTCGAAGCGACGCACCCGAAGGCGGTAGAGATGGCGTATTCGATCATCAACCGCTATCCGAACGTTCCTTACACGACTGAAATCAACGAGGCGCATTTCCTTGTCGATCGTTCGGGCTATGTGCGCGCTCGCTTCCGACACTTCGCGCCTGACGACGGCAACGCCACACAGCTCGCCGCGCAGGTCGCAATGATGGCGCAGGAGCCGCTGGTCGAAATCAATCTGCACTCGCACTGAGCTTTTGGCGCGAGTGAGAGAAAAGCGCTTTCAAGCCGGCGCCAAAGCTGGCCTATCAAGGGAGAGAAAGATGATGATCAAGCGGCGTGATCTTTTGGCGTCGGGGGGCTCTTTGCTCGCGGGCGCGGCTCTCGGAGTCGTTGCGCTGCGGGGTTCAGCGCAGGCGCATGAATATGACGTGGGCAAGCTGAAGGTGGAGCATCCCTGGCTCCGCGCCCCCGCGGACGGCGAGAAGAACGCGTCTTTCTACGCCTTCATTCACAACAACGGCGACACCCCGGACAAGCTCGTCGCAGTCAAGGTCGAGAAATTCGGCAGCGCCGTCATTCATGGCGACGCCAAGAATCTCGCGCTGGAAGCGCCGGTGTTGCTGCCGCCCAAGCAGAAGATCACGCTTGCGCCCGGCGGCGCCTATGTCGCGCTGCTCGACGCCAAGAAGCATCTCGAAGTCGGCTGGGGCCTCGAGATGACGCTCGTCTTCGAGAAGGCGGGCGAAGTTGTGATCGACGCCGCGATCGACGCGCCCGACGCCAAGCACGCGCATGACGCCGAAGCGATGGAGCGTTGGGAAAAAGCCCACGACAAGGACACCTCCGGGCCGAAGCCGGAAGCCGGGCACGAAGGCCATCACGGCCACCAGCACCATCATGAGGAGAAGAAGACCGAAGGCGCGCAATAACCGGCGCGCGGCGAGGGATGCGGCTTTGACGCCGCATCCTGCGTATCGAGGCTACGGCGAAGCAACTATTCGCAAAAATTCAAACGCGCGCCTCGCGGCGCGCGCTTATATAAATGACTTTATTCAAAAACGCCGTTCAGCGTTCCATCGAGACCAGACGTCCCGAAAAGGCGCCGTTGTCGGCGAGCGGCGATGATTTTTGAACGGAATTTACCGGCAGAGCGAAGCCCAACACGAACGCCGCTGTCGCCATCGCGGCTACCAGCAGGATCGACACACGAAACTGCCTACGAGCCGACTCGCGATCGAAGCTGCGCGTGAAAGCGGGTTCAATCTGATCGTCGAACTTATCAACGAGCGACATTTTACTTATTCCTCTCGCATTTCGCCCTTGTAGCTGCCCAACACCCCGGCGACCGCTCCCTCCAGACGCCGCGGAAGAGCTACGGACCGTGTTACGTCCGCGTCCTTGCAGTAGAAACGACGATCGGCGGAAAAAGTTGCATGCCTTTTCGGAATTTTTATAAATTTTTAATAATTGAACCACTCGCCGGATCAAATAGTTGATTCGTCTTGCAGAGTCGCTTTTCTTTCGCACTTGCAGCACCCCCGCAGGCTGCGTGAACTATGCTGTAACACGGCCAGTCAGCTCGGAAGCCGAAGTAGAAGCCGGGATTTCGACGATGGTTTTTCTCCGCAGTGCAAAATCGGCGAGGCGCAGGGCAAGGACGGTAATGGCGGCGCCGACCGCGACATCGGCGAAATGATGCCCGCCATCGGCCGGAATCGACATCAAAACAAGGATGTTCAGCACGATCGCGAGCTTTCCGAAAAAGGGCGTTCCCCATAGCGCGTAAACCGACAATATGGCTAACGCCGTGTGAAAGGACGGGCAGCCGATCAGGCCGGTGAAGTCCTCCATGCGCAGGGTCGGCGTCGGCCCGACGTGCAACGCCAGCAGTTTCAGCGCTTCCTCTTTCGACATGGCCAGTTCGAACGTCGGATCGGCAAGACCCTGCGCGTAATGCAAGGGCAAGGCGCCGAAGCTCGGGAAGGCCGTCCAGAGGGCGATCGTTAGCGCCGAGGAAAACATGAAGGCGAGGGTAAACCGGTCGAGGCGCTCGAATCGTTTCGTGAAGCCGAGAACAATGATCGCTACCGCCACCTGCGGCAGCGACGTCAGATAGGCGAAGGTCAGCATCCGGCCGAAGAGGGGACTGGATTTCGCCCATACGACATAGCCCCACCAGTCGATTCCCATCGCCTGGTCGACCCGGGCGAGGAAGGCGTCGTTCAGCGGGCGACGAAGTTCGAGGCCGAGGTAGTTGTCCAGAACGGCGACATTCGAATAGACGACGATCTGCGCGACGACGAAGACAGTCGCCGCTATGCCCTCGTCGCGCCCCAGCAGGCGATAGACGACACCGACGCCGGTGAGGGCGCCGGCCATCAGATAGACGGGGATGAGCGTGCTCCAGTCCACCCGCAGCGCCGTGAAGGGCGAGAAAAGTTCGAAAAGCGCCACGCAGCCGAAAATGACGCCGAGACGCCAGTAATCCGCGTAGGTCAGCAGTCGAGTAGACATCGGCAAGCCCCCGTATGGCTCGCCGCATTAAGCCTGTCCGGTCCCAAATATCCGATTAATGGCGACGTCCAAGCTGTGTGCCGCGCCGCACCAGCAATATTCGTCGCTCGCAAACATTGGCTTTTCCATTGATCGGCGCAAAAGGCGCGACTATCTTCGGCGGCGTTATGTGCGGCGCACCAAGCCGCGCTCCCTCGCAAAAGGCGCTTATCAATGTCCTTCCTCGCCCATGCTCTCTCGCGCGTAAAACCCTCCGCCACGATCGCCGTGACGCAGAAGGCGCGGGATCTGAAAGCGCAGGGCAGGGAGGTCATCAGCCTCTCGGTTGGCGAGCCCGACTTCGACACGCCCGAGCACATTCGCAACGCCGCCAAGGCCGCCATCGACCGCGGCGAGACCCGCTACACGC
Organism: Methylocystis sp. WRRC1; assembly: GCF_020733155.1. NCBI lineage: Bacteria > Pseudomonadati > Pseudomonadota > Alphaproteobacteria > Hyphomicrobiales > Methylocystaceae > Methylocystis > Methylocystis sp. WRRC1. The sequence continues at coordinate 418,922 of NZ_JAJFZJ010000001.1, read as the reverse complement.
CCGTGCTCGGCATCCCGCAGCTGCGGGAGGCGGTCGCGCGGAAGTTCAAGCGCGAGAACGGGCTGGACTACAAGGCCGCCGACACGATCGTCGCGACGGGCGGCAAGCACATCCTGTTCAACGCCTTCCTCGCGACGCTCAACCATGGCGACGAGGTGATCGTTACGGCGCCCTATTGGGTGAGCTATCCGGAGATGGTCGCCATCTGCGGCGGCAAGACGGTCTTTGTCGATACGAAGATGGAGGACGGCTTCAAGCTGCAGCCGGAGGCGCTAGAGGCCGCCATCACGCCGAAGACCAAGTGGCTCGTGCTCAATTCGCCGTCGAATCCCTCGGGCGCCGCCTATAGCTTCGACGAGATGAAGAAGGTGACAGACGTGCTGCTGCGCCATCCGCAAGTGCATGTCCTCACTGACGACATCTACGAGCATCTCGTCTATGGCGATTTCAAATTCGTCACCCCTGCGCAGGTCGAGCCGGCGCTGATGGACCGCACGCTGACCATGAACGGCGTCTCCAAGGCCTACGCCATGACCGGCTGGCGCATCGGCTACGCCGCCGGCCCGAGCGCGCTGATCAAGGCCATGGACCTTCTGCAGGGCCAGCAGACCTCCGGCGCCTGCTCGATCGCGCAATGGGCGGCGGTCGAGGCGCTGGAAGGGCCGCAGGAGCATCTCTCGATTTTCCGCAAGGCGTTCCAGGAGCGGCGTGACCTCGTCGTGTCCATGCTCAACCAGGCGAAATATCTGAAATGCCCGACGCCCGAGGGCGCCTTTTATGTCTTCCCGTCCTGCGCCGAGGCGATCGGTCGCAAGACGCCCGCGGGGAAGGTGATCGAGACCGACGAGGATTTCGTCACGGCGCTGCTCGAGGCGGAGGGCGTCGCCGTCGTGCAGGGCTCGGCCTTCGGCACGGGACCGAACTTCCGCGTCTCCTATGCGGCGTCGGCGCTCGTGCTCGAAAAGGCCTGCCACAAGATACAAACCTTCTGCGCGAGCCTCCGTTAAAGCGCTGAGAAAAGTGCCGGCGGTTTTCCGTTCGAACGCGCAAAAGGATATGAAGCGGGAGCAAATTCGGCGAATTCGAATTCACCGAATTTGCTCTGGTCGCGTCGCCGCCTTTACGCGGCGCGCCCATGCGCCCTAGATTGTCGAAAAAGCGCGAGTCTTCCCCAGGCTCGCGCATCGACCGGAGTGGCGCGAATGACCCTGTTTCTGTTGCTTTTGCTCGGCGCGGTAAGCGCCCTGATCGCTTATATTTCCTTGCAGGCGGACACTTTCCGCATCGCGCGTTCGGCTGTCGTCAATGCGCAGCCCGAGGCCATCTACCCCGAGATAAACGATCTTCACAATTGGGAGCTCTGGTCGCCATGGGCGAAGCTCGATCCCAATCAGACGATCGCGTTTGAAGGCTCGCCGCTCGGCGCCGGGGCTATAATGTCGTGGTCCGGCAACAAAAAGGTGGGCGCCGGCAGGATGAAGATCATCGAGAGCACCCAGAACGAGCGGGTTCGGATCAAGATCGCGTTCCAGAAGCCGATGCAGGCCGTCAACGACGTCCAGTTCGATCTGAAGCCCGTGGGCGAAAACCAGACCGAAATCACCTGGGTCATGTCTGGCAAACACGAATTCATGGGCAAGGCCATGAGCGTTTTCATGAATATGGATAAGATCGTCGGGGGGCAGTTCGAACAGGGCCTCGCCAATCTCAAGGCGGTCGTCGAGGCGAAGCCGAAAGTTCTCGCGCCGTAACAGTGGCGCGATCGTAAAGAAAGGACATTCGTGATGAAATATCTTGCTCTTGCCGGCCTCGGCCTGCTGACATTCGCTGCAACGATGACGGCGCAGCCTGATGAAGCCAACGCCGTCGTCTGCGCACGCGGCGTCTATCGCGCCGGTTGCGCCGGCCCGCGCGGGGCAGCCGTCGTGCGCAGGGCGCCGGTATGCCGCTTCGTCTTCATCAACGGCGTGCGCGTGAGGCGCTGCTTTTAACCCGCCTGACCGTGGAACATTTTTTTAAAGGATCGGACGAAAGTCCGATCCTTTTTTTGTCGGCGCAAACATGGTCGAGAGCCGAGCCGCGCGGCGCGATTGGACGACCTTCGCGCCGCGCGCCGAAGTTTACACGGCTGCGTCGTACATTTCCTCGACGTGTTCCCAGTTCACGAGATGGTCGAGGAAGGCCTTGAGATAGTCGGCGCGGCGATTGCGGTAGTCGATGTAATAAGAGTGCTCCCATACGTCCGCGACGAGGAGCGGCGCGGCGCCGTGCACCAACGGATTTTCCGCGTTCGGCGTCTTGCGGATGGCGAGCTTGCCGTCTTTCATTTCGAGCCACACCCAGCCCGAGCCGAACTGCGCGAGGCCTTCCTTCTGAAAGTCTTCCTTGAACTTGTCGACCGAGCCGAACGACTCGACGATCAGCTTCTCGATCTTGCCGGGGATTGCGCCGCCGCCATTCGGCTTCATCCACTTCCAGTAGTGGTGATGATTGTAGTGCTGCGCGACATTGTTGAAGATCGGCGTGTTCCGATTGAAGGCCGTCACGATCACTTCCTCGATCGGCTTGCCCTCATATTCCGTGCCTTTGACGAGGTTGTTGGCGTTCGTCACATAGGTCGCGTGGTGCTTGTCGTGGTGGTACTCGAAGGATTCGCGCGACAAATACGGCTGAAGAGCGTCGTAGGCGTAAGGGAGGTCTTCAAGGGTGAAGGACATAATTCTCTCCTGACAAGGAATAGAGCTTCAAGGGCCCTGCGGTTAACTAGCTCCACCGCTTCGGTGCGGCAATATCGAAGAATAGCCGCGGCGCCCGATTTCGCGCCGTCGTCGCAAAAACAGAAAGGCCCGGCTCACGCCGGGCCCATCATTCCTTGTCTATCAGAGGCTCAGGCCGTCACGTCGGCCGGTTGTGCGGCCTTGTTCGCCTTCGCGCGAATGGCGAGCCACATCCCCACCACCAGCGCCACGAAGCCAACTCCGTAGAGGATGTATTCGATCATTCCCCAGAAGGTGTAGAGGCCAACCGTGAAGGGGAAGCGTGAGGTCCACTCGTTGCCGAGATCGTCACGCACCGTCACGATGCCGACGTAATGGCCGGCGTCCTTGAAGTCGTGCTCGAAAGTCATGATGCCGTTGCGGTAGACCTTCGGCTCCATGAAGAAGACGGTAGCGGCCTTCAGGTCGCCCTTCTCATTCGCCTCGCCGCCGACATCCTTGATCACGCGCACGCCGATAGCCATGTCGCGCAGCTCCTCGGAGACGGCTTCGAGCGCGATGACAGTCGGACCGGTCTGGGCGATGTCCTCGCAAAATTCCTGTTCTTCGCCCGAACGCTGATAGCCGATGAAGTGCATGGTATTGGGGCCGATGCGCAGGACGCATTCGTCCTGTTCGAGCTTCACGCCGCCATGCGCCAATGCGGCGGATGGCGCGAGATTGACGCCGACCGCGGCGATCAGGGTAAGAGCGGCGGCCGCAAGACCGCTTTTGAGCGACAAGCCCTTCATTAATGCGTCTCCATTGAGTTTCGGTAACCCCCGGACCGAGTGCCCCGGGGGGCGTGATGCATTGGCCCGCCGCTTTATCGGCCGATCAGCAGGAGGTTTGTATTAGGTGTGGATTATACTATGCGGCATCAAGACGCATCTTGAATAATTTTATAACATACTGATTTTTATATATAAAAAATAGAGCATCGACATTTCGGCCGCTGGCAGAAAATCAACATATTGAAAATTTGATATCAAGGTATCATATATATTGAGCCTATGCCTAAGGTCGCGCTTCTGCCGCGTCTACGGTCTTTATGTATATACAATGTAAAATAAAGTATTTGATTCCGACTGAAGCCTTGCCTTTCCCGGCATGCCTAGCCGCGCGTGTTGTGATACAACCGCACGGCTCGAATTGCGGGAACGACATGAAACGCAACTTGTCAGGATTGGGCGTCACGACGTCGGGGCTGCTGCTGGCGGCCGCGGGCGGATACGGCATGTGGTCCGGTTGGGATCTCATCCAGCTCGAGCGCGGTTGGAGCCTTTTCATCTCCGGCGCGGTCGCGCTGTCAGGCGGCGTGGTGACGATCGCGCTCGGCCGCGTCGTGGCGCATCTGGCGCGTCTTGCGCCGCAGGTCGCGAGCGACACGCCGGCGGTAATAGCTGCTCCTCCGGTTTCGACAGCCGCGCCGCCTGCGCCGCCGCCGAAACCGGCAGTTGCGGCAAAGCCGGTCGAAGCGCCGGCGGAAAAGCCCTTGGAAGAGCCGACGGAAGTCGATCGCTACACGGCGGGCGAAGCCACTTATGTGATGTATTCCGACGGCTCGGTGGAGATGCGCACCGCGACGGGGTCGGAGCGATTCTCCTCGCTGGCGGAGCTGCGCGCCGTCGCGGACGCGCGGAAGCAGTAAACCCGTCAGGAAGCGCCTGCGCCCCAGATCAGAAAGAGCGCGGCGTCGCCCGGAATCCCCTCGGGAAAGTCGATGATCTGCGCCGCGATCTTGAAACCCCGCGGCTGCAGCTCATTGCGCCAGCGCCGGAAAATGTCGGCAGGCTCGCCGCGCAGCGTCTCCGGCCAGTGATGATCGGGCGCGTTGATGGCGCGGCCGCCATCGGAACAAAGCTGCGAAGGAAAGCGGACCAGCATGTATTCGGTCAGACCGGCCGCGGCGTTGCGCCGGGCCTGATGCAACATCTCTCGCCATTGCCCGTCGGTCAGGCGCCGTTTTGCGAGTTCCCTGATGCGTTCGTCGCGTGATTCGCGGACGATCCGCTGACGTTCGGCGCGCTCTGCGTCCAGATTGCGCTCATGCGCCGCCACGAGCTCGCGAAACTCCTCCGCCGTGGCCACCGCGCAGCGATCGGTCGGTTCGGCATGCTGGGGCAGGGTGATGACGGGACGTGTGCGGCCGGCTTCCTGCGTCGCAGCGGCGGCGCTCATTGCATTCATCACCTCCTTGCGCAGCAGGAGGCCGATGATCCTGTCGCCATCGACAACGGGGATGCGTTTGAGCTTGCAGGACTCCATCATTCGCGCGATGTCGGCGAGCGCCGCCGTTTCGGGCACGGAAATCGCGGGCGTGGTCATCACATCGCGCAGCGCGCGGCCATTGGCGCGCAGTGGCGGCCGGCGGCGATTGCGCAACAGGAATTCGGGTATTTCGCCGAGGTCAGCGCCCGGCGCCTGGATCTTCTCTTCGAGATTGCTGCGTGTGACGATGCCGATGGGCGCGCGACGTTCGTCGACGACGGGAACCGCGCCGAGACCACATTCAGCGAGCAGCTTTGCGACATAGTCGAGATCAGCGTCGACGGTCACAAAGGGGAAGTCACTGTTCATCAGGTCGCGGGCGATCATTTGGCCTCCTGTCGCTCGATGCCTACTCCGACAGTTCGATCGTTACCGGCACATGGTCCGACGGCCGTTCCCAGCCGCGCGCTTCCTGCAGGACGTCCAGCCGCGAAAGCGCGCCGCCGAGCGCTTCGCTCACCAGAATATGATCGAGCCGTCGGCCGCGGTTGGACGCCGCCCAATCCGCTGCACGATAACTCCACCAAGTATAGAGCTTTTCGTCCGCCGGCACGAAATGACGCATCGCGTCTATCCATCTGCCGGCGCGAAAGACGTCCGTCAGCTTCTCGACCTCGACGGGCGTATGGCTCACGACTTTCAGCAGCGCCTTGTGGCTCCAGACGTCATGTTCGAGCGGCGCAATGTTCAGGTCGCCGACCAGCGCGACCCGGCCTTTCGTGACGCCTTCCGTTTCGATCCAGCTCTTCATTTCGTCGAGAAAATCGAGCTTGTGCGCGAACTTCGGATTGATCTCGACATCGGGCTCGTCTCCGCCCGCCGGCACATAGAAATTGTGCAGCATGATGGGCCCGCTCTTGGCCTCGATCTCGACGGCGATGTGGCGGGCGTCGCCTTTCTCGCAGAAATCGCGTTTCTCGACGAAACGCAGTGGCTTTTTCGAAACGACCGCGACGCCGTGGTAGCCCTTCTGCCCGTTGATCGCCACATGTCGATAGCCGAGCGCATGGAAATCCTTCATCGGAAATTCCGCGTCGCGGCATTTGGTTTCCTGCAGGCAGAGCACATCGGGCGCGCGCGTCTTCAGAAAATGCGCGACGAGCGGCATTCGCAGCCGCACGGAATTGATGTTCCAGGTCGTGATCTTCAAATCTTCAGCTCTTGGATTTGTCGCCGAACAGGAAGGGCGCGACATCGCCGACGGAAGGGGGCTTCTCGGCGACGAAGGGAGTAGGGCGGCACACCGCCATGGCGGAAAGTCCAACGCGCGCAGTGAGCAGGCCGTTCAGCACGCCCTCGCCGAGTTTCGCCGACAGGCGCGAGGCCACGCCATGGCCGATGACCTGCTGCAAGAGCGTGTCGCCCACGGCGACGACGCCGGTAATCGCGAGATGCGCGCCGACCGAGCGCGCGAGGCGGAAGAAGCCGAACAGGCCCGGCCGCCCTCCGTAGATTTCCGCCACACGGCGCATCAGGAAGATGACTTGTCCCGCAACGAAGATCACATCGAGCAAGGCGCGCGGGCTGACGGCCGTAACGACGGACACGCGCTTCGCCGCCGCGGCGATTTCGCGGCGCGCCTGATCGTCGAGCGGCCTGATGAGATTTCGCTCGGCGAGATCGATGAGATCGCGTCCGTCGATGATCTGCTTGACGTAATCGCCGACCTGCGCGCGCGCGCGCGCCATGTCGGGACGATGCTCGTAAATCTTGCAGAGTTCCGCCACATGTTCGCGAGCGGCCTTGCCGTCGTCGGCCGAATGGGCGTCGGCGAGCAACTTGTGCAATTTGGCGATGCGGTTCTGGCGCGCGATCGCCAAGAGTTCGCGCGTAAGGAAGACGAGCGCCGCCACGGCTGTCAGGGCCGCGAGCGCGAATCCGATCGTGCCCAGAACGAGAGAGCGGCTGAAGAGGTCTTCGACCAGGTTCCACGCCCAGACGGTCAGCCCGAGCGAAATGAGCCCGCTGAGCGCCGAGAAGAAAATCCCGCCCCATGAAAAGACGTAACGTCGCAGTAGCCCATTTGCCTGCGCCGCCGCGACGGCCGACTCGTCCCCGGTCATGCCGTCGACGAGCTCCGCCGCCTCACGGGCGAAAACATCGACGTCGGGCTCGATGACCTGCGGCTTGGCCTTGGTCGTCACCGTCTCGTCGCCCTGAAGTCGGAAGGCGCGTGGGCGCGGTTTGCGCTCTGAGTTGCTCATATCCTGTCCTGGCTTGTCGCTCCCCCCTTTACCGCTTTCGTCTCCAAAACGGGAGCGGCATCGGTCGGTCGGCGGCGGAACGACGGCTTTTTTTCTCCGTGCTTGCGCTTGCGCTCCATGTGGGGATAAGTGCGTCGTCGCGAAAGCGTCGCAGGGTTGCGCGAACATTGTAAACGCCGGGTTGCGGCGCAGCCGACGCTCCTTTAGCATCGCGCCGCCCCAGCAGGCGCTTCCACTCGCTCAGGATTTCGCGTTTCCGTCCATGGGTTCCTTCCTTCCCGACGCGCTCGCCCTCGTCATCGGCTATCTTCTTGGCTCCATCCCCTTCGGCCTACTGCTGACGCGCGGCGCCGGGACGAGCGACCTCCGCTCAATCGGCTCCGGCAATATCGGCGCGACCAATGTGCTGCGCACGGGACGAAAGGATCTCGCGGCGGCGACCCTCATTCTCGATGCGCTGAAGGGAACCGCCGCCGTGCTTGTCGGCGGGATGCTTTCGCCCGAGGGCGCGATGATCGCGGGTTTTGCCGCCTTCGTTGGCCACATCGCTCCGGTCTGGCTTAAATTCAAGGGCGGCAAGGGCGTCGCAACCTTCCTCGGCTGCCTGTTCGGTCTGCATTGGCCGACCGGTCTCGCCTTCTGCGCGGTGTGGCTGAGCGTGGCGGCGATCTCGCGCTACTCCTCACTCTCGGCCCTTGTCGCCAGCGCGGCGTCGCCCGTCCTGCTGTTCGCGCTGGGGCATGGCGGCGAGGCCCTCGTCGTTGCGGCGATGGCGGCGATGCTATGGCGCAAGCACAGTGAAAATATCGCCCGGCTGCGCGCGGGGACCGAAAGCCGCATCGGGCAGAAGGCATGAGCGGCGCGGCCCCGGGCGCGCGGCTCAGCGACGAGCAACTCGTCGACTGGCTCCGCCTGATCCGAAGCGAGAACATCGGGCCGCGCACTTTTCGACAACTCGTCAACCGCTTCGGCGGCGCTCGGGCGGCGCTGGAGGCGTTGCCGGACATTGCCGCGCGCTCGCTCCGCGGCCGCAGTATCCGCATCGCCCCCCGCGACGAGATAGTGCAAGAGATCGACCGCGCCCGAGCAATGGGCGTCCGCTTCGCCACGACGGGCGATCCCGATTACCCGCCGTTGCTGCGCGAAATCCCGGATGCGCCTCCTGTTCTGGCGTTGCGGGGGAGCAGCGAGGTCACACGCCGCGACGGCGTCGCCATCGTCGGCTCGCGCAACGCTTCCGCCGCAGGGCTCGCATTCGCCGAGCGTCTGGCGCGCGGCTTTGCAAGGGAGGACCTCGTCGTCGTCTCCGGTCTGGCTCGCGGCATTGACGCGGTGGCGCACCGGGCGACGCTGGACACCGGCACTATCGCCGTCCTCGCCGGCGGACAGGCGCGGCCCTATCCGGCCGAGCACGGCAGACTCATCGAGGAAATCGCCGAAAGGGGCCTGATCGTCTCGGAGATGCCGCTGGAGTGGGAGCCGCGCGGTCGCGATTTCCCCAGGCGAAACCGAATCATATCGGGGATCAGCCGGGCGACGGTCGTCGTCGAGGCGGCGCGGCGGTCCGGCTCGCTCATCACCGCGCGTTTCGCCAATGAGCAGGGGCGCGAGGTCTTCGCCGTGCCGGGCTCCCCGCTCGATCCGCGCGCGGAAGGAACGAATGACCTGATCCGCCAGGGAGCGACGCTCTGCGCGCGGCCGGAGGACGTGATCGCGGCGCTGGCGGAGGGCGCGGCAAAACCGCCCCGAGGCGAGCTTTTCGACGAGGATGAAGGGGCGGGCGCGGACGAGCCGCTTTTCGACGAGCTCGACCTCTTTCTTGCACAGGGCGCTTTCGCCTTCGAAGAAGGACCGCCGAGTCCCCTCTTCGCGGCGCCGGAGCCGGAGCTCGGGCCCGAAACAGCCTCGCCAGAGCCCTCAGCGCCAGTTCACGGGCGCGTGGTCGACCCGCATGAGGTCGTCCTGTCGCTGCTGGGGCCGTCGCCCGTCGCGGTGGACGAACTTATCCGCATCGCCGGGTTGTCCGCGCGCGAGGTTCACGGCGTGCTCGTGGAGCTTGACCTCGCGGGACGGCTGGAGCGTCACGGGACAAACGCCGTCTCGCTTGTTTACAATCAAAAGTTGTGATAATTAGCCGCGTTTGATCGGGGCGCCGCCGAGTTCCCGCGCGCGGATTTCAGCTTCGACACGTGCAAGATTGAGGAAATAGGCGAGCATGGGCATCTGGGAGCCGCCCGCAAGCTTCGCTAATTCTGCTGTCATATCAGCAATATAGCCAGCGAGCGCGGCTGTATCTTCATTGGACTGCGGCGCGACTGACGGCGGCGCGGCGTCGTGTTTGGCTCCCGCGCGCGCAGCGGAAATAGATGCGGTAGAACGCCCCATATTATAGCCTCCGGAGACCTGAAGCTCCTTGACGGACAGGCTTAAGCTTCAGAGTTTTCTAAGCTTTCTTTTCCTTTTTTCGTTTTGCAATGTCAACCAGCTAATGCACGCAAGACGCGAATTCTGGAAGTTCGGCGTTAACCGCCTATTTCTCAATAGGCGGCCAGGCTAAGAATGGATTGAGCTGAGCCGTTGAAAGACATGACCTTACGTTGCCCGTCCCAAGGAGGGACTCCAAAATGAGCACGAAGTCGATTTTGCTGAGCACACTTGGCGCTGTTGCGATGTTCACATTTGCCGGTTCAGCCGTCGCCGGCCCGGCGACCGCGACGCGCCCCGAATCGATCGGGCTGTCATCGCAAACAACGGCCGTTCACTACACCGGCCGGCATCATCACCACAGTGTTCGTCACCACCACCGCCACTGCCATGGCCATCACTGCCATAGCCACTCCCACCACCATCATCATCATCGCTGATGACGGCGGCGAGCCGGTAACCTCCGCCCCGCCGGCCACGGCGGGGTTTTCGTTTGTCAGGCCAGGCGGGAGAGCCGATCGAGCGCGCCTTGCAGGATGTAGGCCGCCGCCATGCGGTCCACGACCTCGGCGCGTTTGGCGCGGGAGGCGTCCTGAGCGATCAGCTCCCGCGTCACCGCCGCGGTGGACAACCGTTCGTCCCAAAAGACAAAAGGGATGGGCGTGAGCTTGCGCAGATTTCGCATGAAGGCTCGCGTCGCCTGCGCGCGCGGTCCCGCGGTCCCGTCCATGTTGAGCGGCAGGCCGAAAACCAGCGCCTGGACGTCGAAGTCCTGCGCGCGCTGGAGCAGCGCCCCGGCGTCCTGAGAGAATTTGACCCGCTTTATCGTGTCGAGCGGGGAGGCGAGCCGCCGCTCGACGTCCGAAAGCGCGAGGCCGATCGTCTTTGTCCCGAGGTCGAGCCCCATGAGACGGCCTTTCGCGGGGAGAACCCGGGCGACTTCCTCGATTGGCGTGGCTTCATCAGTCATGGCTCCCGCGCTAGCACGTCGGCCCCGGCGGATAAACCTCGGAGGCCGATTCTGCGGCTTTCCGCCGCCGCCGCATTGCGCCCCGAAAGCCCAAGCGCTATAGCGCCCTGAACCGATCATCGGGCGGAGCTAAACATGTCTGTCGATTCCGCGGTCGTTCGCCGCATCGCCCACCTCGCGCGCATCGCCGTCGAGGAGAATGAAGTCGAACGTCTCGGCGGCGAGATCAACGCCATACTCTCCTTCGTCGAGACTCTCAGCGCCGTCGACGTCGAAGGCGTCGAGCCGCTCACCTCCGTTCTGCCGATGCAGATGAAAAAGCGGGCCGACGTGGTGACCGACGGCGGCATTGTCGACGACATTCTCGCCAATGCGCCTGTGCGCGAGGACAATTATTTCGTCGTGCCGAAGGTCGTCGAATGAATTGGTCAACCGCTTCGACCGCCCTCGATATATAAAGAGACTCAATGTCCGATCTCACGCATCTCTCCCTCGCTGACGCGCGCGACGCGCTGAAGACGAAAAAGCTTTCGGCGGTTGAGTTGACGAAAGCGCATGTCGCCGCGATCGAAAAGGCGCGCGCGCTCAACTGCTACATCACCGAAACGCCGGAGCTCGCGCTCAGGCAGGCGGAGACGAGCGACGCGAAGCTGGCGCGCGGCGAGGGCGGGCCGCTCGAAGGCGTGCCGCTCGGCATCAAGGATCTGTATTGCTCGAAGGGCGTGCGCACGACGGCCGCGAGCCGCATCCTCGGCAACTTCACGCCCACTTATGAGTCGACCGTCTCGGCCAATCTTCTGCGCGACGGCGCGGTGACGCTCGGCAAATTGAACCTCGACGAATTCGCGATGGGTTCGTCGAACGAGACCAGCGCTTTCGGTCCCGTCATTTCGCCGTGGCGGCGCGGAGGCGATCCGTCGGCGAAGATCGTTCCGGGCGGTTCGTCGGGCGGCTCTTCGGCCGCCGTGGCGGCGCGTCTCTGCATGGGCGCCACCGCGACCGACACCGGCGGCTCCATTCGTCAGCCCGCCGCCTTCACGGGCACGGTCGGCATCAAGCCGACATATGGCCGCTGTTCGCGCTGGGGCATCGTCGCCTTCGCGTCCTCTCTCGATCAGGCGGGGCCGATCACGCGCACCGTGCGCGACGCGGCCATCATGCTGCGGTCGATGGCGGGACATGATCCGAAGGACACGACGAGCGTCGACGCGCCCGTGCCGGATTACGAAGCCGCGATCGGCGCCTCGGTGAAGGGCCGCCGGATCGGCGTGCCGAAGGAATATCGCCTCGATGGCATGTCGGCGGAAATCGCCGCCTTTTGGGATCGTGGCGTCGCCTGGCTGAAGGACGCGGGCGCGGAGATCGTCGAGATTTCGCTGCCGCACACCAAATATGCGCTGCCGACCTACTACATCATCGCCCCGGCCGAAGCGTCGTCCAACCTCGCCCGCTACGACGGCGTGCGCTATGGTCTGCGCGAGCAGGGCCGCGATATTATCGACATGTATGAGAAGACGCGCGCCAAGGGCTTCGGCGCAGAAGTGCGTCGCCGCATCATGATCGGAACCTATGTGCTCTCGGCCGGTTATTACGACGCCTATTACGTGCGCGCGCAGAAGGTGCGCAGCCTCATCAAGCGCGATTTCGACCAGGCGTTCGCTGCAGGCGTCGACGCGGTGCTGACGCCGGCGACGCCCTCCACCGCCTTTGCGCAGGGCGAGCAGGGTTCGAGCGATCCGGTCGAGATGTATCTCAACGACGTCTTCACCGTCACGGTGAACATGGCTGGCCTGCCGGGCATCGCCGTGCCGGGCGGACTCGCTGCGAACGGCCTGCCGCTCGGTCTTCAGCTCATCGGCCGACCCTTCGACGAAGAGACGCTCTTCTCGCTCGCCAGCGCCATCGAACAGGCGGCGCCGAAGATCGAGTTCCCGCAACCCTGGTGGCGCGAGGCCTGATGATGACCACGCCCGGCGCCGAAAAGGCCGCTGCCGATTCAACATTGCAGGCGCTTCAGGACGAGATGTCCGACGTGCGCCGCGTGATAGACGAGCTCGACGACGAGCTCGTCACGCTTCTCGCCAGACGTCAACGCCAGATCGAACGCGCCGCCAGAGTGAAGCCGGGTCTGGGCATACCCGCGCGCGCGCCGGAGCGCGTCGACGAAGTGCTGGCGCGCGTTCTGGGCGCGTCGCGTCGCGAAAGCCTGTCTGTCGAACTCGCGATGAATTTGTGGACGACCATCATCGAATGGTCGATCGAGTATGAAGAGCGGCTGATGGGCGACAAGGCGCCGAAGGGCGACGCTCAATCGTCAGACGGCGGCGAGCGCTCCTGATCCTCGGGGCGCTCAACGCGCTTCACCCGCACGAAGCCGTTGCGGATCGACCATTTGAGCATGCGTCGCGCCATACGGTCGGCGAGTGGAACATTGGGCGCGAGGATCCACAATCCAAGCGGCAGCATCCATAGCCCGAAGACGGGCAGGAAACTCAGAAAGCTGCCAAAGACAAAAAACACCCCCAGCGGAACGCTGACATAGGGCGGCGCGGCGCGCATGCGCGCAATCCAGCCCTTGCGCCTGTTTTTTCCGTTCGTCCTGTCGTCCATGCAACCAACCTGTCAGCGGCGGCGCCACGATTTCAATCCGGCGCCGATTTATCAAGCGATCCGATCGCTGCGGGTTCGCGGCGCTTGCGAGAGATCCGTCTCGCGTCGGCAAGCTTCGGGCTCGGCGCGATGAAACGAGGCCTCGCGCCGCTCCGTCTCTGCGGCCCGACTGTTGCGACGGCTTTGGCGGCCCTGCATAGAGCTCACGGTCTTCGCCGTACGGGCTTTATATAGGGGGTGGATCGGGAATCGGTCCAGAAAAAGCCCGCTGGCGGCGTTTACAGGGCGTCCGGGGCGAGCAGACGATCGGTTTGCCGCTCGCGGCGACCGCCTCGACGAAGCGTGACGACGGGTCTTTGCGGCGAGGGCGAGGCTGACGAATGGCGAACCCGCCAAATCAGACATCCGGGGGCGCCTGCTCTTGCCGCTTTCCGCGGACGCCGCCTCTGGTTTATATCCGGCGCAGCAGGAAAACAGACGGCGTCCGCCGTCACGAAAGATGGGCCTTCACATGACCACAGCGCAGCCGGCTCCCTCGAAACTCATAAAAGGCGCAACCGGCGACTGGGAAGTCGTCATCGGCATGGAAATTCATGCGCAGGTGACGAGCAAGGCCAAGCTCTTCTCCGGCGCCTCCGCCGAATATGGCGGCGCGCCGAACGATCATGTCTCGCTCGTCGACGCGGCGATGCCCGGTATGCTGCCGGTGATCAATGAGGAATGCGTCAAGCAGGCGATCCGCACGGGGCTCGGCCTCGAGGCGCAGATCAACCTGCGCTCCATCTTCGATCGAAAGAACTACTTCTATCCCGATCTGCCGCAGGGCTATCAGATCTCGCAGTACAAATATCCGATCGTGGGCGAGGGCGCGGTCATTGTCGACGTGTCGCCGACCGAGCGCATCACTGTCGGCGTCGAGCGCCTGCATCTCGAACAGGACGCCGGCAAGTCGCTGCACGATCTCTCCGCGACGGAAAGCCACGTAGACCTCAACCGTAGCGGCGTCGCGCTGATGGAGATCGTCTCCAAGCCCGACATGCGTTCGGCGGAAGAGGCGCGCGCATATGTCACCAAGCTGCGCGCGCTGCTGCGCTACATCGGCTCCTGCGACGGCAATATGGAGCAGGGCTCGCTGCGCGCCGATGTGAACGTCTCCGTGCGCCGTCCGGGCGAACCTCTCGGCACGCGTTGCGAGATCAAGAACGTCAATTCGATCCGCTTCATCGGTCAGGCGATCGAGGTCGAAGCGCGTCGCCAGATCGGCATTCTCGAGGACGGCGGCAAGATCGATCAGGAGACGCGTCTCTTCGACCCCGGCAAGGGCGAGACGCGCTCCATGCGCTCGAAGGAAGAAGCGCATGACTATCGTTATTTCCCTGACCCCGACCTGCTGCCGCTCGAGTTCGATCAGGCCTATGTCGATGCGCTGAAAGCCGGTTTGCCGGAGTTGCCCGACGCGAAGCGCGCGCGTTTCATCGAGCAGTATGGCCTGCCGCCGTATGACGCCGGCGTGCTGGTGATGGAGCGGGCGAGCGCCGACTTCTTCGAGGAGACGGCGAAGGGACGCGACGCCAAGCTCGCAGCGAACTGGGTCATCAACGAACTCTTCGGCCGCCTCAACAAGGAAGGTCTGGATGTGACGCGTTCGCCCGTGTCCGCGCAGGCGCTCGGCGCGATCGTGGAACTCATTTCCAGCAACGTCATCTCCGGAAAGATCGCCAAGGATCTCTTCGAGATTGTCTGGAGCGAAGGCGGCGATCCGAAGGAGATCGTCGAAGTGCGCGGTATGAGGCAGGTGACCGACACGGGCGCGATCGAGGCCGCCGTCGACGCCGTCATCGCCGCCAATCCCGACAAGGTCGAGCAGGCGAAGGCGAAGCCGACGATGCTCGGATGGTTTGTCGGACAGGTGATGAAGCAGACTGGCGGCAAGGCGAATCCGCAAGCCGTGAACGATCTGCTGAAGAGCAAACTCGGCATCTGACCAGCGCGGATTTTTCCGTGAAACGAATCACTGACGACGACGTGTTGCGCGATTTTTCATCTCGCGCACGCGTCGCGGCGAAGATTTTTGCGTCTCTTCGCGCCCTGCGCACAATTTTTTTTTGCTGCGATGGAGTCGCAACATTGCGTTCGTCGACGTGCTGGCGGCTCTCTCGTCGAACTGCGCGTCATGACTTTTCTCATGCCCGCAAGTACACGGGTCTCACGCGTCGTCCGCACGCCCTGGATCTCTGAACGACAAGTGCGCGCGTGATCTTCGCAAGCGCCGGCGACTTTCGCGCGGCGAGTAATGATCGCAAAGAAAATCAAAGAATTGATGCGCCGCGTCGTATGTGTCGCAACAGCGCCCCTGGCGCTTTGCAATGCGTCGCCGGGCGCGTCCGCGTTGCGCTGCGAGGGGTTGCTCTCGCGAAGAAATGGCGTGCGCAATTCATTCACGACAGCATCCGCGAAGCCTGTCGACACGAGTTTCAGAACGCAATTGTTCATCGTCGAAGATCGCACAAATGGTCGCGACGCGCGTTGTTGCGGTTACTTCATGCGACGCGCCACTTGAACGACTGATTAACCACGTTACGCTATTTGCGCGTATTGTCGGTCGACCAGGTTTCCGGCAATTCGGATCAAGGGGACTTATTATGGCGAAAGCTACAACGAAGCGTAAGCCGGCCAAGAAAGCGGCGGCCAAGAAAGGCGCGCGCAAAGGCGCGACGAAGAAGGCTGCTACGAAGAAGGCCGCGACCAAGAAGCGCGGCGCGACCAAGAAGGCCGCCGCCAAGAAGAGCGTGCGCAAGGCCGCTACCAAGAAGACCGCTCGCAAGGTTGTCCGCAAGGCGGCGACCAAGAAGCGCGCCGTGACCAAGAAGACGACCGCGAAGAAGGCGACCGCCAGGAAGAGCGCCGCCAAGAAGACGACGCGCAAGGCTCCCGCGAAGAAGCGCGCTCCCCGCAAGGCGAAAGTGATGGTTCCGCCGGCCGCGCCGACCGAGGGCGACGCCTGAGTCGAGGCGACTTCGCCATGCGTGATCGCAAGGTCACGCGCCGTGATCGCGCCATCGCGCAAATCATCGCCCGGGGAAAGCGTCGTGCCGACGCCTCCTCGGGCGATACTTTTTTCAGGGTCGCGTAACCCGCCTCAGCGCGTCAGACATTCGGTCGCGAAGTCGCGCCACATCGGCAGGCCGGTCTTCGTCTTGCGCTTCAGAGCGTCCCATTCCTCCGCGCAGGCGCGCATCTGTTCTCGTGACGCGCGTGGCAGCAATGGCGGCGGCTTCGATGTGTCGATTGGCGGTTCGGGCGCAAGTTTCTTCGCGCCCGCCGAAGGCGACGTGGCGGTTGGGGGAGCAGTCTCGTCAGTTGGCTTAGGACGAGGGGCAGGGCGGTTCGCCTCCGCCGGCGCCGCTGGCCGCTGCTGCTGTTTCGGCGAGGGGCTCTTCGTCGTCGCCGCATGCCCCGGCCCGCTCGGGCACATCGCTGCGCCGATGCAGAGCGTGATCATGATCATCTGCTGACGCCGCGCGGCGAAACCCATCTCTCATCCTCGCGCAATCCATGGCGGCGCTTCTCCGTTATAGGCCGAGCAGGGAGAGATACGGAAGATCGAAGACGCGAAATCTGTTTGCCGAACCTTTGCGCCGACGCGCACAAGGCGCCTTCGCTGACGGCGTCAAAAGGCGATTGATTAAATATAGCGGCGCTAAAATTCACGTTCGTTGTCAATTTGCTTGGCGCGCGCCGCTCGCGCGGGTCGAGCGATCGCCGGGAAACACGATCGTGGCCGACTCCGCCTTTTTCGTTGCAAGCGCTCCGCGCGATCTCGGCGTCGTTCGGGCGCAGAACGCCTGGGTCGGCGTATCGGCCGGCTCCGACAATGCCCCGCGTCTCGTCAACGCAAACCCGTTGTTCAAGGGCGCGCCTTAGGTCACGGCGCCCTGGCGGCGTTCCGGGCGCATCGCGCCGGCTTGAACGGAGCGCCCCGGCGCGCGCCACAGATCGCGGGCGCTTCGCGCATCTTGCGGCGCGCACTATCTATTTTAATGCAGAACCTTGCGCTCGCGGGCCGATTATTGACCGCGCCGATGTGCGTGTTAGAGCGTCTGCGTCAACGGAGGCGAGAATGACGGACAGCGACAAGACCAGCGCGTCGACGCGATTGAAGCTCACGCGGCGGCCGCGTCGCAATCGCAAGAGCGATTGGTCGAGACGACTGGTGCGCGAGCACATGATCGACGTTTCCAACCTCATTTGGCCGATCTTCCTGATCGACGGCGAGGGACGGCGCGAAGAGGTCGCCTCCATGCCCGGCGTGCATCGCTATTCGGTTGATCTTGCGACGCAGGCCGTTGCGCATGCGGCATCCCTCGGCGTGCCGGCGGTGGCGATCTTCCCCAACACAGATCCGAAGCTGCGCGACGAAGACGCGAGCGCCGCCCTCGATCCCGAAAATCTTGTCTGTCGCGCATGCCGCGCAATAAAGGCGACGACGCCCGACATCGGCATCATTACCGATGTGGCGCTCGATCCTTATACGAGTCACGGTCATGACGGACTGCTGGTCGGCGACGAGATCGTCAATGACGCCACCGTGGCCGTCCTCGCCAGGCAGGCCGTGACGCAGGCTCGCGCCGGCGCCGACGTCATCGCGCCTTCGGACATGATGGACGGACGCATCGGCGTCATTCGCGCCGCGCTCGACGCCGAGGGCTTCGAGAATGTTCAGATCATGAGCTACGCGGCGAAATACGCCTCCGCCTTCTACGGCCCGTTCCGCGACGCGATCGGCACGAACAAGACGCTGCGCGGCGACAAACGGACCTACCAGATGGACCCCGCGAATTCCGACGAAGCGCTGCGCGAGGTCGAACTCGATCTGGAGCAGGGAGCCGACATGGTGATGGTGAAACCCGGCATGCCCTATCTCGACATCGTTCAGCGCGTCGCGCAAACCTTCCACGCGCCGACCTTCGCCTATCAGGTGTCGGGCGAATACGCGATGATCATGGCCGCCGCCAGAAACGGCTGGCTCGACGAGGAGCGCGCGATGATGGAGAGCCTGCTGGCGTTCAAGCGCGCGGGCGCCTCCGGTGTCCTGACCTATTTTGCGGTGCGCGCGGCGGAGCTACTGCGGGGCGAGCGATAGGCCGTCGTACCTCGGCCCCGTTCCCTCAAGTGAGGGGCGAAGGGCGCGCGCGGCGCATTGAAGGCTAGACAAATCCTCCCTCGCGTGGTTTGCCTCTGGGTCGGTCTGGCCGCCCGTCGCGCGGGCGAGTCGGGCTGTCACACGTCTTTCCCACGCATAGTAAGAGACATGTCCCGACGCGCTATTTTCCTTGCCGCCCTGCTGGTTGCCGCCGGCCTGGCCCCGGCGCGCGCGGATTTTCGCCTGTGCAACAACACGACGACGCGCGTCAGCGTCGCCATCGCCTATACGGACGGCAAGAACTGGCTATCCGAAGGGTGGTGGAACCTGCGCCCGACCGCCTGCGAGACACTGCTGCGCGGGCCGCTCGCCGCCCAGTATTACTATGTCTATGCGAT
Organism: Methylocystis sp. WRRC1; assembly: GCF_020733155.1. NCBI lineage: Bacteria > Pseudomonadati > Pseudomonadota > Alphaproteobacteria > Hyphomicrobiales > Methylocystaceae > Methylocystis > Methylocystis sp. WRRC1. The sequence goes on along the minus strand of NZ_JAJFZJ010000001.1, from coordinate 400,146 downwards.
GGACGAGCGCGGCGGCGAGTGGAAGGGCAAGGCCTTCATGTGCACGCGGGACCGCGAGTTCCGCATCGACGGCAGGGAAGACTGCTTCGCGCGCGGCTATGAGCGCACGGGCTTCTTCGAGATCGACACCGGGCGCGACGCCAAAAGCTGGACGGTGCAGCTCACCGACCCCAACGCCGCCCCGGCGCAGTAAGCAGAGCCGCCGAAAGAGCGGCTCACACGAACAGGATTTGGAACGGTCATGAGAAGGTTGCGTCGGGTCAAGATCATCGCCACGCTCGGTCCGGCGACTGTCGACAAGGCGGTCGTCGCGGGGCTGGTGCGCGCCGGCGCCGATGTGTTCCGCATCAATATGAGCCACACCGACCATTCGGGGCTCGCGAGCTATGTTCGCATGATCCGCGAGATCGAGGCCGAGATGTCGCGGGCGATCGGCATTCTCGTCGACCTGCAGGGCCCGAAATTGCGCATCGGCGCTTTCGACGAGGGCTCCGTCCATCTGCGCAAGGGCGACGTTTTCGTCTTCGATTCCGACCCGACGCCCGGCAACGCCACCCGCGTGCGGCTGCCGCATCCGGAAATTCTGGCGGCGCTCAAGGTCAACGACACGATTCTCATCGACGACGGCCGCGTGCGGCTGCATGTCGTCGAGACGACGCCCGAGCGCGCCCATGCCGTGGTCGACGTCGCCGGCCGCCTGTCGAACCGCAAGGGCGTGAGCCTGCCGGACACCGAAATTCCGATCACCTCCATGACCACCAAGGACCGCGCCGATCTCGACGCGGCGTTGAAGGAGGGCGTCGATTGGGTGGCGATTTCCTTCGTTCAGCGTCCCGAGGACGTGATCGAGGTGAAGCAGATCACTCAAGGCCGCGCCCTGGTGATGGCGAAGATCGAGAAGCCGCAGGCGATCCATCGCCTTGAAGAAGTGATCGAAGTCTCCGACGCGCTCATGGTGGCGCGCGGCGACCTCGGCGTCGAGGTGCCGCTCGAGCGCGTGCCGGGCCTGCAGAAGCGCATCAACCGCTCGGCGCGCCGCCTCGGCAAACCGGTCGTGATCGCGACGCAGATGCTCGAATCGATGATTCTTTCGCCGCTGCCGACGCGCGCCGAAGTCTCCGACGTGGCGACCGCGGTGTTCGAGGGCGCGGACGCGGTGATGCTCTCGGCCGAGAGCGCCGCCGGCCAATATCCGCAAGACGCGGTGGCGACCATGAGCCGCATCGCGGAGGAGGTCGAGACGGACGCCTTCTACCGCTCGATCATCAACGCCCAGCGCGGCGAACTGCCGAACCCCACTTCCGCCGACGCCATCGCCGTGGCGGCGCGCGACGTCGCTCAGACGCTGCACTCCAAGGCGATCTGCGCATGGACGTCATCCGGCTCGACGGCCCTTCGCATCGCCCGCGAGCGTCCGATGTCGCCGATTCTGGCGCTCACGCCCAAGCGCGACACGGCGCGACGGCTCGCGCTCGTCTGGGGCGTTCACGCGCTGGAGACGCGCGACGCGGCGGACATCGAGGACATGGTGAATCGCGCCTGCGAATATTCGAGGAGCGAAGGCTTTGGCAAGGAGGGCGATCGCGTGATCATTGTCGCCGGCATGCCGTTCGGCTCGCCCGGCGCGACGAACATGATCCGCATCGCGCATGTCGGCGACAAGCCGTAGAAAAGCGAAAGTCCGGGGCCGTCGCCGGCGCCCGGACTTGCATTATTCCCGGATCAGCTCTGGATCTGAAGGTTGTCGGCCGAGGACTTTCCGCGGCGGGTGTCGACGACGACTTCGTAGCTAACCTTTTGACCTTCGAGGAGATCGCGCAGGCCTGCACGCTCCACGGCGCTGATGTGGACGAACACGTCGGCTCCGCCCGCGTCAGGCTGGATAAAGCCGAAACCCTTCTGCGAATTGAACCATTTTACGGTGCCAGTGGCCATAGCCTGTCCTTTCAAGACGTAAAGGGGCCGCCCCGAGTGTGAGGCGCCCGCCCAATCGAAGTTTTGGTGGAATGTCAGTCGCCGCGCGTCTTGAGACGGGAAAGCAAGATCGTTCGGCCGAAACCCGATGGAGCAAATATAGCGCTCGCGCGTCCGAAGGAGAAGCCCGCAGACGGCGATTTGGCAATTTCAGCGCGAACCGCGCCACTCCATCATTATTGTCGCGCGTCCCGAGAGCGTATTGGCGCCGCGCCCGACCTGAACGAAGCCGCGACGTTCATAGAATCGGATCGCGCGCGCGTTGTCGGCGTTCACGTCGAGGCGGACGACGCCGGGGGAGGCTGCGCGCGCGGCCTCCATCAACATTTCGCCGAAACCTTCGCCGAAATGCGCCGGGCCGACGCAAATCTGGTCCAGCCAGCCCGTATTCGGATTGATGATGACGAATCCGGCCAGAGCTGGCGGGTCGTCCGCGAAAAGGCAGAGCGTGACGGCGCCGTCGGTTTCGAGCGACGCAATCTGACGCGTCAGCCAGTCGCGACGCGCGTCGAAGTCGATCTCGGGAAAAGTGGCGCGCCAGGACGCGACCCAGAGATCGAGCATCGCCGGCAAATCGCCGTCGCTCCGCGGGCGCAGACTCGCTGAAAGCGTTCGCTCGGGCAGGGCGGCGGTCACGCTTTCCTCAATACGTCCAGGAGCTGCCGATGGATCGTCTCATTGCCGGCGCAGACCTCGCCCTTCGTCAGCATGTCGCCGCCGCCGGAAAAATCGGAGACGAAACCGCCCGACTCGCGCACGAGCATGATTCCCGCTGCGACGTCCCACGACCGGATGCCGCGCTCCCAATAGCCGTCGAATCGCCCGCAGGCGACCATGGCGAGATCCATCGACGCGGCGCCGAGACGGCGGATATTGCCGATCTTGGCCATGCCGGCGGCGAGCTCGCGTTTGAAGGATTCGTGATCGCGTGCGCGGGCCAGCGGTGGAATCCCGCAGGCCACCATCGACTCCGACAGCGAGCGCCGGGCCGCAACCCGCATGCGGCGGTTGTTGAAATAGGCGCCCTGGCCCTTTTCGGCCACGAACATTTCGTCGGTCGCCGGATTGTAAACGAGTCCGGCGACAAGCTGCCCCTCGCGCTCCAGCGCTACCGAGACGGCGAAAATCGGCACCCCATGCAGAAAGTTGGACGTGCCGTCGAGCGGGTCGATATGCCAGGTGTGGCTCTTGTCGGCTCCTTCGATCGAGCCGCCTTCCTCCATGATGAAACCATAGCCGGGGCGGGCCTTCGACAACTCCTCGAAAAGCGTCTTCTCGGCGCGTTTGTCGGCGGCGGTGACGAAATCGCCCGGGCCCTTGACCGAGACCTGGAGATTTTCGACCTCGCCGAAATCACGTTTGAGACCACGACCGGCCTTGATGGCGGCGGCGGTCATCACATTCATCAGCGCGGAACGAATCATTCTTCATGCCTCGGGGGGACATCGTCGGGGGAGGAGGGTTCCAATGCCCCCCAGGCGTCGGCGCGTCAAGCGTGGGGCGGCCACAATCGTCAAATCGTCAAGCTTTACGGATTTTAAATGGAATAACGCGCATTTTATGGGCCTCGATGCAGAAGGAGTTCGCAGCATTGTCGATTGATGTCGGTTACGACCCGTCGACGTCTCCCTCACGTCCCCGGGCCCTGGTCGAACACTACCGCGCCTCCCTCTACGAAGAGCAGGCGCACAGGTCGGCGCCGGCTCCGCAGCGGCGGCCGCGGCCTTTTCCCCGCCTGAGCATGGGCCAGGTGGTGCGCGCCGCGCTCCTGATGATCGCCTGCCTCGGGTTGGCGCAGCTTGTTCAGGTCGGACAAGCCAGCGCCGAGAAGTCGCCTGCGCCCGGACAAATGCAGGTCAAATAAATCCCCGACAGATCGGCGGTGCGACGCATAGCTCGCACCGTCCTTTATCACGTCGCGGCCGGATTCAGCCGGTCAGGGCGCGACGCGAGGATTTTTTACTAAAATCGCGCGCGTTAACCTTAAATTAACAAGTTGCGCGCAGCTTTGGAGTCGTCCCTCGCGGACTCGAGTGGCATCTTCTCCACTCGTCCTTGATGCCTCCCTGTCAAGAAGCCTTGAGAGCCGCAGTCGCGGCTCTCTTTTTGCGCGCCCGGCGCCCGGCGGATTTCTCCGCGCAAGGGCGCCAGCCCGTTAAGGTTAAAGAAGAGCTAAGCAAGCGCGCCCGCTTCAATTGGGTTACAGTCCTCATGCATCGAGTTCAACCGGGAGGCGATCCCGGCATCATCTGCGTGAGCGTCTCATGGGTCGTGTCAATGACAGTCTGAACGACAGGGCGGAACCCGTCTCCTTCGTTGAAAAGCTTGCGGGCTCCGAGGCTTTCGGCGCCATGTTCCGGGAGGGGATGGGCCTTGTCGAGGAGGCTGCGGCCTATCTCGACGGCCCCGGCCGCGAAGAGGCCAAGTCGCTTCCCCGCGCCGAGGCGCTCGCCTACGCCGCCGAAAGCATGCGGCTCACGACGCGACTGATGCAGATCGCGTCATGGCTTCTTCTGCAGCGCGCGGTCAATCAGGGAGAGTTGACCCGCACGCAGGCGGCCAGCGACCGGCACAGGGTCAAGCTGCATCAGCAGGAATTGGCCTCCGCGCCTGACCTCTTCAACCGCCTGCCGCAGCGGCTGCGCGATTTGTCCCTGCACTCGCTGCGCCTGCAGGCGCGCATCATCCATCTCGATCAACTGTTTTACGCGCCCGCCGAGCTCACGGTGGAGAAAATGCCGCCGGCGAGCCCGGTGGAGGCGCAACTGGCCAAGCTGCGCGAGGCGTTCGCGCAATAACAGCCGGCGTTCATGTCGGTCGGCTCAAATGGCGGCGGGAAGAAATTTCCGCCGCCTTTTTTGCTGCATCCCCGCCGACGATGGCCGGCCACGAAAAAAAAACGCCGGAGCGGCGGACGCTCCGGCGTTTTTTCGATCTGCAGGATCGGAGTCGGTTACTTCTTGCCGAAGCTCATGTTGCCGAAGCGCGAATTGAAGCGCGACAGGCGGCCGCCACGGTCGAGCAGCTGGGTGGTGCCGCCGGTCCAGGCCGGATGGGTCTTGGGGTCGATGTCGAGGTTCATCGTGTCCCCTTCCTTGCCCCAGGTCGAGCGGGTGACATACTCGGAGCCGTCGGTCATCACGATCTTGATCGTGTGATAGTCGGGGTGGATTTCCTTTTTCATCGTGATGCGTCCTTCCTGCGACTAAAACGGCGACGCCCCGCAACGCGGGGCGGCCGGTTGAACCTGACGGATTTGGCTGCGCTCTTAGCGCAAAGCGGCGGATTCGGCAAGATCGCGCATTGCCGGAGCGCTTCAGGCGCCGTCGCGCCCGACTTGAGCGTTTGACGTCGATGGCGCAAAAGGACCCGAAAGGGGCCGGGAGCGGGCAATTTGCGGATAACGATAATCGGGGGGTCGAATTCGGGCCCGCAAATCGGCTGGACCGCCGCCTTGAGGAAAATGGCGCCGGAGCATCAGTTCGACAACCGGTTTCTTGGAGCGGTTGGATCGCTTTTCGGACTGGTGCGCCTTCTCGGGATGAGCCGGGAAGCCGGCCCCAAGCCGGACGCAATAATCTTCGAATACACGCTCAACGACTCGTTGTGGCAGGCCGGGGGCAACGTCTCGCTTCAGGTGATCGAGGAGACGCTGCACGACGTCGCGACCCTTTGCGCGCGCGAGGGCATAGGCTTGCTGTTCCTGTGCCTGTGCGTGCGCCCCGCGGAGGGGGAGGGCGAGTCGGTCGGCTCGCTCTTCATGGACGGGCTGTATCGCGGCGTTGCGCGGGCGCGCGGCGCCGATTGCCTCTTTCTCGGCGACATTTTGGGCGTGATCGAAGGCGGCCAGTATTCCGACGCCCTGCACCTGGGCCCCAAGGCCTCCCATCGCGTGGCCGAGGCCTTGGCGGCGCGTCTTCGCGCGCCGATCCCGGTCCCGCGGGGCGCAAGGCGCAGCCTTTGCTTTTCCTATATCGATGCGACGCAGGCGGGCCAGGAAGGTCCGGCGAGACTCACGCGGATCAAGACGCCGGTGTTCGAAGGCCCCTTCATCGAACTCGCGCCCGGCGGCGCGAGCCGTTGGCGGGCGCACGGCCGCCTTGTCGCGCTGATGGTGCGCTCGACGGAATTCAGCGGATATTACCGGATAAAGTCGGGGGATTTTGTCATTCGCAAGAACGCGCAATCCGCCGCGCGCGATGACCGTCCCCAGCTGATGATCCTGCACTATGTTGCGCAGGAAATCGTCGGCAATTCCGAAATAATCGTCGATCTGCCCGCCTCGGAGGCCGAACTCATGAAGCTGCCGAGCGATCTGACACTGATGGACAAGGAGCCGTCCAGGCCATTTGCCGAGCAGAGGTTCGAGATCGGCGGCATTGTGATCTATCGGCCGCGCTCACGCCTGCGGCGCTGGATCGACGCGCTGATCGCCCGATAGGGAAAGATTCGCGACGCCCACCGGGCGCAACTTTCCACGCCGAACGCTACGGGCAATCCGGCGCGGGGAATCGAAAATCGAAAGAAATGCTTACGCGGCCAGCATGCGCTGCACCTCGGTGACGAGATCGCGCAGATGGAAGGGCTTGGACAGGATTTTCGCCTGACGCGGCGCCTGATTGTCGGGGTTGAGCGCCACAGCGGCGAAACCCGTAATGAACATCACCTTTATATCGGGGTCGAGCTCCGTAGCCCGGCGCGCGAGCTCGATTCCGTCCATTTCCGGCATCACAATGTCGGTAAGGAGCAGTTCGAAGGGCTCGACGCGCAACTGGTCATAGGCGGAAAGCCCGTTGTCGAAAGAGCTCACGGAGAATCCTGCCTGCTGCAACGCCTTGACGAGGAAGCGCCGCATGTCGTTGTCATCCTCCGCAAGCAGGATTTTCGCCGTCGACCGATCGTTCATCGCAGTCCTCTCGAATTTTTCCCCATAGAGCCGCAGCTTCGTAAATATTAGGTGAAAGTCGCGCCACTCCACGTTAACCTACAAAGTCATATATTCCGATTTCGCGAACCTTTCGAGCATCCGCGTTGCGAACCTCGCGGGTTGATGGGGTAGGGTTGCGAAGCCAGCGAGGGCGTGAGCGAGGCGTTCGGATGGACGACGACCGGGGACATGAAGGCTTTTTGCGAAGGGACGCCGCCGCGCCCTGCGAGCCAGAATTCATGCCGCCTTTGGAGGTGATAGAGCCGGCCGTGCTTCTTTCGCCGCTGGTTTTCTCCTCCCCGCATTCGGGTAGCGTCTATCCTGCGCGCTTCCTCGCCGCCTCGAGGCTCGACATCTCCATGCTCCGCCGATCCGAAGACGCATATGTCGACCAGCTTTTCGCTTCTGCGCAGGCTGTCGGGGCGCCGCTGCTGCGCGCCCATTTTCCTCGCGCCTATCTCGACGTGAATCGCGAGCCTTACGAACTCGATCCCAAACTGTTCGACAGCGCCTTGCCGAATTTCGCAAACACACGTTCGCTTCGGGTGGCCGCAGGGCTCGGCACCATCCCGCGCGTCGTCGCGGATGCGCGGGACATATATTCGTCGCGCTTGCCCATAGACGAGGCGCTGCGACGCATCGAGGGGCTCTACAAGCCCTACCACGCGGCGCTGCGTTCGCTGATGGAGCGTGCGGCGAGGCGTTTCGGCTTCGCGGTGCTCGTCGACTGCCATTCCATGCCTTCGACCAGCGCCCGCGATCCCGCGCTCGCGGCGCGGGGCGACAAGCGCCGTATCGATTTCGTCATCGGCGACAGGTATGGCGCAAGCGCCGCGCCGGCCGTCGTTGACGGGGTAGAGGAGCGGCTGCGGCGTTGGGGCTACAATGTGCAGCGCAACCGGCCCTATGCCGGCGGCTATATCACCGAGCATTTCGGCCGGCCTGCCGCCGGTTGGCATGCGGTGCAGATCGAAGTCTCGCGCGGGCTCTACATGGACGAGACGACGCTCGAAAAAAACGCGCGTTTCCCGGTGATCGCCGGACACCTCGCCGAAGTCGTCGATGGCCTCGCCCATGACGTCGAGACCGACGAAGCCTTCGGCGGCCCGCGCCGCGCGGCGGCCGAATAAAAAGCGCGCCCTCGCTCGCCCGGAGTTTGAATGACAGCCGTCGATTTCGAGAAATTCGTCGAACATCTCGCCGATGTGTCCGGCGAGGCCATCGTCCCCTTCTTCCGCACTTCGATCTCCGCCGACGACAAGGCGCACGGCGGTGCGTTCGATCCCGTCACCGAGGCGGACCGCGCGGCTGAACTTGCCATGCGCCGTCTGATCCAGACGACCTTCCCGAGCCACGGGATCATTGGCGAGGAATTCGGCTCGACGGACGAAGACGCCGAATATGTCTGGGTGCTCGATCCGATCGACGGCACCAAGAGTTTCATCTGCGGTTTTCCGACCTGGGGCACGCTCATCGGCCTCTCGCATCGCGGCCGGCCCTGCTATGGGCTCATGCACCAGCCCTTCACGCGCGAGCGCTTTCATGGCGACGGCGAGGCGGCTTTCTGGCGCGGTCCGGCGCGTAACGGCAAGGGCGGCGAGGAGCGGCGCAAGCTCTCCGTGCGCCCGTGCCCGAGGCTTTCGCAGGCGACGCTGATGACGACGTCGCCGCTCCTCATCGATCCGGCGCTGCGCGAGAATTTTCATCGCGTCGAGCGGGAGGTGAGACTGTCGCGCTACGGGGGCGACTGCTACGCCTATTGCGCTCTCGCGGCCGGGCATGTCGATCTTGTGATCGAGACGAATCTCAACCCCTACGACATTGTCGCGCTGATCCCGATCATCGAGGGCGCCGGCGGGATTGTCACCACATGGAGCGGGGGGAGCGCCGCGCAGGGCGGCTCGATCATCGCCGCCGGCGATCGGGCGTTGCATGACGCGGCGTTGAAGCTCCTCGCCGGTTAAGCCGCCCGTTCACCGGGAATGAACGCGTCGAATGCGCGCCAGAACTGGTCGCGCAATTCGTCGCGCTCCATCATGATCTCGTGCTTGGCGCCGGGGACCATCACCAGCGCGCCATTGTTGAGATTTTGCACGAAACGCTCGATGGCCGGGTTGGAGACGATGTCCTCGCGGCCGCAGGCGACGGTCAGGATCGGCGTGCGGATTCTGCGCGCATATTCGGGCGCCTCGAAGCGTTTCATCAGCCGGAAGGCGGCGTTGACCCAGCCGATTGTCGGATCGCCGATCGCGAGCCCCGGCGCCTTTCTGAGGATTTCGGCGTTGCGGGCGAAGCGAACCGGGTCCGTGGTCAGCAGATTGTTGTCGAAGGGCTTCTCGATGAAGGAGCGGCCCGTGCCGCCGGGGATGAACATGCCGCCCAGTCCGATCATGTCGAGCGTGTCGGCGAGCCAGCGCGCGCCGCGCGGGAAGCGCAGGTTCGCGAGGTCGATCATGGGCGCGGTCGTGACGAGGCGCTGGAATGGCGGCCGGCTTGAATGCGCGGCGTCGAGCAGGATCGCGCCGCCCATCGAATGCGCAAGAGCGTACCAGGGTTGGGGACGCGAACTGAGAACCTGAGTGACGAAGGCCTCGAGGTCGCGCTGATATTGCGAGAAGTCGTCGATGTGCCCCTTGCGCGGATCGTCAAGTTCACGTTGTGACCCCGCTTGACCGCGCCAGTCCATGGTGACGACGTCGAAGCCGCGTTTGCGAAGATCCTCGATCGTCTCGAAATATTTCTCGATGAATTCGTTATGCCCCTGAAACAGCGCGATCGTACCGCGCGGCTGCGTGGGGCAGGGGAAAATCGCTGCGCGCAGCAATCGACCGTCGCGCGTGCGCAGGCCAAGGACTTCAGCGCGCTCCGGGATGGGGTTGTCGGCGGTCGCGACGAGGTTCAGCATTTTGTCTCCGCGGCGCGAAGGCCGATTCTCTTCCGCCGAAGAATAGAGCATTTTTTCGCGCCGACCGAGAGCGCCGCAGCCAAATCGCTTATGGCGCGCAGAAGGCTGCGAGGCGCTGCGGCTCTGCGAAGTCCATCTTGCCGCTGACGATCGCCTGCACTTCCCCGGCAGGGGTCAGCAAATAGTGCTGCGGTGTGACGACGCCGCCCGAGGCGGTCAGGCCGTAGAAGGCGCGCGCGGCCTTCGCCTTCGCCACGTCGGTCTTTGTGGAGTCTCCCACGCGGTAGAATTTCCAGGGCAGGCCGAACGTCCTGAACTTTGCAAGATCCTTGGGAAAATCGCTCGCCCGCGCGGAAACGAAGACGACGTTCCAGCGATCGCGGCATTTGTCGGCGATGGCCTTGAAACCCGCGATTTCCGCGCGGCAATTGGTGCACCAATGCGCCCAGAGGGTCACGAGCGTGGGCTTGCCGTTCGACATCACCCCGCGAAGGTCGAGCGGCGCCCCTTTTTCGTCGACGAGGTCGATCTCTCTCAGCGAGGCTATCATCTGTTCTTCGGTCACGGCGCGCGGAGTCTGCACGCCGATGATCTCGGCCCGGGCCTGCGCCGTCCATATCGTCGAGAAAAAAAGAAGAGCGAGAAATCGTTTCATGCGTGGCCCCATGAAGAACGGCGGCCCAACGCCGCGCGGCCCTGTCATAGCATAGTCGGCGGCGGCGCGGGTGCGGGTTCCGTTCGTCGCCGGGACGAATCCTTCGCCGCGCCGTTTTCGGCGCCCTTGAACTCCGCCGCGGCGCTTCCCAAATCGGGTTTAGCGCGGGCCAAAACGGACGCGCAACAGGCGCGGCGCGGTCAGGCAAGCGCGCCGCATGTCGCTTCAGACGGAGGATATGTCATGCGTCATTTCGATCTTTCCCCTCTCTATCGCCAAACGGTGGGTTTCGACCGGCTGTTCAATCTGCTTGATCAGGCAAGCGGGATTGACAGCGCCTCCACCTATCCGCCCTACAACATCGAGCGCACGGGCGAAAACGCCTATCGCGTGACACTCGCCGTTGCGGGTTTCTCGCGGGAAGAACTGGCGATCGAAACCAAAGAGAACACGCTGTCGATCAAGGGCTCCAAAGAGCAGGGTCCGCCCGCGCAAGGTCGTGAGCTCCTGCATCAGGGCATCGCCGCCAGAGCGTTCGAGCGTCGCTTCCAGCTTGCCGACCATGTGGTCGTGACTGGCGCAAGCCTCGTGAACGGTCTGCTTCATGTAGACCTCGTGCGCGAGATTCCCGAGGCTCAGAAGCCGCGCCGCATCGAGATCGGCGCCGGCGCGCCGACCGCAACGGTCGTCGAGTCGAAGGCTGCGTAATAGCGAGACGACATCACCTGAAAACGGGAGGGGCGCCGGTTCGGCGCCCCCTTTTTTTATCCGCCCGACTTTGGCTTTGTCGCGCTCTCCGGAGTCTTCGCCGTCTCTGGCTGTTTTGCGGTCGCCGGCGTCGCCGCCGCGGGCGTCACGGCCGACGCTCCCGAGGCCGCGGCAGGGGGCACGATGGCGCGGCGGGAGGAGCCGCCGGTCGAACGTGCCGCAGTCGAGCTCCCTGCCGGCGCCGCAAGTCTTGCAGCCTCCGCGGCGTGCGGGGGCGCGGCCGCCTTGGAGGCTTCAGCGGCGCGAGGCGCGGCCGCCGTTTTGGCGGCTTCGGCCGACGCGGGGGCGGGAGCCGCGGCTTTCTGCGGCTCGGCCGCCACGGGCGCCGGCGGCTTCGTTTCCGCAGCCGGGGCAGGCGTTTGCGCGACCGGCTTGGCGGTTTCGACGGCTGCTGCGGGCTTTGCGGTTTCCGCGGGAGGCGCTTTTGCCGGGGCGGCGGCTGTCGGCGCCGGCGCCGGCGCGGCGCCCGATGGCGGCGTCGGAACAGGCTGCACCGGCGCAGGCTTGCTGCCGGGGCTGCCGTTGGGGGACGGAATATAGGGCGCCGGCCTCGCGGGCGAGGGCATGACAGGACTCGGCCGAGTGTGTTGTGGCCGCGCGTGAGAGGGCGCGACATGCATGGGCGCAACCGGATTCGGCCGCACCGGATTGGGCGCGGCGACCTCCTGCGATCCCGGCCTTTTCTTTTCGGTCGGAGTCGCGCCGCGCGGCTCGCCGCCATAATCGCGCACGACGGGGCGGGAGCCGCCGAGCGGCTCGATGACCCTTCCTCCGTCCGAAGGCTCGCGGCCGATTTGCGGCGGCGGGCCGATCCTCACGGCGCGGATGATCTGGCCCTCGAACGGATCGATGAAGAAGCGCATTTCGCCCTCGCGACGGTTGACGCCGGTCGCGACGACCTGATCGCCGCGCTGGCCGAGAGGCCCGACGAGCTGATAGCCCTCCCGCGCGAGGATGCGCGCAACCGAGCGACGCGAAGCGAAGCGCGGGGCCTCGTCATAGTCGTCCGGCGGAATGTCGTAACGATAGGTGTAGGCGAAGGGCCGGAAGAAGAACTGCGCATTCGCCGCTTGCGGTGTCGCCTCACAGGCCAAAACGACGCCGAGCGTGAGCGCCACGCGCCAGCTCTTCCATGAAAATGCGGTCATTGTGAGTAATCCCGTCGTCGCCCGGACGGTCGATCCGGGCGCCTCCATGCTCGGCCGCGAATGCGGCAAGCGTAGGACGCCGCGCTGTCCCTCTGCCGAATCCGGGAGCGGTTGCTTGTCACCCGTGCATAAATCTGGCAGAAATATGCGGCGTCGATATGTCAGCGCTACTGACCTTTCGGCGCGGTTCGCCCTCGCAAGTCGCTCATATTCCTGTCCGGTCGCCGATCCAATGCAGGCGCGGGGAAGGAGGGATCGACCTTCGAGCGGTTTGGCGCGCCTCTTGCCTTCAGGGCGCGGCGCTCGGATGGAAGCGCGAGGCGCACGGAATTTGGCCGGCGAAAAGTCGGCCGGGATCGGAGCGAGGACGGGACGGGCGCGCGGGCGCTTCTAACAGTCCTGGTCTTGCTCTAAGCAGTTTTGGATCGAGAGGAGAGACGGGACGACGGCGCGGGAGGACGCGTCGCGTAACGTCGAGGAGACGCCGCCATGACGAAGGTCGCGAAGACGAAGGCCGCAGAGCAAGTCGCCGCCGCGCAGGAAATCGCGATCGGGCGCGATCCTGCGCTGCCGCTGGCGCAGGGCATGTACGACCCCTCGCAGGAGCATGATTCCTGCGGCGTTGGCTTCGTCGCCAATATGCGCAACGAGAAATCGCACGCCATCGTCGAGATGGGTCTTCGCATCCTGCTCAACCTCGATCATCGCGGCGCCGTCGGCGCGGACCCGAAGCTCGGCGACGGCTGCGGCATCCTCGTCCAGATTCCGCACGACTTCTTCAAGGCGGAATGCGCGAAGCTCGGCTTCGATCTGCCGGCGGCCGGCGACTACGCCATCGGCCAGTTCTTCCTCCCGCGCGACCCGGACACTCGCGCCAAGGCGCGCGAAATCATCGACGCCTCGATCAAGGAAGAGGGGCTGACGGTTCTCGGCTGGCGCGATCTGCCGGTCGATTCGAGCGACCTCGGCGAGGCGGTGAAGGCCGTCGAGCCGCATCACGCGCAGATTTTCGTCGGCCACGGCCCAGACATCAAGGACGGCGACGAATTCGAGCGCCGCATCTATCTGGCGCGCAAGGCCGCCTCCAACGAAATCTACAAGCTCGGCAACGGCGGCCGCGAGTTCTATGCGGTATCGGTGTCGACGCGCACCATCGTCTACAAGGGCATGGTGCTCGTCTCGCAGCTCGGCGAATATTTCCTCGACCTCAAGGACGAGCGCTTCGTGTCGGCGTTGGCGCTGGTGCATCAGCGCTTCGCAACCAACACTTTCCCGTCCTGGCGCCTCGCTCACCCTTATCGCTTCGTTGCGCACAACGGCGAGATCAACACGCTGCGCGGCAATCTGAACTGGATGGCCGCGCGTCAGGCGTCGGTGGCGTCGCCGCTCTTCGGAGACGGCATCAGCAAGCTCTGGCCGATCTCCTATGAAGGCCAGTCGGACACGGCGTGCTTCGACAATGCGCTCGAATTCCTCGTGCGCGGCGGATATTCGCTCGCTCATGCGGTGATGATGCTGATACCGGAAGCCTGGGCCGGCAATCCCCTCATGGATGAAGACCGCAAGGCCTTCTATGAATATCACGCGGCCCTGATGGAGCCGTGGGATGGTCCCGCCGCCATGGCCTTCACCGACGGCCGCCAGATCGGCGCGACGCTCGACCGCAACGGCCTGCGCCCCGCGCGCTATCTCGTCACCGACGACGGGCTGGTGGTGATGGCGTCCGAAATGGGCGTGCTGCCGATCCCGGAAGAGAAGATCGTCACCAAATGGCGCCTGCAGCCGGGCAAGATGCTGCTCGTCGATCTGGAGCAGGGCCGCATCGTCTCCGACGACGAGATCAAGAAGGAGCTGTCGAACTCCCATCCCTACAAGGAATGGCTGGCTCGCACCCAGATTCAGCTCGAGGACCTCAAGCCCGTCGAGCCGCGTCCCGCGCGCGCCGATGTCTCGCTGCTCGATCGTCAGCAGGCCTTCGGCTACACTCAGGAAGACCTCGATCTCCTCGTCTTCCCGATGGCCGTCACGGGTCAGGAAGCCGTCGGCTCCATGGGCACCGACACGCCCGTGTCGCCGCTCTCCGACAAGGAGAAACTGCTCTACACCTATTTCAAGCAGAACTTCGCGCAGGTGACCAATCCACCGATCGACCCGATCCGCGAAGAACTGGTCATGAGCCTCGTCTCCTTCATCGGTCCGCGTCCGAACATTCTGGATCACGAGGGCTCGGCGAAGAAGAAGCGCCTCGAAGTTCGCCAGCCGATCCTGACGAGTGAAGACCTCGAAAAGATCCGCTGGATCGGGATGGTCGAGGACAGCTTCGACACCAAGACGATCGACATCACCTATGACGCCGCCAAGGGCGCGGAAGGTCTGCGCGGCGCGATCCAGCGTCTGTGCGACCGCGCCGAGGAGGCGGTCACGGGACGTTACAACATCATCATCCTGTCCGACCGCATGGTCGGGCCGGACCGCATTCCGATCCCCGCGCTGCTCGCGACGGCGGCGGTGCATCACCACCTGATCCGCAAGGGTCTGCGCACGTCTGTCGGCCTCGTCGTCGAGACCGGCGAAGCGCGGGAAGTGCATCACTTCGCGTGCCTTGCGGGTTACGGCGCCGAAGCGATCAACCCCTATCTCGCCTTCGAGACGCTCGCGGCCTCGGCCGACGATTTCCCGAAGGACGTTGATGCCGCGACCGCGATCAAGCGTTACATCAAGGCCGTCGACAAGGGGCTTCTGAAGGTGATGTCCAAGATGGGCATCTCCACCTATCAGTCCTATTGCGGCGCGCAGATTTTCGACGCGGTCGGTCTGGCGCAGGCGTTCGTCGACGAATATTTCACGGGCACCACGACGCGCGTCGAAGGCGTCGGGCTCGACGAGATCGCCAGGGAGACGGTGCGCCGTCATCGACTCGCCTTCGGCGACGCGCCAGTCTATCGCGACGCCCTGGACGTCGGCGGCGACTACGCCTTCCGCATCCGCGGCGAGGCGCATAGCTGGACGCCGCAAACGATATCGCTGCTTCAGCATGCGGTGCGCGGCAACGCCCGCGACCAGTATCGCGCCTTCGCCCGGGAGTTGAACGAGCAGGACGAGCGTCTGCTCAATCTGCGCGGCCTGTTCCGCATCAAGAACGCCGAGGAAGACGGCCGCAAGCCCGTGCCGCTCGATGAAGTCGAACCGGCGAGCGAAATCGTGAAGCGCTTCTCGACGGGCGCCATGTCGTTCGGCTCGATCTCGCGCGAGGCGCACACCACGCTCGCCATCGCGATGAACCGCATCGGCGGCAAGTCGAACACGGGTGAGGGCGGCGAGGAGCCGGATCGCTTCAAGCCGCTGGCCAATGGCGACTCGATGCGTTCCGCGATCAAGCAGGTCGCTTCCGGCCGCTTTGGCGTGACGACGGAATATCTCGTCAACGCCGACATGATCCAGATCAAGATGGCGCAGGGCGCGAAGCCCGGCGAGGGCGGCCAGTTGCCGGGCGACAAGGTCGATGCGGTCATCGCCAAGGTGCGTCATTCGACGCCGGGCGTGGGCCTCATCTCGCCGCCGCCGCATCACGACATCTACTCGATCGAGGATCTTGCGCAGCTCATCTTCGACCTGAAGAACGTCAATCCGAAAGCCAATGTCTCCGTGAAGCTCGTCTCCGAGGTCGGCGTCGGCACCGTGGCCGCCGGCGTCTCGAAGGGCCGGGCCGATCACGTGACTATTTCCGGTTACGACGGCGGAACGGGCGCGTCTCCGCTCACCTCGATCAAACATGCGGGATCGCCGTGGGAGATCGGCCTTGCCGAGACTCATCAGACGCTGGTGCTGAACAATCTGCGGTCGCGCATCGCCGTGCAGGTCGACGGCGGTCTGCGCACGGGCCGCGACGTCATCGTCGGCGCGCTGCTGGGCGCCGATGAATTCGGCTTCTCGACGGCGCCGCTCATCGCAGCGGGCTGCATCATGATGCGCAAGTGCCACCTCAACACTTGCCCGGTCGGCGTCGCGACTCAGGACCCGGTGCTGCGCAAGCGCTTCGTCGGCCAGCCGGAGCATGTCATCAACTACTTCTTCTTCGTGGCCGAGGAAGTGCGCGAGCTGATGGCGCAAATGGGCTACCGCAAGTTCGAGGATCTCGTCGGCCAGATGCAGATGCTCGACAAGCAGAAGGCGTTTGCGCATTGGAAGGCGCAGGGTCTCGACTTCTCGAAGCTGTTCCACAAGCCGACGGGCGAGGGTCCCGAGGTGCGCCACAGCGCGACGCAGGACCACGGTCTCGACAAGGTCCTCGATAACAAGCTTATCGAGCAGGCGCGTCCGGCGCTCGACCGCGGCGCAAAGGTCTCGATCGAGACGCCGATCCGAAACGTCAATCGCACGACGGGGGCGATGCTCTCGGGCGAAGTGGCGCGCATCTATGGACACGCCGGCCTGCCGGAAGACACGATCGACATTCGCGCCACCGGCACGGCGGGACAGAGTTTCGGCGCCTTCCTCGCGCGCGGCGTGACGCTGCGTCTCGAGGGCGAGGCCAACGACTATGTCGGCAAGGGCCTCTCGGGCGGCAAGGTGATCGTCTATCCGTCGCGCCAAGCGCAGAAGATAGAGCCGTCGAACTCGATCATCGTCGGCAATACGGTGCTCTACGGCGCCATCGCGGGCGAGTGCTATTTCCGCGGCGTCGCGGGCGAGCGCTTCGCGGTGCGCAACTCGGGCGCCATTGCGGTCGTCGAGGGCGTGGGCGACCACGGCTGCGAATATATGACCGGCGGCGTAGTGGTGGTGCTTGGCCAGACCGGCCGCAACTTCGCGGCGGGCATGTCCGGCGGCGTCGCCTATGTGCTCGACGAGGACGACACGTTCTCGACGCGCTGCAACCTGGCGATGGTCGACCTGGAGCCGGTGCGCGACGAAGAGACCGCCATGACCGACGCCTATCACCAGTCGGGCGATCTCGAGACGCATGGCCGCGTGGACATCATGGGCGACATGACGCGCTTCGACGCCGAACGCCTGCGCCAGCTCATCGCCAATCATCTACGCCATACGGGCTCGACCCGCGCGCGCCAGATCCTGGACGACTGGGCGGTCTACAAGGGGAAGTTCCGCAAGGTGATGCCGGTCGAGTATCGCCGTGCGCTGAATGAGATGGCTGCGAAAAAGCAGAAGCCGGAGCGACTTGCCGCCGCCGGAGAGTAAGCAATTTCCGCGATATGCGGCCAGCGCGGGGAACACCTCGACGCTGGCGCATATCGGGCGGCTTCGCCTAGCGGCACATCCAATGGCCGTGCTTGTTGCGGCAGGGGTGGTGGGGGTGAACATGATGGCCCCAGTCCCGGTGCATATAGCGGTGATGTCCGCCAATGTTCTGGTGGCGGCTCAGCTCACGTCTGTGATGCCGATGCGCGTCATGGTCGTGGTGATCGAAAGCGAGAGCCGGACCGGAAATGGCCAGCATGACCGCGCCGGCCGTGGCGAGAAACAGTGATCTACGCATGATATCCTCCCGGTAAAACAGCTCCTCCGGCCGCTTTTCACCGTAATGCGAACCTGGGAGCCACGACGTGAATTGTTCACGCTCAAGGCTCTTTGCAAGCCTGGCAGTTTCAATCGTTGGATCCGCTCATGCCAGGGGGGAGAGCAGGCCGTCTCAGGGATCGTCGACCCGTCGTCGACAGCGGCTAGCAGGAGAGACGCTGCGCTTTCGTGGTTTGGCGGGGCGTGGCGGGTAAGCGTAGCGATTGCGTGGCCTCACGTCGGGGCCTTGGAAAAGTGAGGGGTCGTTCGCGCCGGCTTGACGCGGCGCGAGCGAAAGCGTTTAGAACTTTTGCGAAATTGCGCAGTGGCGGCGGCTGTCGGCAAGCTGGCGGATTTCGCCTTTGTGTCCGGTCGCTCGGCCGGGGCAAACTAAAGCCCCGGTCGCGGCTGGAGCCCGATGCGAAAGGTTTGGAAGCAATATGGGCAAGGTCACGGGCTTTCTCGAAATCGATCGGCAGGATCGCAAATACAAGCCGGCGGCCGATCGCATTCGCCACTATGACGAATTCGTCATCCCGCTGTCGGAAGAGGCGACCCGCAATCAGGCGTCGCGCTGCATGGATTGCGGCATCCCGTTCTGCCACAACGGTTGCCCGGTCAATAACCAGATCCCCGACTGGAACGATCTCGTCTATCACGGCGAATGGAAGCGTGCGCTCGCGAACCTCCATTCCACCAACAACTTTCCGGAATTCACCGGCCGCATCTGCCCCGCGCCCTGCGAGGCCTCCTGCACGCTGAACCTTCAGGACCAGCCGGTCACGATCAAGACGATCGAATGCGCGATCATCGACCGCGGCTTCAAGGAAGGCTGGGTCGTTCCCGAACCGCCGAAGCGCAAGACCGGCAAGCGCATCGCCATCGTCGGCTCCGGGCCGGCGGGCCTCGCCGCCGCCCAGCAGCTGGCGCGCGCCGGCCATGAGGTCCATGTCTACGAGAAGTTCGCCAAAGCCGGCGGCCTGCTGCGCTACGGCATCCCGGACTTCAAGATGGAGAAGCACCTCATCGACCGTCGCATCGCGCAGATGGAGGCGGAAGGGGTGGTGTTCCACTACAACGTCAATGTCGGCTTCGACACGAAAGTGCAGGACCTCGTCGAACTGCATGACGCCGTGATTCTCGCCGGCGGCGCCGAGAAGCCGCGCGATCTGCCGATTCCGGGGCGCGAGCTGCGCGGCGTGCATTTCGCCATGGATTTTCTGCCGCAACAAAATCGCCGCGTCTCTGGAGAGCCGCTTACGACCAATGAGCCGATCCTCGCGACCGGCAAGCATGTGGTCGTCATCGGCGGCGGCGACACCGGCTCCGACTGCATCGGCACTTCGGTGCGTCACGGCGCGCTGTCGGTGACGCAGCTCGAAATCATGCCGGAGCCGCCGGCGAAGGAAAACAAGCTCCTTACCTGGCCCGACTGGCCCCTCAAGCTGCGCACGTCTTCCTCTCACGAAGAGGGGTCGAAACGTGAGTTCTCCGTTCTGACCAAGGAATTCGTCGGGGAAGGCGGCGCGGTGAAGGGCCTGCGTTGCGTCCATGTCGACGGCAAGATGCAGGAAGCGCCCGACAGCTCATTTATGCTGAAGGCCGATCTTGTGCTGCTCGCCATGGGTTTCGTCTCTCCCGTGCATGAGGGAATGCTGGAGCAACTTGGCGTCGATCTCGACAACCGCGGCAACGTCGTGGCGGATACGCGCGCCTATAAATCGTCGCGCGAGAAGGTTTTCGCGTGCGGAGACATGCGGCGCGGCCAATCTCTCGTCGTATGGGCAATCCGCGAGGGGCGCCAGTGCGCTCACGCAGTGGACGCCCATCTGATGGGCGAAACAAATCTGCCAAGGTGAGGAAACATGGTCAGCGAGAAATTGAATCTCTGGTATTGCGATACTTTCGTCAGCCAGCCATGGCAGTTCTTCTTCCTGCTGCTGCCGCTTGCGGGCGCGTTCCTTTACGGGCGCGAGCAGAAGAAGCTGGGCTGGACGCTGATCGGCATTTGGGTCGCGATCCAGGTGACCTTCTCCGCGCTGACCAATTTCGTCTTCAGCTGCAATCTTGAGTAAGAGCCGCGCAGCGCAATAAAAAAGCCCCGGCGAAAACCGGGGCTTTTCTTTTGCGGGGAGAGGTCTGTCAGAGCACCACGACGGCAGTGCCCACCTTCACGCGGCTGAAAAGATCCGTGACGTCATCATTCGTCATGCGGATGCAGCCCGAAGAGACGGCCTGACCGATCGTCCAGGGCTCGTTGGAGCCGTGAATACGGAACATCGTGTCGCGGTTGCCCGAGTAGAGATACATGGCGCGGGCGCCGAGTGGATTGTCTTCGCCGCCGGCCATGTGCCGGGGCAGGTCGGGGCGGCGCTTCAGCATTTCCTTCGGGGGCGTCCAGTCCGGCCAGCTTTCCTTGCGGCCGATGCGGACGCGGCCTTTCCAGGTGAAGCCTTCGCGGCCCACGCCGATGCCGTAACGCACCGCCTGTCCATTCGGCAGCGAGAGATAGAGATAGCGGTTCTGCGTGTCGACCGTGATCGTGCCGGGCTTTTCCTCGGTCGGATCTGGCATGATTTCGCGGGTCGAAGACGGATATTCCCGGCCGAGGCGTGTCTCGTCCTGACCGCGGTTATAAGCGGCGGCCGGTTGCTGCTGGTCGTTGTAATAGGCCGTCATTTCCTGTTGCGCCGGCGGCTCGTCCTCGAAGAGCGCCATGAAGCCGCGATCGTCAGCCTGTGCGCCGCTCGCGCCAAGGCCCGCCACCAAGGCGAACGCCGCGACGGAAAGAACACGCTGCGCCCTTGTTTTGATCTGCGACGACGGAACGAACGACATGACCCCTGCTCCTCAATTCCCCTGTGGCTTGGAGAATGCGCGAGGCGGGCAAATCGTTCCGTGCGCTGACGCACAATCGTAAATGAATTGCAAACGAAAATTGTAAACATGCGCCGATCCCCGGTTTGCTCCGGGATGTGCGCGGCGCGCTTACGGCTTCCAGGAATAATCGTCGGCGCGATTTGGCCGCGGCGCCTGGTCGCCGCCTTCCACGAACACATGTCGCGTCAGCGCCTGCGCCCCTGCGTCGGCGGCCGGCGCGGCCTGGGTCCGACGCGCGAGTTCGCCGCCGGCTGTCGCCGGGACCGCATTCAGCGGCTGCGTCGGACCAATAGCGGGGCGATCGGGAAGCGTTGGCGCGGAAGAAACAGGCGCCTCGACAGGGGAGCGGAAGACCACCGGCGCCCCATTCGGCGCGCCATGGCCCGCCGTCTGGGAGGCGGGCTGTCCGTCCTGTCCGGCGGGCGCCGTTGCTGTCGGCTGTCCCGACGCGGGCGCGGGCTCCGCCGGCTTGCGCGCGTCGTAGAGCTTCTTCACTTCGCTGGCGACGAAATGCGCGACGCTGCGCGCGCCGGCCTCGGTGAAATGCACGCCGTCGCCGGAGCGCAGCTTGACGATCTGGCCGTTGATGTCCGGACCGAAGGCGCTGTATTGGCCGCGCTCGTCCGCGAGCGCCTCCCACAGGTCGACGAAGACCGCGCCATTCGCGGAGGCGCGGTCGCGGAAGATTTCATTTAGCTTGGCCATGTCGGCCGAATAGCTTTCGTTTTTCATCACCGGCAGGCCCACCCAAACCACCGGGATTTTCTTTTCTTTGAAGGCGGCGATTATGGCGTCGACGCGGGCGGCGTAGATTTCTCGCCATTTCGGCGACAGCGGATCTAGGGCGTCCGCCCCCTGACGCAGCGTCTGGCGGTCGTTGCTGCCGATCATCATGACGGCGACGTCGATTTTCTGCGATCCGCCCGCCAGCTCTCGCGCGGCCTTGGGCCAATCGTAGAAGTCGTCGCGCACAAGGCCGGAGCTCTCCTTGCCCTTGCGCAGAACGGCGATGTCGGGCTTGTCGCTGAACGCTTCCTGAAGTCCGTTGGAAAGCAGAATGCCCAGCGTATCGCCCATCACGGCGACGAAATAGGACGGCGGGACCGCGGGCGCCGTAGTCGTCTGCTCCGCGCCCGGCGTCGCCGCGGAGCCCTCTGTCCGTTTGGCCGCGCGGCGGGGCGCGCGCGCTTCTCCGCCGCGCCAATAGGTGGGCGCGCGATTTTCCTGATGCGGCATCATGCGCCGCACACGCGGCTGGCTGGGCGGGCGTGAAGGGGCCGAACGCTGTCCGCCGCCGCCGCCGCCGAACAGACCGCCGAAGAAATCCGAGAACGGATCCTGCGCAAAAGACTCCGGCGCGCTCATCACCAGCGCGGCCATGACGAGTAGGAACGCCGCAAGCGCGCGGCGCGGGGAGAAGGATTTGCGGGTTCGTTCAGCGCTCATGAAGGGAATATAGGGACCGATCGTCGCCTCGTGCAAATGCGGCTTGACGCAGGAGGGGCTTTTCGCCTCAATCGCGCTGACTCATGCATCGCCGGGAGATAGGAATGCGACGCCGCGATCCAGCAATCGGAACCTTGTCGAGGGGACTGACCGCGGCGGCGCTCATGGCGTTGGGCGCGACGCCGGGTTTCGCCGGCCCCACGCTACGCGATCCCAATCCCCCCGCCGAGCAGCGCGTCCTGCCATATCCGGGCAATCTTCCGCCCTGCGCGGATTCACTGGTTTTCGGGGACATCGCGGCGACTTTCGCGCATCGCGAAAGCGAATATTGGGGCTCCACGCTCGCCATCGTCAGCTTCGATCGCGTGTCGGAGACCGGCTACCGCACGCATGGGCGGAGCTATATCCCGCGCCGCTACTGCGAGGGCGAGGCCCTGTTCAACGACGGCCAGCGCCGCCATGTCGTCTACAACATCGGCGAGTCGCTGGGCATGTTCGGCATCGGCTTCGGCGTGACCTGGTGCGTCGAGGGGCTTGACCGTAACCATGCGTTCAGTCCGAATTGCCGGGTCGCCGGCCCCTGACCGGCGGCTTCCGTTTCGTCCTTCCGAAAGTCGTTCGTCAAATGCCAGTCCGTAAAGCGTCTGTCTCCGCGCTGCGTGAATGCGCCGCGCAAGTCCTTTTTATGTCCGCTGTCGCCGTGTTTCTGGCGGCGCTCGGGAACGCCGCCGTCGCCCGCGACGATTGCATCCTCGACAATTGCGCCGATCAACGGCCGCCTGTCGAGCAGGCCCGCCCGCAGGGGGAGCGCTCGGGCGGCGGCGAATTCCGCAGCGGCGCGCCCTCGCGCGATTTCGATTTCTATGTTCTGGCGCTGAGCTGGTCGCCCGGCTTCTGCGAATATGTCGAAGGCGCGCGCGACCAGTGCGAGCCGGGGAAGGGCCTCGGCTTCGTCGTCCATGGCCTCTGGCCGCAATATGAGCGCGGTTTCCCGAGCGATTGCGCCGGGCCGCGCAGCCCCTCTCGCATCGCCCTGGAGCGCGCCAACGGCGTTTTTCCGGACGAGCGTCTGGCGCGTTACGAATGGCGAAAGCACGGGACATGCAGCGGCAAGAGCCCGAGCGATTATTTCGCCGACGTCGCCCGCGCGAGGGAAGCGGTGACGATTCCGCCGCTGTTCGTGAAGCCGAAACAGGCGCAGACCTTTACGCCGATCGACATCGAGCGCGCCTTCTACGACGCCAATCCGCGCCTCCGGCCCGGCATGATGGCGGTCGCCTGCCGGCGCGGCGTGTTCGAGGAAGTGCGCATCTGTCTCTCGAAAGACCTGCGCGAATTCCGCGCCTGTCCAGAGGTCGTGCAGCGCGGTTGCCACAATCGCGAGATCTCCGTCCCGGCGCCGATGTGATAGCTGGAGTAATTATTGGGCCGAGGGCCGCAAGGCTCGCGGCCCAAGACGGCGCCATCAACGGAATCCGTTTCGCATGAATTACCGCCATGCTTTCCACGCCGGCAATTTCGCCGACGTGTTCAAGCACGCGCTACTCGCTCGCTTGCTCGTTTATCTCACGCGCAAGGACGCGCCATTTCGCGTCATCGACACCCATGCGGGGGAGGGCGCCTACGACCTCGCCGCCGAGGAGGCCGAGCGCACGCTCGAATGGCGCGGCGGCGTCGGCCGGCTTGCGGACATGAGCGAGGCGAGCGACCAGACGCGCGCGCTGCTCGCGCCTTATCTCGATTGCGTAGGGCCGTTCGGCGAGGACGGGCGCCCTTTCGTCTATCCCGGCTCGCCAGCCATCGCCGCGCGGCTGATGCGCGCGCAGGACCGCGCCATCTTCTGTGAATTGCGCCCGGACGCTCATGAAGCGCTGCGCTATCGCTTCGGACGCGACGAGCGGATCAAGACGATCCACATCGACGGCTATACCGGGCTTGGCGCCTATGTGCCGCCAAAAGAGCGGCGCGGGCTCGTGCTCATCGATCCGCCTTTCGAGCGCACGGACGAGTTCGAGGCGATGTTTTCCGCCTTCCGTAGCGCCTACAGAAAATGGCCGACGGGCATATACGCCTTATGGCATCCGTCAAAAGACCCTTATGCGGAACGTAATTTCAACGACGCATTCGGGAAAAATGACATCAAGCGCGCGTTGCGCCTGTCGCTCGCGGTCGCGAAAGGCGGCGAAGGGCTACGCCGCACCGGGCTGGTTGTCATCAACCCGCCTTTCGTTTTCGAGGAGGAGGCGCGCGACATCCTCACATTTCTTGCCCCGCGCCTTGCGCAGGACGAAGGCGCGGGTTTCGAGATCGAGTGGCTGACGGGCGAATGAATCAGCCGCCCATCGCCGGATAATCGGTGTACCCTTCCGCGCCGGGCGTGTAGAAGGTCGCAGCTTTCGGCGCATTCAGCGTCGCCCCCGCCTTGATCCGCGCGGGGAGGTCGGGATTGGCGAGGAACGCTGCGCCGAAGGCCACGGCGTCGACCTTGCCGTCGCGGATCGCCGCGTCGGCCTCGTCGGCGCGATAGCCCATGTTCCCGATCAGCACGCCCTTGAACGCCTCCCGCGCGGGCGTCATCACGTCGCCCTGTTGCTTGCTGTAAAAGTCGCCGCGCATCACATGCAGATAGGCGAGGCCGAACTTGTCGAGCTCTTTCGCCAGCCACGCCGTCAGCCCGACGGGGTCGCTGTCCGACATGCCGTTGTAGCTGTTGAGCGGCGAGATGCGCAGGCCGACGCGATCCGCGCCCCAGACCGCGATCACCGCTTCCAGCGCCTCGAATATAAGCCGTGCGCGATTCTCGATCGGGCCGCCATACGGGCCGCTGCGCTTGTTGGCGCCGTCGCGCAGAAACTCGTCGAGGAGGTAGCCGTTGGCGCCATGCAACTCGACCATGTCGAAGCCGGCGGCTTTCGCGTTGCGCGCCGCCGCCTCGAAGCCCTTGACGATCCCCGGTATTTCGTCGTCGCGCAATTCGCGCGGCGTCACATAGGGCTGAGCGCCATGTGGCGTGTTGACCGCGCCATTGGCGATCGCAATGGCGGACGGCGCGACGGGCATGGCGCCGTCATTCAATAGCGGATGACAGGCGCGGCCGCCGTGCCAGATTTGCAGCGCGATCAACCCGCCCTTGTCGTGGACGGCGTCCGTCACGCGCCGCCATCCCTCGATCTGCGCTTGCGAATATATGCCGGGCTCGCGCCAGAAGGCGGAATTATTGGCCATGGCCATCGTCGCCTCGGCGATGACGAGGCCGGCGGAGGCGCGTTGCGCGTAATATTCCGCCATTAGCGCGCCGGGTATGTGATCGTCCTCCGCGCGGCAGCGGGTCAGCGGCGCCATCAAAATGCGATTGGGCAGGGTCAGCGCACCGACTTTCAAAGGCGCAAAAAGCGCGTCATGAGACATGATGATTTTCCCCGATGCGGCTCGATTCGCGCCGCGCTTCAGCTGTTTTATACAGGCCGCGAAGACGAAAGAAGACCGACATGATGATCCTCCGCTATTCCGCCGCCTCGCCTTATGCGCGCAAAATCCGCATCGCCGCCGATCTGCTGGGACTCTCCGACCGCATCGAAATCGTCGCCGCGAGCACCGCCGATCCCAACGACACTTTGCGGACGCAAAACCCCCTGGGGAAGATTCCGACGCTTATTCTGGAGGACGGCGTCGCGCTCTATGACAGTCGCGTAATCGCGGATTATCTCGATCATGTCGCTGGCGGCGGCAAACTCATCCCGGCGGAACCGTCGCGCCGTTTCGAGGCGTTGCGACTGCAAGCGCTGGGTGACGGAATCAACGACGCCGCGCTGCTCATCCGTTACGAGACGGCGACGCGCCCCGCGGCGTTGCGCGATCCCGCCGCGATCGAATTGCAACAGGGCAAGATCGACAGGGCGCTTGCTTCTCTCGAAGCCTCGCCGCTGTCCGGCGCGCCGGACATCGGTCACATCGCCGTGGCCTGCGCGCTCGGCTATCTCGATCTGCGGTTCGAGGGCGCGTGGCGCGCGACGCACCCACGACTCGTCGACTGGCTTGCCGAGTTCGCTAAGAAAGTGACCGCCTTCGACGCGACGAAGGCGTAAGGCCAATCGATAAAGTTGCCCGTCATTGCGAGGCGCCGGGCGCCAGAGCGGTCCGGACCCGAGGGGAGGCGTCAGGATCGTCCTTTCAAAATCGCAATGACGGGCGTCTCGTTATCCCTGCTTCACCTTCCCGGCGATTTCGGCCGGAGGCGCCCAGCCGCTCGCACTCGCGACTGCGACCTTGCCGCTCACGCCCGGAATGCGAAGGCGCTGACCCGGATAGATCTTGTCGGGATCCTTCAGCATGGGTTTGTTGGCTTCGAAAATCTCTTCATAACGCGCGCCCTGACCGGCGCCGTAATAGGTTTCCGCGATCTTCCAGAGCGTGTCGCCCGCCACGACCACATGCACGCCTGACGGCGCCTCGGGGTCCGCGTCGGGCGCAATGAGATTGTTCTCGACCTGCGCGACGCCCTTGGTGTTGCCGACCGCCAGGACGATCTTTTCCAGTTCCGCCCGCGAGTTCACCGCGCCATTGAGCGTGACTTTTCCGCCGTCGACCTCGATGTCGATTCCCGACGTGTCAAAGCCGTGGCTCGCGAGTTCCGCCATTAGCGCGTCGGCCGGCGCCGCGCTCGTGTCGGTCGCGCCCGCCGGAGCCGGCGCCGCCTTGCTCTTGCCCGTGAAAAAATCGAAAATTCCCATCGCAAAAATCTCCTGATCAAGACGCCCTCGGCGTGACGCTTCAGCCCGCCAAAGCCTAATCTAGCGCCTCGGTCGCCGGATGCGACATTCGCGCGGGCATAATCTCTCAGTTGCTCCCGATTTTTTAGAAATGGAAGTTCAGTCCGCCCTTGATCGACGAAGTATTCACCACGGAAGTCAGTGCGTTAGGCGAAAAATCGAAATAGCTGTCCGATCCCGTCGAGGTGAAAATATATTCGCCCTTCGCCGACAGATTTGAGGTGATCATATATTCGACGCCCGCGCCGAGGGCCCAGCCGGGCTGGAACGTCGCCTGATAGCCGTAAAAGCCCGTGAAGGGCGTCGTAAGGCCGATGGCGTTCTTGCTCGCCGCAAAGCCGCCGGTCACATAAAGCAGGGCGCGGTCGATCGAGTAGCCGGCGCGCCCGCGAAGCGTAAACATATCGTCGACTTCGCCGCGCGCGATGACGCCGAAAAAGGGCGCATTCGACTTGCTGACGCCCGTGAAGGCGAAATCGGCTTCCACGCCAAGCAGAAATTGCGGCGTGACCATATAGTTGTAACCGCCGGTGACGCCGATGAGACCGCCGTCCGCGCCGCCGATGAGAGTATTGGCGTCGTCTTCGAAAGAGCTGAAGGCGTATCCGCCATGCACGCCGACGTAGAAGCCGCTCCAGACAAAAGCCGGCGGCGGGGCGACATAGTCGCCTGGCGGTGGAGCGGCGCCGCGCGGCAGGTCTGCGGATAGGGCGGGGCCCGCCGCAAGGACGAAGGGGGCGAGCAGGGCGGCGACTTTGTTTTTCATAACAACGACTCCCACGGCCGCGCTGGATGAGCGGCGACGTATCGAGCTGCGGCGGATGTCTTGTGCGTGTAATTCCGCAGATCGAATGTTCTCAATTGCGAACATTCAGCTTAATGAATTATTGTTCCGCCCTGGCTTCCGATGATGGCAAAAGCATTCGTGCAAGAATTGTTTTTGTCAGAATTTGGATTGTTTGAGTTCAACATCATGTGAGCTTGCCGCAATCGTTAAAGGCGTTTCTAAAATTGTCTGGAGAGCCAGTCCATATTAGCTAATGTTTGGTGAATCGGTCCAAATTTACAAATGCGCGGACAGCGTTGACCTCGCGTCCGCGTCATGGGAAGCCCCGCCGGAAAGGGGGCGAGGCGACGATGAGCGAAGCAGGGAACAATGACGCCGGACCGGTTCTCGTGACTGGCGCGTCGCGGCGCATCGGCCTCGCGA
Source organism: Methylocystis sp. WRRC1 (assembly GCF_020733155.1). NCBI lineage: Bacteria > Pseudomonadati > Pseudomonadota > Alphaproteobacteria > Hyphomicrobiales > Methylocystaceae > Methylocystis > Methylocystis sp. WRRC1. Next base: position 371,947 of record NZ_JAJFZJ010000001.1, on the reverse strand, counting down.
TCGCCGGAAGATTTGCGATCGAGGGGCGGTCGGTCGTGCTGCACGCGTCGCCCCGCTCGGAGAAAGACGCGGAGCTTGCCGCGCACGCTATCCGTGCACAGGGCGGCCGCGCGGCAGTCGCGGTCGCGGACTTTGCCGACGCCGCCTCGACCGGGCGCCTGATCGATGCCGCGGCGAACGCCTTCGGGCCGCTGACGCTTCTCGTCAACAACGCTTCGATCTTCGAGGTCGACTCCGCCGGGGATTTTTCGCTCGACCTTTATGAGCGGCACATGGCGATCAATCTACGCGCGCCGCTTTTGCTTGCGCGCGACTTCGCCGCAGCTTTGCCGCCCGGCGTCGGGGGCGTCATCGTCAACATCATCGATCAGCGCGTATGGCGCCTGACGCCGCGCTACTTCAGCTACACTTTGGCCAAGTCCGCGCTGTGGACGGCCACGCGCACCATGGCGCAGGCATATGCGCCGCGCATCCGAGTGAACGCCGTGGGGCCGGGGCCGGTTTTTCCCAATGAGGCGCTGGGCGAGAAGGAATTCGAGCTGGAATCGCGCGGCGTGCCGCTCGGCCATGCCGCGGATGTGACAGGCGTGGTCGACGCCGTCGTCTTTCTTGCCAAGGCGAAGAGCGTTACGGGCCAGATGATCGCGGTGGACAGCGGCCAGCATCTCGCATGGCGGACGCCCGACGTTGCGCCGGAGTGAGGGAATAGCTTGGAGCGGCGAGCCTGCCTTGACCGTGGCGAGAATGAAGGGAAATTTCCCCTGTTGTTTCGGTAAGTAGTTTCTGAAAATGTAATTTCGCGCATCAAATGTAATTTGGCGCCGTCACGCGAGGGCGGATGATGACTTCATTCATTTCAGCTTCACCAACGACGGGAAGTGGAAGTCTCGATGACTTCTCGCTGCTCGGCGGCCCCTTGCATCGGCTCGGCGCGCGCTTCGGCCTCGTGCGCGGACAAGACAACACGATAGCTTTGGGGTTGGCGCTCGGCTGGCTGCCATGGCTCGTCATGATCGCGCTGGCGATGGTCGAGGGCGTCGGCGACAAATTGTTTTCGCTCTCGGTGATTGCCGGCCATGTGCGCCTGCTGATCGTCATTCCGCTTTTCTTCCTTTGCGAAACCTCGGTCGATGCGAAGCTGCGGGAATTTATCGGCCTCATCGTGCGATCCGGCGTCGTGCCTGCGGACCAGTCGCCGTTGCTGGAAAATGAAATCGCGCGCACCGTCAGATGGAAGGACTCGTGGTTTTCCGACGCCGTTTGCGTGCTTGCCGCCGTGGCTTTGTCAATCTTTGCCGGGCAGCTTCATATTTCGGGTAGGACGTCATCCTTCGATCCGGGGCGCGTGATCGGCGACGCGCCGCTGGCGGGGCTTTGGTACTGGATCGTGTGTTTGCCGCTCTTTCGTTTCCTGATGTTTCGCTGGCTGTGGCGGATAGCCCTGTGGTGGGGCTTCGTCTGGCGCCTGTCACGGATGGACCTGCGCCTTGTCCCCGCGCATCCCGACGGCGCGGGCGGGCTCGGCTATCTTGAAGTCGTGCAAATGCATTTCGCGGCGCTGGTTTTTTCCATCTCGATCGTCGTCGCCGCGTCATTCGCCGAGGAAATCTCTACCGGCAGGACGGTGTTCGAGGTGATCTATCCGGCCCTGGCCATCACGATATTCGTGGATCTGGTTCTCTTTCTCGGCCCGCCCTGCCTCTTCGCCTTCAAGCTGCGGACGGCGCAGGAAAAGGCCCTGAGCGACTATTCGGAACTCGCGGCGCGATATGTGAATGCTTTCGAGAAGAAATGGTTGAACACGACGCCCGACGAGCCCTTGCTCGGAACGCCCGATTTACAATCGCTAGCGGATCTCGGGAACAGCATGGCGGTCGTACGCAATATGCGCTGGGCGCCGTTCAGCACGCGTCTGGTGATCTCGATCCTCGGCGCCTCGCTGGCGCCGATGCTTCCGCTCTTCCTGTTCAAATATCCGGCGGCGGCGCTGGTTGAGGCGCTCTTCAAGAAGCTCGCGGGGCTGTGAGGGCGATTGCGCTCAAATGTATACAGGGATTCAGTAGTTTCGCGTAAACCAATCGCAAACCATAATCTCCTAAAGTTGCGGCAATGCGGGGGTTGTCCGCACGGCGCGAGCCCTGGCTTTCGCCGGCGTCAAAAAGGCGTGTTTCGCGCCTAAGGAGTGTGCATGCGCGTTCTGGGCATCGAAACCACCTGTGACGAAACGGCGGTGGCCGTCGTGTCGGATCGTCTCGGCGGCGACGGCGGTGAAATTCTCTCCAACGAAGTTCTGAGCCAGATCGCCCAGCACGCGGCCTATGGCGGCGTCGTGCCGGAAATCGCCGCGCGCGCCCATATCGACGTGCTGGAAAGACTTATCGTCCGCGCGCTGGCCAACGCGAAGATCGAGCTTGCCGAGGTCGACGCCATTGCGGCGGCGGCGGGGCCGGGGCTGATCGGCGGCGTGCTGGTGGGGCTCACGGCGGCGAAGGCGCTCGCGCTCGCCTCCGGCAAGCCCTTCATTGCGGTCAATCACCTGGAAGCTCATGCGCTCACCGCGCGGCTGACGGACCATCTCGAATTTCCATTTCTCGCGCTGCTCGTCTCCGGCGGGCATACGCAACTCGTCGCCGTGAAGGGCGTCGGCGAATATCGCCGCCTTGGCTCGACCGTGGACGACGCGGCGGGCGAGGCCTTCGACAAGGTCGCGAAGATGCTCGGCCTGCCTTACCCGGGCGGACCGCAGATCGAGAAGCTGGCGCTCGAAGGCGATCCTCACCGCTTCGACCTGCCGCGCCCGATGCTCGGCCGCGGCGGCGCGGATTTCTCGCTGTCCGGCCTGAAAACCGCCGTGCGCCATGAAATCCTGAAAATTGGCTCGCCGAGCGAGACCGACGTGAAAGACCTGGCGGCGTCCTTTCAGGCGGCAATCGTCGACGTCATCGTCGATCGCGTGCGCGCCGGCATCCGCCTCTTCACGGAGAGCGAGGGGCGTCCGCATGGTCTCGTGATCGGAGGCGGAGTCGCCGCCAATGGCGCCATCCGCCGCGCGCTGACGCGGCTTTGCGCGGAAAGCGGCGTCCGCTTCGTCTCGCCGCCCGCCAATCTCTGTTCGGACAATGGCGCGATCATCGCTTGGGCGGGGCTCGAGCGCTTCAAGCGCGGCTTCACCGACGATCTCGCCTTTGCGCCGCGGCCGCGCTGGCCGCTCGACGCCGCCGCGAGCGAGGCGCACCACGGCAAGGCGTAGCGGGTGCGCGGATTGTTCATGCCGGCGTTGGCGGCCTTCCTGCTCGCGCCGGAGCCGCAACGGGCCGGACCCCTCTCACAGGAGCCGACATACGCCGGCGTGCGCGTGTTTTACGGACCCGGCGCGGATTTCGAGTCTGTGGACGCCCGGCTGATCGGCGGCGCGCGTCATTCAATCGACATGGCCGCCTATGTATTGACGGACCGTGCGCTGACCAGCGAACTTGGCCGCGCCGCCATGCGCGGCGTGAAAGTGCGCGTCTATCTCGACGGAGAGGAAATGGGCCGCAATGCGCCGATCGAAACCATCGCCGGCGCGCCCAATCTCGAGGTGCGGAAAAAGGGCCGCTCGCGCGACCTCATGCATCTGAAATCCTATCAGGTCGATGGTCGCGTGTTGCGCAGCGGTTCGGCGAATTTTTCCGTGTCCGGCGAAGTCTATCAGGACAACGACCTTATCGTTATAGACAGCCCGCAAGCGGCGGCGCGCTTCCGCGAGATGTTCGAGTCTCTCTGGGCGCGCCCCGACAATCAGCGGATCGGGATGAGATGACGCGGGAAACAGTCGCAGTTCTCGGCGCCGGCGCGTGGGGCGTCGCGCTCGCAAATGTCGCCGCGCAGGGACGCGAGCGGGCGCCATTGTGGGCGCGCGATCCCGCGCATGCGGAATCGCTCGCGCGCCATCGCGAGAACCGGCGTCATCTTCCCGGCCTGCCGCTTGCCGCAGCCGTTGCGCCCACCCCGGATCTTTCGTGCGTCAGGGAAGCGCAAATCGTTCTCGCCGTGGTTCCCGCGCAAGCCATGCGCGAAACAGCGCGCGCGGTTCGGACGCATCTGCGCGACGGCGCGGCTTTCGTGATCTGCGCAAAGGGCATTGAGCGCGACCGCCGCAAGTTCATGAGCGAGGTCGTCGCCGAGGAATTGCCGCGCGCGCGCATCGCCGTGCTGTCGGGGCCGAGTTTCGCCGCCGACGTCTGCAAGGGGTTGCCGACTGCGGTGACGCTCGCCGCCGGGGAAGACGCGTTGGCGCAGCGGCTTTGCGAGGAACTTTCCACCCGCATGTTCAGGCTGTATCGCTCGACTGACGTGCGAGGCGTCGAGATCGGCGGCGCGGCGAAGAATGTGCTCGCCATCGCCGCCGGCATGGCCGCTGGGCGCGCGCTCGGCGCCAGCGCCCATGCGGCGCTGATCGCGCGCGGCTTCGCGGAACTGACGCGGCTCGGGCGCGCGTTGGGCGCGAGGCAGGAAACGCTGATGGGCCTTTCGGGTCTCGGCGATCTCGTGCTGACCTGCGGTTCAGCGCAGTCGCGAAATTTCGCGCTCGGGCAGGCGTTGGGGCAGGGCGAGGCGCCGAAGGACGCTTCGCATGGCAAGCTAGCGGAAGGCGCCTTCACGGCGCATGTTCTCGTGGAACTTGCGCAGGCGGCGGGCGTCGAAATGCCGATCGCGGAAGCGGTGGACGCCATTCTCGTTTCGCGTCTCAGCGTCGATGCCGCGATCGAGTCCTTGCTGATGCGGCCGCTCAAGGCGGAGGGCGAGTCGTGAGACGCTTGCGCCTCCCCGTCAGACCGCGTCGATCGTCTCGCGAATCCTGCGCGCGATCTGCTCCAGCGTGAATGGCTTGGACAACAGATTGATGTCCTTGTTCAGCAGACCGTCATTCCCGAGTGTGTTGGGCATGTAGCCGGATATGTGGAGAACGCGAAGTTTCGGTCGGCGCTTGAGCGCTTCCTTTGCGAGAGCGACGCCATCCATCCCCGACATGGTGACGTCGGTGATCATCAGCGTCACATCCGGCCGCGTCTCGAGAATGTCCAGAGCCGCCTGGCCGCTGCCTGCTTCTATTGCCGTATAGCCGAGTTCGCGCATGCCCTCGACGGTGACGCGCCGCGCAGTCTCGTCGTCCTCGACGACGAGGATGACTTCCGACGGCTGACCGAGGAGGAAGTCGATCGGGTCGCCATTGACCTGCGCCGGGATCGCGGAAGGCCTCTCCGCTGCGGCGTCGCCAAGATGGCGCGGGAAATAGAGCTTGATCGTCGTGCCCCGTTCGGGCTCGGACACGATCTTGATGTGCCCGCCGGACTGCTTCACGAATCCATGCACCTGCGAAAGGCCGAGCCCTGTGCCCTTGCCAGGGGGCTTGGTCGTGAAGAAAGGGTCGAAGACTTTCGAAACGATCTCCGGCGACATGCCTTCGCCAGTGTCGGTCACGGACACGAGCACATAATCGCCGGTTTTCACGTCAACATTCTCGGCGGCGTAGGCGTCGTCGAGGGTGCGGTTGGCGGTCTCGATGGTGAGCGTTCCGCCGTTCGGCATGGCGTCGCGCGCGTTCACCGCGAGATTGAGCAGCGCGCTTTCCAGTTCATTGGCGTCGATACGGGTCGACCATAATCCGTCGGCGAGGACGGTTTCGAGCCTGATGTTCTCGCCGAGCGTACGCTTCAACATTTTCGACATGTCCGAGACGAATTTGTTGGCGTCGAGCGGCGTAGGCGCGAGTGGCTGGATGCGGGAAAACGCCAGCAGGCGCCGCACGAGACCGGCCGCGCTGTCGGCGCTCTGCAGCGCGGAATCGATCATCTGCTCGCCGCCATCCTCCTTGCGATCGAGCTTCCGGCGGAGAATATTCAGGCTCGCCACGATCACGGCGAGCATATTGTTGAAGTCGTGCGCGATGCCGCCCGTAAGTTGGCCCAGCGCCTCCAGTTTCTGAGACTGGCGCAATTGCGCTTCGAGCGTCTCCCGGCGCGTCGATTCCTCGAGCAGCCTGTTGTAGGCGGACTTCAGGGACTCGCTCGATGTGCGGAGGGCGTTCATCTGCTTGTGCGTGAGAAAGATCGCGAATCCCGCAACGGCCGCGACGCCGAAGGTCATGAACACGATTGCGTTCTGCAGTGTGTCATTCGCCCGCTTCAGAGCGTCGTCTCGCTCCCGATAGCGGGTTTCCTCATGCTTGATCATGGCTGCGATCAGGCCGTCGATCTGATCCATCAGCGCCTTGCCTCGCCCGCTTCGCACGATTTCCGCCGCTTCGTCGAATCGGCCGGCCTTCATCAGGTCGAGCTTTCTTTTCAGAAGCCCCAGACGGTCCTCGAGGATCGGCCGTATCTGATCGACTCGTCTGACCTGCTCGGGATTGTCCGAAACGAGGTGGGCGAGGCCGGTAAGTTCCTGCTCGGCGACTCGTGAAATGTCTCCATTGGCGTTGATGAATTTCTCGTCCCGCGTCAGCAGGTAGCCGCGCTCGTCGCTTTCCTCGCGAAGGATCGTCGCATAGAGGCGCTGCAGGGCGCTCTCGACGAACAGCGTATGGCGTACCAATGCGCCTGCATTGCGCCGGTATTCGTCGGTGCGGATGGTGACGAGCCCCGCCATCGCCAGAATGGCGAAGGCCATGATCAGGCTGACCATCTCGAGGGAAAGAAACTTTTTCAGCGCCGCCACAAGCAAACCAGTCCAAAAAAAGCGATTTCGGCGCAGTCTATGCGTCATCAATGCGTTAACGCTAGTTCTAAATCACCGATGTGGCGGCGCCGTGGCGTGGGTGGGTGGCGGTCCCGAATATGGAAGGCGTCTGTCCCGCCGGGGGATGCAATCGCCCCGGCGGACTTGCGTGACTGGCGGAGATTGGTCCGCGATTACGGCAGTTCGCGCACCGCGCCCCGAGACGCGCTTGTCGTCATTGCCGCATAGGCGCGCAGCGCCTTGGAGACCTTGCGCTGGCGGGGCTTGGCCGGCTGGAAGCCTTTGGCCGCCTGTGCGGCGCGGCGCGCGGCGAGCTCCGTATCGCTTACGGCAAGCGTAATTCTGCGTTCCGGAATGTCTATTTCGATACGGTCGCCGTCCTGCACGAGCGCGATGGTTCCGCCTTCCGCCGCCTCGGGCGAAACATGGCCGATCGACAGTCCCGAAGTGCCGCCCGAAAAACGGCCGTCGGTGATGAGCGCGCAGGCTTTGCCGAGGCCCTTCGATTTCAGATAGCTCGTCGGATAAAGCATTTCCTGCATGCCGGGCCCGCCGCGCGGCCCCTCGTAGCGGATCACCACCACGTCGCCAGCCTTTACGTCGCCCGTAAGAATGGCGGAAACCGCAGCGTCCTGACTTTCATAGACGCGGGCCGGGCCGGCGAATTTCAGGATTGATTCATCGACGCCGGCCGTCTTCACGATGCAGCCGTCCGCCGCCAGATTGCCGGTGAGCACCGCAAGGCCGCCATCCTTGGAGAAGGCGTGCGCCGCGTCGCGGATCGCGCCCTTTTCGCGATCCGTGTCGAGCGCGTCGAAACGGCGTTCCTGACTGAAGGCGACCTGCGTCGGCACGCCGCCGGGCGCGGCGCGGAAGAAGGTTCTGGCCGTTTCGCTCGTCGTTCGCGTCACGTCCCAGCGCGCGACGGCGTCCTTCACCGAGGTGCTGTGAACCGTCGGCAGGTCGCCATGCAGGAGGCCTGCGCGCATCAATTCACCCAGAATGGCGATGATGCCGCCGGCGCGATGCACGTCTTCGAGGTGCACGTCGGGAACGGAGGGCGCGACCTTGCACAGCACCGGCACGCGGCGCGACAGGCGGTCGATGTCCGCCATGGTGAAATTCACCTCGGCCTCATGCGCCGCCGCCAAAAGATGCAGGACGGTGTTGGTCGAGCCGCCCATGGCGATGTCGAGCATCATGGCGTTCTCGAACGCCTTGAAACTCGCAATGGAACGCGGCAGCACGCTCTCGTCGTTCTGCTCGTAGTAGCGGCGCGCGAGATCGACGATGAGGTGGCCGGCCTCGACGAAGAGCCGCTTGCGGTCGGCGTGGGTCGCCAGCGTGGTGCCGTTGCCGGGCAGCGAGAGGCCGAGCGCCTCGGTGAGGCAATTCATGCTGTTCGCCGTGAACATGCCGGAGCACGAGCCGCAGGTGGGGCAGGCCGAGCGCTCGATCGTCGCCACATCGGCGTCGGAGACCTTGTCGTCGCCGGCCGCGACCATGGCGTCGACGAGATCGAGCGCGTGCTCCTTGCCGCCGAGCACGACCTTTCCGGCCTCCATCGGGCCGCCGGAGACGAAGACCGTCGGGATGTTGAGGCGTAGCGACGCCATCAGCATGCCGGGGGTGATCTTGTCGCAGTTGGAAATGCACACGAGCGCGTCGGCGCAATGGGCGTTGACCATATATTCGACGCTGTCCGCAATCAGGTCGCGCGAGGGCAGGGAGTAGAGCATCCCGTCGTGGCCCATGGCGATGCCGTCGTCGATGGCGATCGTGTCGAATTCCTTGGCGACGCCGCCCGCCTTCTCGATCTCGCGCGCGACGAGCTGGCCGAGATCCTTCAGATGCACATGGCCGGGAACGAATTGCGTGAAGGAGTTCGCGACGGCGATGATCGGCTTGCCGAAATCCTCGTCCTTCATGCCCGTGGCGCGCCAGAGGCCGCGCGCGCCCGCCATGTTGCGGCCGTGGGTGGTGGTGCGGGAGCGATAGGGAGGCATGGCGATGTCTTTCTTTTTGCGGACTGCGGCCTTCAGGCTCGCGTCGGCGCTCGCGGGCCTCGAGACCCGCCGTCCTGCCCAGACGAACTATCGCAGCACGCGCCGCCCGGCAACCGGAACTCGGCCGATGTGAACGGATTCGACGAATGGCGGCAAGCGGACCGGACGTCCGTTCCTTCGCCATATCCCGGGCCGGCCCCGGCGCCCGAGGCTTCGGGGCAGGGCGTTACATTGCCGGGGATTTACCGGGCGGATCGAAGGCGCCAGAGCCAGCCTGTTTCGACGCCGCCGTCGCAAAATGACAAGCCCGAAAGCGCGGTCCATGACGAGGACCGGACACTTTCGGGCTGGCAGGATTGTCTGGCGCCACGCTGATGTCGCGGCGCTCATCTCCGAGGGTCAGGCTGCGCGGCGCGACTGATCCGCCGGCTTCAATTCGTTCAGACATTCGACGATCGCGTTGATCGAGGAAAAGGACTGCCGGCGCAGCATGGCCACCGGGAACTCCACGTCGAAGGCCTCTTCGATCGCCAGCATGGTGCGGATCGCCGCGAATGGGGTCAAGCCCGCCTGGTAAAGGTCCGCACTGTCGGAGAGCGACTCGACAGGGGTATGCAACCGACCGTTTTCTGCCAGAAGACGGCGAAGGGTCTCGATCATCAGTCCAACTCCACAAGCTCCGCGGGCGGATTGCGCGCGGGCCGCAAAATCTGCGTCATGTGATAATTCCGATTGTTTCAGGCAATCGTGAACATCAAGGAAAGAAATGGTGCTCCTTGCCTGAACTGAAAATGAATTTGGTAAAATTTGCTGCGAATTTTGGCTTACAAATAGTTAACTCGCCTGTGGTGCAAATAGTTGATCCGCCAGTGGTGCGATTACATGCCCGATAAGGCGGCGCCATTGGCGCTTCGTCAGATTTTGCTATAGAGTTAGGCGATGCGAAAGTTTAGCCGCGCCTCCTTGTTTGCATTCCCCATGGCGCTCGCGCTCGTCGCGGCGGGCGCAAGCGCGCAGGAGGATGAGCATCCCGCTCTCGAGCCATATGGCGGCGAGGGCGGCGGCAATTTCATTGTCATCCCCGGCATCGGCAAAATTCCGCTGCCGCCGGGGGCGAGGGGATTCGGTCCGGGCAATCCGCCGTTAGGCGCTCCGCCAGGTCTCGGACCTCGGGATTATGGTCCAAGGAGCGCGGCGCCCCGGCCGGAGCCGCCGAAAAGCCCCGAGCAGCGGCAGGCCGAGGAGATGAACAAGCTGTTCTCGCGCCTCGCAGAGGCCGAGGACGACCGCGAAGCGCAATCCGCCGCCGCGGCGATCCTGCGGCGGTGGGGGCGTTCCGGCTCGGACACGATCGATTTGCTCGCCGCGCGCGCTGCGGCGGCGGAAGCGGCCGGCGCGCCGCCGCTCGCCAAGGCGCTGCTGGATTACGTGGTCGCCTTGTCGCCGGACTGGCCCGAGGGCTTCGTGCGCCGCGCCCGGGTTCTCTCGGCGCAAGGGGACGAGGCGGGCGCTATCGCCGATCTGGAAACCGCCGCGCGTCTCGAGCCGAGGCGGTTCGACGCTTTGCAGGCGCTCGGCGCCCTTGCCGAAAAAACAGGCGACAAAAAACGCGCGCTCGACGCCTATCGCAAGGCGCTGGCCATCTCTCCGCGCAACGACGCCCTACATAAGGTCGAGGAGCGCCTCAAAATCGAGGTCGAGGGGCGCGACATCTGACGTAAACGGTAGGTCCGGTCGCAAGGCGGTAGTGCTTCTCCGTGAAAAGCGGCGGTGGCGCAAATCATGCAAAGCAATTGCAAGTAGTGGGTTCTGGTTTTGCGCTCCTCCGGCGGTCGCGGGCAGGATGAAGGCGCTTGAGGCGCCGGGGCCGGGCCAGAATGAATGAGCAACGAGTTGATCGCAGACGAATGGACCTCAACGCAGCGCCATGCGCGCCAGAAAACGAGGTAATGTCATGTCGGGACATGCATTGGATGACGTAAAAGACAAGGTCGCAGCTTTCGGTATGAAGCTTGTGGACATAATCTATAACGCGTCAGTTTTCACCGTGATCGGATATGGAGCGATCCTGCTGTTTTTGCTGGTCATCGGGATTGCAGTCGGGTTCAATATCGTCAACATTCCCGAATTTCACCCGAGGTGAGCGCCGGCTCTCGCCACCGGCGGCGATATCTCGGCGCCACCGCCAGAAGGTGAGGCCATCGACGGCGGGTGGCGCGATTTTAAGTCCGGGCGGACGTGTCGACTGATTCGCACAGGCACGGCCGAATATCTGTGAGACTTCGTCGGGAGCTTTCCGATCCGGCGCGGGTCGCTTATTTCAGCGATAGAGCCGACTCACCCACCACCCCAGGGCCCGCCGATGATGGAACGTAAACCGCTGCCGCCCGAGGCGATGGAGCAGCTTTTCACCGCCGCGCGCACGCACAATGGCTGGCAGGACAGGGAAGTTCCCGACGCGCTGCTGGAACACGCAGTCGATTACGCCAAATGGGGGCCGACGAGCGCCAATTGCTCGCCCATGCGCATCGTTTTCATTCGCTCGAAGGAGGCGAAAGCGCGGCTTACGCCGGCGATGTCTCCGAATAATCTCGCAAAGACCGTGGCGGCGCCGGCCACGGCGATCATGGCCTATGATCTCGATTTCGCCGAACATCTGCCGCATCTCTATCCGGCGACCGACGCGCGCGCCTGGTTCGCGGGCAATGAGCCGCTGATTCAGGAGACGGCCTTCCGCAACGGCACGCTTCAGGCGGGCTATTTTCTGCTCGCCCTGCGCGCGGTCGGGCTCGACGCCGGGCCGATGAGCGGTTTCGACAAAGAGAAAGTCGATGCGGAATTTTTCGCGGGAACGCGCATAAAGTCGAATTTCCTGATCAACATCGGCTACGGCGATCCAGCGAAGCTCTACCCGCGCGGCCCGCGCTTTGCGTTCGAGGAAATCGCCCGGATCATCTGACGGAGGCCGATCGTGACGTTGCGAATCATCCCCGAGCGCTTTCTGCCGCATGTGCAGGGCGTTCTCCGTATTGCGACGGCGCTGCTGTTTTTGCAGCACGGAACGGCGAAAATCTTCGGTTATCCCCATGTCGCGATGTTCGACGGGCTGAAGCTCATGTCGCTACTCGGCGTCGGCGGCCTGCTGGAGCTATTCGGCGGCCTGCTGATGCTCGTCGGCCTCTTCACGCGCCCCGTGGCCTTCGTCCTTTCAGGCGAAATGGCCGTCGCCTATTTCATGTTTCATGGCGGGGAGCAGTTCTGGCCGATTCTCAACAAGGGCGAACTGGCGGCGCTCTACTGCTTCGTCTTTCTGTTTTTCGCGGTCGCGGGACCGGGAAAATTCTCGCTCGACAAGGAGTAAGGCGTTGTGCGGCGCACTCGGAGGCGTTGCATGAGGCGAGAGTTCCCGGCGACTTGCGCCCTCTCTATTGACAATGGGGGCCGGCGACATATTCCCTAGCTGTCATGAGCGAAACGGCCGTCACCACGAAGCGACGTTCTCAGGCGCTGGCGCTTCCGAACCTTCTGACCTACGGGCGGTGTCTCGCCGTGCCGGTCGTGGCCGGCCTTTTGTTATCTTCCACCGACCATTGGGCGCGGTGGGCGGCGCTGGGCGTCTATACCGCCGCCGCGGTCACAGACTTTTTCGACGGCTATCTCGCGCGCGCCTGGCAGCAGCAGTCGCCGATCGGCCGGATGCTCGACCCTATCGCCGACAAGCTTCTCGTCGCGGCGACGCTTCTGGCCGTGGTCGCGGACCAGACGCTCGCCGGCTGGACGATCTGGGCCGCGATCATCATCCTTTGCCGGGAGATCCTCGTCTCCGGCCTGCGTGAATATCTGGCCGAGCTGAAAGTTCGCCTGCCGGTGTCGGCGATCGCCAAATGGAAGACAGTGGCGCAACTCATCGCGCTCGGTTTCTTCATCGCCGGGCCGGCCGGGGAGGCGGTTCTGCCCGGGACGATAAAGATCGGCTCGGCGCTGCTCTGGATCGCCGCCGTGCTGACGCTCTATACGGGCTTCGACTATCTCCAGTCAGCGTTCACGCATTTCGGGGACGACGACGCGTCATGAAGGCTGTCTATTTCGCATGGGTTCGCGAGCGGATCGGTCTGGCGGAGGAGGAAATCTCTCCGCCGCAGGACGTCAAGACCGTGCGCCAGCTCGTGGAGTGGCTCGCCGCCCGGGGCGAGGGCTATGCTCTCGCCTTCGCCAATCCCAAGACTGTCCGCGCCGCAATCGACAAGGCCCATGCCGCGCCCGACTCGCCGATCGGCGCCGCGCGCGAAGTAGCTTTTTTCCCCCCGATGACGGGCGGCTGAAATGGTTGCGCCCACGGTGCGCGTGCAGCGGGAAGACTTCGACGTTGCACGCGAGGAAGGCCTGCTGACGGAAGGGCGCCGCGATATCGGCGCGGTCGTCGCCTTCACGGGTCTGTGCCGCGACGAGAACGGTTCGCTCACGGCGCTGGAGCTTGAGCATTATCCGGGCATGGCGGAGGAAGAAATCGGCCGCGTCGCCAACGAGGCGCTGTCGCGCTGGCCGCTGGCCGGGCTGACGGTCATCCACCGTTACGGCGTCATCCGACCCGGAGAACGGATCGTGCTGGTCGTTTCGGCCGGCCGCCATCGCTCCGAGGCCTTCGCGGCTGCGGAGTTCATGATGGACTATCTCAAGACCCGCGCGCCCTTCTGGAAGAAGGAGCGCCGGGTGGATGGCGCCGACGGCGGCTGGGTCGAGGCCAGGACCGAGGACGACGCGGCCGCCGCGCGGTGGGAGAAGCCCTAGATCATCTGCGCCGGCGCGATGGCGTGGACGATCCAGGCGTGCAACGCCCCCGTCGCCACCGTGACGACCAGGGCGACCAGCGTGAAGACGTCCAGATTCTCCTTCGGCACCCGCATCATGCGCGAGAGACCCAGCGAGAACACGTAAATCCCGTAGAAGCCCAGCACATCGAGCCATCGCAGCCCCGGAACGAGGCCGAAAAGCGAGGCCAGCCAGGCGGGCGTGTAGGAATAGGCGGCAAGCGCCAGCGCGCGCTTGTCGTCGCTCTTGCCGTCGAAATGGGGTGCGGCCATCGAAATCACGAAGGCCACCAGAAACAGGGCCGGCAGGCTCAACGCATATTGGATGACCGCGCGAAACAGGCCGGCCGCGAAGGTCGGATGCAGCCCGTGCGAACCGAACAGCCATGCGCCGAGGAAGCTCGCAAAAGGCGGAAACGCGGCGAGAATCGCGATGTAGTTGCGATAGAGGTCGACGATCGAGCGGTCTTCAGCGTCGATTTCGTCCCACTCTTTCCGCGGTGTAAGGATCAGGCCTTTAATCCGTGAAATCAGCGACATCTGGCGTCCTCATGTGCTTCGAGCGCGGGCGGCGGCGGCGAATGGGGGGGTGGCACTTGCCCGCCGCCTGCCTACGTGCAAGGTAGTCGCGGGCCTTCTGCGGCCTCATTCGAAGATCGACGAATCTAGCGCGACGGGCCGCATGAGAAAACTGGCTGAATATTTCTGGCCGATCGTCGGCCTGGCCGCGGTTGTAGGCTCCTTCTACCTTCTCTACCACGAGTTCCAGGGCGAATCGGTCGGGACGGAGGTCTGGGCCAATCTCAAGGCGATTCCCCTCAGCGACTATCTGCTCGCCGCCCTCTCGACGCTGCTGGCTTACGCCGCGCTCGCCTGGTACGACCGGATTGCGCTGCTGCATCTTGGCGTGAAGCACATATCGTGGATTTTCATCTCGATGTGCTCCTTCACCACCTACGCGCTTTCGCACAACATCGGCGCGAGCGTCTTTTCGGGCGCCATGGTGCGTTACCGCGCCTATTCCTCCAAGGGGCTCACCGCCACGCAGGTGGCGGCGCTGGTTGTGCTGTGCTCCTATACTTTCGCTTTCGGCAATATTCTGCTCGGCGGCCTGCTGCTCACCTATGATCCCGCGATGTTGCAGCGCCTGTCCGGTTTTCTGCCGGATATTTTCACGCACCCGCATACAGCGCGCACCGTGGGCCTGATTTGCCTCGGCTTCGTCGCGCTCTACGTCGCCGGCTCGCTGATGCATATGAAGCCGTTCCGCTTCGGAAGCTTCACCATCATGTATCCGCGCCCGGACATCATGGTCCGCCAGCTTTTCGCGGCTCCCGCCGAGCTGATCGGCGCCGCCGGCATCATTTATTTCGCGCTGCCGGAGCAGGGGAACCCCGGCTACATCGTCGTGCTCGGAGCCTTCTTGCTTTCCTTCTCCGCAGCGCTGGTGTCGCATGCGCCGGGCGGCCTCGGCATTTTCGAGCTTCTCTTCATCAATCTGATGCCGGATGTCCCGCGCCTGCAGGTTCTGGCGGCGTTGCTCGTCTGGCGTCTCTTCTACCTCATTATCCCGCTGCTCGCGGCGCTGGTTGTCGTCGCCCTTTTCGAGCGCAAGAAGCTTATTGACCGACTGCGCGGCGAAACACGGGAAGCGCCAAAATGAAAAGGCCGGCGCAAAGGCCGGCCGTTTCCTGAAGGGCGCAGCGAGAGCGTCCCGTCACATGCGATATTGTTGAAGGCGAGTGGTGCGCAAGCCCGCGAGACCGTGCTGGTCGATCGACATCTGCCAGCTCAGGAACTCGTCAACCGTCAGCGTATAACGGCTACAGGCTTCATCGAGCGAAAGGAGCCCGCCGCGCACTGCGGCGACGACTTCCGCCTTGCGGCGGATGACCCATCGCTTGGTCGAAGGCGGGGGAAGGTCCGCTATTGTGAGCGGGCTGCCGTCAGGGCCGATGACATATTTGACACGCGGACGATGCGTCTCGGTCATATTGCTTACTCGCATACTCGTACGACCACACTGTGCCGAAAGATATAGACGCGAGCCGTTTAAGATTTACCTAAACGCGCTTGTCTCATAAGCAATTAAAAATATACCGTTTTTTAGGAGAAATTTCTGGATGCGGGTTTTTCGCGAATAATAACTTGGTCTTGGCCATATAAAAGATCGTCCAAAAAGTATTATTAGCGCGCGGCGGCGCTAGTTGTCGTTAATAACGTCTAAACAACAATCTAAGAATTGCTTAATTCTATGAGCCTGTCGGGGCGCGGCATTAAAACCTCGTCGTCAGTTGCGTCAGCCATTCGGGCGAGGCGGAGACGAGCCAGGCTTCGAGAGTCTTGTCGGCGCCGGTGACGATCATCACGCCCAACCCCAGCAGCAGCGCGCCGAGGGCCTGTTTCGCGCGCTTGCCGGCGGAGAGCAGACGGTCGCGCCATCGCGCCATCGTTTGCCGGGACAGCATGCCCAGGACCAGGAGCGGGAGGGCTGCGCCGACGCCAAACACTCCCATTGTGGCGGCCACGGCGCCGAGATCCTCGCCACGCGCGGCGAGCACGGAGGCGGCGCCGAGCGTGGGGCCAACGCAGGGACTCCAGACGGCGCCCAGCAGCAGCCCCAATCCGAATTGTCCGAACAGCCCGTTGGACGGACGGTCGCCGAAGGCGCTGTTGAGGCGGTCGCTAAGCGGTCCGCCGGCTGCCGCGATACGGATCTGCAACGCGGGCGCGAGCAGGACGGCGCCGAAAGCAATCATCAAAACCGCCGCGGCCTGACGAAAGGCGTCGCCGTCGAGGCCGATGCTGAAGCCGATTGTCGCCACGAAAAGCCCGATGACGACGAAGGACAAAGCGACGCCAAAGGCCAGAAGCGCCGGCGCAAGTCGATGCTCGGCCGCGGCGGCGCCGAGAACCAGGGGTAGCAGCGGCAGCACGCAGGGCGAGAGAACCGAGAGAAGTCCCGCGAGAAATGCGAGCCCGAGCGCGCCGGCGGCCATGGTCAGAGCGCCTTGTCGACGAGGGCGCCGATCGAGCCAGGGTCGGTCTCGCCGACCGAGCGGCCGATTTCCTTGACGCCCTTGAAGACGATGATCGTGCTCTGCTGCGTCGCCCTCAGCGCTCTTACGGCGTCCTTCTGTCCGTCGAAATCGACACGGAAGGCGGCGACATTGGAGAATTTCGGATCGCTTTCGAGCTTGCGAAGGATCGGCTCCTGCGCGCGGCAGGTGGGGCACCAGGGGGCGTAGACATGCACGACAATCGATTTGCCGGCCGCCTGCGCGGCGGCGAAGGTCTTGGCGTCGAACGCCTGCTCGGCGGCTGCGGCGATTCCCGGCGCGGCGAGAACAGCGAAAAGGGCAAGCAGGCTGCGGCGTGAGAACATGCTGGGCTCCGATTGAGAATTGGGGCTATCGACGACTTGTCGCCCCAATTAGATGGGGTCGTGATCAAACGATGCAAATTCGGAAGGCGCAATGACGCAATGTGTCGGAATTCTTCTCGCTGGAGGTCTCGCCCGGCGCATGGGCGGCGGCGACAAGCCGCTGGCGGAAATCGGGGGGCGGGCGATCCTCGCCCATGTCATCGAGCGGCTCGCGCCCCAATGCGCCGGCCTGGCGCTGAACGCCAATGGCGATCCCGCGCGCTTCGCCGCCTTCGGCCTGCCGGTCGTGGCCGATAGCGTCGAGGGTTTCGTCGGCCCGCTCGCCGGCGTCCTGGCGGGGATGGATTACGCAGCCGGACATTACCCGGAGGCGACGGACGTCATCAGCGCGCCGGCCGACACGCCCTTTCTGCCGGCAGACCTCGTCACGCGCCTCTCGGCCGAACGCCGGAGAGCAGGCGCGCAAATCGCCGTCGCCGCGTCAGGCGGGCGCGTGCATCATGCGGTGGCGCTCTGGCCGGTCGCGCTGCGCGAACCCCTGCGCCGCGCGCTGATCGAGGAGGGCGAGCGCAAGGTCTCGGCCTTCATCGCGCGCTATCCCGACGTGACGGTGGACTGGCCGGCCGAGCCTGTGGACCCGTTCTTCAATGTGAACCGTCCGGAGGATTTGGCGCTGGCGGCCTCTATGGCGGAAAAGGCGTAAGCTAGGACCGCCGGGAGGGCCATCCCGCCCCCTCAGACGAAACCCGGATCCATCTGCGTCTTCTTCTCCAGCCAGCCCGGCGTCGGCAGATGCTGGCTGCGCAGAAATTCGGGATTGAAAAGTTTGGACGCGTAGCGCGCTCCGCCGTCGCAGAGGATCGTCACGATCGTGTGTCCCGGCCCGAGTTCGCGGGCGAGGCGCATGGCGCCGGCGACATTGATTCCCGACGAGCCGCCGAGCAGCAGGCCCTCGTCCTGCGCCAGCGCGAAGACGATGTCGAGCGCCTCGGCGTCGGGGATGCGATAGGCGACGTCGATGGGCGCGCCCTCTAGATTGGCGGTGATGCGCCCCTGGCCGATGCCCTCGGTGATCGAGGAGCCCTCGGCCTTCAGTTCGCCGGTCGTATAGTAGGAGTAGAGAGCGGCCCCGTGCGGATCGGCGAGGCCGATGCGGATGTCCGGATTGCGCTCCTTGAGCGCCATGCCGACTCCCGCGAGCGTGCCGCCCGTGCCGCAGGCGCAGATGAAGGCGTCAACTTCGCCGCCGAGTTCGTCGTAAATCTCGGGTCCGGTTGTCCGTATATGCGCCTCGCGGTTGGCGACGTTGTCGAACTGGTTGGCCCAGACCGCGCCGTTCGGCTCCTCCTTCGCCAGCCGCTCCGCAAGACGGCCCGAGATCTTCACGTAATTGTTGGGGTTGGCGTAGGGAACGGCCGGCACCTCGACGAGCTGCGCGCCCTGAAGGCGCAGCATGTCCTTCTTCTCCTGGCTCTGTGTCTCGGGGATCACGATCACTGTGCGGAAGCCGAGCGCATTCGCGACCAGCGCGAGGCCAATGCCCGTATTTCCCGCCGTGCCCTCGACGATCACGCCGCCGGGCTTCAGCGCGCCGCGGGCGATGGCGTCCTTGACTATATAGAGAGCCGCGCGGTCCTTCACCGAGCCGCCGGGGTTCATGAACTCCGCCTTGCCGAGGATGCGGCAGCCGGTGGCTTTGGACGCGGCCCGCAATTCGATGAGCGGGGTGCGGCCAATGGCCTCGATGACGCTGGGGGCGATGGTCATGAATGTTTCCTGCAGGAGGGGAATGTTCCGTTCCTAGCCGACAGAGCCGTTTTGCTCAAAGGCAAAAGTCGCGCCGTGCCGCGCGCTGGCGCCGGGGGCGAGGATGCGCATCGATGGTTTTTCATAGAGTTCCCCATGAAAATCGTCGGGATCGCCATGGCCGGTCCATGGCTCGATGCAGAGATAGGGGGCGGGCGGCAGCGTCCAGAAACCGACATGTGGGAAGTCGTCGAGCGTCACGGACAGTCTCGCTCCGGCGCCATTGTCGAAGGCGAGGCTGCGGCTGGCGATGTCCAGAAAGCAGATTGCGTCGTGCGCGAAGATTTCCGGCGCGAGCGGAAGCCGGGCGCCGGTGAGTGGCGTTCTTTTCGTCAGCGTCGAGAAAAGACCGCCGGGGGCGATGATCGGAACGTCCGCGCGCTCCTCCTTCTCGAAGACGATGGCGTGTTCCGCGGCCGATCGGGCCAGCGGCCAGCGGAAGGCCGGATGTAGGCCGCAGGCATAGGGCAGCGGCCGGTCCCCCGTGTTCGTCACGATGAGATTATTGTCGAGCGCGCCGGCGCGCAGCCGGAACTCGACCTCGAAACGGAAGGCGAAGGGATAAAGCGCGCGGGTCTCCGCGTCATCGACGAGGGCGAGGCGGAGATAATCCTCGCGCCTTTCGGCGATCTCGAAGCGCTTCTTCCACGCGAAGCCATGCAGCGCGAGGGGATAGGTCTGACCGTCAACCCTGACGCTACCGTCGCGGGTCCAGCCGACCACGGGGAACAATACCGGCGCGGTCTGGTCCCAGATTTCCGGATCCTTCGCCCAGATCAGATCGACGCCGCCGGCGCGCCAGGCGGCGAGTTCCGCGCCGAAGGTCAGGATTTCGGCCGTGTCGCCGTTCGCATGGGTGAGGAGAATCTTGTCGCTCATGCTTTAACTTATACATCCACTTGAACTTGTCGCGCGCCACGACGGGAGCACATCTGCAAATGGTTGAAGTTAAAACGGCTTTTCTTGGCGTCGAACGATCCGTCCTCGGCCGGCCATGGCGGGCGCGGCTGGACGCGTCCGGCGAGGCGCTGGCTTTGGCGCTCGCCCAGACCCACGGGCTCGACGACATGCTGGCCCGCGTCCTCGCGGGGCGGGGCGTGAGCGTGGCCGAGGTTGAGCGCTATCTCGACCCGACGATCCGGACGCTGATGCCCGACCCGTCGACCGTGCGGGACATGGACGCCGCCGTGGACCGGCTCGCGAGAGCGATCGAGACCGGAGAGCAGATCGCCATTTTCGGCGACTACGACGTCGATGGCGCCTGCTCCTCGGCCCTGCTGATCGACTATTGGCGGGTGGCCGGGGCGCCGGAGCCCTTGCTGCATATCCCCGACCGGATCTTCGAGGGCTATGGGCCAAACGCCGAAGCGATCCGCAATCTTGCCGGGCGGGGAGCCACGCTCCTCGTGACCGTCGACTGCGGGACGACAAGCCATGAGCCTTTCGCCGTGGCGCGGGAGCTGGGCCTCGACGTTATCGTGCTCGACCACCATCAGGCGCCCGAGCATCTTCCCCACGCGATTGTCGTGAACCCGAACCGGCAGGACGACCTCTCGGGGCAGGGCGGGCTTTGCGCCGCCGGGGTCGTTTTTTTGGCGCTCGTGGGGCTGTCGCGGATGCTGCGGACCCGGGACTGGTGGGGCGACCATCGCCCGGCGCCCGACCTGCTTTCCTCCCTCGACCTCGTTGCGCTGGCCACGGTGGCGGATGTCGCGCCCCTCTCAGGGCTCAATCGCGCCTTCGTCGCCAAGGGACTCTCGGTAATGCGCAACCGGTCACGCACCGGTCTGGCGGCTCTGATGGACGCTGCCCGAATGGATGGGCCTCCGCGCGCCTACCATCTTGGCTTCGCGCTCGGTCCCAGAATCAACGCGGGCGGCCGGATCGGCGACGCGGGCCTGGGAGCGCGCCTGTTGACCCTCTCCGATCCGGTCGAAGCCAGCCGGATCGCGCGTGAGCTGGATCGCCTGAACGCCGAGCGTCAGGTGATCGAACGGGAGGCGCTGGAAGCCGCGGTTGCGCTGGCCGAGGAGCAATTCGTTAAAACGAACAGGCTATCCTGTCTCGTGGTCGAAGGCTCGGACTGGCATCCCGGCGTTGTCGGCCTGATCGCCGCGAGGTTGAAAGAGAAGTTTAACTTACCATCGTTTGCTATTGCTTTTAATGGAGAAACTGGTTCAGGTTCAGGTAGAAGTTTAAGTGGAGTCGATATCGGAAAGACCGTGCGTCGGGCGGTTGAACTTGGGCTGGCGGTAAAAGGCGGCGGTCACGCCATGGCGGCCGGGATCACGGTCCTCGCCGACCGCGTCGCCGCCCTGCGCGAATTTCTCAACGACGCCCTCGCCGAACAGGTGGAGGCCGCCCGAGGCGCAGACGCCCTGGTCATTGACGCCGCGCTCAGCGGTCGCGGCGTGAATCTGGATCTTCTTCGCCGGGTGGAGAAGGCTGGGCCATTCGGGCAGGGCAACCCGGAGCCGCTTTTCGTTCTGCCGGAGCAGCGGATCGTCGACGCCGCGGTCGTCGGAACGGGTCATGTCCGCGCCCGGCTGCGTTCCGGGGACGGCGCCTCGGTGGACGCCATCGCCTTCCGGGCTGGCGGCTCGCCGCTCGGCGAGGCGTTGCTCGGCGGGCGGGGGGAGCGCTTTCATGTGGCGGCGCGATTGTCGGCCAATCAGTTCCGTGGCGTCGAGCGGGTCGAGACCCGGATCGCCGATCTGGCGCGGGCCGACTGAAGCCGGTGTGGCCGCAGCGCCACAGCTCGTCGAAATCGCGCCGGCCGCAGCCTCGACAATGCGCATTGCCGCATTTCTGACCAAATCGAGCCGCCTTTTCGCCTCGGCGACATCCTGTCGTTAACGACAAGTTTGCAATTCGGCGAGAAACTCCAAGGCCCAAGGTGAGCGCAAGACAAATCAGGGTCATGCGCGGAGCCCGGCGCTCTTCCCGAGCGGGCATCGAGGTTTTGGCCGGTTAGGACGGGCTTCAGCGCTTCGGGCTGAAGCCTCTTTCTCGACAAGGACGATCTCGATGCGATCTGTCGTGTCCCGGAACCAGATGTGCTTGTTAATGAAGAATTTTGCGCCGGATATCGGTCGTCTACGCGGATCGCTCCTTATCCTTTCCCTCGGCGCTCTGGCCGGATGTTCCTCGACGACGCAATACCCCCGCTATGCCAGCCTTGGCGGAAGCGGAGCCATTGACCCGCGTTATGGCGTTCGGGCGAGCCCTCGCGTCATCGCCGACGGCGAGGAAGTGCCGAAGGGCGGCGGCTCCTTCATGGTCGGCAAGCCCTACAAGATTGCGGGCCGCACCTATTATCCCAGCGAGAAGCCCTACGCCGCGACCGGGACCGCGTCATGGTACGGCGCGGATTTTCATGGCCGCCGCACGGCCAATGGCGAGATTTTCGATCGCCAGTCGATCAGCGCCGCTCATCCGACGATGCCGCTTCCGAGCTACGCGCGCGTCACCAATCTGAACAACGCGCGTTCGATGGTCGTGCGCGTCAATGATCGCGGCCCCTACCACGGCGGCCGGGTCATGGACGTTTCCCAGCGCGTCGCAGAAGCCCTCGACTTCCACAGGGCGGGAACCGCCAAGGTGCGGGTCGAGTGGATCGGCCGCGCCGATCTCGCCGGCGACGACGACGCGAAGCTTCTGGCCACGCTTCGCGACGACGGTCCCGCGACTCTCGACAGCGGCGCCTCGATCATGACCGCGGCCCGGCAGGGCGCGCCAGCCGCCATACGGGCCGCGACGGCCGAACTGCGTGAGGCGCAGCCGGTCGCTGGCGCTTCGACGGAAGAGGTGGTCCGTCCGAACGAAAGCGAGATGATGGCCTACGCGGGCGACAACGCCCGAGCCGACCCGCAGGGCGGAGAGACGATCGCGGACAAGGCGGGCGCCGCCGTCTCCAATGTCGATAATGTCGACGCCGAGCCCGTCGCTTCACACCGCCACAAGGAGGCGAAGGAGGCCGCCGTGCCTCTGCCGCCGACGCGTCCGGCGTCCTTCGGCCGTCAGGCCTCGGGCAAGCCCGCGATCCGTCAGGCGATGAATTGAGGGGCATGTTGTAAACACGCGGTTCTGCATTGCAATTTCCGGCGCCGCGGGTCATCTTCCGAGGCGCGTCGCCAATGGCGCGGCGCGGCCAAGCGGAGCGCGCCCCTTGTCCATGCTTTCTTTTCGCTACCTTATCGCGGCGGTTTTCGTCGCTGTCTCGTCGCTGTTTTCCGGTTCCGCGCTGGCGCAGGCATTCCAGACCAGCGTTCCCAACGCCATTCTGATCGACGCCGGCACCAACACGGTTCTCTTCGAGAAGGGCGCCGACGATCTCGTCACGCCGGCTTCGACCGTGAAGATCCTCACGGCCGAAATGATCTTTCGCGAATTGACGGAAGGCCGCCTGAAGCTCGGGGACGTGTTCACCGTCTCCGAATACGCCTGGCGCAATGGCGGCGCGCCTGCGGGCGGCTCGGCGATGTTCCTGAAGGTGAACAGTCAGGCGACGGTCGAGGATTTGTTGCGTGGCCTCCTGATCGACTCGGGCAACGACGCCGCGCTCGTGCTTGCGGAGGGCGTCGCCGGGTCGGAAGAGGCCTTCGTCATGCGCATGAACAAGCGCGCCTCCGAGCTCGGCCTCGTCAAGTCGCGCTTCGGCAATCCCTGGGGCAAGGCGAGCGACGACCAGAAGGTGACGCCACGCGAGATGGCGAAGCTCGCCCTGCATGTCATCCGGACCTATCCGGATTTCTATAAATATTTCGGGGAGAAGGAATTCACCTGGAACAACATCCGGCAGCAGAACCGTAATCCGCTGTTGACGATGAGCATCGGCGCGGACGGGCTAAAGACCGGCAATATCGAGAAGGGCGACTTCGGCATCGTCGGCTCGGCGAACCAGGAGGGACGTCGGCTGATCGTCGCCGTTTACGGGGCTAAGACGGCCAAGGAGCGGGCCGAGGAAGCGCGCAAGCTTCTCCAATGGGGGTTCCGTAACTTCGAGGAAAAGGATCTGTTCAAGGTGGGCGAGCCGATCGGCCCGGCGCAGATTTATGGAGGGGTGCAGGGCTCGGTCGATCTCGTCTCGAAGACCGACGTCAAGGTGCTGCTCCCTCGGGGCGGGACGGAGAAGCTCACGGGCAAGATCGTCTATGAGGGGCCGGTGATTGCGCCGGTCGAGGCGGGCGCGGGCATCGGGCGTCTGGAGGTGAAGCGCGGAAACGCCGTCGTGCTGGAGCAGCCGCTCGAGGCGGCCGAATCCGTCGCCGAGGGTTCGCTGTCGAGCCGCGCTTTCGACGCCGTTTACGAATACGCCGCCGCGAAGATCCACGAAAAGCTCAACAAGAAGAAATGAACGCGGCCGCGCCGGCTGAAAGAGGCCGGTTCATCACTTTCGAGGGCGGCGAGGGCGCCGGGAAGTCGACGCAGCTAGCGAGGCTCGCGGAACATTTGCGCCGGCGGGGGATCGAAGTGGTGGCGACGCGCGAGCCCGGCGGCACGCCCAAGGCCGAAAAGCTGCGCGAGGTTCTCCTCTCGGGCCGCATTGCTCCGCTCGGGCCGCTCGCCGAGGCCGCGCTTTTCGCCGCCGCGCGGATCGACCATGTAGAAAGCCTGATCGCGCCGGCGCTGGCGCGCGGGGCCTGGGTG
Organism: Methylocystis sp. WRRC1; assembly: GCF_020733155.1. Classification (NCBI taxonomy): domain Bacteria; kingdom Pseudomonadati; phylum Pseudomonadota; class Alphaproteobacteria; order Hyphomicrobiales; family Methylocystaceae; genus Methylocystis; species Methylocystis sp. WRRC1. Next base: position 347,573 of record NZ_JAJFZJ010000001.1, on the reverse strand, counting down.
CTCAGCGATCGTTTCGCGGACTCGACCCGCGCCTATCAGGGGGCGCGCGGCGGCGTGGACGATGCGTCGATCTCGCTGCTGGAGCGGGCGGCGATCGGAAATGTCCGGCCGGATCTCACCATCATCCTCGATCTGCCGCCTCAGGAGGGTCTCGCGCGGGCCGCCAGCCGAAGGGCGGCGGGCGTGGCGCCCGACCGTTTCGAGGCGGAGGAGGAGCTTTTCCACGAAGAGCTGCGGCGCGCCTTTCTCGATATCGCCGAGCAGGAGCCCGAGCGCTGCTGCGTCGTGAACGGCGCGCTGGCGGCGGATGAAGTCGCTCAGGCGATCCGCCAGCTCGTCGACGCCCGCTTTCTCTCGCGCCTCGGCGAAGCAGCCGCCGAATGAGCAAGGAAGTCTCCGGACCACCCGAGAGCGATCGCTATGACGACGCGCCGCATCCGCGCGAGACGCTGGCATTTTTCGGCAATGCGGCGGCCGAGCGCGAATTGCTGGACGCCTACCGCCGCAACCGGATGGCGCAGGCCTGGATCATCGGCGGGCCGGAGGGGATCGGAAAGGCGACGCTCGCCTGGCGCCTCGCGCGCTTCCTCCTCGCGCATCCCGAGCCCCACGCGCCGGCGGTGCAGGGGGCGGAGAGCCTCGCTGTGCCGGCGGATCATCCGGCCGCGCGCCGCATCTCGACCATGGCGCTGGCCGACATCTTCCTGCTGCGTCGCGAGTGGAACGAAAAGACCAAAAAGCACTTCACCGAGATTCGCGTGGACGATGTGCGCGAGATCGCCCGCTCTTTCCATCAGGGCTCGGGGACGGGCGGCTGGCGCATCGCCATCGTCGATTGCGCCGATGATCTCAACCGCAGCGCGGCGAATGCTCTGTTGAAGCTGGTCGAGGAGCCACCAGAGCGTTCCCTCTTCCTTTTCATCGCGCATCAGCCGGGGCGAATCCTTCCGACGATCCGCTCACGCTGCCGCAAGCTCATGCTCGGCGCCTTGACCGAAGCGGAGACCGTTGCGGCCGTCGAGGCGCTGGGCGCGCCATGGTCGGATCGATCGAAAAGTGAGATCGAGGCCGCAGCCGCGCGCGCCGAAGGCTCTGTGCGCGAGACACTGCGCCTTTTGAGCGGCGACGCCATGGCTTTCGACGCCGGCGTCGCGCGGCTGTTCGACCGCCTGCCGCAAGTAGACTGGCTCGGGGTGCACATGCTCGCCGACAAGATCACCGGCCGCGACAATGAGGACGCTTACGAGACATTCATGCGCGCATTGCAACGGCACCTCGACTCGCGCGTCCGCGCGCTGGCGCAGGCCGGAGCGGCGCCTGCCCGGCTCGTCGGCTATGCGCGCGCATGGGAAGAGATCCGCGAAATCGCCCGCGAAACAGAAGTCTTCAACTTCGACAAGCGCGCGATGGTGCTGGGCGTATTCGAGCGATTAATGCGTCTGTAAACATATCTGAAAAATAAGGTTCAAGATAACTTTAGCTTGAGCATTGCCTGCCAATTTCAGCTCCGACCAGATCGGGGCTGCATAATGAAGCGACCAGTCAACGAATTCGTTTCCGACCATCGCGGCAATGTCGTGATGCTCTTCGGGCTGTCGGTCATCCCTGTCATGATGATGGCCGGCGCAGCCGTCGACTATGCGCGCGGCGTCACGACGCACAAGGTTCTCCAACAGGGAGCCGACACGGCCGCGCTCGCGGTCGCGTCGAGAATCACCGCCGCCACTTCAACCGCAGACGCCATCAAGCAGGCCCAGAACGTCTTGCGCTCCGCCAGCCAACGCCTCGCCGCCGCGACGATCAGCAACGCCACGATCTCGGCGGACAGAAAGACGTTTTGCATCGACGCGCAGGTCAGCATTCCGACCATGATCATGAAGATTGCGCGCATCGACTCGATGTCGCCTGCCGTGACGTCCTGCGCCGAAATCGGCGGCGGCTCGACCAATTACGAGATTGCGCTCGCGCTCGACAATTCCGGCTCGATGAATGAAAGCGCCGGAGGAGCGACGAAAATTCAATCCCTGAAAACGGCCGCGACGAATTTCGTCAACTCGATGTTCGCGAAGTCGCCCGGAAAGGTGAAGATCGCGATCACGCCCTTCGCGGGTCTCGTCATTCCGGTAGACCCGACCGTTGCGGCGAACAGGGCGCTGCCGTGGATCGACGTCAATGGGCTGTCCTCCCAGCACTGGATCACTTTCGGCGGCAAGGCGAACGCCAACGCCGCGGGCTTCACGAGCCGTTTCAATGTGTTCTCTAATCTGAAATCCCAGCGCGCCGACTGGGATTTCGGCGGCTGCTACGAGCCGCAGCCCTATCCGATGAATGTTACCGAGACGGCGCCGACGGCCGGCAATGCGGAAACGCTCTTCGTGCCCTATCTGGCCCCGGACGAGCCGGACTCATCGGCCTATGAAAACAATTACCTGAACGACGACGGCGGGGGCTGCAGCCTGTGGACCTTCGGCGGCTGGACTGATCTGACTCGCACATGCAAATACAAACCCGCGACCGGCTGGACCAGCGGGATCTGGAGCTGGTTCGGCGCCACCGCCGGGAATGGCTGGACCGGCGGCGTCTTCGCTTCGAGAGGCGGCGCCTTCAACGGGCCGAACGGGATGTGTCCCAACGCCGCGACACAAACGGCGCTCCAGCTCACGCCAACGCAATCGACCATAACGGCAAAAATCGCGCAACTCACTGCCGCGGGCGACACAAATCTGCATGAAGGGGTAATGTGGGCGTGGCGCTCGATTTCGCCAAATCCGCCATTCAGCGCGGGCAGCGCCTACAACACCGCGGGCGTCCGAAAAATTCTCGTGCTGATGACCGACGGCTACAACAACTGGACCAGCAACACCAACACGGTCGGCGGCTCCTATTACGAAGCGCTTGGCTATTACAGCTACAATGGCGCAAAGAACAGACGGCTCCCCGACGGCACGCAGGGAAATGGCGTCGACTATCAGTCGCAATTAGACGGGGCGGCGAATAGCTGGACGGATTACAAGTCCGTGTCCCGGCAGGCGCAGGACGAGCTGACGCGCCAATCGTGCGAGAACGCCAAGGCGAAGGGGATCGAAATCTATTCGATCGCCTTCTCGGTCTCGACCAACCCGATCGACGCCGCCGGCATCAATCTGCTCAAGAGTTGCGCCACGAATGCGGATCATTATTTGCTGGCGACCGACTCCACGCAGATCGACCGCGCCTTTTCGCAGATAGCCATGAATCTCTCGAAACTGCGGCTGTCGCGTTGAGTCGAGGCGAAGGCGCTATTTGCACGCCTTCGGCTTCTCGTGGGATAGGATGAAGGTCTTGTGCGCGGCGTCGGAGAACGACTTCCGATCCAGATCGCCGTTCTTCGCATCCGCTTCGAAGCCGATGTAGTCGATAACCTCCAGCCGAAGCTTGTCGCCGTCAGGGGTCGCGCGAACATGCCCGCTGTCGCCGTCGAGGTCACAACGTAGGGAGGCGCCCTCCGGTTTACAGGGGCCTCCGGCGTCCCATGGACGCTTGTCGCTCTTGAGATGGACACGGACCCCGTACTGCGGGGGATCGTAATCGCCTTCCATCCGCTCGAACTGGATTCGCCGGATGATCTGGCGCGGGTTTTTCGCCAGATGGTCGGCGTCGTAGACGCGGACGTAGCATCCTTGCAATTGCGCGGCCTCCGCCCGCGCCGCCAGGGCGGCGGTAATGGCAAGAATCGCGACGGCCAGTTTCTTCCGCGTCATTCCTTGATCCCCACCGCCTCTTCCAGCAGTTGCATCACTGCCTGCGGGTCGCGGGGAAATCCTGCGCGAATCCATTGAGCCTGCAAAGACTTCAGCACCGCGCCAAGCTCGCGTCCCGGCGCCACGCCCCGCGCGATGAGATCCGCGCCCCGGATCGGGAAGGCGGGGGCAGGGGTCTCGTCGAGATATTTTGCCGCCTCGAGCCACTGCGGATCATCCGGCGCGGCTGCGCTCTCGGCGAAAGCCAGCGCCAGAGCGTCGGCCGCGGCGCGCGCGCCGCAGATGAACAGCATCTCCCGCAGATGCGAGACCGGCGGCGGGCGCTCGATCCCATGAAGGGCCGCAAGCGTGCGTGCGGCGGAGGAAAGCCGCGACCATTCGTCGTTGGAAAGGCGCAGCCGATCCCGCAGCCGCTCCGCGTCCTCGACCGTCAGCACGGCGAAGGCGGCAAGGCGCAGGACCGCGTCGGGTTTCTTTCCCTGCGCGGCCTCGAAAGCGGCGAGCCGCTCAAGTCGCGCCGGATAGCCCATGCCGAGAATGACCTCGATCACCCCGGCCTGCGACATGGCCCGCATCACCTCCGGCGCGCGGCGGGCCGGGAGCAGTTTCACCAGTTCGGCCCGAACGCGCTCGCGCGACAGCCGGGCGAGATTCTCGCGCGCGATGATCGATTCGTGCAACCCTTCGCGGTCGAAGGCGCCTTCGCCGTGGGAGGCGTTGAAGCGGAAGAAACGCAGGACGCGCAGATAATCCTCGCGGATTCGCGTCGCCGCGTCGCCGATGAAGCGGATGCGCCGGGCTTCCAGATCCGCAATCCCGCCCGTGGGGTCGTGCAGTTCGCCGTCGGGCGTCAGCGACAGGGCGTTGACCGTAAAGTCGCGGCGCCTTGCGTCCTGGTCGAAATCGCCGCCGAAGCGGACCTTGGCGAAGCGGCCGTCGGTCTCGACGTCTTCCCGCAATGTCGTGACTTCGAAGGGCGTTCCGGCGACGACGATCGTCACCGTGCCATGCTCGATGCCCGTCGGGACGCCCTTCAGTCCCGCATCCCGCGCCGCCGCGAGCACGTCCTCGGGCAGGGCGGTCGTCGCCAGATCGATCTCATGCGGCGGAAGCCCGAAAAGGGCGTCCCGCACGGCCCCGCCGACGACGCGGGTCTCGCCGCCCGTTTTCGCCAGAGCGGCGAAAAGCGTCGCGAGGCGCGGATCATCGAGCAGCCTTTGCGCGAGGTTCATTGAAAGCGGCCCGGCACAAGCTTGCCGTTCTCGACATGGGCGGGGACATAGACGCCCTGATTGCGCTCGGTCAGGCCGAGCGCCAGCATCCCCCCGATGGCGACGACGAGCCCCGCGATCGTGAGCAGCGAAACGATCCTGCCGTGCCAGAGTTCGCGCACGAATGGCCAGCGCCGCTGCAGCAGATGAAACAGCGCATAGGCGACGAAGGGAGTCAGAAAGAGAAGGGCGGTTTCGACAACTGCGCGCCACATGGGCGATGGGGCCTTTCCGGCGATTGAAACGACGGTCCTCTTATACATGTTTGGCGCGCATGGCGGCCATCAATCGCGCCGCCGCCACAATTCGCGCGCCTTCGCTGTTAAGTATGGCCGCCGAAGCTGAAGGCGCGTTCGCTTTCCTGATCGACAAAGCTCCCCGGCGAACTAAGTTGGAAACGACTGCGGCCCGCCGCGACTTAGCAGAGAATCCCCGACACATGACCTCACCCGAACTTGCGCCGACCTCGCTCGAGACCGCCGTCGTCGAATCCGCCGAACGCGCGCTGGACCATATCGGCCGCGCCCGGGCCGCCATCGGCGCCGTCATCTTCGGACAGGACGAGGTGGTGGAGCAGGCGCTGGTGACGATCCTCGCTGGCGGCCACGGCCTGCTCGTCGGCGTGCCGGGTCTCGCCAAGACCAAGCTTGTCGAGACGCTCGGCAAGGTCCTGGGGCTCGCCGAGCAGCGCGTGCAGTTCACGCCCGACCTTTTGCCCGCCGACATCATCGGCTCGGAAGTGCTGGAGGAGGGCGCCGATCGCTCGCGCGCCTTCCGCTTCATCAAGGGGCCGATCTTCGCGCAGCTCCTGATGGCGGACGAAATCAACCGCGCCTCGCCGCGCACGCAGTCCGCCCTGTTGCAGGCGATGCAGGAGCACCATGTCAGCGTCGCCGGCAAGCGCTACGACCTGCCGCGCCCCTTTCATGTGCTCGCGACGCAAAATCCGCTGGAGCAGGAAGGCACCTATCCGCTGCCGGAGGCGCAGCTCGACCGCTTCCTGATGCAGATCGACGTGCATTATCCCGACCGGGCCAGCGAGCGCCGCGTGCTTCTGGAGACGACCGGCGAGAAATCCGTCGATCCGGCTCAGGCTCTCGACGCCGAGGAGTTGATGGCGACGCAGCGCCTCGTGCGGCGGCTGCCGGTCGGCGACAAGGTGGTGGACGCGATCCTTGATCTCGTGCGCGCCGCCCGTCCCGACGACGGCGATCCGGCCATCGCTCCGCATGTCGCCTGGGGGCCGGGGCCGCGCGCCGCACAGGCGCTGATGCTCGCCACCCGCGCCCGCGCGCTCGCCACGGGTCGCCTCGCGCCTTCGCTCGACGACGTGGCCGCGCTCGCCGCGCCGGTGCTGCGTCACCGCATGGCCCTGAATTTCGCCGCCCGGCGCGAGATGAGCGTCTCCGACCTCATCGACAAGCTCGTCGCGCGGATCGGGTGACATGAGCCTTTTCGGCAGTGTCGAGACGCGCTCGTACGACTCTGCGACGCGCGGGGTGGCGGACGCAGCCGCGGCGGCGGATCTCGCCGCGCGCCTTCCGCGCCTCGTCGCCCGCGCGCATGAGATCGCGGCGAGCGTCGCCTATGGCGTTCACGGCCGCAAGCGCGCCGGGGTTGGCGAGACCTTCTGGCAATATCGCCCCTTCATGTCCGGCGAGGCGGCCCATCGCATCGACTGGCGCCGCTCCGCGCGCGGCGACCAGCTTTACGTGCGCGAGCGTGAATGGGAGGCTGCGCATGACTATTTCATCTGGATGGACTGCTCGCCTTCCATGGCCTTCGCCTCGTCGCTCGCATCAGACGACAAGCTGGCGAGAGGCGTGACGCTCGGGCTGGCGCTCGCCGATGTTCTTGTCCGTGGGGGCGAGCGGGTCGCTGCGCTCGGCCTCACCGCGCCTGTTTCTGCGCGCGACGTGATCGACCGGCTGGCCCGCGCTCTCTATGAGCGCGCTGGAGAGACGGCGCGGGACGAACTGCCGCCGCAGGCGCCGCTGCGGCCCCGCGCCCGTGTGGTGTTGATTTCGGACTTTCTCACCGAGCCGGAAGCGCTCGCCGTGAGGCTGCGCCAGTTTGCGGACGCCGGCGCCTCCGGCGCGCTGCTGATGATCATCGACCCGAGCGAGGAAAGCTTCCCCTTCGCCGGAGAAACCATGTTCCTCGACACGGACGGCGGCCCGACTTTCCACGCCGGCGACGCCCGGAGCCTGCGAGTGGCCTATGCTCAACGGTTCGACGCCCATCGTGAGGCGGTTCGCGCCGCGGCGCGGGGGGCAGGTTTCCTTTGCCTTCAGCATCATACCGACCGGCCGGCTGCGGAAGCGGCGCTGACGCTCGCCATGGGCCTGCTTGGAGCGGGCTCCTCCGGTCTGGAGGAGCGGCGCTGATGGGCGGCCTTTCCTTTGCCGCGCCGCTGGCGCTGGTCGGGCTTGCGAGCCTGCCGCTGATCTACTGGCTGCTGCGGATTACGCCGCCACGCCCGCGGGAGATCATCTTTCCGCCGACGAAAATCCTGCGCGAGCTGAAGCCGGACGAAGAAACCCCCTCCAGGACGCCGTGGTGGCTCACGGCCCTGCGACTCGCGCTCGCCGCCGCGCTGATTCTCGCCATGTCCGGCCCGGTGTGGAGCCCCACCGGAGCGATGGTCATATCCTCCGCGCCGACACTCGTCGTGCTCGACGATGGGTGGCCCGCGGCGCCGACATGGGATCGGCGGATCAGCGCCGCCGCCGCCATCATCGAGAGCGCGGCGAGATCGGGCGCGCCCGTCGCTATTGCGGCCGTCTCCGAACCCGCGGCGCTGACGCTTACAGACGGCGCGCGCGCGCTGGAGAAGTTACGGTCGGCGCGCCCAAAGCCCTTTCTCGCGGATCGTCGCGCGGCGGCGGCGCAGGTTTCGGCGTTCGCAAAGTCACATGCAGGCGTGCGAATCGTGTGGCTCAGCGATGGACTCGCGCAGGGCGAGGCGGGGGCCTTCGCGAAAGCGTTGAAAGACGCCGCCGACGCCGGCGCGCGCGTAGAGGCGCTGACGGATGAACATGTTCCGAAGGCTCTCGCGGCGCCATCCAATGACGCGAGCGCGCTCAGCGTAGATGTGCTTCGCGCCAGCGTCTCGGACGGCGGCGCTTCCGTCATCGCCATTGACGCCAAGAGTCAGACTATTGGTCGGGCCGCCGTCGACTTCGGCTCGTCGCTGCGCGCCAAGGCGCAGCTCGATCTGCCGGTCGAGCTGCGCAACGACGTGAGCCAGCTACGCATCGAAGGTGAAAACTCCGCCGGCGCCGTGGCGCTTCTCGACGCGCGCTCGAAAGTCAAACGCATCGCACTCGTCGGCGGCGCAGGTCTCGACGAGGCGCAGCCCCTGCTTTCGCCACTCTACTATCTCGAAAAGGCGCTCGCGCCCTTCGCGCAATTGCGCCAAGCCCGTCCGGGCGCGGTCGAGCCGGTGCAGACGCTGCTCGCCGAGCGGCCAAATGTGATGGTTCTGGCCGACGTGGGCCTTGCGCCCGGGGAGACCTATGACGCGCTCGCGAAATTCGTCGACGACGGCGGGACGCTGGTGCGCTTCGCCGGTCCGCGTCTCGCCAACGCCGCCGATGATCTGCTGCCCGTGCGACTGCGCCGCAACGGCCGCGTGCTCGGCGGCGCCATGTCGTGGGAGACGCCAAAGGCGCTGAGCGATTTCGATGCGACGAGCCCCTTCGTCGGCCTGCCGGCGTCGAAGGACGTCAGCGTGCAGCGGCAGGTGCTGGCTGAGCCGGACCCCGGTCTTGTCCAGAAGACATGGGCGCGCCTTTCCGACGGAACGCCGCTCGTCACGGCCGAAAAACGCGGCAAGGGGCTCATCGTGCTCTTCCACGTCAACGCCGACACGAGTTGGTCGAACCTGCCGATTTCCGGCCTTTTCGTCGACATGCTGAAGCGCATCTCCGCGATGGCGGGCGAGTCGACCCGGCTTTCCGATGAAGACGAGTCCGCGCCGATGGAAGACCGTCGGATGCTGCCGCCGCTACGCGCGCTCGACGGTTTCGGCGCGCTCGGCGCTCCCGGGCCGGCCGCGCGGCCGATCCCGGCCGATTTCGCCGGCCCCGCCAGCGCCGAACACCCGCCGGGTCTTTACGGCGCCGGCGACGCCTTTGTGGCCGTGCAGGCGCTGAGGGCGGGAGATGAGTTGCAGCAATTCGACTTTGCCGGCGCCGGCCTGACGACCAGCGCTTTGAAATCGGGAGCGCCGGTCGATTTCCGCGGGCCACTCCTTGCCGGCGCGCTCGCCGCCTTCGTCGCCGACGCGCTGATCGTGCTCGTTCTCTCCGGAAAGTTGCGACTGCGGTCTCTCGCGACGGCCGCGGGGGCCGTGTTTATGCTCTCCGTATCGGCTCATATGGATTACGTAAGAGCGGAGACGCCGGCGAAGCCGGTCGTTACGCAGCGCGACAGGGAGGCGGCGCTGAACGCGCGTCTCGCCTATGTCGTCTCGGGCGACGCACGGGTCGATGAAGTCTCGCATCTGGGGCTCGAAGCGCTGTCGAAGGCGTTGTCGCTTCGCACCTCCTTCTCGCCGGGCGATCCGGTGGGTGTCGATCCGGCGAAGGATGAGCTGGCTTTTTATCCCATGCTCTACTGGCCGATCGTCGCCTCGGCCCCGCAGCCTGCGGCCCGGACCGTGGCGAAGATCGCGGCCTACATGCGACAGGGCGGCACCGTCATATTCGATACGCGCGACGCGCTCGCGCAACGTCCCGGCGACGCGGCGACGCCGGAAACGTTGTGGCTGCGCGAACTGACCAAGGGGCTCGACGTCCCCGAACTGGAAGTCGTGCCGCGTGACCATGTGATCACCAAGACATTCTATCTGCTCGACGGCTTCGTGGGTCGTTACGCCAACGGCGAGACATGGGTCGAGGCGCTTCCTCCCGAGCCCAAAGACTCGGCCGCGCGGCCGGTACGCGCCACCGACAGCGTCTCGGCGATCGTCATCACCTCGAACGACCTTGCGGGCGCCTGGGCGCAGGACAAGCGTGGCCAGCCGCTCTTTCCACTCACGCCGGGCGGCGCCCGCCAGCGCGAGATGGCGCTGCGCGGCGGCGTGAATCTCGTGATGTACACGCTCACCGGCAACTATAAATCCGACCAGGTGCATGTGCGCGACCTGCTGGAGAGGCTGGGGCAGTGACCGACCTCACTTTCGCCTTTTCGCCGCTTCTGCCGTGGCCCGCGCTCGCGGCCGCGGGCGTCATCGGCGCTCTCGTTCTCATTTTCGCCGCCGCCAAAGGGCAGCGCGGAGCGGCTTTGCGCGCGCTCGCGCTGGCGCTGATCCTCACGGCCCTTGCGGACCCTTCGCTCGTGCGAGAAAAGCGCGATCCGCAGAAGACCGTTGTCGCCGTGGCGCTCGACAAGAGCGAGAGCCAGAACTTTGGCGGGCGGACAGCGCAGACGGAGGAGGCGCGCAAGGCGCTCGACGCGGCGCTCGCCAAATTCGGCGACGTTGAAACGCGCGTCATAACCGCGACCAATGACGCCAGCGGAAATGACGGCACAAAGCTTTTCGGCGCCCTTTCCGAGGCGCTGAAGGATGTGCCCCCCGAGCGCGTCGGCGCCGCGATACTCGTTACGGATGGCGTCATCCACGACATCCCGGCAAAAGCTGAGGCGCTCGGGTTCAAGGCGCCGGTGCATGCGCTCATTACCGGCAGGGAGGGCGAGCGCGACAGGCGCATCGAACTCGTCGAGGCGCCGCGCTTCGGCATCGTCGGCAAGGACCAGACGATCCGCGTCCGCGTGATCGACACTGGCGGAGACGGCGCGCGCGCGCCGATCACTGTGCGCCGCGACGGCGAGTTGCTGCCGACCTACAGCCCCGTGCCGGGCGACATCGTCAACATTCCCGTGCGCATCGCCCACGGCGGGCCGAACATCGTGGAGCTGGAAGTTCCGGCCGCGCCGGGCGAACTGACGCTCGTCGACAACAAGGCGGTTGTCGCGATCGAGGGCGTGCGCGACCGGCTGAAGGTCTTGCTCGTGTCCGGTGAGCCGCATCCGGGCGAGCGAAGCTGGCGCAACCTGCTGCGCGCCGACGCCAATGTCGAGCTGGTGCATTTCACCATTTTACGCCCGCCGGAAAAGCTCGACATCACGCCGGCGAGCGAACTGTCGCTGATCGCTTTTCCGACGGCCGATCTCTTCGGGCGCAAGATCAACGAGTTCGATCTCATCATCTTCGACCGCTACTCGAACCAGACATTGCTGCCCTCGATCTATTTCGAGAATATCGCGCGCTATGTCGAGAAGGGCGGCGCCTTCCTCGCCGCTGTGGGGCCGGATTACGCGACGCTGCGCGGCCTCTATTACTCGCCGCTCGAAAACATCCTGCCCGCCCGCCCGGACGGCGCGCTGTTCGAACAGGCGTTCAAGGCGCGCGTCAGCAAGGACGGCGAGAAACATCCCGTTACGCGCGGGCTTGCAGGCGCCAGATCCGATCCTCCGGCCTGGGGCGAGTGGTTCCGGCAGGTCGACGCCAATGTGCTGAAGGGAACGTCGATTCTCTCGGGCGCGCGCGACAAACCGCTGCTGGTGCTGTCACACGAGGGCAAGGGCCGCGTCGCTCTCCTGCTGTCGGATCAGATCTGGCTGTGGGCGAGGGGTTATGACGGCGGCGGACCGAACGCCGATCTCACGCGCCGCCTCGCGCATTGGCTGATGAAGGAGCCCGATCTCGAGGAGGAGGCGCTGCGCGCGAGCGCCCGCGGCCGCGAGGTGACCGTGGAGCGCCAGAGCCTGAAGGACGTGGCTGCGCCCGTCATGGCGACGGCGCCTTCCGGCGCCCGGGAGGAGATTGCGGTGACGCAGAGCGAGCCGGGCCTGTGGCGCGCGCATTTCGACGCGAAGGAAATGGGCCTGTGGCGCTTCGAGAGCGACGGCCTTACGGCCCTCGTAAATGTCGGGCCGGCGAACCCGCGCGAATTCCGCGAGGTCGCGTCCACCACCGAGAAGCTGCAGCCCCTCGCCGAAGCGACGGGCGGCACGGTGCGGCGCCTGAGCAAGAACAGCGACGCCGTGACCATGCCCCGCGTCGTCGAGATGCGCGACGCCAACCGCTATGGCGGCGCGGACTGGATCGGCGTTCGCCAGACGGGCGCCTCGACGCTCGTTGGCGTGGAAGTGACGCCGCTGGGCCTCGGGCTGTGGGCGATGCTGGCGCTGCTGGGCGTGGTCGTGGCGGCGTGGGGCTGGGAGGGGAGGAGGGGGTGATCCCTTCCTGTTTTGCGTTCGGAAAAAAGTGGCGGCTCCCGGAAATTGAAGCCGGTGAGGGCCATGATAAGGTGCTCCCATGACTCAGACCGCCGCTTCCTTCATTCCCGACCCGGGAGAACTGGTTGGAACCTTTCGCCGGTTCGGCTCCTTCGGCCCGGCTTATGAAATCATCGGCGTTGGCGCGGAAGAGCCGCTCGGCGACCGCTGGATGAAGGTTCGCGTCGTCGAGTCGGGCGAAGTTCTCGATTACAAATTCAGCGACATTCTGGACGACCCGAAGGAGCGCTGATGTTCGCCATTGCGTTCGATCTGGTTGTCGCCGAGACTCAACTGCGCCATCCGAAAGGCGTCGCTCAGGCCTATTCGGATATTCGAGACACCCTCTCCGAATATGAATTCGATTGGGTGCAAGGCAGCCTCTATGTCAGCAAGAATGAGGACATGGCGAAGTTGTTCTCGGCAATTATGGCATTGCGGACCCTGCCGTGGTTCCCGCACTCCGTACGGGACATTCGCGCTTTCCGCGTCGAGCAATGGTCCGACTTCACGCAACTGGTGAAGGCGAGCAAGAGGTGACCTCGACGCCGGAAGCCGCCCGCTCAACGGCCGTCGTTGAAATAGCCGTTGGCGTAGCCCTGACGGAAAAGCATTTCATTGCGGCCGTCGAATTCGCCCTGATGGCGCCGGTATTCGGCGCTCTGACCCGCGGCCTTGTCGGCCTTTCCCGCGGCGATTCCCGCCTTGTAGGAATCGCACCCGCCCTGGTCCGCGGCTCCCGGACAGCCTGAGAGGTTGCCGGAAGGGGGCATGGCGGCGGGCGTAGCGAGCGGCTGTCGCGCAGGCTGATTGCAGGCGGCGAGGGCGAGCAGGGCGGCGCAAATGAGGAAATAACGCGTCAAGTCAGAACTCCATTGCCGTGGTTTTTTCCCAATGACGCGCTGATTTGGCCAAAATTTGATCGCCGGGGGCGTCGGCGTCGCTCGCGGTTGGGCAAATCGCGTAATCTGTTGCGGTCGCACTGGGAGATTCGCCTTTGCCCCTCTACCGCTCAATCGGCCTCATGTCCGGCACTTCCATGGACGGCGTCGACGTCGCGCTCATCGAGACGGACGGCGACGCGGCCATAACGCTCGGGCCGACGGGGCATTATCCCTATACCGATCCCGACCGCGCGCTGTTGCGCAATGCGCTGGCCGAGGCTGCGACCCTGGAGGACCGCGACGCGCGGCCGGGCGTGCTGGCTTTCGCGGAAAAGATGGTGACAGACCGCCATGCGGAGGCGGTCGAGACCTTCCTGCGCGATAATGCGATCGAGGCCGGCGGCGTCAATATCGTCGGCTTCCACGGCCAGACCGTGCTGCATCGGCCCAAGCAGACGCTCACCATCCAGATCGGCGACGGGCAGGCGCTCGCGAACCGCCTCGGCATTGACGTGGCTTACGATTTCCGCGCCGCCGACATCGCCGCAGGCGGGGAGGGCGCGCCGATCGTGCCGGTGTTTCACCGGGCGCTCGTCATGGCCGGCGGCATGAAGGGCGAGGTGGCGCTGCTCAATATCGGCGGCGTCGCCAATGTGACCTATGTGGCCGACGGCGAGGAGCCCATCGCCTGCGACACCGGCCCCGGCAATGCGCTGATCGACGATCTGATGCTCCAGCGCACCGGCGCGCCGATCGACCGCCATGGCCATATGGCGGCGCGGGGGCGGGTGAACGAGGCGGCGCTGTTGCGCATGCTCGCGCATCCGTTCTTCGACCAGCCGCCGCCGAAGTCTCTGGACCGCAACGCCTTTGCGCTTGACGCCGTGAGCAAGCTCTCGACCGAGGACGCCGCCGCGACGCTCACCGCCTTCACGGCGGCTTCCGTGCTGAGGCTTTTTCCGCATTTGCCGAACCAGCCGCAACTGCTCATCGTCTGCGGCGGCGGCGCGCGCAATCCGATACTCGTGCGCGAACTGGTGATGCGCCTGCCATGCAAGGTCACGACGGCCGACGCCGTCGGCTGGTCCGCCGACTCCATGGAGGCGCAAGCCTTCGCCTATCTCGCCGCGCGGGTTCTGGAGGGATTGCCGCTCACATTCCCGACAACGACCGGCGCGCCATCGGCCTTGCCCGGCGGCGTGCTGGCGCGGGCGCCGGACGACTGATGGAAAAGCTGCGCGTCTGAGATTTCGCCAACGATAAATTCATCATTCTCGGCAATGAGTGATCGAAGCGGAGCCGGAGCCGTTTCGATGCCGACGCATAGCCCACCGCAGAACCGCCCCCGCGAATGGTTCGCCACGCGACGCAGCCTCTTGCTCGGCGCGATGGGCGTCGCGGGTCTGGGCGCCGGCGGCGCGGTCGTCGAGCATGTCTGGAAGAAGAAGGATATTTCGGCGCGGCTCTTCAATCCCTTCTCGATCGGGAAGTTCGAGCTTGCGGCCGTACCGGGCCTGCTCGACGCCGAGGGCAAGCCCGTGCCGGGTTTCTCCAGCGCCGATCTCGCGGGGAAGCGCTCGCTTTTGAATGTCTGGGCGTCCTGGTGCCCGAGCTGCCGGGCGGAGCATCCGCTGTTGATGGCGCTGGCGAAGCGCAATCTCGCGCCGATTTACGGCGCGGATGTAAAGGATCCGCCCGAGCGCGCCAGATATTTTCTGGCGAGGCATGGAAATCCCTTCGTCGCCGTCGGAGCCGACGAGCGGACCTATCTGCAGCGCGCGCTCGGCGCCCGGGGTGTGCCGGCGACTTTTGTCGTGGGACCGGGACCCGTCGTCGAGTGGTCGACCTATGACCCGCTCGACGAGGAAACGATCGAGAAAGAGATCGTTCCGAGGCTTCTGGCGAAGGTGGGGTGATCGCGAGCCCGAAGGCTCGCGACATCTTCAGTCGCCGCGCGCGGGAATGGCGATGCGCGGCGGATTGCCCAGCCGCTTGTCGAGATAGGCGTCGACATGGGCGATCAGCGGCTCGACCTTGTTCTCGAAGAAGTGGTTGGCGCCCTCGACCACCGCGTGCTCGATGACGATGCCCTTCTGGGTCTTGAGCTTCTCGATCAGCCCCGTCACTTCCTTCAGAGGCGCCACGCGGTCCTGGTCGCCGTGGATGAAGAGGCCCGAGGACGGGCAGGGCGCGAGGAAGGAGAAATCGAATCTGTTCGCCGGCGGGGCGACCGAGACGAAACCCTCGATCTCCGGCCGGCGCATGAGCAACTGCATGCCGATCCATGACCCGAAAGAGACGCCGGCGATCCAGCAGGCGCGCGCCTCGGGGTTGACGGCTTGCGCCCAGTCAAGCGCGGCGGCGGCGTCGGAGAGTTCGCCCGAGCCGTGGTCGAAAGAGCCCTGCGAGCGGCCAACGCCCCGGAAATTGAACCGCAGCACGGAAAAGCCTCGTTCCGCGAAGGCGTAATAGAGATGGTAGACGATCTGGTTGTTCATCGTCCCGCCGAACTGGGGATGCGGATGCAGCACGATCGCGATCGGCGCCCCGCGGGTGGCGGACTGATGGAACCGGCCTTCCAGCCGGCCGGCCGGACCGGTGAAGATGACTTCGGGCATTTGGAAATCCCTGTGGAAAAAGGGCAGGCGCGCGTTCTAGCACGCGGGGGCGTGTGAATTGCAAGGAATTTCGTCATCGGCAGATCAGTAAGCGAGCCGCATCGGGGGCCACTTTAAAGCGTAGCTGGGGTGTGGCAGACTCCGGGAGCGCGTGGGCCTTGGGACCGAGCCGAGTCGGCTTTTTCCGCTTTTGGGCCCCGCCTTGGTGACCGCAACAGAAATATTTTCAAATTGAGGGGGCTTGTGATGAAAATGCGCTTTGTCGTCGTGTCTGGCTTGCTGCTGATGACCTGCGCCGCGCAGGCGGCAGGCGTGAGAAAGACGAAACTCTTTGCCGCAAATGACTCGGCGCTTGCAGGTTACGTCGCCACTCCGCCTGCCGGCTGGGCTCTGAACTACACTTTTGGCCCCGCGTCACCAGCGACGGCCGCAACGCAGCAATTTTATGCGATAACCAACGCTTCTTCCCTGACTTCCCCGACAACGCTCCCGCCAAAGGCCGCGATAACAATCCTGGGCCCCACGGGCGCCATCGTTTCGAAAGAGTTGCTCCCGGCTGCCGGGCAGACGGTCCTCGCTGACTGCAAGATTTTGAATCCGGCCACCGGGCTAAACAATGTTTGCCCGGCGCCGACCGTCGCAATGGTGGGCCTTCCGCAGTCGCTTCCCGGAAGAATGCTGGTTTCAATGATGAAAACGACATACACGATGAATTTCCCCACTGGGTTCAAGGTATGGACGTTTGCGTTCGACCCGGCTGCGCCGATCGGGAGCGTCGACCGCTGGACACAGATCGACCTCCGGACGATTTCGACCGCGAATGTCGCCTCGCTGGGGTCCGGCTTTGCGAATGTGTTTCTGAACTATCTGTCGGTAAACACGAATGTTTATGTGTTTACGAGAGAAAACGCGACGTCTACGAGCGTGTTTAGGGTGACGAACAAGTAAAGCGCTCGGGCCGCCTGCGTAACAGCCGAAACAGGACAGCCGTCGCCTGACGTGAGCAGGCGGCGGCTTTTTTCGGGACGCCGGCCAATGATGGCTGAACTGACCTTTCAATCGAACGCCTGTCCGACCGGATCTGTCGGGGGACTACCGCGGCTCCCGCGCGGCCCCCACATCTTACGCATGGCCCGGAAACTCATCCTCGTTTCGTTGAGCTTTCTCACCGTCGCGCTCCTTGTGCTGACGACGATCAATTTCAGCCCCGCCCTTGATGGCTGGCGGATGATTCGTTCGGCCGACGATCCCGCGGCCCTGACTGACGCGCAGCTCGACAAGTCCCTGACGCCCGCACGCTTTTCCGAGGAACTCGATGCGGCGCTTGCATCGCGAGACGAGGATCTGGCGGCGAGTTTCATCGATCTCGGCTCCGAGCGCGGGCTTGCCCCAAGCCCTGCCCAAAAAGCGCGGCTCGAGGAATTGCGCGCGGGCGCCGGCGACAAAGCTCTCGAGGAATTTGCAGAGGGCTTCGTCCATGGCGATCGCGACAGCGGCGCCGCTTTCGCCGGCGCGCTGGCGGGTGATCTTACAGGCTACGGCGACGCCCGCGACCTTTGGAACGAGGCGGCGAAGCTCGCGCGGGGCGAGAAGGCGGACGAGCTGGTGATCGGCCTCGCCGCCACGGGTCTCGTGCTAAGCGCGGCCGCCTGGAGCAGCATCGGCGCGGTGTTGCCGGCGCGTGGGGGATTGACCCTGGTCAAGACCGCTCAGAAGACGGGGCGCCTGACGCGCCCTTTGGCGTTGGCCCTGACCCGAACGGCCGCCAGGGCGATCGACCGCGAAGCGCTCACAGCCGGGCTTGCCGCTGCGGCGAAGCTCGATCTTGCCGCAAGCCGCGCTGCGGCTGCGCGCGTCGTGCGGCCGGGCGCTCTGGCGACGTTCCGCGCGCTTGGCGAAGACGCGGCGGTTCTCTACCGTCAGGCCGGGGCGCGTGGCGCAAAGCAGGTTCTCGCCCTCGCGGAAGACGGCGCGCAAGTGCGGAAGGCGGCCCGCCTCGCGGCCGTGAAGGGGGGCAAGACCCGCGCCATCCTCGCTACGCTCGGGCGTTCGGCGCTCGGGCTGGGAGCGCTCGCCGTCACGGCGGCCAATGCGATTTTCGCCTCGCTGGCCGGCCTGCTCGGGCTCGCGATGCTGGCGCAGCGCCTCGGGTTCTGGCTGGGGCGGCGCCTGCGTTTTTCCTGATGGGGCGAGGGCGGCCTCTCCCATATTGCGGCGCCAGCGGCTAAATCTCCCGCATGATGCGCATCTATCTCGACCACAACGCCACATCACCCCTTCGTCCCGAGGCGCGGGAGGCGGCGCTTGCGGCGATGGAGACGCTCGGCAATCCGTCCTCTGTCCACGCCGAGGGTCGGGCGGCCAAGGCGCTGCTGGAGAGCGCCCGGAGCCGAATCGCGCAGGGAATCGGGACGGCGCCGCGCAATGTCACCTTCACCAGCGGCGCGACCGAGGCCGCCAATCTGGCGCTGACGCCAATGCTCCAGCGGGGGAAGGAGACCGCGCCGTTCGACCTGTTGCTCGTGGGCGCGGGTGAGCACGTGGCGGTGCTGCAGGGCCATCGTTTCCCCTCCTCGGCGGTGGAATCGGTCCCACTCACGCCCCGGGGTCAGCTTTCGCTGGACGCACTCGACGCCGCGCTCGCCCGCCACTCCGGCAAGCGCCTGATGCTTGCGTTGCAACTCGTCAATAATGAAACCGGAGTCATCCAGCCGGTCCGGGAGGCGGCCGAGCGTGTCCATGCGGCGGGCGGCGTGCTGATTTGCGATGCGACGCAGGCGATCAGTCGGATCGAGACGACATTTGCGACAACTGGCGCTGATCTTTTGTTCTTTTCCTCTCACAAGCTCGGCGGGCCTGCGGGGGCCGGGGCGCTTGCCGTCGCGCGCGACGAACTCCACATATCCGACAAGCTCTTACGCGGCGGCGGGCAGGAGTTCGGCCGCCGTGCAGGAACAGAGAATGTCGCCGCGATCGCCGGCTTTGCGGCGGCTTTCGAGGCGGCGCTCTCGGCGACGGGCAAGGAAAATCCGCGACTCGGCGAATTGCGCGGCCTGATCGAATCGCAGATCGCGCAAATCGCGCCGGAAACGCGGTTTTTCGGGGCGGAAGCCCCCCGGACGGCGAACACGAGCGCTTTCGCGATTCCCGGCCTCAGCGCCCAGACGCTGCTGATGTCGCTGGATCTCGAAGGGGTTGCGGTGTCGAGCGGTTCGGCCTGTTCGTCGGGGAAAGTGCGGGAATCCCACGTCCTTGCGGCGATGGGGGCGACAGAAAAAGTAGCTTTGCGCGTCAGTCTGGGTTGGTCTTCGCGCAAAGAGGATGTAGAACAGTTTGGAATGGTTCTTGCGAAAGTCGTGCACCGATTGAGGTCGCGGCGATCCATCGCCTAGAACGGCGGACCGATCGGCCGGCGGGCCTTGAACCCGTCGTGACGAGGAGAAAGAGAAATGGCGGCTCGTCAGGAGACCGTTGCGCGCGTCGAGTCCATCGACGTCGACGCCTATAAGTACGGGTTTACGACCGACATCGAGTCGGAGAAGGCCCCAAAAGGCCTCAGCGAAGACATCGTTCGCTTCATCTCCGCCAAGAAAAACGAACCGGAATGGCTGACCGAATGGCGGCTTGAAGCCTATCGCCGCTGGCTCACCATGAGCGAGCCGAACTGGGCGCGGGTTCATTACCCATCGATCGACTATCAGGACCTCTATTACTACTCGGCGCCGAAATCGACGCCGGGGCCGAAGTCGCTCGACGAGGTCGATCCCGAACTGCTGCGCACCTATGAGAAGCTCGGCATTCCGCTGCGCGAGCAGGAAATTCTCGCCGGCGTCGAGACGCGCAAGGTCGCCGTGGACGCCGTGTTCGATTCGGTCTCCGTCGCGACGACCTTCAAGGAAGAGCTGGCCAAGGCCGGCGTGATCTTCTGCCCGATCTCCGAGGCCGTGCAGACTCATCCCGAACTGGTGCGAAAATATCTCGGCTCCGTCGTGCCGGTGACGGACAATTTCTACGCGACGCTGAACAGCGCCGTCTTCTCGGACGGCTCCTTCGTCTATGTGCCGAAGGGCGTGCGCTGCCCGATGGAGCTTTCCACCTATTTCCGCATCAACGAGCAGAAGACGGGGCAGTTCGAGCGCACGCTGATCATTGCGGACGAGGGCTCATACGTGAGCTATCTCGAAGGCTGCACGGCGCCCAAGCGCGACGAAAACCAGCTTCATGCGGCGGTGGTGGAGCTGATCGCGCTGGATGACGCGGAGATCAAATATTCCACCGTGCAGAACTGGTATCCCGGCGACAGCGAGGGCAGGGGCGGCATTTACAATTTCGTAACCAAGCGCGGCGATTGCCGCGGCCGCAACTCGCACATCTCGTGGACGCAGGTGGAGACCGGTTCGGCGATCACCTGGAAATATCCGTCCTGCATCCTGCGCGGCGACAATTCGCAAGGCGAGTTCTATTCGATCGCCGTGTCGAATGGTCATCAACAGGTCGACAGCGGCACGAAGATGATCCATCTCGGCAAGAACACGAAGAGCCGCATCGTCTCGAAGGGCATTTCCGCCGGCAAGTCGCAGAACACCTATCGTGGGCAAGTCTCCGCGCATCGCAAGGCGGAAGGGGCGCGCAATTTCACCCAATGCGACAGTCTGCTGATCGGCCATGACTGCGGCGCGCATACGGTTCCCTACATCGAGTCGAAAAACCCGAGCGCGCAATTCGAGCACGAGGCGACGACGTCGAAGATTTCGGATGATCAGCTTTTCTACGCCATGCAACGCGGCCTCTCGGCGGAGGAAGCGACGGCGCTGATCGTCAACGGCTTCGTGCGCGAGGTGCTGCAGCAGTTGCCGATGGAATTCGCTGTCGAGGCCCAGAAACTGATCTCGATTTCGCTCGAGGGGAGCGTGGGGTGATGACAAGCGGCGCGGCTATGAAAGGCTACTGGTTCGATAGAACCGTCACGATGCGGAGCACGCAATGAGCGGGCATCTGGTTCAACTTTCTCTCCCGGACGACCTTGCGGCGGAAGTATCGGCCGCCGTTGAACGCGGCGAATACGCGACTGAAAGTGATGCGCTTCTCGGCGCCGTCGAGCAGTGGCGGGCCCAGAGACAGGCCGATGCGATCGGCGTGGAAGAGTTGCGGCGCCTCGTCAAAGAAGGGATCGAAAGCGGTCCCGGACGTTTCGAGAGTTTCGAAGACATTCGCGCGGAGGCGCGCCGTCGTTTTCATGGCGCGTAAGCGGTGATGCAGCTTCGCCGCTCCGCGCGCGCCGAGCAGGACCTGATCGAGATATGGAACTTCATCGCAAAGGACAACGAGACTGCCGCGGATCGGATCTTCGATCTGCTCGTGGCAAAATCGGAACTTGTGGCCAGGAGCCCCGCGATCGGGCGTCTACGAAAGGAGCTCGGAGACGACGTTCGCAGCACTCTGGCGGGCTCTTGGGCGGTCTTCTATCGCGTGCATCCCGACTACGTGGAAATTCTTCGCTACCTGCATACGCGTCGCCGCATACCGGAAGTTCTCTAGCGCGCCTGCGCCCATCTCCCATCTGGCTAGGACTCGCATAATGCTCGAAATCAAGAATCTCCACGTCTCGGTCGGCGACAGGAAAATCCTGAAGGGTCTTACGCTGACCATAAAATCCGGCGAGGTCGCGGCCGTCATGGGGCCGAACGGCACCGGCAAGTCGACGCTCTCCTATGTGATCGCGGGCCGCGAAGGCTATGAAATCACCGAGGGCGAGGTGTTGCTCAACGGCGAGAACATTCTCGAACTCGAGCCGCATGAGCGCGCCGCGCGCGGCCTGTTTCTCGCCTTCCAATATCCGGTCGAAATTCCCGGCGTCGCGACCATGACCTTTCTCAAGGCGGCGATGAACGCCCAGCGCCGGTCGCGCGGCGAGCCGGAATTGCAGACGCCCGACTTCATGAAGCGCGTGCGCGAGGCTTCCGCCAGGCTCGGCGTCTCTCAGGAAATGCTTCGCCGTCCGTTGAACTCCGGCTTCTCTGGCGGCGAGAAGAAGCGCATGGAAGTGTTGCAGATGGCCCTGCTCGAACCGCGCGTCGGCATCCTCGACGAGACCGACTCGGGGCTCGACATCGACGCGCTTCGCGTCGTGTCGGAGGGCGTCAACGCGCTGCGCTCGCCGGAGCGCTCCTTCCTCGTCATCACGCATTATCAGCGGCTGCTCGATTACATCAAGCCGGATACGGTGCATGTGATGGCGCAAGGCCGCATCCAGCGCAGCGGCGGGCCGGAGCTGGCGCTCGAACTCGAAGAGCGCGGCTATCAGGACTACATTGCGGAAGAGGCGGCGTAGCCCGATGGTGAAGCTCGCGACAGAAGCCGAGGCGGCGCTCTCCTCCTTCTACGAGGAAATGCGCGAAAAGGGCGCGCCGCGTCTGCGCGAAGCGGCGTGGGACGACTTCTCGCGCAAAGGCCTGCCGAACCGCCGCGTAGAGGCGTGGCATTACACCGATATCAAGGCCGCGTTGGCGAAGCCCGCGCCCATCGCCGCCGCCTCCCGCGCCGCGCCGTCGCTGGAGCGGGCGCACGACTCGCTGCGTCTGGTAATCCTCGACGGCGTGTTTCGTCCCGATCTTTCCGACGTCGCCCGCCTGCCGGAAGGCGTCGTCGCCCAGTCGCTGCGCGACGCGCTCGCGCAAAGCGATCCACAGGTCATGGACGCGCTGGCGAGCGCCGACGTCGGCGCCGACGACGCGATGGTGTCGCTCAACGCTGCCCTGATGCAGGACGGCGTGGTGCTGCGCATTGCGCCCGGCGCCGTGATCGAGCGTGCGATCGAGCTCGCAAGTTTCGTCTCTACGGACGCTGCGCAATCGACATTTTCGCGTTCGCTCGCGCTCGTCGGCAAGGGCGCGCGCGCGACGCTCATCGAGACAGTCGGGGCGCTCGCAAATGCGCCCGCGCAGGACAATCAAACATTGATCTTGCGGCTGGCGGCCGGCGCCGCGCTCGATCTCGTCAGCCACGTCTCGGGGGCCGCCGAGCAGGCCGTGCGCGTGCTGAGCCTCCTCGCGCATCTCGACGAAGGCGCGACAGTAAAATCTTACGCGCTCATCGAGGGCGCCGGGCTGCTGCGTCGCCAAATTTTCGCGCGGCTCGACGGAGAACGGGCGCATATCGCGTTGAATGGCGCGACGCTCGCACGGGGCCGGCAACATGCGGACACGACTCTCGTCGTCGATCACGCCAAACCGAATGGCGAGAGCCGCGAGCGCTTCCGCAACATTCTCGACGAACAGAGCGTCGGCGTGTTTCAGGGCAGGATCGTCGTGCGTCCCGGCGCGCAGAAGACCGACGGCGCCATGCAGTCGAAGGGCTTGCTCCTCTCCGACGGCTCGACGATGAACAACAAGCCCGAGCTGGAAATCTTTGCGGACGACGTGCAATGCAGCCATGGCGCGACGTGCGGCCGGCTCGACAAGGATCAGCTGTTCTATCTCATGGCGCGCGGGCTGCCTCGCCGCGAGGCCGAGGCGCTCCTGATCGAGGCCTTCGCCAATGAGGCGATGGAGGGACTCGACGACGACGCGCTGCAAGCGTTTTTCGCGGAGAGAATATCGGCGTGGCTGTCGCGGAGGATTACGCGATGAACCAGATCGCTCACGCAGTGCGTCCTCCCGAAACAGCCTATGACGTGGAGGCGATCCGCCCGGATTTCCCAATTCTCGCGGAGCATCCCTATGGCAAGCCGCTCGCCTATCTCGACAATGCCGCCTCGGCGCAGAAGCCGCGCGCGGTGATCGAGCGGCTGACGCATTTCTACGAGCACGAATACGCCAACGTCCATCGCGGCCTGCATTACCTCGCCAACGCGGCGACGGACGCCTATGAGGGCGCGCGCGAGACCATGCGGCGCTTTCTCAACGCCGAGTCGACGGACGAGATCATCTTCACGCGCGGCGCCACCGAGGCGCTGAATCTCGTCGCCGCATCCTACGGGCTCGCGCACATAGGCGAGGGCGACGAGATCATCCTCTCGCTCACGGAGCATCACTCAAACATCGTTCCCTGGCATTTCCTGCGCGAACGCAAGGGCGCCGTGCTGAAATGGATCGAGGTGGACGAGGACGGGCGCTTCGATCTCGACGCCTTCCGGAACATGTTCACCGAGCGAACGAAGATCGTCACGATGACGCATATGTCCAATGTGGTTGCGTGGCCGACGCCGATTGCGGAGGTCGCGCGCATCGCCCATGCGCATGGCGTTCCGCTGGTCGTCGACGGTTCGCAGGGCGCGGTGCATCTCGATGTCGACGTTCGCGCGCTGGATGTCGATTTCTACATCGTCACGGGACACAAGCTTTACGGGCCCACGGGCATTGGCGCGCTTTACGGCAAACGGAAGTGGCTCGAAAATCTGCCGCCCTTTGCCGGCGGCGGCGAGATGATCGAGACCGTCACGCGCGACACCGTGACCTACAACGCGCCGCCGCATCGCTTCGAGGCCGGCACGCCCCCGATCGCGCAGGCGGTCGGACTGGCTGCGGCGCTGGATTATATGGAAAGAATCGGCCGCGGCGCGATCCGCGCCTATGAGGCGGGCCTCACGGCCTATGCGCATCAGCGTCTCTCGGAGATCGAGGGGCTCCGCATTTTCGGCCGCGCGCCGGACAAGGGGCCGATCCTTTCTTTCGACATGGCGGCTGCGCACGCGCACGACATTGCGACGATCATCGACCGTTCGGGCGTCGCGGTGCGCGCCGGCACGCATTGCGCCATGCCGCTGCTGTCGCATTTCGGCGTGACCTCGACCTGCCGCGCCTCCTTTGCGCTTTACAACACGCGCGAGGAGGTCGATCGGCTGGCCGAGGCTTTGCTTAAGGCTCAGAAACTTTTCTCGTGAGGAGACTGGCGTGCTCATGATGGAAGAGGCTCTCAACACCGGCGAGACCGCTACGGCGACGGCGGCGCCGGCCGTTTCCGAAGACTCCGAGCGCCTGACGGCCGACATCGTCAAGGCGCTCAAGACGGTCTACGACCCGGAGATTCCCGCCGACATCTACGAACTCGGACTCATCTACCGGGTCGATATTTCCGATGACGGCGTGGTTGAAATCGACATGACGCTGACCGCTCCGGGCTGTCCTGTCGCGGGCGAAATGCCCATATGGGTCAAGAACGCGGTGAGCGCCGTCCCCGGCGTCAGCGACGTGAAAGTCAATATGGTGTTCGATCCCCCGTGGGATCAAAGCCGGATGTCGGACGAGGCGAGAGTCGCGCTCGACATGTGGTGAGAGGAGGGCGCGATGACCGCGCCGCGACTGAAGCCGAAAGGCGTGCTGGAAACGTCACTCTACGTCGAGGACATGGCGCGAGCGGGGCGCTTCTACGCCGAGACGCTCGGCCTCGCGCCGATGGTGCAGGACAAGCGCATGTGGGCGCTAGATTGTGGGCCGGGAAGCGTGCTGCTTCTCTTTCAGCGCGGCGAGACGCTGGAGACGATCGATCTCCCCGGCGGGCGAATACCGTCGCATGACGGGAACGGGCGCTTGCATGTCGCCTTTGCGATCGGCGCGGATGAGCTTGCCGCGTGGGAGGCGCGTTTGTCGGCCGCAGGCGTCGAGATCGAAGCGCGGATGAAATGGCCGGCGGGCGGAGAGAGCATCTATTTCCGCGATCCCGACGCCAACCTGGTCGAACTGGCGACGCCGGGCTTGTGGGCGAATTACTGAGAGAGAGGCCAAAATGGCTTTGCCGAAACTGAGCGTTATGACCGTGAGCCCCGCCGCCGCCGAGCGCGTGCGCGGATTATTGGCGAATGCGGCCGCCGGCGCCGGTCTGCGCGTGTCGGTGGAAAAGGGGGGCTGCGCCGGCATGTCCTACAAGATGGAGATCGCCGAGCCGCAGAAGGGCGACGAGGTCATAGAGACCGACGGCGCCCGCGTCATCGTCGATGCGAAGGCGGTGCTTTATCTTCTCGGCACGACAATGGATGTGAAGACGACGCAGTTCTCCTCGACCTTCGTCTTCGAGAACCCGAACCAGACCTCAGCTTGCGGCTGCGGCGAAAGCGTCGAGTTGAAGCCGGCGGACCCCAGTCGCGTCGGGCTCGCGAGCGTCTGACCAAAATCTCGACTTAAAAAGAAATCCCCCCGCGGGCGGGGGG
This sequence comes from Methylocystis sp. WRRC1, assembly GCF_020733155.1. NCBI lineage: Bacteria > Pseudomonadati > Pseudomonadota > Alphaproteobacteria > Hyphomicrobiales > Methylocystaceae > Methylocystis > Methylocystis sp. WRRC1. The sequence continues at coordinate 321,629 of NZ_JAJFZJ010000001.1, read as the reverse complement.
ACCGTTTAGCGATATTTGCTTACCCGAGGTAAATCCCGGTCATTATTTCCAGTGCACGCAACGACGGTGGCCAAACCCGTGAGACGGATTGAAGCGACGGGTCCACTTCAGGCACTTCTTTCCACCCGGCGGATTGTAATGAGCAACCTTCTGGATCAGCGACGACGATAACCCCTCGTCCTGCGGATTGGCGACGCTCAAGGGACCGGCCGAACTCGCCGATGTCGCAGCAAACAAAAATCCTCCGGTAAGCGCGGCTAACAAAGCGGACTTCATGAATTTCGACATGACAAACGTCCTCCCGTCTCAGTCTTGACAATTGCGTGCCCGTTCCCCGCACCTCCGTGCGAGCAACACGCGCAAAGTATGTAAATGTCACCAAGGGTTGTAAAGTAAAGACCGCGTCCGTTTCCGTCCGCGATTTGCGCCCGCGACACGATAACGCAAGCCAGGCGGCGACGCGTAAAGCCGGCGTTAACCCTGATGATTGGTTTCATCAGCCAAACCGTCGCCATATAGCTTTTTCTTCAACATCAATAGTCAAGCTTCCGGCGAGCGTTGGTTCATGCGCCGTGGAGTCGTTCGATGTTGTTTCCAAAACCGCCCGTTGCCGCGTCGAGTCTCGCCTTGATTGCAGCTCTTTCCCTTGTCCCATCCGAAGGGTGGACGCGGGATGGCAGGCGCGTCCGTGGAGAGGTGGTTCAGGAGATCACGCCGCCGTCCCAGGAGGAGACGCAAGAGATCATCTACGAAATGCCGCCGATGCGGCCGGTGAAAAAGAGCGTTTACCTTACGGAACCCGGCGTGTCGCCGGGCGCCGACGTCGTCAGGGGCGGCGAGCCGGCGAGGCGGGTCGGTCCTGTAAAGGTCGTGGAGCCCGCCAAGATGTCGGCGCCCGTCAAAATGCGGGAAGCCGCAAAGACGGTCGAGCCTCCCAAGACCGTGGAGCCGGTCCGGCCGGCGGCGACAACGCCTATGGCGGCGCCGGCTCCGTCGCCGGAGCAACCCATCGCGCAGGCCGCGCCCGAGCCCGAGGCGGAGACGGCCCCAGGCGGGCAGCCTTTGACCGACGCCCCGCCGCCCGCCGAAGCGGCAGTCGCGAGCGAGACGCCCATCAACCCGCCGGCTCCCGAGAACAAGGAAGCGTCCAAGGCAGGAGGCGAGACGCCCGAGCCCCTGCAGGCGCAGGCGGAGGCGGAGGCCGCGGCTCCCGAGCCCATTGCGGCGACCATGCGGCCGCCATTGATGACCGAGCACCCGACACAGAAATCGCTCGTCGGCGCCGGGCAGCCTTCGGCGAAGCTTCAGTTGCAGAGCGCGTCAACCGAGGACCCCGCTCTGGTTCCCGGTCTGAAGCCGGCCCTGCAAGCTGGCGCGACGCCGGTCGCGAGCGCTGCGCAGGCCTCTGAGCAGCCGCCCGCGGCTGAATCTCCGACGTCCGCCGCCGAACAGGCCACGATCGAGCCGAAAGTCGCGCCGCCCGCTGCGAACGACAATGCGACGGCGGCTCAGGCGCCAGCGCCGGGCGAGCCCGCGCAGGATCAGACTGCCGCGGCGGAAGCCCGTATTGCCGCGCTGTTCGCGGAAGGAGTCAAGGGGCCGGCCGAAGTCCGTATCGCCGATCGCGCCACCATGTGGTTGCCTGCGGGCCGTGTCTTCATCCCGCTGGAGCCGGCGCGCAAGATCGCCAGGGAGGCGGGGCTCGACCTGCGTTCGGGCGCGCAGGGGCTTGTTGCGCCGGGTGTGGACAAGCTGGATTGGCTCGCGACCGTCGAGCTTCTCGATGACGGCTACATCAAGGCAAGCGAGCCCGAGGCGTTGCAGCCCGAGAAGCTCCTCGCCGCCTTCGAAGCGAGCCTCCCGGAAGTGAATGCGCAGCGCGGCGGCGTGGGTCAGCCGCCAGTGACGCTCGGCGGCTGGCTGACTCCGCCGGCGCTCGACGCCCGCAAGCGGCTCTCGGCCTGCGTGAGCATCGAGACGCAGACCGAGCCGGGCGGCGCCGATCGCTTCTTCAATTGCGAGGCTTGGGCGCTAGGCCGGCAGGGCGCGATCAAGGTCAGTCTCGCCGATGGCGGGGAGCAGGCCGAACGCCTGAAGGGCGAAGCCGCCGCGCTCGTCGAGACAATCGTATACGACCGCGGCAAGGCCTATGAGGAGGTCGATCTCGCTGCCGACAAGGTTGCGCCTTACGCCGCCGCCGATCTCCTGACTCGCGACGTCTCCGCAAAATCGATCGCGCCCATCGCCCCGGTAGAGGCGGAGGCCCCGAAAGCGCCAGTCGCGGTGACGATTCTGATCCTCATCGCCAAGCTCTGGAAGGTGGGCCTGTTTGCGGTCGCCGCGATCGGCAGCGTCCTGGTCTGGATGAGACGCAAGCGGTCCGCGGCCGAGGCGGCGTCTGCTCCGGCGAAAACCGCCCGGGTCGAGACGCCTGCGCCGGAGAAGGAAGCGCCCGCGATGTCCGCGGAAGCGAGGCCTTCGCTCTTCGCCCGCCTGCTGCCGACGCTGCACGCGCGGTTCGCCGCCAAAGAGGATAAATCGGTTGCCGCGCCGACGCAGGCGGCCGGAGATTTGGCGGCGTCCAAGGTCGAGTCGGGCGTCACACCGAAATCGAGGGCGCCTCGGGAAAAATCGGCGGTCAGCGTCCTGCTCGGCAAGTTCACCAGCCTGCGGTCGGCGGGCAAGGGCTCAGACGATAAGGCGTCGCCCGCGCCGATCGTCAAAAAGGTCGAGGGCAAACCGGCCGCCGTGGAGGGCGCCGACGAACCGGTTTCCGCTCTCAAGAAGCTCGCGATGAAGATGCGTCGTTCGGGTCCCGAGCCGGAAACGCCGTCGGTCGACCTGTCGAGGGCGATGCGCACGACGCGCACCCTGCCGGGCGCCGCTTCCGAAGGGGTCGCGGCGGGGGAACCGAAGGCCGAAATGGGCGAGCCCGGCGTTGAAAACGCGCCGCCGGCGCCGGTAAATGAAGCGACTGCCGAAGCTGACGTCTTTGGCCTCATCGAGCCGGGCGACGAAGCGGCGACCTCCGCCGCGATCAACGCCGGCAGGGCGCTGCGCGCAGCCGGAGGCTGATCAAATGGACCGCGACCGGATCGAGGAGCTTTTCGCGCCCCTTGGTCCGGTCAAGGTCAAACGCATGTTCGGCGGCCACGGAATTTACGCCGACGGGCTTTTCTTCGCGATCGAAACCGACGGCGAAATTTATTTGAAGGCGGACAAGGAAACGACGCCGCAATTCGAGGCGGCCGGCTCCAGTCCTTTCGTCTATCAGGGCAAAAACGGGCCCGTGACAATTTCCTACTGGCGCCTGCCGCACGAGGCGCTGGAGGACGAACGCGAGTTTCGCCGCTGGGCGGCGCTGGCGCTCGACGCCGCGCGAGTGGCGGACGCGAAGAAATCCCGGACGAAAAGGAAGTAGGCGCGCATTGTGCTCATGCGCACAAGCTCGCAGAGGCGTACGCGCCTACAATCGCCCAGTTTCGTTCAGTTCGAAGGGCAGGCGAATGAAGAAGGCGGCAACGATTCTTTTTCTGGCGAACTGCTGTCTCGCCAATTCTGGCGAGGCCTGGAGCGCTCCTTTCGACGACGCCTTCACGCCGCTAAAGGGCGAGGCGCCCTGTTACGCTCGCGCCTATGACAGCGCGCATCTGAAGGCGCATCCCGCCCAGCAGATCACGCGCATGACTTTGGCGATGTCCAAGACCGGCGAAGACGGCAAGCCGGCCAGCGCCAGCCGCTTCGAGCTGGGCGTGGGCGTAAAGCGCAAGGCTTCGCAGGAGTGGTACGGCGGTCACGCCTATTGCGAAGAGCGGGCGGGCGGATTCCACTGCTTTCTCGAAGCCGACGGCGGAGAACTCGAACTGACGCCGCTCCCCGACGGACGGCTCAAAGTCGAGGCGAAACGCCTGGTTTTCGAAGGCGAGAAAGATTTTTTCAGCGTGGAAGACGGCGCCTTCGCGATCGAAAAAGAGGGCAAAGTCGTCCAGGGCAAAAGCGACGACAGCGTCTTTCTGCTGGACCGCGCGCCGCTGGCGAAATGCAGGGAATCAGACCGCTGAAGCGAAATCGCGCGGGTCTTTGGCGCATCTATCCCCAGAATTGCGTAAACAGCGGCATAAATATCTGTTTTTAAATAGTGATCATATGCCAGTCTTGCTGGCGCGGGCGGGCCGAATCGCCTATACCCCTGTGAGGTAAAAAAGCTCCTTTCGGATTGGCGCGCCCTTGGCCGAAGACGACACGAAAAAAGACGACCCCGAGAAGCACGGTTCGGACATCAGGCCGGTCTCGATCGCCGATGAAATGAAGCGCAGCTATCTCGATTACGCCATGAGCGTAATCGTGAGCCGCGCGCTTCCCGATGTGCGCGATGGCCTGAAGCCGGTGCACCGGCGCATCCTTTTTTCGATGAACGAAAACGGGCACACGCCCGACAAGCCCTACGTGAAGTCGGCGCGCATCGTCGGCGACGTGATGGGTAAATATCACCCGCATGGCGACGCGGCGATTTACGATGCGCTCGTGCGCATGGCGCAGCTCTTCTCGATGCGGCTCATGCTCGTCGACGGGCAGGGCAACTTCGGCTCGGTGGACAACGACCCGCCGGCGGCGATGCGCTACACCGAGTCGCGTCTCGCCAAGCCGGCGCTGGCGCTGCTCGAGGACATCGACGAAGGCACGGTCGACTTCCAGCCCAACTATGACGGAAAGGAAAGCGAGCCGACGGTCCTCCCGGCGCGCTTCCCGAACCTCCTCGTCAACGGCGCCGGCGGTATCGCCGTCGGCATGGCGACGAATATTCCGCCGCACAATCTCGGCGAGGTGATCGACGCCGCCATCGCGCTGATCGACAAGCCGGACATGACCGTCGCGGAGCTGATGGAGATCGTGCCGGGGCCGGACTTCCCGACCGCGGCGACGATCCTCGGCCGCGGGGGCATCCGCAACGCCTACGCCACCGGCCGCGGTTCGATCATCATGCGCGCGAAAGCCGAGATCGAGACGCTGCGCAAGGAGCGCGAGGCGATCATCTTCACCGAAATTCCCTATCAGGTGAACAAGGCCGCGCTGATCGAGCGCATCGCCGAACTTGTGAAGGAAAAGCGGGTCGAGGGCATCGCGGATCTGCGCGACGAGTCCGACCGCGACGGCATGCGCATCGTTGTCGAGCTGAAGCGCGAGGCGGTGGCCGATGTCGTGCTGAACCAGCTCTGGCGCCATACTGCGCTACAGTCGAGCTTCGCGGTCAACATGATCGCGCTGAACGGCGGCCGGCCGGAACTGATGACACTCCATGACGTGCTGCGCGCTTTCGTCGATTTCCGCGAGACGGTGGTCACGCGGCGCACCAAGTTCCGCCTGGCCAAGGCGCGGGACAACGCGCATCTGCAGGTCGGCCTTGCGATCGCCGTCGCCAATATCGACGAGGTGATCCGCCTCATCCGCAATTCGCCCGACGCCGCCGCCGCGCGCGAAGCCCTGATGGCCCGCGACTGGCCGGCGAAGGACATGGCGCCGCTCGTCGAGCTCATCGCCGACCCGCGCCACAAGCTCAGTCACGATGGCACGATCCGCCTGTCGGAAGCGCAGGCCCGCGCCATTCTCGACCTGCGCCTGCAGCGCCTCACCGCGCTGGGCCGCGAGGAAATCGCCGAGGCCCTGAACAAGCTCGCCGCCGAGATCGCGGAATATCTCGAAATCCTGCGCTCGCGGGAAAAGCTGTTCGGCATCATTAAGGACGAGATGCTGGCGGTGAAGGAGGCCTACGCCACCCCGCGCCGCACGCAGATCAGCGACGCGGAAGGCGATGTCGAGGACGAAGACCTCATCGCCCGCGAGGACATGGTCGTCACGGTCTCGCACGCGGGATACATCAAGCGCGTGCCGCTCTCGACCTATCGGGCGCAGCGGCGCGGCGGCAAGGGCCGCTCCGGCATGCAGATGAAGGAGGAGGATTTCGTCCACCGCCTCTTCGTCGCCAATACGCATACGCCGGTATTGTTTTTCTCCTCGCGCGGCAAGGCGTATAAAGAGAAGGTCTGGCGGCTGCCGCTCGCGGCGCCGCAGGCTCGGGGCAAGGCGCTCGTCAACATGCTGCCGCTGGAGCCCGGCGAGCGGATCACCACGATCATGCCGCTGCCCGAGGACGAGTCGAGCTGGGCCACGCTCGACGTGATCTTCGCCACGACCGGCGGCACGGTGAGGCGCAACAAGCTCTCCGATTTCGTCGATGTGCGCCGCAATGGCCTCATCGCCATGAAGCTCGACGACGGCGAAGCGATCGTCGACGTCGCCACGGCGACCGAGCATGACGACATTCTGCTGACGACGAGCGACGGCCAGTGCATCCGCTTCGCCGTGCCGGAGGTTCGCGTGTTCCAGGGCCGCACGTCCATGGGCGTGCGCGGCGTGTCGCTGGGGCAGGGCGACCGGGTGATCTCGCTCTCGATCCTCAATCATTTCGAGGCGACGGGCGAAGAGCGCACGGCCTACCTGAAGCGCGCCAACGCGCTTCGCCGCCGCATGGGCGAGGACGTGTCGCCCGACGCGGGCGCCGAGGCCGAGGAGGCGGCGACGGGCGCCGTGGAGCTCACTGACGAGCGTTTCGCAGCCATGCAGGTCGCGGAGCAGATCATCCTGACCGTCTCCGAAAACGGCTACGGCAAGCGCACGTCATCTTATGAATACCGCACGACCGGACGCGGCGGCAAAGGCATCGTCGCCATGGCGGTCAACGCCCGCAACGGCAAGCTCGTCGCCTCATTCCCGGTGGGGCAGGGCGACGAGATCATGCTCGTCACCAATGGCGGCCAGCTCATCCGTTGCCCGGTCGACGGCATCCGCATCGCCGGCCGCAGCACGCAGGGCGTGATCGTGTTCAACACCGCCGAGGACGAGCGCGTCGTGTCGGTCGAGCATATTGGCGATGTGGGCGAGGGTGAGGAGGGGGCTGCGGAGGAATAGGCGGCCGGCCCCCGCGCGTGCCCCCACTTTTGCCGCGTGCGGGGAGAGGGGGCGAGCGTCTCGCGCAACCTTCCAAAATCCCCTATACCGCTCTGATGACCGCGCACACCGCCCTCTATTCCGGCACTTTCGATCCGCTGACCTACGGGCATCTCGACGTGATTCGGCAGGGCGCTGCGATGTTCGACCGGATCGTCGTCGCCATCGGGGTGCATCCGGGCAAGGCGCCGTGGCTGACCTTCGAGGAGCGCGCGGCGGTCATCGCCGAGGCTTGCGAGGATTTCGAGCTTTCGCGGCCCTGCGCGATAGAGGTGACGAGCTTCGACGGCCTCGTGGTCGAAGCCGCCCGCGCCTGCGGGGCCTGCGCCATCCTGCGCGGCCTGCGCGATGGAACGGATTTCGATTACGAAATGCAGATGGCCGGGACGAACGGAACGCTCGCGCCGGAGGTTCACACGCTTTTCCTGCCCGCCGCGCCGGGGCTGCGCCACATCAGCGGCACGCTCGTGCGCCAGATCGCGTCGCTTGGCGGCGACGTCTCGGCCTTCGCGCCGCCCGCGTCGGTCGAGGCCCTCAAACGCGCCCTTGCGCGGCGCGGCTGAAGGGGCCGATCGGCAACATTCCGCCCGCCGAGTTGGAAAGCGCGCTGCTTTGCTTGAGACGAGGAACGCCCCACTGACGGCGCGCCTCAAATGAAATCGCCGCCGGCAAGCCGGCGGCGTTTCAACAGTCCATCCAGTGCGGGAAATTACCCTAAGTAATTTCCGGCGCCGAACCCGAAGATTACGCCTTCGGGTTCGGGTCCGTCTTTACGGGACGCAGGTGATCACGTTGACGGCGCTCGAAGGGTCCCCAAGAACATTGGACGCGTTAGAGCATCTCGGAAATGGCCTAGCGTCGCTCGTAGCGGCTTGTACGGTTCCAACTCCCCCGACCGTTCCACAGGCGGGAGGCTGTACATTCTGAGTACACGAACTCCACCCGGCGACAGAAGCGATATTCCATCCGGTGTGGCCGGAGGTAATCGCATTATCGATGGTGCCGGTTGGCTTCGTCACGGTAACAGTGCACTCCGGCGAGGAACCTGTGAAAGTTTGATTTCCGCCAACCCAGTTCTGCAGCGTGGCGCTAACAGTGATGCCAACGCTCGGGTTGAACGTCGCTCGAGCGCATCCACCGCCCGTTCCGCCTTGGCAAATGGGTTCGCCGGCGGCGCTAAACCCGACAATCGGATTGGGCGAGCAAGTTTTACCGGCCAGAGCGAGGTTCCCCGCGATGCCCTGCGGGCCCTGATCACCTTTCGGGCCTTGTGCGCCGGTGGCGCCGGGAGCGCCGGGAGTGCCAGGAACGCCCTGCGCTCCGGGATCGCCCTTGTCACCCTTGTCACCCTTTTCACCCTTGGCGCCGGTGTCACCCTTCGGACCCGGAGGCCCCTGAAGGCCGATCGGGCCTTGCTTGCCGGGAGGACCGGGAGGACCAGCGACACATCCGTCGTCATACTGGGTCATTCCGCGTTCCTTGTCGCGACGACCTTTATCCCGGCAAGGAACCGTCACCTCGAAGACAGTCTCCTTAACCCCGGTCCTGACGACAAGACGGTAATCGCCGGCGGCAAGCCCCGGATTCTTCAAGGAGCATGTAATGAACGTCGTACCTTTGAATCGACACGCTTTTGTAATGTCCGAGCCAGCGATAAAAACTCTGCTCATGGGGCTGAAGCCAGTGCCCCACAGATCCATAACCTGAAAGTCCTGATCTTCCCCATGTTTGACTTTTTGAACGATTACCGGTGTGACGACAGGCGTAGCCACGGAAGCCGATTGCTCGGCGCTTTCTTGAGCCGAAGCCGAAAAAGCCGACGCGACAAGCGAAGCGCATAGGGTTGTTAACAGTTTTGGAAGATGTCTTTTCATAGCATTCCCCGCCCGGAGAGTTGAAAAAGAACGACACGATATTACATAATACGTGTAATTGTTACATAGTATGGACGCGCTTGCGGAGTCAAGCGCGCCGGAAGCTTGTTTTAAGGGTACGGTTAAGATTTTCGGGGGGCGACGCCGCGACAGTCGCAATCATCCGGATTTGCGCGCGCAGGCGAAAGACATCGAGGTCGGTCTGTCCGGCAACGCGCGGCTATGAGGCCGAAAAAAAACCTCCGCTCAGACGGGCGTCTGAGCGGAGGCTAGTGATGAGTCAGTTGCAGTGACTAGGCTATCTGAGGCGCGGCGGAGAGGGTGTCCTCAGCCGCCGCGCAACGTGTCAGAAAGCGTCAGTCAGCAGCAGGGAAAGCACAGAACACATGCACAACCATTGTATTCTGGCCAAGACCGGTTCCCTGCCCCGCCCATCCATTAAACGTGGCCCCGTTTGCTACGTTGGGGTTAGGCCGCGACAATTTGACATCGCCCCCGGGGACGTCTGTCCACGGTTGTGTTGGGCATCCACCACCCGTAGGCATTGCCTGACCAATTATAGTTACATTGCCGCCGACGGCCACTTGGCCAGTCGGACACTCAGCAACAACGGTCGTATTGTTTGCGCCCGAGCACACAAAATAGTCCCGAGCGCCTCCACTGGCCGGACCGGGCAGACCCGTCGGACCGGTATCACCCTTGTCACCCTTGTCACCCTTGTCACCCTTGTCACCCTTCGCCCCAGGTTCCCCATCCTTGCCGGGCTTCCCCATAGGGCCCATAGGACCCATGGGGCCGCGAGGGCCGGGAGGACCAGCGACGCACCCGTCGTCATACTGGGTCATTCCGCGTTCCTTGTAGTGATGCCCTTTATCCCGGCAAGGAACGGTCACCTCGAAGACAGTCTCCTTGACCCCGGTCCTGACGACAAGACGGTAATCGCCGGCGGCAAGCCCCGGATTCTTCAACGAACATGTAATGAACGTCGTACCTCTGAATCGACAGGCTTTCGTAATGTCCGCGCCAGCGATAAAGACTTTGCTCATGGGGCTGAAGCCAGTGCCCCACAGATCCATGACTTGAAAGTCCTGATCTTCCCCATGTTTAACTTTTTGAACGATTACAGGTGTGACGACAGGCGTAGCCACGGAAGCCGATTGCTCGGCGCTCTCTTGAGCTGAAACCGAAACAGTCGACGCGACAAGCGAAGCGCCTAACATTGCCAGTAGAGTTGGATTCATTCTTTTCATCATATTCCCCGCCCTGAGGAGACCACTAAGATTAACACGCATTACACATCACATGTAATTCGTTCATAAGGCGAATCTGTTCACGCCGTCAAGAGCGCAAGGAGCCTGTTTTTCAGGGGGATACAGTCAAGGTTTTCGGGGCGACGCGACCTGCGAGAAAGGCGCCGATTCAATCGACGGTCGTTCAATTGATACGCCGGAATTACTTGCCCGGCGTCTCTCGTATCAGATTGCTGTCAATACAAATGGGCGGCGCGAAATTCGCGCCGCCCGCGTCGGTCGAGGCCCTCAAACGCGCACCGCGCGCCTGAAGGACGGGGGTAACGGCGTTTCTTACGGCGCCAACAGCACTCCCCACATGAAATCAAATGTTTTGGAGCCTGCAAGAACCGCGGGGATCGGGGTTCCGGTCGGATTATAGGGAAGCATCGCCTCCGCGCGCGCCGTCGTCGCGCCGTCACGTCCGAAGGACGCATAGGCGTGGCAACCGATGCAGGAGGAGGCCGCAATGGCTCCATTCGCCACGAGCCGCTCCGTCACCGAATTGCCGAGAACGGTGGGCGTTCCGTCAGCGGTGGTGAAAGTCACCTGGCTCGATTTCAGGCAATAGTTTCCCCAGACCGGCGACAGACGGGCGTGCAACATCATAGATGTCAGTCGCGGCGTCTTGACGCATTCGCCATATTGCGTGTTCGGCGCAGACTTGTTTGGCAGGACGACGGGGGTCGCGCTCCCGAAGCTGTCGTAGCAGCCCATGGTGTCGCAGCGGCCCGGATTGAATTCATGCTCGAAAGTTCCCCAGACCCAGAGGGGATTCTGCTTGCTGGCGACATGAATCGCCACGAGCGCATATTCGACCGAATCGGAAACCGTCGTGAAATAGAGACGCCGGATGTTTTCAACGCTTCCGAGCCGGGGAATCCATCGCAGCATCGTGCGCACGGGAACCCAGTCGCCCTTCATCGAGATCGACGACCTCGGCATGTTCACGACGAAGTTCCGGGAGAATGCGGCGGCCAATCCCGCCTTGGTGTTCAGCCCGTTGTTGACGATGTAGTCGAACTCCGGCCGATTGCGCAAAACCTCCTCCGCAACGCAGGGCTTCGGGTTGCCGGCGATCGGAAAGCCCGCGACCGGCGCGTTGCCGGGCGGCGAACAGGGAACATCCAGCTCGAAGCCATGCGCGCTCTTTGTCGCCGCGAGGACGCTGCCGTGGAATTTCCGCGGTTCGTTCGGGCCGGGCCAATGCGGCGTGGCGGTGAAAGTGTCGGCGTCCGACGCCCAGGTTTCGAAAACGACCGGCCGCGGCTGGCCAAGGGTGACAGGGGCGGCCATCTGGGTGAGCAGCCGCCAGATGAACTGATCGGAGTTTTCCGGAACGCCAAGCACGGCGCCGGCTCTGGCCGGCTCCGTTATCGCGGCCGGGTCCGTGGCGAAAGCAGACGTTGACCCAGACAGGACCAACATCATCGCGCCGACGGCGCTGATGATCGACTTTTTCAATGGAAGCCCCCCTTTTTAAAGTTTCCGCAGTCAGGATAGGTTCGAATGATGAATTCGGCTAGACAAAAATCAAATTTAGAAGCTGAAGATCTTTGTGTGCTTGTAGAGAAGCAAGCAAGTTTACCTTCAACTGAGCCTCTTCAGGAAAGTCTTTGTCTAAATTTGGTTACATTATTACATATTTGATGTTTATTTTCTTTGTTCATTACTGGAGACGGCTCGGGAAAGGCGAAGACACGGCGACCCATATCGGACCCGCCTCCCGCCGAAACGTCGTGGCGCTCATGCGCCCGGCGGCGTATAAGGCCGGGGCGATTTTTCGCCGCAAGGATAAAATCGCCCACCGAAGACCGGATCGACGCAATTTTGTTCTCGTCTCAACGCATTGAAAACGAGAAATAAAATTCGGCCGGGCAAGCAAAGAACAACCGTTAGGGAGGCTATATGAAACTCAGCCGCCGTCTGCTTCTCGCCGCCGTCGCCATGGCTGCGCTCGGAAGCGCCCACATTGCTCGCGCGGCCGACGAGCACACCCTTTACCTCGACACCAAGGACGGGCGCGTCACCATAAAGCTGCGGCCCGATCTTGCGCCGAAACATGTCGAGCGGATCGAGAAGCTCGCCAAGGAGCATTTCTACGACGGCATCGTCTTCCATCGCGTGATCGACGGCTTCATGGCGCAGGCGGGCGATCCCACCGGCACCGGACTGAGCGGCTCCCGCTATCTCGACCTGAAGGCCGAGTTCAGCCAGGAGCCTTTCAAGCGCGGCACGCTTGGCATGGCGCGCCAGCCGGGCGATCCGGATTCCGCCAATTCCCAGTTCTTCATCTGCTTCGCCGATGCGCCGCAGCTCAACGGCAAATATACGGTGTTCGGCGAGGTCGTGTCGGGCATGGATGTCGTCGACAAGATCAAGAAGGGATCGAAGTCCGACAACGGCATGGTCACGGACCCGGACAAGATCATCAAGCTGCGCCTCGCCGGCGACGAAAGCTGAGAAAAAAGGCGCGCTCCAGCTCTCCATTGAACGGCAGCCGGAGCGCGCGCGCTATTTCACACAGGAGCAAAAATGACCGAAACCGCCGACACCATGACCCTCGAGACGACCAAGGGACCCGTCGTCATCAAGTTCCGCCCCGATCTCGCTCCCAACCATGTCGCGCATATCAAAAAGCTCGTTTCCGAGGGCTTCTATGACGGCATCGTCTTTCACCGCGTGATCGACGGCTTCATGGCGCAGACCGGCTGCCCGCGCGGCACCGGCACCGGCGGCTCGAAATATCCGAATCTGAAGCAGGAGTTCAACGACGCGCCGCATGTGCGCGGCACTTGCTCCATGGCGCGCGCGCAGGATCCGGACAGCGCGAACTCGCAGTTCTTCATCTGCTTCGACGACGCCCGCTTCCTCGACAAGCAGTATACGGTTTGGGGCGAGGTCGTCTCGGGCATGGAGAACGTCGACAAGATCAAGCGCGGCGAACCGGTGCGCGATCCCGACAAGATCATCAAGGCGACGCTTGGCTGAGCGGTCCGCATTTGTGAAATGCGTCATGGCCGGGCTTGTCCCGGCCATCTTTATGTAGAGCGTAAATGCGCGTCGATCTCTTCGATTTTGAACTACCGCAGGATCGCATCGCTCTGCGACCGGCGAACCCGCGCGACAGCGCGCGCATGCTCGTCGTGCCCGGCAAGGGCGCCTTCGAGGACAAGTCGGTGCGGGATCTTCCCGCCTGTCTTCGCGAAGGCGACGCGCTCGTCGTCAACGATACGCGCGTCATACATGCGCGGCTTTCCGGCAGACGCCTTCGGGGCGAATTGAGCGCGGGCGTCGAGGCGACGCTGATCGAGCGGCTCGACGCCTCGCGCTGGCGCGCGCTGATGCGCCCCGCGAAGAAACTCGCGATTGGCGATCTCATCCGTTTCGGCCGTGAAAGCGGAGGGGCGTGTCTTCAGGGCGCTCTCGACGCCCGTGTCGAAGGCAGGGGCGACGCCGGCGAGGTCACGCTCGCCTTCGATCTCTCGGGCCCGTCGCTCGATGAGGCGATCGAGATCGCCGGCAAGATGCCGCTGCCGCCCTATATCGCCGGAAAGCGCGCCGCCGACGCCAGCGACGAAACAGATTATCAGACCGTCTTCGCCCGGGAGGCGGGCGCTGTCGCGGCGCCGACGGCGGGACTGCATTTCACGCCGAACCTTCTCGCCGCCGTCGAAGCGCGCGGCGTGCAGCTCCATCGCGTGACGCTGCATGTAGGCGCAGGCACATTCCTGCCGGTGAAGGCCGACGACACCGGATCACACAGGATGCATGAGGAGTTCGCGCGAATCGACTCCGAGACCGCCGCCGAGCTGAACGAGGCGCGTGCGCGGGGAGGCCGCATCGTCGCCGTCGGCACGACGGCGCTGCGCGTGCTGGAAAGCGCCGCCGCGCCGGATGGTAGGCTCGCTCCTTACGCGCAACGTACGGGCATCTTCATCACGCCCGGTTACCGTTTCCGTGCGACGGACATGCTGCTCACCAATTTCCATCTGCCGCGCTCGACGCTGTTCATGCTCGTCTCCGCCTTTTCCGGTCTCGAACGCATGAAGGCGGCCTATGCGCACGCCATTGAAGACGGCTATCGCTTCTACTCATATGGCGACGCCTGTCTGCTGCATCGCGCAGAGCCATGAGCAATTCGCGTGACGTTAGACTGGTTGCGCTGTGGCGCGACGATCCGACCGAGGCGCCGATGACGGTCGATTTGCGCATGGAAGAAACGCGTCTCGTATCCACATGGGACGTCTTCGGCGCGTTCGATCTCGATGGCGAGGCTCCGCGTCCTTTCATCCTGCGCCGGGATGGCCGCATCGACTTCGGCGCCGCCGAGACAGCGATCTGGAGAACGGATTTACGCAACGCAGAACTGAAGGTCGGCTCGACTTTCACCGTATGTTTCAACGAGACCGACAGCGGTCAATATAAAATCGTGAAGATCGCCGCGCTCGGCGCCAAGGACAGGAAATGAACCAAGGCTTCTCCTTCACTCTCCACGCGACTGACGGCGCGGCGCGCAGGGGCGAGATATTTACGCCGCGCGGAACGATCCGCACGCCGGCCTTCATGCCGGTCGGAACAGCGGCGACGGTGAAGGCGATGTTTGTGAAGGACGTGCGCGCGGCGGGCGCCGACATCGTGCTCGGCAACGTCTACCACCTGATGCTGCGTCCGGGCGCCGAGCGGGTCGCGCGGCTCGGCGGCCTGCATCGTTTCATGAACTGGCCTTATCCGATCCTGACCGACTCCGGTGGTTTTCAGGTCATGTCACTTGCCAAGCTTCGCAAGCTCGACGAGAGCGGCGTCACCTTTCAGTCGCATATCGACGGTTCGCGCCACCATTTGTCGCCCGAGCGCTCGATGGAGATCCAACATCTGCTGGGCTCCGACATCCAGATGCAGTTCGACGAATGCGTGCGCCTCCCATGCTCCGACGCCGAGGCCGAGCGCGCGATGCGGCTTTCGCTGCGCTGGGCGGAGCGCTCACGCAAGGCCTTCAGGGAGGAAGCGGGCAGGGCGGTATTCGGGATCGTGCAGGGCGGCGCCTGCAAGCCGCTACGCATCGAGAGCGCGAAAGCGCTCGCGGAGATGGACTTCCATGGCCTCGCTGTTGGCGGCCTCGCCGTTGGCGAGCCGCAGGAGGTCATGCTGGACATGCTGGAGACGACTTTACCGCATCTTCCTGTGGAAAAGCCCCGCTATCTGATGGGCGTTGGCACGCCCGACGATATCATTCAGGCGGTCGCCCGCGGCGTCGACATGTTCGACTGCGTGATGCCGACCCGCGCCGGGCGTCACGGCCTCGCCTATACGCGCTTCGGAAAGGTCAATCTGCGCAACTCCCGCCACGCGGAGGACATGCGCCCGCTCGACCCGGAATCCACATGCCCGGCGACGCGGGATTACTCGCGCGCCTATCTGCATCATCTCGTAAAAGCAGGGGAAATCCTGGGAATGATGCTGCTGACACAGGCCAATGTGGCTTACTATCAGGACCTGATGGCCGGCCTGCGGACGGCAATTTCGGAGGGCCGCCTCAACGACTTCATCGCCGAGACGCGCGAGGGCTGGACGAGGGGCGAGGGGATGAATTCAACCCTTGGTTAGCATTTACGGAAAGCATAATATGGTTTACGTATTTCATCTTGAGCGGAGCCTTTCATGGGCGCTTATCGCGAGGCGCTCACGCGTCTTTTCCTGAAGGGCGAATTTCCGCATGCGTCCGCGCCGGCCGCAAAGCCGGCGCGGCGGGAAGCCGCCTTGCGCAAGGACGCGCCCAGGCGCGCCCCACGCAAGGACGGATCGAAAAAGGCCTCGGCGCCCGTGGAGAAGGGTATGACGCATCCGGGAGAAATTCTTTCGCGCTATTTGAGTGAATTGGGACTGACCGCGTCCGATCTCGCCCGCGACATCGATGTGCCCGTAAATCGGGTGACCGCCATCATCAATGGCCAGCGTGGCGTCACCGCCGACACCGCCTTGCGGCTTGGCCACTGGTTCGGCGTCGATCCCGAGGATTGGCTGAACCTGCAGCTGCAATACGAACTCGCGTCGGCGCGGCGAGCGATGGGCGCGAAAATCAGGAAATTGGCGTGTCTCGCGGATCGAACCGACTGATGCTCCCGGAGCGCCGGCGGCCAAACGACGCATTCCTCGAAGATCTGCGCGCCTTCGACCAATTCGGGGCGCCGACGCAGGTCGTCGTCGAAGACGGCGTTACGTATTACGTAAATGAGTTCTGGACCGCGGGCCAGCGCCAGGGCCATTCCCTGCATGAAGTGAGCTACCGCGCCTGCTTCAAACCGCAGCTGCCGGCCTTTTTCATCGACCGGTTCACGCAGCCCGGCGACAGCGTTTGCGATCCCTTCATGGGTCGCGGCACGACGCCGCTGCAGGCGGCGCTTCAGGGCCGGCGCGCGTTCGGTTCGGACGCCAATCCCCTGTCGGTCTTGCTGGCGCGCCCGCGCTTGCGGCCGCCCTCGCTTGAGGCCATCGCCGCGCGACTCGCCGAGGCGCCTTTAACAGACGAGGCGACCGAATTCGACCGCGACGATCTGCTCGCATTCTATCATCCGGACACGCTGCGCCAGATTTGCGCCCTGCGCGCCTGGCTTATCTCACGCGCCCATCCGGACGAGGCGCCCGATCCCGTCGATGACTGGATCAGGATGGTCGCGCTCAACCGCCTTACCGGTCATTCGCCGGGTTTCTTCTCCGTCTATACGCTGCCGCCAAATCAGGCCGTGACGGTGAAGGCGCAATTGAAGATCAACGAGCGACGCAGCCAGTCGCCGCCGCCGCGCGACGTCGCGGCGATCATCCTGAAGAAATCTCGGGCGCTGCTGGCCGATGGCGCGCCGCCACCGGTTTCCGGCGCCCGTCTGACCGTCGCCGACGCCGCGCGCCTCGTTCATCTGGGCGACGCCAGCGTAGATCTCGTGGTTACGTCGCCGCCCTTCCTCGATGTCGTGAACTATCGCGCCGATAACTGGCTGCGAAACTGGTTTGCGGGCGTAGATGCGGAGAAGATCGACATTTCCCAGCTTCGTGACATCGGCGCATGGACGCGGATGACCCGCGCCGTGTTCGAGGAGCTTGCCCGCGTCGTGCGGCCCGGCGGCCATGTGGCCTATGAAGTCGGTGAGGTCAGACGCGGCGGCGTGCTGCTCGAACGTCTGGTCTGGAAGGCGATGGAAGGATTGCCGTTCGAGCGTATGTGCGTGATGATCAACCGCCAGCGCTTTACGAAAACCAGCAATTGCTGGGGAGTAGCCAACAATGCGAAAGGCGTCAACAGCAATCGTGTGGTCATCGCACGCCGGCTGAAATAGAAAGGATAGCGTTTACATTATTTTTACGCTATATTGTTGACGAAGCATTCCTACACCAATGATTCATAACGACAAAATAGAAGCAACGAGGCGCGCTTTTCGACAGGCGCGCAAAATCACGATTAGACGAATTGAGGACCGACGTCATGAAGGCGAGCGCTGACCAGAATTGTGATCTCGACGAGATTTTCGCGTCGAGGCTCGTGGAATCCCATGAATTTCGGTCCTGGTTGCTCAGCCGCACCAAGTTCGCCCGCCTGTGGCCTCTCGCACGCCTGCTTCACAAGGAGCAGGAGGAGGCGCGGCCGGGGCTTCCGTGGTGGCGCAACTGGCGTTCCGATGTCGAGGGCGGGCTCGCGACCAAAATGCTGCTGATCTTCGAGGTCGAGCAGACGAAATTGCGCTTCGCGCTGCACGTCGAAAGCGTGACGCGGGGTGAAGCGCTCGAAGCTTCCGAAAACGCCTCATACAGGACGCTTGCTCAGGCCCTGATGAACCAGGATTACTTCCACAATTACATGGATTTCGAGACGGTGCTGCTTGCGCCACAGGCGTTGATCGTGAGCGACGCGCGCACGCTGAATTTCGACCGGCGCATTCCCTTCGAGACCGTCGCCGGTTTTGTCCCGCAGTTCGGGCAGTCGCGGGCTCAGGCGGCGTAACGCTCAACCTGCGCGCAAGAGCCGTATCGCCTCGTCGCGCTCGAAGAGATAGAGCAGGACACGCAACGCCTTGCCGCGTTCGCTGGAAAGTTCGGGATCACGGCGCAGGATCAGCTCTGCGTCATCCCGAGCGATGGCGAGCAGGCGGGCATGGGCCGTCAGATCCGCGAGGCGGAAGCCGGGCATGCCAGCCTGCCGCGTGCCGAGGATCTCACCCTCTCCGCGTAGACGCAGGTCTTCTTCCGCGATACGGAAGCCGTCTTCCGTCTGGCGTATGATCGTCAGGCGGGCTTTGGCCGTCTCGCTGAGCGGACCCTTGTAAAGCAGCAGGCAACTCGACTGGCCGGTCCCGCGCCCGACGCGTCCGCGCAGCTGGTGAAGCTGGGCAAGGCCGAAGCGCTCGGCATGCTCGATCACCATGATCGTCGCCTCCGGCACGTCGACGCCGACCTCGATCACCGTGGTCGCGACGAGGAGGCGAGCATCGCCGCGTTGAAAGGCTTCCATCACCGCGTCCTTCTCGGAACCCTTCATGCGGCCGTGGAGAAGTCCGACGGCGTCTCCGAAATAGCGCCTCAGATCGGCGGCGCGCTCCTCCGCCGCGGCGAGGTCGAGGTCCTCGTTCTCCTCCACCAGCGGACAGACCCAATAGGCGCGCGCGCCCTGCGCCAGTGCGCGTTGCAGACCGGCCACGACCTCCCCGATGCGAGAGGCGGGCAGCGCGCGGGTGGAGATCGGCGTGCGTCCCGGCGGCTTCTCGTCGAGCGCGGACGAGTCCATGTCGCCGAAGGCCGTGAGCGCGAGCGTGCGCGGAATAGGCGTCGCTGTCATGACGAGCACATCGACCGCCTCGCCCTTGGAGCCGAGCGCAAGGCGCTGCTGCACGCCGAAACGATGTTGCTCGTCGACGACGGCGAGGCCCAGGTCGTGAAAGGCGAGATCGGTCTGCACCAGCGCATGAGTGCCGACGACAACGTCAATTTCCCCGGCGCCGATCGCGGCGTGGAGCGCAGCGCGCTCGCTCGCTTTCAGGCGCCCCGTGAGCAGCGCGACGCGCAGGCCGACGGGCTCGAGCAAGGGCGCGAGACGTTCATAATGCTGGCGCGCAAGGATTTCGGTCGGCGCCATCAGCGCAGACTGGCGGCCGCACTCCGCAACGCTCGCCATCGCCAGAGCGGCGACGATCGTCTTGCCGGAGCCGACGTCGCCCTGCACGAGACGCAGCATGCGCTTGTCCGATCCGAGATCGGCGCGGATGTCGGCAAGCGCGCGCTGCTGCGCGCTGGTCAGGCTGTATGGCAGCGCGGACTCGATCGCGTGCGACAGGCGGCCGTCGCCCCTGTTTTCCCGGCCCGGCAGACGGCGCATCTTCGCGCGCACGAGACGCAAGGCGAGCTGGCTCGCCAGCAATTCGTCGAGCGCGAGCCGCTGCCGCGCGGGGTGTTGCGGAGAAAGCGCGCTCGCGCTCTCGGGACGATGCGCACCGCGCAGCGCCTCGGCGAAAGCCGGGAGCTTGTTGGCTGCGAGCACGCTCGGCTCCTGCCACTCGGGGAGGGCGGGCAGTCGCGTCATCGCCTCTTCCGTCGCGCGTAAAACGTAACGGGTTTGCAGACCCTCGGTTAGACCGTACACCGCCTCGAAGGGCGGCAATCTGGCGAGCCCCGCCTCGTCGAGGACGCGGTCCGGATGCACCATTTGACGGCGGCCGTCGTAAAGCTCGATACGCCCTGAAATCCAGCGCGTGCCGCCGATCGGCAGGCTGCGCTCGATCCAGTCGGGGTTGGCGAGGAAAAAGACGAGTTCAATGTCGCCCGTCTCGTCCTCCACCAGCACGCGGAAGGGCGCTCTGGCGAAGCGGCCCTGGGGACGGCGATGTTCAACGACCGTGGCTTTGATCACCACCATCGTGTCCATCGGCGCTTCGGCGATTTTTGGGCGCTGGCTGCGATCGACGACATTGGTCGGCAGATGAAAGAGCAGGTCGACGACGCGCGCCTCGGCGCCGGGGCGGGCGAGCAGCCGGTCGAAAAGTTTGGCGGTCTTCGGGCCGACGCCGGGCAGGGCGGCGACGCGACCGAACAGGGGAGCGAGTATGTCGGGGCGCATGTCGTCGGCAGTTTAGCCATGCGCGGCCGTTTGTCATGTTGCACAGGACGGTTAACAGTTATAACATAAGTTATAACTGTTAAGGTTAATACAGGTGTAATAACAGATGATGGATGAACCCGAAACCGGCGACGCCTTCGGCTCCCTCAAGATCACGCGCATCGGCAATTCGCTCGGCGTGGTGCTGCCGCGCGAAATCATCGCCGACCTCAATGTCGAGAAGGGCGACCGGCTCTACCTCACGAAATCCCCCGAGGGTTATCGCATCACCAAGAGCGATCCCGATTTCGAACGGCGCATGGCGCTCGCCCGCCGGATCATGAGTCGGCGGCACAATGCGCTGCGCGAATTGTCCAAATGACGCGCTGGCGTTTCCTCGATCGCGCCATCGTGCTGGCGATCCATGAAGAAGCGCTTGCCGCGCATGGCGGCGCGGTAGGCGTCATTGGCGAGCCGGCGCTCGAAGCTGCAATTTTGCGCCCCCGGGAAGTCGCGAAAGCCGAACCGCGCGCCGACGCGGCGCGTCTTGCGGCTGCCTGCGCCATGGGATTCCTGCGCAGCCATCCCTTCGTCAATGGCAAGAAGCGCGTCGCGCTCATCGCCATGGAGCTGTTTCTCGCCGACAATGGTTATGAGCTCATGGCGAATGACGTGGATTGCGTCATCCAGATCGATTTGCTCGCGTCGCGCGAAATTGACGATGCAGGGCTCGCCGAGTGGTTACGGGCCAACATCATTCCGCGCGGTCAATCGACTTCGACGTCGTAACCCTGCGCGTCGCCCGCGCCCTTGAAAGTGTAGTGCCACCACTCGCGCGGATAGTTCTCGAATCCATGACGTCGCATCAAGGCGACGAGCGTGTCGCGATGGGCGCGCGCGTCGCCACGGGCCTCCGAATTCGTCCAGGAGCGCTTGTCGAAAAAATCGAAGGGCGTGCCGAAATTCCAGCCTTGCACGCCGAGATCGACCGCGAGGCCGGTGGAGTGGGTGGAGCGCTCGGCAATATAGCCGCGCGCGAACAGCGTGCTCTTGTCGAGGCGCGGATAATATTCGGCCTTGGTCGCCTGATCCGCGTTGCGTGACCACTCGACGAAAGCCGAAACAGCGCGGCGCGGGCGGTAACAGTCATAGACGACGAGCGAGAAGCCGTGCGCTCGTGCATCCGCCTGCGCCGCGGCGAGCGCCCGGGCGGCGTCTGCGCGCAGCCAGCATTGCGGCGAGCGATAGCCGGGAACCGGGCGGCCGGTGAAATTGTTCGGCCCGGCATAACGCATGTCCTGCGCAACATCCGGCGCGACGTCGGAAAGGCGCGCGAAGCCCGGCGGCGGCTCTGCGAGGGCATGCGTCGGCAGAAGCATGAGAAGGGCCAAAAGGGAGCGTGCGTTCATGTCGCAATCTCGTGTGCGTCGGCGTACATTCTTTGCGTGACGAGCAATTTATAAACGATCCTACATTGCAGGGAGGCAATCATGTCGCAGAAACTTTCGCCTTTAACAGGTTTGACGCTCGCCGCTTTCGCCGCCGTATTGGCTTGGGGCGCCCCCGCGCTCGCCGGCGACCGCTGCAAGGTCACTGACCCGACTGGCACGCCACTCAACATTCGCGACATCCATAAAAACATCATCGGCAAAATCGAGAATGGCCGCATCGTGATGGTGCAGCGTTACGGCGAAGATGACGCCGGAAAGCCCTGGGCCTATGTGACGACGCAGGGCGGCAAGCGACTGGGCTGGGTCTATCGCGAATTCATAAGCTGTTATTGAAGAAAGACCCCGGCCAGAATCGATTGCCGCTATAGAAAGCGTTCGCCCAGTTCTTCCGAACGCGACCGGGAAAACTTACATCTGGCAATTAGGAATCCTGGGGAAAATCCCCTTGTTTCTTCTTCGAGGAATTTGCGGTGCAACGAAATTGCTCCGGCGGCGATCACCGCCGGAGCCTCATTGTGACAATTCCGGGATTGGTCGCCCGCACGCGGAATGCGCGGTTTAACGCCTGACTCAGCTCTTCGCCCTGTCCGCGCCGCCATGGGCCGCCGACCACGCTATCGGGTCGGCGATGAAGGCTTCGACCTCGTTCAACGCATCGTCCGGAAAATAGCGGTGGGCGCGGGCGACGGTCAGCACGTCGCGCCATGTCGCGAGATAGTGCATGTTTATGCCAAGCTTCGCGAGGTCGTCGCGGGCGCCTGCAAAGATGTCATAGAAAAAGAACACGAACACGTCGTCGCAGCGCTGGCCGGAGTCGCGCAGCGCCTGCACGAAGTCCTTTTTGGAACCGCCGTCGGTCGCGAGATCCTCGACGAGCAGCGCGCGGCCGTTCTCGATCAGCTGACCCTCGATGCGCGCATTGCGGCCGAAGCCCTTCGGCTTTTTCCGCACATATTGCATCGGCAGCATCAGGCTGTCGGAAATCCACGCCGCGAAGGGAATGCCCGCGGTCTCGCCGCCGGCCACCACGTCCAGCGATTCATAGCCGATGTCGCGTTCGATCATGCGCGTGGCGAAATCGATCAGCCGGCGGCGCAGGCGCGGGAAGCTGATGATCTTGCGCATGTCGATGTAGACCGGCGACGCCCAGCCCGCCGTGGTGATGAATGGCTTTTGCGTATTGACGAGCACCGCCTCGACTTCGATCAGAGCCTTGGCTGTTTCCTGCGCGGCGAATAGACGGTCGTTGGACATGGATGGGGCATACCTTTCCGGGCGTTTCTCCGCGCAGCCATAGCCTATTTTTCGCCGCCGCGCGCGGCCGTCTGGCCGAAGAGGATTTCCCGCTCCAGCGCCGTGAAATCCAGCCGCTTTCGCTCATAGGGAGCGCCGGCGGCATAGGCGCGCGTCACCGCTGGGCGAGACCTGATCGACTCGAACCAGCGCTTCAGATGGGGGAAATCGTCGAGGTCCTGGCCCTGGTCCTCGTGCGGCACGATCCAGGGGTAGCAGGCGATGTCGGCGATCGAATAATCGCCGGCAATATAGGGCGATTTGGCCAGTTCGCGGTCGAGCACGCCATAGAGTCGGTTCGTCTCGTTACGGTAGCGCTCGATGGCGTAAGGGATGCGGGCAGGGGCGTATTTGGCGAAATGGTGGTTCTGCCCGGCCATCGGTCCGAGTCCTCCGACCTGCCAGAACAACCATTCGATGACACGCGCGCGGCCGCGCAGATCGGCCGGCAACAGGCGCCCGGTCTTTTCGGCGAGATAGAGGAGGATGGCGCCGGATTCGAAAATCGAGACCTCTGCGCCGCCGTCGGCCGGCGCCTTGTCGACAATCGCCGGCATGCGATTGTTGGGCGAAATCGCGAGAAATTCGGGTTTGAACTGGTCGCCGCGGCTGATGTCCACCGGCTTGATGCGATAGGCGAGCCCGGTCTCCTCGAGGAAGATCGTGATCTTGTGGCCATTGGGCGTGGGCCAGTAATAGAGGTCGATCATTTCAAACGCCTTCCCGCTGTCCACATTTTATTTCCCATTTTCCTCCTACCATGTCAGCCGACTGGAGTTGCGTAGATTGTAAACATGAACAGCTTTCTTACCAAATGGCCGTCGGGAGAGGCGCGGGAATTTGGCCAGCGCCCGTTGCGGTTGCGCCATGGCGTGGCTGAGGACGAGCTGTTCTCCGACTCCGCGCTGGAGCGTCTGATCGAAGCGACGCCTCGCGAAAGGCTTCACGTCAACACGATCCCGCGTGACGAGACAGATCCGCGCAAATGGCGCGAGGGCGACATGACCGGGGTGAGCGGCCGCGACGTCATGGCGGCGGTGGCGCGCGGAAATCTCTGGGTTCATCTGCAGCGCGTGCATGAGACCTCCGGCGTCTATCAGGCGCTTCTCGACGCGCTTTTTGCGGATATCGAACGCAACGTGCCTGGCTTCCGCAGCTACCGGCGCTCAATGAGCGTGCTGATTTCTTCCCCGAACATGAATGTGGCGTTGCACGCGGATGTTCCGGGCCAAAGTCTTTGGCAGGTGCGGGGACGCAAGCGTGTCTGGGTTTATCCGCCGCGCCCGCCCTATCTCCCGCAACGCACGATCGAGAACATCGTGCTCCAGCGCAGTTACGACACCGAACTTCCCTATGACGCGTCCTACGACGCGGCGGCCGAGAGTTTCGAGATGACGCCGGGCGACTGGGCGACCTGGCCGCGCAATGCGCCGCATCGCGTCCGCAATGCCGACTGTGTTAACGTCTCGTTCACCACCGAACATTGGACGGACGAACTTCGCGCAGGATATGCGGTCGACTACGCGAACGGCCTTCTGCGGCCGCTATATGGCTGCCGTGATCTGTCGCGCGAAACTCAGGGACCGGCCTTCTGGGCCAAATTCGCCGTAGCCGCCGCGCACAAAAGCTGGCGCAAGCTCAAGGCTCAGCGGTTGGCGCTGACGATCGACTTTCGCGTCGATCCCAATACGGCCGAGGGCTTCAGCGACGTCGCGCCTTATCAGATCATGAAGTAAAGTGACTTCGGAACGCGCCGCCTGTCGGGTTGAACGGGTCGAGACGATCGCCGCCATCGAAGCGCTTGCGGCCGAATGGACCGCTCTGGAGCGGCTGACGCGCGAGGCGACTGGCTTTCAGAGCTATCGCTGGTGCCGCGCGTGGCTTTCGACGGCGCGCGAGAACGGCGCGTCGCTCCGCCCCCGTATCCTCTGTATCCGGGAGGACGAGCGCCTTGTCATGCTGTGGCCGTTGCAGATCGAACATCGCTTCGGCGTGGGCGTCGCTCGTTGGATCGGCGAGCCAATGACGCAATATGGCGATGCGCTCGCCGCGCCGGGCGAGGGCAGCGAGCGATGGCACAAAACCGCCGAGGATGAAATGTCCCGTTGGCGGGACGTGGATCTCTTTGCCTTTACGCGACTGCGCGCCGACAGCGTTGTCGCAGCTAGCAACGCGCGGACGCCGGCTGCCGGCGAATGTCTCGCCGCTCCCTTCGTCGATTTGCGCGCCATGCAAAGGCGCCGTCGCAAGAGTCTGGAGCGGCGCGCGCGACGTCTCGCCGAATTGGGGCCCACGACCCTTGCTGAGGCGCAAACGCCGGCCGAGCGCGAAGAACTGACGCGCCGCGCCTTGACGCTCAAGCGCGAATGGCTTCGGCGCAACGGTCTCGTCAGCGCCGGCCTTTCCAGCCCGATAACCGAGGAATTCCTGTCCGCGCTCGCGCGCGAAGGCTTTATGCGAGTTTTTTCTCTGCGGGTCGCGAAGGACGTGGCCGCGCTCGAACTCGGCTTCGTCTCCAGTGACGCCTATCGCTCGCTGCTCGGCTGTTACGACCCACGTTTCGCCGAGGGATCGCCGGGCCAGGCGCTGACTGGCAGCTTGATCGAGCGCTGTGCGGAGGAGGGGCTTGCGACCTATGATCTGCTTCTGCCGGCCGACGCCTACAAGTTGACATGGGCGACGGGCGAGACGCCGGTGCGGGCGCAGTTTCGCGCCATGACGTTCAAGGGACGCCTCGCCGCCTTCGCGCTGGCGCGGTTGCGGCCCATGGCGAAGCGCGCGCTCCGCAGGATGGCGGATCTTCGCGCGCGGTTGAATTCAGGCAAG
This sequence comes from Methylocystis sp. WRRC1, assembly GCF_020733155.1. Classification (NCBI taxonomy): domain Bacteria; kingdom Pseudomonadati; phylum Pseudomonadota; class Alphaproteobacteria; order Hyphomicrobiales; family Methylocystaceae; genus Methylocystis; species Methylocystis sp. WRRC1. Next base: position 295,813 of record NZ_JAJFZJ010000001.1, on the reverse strand, counting down.
TTCTCATTTGCGGCGGCATCCGCTAGTGTGACGACATCGACGCGGAAGGAGAAAATTTCATGATGGCCCGTATCGCCAAGATCGCGCTCGTCGCCTCGACCGGCCTTCTGGTCCTTTTGGTCGCGATCAACAATGTCTTTGACTACGAGACGAATTTCGACGTCGTGAAACATATTCTGTCGATGGACATGATCCCGCCGAGTCCTCTCGCGTGGCGGGCGATCACCAGTCCGGCGCTGCATCATCTCTGCTACGGCTTCATCATCGTCGCGGAGTTCGTCAGCGCACTGCTGACGCTCTACGGCGCATGGCTGCTGTGGCGAGCGCAGGCGGAGGAGGCGACGCGCTTCAACGCCGCAAAGGAAATCGCCGTGGCGGGGCTTGCCGTCGGCTTTTTGCTCTACTTCTTTGGCTTTATGGCGATTGGCGGCGAGTGGTTCCAGATGTGGCGCGCGGGCGTCTACAACATGCAGGAGCCGGCGTTCCGTTTCATCGGCAGCGTGGGGCTGGTGATGATATTTCTGGGTCAGCGCGACGTGGATTAGACCCGAGGCGCGCTCTAGTTGAGTTGATGGCGCGATGACGCTGCGCCGGCGACGCGGCAGTGAGGCGAAACGCCATGAGCGACGCGAGAACGGCTTTTGTGCTTGCGGGCGGCGGAAGTCTGGGGGCCGTGCAGGTCGGAATGTTGCGGGCGCTGCTGGCCTCCGGCGTTCGTCCCGATTTCATCGTCGGTTCGTCCGTGGGCGCAATGAACGCTTGCTATTTCGCCGGGCGGCCAGATGCGGATGGCGTTGAAACCCTCGCCGGGATATGGAACGGCTTGCGGCGCAGCGACGTGTTTCCTTTCACCTTCTCGACGGCTCTCGCATTGTTGCGCCGGTCGGATTACCTCGTCGATCCATCCGCGCTGCGGCGCCTGATCGAGACATGGCTTCCCTTCGATCGTCTGGAGGAAGCGACGATTCCCGTTTATCTCGTCGCGACGGACATGCAGGGAATAGCGGCGCAACTGTCGCAGGGGCCTGCGGCCGAAGCAATCCTCGCCAGCGCCGCCGTTCCGGGGATTTTTCCGACTGTCGAAATCGATGGCGTTGCGCTCATGGATGGCGCAGTCGCCGCGAATACGCCACTCTCGCTCGCGACCAAACTCGGCGCGACGCGGGTTATCATCCTTCCGACGGGTTACGCCTGCGCGCTGGAAAAGCCGCCGTCGGGCGCCGTCGCGCGAGGGCTGCATGCGATCACGCTGCTCATCGCGTGGCAATTGATCCGCGATCTCGAACATTTGCCGGAGACGGTGAACGCGCATCTGGCGCCCGCGCTCTGTCCGTTGAATGTGTCGCCCTACGATTTTACTCAATCTCGTTTGCTTATTTCGCGTGCGACGGCGGCGACGCAGAAGTGGATCGAGAGCGGCGGACTCACCCGGCGCGCCTCGCCGCTCGATCTGAGGCCGCATCGCCATCACTGACACCGGCGCGGGTGGTCTGAGAACCAGATGGTTAACCGGAAGCGACTTGAAATTTGGTCCCGTAGTTATGATCCGGTCGGCCAATTTACAGTTTTTGGCGATGTGACAGTAAGTTACATAATAGTAAATGCGCGCGCCCCTTTGGTCGACAACAGGGTGTCGCCGAGTTGTAAACTTCACGCTTCGATTGTCGACCAAATCCAGTTTGCCATGGCAGGCTAAAAGGGCTTATTCCAGCTTAGCTTAGAAGCGAACCCCGAGCGGTTCGCGGCCTCGATTCTTCTATAGGAAGACAAGTGAGATCGCGCATGGACAGCGCCGAGCTGCGCCTCTTCATCGAATTTACGCCCATCGCGGCGGCGATGTTCGACCGCGAGATGCGTTATCTCGCTGTCAGTCCGCGCTGGATGACCGATTTCGGCCTCGAAGGGTCGATTTTGGGCCGGTCGGATTACGATGTATTTCCCGGTCTCCCGGAACAATGGAAGCAATTGCATCAGCGCGCGCTCGCGGGCGAGATCGAGCATCCTTCCGAAGATAAATTTACATGCTCCGATGGAACCATCCGATGGAAGCGGTGGGAACGGCGTCCGTGGCGCCATGGCGATGGCGAGATCGGGGGAATAATCATTTTCGCGGAAGACATCACGGAACGGAAGGAGGCGGAAGAGGAGGCGCGCCGAACGGCAGAGCGACTGAGTCTGGCGCAGTCGGCGGCGCAAGTCGGAATCTTCGAGTGGGATTTCACCTCAAACCGAACCACTGTCGACAAGCAGTATTGCGACATCTTCGGCCTGCCGCCGGGAACGCCGCTCACTTACGCCGGTTATCTGTCGATGGTGCACCCGGAGGACCGCGCTTGCATCGACGCGCAAAATGTCGCGGCTTTTGTTGCTGGCGGACACATCGAGAATGAATGCCGGATCATCCGCGCGAACGACGGGGCCGTGTGCTGGATTGTCGCCAAGGGTGAGGTCACACTCGACGAAGGAGGTCGCCCGACGCGCCTCCTGGGCGCCGTTTGGGACATAACCGAGCGCAAGCGGAACGAGGCGGCGGCGCGGGAAACCGCCGAGCGACTGAGCCTCGTTCAATCAGCGGCCAGGATCGGCGTTTGGGAATGGAATATGAAGACGGGCGAATCCGTCGCCAGCGAGGTTCTGCTCGATTTGTATGGCTTGCCGCGTGATGCGTCGTTCTCGCACGCCGATTTCATGGCGGTTGTCCATCCGGAAGATCGACATATTGTCGAGGAGAGCGCCCGGGCGGCCATGAGTGGCAAAGATGTGGCCATCGCCGATCAATACCGCATTGTGCGCGCGAACGACGGCGCAATTCGATGGATGACTGCGAGCGGCGGTTTTCAATTCGACAAAGACGGCCGCCCGATATTCGCGATGGGCGTCGTCTACGACATTACGGAACGAAAGCAGGTTGAAATAGCGCTGCGGGAAACGTCCGAGCGACTGAGGCTCGCGCAGTCAGCGGCGCATATCGGCACCTGGAATTGGGACGTTTAGGCGGACATCGCGTGGTTCGACGATGTGGGTATGGAATATCTCGGGTTGCCGCAGGGCGTTCCAATCCATTACTCGGATTATGTGGGGCGCGTGCCCGAGGAGGAGCGCCATATTGTCAATTCTGCGGTGCAGGCGGCTTTCGCAGGAGACGGCCGCGTCCTGCTGGAGCATCGGCTGGTGAACGCGCAGACCGGCGTCGCCCGCTGGGTTTCGTGCCGCGGTGTGTTCACATTCGATGACGAGAGCCGTCCCGTCTATGGAGCGGGCGCGGTTTACGACATCACGGAACGGAAGTTGGCGGAGGAGGCGTTAAGACAAAGCGAGTTCGACGCGCGCCAGCAACGCGACGAACTGGACCGGATCTATCGGAACGCGCCGATCGGACTGGCGTATCTCGACCTCGATTTGCGGTATCGCCGCATAAATGACTGGCTTGCGAATCTCAGTCAGCAGCCAGTCGAGGATCATATCGGCCGCAGCGTGTTCGATGTCGTCCCGCAATTCGCCCGCGGCGCGAAGATGATCAAGGATTGGATACTTGCGACCGGCGAACCGGTGAGAAACCTCGAGTTTTCGGGAGAAATGCCGCCGAAATCCGGCGTTGTCCGTCACATCAATAGCAGCTGGTATCCGGCATTCAGCGAAGAGGGAGCGCTTGCCGGTTTCAGTGTGGTCGTGGAGGAGATCACCGAGCGCAAAAGGGCGGAAGAAGCCTTGCGGCGAAGCGAAGCCAAGACGCGTAAACAGCGCGACGAACTGAAGTGGATCTACGAGAATTCGCCGATCGGATTGGCGTCTCTCGACAAGAATTTGCGTTTTCATAGCATCAATCGTCAGCTTGCCGAAATGAACGGCCTGCCGATCGAGGCGCATATCGGCCGGACGGTGCATGAAGTCGTTCCCGCTCTGTCGTCGAAGGTCGAGCAATTAGCCAAGAGGATCATCGCTACTGGCGAACCTGTCAGAAACATCGAGCTCGAGGGTGAGACGGCCGCAAACCCCGGCGTCGCGCGATATTGGGATGAAAGCTGGTATCCGACGTTCGACTCCAATGGCGAGATTGCCGGCTTCAGCGTCGTGGTGGAGGAAATCACCGAGAGCAAGCATTTGCAGGCGCTTCGTGAGGCCGATCGCCGCAAGGACGAGTTTCTTGCGACGCTGGCGCATGAGCTGCGCAATCCGCTTGCGCCGATCAAGAACGCGATCCATCTGCTGCAGATGCTGAATCATGACGATCCGACCGCCGACCAGAAAAGACGCGTGGCGCTCTCGCGCGCGGAGCGGCAGGTCACTCATCTCGTGAGACTGGTCGACGACCTGCTGGAGGTCACGCGCATCAACCACGGCAAGATCGAGCTGAGAAAGGAACCCGTCGAACTCGCGGCGATCCTGTCGCAGGCGATCGATCTCAGCCATTCGCAGATCGAAGCCGGTCCCCACCAGCTTATTGTAGAGCTTCGTTCACATTCCTTGCCGGTCGAAGCCGATCCCGTCCGGCTCGCGCAGGTCTTCGCGAATCTTCTCAATAACGCCGCAAAGTTTACGGAGGCTGGCGGTCGTATCGATGTGATTGCGGACCGGGAAGAGGGGGAGGCGATCGTCAGGGTGCGCGACAATGGCGTAGGCATCCCGCCCGAGATGGCGTCGTCCATCTTCGATATGTTCACGCAAATCAAAACCGGAGTGCGAAGCGGGAGAGGCGGCATCGGCATCGGCCTTGCGCTCGCTCGCGGCATCGTTCAACTGCACGGCGGCCGCATCGAGGCGCGCAGCGCGGGTCTCGGCCATGGCAGCGAATTCATCGTCCGTCTGCCTTTGGTGGTGCGCCAATGAGCGGCCAAAAGGATAATGTGAATTTCATGCAATCTCCCGCAACGTCCCTTCCGCGCGTCCTCGTCGTCGACGACGATCAGGATTGCGCCGACAGCCTCGCCGAGCTGTTGCAATGTCTCGGGGCCGAGACCCGCGTGGTATACGGCGGCGCGCAGGCGCTGGACGAATTGGCGGGCTTCCAGCCCCGGCTGGTGTTGCTGGATATCGGCATGCCGGGCATGGATGGTTTTGAAGCGGCGCGGCGGATTCGCGAGCGCCCGGAGGGACGCGATGCCTTTCTTGTGGCCTTGACCGGCTGGGGGCGGGCAGGGGATCGACAGCGCGGCCGCGACGCCGGCTTCGACCTTCACATGGTGAAGCCCGGAGAAATAGAGGCGCTGAAAAAGCTGCTCGCTGATTTGCCGCGTTGAGGCTGCGCCTGTCAGGGCCTAATCCGTAAGGGACCAGCTTTGCAGCAGCGTCTCCGTCGGCGTTTCGCCGAACATGCGGAAATAGCAGTGTGCGAAGCTGAAAGGCGTTGAAAAGCCGAGGTCGCGGGAGAGTTGCCGGAGATCGATTTCTCCGCCGCTTTTCATGAGGGTCCGGCGCGCGGCCTGAAGCTTCTCGCGTTGCTGCCAATCCATCGGCGAGCAGCCAAACCTTTTCTGAAAGGCGTAATGAAGGCTGCGAGCGGACAGGCCGCTGATCTGCTCCATCTGCGTGTACGTAAGCCGACGTGCGCTATTGTCTTGTATAGCCGAGCACACGGCGTCAATCGCGTTTGCCGACGCGGGCCGAACCTTCTGCCCCGGCGCGTCGGCGCTCAGCAATTCAGGTTTCAGCAGGCATACTACGTGGCGATAAAACATGTCGTCGACGGCCAGCCTTTCGAGGGCCGTGCGGTTCAGATACAGATTGTCGATCTGCTGGCAGATTTGGCTGAATAATGCCGCGAAGTCGACGCCGCCTAGCTTCAGGTCGATGAGCCGCATCACCCCGTCCTCAAGGCGAAGTTGCTGATTTTGGTCCTCGCCCAGCATCGCGTGCGCCGTTGCGATCAGTCGCTCGCGCGAAAGTCGCGCGAGCAGACAGGAACGAATTTCCGCCTCACCCGCCCGGTGCGTGTGCCTCGTGTAAAGCACAGCCTGAGCGCCTGGATTCCATTCAATTGTCTTTCCACCGACGACTACTTGCATCCTGCCGCGGAAGGAAAAGCAAAAATGGAGCTCTTCGTTTGACCCCGCGTCCATCCTGACGGGAGTCATCGCATTCGCTTGCAGGACGAGCCCGTTGATATCGATCGTGGCGACCTTTTGATGAAACTTTTCCTCGCCCGCGATCGGCGCGAGGTAATTGAATGAGGAAATCATTCGCGCGGTTCGATCCGCCGCCTCTTTTACGCTGGTCGTGTGGATGGCCTGCGCTTCGCCGAAGGCCAGTCGCGGGAGCCCATCCTGCCTCTTTTGGGTCATCTGCATCTTACGACGGGCTCCAGCAGCGTCTGCCGTCACGCCAAGCTTGATTCGAAACTCGTCTTTTTTCAACCGATCAACGTCCCGACGGAAAAACGGTTCCGCGCCATCCACTTCAGTTGCATTTTACGCAATTTGCTGCACCACAGCAACATTTTAGATGTTATCAGCTCGTGGAGCCGGCGCCGTCGCGGACGGGGGCGTTCGGATCGCAAGCCGGTCATTTCTCACGCTGCGCGCGGGAGAGCGTGGCTGTCGGCGTCTCGCCGAACATGCGGCGATAATAGGCCGTGAAAGCGGAAGGCGAGGAAAAGCCCAGCTCATAGGCGAGTTGCGTGACTGTCAGCGCCTCGGCGCCCCTGATGAGCCTTTCGCGCGCGAGATGCAGCCGTTCCTGTTGCTGCCAGGCCATCGGGGAGCAACCGAATCTTTTCCGGAAGGCGTATTGCAGGCTGCGGCGGGAAAGGCCGCTGATCTGCTCCATTTCCGTCAGCGTCAGCGGCCGATGGCCTCTGGTCCTGACTGCGTCGCAAACGGCGTCCACCGGGCTGCGAGACGGCCACCCGGCAATATCGCGATCACGCTGTCGGCCCAGGATCAACCCGGGTTCGAGGAGGCAGGCCGCGTGGCGATAGACCCAATCGTCCACGCCGAGCAGCTCCAGCGCTGATTTCCTGTCATAAAGAGCATCGATATGGACGCAAATCTGCCGGAAGACGTTTGTGAAACTCACAGGGCCATATTGTAGCGGCAGCGTGCGCGTAAATTCGACGCCGAGCGAGAACTCCTGCCGGAAATCTTCTCCCAGCATGGCGCAGGCTGTGTCGATCAGCCTTGCCTTGTCGAGCTCGGCGACGAAAAGCGACCGCGTTTCGGATAACCCCTGTCTCGGCCCGCATTCGGTGAAAAATGCGGCGTTCTCGTTTGCGTTCCATTCAAACTGGCGTTGCCCCACCGTGGTGCTGCATCTGCCGAAAAAGGGGATGAAGAGGTGAAAGTCGGTGGAGGACTTCACGCCGAGTCGCAGGGAGGTTGAAGCGGTCGCCGTCAGGTTGAGGCCGTTTATGGAGACCGCCGCAACCTTGTGATGCAATTGCTCGCGTTTGTCGGCCGCCTCGTAAAATTCGAGGGCGTTAACCGTCCGCGCCGCGCGCGCGGCCGCGACCTTCGTGTTCGTTGTCGATAACGCATGCGCCTCGCCGAAGGCGAGCGGCGGCAGGAGGGGCGACCTTTTTGCCGAGGGCATTCAACAACGAGCTCCATCCAGCATTTCTGCGACAGGCGCGGCGTCAGACCGCCGTCGGGCGGTCAATTACCCGTAAAGACCGGGCCCGCGCCATCGAAATCTGCCTCATTGCTGCTTCGAGGAGGCGCGCGACCGCAATATGGTCTCCGACGGCCGTTCTCCGAACATGCGGCGATAGAAGGACGCGAAGCTGGAAGGGTTGGAAAAGCCCAGCTCATAGGCCAATCCGGTGACATTTACGCCCTCGGCGCCAGCGGCGAGCCTTTCGCGCGCGATGTGCAGCCGTTCCTGCTGCTGCCAAGCCATGGGGGAGCAACCGAACCGCTTCTGGAACGCATATTGAAGGCTGCGGCGTGAAAGCCCGCTGATCTGCTCCATCTCCGTCAGCCTTAGCGGTCGATGACGCCTGTTCCGGACCGCTTCGCAAACGGCGTCGAGCGGATTGTTGGAGCCCGGCTGAAGAGTCCTCTTATCGCCCCCGTCGCCGAGGAACAATTCGGGCTTCAGCAGGCAAACGGCGTGGCGATAGAACATGTCGTCCAGACCGAGCCGCTCCATCGCCGCCTCATCGAGCATGAGGCTGTCGATGTGCAGGCAGAGCTGACGAAAGACAGACGTAAAGCTGACGCGCCCGAAATTGAGAGGCGGCGTTCGCGTTTCGTCAGTGGCCAGCGACACTTTCTCCGGATCGTCCACCCCGAGCATCGCGGAAGCGGTGGCGATCAGCCTCTTTCGGTCCAGTTCCGCGAACAACACCGACCTCGTCCCTGAAATGGCGCGTCGGGGTCCGGACTCGGTGGCGAGGATCGCGTTTTCATTCGCGTTCCACTGCACATGGCGCCCGCCGCTTTCGGTTTCGGTCTGGCCGAAGAAAGGAACGAGCAGGTGAAATCCGTCTGTCGGCCCCACGCTCAACCGAATGGGGCTGGATGCGCTCGCCTCGAGCCTCAATCCGTTGATGCTGACAGCCGCGCTCTTGAATCTGAAGGCGTCTTCGCTGCATGCGGGCGCGATATACTCGAGCGTCTGTATCGCCTTGGCCGCCTGGTCTTCGGCGATTCTCGCGTCGGTCGTGGTCACGGCCTGCGCTTCGCCGAAAGCGAGCGGCGGAAGGATATCGGCCCTGACCGCGGTTTTCATCTAATAGCGAACTCCTCAAAAATCGGGCGCCACATGTCCTTGCTGTAGTCGAAAGAGAAGCCGCAGGTCGATCAGCGGCGCATTTTGATTATACGGGTTTTATCACGAGCCCAGACTATCTCCGGGCGACGCGCGACGCGATCGCAAAATCGTCGCAGTCGGCGTTTCGCCGAAAATGCGACCGTAATAGGCCGTGAAGTTGGAGGGCGTCGAAAAGCCCATCTCATACGACAATTGCGTAATGTTGAAGTCCTCCGCGCCCTTCAGTAGTCGCTCGCGCGCGACATGCAGCCGCTCCTGCTGCTGCCATGCCATCGGCGAGAGCCCGAACCGCTTCTGAAACGCATATTGGAGGCTGCGGCGCGACAGGCCGCTGATCTGTTCCATCTCCGTCAGCGTCAACGCACGGTGGCGACTGTTCCTGACCGCCTCGCAAACGGAGTCGATCGGTCCCCCGCCTCGCTCGACCACATTCTCGTTTTGCGCGTCGCCGACAAGCAACTGCGGCTTCAGGAGAAAGACCGCCTGACGATAGAACATATCATCGAGGCCAAGCGCTTCGAGCGCCGCCTGGTTTCCGCCAAGGCTGTCGATGTGTTGACAGGTCTGTCGGAAGATCGTGGTGAAATTTATGGGTCCGTGATTGAGCGCGAGAGTGCGCGTCTGGTCCACATCGAGCGACAATTTTTGCGCGGCGTCGTCTCCAAGCATAGCGCAGGCCGTGTCGATCAATCTCTGCCTGTCGAGATGCGCAAACAGCGCAGACCGCCTCTCGGAAAAACCGAGCCGTCGTTCGCATTCCGTGAAGAGAACGGCCCGGTCGTTTTGACCCCAGTCGTATCGGCGCCCCCCCGTGATCGCGTGACTTCTGCCGAAGAAATTGACAATCAGGTGGAAGTCCCTGGTCGCTCCGAGCTCGAGTTTGACTGGTTCCACCGCATTCGCGACGAGGTCGAGGCCATTGATTCTGATCGTTGAGACCTTGCTTTGAAAAGTCTCCGGGCGATCCGCTGGCTCCATGGCGTTCAGGGAAGTCAACGCTTTGGCGGTGTGCTCGGCCAGCACCTTTACGTTCGCGGTCGTGGTCGCCCGCGCCTCGCCGAAGGGGAGGGGCGGCAGCGGGTTGGCTTTCCTTAGTGGCGGCATTCGTTCAGAACTCAGCACTGTGAATGTTGCAATTCATAATATCTGTAATGCCGAATTTGATGAAGGAAAATCCGTACTTATACGGTTTCGCCCAAGAATCCCGCATTATCGGGTTTTGCGCGCGGATGGCGTGTCACAATTTTCGATCCCATGTGCATCGAGCTGTTGCGGAATGGGCTGGAATGTCGAGTTCGTCGACATTGCTGATGTTCACAATGGGCGGCGCAGAATGTGCGTCGGGCGAGTGAAGACGCCGGAACTTATAAAAAAACCGGCGCGAGGAGACCTCGCGCCGGAGCTTTGCGCCAATTCTGGCGGCGGCTTTAGTTGCAGTATCCGGCCTGAGCGTAGGTCACGCCGCCGGGCGTGACGCGCAGATTGCAAACCTGCTGCAGCAGCGCGCCGATATTGCCCGCGCCATAAACGCCGTAGGCGGCGTTCGGATATTGCGGGTTCTGTCCAAAGCGCGAGGAATAATTGTCCTTGATCGCGTTGGGATCGGCCGAACCCCAGGAGGTGACGCCGACCACGGCCCTGTTTGGCGCCGCGCCGATCGCAGCGCCGCCCGAGAGCACGGGGTTGAAGGACACAAAGTTCACGATCCACGGACCGCCGCTGGAGCCGCCGGTGAAATTGTTGCCCTGCCAGATCTGCGCCGCAGCGCCGACCGTCGTCAGATAGGATGGGCCGTCCGCACGCTGCATGATCTGACCGAAGTCCATCAGGCCCGGATAGCCAAGCGTCGATGTCGCGGCGACCTTGAGATTTCCCGTCTTCGGCGAGGAGACGAAGGAATAGTTGTTCCAGCCATAGCCGAGCCAGCCCGTGAGATCACCGATGAACTGGTTCGAGGCGTTCTTGTTGAGAATGATGACTGCGACGTCGTTGTTGCGCGCCGCGCCCGAGCCCGGATCAGTGCCGTTCATCCAGGTGACGGGGCGATTGAGCGCGCGCCAGGTCCAGCGGCCGTAGGGCTCGCGCTGCGGCAAGGTCGCGCCGGCGGGGCCGTAATGGCCCGGAACGAACACCCAGCCGCCGAAGAGGCCGCCGGTCCCGGAGCCGAAATTCTGAATGCAATGCGCAGCCGTCACGATCACGCTTCGGCGAATTAGGCTCGCCGAGCAATGGCCGCCGTTGATGAACAGCTTGCCGATGGCGCGATAGGGGTAGGTCGAGCTCAGATAGCTGGCGCCGACAGCTGAAGTCTGATTCGAGCCGCCGAGTTGTACGCGCGTTGACGTGTAGGGAATTCCGAAGCTGCCGAAAGCGCGCGTATTGACGCCGCTCGCGACAGGGTCGGAGCCGGGCGAGAAGCCGGGCGTCACATTGCTGACGGCGTTCGACGTCTGGGCCTGTACCCGCGTCGTGTCGGGCGCGGGGAGGGGATTGACGATCTCCCGGGTGTTGGCCTTCACGGAATCGTAGTTCGCGTGAGCGCTGGTGTTTTGCACGACGCCGGTGGCGGATTGCGCCCATGTGGGGGAGGTCAGCCCCGCCGCCGCCATGGCGAGCGAGAGCGCCGCATAACGCTGTCGTTTCATGAATTGCCCCTCGATAAAAGTCAGCCGGAACCCTGTTGCTCCGCCCAAGCGAGATGGACCCATGGCGGGGCGTTGCAATCTCTCCTCGCACCGTCGAATGAAGTCCACCAACCGGAGGTTGCGCCTTAGCTCCTACCATGCGCTAAGGTATTGGCAAAGCTAAAACTATTGGCAACGAATGGCGACAGGCCGCTCGTGTCTGTCGACAAGCCGTCCGACGATTGTATGTCGCGACGCGCAGGAATGTCGCCCGCGGGCGAAAGGTGAGCAGATTTTCGGCGATGGTGCCCCTGGCCGGAGTCGAACCAGCACTCCTTGCGGAACTCGATTTTGAGTCGAGCGCGTCTACCAATTCCGCCACAGGGGCTTGCGCCGGCGGGATGTCCGGCGAGCGGCGCGGATATTAGCGACGCGCGGGGCGCCGTCAACCCGCCGTCCGCCATCTTTAGGTTAATCTTTTCGTGCTAAGCGCCTAAATTGGGAAACGCCCAGGCGCCGGAATGATCGACGAGGCACGATGAAAAAGCTCTATGACTGGACCATGTCGCTCGCGCAGAGCCGCCACGCGCCCTTCGCGCTCGGCGCCATCGCCTTCGCGGAGAGCTCTTTCTTCCCCGTGCCGCCGGACGTGATTCTCGTGCCGATGACGCTCGCCGAACCGAAAAAGGCCTGGTATTTCGCGGCGCTCTGCACCATTGCGTCGGTCGCGGGCGGGGCGCTCGGCTATGCTTTCGGCGCGCTGTTCTACGACACGATCGGCCTCTGGCTGATCAATCTTTACGGCTACGCCGAGAAAATGGACGCGCTCCGCGCCTTCTATGCGCAATGGGGCGCGATCTTCATTCTGGTGAAGGGCCTCACGCCCATTCCCTACAAGCTCGTCACTATCGTCTCGGGACTGCTCGCCTATAATTTTCCGCTGTTCATCGCGCTCTCGCTCATCACGCGGGGCGCGCGATTCTTCCTGCTCGCGGCGGCGATCAATCATTTCGGCGACACGATCCGCCTGAAGCTCGAGCGCCATTTCGGCCTGTTCATCGGGTCGCTGGCGGTGATCGTCGTCGCGGGCTTCGCTTTCGCGGCGAAGATGTTCTGAGATGGCGGCGGCGCTCTTGCGGTTTGCAACTCCGCGCAATCTCGCGCTGCTGATTTCGGCCGTCTCGCTGGCGGCTATTGGCGGCGCGTGGACCTACGAGTCGCTGGGCTATCTGCCCTGCGAGCTCTGCTACAAGGAGCGGGTTCCCTATTACGCCGCCTTCGCGCTGGCGCCGCTAGCCGCGTTTGCCGCGCAGACCGGGAGAGAGGGGCTGGCGCGCGGCGCCTTCCTGCTGATGGCGCTGCTCTTCGCCGGCAACGCCGCGCTGTCGATCTATCATTCGGGCGTCGAGTGGAAGATCTTCGCGGGGCCTTCCGACTGCTCCGGCCCGCTGACCACGGCCGGGTCGGTCGCGGACTTCATGAAGCAGCTTCAGACCGTGAAGGTCGTGCGCTGCGACGAGCCGACGCTATGGGTGCTCGGGCTGACGCTCGCGAACTGGAATGTCGTGGTTGCGGCGGTTCTGGCTGGGGTGGCCTTCGCCGGAGCGAGACGAGCGAGGCTCTAGCGACGCTCGTCTCCGAGACATTCATCGGACCAGTTTCGGAAAGCCTTCGTACCATTCCGAATGGTCGCCCGAGTGGTTTTGCATGCCGGGTTTTGTGAGACAGCCGGCCGGTTTTATGTAGCTATCGATCCGTCTTTCGGGCTCTTCGCGCCAGCAGATATTGAACGCGCATAGCTTTGGAAAAAAGTAGAGTGTCGAGTATGGGAGATGGTCGTGAATCCACCACGCCAGCGAGCGCCAATCGGCGCCCGCCTCAAAGCGATCCATAAACCACGGAACAACTATGCATGCGGTGGCGCCCATGCGGCCATTACTGTCGAGACGATCCCATATATGTCCGGCGTAATTGGCCTCGTTTTTTGCGCAGTTCAATCTGTTCTCGTTCCCAAACGAGTTCACCGCGCAGGATCGAAACGCCGAACGGATCGCTATGCGTCCAAACGTCGCCTGAAGCGGCTCGAGCAATTCCTCGCATAGCCGCGAGCCCGCCTTGATGGCGAGGTCTGGATTGTCCGGGATATTGGAGATGCCGCTTATCGCGGAAATTTCCGAATAGAGAAAATCCCGCATGAAAAAATTGCGCGACAGACGCGCTCGTCCAAACTGCTCGAGCGCGCCCACCGATTCAGGTTTGCGCATGAAGTCCCACCGTAAAACGTCGTGACCATGCGCTGAATAACAGTGAATGATTACCGTTTAGCTTATGCTATCGGCTCACCCCGCCGCCAGCCGCGCCCGCGCGCGCAGTTTCTCCGTCTCGCTCTTCAACTGTCCGCAGGCGGCGAGGATGTCTCGGCCGCGCGGTGTGCGCACCGGGCTGGCGTAGCCTGCGTTGAAGACGATGTCCGAGAAGCGCTCGATCGTCTCCCAATCCGAACATTCGTAAGGGGCGCCGGGCCACGGGTTGAACGGGATCAGATTGATCTTGGCCGGCACGCCCTTGAGCAGCCGCACGAGTTCGCGGGCCTCGGCGGGGCTGTCGTTGACGCCCTTCAGCATCACATATTCGAAGGTGATGCGCCGGGCGTTGCTCGCGCCCGGATAGTCACGGCAGGCCTGCAGCAGCTCCTTGATCGGGTATTTCCTGTTGAGCGGCACGAGCTCGTTGCGCAGATCGTCGCGCACGGCGTGAAGCGAAATAGCGAGGGCAGGGCCGCATTCGGCGCCCAGCCGCTCGATCTGCGGCACGACGCCGGAGGTCGAGACGGTGATGCGGCGCTTGCTGAGGGAGAGGCCGTCGCCGTCGGCCATGACCTCGATCGCGGCCATTACGTTGTCGATGTTGTAGAGCGGCTCGCCCATGCCCATGAACACGATGTTGGACACGGCGCGCACGCCTTCGCCCGACGGCACGAGCCCGTCGGTTGGCCGCTCGCGGTCCGGGAAGTCGCCGAGTCTCTGGCGCGCGACGAGCAACTGCCCGATGATTTCCGCGCTCGTGAGATTGCGCACGAGCTTCTGCGTCCCCGTGTGGCAGAAGCTGCAATTCAGCGTGCAGCCGACCTGCGAGGAGACGCAAAGCGTGCCGCGGTCGCTTTCCGGAATATAGACGCACTCGACTTCCGCGCCCTTGTCTTGCGCATCGACAGGCGCGAGGCGCAGCAGCCATTTACGCGTTCCGTCAACCGAAACCTGCTCCTCGACGATTTCCGGAAGGCGTAAACCGAAAGCCCCGTCGAGCGTAAGACGCAGCGATTTGGAGATGTTCAGCATCTCGCCGAAATCGCGCGCTCCGCGGAAATAGATCCAATGCCAGAGTTGCGATACGCGCATGCGGATTTCGCGCTCGGGGAGTCCGAACGCGCGCAGCGTGTCTGCAATCTCGGCGCGGGTCATTCCGGCGAGAGAGGGCTTTTCGGCGAGCGCGGGGCGCTCCATTTCAGTCGCAGTCATCATCAACCTCTGGACAAGGCCCGGATTATAGCACATGCCGTGGCGCATTCGGCCGCCCGTTCATTCACGATAAGCTTTCATTCAGCCCTTTAGCGCTTTTTACAGGGAAAATCCCGACTTGAGCTCTGCAGCACGCAAAATCCTCATGGCAACCTTCGGCTCGCTCGGCGACCTGCACCCCTTCGTCGCGCTGGCCCATGCGCTCGAGCGGGAGGGCTTCGCTCCGGTGATCGCCACGAGCGCCGCCTATGCCGAATATATTGCGGGCGAGGGGCTGAATTTTGCGCCGATTCGGCCGGACGCCGACGATCTGACCGCCCGGCTAGGGATCGATATGGGCGAGATCGCCCGCCGCATGGCCCAAGACGACACATTCCTGTTCAAGGATCTGATTTTCCCGCATTTGCGGGAAAGCTACGACGATCTTGTCGCCGCCAGCGACGGCGCCGTCGCCATTGTGGCGCACAGTCTCGCCTTTGCGGGGCGCATCGCGGCGGAGGCCCTCGGTTTGCCTCTCGTGACGGTCCTGCTGTCGCCGATGAAGCTTTATTCCGCCTACGATCCGCCCATCGGCTCTCGCGCGCCCTTCCGGCCATCGCCGGGCTCGGCGCCGGAGCTCATGCTCAACCGCTTTCTGCTGTGGGGTTTGTCGCACGCGATCGCCTTCTCGGCCCGGCCGCTATGGCGTCTGCGACGCGAACTCGGCCTGCGGCGGCGCTACGGCCTCGACCTGCTGCTTGGCGCGAAATCGAGCGATGCGACCATCGGCCTGTTCAGCCCGACTTTGGCGCCGCCGCAGCCCGATCACGCGCCGAACATGCTGATCGCCGGCCATACGTTCCACGACCGATTTCTCGGCGCGGAAGCGCTGGCTCCCGAAATCGAGGCCTTTCTCGAACAAGGGCCGCCGCCCGTCGTCTTCACGCTCGGGAGCTTCGTCGCGCGGTCTCGCAACGACCATTATCGCGTCGTCGCGGCCGCCGCCCGACAGGTGGGGCGGCGCGCGCTGCTGCTGGCGCATGAGGACGACGTCGCGGCGTTGCGCGAGGAGCTGCCGGCGGATGTCCATGTCGCGGCCTATGCGCCGCATTCGCTGATTTTTCCGCGCGCCTGCGCCGTGGTGCACCATGGCGGCATCGGCACGACGGGGCAGGCCATGCGCGCCGGACGGCCGCAGATCGTCACGCCCTTCCTTGGCGATCAGCCCGACAACGCCGGACGTCTGCGACGGCTCGGCGTGGCGCGTAGCGTCGATGGCGAGACAATGACGGCCAATTCGCTCGCGCGCGAGCTGGACATTGTGCTGAAGCAGGACCAATACGCTGCACAGGCGGAGACGCTCGCCGCGGCCGTGCGGCGAGAGGATGGCGCGGGCGCGGCCGCGCGGCGGATCGCTGCCGTCATTGAACGGGGGGCGCAATCGTGAATTTTACTATCCACGCAATTGTGGCGATGGCGGCGATCTGCCTCCCGGCCAGCGCCTTTGCCGGGGACGCCATGCGCCTCTCACCCGGCGAAGCCGCGAAGATAGAACTGCCGGAGAATCCCTCGACCGGCTATACTTGGCGGATCGATCGAGACGCGAGCGGCGGTCTGGAAAACATCGCCATCACCGATGATGGCCACAGGCGCGGCGCCGCCATGCCCGGCGCGCCCGGAACGCATCGCTGGACGATCCGGGCCATCAGGGGCGGTCATGCTGCAATCCAGTTCGTCTATCTGCGACCGTGGGAGCCGTCGCCCGTCGAGACCCAGCGCGTGGAGATCGAAATAGCGCGATAATCGCCATCCGCCGCCGCCGCCGCCGATCGGCTGTCTATTTCTTCTGCCGCCGTCGCAAGGGAAAGTCGCCGCTCTCGTAAAGCGGCCGAATCTGGCGTCCGAAATAGTGGGTTTCATTCACTTCGAGCGAGCAACTGTCCAGCACTCGGGGAGCAAGTTCCTCCACTGCGAAGCGAATGGCCTCGGCGGCCTTGGGGAAGCGCCTGAACACCAGCGATTTCCGCTTCGTGTTTCCGCCTTTGGCGTAATAAAGAGAGGCTTCCATCCGATAGTCTGTTGCGTCCATCGCCGCCTCCTTGAGTTGTGTCGAGTTGCGTTTCAGGTTGCGCGCTCGAGGGCCGATTCGACGACAACACGCTCTTGTCCGTCTCGATCGGCGCGGATGCGGTATTGCAGTCCCTGTCCGCCGTCTGGCAGGTGACGCGTGACCTTGAAGGATTCCCTCCCGGATCTGACGCTGGCCTGGTGCACGACATGAGCGCCCACCGCGAATTTATGGGTCGCGATCGCTCTCACCTTGGCGTTGCGAAAACGTTCGCGTGAATTGATGTAATCGGTCACGTGCTGCGCCTCTTTGAGTTCAAACGGGTTCATTCGCCTCGCGGCGAAGTTCGCGCGAAGAACCGCAGGCGCGACTTATTTCTTGCCACGCATCAGGTCTTCGCGTGCTTTCAGCTTTTCGACGGTGAGCCATGCCGACCCGACCGGCGCCGCGCCGCTCGCTGATTTTTCTTTTTTGGGTTTTTTTACTTCGCGATTGCCGCGTCGTTGTCCTTTGGCCATGTCACTCACTCCTCGTTACAGAGAGCGTCTTGCCGGGACATCGCCGCAAGAGCGGCGGTCGTCGTCTCGCGCGCCCGCCGGTCTTGGGTGTTTCGTACGCCTCGCCGCCGGTACATCCGCGGTCGGCAAGAGGCGCAGGAGAAATCAATCAGCCCTGAAGCTGCAATGCGTCGGCCGAGAACTTGCCGCTTCGCTTGTCGACGACGAGCTCGTAGCCGACCTTCTGCCCCTCGGCCAAGCCATGGAGACCGGCGCGCTCCAACGCGCTGATATGGACAAAAACGTCAGCTCCGCCAGCGTCCGGCTGGATGAATCCGAAGCCCTTGTTTGCATTGAACCATTTAACGACGCCAATTTGCATGATGCTTCCTTTCCAGAAACATGAGTTGGCCGGACGCAGAAGCGCGGCCGTCCGTGGATCGAAGTTCTGGATAGAAAGTCACGAGCCGAGGCGCCAAAGGCGATAGAGCAAGATCATTCGGCCGAAACCCGATAACTATGATATAGAACGATTTGCCAGGAATACAATCTCGCCGCCCCGAATAGTTTTTCAACTTTGAAGCGGCGTCTTGACGCATCGATAGAAATTGGTCGCTCGACTGGTAACTATTTTTCTTCGCGCCGCGTCGCCTTCATCGCATCCTCGAGGCGGACTCTCGCCGAGCCGGGTTTGGCGGGCTTCTGCTGGCTTTCATGCGGCGCCCAGCCGGAAAGCCAGACGATCTCGAAGCTCGCGCGCACGCGCCCGTCCGGATCGGAGAAGCGCTCGGCGTAAATCTGCGCCGCGCGGGCGAGAACGTCGCGCCGCTCGCCGATTTTTTCTTCCCGGCTTTCCTTATTTCGCAATTGCCGCGCCGTTGTCCTTTGGCCGTGTCCGTCACTCCTCATTGTAGCGAGCGTCTTGCCCGGACACCGCCACAAGAGCGGCCGTCGTCGTCTCGCGCGCCCGCCGGTTAAGCCCGTAACCCGCAAAGTCACGGCGGGGTTTGCTCGGCATCCCGCAGGGACTTTCCGGCCCCATGAAGCATGGTTCCCAACCAGGTGTGCAGCTTCGCCTTTAAGACAGGACTGACTTCTGAATAATTGTTCCTTAGCTGATTAGGGTCATTGACCATATTGTAGTATTCACGCTCGCCTGAGCCGTATTCCACATAGGCTATTGGCCCAACACCGGCAAAAGCCTGATCTTTGGTGCGAAGCCCGACGAAGTTCACCGGCGGCCCGATGAACATTTTCGAATCAGAAGTCGCGCCTGCTTCTCTGAAAAAGATTTCGCTGCGGTGCTCCAGCAGCAAGGCTTTGCGCCAGTTTGATGGAGGGCTGCCGCGCAGCAGGGGCAACAGGGAGCGCCCGTCTACGAATTCCGGCGGCGTCACGCCGGCGATATCCGCCCATGTCGGCGCATAGTCGATATTCGCAACGATTGGTCCGAGCAGCGTTCCGGGCGCGATCCCGGGCCCGCGCACTTCTAGCGGCACGCGCAGGTCTTCGTCGTAGGCCGTGTTCTTGCCAGAGTCTATGCGATGCTGGCCCTGGTGAAAGCCGTTGTCTGAACCGAAGAAGATATAAGTATTCGCCAGTTCGCCCTTGGCCCTCAAAGTGTTTATCAGATTTTCCACCAGGTCGGCGACCGCTTTCATGGACAGCAGGCGGTTGCGGTACAGGTAGTCCATTTCGCCGATTTGTGCGGAGGTCAGCCGCGGCGTGCTTTGAATCCAGGCTGGCTTGTCGCTGACATCCGCCTCATTGAACGACGCCGTCCGAGGCGCGCGCACATTGGGAAGCATGTCATTATAGGCGTAGCGGGGCGCCGGCGTGCCGGGATGATGGGGAACAGTAGGGCTGATATAGAGAAAGAACGGCTTGGCGGGAAAGCGGGTCACCGTATAGTTGATGAAGGCGGCCGCCTTGTTCGAGAGCACGTCCACGAAGTAATCCGCCGACGCATCGCCGTAATAAACTGTTACGCCATTCTCATTGAGCGAATAGTTGAATTGGTCATACCAATACCCGCCATTGGGAACGATCCAATGATTCCATCCCGGCGGTATATGGGTTGCCGCGCCGGGATTAGGGTAGGTATTGAAGTAATTGCCGATCAGCGCGGTACGATAACCGGCGGCCTGCAACCAAGTGGCAACCGTGGAGTTTTCCCGGCCATCGGCGTAGAACTTGTCGTAACTGTAATTGGTATAGATGCCGGTATTGTGCGCGAGCTGCCCCCTAAAAATGCTGGCGCGCGAAGGGCTGCAGACCGCCACACTGACAAAACTGTTGTAGAAGGTGGCCCCCTGCGCCCCGATGAGACGATGTATCCTGTCATCGATCGCAGTAAGATGCTTGAAGACGCCCTGATCAAGATCGTCGGTCAAGATGAAAACGATATTTGGCTGCTTCGCCTGAGCGGGCGTGCATCCGATCGACAGGACAAGTTGCAAAAGCAGGCTGATACCGAATAATAACCGTGACTTTATCAATGAGTTGACTCCTTTATCATAGAAACTTTTCCCTTAACTGCTCAGCCGGTCAGGGGGCCTTGTCAGTTACAACCATGAAGGCCGGCGCCTTGACATGAATAAAAACGTCGACTCCGCCGGCGTCCGGCTGAATGAAGCCGAAGCCCTTGTTCGGGTTTAACCACTTCATGGCGCCAATTTGCATGACGCTTCCTCTCCCGAAACACGAGTGGGCAGGAAGCGAAAACGCAGCCTTCCGCGGATCGTGTCTCTGGATAGAAAGTCACGAGCCGACGCGCCAAAGGCTAAAGAGGAAGATCAGTCGGCCGAACGCCGACACAATTGATGTAATACGATCTTGCAGAAATACAATCTCGCCGCCCCAAATAGTTTTTCAACTTTGACGCGACGTCTTGACGCATCGACAGAAATTTATCACTCGTCTCCAGCCTGTTTTTCTTCGCGCTGCGTCGCCTTCATCGCATCCTCGAGGCGGACTCTCGCCGAGCCGGGTTTGGCGGGCTTCTGCTGGCTTTCATGCGGCGCCCAGCCGGAAAGCCAGACGATCTCGAAGCTCGCGCGCACGCGCCCGTCCGGATCGGAGAAGCGCTCGGCGTAAATCTGCGCCGCGCGGGCGAGAACGTCGCGCCGCATCGATCGCGATGCGCGCTTCACAAGCACATTCGCAGCGCCCATCGCGCGTAAATCGGCCATGAGCGCCAGAAGCGAATCATAACGGAGCGTAAAGCTGTCGACGTCGGAGACGGGCAGGGCGAATCCCGCGCGTTGAAGAAGCCCGCCCATGTCGCGCACGTCGACGAAAGGCGACACGCGCGGACTGGCGCCGCCGGTGATCTCCTCCTCGGCCTGCGCAAGCGCCGCGCGCAGCTCGATGAGGCTCGTTCCGCCCGGCAGGCAGGCGATGAACAGCCCGTCGGGCGCCAGGACGCGCCGGATCTGCGTTAATACGCCCGGCAGGTCGTTAACCCACTGCAGCGCCATGCCGCTGACGACCAGAGCGAAGGACCCCTGCGCAAAGGGCAGGGCCTCCTCGTCTGCAATCACATCGCCGCCGAAACGACTTGCGCGCAAGGGCGCGGCGCGCCCGCTGGCGATGATCGCCCGGGCGAAATGATCCGTCGGCAGGCCGATCGCGAGCGATCGCGGGAACTCGCGCTTCACGGTCAGCAAACGGTCGAGAAGATCGTCGGCTGCGCGCGTCAGAAGGAAATCGGGAGCGCCTCTGGCAAGCGCGCGGCGCAGCCGCACATGCAGCAGGGAGCGGTCGAAAATACGGGGCGGGGTGTTGGTGGGAGGCATCGCCTTTTGTATCGCGCGCGGCGTCTGAACCGGCAAGTGCGATAGCGCATGGATTTTGGAGCTGCGACGGCCAAATTATGGCGACATCTCAGAAAGAGCAGGTGTTGCAAAGCGGCAACATCCTGAGAAATCTTAACGTTAAACACTAACCGCGAGCCAAGGAACACTTCGACAAGATCGTGGCGAAAGATAGAATGATCACATCGAAAGCTTCCTTCCCGGCGCAAAGTCACAAGGTGAAATACAATGCGTAGTTCGCTTACCCTTTCCTGCGTCCTGCGTCGCATCGGACGGCGCAGCCTCCACAGCCTGCTCCTCGGCGCCGTCGTCGCGCTGGGTATTGCGGCGGCTCCGCAAACCGCTTCGGCGCGCAACATGGTCGCCTTCTCGCCGGACGTGCAGCCCGGGACGATCGTCATCAGCGCCCATCAGCGCCGGCTCTTTTATGTCGTGGGTCCGGGCGTCGCCATCAGCTATCCGGTCGCCGTTCCCAAGCGCGGCAAGGAATGGTCGGGAGTCACTTCTGTCGACGGCAAATATGTCAATCCCGACTGGACCCCGCCAGCGGCCGTGAAGGCAGATCACCCTGAACTGCCGAATCTCATTCCGGGCGGCTCGCCCCGCAATCCGATGGGTGTGGCCGCCCTGACGCTCGATCGCGGCGAGGTCGCCATCCATGGCACGACGAGCAAGATGCGCGCGTCGATCGGCACGGCCGCCTCCTATGGTTGCATCCGCATGCTGAACGAAGACGTCGCCGATCTTTACGGACGTGTGAGCGTCGGCGCGCCGGTGGTGATGGCGCCGTAGGGCGACAGAAACAGACTTTCCCGCAGCGATTGAATCCCGCCTTGACGTCGCAGCAGGGCGGGGTTCTTTTACGAATCGACCGGCGGCGCGGCCGTGCGCGACGTCGAGCTTGGCAGTAACAAAAAGCGCTTTTTCTCCAAAGCTTTTTTCACGGCGGCGCCCGCGTCTTTTTGTGGACGGCAGCGGCGCGCCCATAGACGACACATGGCGAATCCAGCAGTGTGCGCGCAGTTTGACAGTCGCTTCGCGTATGAACCGTCACGCGTTTCTTGCAGTTAGAGTATAGTGAACGAAAGAGATGATTCGATCTCTTGTAGTCGTTGCACTGGATCCACTGCTCGAAAGGAAGGCGTTCATTCGAAGTCTCGTGATGCGTCGCTGTCTGGTTTTATTTGTCGCCGCGTCCTGCTGACACCCGAAAAAGGTTGGCTCATGCTGATCGCATCAGAAAAAGAAACAGAGCGCGCCGAACATCCGGTGGATGTTGTGGAGCAACTGGCCGCCACCAACGACTGGTCCTTCGACCGCGAGGACGACGACGAGATCTCCATTTCCGTCGCGGGCGCCTGGACCGAATATCATGTCGCCTTCACCTGGCTTCCGCATCTCGAAACCCTGCATGTCAGCTGCGCTTTCGACCTGAAGGCGCCGGAACGTCGCCGCGCCGAGGTGATGGCGCTCGTCAGCGCGATCAATGAGCAAATGTGGATCGGGCATTTTGATTTCTGGCCGCAGGAGGGCGTGGCGATGCACCGTCATGGCCTTATTCTCACCGGGGGCGCGCAGCCTTCCGCCACGCAATGCGCGGCTTTGCTCGACAATGCGCTCACAGCCTGCGAGCGCTACTATCAGGCCTTCCAGTTTGTGCTCTGGGCGGGCAAATCCGCAAGAGAGGCGCTCGAAACCGCCAATTTCGAGACGAAGGGCGAGGCGTGAGCGCGCCGTTTGACTGGAGCGGCGTCTCCATAGCCCTGATCGGCGCCGGCAACATGGGTCTTGCGATGCTCGAAGGCTGGGCCGCGCAAGGTCTTGCTGGCGACCAGGTCGTTGTGGTGGAGCCCAATCCTTCCCAGCGTCTCCGCGATCTTTGCGCCGTGAGAGGCTTCAGGCTGGCGGAAGGAGAGAGCGCTGACGAACCCCGGCAGGCGGTCGTATTGGCCGTCAAGCCGCAGCTGCTCGAGGCGGGAGCGGCGTCGGCGGCACCGTTCGTCGGCGCCGGCTCCATGGTCGTTTCGATCCTCGCTGGCAAGCGGATCGCCGACATTGCAGCGCGCCTGCCGGCCGCGAAGGCCGTCGTCCGCGCCATGCCCAACACGCCGGCGGCGATCGGCCGTGGCATGACCGGCGCGTTCGCGAATGAGGTGACGAGTGAAGCCCAGCGCGTCCTGGCGCATGTGCTGCTGTCGGCCGTGGGGCAGGTCGAGTGGGTCGAGCGCGAGGCGCTGATCGACGCGGTGACGGCCGTCTCGGGCTCCGGCCCCGCCTATGTGTTCTATCTCGTGGAGTGTCTCGCCGCCGCCGGCGTCGAGGCCGGGCTTCCCGCCGATCTCGCGGCGCGGCTCGCTCGGGCGACGGTGGAGGGCGCGGGGGAGCTGCTGCATCAACAGCAGGACACTACCGCCGAGACCCTGCGCCAGCGCGTGACCTCGCCGGGCGGAACGACCGCCGCCGCGCTGGACGTGCTGATGGCCTCCGACGGTCTTGCGCAGCTCCTGGCGCGCGCCGTGGCGGCCGCAAAAAGCCGGGCCGGCGAACTTTCCGGTTGACGATTGGCGAGCTATCGCGTTGCTGAAGTCTGTGGCGGGCGGATAATCTGTCGTCAACGGTAACGCTTTTTCGGAGATCGATATGACCAATCCCCGTGACCGGGTGGTCGACGCGACGCTGAGCCTTGCGGCCCGCCGCGACTTCGGCGACGTCAGCCTGACGGACATTGCGCATGAGGCGGGGTTATCGCTCGCCGATCTGCGCGACCTTTTCCCGTCGAAGGGCGCGATCCTCGGCGGTTTCTCCCGCCGCATCGACCGGAAGGTGCTCGACGCGGTCGCGGATCATCCGTCGACCGACGCCGCCCGCGACCGGCTTTACGACGTTTTGCGCCGGCGTCTCGAAGCGCTGGAGCCCTATCGCGACGCCCTGGCGAGCATTGCCCGCTGGGCGTCCCGCGACCCGCTGATGCGGACCGCCCTCAATCGTGAGACCGTCAACTCCATGCGCTTCATGCTCGAAGCCGCGGACATCGATTGCGACGGCCCCGTCGGCGCGCTCAAGCTGCAGGGACTGGCCTTCGCCTGGGACCGCGTGCTCGACGCGTGGTTCAAGGGCGATTTCACCGACGGTCTTTCCGCGCTGGACACGGAAATCGCTCGCGGCGAGCGCTATGTCGAGCATGCCGAGGAGCTTTCGCGCATGACGAAGCCGTTGCGCGACCTCGCCTCCCGGCTCTTCGACATGGGCGGGCTCCGCAGCCGCCAGACGGCCGACGACGACTTTCCGCACCCCCACGCCTGAAGGTCAGAGCGGCAGTGTCACCGTGGCCCGCAGTCCGCCCAGCGGGCTGCGGTCCAACGTAATGTCGCCGCCATGAGAGCGCGCAATGTCGCGCGCAATGGCGAGGCCGAGGCCTGAATTCCCATTGTCCTGATTGCGCGACTCGTCGAGCCTGTAGAATGGCCGGAAGGCGTCCTCCCGCCGTTCCACGGGAATGCCGGGCCCGTCGTCGTCGATATGGATCACCATCGACGCGCCCGTGTTGATTGCCGAAAGCTCGATGCGCTTGCCATAGCGCTGGGCGTTGCCGACGAGATTGGCGAGAAGCCGCTTGATCGCCGCTGAACGGCCCACGATCCACGGCTCTCCTTCGGTCGTTGTCGCGGCGGTCAGGCCGCGCCTTTCGGTGTCGGCCTTCAGCTCCTCGAGAATTGCGCCGATGTCCGTCGGCGTGGAGGGCTCGCCGCCGTCGCCACGCGCGAAGGCGAGATAGGCTTCGACCATGCGCTCCATCTCGTCGACGTCCTTGCGCATCTCGGCGGCTTCGCTCGACTCGCCCATCAGCGCGAGCGACAGCTTGAAGCGCGTGATGATGGTGCGCAGATCGTGGGAGACGCCGTTGAGCATGGTCGTGCGCTGTTCGATGGCGCGCTCCACGCGCCGCTTCATTTCCAGAAAGGCCGCGCCCGCCTGACGCACCTCGCGCGCGCCGCGCGGGCTGAATTGCACGTCGCGTCCCTTGCCGAACTCCTCCGCCGCGCGCGCGAGCCGCAGGATCGGCCGGATCTGGTTTCGCAGGAAGGAGGTGGCGATGGCGAGGATGATGATGGAGGCGATCGCCATCCACATGAAGAAAATATAGGAGTTGGAGGCATAAGCCTGGTTGCGGGACGCGCGTATCCGCAGCGTTGCGTCGTCCATCGCGACGCGAACCTCGAAGAGATTGCCCGGCACGCCAGTGTCGATCCAGAAGGGTTGCGTGACGCGGCGCGACAATTCCTTCGTCAGCGCCTTGTCGAGCAGCGAGAAGAGCGATTTCTTCCGGATCGGTTCGGGCAGGGGCTCCTTGGGGAGAATCGTCAGCTCCATGGTCATGTCCATGGCGGCGATTCGCTGAAGCTGCTTGTGGTCGGCGTCTGCGGGGAAAGTCCGGTAAATATCGACAATCGTCGCCACCTGGCGCGCCGCGCCGGCGGACAGGCGGTAAGTCACGACCTCCCAGTGCCTCTCCATGAAAACATAGGCCACGGCCGACTGCAGCAGCACCACCGGCAGGATCACGATCAGCAGTGCGCGCGCGTAAAGGCCCTTGGGCATGCGCGCGTGCAGCCAGTCCGTGAAGCCGCGCCAGAGCTGGCGCGGGGCGGAGAGAACTTCGTTGATGACGGCGGTCATGAGAGACGTCTCTAGCTTTGCATAAGTTTGGCGTGCGGCGGCTCGACGAGCAGCCGGTAGCCATGGCCGCGCACGGTTTGCAGATGCCGCGGCGCATTGGGGTCGGTTTCGATCTTGCGGCGCAGGCGGGCGATCTCGACGTCGACGCTGCGCTCCGACGCATTCTGCTCCGACGCGCGTTGGGCGAGAGTCTGGCGAGAAACGATGGCGCCCGCATGTTCGACAAGCGCGCGCATGAGATCGCGCTCCCGCGTCGTCAGTTTCACCGGCTCGCCGTCTCGCAGCAATTCGCCGCGCGCCGGATCGAAAACGAACGCGCCAAACCGTGCGAGTCCGTCGGAGGGCTCATGGCGCCGCGACCGACGCAGGATGCTGGCGATGCGCAGCGACAGTTCGCGCGGATCGAATGGCTTGGCGAGATAATCATCGACCCCGGCCTCCAGCCCCTCTACGCGGTCGGCGGTTTCGGCAAGAGCCGTAAGCATCAGGATCGGCGCGGAGGCCTGCGGCTCGCCACTCTCGCGCAGCCTTGCGGCGAACTGCTTGCCGCTTTCTCCCGGCATCATCACGTCGAGGACGATGAGATCGAAGGCGAGATCGCGTAGCCTTTCGCTCGCCTCCTGCGCATTGGCGGCGGAGCTGACCAGATAACCTTCGTTGGCGAGGTAGCGGGAGAGCAGGGTGCGAATTCGCTTGTCGTCGTCGACAACGAGGATGTGCGCGCCCTTGCACTCCATCGGCGCAGGCTTTTGCGGCGCGTGGAGGCGCGGCGACAGGCTCATGGCGCTCTCATTTCCTCTCGTTCCCGCGACGCGCGCGGGCGAGGTGATCGCGCACGCGGAGACGTTCCTCGGAGTCGATCATGGCGAAGAGAAACTCCGCCGCCGCGCCGCGCGCCGACGGCGGCAAATCGTCCAGAACGCGCCGGAATCGCTTCGACTGCAAGGCCGTCAGCTCGCGCGCGAGCTTCGCCCCCTGAGGAGTGAGATAGAGCAGGCGCTGGCGACGGTCGACCGCGCCGGCGCGCGCTTCGACCAGGCCCGCGTCGAGCAGCTGCTTCAGGACGCGGTTGAGGCTCTGCTTGGTGATTTTCAGAATGTCGAGCAGGGCGGCGATGGTCAGTCCGGGCCGGCGAAGGACGAAATGCAGCACGCGGTGATGGGCGCGGCCAAAGCCGTAATTTTCCAGCAGACGGTCGGCGTCGCCGACGAAATCGCGATAGGCGAAGAAGAACAGTTCGACGAGATCGAGAACGGCGGCGTCGTCGTCGCGCGCCATGTCGCCGGTCGGGGCGCGGCGCCAGTCAGGCGAAGGGACGGGCGACGCCGCGACGGGCGGTGAAGCTGCCGTCTTTCGCTGGAGAAGTTCGCTCAACGCCGCCTGGTCCCGTCAATGTCCCTGCGCATGCGAGCGCGTTTATACGTCAGCTATATTGACATATTTCTGGCCGATGGCTAGTGCATGATCATGTTCGGCGCCGGCCGCTCGGCCCTCACGGACGCCGCTTTCCCGGAGCTTGAAATGTCGCTTCCGCCCTTCGATCAGCGCGACGGATTCATCTGGCACAACGGCGCTCTTGTCCCGTGGCGCGACGCCAAGCTGCATGTGCTTTCGCACGGCCTTCACTACGGCTCCTGCGTGTTCGAGGGCGAGCGCGCCTATGGCGGAGTCATCTTCAAGTCTCGCGAACATTCGGAGCGCTTCAAGCGTTCCGCCCAGGTGCTCGATTTCGAGATTCCCTACAGCGTCGAGGAATTGGACGCGGCCAAGGACGCGACCGTCAAGGCCAATGGGCTGAAAAACTGCTATGTTCGCCCCGTCGCCTGGCGCGGCAGCGAGATGATGGCGGTCGCGGCGCAGAATTCGACGATCAATGTCGCCATTGCGGTCTGGGACTGGCCGAGCATGTTCGACATTTCGACGAAGATGAAGGGCATCAAGCTCGACATCGCGGACTACTGCCGGCCGGATCCGCGAACGGCGCCGTCGATGGCGAAGGCCGCCGGCCTCTACATGATCTGCACCATCTCGAAACATCGCGCCGAACGACGCGGCTACGCCGACGCGCTGATGTACGACTGGCAGGGCCGGGTGGCGGAATGCACCGGGGCCAACATCTTCTTCGTGAAGGACGGGGCGCTGCATACGCCGATCGCCGATTGTTTCCTCGATGGCATTACGCGGCGGACGGTGGTCGAGCTCGCGAACCGGCGCGGGATCGAGGTTGTCGAGCGTCGCATCATGCCCGACGAATTGAGCGATTTCTCGGAATGTTTCATCTGCGGCACGGGCGCGGAAGTGACGCCGGTGGCGGAGATCGGTCCGCACAAATTTACGCCGGGTGACGTTTCGCGCGCGATGGTCGAGGACTATGAGCGCGAGGTCAATGGCGGCAAGGCTGGCTGACCCGACGAAAAAAGCTGCGGCCGCCCGGGAGCCGCCGCAGCCTTCGGATCAGTAGAACGTCTCGCAGTGGCAGCGCTTGCGCATCACGCGATATTGCGTAACCGGCTGATAGCCCACGGTGTTGTAGGCGCGATAGGTCGTCACCGGCACATAATGCGTGCGCACCACCGGCTGATAGACGGTCGTCGGAACGACGTAGCTGCTTTCATAGGTCTGGCCATAGCCGCCGCCGACATAAACGTCCGCCGCGCTATAGGCCGAACGGCGATAGGGGCCGCCGCCATAACCGCCGACTAGCGCCTGGATTGCGCCGCCGCCGTAATAGCCTTCGTCATAACCAACGGCGCCGCCGCCATAGCCGTAGCCGCCGTAACCGACTCCCACGCCGACTCCCACATATCCGCCGCGGCCGTAGCCATAACCGAAGCCCTGCGCCGACGCGCCGCCCGCCGTGAGAATGCCGACGGCCAATCCAGCCACGGCCAGAGAACGGATTTTCCAAACCAAACTCATGACACTTACCCCCTACTTGCGGCCTCGCCGCGCCAGTGAAGCTTTAGCTCAATATTGCGTGATGTGACGGTTATGCCTACGGGCTCCGCGGTGGTAGTTCGTCGGCAGGTAAAAGATGTGTTGCGAGGGACGATAAACTGGCGCGGGAAGGTATTCCGGCGCATCGTCAGCGTATTCGTCGTGATGGCGCGCGGCCGGGCGGCGCACGGCGTGCAGACGGCTATAGCCGTCGTCGGCGTAGAATACGCCGCCGCCGCCGTAAAAGCCGCCGTCATTGCGCCGGGCGTCGTGATAATAATAGTTGTAGACGGCCGCGTTGCCGCCCGGCGCGACATAGCTGTCGCCGCCGTCGTAGCCTCCGCCGTAACCGCCGTAACCCCAGCCGCCAAGGAAGCCGACGACCGGCTGATAGCCGCGGAAGCCGCCGCCGTAGAAACCGCGCGCGCCAACGGGGCCTTGTCCCGGTCCATAGGCGCCGACGCCAACGCCCGCGCCCACGGCCGGCGCCCCGCCGCCGTGAAAGCCGCCGCCGCCGAACCCCTGAGCAAACGCGCCGCCCCCAGCAAGCAGCATGACCGTCGCGCCCGCCAGACTGGCCGCCCGGAATCCCGCAATGAAACGCATGACTGACGCCCTTTCGTATCGTATCGAACCGGTTGCCCGCGCGAGAGGGCCGAACCGTACGATTTCGGGACGCCCGCGCGGCGACCCGGATACTCAGGGCAATTAGCGTTCCTGTCTATAAAGCCAAGCTGGAGTCATCCTGCGCGGCGGGCCTCAGCCGCTCATTCTGGCCTTGATCGCGTGGCCCGCGAGGGTCTTGCCAAGGGACCACACGGCCGAGGGCGCATTGTGCGCATCGGCGATCACGGCGTCGAAAGACGACTCGATCCAGTCACAATCGGTGTCCGAAATCGTCAATGGCGGCAACAACTTGATGGTGTGATTTCCATGCCCGGCAACCTGCGTTAGCACCTTGTGGTCGCGGAACAGCGGGATCGAGATCAACTGGCAGAAGAGGCCGGAATTAACCGTCTCGACAAGATTCCACGCCGCCTTCAGCTTGAAGGACTTCGGCGGCCCGAATTCGACGCCGATCATGAGCCCCTTGCCGCGAACGTCGGCGACGAGCTCATAACCCTCCGCCATCTTGCGGAACGACGCGAGGAGCCGTTCGCCCTTCGCCGCCGCGTTCTCCACGACGCGCTCGTTCTTCAACACATCGAGAGTCGCAATGCCGGCCGCCATGGCCAGATCGGTCTTGCTGAAGGTCGAGCCATGGACGACCGCGCGATCCATACGGTCGAAGACCTTGTCGAACACCCATTTGCGCGTGAGCACCGCCCCGACCGGCACATGCCCGCCGGAGAGCGCCTTGGCGACCACGACCATGTCGGGCTCGAGCCCCTCGTAATGGTCGACGGCGAAGAACCGCCCCGTGCGGCCGATGCCGGTCTGGATTTCATCGGCGACGAACAGCGTTCCATATTTCCGGCAGAGCGCCTGTGCGCCGATGAGATAATCGTCCTTCGGGATGTTGACGCCCTTGCCCTGGATCGGCTCGACGAAGAAGGCGGCGACCTCGCGGGAGGCGAGGGCGCGCTCCAGCGCCTCGAGATCGTCGAAGGGGATCTCCTGCGCATTCGGCAGAAGCGGCCCGAAACCCTTCTTGAAGATCTCGTCGCCGTTCATCGACAGCGAGCCATAGGTCAGGCCGTGGAAGGAATGGGCGCAATGCACGATCCCGGGACGTCCCGTCGCGGCGCGCGCGAACTTGATCGCGGCCTCGATCGACTCGGCGCCAGAATTGGCGAAGAAGACCTTTTCGAGCCAGGGCGCGCGCTCTAGCAGCATTTCGGCGAGAATGCCGGCGAGAACCGAGACGTCGAGCTGGACCAGATTGGCCATTTCGCCGTCGAGCACGCTGACCAGCGCGTCGCGCACCGCAGGATGATTTCGGCCGACAGCGAAAACGCCCCAGCCGCTAAGGAGATCGAGATAGCGGTCGCCCTTGCGGTCCCACAGATATGGGCCCAGGCCGCGCGTGAAACCGACATCATAGC
The DNA here is from genome assembly GCF_020733155.1 of Methylocystis sp. WRRC1. Taxonomy (NCBI): domain Bacteria; kingdom Pseudomonadati; phylum Pseudomonadota; class Alphaproteobacteria; order Hyphomicrobiales; family Methylocystaceae; genus Methylocystis; species Methylocystis sp. WRRC1. Next base: position 264,947 of record NZ_JAJFZJ010000001.1, on the reverse strand, counting down.
CGATCGTCTTGAGCACTCGCACCCACATCTCGTTCAGGTGCTTGGAATGCAAGACGTAGCGTTCGCCTTCGCGTTCGGCGACGCGCGCGGCGAGATCATAGGGCGACTTGCGCCGGTCGGCGCCATCCGCAGCCGAAACGCTCGTTGACGCGGTCGACAGGTCGGTCATTGCGGCGACTCCAGATTTTTCATTGAAAGGCGTCGCGGTTCGTCCGAATGTTCGCCGATCCGCGCCCGTTTCGATTGCGCGCGCGGCGCGATTTTGTCAAACCCCGCGTCGCGGGGCGACCACGCGCGGGCGCGAAACTTGCGTAAAGCTGTCGCCGCGTCCCGCGAGGAGCGAGCGGCTCCATATACGCCGCCTCTTAGCATGGTGACATCGGCGGGGCCATAAAATTCAAACCCTTTTGAAAAAACAGCCTGAACGGTGCGGAAAAATCGCCGCAGCGGGGCGGGTCAAAAGGCCTCTGCGTTTCCACAGCCATTCGCCGTTTCGGCGAAATTGCCGGTTGGACGCGACGCCGCTGATGGTATCTTAACCAAAGTGATTCAGGAGCCGCGCGGCGATTCGAGAGTTGCGTAATTCGCACGCATGCGCGCGCTGGTCGAACGCTCTGGATCAGCATGGGGAGTTGGTCAGTTGGGAGCTAAAGTGACTTTTCAGGATGATTTGGGCTCCGCGTCCGGCGCCGCAGAAGGGGATGAAGCCGGTCTCGATCTTGTAGAGATCGCCGGCCGCATCAAATGGTTCGACGTTGCAAAAGGCTACGGCTTCGTTGTTCCCGACGACGGCTCTCCCGACATTCTTCTGCACGTGACGATCCTGCGCCGCAGCGGCTTGCAGACGGCCTTTGAGGGGGCCCGCGTCGTCTGCGAGGCGCAGAAGCGCGCGAAGGGTATGCAGGTGTTTCGCGTCATCGCCATGGATGAAACGACGGCGGTGCACCCGGCGCAATCCGCGGCCGGTCGCACCCATGTTCAGGTGAAGCCCACGAGCGGCTATGAGATCGCCATCGTCAAATGGTTCAACCGCGTCAAGGGATTCGGTTTTCTCACGCGCGGCGAGGGCACGGAAGATATTTTCCTGCACATGGAGACCGTGCGCCGCTATGGCATGACCGAACTCAAGCCGGGCGACAGCGTGCTCGTTCGCTACGGAGACGGCCCCAAAGGACTGATGGCCGCCGAAGTGCGTCCGCTGGAAGCCAAGAGCGTTCCGTCGCACTGATCCTGCAAGCGTCGCGGAGGCGCGTGTCCATGTTGCTTCAGACGCCCGTCAAAGCGAGCCGTTCGACGCCGCCGCTCCTTGTCTTGCTTTTCCGCATCCTCTCCGTTGCGTTCGCGCTGTCACTGTCCGTCAGCGCCAGGGCCGAGGGCGCTCTCGAGCACATTCAGATTGTCACCGCGAGCGGGGCGCATGATTTCAAGGTCGAAGTCGCGCGCACCTCAACAGAGCGCGCGCGCGGCCTGATGTTTCGTCGCTCGATGCCGCAGGATCAGGGCATGCTCTTCGACTTCAAGATCGAGGAGCCCGTGGCGATGTGGATGAAAAACACTTACATCCCTCTCGACATGATCTTCGTCTCGCGGAAGGGCGTTGTGACCGGCGTCGCAACCGACGCGGAGCCTTTGTCGGAGCGGGTGATCCCGTCCGGGCCGCCCGCCTATGCGGTGATTGAGCTCAACGCCGGCGTTGCGCGCAAGATCGGCGTTGCGCCCGGCGATGTGGTGAAGCATTCGACCTTCCGCTAGCGCCAGTTCGGCGCAATTGGCGACGCCGAAATTGCTGGTCTTCCATGTTCGCGCCGCGTTCGGGAGGAAAGCCTCGGACGCATATCCCGAATGCTCGACGTCGGTCAGAGCCTTCTTGTGACGCGCGGCGCCGCGTGGTAGCGAAGGTTGATGAAGGCGGACGCCGCGTCATGCGGCGTCGGGCTCCGGCGGGGTATAGCGCAGCCTGGTAGCGCGGAAGTTTTGGGTACTTCAGGTCGCAGGTTCGAATCCTGCTGCCCCGACCAGACCGCCCGACGCGAACCCCGCTGTCTTTGCAAAATCGACAGATTGCGGCAAAGTCCGTTATTGACTGTTTTTTCGCGGCTATCCCCAGCGTGATCGCCTGTCTGTGGTCCACGGATTTCCCGGCCATCGATGCTTGACTGGGTACAGGCGACTGCTGGCGGGCGCCAAGGCGGGCACAGGAATTTGAAAGCCGGAAAGCCCGCGACCCGGAAAGTTCTCCCCCGGCCGCGAAGATGAGGTTGCAAAAAATTGTCGGCCCATTACGAAGAGCGTCGAGCGGCTGGCGTCGGCGTCCGATGGGCGGAAGCCGAGCCGGCGCAGCGGTGGTTTTCCCCGCCTTCTAAATCGTGAGGTTGAAATGACCGCCCGAATCTATCGTCCGGCGCCGAGCGCCACCCAATCAGGTCCGGGAGCCGTCAAACCGTGGCGGCTCGATTTCGATCCGGAATCGCCGCGCACGATCGACCCGCTGATGGGCTGGACCAGCTCCGGCGACATGAAGCAGCAGGTGCGCCTGCGATTCGACACCAAGGAGGAGGCGATCGCCTACGCAGAGCGCAACGGCATTCCTTATCGCGTCGAGGAGCCCAAGGAGAACCTTGCGGCGCGGCGCACAGCTTCCTATTCGGATAATTTCAAGACCAGCCGCATCGGTCTCTGGACACATTGACAGGAGAGTCGCCGTCCTCACGGCCCCGTAGCTCAGCTGGATAGAGCAACTGCCTTCTAAGCAGTAGGTCGCAGGTTCGAATCCTGCCGGGGTCGCCAGCCGCGTTTTTCGTCGACAATCATCGGACGCAGCCCGTCGAGAAATTCCCAACATTCGGCGTTATTACAAAAGCGCGTGTGAGCCAATGCACAGTTTACGGCGAAGTCTGATATAGGCTTGTCCGCCATTGAGACGATTCTTATGAGCGTCGCCAGAAACGACATATTTTGGTAGGAACTTGCGTTCGCGTAGCTTGGGCTCCGTAGCTCAGCTGGATAGAGCAACTGCCTTCGAAGCAGTGGGTCGCAGGTTCGAATCCTGCCGGGGTCACCAGCGCGACGCGGGAAAAGAAAACGGAAACAGAAAAAATGCGGCGCATCCGTCCAATATTTGCAGCGATCGCCGCGGGCCTCGCCGTCGCGTTTCTGTTGGCGCCCGCGGAAGGGCAGGCCGAGGGCCTGTTCGATTTTCTCTTCGGTCCGGACCCGACGCCGGCCAGGCCTTCGGCGCCGCCGCCGCGCGCGCCACGCGATTCGGCGCCGAGCCGCCGCGCGAGCGCCCATAAAGGCGCCGTCGGCGAGTTGCGTTTCGCCAAGCCTGGCGAAGGGGGGCCGGGACAGGGCGAGCCGTCGACGGGCGGCTACTGTGTGCGCATCTGCGACGGCTATTATTTCCCCTTGATAAAATCGACCCGCGCCACGCGGCAGCAATCCTGCGAATTCGCCTGTCCTTCCGCGCCGATGGAGATCTACGACGGCGGGAGCATAGAGACGGCGCGCAATTATAAGGGCGAACGCTATACGGCGCTCAAGACAGCCTTCGCCTTCCGCGACAAGGCGTCTGTCAACTGCTCCTGCAATGACCCGAAATCCTCGGCGGCATTTTTCGAGCGCACCGCGCTCACGGACCCCACGCTGCACTCCGGCGACATCGTCGTCGAGGCCAACGGCGCCTTCGTTTACAGTGGAACGACACTGGTGCCGCTCAACCGCGCATCTTTCGTGCCGTCGCAGGTTCGCCAGCGTCTCCGGATGGTCCTGAATCGCGCTCCGGCGAGGAACCCGTCGCTGTCCGAGATTTTGACGCCGCAAGAACAGGCGGTCGAGCTAAGCAAGGCCGATCGGACCGGAACCACAACGCGTTAGTCGCATCGCGGTCGCTTTAGCGCTTTACAGCGGGCCGCCAGGCCGGCTAAGTGCCGCTGTCGTTTGTGACAGATTTGTGACAGCGGCGAACCGGCGGAGGCGAAGATGCTGTCTTGGTTTCAGGCGCTCATGCCCAGAGAGGAGCGTTTCTTCGACCTCTTCGAGAAGCACGCGGAGACGCTTGTCGCGGGATCGAAGGGGTTGCGGACGCTTCTGGAGGGCGGTGACAACGTCTTTCCATGCAGCCAGGAAATTCGCCGTCAGGAGCACGAGGCGGACGCGATCACGCGCGACACGCTGCTCGCCGTGCGGCGCACCTTCATCACGCCATTCGACCGCAGCGACATCCGTGATCTGATCACCGCGATGGACGATACGATCGATCAGATGCATCAGACAGCCAAGGCGACGCTTCTCTATGAGACGCGGGAGTTCGATCCGCAAATGCGTCGGATGGGGGACATCATCGTGCAGGCCGCGGATCTGACCCGCGCGGCGATTCCGCTGCTGCGCGCGATGCATCAGAACGCCGGCAAACTGAACAGCTTCAGCGAGGAAATCTCCCGCATCGAGGAAGAGGCCGACGGGATCCACGACCAGGGGCTGAAGGAGCTGTTCCGCGCGCATCGCCACAGTGATCCGATGGCTTTCGTGGTCGGAGCCGAGATCTACGGCCATCTGGAGAAGGTCGTCGATGGTTTCGAGGATGTGGCGAATCGGGTGACGGGCATCGTCATCGAGCACAACTGAGGGGATACGCGTGGCCGATTCCGCGTTCCTTCTTTATGGCCTCATCGCCGTGGCGCTGGCTTTCGACTTCCTCAATGGTCTGCACGACGCCGCCAACTCCATCGCCACGATCGTATCGACGCGCGTGCTGCGCCCGCAATATGCGGTCTTCTGGGCGGCGGCGTTCAATTTCATCGCCTTCCTTTTCTTTGGCCTGCATGTTGCGCAGACCATCGGCACCGGCATCATCTCGCCGGAAATCATTGACGACAAAGTGATCTTCGGCGCGCTGATGGGCGCCATCGTCTGGAATCTCGTCACCTGGGCGCTGGGCATTCCGTCGTCGAGTTCGCATGCGCTTGTCGGCGGCCTCGTCGGCGCCGGCGTGGCCAAGATCGGAACCGGAGCCATCGTCTGGAGCGGCCTGCTGAAGACCGGCTCCGCAATTGTGCTCTCCCCGGCGCTGGGTTTCGTGCTGGCGCTCATGCTGGTGCTGGCCGTGTCGTGGATTTTCGTGCGCAGGAGTCCTGCCGCGGTCGACAGGCTTTTCCGCACATTGCAATTTGTTTCTGCTTCGCTTTACTCCCTCGGCCATGGCGGCAATGATGCGCAGAAGACGATGGGCATCATTGCGGTGCTGCTTTACTCGCATGGCGTTTATGGCGGCGAGTTTCATGTGCCCTTCTGGGTGGTGCTGACCTGTCAGGCCGCGATGGGCCTCGGCACGCTCTTCGGCGGCTGGCGGATCGTCCACACCATGGGCTCGAAGATCACGCGACTCACACCCATGCAGGGCTTCTGCGCCGAGACGGGCGGGGCGATCACCCTGTTTCTGGCTACGGGTTTCGGCATTCCGGTTTCGACGACGCACACGATCACCGGCGCCATAGTCGGCGTCGGGGCCGCAAGACGGGCGTCGGCCGTTCGCTGGAACATCGCCAAGGATATTGTCGTCGCATGGATCATCACCATGCCGATGGCGGCCTTCATCGCGGCAATGTTTTACACTTTGGCGAGGCTAGCCGGATGAAGGCTGCCAAAAAGGCGCCGAAGGCCAGGAAGAAAGCAGACGGCGCCGCGACCAGGGTTCAATATGCGGCCCTTCCATGGCGCATCAGCGAGGAGGAGGGCGTCGAGATCCTTCTCGCAACCTCGCGCGACACAAAGCGCTGGGTGATCCCCAAGGGCTGGCCGATGAAGGGCCGCAAGCCTCATATCGCCGCCGCCATCGAGGCGACACAGGAAGCGGGTTTGCACGGCAAGATCGAGAAGACCAAGCTCGGCGACTACGAGTATGACAAGCGCATGAAAGGCGGCGCTTCCGTCACCTGTCGCGTGGAGGTGTTTTCCCTGCGTGTCGAGCGTCAGCGCAAGAAATGGCCGGAAAAGGGCCAGCGCGTCACGCACTGGTTTCCCTACAGGATCGCCGCCGAACAGGTGGACGAGCTGCAATTGCGCGAGATCATCCTGGCTTTCGGCGCGGCGCTGAAGGCTTAGGCGGTTAGGCGCGCAAAGCCCGCTTCCAGATCCTCCTGGAGATCCGCGACATCCTCCAGCCCGATCGAAAAACGCAGGGCGGGGCCTTCCGCAACCCAGCGGGTCGCCGTGCGATAGGACGAGCAGTCGAAGGGGATCACGAGGCTCTCGTAGCCGCCCCAGGAAAAGCCGATTCCGAAGAGCTCGAGTCCGTCGACAAAGGCGGCGACGGCCTGTTTCGACACAGGTTTCAGAATCACCGAAAACACGCCCGAGGCGCCGGAGAAGTCGCGCTTCCAGAGGGCGTGGCCGGGATGGTCGGGCAGGGCGGGATGCAGCACGCGGGACACCTCCGGACGCGCCGAAAGCCAGCGGGCGATTTCGAGCGCCGCGCGCTCCTGTTCGCGCAAGCGCAGCGCCATGGTGCGCAAACCGCGCAAAGCGAGCGAGGCGTCGTCGGGCCCGGCGCCCATTGCGAACATGTTGAAGGTCGCGCGCAGACGCTTCGCCCATCTGGCATTTGCGGAAACGAGGCCGAGCAGCAAGTCTGAATGACCGGAGAGATATTTGGTTCCGGCCTCGATTGCGAGATCGCAGCCGCGCTCGTGCGGCGGGAAGTAAAGCGGCGTCGCCCAGGTATTGTCGATGATGACGCAAGCGCCTCTCTCCCGCGCCGCCGCGGCGATGGCGGGAACGTCCTGTATCTCCATGCTCTGCGAGCCGGGCGATTCGAGCAGCACCGCCGTCGTCTCGGGCCTTATCAGCGCGGCGATTTCGGCGCCGATCCGCGGATCGTAATATTCCGTCGTTACCCCGAAGCGCTTCAGAAAACCGTCACAGAAACTCCGTGTCGGCTGATAGGCCGAATCGACGACAAGCACATGGGCGCCGGCGTGCGTCGCAGTGAGCAAGGCGAGGGCGATGGCCGCAAGGCCGGAGGGGACCAGCACTGTGTCCGCAGCGCCGGCGATTTCGCTCCAGGCGTCCTCCAGCGCGCGCGTCGTTGGCGTGCCCTTGGTGCCGTAGGTGTAGGGCTGCCGCAGCGCTTCGAGATCGGCGAGCGTGGGGAAAAGCACCGTGGAGCCACGATAGATCGGCGGATTGACGAAGCCGAAATGATCTAATGGCGCGCGGCCGGCCTGGGTCACCAATGTGTCCATGCGCATTTTCCGCCGCTTTTTCCGATTATCAGTGCTCATGCTATTCCCCGGCGCGCCCATGGGCCCCCAGCTTGCGCCGGGCCGGCGCCAAACTAATATACCGACCAACCGAATCCGAGCCCGTCCATGATCGCCCGACGCTTTTTCCTCGCCGTCGCTCTGGCGGTTATGTGCGCGCTGGCCGCCGCGCAGGACGCGGAGGCGCAAATCGACATTGGTCCGACGCTCAGTGAAATCCTCAAACGCGGCTTTGTCATCTGCGGCATGACCGAAGCGGACGGCTTCGCCGAGCCGCTCGACGGAAACGAATGGCGCGGTTTCGACGTCGATATTTGCCGCGCCCTTGCCTCGGCGATTTTCGACGATCCGACAAAAGTGATGTATTCGGCGCTCCCGGCGAAGGAGCGCGCGGCGTCGTTACAGGGCAATTGGGTTGATCTTCTTGCCAGCGGCGCGCCCTGGACGCAGTCGCGAGACACCGGCCAGCGCATCATCTATGCGGGCGTCTCATTATATGACGGCCAGACCTTTCTGGTGCGGCGGCAGCGCAGCTTCGCCTCGGCGCGGGACCTATCGGGCGTCTCGGTCTGCGTGCAGCGCGGCACGTCCTATGAGCTGACGCTGGCCGATTTCTTCAATGCGCGCAGGGCTCCCTATGAGCCGCGCGCCTTCGAGACCTTCGAGGAGGCGGCCGCCGGCTATGAGGCCGGGAAGTGCGACGCGCTGACGGCCGACGCCTCCATGCTCTATGCGGCGCGCGCGAAATTCGCCTCGCCGGCCGACCACGCCGTCCTGCCGGACATGCTGTCGAAGGCGCCGCGCGGGCCTGTCGTGCGGCAAGGCGACGACCAATGGCTCAACATCGTGCGCTGGACGCTCTACGCCATGATCAACGCGGAGGAGCTCCAGGTTTCGATCCTCAACGCCGATCTCGCGCTGAAGTCGGAAAATCCCGACATTCGCCGGCTGGTGGGGGTGGACGGAGATCTCGGGGCGGGTCTCGGTCTAGCGAAGAACTGGGCCTTTCGGATCATCAAGCACATCGGCAATTACGGCGACATGTTCGATCGCAATCTGGGGCCGGCGACCCCGATGGCGATGGACCGGCGGATCAACGCCCTGTGGAGCAACGGCGGGCTGATGTATGCGCCGCCAGTCCGGTGACGGGGGGCGGCGCAAACTTTTATTGGTTTCCGTTACAAATGGAGACGCCTCGTCGAATGACGCGGCGTCTCCTTTAGGCGGCGGCGAAGAAACCCGATCCTCCGCAGTGCCCTGACCCGGCGACCGATCTTACTTTCTGTTGCTCACGTTGACGGTTTCGCCGGGAACGCGCGGCGCGACAGGCGCAGTGTCCTTGTTGCAACTGGCGGAGCCCAACCCGACGGTCCAATCGTTCGGATTCGTCCATTTCGCGTTTTGATTCTTCGCGCAATAGACCCGCACGACGCCGGCGCGTTCGAGTCTTTGCAGCTCAGGATATTCGTAAGCGTAGAAAATGCGGTTCTTCCGGGCGCCTTCGACAAAACACCAGACTTTCACAGGTTTGCCGGTTCTAAGATAGAATTCCTGCGCCATGTCCGCATATCGTTGCGAATATTTGCCCCAAATGACATCGGCCTGCTCGAAGGTCAGCGGATTTATGTTTCTGTAAATTCGCCCATAAATTGGCACGGTCCAGGCGCTTGGTCCTGCATTGCCGCGGTCATACCAGTGCTCCACCAACATCCTCACATAAGACGGATATTGCAAGGATGTGGTCTGCCCCTCGTCCCAGATGGCGCAATTTCGCTCGGTCGAGTCCGAGCTGCATTTCTTTCTGTCGTAACCGGGGTTCTGGCCCTCATTGATATTGTCCAGAAGCCGCACAAGGCTCCCGTGATTGCCCCAGCCGGACCAGAAGCCCATATGCACCTGGGTTCCGCGCGCCACCAGAAGCGGTTCGTAGTTTATTGCGTCGGCGAGGAGCAGGTATGTGAACCGGCTATCGCTCGTCATCACGTCCTTGACCTGGAATCTGGTGAATATTGGCGTGTATGGATCAAAATTGTTGTAGCCATACACATTGGCGCTTCGTCCGGACGCCTCTTCCGCCTGTCCCGCGCAAGGCAGAACGGCCGAAGCCAGAATTGCGCCGATGGCCATCAGTAGCGACTTGTATCGTCTCATCCGCGTTTCCCCCCTCGCTTCCAAAGCCCGCCTCGCCACGTCGGTCAGACCCGGCGGCGCATCCGCTATCGCGCTTGAGCGTGCCCCTCGCGACATCAAACATGTCACAGATTGCGTCGTCGTGCTCGTCGTTTCAATTCGGATTTCTCACCCGCGTCCACCACCGGGAAAGAGCCTCGCGATCCGGCGCGACATCCTCGGCCAGCGGACCCGCAAAGACGCTCCACTCCTCACGGAAATGCGGCGACACCGCCGCGATCACCGGAATGCGCGCGGTCATGGCGGCGCGGAAGGCGTCGCAAAGGCCGCCGCGGCTCGCCTCCTGCTTTGCGAATTTGCTGATCACGATCAGGTCGGCGCCGGCGCGCGCGGCGCGCTCCACGGCGGCGCAGGCCATGGCGAGTTCGCCCGTGTCGAGATTGCAGGCGACCGAGCCGCGGCCGAGATCCTGCGAGATCGGATAATGCGCGCCGCAGGACAGATCGCGCAGCATGATGCGCGTCTTTCCATCCGGGTCGGCGACGCGCGTCTGCGTCACCCCCGCGATACGCAAGCCGGCCGCGGCCAGCTCTTCCGCGAATCGGCGCATGAGACTTTGCACATTTTCGCTGTCTTGCGCCGGCAAGGCGGCGATGGGCGTGGGAGGAAGCTCGTTGCGGATCACTTGACGCCTCGTCGGCTGCGTCGCTCGCCGTTTTCGCGAAAGCCAGGCGAGCAATCTTCGGCGTGGGCGCGCGCAAGCCGCTTCGCCCCCTCTGCGGCCACTTGTTTTGCAAGAGGCGACGCCCGATTTTATATAGCGTTACCATCAAGCGACGTGAACTGCCGTGGGCGATGACCTGAACAAGACGCCGGCGACGCGACCCGCACAGAATAGTGCGATCGACGCATTTCTCGAAAAGGCGAGAAGCGTCACGGACTCGCGCGCCTCGCGGGGACGCCTGATTTTCGCGCTCGACGCCACGATGAGCCGACAGCCTACCTGGGATCTGGCGCAGTCGATACAGGGCGAAATGTTCCGCACGACCGCCGCGCAGGGCGGACTGGATGTTCAGCTGGTTTATTTTCGAGGGTTCGGAGAATGCCGCGCTTCACGTTTCGTCTCGGGCGGCGAGGGGCTTGGCGCCCTGATGGCGAAGATTTCCTGTCGCGGCGGCAAGACCCAGATCGGCAGGGTGCTGAGCCATGCGCTCGATGAAACCCGCGCACAGCGCGTGGGCGCTCTGGTCTATATCGGCGACGCGATGGAGGAAAACCCCGACGCTCTCGCGTCGACCGCCGGAGAACTCGGATTGCTGGGGCTCAAAGCCTTCATGTTTCAGGAGGGGGCCGACCTGGAGACGCAGCGCGCCTATCGCGAAATCGCTCGCCTCACTGGCGGCGCCCATGTGGCCTTCGACTCGTCGGCCCCGCGTCGCCTCGCGGAACTGCTAGGCGCGGCGGCAGCCTACGCCGTCGGCGGGATGTTGGCGCTGGAGCGTCGGGCGGAGCGGGGCGAGGGAGCCGCGCGCCTGCTTCTGTCGCAGATGGGGGCAAGATAAGCCATGCCTGTCCTTCTCGGATTTTTCGCGCTCGTTCTTACGCTGGTCGCGTTGAAGGCCTACACCAAAGCCTCGCCCGCGGCGCTGGCGCAGATCATCCGGCGGGGCGGCGGCTTCGCGCTCATGGCGCTCGGCGGGCTGCTACTGCTGCGCGGACGGCTCGACCTCGGGCTGGCGCTCGGAGGGTTCGGCTTCTGGCTGATGGGTTTTTCGGTCCCCCGGGGATTGCGTAACGCTGGGGCAGGGGGCGCCGGCGTATCCCGCGTCCGTTCCGCGATGATCGAGATGGAGCTCGATCACTCCACCGGCGCGATCAGCGGAGTCATCCTTGCGGGAAAGGATGAGGGGAAACGTCTTTCTTCTCTCGCCCGTCCCGCGCTCCTCGAACTTTACGCGACCTGCCAGCGGGACGATCCCGACGGAGCGCGCCTGCTAGAGGCGTATCTGGATCGCCGCTTTCCCGGATGGCGTGCGGCAGGCGATGCGAACCAGGACGCGGGGGGCTTCGGCGCGGGCGAGGCGCGCGCTCGCCGAGCGGGCACGATTTCCGAGGACGAAGCCTATGAAATCCTCGGGCTGAAAAAAGGCGCGGCGGCCGACGAAATCGCGCGGGCGCACCGCGATCTGATGAAGAAATTTCATCCAGACCTTGGCGGGACGACGGCTCTGGCGGCCCGGGTGAATGAAGCCAAGGATGTCCTGATGCGGCGACATCATTGAGGGGCGCCGACCAGAGCCGAAGTTCTGATCCCAGGTGGCGGACATAGCGGCGCGCCCCTCTTAGTTCTTGGTGGTGAAGCAGGAGAAGCCGGAGCGTTTCAGCGCCTTACAGGCGGATTCGGCGCTCTGTTCCTCAAGACCGGCGAAGCGTGCGCGATAGAGCGTCTCATTGCCCTTCTGCACCTTTTCCGTGAATGCCCGGGCGTTGACCGGGAAGCCCTGCAACTGGCTGCGAGCGCGCGACAGGAGCTGATTGGCTTTGTCCGGATTCTCGGCCGCGCCGATCTGGATCATCCAGCCGGGGCGGGACGGCCGCGCCGGATCGGCCTTGGCGACCTGGGAGTTGGTGGAACGGATCGCGGAGGGCGTCGTCGTCGCGACCGTGACCTCGCGGGACCTGGCGACGCGGCTCGTCGTGGAGCCGTCGATGATGGCGGCTATGTCATTCTTGGCCCGGTTTTTGGCGCTCTTTTTCTTGTCCGGGCTTTCCTCCGCGACGCGCTTCTGCACGCCGGAGACGAAGGCCGGGCGAACCTGGGCGGGCTTTTCGGCCTTCTCGATCTTCTCGGCCTTCTCACGGCCGGGGATCGGAGCGGGCGGAACGATCTGGGCGACTGGGGCGGGCGCGGCCGGACGACGCAGGACGCGGGGCTCCGGGATGGACGCGACCTCGTCGGACTCGACCGACGGCTCTTCCGCATAAGCGACGCGCTCAACCTGACGATCGACCGGGCGTTCTACCTCGCGCTCGGCGAAACGCTCGGGCTGGCGCTCCTGGACGCGTTCAACCGGCGACTCTTCCGCGACTTGCTCTGCGGCGGAGTCCTCGGTGATTGCCGCCGCGGTGCGGATCGACGCTCCGCCGCCGATATTGTCCTCGATCAGCCCCGCCATGATCCGGTCGCGACCGCCGGCGGTGGCGCCGCCCATGACGACGGCGACGATGTGATGATTGCCGCGACGGACCGATGTCAGCAGGTTGAAGCCGGAGGCGCGCGTATAGCCGGTCTTGATGCCGTCCATGCCCTCGACCTGACCGAGGAGATGGTTGTGGTTGCGGTGCAGCGCGCCATTGTAGGCGAAGCTGTGCGTCGAGAAATAGCGGTAATAGCGCGGGAAGCGATCCTGAATGGCGCGGCCGAGCACCGCGAGGTCATAAGCGGTCGTGATCTGGCCGGGATCGGGCAGGCCCGACGCGTTTTCGTAATGCGTGTTGCGCATTCCGAGAGCATGAGCCTTGCGCGTCATCATCTGCGCGAATGTGTGCTCGTCGCCGCCGATGTTTTCCGCGATCGCGCAGGCGATGTCGTTGGCGGATTTGGTGACCACGGCCTTGATGGCGTTTTCGACGCTGATCGTCTCGCCGGGCCGCAGGCCGAGTTTCGACGGCGCCTGCGCGGCGGCATGGGAGGAGATCATCAGCGGGGAGTCGAGACGCAGCTTGCCTTTCTCGAGTTGCTCGAAAAGCAGATAGAGCGTCATCACCTTGGTGACGGAAGCGGGGTGTCGAAGCTCGTGCTCGTTGCGCGCATAGAGCGTCTTGCCGCTGTTGCCATCGACCACGATGGCGGCAAAGCCGCGATGCTCGCCGACAATCCCGCCGTCGCCGCCCGAATACCGCGCCCGCTCGATGCGATAACTGCGCGCATGACGCGCATAGCCGCGGTGCTGCGCGAAATAATGGTGATAGGTGTGGCGATAGGCGTAATGCTGGCGGTAGCCATGACGACGCGCCTCGGCGGGGATCGCCGAAATCGCCACGAAGGCCATAATGACCGTGAAGATTGCCGCCAGGGAGCGTGGCTGCGCCAGGCGGTCCAATAGACTCGGTTTCAACATTTTACTCGCCTCAACTACTGGCGCTTGAACTGGCGGAACGCCCGGGGAGGCAGCGTCGCCAAAACGCCACAGTTGATCAGGCTAGAAGAACGCGGTTACCCGGCGGTTAAGCGGCACATGAATTTTTTTGGCTGATTTTGCGACGCAACATTTTTATTGACGAACTTTTGTGCAGCGCATATATAGAAATCTGTTAGCAGGCGCGCACGCCGCGCCGCCAGGAGGGCGGCGATTGCGAGTCAGCCGCCAAGAGAAGGACGAGCCCAATGGTCGCCAATTTCGAAAGCGTGCAGCAGATCGGAAAAGAGCAGTTCGAGGCTGTTTCCGCAGCCGCCGCGGCGGTCACCAAAGGCTGGCAGAGCATTGCCGCCGAGACCACGGATTACTCAAAGAAGTCGTTTGAAAAGAGCCGCCTCCTCGCAGAGAAGCTCATCTCTGTGAAGAAGATCGACGAGGCTTTCCAGCTTCAGACCGACTTCGCCAAGAGCGCTTATGAGGATTTCGTCGCCGAGGCTACGAAGATCGGCGAACTCTACTCCTCCATGGCCAAGGAAGCCTTCAAGCCGATGGAGTCGGTGACGAAGACTTTTACCTCCGCGGAGTAATCCGGCGCGAACACGGCTGCGCCGCATGTTCGTCCGGGACGCAGCCCCGAATATCCCGAGCCCGGTGAGGTCCGCCTCCACCGGGCTTTGCTTTTTTGGTTAATCAACGGTTGCGCTGTGGACGAAGCGCAATTGCCTGTTCCTGCGGCCATTATCAGTCGGTAGACTTACATATCCGAGTAAATGTCTGCGCGTCCTGCGTGAGGCGCAATATCCCGGCAGTCCGCACATGACCAAAGCCGACCCCGGTTTCGTCCATCTCCATGTCCACACCGCCTTCTCGCTGCGCGAGGGCGCATTATCCATCGGCAAGCTCATAGATCTCGCGGTGCGAGACGAGCAGCCGGCGCTGGCCGTCACTGACACGAACAACCTTTTCGCCGCGCTGGAGTTTTCCGAGAAGGCGGCGAAGGCCGGCCTCCAACCCATCGCCGGCGTGCAGCTTTGCGTCGACTTCGGCGACGGCAAGTCGGGGGGACTCGCGGGACAGGATGAGCGTCTCGCAAATCTCGTGCTCCTCGCCAAGACTGAGGCCGGCTATCGCAATCTGATGCGGCTCGCCTCGCGCGCCTATCTCGAAACCGAGCAAGGCGACGCCCCGCACGTGACTCTCGCCGCGCTCTCCGCGGACGCCGAGGAACTGATCGCGCTCACCGGCGGACCCGACGGCGCGCTCGATCGCGCTTTCGCCGCGGGCCGGCCGGAGCAGGCCCGCGCCCGGCTGGACGTGCTCGAGCGAATGTTCAATAACAGACTTTATATTGAAATTCAAAGACATAAACTTAAACTTGAGCTTGAAGTTGAACCTCAGCTGCTCGACATAGCCTATCGTCGCGGCCTGCCGCTGGTCGCTACCAATGAGCCTTATTTCGCCTCCCTTGGAGACTTCGAGGCGCATGACGCCTTGCTCTGCATCGCCGAGGGCACGGTTACGAGCGTGAGCGAACGCCGCCGCGTGTCGCCGGAGCACTGGTTCAAGACCCGGGCCGACATGCGGGCGCTCTTCGCCGACCTCCCGGAAGCGACCGCCAGTACGGTGGAAATAGCCCGCCGCGTCAGCTTCCGGCCAAAGACCCGAAAGCCGATCATGCCGCGTTTCATGCGCGACACGCCCGATGACCGGCCGCTCAACGAGGTGGAGGCGGAAGAGCTTCGACGACAGGCGACGGAGGGCCTCGAAGCGCGCCTTGCCGCGCATGGACCGGCGGAAGGACACGCGCGGGAGGACTATTTCGCCCGACTCGACTTCGAGTTGAGCACCATCGAGAAGATGGGCTTTCCTGGCTACTTCCTGATCGTTTCGGATTTTATCAAATATGCGAAATCCAAGGGAATTCCGGTGGGGCCGGGGCGCGGCTCCGGCGCAGGTTCGCTTGTCGCCTACGCCCTGACCATCACGGATCTAGATCCGCTTCGTTTCGGCCTGTTTTTCGAGCGCTTCCTCAACCCCGAGCGCGTGTCGATGCCGGATTTCGACATCGACTTCTGCCAGACGAGGCGCGGGGAAGTCATCGAATATGTCCGCGACCGTTACGGCGCGGACCGGGTCGCTCAGATCATCACCTTCGGCTCCTTCCTTGCGCGCGGGGTGCTCCGTAGCGTCGGCCGCGTGCTGGAGATGCCACTGGGGCAGGTGGACAAGCTTGCCAAGCTCGTGCCGCAGAACCCCGCGAAGCCCGTGACTCTGGCCGAGGCGCTGGCTGGCGAGCAGAAATTGCGCGAGGCCGCCGCAGAGGATGAGCGCGTCGCGCGGCTCTTCAAGGTCGCGGGAGCGCTCGAGGGCCTTTACTCAAACGCCTCCACTCACGCCGCCGGCGTGGTCATCGGCGACCGGCCGCTCCATGAGGTGACGCCGCTATATCGTGACCCCAAGTCCGACATGCCGGCGACCCAGTTCAACATGAAGTGGGTCGAACCTGCCGGCCTGATCAAATTCGACTTTCTGGGCCTCAAGACCCTGACCGTGCTCGCCATGGCGGGCGATCTGGCCCGACGCCGCGACCCGGATTTCGATCTCGCCAAGGTGCCGCTCGACGATCCCGAGACATACGCCATGCTCGGGCGCGGCGAGACCGTCGGCGTGTTCCAGCTCGAAAGCGCCGGCATGCGGAAGGCGCTGGTCGAAATGCACGCCGACCGTTTCGAGGACATCATCGCGCTCGTGGCTCTGTACCGGCCGGGCCCGATGGCGAACATCCCCACCTATTGCGCGGTGAAACTCGGGGACGAGGAGGCCGACTACTATCACCCGAAGATCGAGCCCATTCTGAAAGAGACCTTCGGCGTCATCATTTACCAGGAACAGGTGATGCAGATCGCCCAGGTGCTCTCCGGCTATACGCTGGGCGAGGCCGACATGCTGCGTCGCGCCATGGGCAAGAAGATCAAGGCCGAGATGGACGCCCAGCGCGAGCGCTTCGTGAAGGGCGCGATCGAGCGCGAGGTGAAGGCCGATCTCGCCAACTTCATCTTCGACCTGCTGGCGAAGTTCGCCGACTATGGCTTCAACAAGTCGCACGCGGCCGCCTATGCTCTGATCGCCTATCAGACAGCCTGGTTCAAGGCGCATTACCCGGCGGAATTCCTCGCCGCATCAATGACTTTCGACAAGAGCCAGACCGACAAGCTGGCCGAGTTCCGCGACGAGGCGCGGCGTCTGGGGATCGCCGTCGAGCCGCCCTCGATCCGCCGTTCGGGGGTGGACTTCGACGTAGCGCCGGGGCCGGACGGCAAGCTCGCCATCCGATATGCGCTTTCGGCGATCAAGGGCGTCGGGGAGGGGCAGGCCGAGTCGATCGTTCGCGCCCGCGGCGACCTGCCGTTCAAGAGTCTCTCGGACTTCGCCCGCCGGATCAATCCACGCGAAGTGAACAAGAAGGTGCTCGAGAACCTCGCCGCCTGCGGGGCCTTCGACGAGCTTCAACCCGATCGCGCGACCGCTTTCGCGGCCATCGAACCGGTGCTGGCCGCAGCCAATCGCCACACCGAAGATCGCAAGGCCGGACAGAACGCGTTGTTCGGCGAGGCGGAGGCTGACGATCTGGTTCTGCCCAGGGTCACTCCCTGGAATGCGGCCGAGAGGCTGCAGCGGGAGTATGACGCGGCGGGCTTCTTCCTGTCCGGTCATCCGCTCGACGCCTATGCCGGTCTCCTACCCAAATTGAGGGTATCGCGATGGTCCAAATTCGTCGCTGACGTGAAGGGCGGGGCGACCGCGGGGCGGCTCGCGGCGGTCGTTCTGGATCGCGCGGAGCGCAGGACGAAGTCCGGCTCCAAGATGGGCATCGTGCAATTGTCGGATACGACTGGCCAGTATGAAGCCATTCTTTTTCAGGAGGCGCTCAACCAGTATCGCGACGTGCTGGAGAAGGGCGCGGCGGTGTTGGTAACTCTTTCGGCGAGCGTCGAGGGCGAAGACGTGCGCGCCCGGATCGTCGCGGTCGAGCCTCTGGCCAATGCCGCGGCGCGCGCCCAGAAGGGATTGCGGATCGTCGTAAGAGATCAAAGTCCGTTGGACAGGATTAAAAACAAGCTTACTGGAAAGGGCGAAGGTGAAGTTTCCCTGCTCATCAAGCGAGATGTCGCGCCCGAGGAAATCGAGATCCGCCTCCCGGGAAGCTACCCGGTGAACGCCCAGGTGGCGAGCGCCCTGCGCGCGATCCCCGGCGTTGTCGACGTAGAACACCTTTGACCCAGTCGCCCTTCTCTCCTGATGTTCAACTGGAACCTTAAGTTACAAAATATTGATTTTTAATGATTTACAATCTCATGTTTTGCATTTTTAGAGTTCTTCATGTGCTTTAACAGGTGGTTGACGGCGTCCTCTCGCCGCAATGTCCCCCAGCTGAAAGCGATGGCGACGTCGTTTGGACGCGGCGCGCCCGCTCGATCATCTGGTCGAGAACCGGCATCGTCCGGGCGATGACCCAGCAGCGAGAATAAATGACCGCCGACCTCGCTAGCTGGAAGCAAAAGCGGCCGCAGCTTCTGAATAGGTGATTATTCCTGTATACATTTTTGGGCCAGACAGGAACAGTCGCACACTTCATGCGTTAACCATTATGGTCCGTCGGCATTCATGCCGGCGGACGAGAGGGCCTTGGGAGTCGGTCTTAAGAGGCAGCCATGGACTCGATCCTCACCGCGGCGTTCGGCACGAACATATCCGCGAATGTTCAATTCATCGCACTCGCGCTGCTGGGCTCGATCGTCGGCTGGTTGATGGCGCGACCTTGCGCGTTCAGTTGCTGGCTTGCGACAATCGCGATGGTCGGCGTCTGGGGCGCCTGGCTGGGCGCCGAAGCGACCCACCTTCTCGGGCAGGAGCCGCGTGGCGGCCCGGGGCAGCTTTTGGCGGCCATGGCCGGGGCGGCGCTCATGGCACACGTTTGGCGTCGGCTCCATCCGCGGCCGGAGGAAGACGATCACATTGCGGTTCACCGCCCGCGCGCCTAAGTTATGGTGCACGGGGGATTGCCGTGACCGTCCTAGATCTGCTGAACAACGATCCGCGCCGAAAGACCCCGGCGGAATTGCGCCACCCCGAGAAGGCCGCCCGGCCAGACCAGCCGGTCTTGCGCAAGCCTCCGTGGATAAGGGTCAAGGCGCCGGGCTCGGCCGCCTGGGGCGAAACCAGCGCGCTGCTGAAAGGCTCAGGGCTGGCGACCGTCTGCCAGGAGGCGGCCTGTCCGAATATCGGCGAGTGCTGGGAAAAGAAGCACGCCACTTTCATGATCATGGGCGAGGTCTGCACCCGCGCCTGCGCCTTCTGCAATGTCGCGACCGGCCTGCCGGCGCCGCTGGACGCCAGCGAGCCGGGCAGGGTGGCGCTAGCCACTCGCGCGCTCGGTCTCTCTCACGTGGTCGTCACATCGGTCGACCGCGACGACCTCCCGGACGGCGGCGCTGCGCATTTCGCGCGGACCATCATGGCGATCCGCGAGACCTGTCCGGAAACGACGATAGAGGTTCTGACCCCCGACTTCCTGCGAAAGCCGGGCGCGCTGGAGCAGGTTGTCGAGGCCGCGCCAGACGTCTTCAACCACAACCTCGAGACCGTGCCCTCGCTCTATGTGACCGTGCGCCCGGGGGCGCGCTACTTTCACTCGCTGCGCCTCCTCCAGCGGGCCAAGGAGCTCAATCCGCAGCTGTTCACGAAATCAGGCATGATGCTCGGGCTGGGCGAGACCCGGAACGAGGTCATGCAGGTGATGGACGACATGCGCTCGGCGGATGTCGATTTCATCACGCTCGGTCAATATCTGCAGCCAACCCGCAAACACCATCCGGTCGCCAGTTTCGTGACGCCTGACG
Organism: Methylocystis sp. WRRC1; assembly: GCF_020733155.1. Taxonomy (NCBI): domain Bacteria; kingdom Pseudomonadati; phylum Pseudomonadota; class Alphaproteobacteria; order Hyphomicrobiales; family Methylocystaceae; genus Methylocystis; species Methylocystis sp. WRRC1. The sequence goes on along the minus strand of NZ_JAJFZJ010000001.1, from coordinate 245,522 downwards.
AGTTCGAATCCTATAAAACAATGGCTTACGCCAAAGGGTTCACCTATGTGGCGGCGTCTCCGCTCACCCGCTCCTCCCATCACGCGGGCGAGGATTTCGAGCGGCTTCGGGCGTTGCGCGCTTCGCGGACTACAGCGGAAGGCGCCAGTCAGACCTGATCCGCCGTTTGATCGGCGGGGGAGCAGGCGTCAGCAAAGACGCCGGCGTAAAGCGCTTTTGCCCTTGCTCCCGGCGCCGCGAGCTTCCAGCCACACGCAATCCCGGCAACCAATCGGAAATCATAAAGCGAAATCGGAACAGTTATTGCGTCGAGCCGGGGAAACCGCGCTCACGCATTAACCAATGCTTCGCAAGCTTGGCTGTATCCATTCACGCAGGTGAGCGGCCGACTGTTCTGGAAAGCAGCCCGCCTGATTTGAAACACGCAAGAGGAGCAGCTCCATGACGAAGTATCTCAAGACCTTCATCCGCGACGAGTCCGGCGCCACCGCGATCGAATATGGCCTCATCGCCTCGCTGATCGGCGTCGCCATTATTGCTGGCGTCCGCGCGCTCGGCACCAATCTGTCGGGCACCTTCGCGAAGGTCTCTGGTAACCTCGCCTGAGAGCTGCTCGCATCGCCGGCGGAGCGGCCGACGGGAAGAGCTGACAATCATCCCGGCGGCGCGTCTTTTCGACTGCGCCGCCAATTTTTTGTCGCTACGCGCCGAGGGCCGAAGCGATTTCGGCGAGCGTAGCGCGTTCGGAGTCGGTGACCTTCACGCCGCCGAAGCCGAGGAAGCCCCCCTCCGTGCCCGCCTCGGCCACCATATTGGCGATGTGATTGAGCCAGTTCTTGAAAGCCTTGGCCTCGTTGGGGGTCTTGGAATTCAGGATTGCGGCGGTGCGGCCGAGTTCGGCCAGCGCTCGCGTCTTGATCTCGCCGAGCTGCGCGCCCTGGATGAGTTCCTTGACGCCGTCTCTGGCCGCCGTGCGCCCTTCTGGCGTGAGCAAATCCTCGACCACGGCCTTGATGAGTTCGTCCGCGCCGGGGTCGGCCTTGGCGGCCGCGAGCGCCTTGGCGCTGGCCAATCCCTCCTGAAGCGTGCCGATGAGCCCGCTCGGATCGCCCGCACTGACGGCGAACCCCGCAAGGAGCGGGGCTTCCAAAATCTTTTTCCATTCATCCGCCGTGAAATTGGACTTGTTCGCCATGTTTCTCTCCCATCGGATTCGTGAGGAGCGACCTAAGTTCGCGTTTTCAGCAACCATTGGAAATTATAGCTCCGTCCCCGGTCGGCAAGCTTCGCCGCGCCGCGCTTTTCATCGCCCGCCCAAATGCTTTAAGAGCATCGCTTCATGAAGAGCTTTCGAAACCGCCGCCACGTCGCGCACAGCGCCGCCGACATGTTCAGACTGGTCTGCAACGTGGAGGCCTATCCGCAGTTCGTGCCGCTCTGTGAAGGCATGCGGGTGCGCAGTCGCAAGCAGACGGCGCCGGGCGTCGAAGAACTGGTCGCGGAGATGCAGGTCGGCTTCAAGGCGATATGCGAGCGGTATTCGAGCCGCGTGACCTGCGACGCAAACAAGCTCGAAGTCAGGGTCGACTATATAGACGGCCCGTTCCGGAAGCTGGACAACCGGTGGACCTTCCGGGAGGAGGCTCCGGGTCCGGACGGCAGGCCGCGCTCTCTGGTGGATTTCTTTATTGCTTATGAATTCAAGAGCATGGCCCTTGGTCTGGTCATGGGCGCGATGTTCGACAAGGCCTTTCAGAAATATGCCGACGCCTTCGCGAAGCGCGCCGACGAAGTCTACGGCCGGAGGTAAATCAGTCGGCCGCCGCCTCGATCAGCAAATCCAGCGCCTGAACGACCGCTGCGTCCCGAATCTCCCGACGGGAGAGGGGGCCGAAGCGCCGCTCCACATGCGTAACGCCCTCGCCACGTCGCGCGCAGGCGAAATGCACGAGCCCGACCGGCTTTTCCGCTGATCCGCCGCCGGGGCCAGCGACGCCCGTAATCGCCACCGCAAGGTCGGCAAGGGAGTGGTCCAGCGCGCCCTGAGCCATCGCCCGCGCAGTTTCGGCGCTCACGGCGCCATGCGCCTCGATGATTCGCTCATCAACACCCAGCATGTCGTGTTTCGCGGCGTTGGAATAGGTCACGAAGCCGCGGTCGAACGCCTCCGAGGCGCCGGGAACGTCGGTGATCGCCGCCGCGACCAGTCCGCCGGTGCAGGATTCGGCGGTCGCGATGCGTAAACGGCCGTTTTTAGCTTTTACGACAAGCATATTAGCCTTTACGTAAATCATATTTTCCATGGGAAATCCTCAATCCTGCGACGGTTTCGAGCGCAGCGCCTTCACGTCGCCGCGCAGCTTCTTGCCTTCGAGGCGCCGGATCTTCGAGCCCAATGTCGGCTTGGTCTTCCGCCGTGGCGGAGGCGGTGGCGCGGCGGCTTCGCGGATCAGATCGACGAGACGCTCGAGCGCGTCGGCGCGATTGCGCTCCTGCGTGCGATAGCGCTGCGCCTCGATCACGATCACGCCGTCCTTGGTGAGCCGCTTTCCCGCGAGGCGCTCAAGCCGCAGGCGCACGAATTCGGGCAGGTTGGGGGAGCGGCGCGCGTCGAAACGCAGGCGCACCGCCGTTTCGACCTTCTGCACATTCTGGCCGCCGGGCCCCGAGGCGCGCAGGAATTCCTCCGTGAGCTCGGAGTCTTCGAGAAATATCGTCGGCGTGATACGGATCATTTTTCAGCGCTCGGAGCGCAAAAGGCGCGCCGGCACTATCGGCAAAGGGCGGCGGCGCTTGTCAAGGCGCACTTGCCCGAGCGTCGCTTCAGAACCGGGTCGAGTGCTCCCAGTCCCGGCGGAACGGCCAGGCGTCGCCGCGCCTCTCGCTTTCGTCACCGCTCTTCAGGTACAGCGGCTGCCTCTGCGGCTCGCGGGGCAGGCGAAAGAACGCAGGCCGTTCGAACAGAAATCCTAACCGCGTTCCCTGCGTGAAACGGCGCATCGCCAGCGGGACGCTGATCGCGCTTGCGGTCACGATCAGCGCCAACAAACCGGCGTCCATGTTCAGCCCGCTTTTTACGAGCGCGACGCGCGTCATCGCCATCGGCAGGAAAAAGGCGAGGTAGACAACGATGGAGCGCGCGCCGAGCGCCGGCAGAACGGGAAGGATGCGCGCCTGCGCGAGCAGCGCCGAGAAGGCGACGACCGCGGCGGCGCCGACAAAGCCGAGAACAAGCGAAACGCCGGGCAGGGGAGCGAGGCCGTAACGCACTGCAAGCCCGTTCACGACGCCCCAGAGGAACAGCGCTGCGATCGTCTTGCGCGCATTTGCGCGCGCCCGCTCCGCAAATGCGAATATCTGGGGCGCAAAGGCGTAGCCGCCGTAAAAATAGACAAAGCGGGACGCGAATTCGTCGACGACCGTCGAGGGCGTCTCGATTCCCGCGATCTGAGCCATCGCCGCAAGGAAAAGCACCACGTCGACCTCGGCGCGGCGCAGCGCCTTCGTGACGACGAAGAAGATCGGCAGCAGATAGATGAACCACAGGGTGCCGAACGGCTCCACCATCGCGAAGGCGAGACCATGGAGGATCGCCAGCGGATCGGCGCCCTCCGTGAAAAGGAGCTTGGGCGCGCCCTGTATGAGCGTCCACAGCACGAAGAAATAAACGAAGTGGAGAACCTTGCGGTCGAGGTAATCGCCCCACGGCCTGTCGATCGTTCGCGACAGGAAAAGCCCGCCGACGAGGAAGAAATCGGGCATGCGGAACGGCCGCGCCCAGTCGATGAAATCATTGAGCCAGCTCTCGCGGCCCAGCGATTCCTCGACGCCGAGGGTCGAATGCATCATCACGACGAGAATGATGCACCAGCCCTTGGCGTAATCGACCCAATCCACACGCTCCTGCGCGCCCGATCGAGACTGCATTGCCGCGCTCTCCGCAAAAGTATTTCGACGCGTCAGCCTCGCGCCCCTTCTGCGCCAAACATGCGCGGGATCAGCGCAATTGTCTTCAACTTTGCCGCAAGAGGGTAAAGTTAACCGATTTTACGTCGTTAGGAATTTGAGTGGCGCGCAAGGGATTGCGCGGAAAGGGAATTTCGATACATCCATTCTCGGTGACGCCCGCGCGCGTTAAGAACTGAGGAACGAGCCGATTCATAATCTGGCGTCGAAGGCGTCAGGACGTTCGTCTCCATCGGAGTCGCCCGCGCGAGCGGGGCGCCTTCCTCCTGCAAACGGGCAAGAATGCTTCCACCATTGCCGAAAACTACTCCGGCAGCCGCACCGTCGCGATCGCCAGCGCCGCGATGCCCTCGCGACGCCCTGTAAATCCCAGCTTCTCCGTCGTCGTCGCCTTGATCGCCACCCGGCCGACGTCCATTCCCATTATCCTCGCGAGGCTTTCGCGGATGGCGTCGCGGTGCGGACCGACCTTCGGCGCCTCGCAGACCACTGTCGCATCGATATGCGCGATCATGCCGCCGCGATCGCGCACGAGCTTGCAGGCGTGGGCGAGGAAGATGGACGAAGCGGCGCCTTTCCATTGCGGGTCGGAAGGCGGGAAATGCGCGCCGATGTCGCCCTCCGCAATCGCCCCGAGCACGGCGTCGGTGATGGCGTGCATCAGAACGTCGGCGTCGGAATGGCCGGCGAGGGCGTGCGAATGTGGAATCGCGACGCCGCCCAGCCACACCTTGTCGCCTTCGGCAAAGGCGTGGACGTCATAGCCCTGACCTGTCCGGACGTCCGGCAGGCTGGCGAGGGAAGGCTGTTTCAGCTGGTCCATGGCGCGGGCGAAATCCTCTGGCGTAGTGAGCTTGAAATTGGCCGCATCGCCCGGAAAGACATGGACGGCATGGCCGGCCGCCTCGGCGATCATGGCGTCGTCGGTATATTCCCGCCCGCCGGCCGCGGCGGCCCGATGCGCTGCGACGATGAGATCGAAACGGAAGGATTGCGGGGTCTGCACGGCGCGCAGCCTCGCGCGGTCGGGCGTCGCGACCACGAAGCCGTTCGCGTCGATCTCCTTCACCGTGTCGGCGAGCGGCACGCCCGGCACGGCCGCGCCATGGGCGCGAGCCGCCTCGATCGCGCGGGCGATGAGGGCAGGGTCCGCGAAGGGGCGGGCGGCGTCATGAATCAGCACGATCTCCGGCGCGCCCTCGCGGGCGATCGCCTCCAGCCCGTTGCTGACGCTCTCCTGCCGGGTCGCGCCGCCAAGCGCGGCCTCCGACAGGGCGGCGCGATCGGCGACGTCCAGTTCCGCGACGCATTGCGCGTAAAGCTCTCGGTCGTCGGGGTGGATAACGACCTTCAGCGAAGCGTCCGGCGCGCCGGCTCGCATGGCGCGAAGCGTGCGTGCAAGCACCGTCCGGCCAGCGAGCGTTCTGTATTGTTTCGGCAAGCCTTCGCCGGCGCGCGAGCCGCGTCCGCCGGCTACGACGAGAATTGCGATCGATGGAGATCGGGTCCTGGCGAGCATCCGCGCTGTGTGTCGGTTTTCAGGCCCGGCGTCAAATGCGCGCCTTCCCGCGACGAAGTGGGATATTGCAAGTGCGAAGAAGGCTGCTTATAGTGTGGGCAGGATGTATACTGCCGAAAAAATAGGCGTGGAGCCGCTCCGCGTGGGGGACGTAATACTCTCCGGCCGCGCCTTTCTGGCGCCGATGGCGGGCGTCACCGACCCGGCCATGCGCCGTATCGCCGAACGCTATGGCGCTTCCGTGACGATCAGCGAAATGATCACCGCAGCCGGCGTCGCGCGCGGCGATCGGGAGACGGCGCTGCGGTTGAGCGGCTCCAACGATGATGCAAATTCGGCGCCGCGCGTGATTCAGATCGCGGCCCGAGACGCGACGGAGATCGCCGCCGCCGCCCGCCACGCCGAAGCGGCGGGGGCTCAATGGGTCGACATCAACATGGGCTGTCCCTGCAAGCGCGTCACGGGCGGACTCGCCGGCGCCGCGTTGATGCGCGATCTCGATCAGGCCACGGCCCTGATCGCCGCCGCGAGGGCCGCCATACGCATTCCGTTAAGCATAAAAATGCGCCTTGGATGGGATGACGCGTCGCGTAACGCACCCGAACTGGCGCGTCGCGCGGAGGGCGAGGGCGCGGCGCTTGTCACGGTGCACGGAAGAACCCGCCAGCAATTCTACACGGGCCGCGCGGACTGGGCGGCGATCGCCGCCGTGAAGCAGGCGGTCAAAATCCCGGTGGTCGCCAACGGCGATTGCGCGAGCGCCGGGGACGCCGCGGAGATGCTGCGCGCATCCGGCGCCGACGCCGTGATGGTCGGCCGCGCGGCGCAGGGCCGTCCGTGGCTCGTAGGCGACATCGCGCATTATCTGGCCACCGGCCGGCTGCGTCCGCAGCCTTCATCGAAAGAACGCGGCGCAATTGCGCGCGAACATCTCGAAGGGTTGCTGTCGCAAATGGGGCAGGCCGGCCTGCGCCACGCGCGCAAGCATCTTGCCGCCTATGTCGACGAAGCTTTCGGCGGCGCCTGCGAGCAGGTCTCCCAACTTCGCCGCGCGCTCGTCACCACAAACTCGCCGGAAGAGGCGGGGCGTCTGATCGACGCGATTTTCGCCACGCAGGAGAGCGAGGCCGCTGCATGAGCATTTCCGATCGTTTCGGCGGGGACGGCCTGACGCGAAAAGGGATCGCGCCGCTCAAGATGCTCGACGGACACAGTCGCGCAGCCGTGCTGGAGGCGTTGCCGAACGCGATCCTGACCGTCGCCCGAGATGGGACGATCGAGGACGCCAACGCCGCGGCGGAAGCCTTTTTCGAACTCGGCAAGCCGCTGCTCATCGGCCAGAACATCGACAAGCTGCTGCCCTTCGGCTCGCCGCTGATCACGCTGATCCAGCAGGTGCGCGAGCGCGGCGCGACGATCAATGAATACAAGGTCGACGTCGGCCGCCCGGGTCAGGACAGCGAACGCCGCGTCGACGTCCACTGCGCGCCATTGCCGGATGGCGACGGACTTGTGCTCGTCGTGCTGCAAGAACGTACAATTGCCGATAAAATAGACAGACAGCTTAGTCATCGCGGGGCAGTTCGCTCTGTTTCGGGGCTCGCCTCGATGCTGGCGCATGAAATCAAGAACCCTTTGTCGGGAATTCGTGGCGCCGCACAATTGCTGGAGCCAGGCCTCGGCGACGCCGACCGGGCGCTGACGCGGCTGATCTGCGAGGAAACGGACCGCATCGTCCGGCTCGTCGACCGCATGGAGGTCTTCTCCGACGCGCGGCCGCTGAAGCGTGAGCAGGTAAATATCCATTCCGTGCTCGACCATGTGAAGCAGGTGGCGCAGAGCGGCTTCGCGCGGCGGGTGCGTTTCGTCGAGAACTACGACCCCTCGCTGCCGCCGGTCTACGCCAACCGCGACCAACTGGTGCAGGCCTTTCTCAATCTCGTGAAAAACGCGGCGGAAGCGATTGGAGACGCGGTCGACGGAGAGATCGAGCTTTCCACGGCCTTCAGGCCGGGCGTGAGTCTGCGCGCCATGGGGGAAAAGAGCCCCGTTGGCCTGCCGCTGGAATTCTGTGTGCGTGACAACGGTCCCGGCGTGCCCGACGACATCGCCGCGCATCTCTTCGACCCCTTTGTCACAACGAAGTCTTCGGGGACTGGCCTCGGTCTTGCACTGGTTGCGAAGATCGTCAACGACCACGGCGGCATTATTGAATGCGAATCCCTTCCCCGACGCACGACCTTTCGAATTTTGATGCCCATGTACCGAGTCAAGCAGTCGAACAAACAGGAGGAGCGTCGCTCGTGACGCTTCGCCACCGCGGGAGAACGCATCGATGAACCGTGGGGAAATCCTCGTCGCCGACGACGACTCCGCCATCCGGACGGTCGTCGCTCAGGCGCTGTCGCGCGCCGGCTATGAAGTGCGCACCACCGGCACGGCGGCGACGCTGTGGCGCTGGGTGCAGTCCGGCGAGGGCGACCTCGTCGTGACGGATGTCGTCATGCCGGACGAAAACGCTTTCGAACTTCTGCCGCGCATCAAGAAGCTGCGGCCGGAGCTTCCGATCATCGTCATGAGCGCGCAGAACACCTTCATGACGGCGATACGCGCCTCGGAAAGGGGAGCATACGATTATCTGCCGAAGCCTTTCGACCTGAAGGAGCTCGTCGGCATCGTGGGCCGCGCCATGGCGGAGCCGCGAAAGAACGGCGAAGACCACCCGCCTGAAGAGATCGAGGGGATGCCGCTCGTCGGCCGTTCCCCGGCGATGCAGGAAATTTACCGCTCTCTCGCCCGCCTGATGCAGACCGACCTTACGGTCATGATCAACGGCGAATCCGGCACCGGCAAGGAGCTCGTCGCGCGCGCGCTTCACGATTACGGAAAGCGTAAAAAGGGGCCCTTCGTCGCCGTCAATATGGCCGCAATCCCTCGCGACCTTATCGAGAGCGAGCTGTTCGGCCATGAGAAGGGAGCCTTTACGGGCGCAAACCAGCGCTCGGCCGGCCGCTTCGAACAGGCGGAGGGCGGCACGCTGTTCCTCGACGAAATCGGCGACATGCCGATGGAGGCGCAGACACGTCTGCTGCGCGTGCTGCAGCAGGGCGAATATACGACGGTCGGCGGCCGCACGCCGATCAAGACGAATGTCCGCATCATCGCCGCGACCAACAAGGATTTGCGGATCCTGATCCAGCAGGGCCTGTTCCGCGAGGATCTGTACTTCCGCCTCAACGTGGTGCCGCTGCGCCTGCCGCCGCTGCGCGAGCGCACAGAGGACATTCCCGATCTCGTGAACCACTTCTTCAAGGTGGCGGTGAACGAAGGTCTGCCGCAAAAATACATCGAGCAGGCGGCGCTCGATCGCATGAAGAAATATCGCTGGCCGGGCAACATCCGGGAGCTGGAAAATCTCATCCGCCGGCTCGCCGCGCTGCATCCGCAGGAGATGATCTCGGAAGCGCTGGTCGAGGTCGAACTCGATCACGAGCTGCGGCAGGCGACGAATGGCGAGAAGGCGGCGGCCTCGGGGGGCGCTCTGCCGCCGCGCGAGCTGGAGCACGGACAGACGCTGGCGACATCTGTCGAGCAGCATCTCGCCAAGCTCTTCCGCGATTGCGGCGACGGCCTGCCGCCGCCGGGCCTATATCACCGCGTCATCCGGGAGATCGAGATCCCTCTGATCTCCGCGGCCCTGGCGGCGACGCGCGGCAACCAGATCAAGGCCGCGGAGCTTCTGGGCCTAAATCGCAACACGCTTCGCAAGAAAGTCAACGATCTCGATATCCGCCTGATGCGGTCGCCGCGATAAGCCTCTGCGGGCGGGCGCTGTCGCGGCGCCCGCAGACGCTATATCAGCGAGCGGACAAGAGCCGCTATCTTGTCGACCGGCGCCTCGAAGTCGAAGTCTTTCCCGGCGCGGGCGTTCCTTTCCGGCAGCGACGATTCGATCATTACCCGCGAGAATTTCAGCCCGCAAAGGTGCGATATGTAGAGGTATTCATTCGAGGCATAACTGCTGGTGGCGATTTCGACGACATGTGCGCCGGGGGGCAGGAAGGGCGCGTTCCAGAGAGCGGCGCCGAACTGCCCGACGACCAGTTTCGCCCCGGACATGAGGCGGATTTGTTCCCCGAGCGTCATGCGGTGGGTGAAAACCGTGCGAACGCCGATCTTTTCCAGCGCCGCGGCCAACTCTTCCTCGTTGCTCATGCGACGCGAAGACGGAAAACCCATCCTGCTCAGGAACAGGCGCTCGGGGCCCGAACCTTCCTCCGCCGGCGGAACGCGTTCCTTGAGAAGTTTAAGGAAATCGACCGACAAGCCGGAAGGCGCCATATTTGCGAAGGTCGCGAGCGGAGAGGGATAGATCAGCCGCTCGCTTCGCACATAACGCGCGCCGCTTTCGACGATGCAGGCGGCGGGCGCGCCCAGCGCCAGGATTTCCGCGCGCTGCCGGTCGGTGAGCGGCGGGCAAAGCAGCTTGAGACGACCGGCTTTCAGCTCATCGAGAACGAGATAGACCGAGAGCAGCGAATTCATAAGCCAATGGCCGTAATTGCAGCGGCTCGCCCACGACGTGCATAGCATGAGCGGGACGTCGGCGTGCAAAACCACTTCCTCGCCGGCGCGGCGAACCCTCGCGTATCGCCCGGCGAGCGGGAATATGTCCGCCGCGCGGCGTCGGCCACCCGGCGACAAAATGGTAGTGAAGCAGGAATCGCCCCAGGCATTGCCGCCATCGAACATCACGACGCCGTTTTCGATGTCGGCGCAGGCGTCGCGGAAGGCGGCGAGATAGATCGGCGGCGCGGTCCAGGCGAGGCTTTCCAGAAGGTCGCGGAATTTCGCCAGGTCGGCGCCGATCGAAATCTCCCGAATGAAGGAGGGCGACGCGTCATGTGATTCCCGGTCGGCGACGACCGAAATCGAGAACGTTCCGTCGAGGGGCGCGGAGAGCAGCGCATCGCGATTGACCGGCGCGCCCTCGAGCAACGATCCCACCCCGCAGCCTGAGGCGTCATGGCGGCAGAGCGCGATTGGATAGATCAGGTCCATGCCCGATTCGCTGGGATCCGGATCGGACCTCCATTGAACGCGTCCTTCCCGTTCTCCATGCTTGAGAAAATGCGCGCGCCCCGAGCGGATTTCGCCATTCGCGACCGCCGCGGCCACGTCCGGATTCGCCGCGAGATAGGCCTGTTCGTCGAATGACTCCCGGGTCGCCAGTTCGGTGCAACCGAAGGCGCCGTCCATGACGCGCTTCATCTCGGCGAACAGCTCGGGCACGCCGATCATTCGATTGACCGCTCGCGCAAGAACGGGGTTGCGCGCCGTTATCGCAGAGACGGCTCGCCGTCGTAACGACGCCTCGACGTCCTCCATCAGCCGTTCGAAATCGACGACGCCGTCCGGCCTGTCGAAAGCCTCGCGAATGAACGCCTGCAGCGAAGCCAGCGCACGGATGTCGCCTTTCGCGCGCAGAAACAGGAGATTCAGCGCAAGCGCGGCGCGAACACGGGAAACATGGTCGAGGACCGTGTCGACGTCTTTCGCGCTCAGCGCGAACGATCCTAGATCAGCGTCCGCGGCGGGCTTTTCTACGATCTGGCGAATATGCGTCGCGACAGCTGCGGGGGAGGGAGGCTGAACGATCGTTCTTCGTCGGCGCAGGCCTGCGAACGCCTTCTGCAAGCTGGAGAGAGACATGGTCAATGTGCGTCCGGCTGCCGGGGCGCCGGCCGGGCCGCGAAAATGACATGGCGATTGAAAACATGGATCAGGGGACAAGCAAAGAATGTCATGGCGCCTCTCCCGCGGAATGGCAATTTCGGTGAATCTTTCGTTGATCGGCACAATAAGAAACGAAGAATCAAATAGCTAAGTCTTTGCTTTGAGCCGGAGGACCATCTTCATGCAACCGTTGCAGATTTGCAACAGCCGCATTCGGAGCCTATAGAGGCGACATGGCCCTTACGGGAGAAAACGCTCCGCCGCGAAGCGAGAAAGAACCATCCTCGCGTCGCGCCTGGTTCGGCCCGATCATAGCGATCGGCGCCGCGGGGTGCGCTTTGGCCACCTTCCTGGTTGTCACGGAATTCCGCATTCTTTCGCCAACCGACGACCGGCTGCTCCCGCTCTTCATCGCCAATGGCGTGCTGCTGGGCGTGCTGGCGATCATGGTCGTCGTCAAGGCGTGGCGGCTTTATCGAGTCTGGCGGCGCGGCGAGGCGGCCGCCCGGCTGCACGTGCGCATCGTCGGCATTTTCGCGGTCATCGCCCTCATCCCGGCGATCCTTCTGGCGATCGCGGGATCGCTGACGCTGGAGCGGGCGCTCAACCCGGCCTTCATGTCCAGCGTCAAGATTTTCGTTCACAACACCGCCAAGGCCGCGGAGGCGTTTCAGTCGAGCCAGTGCCAGGCGCTTTTGCAGGAGGCGCAGCTCACCGCCTCAGATCTCGACCGCGCCAAGGTGATGTTCGACGCCGATCGAACCTTTTTCCATCAGATTTTCGCGTCGCGCGCCCAGTTTCTCGGCTTTTCGGTCGCGGCGCTGGTCAAATCCAACGGCCAGATTCTCGACCGGGTCGATGTCGCGCGGAACACGGCCTCGATAATCATCGCCCCGCCGGAGTCGGAGTTCGAGAACGCCCGGCGAGGCGAGCCGCTCTGCCTCGTGATCGACGACGGCAAGAGTTTCGTCGCGCTCCGTGCGCTGAGCAAGTTCGAGGACACGTTCCTCTATGTCACCCGGCCAGTCGACCCTTTCGCAGTCGATTTTCCCAAGCAGACGCAGACGCTCATCAGCAATTATGACGCCTTCGACGCCTATCGCGCCGCGGTGCAGCGCGCCTTCGTTCTGATGTACTCGCTGTTGACGACGATCATGCTGCTGTCGTCGATCTGGTTCGGTCTCGATTTCGCCGATCGTCTGGTGACGCCGATCCGTACGCTGATCGCGGCGACCGACGAAGTCTCCACCGGCAACCTCGATGTGCGCGTGAAAGTGGATCGCTCGCACGGCGAATTGGCGCGCCTTGGCGACGTGTTCAACAACATGACGACCGAGCTGAACCTCCAGCAGCGCCGCCTGCTGGAAGCCAATCGGATCAACGACGAGCGCCGTGAGTTTACCGAGGCCGTGCTGGCGGGCGTGCCGGCGGCGGTGATCGGCGTCGACGCATACGGAATCGTCACCATCCTCAATCGCTCCGCCGAGGAGCTATCGCTCAACGACGCGAAGGGGCAGGCGACCGTCGGGGCCAGCATCGCGGACGTGATGCCGGAGCTGGCGCCCATACTTTCCGACGCGGTCGAGCTTTTCCCACGCTCCGTGCAGAGCCAGATCACCATCAAACGCGGCGTGGCGGAACGGACGTTCAACATACGCGTCACCTCGTCGCGCGCCGACCAGGCGCATCCGAATTTCGTCGTCACGCTCGACGACATCACGGATCTCGTGACCGCGCAGCGCACTTCCGCCTGGGCTGACGTCGCGCGGCGCATCGCTCATGAAATCAAGAATCCGCTGACCCCGATCCAGCTTTCGGCCGAACGCCTGAAGCGTAAATACGGCCGGCTGATTCAGGAGGACAAGGACATCTTCGACCAATGCACCGACACGATTGTGCGGCAGGTCGACGACATCAAGCGGATGGTGGATGAGTTCTCCTCATTCGCGCGCATGCCGAAGGCGCGGCCCGAGCGAGACGACCTCAATGAATGCGTCCGTCAGGTCGCCTTTCTGATGCGGGTCGGGAACGCCGACGTCGACATTGTCGAAGCGCTGCCGGATGCGGCGATCTATGCGCAATTCGATCGTCGCTTGCTGTCGCAGGCGCTCACAAATATCGTCAAGAACGCGATCGAGGGCATTGCCGCGCGCGAGGAAGCGGACGCGGGGGAAAAGGGCAGGGTCGAGATCCGTCTGGCGACGCGCGACCACATGGTCGAGATCGACGTAATCGACAATGGCAAGGGGTTCCCGGCGATGAACCGCCAGCGTCTCCTCGAGCCATACATGACCACCCGATCGGACGGCACGGGGCTCGGCCTGCCGATCGTCGCCAAGATCATCGAGGACCACGGCGGCCGGCTGGAGCTGCTGGACGCGCCGACGGGGCGGGGCGCCTGTGTGCGTCTGATCCTGCCGATGGCGGCCGAACAGGAAACGCAGCAACCTCAGGGGGCTGAAGAACAGGCGGCGGCGTTGGAACATTCCGGACAACAAAGCGGGGCGTGATGGCGAGCGATATTCTCATCGTCGACGACGAAGAAGACATCCGGGAGTTGGTCGCGGGCATTTTGAGCGACGAGGGCCACGGAACGCGCACGGCGAAAGACGCCGACGATGCGCTGGCGGCAATTTCAGCGCGCCGGCCGCATCTCGTTTTCCTCGATATCTGGCTGCAGGGCTCGCGGCTCGACGGCCTGCAGGTGCTGGAAGTCATCCAGAAGCAGCACAAGGGCCTGCCGGTCGTGATGATCTCCGGCCACGGCAATATCGAGACGGCGGTCAGCGCCATCAAGATCGGCGCATACGACTTCATCGAGAAGCCGTTCAAGGCGGACCGGCTCGTGCTCGTCGCCGAACGCGCGCTCGAGGCCTACCAGCTCAAGCGCGAGTTGTCGGCGCTGCGGCAACGTGCGGGGGCCTTCGACCGCATCGTGGGCTCGTCGCCGGCCGCCCACCAGTTGCAGCAGCTGATCGCGCGGGTGGCCCCGGTGAATTCCCGCGTGCTCATCACCGGCGCGCCCGGCTCCGGCAAAGAGCTCGCCGCCCGCTGCATTCACGACGCCTCGAGCCGCGCCGGCGGACCTTTCGTCGTCATCAATTCCGCGACGATCACGCCCGAAAACATGGAGATCGAGCTCTTCGGCCGCGAGGGGGCGGACGGGGAACGCAAGATCGGCGCGCTGGAGGAGGCCCATGGCGGCACCCTCTTCCTCGATGAGATCGCCGACATGCCGAAGGACACCCAGGCGAAAATCCTGCGCGTCCTCGTGGACCAGACCTTCCAGCGCGTGGGCGGGGCGACAAAGGTGCATGTGGACGTGAGAATCATCTCCTCTTCCGCCCGCGATCTCGCGTCGGCCATCGAGGAGGGCGCGCTGAGGGAGGACCTGTTCCACCGCCTCGCCGTCGTGCCGATACGCGTGCCGTCCCTCGCGGAGAGGCGCGAGGATATTCCGGCGCTGATCGAATACTTCATGGAGAATATGTCGCTCGCTTCCGGCATGCCGCGTCGGCAGATCGCCGACGACGCCCTCGCCGTGCTGCAGCTGCATGACTGGCCGGGGAACATCCGTCAGCTGAAGAACAATGTAGAGCGCCTGATGATCCTGACCGCGGGAGAGCCGGGCGCCTCGATCACCGCCGATATGCTGCCGGCCGACGTCGGCGAACTCGTGCCCGCGACGCCGGCGGGCGTGAGGGGCGAAAAGCTGATGAGTCTCCCGCTGCGGGAGGCGCGCGAGGTTTTCGAACGCGAATACCTCGTCGCCCAGCTCAACCGCTTCTCGGGCAATATCTCGCGCACGGCCGAGTTCATCGGCATGGAGCGATCGGCCTTGCACCGGAAGTTGAAGTCGCTGGCGATAGAATAGTAATTGCAACGCTGTATCAATTAAACTTCATGCGATGCATTAACTTCCGATCCGCCGTTTTGCGGCCTCGAAACACGCCCGTCCGATCAAATGAAATCCGCTCGCCGAATGGAGCTTGGCGCGAGTTCCGCCTTGCGCTTCGTCATTTGAAGGGTTCTAATGCGCAGCGCGGCGGCCAAAAGTAGAAAAAGATTCCCCGGGGGGCGGCGTCAAACCGCTCGGCTCAACAAAAATAGAACAGGACAGCCGATGTCGTCGGAGCGTACGCAGAATCTGCAGGATACTTTTCTGAATTTTGTCAGGAAAAACAAAGTCCCGCTCACAATCTTCCTCGTCAATGGCGTGAAGCTGCAGGGCATTGTCACCTGGTTCGACAATTTTTGCCTCCTGCTGCGCAGGGATGGGCATTCGCAGCTCGTCTACAAGCACGCCATCTCGACCATCATGCCCGGACATCCCATCCAGATGTTCGAGCCGAGCGACGACGAAGCGCTTGGGGAGAATAAACGGTAGGCAATTTGAACACTGATCAAAAAGAGGGCGATCGCGCCTCCAAAGACGGGCGCACGCGCGCGCTCGTCGTCGGCCCTTACCTCTCGCGCGGGGCCGCTGCCCTGTCGCGCGACCCTCACGCCCGCCTCTCCGAGGCCGTTGGCCTCGCGCAGGCCATCGACCTCGACATTGTGGGCGACATATCTGTTTCCCTCAATGAAGTTAGGCCGGCCACCTATCTCGGCAAGGGCAAGGTCGACGAGATTGCGGAAACCGTGAAGGAGCGCGAGGCCGGCCTCGTCAGCATGGACTGCCAGCTCTCGCCGGTGCAGCAACGCAATCTGGAAAAGGCCTGGGGCGCGAAGGTCATCGACCGCACAGGGCTGATACTGGAGATTTTCGGCCAGCGCGCGCGCACGAAAGAGGGCGCGCTGCAGGTCGAACTTGCGCATCTCGCCTACCAAAAGTCCCGCCTCGTGCGCTCCTGGACCCATCTGGAGCGCCAGCGCGGCGGCTTCGGCTTCCTCGGCGGCCCCGGCGAAACGCAGATTGAAACCGACCGTCGCCTCATCGAGGAGCGGATGCGCCGCATCGAGCAGGATCTCGACAAGGTCAAGCGCACGCGCGGCCTGCATCGCAAGACGCGACGCGAGGTTCCTTACCCCGTAGTGGCGCTCGTCGGCTATACAAACGCCGGAAAATCAACGCTCTTCAATCGGCTCACCAAGGCCGAGGTCTTGGCGCAGGACATGCTGTTCGCCACGCTCGACCCGACGTTGAGGCAAATCCGGCTGCCCCATGGCGCCCGTGTGCTGCTGTCGGACACGGTGGGTTTCATCTCCGATCTGCCGACCATGCTCGTCTCCGCCTTCCGCGCGACGCTCGAGGAGGTGACCCTCGCAGACGTGATCCTGCATGTGCGGGACGTGTCACATGAGGACTCGGAGGCGCAGGCGCGGGATGTGGAGACAATCCTCGAAGAGCTCGGCCTGAAAGGCGAGGCGGAAGGCCGGATTCTCGAGGTCTGGAACAAGATCGACGCGCTCGACCCCGAACGACAGGAAGCGCTGCGTCAGACCGCGCGCGGCTTCGACCCTCAGAGGCGTCCGGTGCTGGCGTCCGCGCTGACCGGGCAGGGGCTCGACGAGCTTATGGGGCGTATCGAGACGATTCTTGCCGCCAGCCGCGTCACGCTCGCGCTGGAGCTGGAGCCTGAAGACGGGCAGGGTCTCGCCTGGCTCCACGCCCACGCCGAGGTGCTGACCCGTGAAGCCCGGGAGGACGGCGGCTCGCGGCTGACGGTGCGCGTCGCGCCCGAGCGGGTGGAGGAGGTCAGCCGCCGTTTCGCCCGTCCCGCCTGAACGAAACCAATAGGCCCGCATGCCCTGGCTCTATCTTTCTATCGCGATCCTCTCGGAGGTTGTCGGCACCACAGCGCTACGCGCCGCCGAAGGGTTTCGTAACCCTCTGCCGACGCTTGTCGTCGCGGTTGGCTATGGAACGTCCTTCTATTTTCTGTCTCTGACGCTGGAGTCGATTCCAATGGGCGTCGCCTACGCAATATGGTCGGGCGTGGGCGTCGCGCTCATCTCGATCGCGGGCTGGCAGCTTTACCAGCAGGCGCTCGGCTCGGTCGAGTTATTCGGCATCGCGCTGATCTGCGTAGGGGTCGTGATACTCAAATTTGGCGGCGGTCACTGAGATTCTCGACGAACGCCGGCAGCATCCGCATCAGCGTCCGGTCACGCAGAATGCGGTCATGGACCAATGCAGCGGCTGCGTGCAGGGCCGCCAGCGCAATCAACCCATGCGCCAGAAACTCGTGAAATTCCTTGGCGTAATGTTTCAGCTCGCGGTTTTTGGGCCAAGGCGAGGGAATGTCATAAAGCCCGAAGAGCGAGAGGGACTCTCCACCCTGAAACAGGGTCACGAGCCCGACGGCCGGAACGGCCAGAAGCAAACCGTAGAGCGTGAGATGCGCTAGTTTGGCGGCGATGTCGACAAGTGGGCCAAAACCCGAGGGCTCGGGGCGCGGCGCAGGATCGACGAAACGCCAGACGAGGCGAAGGACAAGCAGCAGAACGACCATTTCGCCCAGAACGATATGCGCGAATTCGCCCATGTGCCTGATCGAACCCTTGGGCAATTCGTCGCCGAGCAGACCAAACGCCCAGGCGGCGCCGACGAACAGGACCGAGGCCCAATGGAATAGCTGAGAGGCGGGGCTGTAGCGGAAATTTGCGCTGCTTACGGACATGCATGGCCTCCTGATGGGCGCCGCTCGCGCGGCGATCACATCGCTTCCATCCAGCAAGAATCAGTCGCAATTACGAGCCTTTTCGATCTTTTTCGCCTCTGCCCACAACGCCTCCATCTCATCGAGCGAGGCGGCTGAGGGCGTTGTGCCCATCTCGGCGAGCCGGCGCTCGATGTGATGGAAACGCCGTTCGAATTTGGCGTTGGCGCCGCGCAACGCCTGCTCCGGATCGACCCGGGCGTGGCGTGCGAGGTTAGAGACGACGAAAAGCAGATCGCCGATTTCTTCCTCGAGAGCAGGGGAAGCGGTTGCGCCGGGTTGAGCGAGTTCGGCCGCGACCTCCTCGGTCTCCTCGCGAATCTTGCCCATCACATGCAGAGCGTCATCCCAGTCGAACCCGACCCGGGACGCCTTCTGTTGAAGCTTTACGGCGCGGGTCAGCGCGGGCAGGGCGAGCGGAACGCCGTCGAGAAGGCTCGCCGGGGCCGCCGCGCCCTTGCCGGCTTTCTCTTTCCCGGCTTTCTCTTGGGCCTTTATCTCGCTCCATTGCGTCGTGACGCCTTCCGCGGTCAGCGACCCGCCTCCGCCAAAGACATGCGGGTGGCGACGGACGAGTTTGTCGCAAATCGCGAGGACGACGTCGTCGAAAGCGAAGGCTCCGATTTCCTCCGCCATGCGCGCGTGGAACACCACCTGGAGAAGCAGATCGCCGAGTTCGTCCTTCAGTTCGTTCATATCGCCGCCTTCGATGGCGTCGGCGACCTCATAGGCTTCCTCGATCGTGTAGGGCGCGATTGAGCGGAAATCCTGCTCCAGATCCCAGGGGCAACCGGTTCCCGGCGTCCGAAGCGCCGCCATGATCTCGATGAGGCGCGCGATTTTTTCCGACATGATCGAACTCGCAAAACGCAGCGAGCCTGAAGGCTTGCGGTCCGGAGCGGCCGGCGCCGCAAGCCTTCAGGCTCGCATGAAAAGCGCCGGCGCGAAGCGGAAGGGCCTCGCGCCGACACGAAATGAAATCAGTCGACGCTGATGGACAGCGCCTCACGACCCTTCGCGGTGTCGACGACCTGCATCGTCACCGGCTGGCCTTCGACAAGCCGGCTGACGCCGGAAGGGCCGAGGATCGAAATGTGGACGAAGACGTCCTTGCCGCCATCGTTGGACTGGACGAAGCCGAAGCCCTTGGTCTCATCGAACCACTTGACCTTGCCCGAAACCGGAACAGCGGTCGACGGATCCGGAGCCTGGCGACGGGGCCGGGGGCTGTCGTAACCACCGCCAAATCCACCACCGCGCGGCGGCGGCGGCGGGGCGCGCTCCGCGGCGCCTGCAAGGTCGACGTCGAGAATGCGCGCGACCTGTTGACCCTTGACCGAGCTCGTCACCTGCACCTGCAATTTGGCGCCCGGCGGCAATGTGTCATATCCCGCCGCCTGCACGGCTCCGATATGGAGGAAGGCGTCGCCCGTGCCATTGGCGAGCTCGACGAAGCCGAAACCCTTGTCGGTCTTGAACCACTTGACGATGGCGTCAACGGCCGGCTCGTTCATCGACGGCGGAGGCGCGTCGGGAAATCCGCCTCCGAACTGCGAACGCGGCGGGCGGCTCTGCCGCGGCGCGTCATAGCCATACGGGGCGTCATCGTCGAATCCGCGCTTGCGCGGGCCCCGGAAGTCTCTACCTTTGCTCATGTCTACCTGCTCGTCTCCGCCAAAAACGGCAAGACCCCTATGTCAAACGCGTGCGCCCATACGATCCCGCTCGGGCGCAAATAGCGACCGTTGGGAGACGATGAGATTTGCCTGTTGAATGCCATATAGTCCCGCGCGGCACGTCTTTTAGCAGATTTTTGCCTGTCATGGCCAGAAAATTTCGTGGCCTCATCGAAAAATCCCAATAAACGCAGCAGTTGAAGCGTCGCCGGCAGCGGCCAAGCAATCCTGCATTGTTGCTTTTCAACGACTTTGCCCGTCGAGCCCATGGCGCGCGACGTTTCCCGCGCAGATGCGAGGCGATTGCGAGGCGATAAATGGGCCCGGAGGTCGTTCAGAAGGAGCGAGACAGTCGGGGCGCTTGGAAGACGCAGCAAAAACAAGGGGAGCGCATATCAACGATTCGCATAATCGATATTATGGAACCAAAATCCATATCCCGCCGGAGAATCGGGTGGCGCGCGACCTTCGGCGCCCGGCGTGGGAAACGCAAACGCCGAAGAAGCTATCACCCCGCAGCACGGCCGGCGGCGATTTCTGGAAACATGGAAAATCCGCGGCTAACGACTGCGCGGTTCAGACCTCGATCCGCAGCCCATCATAGGCCGGCGCCACATTCTCCGGCAGCATCGCGGCAAGCGCGTCATAGTCCAGATCGACGTGGAGATCGGTCAGGATCGCTCGCTTTGCCTTGAACTGCGCCACGAATGCCAGCGCCTGCTCGACGGAAAGATGCGTGCCGTGGCGCTGGTAGCGCAGCGCGTCAATGATCCAGAGATCGAGTCCCTCCAAAAACTGCGCGCTCTCGGACGGAATGGCGTGCAGGTCCGGCGTGTAGGCGATGTTCCCGAACCGAAAGCCGAGGGCGTCCATGTCTCCGTGGTCGAGGCGGAAAGGCGTCACGTCCATCTCGCCTCCGGGGCCTTCGATCGTCACCGGACGGCCGGGCCGCAGCCGGTGCTCGGTGAGCAGCGGCGGATAGAAGCTGCCGGGCGGCGTCTCGAAAATATAGTCGAACTTATTGGTGATCTGGCGTGATGTCGGCTCATCCATATAGGCGGGTATGCGACGGCCGCTCATGATCACGAGACCACGCACGTCGTCGACGCCATGCGTGTGGTCGGCGTGCGGATGGGTGTAGAAAATGGCGTCGAGCCGCTTCACATCCGCGGCGATGAGCTGCTCGCGGAGGTCAGGGCCGGTGTCGACCAGAATTTGCGTCGCCGATTCGGCCGAACCCTTGGCGACGAGGATCGAGCATCGGCGGCGGCGATTCTTCGGATTGGCGGGATTGCATTTTCCCCAACCCTGCCCGACCCGCGGCACGCCGCCCGACGAACCGCACCCCAGAATCGTGACTGTCAAAGTCACGCGGCGGCCTCCATCGGCGGCATCTTTGTGAAGAGTCGCAGCGCGTTTTCAGTCGTCACGCGGGCCAATTCGGCCTCACTTACGCCCTTGACCTCGGCAAGGACGCGCGCCGTATCGACGACGAAAGCCGGCTCGTTGCGTTTGCCCCGGTGCGGGACGGGCGCAAGGAAGGGCGCGTCGGTCTCGACGAGCATCCGCTCCAGCGGCACGGCTTTGGCGGTCTCGCGCAGTTCGGCGGAGTTCTTGAAGGTCACGACGCCGGAGAAAGAGATGTAGAGGCCCAGATCCACGGCGGTCTCCGCCAACGCTCGCGACGACGTGAAGCAATGGAGCAGGGCCGGGAAGGCCCCCTTCCCCATTTCTTCGCGAAGGATCGCGGCGCAATCCTCATCGGCGTCGCGCGTGTGGATCACGAGCGGAAGCCCTGTCTCCCGGGCAGCGGCGATATGGGTGCGGAACACGCGCTGCGACACTTCGCGAGGCGCGCGATCGTAGTGGTAGTCGAGCCCCGCCTCGCCCAGACCCACGCATTTCGGATGCTGCGAGAGCTTCACCAGCTCTTCGACCGTCGGTTCAGCCTCTTCATGGGAATGGTGCGGATGGGTGCCGACGGTGCAGAAAACGTCGGGATAAGCCTCCGCAACCGCCTTCACGCGGTCGAATCGCGAGAGATGGGTGGAAATGGTGATCATTCGCCCGACGCCGCGCGCCTTAGCGCGCGCGATGATTTCCGCCTGCTCCGGCGCGAAATCGGGGAAGTCGAGGTGGCAGTGAGTGTCGATGAGCATGCTGTCCCGGTTCATTCCGTCGCGGCGCAACCTGTCTCGGCCGTCCCCCGCGAATTTGGGCGCGTGGACGCCCGCGACAAGCGCGGACAAGAAGATCGTCAAGTTTGAGGACGATAATTAGCGCTGTTCGCGGCCCCGCGTCACCTGCATTTGTCGGCGCCGCGAAGTGATCCGGCCACATGGGCGACGAGAGCGTCGTATTTCTTCTTTTCCGCGGCAGGATATTCGAGGGAGACGCTGTTCCAGACCGTATCGCCACAGGAGAGCAGCGATTTTCGGTAGAAAATCCTCTCGCCTTTCACCCCCGAGACAACGATCCAGTCGCGGCCCTGCCGCTTGTAACGGATTGTCTCACCGTCCAGCGCCCCGCCTCTGACGCCGAATTCCTCGTCGCGGGACAGGACGACGTGGCTTCCCGACACGATGATCTCGGCCTGCCCGTCCGGCGAGGCGAAGACCCGCCCGTCGTCGTTCTCCGGCGGCGGCTCCATGCGCCAACCTACGGGAACGTCGGCCGCCGTCCCGAATCGCTCATTGCGATAGGCGCGCCATGTCTCGGCGGAGGCGCTCGATGCGCTGATGAGCGCAAACGCCAGCAATGCGGCGCGGTGGACCGTCATTCCCGCTCCGCCTCGAAGAAAATCGCCTGCATCGGCATTCGGGTCGGCGCCCCGAATTCCTGCTCGAACCGCTCCACGAGCGCGTCGACGATCGCTTCCGGCGCCACGTCGCCCCGCGCGCGGATCTGGTCGATCAGAGGGCTGCCGAAAACGAGGCCATTCGCGAAAGCGGTCACATCCCCGGTTTCATGCATGCGCGGCAGCACCGATGCGACGATCCTCGTGAACCCTGCCCCGATCAGCGATTCCTTGATCGGATCGATCTCCGGGCAGGAGAAGGGAGTCTTGAGAAACTGAGGCGGATTGTCCGGGAAGAATTTCTCCACGACTTCGAGGCCGAGGCGCGAGAAGGGATTGTGGCGCGGCGAATCCCAGACGCTGAAAAGATAGCGCCCGCCGGCCTTCAGCACTCGCCGCGCCTCTCGATGGGCGGCGTCCTTGTCCGGAAAGAACATCAGGCCGAACTGGCAGACGACGGCGTCGAAGGCGCTGTCCGCGAAGGGCAGCACGAGGGCGTCGGCAACGTCGAAGGTCACCCCCTCGCCCGGACGGAACTTCGCCTGCGCGACCTCCAGCATCGGCGCGTTGAGATCGGTCGCGATCAGTCGCGCATCGGCCGGCAGCGCATCTCGCAGCTTGCGCGTGACGATGCCCGTGCCGGCGGCGATCTCGAGCACCTCGCGCGGCCCCCTCAGGGCGGCTCGCCACGCGATGTCGGCGGCGTAATCCTCGAAGATCACAGGCCCGAGACCGCGGTCGTAATGAAGCGGAATATCGCCGACGAAGCGGGCCGTTTCTGCGGTCATGACTCCGCTCTCCTTCCTCCGGTCCGGCGATATCGAGCCCGACGAACCGAATTTTCGCCCCAATCCGCCGGAGGCGCAAATTCTCCTGGCGGATCGCCGGCTACCTGACCCCGATTTGGGGACCGGAGCCAGGGCATTGCGCAAGGAAATCGGGAACGGACTGGCGAACGCCCGGCAGAGAGCGCCAGCTGGCGTCGCCCGGCTTCGACTGAACCATATACGCCCAATGGGCAAAACTCGATGTCGAGGTCTGGTTGAGCATGGTCCACGCGTGGCCCTGCAGAACCATCTCGCCGAAGCCTTGCTGCACGGACTCGGAGCCGTCGCTTTTCACCGAAGTGAAACTCAAAAGCACGCGGCCGGTCGGCGTGACCGAGCCGACGAGCGAGGAGCAGGCTACGGGGAGCCGCCCCACCTTCGTTACGTTCTTCCCCCAGAAATAGCCGCCCCGGTAATCGGTGATATGGTACACGGTCTGATCGGCCGCCGGCAGCAGGACATTGCTCGACGGGTTGAACAGGAGCGACGGAAGATTTTGCGGCGGAACGATCCAGTAGGTGTTCTTCAGCCAGCTCCAGTCCAGCGACCCTGCCGTCGTCCGTGACAGGTTCGTTTGCGAGAGGGCGGCGGGACTGGCGATGACGCACGTAACGAGAGCAAGCAGCGGAATTTTTTTCATTTGTAGATCACTCCTGTCAGTCCGGGATCCCGGCAGTGGATAGCCGAACCCGGCGCCTCGAAGGAATGTCAATTATTGGGTCGCTTGGAAGGCGTCGGCGTTTACGGCCGGGCTCGTGATAATACGGCCCCCCGGCCCATATGACCGTCATACGGCGTCGGGAGAGCGACGATGACGATCATCCTCAATCACACGATTGTGCCGTCGCACAACAAGCAGGAGGCCGCGCGCTGGTTTGCGCAGATCTTTGGACTGACCTGCGAGCCGACAAAGGCTCATTTCGCGCCGGTCCGCGTCAACGACACGCTGACGCTGCTTTTCGATGACCATCCTACCTTCGACTCGCGCCACTACGCCTTCCATGTCAGCGACGCGGAATTCGACGCGATTTTCGGGCGCGTGAAGGCGGCGGGGCTGCCCGTCGGCAGCGGGCCGGGCCATTTCGACGATGGCAAGCTCAACGACTGGAACGGCGGCCGGGGCGTCTATTTCAAGAGCCCCGACGGCCATGTGCTGGAATTGATGACTGTCGCTCAGTGACTAAGCCACCAGCGCCTCGACATCGTACTGATAGCCGAGCGCGATATGGTCGAGCACGTCGGCGGGCGTGCGATCCGGCCAACTCATCAAGGGGTCGTTAAGCCCCAGACCCGGGCCACTGGCGATAAAGGGCTCATTACTGTGGTCATGCCGCCACTTCACCCACTGCAAGTCGATCCAGCTGTGGTGCAGGAAAAAAATTGGATCGCCCGGCGACGCTGCGCTCGCCATGACGCCGCCGACCCAACGATGCGGCGGATTATGAATATCGCGTTCGAGTTTGGGCCAGAAACGGTCGTAGCTCGGCAGATTCAACGTGGTCGCGACCTCGCCGGCTGTCGGCAGCGTATCTGATCCAAGCTCGCGCCCTAGGCCCCACCCCACGTCGAACGGGCCAAGGAAGTCCGGCCCCCACAGGGGATCATCGGGACTGACGTCCGTGGTCGAATCCCAGTAAGGAAGCGCGACATTCGAGTCGTGTTTTTGCAGTTCGATCTCGAAGCGCAGCAGGAATTCTCTGTGCCAGGGAAGAAAATGCGAGCTGCGATGAATGCCGTGTCCGAAGTGGGTGGCGTGCGTTTCGGCGA
This sequence comes from Methylocystis sp. WRRC1, assembly GCF_020733155.1. Lineage (NCBI taxonomy): Bacteria > Pseudomonadati > Pseudomonadota > Alphaproteobacteria > Hyphomicrobiales > Methylocystaceae > Methylocystis > Methylocystis sp. WRRC1. The sequence continues at coordinate 220,572 of NZ_JAJFZJ010000001.1, read as the reverse complement.
AATCATCGACGACGCCGTCCGCCTTCACTTTTCTCAGGGCGTCCACGAAAGCCTGCTTCTCAGCGGCGGAAAGCGCCGAATAATTCTTTCGAGTATACATGTCAGTTCCCCTAAAAATAAATTAATGTAATTATTTGACCTGAGCATTCTCCTGATAGTCGATATATTTGCGCGCGAGATCGACGAGATCGTCACGCCAGTCGTAAGCATAGTTTTTCAGGTAATATTTGCCGTCCGGCAGACGACCATAGGGCACCTCCGCGCCGTCGATCGTCAGTTTCGTGTCGCTCACCGCGCCGGCCACCAACCCGGCTCGTTCGCGCAATTCGATGCGATGTCCGCGATAGGTCTCTTGAGCTGAGCTCATGACGCAATCTCCTTTAATCAAAATATTTTCTCTTATGGCGCGGCTATCGCCGGCCACCGACCTATTTGGAGCGCCGCCGCCGCCTTTCAACGGCGCGCGAGCGCTCTTTTGATCAAGCACGCAAAAAGGTTTCGGGAGGAAGCGCTTGCGCTATGCCTGCGCCTCTTCCTCCACAAAGCGCGGAAACACCGGCGCCGGCGGCGGCAGGGGCGCGCCTTCCTGAAGCGCGTTCCCCTCATCGGCATGCGCGAAATCGCGTTCGTCCGGGCCGACGCCGAGGAGGTCCAGCAGTTTGCCCGCCGCATCCGGAATGAACGGCTGCAACGGGATCGCGAGGCGCCGCAGGGTCTCCGCCGTCACGTAGAGGATCGTCTCCATCCGCGCCGGGTCGGTCTTCTTCTTCGACCACGGCTCTTCGCCGGCGAAGTAGCGATTCGCCTCGGCCACGACGCGGAAGATTTCCGCCAGCGCGTGATGCGGGGCATAGTCGTTCATCGCCGTGCGGGCCTTGTCGAGCGCGATGGCGGCTTGGGCGAGAATGTCCCTGTCCGCGTCCGTCAGTTCGCCCTTCTTCGGAACTGCGCCGGCGCAATTCTTCCCAATCATCGACAGAGAGCGCTGCGCCAGATTGCCGAGGTCATTGGCGAGGTCCGCATTGATGCGGTTCACGATCGCTTCGTGCGAATAATTGCCGTCCTGACCAAAGGGTATTTCGCGCAGGAAGAAGTAACGCAGCTGATCGACGCCATAGCGCTCCGCGAGCTCCAGCGGATCGACGACATTGCCGAGCGACTTCGACATCTTCTCGCCGCGCGAGAACAGGAAGCCATGCACCACGATCTGTTTCGGCAGCGGCGCGCCGGCCGAGAGCAGGAATGACGGCCAGTAGATCGCGTGAAAGCGCGTGATGTCCTTGCCGATGACATGGGCGTCGGCGGGCCAGAAGCGGGCGCGCTCGCCCTTCCCCGTCAGCCAGCCCGTCGCGGTGATGTAATTGGTCAGCGCGTCCACCCAGACGTACATCACGTGGTTGGCTGTGGTCTGGGGACTGGGCGGTATCGGGATGCCCCAGTCGAATGTAGTGCGCGAGACGGAGAGATCCGAGAGGCCGCGCTTCACGAAGGCGACGATCTCGTTCCTGTAATGCTCGGGCGTGATGAAATCGGGATTGGCCTCATAATGGGCCAGCAGCTTTCCGGCATATGCCGAGAGTCTGAAGAACCAGCTTTCTTCCTCGACCCATTCTACCGGCGTGCCGGTCGGCGCGAATTTCTTGCCCTCGCGCTCGGTGAGTTCGCTTTCGTCGTAATAGGCCTCGTCGCGGACGGAATACCAGCCGGAATATTTCGACAGATAGATGTCGCCATTGGCCTCCATGCGCCGCCAGATTTCGAGAACCGTCTCCTTGTGGCGCTCCTGCGTCGTGCGGACGATGTCGTCGGCCCGGGCGTTCAGCGCCTCTCCCATGCGCGCGAACTGCGCGGCGGTGCGGTCGGCGAGCCCCTGCGGCGTCAACCCCTCCTTTTCGGCCGTGCGCTGCATCTTCTGGCCGTGCTCGTCCATTCCGGTGACGAAGAGAACGTCATAGCCGTCGAGCCGCTTGAAACGCGCGAAGGCGTCCGTGGCGATGCGCTCATAGGCATGGCCGATGTGGGGCGCGCCATTCGCGTAAGGAATGGCCGTGGAGATCATGTAGGTGGGGTGCTCAGACATGGCTGCGAGATAGCGCGCTTTTGCGATGCGGGGAAGCGTCGCCCCGACTGTTATTTTATCCAAGCGAACAGGAAGCCTTGCCCCTGAACGTGATGACCCTGTTTTCGCCGGCGCCTACGCCTGGCGCGAAGCTCACCTTCAGCTCATAGGGGCCGCGATAGCTCCCCGCGCCGGTCGCCTTCGTATCGATGATCAGTTCGAAACTCGCGAAATGTCCCTTGTCGCGCTCCTTGTAGGCGTGGAGCTTCAATTCCCGGCCGTGCGCCCACGAATGCGGGAGGTTCTCGCCGGTCAGCCTGACCTTCCGAAAATCGTCCGGGACGCCTTTGGCGAGGATCTCGAACTCGCCTTCGACCTGCATCAGTCCCGGAAGCGTCCCCATGAGCGCGCCGAGATGGCCATTCAAAGATTTGTCGGCGATCTCGCAGACGAGATTGGCGGTCGCGCAAGCCGGCGACAGGCCGGCGGCGAGGAGGAAGATCGCAGCGGATACAAGTCGCATCAAGTTAATCTCCCTGAAATATGCACGGAAGAATAACGGCTTGGCGAAAGCGGCGAAAGAGCGCGAATCGACTCCCCTTCCCGCTCGTCGCGCGTTATCCTAACTGCGCAGGGAGCGTCGGTATGAGCGTAATGAAAGCCCCCCGGGACATCGCCCGTCGGCTCGGCGAAAGAAGCCGCGCGCGCGGCGACGGCTGGCGGCGCGAGACCTTCACGCTCCCGCGTCTGGACGCCCGCGCCAAGGCGCGTGAGTGGTTCGACCGCTACCCCAAGGCCGCCTATATGACCGAGATCGAATTCTGGCGCGAACTCGACGACGGACGTATAGAATTCGTCATCCGCCGCCTTCCGAGCGCCGACTGAAGACCCGCGCCTGGCTCAGCAGCGCGATCAGCACGGCGATGGCGATGGCCGCCCAGCCATAGGCGAAAGTCCCCGTCGCATCGCGCAGCGCGCCGAAGGCCGGCGGCGCCAGCACCACGAAGACCTGATTGATCGCCATCGCGAAGCCGATCGTGAAACCGACTCCGCCGCGTGGCGCGGCCTCGCTTACGAGCGCGATCCACGGCCCGTACCAGCCGAAGCCGAAGAAGCCGAGCCACGCCGCAAGCGCCGCGACGAGCCACAAAGACGCGCCCGGCGCTGCGATATAGGCCGCTATTCCGACGACAATCGCACCCATGCTCATGGCCAGCGGGAAGAAGCGCCCGCGGCGGCTGCGGTCGCTCCAGGCGGCGAGGATTATGCGGGCGATCGCGCCTGCGAATTGCGCCACGAAAAGCAGTTTCGTTCCGGTCTCGGCCGGAATGCCGAAACGGTCGCGCAAATCCAGCGGCAGGTAGACGGTGATGCAGAACTGCACAGTCACAAGCGTAACGCCGGGCGTTACGATCCGCGGCAGTCGCGGCGCGAGTTCCGCGAGCCGCTCCCGCCAGTGACCGTGGCTTCGCTTGCGCTCCCGCAAGGGGTCCGGCGGCGGGCGATAGAGAAACGCGAACAACCAGCCGCTCGCGAGCGCGGCGAGGGCCCCGAGTTCGAAGGCCGCCCGCCAGCCATGTCGCGCCGCAGCCGCAGGCAGGATCAGCGCCGCCAGCGCCGCGCCGAGCGGCAGGCCCGCCTGCCTGATCCCCATGGCGAAGCCGCGCGTGGCGGGTGAAAACCAAGCGGCGACCACCTTCCCGCCGCCCGGCTGCACGGTGCAATAGCCGATGCTGGCCACCACGAGCCAGGCCAGAACGTCGCTGAAATTCTGCGCGCGTCCGGCGCCGAAGAGCGAAGCCGCGACCATTGTCGCGCCAACGCCGACGATGATCCGCTCGCTGAACCGGTCGAGCAGCAGTCCGGCGACGAGCAGCCCCACAATCGGCGTGGTCTGCGCGGCGGACATGGTCAGCCCCACCTGCGCCGCATCCAGACCGAAGGCCGCCTGCAGGGTCGGGCCCAGAGCGCCGAGCCCCTGCACCAGAAAGCACCCGCCCGTCTGCGCGAGGGTCGCGAGGGCCAGCACGGCCCAGCGGTAGGCGCTCTGGCGTTCGTCGGCGGCGCTTGTGGTCACAGATATCTCCCCGCGTCTGCGGCTTGCCCTTCCCGCCCGCGCCCCTATAGTCCCGCGCAACTCGTTACACAGGAAAGTTCATGACGGTCAGAAGCCTACGCATCGGCACGCGCGGCAGCCCGCTTGCGCTCGCGCAGACCCATATGGTCCGGGCCGCGCTTGCACAAGCGCATGGCGTCGCCGAGGATCATTTCGCGATCGAGATCATCAAGACGACCGGAGACCAGATTCAGGACCGGCCGCTTTCGGAGTCGGGCGGCAAGGGCCTTTTCACCAAGGAGCTGGACTCGGCCCTCATCGCCGGGGACATCGACCTCGCGGTTCATTCCTCGAAAGACCTGCCGACGCATCTGCCGGCCGAGATCGTCATCGCCGGCTATCTGCCGCGCGAGGACGCCCGCGACGCATGGATCGGCCGCAATGGCGTGACCCTCGATCAGCTTCCCGCCGGCGCCGTTGTCGGCACCGCCTCGCTGCGCCGCGCGGCGCAGGTGAAGCGCCTCCGTCCTGACGTGCAGACCACTCTCCTGCGCGGCAACGTCCATACGCGGCTCAACAAGGTCGAGCGCGGCGAAATCGACGCAACGCTCCTCGCGCTCGCAGGGCTGAAGCGCCTCGGTCTCGCCGACCGCGCGACGGCGCTTCTGTCGCTCGACGATTTTCCGCCGGCCGTCGGACAGGGCGCCATCGGGATCACCTCCCGCGCCAATGATCCCGAGACGCGCGCCGCGCTGGCGCCGCTGCTCGACGAAGCGACCGCCCTCGCCCTCCTCGCCGAGCGCGCGTTCCTCGCCGCGCTCGACGGCTCATGCCGCACGCCCATCGCGGGCCATGCAACCGTGAAGGACCGCGACCTCTCCTTTTACGGCGAAGTGCTCAAGGCCGACGGAAGCGAGGTCTGGATCGTGCGCCGCCACGGCCGCGCCATCGACGCCGCGATGATAGGCGCCGACGCCGGCAATGAGATCGTGCTGAAGCTGCCGCATGGCGTCGCGGGGCTGATGTGAAGCGCGTGCTCGTGCTGCGCGCGCGGGAAGACGCTGCGCGCACATCGGAAAAATTGCGCGCGCTCGGGTTCGAGCCCGTGCTCTCGCCGGTGCTGGAGATCGTCGCGACGGAGGCTACGATTCCGTCAGGCGAATATGACGCCGTGCTGGCGTCGAGCGCCAAGGGCGTCGAATGCGCGGGGAATATATCGGCTCTGCTGGGCATGCCCCTCCACGCCGTTGGCGCCAAGACGGCGAAGGCCGCCGAGACGCGGGGCTGGCGGCCCGATATCGTCGCGGGTAACGCCGAGGCGATCCTTCCGCTGCTCCTTGCGCGATATGCTCAACCGGCGCATTTCCTTTACCTCGCCGGCCGCGACCGGCAGGCAGCGCTGGAAGCCGGGTTGCGCGCGGCGGGGCATCGCGTCACGGCGATCGATGTATATGAAGCCCGCGCCGCCACTGCGCTTGGGGAAGACGCGCGCCGCGCCCTCGCAGCGGGCGACATAGACATTGCGCTGCACTATTCACGCCGCAGCGTCGAAATTTTCCTCGCGCTCGCCGAAGCGGTCGGGCTGACGCCCCGCCTCGGCGGCGTCACGCATCTCGCTCTGTCGGATGACGTCGCCACGCCGCTTCGAGCCATCGCGCTCGAGCCTCGGGTCGCGCAAAAGCCAAATGAAGAGCGGCTGCTCGCGCTGTTGCGACAGGTTTAGGCGCGCACGAAAACGCCCTGACCGTCTTCATTGAAATAATCGATCGTCACGGACGTCGCTTTATCACTTCCGTCAAGCGTAAATCTCACAGCGCTCAGGCCGCTGGCGTTCTCGCCGGGAGGCTGGAATGTAAAGATGTTCCCATCATAATGACGCATAACGTAAGGCGTAAGTCGCGGTCCGATCCTGACAGCGAGATCGTTTACGTCTTGCGTAACAGCTATCGGCCCATAGAGGTCGTTGTTGTAATTTCCGAGATAGGCCGACAGCGCGGCGGGCGGCGTGGCGCCGATGGGCGGCTTTGCATAATCGGCGTCGCGGCCATACGCAGGCTGCATCATCTTCGCGAAGACGCCGCCAAAGAGCGTCAGCCAGTCCCTTTCAACCTTCCCCGCAAAGACCAGATTGAAGAAGCTCCGGCAAATCGCCTCGGGCGCGCCAACGGGCGAGGAGTTGCTCAGCACGACAATGCCGAGCTTTTCCGAGGGCGAGACGCTGACGCAGGTCGCGGCGCCGAGCGCGAAAGCGCCGGAATGACCCCACCGTACTAACGGATGTTCGTTATAACCGATGTCCCAACCGAGCCCGTAAAATCCCGGAGCGGTCGTCATCGGATCCGCCGCCGGCTTGCTGACGACCTGCGGACGATGGCTTGCGTCGAGCGCCCCTGCCTTCACGATCTCACGCCCCTCGACGACTCCCCGGCCAAGTTGCAGCCGAAGCCAGGCAGCCATGTCGCGGGCCGATGAACTCACGCCGCCCGCCGGCGATTGCGCGTCGGGATTGCGTTGCTCGCCAACGACCCATGCGCCATTCCTGCGAACATGGCCAAAAGCCCTGTTTGCGCGCGCGGTAAAATCCGCATGACGCGAACTCGTGCTGGACATGCCGAGAGGGCGATACAGGCGCTCGGCGGAAAGCTCCTCCCACGATTTCCCTGTCGCCTTGGCCGCGGCCACCGCCGCCGCCGTAAACCCGAAATTGGTGTAGGCATAGGACGCGCGAAACGCTCCTGCCGGTTTGACAAATCTCAGACGATGCAGGATTTCACCGCGATCGTAGCCGATGTCTTCCAGCAGATCGCCGGCGTGATCCGGCAGGCCGCTGCGATGGCAGAACATGTCCCGCAGCGTGATTTCGCGCGTCACCCAAGGATCGCTCATCGCGAAACCCGGATCATGCCGCACGATCTTGTCGTCCCACGACACGACGCCGTCGCCCACGAGTCCGGCGACGACCGTCGTCGCCAGCGGCTTGGAGAGCGACGCCAGCGCAAAGACCGTGTCGGCGTCGACTGGCTCCGGGCTCCCTGCCCGCCGCACGCCGAAGCCCTTGAGATAAACGACCCGATCATGACTGACGACCGCGACGGACATTCCGGGGACGCCGGTCTTTTTCATCGTGTCGGCGACGAGACGATCGAGAGCGGGAAGATGACGTTCGACGGCGTCACGCGGCGCCGTCGGTCTGACGCGCGCATGGGCAAAGCCCGGCGCCAGCAAGCCAAAGCCTGACGACAGCAATATATCGCGTCTCGAAATCGGCATCCCGCGCTCCGCCTGAAAAAAGCCAGGCGCCACACTAGAACCGAATTAGTTTTCCACCAAAGCCCAGCCGATCAGCACCATCACCGGCCCGACGAGCGACTCACCCGCAACCTTCTCGGGAAGATCGGCGATCGTGCCCTTGATGATCCGCTCGTCGGGCGTCGAGGCCCGCTCGATCACAAAGGCCGGCGTGTCATGCGCCATGCCTTCCTGCAGAAGCCGGCGCGAGAGCGTGGGCAATGTGCGATTGCCCATATAGACCGCCGTCGTGGCGCGCTTGTCGGCGAGCGCGCCCCAGTCGAAATCCTCGGGGAATTCGCCATCCTTGGTATGGGCGGTGATGAACTGCACGCGGCGGGCGGTCTCGCGGCTCGTCAGCGACGCCCCGAGCGCCGCCGCGCCGGCGCAAGCCGCCGTGACGCCCGGCACGATCTCGATAGTGAAACCCGCTTCGCGCAGCGCGGCGATTTCCTCATTGGCGCGGCCGAAGATCAACGGGTCGCCGCCCTTCAGTCGCACGATATTCTTGCCCGCGCGGGCCAGCTCGACGAGGAGGGAAGTGATCTCCTCCTGTCGCACCGATGGGGCATAGCCCCGCTTGCCCACGTTGATGCGCGTCGCCTCGCGGCGGGCAAAATCGAGAATGCTCGCCGGCACGAGATCGTCGAAAAGGACGACGTCTGCGCCCGCCAGCGCTCGCATGCCCTTGAGCGTGACCAGTTCGGGATCGCCCGGCCCCGCACCGACGAGAGTCACGCGGCCCCGCGCGGCGTCGTCGCCGGCCTCGCGCGCCTCGGCCAGCAGGGCGTCACGGTCATGGTCGGTCGGCGCCCGCTCGATGTCGCGGAAAGCGAGGCGCGTGAAGCGGCGCCAGAAGTCGCGCCGCGCGAGAAAGTCCAGGCCCGAGGCCAGCACCTGCGGGCGCCACGCCTGCGCCGCCTTCGCCCAGGCGGCGAAAGTCGCCGGCACGAGCGACTCGATCCGCCCGCGAACGGCCTGCGCGAATACGGGCGACGCGCCGCCGGTCGAAACCCCAATCACGAGGGGCGAGCGGTTGACGATGGCGCCCATGATGAAATCGCTCATCGACGGCCGGTCGGCCAGATTCAGCGGCACGCCAGCCGCAGTCGCCGCGGCGCGGGCGGCCTCCGCCTCGGCGTCGTCGAAGGTCGAGCCGAAAGCGAGAGCCACGCCGGTAAAATCGGCGGCTCCGGCCGGTCGCGCATGCAATGCGACTTTGTCCCGTCCGGCGGCGATCTCACGCAGTTTTTCGCAAGGCTCCAGCGCAAATACGTCGACCTGCGCCCCGGTGGCGGCGGCGAGATCGACCTTCCAGGCGGCCCCCTCCCCGCCGCCGATGACGATGACCCGCTTGCCGGCAAGCGGATAGAACACCGGCAGCGTCTCGAGGGGCTGCATGAGGTCGGATGATACTTCGTCGGGTCGGCGGGTCATGGCGCTCTTGTAGCCGTCGCGCGGCGCGGGAGGCCGATCGCCTCGCCTGCACCGCGTTTACGGATGTGACTGACGCCGCTCCTATAGTCCATCCCAAGACGGGAAGCGAGACGCCAGCGCCCGGGACGCCGCTCTCCTGGTGGCGCGAGGTGCTGGAGAACCCGTTGAGGGTTCAACCAGCTTCATGCGCGCTTCCTAGAACTTCGCGTTGATCGTCACGAAGGCCGACCGCGGCGCGCCGGGCATGATGTTGTTGTTGTTGTGCGCCGAGGCGTAGTAGTTCGCGCCGAGAATATTTTCGATATTCACCTGTCCGGAAATGTTCTCGTTGATCTTAACATAGACGGCGCCGTCGAAGCGGGCGTAGCCCGGGATGATCACGGCGTTGTCCAGCGACGCATAGAACTTGTCGTTGTAGATCATACCGCCGCCAAGTCCGAGCATGCCCGGATTGAGGCCGAAGATCGAGGACACGTCGTATTTGTTCCAGAAGGTGAAAGTGTTCTTGGGAACCGACGGAACGACCTTGCCCTTTTCGGTAAAGAACGGCGCGCTGCTGCTGCCGGTGATGATTTGCGACAGGACCGCATTTCTGTCGGAACTCGTGACATAGGCGCCCTGATTGCCGTAGCCGACCGACACCTCCCACTGGTCCGTCACATAGCCGACAAGCGCGAGTTCGCCGCCGTTGGTCTGCGTGTTGGTGAGCACATTATAGAAAGCGTTGACGTTGATCGGCTGGTTGGTGCGGTTGAGCTGGTAGATCGCGCCCGTGAACAGCAGTCGCGGCGTGATCTCGGCCTTGAAGCCCGCTTCGATATTTTCAAAGCCCTGTGGCTGTAACGTCGCCGACGAGACAGACACGGTGGTGAACTGATCGCCGGAGGCAGGCAGGAACGAGCGCGAGTAGCTGCCGTAAAGCGAAAGCTGCTCGAAGGGCTTGAACACCAGGCCAAAGCGCGGCGACCATCGATTGTTGTTGCTGTAGATCGTCTGGCCCCAGTAGTTGTCGAAGGTGGGCGTGACGCTCGGGAGATTGTTGACGAATTTGAGATTGAAGCTGTCGAAGCGAACGCCGGCGATCACGTCGAAATATTTCGTGACCGCGATCTGGTCCTGCACGTAGCCGGCAGCGAGATCGAGATCCGTATGGCGCCGGAAGCTGGGATTGTTGAAGACAACCGGATTCCAGATCGTCGGGAAGCCATAGAAAGTGTTGATCGAGCTGGAGCCAGAGAAGAAGTTGTTGAACCGCGCATTGTTGCGGTTCGTGTCGGACTTCTGGTTGCCGAACTCCATGCCCGCAAGAAATGTGTGCAGGATTTCCGGCGTCATTTGAAGCTTGTATGTAAAATCGGTCTGATTGAAGATGTTCTGCCGCGGCGTTTCGTTGTTGTAACCCGAGATGTTCACACAGGGCGGAACTGCGCCGCCGCAGCCGGCGCCCGTGAACTGGACAGCAGAGTTGGGAAAGGTGTTCTGATAAAACTTCGCGTAATTCGCGAAGACCGTCTGGTTCTTGATGTTGAGGCCGAAATCCGTGGTGTGGTCGAGCAAGAGGGCGGCGCGATCGACGTCGACCTTGGCGTAATTGGCGTCGGGATTGCCGAAGAAGGTCCAGCTGTTCGCCGGAGCCGGATATCCCTGGAAGATGTTGGTGAAGCCGAGTTTCTGGATATCCAGAATCGGCTGCGCCTGATTGAAATTCGCTGAAGGAATGCCGCGGTCGAGAAAGCGGTCGTCGTGGTAATGCTCGTAGCTGAGCGTCACGAAGGTCTTGTCGAGCGGCTTCCAGGTGAAGGTCGGATTGATTCCGTACCGCTGCATGTCGAAGAAGTTGCGGTAGCTGTATGACTGCTCGTAGAGCCCATTGATGCGGAAGGCCAGAGTGTCTGAAATGGCCTGACCCACATCCACGGTCACGCGCTTGCGGCCGAAGCTGCCCGTGCTCACCTGCACGTTGCGCAGCGTCTCGCCATCAGCCTTCTTCGTCACGCGGTTGACAACGCCGCCGCCGCCGCCGCGGCCGAAGATCAGCGCGCTCGGGCCCTTGAGGACCTCGACGGCCTGCATGTTGTAGAGGTCGCGATAATATTCCGCGTCGTCGCGCACGCCGTCAGTATAGAAATCGGCGCTCGTCGGTTGTCCGCGAATGGTGATCTGGTCGCGCTGGCCCTCGCCCTGCGCAACGGTCACGCCCGGCACATAGGTCAGCGCCTGATTCAGCGTCAGGCTGTTGCGGTCCTGGAGCTGCTGCTGCGTGATGATCGTGATGGACTGCGGAATGTCCATGATCGGCGTGTCGGTCTTGGTCGCGGTCGAGGTGCCGCGCGCCAGATAGCCGACGACGCCGGTCGGCCCGCGCCAGATATGCTGGCCCGGCGGCACAAAGGGAGCCGGGCCCGAGGCGGGACCGGGAACCGCAGGGCCGGAGGAAGCGGCGACTGCGGGAGCCGAAGTTCTGGGCGCCGCCGCACGCGGCGTTCCCGACCTTGAAACCTGACGGCGTCCGCCGACGTCGATACCGGGCAAAACCTGTTGGGCCCGCGCAGCGTCGTTATAAATCGCCAATGCGGCGCTGAGCGCGCAGAGGCTGACCAAGGGGCGACGAATACGCTTCGCGGGCAAGGAAACAGGCGTCATGGCGGGCTCCAAAGGAACAACTGGCGCAAGAGTCGTGACAGGACTCAAGCTGCGGTCTGTTTCTCAAGTATTCTTAGGATATGATTTCCGTCAACGCGCGCCAGCTGATGTTGGAAGTCTTGTAAAAAGATGCCGTCTATTGGCGCAAAGCAGTCAAAACGCCTTTGTTGGAATTGTTTCATTGCCTACAAAAGTAATTGTTCTTGACTGTGGCAAATTCGATACAGCGCTGGCGGCGCGCCAAAAAAAAGCGGCCCCGGAGGGCCGCTTCTCTGGATCGCGAAAGATCCTGATTCTTACTTCTTCTTTCCGTCGGCGCCGAACTGGGCGATGTAGGCCCAGACGTTCTCCTGGTCGCCGTCGGAAGCGAGGCCCTGGAAGATCATCTTCGTGCCGGGGACCTTGGCCTTCGGGTTCTTGATGAACTCCTTGAAGGACGCCTCGTCCCAGGCGATGCCGGAGGCCTTCATCGGCTCGGAATAGTTGTAGCCCTCAACCGAGCCAGCCTTGCGGCCGTCGATGCCGTTGAGCTGCGGCGCGACGGCGTTCTTGGCGCCTTCGCCAACCTGATGGCAGGCTTTGCACTTGGCGAAGACCTTCTCGCCCGCCGCGGCGTCGCCGCCAGCGAAAGCCTGGCCGGCGGAAGCGGCGAAAGCGACGCTCGCAGCGAACGTCAGCAGGGAAATCGTCTTCATCCTTGTTCCTTTCCTCATCTGGGCGTCCGCTTCAGCGTCCGCCCTTTTCTTGAAACGCGCCTGGCCAAAAGTTGGCGCCTCTGTGGCGCTCTTTAGACGACTTCGAAACTACAACGAAGGTGCGCCCCGAGACAATACGCCAGACCCCGACTCTCGAACGGTTGGGAGATTATCCCGTGCGCAGTGAACCGAAGCTGAACCGCGATCCGCGGTCGGCGCTCATGTAACACGACGCAAAGTGAGGTTGACCCGCGCGCCCAACCCTGCGAGCGGCGCCGGCAATTCGGCGTGGACAGTCGGCAGGATGCGGTCGACGCCATGAAAAAAGCGGCGCGACGGGCCGGAGAGAACGAGCGCATCGCCGGCGGCAAGCACGAAGGCGATCGACTTGTCGGCCCGGCGCGGACCGCCCAGCCGGAAGCGGCAATCGGCGCCGAGCGACAGGGAGAGTATCGGCGCGTCGAAGTCCGCTTCGTCGCGGTCCTGATGCAGACCCATTTTCGCGTCGTCCGAATAGACGTTGACGAGGCAGGCCTCGGGCGGCTTCGGATAGCCCGTCAACGCGTCCCAAATATCGAGCAGCATTTGCGGCATCGGGGGCCAGGGCTTGCCCGTCTCGGGATGGCGCGGCTCGTAGCGATAGCCCTTGTCCTTGTCGCTCATCCATCCGAGCGGCCCGCAATTGGTCATGCGCACTGACATCGGCAGGCCGCTCTTCGGCATTAGCGACACGAAGAGCGGCGCCTGCGCGATGACCTCCGCGATCTCCCGCGCAAGGGCCTCCTGCGCCGGGCCATCGAGAAAGCCAGGATAATGGAAGGCGCCGGGAGCGATTTCGGGCATCAGCGACAAGTTTTGACGAGGGTCATCATTGACCGCTTCATACGCCTTCGCGCCGCGGATTCGAAGAGGATCGCAACGGAACCGTCAGCGCCTCAGGGAATCGCTCACGGCGTTGCCGGTGACGATCGCGTTATGCAGATACATCATCTCGGGCGAGATTGTGCTCGCCAACCGGCCGGAGGCCGCCATTTTCCCCGCCCTCGACGCGCCGACTTTGGCAAGCCCGCTAACGCCGTCCTTCGGAGGACCAAAGGAGATCAGCAGGCGACTGGTGTCCGTTCTGCTGGCGGCGAACAGTTTTCCACTCGTCGTCGATACGCGCACGAGATTCCATGTCGGCGTCGCGTTGGCGTTGAAGGAAAGGATAAAGTCGATTTCATGCGTAATCGCCGTTATCGGATCGGTGGGAAACTCTGTATTGCGGCAGCGAGGGTCGGCCGCTATCGTTTCGGTGGAAAACGGCAGGGAAGTCTCTTGCTCGCGCGCGGCCCGGCCAAGGAACGCGCATTTCTTTATCGGCTCCAGAACATCGTCGAGCCAATCGTCTATCTTCAGGTCCGCTTCAATCGTGATCCCGCCGATAGTGTAGCAGGGCTTATTGAGGTCTTCGTCTTCCTCGTCGACGAACTGGCTGAAGGGATAGGCGAATGTCACGATGTCTTCCCGGCTGGTGTCATATTTGATTCCGCCGCCGAATCCGAAGCTGTAATCCTGACTGACAACGCGCACGGGGTCCCAAAAGTCGTTTATCCCGACATAATTATTTACCATGTTCGGTGTCTTGATCGAGACGCCGGGATTGAACTCTATACTGTCGTCAATACGCAATGTGAGCGTAATCAGGGAGTTCCATTTCTCGAACCATTGGAGTTTTCTCTTGCCGTTCTCTCCAAACCGGTCGCCGACCCGCGTCCGGCCGTCGTCGAAGAGCTGAACTCTTACCGCCCTGCGTATTTCGCACTGAACGCCGCGGATGACGTCATAAAGTATTCGCTTTTTCCGTTCGTGACCGAGCAGCGCGCCCGCCTCCGGAACAATGCATCCGGCAAGACCTGACGCCATGACGCTGATCGCGGCTATACAAGCGATGAACTTGAATGGATGCGACTTTGAATCGCGCATGTGAAACGCCCTCTGCAATAAAATCGAAAACGAGAAACATTGTATACAATTTGTTAGGATTCGCGGCGGCCGCGCAACCTTCAAAGAAACGCAATAAAACAAATATCGGGGAGTGTTGCGATCATGACACGCTGCAACGGCGCCTCCTCGAGGCGTCGCTGCAGAATTTTCAATGCTCCAGCACCGTCTTCGACGCCACGGTCGAGTCGGCGTTGAGCCGGTATATGATCGGCACGCCTGTCGCGAGCTCCAGCTTCGTCACGCTCTCGGGCGTCAGCTGGTCGAGCACCATCGCGAGCGCGCGCAATGAATTGCCATGCGCCGCGACCAGCACGCGCTCGCCGCGCATCACCGGCGGCAGAATGCGCTGGCAATAGAAAGGCAGAACGCGCGCCACCGTGTCCTTCAGGCTTTCGCCGCCGGGCGGCGGCACGTCATAGGAGCGCCGCCAGAGATGCACCTGCTCCTCGCCCCATTTCTCGCGCGCCTCGTCCTTGTTGAGGCCAGAAAGATCGCCGTAATGACGTTCGTTCAGCGCGCGGTCCTTAACGGTCGGCACGCCGGACTGACCCAGCTCCTCGAAGATCAGCTCCAGCGTGTGCTGCGCGCGGATCAACGCCGAAGTAAAGCCGATGCTGAACAGCAGGTCGAGCTTCTTGAGCTCCTGCCCCGCGCGACGCGCTTCCTCTATTCCGAGCGGCGTCAGGTCGGGATTCTTCCAGCCGGTGAAAAGGTTCTTGGCGTTCCATTCGCTCTGGCCGTGCCGGACGAGGACGAGTGTGCGATGCATGCTCATTGGGGTCTCGTGAAGGTCAGTGGCCGGAAAGGCCCAGCACGTCGGCCATGGAGTAGAGCCCCGGCGCCTTGCCGCGCGTCCAGAGCGCGGCCGCCAGCGCGCCGCGGGCGAAGATGCCGCGGTCCTCGGCCCGATGCGACAGCTCGATGCGCTCGCCGGCCCCGGCGAAATACACTGTATGATCGCCGATGACCGTTCCGCCGCGCAGGCTCGCGAAGCCGATGTCGCCGGTCTTGCGCGCGCCCGTCATGCCGTCACGGCCGCGCGCGCTGTGTTCGGAAATGTCGATCCTCCTGCCCCGCGCCACAGCCTCGCCGAGCAGCAGCGCCGTGCCCGACGGAGCGTCGACCTTCAGCCGATGATGCATCTCGACGATTTCCGCGTCCCATGCCGGCCCGAGCGCCTGCGCCGCGCGCTCCACGAGAACAGCGAGCAGATTGACGCCGAGGCTCATGTTGCCGGAGCGCACGACCGCCGTCTCCCGCGCCGCCACGGCGATAGCGTCGAGGTCTTCCGCCGACAGTCCGGTCGTGCCGATGACATGGGCGACGCCCGCCCCGGCCGCGGCCTTCGCCATGGCGATAGTGGCGGCGGGACAGGAAAAATCGACGACGGCGTCGGCCCCGGCGAGAGCTGCGGCGACATCGCTGGTCACCGGAACGCCATTCGGCCCCTGCCCGAAGGCGGCGCCGCTGTCGGCGCCGATTGTCGCGGCGCCTTCGGCCTCGAGCGCCGCGACGAGGCGGACGCCCAGAGTATCGGGGATGACCTGCGTCAGCATACGGCCCATACGGCCCGCGGCGCCCACAACGACCAGACGCAAATCGTTCATCTTTGGAAGTCCCCGCCCGCAATTCGAGACGCGCTTGCGACGACTCGTCCCCTCAAACGCGCTCTCCCTATACAGGCGGCGGGGCAGGATGAGAAGCGGGCGGATTGTCGCCTTGGGCGATGAAAACCCACCCGAACGGGTAGTTATTTCGGCTTGGGGCGGAAGGCTTTCACGCGCGCCGGATCGGTCTCGATATAGGCGGCGCCGATGAGATCGAGGCAATAGGGCACCGCCGGCATGACGGCGTCAAGGCAAAGCTCTATCGCCGCCGGCTTGCCCGGCAGATTGATGACGAGGCATTTGCCTCTGTGCGCCGCCAGCTGGCGCGACAGGATCGCGGTCGGCGTCTGGGCCAGCGAGACGCTGCGCATGAGTTCCCCGAAACCTGGCAGTTCGCGCGGACAGGCAGCGAGCGTGGCCTCGGGCGTCAGGTCGCGCGGGCTCGGCCCCGTGCCGCCGGTGGTGACGACGAGATCGCAGCCGACATTGTCGGCCAGGTCGATCAGCGTGTCGCGCACGCTCTCGAAACCATCGGGAATAACGCGCCGCTCGATGCGGAACGGCGTCGTCAGCACGGCGGAAAGATAGGCCTCGATCGCCGGGCCGCTCTCGTCCTTGTAGACGCCGGCGCTGGCCCGGTCGGAGGCGGTGACGACGCCGATGACGGCGTCGCGCTTCGTGTCGGTCATGTGATTTCTCCCGCCGCCTGTTTGGCGCCTCGCGGCGGATTTGTCAGCCCATGGGGCGCCGGCGCTCTACGCCGGCTCCGCTACAGTCCCTGGCCTTGCGGCATGGCTCGGCCAGATTTCGTTGTATTGGGCCATGGCGTCGTCGATCGTGGCGGCGAAATGCACCTGCGGCGGACGCACGCCATGGGCGAGCAGCGCGCGCCGAATATCGGCATTGGCGCCCGATATGAAAAGCTCCACACCCCTGTGGTGCGTCTTGTGCGCGAGCCCTTCCATGACATTGCCGCCGGTCGAATCGAGGAAAGGGACCGCCGAAAAATCGATGATCAGACCCCGGTGCGTATCGGAGATTCGATCCAGCACGGAGCCGATCGACGCCGCCGCGCCGAAGAAGAACGCGCCGGTGATCCGGTAGATGACGACTTCGGGATCCGCCGAGCGGGCCTCGTCGTAACCCGCCTCGTCGTCCGGCGCGTCCTCGCCGACGTAGGGCATATGGGTTTCGACCTCGGTCGCCTGCGACATTCTGTGAATGAACAGAACAGAACCCAGAGCGAAGCCGACGGTGATGGCCTCCGTCAGGTCGCGGAAGATGGTGAGGAAGAAGGTCGCGGCCAGAACGGCGGCGTCGCCCCAGCCCGATCTCAGCAGGACCGCAATGGCGGGCCGCTCGATCATGTTCCACGCGACGATTGCGAGCACTCCCGCGAGCGCCGCCAGAGGAATGAAAGAGGCGAGTGGCGCGGCAAGCAGCATGAAAAGGAGCAGGAAAACCGCATGCAGCATGCCCGCTACCGGACCATGCGCGCCGGCGCGAACATTGGTCGCCGTTCTCGCGATCGTGCCGGTCACGCAGAATCCCCCGAAAAGCGCGGCGCCGATATTCGCCGCGCCCTGCGCGACCAGTTCACAATTCGACCGATGACGCCGGCCGGTCATGCCGTCCGCAACGACCGCCGAGAGAAGCGACTCGATGGAGCCCAGCAGCGCGAAGGAAACCGCCGCCGGAAAAACCGCCCGAATTTTTTCGATGGAGAAATCAGGCAGGCTCGGCGCGGGCAGAACATTGGGGATGCCGCCGAATTTCGAGCCGATCGTCGTCACCGGAAGCCCGAGGGCCGCCGTGACCGCCGCAGTCGCAACGACGGCGATGAGCATTCCCGGCCAATGGGGGCGCACCTGCTTGAGGCCGACGATGACCGCGACCGTCGCAAACGAAAGTCCCATTGCGGCAGGCGTGAGCGTCGGAAGCGCCGACCACAGCACGGGCAGTTTTTCGAGGAGTTCCCCGGGCTCTCCGCCCGCAGGAAGCGTTAGCCCAAGGAGTTCCCTGATCTGGCTGGCGAAAATGATGACTGCGATGCCGGCGGTGAAGCCGACCGTGACGGGAAACGGGATGAATTTGATGAAGGTTCCTAGCCGCAGGAAGCCGATTGCTGCCATGATCACGCCGGAGAGGAATGTCGCGAGGATCAGGCCGTCCATTCCATGTGTAGCGACAGTCGTCGCCACCAGAACGATGAAGGCTCCGGCGGGCCCGCCAATCTGAAAACGCGATCCGCCGAGCGCGGAAACGAGAAAACCGCCCACGATCGCCGTGAAAAGCCCCTGCGCGGGGCTCGCGCCGGAAGCGATTGCGATCGCCATCGACAACGGCAGCGCGACAATGGCGACCGTCAGACCCGCGATCGCGTCAGCCCGCAGCTGCGCTAGGCCATAGCCCTCCCTCAGCACCGTCAACAGCTTCGGCATGTAAAGTTCCGCGAGACCGCTGCGTTCGGACTGCCGTGTTCTTGCGATGGTTGGAACGGACAATTCTGATCTCCCTGATCTCGAGCGCGCGCGCCGGGCGGGTTTTCGCTGCGTAGCAAAGGGACGCAACGTTCTTCCGTGCTCGACCGGAACGGTTGCTCGTCATCGAGTTTCCGGAACGCGTTCATCCGAAGCGGGGCTTCCGCGAGAATTCGATCTCGCCCGTTGACGCGATAGCCCGCCCCGCGGCGCGTATTCGGAGCCCTTCCGGGATGTTTCCGGATTCTTTCCCGAATGTGTCTCCAATTAAGCATCAATATCGTAATTTCATAGCTCCACACTAACAAATATCGCTAAATCCAATGTGAACTCGCCGAGAGCGGGGATTTCGCCCCGCTGCGGGGATAGAGTGGCGCCATTGGGAGGCGCGAGACATTCGTGAGTCTTGGTCCCATGACAAAAAATATTTCTGGAGCTTTGCTCTTTTGTTTCTGGCGGCTTTAGTCGTCCGATAGCGAAATCCGGGTCTTTCCGGCGAATTGCTGCGAGGAATGAAACAAGCGGCGGACAGCGATGCAATCGATAGAAAGACTTCTACTCGAGAACAAGGTTTGGGCGGCGGAAACAAAGCAGCGAGACCCGAACTACTTCAAGGAAATGGCGCAGAACCAGAGCCCCGAGTTTCTCTGGATCGGCTGTTCGGACAGCCGCGTGTCCGCGGTCACGATCATGAACCTCAGGCCCGGTGAAATCTTCGTCCAGCGCAACATCGCCAATCAGATCATCGCAACGGACTTCAATTGTCTGAGCGTGATTCAATATGCGGTCCAGGTGCTGAAAGTGCGGGACGTGATCGTGTGCGGCCATTACAATTGCGGGGGCGTCAAAGCCGCGATGTCGCCTCAGGACCCGGAACTTTTGCTCGCCAACAAATGGCTGATGCACATCAAGGATCTATACAAGCTACACCGTGAAGAAATCGACGCGCTGCCGACCAGGAAGGAGCAACTTGAGCGTCTCGTGGAACTGAATGTTATCCATCAGGTCTACAACCTGTCTCATCTGTCGATCGTGCAGGACGCCTGGGAAAAGGACAGAAGCCCGACGATCCACGGTTGGGTCTACAGCATCAGCGACGGCATCCTTCAGCCGCTCATCACATTGCCGCCGGGCAGCGACATCGACGTAATCTTCAAGCAGAAGCGTGTGCGCAAGACGCCCGTCCCGGCGGGCTGACGCCGAACGGCGTCGAGGCGCAACCGCCGAACAGAAACGCCCGGCCGAAGCCGGGCGCGTGACTGAACCTCGGGAGAGAGGTCCGAAGCTCAGACGAACATTCCGAAGATGCCGGAAAGAATGGCGAAGACGATGACTGTCGCCGTGACGATGCCGACGTCGTTCGTGCCCCACATGGCGAGGATAAGACCCAGGACCGCTCCTGCCGCGCCGCAGATGTAGACGTTCGGCGTCATGGCGAAATCAAAGGAACGCATGCCGGTGTATTTGTCCTTCGGCATGCCGGGCTTGTCCATGTTCGAGTCGCTGCTGGACATATTGGATCCTCCTTCGGGACGCGCGCTCCACGGGCGGATTTCAAAGGGCGGAGCGACGAAAACTACGAGAGTCAAATTGGTCCTGTGGATGGGGTCCGAATAGACTGTTTGTGGTCAAAAGGGGGCCGTTCCTCGCCAAAGTGACTCGAACAAAGCGACGCTGGAGCTGCCGGAAACGTCGGCTTCGGCGCCTGGCCCCTGTCGGACGAAAAAAGCCGGTCGCATTTCCGCGACCGGCTGGAGGCCTTCCGAGGCTCGCTTTGGAGAGTTCAGCCCTCCACGTAAATCTTCGCGCCCTTCTCGAGAAACTCCGCGCTCTTTTCGGCCATCCCCTTCTCACGTTCAGCGATGGCGGCGGCCTCCTCCCGCAGGTCGCGCGTGATCTGCATGGAGCAGAACTTCGGCCCGCACATCGAGCAGAAATGCGCGACCTTGTGCGCCTCTTTGGGCATGGTCTCGTCGTGATATTCCCGCGCCGTGTCGGGATCGAGGCCGATGTCGAACTGATCGTTCCAGCGGAAATCGAAGCGCGCGCGGCTCATCGCGTCGTCGCGCTCACGCGCGGCCGGGTGACCCTTGGCGAGATCGGCGGCGTGGGCGGCGATGCGATAGGTGATGACGCCCGTCTTCACGTCGTCGCGGTCAGGCAGGCCGAGGTGCTCCTTCGGCGTGACATAGCAGAGCATCGCCGTGCCGAACCAGCCGATCATCGCCGCGCCAATGCCTGACGTAATGTGATCGTAGCCCGGCGCGATGTCGGTGACGAGCGGGCCGAGCGTGTAGAAAGGCGCCTCGCCGCAGGCCGCGAGCTGCTTGTCCATATTGGCCTTGATCTTGTGCATCGGCACATGGCCGGGGCCCTCGATCATGACCTGGCAGCCCTTGTCCCAGGCGATCTTCGTCAATTCGCCCAGCGTCTCCAATTCCGCAAATTGCGCCGCGTCATTGGCGTCGGCGTTGGAGCCGGGCCGAAGCCCGTCGCCGAGCGAGAAGGAGACGTCATACTTTCGCATGATGTCGCAGATCTCGTCGAAGCGCTCGTAGAGGAAGCTCTCCTTGTGCTTGGAGAGACACCAGCGCGCCATGATCGAGCCGCCGCGCGAGACGATGCCCGTGACGCGATTGGCCGTCAGCGGCACATAGGCGAGACGCACGCCAGCGTGGATGGTGAAGTAATCCACCCCCTGCTCCGCCTGCTCGACGAGCGTGTCCTTGAACACTTCCCAGTCGAGCTTGAGCGCGTCGCCGCCGACCTTCTCGAGCGCCTGATAGATCGGAACAGTGCCGATTGGCACGGAGGCGTTTCGGATGATCCAGTCGCGGATGTTGTGAATGTTGCGGCCGGTCGAGAGGTCCATGACCGTGTCGGCGCCCCAGCGGATCGCCCAGACCATCTTCTCGACTTCTTCCGCCACGGATGAGGTCACGGCTGAATTGCCGATGTTGGCGTTCACCTTCACGAGGAAGTTGCGGCCGATGATGACCGGCTCCAGCTCCGGGTGATTGATGTTCGCCGGAATGATCGCGCGGCCGCGCGCGATCTCGTCGCGCACGAATTCGGGCGTCACGAATTCGGGTATCGCGGCGCCGAAGCTCTCGCCGTCGGCGATGCGCTCTTTTGCGGCGTCGAAGGCGCGCTCGCGGCAGAGGTTCTCGCGATGCGCGACATAGATCATTTCTTCCGTGACGACGCCGGCGCGGGCAAATTCGAGTTGCGTGACGGGCGCCGATCCGGCGGCGCGATAGAGCGTGCGCTCGGCCGGGCACGGCGGCACGAGACGGTCGCCCTCGGCGAAGCCATTGTCCTCGGGCTTGATCGCGCGGCCCTGATAGGTCTCGAGCCCCGTGCGCGCTGCGAGCCACGGGCGCGCCGAAGGAAGGCCCGCCGAGAGGTCAGGCGTAAAGGCCTCGCATGTATATGGCCCCGACGGGTCATATACGCGCAGCGGCGGCTCGCCCGCGGACGGGTCCAGCGTGATTTCGCGACAGGGAACGCGAATGTCGTCGCGACCCGGGGGTGAGGAATAGATCTTGCGCGACTTGCCGATCGGGCCGGTGGTGACGCTCGCGGGCGTGCGTTTGTCGTGGATGTTCATGTCGCGCTCCTTCATCGCGCTCCTTAAAGGGGAGCGGACGTGTGGGCCGGGGCACGAAGCGCGGAATACGGGCCAGAGGACCGAAGCGGCCCTGAAACTGGCATTCCCTCCGCCGGCATGACCCGGATCAGGTTCGACGGGTGCTTCTCAGCCGCGAACGCGGCGCCCCTCGCCATTGGAAGGAAGGTAGCGTGTTAGCCCTTTTGTCGCAAGGTCGCCGCCCAAGTCGGGCAGTTCACAACATCGACGCGCGGAAGCGCTCGATGTCGCAAGAGATCCCGACGAGGGCGCGCAGGTCCAGCGGCTGAAAAAAGCGGCAAATGTTGAATGTCCGGAATGAAACCCCGGGGCTTTCCCCTGATGGGGTAAGCTGCTTTACATTTAGGATGATCCACTCCAATCCGGATACCGCATGACGCCGCGAAACTTCCAGGGTCTCACCTCCGGGGAAGCCGCTCGCCGCCTTGCGCAGTTCGGACCCAACGCCCCGCCCGAGGCGCCGCCGCTCGGTTTCTTCGCCATCGCGCTTCGCACGCTGAAAGAGCCGATGTTCGCGCTGCTCGTGGCGGCGGCGGCGCTGTATCTCTTCGTCGGAGACCTTGGCGAGGGCCTGTTCATGGTGGCCGGCGCGGCGGCGTCGATTTCGCTGGTCGTCGTGCAGGAGTTGCGCAGCGAGCGCGCGCTGAAGGCTTTGCAGCGGCTCGCCGAGCCAATGGCGCATTGTCTGCGCGACGGCGAGCAACGGCGGATCCCGGCGCGCGACCTCGTGCCGGGAGACGTCATTCTCGTCGGCGAGGGCGAGCGGCTTCCGGCCGACGGCGTCCTCCTTTCGGGAGACGCCCTCGTCATCGACGAGTCGATCCTCACGGGCGAGTCGGCGCCCGTCACCAAGACGCTCGCGGGCGACGGCGCGGAGCTGGCGTTTCCCGATCCCGGCGGCGATTACACGCCCTTTCTCTATGCCGGCTCGATGATCGTGCGCGGCTCCGGCGTCGCGGAAGTCGCGCGCACGGGAGCGCGCACGGCGGTTGGCGGACTCGGCGCCTCGCTCGCGGCGATACAGGGAGAGCCGAGCCCCCTGCAACGCCGCACCGGCGAACTGGTTGCGAAACTCGGCGTGTTCGCGCTGATTTTCTGTGGGATCGTCATCGTCGCCTACGGACTCGTGCATGGCGACTGGTTCGAGGGGGCCATTGCCGGGATCACGCTGGCGATCGGTTTGCTTCCCGAAGAGTTTCCGATGGTGCTGGCGATATTCCTCGCGCTCGGCGCCTTTCGCCTCGCGGGCCGCAACGTGCTCGTCCGTCGTTCCTCGGTGACGGAAACGCTCGGATCGACGTCGATCCTCTGCGTCGACAAGACCGGCACGCTCACGCAAAACCGCATGACCATCACGGCCCTTTCCACGGGCCACGGAATAAATCCCGTTCCGGAAGCTCCGTCCGCGGACGAACATCGCTTGTTGCGCGCGGCGCTGCGCGCGTGCTCGCAGAACCCGGTCGATCCGATGGATCGCGCGGTCCATGCGCTCGCGGCGAAACTCGGCGTAACAACCGCAGGAACGCCGATCGAGAGCTTCCCGATCAGGCCGGAGCTTCTGGCCTTCATCCAGTCCTGGCGGGTCGAGGATGGTGCGACGAAGGCCGCGAAGGGAGCGCCGGAGGCGATCCTCCGTCTGTCTCATTCAACGGACGACGAGCGCGCCCGTTACAAGACCGTCGTCGAGGAGATGGCGAGACGCGGCCTGCGGGTCCTCGCGGTCGCGCAAACGCAACCCGCGCCCGAGGACCGCCTAGAAGAGGCAAGCTTCGCCGTTCTCGGCCTTCTGGCCTTCGAAGACCCCGTTCGCGACGATGTTCCTCACGCCGTCGCCGCAGCGCGGCGCGCAGGCGTGGCCGTGGCGATGATCACCGGAGACTATCCCGCGACCGCTCTCGCCATCGCCCGTGAGGCGGGAATCGACGCGCAAGCCGGCTTTCTCACCGGCGCCGACATCGTCGACACGCCGGCCGAGCAACTGCCCGACAAGATCCGCGACATTCGCGTCTTCGCGCGCGTGACGCCGACGAGCAAGCTCGCGCTGGTCGAGGCGTTCAAGGATGACGGCCATATCGTCGCGATGACAGGCGACGGCGTAAACGACGGTCCGGCGCTCGCCGCCGCGCATATCGGCATCGCCATGGGCCAGCGCGGCTCGGACGTCGCGCGCGAGGCGGCGCATATTGTGCTGCTCGACGACAGATTCGCTTCCATCGTCGCGGGCGTTCAGCTCGGACGCCGCATATTCACCAATCTGCGCAAGGCGCTCACCTACGTCACCGCAATCCATGTGCCGATAGCCGGTCTCGCGCTGGCGCCAATCCTGATGGGACTGCCGCCGCTCCTGCTGCCGCCGCATGTGGTGCTGATGGAACTGATCATCGATCCCACCTGCTCGCTCGTCTTCGAGGCCGAGCCCGGCGAAACCGACGCCATGCTGAGGCCTCCGCGCCCGCGCAACGAGCCCCTCTTCGGAACGCGCGACCTGACTCTAGGCGCTGTACAGGGCTTCATCGTGTTCCTGGCCGTGATGAGCGTCTACGTCATCGACAATGGCTTCGGCGTGCCCGAGCCCGAGGCGCGCGGCCTCGCCTTTGCGACGCTCATTGTCGGCAATCTCACGCTTGCGCTTTCGAACGCCTTGCCAAAGGGCGTATCGCCCTTCGCCCGCGAGAACATTATTTTCTGGGTGGTCGCGGCAGCCGCTCTGTCCATCCTCGCAGCGGGGCTTTTCTTTCCGCCGCTGGCGGGGCTCTTGCGCTTTGAGCCGCCAGACGGCATCAGACTGGCGTTTGCAGCGCTGCTCGCCGTGAGCGCGGGCGGCTGGTATGGGATGTGGCGCCGCCTTATCGACTTCTGAGCGCGCGCATCGTAGGAGCCTTCATGACCGACGCTTCCGGCGTTGTTAACCGCAAGTCCATGGCGATCATCGTGTCGAAGGGCACGCTCGACTGGGCCTATCCGCCTTTCATTCTGGCGACGACCGCCGCTGCGATGGACATCGACGCGACGCTGTTCTTCACCTTCTACGGCCTCGGGCTCTTGAAGAAGAAGCTCGACCTCGAGGTTTCTCCGCTCGGAAATCCGGCGATGAAAATGCCGATGGCCGGCATGCATCTCGGCATGCCCAATCTCGTCGCCGCCCTGCCCGGCGTCACCGCGGGCGCGACGGCGATGATGAAGAACATGATCGAGAAGAAGGGCGTGGCGAGCATTGAGGAACTGCGCGACGTCGCGCTCGAAAGCGGCGTGAAGCTCGTCGCGTGCCAGATGACCATGGACCTCTTCGAGTTCAAAAAGGAGGACATGATCGACGGCGTCTCCTTCGGCGGAGCCGCGACCTATCTCGAACAGGCGGTCAAGGCCGACGTGAACCTTTTCATCTGAACGGACGAATCATGGCTGATAAAACTGTCGACGCGCGCGGGCTGAACTGCCCGCTCCCGATCCTTCGCGCCAAGAAGGCGCTGGCCGAAGTGCCTGTCGGCGGCGCGCTCGAAGTCCTGACGACCGACCCCGGCTCGGTCGCGGATTTCGCCGCCTTCGCCCGCCAGACCGGGAACGAACTCGTGACATCGGAGCGGGAAGCCGAGCATTACCGGTATGTTATCCGACGTACCGCGTAGCGTGTAAAAGCCGATGATTGCCTCAGTCGCCCACATAACGACTGTTGCAATAACGTAACGACCATCCGAATTTTTATCTTGAGCGCTGCCTTAGCCTGCCTGCGACAAGGCAAGTCTGTTAATTTTTCGAATATCGCAAAAGCGTTTCAACGCTGCGACGCGATTTTCGAGACCAGACCGGGCCGCTCCAGATGACCAAATATTATTTGCGCCGATTCGCATTCGCCGTGTCCGCGATCGTCTTCGGAGCCGTCTCGGCGGCCCATGCGGCCGACGGTTATTTCCTGATCGGCTATGGACCACGCGCAAAAGCGCTGGGCGGCGCCGGTGCCGCCGATCAGCGTGACGCCATGGCGCTGTCGACTAACCCAGCGAGCATCGTCGGTCTGGAGCGCCAGTTCCAGCTCGGCCTGACCGGCATCGTCGCCGATCGCGGCTACAAGACGACCGGAACGCCGCGCGTGCTCGCGCCCGGCGAAGTGCAGAGCGGCCGCCCCTGGTTCCCGGTGCCGAACAGCGGCTACGTCCAGCCGATCGACGCCAATTCCGCATGGAGCATCGTCAGCTACGCCAATGGCGGCATCAACACCGCCTATGACTGGGGTCATTACCGTGCACCCTTCGGCGGTCCGCTCGGCGGC
This sequence comes from Methylocystis sp. WRRC1, assembly GCF_020733155.1. NCBI lineage: Bacteria > Pseudomonadati > Pseudomonadota > Alphaproteobacteria > Hyphomicrobiales > Methylocystaceae > Methylocystis > Methylocystis sp. WRRC1. The sequence goes on along the minus strand of NZ_JAJFZJ010000001.1, from coordinate 194,405 downwards.
GGCTTCGCGGGCGTCGATCTGCATCAGGGCTTCATGAGCGTCGGCTACGCTCGACGCTTCGCCACGCCCCTCGGCGCGATCTCCATCGGCTTCGCGCCGACCATCGCCGTGCAGATGATCAATGTGCAGGGCCTCAAAATGTTGTCGCCCCTTTCCTCCAACCCCTGGGAAATGTCGGACATGGCCTTCGACTGGTCATGGGGCGGCGGCGTGCATGCGGGTCTTCTGTGGAGCATCACCGACAAATTCCGCGTCGGCTTCTCCGGCTCGACGCCGATGTGGATGTCGCGCTTCGACAAATACGCCGGCCTCTTCGCGGACGCCGGACGCTTCGACATTCCCGCCAACATGCAGGCGGGCCTTGCCTACGACGTCCTGCCGAACCTCACGGTCATGATGGACTGGCGGCATATTTTCTACTCGGCCGTGCCGGCGCTCGGGAACCCGACGAATCCCACGCTCTATCGTTCGCTCGGCACGGGCTCGGGTCCGGGCTTCGACTGGACGGACGTAGACTCCGGCGCCATCGGCGTCGAGTGGCGCTATTCTCCGGCGCTGACCTTGCGCACCGGCTATCACTACAGCACCAATCCGCTGCGCTGGCGCTCCGTGACGGTCAACGCCCTGTCGCCGATCATTAATCGCCATCATGCGAGCGTCGGCGCGAATTATGTCGTCACGCCGAATTCATCCGTGGATTTCGCCTTCGTCTACGCCTTCAAGAACTCCTTCACCGGCATCGAATGGATTCCGGCGCAGCCGGGTCTGCCCTTCGGCGCGCCGAACCCGCGTGCGACAATTTCACCCTGGGTACAGGGTATGGAGTTCACATTAGGCTATAATTATAAATGGGATGCGGGTGATCATTCGCTGATCCCCACCCATTTCTAGCGTTGTGACAGCTCCCCGACGACCGATGTGGACGTCTGACTGGGCGCGCCTTCAGCAACTGGAGGCGCGCCCGTTTTTTCAACCGACGACGATATTGGGGGCCGCGCGCTGCTTTTGCGTCTCGAGCAGCGTTTTCACCTTTGCCGCAAGATTGAGATAGACCGCCGCCTGCGGGCTGTTCGGCTCGGCGCCGACCACAGGGCGACCGGAATCCGAAGTCTCGCGAATCTTGATGTCCAGCGGCGCCTCGCCGAGGAAGGGAACGCCCATCTTTTCGGCGTCGTGACGCGCGCCGCCATGCGCGAAAATCTCCGACCGGCCGCCGCAATGCGGGCACAGGAAATAGCTCATGTTCTCGATGATGCCGAGGACAGGGGCTTCGACCTTCTGGAACATGGCGACGGCGCGGCGGGCGTCGATCAGCGCCAGGTCCTGCGGCGTCGAGACGATCACCGCGCCGGCGAGCGGCACCTGCTGGGCGAGCGTCAACTGCACATCGCCGGTGCCCGGCGGCATGTCGACGACGAGCGCATCGAGTTCGCCCCACTTCACCTCGCCGAGCATCTGCGTCAGCGCCTGCGTCACCATTGGCCCGCGCCAGACCATGGGCACATTCTCGTCGACGAGCAGGCCCATCGACATGATCTTGATCCCGTAGGCTTCGAGCGGCACGAGCTTTCCGCCCTCGACCGCCGGTTTTTGCGAAAGGCCGAAGAGGCGCGGCATGGAGGGGCCGTAAATGTCGGCGTCGAGCAGGCCGACGCGCCAGCCCTGCGCCGCGAGGCCGAGCGCCAGATTGGCGGAGGTGGTGGATTTGCCGACCCCGCCCTTCCCCGAGGCGACGGCGATGATGAAGCGGATCTTCTCCAGCGCCGGCGCAAGGCCCTTGCGCGGGGGCGGCGCGGCGGGCGCTCCGTGAGAATGGCCGTGGTGGTCATGGGCGTGGCTGTGGCCAGCGGCGCGCGGGGCGCGTTCGGCCGTGAGCGTCACGACGGCCGCCTCGACGCCCGCAATGGCCTTCACCGCTGTTTCGGCGGCCTTGCGCGCAGCCTCCCAGGCCGCGCCCTGCGCCGGGTCGCCGGCCAGCGAGACAAAGGCTTTTGCGCCCGACAAGGTGATCCCGCTAACCGCGCCCGCGAGCGGCGCGCCGCCGGGCCCGTAAAGATTTTCAAGAGCTTTGAGGATGTCCGCTTCAGTCGCCACCGGTCGCTCCTTGTCAATTTAGAGTTATTCTAGACAAGGATATGCCGCTATTCGCGTCCCGCGTCCATGGGAAACGGCTATTTGGACGCCGAACAGCAGCGCCCTTCCGTCTGCACCGGCGGACACGGAACGTCGCCGTATGAACAGAACACGCAGCAGTCGCCCGTCTTCGGGGTGAGCCGCGCGCGGCAGGACGGGCACTCATGCACGACGACGCAGGCGTCCTGCGGCATGGTCAGGATTTCCGAGGCGCCGCAGTGGGGGCAGGTAAGCGTGGACTGCAGCTTCACGCGAACAACGCCATCGGATGTTCGATCAGCCGCTTGAACTCCGCCAGCAGCTCGGCCCCGAGCGCGCCGTCGATGGCGCGATGGTCACAGGACAGCGTCACGCTCATGATATTTGCGACCGCCGCCGCGCCGTCGCGAACGACCATGCGCTGCTCGCCCTTCCCTACCGCGAGGATCGTCGATTGCGGCGGGTTGATCACGGCGGAAAAGTTGCGAATGCCGTACATGCCAAGATTGGAGACCGCCGAGACCCCGCCCTCATACTCATGCGGCTTGAGCTTGCGGTCTCTCGCGCGCGCGGCGAGTTCGTTCACCTCTTCGGAAATCTCGCGCACCGTCTTCGCCTGAGCATTGCGCACGATGGGCGTAATCAGCCCGCCCGGGATCGCTACCGCAACACCGATGTCGGAGGCTTTGTGCTCGAGCATCGAGTCGGGCGTGAAGGTGACGTTGGCCTCAGGCAAGCGCTGCAGCGCCAGCGCCAGCGCCTTGATCACGTAATCGTTGATGGACGTCTTCCATTCCGGCGCGCCATCGGCGCCCTTGGGCGCGGCGGCGTTGAACTCCTCGCGCAACCGCAGCAGCGCGTCGATCTCGCAATCGACCTCGAGATAGAAATGCGGAACGGTCTGGATCGACTCCGTCAGCCGCCGCGCGATGGCCTTGCGCATCGAGTCGTGCGGAATTTCCTCGTAGGAGTCGATCTCGTAAAATTTGCGCGTCGTCCCGGCGGAGGGCGGCGCGGCGAGCGGAGCCGCCGGAGTGGTTGACGGAGCCTTTCGGGCGCCGCCGCCGGCAATCGCGTCCTTCACGTCACGCTCGATGATGCGGCCGTGCGGACCGGAGCCTTGTAGCCCCGCAATATCGAGCCCCGCCTCCTTCGCCAGACGGCGCGCCAGGGGCGACGCGAAGATGCGCGGCGCGCCGCTGTCGGGTGTTACGAGCGCCATCGTCATGTCCTGTAAAGAACCGCCTTCGCCGCCGCGATTACTTCCGCCACGCTGGGCAGCGCAAGCTTTTCGAGATTGGCGGCGTAAGGCATGGGCACGTCTTTTCCGGTGACGCGCATGACCGGCGCGTCGAGATAATCGAACGCCTCCTGCTGCACCCGCATGGCGATCTCCGCCGAGACGCCGCACTGCGCCCATCCCTCCTCGATCGCAACGCAGCGCCCGGTCTTCTTCACGGATTCTATGACTGTCGCGCTGTCCATCGGGCGCAACGTCCGCAGGTCGATGACCTCCGCCTCGATCCCATCCTTGGCGAGTTCATCGGCGGCGGCGAGCGCATAGGTCATGCCGATCGAGAAAGAGACGAGGGTCACGTCCTTGCCCGCGCGCGCGACGCGGGCCTTGCCGATCGGCAGGACGAAGTCCTCGATCGCGGGCACGTCGAAAGACTTGCCGTATAAAATCTCGTTCTCGAGGAACACGACGGGATTGTCGCTGCGGATCGCAGCCTTCAGCAGGCCCTTGGCGTCGCTGGCGTTGGACGGCGCGATGACGATCAGCCCCGGCACTTGCGAATACCAGGCCGAATAGTCCTGACTGTGCTGCGCTCCAACTCGCGCCGCTGCGCCATTTGGGCCGCGAAACACGATCGGGGAGCGTATTTGCCCGCCCGACATATAGAGAGTCTTGGCCGCCGAATTGACGATGTGATCGATGGCCTGCATCGAGAAATTGAAGGTCATGAATTCGACGATCGGCCGCAGCCCAGCGAATGCGGCGCCGACGCCGATGCCGGCGAAGCCATATTCGGTGATCGGCGTATCTACGACGCGCCTGGGGCCGAACTCCTGCAAGAGGCCTTGGGTGACCTTGTAGGCGCCCTGATATTCGGCAACCTCCTCGCCCATAACGAACACATTGGGATCCCGGCGCATCTCTTCCGCCATGGCGTCGCGCAGAGCTTCGCGCATCGTCATGGCGATCATCGTCGTGCCCGCGGGAACCTCCGGCTCGCCGCTCACTTTCGGCGAGGGCGCGATCGTGGTCTGCGCCGGCTTCGGCGGCGCGGCGGCCTCGGCTTCCTCCTTGCGCTGCGCCTTGTCCTCCTCGCCGAATGGCGGCGGCGCGGGCATTTCGATGGTCGACGCGTCCTCGCCCTCGCCCGCGATCACCGCGATCGGCGTGTTGACGGCGACGTTCTCCGTCCCGCCCGGCACGAGGATGCGCGCGAGCACGCCTTCATCGACCGCCTCGACCTCCATTGTCGCCTTGTCGGTCTCGATCTCGGCGATAACGTCGCCGGCTTTAACCTCGTCGCCCTCGCTCTTCAGCCATTTCGCGAGCTTGCCCTGCTCCATCGTGGGCGAGAGGGCGGGCATGAGCACGTTGACAGTCATCCGATCACTTCCTCACGCCACCACATCGGTCCAGAGTTCACCGGGATCTGGCTCTTTTTCGCTCACCGCAAAATCAGCCGCCTCTGCGACGATCTTGCGAACCGCGGCGTCGATCTTCTTCAATTCGTCCTCGCTCACGCCGTCGGCCAGGAGGCGGATGCGCACCTGCTCGATCGGATCGTGCTCCTCGCGCATTTTCTGGACTTCTTCCTTGGAGCGATATTTCGCCGGGTCCGACATGGAGTGGCCGCGATAGCGGTATGTCTGCACCTCCAAAAGATAGGGGCCGTTGCCCTTACGGCACCAGTCGAGCGCTTCCGCGGCCGCCGCTCGCACGACGCGCACGTCCATGCCGTCGATCTGCTTTCCGGGAATTGCGAAGGCGGCGCCGCGCCTCGAAAAGTCCTTCTGCGCGGAAGCGCGGGCGATCGAGGTGCCCATGGCGTAGCGATTGTTTTCGACGATGAAGAGAACGGGAAGCTTCCACAGCGCCGCCATATTGAAGGTTTCGTAAACCTGCCCCTGATTGGCGGCGCCCTCTCCAAAGAATGTCAACGAAACCCTGTCTTCTCCGCGATAGGCGTTGGCGAAGGCGATCCCCGCGCCAATCGGCGCGGGCGCGCCGACGATGCCGTGCCCGCCGAAGAAATTCTTCTCCAGCGAGAACATGTGCATGGAGCCGCCCTTGCCCTTCGAGTAGCCGCCGCGTTTGCCGGCGAGCTCCGCCATGACGCCCTTGGGGTCCATGCCGCTCGCAAGCATGTGTCCGTGGTCGCGATAGCTCGTGGTGAACTGGTCGCCCTCGCGCGCAGCCATCTTCACGCCGACGACGACCGCCTCCTGCCCGATGTACAAATGGCAGAAGCCTGCGATGACGCCCATGCCGTAAAGCTGGCCGGCTTTCTCCTCGAATCGGCGGATGAGCAGCATTTCACGAAACGCCGCGAGCTCCTCGTCGCGCGTGAAATCCGGTATTGGCTGGGGTGCGCTAGCGCCGTTGCTATCGTTCGCCATCGGCTGTTTCAGGCCTCCCGTCCGTCGCTTCGAGATCGGCCGCGACAATACCAAAGTTCCGCATTGAACACGAGTGCGCCCGCCAATCTTTAATGCTCAGCGGCTGTCGAGCTGCGACTGCAATTCTTCTGCGAAGGCGGTAATCCGCCGCGCGTTCGCGCCGAAATCATGTCGGCCATAGCGGGAGGCGGAGCGCAGGTCGATGCGCGTCTGCCCTCCCGGCAGGGGCTTCAGGCGCACCGTAATATCCTCGTCGAATCCGAGGACGAGCGTTCGGTCGAGAAAATCAAGATGCCCTTCGCCGGTCCGGCCGCCCGCAGCGCGCTGGTCGATGGGTTTCCAGCCGACCGCCTTGGCGGTCTTTTGCACCAGCGCGAACGCCTCGTCTGCGTCGAGATCCACGACGATCGGCTCGACGTCAGGATAGGCGGAGCGCTGGGCCTCGCGCGCCTTCGCCGGCAAGCCCGGCGGCTGAAAGCCCTTCCGCGCCTGATAGGCCGCGCTCGAAAGCGAGAAATAGGGTGGATTGGCGATGTCGGTCGAAATATCCGACAGCACCGGCAGACGCATCGCCTCGACGGCGAGATAGGCGGGATAAGCGAGCGTCAGGCAGGCGATGAAGGCCGCGCCGACAGCGGCCCCGACCCCTCGGCGCCCGGTTCGCCAGATGACGTAGCAGGCCGCGCAGAACAGCAGCAGCGAGATGAGCGCCAGCGCCATCGCCGACCCAAGCGCCGCGAGCGCCGAGGGCGGCTCGATGACGTGCAGGCGCGCGAGTATGATCGACATAACCGCCACCGTCGCCGCGAAAATGGCGACGCTGCGGCTCCACAGCGCGGCCTGCGACCATGGCTCCTGCGGTAGTTGTCGGCGCATTCGTCAAAAGCCTCGGGAAGCTCGAGCGCCGCGCTTTTGCGCGACGCCGGCCCGCATTTTTCGCAAATGCGGGAGGAATTGCAACGCCGGAGCGCGGCCGCCAAAAATCGGGAGAACAAAGCGGTAACGCATTTGGCGCGATTAGCACATCATTAACGCGATAAGGACAAATTCGCCTGAAACATTCGCTCCGCGTTATCCGTCACGAGTAACAGAGGCCGCCATGACCGACCAGTTTTCAGTAGAGTTCGACCAGTCCCCGTCGGGTGGCCACCCCCACGATCTCCTCGCGCGCCTCTATCGCGAAATCGGCATCTCCGCCGTCGCGGCCGCGCTCGAAGTCTCGCAATTTCCTCAAAAGCCGGTTGAAGAGCCGGTAAGCCTCGACGATCGCCGCGTTCCGCCGGTTCTGCTGGGCGATCATCTCGCCGCCTGATAGAACGCCTCCTGCCCCGCGCACGGCACAGGCCGCGCCGGCCAGGGATGGGACATGATCAGCCGACGCGATTTCCTGCGCTGGCCGGGCGGGCTTGCGCTCGCCGGGTTGGGAGCCTACTCGGTCCTCATCGAACCGGGCTTCATGCTCGACGTGACGCGCTACCGCGTCACGCCCAAGGGTTGGCCGCATGGGCTGCGGCTGCGCATCGCGGTCATCACCGACCTCCACGCCTGCGAGCCATGGATGCCCGTCTCGCGCATTCGCGAGATCGCACGGGTCGCCAACGCGCTTTCGCCAGACCTTGTCGCGCTGCTCGGCGATTTCGCCGCCGGCACGCATTTGACGACGGGACCCGTCACGCCCCAGCAATGGGGCGAAGCGCTCTCCGAACTGAAGGCGCCGCTGGGCGTCCATGCCGTGCTCGGCAATCACGACTGGTGGCATGGGCCATTGCCGAGCGATCGACCCGACGAAGCCGAAAGCGTTCGTCGCGCGCTGAAGCAGATGGGCGCGCGCGTCTACGAGAACGATGCGCTGCGCCTCACAAAGGATGGTCAACCGTTCTGGTTGCTCGGCCTCGGCGACCAGATGGCGTTTTATCTGGGCGGGAAGATCGGCTGGAAAGGCCACGACAATCTCGACGCGACGCTCGGCCTGCTTACGGACGACGCGCCCGCGATCATGCTGGCGCATGAACCCTTCATTTTCTCCCGCACGCCGAAGCGTGTGGCGCTGACGCTCTGCGGCCATACGCATGGCGGGCAGGTCAACCTGCCCTTCGCGGGGCCGATCGTCGCCGAACTGCGCTGGCGCACCAAGAACATCTACGGGCATTTCATCGAGGACGACCGCCATCTGGTGATCTCGGGCGGGCTTGGCGAGTCGATCCTGCCCGTGCGCTTCATGCGCCCACCGGAAATCGTGGAAGTGACGGTGGAGGCGGCCTGAGGCTCGACGCCCTATATGGAGCGCGTGAGAGGACGACGGCCATGCGCGGAATAGTGATGATATGCGCCCTGATGAGCGCTTCCCTCGCGATCGACGAAGAAGCTTTCGCGAGCCAGAAGCGCCTCTATCGCGGTCAGGCGCAGACGGGGCGGATTGCGCCCGCCGGTCCGGCGGATGACGGCTATTTCTCGAACTATCTCACCGGGCCGGGCGGGACCAGAACTCCCATCATGGATTATCCCGGCTCGGCGACTGTCATCACGCGCAAGATGATGGACGACATCAACGCCCGAAATATCTGCGATGCGCTGCGTTACGCGCCGGGGGTAACCGTCTCGGGTTGCTGGTGAAGAAAAAAAGCGCGGCGAACCGCGCTTTTTCCAGATTGCATGTGTGGGAGCCGATCACTCGATGATGCTGGCCACGACGCCGGCGCCGACGGTGCGGCCGCCTTCGCGGATGGCGAAGCGCAGCTTCTCTTCCATCGCGATCGGAACGATCAGCGCGACTTCCATCGTCACATTGTCGCCCGGCATGACCATCTCGACGCCCTCGGGAAGCGTCACGATGCCCGTCACGTCCGTCGTGCGGAAGTAGAACTGCGGACGATAGTTCGTGAAGAACGGCGTATGACGGCCGCCCTCTTCCTTCGTCAGGATGTAGGCCTCGGCCTTGAACTTCGTATGCGGCTTGACCGAACCCGGCTTGCACAGCACCTGGCCGCGCTCCACGTCCTCGCGCTTCGTGCCGCGCAGCAGGCAGCCCACGTTGTCGCCAGCCTCGCCCTGGTCGAGCAGCTTGCGGAACATCTCCACGCCCGTGACCGTCGACTTCACCGTCGGACGGATGCCGACGATCTCCACTTCCTCGCCGACCTTGATCACGCCGCGCTCGATGCGGCCCGTCACAACCGTGCCGCGGCCCGATATCGAGAACACGTCCTCGACCGGCATCAGGAACGGCTGATCCTTCGGACGCTCCGGCTGCGGAATGTAGCGGTCGACTTCCTGCATCAGCTTCAGGATCGCGTCATGGCCGATCTCCGGGTTCTTCGACTCCAGAGCGCACAGCGCCGAGCCCTTCACGATCGGAATGTCGTCGCCGGGGAAGTCATACTTCGACAGAAGCTCGCGGACCTCGAGCTCGACGAGCTCCAGAAGCTCCGGATCGTCGACCATGTCGACCTTGTTCAGGAACACCACCAATGCCGGCACGCCCACCTGGCGGGCCAGAAGGATGTGCTCGCGCGTCTGCGGCATCGGGCCGTCGGCCGCCGAAACCACAAGAATTGCGCCGTCCATCTGCGCCGCGCCGGTGATCATGTTCTTCACATAGTCGGCGTGGCCGGGGCAGTCGACGTGCGCGTAATGGCGGTTCTGCGTCTCATATTCGACATGCGCCGTCGAAATCGTGATGCCGCGAGCCTTCTCTTCCGGAGCCTTGTCGATCTGGTCGTAGGCCGTAAATGTCGCGCCGCCCGTCTCCGCAAGAACCTTCGTGATCGCCGCCGTCAACGACGTCTTGCCATGGTCGACGTGTCCAATCGTCCCGATGTTGCAGTGCGGCTTCGTGCGCGAGAATTTTTCCTTGGCCATGGTCCCGTTCCGGTTAGACGCGAAGTCTCAGACGCTTCAGCGCGGCGAGCCTTTAAGGCGGATGGAGAGAATCCGCAAGGGGCATCGCCCACTTTCAGGGAAACCCGCCTGGCGGGCAATGCGCGGAAAGAGGCTACCTGCATCCCTTCTTGCAGCGCACGCCATTGATTTGTGGATCAGTTTCGCCTGCGGTCATCACATCGACGACGACCCCCTTCCGCTTCCAGCGGAAGATGCAATTTCCCAGAACCGTGCCCGCGCAATCCACTGTCTCCGGACGCCCTTCGCAGCGTTCGTCGCCCGGCGGGCATTTAAAGCCGGGGTCCGGCTGATGAACCGGCTTCCAGCCGCCCTTCAACAAAATCTTGCGCGCTGCGGAATAGGACCCGCTGTGAGGGACGCCTGCCGGAGCCTTGGCCATGGCGACAGGAACCAGAGCGAGCGCGGCGGCGCAGACGACTGCGACGGCAAAGGTTTTCATGTCTCAAACGCCCTTGATGCAATTGAAAATTCCGATGATTGTCAACGCATGTAGCGTCTTCGACGCGTGGGGCAATTCCGTCATCGTCGAGATCATCTCCGCTGGCGCCGGGCGCGCTTGCGCCCTATCGTCTACAACAGTTTGCAATGCAGCAGCGCGAGACCTCGAATTCGGTCAGGCGATTTTTTGAAAGGGGATTGTCCAATGGACTCCAATCCGAGGCGCAATATCGCGGCAATCGCGCTCTTCTGGATTTTTCTCGTCCTTTGCGTCGGCGTCCTCGGCGTCGGATGGAGTCTGAACAATCTCCCCGCCGAGGACCAAACCCGCGTCTATCTTGCGGACCTGCATGTGTCGCTCGGCCTCTCGGCGGCGATTCTGCTTCTTGCGCAGTTTCTGCTCGGCGCGGCGCTCCTGCTCGCTGGCGCATTCGAGATTCGTAGCGGACGGCAGACCGTGGCGCTCTGGCTGCGTCGGCTGATTTATGTCGCATTCCTCGCGCTGGCGATTTCTGGAGCGCTCGCCCTGGCCTATCGCGGAGAACAGATCTTCTTTTGGGCTTATCCGCTGCCCTACTGGAATGGCGGCGACCGGTTGCTGGCGGATCTGCTGAAGACCATTCATGGCTACGCGGCCTATGCGCTGGCCGGCCTGATCATCGCCTATGTCGCCTTCACCCTCTTCGACCGGTTCGCCCCCGCGGCTCCTGCCGACTCGCGGGCGGTCGAGGTTCCCGCTCCGACGACCATCGCCGCCATGATCGCGGACGGTCTGTCGCACAGCTTCGGCTTCTTCGGCGCCACAGCCTTCTGGTTGCAGCTATTGCTCGGCGTCGTTTCAGCCGTGCTTCTTGTCTTCGGATATGTCGGACATACGGTCAGTCCCGACGCCTCCGGTTTCGGGGATGCGATCTACTGGGCGACGGCGGCCATTGGGCTTCTGGCGCTGACGACGATTTTTTCATTTTATTACATGAAGACGGCGGCGCGGATAAGGAACCGGCCGGAACATTACCTCTCCCACCAGAGAGGCATGTCCTTCTGGTTCGTCGGCAGCGGCGGCTTCATCAATGTCCTCGGCGCGCTCGCGTCCTTTGTGGGCGTCGGACTGAGCGTCGCCCTTCTCATTGGCAAGACGGTGTCGCAACCGCCGGGCATAGCGATCACCGATCCGGTGAAGATCATCCGCGCGCTCGACGTCTTCGTCCTGCTGGTGAATTTCAGCCTGCTGTTCGCTCATTTCGTTGGCCTCGGCGTCGCCGCCTGGCTGATGATCAGCGCGCTGAAATCTCGCCATCAATACGTTGTCGCCACGGAAGCGGGGAAGTAAGGCTTTAGCGATCGAGGCGGACGCGCCTACCGCATCTCGCACCGCACGCGCGCATATTCGCCTTCCTTCACGCCGGTCTCGCCGGCAAGCAGCGCCGCATATTGGCTCGGGACGCCGCACATGACGCTTTCGACCCTCTGCCGGATCACGGCGCGCGCAGTCGCGTCGTTGCAGTTCTCCCGCGCGATCGAAATCGAACAAATGTAGAGGATGACCAGCATGCGGCCTGCCCTCGAATTGACGCCGAGCCCTTGCCTCAGGCGCGAAAGATTACACTTCCCATAGAGATGCAGCCGTCGGACCGGGCGGCAAGCGCGGAAAGGCGACGAATCCGGCTTGTTTCTCGCCAATCCCCCATGCGGCGTCACGGTGAGCCGCCAGAATGCGGATCCGAGGCTCGCCTCAAACGGCCTTGTGAACAATCTCTCCGCCGACGACCGTCATGTTCACCACCCCTTGCAGCAGCGCGCCGTCGAAGGGCGTGTTGCGGCAGCGTGAGTGAAGTTTGGCGGGATCGACGACGAAGGGCGCGTCGGGGTCGAAGCGGATGAGATCTGCGGGCGCCCCTTTCTGCAGGCGCCCTTGTTCCAGCCCGAGGATTTCCGCAGGGCGCGACGACATTGCCGCCAGCAGGCGCGGCAGCGTCACATCTCCGGAATGCACCAGCCGCATGCCGGCGGCGAGCATTGTCTCAACGCCTATAGCGCCATATTCGGCCTCGGCGAATGGCAGGCGCTTCGTCTCGACGTCCTGCGGATCATGGTCCGAGACGATGACGTCGACGAGGCCCTCGGCGAGCGCGGCGACCAGCGCCTTGCGTTCTTCCTCGTGACGCAGCGGCGGGCGCAGTTTCAGGAAGCTGCGATAATCGCCGATGTCGTTCTCGTTGAGCGTGAGATGATTGATAGACGTTCCGCAGGTGACGCTCAGCCCCGCGTCCTTCGCTGCGCGAAGCGCGTCGAGCGACAGCGTGGTCGTGACGATCGCGGAGTGATAGCGCGCGCCGGTGAGCGCGGCGAGCCGCAGGTCGCGGTCGAGCATGATGGCTTCAGCCTCGCGCGGCACGCCCGAAAGACCAAGCCGAAGAGCGAAATCGCCCTCGTTCATCACGCCGCCGGCAAGATCGGCGTCTTGCGCGAAATGCACGACCAGCGCATCGAAGTCGCGGGCGTAGGCCATCGCGCGACGCATGACTAGCGCGTTCTTCACCGAGCGCGCGCCATCGTAAAAGGCGACCGCGCCCGCCTGCTGCAGCAGGCCGAGTTCCGCGATTTCCTTGCCCTCACGCGCCTTGGTGAGCGCCGCCATGGGAAGCACCCGCACGCGGCCCGTGTCGCGAGCGCGGCGCAGCACGAAATCCACGACTGCGGGGTCGTCCACGGCGGGATCGGTGGCGGAGGTGGCGACGAGCGTCGTCACGCCGCCGGCCGCCGCAGCCATTGTGGCGCTGGCGATGGTTTCGCGGTGCTCCGCCCCCGGCTCGCCGACAAAGGCCTGCATGTCGATGAGGCCCGGCGCGATCACCTCGCCCCCGCAGTCGACGACGCGGGCGCCGTCGGGCGCGGCGTCGCGGGTGAGATGCGGGCCGAGATCGGCAATCCGCCCATCCCGGGCAAGAAGGCCGCCGCGAGTCTCGGCCCCCGAGGCGGGGTCGATCAGGCGGGCGTTGACGAAGAGGAGCGGCGCGGACCGGCGATGAAGCGACATGGCGCCTGCTTAGGGCATTTTCGGCGGGTTGGGAATGTGGAGCCGTCGTCGCGGCGGGAGCGACAGCGCTACTTCCTGACGCTTCCCTTGAACGCCGTCGCCGCCTCCTTCGCCTCGTCGAGCTTCGCGAATCTCACCACCACCTGCGAGCCGTCCTCCGGCGGCGACGCCAGCCGTGCGCGGAAGGCGATCTTCTCGCCCGCCTCGAGGCGTGACTTCGGCGCCGGGGAGGTCCATGCGTATCGGTCGAGGCCGTTATCGCCCCGGACAGCCAGCGTCACCGGCGGCACGCGATTCTGCTCGCGGCGGATGTTGACGATCTCGCCCTCGATGGTCAGCACGCGGCGCATGCCGTCCATCACGATGCGCGAATGCACGTCGCGAAGCTCCAGCCCGGCGAGATTGACCGGCAACCCGACGGCGCGATAGGCGGCCGCCGTCTGCGGCAGGAGGCGGACGATGCGTTCGCGCATGCCGATCAGCGCCGTGGCGCCAATCGCCACGGCGATGATCGAGGCGAAAACCGGCCAGCGGTCGTGCTTGGTCGCCGCCGGTTCCGGTTTCGCCCATCGGGGCTGGCGCCCCCACATTTCTTCGTAAGTTGGCGCTCGAAGAAATTCGCTCGACGCTTCGGCCGCGATCTCGCGAGCTGGGAGGACCGAATCGAAATCTCTGTCGAAGCCAAGTCTCATGCGACGCGCCCGCTCCCCGGAAGTCTCTGAAAAAACGCGCAGACAAGAAATCATTAACCCCAATTATGGTTAAGAAGTGGTGAACTGCTATTCTCCGCAACTCTGGCGTTCGCCAGATCGTCCTTCACCCCCGGCCGCCGCTCGCCGCGCGGCGCCAACATCCGGAGCGAGCCCACGATGTTGAGCTTCGAGAATGTCGGTCTGCGCTATGGCGTCGGCCCGGAGACCCTTCGCGACGTGAATTTCCAGATCGCGCCGCGCTCGTTCCAGTTTCTCACCGGGCCTTCCGGCGCCGGCAAGACGACGCTGATGCGCCTCATCATCATGGCGTTGAAGCCCACGCGGGGACTGATCAACATCTTCGGCCGCGACGCCGCGACTCTCGACAAGGACGAGATCACGGAGACGCGGCGGCAGATCGGCATCGTTTTCCAGGATTTCCGCCTGCTCGACCACCTTTCGCTTTATGAAAATGTCGCGCTTCCGCTGCGCGTGCTCGGCCGCGAGGAGTCGAGTTACCGCTCGGAAGTGACGGAGCTGCTGCGCTGGGTCGGTCTCGGCGAGCGCAAGCACAGCTTGCCGAATGTGCTCTCCGGCGGAGAAAAGCAACGCGCCGCCATCGCGCGCGCGCTCATCTCGCGGCCAAAACTGCTACTGGCCGACGAGCCCACGGGCAACGTCGATCCGACGCTGGCGCGCCGCATCCTGCGACTATTCGTAGAGCTGCACAAATCCGGCACCGCTGTCGTCATCGCCACCCATGATCTGAGCCTGATGGACCAATATGACGACGCGCGGCGCCTCGTGCTGGCCGACGGCCGCCTGCATGTGTTCGAGTAAGCGCGATGGCCCTGCTCATCAGAAAGCGAGTCCTCACACGCGCGACCGCGTCGACGAACGCCGAGGACGACGTGCCTAACCTGCCGACGCCGCTGGTGCCGGCTGACTCGGTGGCGGGGCGCTCGCTTGTCATCGTCATCGCCATCATGACCTTCCTCGCCGCGCTTGCCGCTGGCGCCGCCCTGCTCGTCGCCGACGCCAGCGCGGAATGGCGAAGGGAGGCAGGCAGCGAGGCGAGCGTGCAGGTGCGTCCGACGCCGGGCCGGGACATCGAGGCCGATCTCAAGAGCGCCGCCGAAATCCTGCAGAAAACCCCCGGCGTGCGCGAGGCGCAGGTTTACACCAAGGCCGAGTCCGAGGCGCTGCTCACGCCATGGCTCGGGAAAGGTCTTGATCTCACGGAGTTGCCGACGCCGCGCATGATTGTGGTCAAGCTCGATCCCAAGAGCCGTCCGGACCTTGAAAGCCTGCGCACCGAGCTGAGCTTCGCCGTTCCGAGCGCTGTGCTGGACGACCATCATATTTTCGTCGAACGACTCGGCGAAATGTCCCGCGCCGCCGTCGCGGTCGCGGTGATGATCTTCATCCTCATCCTCGTGACGATGGGAATTGCAGTAGCCTCCGCCACCCGCGCTGCGGTTGCGACGAACCGCGAGATCGTCGAGGTTTTGCACATCGTCGGCGCCGCGGACAATTTCATCGCGCAGGAATTCCAGCGCCGGTTTCTGGCGCTGGGCCTCAAGGGCGCATTGATCGGCGGCGGCGCCGCCATCGCCTTCTTCGCGCTCGCGCAGATGGCGGCGCGCAACTGGCGCGCAACCGCGAGCGCCGATCAAATGCAGGCGATGTTCGGCGATTTCGCGCTTGGGGCCGGCGGCTTCGCCGTCATCCTCATCCTCGCCGGCGCCATTGCGGTGCTCACCGGCTATCTGTCTCAGGTAACCGTGTTTCGCCATTTGCGGCGACTCGGCTGATCACATATTCGCGGAGACCGTGCCATTCGCCGCATTATGACTCTATATGTTCAATCGAATCGGGCCTCGACGCGCGATCGTCTGAAAAACATGGGCTGGAGGAGCGACAAGTTGACGGGGATCGCGCCCGAGAAGCCTGCGGCCGGCGTGGGACGCGCGATCGTCCGCGGAACGCTTTGGCTCCTCGCCGCTACATTGGCCGCTTTCGTCGCCGGCTATGTCGCCTTTGCGCTTTCGCTGGCCCGCCAGGAGCCGATTCTCAAGGTCGAGGCGGAGGCCGTCGTGGCGCTCACCGGCGGATCGGACCGCGTGCTTGACGCCGCGGATTTCCTCGCCCGCGGGCAGGCGAAGCGAATGCTCATCACCGGCGTCAACCGCGCCACCCGCAGCTCCGTCCTCGCCAGAATCCTGCCGGTGTCGCGCGATCTCTTCAATTGCTGCGTCGACCTCGGCTATCAGGCGATGGACACGGCCGGCAACGCCCGCGAGACGCGGGAATGGGCGCAGTCGCGCAACATCACGCGCTCGCTCATTGTCGTGACCTCGAACTATCACATGCCCCGCGCGCTGGTGGAGCTCTCCGCGGCGCTGCCGGACATCAAACTTTACCCATTCCCCGTGGTCAGCGAGCATGTCGACGTCGCCGACTGGGCGACCGACCTCGGCGTCGCGCGGCTCGTCGGCAGCGAATACGTCAAATTTCTCGGCGCGCTTCTGCGAACGAGGGTCAGCCTCCGCGAGGACGACTTGGCGACCGCCCCCCTCAGAAGCAGCGCCTCGCCCGATTAACTCCGCCTTGTTTTATTGGCCGCCGGCGGCGTAAAACGCGCATGCCAACAGCCAAGCGAAAACCGACATGCTCTTCCTGCGCTCGCTCGTCTTCCAGATCGTGTTCTTTGCCAACACCATCGCCCTGATGCTCATCTGGCTGCCGGGCCTCTTCATGCGCCGGCAGGTGTCGCAGGAGCTCGGCCGAACATGGGGCCGCACTTCGCTGTGGCTGCTCGACAAGATTTGCGGCACGAAGATCGAGTGGCGGGGGCTGGAGAACATTACTTCAGGCGCGGTGATCGTGGCCTGCAAGCATCAGTCGACCTGGGACACTTTCGTTCTTCCGATCAAGTTTCCCGATTTCAGCTACATCTTGAAGCATGAGCTCATCTGGCTGCCATTCTTCGGCTGGTATCTCCTTGCCGCCGAGCAGGTTGCAATCGACCGGGCCAAAGGCGGCAAGCTGCTGCCCCAGCTGATCGAGAAATCGAAGAAGATTTTCGCGCAGGGACGTCAGCTCTTCATCTTTCCGGAAGGAACGCGCCGTCCGGTCGGCGCCCCGCCGCAATATAAGGTCGGGATCGCACACCTCTATGACGCGACGAACGTCCCGGTCCTGCCTGTCGCGCTTAATGCCGGCCTGTTCTGGCCGCGCCGCTCGTTCCTGATCTATCCGGGAACGGCGGTGATCGAATTCCTGCCCGTCATCCCGCCGGGCCTGCCGCCGCGCGAATTCTTCCGGCTTTTGCAAAACGAGATCGAGACGGCGTCCAACCGCCTCATCGATGAAGCGGTCACGAAGGACCCGACAGTGGCGGCGAGACTTGAGCGCAATCGTGCGAAGGCGGCGGAGAAGGCATAGAGCGCATTCGCCGAATTTGCTCTCGCGTCATATCTTGTCACGCGTTCGAACGGAAAACTGCCTGCTCTTGTCCTTGGCGCGCTCTATGCGCCCATCGCGCCTGTCAGGGCGGGCCGCGGCTCGAGAAGCGGATATTCCGCTTCGACGATGTAAGGCCCCCCTCCGACCGAATCCCGCGAGGAATAGAGCACGAAGCGCTCTGCCGTGAATTTGATCGGCGGGAAATAGCCGCGCGCGCCGAGATAGGCGGCGACGGCCGCCGAGCTCGTGTAGCGCAGACGCGCCAGCGTGACATGCGGGACGAACTTGCGCGGCTCCGGCGGCGCGCCGAGCCGGCGAAGCAGCCGTTCCTGCTCGGCCTGCATCTCCAGCAGCGCCTGATCGGCGCGCGCGCGCGCAACGATGGCGCGCGGCTTGTCGCCGCCGAAGGAATCGAGCTGGTCGAGCGTAACCGTCACTTCGGGCCGCTGGATGAAAGAGAGCGCATTGGCGACGTCCCGCGCGAAAGCGTCATCGACATCGCCGAGGAAGCGCAGGGTGATGTGATAGTTTTCGACGTCGATCCAGCGCGCCCCGGAAAGGCCGCCGCGCAGCCGCGAGAGGCTCTCCGCGACGTGGGGAGGAACTTCGAGGGCCGTGAACAGTCTGGGCATGAGCTCCTCCCCTGTCCGTTACGAATCGCGCGCTATTTCGGGCTCGCCAATCTCGTGGCGCCCATGGATGTCAGAACCTTCTCGATCTGGGGCGTGATCTTCGAGACGATCCTGGCGACGCCGGCCGCATTCGGATGAACGCCGTCGACGAGCAGCGCGGGATGGCCCCAGACGCCTTCGAGGAAGAAGGGAATCATCGTAACCCCATGCTTCTTCGCCAGATCGGGATAAATCGAATCGAAATCCTGTTTGTAAGCTTGCCCCCAATTGGCGCTCGACACCATGGCGGCGAGCATCACAGTCACACCTTTCGACCGCAACATCGAGATGATCTGGTCCAGATTGGCGCGTGACTTTTTGGGGTCGACGCCGGTCAGCATGTCATTGGCGCCCAGCTCCACGATGGCCATGTCCACCGGCCCCGCCGAGAGCGTGTAATCGAGCCGCGCGAGGCCCCCGGCCGTAGTGTCGCCGGAGACGCCCGCATTGATCATCTCGATGTCGAAGCCGTCGGCGACGAGCCGTCGCTTGAGCTGGGCCGGCAGCGAATCTTCCGCCGTGACGCCCGCGCCGGCCGTGAGGCTGTCGCCGAAGGCGAGGATTCGCAATTGCCCGGCCTGCGCGCTCGCGCTCACGACCATGAGCGTGGCCGCCGCCAGAATTTGGAGCCCGCGCCGGAACAGGCGATAAGATTGATAAAATCCAGGCGTCTTTGAAGGCGCATTGTTCAAGGACAAACCTCCGTGCAACCCGTTATCGAACTCGCCGACGTCGACCTCACGCTGGGCGAAGGCGCCGCTCGAGTCCATGTACTAAAAGGCGTGAGCCTGACCATAGCCCCAGGAGAGACCGTCAGTCTCCTCGGCCCCTCCGGCTCGGGCAAATCGACCCTGCTCATGACCCTCGCCGGTCTGGAGCGCCCCGACGCCGGCGCCGTCAGGATCGACGGGCGCGACCTCGGCGCCATGTCGGAGGACGCGCTGGCGCGTTTCCGTGGCCAGAACATAGGCGTGGTGTTCCAGTCTTTCCAGTTGATCCCCACCATGACGGCGCTGGAAAATGTCGCGGTCCCGCTCGAACTCGCGGGAAAAGCAGACGCTTTCGCCCGCGCCGAGGCGGAGCTGGCGGCGGTGGGTCTCGGCGGGCGCCTTTCGCATTACCCCGCCCAGCTCTCGGGCGGCGAGCAGCAGCGCGTGGCTCTGGCCCGCGCACTGGCGCCGGACCCGCTGATCCTCGCCGCAGACGAGCCCACCGGCAATCTCGATTCCGAGACGGGCGCGGCGGTCATCGACCTGATCTTCGCCCAGCAGAAGCGGCGCGGGGCGACGCTGGTGCTGGTGACGCACGATCCGAGCCTCGCCGCCCGCTGCGGCCGCCGCGTGCGGCTGCGCTCCGGGCGCATTGAAACGGATGATGCCTGATGCGCGCCTCTGGTTTCCGCTCCCTGCCCTTCGGCCTGCGCTTCGCCCTGCGCGACCTTCTGGGCGACCCGCGCGGCTTCGGGATCTTCATCGCCTGCATCGTGATCGGGGTTGGGGCGATTTCGGGCGTCTCGGGCCTCTCGCGCTCGCTGGCGCAGGGGCTCGCCCGCGAGGGCCGCACGATCCTCGGCGGCGACGTCTCCTTCAGCCTCGTGGCGCGGGAGCCTTCTCCCGAGCAGCGCGCCTATTTCGCGGCGCGCGGACGTCTTTCCGAAATCTCTCTCATGCGCGCCATGGCGCGGCGCGACGACGGCGAAGCGGCGATGGTCGAGATCAAGGCCATAGACCCAGCGAGCTACCCCGCCTTCGGGGCGGTCGAGACGGAGCCTGCTCTCCCGCTCGCCGAAGCGCTGGCGGAACGCGATGGCGTCGCCGGGATAATCGTCGATCCGATGCTTCTCGCGCGCCTCGACGCCAGGCTCGGCGACACGCTGATGATCGGCAATTCGCGCGTGCAGCTGCGCGCTAAGCTCGTGAGCGAACCCGACAAGCTCGCGGGCGGCGTCGGCCTCGGGCCACGCGTGCTGATGTCGAGACGCGCGCTCGTCGACGCCGGGCTGGTCACGGCCGGTTCGGTTGTCCGCAATGTCACGCGCGTGACCCTGATCGGTAACGCAAGCGACGAGGCGGTCAAGGCTTTCAGGACGGAAGTCGAGACCGCCTTTCCTCAGGCGGGCTGGGAGACGCGGACGCGCGACGCCGTCTCTCCGCAATTCACCCGCAATCTCGAACGCTTCACGCAATTGTTGACGCTCGTTGCGTTGACGGCGCTGGTTGCGGGCGGCGCCGGCGTAGCCAACGCCGTGCATGGTTTCGTGGAGCGCAAGCGGACCCAATTCGCCGTCCTGAAGGCGCTGGGCGCGACGGGTTCGCGCGTCTTCGCCATCGCGCTGGCGCAAGTGCTGGCGGCGGCCTCCTTCGCGATCGTGCTTGGCCTCGCAGTCGGCGCGTTGATCCCCTGGGCGGCGTCGGAGGGATTGCGGCAGGTCGCGGAGCTCCCGGTGTCCGCTGCGCTCGACGCGCGCGGCGCGGCGTTCGGCGCGCTTTACGGGCTGCTGGTGACGCTGATCTTCTCGCTCGTCCCGTTGGGCCGCGCACATGAAATTCCCGTCGCGGCGCTTTTGCGCGACGACCCGCGCGGCGCGAAGCTCACGCGTTACCGCGTGGGCGCCTGGGCCGCCGGCGTCGCCCTGACCGCGCTGGTGATTCTTTCCGCCTCGGACCTCAAGCTCGGCGTCTTCTATCTCGGCGCGGCGATCATCGCCTTCGGCCTGCTGCGCGGCGCGACGTGGCTTACGATGCGGATCGCCCGCGCCCTGCCCCGCCCGCGCGATGCCAGGTTGCGGCTCGCGCTCGCCAATATTTGGCGGCCGAAAAGTCTCACGCCCGCTCTGATCGTCTCCATCGGGCTTACACAAACGCTGCTCATCGCGCTCGCTTTGGTCGAGGGCGCGATCCACAATGAACTCGCCCGCGCGGACGCGGGCGAAATTCCGAATTTCTTCTTCATAGACGCGCCCAAGGCGCAGGCGGCGGAATTCCGCGCCTTCCTCGCCGAACAGGCGCCGGCGGCGCATATCGCGCATGTGCCGATGATGCGCGGCCGCATCGTCGCGGTGAAGGGCGTCCCCGTCGAAAAACTCGCCGTGAACGACGAGGCGAAATGGGCGCTGGAAGGCGACCGCGGTGTGACCTTCTCGGCGATGCTTCCGGAAAATTCCCAGATCGTCGCCGGCGAATGGTGGCCGACCGACTACGCCGGACCGCCGCTCGTATCGCTCGAGGCGAAGATCGCAGAAGGGATGGGCCTCGGAATTGGCGACGACATAAAGGTGAATGTCCTCGGCCGCGAAACAATCGCGAAAGTCGCAAGCCTGCGCAAGGTGGACTGGCGCAGCTATGGAATCAATTTCGTGATGGTGTTCTCGCCCAACGTCTTCGCCGGCGCGCCCTACACCGAGCTGTTCACCATCGCCTATGGCGCGCCGTCCATCGCGGCGCGCGACGCCATGGACGCGAAAATTGCCCGCGAGACGGCGAAGCGCTTTCCGATGATCGTCTCGGTCAGGGTCAAGGAGGCGATCGCCGCCATCGACAAGATTGCCGGACAGCTGGCGCTCGCCGCCCGCGCGGCGGCGGGGCTCGCCATCGTGACGGCGATTCTCGCGCTCTCCAGCGCGGTCGCAAGCGGCCAGCGCGCCCGCCTGCACGACGCAGTGGTGCTGAAGACGCTGGGCGCGACGCGCGGCTGGCTCGCCGCGGCCTATGGGCTGGAGTTCGGACTTGTCGGAATCGTCGCCTCGTTCATCGCGCTCGCCGCCGGCGCCGCAGCGGCCTATGTGATGACAACCTTCCTGATGAAATTCGACTTCGTCTTCCTGCCGGGAACGATCGCGCTGACGACGGCTGCGACGCTGGCGGTCACGATCGGGCTTGGTTTGGCGGGCACATGGCGCGTTCTCTCGCGGCGCCCGGGCCCGGAATTGCGCGAATTGTGATGCTCGAGCATCGGCAAGACGAAATTTGAAATCCGGAACCGCCGCGCAGGCAAGAAGGTCATCCGCGCCCTTGCCCTTCGCCTCGCTCCGGCATAAAAGCTGATGCGCGCCGCCGGCCGAAGGGTCGTCCCGGCGCTTTTTGGCTTTCCCGCGCTTCATTGCGGGGGCGCCTCGAAACCCGGAAAATGACGTCCGTGCCCGACAAAAGCGTGTTCTCCTGGCAGAATATCGGGATTTCGATCCTCGGCGGAATCGCGGCGGCCGCGATTTTCGCAGTGGTCGCGCGCGGCGGATTTGGCGGACTGCTCTTCGCGCATCTCGCGCCGCTGCCCCTGATGATCGTCGCGCTCGGCTTCGGCGTGCGCCACGGCTTCTCCGCCGCGATCGTCGCGACGGTGATCCTGTCCATCTGGCTGCATCCCGTCATCGGCATGGCCTATGCGCTCCTGGTCGCCGGCCCCGGCTGGTTCGCCGCCTATGTCGCCTCGGGCGCCCCGCGCGGCCGCCGCGATCTGGTCACCGCGCATGTTTCGAGCTGGGCCTCGCTTGCCCCCGCCACCGTCCTTGCGACCGCCATTTTGCTCTGGATCATCGTCGCGACTATCAGCTTCGGCTCCATCGACGAGGCGCTGAACCCTATCCGCGCGCGCGCCTTCATCCTCCTCGACGCGATGGTCAGGGAGAAGGAGCTCTCCGACAAGATCAATCCCACGGAGCTTTCAGGGTCAGTCGCCCGCGCCGTGCCGGCCTTCCTCGCAGCCTATGGCCTGCTCATTCACATCGCGAATCTCTGGATCGCCGCCCGGCTGGCGCAGGCGTCCAGCCTCCTGACCCGCCCCTGGCCGGACATCGCGACGGATTTTCACCTGCCCCGCGCGGTGGGCGGCGTCTTTCTGAGCGGCCTCGTGATGACGCTGTTCAGCGGTCCGTCCGGCGCAATGGGGCTCGTGCTCGCCATGACCATGGGCCTGCTGCTGGCGCTTCAGGGTCTTGCCGTCGTCCATATTATGGTTCGCGGCTCCAGGTCGAGCGCGCTGGTGCTCTCGATCATCTACTTCATGCTCGGCCTGCTCGGATGGCCGATCGTGCCGCTGGCGGCGCTCGGGGCCGCCGACCTCTTTTTCAACTATCGCGACCGGAAAACGGCCGCTGCGCCGGCTCAGCCGCAAAAACCGGCGGAAAAATCGGATTGACTTCGTCCCGATTTTCCTGACAAAGCGCACAACCTTCGGAGACAAGAACATGGAAGTCATTCTGCTGGAACGCGTGGCCAAGCTTGGCCAGATGGGCGACACGGTGCGCGTGCGCGACGGCTACGCCCGCAATTTCCTTCTCGCCCGGGGCAAGGCTCTACGCGCCACCGAAGGCAACAAGAAGCAATTCGAGACGCAGCGCGCCCAGATCGAGGCCCGCAATCTCGAAGCCAAGAAGGAGGCTGAAGCCGTCGCCGAGAAGCTCGACGGCCAGAGCTTCATCATCATCCGCCAGGCCGGCGAGAGCGGCCATCTCTATGGCTCGGTCGCCACGCGCGACATCGCCGACGCCGCGACGGCTGGCGGCTTCTCGCTGAACCGCAATCAGATCGTTCTGACGCATCCAATCAAGGCGCTTGGCCTGCATGCGGTTCCGGTGCATCTGCATCCGGAAGTCGACGTCAAGATCATGATCAACGTCGCGCGTTCGGAAGAAGAGGCCGAGCGTCAGGCGCGCGGCGAGTCGGTCACGACCCGTGAAGAGACCTCGATGGACGATCTCGGCCTCGAAGTCGGCGCCGCCCTGGCCGAAGCCGGCGACGTCGAGCTGTAAGAGCTTTAGAAATCCTCGACAATTCTGGCCCGGCGGTCGTGCGACCGCCGGGTTTTCTTTTTTGGCTCGCGCGCTTCGATTCGGCGTACGATGCAAGAGCGATTCGTCATAGGCGCCGAGATTCTTTTCCCGCCATGTGGAAAAGACTCGCAAGTCGGAGCAAGGGAACGAAGCGTTAAGTCAAGTCTGGCGCGGAGGGTCGGACTCATGCGATGGTTGACCCATTCCGGACGGCTTCCGCGTCGCGTCTGAAAGCCGAGGAAGAACAACTCGCTAGAATCGAGAACCATGCCTCCAATCGAACAATTGGCGGGTCGGCGCGCTTTTCAGGTCGCGCAGCCCGAGACGCCCGCCTATCGCACGCCGCCCCACAATATCGAGGCGGAACAGGCGCTGCTTGGCGCCATCCTCGTCAACAATGACGCCTTCGACCGAGTGTCGGATTTCCTGCGGCCCGAGCATTTCTCCGAGGAGCTGCATCGTCGCATCTTCGAGGTCGCGGGGCAGCTCATCCGCGCCGGCAAGCTCGCGACCGTCGTCACGCTGAAAACCTTCCTCGCGGAAATCGAACTGCCGGCCGGCGTGACGATTCAGGCCTATCTAGCGCGACTCGCCGCCGAGGCGACGACGATCATCAACGCCGAAGACTATGGCCGCATCGTCCACGATCTCGCGACGCGGCGCGACCTGATCGCCATCGGCGAGGACATCGTCAACACGGCATATGATTCGCCGATCGACGCCACCCCGCGCGCGCAGATCGAGGAGGCCGAGCGCAAGCTCTATTCGATCGCCGAGACCGGCCGTTACGACGGCGGCTTTCAGCGCTTTTCGGATGCGCTCGTCATCGCCATCGACATGGCCAACAGCGCCTATATGCGCGACGGCCATCTTTCCGGCATTGCGACGGGGCTGATCGATCTCGACGAGAAGATGGGCGGGTTACAAAAATCCGATCTCATCATCGTCGCGGGCCGTCCCGGCATGGGCAAAACGGCGCTCGCAACCAACATCGCCTTCAACATCGCCAAGGCCTATCAATACGAGACCGAGCCCGACGGTTCGCACAAGACGATCAACGGCGGCATTGTCGGCTTTTTCTCGCTCGAAATGTCCGCCGAGCAATTGGCGACCCGCGTGATCGCCGAACAATCCGGCGTGCCGAGCTACAAGATCCGCCGCGGCGACATCAATGAGGACGATTTCCGCCGCATCACCGACGCCGCGCGCGAGATGCAGAGCATTCCCTTCTACATCGACCAGAGCGGCGGCATTTCCATCGCGCAGCTCACCGCGAGAGCGCGGCGCCTGAAACGCCAGAAGGGACTCGACCTGCTGGTGGTGGATTACCTCCAGCTTCTCGCCGGATCGAAGTCGCGCGACGCCAATCGCGTGCAGGAGCTCACCGAAATCACGACGGGCCTGAAAGCTTTGGCGAAAGAGCTGAATGTCCCGGTGATCGCGCTGTCCCAGCTTTCGCGTCAGGTGGAGGCGCGCGACGACAAGCGCCCGCAGCTCTCGGACCTTCGCGAATCCGGCTCGATCGAGCAGGACGCCGACGTAGTGCTCTTCGTCTATCGCGAGGAATACTACCTGCGTAACCGCGAACCGCGCGAGGGCACGGAAGAGCACATCAACTGGATGGCCGAGATGGAGCGCGCCCATGGCCGGGCCGAGGCCATCATCGGCAAGCAGCGCCACGGCCCCACGGGCACGGTGCCGCTGGCCTTCGAGGCCGAGGTGACGCGATTCTCCAATCTCGCGGACGAGGACAAGCTGCCGGCGCGGATGGGGGATTGACGACGCTCGATCCTGAGACGCAATGGCCGGGCTTGTCCCGGCCATCGACTCGATCGGGGCGCCAACCCCGCAGAACGTAAATTTGCGATTTAGCTTTTCGGCTTGCGCCTTGCATCCCGGCGAAGACTGGCGGCGAGGGCGGTTTCAATTTGGCGCGCGGATGCGGGCTCCTCGCGCCTCATGTCGCAAGCGACTCAAATCACTCCGGATTCCACACGCCCATCTGCTTGTCGAACTTGTAGCCGACAGCCTTTTTCAAAATGTCCTTCGTCGTGTTGATGGTCAGCCACGACTTGTTGTTCTTCGCCGTGAAAGTTATGGCCGTCACCGGCACGGCGACATGTTTCGCCCCCACGCCGAGGAAGCCGCCGACATTCAGCATCACGGCGTTGATCGAACCATTCGCGTCGAACAGCATGTCGGTGATCGCGCCGACCTTCTTTTCCGACGGGTCATAGACCGGCTTGCCATACCAGGCCGACACGACCGAGCCGTAGCTCGGCAATTTATCCAGCGGCACGACGAGGACGTCGATCGACTGTACCTCGGCCCGGACAGGCTGCGCGGTCGCGACGGAAAACGCGAGCATTGCGGCGACGAGAGAAGCCTTGAACATACAATCCTCCTCAAATTACGCCGCGATGCGCGCGCGTCGGGGCTTACCTAGGCAACACTGCCCAGTAATCGAGGTCAAGCAGCACGGCCGGGTCCGGCTTGCCGTCGGCGCCGTTCAGCGGGAAATCGGCGCAGGGCTTGTCCTTGGTCGCGACGAGACGCATGCGCAGCGCGCCGATGTCGCTGCGGCCGGGTATTTCCGCCTTGTCCAGCACCTCGCTCCAGGCGAAGACGGTGCCGCCGGCGAACAGCGGATTGACGTGCCGGCCGCCATTCACCGCCGAGATGTGGAAGACGTTCTCGAGGCCATTGAAGGAGAGAGCGCGCGCCAGGGAAATCACATGGCCGCCGTAGATAATGCGCTTTCCGAAACGTCCCTGCGCCTCGTAATACTGGTTGAAGTGGACCTTTGAGTTGTTCTGGTAGAGGCGCGTGGCGAGCTGATGCTCGGCTTCCTCCACCGTCATGCCGTCGATGTGGTCGATCTTCTCACCCTTCTCGTAATCGCCCCAGAAGAACGGCGAGCCGGCGAGCGCCTTGTCGTAAGCCGCGACATTGATCGCCGGCACGGCCTTGCCGAGCTCGGACGGCGAAACGGCCTTGGGCAGATCGGGGATCACTTCGGGGCCGACGGGCGCGTTCTTGTCGCGCTTCTTCACCATCACCCAGCGGGCGTAAGAGAGCACGGTCTCGCCGCGCTGATTCTTGCCAGTCGTGCGCACATAGACGACGCCGGTCTCCTTGTTGGAGTTCTCCTTGAGGCCAATGACCTCCGAGGTCGCGTCGAGCGTGTCGCCCGGATAGACAGGCGTGAGAAATTTGAAATCCGCGTAGCCGAGATTGGCGATGGCGTTGAGCGACACGTCCGGCACGGTCTTGCCGAGCACGAGGTGAAACACCAGCATGTCGTCGATGGGCGCATCCTGATAGCCGATCGCCTGCGCGAAAGCCTTGGAGGACTGCACGGCGAAACGCGGCAGATAAAGCGCAGTGTAAAAGGCGACTTCGCCCGTCGTCACGGTACGCGGCGCAGCGTGGCGCAGCACCTGACCGATTTTGAAATCCTCGAAGAAATTGCCGACGTTGATCTTGGACTTGCTCATCTCTCAGCCACTTGTTGGCGCCAGCTTCGCCAGCGCGTCGAGGTAGGTCGCGGAATCGCCCGCAATGAAAATCTTCTTCACGCGGCTCGTCTCGCCGGAGCGAATCGACACCGCGTTTTTTGGCGCGCGTAGCGCCTTCGCGATCAGTTCGATCAGCGCCGCATTGGCGCGACCGTCTTCGGGCGCGGCCCGCACCCGCGCCTTCAGCACGGCGCGGCCGTCCGAGAGCGTCTCGACGCCCTCGATGGCGTCCCGGCCGCCCTTGGGAGTCAGCCGCAGCCAGACCGCGACGCCCCCGGTCTCGGGCGACCAGGGCGCCGGCTTATCTGAGGACAAGTCCGCCGCCGGCGCCGCTCACCAGATCGGCAAGGAACTGCAGACCAAGCAGCAGGATGATCGGAGAAATGTCGAGCCCCCCGAGGCTCGGCAGCACCGAGCGAATCGGCCGCAGAAGAGGCTCCGTCAGCGCGTTGAGCGCCTTCCAGATCGAATAGGCCGCCTGCGAGCGCATGTTCACCACATCGAATGCGATGAGCCAGGACATGACGGCCATGGCGATCACGACCCACCAGTAGAGGTTGATGATCGTGACGAGAAGATTGACCACTGCGTAAGACATCTTGGAGGCCCGGCGAATATGGAAGACGGCGGATTGTCTAGCCTCCCTGCCCCGGCGCGGCAATCCTTTCTAAAAAGATGCGCGCCGAACGCGATCAAAAAATGCGTGAGGCGATTGACAGGAAAAGACGCGCCGTGTACGCACCGCCCTCGGAACGGGGCTGTAGCTCAGATGGGAGAGCGCTGCAATCGCACTGCAGAGGTCGGGGGTTCGAATCCCCCCAGCTCCACCAAAGAAATCAAAAACTTGGTGAGAGAGTTCCAATCGCGGCGGCGCCGCGAGGAGACTGTCGGCGCGCGCTGATCGCCGCAACGCCCGGCGCGTTGCGCACTGCGGGCCGATCCAGCGTCTCCGTCCGGATCAGCTCGCTCTCCGACAGTCTCGAACGGACCGCGCCCCTGCGCCGACAGGGTCGACCTCAGGGATTAGCCGAAGACATCATTGCCTCTCGAGACGAATGTTGTAGACGGCCACGACGGCGTCGCCGGTCGTGTCGGTCAGGGTGACGACATTCCCGTTCGCGGATGACGCATAGTGATAACGCCGCCCGATATTGGTCGTGATGGCGCCCGTGCAGGAAGCGGGGTTGAAAACATTCGCGAACGCCGTGAACGAATAGGTCGCGCTGAAGACGCCGGCCCCGACCGCCTCTCCGACCTGATACATCAGGCCATCGCCGGCGGTCGATATTGAAACGCTCGTTTCGAAAGCGACCCAGTCGATGACTGTTCGATTAGTTCTATTGACATGCTGACCCGCCGCCGAGCCTGTGTATTTCCCCGCGGGTTTGACGCACAACGCATGGGCGGAGCTGGCCGCAAGCAAGAGAGCGCTCAAAGAGACAAGAAATTTACGCATGTAATCCTCCCGACTTCCCAATTCCGAGGGCCAAAACCGGGGCGGCTCGCTTCGGATCGCCCGCATTGCCGCCGCGCGGAGGCTTTCGACGTCAACAAAACTATCCTGAGAATCCCCCGCCTCCGCTCGCGCGGCCGCACCGGATGTGACGCCGCAGATGACGTCAAACGCCGCACCCCGCGGATGTATATAATTGTGCTTCGTTCTCGATAAGCCAAGCGACAACCGGTCACATGCGACACATTGCATGGAAAACATATGCGGAAATCACCGGAGCCGGTTCGCAATCGCTCACGCGAATCGCATCGCGATTTCCGGCGGCAGCTTCACTTTTCGCCGCATCATTTGCGCCGCGCTGTTCGCGGCCTGCGCGCGCCGATAGTTCCCGCGTCGTCGCCCGGCCGACAAAGGCTGACGCGCAACATCGAAGCGCGTGCATCGCCTGTTTATGAAATAATGAACGGCGGCTTCGGTGACAATCACGTTCGACAGCCCGCCGGTTGCGGGATCGCGCAAGCATTGCCGCGCCGCTCCGGGAAATATACTCTTCATCCTGCAAGACGGGACGAGGCGCCCGCCGCCGTCCAAAACGGACCGTTCAAGCAACGAAAATGCGAAAGGCGTCCAGAACCAGGGAGAAGCGATGTATTGGGCTTCGGATTGGATATGGGGAATACCGCTTCTCGTCGTCACGATCGTCGGGCACGTTTGCGGTCTCGTCCTGATGGAATGGGCGCTGATCTTCCAGGAGCGGCGACGGAAGACCCCTCGAACAATCCCTTATTTCATCATCATGGTCGCGATGATCGCGCTTGTCGCTGCGGGCATGCATTCAATCGAGGCCGGCGTCTGGGCGCTTGTATACACCTGGCTGGGCGCGGCGGCGGATCTGCAAACCGCGCTGCTCTATTCCCTGGGCGCGATAACGAGCTACGGTCACGCCAACATAGGCCTGAGAGACAATTGGCGACTCCTCGGCGCGATCGAGGCGATGAACGGCCTGATCCTATTCGGTCTGACGACGGCGTTTCTTTTCGGAGCAATCGCCGAAATCCGACCCGTGCGCCGGAGTTGACAAGACGCGGCTGTGACATGCCTACGCACGTCAATCTGGTTTAATAAGCGCCTCCAGATCCGGTAGACAGTCTGAATATGAAATAGCAAATTTGCCCGGGCGGCAGAGCGCCGTCTGAGACGCCCCGATCCAGAGGATGTTTCGTTCATGAACGATTTCTATGGCGTATTCATCATCTCCTGCATCGCCGTTCTTGCGCCGCTCCTCGTTCGGCTTCCCGCGCTCGCGCTAATGCCCGTGGTGGCGCTCGAACTGATGCTCGGCGTCCTCGTGGGCCCCAGCGTCATCGGGCTTGTTACGAGTGATGAGACAATAAAGTTTCTTGGCGAACTGGGTCTCGTCTTCCTGTTCTTTCAGGCCGGTTTCGAGTTCAAGCAGAATGAAATCGGTCTGGCGCCGCTTCGCCTCGGCGCGCTTGCCTGGCTTGCCTCGTTCGGTCTCGCCATTGTTTTCGTCGGGGCGCTCTATTTCGCTGGCCTCGTCCGCGCGCCTCTGCTCGTCGCGCTCGTCCTGCCGACGACGGCCTTTGGCATTCTCATTCCGGTCCTTCGGCAATCAGGCGATCTCGACAGTGATTTCGGACATTATGTTCTTGGCTCGGCCGCTATGGGCGAACTTGCTCCGCTCATTCTGGCCTCGATCGCGCTGGCGCAGGAAAAACACCACATCCATCAAACGATCCTGAGCATCCTGTTTCTTGCGATCGCGGTTGGAACGATTTTTTTCCTGACGACCATGCGGTCCGAGCGCTTGTCCGAAAAAATCGTGAACTGGCTCGGCGACAGCGAGATTCTTCCCGTTCGCGCTTCGCTGCTCATACTTCTAGGCTTCGTCGCGTTGGCCAACAGTTTCGGCGTCGAGACCGTCGTCGGAGCCTATACGGCTGGAATGGCGGTGGCCATGCTGGTTCGCGGCACAAAGGCGGAAGTGCTGGAGGATCGATTGACCATGATTGGCTCCGGCTTTTTCATCCCGCTATTTTTCGTAGCCAGCGGCGTGGCCTTCGATCTGCCCGCCCTCGTGACGAGCCCCGCGAGCCTTGCGCGTTTCGCGCTATTTTCACTCGTTCTTCTCGTCATTCGCCTCGCGCCGCTGAATTTGTACAAAAAGGCGCTTGCAGAACGCGATCTGCCAGCGCTGGCGCTGTTATCGTCGACCACGCTCCCGCTCGTCGTCGCCATCACCTATCTCGGCGTGAGGTCGGGCCAGATGGCGCCTGAAAATGCAACGGCGCTCGTCGGCGCCGCCATTGTCACGGTGACAGTTTACCCGGCCCTGGCCTTCTGGCTTCGGACAAATCCGGAGCGAGCGCATCCGGACGGCGCCATTTTCGCTGTATCGCGCAGCGTCGCGGACTGGTTTTCAGCGATGGCCTCCCGCTTCCTCACCTTGATGCCCGAGAGCCTGAATTTGAAAAAGTGATCCTTCAGCCGTCGCGCCGACTCGGCTAGACAAGAAATCTGCAAACTGCTGTCTCCGTCGCCCGTCATATGCGAACAAACCCAAACCACGAGTCGGCGCCCATTGAAAACGAAGGCGGCCTGCTCGTTCTCGCGCTGCTCTCCCTTGTCGCAGGGGCGGCGGCGGGACTCGTCGGCGCCGCATTCCGACTCGCTCTCGAGTGGGCCGAGCGGTTGCGCGATGCGCTGATCATCGTCGCGCATCGGGACAATGCGTACGGGTTCATCTTCTTCGTGACGCTTTGCGGCGTGGCGACCTTCCTCGCGGCCTGGATGGTGCGGCGTTTTTCCTTGCACGCATCGGGCAGCGGCATTCCGCATGTCGAAGCCGTGCTGCATGGACTTGTCCCGCCGGCGCCCTTTCGTCTGCTCGCCGTGAAATTCCTTGGCGGCGCACTGGCGATCGGCGCCGGTCTGGCGCTTGGCCGGGAGGGGCCGAGCGTGCAGATGGGAGCGGTCATCGGTCATTGGTTCGGGTGGGCGTGGCGCCGGAGCTGGCCCGATTGTCGCGTGCTTATCGCCGCCGGCGCCGGGGCGGGTCTCGCTACGGCCTTCAATGCGCCGATCGCGGGAGCGGCTTTCGTGCTCGAGGAGCTGGTTCAGAAGTTCGAGCATCGCATCGCCATCGCCGCGCTCGCGTCCTCCGCAACGGCGATCGCCGTAGCGCGGATGATCCTCGGCGATACGCCGGATTTCGACGTCGGCGCGCTCCATTATCCCTCCGCAGCGCAGCAGCCGCTGTTCTTCATCCTTGGCGGCGTAGCCGGACTCTTCGCGATCGTTTACAATCGCGCATTGCTTGCAACGATTGCTGCGGCCGAAGGGCTGAAGTTCGCGCCGGTCGAGTTGCGCGCGGGCGTGATCGGCGCGGGGGTCGGGGCGCTGGCTTGGTTTGCGCCCGCGATGGTCGGCGGGGGCGACGGAATCACGCAGCGCGCGCTGATGGGCGCCGAGATTTTTTCAGCGGCGCCAATGATTTTGCTGCTCAGATTCGCGCTCGGCCATGTCTCCTATTCGGCCGGCGCGCCCGGCGGATTGTTTGCGCCGCTGCTGGCGCTCGGCGCGCTGTTCGGCTGGTTCTTCGGCGCGATTTGCCAATATCTCTTCCCGGGAGCCGACATTCAGCCGCAGGCTTTCGCTCTCGTCGGCATGACGGCGCTTTTCACCGGCGTCGTGCGCGCGCCTTTGACAGGCATCGTCCTCGTCACCGAGATGACCGCCAATACGATCATGCTCCTGCCGATGCTGGGCGCCTGTTTCGCCGCCATGCTTGCGCCGACGCTTCTGCGCGATGCGCCCATATATGAATCGCTTCGCACAGGCACGCTGCGCCGCGAGCGAGCCTTGCAGCAAAACACGAAAACATAAAAAAGCGTTGCGCGCTTCACCAAGAGATTATCAACGCCCAAGCTCAGCGTGCTGCGCCTTGGGCGCCGCCCCCTCGATTACAACTCGATTTGTCACGCCAAGAGGCGTGATTTAGGCTCCTCGTCGCAAGCGTGAGCGGCGTGACGAAGGAGAGTTCGGAATGATCAAACCATCATGCCGTTGTCATTGCGACATGGATAGACGCCGCGTAACGAGCGGTCTTCTTCTCTCGGCATTCGCCGCAACTTCGACCGGCGCCTGGGCGCGCGCGACGCAGACACCCGTACGGGCAGATGACGAGCGCTACATGCGCATTGCCCTCGACGAGGCCGCGCGCGGAGATTTTCCATTCGGCGCCGTGATCGAGAAAGGCGGGCGCGTGCTCGCGACCGGTCACAATAGCGGCAAATCGACAAATGACCCGACGGCCCATGGCGAGATGGTCGCGATCCGCAACTTCATCAAGAGCCATCCGTCGGCCGAGCTCAATGGCGCGACGATCTACACCACCGGCGAACCCTGTCCCATGTGCATGGGCGCGATCATCTGGTGCGGCTTCAGGCGCGTGGTTTTCGCGGCGTCCATTCAGGAGCTTTCGACTCGCCTCGGACAGATCATGGTGACGAGCGAAACCGTGGCCGCTGCAGCGCCATTCGCGAATATCGACATAACCGGCGGCGTTTTCGCGAAGGAAGCGCTGGCGCTGTTTCCGCCGCCAGTCCCCGAATAGCCGCGAAGATTCGTTGGGTCCGACGCGAAACGCGCGACGATCCATTGCCGCCACAATCGTCCGATCGAAAGGCGATCTGAACGTCCTACCCTTTTCGAGAGCTTGCTTCGTCCGGGTCCGAAAAATAGGCAGGCTGCTTGAATAGCGAGATTCAGATCGTTAAAGTGAACAGACTGTAAATTGTATTTAATCCTGATTTTTCAGGAGATTGAGATCACCCGGCTCGGAACGGGGCTGTAGCTCAGATGGGAGAGCGCTGCAATCGCACTGCAGAGGTCGGGGGTTCGAATCCCCCCAGCTCCACCAGTCGCCCCAGCCTTTTTACAAACATCTTTATGAGCGAAAGCTTTATGCAACCGGATCAAAGTCAGCTTGCCGTTTGTTCTGTCCGATAATTAATTTCTCCCGCGTGACTTTATCCGGTAATGCGTTCAACAGGGAGCCCGCCTGAGTCGATGCGCGGGCTTCTTCTTTTGGAGGAAGGCATAGAATGGCCCGAAGTGGAATTTCGACTCTTGTCACGGCCGTGGTCGCAGGGGCGATCGGCTATGGACTAGGCGTCTATACGGCGCCGACCGAAGGGGTCGCTGGCCTCCGGGCGGCGATCGAGTCGCGGATCGACTCTCTCAAGGAGAAGATGAACCGGAAGCCTGAAGCGCCTGCCGAGGCTCCGGCGACGGAAGCGCCCGCGACGCCGGCTCCCGCCGAGGCGGAAGCGCCGAAGACCGAGGCAGAGCCAACCATGCCGGAGACGCCGCCGGCTGAAACGAGCGCCGCGCCGACAGAGACCCCGCCAGCCGAGGCGCCGAAGGCTGAAGAGCCCCCGCCGCCGCCCGCTCCCGCCGCCGAAGAGCCTCCTCCGCCGCCGGCCCCGGCGCCAGAAGCTGCTCCGCCGGCCGCAGAGCCCGCGCCGGCCGCCGAGGAGCCCAAGCCGGCGCCCGCTAAGCCGAAGCCCAAGCCGAAGCCCAAGCCGAAGGCTAAGCCGAAAGCCAAGCCGGCCGAGCCCACCGGCATTCCGGTTGAAGAACCGGCCCAATAATCGAGACGATAGCGGCGACCCTCAGCGAGGGTCGCCGTTGGCGTTAAATCAACACTCTCCGCTATTTGCCGACCATGCCCGCGCTGGTTGCGCACTGAAAAATTCCTGCGCGACGTTGCATCTCGTTACAAAATCTTAATTGCAAAGATCGAGCTTACTCGCAACGGTTGAGCATGAATCATATGCTCAACCAATCAGGCAGGGTGAGCCGCATATATGTTTTTCTCCAGATTAGCCTCTCGATCCAACGCCAGGGCCGACCTCGACGCGATCAGCCGATCGCTGGGGATCATTGAATTCGACCCGAACGGCGTCGTCCTTTTCGCGAACGAAAATTTCTGCAAGACGCTCGGCTACGAACTCTCGGAGATTCAAGACAAGCATCACAGCATGTTTATCCCGCGGGATCGCGCAAATAGCCCGGAATATCGCGCCTTCTGGACCAAACTCGGCCGCGGGCAATTCGACGCCGGCGAGTATCACCGCAAAGGAAAAGGCGGGCGCGACGTCTGG
Organism: Methylocystis sp. WRRC1; assembly: GCF_020733155.1. NCBI lineage: Bacteria > Pseudomonadati > Pseudomonadota > Alphaproteobacteria > Hyphomicrobiales > Methylocystaceae > Methylocystis > Methylocystis sp. WRRC1. The sequence continues at coordinate 159,528 of NZ_JAJFZJ010000001.1, read as the reverse complement.
ATTCAGGCCTCGTACAATCCTGTCGTCAATTCGAGAGGCGATGTCGTCAAGATCGTTAAGGTCGCGGCGGACATCACGTCTGAAAAGCTCAAGGCCGCGGAAAATCAGGGTATCCTGCAAGCAATTTCGCGCGCGCAGGGCGTCATCGAATTCTCTGTCGACGGAATCATTCTTACCGCCAACGAGAATTTCCTGCGCACGCTCGGATATGAACTCCACGAGATTCAGGGCAAGCACCATCGCATGTTCGTCGAGCCGGCCTATGGTCAATCGGCCGAATATCGGGAACTCTGGGCGCGGCTAAACCGCGGTGAGTATATTGCGGAAGAATTCAGGCGATGCGGCAAGGGCGGCAGGGAGGTCTGGATTCAGGCCTCGTACAATCCAATCTTCGATTTCAACAATAATGTGATCAAGATCGTCAAATTCGCGACGGACGTGACCGATCGCGTGCGGGCGGTAAGCGAGATCGGCGGCGGTCTCGAACGGCTTGCAAAGGGCGATCTCACGCAAAGAATCGAGCGCCCGTTCGTCCCGGCGTTCGACAAGCTGCGCATCGACTTCAATCATTCCGTCGAAGAAATGCAGGAGACATTGCGGCGCGTCGGCGAGAGCGGCGAGACGATCAACGTGGGCGCGGCGGAAATCCGCGCCGCGGCCGACGATCTCGCGACGCGCAGCGAACAGCAGGCGGCCGCGCTCGAGGAGACGGCCGCGACCGTGGCGGAGATCACGGCCACGGTCAGGGATTCAGCCAGGAGCGCGCAGAGCGCCGGCGCCCTCGTCGGCAAGACAAAAGCCAACGCCGAGAGGTCGGGCGACATCGTGCGGGAGGCCGTCGCGGCGATGGGACAGATAAAGAATTCGTCCGATCAGATTTCGAACATCATCGGAATCATCGACGAGATCGCCTTCCAGACCAATCTTCTCGCGTTGAACGCAGGCGTCGAGGCCGCGCGCGCGGGCGAAGCAGGACGCGGCTTCGCGGTCGTCGCCTCGGAAGTGCGCGCGCTCGCTCAGCGCTCCGCCGATGCGGCGAAGGAAATCAAGGGCCTCATCAACCAATCGAGCGATCAGGTCGAAGCCGGCGTGGCGCTGGTCGGCGACACCGGCAAGGCGCTGACCGCAATCGTCGCCGAGATGCAGGAGCTCGACAGGAATGTGTCGGCGATCGCGGAGGCCACACATAGGCAGGCGTTGTCGCTGCAGCAGGTCAACACCGCAGTCAGCGCCATCGACCAGAATACGCAGCAAAACGCCGCCATGGTCGAGGAGACGACCGCCGCGAGCCACAGCCTTGGCGATCAGGTCAAGAGACTCTCCGAGCTTTTGAGTCATTTCAGATTCTCGGATCGCCCGGCGCGCGAAGAGTCGGCGGATCGGCCGGACATGGCGGCATAGGGCGACAGCGCGGCCGGAGCGCGCCGATGGACTGCGCGTCGCTTCCGGCGTTCATGTGAAGGATAGACAACGTCGGCGTGACGCGTCTTTCACGAAACTCTCATCACACTCTCACATGACAACGCTACGGATGTCTCCGATGCGGCGATTTGGTCTGCTTCCCGGGGAAATGTCATCTCGAAAGAGACGATGCAGAACGCCGGCGACGTCGCGGCGGAAAAGAAAGAAAGCAACAACGGAAAAATCGTCGGCGGCGCCGTCGCCGCGGTGATCGGCGGCGTCATCGGCGCGCTTCTTATGGGCGGCTACGCCATCTTCCCCACGGCGGTCGTGGTGGGCTTACTTGGCGTGGCGCTCGGCGCGGTCTTCGACTGAGAAGTCGAAGCTTTCAGGTAAAGCTTTCGAGCGCGTATCTGCTCTCTACATCGTTGTCGCCGGCGCGTCTGTCGTCGCCCGGCCAACTGAGGCCTCGTCCTTTCCGACGGGGCCTCTTTTTGCCTTCAGAATCACACCGCTTGACGCAGGGGCGAAAAACAGAACAATAAGGGAACAAGCATTCCGTTCCACCCATGCCGACGCCCCGCTACGCAGAGCTTGCGACCACCACCAACTTCTCTTTCCTGCGCGGCGCGTCACACCCGGAGGAGATGGCGGCGACGGCGCTGGCTCTGGGTCATTCCGGCATCGGGATCGCAGACCGCAATTCGCTCGCAGGCGTGGTGCGCGCCTTCTCCTATCTGCGCGCGCACAGGGAAAGTGTCGGGGATTTTCGTCTGGCCGTCGGCGCGCGGCTCGTCTTTCGGGACGGAACGCCCGACATTCTCTGCTACCCGAAAGATCGCGCCGCCTATGGCCGCCTGTGCCGCCTGCTGACGCGCGGCAATTCACGCACGCAGAAGGGCGACTGCGCGCTCTTTCTCGACGACCTCATCGAATTCGGCGAGGGCCAGCATGTCATACTGATGGAAAATGGCGCGCCGCCCCCTGCCCTCATGGAGGCGCTGCACGGCCGCCTGTGGCTCGCCGCGACCGCGCTTTACGGTCCACGCCCGCGCGCGCGCCTCGCGGGCCGCGTCGAACTCGCACAAACGCTCCGCCTGCCGCTCGTCGCCGTCAATGACGCGCATATGCATGTGGCGGAGCGTCGTCCGCTCGCCGACGCGCTGACCTGCATCCGCGAAAAGACGACGCTGGATGAAGCGGGATTCCTTCTCTCCGCCAACGCCGAGAGGCATCTCAAGAGCGGGGAGGAAATGGCGCGGCTTTTCAGACTCGCGCCGCAGGCGGTCGAGGAAAGCGCGCGTTTCATCGACGCGCTCGACTTTCGCCTTACCGACCTCGCCTACGAATACCCGAGCGAATTGCGCGAAGGCTACGCCAGCGAACAGGAGGCGCTCGAAGCGCTGTCACGCGCGGGCGCGATGACGCGCTATCCGAAAGGCGTGCCGCAAGATGTCGAGAAGCTGCTCGAACGCGAATTGCAGCTCGTCGCCGAGCTGAAATACGCCGCCTATTTTCTCACCGTGCACGACATCGTGCGCTTTGCGCGCGAACAGGGAATCCTCGCGCAGGGGCGCGGCTCGGCGGCCAATTCCGTCATCTGCTTCTGCCTCGGCATCACGGAAGTCGATCCCACGAAGCACGATCTTCTCTTCGAGCGCTTCATCTCCGCCGAGCGCAACGAGCCGCCCGACATCGACGTCGATTTCGAGCATGAGCGGCGCGAGGAGGTGATCCAGTATATCTATACGCGCTTCGGCCGCGAACGCGCGGGACTCGCCGCCGCCGTCACCACCTATCGCGGCAAGAGCGCCATTCGCGAAATCGGCAAGGCTTTCGGCCTTTCCAACGATCTGCTCGGGCGCCTCTCGTCAGCCGCCTTCGGGCGCGGCAGCGACGGCTCGCGCGCCCGGGACATTGCGCGGCTCGGCCTCGACGCCAGCGAACCCCGTTTCGCCAAGGCGCTGGCGCTGGCGGCGGAAATCGAAGGCTTCCCGCGTCATCTCACGCAACATTCCGGCGGCTTCGTCATCACCCGCGACCGGCTCGACGAGGTCGTTCCCGTCTCACCCGCGGCAATGGAAGGCCGAACGACGATCGAATGGGACAAGGACGATCTCGACGCGCTGGGGCTTCTGAAAATCGACGTGCTCGCGCTCGGCATGCTCACATGCCTGCGCAAGGGACTCGATCTGCTCGTGCAACATTACGGGATCGTCCACCGCCTCTCGTCGATCCCTGCCGAAGACCAGCGCGTATACGCCATGATCTCGCGCGCCGACACGGTCGGCGTCTTCCAGATCGAGAGCCGCGCGCAAATGTCGATGCTGCCGCGGCTCAAGCCCAACTGCTTCTACGATCTCGTCATCGAGGTCGCGATCGTGCGTCCCGGCCCGATCCAGGGCGATATGGTGCATCCCTATCTGCGCCGTCGCAGCGGCAAGGAGCCGGTCTCCTACCCCTCGAAGGAGCTGGAGCAGGTGCTCGGCAGAACCTATGGGGTGCCGCTCTTTCAGGAACAGGCGATGCGCATCGCCATCGTCGCGGCGGGTTTCACGCCCTCGGAGGCCGATCAGCTGCGCCGCGCCATGGCGACCTTCAAGCGCGCCGGACTCATCGGCGGCTTTCGCGACAAGATGATCCTCGGCATGACCCGCAAGGGCTATGCGCGAGAGTTCGCCGAGCGCTGTTTCAGCCAGATCGAAGGCTTCGGCACCTATGGCTTTCCCGAAAGCCATGCGGCGTCCTTCGCCCTGCTCGTCTACGCCTCGGCCTGGATGAAATGCCGCTATCCGGACGTCTTCGCCTGCGCATTGCTGAACTCCCAGCCCATGGGCTTTTACGCCCCGGCGCAGATCGTGCGCGACGCGCGCGAGCACGGCATCGAAACGCGCGAGGTGGATATCAACGCCTCCGATTGGGACTGCACGCTGGAAGAAAATGAAACGCGAACATCTCGACCGCCGGAGTCTCGACCAGTTGGCGACAAACGCCTCCCCCTGCACCCCCACCACGCCGAAATGGCCGGCGACATTCTCGGCGATTGCGCGATCCGCCTCGGCTTCCGGCAGATCAAGGGGCTTGCCGAGGAAGACATGCGCCGCCTCGTCGCACGGCGCGGCAAGGGCTATGATTCCGTGCGCGACGTCTGGCTGCGCGCGGAGTTGTCGCCCGCGACGCTCACCCGCCTTGCCGAGGCCGACGCCTTCGCCTCGCTCGGCCTGTCGCGCCGCGACGCGCTCTGGGCGGCGGCGGGTTTGAACCGAGTCGGCGACAAGGACGACCTGCCCCTCCTGCGCGACCTCGCCTTCGCGCCGCTCGAGCCCGACGCGCATCTGCCGCCCATGCCGCCGGGCGAGGAGGTTGTCGAGGACTATCGCTTTCTGTCGCTGTCGCTGAAAGGCCACCCCGTCGCCTTCCTGCGCCCCCGGCTCGCACGACACATCATCCCCTGCGAAGCGCTGGGGCGGGAAAGCGACGGCCGCCGGGTCACGGTCGCGGGACTCGTGCTGCTGCGCCAGCGGCCGGGCACGGCCAAGGGCGTCGTCTTCATGACCATCGAGGACGAAACCGGCGCCGCCAATATCATCGTGTGGCCGAAGCTGCTGGAGCGCCAGCGCGCCGAGGTGATTGGCGCGCGCTATGTCGCCGTCACCGGCAATTTGCAGAAGGCGGAGGGCGTCATCCATGTCGTGGCGCAGCGGCTCGACGATCTCTCCGCCGATCTGCGCCTCCTGGAGACGATGCGCGCCGCCAAGCGCGAGGCGATGCCGAAGGCGCGCAATTTTCACTGAAACAAAAGTCACGTCCAAGCAGACCCTCGGACGTTTACGTTAGAAAAAAGGAACCATTGCGTTATGAAATCGTTGTCCTTGCGCAGTTTCGCAAGCACAATCCGAAAATCGAAAAGGGAGAGATTTATGCACGCCTCGAAAACGACTTTGCGTCTGATGACAACATTTTTTGCTTGCGCCTTGACCTCCTCGGCCTTTGCCGAGTCCATCATCAGCCCCGCCTATATGCGCTCGGGGCCGAATGCGAAATTGCCGGCAATCGCCGTCATTCCCACCGGCGCCGATGTCCAGGTGATGAACTGCTATGGCGGCTGGCGGCGCGACTGGTGCCAGGTTAATTATAATGGCGTCACCGGCTTCGTTTCCGCCGGCGTGCTCGCCGCCTCCGGCAGAAACAATGTGGTCGTCGCGCCGGTCGTGACGAACGAGCTGGGCAATATGTACAAGGGTCCCGGCACCAATTACAAGGTCATCATGGCGGTGCCGGGCGGCGCGACCGTAAACAAGGGCACATGCGTCGCTGGTTGGCAGACCAACTGGTGCCAGGTCCATTACAACGGCCGGGTCGGCTATATGATGGAAGGACTGCTCAGCCGTCAGGGCGCCTTCTTCCCGATGTAACTGAGACACGAGGCGAATGGCGCCGCAACGCCATTCGCCTTGAACCCGTTTCTCCCCGCGTCCTGAAAATATGCTAAGCCATCCGCTGTAACCGGTTGCGCAAGGCGTCACAAAATCCACCAGTCCAGCACCCAGCCCGACGTAGAACGAGTCGCACCGCTCGTCAGACGCATCGTCGCGCCCAATCCCGGTCCATTCACATTCAAGGGGACATGCGCCTACATCGTCGGCGAAGGCGACGTTGCGATTGTCGATCCCGGTCCCGCCAATCCCCGACACATCGCCGCGATGCTCGAAGCGATCCGCGGCGAGCGCCTGCGCCATGTGCTCGTCACCCATACGCATCGCGATCATTCCCCCGCCGCCAGGGCGCTGAAGGAGGCGACTGGAGCGATCATCACCGGCTGCGCGCCCTATTCGCCGCCGGAGGATATCGGCGTCACCGGCCCCGGCCTCGACGCCTCGCATGATACGGGCTACGCGCCCGACGAGATCCTCGCGGAAGGCGACCGGCTCGACCTCGCCGGCGTGACGGTCGAGGCGCTCGAGACCCCCGGCCACACGACGAACCATCTCTGTTTCGCGCTGCGCGAAGAAAAAGCGCTGTTCACCGGCGATCATGTGATGGGCTGGGCGACGACGGTAATCGCCCCGCCCGACGGCTCGATGCGCGAATATATGGAATCGATCGAGCGGATGCGCGAACGGGACGACGACATCTATTGGCCCGGCCATGGCGATCCGGTGCGCGACCCGCAACGCTACTTGCGCGCCCTCGTGCACCATCGCCGCGCGCGCGAGGCCGCGATCCTGCAGAGGCTGGAGGCCGGCGACGAAACCATCGCCGCGATCGTCGCGCGCATTTATGAGGGCGTCGACCGCCGGCTGCACGGCGCGGCAGCGATGACCGTCTTCGCGCATATGGAAGATCTGATCGCTCGCGGGCTTGCGGAGAGCGACGGCCCGGCGACCCTGACCGCGCGCTACGTGCGGCGGTGAGACCTGTCAGCGCTTGTCGCTCTCGGAGGGCAGCAGAATCACGACTTCGTTCCGGTGAACGCGCCCCAGCCGCTTGCGGGTTTCCTCGTCGAGAATGTCGGCGTCGATATTCTCGCCCTTGATCAGCGCGAGGCGGCTTTCCCACTGCATCCGCTGCAGTTTCAGAATGTCCCGTTCGAGTCGCAGCTGCGCGAGCTTCTGCTCATATTCCTCGCCGGTCTTCAGGCCGCGCTGGCCATGGACGCCGTGCCAAACGAAATAGCCGGCCACAGTTCCCGCCACGCAATAAAGCGTGAACGGCAGGACCAGCGAGCGAAGAAGAACGCGCAAACGGTGCATTGTCGTAAAATAACGCCGACTTGGTGTAGGCGGCGTTAACGAGCTGTGAAAGCGCGCGATTTCTGGAGATCAGCGGCGACCGCCGCGCGCAACCCGCTCGATCTCGGCGCGGACGAGACGTTCGACAATCACGGGCAGATTGTCGTCGAGCCATTGCTTGAGCATCGGCCGCAGCATTTCCTGCGCATATTTGTGCAGCAGCCCGCTGTCATTGATGACCATGCTCGCCGCCAGCGCCTGAAAATGCGACGCGATCGACGAGGCTGCGTCGGGCGACATGAGCGGCGCGTCATTCTCCGCGACGACGTAGGTTTCGTCAGCCGACCGCGCATAACTCTCCCCGACCTCGGGCGAATTGTCGTAGTTCTCTTCCGGCTCCGCAGCGTCGTAGTCGGCGACGGGCGCCTCCTCCGTCACGCGATTGACCCGCAGCTGACGAATCTCGGCGACGGGCGCGGCCTCGCGTTCCACGGGCTCCTCGATTGACGCCTCCTCGGCGCGGGGCTCCGCGACGGGTATTGCGACCTGCGCCTCGCGCCGATCGAGCGCCGGCGCGGGATAGGCGCTCTGGGCCGGAGGCGGCGGCTCGACGGCCGGCGCAGCTTCTTCCGGCTCGCGGACGCGGCGCGGGCTTTCACGCTCGCGACGCACTCCCGGCAGGCTGTCGTCGTCGGCGATGATCCGACGAATCGACGCGAGGATTTCCTCCATGGAGGGCTCGTGCGCGCGCATCTCTTCTTCGAGAGTGGGAGAAGGTGCAGTAGCGTTCGCTGCGCTCATGGATTGGTCTTCTTCTGGTTTGCGCCGACGGTCATGTCCTGGCTAACGCCTCATGTGTGACCGCGCAACTGATGCGAATCAACTCGCCCAAGTCGAATTCCACACCTTTCGCACGTCGATGTCATCCATCGAATACGGCTACCGCCCGTCCGGGGTCTGGGTTCCGAACCATTTTGTCTTGACCTGCTCGAAATGGACTCCGGGGTCGTAGAGCGCGACGTTGAGATTGAGCTCGCGCGCCGACAATCTGCCGATTGCGCCAAGCGCTGCATAGGACGCCACCACCCGGTCGCGCTGCGACGTCACCAGCTGCACCCGCGCGTTCAGCAACGCCTGCTGCGCGTTCAGCACGTCGAGCGTCGTCCGCTGCCCTACCTTCGCCTCCTCGCGCACGCCGGCGAGCGCCGTCTCCGCCGCCTTCACCGCCGCCTGTCCCGAGATGATCGACGCCTTCGCCGTCTCCAGCAGGCCATAGCTCGACACCACGCTCGCCCGCACGCTGTCGCGCTGCAGATCGGCGTTGAGCCGCGCCTGACCCAGCTGCTCCTTCGCCTGACGGATCGAGGCGTATTCGGCCCCGCCCTGATAGAGCGGGATGTTCAATTGCCCGCTCGCCGCGGCCGAGAACTGCCGCGATCCCGGCAGGCCGAGAAACGAATCATACTGGTTCGACAGCTGCGCGTTCACCGACAGCGACGGCGCCAGCGCCCCCTCCGCCACCTTCACCGCGAGCTCCGCCACATCCACCTGATGCAGCGCCGCCGCCACGCCCGGATGTTCGGCGAGCGCGATGGTGATGGCGTCGTTGAGCGACTTCGGCAACAGCGGCTCCAGCGAGCGGCCGGGCTCCAGATTCTTCGGCTCATTGCCGATGATCTGGCGATAATTGGCGACGCTCGTCTTCAGCAGCGCCTGCGCCGCGTAGAACTCCGAACGCGCCTGCGCGAGCGAAGCCTCCGCCTGCGCGACGTCGGTGCGCGTGACCTCCCCCACCTGGAAGCGGTCGCGGGTCTGCTTCAGCTGCTCCTCGAGCACCGCGATATTGCTCTTGCGCAGCGCCAGAACCGCCGTGTCGCGCAGCACGTTCATGTATGCCGTGGCGCCGTTCTGAAGGATCGCCTGCTCGGTGAGCCGCATGGTCGCGCGCGCGGCGAAGACGCCGGACTCCGCCTGCCGCACCGAATTTTCCGTGCGGCCGCCGTCGAAGACGGTCTGCGAGACATTCAGCGTCGCGCCGCGCGGATAGCCAGTGTAGACGTCGCTGAAATTGCCGCCGCCGGAGGCCCCCGCCTGCTGATTGTCGGCGCCGAAGGGGATCTTGATCCGCGCATGCTGCGGCCCCGCCGAGGCGGTGATGCTGGCTTTCGGCCGAAGCCCCGCGAGCGCCTTGGGCGCGTCCTCGTCCCGCACCCGGACGCTGGCGCGGCTCTGATTCAGATCCGGATTGCCGTCATAGGCCCGCGCCAGAGCGGAGAGAAGGCTCTCCGCAAACGCAGGACAAATGCTCGCGCCCGAAAAGGCGAGCGCGAGAGCGAAAATGCGAGTCGTGGACAAAAGACCGGCCGCACGCCGCCTCGAGGCCGCCCAGTCCATATCCGATGTCCCTCCGTCGTTCCGACGCGAGGCGTCGCACGAAAACTCGAACGCCGCACGGAACGGCGAATCGAAACGATCACGCAGATACAGAACGCTAGGAACGCGATTTGGCGAAAAGGCGGCGTCAGAATGCGAAAGCCGGCGCCTTTTCGAAACCTTCGAGGACTGGCGCATTGGCGCTGAGGAGCGGGAGCTGGCCAGCGGCGCGCCCGTCTTGCCGCTCGAATCGAACGATCTGCTGGCCGGCGCCCGGCTCAGGCGTCACGATCGCGAGCAGGCGGCCGTTCGGCGTCAACTGAGCGAAGAGCGCGTCGAGACCGCTTTCGACCCGTCCGTGGACGAATATCATATCGAAAGGCCCCGCCGCCGGAACGCCCTTTTCGAGCGGGCCGGTCTCAACCCGAACATTGCCGGCGCCGAGCGCCGAGAGGCCGGCGCGGGCGCGAGCGGCAAGTTCCGGATCGCTCTCGAGCGCCACCACCTCGCCGACGAGGCCGGACAGAATCGCCGCCGAATAGCCGGCGCCGCCGATGTCGAGCGCCTTCTCGCCCAGCCGGGGCGCAGCGCCCTGAAGCAGACGGGCGAGCACCAGCGGCGGCAAAAGGCTGCGCTTGCGGCCGCCCGCGCCCTTCACCGTCACGGCGAGGTCGGAGTAGGCCAGCGCGGACTGGCTCTCGGGCAGGAACAATTCGCGCGGGACGGCAAGGAATTGCTCGATGAGCGGAACGTCGGTCACGTCGTAGGGGCGCAGCTGCCGATCGACCATCGTGCGGCGCAACTCCGCCGTCGCTACCCCCTGCTCCGCCTCGCGCCGCGCCGGCGCCACCGCTGCTTCGGACATTCGCTTTCCGGCGTCGCGCCGGCCTTCTTTTCGGGAATTCTCCGGCGCAAGAGCCGGCCGGCGCTTTATAGGTTCACGGTCACGCCATGTCCATCGCCCGCGAGCACGATCGCCTGACCGGCCTGACCGAGCAGGCGCATCCGTTCGAGCGAGGTGTTGTCGAGCACCTTGGCAATGGCGTCGCGCGCCTCCATCATGACGAGGCGCACCGAGCAATGCTTCTCGTCGACGCAGTCGTCGCAACGACGGTAAATCGTCTTGCTCGCGCATTGGATCGGCGCAAGGGGGCCATCGAGCGCCCGCACGAGATTGCCGACGCTGATTTCAGAGGGCAGGCGCGCCAGCATGTAGCCCCCGCCCTTGCCTTTCTTCGAATGAACGAAACCGGCGTTGCGCAGTTCCCCGAGAATCGCATCGAGGAATTTCTTGGGGATCTGGTTGGCCGTGGCGATGTCGGCGACGAGCGCCGTCTGCCCGGGCTCGACGCCCGCAAGATGCACCATCGCTTTCAGGCCGTATTTGGCTTTCTTGGTGAGCATCCGCTCGAGAACCTTCCGAAAAGTCGGGCGCGCAGGAGGAGAATTTCGTCGATTCGGCTACGAGAACCTAATCCATCAACTCCATTGGCATGTTCGATTAACTCACATAGGGCGGTTTTTCCACAGGATCGAGCGGCCGCCTCCCGCCTGGATCCGCCCGGCGGGCGGCGCCGGCGACATCGCCAGCCCTGGGTAGTTGACTATTTTAATAGACTTGGTGATTATCGGATGGCGTTTAAAGAGCGCGCCTCGTCGCGTTGCGGCGCTGATCTGGATACGGGCACGGATGGAGTTCAGCACATGACCTCAATTTTCGATGCGCTGCACACCTTCAATCCCCTCCATTCTCTTTCGGGATTTGTCGTCGGGGCCCTGGTGGGTTTCACAGGCGTCGGCGGCGGGGCTCTGATGACCCCGATCCTGATGCTCTTCTTCGGCATCGCGCCGGCCACCGCCGTCGGCACGGATCTCCTTTATGCGGCGATCACCAAGAGCAACGGCACGCTAGTTCACGCCCTGAACGGCACGGTCGACTGGCGCATCACGCGGCGTCTCGCCTATGGCAGCATTCCCGCGACGATCGTCACGCTGCTCACTCTCGCCTGGATGGGCAAGAGCGCCGGCCACGCCGCCAACGGCCTCATCACCTCGGCGCTCGGCTTCGCCCTTCTGCTGACGGCCGTCGCGATCCTGTTCCGCCGCTGGATTCTCGATCACATCGCCCGCCACACCGACGGGCTCAGCGATCTCCAGACCTGCTGGCTGACCATCGCTCTTGGCGCCTTTCTCGGCGTCATCGTCTCGATCTCGTCCGTCGGCGCCGGCGCGCTGGGCATGACGGTGCTCCTGGCGCTCTATCCGCGCGTGCAGACCGTCCGGTTGGTGGGGTCGGACATTGCCCATGCCGTGCCGCTGACGCTTGTCGCTGGCTTCGGCCACTGGATGATGGGCGGCGTCAACTGGCTTTTGCTGTTTTCGCTGCTGATCGGATCGCTGCCGGGCATCGCCATCGGCAGCCATCTGGCTGCAAGAGTTCCCGACCGCTTCCTGCGCCCCGTGCTTGCGACCATGATGGCTGTGGTCGGACTCAAACTGTCGATATAAGACGGCGCAAGCCGGAGGAGCGACTCATGTCGAACGAGACCAGTTTCACGCCGCCCGCCAAACCCGGGCGCGGCCGCATATACAACTCCATCACCCAGACCATCGGCGACACGCCGATTGTCCGGCTCGACCGGCTGGCGAAAGAGAAAGGCGTCAAGGCCAATCTCCTCGCCAAGCTCGAATTCTTCAATCCGATTTCCAGCGTGAAGGATCGCATCGGCGTCAGCATGATCGAGTCGCTCGAAAAGAGCGGCAAGATTGCGCCCGGCAAGACGGTGCTGATTGAACCCACTTCCGGCAATACCGGCATCGCGCTGGCCTTTGTCGCGGCGGCGCGGGGCTACCGGCTGATTCTGGTCATGCCCGAATCCATGTCCATCGAGCGCCGCAAGATGCTGGCGCTTCTGGGCGCCGAACTGGTCCTGACCCCCGCCTCTCAAGGCATGAAGGGCGCCTTGGCAAAGGCGTCCGAACTTGCCGGCGAGACTCCCGGCGCGATCATTCCACAGCAATTCGAGAACCCCGCCAATCCGGAAATCCACCGCCTGACCACGGCCGAGGAAATCTGGAACGACACCGAGGGCAAGGTCGATTATTTCGTCTCGGGCGTCGGCACTGGCGGCACCATCACGGGCGTTGGACAGGTGCTGAAACAGCGCAAGCCGGGCCTGCGCGTCGTAGCGGTCGAGCCGGAAGATTCTGCGGTGCTGTCCGGGCGTCCGCCGGGACCGCACAAGATTCAGGGCATCGGCGCGGGCTTCGTGCCGCCCGTGCTGGACCGCGGCGTGATCGACGAGATCGTGACAATCGGGAATCAGACGGCGTTCGACACGGCCCGTCTTCTCGCGAGAATCGAAGGCATTCCGGTCGGCATTTCGTCCGGCGCGGCGGTCGCGGCGGCGCTCGAGATCGCGGCGCGGCCCGAGGCGGAAGGAAAGAATATCGTTCTGATCATTCCGTCCTTCGCCGAGCGCTATCTGTCGACGGCGCTGTTCGAAGGTTTGTGAAACAAATTACGGCCGGGCCATACGGCGGGCCCGGCCGATGTTTTCAACGCGATTATTTTTTCCCGGCCGCGACCGGAGATTTGTTGCGAAGATAGTAGCGTCCGTAGGCGCCGACGATGTAGCCGACGGCGGTGATCACGAAATAGACGACGATCAGAAATCCGCCGCGCTGATTGGCCGAGGCGGCCTTTTCCAGCAGGCTGGTCACGGCGCTTTCGTCGATGAACTTGTCAGCCAGCACCCCAAAGACGACAGCGTTGATCGGCACGGTCCATGACGGCAGGCGGAAGTATCCGGTCGCCGCCGCGGTCAGGAAGGCGACCAGCCCGAAAAAGTGGACGAACTGAATGAAGATCGACTGGGAGACGAGTCCGATGAAGCGGATCAGTTTGAGCATTCCACACCCCTTGAAGGTCTAAGACCGGTTTTTTGACGATCTTACACGTTCGGGAGGTGCTGCGCGAGAGCCTCCAGAACGGCCATGCGCACCGCGACGCCCATTTCAACCTGCTCGCGAATGAGCGACCGCGTACTGTCGGCCACGACGGAATCAATCTCGACGCCGCGGTTCATTGGCCCAGGATGCATGACCAGCGCGTCCGGCGCGGCGTAGCGCAATTTCTCTTCGTCGAGACCGAAGAAATGGAAATATTCGCGCGCGCTCGGCGCCAGCGCGCCGGCCATGCGCTCGCGTTGCAGGCGCAGCATCATGACGATGTCGACGCCGTCCAATCCCCGGCGCATGTCGTGGAATACCTCGACGCCGAGACGCGACAGGCTGTCGGGCGCAAGCGTCGAGGGACCGACGACCCGTAGCCGCGCGCCCAGAGCCGAGAGCAGCAGGATGTTCGAGCGCGCGACGCGCGAATGGAGTATGTCGCCGCAGATCGCGACCGTCAGGCCCTCGATACGGCCCTTGTTTCGACGGATGGTGAGAGCGTCCAGCAGCGCCTGCGTCGGATGCTCATGCGCGCCGTCGCCGGCGTTGACAACCGAGCAGTCCACCTTGCGCGCAAGAAGATGCGCCGCCCCCGCCTGCGCGTGGCGCACGACGATGATGTCCGGCCGCATCGCGTTCAGAGTGACGGCTGTGTCCAGAAGCGTTTCGCCCTTGGACGCCGAGGAGCGGGCGACGGACATGTTCATGACGTCGGCGCCGAGGCGCTTCCCGGCGATTTCAAAAGACGCCTGCGTGCGTGTCGAAGCCTCGTAAAATAGGTTGATCTGCGTGCGTCCGCGAAGATTGGAGCGCTTCTTCTCGACCTGGCGTGAGACTTCGACCGCCTGCTCGGCCATGTCGAGCAGCGTCTCGATGTCGGGTCGCGACAATCCCTCGATTCCGAGCAGATGCCGGTGCGGGAAGATGACTTGTTTGGCGTCGCCTTGCATGGGCCCGTCTATAGCAGCTTTGCCCCCCGCCGCGAGCCTCGAATTTGGCGGCGGCGATCAGCCGGCGAGCGCCACGACCGGCTCCTCCGGCGTTCGGGCGGGGCCCTCCGTGATCCTGCACGACTCGAAAAGATGCGCGATCTGGCTCGCCGGCCGCGGCTGACTGAACAGATAGCCCTGCGCCTCGCGGCAGCCGAATGCGCGCAGCATTTCCAATTGGCGCCGGTCCTCCACGCCCTCGGCCGTGACGGCGAGCGACAGGGAGCGCCCGAGCTCCACCGAAAGCTTGGTGACCGACGCGCACATCGGATTGGTTTCGAGATTGGCGACGAATGAACGGTCGATCTTCACGCGATCGAGCGGCAGGCCGACGAGATTGGCGAGGGAGGAATAACCCGTGCCGAGATCGTCGAGCGCCGTGCGAATCCCGAGGCGCCGCAGCGAGGCGAGCATCTCGAACGCCCTCTCGCCGTCGAGGATCATCGCCGTCTCCGTCAGCTCCAGTTCGAGCCGGCGCGGATCGAGGCCGCTCCTGGCGAGCGCGGAGAGCACGGTTTGCTCAAAATTGGGCTTGCGAAGCTGAAGCGCCGAAATATTGACGGCGACGCGCAAATGGTCCGGCCAGGTTGCGGCGATGGCCATCGATTCTTCGAGCGCCCATGCGCCGACCATGTCGATCTGTCCCGCTCGCTCGAAGAGCGGAATGATTTCGCCGGCGCTCAATACGCCGCGCGCGGGATGGCGCCAGCGCAGCAGCGCTTCAAATCCGGTAGTCTCGAGCGTCTCGGTGTCCACAAAGGGCTGGAACACCATGAACAGCTCTTTTTTCGCAAAGGCGCGATCCAGTTCGGCGTCGAGCGTATTTCGCTCGGCGACAAAGCCGAAGCGATCGCGGAACAATGTGTAGCCGCAGCGCCCCGCCTGTTTCGTAGCATACATGGCGTTGTCCGCGTTGCGCAGCAGACTTTCCGGATCGACGCCGTCGCTCGGCGCGATGGCGACGCCGATGCTGACCGAGATGGAAAAGCTGCGGCCCCCAACCTCGAAGGGAGCCCGGAACGCGTTGAGGATGCGCTCGGCGATCGAGACGGCGTCCTCCACCGAGCGGATGTCGACCGCAATCAGCGCAAATTCGTCGCCGCCCAACCGCGCGATCAGGTCGCTCTCCCGCGTCGAAACGCGGACACGGCGCGCGGCCTCGATGAGAACGGCGTCGCCGGTCTCATGTCCCATGCTGTCATTGACGCTCTTGAATCCGTCGAGATCGAAGCACATCAGCGCGAAGCGCTCGTTGACGCGCGCGTGTCGCGCAAAGGCGCGGGTCAACTCCTCCCGGAAGGCCACGCGGTTCGGGAGTTTCGTCAGCTCGTCGCGCAGCGCGCCCTCTTCGGCAGCGGCCTCTGCGGCGCAACGACGTGCCGCCATCGCGGCGCGATTGATCGCCGCATTGATGATGACGACGGCGTAGATTGCGACGACTCCGGCGGCGACGTCGAAGATCGGATTATGCGCATTGACGACCGCGACGAGCAGACCGGCGACGATCGGAATGATGTGCGCGAACATCGAGACAGGGATCATCGACAGCGCAAACCCGCCGCCGAAAAGCGTCGTGAAGCAGAAGCAGGCGATCAGGAACTGCTGCGGCGGGCTCGCTTCCGCGAAGAAGAAGATCGGCAACGCGCCCCAAAGGGATGCGTGCATCAGAGCGTTTGCCGTCGCGCGCCAGACGCCGTTCGTCGAGGCCGCTCGCCGATGTGTTTGCGGCGCGCTCATGCGGCGAGCATAGATCACGCCGCCCAAAATGAAGATCGACGCGGCCCAGGCGCGAGCCTCGTCGGCCTGTGGCGTCGCCCACATCGACATGGCGAAGGTGAGGGCGCTGAAGCAGGACGCCAGCATTGCGCCGGGCGTGCTTTTCTCGAGATCGCTCAGCTGCTCGGCGCGAAATCTGGCGCGCACCGCAGGAGAAACCGTGCGGTGGTCGAAGGCCAGAGGATCGCCCTCGAAAAAGCGGCGAAGCCGGGAGAGCGCGCCGTCCTCCGCCGATCGCCGACTCCTCTCCTTGAGACCAGCGAGCAGTCCCGATCCGACCGATGAAATCGCCATGGAGCTTATCGCCGCCTTCCCCGTGTGTGTTCGTCCGACCGGACCGCTAAATTGCGTTTTGCCGCAGAATCTGCACGCCAATGCGCTCGAAATATCCCACGCCAAAAATTGCTTTTTCATAAAGCCAAGCTTCTGAAAATCGGCCGGTTCAACGTCCGGCGCCAACAGCGTAAATAATGTACACACTCTGGACGCTTGACATATGCTCATTGCGAGCACATCTGTCCCCCAGGAGGCTGGGGTTGCGGACTGGATAAGGCCCCGTTAATCTTCAGCCAAATGAGCGCTCCGGGCGGCGATCCGCCTCGGAGATTTTATATGACCAACTTATGCTCATATCGAGCATAAGATCAAAAGCGGCCTGAACATAAAGCGAAAGGGCCCCACGATGACGATCCGGACCATCGACCGCAGCGGCGCAATGGCGCTGGCGCCCACACCGCCGGCCGCCCTCGGCGTCGGACCGAATGGCCGATTTCCCGTCCTGCCCCGTCCCGACCTCCAATGGACGCCGGAAGTAGAGGCCGCGACCGCGCATCTCTACGAGCGCGTCTCCAGGGTCATACCGCCCGTCGAATGGCCCTTCTTCGCGCCTTACGTCAAGGCGATAAATGACATCAAGAAGACGCGCAACGCGGTGATCCTCGCGCACAATTACATGACGCCGGAGATCTATCACTGCGTCTCGGATTACATCGGCGACAGCCTCCAGCTCGCCAAGCTCGCGGCGAAGTCGGAAGCCGACGTGATCGTTCAGGGCGGCGTCTACTTCATGGCCGAAACATCCAAGATCCTGAACCCCGACAAGGTGGTGCTGATCCCCGACGCCGACGCCGGCTGCTCGCTCGCCGCCTCCATCACCGGCGCCGACGTTCGCGCGCTGCGAGCGAAATATCCCGGCGTGCCGATCGTAGCTTACGTGAACACCTCCGCCGAGGTGAAGGCGGAAGTCGACATCTGCTGCACCTCGTCCAACGCGGTCAAAGTCGTCGAGAGCCTGGGCGTCGATCGCGTCATCATGGTTCCGGATCGATTCCTCGCGCAGAATGTCGCAGCGCAGACGAAAGTGAAGATCATCGCCTGGGAGGGCGCCTGCGAAGTGCATGAGCGCTTCACGGCCGAGGAAATCCAGAACTACAAGGCGGACCATCCGGGGCTGAAGGTCATCGCGCATCCCGAGTGTCCGCGCGAGGTCGTGGAAGTCTCGGACTTCTCCGGCTCCACCGCGGCGATGATCGACTATGTTCGCACGAAGCATCCGGCGCGAGTCCTGCTCGTCACCGAATGCTCCATGGCCGACAATATCGCCGCGGAGACGGTCGGCACGCAGTTCATCAGGCCATGCAACTTCTGCCCGCACATGAAGCGGATCACACTGCCGAAGATCCTCGACAGCCTGCTTTATATCCGCGAAGAAGTGACGGTCGATCCGGCGATCGCCGAGCGCGCGCGCCGCAGCGTGCAGCGCATGATCGATCTGGGGTAATCAGCGATCCCCTCTTCTCTGCAAGAGGGGAGCCCCGAACAGCGGCTCGGGTGAGAGGGTTCTGACATGCCGGCGCTCGATGCGACGATTGCGGCGATCGACGCCGCCAATGCCGAAGACCCACGCCGCGTGGACGGGCGCGCGTTCGAGAGCCTTTACGCCGAACGTATGACCGAACGCCTCGCCGCCATCTATCCCGACGCCTCGGATCTGCTGAAGATCGCCGCCCGCGCCCAGCATCTGCGACGATGGGAAGTCCCGCGCTCGGATTATCCCGAAGGACGTCGCGGCTATAACGACTGGCGCCGCGCCTGCCGCGTCCATCACGCGAATCTCGTCGGCGACATCATGCGCGCGCAGGGATACGACGACGCCGCGATCGCGCATGTCGGCGCGCTCATCCGCAAGGAGCAATTGAAGAAAGACCCCGAGTCGCAGGCGCTGGAGAATGTTGCGGCCGTCGTCTTCCTCGAACATTACTTCGACGAGTTCCTCGCCAAATATGACGGCTATGACGACGAGAAGATCGTCGACATCCTCGGCAAGACGCTTTGCAAAATGTCGCCCAGGGGACACGCGGCGGCGCTTGCCCTGCCCCTGCCCGAACGCGCGCGCAAGCTCGTGGGCGCGGCGGTGGCGCGCGAGGCGGCGACGCTCGAACGCCTCGCCGCGGTCGCGATCGACTGACGCATGCCGGGGAAGCTTCCTCCCATCGTGATCGTCGGCGGCGGCCTCGCCGGCGTCTTCTGTGCGCTGAAGCTCGCACCGACGCCCGTCGCCATTCTTGCGCCGACGCCGGTAGGTTCGAGCGGCTCCTCCTACTGGGCTCAAGGCGGAATCGCGGCCGCGGTCGAGGAAGGCGACACGCCGGAGCACCACGCCGATGACACGGTCGCCGCCGGCGCCGGCATTGTCGATCGCGGCATTGCGCTCGGCATGGCGCGCGAGGCCCGCGCGCGCGTCGAAGACCTCGCGGCCATGGGAACGCCCTTCGACCGCAAGGAGGGCGGCGCCTTTGCGCCCTCGCGGGAAGCCGCACATTCGCGTCATCGCATCGTTCGGGTCATGGGCGACACGGCGGGTCGCGCCATTATGGAGACGCTCGAAAAGCAGGTCGCCAAGACGCCTTCAATTCAGGTCGTCGACGGCTACGCCGCGCAAGAGATCATCACCCGCAATGGCCGCATCGTCGGCGTGCGCGCGCGCCACGCCTCGGGACGCATCTGCGACATTCCCTGCTCTGCTCTCGTGCTCGCGACCGGCGGCCTTGGCCATCTTTACCGCCTGACCACGAATCCGTTGGAGGCGCGCGGGGTCGGCGTCGCGATGGCGGCGCGCGCGGGCGCCCTGATCTCGGACGCGGAATTCGTGCAGTTCCACCCGACCGCCATCGACATCGACGCAGACCCCGCGCCGCTCGCGACGGAAGCGCTCCGCGGCGAGGGCGCGACCATCATCGATCGCGAGGGGCGGCGTTTTATGCTGGACGTAAATCCGGCCGGCGAGCTCGCGCCCCGAGATATTGTGGCGCGCGGCGTCTTCGCCAGCATCAGGGCGGGACGCGGCGCCTTTCTCGATGCGCGGGCGGCCGTTGGCGCGGCCTTTCCGAAGCGCTTCCCCACGGTTTACGCGAGCTGTAAATCGGCCGGGATCGATCCCGTCGCCATGCCCATACCGATCGCGCCCGCCGCCCATTACCACATGGGCGGCGTGTGGACGGACGCACGCGGCCGCACGAGTCTCGACGGCCTCTGGGCGATCGGCGAAGTCGCCTCCACGGGCGTTCATGGCGCGAACCGTCTCGCCTCCAATTCATTGCTGGAGGCCATCGTGTTCGGCGCCCGCGTCGCGGCCGACATCCTGGCGGCGCCCTTGCCCGATCTGGACCAGCGCGTGGCGTTGGAGCGCGACGATATTGCGCCGCGCGAACGCGACTTCGCAATCGTCGAGGAGTTGCGCGATCTGATGTCGGCCAATGTCGGCGTCATCCGCGACGCAGCCGGGCTCACCGGGGCGTTGAAGGCTTTGCGACGCATGAACGCGCGCACGAACGACATCGAGATTCACAACATGCTCACGACATCGGTGATGATCGCCGCCGCCGCGCTGGAGCGGCGAGAGAGTCGCGGCGCGCATTTCCGTTCGGACTATCCCGAGCCCGAGACCGCATTCGCGCATCGCTCGCAAATGACGCTCTCCGCCGCGATCAAAATTGCCGACGAGGCCGCGTGATGATCCCCGAGCTCTCGCCTCTCCTCATAGAGGACGCCGTGCGCGCCGCGCTGGCCGAGGATCTCGGCCGCGCCGGCGATGTCACGACACAGGCGACGATCCCCGCCAAGGCCGGCGCTCGCGCCCTCATCGCCGCGCGCGAAGCGGGCGTGATCGCTGGACTCCCGCTCGCGCGCATGGCCTTCCGCCTGATGGACGACGCCGTCGGATTCGAGAGATGGGTCGATGATGGGGCGACTGTCGCGCGCGGCGATGTGATCGCCCGGATCGAGGGGCCCGCGCGCGCGATCCTCTCTGCCGAACGCGTGGCGCTCAATTACCTGGGACGCCTCTCCGGCATTGCGTCGCTCACGGCGAATTACGTAAAGCGTATCTCCCACACGAAGGCCCGCATCTGCGACACGCGCAAGACGACGCCGCTTCTTCGCGCTTTCGAGAAATACGCCGTGCGTTGCGGCGGAGGCGCCAATCACCGTTTTGGTCTCGATGACGCGGTGCTGATAAAGGACAATCATATCGCGGTCGCGGGCGGCGTCGTCGAGGCGTTGCGTGCCGCCAAGGCGCATGTCGGGCATCTGGTCAAGATCGAAATCGAGGTAGATACGCTCGAACAGTTGCAGGAGGTGCTGCAGGAAGGCGCCGACGCCGTGCTGCTCGACAATATGAGCCCTGACGTTTTACGTAAGGCGGTAACGCTCGTCGACGGCCGCATGATCTGCGAGGCGTCGGGCGGGGTCAATCTGGACACCGTGGCGGCGATTGCGGAAACAGGCGTCGACCTCATCTCCGTCGGCGCCCTCACTCACTCAGCGCCGGTGCTGGATCTGGGACTCGATATCGAAATCAGCTGAGAAGGGCGCCGAGGCGGGAGTCTCACGCCCTCGCCTTGCCCGCCTCGCTCAGCCGCCCGAGCTTCATCCGCCGTTTCTCCAACATCTGGGGTAGCCGCGGCGAGAGCAGGAAGGCGAGTTCCTGCTCGCGCGTGATGGTCACCGGATCCTGCGCTTTCAATTCATCGTCGACGTGGCCCGGATGGCACATGATCAGATGCCGACGCCCCGGCGCCCGCAGATAGGTCTCGAAGGCCGCCGCGTAATCATGGCCCGGATGGAAATCAGAGAAACCCGCAAAACCCTCGTTCACCGAAAACCCTCGGCGTTGCGCCGCCCGGCGGAAACCTGCCGACAGCGTCCGGACCGCCAGGGCCTTGCGCGCATGGGCTCCGCGTGCGGCGATGCGGTGCAGGCTGTCGCCCGCGTCGCGCAGCCAGGCTCGACCGTCGAGCTTGCGAGCCGCCATGGCTTCGAGCAGCGCCTGTCGTATTCCGGGAAGCACATGCACATGCTGATGGCCGTCGACATGGTCGGGACGGCGCTCCAGCACAGCCTCGAAACGATCGAACTGCCGGTCGATTTCGGCGCGGATTTCCTCCATCGGCAATTTGCCGCGCAGCGCCATGCGGATAACCCGCGACACCGGCGGGAAGGTTCCCGTCGGCGCGAAATTCGGCATTGGCCCGAGCGGGCGGCCGAGCGTGAGATTGAAATGCAGGCCGAGGTCGGCGGAATGGCCGCGCCGCGCCAGTTCTCGGCCCATCGCCGGCCAGCGGGGACCGTTGACCAGCGCCGAGACCGCCGTCAGGCGGCCGGCGTCCAGCGCCTTCAGAATGCCCACGCTGACGCCATGCGACAGCCCGTAATCGTCCGCGCAGATCGCGACGATCCGCTCTTTCGCCATGCCGTCCGTCTCCTCACACCCTGTTTTCGCCTATGCTCCGCCCGGAATTTCTGGTTTGAAGCAGTCTTATGACAATTCGCAGCCCCGATATATCGGTCGTCATTCCCGTGTTCAACGAGGCCGACAACCTGCGCCCCCTGGCGGCGCGGCTGGTCCCGGCGCTGGAAGGCGCAGGCGTGACTTTCGAGGCCATCTTCGTCGATGACGGCTCCCATGACGAGAGCCTTGATGAACTGCGCGCCCTCTGCGCCGCCGAACCGCGTTTCCGCGCCCTCTCCTTCTCCCGCAATTTCGGCAAGGAGGTGGCGATCGCGGCCGGTCTCGACCATGCGCGCGGGCGTGCGGCGGTCATCATGGACTCCGACTTGCAGCATCCTCCGGAGGTCATTGCGCAATTCGTCGAGAAATGGCGCGAGGGTTACAAAAATGTCTACGGACAGCGCGCCGATCGCGCGACCGACCCGAAGATGCGCACCGTTTTCACCGAGCTTTTCTACCATGTCCTCGAGAAGTTCGGCGACGTCTCCCTGCCGTCCGGCGCGGGCGACTTCCGATTGCTCGACCGGCAGGCGGTCGACGCGCTGCTCTCGATGCGCGAACGGGCGCGCTTCAACAAGGGCCTTTACGCCTGGATCGGCTTCAAATCGATCGGCGTGCCTTTCGAGGTGGAAAGCCGAGCCAGCGGCCAATCGAAATTCAACTTCGCGCGGCTCGTGCGTTTCGCGCTGGACGGGCTGATGTCCTTCTCCTCCATCCCGTTGAAAGTATGGACATGGGTTGGTCTCGCGATTTCCGGCTTCGCGCTGACGATGGCGGCCTATTACTTCGTGCGCACCATGCTTTTCGGCGTCGACACGCCCGGCTTCCCGTCCCTCATCGTGTCGATTGCGTTCTTCTCGGGGGTACAGCTCATTTCGCTCGGCGTGCTCGGCGAGTATATCGCCCGCATCTTCAACGAGGTGAAAGGGCGACCGCTCTATCTGGTGGCGGAGGAAGTCGGCGGCGGCGAGACTGGCGCGAGCGGGACGATTGAGCCGCGCGACGACGGGTGATAAAGGCCCCGTAAGGCTCGAAATGGCGGTGAACGGCCATAACCGATCGAGGGCGCTTCACATCATGACACAGCGAAACTCCGCCGCCACGAGAATTGCGCTCGTTTTCGCCTTCGCTGCAGTCGCTTTCCTGTTCCTCGCCTTTGGCCTGCGCCTCTTCTGGTTGAGCGCCGAGGCTCCCCTGCCGGAGCTTCTGCAGAACCTGCCGGATTCGCTGAGCGAAACGGATCAGCAAGCGTTCCTGACGCGCCTTCGCGCCCGTTTTCCCGCCGGCGCGACGGAGGCCGAGGTCACGACGACGCTTCTCGAACAGGGGTTCAAACTGGGCCGGGCGGGCGAGCGCGTGGCCACTTACGACCGCCAGGCCGGCATCAGGGACAAATGCCGGCGAAGCGGCAATGTGCGCTGGTCAGCCGACGCCGCGGGACATGTGAGCGAAATCTCCGGCGGCTATTATCAGCACTGCCCGCAGCATTAAGCCGCTATCGCCCATAGCCGAGAGACCGGATCTCGATGAGGCGGCCGTTCTCGAAAATGAGCGACGGCATCAGCTGCGTGTATCCGAAATTATAGACCCATTCGTCATAGACGAGCCGCCGAACCGCCGGCGAAGGATAATGGTTCGCCGGCCCGTCGAGCGGTCTGGGGCCAGTCCAGTTCGGCGCCCAGCGATATTCGACGCGGCTGTCGGCGTACGCCGGCTCGCCGCACAGGCGCAGCACCTCGTATTTGGATTGCCCTTCGATCACTAGGGACGTGCCGCACCGCATCGCAAAAGCGACGTCGCCCGGAAAAACCAAAAGCGTCGCAGCGAGAAAAAATCCGGCTTTCATGGCGCCTATCCGTGACACGCCGCGCTCTCGCCGCATGGCTCGGCTCTGAAATGACGTAACCAGTCAAACCGAGATTATGCCCGGCCTCGGCCACACGCAACGACGGGATAGCTGCGCCTTTGCAATTCGCCGACAGAAATTAAACCCTAACTTGCTAGAAGCGTCCTCATGATTCGAAATCTCCTCTCGGTCGGCGGCTTCACCCTGCTCTCGCGCGTGACGGGCTTCCTCTCGCTCGCGATGCAGTCGGCGATCATGGGCGCCGGAGTCGTCTCGGACGCTTTCTTCATCGCACAGCGCCTGCCGAACAGCTTTCGCGCCATCTTCGGCGAAGGCGCGTTCAACGCCGCTTTCGTGCCGTCCTACTCCATGGCGATCGAGCAGGAGGGCGACGAGTCGGCGGAGGAACTGGCCGGCCAGATCTACACGCTGCTGCTCGCCTCGCAGATCGTGCTGCTGGTGATCGTCTGGGTCTTCACCCCGCAGTTTGTCATGCTGCTCGCGCCGGGCCTCGACGACCGCCCGGAGAAATTCGCGCTGGCGGTCAATCTTACGCGGATCACATTCCCATACCTTCTGTTCATGACGCTCTTCGCGCTGCACATGGGCGCGCTCAACGCGCGCGGGCGCTTCGCGCTTCCCGCCTTCGCGCCGAATCTGATGAATCTGACGGTGATGGCGGCGCTCGCGGTGGCGTTTCTGTTTCCCAACGCCGGCTATGCGGCGAGCTGGGGCGTCACCGTTTCCGGCGCGCTGGAGCTTGGGCTTCTGATGTGGGACGCCCGGCGCATCGGCGTCTTGAGGGGGCTACGCAAGCCGC
This sequence comes from Methylocystis sp. WRRC1, assembly GCF_020733155.1. Lineage (NCBI taxonomy): Bacteria > Pseudomonadati > Pseudomonadota > Alphaproteobacteria > Hyphomicrobiales > Methylocystaceae > Methylocystis > Methylocystis sp. WRRC1. Next base: position 134,849 of record NZ_JAJFZJ010000001.1, on the reverse strand, counting down.
ATTGGAGCCGGGTCCGCGATTTTTTCATCAAGCTTGGCCCCGCTGTGATCGGATCAGCCAGTCCGCAGATTGCCGTTTTTGCTGACACCATCCTCTCGTCGATGCTCGCGGACGGGGGCGTGTCGTCGATTTCATACGCCGAGCGCCTTTACCAGTTGCCCGTCGGCGTCATCGGCATAGCAGCGGGCACGGTGCTCCTGCCCGAGATGAGCCGCCGCCTCGCCGCCGGTGACGTCGAAGGCGCCCATCGCGCGCAAAGCCGCACCATGGCGCTCACGATCGCGCTCGCGGCGCCCTTTTTCATCGCCTTCGACACGATTCCGGAGCTGATCGTCAGCGGGCTTTTCATGCGCGGCAAGTTCACGGCCGCCGACGCCTATGCCGCCGGCGACGTGCTCGCGGCCTATGGCGGCGGGCTGATGGCGCTGGTGCTGATCGCCTCCGCGCGCGCGAGCTTTCAGGCGCGCGGCGACACCAGGACGCCCATGACCATCGCGCTGATCGCGCTGACGGCGAATGTCGCGCTGAAAGTCGCGTTGTTCCGCCCGTTGGGCGCGGTGGGGCTTGCGACGGCGACCTCGGTTGGCCTGTGGATCAATCTCGGCGCGCTCGTCGCGCTGGCCATCGCCCGGGACGCGATGGATTTCGACGAGGTCTTCGGCAAGACGCTGCTGGCGACCCTCGTGGCGAGCGCGGTCCTGACCCTTGTCGCCGTCTACGGCCGTGCGCCCGCCCTTGCGCTGGGGCTGCATTTCGGTTCGCTGGCCAATCTCGTCGCGCTGATCGCGCTGGGCGGCGCAGGCGCAATTGTTTACGGCGCGGCGCTGGTCGGGGTCCTTCATGTCGTCGGCGTCAGGCTTGGAAACCTCAGACGCCGACGATGATCCGGGTCACAGAAACTGTGACAGCCCCGGAATCGAATTTGCGATCTGCTGGACTTTCTCCTTGCCGACGACCGTCTCCGCATAGCCGAAAATTTCGTGGCCGAGCTTCTGGATCTGGCCCATGTCCAGCCCGAGGGCGTTGAGCTTCCCGGCCAGACCCATGAGGCCCCCGCTCAATAGACCGCCGAGCAAACCGCCGCCGCCGCTCTCGCTGTCCGCCGTCGCCGCGTTGGCGGCGTCGCGCGCGCCTGCGACCTTATCGAGGAACTCGGCCACCGGTCCGTCGGGAAGCTCCTTTTGCAGGAAGGCGAGCACATGGCCGATCGCGCTTTTGGCGACTTCGGCGTCGACCCCGATCGCGGCGGAAACGCGCTCGATCAATTCATCCATGTGATTCTCCCCTGTGGTCCTGCTCTCTTGAGCTTTGCGACTGTCGCCGCGGAAAAATTGAAAATCAAGCGCCCGGTCCCTACGTCCGGTAAGCTATAAGTGATCGCGGCGACTGTCCTCGCCGGAATTATCTGGAAACAGGCAATGCGACCTCAATGTTATACGACATTCGCCATTTTCTTCGCTCTCGTCGGCGCCCAACCTGCCTGCGCCAATGACTCGGAGGCGGAGACGGCGGTAGGTGGTTTCACTCTCGTCAAATCCGATTCGATTTCGATGGACAGCGAAGACCTGTTCATCTCGCGCGACCTCGTGCGCGTGAAATATCGCTTCACCAACAAAAGCGACGCGCCGATCGAAACGCTCGTCGCCTTCCCCCTGCCCGACATTCCCCCGACCGACGCGGAAAACACCAGCTACTGGAGCGAAAAAGGCGGCATAAAATTCAAGACGAAGATTGATGGAAAGCCGATCGACTTCGAAACCGTCGAGCAGGCGATCTTCAAGGACAAGGACCTCAGCGCGCGACTGACGGCGCTGAAACTTCCGCTCAATCGCCTCGCGAAGGATTTCGAGGACGCGCTGAAAAAAGTCCCGAAAGCGGAAGTCGCGAAACTTGTCGCCGATGGCCTCATGGAAAACACGGGCTCCGAGGAATATCCCAATTGGGTGGCGAACTGGTCTCTGCGCACCACTATCACGCGACATCAAACCTTCCCGGCGAATGCGACCGTGACGGTGGAGCATGAATACAAGCCGCTCGCGGGCGGCAGCGTCGGCGGCAATCTCGACGCGTGGCGGCGCAAGGACAAGGAACTCGAAAAAGAATTCAACCAGACGCTGAGCAGATATTGCATCGACAAGGAGTGGCTCGCGAGCTTCGACCGCATCGAAAAGACAAAGCGCACGGATATGGGCGCCTATTCGGAGGTCTGGCTTGGCTATGTGTTGAAGACCGGCGCAAACTGGAAAGGCCCAATAGGCGATTTCCGGCTTGTCGTCGACAAGGGTAAAGCTGACTCGCTTGTAAGTTTTTGCATGGACGGCGTGAAGAAAATTTCGCCCACACGCTTCGAGGTGCGCCGCAAAAATTTCACGCCCGACCGCGACCTCGACATTCTGATCATAGACTGGTGGAACAGGAACTGACGCGGCCCTTCGGCCGCGTCAGTTTCCGCGTCACCGTGGTCAGGCGCTGCGCCGCATCTCTTCCATTGTGGGCATTCGCTCGCTCATCGCGGGCAGGATTTCCCGGATTTTTGCCGCGCCCTCTGCGCCGATGAGGACATCGGAACGCGCGACGATCTCTTTGATCAGCCCTTCAATCTGCGCATCCTTGAGACCGAGATTTTCCAGCTTTCCGATGAGGATGTTGAGGTCGGCCCGGCCGCGGCCCATGAAGCTCGTCAGGCCCTCGATTACCTGAGTCACGCCGCCGTCGCCGGAAGCGCGCGCCGCTATGACGAACTCCTGCGCAAGCGGCGTCTTGTCGATGAATTCACCGACGTGACCGCCGGGAACCTCGTCTCTGAGAAACAGCAGCACGTGGCCGATTGCGGCCTTGGCTACTGCTGGTTCAAGCGTCGTCGTGTCTACAACGCGCCTTGCTAACTCTTCCATGTGGCAACCCTCCAGGAGAGAGCCTCTCTGGAGCGGTTACATGTGAGAGCTGGCGACGACTTCAACCATCGCCCACGTTAATTAATGTTAACTAAGCCGCGTCCAGCCCATAAAGCGTGTGCAGCGTGCGCACGGCGAGTTCGGTATAGGCTTCGTCGATCAGCACGGAGAATTTGATTTCCGAGGTAGTGATCGCGCGGATGTTCACGCCCTTTTCCGACAGCGCGCGGAAGGCGCGGGCGGCGACGCCGGCATGGCTGCGCATGCCGATGCCGATGGCGGAAACCTTGGCGACTTCCTTCTCGCCCGCCATGCTGGAAAAGCCGATGTCGTCCTTGATCTTCTCGAGGATGGCGAAGGCGCGTTCGTAATCCGCCGTGCCGACAGTGAAGGTCATGTCGGTCATACCGTCCTCCGAGACCACCTGCACGATCATGTCGACGTTGATGCCCGCCTCGGCTAGCGGCATGAAGACTGCGGCGGCGACGCCGGGCTTGTCGGCCACGCGGCGCAATGTGATCTGCGCCTCGTCGCGCGAGAAGGCGATGCCTGTGACGACCTGGGCTTCCACAATATCCTCCTCGTTGCAGATCAGCGTCCCCTCGCCCGGGTTGTCGGGATCGTCGAAGCTGGAGCGCACATAGGTCGGCACCTTGTGCACCATCGCCACCTCGACCGAGCGAACCTGCAAAACCTTGGCGCCGAGCGACGCCATCTCCAGCATTTCCTCGAAGGCCACGCGGTCCATTCGACGCGCCTTCGGCACCACGCGGGGGTCGGTCGTGTAGACGCCGTCGACGTCCGTATAAATGTCGCAGCGGTCGGCGTGGATGGCCGCCGCAAGCGCCACGGCGCTCGTGTCCGAGCCGCCGCGGCCGAGCGTGGTGATGCGGCCGGTCTCCTTGTGGACGCCCTGGAAGCCGGCGACCACGGCGACCTCGCCGCGCGAGAATCCGTCGATGATCCCGGCGCCGTCGATCGATTCGATGCGCGCCGAGCCATGCGTCCCGTTGGTGCAGATCGGCGTCTGCCAGCCCTGCCAGGAGCGCGCGGGTATCCCGATCTTCTGAAGGGCGATGGCGAGAAGTCCCGCAGTCACCTGCTCGCCCGAGGCGACCACGGCGTCATATTCGCGCTGGTCGTAGAGCGGGGACGCCTCCTTGCACGAGGCGACCAGCTCATTGGTCTTGCCGGCCATGGCGGAAACGACGACGGCGACCTGGCGCCCGGCCTCGACCTCGCGCTTCACATGGCGCGCCACATTGTGGATGCGCTCGACATTGGCGACGGACGTGCCGCCGAATTTCATGACCAGGCGTGACATGTGAACCGCTACAAACGGGGAGGCGAATTACGCATGGCGATTGACGAGGAGAAGCCCTAATCGTCATTCGCCATTCGTTGAAAGCGGGCGTATATGTGACCGCGCCCGCGCCCCTGTCAACGGCGGCGCCCGCCCTATCCTATACGGGCAGTTGAAACTCCCGCTCTCGAAGAGGTTCCCGTGTCTACAGAGGCGTCGTCCCCCCACTCCGCCAGCGTCAATCCCGAGGATGTCGCGCGGTTCAACCGCCTCGGCGAGCTGTGGTGGGACAAGTCCGGAAAGATGGGGATTTTGCATGACATCAACCCCATCCGCGTGACCTACATCCGCGACCACATTCGCCGGCTCCTGCTCAATGATCCGAAGGCCCTGAATGAATCCGGCGAGCGGCCCCTCGAAGGCGTGCGCATCGCCGACATCGGCTGCGGCGGCGGGATCCTCAGCGAATCGCTGGCGGAGCTCGGCGCCCGGGTGACGGGAATCGACCCGGCCCCGAACAATATCGCCGTCGCGAGCCGTCACGCCGAGAAATCCGGCCTGGACATCGACTATCGCAACATCACCGCCGAGGCGCTCGCCGAAACGGGCGAGCAGTTTGACGCCGTCGCCGCGCTGGAAGTGATCGAGCATGTCGAAGGCCCCGCGGAATTCATCGGTATGCTGGGACGGCTGGTGCGGCCGGGCGGCCTGTTGTTCCTCGCCACCATCGACCGGACGATGAAGAGTTACGTGTTCGCCATTCTCGGGGCGGAATATGTGCTCGGCTGGGTGCCAAAAGGCACGCATGACCACAACAAGTTCATCCGTCCGGACGAATTGTCCGCCTGGCTGCGCCGCGCCGGAATGCGGGAGATCGACCGCGCGGGCATGAGCTTCCAGCCGCTCACGCGAAGCTGGCGAAAGAGCCACGACACGGACGTCAATTACCTGATGGCCGCCAAAAAGGAGGGGTGACGCGCGAAGCGTCTTGTTCACGCTGGAGGTCAACAGTAAACTTCCGGCCGATGCGCAACGAATCGTCGTCCTACCGCTTTTCCCTTTTCGCCCTCGCCGCGGTCTTCGCGGCCTGCGCGAGCCTTTCCACGGCGCCGCACCCGGCTTTCGCGAAATCGAAGACCGAGTCCAAATCCAAGGCTGCGCCCGCGCAGACCGAGGAAGCCGCAACCGACGCGTCCAAGGATAAGACCGACAAGAAAGACAAGAAGGGTAAGAACGGCAAGGCTGACAAATCGGGCGACAAGGGCGCCGCCAAGCCCGAACAGCTCGGCTCCTATGGCGATTGGGGCGCCTATGCGGCGGAAGGCAGCAAGGACAAGACCTGCTACGCCCTCGGTCAACCCAAAGAGCGGCAGCCGAAAGCCAAGCTCAAGGACACGGCTGCACACATCTTCATATCCACCCGACCCGGCGAAGGAGTCCGCAACGAAGTTGCGATCGATCTCGGCTACGCCACCAAGGACGGCTCCGCAGCCTCCGCCGACATCGACGGCGACGGCTGGGAGCTGATCACGAAGGGCAACAACGCCTGGATCAAGGACCAATCGAAAGAAAAAGAGTTTGTCGGCGCGTTGCGCGGCGGCTCGAAGCTCGTCGTAAAGGCCTCCTCGGCCAAAGGCACTTCTACGACCGACACCTACTCCCTCAAGGGCCTTTCCGACGCCCTCGCTCGCGTGGCGCAGGAGTGTAAATAGGCGCGATCACGTCGCCTTTACGATTCGATTCTCCCCGGTCAAGCTTCCGCTCGCAGGACCAATGCGCGATCAATCCGCGCATTCAGTGGTCTTGCGCGCAGCCAAATCTTCGGACCAGTCAGTATAAATTTCATAAGACCAAACAAATTACCATCGATCTGAGCGCCAGTGGTCCTTGAGGATCATGGCTCTTACCGGCATTTCCCGTACATCCACGATGGCTTCCCCCTGTTGCTATCATGGAGAGCGACGGCGGCGTGGCAGAGGCCAAGCTGTCCGCCGGCGTCGCCCGTATTATTTTCGTATTTGTGCTCTGCCGTTCCATGACGGCGGAATACTTATACGTATTTTATGGTATATAAATTCATATAATGCTTTTGCTGTTCAGCATAATAAGTCCAGTTTATTTATATTTCAGAATAAATATGAGACCAGATCAAAAAATATCAGGACAATTTGGCGCAATTAGCGATTTTTTATTTGCGTTATTTTGAGCGCTGGGCTACGAAAGCCGGGCTGTGTTCAGCAAAAAAGCAAAGGGAGGAACACATGGCTCACAATGTTCACGGTGCGGCCGAGCTCGGCAAAATCCTGCTCTACGTCGCGGGCTTCGCGGCCTTCGTCGTTGTCGCGTTGACCTGGGTGCCGGAGTGGATTTCGCCGGACAGCGCCAACATCACCGGCAACACGGGCTCCACGGCTCGTATGATCAACTGATCCTGGTTGACAGCGACGTCCCGGGAGCCGTCCCTCCCGGGACGTTGCTGTTTTTTGACGGCGCTGAACTCGTTTGAAAAAAAGCGCCGAAGGCTGTTGCAAACCAAATCGGTTTGAGCCATAAGGACGCCGCGACGGACACACGACGTCGCAAACGGATGCGGGTGTAGCTCAGGGGTAGAGCACAACCTTGCCAAGGTTGGGGTCGAGGGTTCGAATCCCTTCGCCCGCTCCAAATGAAGCTCCGCGATAACCCAAAGCGGAGGTCGGGGTTTAATGCTGGTTGCGCGCTGCCCCGCGAAGATAAATCTCACTCTTCACATTCTCGGCCGTCGGGGCGACGGCTATCATGAGCTTGAAAGCCTCGTCGCTTTCACCGGCGCGGGAGACACGCTGGCGCTCGTACCCGGCCCAGAGCTCTCGCTCGACATTTCCGGTCCGACCGCCCCCGCCGCCGGCGGCGGCGACGACAATCTGGTCCTTCGCGCCGCCCGCAATCTCGCTGCCCGAATCGACGGCCTGACGCTCGGCGCCTTTCGTCTCGAAAAGCGGCTGCCCGTAGCGGCCGGAATCGGCGGCGGCTCATCGGACGCGGCGGCCGCGCTGCGACTTCTCGCCCGCGCCAATGGCCTTGCCCCCGACGATCCCCGGCTGCATGACGCCGCCCGCGCCACCGGCGCCGATGTGCCCGTCTGCCTTGGCGCGCGGGCTCGCATGATGCGCGGCGCCGGCGAATCGCTCGGCGAGGCTCTTCGACTGCCGCTATTGCCGGCGGTGCTCATCAATCCCGGCGTCCCGGTGGAGACACGCCCCGTCTTCGCCCGCCTGGGCCTGCAGCCCGGGGAGCGACTCGGCGGCGCTGCACATCCTGAAATTGCGTGCGGCGCTTCGGCCGAGGCGCTGTGGACAACTCTCGCCAAAGGCCGCAACGACCTCGAAGACGCCGCCTGCCTCCAGGCGCCTGTCATCGTCGATGTGCTCGCCGTGCTGCGCGCGGCGCGCGGCTGCAAGCTGGCGCGCATGTCGGGCTCCGGCGCCACCTGCTTCGCGCTTTTCGCTGCGCCAGGGGCCGCGGCGCGAGCCGCCCGCGCGATTCGCGCCCAGCACCCCGAATGGTGGGTGAAGACGGCGGCGCTGCGATGAGCCGTCGCCCGCCGCCAAAGGACCGCCAGCCGCGCCGCGAACGCCCGGGGCCCGTCCGGGATCGACCGCGAGGAGACCCCTCGCGCGTTCCGTTTCGCGGCCCCTCGCCGGAGGTGGTGACGATCTACGGCGCCCATGCGGTTCGTGAGGCGCTGAAGGCGCGCCGCCGCAAGCTGCTGACGCTCTACGCCACCGAGACCGCCCTGCCCCGAATCGCCGACCTCGCCCGGGAGGCCGGCGTCGAGCCGCGTGTTGTCGATGCGCGCGACCTCTCGCGCCATCTCGGCGACGAGGCCGTGCATCAAGGCCTGCTGCTCGAGGCGCGCCCCCTGCCGGAAGCCGGCGTCGGCGATATCGAGCCGAAAAGCGGGATCGTCCTCGCGCTCGACCAGATCACCGATCCGCACAATGTCGGCGCCATTCTGCGCACCGCCTGCGCCTTCGGAGTCGACGCGCTGATCGTTACGGAGCGGCACAGCCCCGAGTTCACCGGCGTGCTCGCCAAGGCGGCGTCCGGCGCGCTGGAGCATGTGACGATTGTCTCCGTGGTCAACCTCGCCCGCGCGCTCGACGAGTTGCGCGGGGCCGGCTATGGCGTCGTCGGGCTGGATTCTGAGGGCGCCGAACCGCTGGAGACGATCGCGCTGCCGAAGCCGCTGGCTTTGGTCCTCGGCGCCGAGGGAAAGGGCCTGCGCCGGCTCACGCGCGAGCGCTGCGACGCGATCGCCCGTCTGGACCTTCCCGGTCCGATCAAGAGCCTCAACGTCTCCAACGCCTGCGCCGCGGCGCTGAGCGTCGCGCATTTTCGGCTGCGTATTGCGATGCAGGATTGACCTTGCAGCGCCCTTGGACGATTAGAAGAGCGCAGACGCCGGTTTAGCTCAGCTGGTAGAGCAACTGATTTGTAATCAGTAGGTCGGGGGTTCGAATCCCTCAACCGGCACCAACAAAATCAACGAGTTAGGTTGGTTTTTTGGCCGCTGATCCGAAGTAAATCCGAGCTGATGTATGCACTGACGTAACACTCGGAATTTTCGGAAGCCCTTCACAGCCCCTCGCGACGCGCATTCGGCGGACCGATCAATCTCGAAAGGATTGATCTTGCTCACGCCCAAAACCATCCCTCCCGCCGGCGCGTCACTCGCGGCCCGCCGCCCCCTTCTCACGCCCGCCGGCGCATTCGATCGCGCCGCCATCATGTCCGACGCCCATCGTCAGCTTCGCCTTATGGCGTCGCACGGCTGGAGCTGGTCGCGCTGTCTCGCCTTCTCATGGGCGCGGGCGAAGGCGCAGCGCGGCGGCTTGCCGGCGCTCGTCATGGACGGCGGCGAGAGCTTCGTGGAGAAGACCGTTCAGAAATTGCGCGCTGTCCGCCAGACAATGTGCAGCGACGCGCCGCGCCGGCCGCCATCAGCCAATTCAGGGCTTGCAACTTAATCGCCGCCGTTACGCCGCGCGCGAGCCCGCCCGATCCGCCGGCGCAGCGCCGCCGCCGCTACTTTTCGAAAGGACGCCCGCCAATGCCCGCCCAATCTCCCGCGAAGTCCACGTCGCTGACCGATGCGCGCATCGCCAAGCTATCGTCTCGCGTCGGGTCTTACGAGCTGCCCGTCGAGTCCGGCCTTCGCGTCGTCATGCGCCCGTCCGGCGCGAAGTCCTTCAGCTTCCGCTACAGGTTCGGCGGCGTGTCGCGCAACATGACGCTCGGTCCGGCCTCGATTGGCGCCTTCAAATCGACGGCGGCTTCATTCGGCTCCGTCTTCTCCAGCCCAAACACGCCCGCCGCGCCTTCGAGCAACTGGCTGTTCCACGTCGTGATCCGGTTGGGGTGGACGTCGAACTGCTGCGCCAGTTCGGCCACCGTCTTCTCACTCTTGATCGCGGCCAAAGCCACTTTCGCCTTGAACGCCGGAGAAGGCGTCCGGCGGCTTCGCTTCGTCATCGAATGCTCCTGATTCCCGCCGAGAATCCTCGACGCCATCAGGCAGAAAATCCACTCAAGCTACTGTCCGAAATTCCGGGGCCAGCTCTCGGAGCAACTCGGATCGACGAAGCTAATACACCAGCGGCGATTTCCAGAAGCAACTCTCGACCTTCGGCATGTGTGGCTCCATCGGCCGGAACGGCGACTGCTGGAATGACGCCGTGAACGAAACGGTCTTCGGTTCGTTGAACGTCGAGCGACTGCACGGAGTGCGTTTTGTGACCCGCCGCGAGGTAAAAGGCGAGGTGATCGATTGGTTACGGTCTTACAATCACGGAAGGCTTCACTCGACGCGGGGTTATCTCAGCCCGATGGCCTTCGAGAAAAAATGGCTTGGCGACGATAAATAGCTCGCCGCATAATCTCTCAGCCAACGGAGACGCTGTACGAGAGCAAGGTCAGTGCGGACAGCTGATCGCGCCACAAAGCGAGGGTAACGAGTTATGGCCTGGGACTTCCTCAAATTGCGCGAGCGCCTTTCCAATCAAGCCATCTCACGTTCTGAAGCCATAAGTATATCTGACAATCTATTGCAAGTTGATCCCAACAACGCGGCCGGCCATGTGTTTCGTCTCGACCTCATCAAAGCGGAGGGCGACAAAAGGAAATATCTGGAAAAGTGCATCGAGGGTCTCCGGCAGCTCCCTACGGCGACGCCAATCGCGCGCCGTCTTTGCGAGGCGGTGCGCATGACGGGCGCCAATGAACAACAGATCTTTGCGATGCTCAAGCCTGAGCACTTCGCAAATGGCGATATTCACGGCCTGTATGACGATCTCTACCTAGCCGCCATCTCAGTTGGTGCCGAAGAAGTCGAGATCAGCGTATCAAAAAAAATGCTATTCTCTCGCGACCGACATTGGGAGCCACTGTCACAGGCCGCAAAGTTCTATCGTCGTAATCGCCAATTGTTCGAGACGATCGCCTCGCCTGGACGGCTCGCAAAGACTCTGACGGCATTGATTGATTCAGGCGAGAATGGGCGAGGCGCGTACCTAATCAGACTTGGCGACGGTGAGGGCAATATTATCGGCGGCTATCAGAACAATGACGCTTTCCGCTTGGGCGCGACCAAAGACGCATGCTCGCTCATCTGGGGTGAGGAATTGTCCACTGATGCCTTTGCGACCATGGCCAAGGGTTTGATCAAGGCCACCGCTAACGCCGACGCCATCGGGCTGGCCGACGGGAGGCGACTGGAGAGGCTGCTTCGCGAGGGAAAGTTTCGCGGCTTTGTTGGCGACATCGACGCTTGGAAGGCTTGCGCCTCGCATGCTGAAAGCAAACTCGTTCAGAACAACTTTCATCGATTTCAGACCCACGTCCTACTCAACGCCTTACGCGGCGCACGCTCGGTGTCGATGGTCGGGCCCTACGACGTCGGGGAGACGCTGCGGGCGAAGCAAATCAGCTGCGCAAAATTCTTCCAAATTCCACACGAGTCATCGAACATGATACACGGCGTCCCCGCTCTATTGAAATGGTATCGGGAAGAGTGGGCTGGAATTCATTTCGACCGCGAGGTCGTCGTGGTGGGCGGTGGTCCCATCGGTAAGATGATGTGCCAGGACGTCATCGCGAAGGGCGGGAGCCTAGCGATTGACATTGGAAGTCTATTCGACGAATTGACCGGTGTAAAGTATCCCTCCGTCGGCGGCCGCCTGGCGGTGAGCTCGGATTTCGGGATAGCTGGGTGACGGCTGGCGCGATGATCGTGTCCACTACTATTACAAGCGGACACTATCGCCGATGTCGCGCAACGATGACGATCCGCCGGCTCTCCGTCGCAAGCGCCGATCATGGGCTCTCGATGAGAAGCGCCGGATCGTCGGCGAGAGCCTCGAGGACGGCGCTTCGATCGCCGAGGTCGCACGACGCTACGACCTCAACGCCAACCAGCTCTTCACCTGGCGCCGGCAGTTCGGCCTCGATCTGGCTGCGCCGCAGGGACGCGCGCCGATCCTGCCGGTGACGATCACGCCGGACGCGACGGCGGAGTATTCCGCTCCAGGGTCGACCGGCCAGATGGAGATCGTGCTCGCCGACGGTGATCGGATCATTGTGTGGGCCGATGTCGAGACAGCCGCGCTGTCGCGGGTCGTGAAGGCGCTGCGCCGATGATCCCGTTGCCGGCGGGCTGCCGGGTCTGGATCGCGACCGGCCATACCGACATGCGGCGGGGCATGCGGGGCCTGGCGCTTCAGGTGCAGGAGCAGTTGAAGCGCGACCCTCACGCGGGCGACCTTTACATTTTCCGGGGTCGCCGCGGCGATCTCGCGAAAATCCTCTGGCACGACGGGATCGGGCTGTCGCTTTACGCCAAGCGGCTCGACCGCGGAAAGTTCATCTGGCCCTCGGCGAGCGCGGGCGCGGTGTCGATCTCGGCCGGGCAGATGGCCTATATGCTGGAAGGGATCGACTGGCGAAACCCGCAACTCACCTTCAGGCCGCAAAGCGCGGGGTGAGACGCAAAAAAGCTGGGGTCGTCTGCTGTTTGAGGCGCCACAAATCGCGGGTTTTGTGATTCACTTCGCCTCATGGACGCAGCCGCCCTTCTCGACGAAAACGCCGCGCTGAAAGCGCAGTTCGCCGTCGCGCTCGCGAAGGCGTCGGAAGACATGGCGCTGATCGCCGCGCAAAAGCTCCAGATCGCCAAATTGCAGCGCCAGATCTACGGGCAAAAGTCGGAGCGCTCGGCGCGGCTGCTCGATCAGTTGTCGCTCGAACTCGAAGAGCTGGAAGCGAGCGCGACCGAGGACGAACTCGCTGCGGAGCGCGCCGTCGCAAAGACGACCACCGTCGCCGGCTTCGAGCGCAAGCGGCCGGAGCGCAACACTTTTCCTGAGCATCTGCCGCGCGAGCGCGTGGTCGTCGAGGCGCCGACGACCTGCGCCTGCTGCGGTGGTTCGCGCCTGCGCAAGCTCGGCGAGGATGTGACGCGGACGCTGGAGACGACGCCGCGCCAGTGGAAGGTCATCGAGACCGTGCGGGAGAAGTTCACCTGCCGGGACTGCGAGAAGATCACCCAGGCGCCGGCGCCGTTCCATGTCGTTGCGCGCGGCTGGGCGGGGCCGAGCCTCTTGGCGATGATCGCCTTCGAGAAGTTTGGCCAGCATCAACCACTGAACCGTCAAGCCGAGCGCTATGCGCTCGAAGGCGCGCCGATCGCCTTGTCGACCATGGCCGACGCCGTCGGCTCCATCTGCGCCGCGCTCGATCCGCTGCGGCGTCTTGTCGAGGCGCATGTCCTCGCAGCCGAGCGGCTGCACGGGGACGACACCACGGTTCCTGTGCTGGCCAAGGGCAAGACCGACACAGGCCGCTGCTGGGTCTATGTGCGCGACGACGCGCCCTTCGGCGGCGCCGGGCCGCCGGCGGCGATGTTCTATTACTCGCGCGATCGGCGCGGCGAACATCCACAGGGCCATCTGGCGAACTGGTCCGGCATCCTGCAAGCCGACGCCTATGACGGCTACGGCAAGCTCTATCTGGCAGGGCGCGCGCCCGGCCCGATCCGCGAGGCCGCGTGCTGGGTCCATGCGAGGCGCCCGTTCTTCGCAATGGCGGACATCGACGAGAATGCGCGGCGCAAGGCTTCGGGCAAGAAGGAGATACCGCTGTCGCCGATCGCGATCGAGGTCGTTCGTCGGATCGACGCGCTGTTTGCGATCGAGCGGTCGATCAAAGGCAAGAGCGCGGAGGAACGCCTCGTCGTTCGACAGGCGTCGAGCCGCCCGCTCGTCGACGCGCTGGAAAGCTATCTGCGCGAACAACTCGCCAAACTCTCGCGCGGGCACGATCTCGCCAAGGCGATCCATTACATGCTGAAGCGCTGGCCGGCCTTCACGCTGTTCCTCGACGATGGGCGCGTCTGCTTGTCCAACAATGCCGCCGAGCGCGGCCTGCGCGGCATCGCTTTGGGAAGAAAGTCATGGTTGTTCTGCGGATCTGATCGCGGCGGTCAACGCGCCGCGGCGATGTACAGCCTCATCGTCACGGCGAAGATGAACGGCGTCGATCCGCAGACCTGGCTCGCCGACGTCCTCGCCCGCATCGCCGCGCACCCCGCGCATCGGCTCGATGAACTGCTGCCATGGAATTGGCGGAAGGCGCATATGAGCCATGCGCAAGCTGCTTAAGCCGAACGCCGCATTCTCCGAGGCCGAAAAAGCGCGCGTCACCGCCGCCTGCGAGCTGTTGATCAATGACTTCCTGAAGCCTCGCTTCCTGCCTTCGATCCAACCGACCGAGTTCAACTATCCGGTCGATATTCTCGGCAAATGGCACGGCGCCAAATATCGCCTCATCCAACGTTACCGTTCCGGCTTCCCCGACAATCAGGGCGAAGAGTTCGATGCGCCCTTCGCTCGCCTCGATTGGATCAGCCCCGACCGCTTCGACATTCAGTGGCGTCGCCACACCGGCGAGTGGTTCCGAGTCTATCGCGGCCTAAATCTACACAAGGCCATCGAAACTCTAAAATCCGACGGACTCCTGCATCCCGTATAAATTGGCAGATCGACCCGCCAATCATCCCGCACGCAGCGCCTGCGGCCTACGCCGGACGGCTACGGTGTAAAAGGGACACGGTGATTTCCACCCATAGTCTCACTGCGTCATAATCTTCTAGGTAAGATCGCATGCGGAGCCTCAACAGGTAGTCTCCGGTTGGGCCGAGGTGGCTGATTCGCGTGTGGAGCTTTATCCCGCCGTGCGGGCGATGTCAGTTGTATCTGTACATCCAGTTGGGCAACGCCTCGGCGCCGTGATCCGATGACGGATATGCTGTCGAATAGGCCCATTCGCGCAATGCGATGAACTGATGGGGGCGATGCTCCCTCCCCCAGCGTCGCAAGATCCTGGGCGGAGGGGGCATCCACCTCATCAGTTTATTTCCCACCCCGGGCGGGCGGGTGATCTCAAAAAATCGTTATCAACCATCTCATCGGTTCCTCCGGATTGAGCTGCTGCCGGTTTCGTGGACGCCGAGAAACGGTGTTTCATGAGGCCGGAGGTTTGTTATGGCGAGACGGATATTCAGTCGGGAGTTCAAGGTCGAGGCGGTTCGGTTGGTGAAGGAGCGCGGCGTCACCGTCGCGCAGGCCTGCCGCGATCTGGATGTGCATGAGAACGTGTTGCGGCGCTGGGTTCGGGAGCTGACGACGGATCCCGTGCAGGCCTTCCCCGGACACGGCCAGCAGAAGCCGGAGCAACTGGAGATCGAAAGGCTGCGCCGTGAGGTCGCCAAACTGCGGGCGGAGCGCGACATTCTAAAAAAGGCCGCAGCCTTCTTTGCGAGGGAAGCGAAATGAGGTTCGCTTTCGTCGCAAAGCACCGGAGCGTCTGGCCGGTGGCGTGGCTCTGCGAAGCGCTGGACGTGTCCCGATCGGGCTTTCACGCCTGGCTGCGTCGCGGGCCGAGCGCCCGATCGGTCGCGGACGAGGAGCTGACAAAGAAAATCCGCGCGAGCTTCGTGGGCAGCGCCCGAACCTACGGCGCCCGCCGCGTCTGGCGGGACGTTCTAGCCGAAGGCGTCTCCTGCGGCCTGCACAAGATCGAACGGTTGATGCGGGCAAACGCCTTGCGGGCGCGACCGCGTCGCCGGGGTCAGCCGAAGGACGACGGACAAAGGTCGGCGGTCGTCGCGCCGAATGTTCTCGACCGGCAGTTCGCCGCGCAAGCGCCGAACCAGAAGTGGATCGCCGACTTCACCTATATTTGGACGGCGGAAGGCTGGCTCTACGTCGCCGCAGTCATCGACCTGTTCTCGCGAAGGGTCGTCGGCTGGTCGATGAAAGCCGAGATGACCGCTGGTCTTGTCGCGGATGCATTGATGATGGCGATCTGGCGTCGCGGCAAGCCGGACGCCTTGCTGCATCACTCCGACAGGGGCAGCCAATATACGAGCGAGCAGTTCCAGCGCCTCATGGCCGACAATGGCGTCGTTTGCTCGATGAGCCGATCCGGCAATGTCTGGGACAATGCGGCGATGGAGAGCTTCTTCTCTTCACTGAAGACGGAGCGGATCGGGAAGAAACTCTACCGCACGCGTGACGACGCCCGGGCAGACGTCTTCGATTACGTCGAGCGGTTCTACAACCCCGTCCGCAGGCATTCGACGATCGGCTACGTCAGCCCGGTTGAGTTCGAAAAGAAGGTGGGAGTAACTTAACTCGGCGTCCACGAAACCGGCAGCAGCTCAGATCACAAGATATGAAACGATCCGTCCAAAGCTCCCACGCTACTGCATTCCATCAGATGCGGCGGCTCCTAGGCCGAAGGAATCTACCCAGAAACCGACACACGGCAAGAACGCAATATCTTTATCGTGTTTGGAATATCCGCGCCGAGCGCCCCGAAGCCGAGTCGCTTTACTGCGCCGTTATGTTCCACTCGGATGAGAGTCGCCCCTCCTTCGAATACATATTCATATTTCGCGAGGCCAGAAAAACCTTCGCCAAAATCAAGAATTATCGAGACGTTCACGGGCTTTTCGCCTTCCTGTTCTAAAACATATTCTTGACTATTTCCCACTTTATCGTCGCAATAAGAGATCACGAAATTATTCTTGAGAACTGATTTATTCCTCAAAAGCTGGACATAATCCGCATTATCGCCCGCATCCAATTTCGCGGGTCCAAGAAGTTGAATACGATGATAGACATTACTTGAAGGCAGATAACCACCGCCATCCCCCGTGATTTGTTCGATGGCGCGCTTCACGCTTTGGGCGCGGACATCTAGATCGAGCGCCGCACATAGCTCTTTGACAAAGCCCTCCTGATCAGCCACCGCTCGTTCATAGGAGATGAGAATGAAATTTGCGTTCTTGTCTTTCAAATACGGCATTATTCCATTGTAATAATCAGCTATTCGCGAAAAAGCAGTGGGAATATCCCGCTCTCCGTGCACCAGCAAACTGTCCATGTTTGCCACAGCGTTGCGAAACACGAACATCCAGATCGGCTTGCGCAGATTCAGTTCCCGGATTTTCGGGTTCACGTGAGCGCCAGGTAATTTGAACCCCCAGCGACCCATCCTCAAATTTTTTTCATTAACGTACTCCTGTAAAGGATCCTTCTGCATGACAATGAAATTTGGATCTTCATGGTTGATGACAGTGGGACCCATGTCTATCCCCAATTCTCTCACCACCCCCGCAACCATCGAAGTACCTCCACGCTGGACACCGCTAATGATGAGCGTGTAAGCAGATTCCGGCGCGAAATCGAGTTGAGTCAAAATGATATTTTTATCCCGATTGGCAAACATTCCTCGCTCGAGTATCATAAATTCGTCCGTTCCTTAGTTGATTCCCTGGCGCTTTCGCGCAAGTATCCTCACCCCTAGCCTAATGCAATCTACCCTAACCCCTTTGTTTAAGACAAGCGAATGCTACGGAAGGCAGTCGGCGCCGCCGAAATTTGGCGCGGAGCACGGAGCGCCGGTCACGCCTGAGCGCGACTTCGGACGATCCGGTCACATCCCGCGCAATGCTGACGCGCGCCGCCGGTTTTTATGGCCGCGTCTGACGTCGTCGGATTTACCGAAGTACGCAAGTCCGGGCTGATTTTGCGTTCATCCCCCGGGATTACAAAACGACACCTCATTTAACTGCGCTCGCATCATCCCGCGTACCCCATCGTCTCCATGCCACCGTCGGAATCGGAAAGGATCAGGTTGAGAACCGGCTAGGCGGGCTGCACGGTACTTTTTGGGTCCGTAGTCCGCCGCGACGTCGTTCGATAAAGTCGAAGCGCAAAATAGGGGCCCGCCGAATGACCGAGTACCTTTTTATGCGATTCGATCGCGCAACATCTGAAATTCATGGCGGCAGCCGTTTCGCGGTCAACATCTTGCTAATTTTTGCTCGAGAGGTACCGTTCACTTGCCGCTCCGACGACGAGATTCATGATCCACCTCTGGCCAATCTCGATCCAAGTTGGCTACGACTCGCCAGCAACCCGCCTTTCGGGAATCCGGCCAATCTGTCTTGCTAGCGCCGCGGCCGGGGATTCGGACAAATCGGTTTCCAGCATAGAGCAAATCGTCTCGGCCCAGTTATCCCATGATTCAATGTAAGGCGCCTGCCGGATATCTGACTTGCTTTCGACCTTCAGGAACCACGGGTAGAGTTTTTCGACCGCAACGGCGACGTCGTTTGTTCTTTCCACGGGAAATTCGCGATGGGCCTCGATGTCGGAGGCGATGACGGGCAAGCCCATCGCCAACGCCTGTCCGATTCCCAAATTATACCCCTCCCATTTGGAGAAATTCATGTAGAAATCGGCGGCAGCCAGCAACAACTCCATCATCTTGTCGGAGATATTGGCAAAAACGGCAATCCCATGTTGCTCGATCTCTTCGATATCCTGCTTGTCCCCCTTACCGGCGAGACAGAATAACACTTTGCCGTGGGTATCGGCGTGTCTGAACCAAAGTTCCTCCGCGACATCGATATATTTATCGACGCCCTTATAAAGGCGTTCCGCAGTGCCGAAGCGGCAAATATTCAAGACGACAAATTTCCCTTCCCATCCGAGTTCCTTACGTGCAGCCTCGCGCTTTTCTCGCAATTCCTCTGTCCATTGCGCGAGGTGTGAATTGCCAATGCGCGCAACGATAACGTCATAGTCGAGTGACTGATTTTTTATCGTCTCGGAAATCGCAAATATCCGTTTTGCAAGGGGCGCACAAAAACGCTTCTCCCAATTGATCGCGTCACGAGCGACTCTGTCAGGGAAAAGGTCAGAATTAGGTTCACCATAATCGACGAAATATACGAAGGGCGCCGGCCCCAGGTATCGCACGACGTTGAAAAAAGGCGGCGTGTGAACGATCACACAATCCACATTTTGGCGCACCGCAACGCCCGCAGCCAGAAGCGGCGTATCAACGATAATTCGCTGGCATTCGGAATAGTCAAAATCCCGCCGACTTGCCGGCCCCGCGACAATGACGTCATAGCCCTTCGCGACAAGTCGTCGAGCCTGCTCATACACCGCAACGGCGACGCCTGATCCGATTGCATGCGTGATCGACACAAGCATGATTCGTTTCCTCCGGTCGTTCGACGCGAGAACCCACGGCCGCACGCGTCGCGGAGGAAAGGCAAGATCGTCGATCTGAGTTTGAGATAAATTGGGGCTGTAAAAGGGATCGTTGCGGAAAAATTCGCTTGCCGCACGCCGCGTGTATATCGCCTCGCGAAGTTGCAGCGCCTTCTTTGCGAGCGTAACATCGAATCCGCGCGACTTGGATTCCAGATGATATAATAACGAATCGGCGATATAGACGTTACGCAACCCGACGGTGGCGCAATCGATACAAAACTTGATATCATTGAAAGCAACACGGAGAGTCTCGTCCAACCCGCCGACCATTTCATATACTTCTTTGCGGACTCCCAAACAGGCCCCCGTGATGGCGGTCAATTCCCGGGTGACATCGGTCGCGGATACATCTTCAGGCGATTTGCCGACATGGCGATGCGCCGCCAAACCCTCTACGCCGAGAACACAACCCGCATGTTGAATAGTGTCGTCGGGGTAAAGCAATCGGCAACCAACTGCACCGACATCCGGTTGGATACAGTGCTCAACAATTTTTTCGATCCAGTCTTCAGCAATAACGACAGTATCATTGTTGAGAAGAATCAGAACTTCGCCGGTCGCCTGCTTTGCCGCCAGATTGTTGAGATAAGCAAAGTTGAACGCGCAGGGTGCGGGAATGACTTTGATCCCGCACCCCCATCGTAGTTCCGAAAAATATGGCTTGGCAGCGGGAGTCGTCGAATCATTGTCGACAACAATGAACTCAAGCAACTCCCGAGGATAGGTCGACTTGGCAAAAATGCTGTCAAGGCAGTTTCGCAGCAGGTCGATTTTGTCGCGTGTCAGAATGATGATGCTGACGCGGGGCAGCGATTTGGAAGCAGACGACGCGGCGTTTGCGACATTGACTCTGGGAAGCGACGACTTTTCGTTCAGGCTGCATAGCACGAAAGGCACGTGAGCCACCCGTTTACGCGGTGAATGAAGAAGCGCATTCGCCAACGCATCGGCCGATCCATCCTGCAAATCTTTTATAATGGCGGAAATTTGGTTCCGCTTGAGCGCATCTGTGCTACATAAAACCGCCGGCCCGACATAAAAACTATTGCGCAGCAACGTCGGCGAATACGCCGGCTTCATGTGCGGAGAAAGCTGTTTCTCGCCTTCTCGCCAGCAATCATGATCGCCGTAAACGAAATCGATGTCGCCATGGCTGATCGCTTCTAACATGAGGTAGGACGAATGGGGAGCGAGAATCGCCGCCCCCTGAACAATCAGCACAGGGTCGCTCAGGGAAGACAACTGAGCTTGATCTCCCAAGACGGCAAAACCATGCTTTTCGATCAACGGCCTCACGATTGCCTGCGCCTGGCGGCTGGCATCATTACCGAAAAAAACCAGCGCCCTGATATTTTGCAGGGCCAGATCGCGCCACGACGCAAAAATGTGCCTGGCGTTCTCGCAAGCCAGCGCATCGAAGATATGCACGATGGTAATCGACCTGAAGCGCATACGGCGAGCGTGATCACGCATCAGGTCGAGATCGGATTCGTCGATCCGCTCAAAAAGCTCTCGCCACGCCGGATATTGATTCGCCGCCGGTGGCTTCAGGCCGAGCGCGTGTCCTTTTTTTACGTAATGCGCGAACGCCGACTCGTTCGCATCCATCAACTCGGCATACATCATAGAGTACAGCGAACTCGAAAACCCCGGGCCGGGGTCGCGCCCCTCTTTTAGTCCGGAAGAAATGAAATGGCTTAGAGGCTCGATTTCGGAGGCGCGGACGTCTGCATATGTCTTTAAATACCAGTTTCCATCGAAAAACTCCGATATAATCTCGTCCGGTGTTTTTTTGATCGGGGCTGTTTTTTGCAAATCGATTTCTACCGGGAGCGGATCTGTCTTTCGGATTAGACCGTCGAAGTCGTCACCTTTTTTCATAAAATGCTCCAGCGCGCCCATCCCTTCCAAATCGGAAAAGGCAGCTGCATATGCAGCGCTATTGAATGTCGGAGACGGACTCCTTAATTCCCGATCTCCATGACGACAAAAATGCTCAATCGGCTCTAGACCGCTCGCCCTGACATCAGGATAAGCTGTCAAATACCAATCTGGATCGAACAGGGCCGAATTAAGAAAGAGATTTTTCAATTCACGTATGTGTTGTTCGCGAGGATTTACAGTTCTGAATAACGCACTAAGTTTCATTGGAGTCGCCCAATCCCATTGTATGTATACAAGATAACCAAAACGCTTTCGCGTTGCAACAGCCCTGCTGGGTCTGGACGGCGCGCTCCCGTCACGACGGTTTCAAGGTCTCTGCGACGGTTCGTGAGCGCGGTCACATCTTCGGAGTCTCATGCGGAAATTTGTCCCCGGCCCCGGATGTTGCCCATCGATCCCTTGCCCAATCACAGTAAGTATCTCCAGGCAATGCTCGGGGCTTTATGATGTGAGCCACTCATAGCCCCTGCGCGGTCCCTGACGCGCGCGCGATTTTTTGGTTGCCTACAGGCGGCTGCGTAATATCAAAGCCACAGGTTCAGCTGCTCCAGTTGGGCGGGCTGGAGTTCCGGACTGTGGATATATTCCCGGATCACTTGCGCGGTCCATGGCTGAGACAGTTTCGTGTGAATTAAACCCTCATACTCATCGATTGGCACACTTCCTTATCGTGAGCTTAACAGCTTAGAACTGCAACTTCCGACGATGGGCCGCTAAAAAGCGTCCGGTACCTGCTGCTATTACGCCAGGGCAACGGAACTCTTTTATTGTTTAGCCAAGGCGAAGTAGCGGTTGAAACGGTACATCTCATCGAGTCGCATTCCTGCATCTGGTGGCCGGCCCAGTCCGGCTGACGCGAATTACCCTGCACCAGTCTCCGGTCGATTTGTCGCGATGGCGGATCACAGGAATCAAGCAGGCCTGGCCTGCCAGATGGCGCGGCCGCGCGCCGGGCGCTTTTTGTCCGCGCGTCGCCTAGGACGTTGGTTCCCGCCGTAAGTAGAGCCTTTTCCAATTTGCTCATGATAGTGGAAAACGCGCGCTTCAAGGCGTGATCCATCTCGTTCCTCCGTGTGCGAAGTGCGCTTTGTCCTCCCGGTTAGGAAAAACGCGAATTTGTCGCATGCATAGTGACGCATCGCCGCTGACGCACCACTTCCACAATCAGTTAATAGACTTGTCGATAGCCACCTTATCATTTGTATTTTTTGAGTAGCTCGGATAAAGACGCTGCCAATGAAAGGCGACGTTCTCTCATCGGGAATGTATGTAACCTCAACCGTTACAATAGCGATGCTTGTGCATATTCGTGCACGGCATTAACCGTGACGCTTATGTAGCCGGAGAAAGCCAATGAATGGGTTTTGCTCTTAATCTCCATCGTGCATGAAATTTTGCGAATATCTGCTTTCGTCGGCCGACGCCGGATAGTTTGAATAGCGGGCGGGTAAATCGTCATTTCTCGCAAGGGTTCCTGGGATGCCATTACTAGAGTCAGAAATTTGGATCAGAGCCATCGGCATTTGATGGGGTGTAGTTGCTTCGATTGAAACTGAGATTGTAAGAGTCGCAAGAGGAGGATGACGCCGCCGTGCCAGTTGCTTTGCCGGAATCTGGATCAAATCTATCCGAAACGGACGTGCGTCAGGCGCAGACCCGGGAGCCAGACGTGAGCGTAACCGCGGACGACGACGTCGGCGCGCTAGATGCTAAATCGGCGCCGGCCGACGTGCAACGTCCCGTAGACTGCGATGATTCATTCGATGAGGAATTGTATTTGCTGTGCAATCCGGATGTCGCGCAGGCTCTCGAGCGCGGCGTCGTCCAAAGCGGTCGGGCGCATTGGCTGGCCAACGGAGAGGCGGAGCGCAGGCACGAGCAGCCGACAATATGCGAGGATCAACTTTACGAGAGTGCGCCCGTTCGCAGCGAGCCAGACTACGATGTCGTGACATGGGATTTCGACTCCGTCGAGTATTCTTTAATTTACGACGATCTTGCCAGAATATTCGGTTTCGATCATGAACGCTGCCGGCAACATTGGATCGCCGCCGGACGCCGCGAAGGTCGATATGGTCCCGGCGTTCGCCTGTTCGCGGAGCGCGAGGCCTCCCTCGAAAAAGTTCTGCAAAAGCCCTTCGGCATCAATATTTACGGCCCCTTCGCCGCGATCAGCGGTTTGGGGGCCGCCGCACGAAACCTGCTCGCCGCTATCAGAACGAGCGGCGTTCCATACGACCTGCATATCTTCGACGTGTCCAGGGGCGCTCCTCGCATAACGCCCGCCGAGAGAAAAAGACCTGGAAAATATCGGGTCAATCTCATTCTTGCCAACGCTGATCAGATCGAGAACCTGGTTCGTATGTATCCGGCGGGATATTTCGATCACTATTACAACATCACGCAATGGGCATGGGAGCTGGCTGCCTTTCGGCCAGATTGGTACGCCTGTTTTGGCGCCGTGGATGAAGTATGGACCTATAGTTCCTTCGTCGCCGAGTCGATCTCGGCCATCGCGCCAGTGCCGGTTGCCAAGGTTCCAATCCCGATCGTAACGCCGCAGATTTCCGCGACGTCCCGCGACGACGCAAGGAGACGTTTCGCGATCCCGCGCGACAAATTCGTCTTTCTCACCGTGTTCGACGTCGGCAGCACGTCGGCGCGAAAAAACCCCGATTCCGTGATCAATGCCTTTCGCGCAGCCTTTTCGGAGGTCGAGCAGGCGTTCCTCGTCGTCAAGCTTCACTTGCCAGGCAATGTCGACCGCGATCTTCTCCACGATCTCCGCAAAGAGATGGAAGACATCCCCAACGCCACTCTGATTGTCGCGCGCTTATCCGAGCACGAAATGGAAATGCTCCGAGAGGCGTCGGACTGCCTCGTCTCTGCGCACAGAAGCGAGGGCTATGGTCTCAACATCGCTGAGTTCATGGCGCTCGGCAAGGACGTGGTGGCTACAAACTATTCTGGTAATACAGAGTTCTTCTCCGAATCTACTGGCTACGCTGTCGATTATCGCCTCGTCGAGATCGAGACGCAAGCCGGCCCTTATCTGCCCGGATATGTCTGGGCGGAGCCGAATTTCGACTCCCTCGTCGACCAGATGAAACAAGCTTTCGCAGACCGTGGGCGGGCTCAGCGTCGTGAAGCGGCGATAGCGCGCGTGCAGGAATTTTCACCGAAGGCGATCGGCGAGATCATTCGGGCGCGTCTGATGGACCTTCAGCTGAACGCGGAAGCGAGCGCTGTCGAGCCGAAGTTCGCGCGATATCTCGGCGCTTCTCGCGACGTGGGGCTGCCGACAGCCTGCCGCCCAATGTCGTATGAAACCCGCGATGAGCTATCGAAGCTGGTATATCGGCCCCGTTTTTCGATCATTGTGCCGGTTTATAATGTTTCCCCCTCATATCTTCGTCAGTGCATCGACTCGGTCCGCTCGCAAAACTACCCATTCTGGGAACTGTGCCTTTGCGACGACGGTTCCACGAACCCGGAAACCGTTGCGGAGCTTGAATCCTTCCGTGGCCGCGACCCCCGGATAAGAATTCGACGGCTCGAGGTCAACACGGGAATTTCCAACGCCTCCAACGCGGCTGCTGAATTCGCGACCGGCCAATTCCTCATTTTGCTCGATAACGACGACGTAATCCTGCCGGACGCACTGATGGAGGTCGTGCGGGCTTTGAACAAAAACGCCCTGCTCGACTGCATCTATACGGATGAAGAGAAGATCGATGAAAACGGCAATCTAATCGACCACTTCCTGAAACCTGACTGGTCGCCGGAACATCTCGAGTCCGTCATGTACGTGCTCCACATGCTCGTGGTTCGCAAGCAACTGTTCTTCGAGCTTGGCGGCTTCCGGTCCGAATATGACGGCGCGCAGGATTTTGACCTAATGCTTCGGGTTTCCCGAGCGACGGAGCGGATCCATCACATTCAGAAGGTTGTCTATAAGTGGCGCGCGATACCGGGTTCCGCAGCCGCCGTGGTCGACGCCAAACCTTATGCGCTTGAGGCGGGATTCCGGGCCCTGACCGAGCACGCGCAGATCAAATATGGAACGCGCGCCCGCGTCGAAAAGGGGCTGCTGCCGGGGACCTTCCGCATGCGTCGCCCGCTACGGGAGGACGCCGCCGTAACGCTCCTGATCCTCACCAACAATGGCGAAATTGATCTGCCGAACCGCGGGCGTATTCGGCTCATCGACAACTTCGTAGATTCGATCCTGGCGAATACGGCATACCCGGATTACGAGATCATAGTGGTTGATAACTCGCGCCTTTCGTTGGAACAGCGCGAGCGCTTTGCAAACCTCGGTGTCCGAGTCGAGAATTTCACCGGGTCAATCGTTCCGTTCAATTACTCCGCCAAGGCGAATTTCTCCGTTCGGTGTGCGCGGACTGAGCATATTGTCATATTGAACGACGACATGGAGGTGTTGGACGACGGGTGGCTGACCGTGTTGATGGAATTCGCGCAGGATGAAAATATTGGCGGTGTTGGCGCGAGGCTGTTGCATGCCGACGGAACCATCCAGCATGTCGGCATGGTTCTTGGCGTGAACAGCGGCGCGGCGCACCCCTATCATGGATTCCCGGGCGATTTCGTCGGCTACAACGGATTTACCCATCTGATACGAAATTATTCCGCCGTCACCGGCGCCTGCTTCGCGACGCGCAAGAGCGTCATGGCGCTGGCGGGCGGCTTCGACGAGAGCCTCGCAGTTGATTTCAACGATACGGACTTGTGCCTGCGGATCCTGGAGTGCGGCTACCGGATCGTCTATACGCCTTATGCTTCGCTGACCCACTTCGAGAGCGCCTCGGCGAAGCGCACGATGCAAAATCCGGCGGAGGTGACGCTCTTCACTAGCAGGTGGCGCAAATATATCGAGAATGATCCGTATTACAATATCGAGCTGTCGAGAGCCCGTATCGACTATGCGCTTTCGGATGACCCGAGGCGTCGCTTTCGCCGCGGCGCCGGGACACGCTGTCCGACCTGAATCTGAAACGCGCCACGGCCAGGCGCGACCGTCAAGAGTCTGATAGTGTCCCGCGCCCTATCAGAACCGCTCTGCTTCAGTGCAAGTCGGTATGAAGCAAGGATTCTGACGCATATCTGGACGTTTCCGAATGGGCCTGCCGGCGACGCCGCGCTGAAAAGATTGATGAGGCGGGCCTGCGCCGCACGTCCATGGCGCCCGTGTAAAACTTGGTCGGACCGATAGAATGTTATAACATTCACCCTCGGGAAACAAACACATATCAGGTGGCAAATGCTCGGAATCGAGGAAATCAGAGGCGAAATTCCCGGCGAGCGCCAAACGCCGGATTTAACGCCCGCGACTAATTCAACGAAACAACGGCGCGGACGCTGGAAAAAGGGCGAGTGCGGCAATCGGCGCGGCAGGCCGCGCGGCACTTACAGCGCGCGCATGTCGCCGCTCAAGCGGATGCTGGACGGCGACGCGAAGGCGATCCTTCAGGCGACAATCGATGCAGCGAAGAGCGGCGACGTAGGCGCGCAACGGTTGTTACTGGATCGGCTGTTGCCCCGCGAGCGGCTGATTAAAGTTGCGTTGCCGCGCATTCGCTGCGTCACCGACGCGCTTGAAGCGTTGGCGCGCATTCTTCACGCGACCGCTGCGGGCGTGCTGTCGCCTTCCGAGGGCTCCGCAATGGCGGCGCTGACAGGGCGTTACCTCGAAATCGACGCCATGCAACGACTGGAGGAAAGAATAGCCCAGCTTGAGGCGGAGCGTTCAGCGTGAAATTGCGGGCGCTCGCGCGGCGGATTCAGCGGCTGGAGCGCGTGGGGCCGCCGACGCCCGGCGGCATTCGGATCGGGCGCGGCATGGCGGGCCTGCGGGCGGCGCTGGAGCGGCTTGACGGCTTGACGGCGGCCCGAGAACTGCCCAGACAGCCGCCGGACGCGTCGGCGGGGCTTCTGGCGGCCCGGGCGGGCGATGACGGGGCGGGCGATGACGGGCCAGAAGGCGATACGGACGCGGCGACGGCCGAACCGCACGCCGACGCGGCGCACGGCTGAAGGCTCCCGCCGACGCGGCGCGAAATTCCCGCCACGGACTTCCCGAAGCGCGCACACTGTCTGTAGGACAATGTGCAGGCCGGCAAAACGCCAGTGTTTGCAGGGTGTTGCGCTCATTGCGCGTCGGCGGCCGCGCGGAAAGTAACGCTGGCGGCGTCGTTTCGACGGCGTTTCGGGCTCCGGCGGACCGCTCCCGGCGGCTTGTCCGCGCCCGCGCCGAACGCCCGAACCGACGCCCGCCGACGCCAGCCGCCGAACCGACGCCAGCCGAACCAATCCCCTCGCCGGCCGGCGGAAATGCGCGAATGCCGGCCAAGCCCGAGACAGGAATCGGGATTGCAAACAAACTGTCGCCCGGAAAGGCCCGGAAAACGTAGGGGTCGAGAATTTTCCCGCCAATTTGGCGGGAAGGCCAAGACCTAGTTCTGCCAAGTTGGCAGAGCTTGGCCTTCCGGCCAAATTGGCCGGAAAGGACAAGACCTAGCAGGGACAGCGGCGCAGCCCGACGGCGGCGCTTCTGGCCAAGACCGAGACAGGAATCCGGATGGTAGACAGCCCATCGCCCGGAAAGGCCCGGAAAACATAGGGGCGCTGAATTTTCCGCTCAAATTGAGCGGAAAGCCAAGCTTAAAACTCATCCTGACAACTGCGGCCGGGGGCGGCGGAGCGGCGGCGTGTCGGCTTCACGGCCGGCGGCGCGGCATGCGTTCGCGGCCGGCATTCTCCCCCAGCTCAACGGCGGCCCGGCGGGGCCTCGCGCCTTCCGGCGGGGGCTCCCGGCGGGGCTTCCCGCCAGCGCTTCACGGCCGGCGGGGCGGCGCGCGGCGACACGCCCTCCCGGCGGTCATTCCCCTCCCCGGCGGGAGTTTCCCGGCGGGAGTTTGTCACGTTTGACACGGAGTCACGGCAAAAAACGCCCCTACTCTTTTCTATACATTTTTTGACTCTCAGGACTCTGCCTACAGTCCTATTTTTCGTATTTCCACTAGTCTTCTATATTTATTTTGTGACATAGTGACATATGTGACAAAAAAGGAAGAATAAGAAGGAAAATCAGCAACTTGCCAGTGACGTTCAAGCTAAGCAATTTTCATGACATTCGCCCGAAAAGCGTGACATTCGCCCGAAAAGCGTGACATGCTCAAGCTTAATCTGCGCAGGCATTTTTGTGACACGTCACGTTTTTCCGCGCGTCTGCGTCACGTTTTCCGGGGCGTCCACGTGACATTTCGGGCGTCCGCCTGCCTCCCCTCGGGGCTCCCCGGCGCACAAAAAAGGGCGGCCGAAGCCGCCCCTGAATCCGCCCGCCGCGCCGCTCAATCTTCGGCGGCGGCGTCGGGCATAAGCTCGATTTCCTCGCGCGTCTTGCGCCCGTGCTGCGATAACAGCACTTCGGCCGCGAACATGCTCAAGGTGTCCCGCAGGACCAGCACAGGCGGCGCGCCGCCGCCGAGCAGTTCCACGTGCAGCCAATAGGCGATGCGCTCGGCATCCGCGTGAGCCCAACATCGCCGCGTGCGGTTCAGTTCTTGAATTTCAGACTTTGACAAGGGCCGCGTGTCGCCGTTGTCCGTCGTCATCTGGGCATTCTTGAGCAAACAGGCCCGTCGCGAGTCGCTTTGCCAGCCCTTCTTACGAAACCACGCGGCAACTTTGCCCTTCGGCACTCCCCGCAGCCCGGGGACATGGTTGCACATTTGAAGCAACGTGTTTGGCGTCATCGCCACGTGGCGTTCGTCGAGATAAGGCCCTAACATTTCCTCAAGCGTGCTTTCATACGGAGACTCGCGATAATACTCCGCATTGTTGCGCTGTATCTCTGCTTGCAGTTCCTTGTCGTCAATCCAATGCGGCTCGTTTTTAAGAATGCGTGTGACAGCTTCTCCCAACAATTGCGGGCGCATTTCGGCGACGTGCTCCGGAATCGAGCGCCCGTCCGGCATTTCGCGAGCGGCAACTAAATCGCAAACGATGTAACGCCGCGAGCCGGTAGAATCGTTCAGGAATTCGATTTCGTTTGTTGTGCCCACCATATTATAAGATCGCGGTATCGAGCGCGGGAACTTGTCATAGGAGAAGCGAATTTCGTCAACTTTACGCGAGATAAACGCCTTGATGGCTTCATTTTCAGCGCGGCGCATTGCGTTCAGTTCGCTAATCTCTATCAGCATTTTTCCGACGCAATATTTTGCAGCTTCCACCGCATTCGATAGCTCCGGCACGTGGTCGCCAAAGCGCCCGGGCTCGCAACACGCTTCTAGCGTGGTTGATTTCACTATTCCCTGTATTCCGGCGAGAACCACAACGATATCGCATTTGGCCCCGGGCTCCAGTGAGCGTTTGGCCATCTGCAAAAACAATATACGCCCGGCGATGGCCGCCATCTTCTCGTTTTTGACATGAAAATATGTCTTGAAAAAATCGTCGATGCGCGGCACGCCATCCCATTGGCCGGCATATTTCAGCAATTGCTCGGCGAGCTTGTTGCGCGGGTTTTTCGAGGCCATCAATTGCAGCGCCTCGTAAACCATCGATTTCGTAACGCCATGCCATTTCGAAAACGTCGGGCAACCGAGCTTTTTCCGCTGAAGCTCCCCTAATATGTCCAATATGTCGGCGTCTTCAATCAACCTCGGCAACGGGCGGCGTCCGGTTATGCCGGGGAATTCGGAGTCAATACACATGCGCCCGGTTGTCACGTCAAGGTAGACATGCGGAACGCCGTCGGATTCTAGCAGGGCGACGATATTGATAATGCTAACATCAACGTCGCCCGTGCGGCGCTCGGTTGTCAGCGCCTGCGTCGTGTCGCGCTCGGGCGTCAGCAATTGCTCTAGGCGGTCCGCTTCCGTGACGCCTTCCGGCAACGGGTCTGCATCGTCCCATGATACGGGCGCGCCTTCCGGCGGATGGGCAAGATACACTTTCTGCCCCGGGCAGATTTTACGGATACCGGCCGCCGCCGCGTAGCCCTCGCTCCATCCGGCGGCGTCATTGTCGACAACCCATGTCACGACGCCGATTTCGCGCCAATCGATCAATTCGTCATTGTGGCCCGGTGTGCATAACGCGTGCTCGCGTGGCAGGCCGAATGACCAGTTGATGCGATGGATGGCCGCCGCGCCGCCAAACACGGGGCAAACTACGGCAATCATATTTTTGAGTGCGAGCAGGCGGTCGCGAGCTTCCGGCGTGTTCAGCCGGGCGCGAAGGGCTGCGGCGGTCTTCGCGCCCTCGCAAAGCCAAACGCCGACGGGCCGGCCGGTTTCGCGATGCTTCTGAATCGCCTTTACGAGCCCGACATAATTCCCCGGAATCAGGAGACCGTTTTGCGCCAGTGCGCGCCAGCGGTCTGTAATAAAGCTTTGGCCGTTTTCAGCGGCGCGCGACAATATGGTGTGGCGTTTCGAGCCGGGCGCGGCGTTCGGCGAGCGCGGTTCAGTCCGCACGTCGAGAAATATCGCGCAACCGCTGTAACCTTCCACGCGGGTGACGCTGATGATTTCTTCCTTGGTCCCGTTAAATCGCGCATGGTCATCATTGAAATAGCCCGCGCGCGTCGCGGCGTCCGTGGTGCGAATCATCGCCTGTTCGGCGGCGAGCCGGGCGGCGCGGGTGTCGGCGTCCGGCGGGAGCAATGAATCGTCGCCGTTGGGATAAAAGAACGGTTGCTGTTCAAACTCGTCGCGGTGCGGCCCGGCGGTTGCGACTTGGTGGGTGGTTGCTGTGTAATCGCGTCGGCGACTCCAATTGGACATGTCAGCGCCCTCCCGACAGCGAGAGAACGCGAGCCCGCGCGGCGACGGCTGTTGATGGCTCAAACTTGACGCCGGGGCCGCTATTCAGTAAACCGTGCTTGCGATTAGTTTTGCGATGTTTTGTCGGGCTCGGGGCGCGCGAACGCTTCGAGCCCGCTGCATTTGCGGTATCGTCCACAGGCTTATCTCCAGAAAAAGTTTGATCGGCGGCGGGCGACTATTCGGCGTCCGCCAGCTCCTTTGTCGTCTCGGGCTCTTGCGCCGCCGCGCGGCTTTCGCCCCCTTCAAGCTTTGCGAATTCGGCCGCCTCGCGCGCCAGAACGTCGCCCGCGATGGCGCGCAACCGTTCCGCGCGGCCGACGCCACGCCGCTTGGCGGATTCCTCCAGCAAGCGAAACCATGGCTTTGGCGCGCGAATCATCATGCATCCGGAATCGACGGGCTCGCGGCCCCTTGGATTAGGGACGCGACGCGGGGCGGGTTTTGCTGGTGTTTGGCTCATATAGCAATTGATCATCAGTATTAGTCAGGAGTCAATACCTTTTTTGCGCAAGATGCTGTTTTTGTTACAGTGTTTTGTCAACCGTATACTTGCACAGTGTCAACCGTCTACTTGTGCAATAAGTAACCGACTTATGCTTCGTCAACCGTCGTTACTTGTCGTCAACCGTGTCTCCCGATGACGAAGACGGAAGGCCGATGACGAAGACCGTCGCCTGATGACACAGCCCGCCAGTCGCAAAACAGCTCGCGAGCGACGCCGCCAGCGTTACTTTTTCGCGGCCAGCTCCCGACCTATTCCCGCAAGCGACTGAAATCATGGGGCTTTCGTCGTCCTGCACATTGTCAGGACAACAATGTGCAGGGCACGCGGCGGCGGCGCGGCAGCGCGGTTCGGCGTGTGCAACTCGGCTCGCAAATTCAGTGTCAACGCGCCAAGGCGTGCGCCCTCGTTGCGTCAGACGGTTGACGCTTGACGAAGACAAAAAATTTCGAGGAAGGTCGCTCTTGCTACGGAAACGAATTCTTCCGCTCTGAAATGTCTGCGATAATCTGAAATATCTGCATATTTCTATGCAGCGTCTTTCAGCGCAGTGTTTTCTTCCTGCTTCACTGAGGCTCGTTTCACGCGGCTCTTACGAACCGCGCCAGCGCGAATCTCTCCACAGGCTGTAGCCGCAGAGCTTGCGGCCATTCGTGCGAGGTTCAATGCCGCGTTGTGATCGCGGTCAGCCTCAAATCCACAGTCGTCGCAATTGAACATCCTTTGCGACAAGGCCAGCATCGGTTTAACGACGCCGCAGCAAGAGCATGTCTTGCTTGACGGAAACCATCTGTCGGCAACCACAACGCGCGAACCATACATGCGCGCCTTGTATTCCAGTTGCCGCCGAAATTCGAAGAAGCCGCCGTCCATGACAGCGCGAGCGACCTTGCCGTTGGCGGCCATGCCGCGCACGTTCAAATTCTCAACGCCGATTGTGCGGTAGGTCTTTGTCAGCCGCGTGGTCAGTTTATGCGTCGCGTCCCTGCGAATATTGGCTATGCGTGCGTGCAGGCGCGCGAGACGGCGCTTTTGCTTGCGGAAGTTGGCAGAGCCACGGCGCTTGCGTGACAGCGCCTTGTTGGCGCGGCGCAACCGCTTTAGAGCGTCCGTGTGCGGCTTCGGTCCTTCGATAATCTCGCCGGTGGAAAGCGTCGCCAACGCCTTCACGCCAAGGTCGACGCCGACGCAATCGAGCGGTTGCGCGACGGGCTTGATATCGTCGGTTTCGATCATCAGCGAAACAAACCAACGGTCAGCCTCGCGCGAGACCGTGGCGCGCTTCAGGACGCCAGAAAAGCGCACTTCCTCGCGCATCCGAACCCAACCGATAACGGGGAGCTTCACCTTGCGGCCGTCGACACGGAACGTCCCGACTTCATTGGCGGCGCAAAAGCTGGCGCGGCCGTCCTTTTTCTTGAAATGCGGATATTTGCCGCGCTTTTCGAAGAACGCGCGAAACGCCGCGCCAAGATCAATAACCGCCTCTTGAACGGCGCACTTGGTTACGTCGAACATCCACGGGAATTGCTCGCGCTTGATGGCGTTCAACTGGCGGCGCAGGCTTGTATCGTTCGGCTTTCCGCCCGCCTTGTATTGCGTTCGCCATTCGGCCAACGCCCAATTATAGGCGAAGCGCGCGACGCCGCTGGCGCGGGCGAAATACTCCCGTTGCGCCTTGTTCGGATCGAGGGCGATTTTATGGGCGAGCAGCATCGTCGCCATTCGCCGCCCTGCCCTTCGTCGCGCCGGCCTTCAACGAACCAAGCGCGCGCGCCTTCAGCCACGCGTCGACTTCGGCGCGGCGGCGATAGTTGCGGCCGTTGATTTTGAGCGGCGGCGGAAAGCCCGTGTTCGGGTCATTATCCCAACGGGCGAAGCTGCGCAGCGAAAACCCCAGAAGCTTCGCGAGCTTCGGGTCGGCGATCAGTTCGAGATTATCGATTTGATGGGCGGTAGACAAAGCAAACCCCTTCCGCGCTGGCGCGCGGCGTCTTCAGTTGGGTTCGCTCCTATCCCCTCATATGGCCGTTCGCGTCGCGGACGCAAGCGGAAAATTTCGTCACGCCGCCAATTCGCGTCGAGCCGCGACCGCTTCGACATGCTCGCCCCACGCGTTCAATGCGGCGCGCTTTTCATCGTCGAATTGATGCTTCTGGTAAACGCCGACGACGCCCGCGAACGATCCGCTAATGTGATTCACCACGCGCTCGATTATCGGCAGGGAAACGCCGAGCCGCGCCATGCCGCTCACCGCCGTGCGCCGCAAATCGTGCAACGCGAACGGCGGCATGGCGTCATCGCCCGACGCCTTCGCCATGGTCGACAATGCGTCGTCTAACCGCCGTTTCGCCCGTGAAAAGCCCGACGGCGGCGTGTCGCCCGAAGAAAACAGAAAGCCCTGCCCGCCGGCGAAAAGCGGCAATGCTGCGATGATTTGCAGGGCTTGCGGCGACAATGGAACGCGATGTTCAAGGCCATTCTTCGAACGTGCGGCGGGAATCGTCCACGTCGCCGACGCAAGGTCGACTTCGGCCCAAGTCATGCCCGCGACTTCGCTGCGCCGCTGGCCCGTCAACGCCAGCAACTTGAACAGCGGCCCGAAGGGGAAACCGAGCCCGCCCGACGCCCGCCAGACAAGCGCAAGTTCGTCATCGGTCAACGCGCGGTCGCGGGAGTTCTCGGCGGCGACGGGTTTGAGCTTGTCGCACGGGCTCGTTTCAATAATTTCGCGCTCAACCGCCCAAGCGCACAATTTCCGAAAGGCGGCCAAGACGCGGTTGCTCAACACGGGCGCGCGTTCCGCCGTTTCTTCAAGCAACCGCCGCGCGTCGCCGCGCGAGACGGTCGACAGCTTGCGGTCGCCCCAGCGCGCGACGATCTCCCGGCGCAGCAACCGTTCCGTCTCCCGCGCCGAATTCGGCCGCGTCTTCGGCTTGACGTGCTTTTCCAAGAAAAGGTCGACGATTTCCGCAATACTGTCGCGCGCCGGCTGTTGCGAAACCTTGGCGGCGGCGACGCGCTCGGCCTTTTGCGCGCAAGGATCGTTGCCGCGCGCGATTTCCGCCCGCGCCTCTTGCGCCAGTCGGCGGGCTTCGGCGAGCCCGATGGCGGCAAGGCCAATGGTCAGGTTCTTGGAACGCCCGCCGAAGCGATAGCGCAGATTGAAGCTTTTCGAACCGTTCGGCCGCACGGTTACATAGAGCCCGTCGCCGTCCAGCGTTTCATAGGGCCGCGCTTTCGGTCGCAGGCTCTCGATTTGTTTGACCGTCAGTTTTTTCGTCAGGCGCTCGGCCATGCGGTTTCCGATGTAACATTGACGTAACGCCCGGACCCTGTCTTCGCGTGTCCGGCCGTGACGGCGACAATGATGGACAACGCCAAATTTTGCAAGTATAAACAGTCAGATCGGTCGCAACGATTGTCGCCTCGCGTCCGGCTGTGTCAGGGTATGACCGCTGATTTGTAATCAGTAGGTCGGGGGTTCGAATCCCTCAACCGGCACCAATGAAATCAAATAGTTATAGGAAAGAGCGCCGGCGGCGCACAGGGCAAATCGCCACCGTGTCGCCACCGGAACGGCCGGACTCTTCCGGCGTGGCGACTTCACGCCGCCATCCGCGCCACGGCGCCGATTGCTGTTCCGACAACGCCGGTTCCGCCCGCTGTCGGCTCGAAGGCGATAGCGCCAGTCGTGACGCCAAGGGCCGCCGCCAGCGACGCGAGTTCGGCATTCGCCTCGTCCCTGTCGTTCCCGACGATCCGAATTTCAACGTCCATGTGCTGCACTCCATAAGAGGAAATTGTCGCCGCCGCGCGATCGGCTGAATCGAAGCACATGCAAATAATTCCGGCAAGCGTCGCTGTAGAAACGCCCAAATAACCAAGCATTGTTGCCTTTGTAGTCTTTGTATTATTTACGGCTCTACAAAAGCGACGAAAAACTATTCTTTGCTGGCCTGCGTCTGCGCCGCGCGAAGTGCTTCGGCGTGCTCCGCAGGCCGCGCGGGGAAATGGACGCCGGGCGGCGGGCCAGGATGAAACTTGGCGCCGTATATGGCGTCGCTCGCGCTTTCGAGTCTCCCGAGGCCAGAAACCGCCGCGGCGACGTACGGCCGGTCGATCGTCACCTTTCGCCGCTGCGCCGCCGCCGCTGCGGCGGGTTCGGCCAAGTGGCGGGCCGCAAGCAGCCGGCTTTCAGGGGACCGCATTCCATCCGCAGCCCACGCGATGAGCGGTTCTGTCGCGCCAACGTCGTGCAGGAGATAGACGTCGTCAATCTCCCGGCAGACGACGTTCTCGACGCGCTCCTGATTCTGGAAAGCGTGAATCTCACATTGCCTGTAGACCGCGATTGCAGGCATTTTCGCCATGGTCACGCCTCCGCCCGTTTCAGCCACACGATGGCGCCGGGCGCGCGGTCCTTCGCCGGCTCGGCTGGCGGGCGGCCCCTGTCCAAAAGAGCCTTCGCCGCAGAGACGCGCGCCGCGTGCGGTGCCGTTTCATCCGCCGCGATCTCTTCGAGAACGGCCACAGGGTCGACTTTTCCGCTCAGGGCGACCGGCTTGCGGGTCTTGCTGCCCTTCGGCCGGCCCGCGCCAGGACGGGCGCCGCCGCGGCCTGATTGCTTCATGGTCTCCATGGTTCACACTCCATTGATTTATTGGAATGTGAATCCTCTTAACATGAAATCGGCAAAGCGCGCATTTTTGATTTTCGGGCGCGTAAACCTCCAGATGAGACCCCTGCCGGTTCCGAGCCCCTTTTCGTCCAGATAATTCGCCCTCCCCCCGGTAGGGGAAGCGGGGCGCCGTGCCGGTCCATCCGCTGTCCCGGTGCCCCATATCAGGCGACATTTGCCGCCTAATTATTGGCCCGTCGCGTCTTCAGAGAGCCCGGCCTTGATGGTCGCGACGGCGGCGCGCAACTCGGCTGGAAGCTGCGCCTCGATGAAGTCCATCGCGCCTGCGTGGTCGGATCCCGACACCCGGCAGCGGTCGTAAAGGTCCGCGATGTGAATCGGCGTCCAATCTTGACCCCATCACCAATGATCATAAACTATTAAATCTAAAATCTTTTTATACGCTGTCGCCGAAAATGATCGGCGTTCAACCGTGACCCCGGTAAACCGCTCAAAACATAATTATTTCATTGCGATACGCGAAATGGAGCGGGGGTCATTGTTGGACGCCGATCCACACCATGACCGTGCCCGCGCCGTTGCGCGGCGAGATCAAGCGGCCGGATTACCTGGTGGGAATCCCCGGCATCGGCCTTGTCGCCTTCGACGTGAAGGCCAAGACCGTCTATCCCGAGGGCCTGATTTTCGACGTGGACGAGGTGCGCAAGCTCCGGGCCCTTGCCCGCCTCTTC
The DNA here is from genome assembly GCF_020733155.1 of Methylocystis sp. WRRC1. NCBI lineage: Bacteria > Pseudomonadati > Pseudomonadota > Alphaproteobacteria > Hyphomicrobiales > Methylocystaceae > Methylocystis > Methylocystis sp. WRRC1. The sequence goes on along the minus strand of NZ_JAJFZJ010000001.1, from coordinate 98,310 downwards.
CATCTCACGGTGTATTTTGCGTGCCTCGACCCCGAGGGCGGGCCGCACGGCTATTGGGTGCGCCTGGACCAGCTGGACTTTGTTCCGCAACGGCAAGCTGACCCTCGCCCTGCCCTGCGCCGCCGCCCTGCCCGCATCCCGGGAGGAACCGTTCTATTCCGCCTTCGTCCGCGCCGTGGAGCTCGGATAAGGCGTGCCCGTCCGGGCCGCGCTCTCGTACACGGAGCCGCGCCGCGTCTCCGCCCTGCGGGCTTCGATCGCTCACGCGGAAAGCTTATATAAGGGGTGGCCACCCCCGCCTGTCCGCGTCAAGGGCCGCTTCGCTTAAACCCTTGACCCGGCCATTCGGGCGCGGCGATCGGCTCACCGTGCCAAAGCCCAAGTCTGGGCTTTGGCCCTTCTTTTGACGGGGACCCCTGTCAGAAATTCATGTCATCTAATGACATCCAGATTTTTATAAGGTATTGTGGAACTAAAGGAGAACGAGTTATGCCGAATGTGAGCATTGGTAGCCATTTCGAGGAGTTTGTTGAGGCCCAAGTGAAAAACGGCCGATTTCACAATGCCAGTGAGGTCGTGCGCGCGGGCCTTCGGCTTCTAGAGGATCAGGAGCTGGAGCGAGCCGAGAGAGCCGCACGGTTGGCCAAATCCATCAACGAAGCCTTTGACGAGCCAGGAGAAGACATCCCCGCCGATGATGTGTTCGAGCGCCTTGAACGTCAGTATGCTGAGGATATGAAAGCTCCGCGTCGTGGGGCGTAAAGTCGTTTTCCGTGCCGCAGCTGACCGGGACTTAGCGAAGCTCTACAAGGACATCAAAGACAGCCGTGGTGGCGACCCGACTGTCGCAATCAATTACGTCCGACGCATCCGTTCCTACTGCGAAGGGTTTGCCGAATTTCCGGAGCGCGGCTCCAAGCGTGACGACATCCGGCCAGGGCTGAGGATTATCGGGTTTGAGCGGCGGCTGGTGATTGCCTTCATGTTCGACGACGAAAAGGTAAGGATCGGTCGCATTTTCTACGGAGGCCAAGACTATGAGGCTGCCTTGGGCGAGCATGAGTAGAAAGTCTTTTCGCTCAATAGGTTAGGATCATGCCACACCGTTAGGTGAAATGTTGACGGGAAACGTGGTCTTAACTGTGCAATAGCGTGTTGCAGGCGTAAGTTCCCTCCCATTAGGCACTGAGAATTATGAGCGTTATGGATTTCAAATCGATTGTTGCGCCAAGCGGCAGTGGGACAGCGGTGAGCGCCGCGCAGATTTCCCAGGGTCCTATCATCGCGCCCGTGGCGAGGATCAAGCTCTACAACGCCGACGAATGGGAAGCTTTCACGGAGGAATGGGCCTTCTACAGCCTGAAAAAGACCTATCAGGATGTCGTGAGGTTCAGCGGCGCAGGCGATAAAGGCGTCGACGTTGCCGGGTTCACCGACGGGAACGGTTTCAATGGCGTCTGGGATGGTTTCCAGTGCAAGCACTATGACAAGCCGCTCACGCCAGGCATCGCAAAGCCTGAAATCGCGAAGGTCATCTGGTATTCCTTCAACGGAGATTATACGCCGCCCCGCGCCTATTATTTCCTAGGCCCGCAAGGCATAGGCACTAAGCTCAATACGTTTCTGAAAAAGCCTGAATCCCTACGACAAGAAGTCAAATCGACGTGGGATAAGGATTGCCGAACCAAGATCACCGATACGCAGGAAGTCCCGCTTGAAGGCGATTTCCTGGCATATTTCGAGAAATTCGACTTCTCGATTTTCAAGGCGAAGCAGCCGCTTTCCATGATCGACGAAAGCCGCCAGCACAATCCCTTCCACGCGGGGAGATTCGGCGGCGGACTTCCTCCCAAGCCCATTCCTGGCGCGCCCCCGGGCACGATTGGAGCCGATGAAAGTCGCTACGTCGAACAGCTTCTTTCCGCATATGCGGATCACAAAAAGGAACCTGTCCCATCTCCCGCCGCCCTGGAGAAATGGACAGGCCTGAAAAACCATTTCAACCGGCAGCGCGAAGCGTTCTACCACGCCGAAACGCTTCGGGTTTTCGTGCGGGACAAGGTTGAACCTGGGACCTTCGAGCGGCTTCAGGACGAAATCCACGCCGGAGTGGTTGATACCTGCGACGGTCCGCATGGTGACGGTTATCAGCGCGTATGCGCCGTCACCAAGGCGGTGCAGGACCTGCAATTGACGGCGAACCCCATCTCCCCGATTGCACAGGTTCAAGATCGCCATGGCATTTGCCACCAACTCGCGAACGAGGACCGCTTAAAATGGACCGAATGACCGCGCGGACCTTCAATGGCCCGCTTGAAGCGGGCGTCCGATCCGTGGCCTTGCTCGTCGCGGCCTATCCGGCCGCGTACGACATCCGGCAGCTCACGATTTTCGATTATCTACTCGTTCGAACCAGCGAACTTAATGGCCCCGAGAGTCTCCATCCGCCCTCGCCCGTTCAGTCTCCCGACGCGACTGTCCGGCGAAAAATCGTTCAGGCCGGAATCGACTTGATGATTTCGCGAAGCTTGATTTGCCGTGAGCCTTCACTCGCAGGCATCACGTTTGTAGCGGGCGATGCAGCCGCGCCGTTCCTCGATTCCTTGGCCAGTCCGTACTTGGAGCGCATGAAGGAGCGCGCCGATTGGATCGCGGCCTATTTCAAGGATCGACCACAGGAAGCGGTTGCGGAGACCGTCCAGCAGATCTTCGATAAATGGGTGGCGGAATTCCAGGATCTGGAGCGCAGCTGGGGGGCAAGCGCGTGACCCAGGGAATACGTATCCGGCATCTCACGTTCACCGGGCCACTCAAGCCCGCCGCCACGATTGAATTCAGCCCTGGGATGAACGTGCTGTATGGCGCGTCCGATACCGGCAAGTCCTTCGTCGTGAACGCAATCGACTTCATGCTGGGCGGAAAAGGGCCTCTTCCCGATATTCCGGAGCGGGAGGGCTATGACCGCGTTCTTCTCGGCATCGAGAACCTCGGCGGTGAAAGCTTCACCATCCATCGTAGTGCAAGCGGCGGGGCATTCACGCTTTTCAACGGCCTTTTTCAAGCGTTTCCGGATGTTCCAGGTTGCGAGCTTCGCGAGCAGCACAGCGACGCGAAAGACGACAATCTATCGAGCTTTCTGCTCGAACAGGTTGGTTTGAAAGGAAAGCGGCTCAGAAAGAACGCTCGGGGGGAAACGGTGAGTCTCAGTTTCCGCCACTTGGCGCGTTTGGCGATCGTGGACGAGGAAGAAATCATCCAAAAACGCTCGCCCCTTTCTGATGGAAACAGAGTGGTCGACACAGCGAACGCATCGACCTTCAAACTCTTGCTCACCGGGGCCGATGACAGCGCCCTTTCGGGGCGAGGAGACGACCCCGCCAACCAGTCGCGGGGCGCACAGATCGATCTTCTGAACGACCTGATTGTTGACTACCAGAAACAAATCAAAGGACTCTCTGGTCCCGCCAAGGAGCTTGAGGAGCAGTCTGAAAAGCTCGAAGCGACAATCGAACGCCATGCCGAGCAACTGAACGCGACAGAAAATGCGTTTCGCGAGGCGACGGCCAATCGCCGGGCGCTACGAAAGAATTGGGACGCCGCCAATGAACGTTTGGCGGAGATCGAGATTCTTGAAGAACGTTTCTCGCTCCTCAACAAGCATTACCAGTCCGACCTGGAGCGGTTGAGGGGCATCGAAGAGGCGGGGACGCTTTTTAGCAGCCTAGAGACCGCTGCCTGCCCCTTGTGTGGCGCGGACCCTTCACACCAGGAACTCCATACCGACTGCAACGGCAACACGGAGCTTGTCGTTTCGGCCGCGCGCGCGGAAATCGCCAAGATCGAACAGCTTCAAAGGGAGCTTGGTGAGACCGTAGCCCAGCTGTCTGCCGAGCGACGCTCGTTGGAAATCAGAGTCCCACGGATGCGGGAAAAGCTGGACTCCATCGCTTCGTACGTCGAGACCCAGATCGCTCCCAACTTGCGGTCTATGAGGGGCACTTATGCCGAGCTCTCCAACAAAAAGGCGGAAGTGCGGGAATCCTTGGGTCTCTATCGCTCTTTACAAAGCTTCGAAGAGCGCAAAGCAGCTTTGGAGCGTGAGGTTCAGAAGGCGGTAGGCGGTTCCGCCATCGATGAGGATTTACCCACATCTGCCGTGGACAGGTTTTCCGTGCAGGTGTTGGACCTCTTGAAGGAATGGCACTTCCCGAACATTCAACGCGTCCACTTTGAGAAATCGGAGCGCGATCTCGTTATCAACGGCAAAAACCGAACCTCTTTCGGCAAGGGCCTGCGTGCCATCACGCAATCGGCCTTCACCATTGGCCTTCTCGAATATTGCCGGAGCAATAACACCCCACATCCAGGCTTTGTGATTTTGGACTCGCCCCTGCTTTCCTACCGACCGGAAATCAATGACGACGGCGATGAGAGCTTGAAAGAAACGGATGTTAAATCGCAGTTCTACGAATACCTCGCGAAGACCCCGGAAGACCGTCAGGTGATTATCATCGAGAACACTGACCCGCCCGAAGCAATCCAGGAGCTTGAACAAGCGATCGAATTCACCCGCACGCTTGGTGTGGGCCGCCCCGGCTTTTTCCCGCTCAAACCCGAGACTGCCACCACAACGCAAAGCGAAGGACTGGCTTAATGCCGGTTGCTCAATTGGAGCTTCTAACGGGCGAGACGCTGGAAATCATTTATCTCCGCAAGCTCCCTGCTCTTGGGGATTTGATATATCTGCATTCCGTCCGCACCGGCCGCGCCACGGAGACGGTCGAGAAGCTCTACCAGGCAATGGCCCCGATTTATGCGGGACACCTTGCTCAAAGCGTGACGCCAGGCTTTGACGCGATCGTATCGCCCCCCAGCGAACGCGCGGACGCGGACGTTTACCGAAACGCCCTTATCGGGAAGACGACGGCTTTGGACCTGACCGAGCGCTTTTCCCGGAAGTGAACCGCCCCGGATTTGCCGGAGGCCGTCTTGTTTGAGTCACGCCGCCATGGCGGGCTCTTCGATTTGCGCATAGTAGCGCGCTTCGGCCTCGGCCGGAGGAATGTTTCCGATCGGCTCCAGCAATCTCTTTTTGTTGAACCAGTCGACCCATTCGAGCGTGGCGAACTCCACCTGCTCGAGGCTGCGCCACGGTCCGCGCCGCCAGATCAATTCGGCCTTGTAGAGCCCGTTGATCGTCTCGGCGAGCGCATTGTCGTAAGAGTCGCCGACGCTGCCGACCGAGGGTTCGACACCGGCGTCCGCAAGTCGCTCCGTGTATTTGATCGAGACATATTGCACGCCGCGGTCGCTGTGATGAACGAGACCGCCGCGAACAGGCTGCCGATCGTACAACGCTTGTTCGAGCGCATCGAGCACGAAGGGCGTCTGCGCCGAACGCGAGACTCGCCAGCCGACAATCCGCCGGGCGAAGACGTCGATAACGAAAGCGACATAGACGAAGCCCTGCCAGGTCGCGACATAGGTAAAGTCGGCCACCCACAGCCGGTTTGGCCTATCCGCCGCAAACTGTCGGTTCACCTTGTCTCTCGGACACGGCGAGTTGCGGTCGCTCACAGTGGTTTTTGCCGGCCGACCGCGCACGACGCCCTGCAAGCCCAGGCGCCGCATGAGCCGCTCCACCGTGCAGCGCGCGACATCCTCCCCCTCGCGCCGCAGCTGCCGCCACACTTTCCGGGCGCCGTAAACGGAGAAGTTCTCCGCGAACACACAGCGGATCTTCTCGCTGAGCGTCCGGTCCCGACGCCCGCGCGTCGACAGCTTCGTCTCATCGCGCCGCTGCGCTGCATGCCATCGATACGTCGACGGGGCGATCGGCAAAACCTTGCAGATCGGCTCGACCCCGTAGCTCTCCCGATGCTTGTCGATGAAGGCAATCATGGTTTCGACCGGCGGTCGAGCTCCGCCTGGGCAAAATACGCCGAGGCCTTCCGCAAAATCTCATTGGCCTGCCGGAGTTCGCGGTTCTCCCGCTCCAGCGCCTTCAGCCGCGCCCGTTCGTCCGACGTGACGCCAGCGCGCGAGCCGGCGTCTCGCTCCGCCTGTCGGACCCAGCCGCGAAGCGTCTCGCCCGTGCAGCCGATCTTCCCGGCAATCGAGGCGATCGCCGCCCATTGCGACGCGTGGTCCCCCTGGTGCTCCAGCACCATCCGAACCGCCCGCTCCCGAACTTCAGGTGAAAATCTGTTCGATGTCTTCTTCTTCGCTTCCATAGCCCCAGTCTCTCAAGAGTTGGGGCCTCCGGCAAATCCGGGGCGGTTCAGAAGGGTAAGGTCAAAGCGTCCACTGCCTCGTCCGTCCAAGAGGTTGTCGACGAGTTTGACTACGCCGCTCAAGGAGACGAGTCGGAAATCAATTCATTGCTGATCGTCGACGAGTCGGTGGCGAGCGGAAAAACCGTCGCTGCGGTTTTGGAGCATTTGCGGCACGCGGGTTTGCCCGGGGACTGCAAGATTATGGTCGCCGCTCCCGCATGGCTGAAAGAGTGACTTAAGCCGCGCTACCATTCATCATCGAAGGCCGGGGTGTGAATCGGCGTCCAATCTTGACCCCATCACCAATGATCATAAACTATTAAATCTAAAATCTTTTTATACGCTGTCGCCGAAAATGATCGGCGTTCAACCGTGACCCCGGTAAACCGCTCAAAACATAATTATTTCATTGCGATACGCGAAATGGAGCGGGGGTCATTGTTGGACGCCGATCCACAATCGCGGAGGAGCTGAGCCAGCATTTCACCAGCGTGCCACCCTACCGTACTGTTGACAATGTTCTCGCGGGGTTTATTCAAGCTCTAAGACAAGTATAAGAGCTAATTTAATGGAGAACTCATGAGCGAACATTCTTCCCAAATTACTGGAATCCAAGCCGCATTTATGCAGTTCGATAGGCGTGCGGAAAAAGTCTCCCTTGATATTCTCACGCAAACATTTGTGGATGCGGAGCCGCTCTTCATCCAGCTTTCGAGCAAAAACAATCAGGTCCTCTATGGGCGTAGGGGCACAGGAAAAACGCACGCGTTGAAATTCCTAGCGGAAACTATCGCAAAGAACGGTGATGTTCCGCTTTACATCGACCTTCGTACGGTCGGCTCGAATGGGTCTATCTATTCCGACCCTACCCGCCCACTTGCGGAGCGAGCAGCTCGCCTAATCACCGATGTTCTTGAAGCGCTCGAAGCGGAGTTATTTAACCTTGCCGTAGAGCAGGTCGAGAAAGCGCTCAACCCTGAGCAAATTACGATAAGACTGGATGATCTGAGAACCGCAGTCAGTTCGGTTCAGGTAAGGGGAACAGTAGAAAAGCAGGAAGCCACGAAGAACGCTTTGAACGGAGGAGCGGAAACAAACGCCTCTCTTACCATTTCAAAAAATGAAGGGGCTGGGTTCAATTTTTCAGCTAAGGCGACTGAACAATCATCGGCCACTCAAGAAGGAAGCCTAAAACAAACCGGCCAGATGACAATTAGTCTGGACTTCGGCACGCTTCAATCCGCGCTCAGCGGTCTGATCACAGTCATCGGAAATCCGAGGATTTGGCTGCTCATCGATGAATGGAGCGAGATTCCTCTTGATCTGCAACCGTTCTTGGCTGACTTGCTGAGGCGGACTGTGCTCCCTCAGGAACGCATTATCGTGAAGATTGCGGCGATCGAACATCGCTCTCATTTTGCTGTATGGAAGGAACGCGCGGATTTCATAGGCATAGAGATTGGTGCTGATATGACCGCAGACATTAACCTAGATGACTTTGTCGTGTACGACGTTGATCAAACCCGAGCAATTCGTTTTTTCAGCAATCTGATATACCGGCACTATAAAGTCAGCGATAAGGCAACGGAACAAGTAGACTCGCCGGATGCTCTCATTTCAGAGGCATTCACACAATCTGGGGTTTTTCAAGAGTTTGTAAGAGCCGTTGAAGGAGTGCCTCGCGATGCGCTGAATTTAGCGGCCACTGTTGCGCGCATCGCTTACGGCCGACGCATATCTATTGACGACGTACGCAGGGCCGCTCGCGAATGGTACCAGCAAGACAAAATGTCCGCGACAAAGAGCAATCCCAGGCTCGCTCACGCTCTCAGCTTCATTATCTCCGAGGTTATCGAAAACAGACGGACTAGGGCATTCCTATTCCCATCGGGGAGTTCCAAGCAGGAAATCGACTATCTTTACGATGCGAGACTGCTTCATATTCTTAAGAAAAGCATTTCATCGAACGATGAACCAGGGAAGCGATATGATGTCTATAAAATCGACTACGGCTGCTACGTCGATCTCATCACGACGTCAAAGGCTCCACAGGGCTTACTGGCTGGCGATGATTCTACGCCATTCGTAGATGTCCCCCCTGACGACTACAGATCAATTAGACGCGCAATCCTCCGCCCCGAGGACCTGAGAAAAGCTCTTTCCGCTGAGGGTGAGGGTGGCCCTACAAGCTAACAAGTCCTTTTGATAGCAAGGCGTCTATCATAAATTGAGACGTCCGCAGCTGCCCCGCGCATTCACTGGGATGACGCTTTGCTGTCGCGGAAGCCTCATTGAACATTCACTGGCGCACAAGACGGCCCCGACGGTTGCCTCGGTTCTGGCATATGAACCTCCGCCCCGTAGATTCGCTTGAGAGCATCACGGAGCCGCGTTCGGGGTGAAGGACCGAAGTCACCGCGTCACTGAATTCGCCCCAACTCATATCGTCCGGCCTCTCTAGGACGAGAGTGTGAATCGGCGTCCAATCTTGACCCCATCACCAATGATCATAAACTATTAAATCTAAGATCTTTTTATACGCTGTCGCCGAAAATGATCGGCGTTCAACCGCGGCCCCGGTAAACCGCTCAAAACATAATTATTTCATTGCGATACGCGAAATGGAGCGGGGGTCATTGTTGGACGCCGATCCACAACCATCTGCGATTCCACCTCTCGGCGAGCGCCTGCAACTGCGCGCGCGACGCGCGGCGCGGTCGAGAGGCGCGCAAGACGTCGAAGGGGTCGAGTCGCTCCGCCTGTGTCGGCGACGCGGAGGGCGCGGGGCGTCGGGTCGCCACCGGTGGTGATGGTGATGGTGATGATGATGATGTTATTGTTGTTCGCGGCAGGCGCAGAATAAGACGACCGCCGGGACCGCGGCGCTTCGAATCGAGATTTAGAGCCATTGTTTCTCGCCAGTGGGGGGAGGTGGGACGCGGTTGCTACTCGACGCTAAACGACGACGTGCCGAGTCGTGCCGAAAGGTAACTGTTTGTTTTTGCGCCGCTTAAGCACCTTCGGCGCCTTCGGCGCCTTTTTCGGCTATACCGGCATATGGGGGATAAGGGCGCTGGGGCTTTGTTCCGCTTCCCTCCCCCCTTCCTGCTTCCTTTTCTCCTCTCTATTATTTTAGGTGACGAAGGTGACGAAGGTGCCGAAACATAGTAAAATTAGTTAGTTATGCTTCGGCACGTCGTCGGCACGTCGTTACTCAAAACGGCCCTTCTGGGTCGTCTTCAGGGATTGAAGCGCAGCGTCCACCTTCTGGCGCGCCCACGGTCACGCGCGCGGCGATGCCAATCGAACGCTTGACCAGCCGCGCGAGTTCTTCGCCGTTCGGGATGTAGAAGCCGCGATGGTGCCGAACGCCGTCTTTGATGATGTCGCGAACACGGGAACTTTCGCCCAAGATTCTCGACAGCGCCTTACCGAAGGCGTCGCGGCTTTCCATGCGTCCGCCTTGCTCTCGCGCCGCTCCGGCGTATGCCGCGTAAAGGTCTGCGGAAGGATGGGCTTCTCCTAGCTCCAGCCGCAAGTGTCGTCTGCGCGCGCCGTTCTCATAGGATTCAATGAAGCCTTGTTCGGCGCACGACAACAACCATTGATGGATACTAGACGCGCTTCGGATTTGCTGTTCGGCAAGTTCGATCGTTCGGGGCATTTGGCGAGGGTGCCAAGTCCCAAGCTTTCGACGCTGCAGATAATTCAGCAATTGCCCGTATCCGCCGGCCTCCAAGTCGGCATAAATTTTATTGAACCATGATCGGTCGCCGACTTTCTCTTCCGAGACTTCGCAAACAAACCAGCGGCGCGCATCCTTCCCCGCCTTGATCGCCCATACGTGGTTTGTCGTCAGTATTGCGTGAAGCCGGTTCGGAACTTGATACGCTTTTCGCCCTTTCGGATTTATCCGCAAACTCGCGCCCGTTATGGCGTGCTGCATCCGGTCGGCGGTCTTTGGGTCGCCTGCGAACAAACTTTCTTCCATTTGCAAAAACGATGTAAATTCGAGGTCGTCGACATGGCGACCAACGATTTCCTCCGGGTCAGAAACTACCGCGGCGTGCTTTCCAAAAATAACGCGCAGCACGTCAGAAGCGGTCGTCTTGCCCGAGCCCTCCGCTTCGCTCTTCAAAACGATAACCGTTTCCGCGCGCTTCTCCGGGTTCTTTACGGCCCATGCCATCCAGCGAATGATGTAGCGATATTTTCGACGGTCGCGGCGCGAGATAACGATCCACAAATGCGCGAGGAATGATTTTATCTTGTCGCGTCCTTGAATCGGCGCGACGCCGAATCCACGCCAGAAATTGTATTCATCTATGCGCGCTTTCCGGTGCGGGTCGAAAATTGCGCGACGGATCGGCGGGCGCTTCGGATTCCTCATCCACCACCCTGCCGCAGCGTAAAAATGCTCTTCCTCTTCTGCGTCCACGACACGAACAAAAACGTTCGAAAGATATTTCTCGAACGATCCAGCCGCCATCGTGTGATCTTCGCCCTTGGCGTCACGATGCACAATGTTCACTTCGCCTTCGCGGTCGCAAAGGGCGAAACGCGCGGAAATTGCCGGGAGCAATTCCTCTTCCTCATAGTTGCCGCCGGGAATGTCCGGCAGGCCGTCCAACACCGCGACGGGTGCCAAGCCGCGTCCACCAGCACCGCCGCCGTCGTCGTCGACGCTGAAAATTTCGCGGTAAATGGGGTCACGCATCATGGCGCGCCGAATTTCGGCCTGCAACGTCGAGTCGTCGTCGTCTATTGGAACGCCCGCGAAAGCCTTTTTAGCCTCAGCCCGTGAAACTTCGTGGCGCAGATCGGCCAGGCCGAAATGTTCGAGCGCGGCCTTTATGTGCGACAAGTCGGAGGCGACGCTTTCGATGCTATCCCAAAACGCGCCATCCTTTTCAGCATCGCCGCCGCCGTCCCAGCTCCCGCACCAGTCCAACCATTCGCCGTAAGCAGCGCCGCCGGATGCAGCGAAGACCGCGAATCCGAATTTCGTCCATGTGTCGCGCGCGTCGAAATATCCTTTGTCGTTCGGGATCGCCCGCAGGATTCTCACAACAAGATCATGCGGCAGAAGCGGGTCGACCGCCGCGGCGCCCTTCGGCCCTTCTTTCTTCTGCCCGATAATTTTGAAAAGCCGATCGGGCAGGACGGGAATCGTCCCGCTAGTGAAAGCCTCAATTAGCGTCGGCGCGCTGGGCGCCGCCCTGTAGACGCCTTTCGCGTTAATAGAGCCCGGCAACGCCACCAGGCCCCCATCGCCCCGAACGTCGATTTCAGCGGGCAGGCCGCGGGTCGAATTACCGATACGGGCGCCTGCCGGCTGCCGGAAGAAATAATGCTCGCTGCCGCTCGGGGATAGTGTGACCGGCATTCCGCGGAAGTCTTTTGCAGGGTCGATTCCGAGGTCAGCGAAGAGCCGCTGCAAGTTGGCGACGCCATCGGCGCGGCCCGGTTTTTTGTCCGCGTCCAAAACGACAAGATCGTTCGCGCCCGCGTGCATTCCGACCATTGTTGCCCGCGCGGCGAAAGAAGAGTTTAGGAACCAGTTGCGAAGCGTTGTTTCGTCGGTCGTTCCATGCTCTTTCCAGCCGGTAATGCACGGAATCTTGTCGGCGCTTAGTGGGAAAACCTTTATTCCAATCGCGGCATATTCCAGCGCGACGGAAAGGGCGCGCTCGTTTGCGGGAGCGGTCGCCGCAGGGGGAAACGGATTGATTTTCGAGGCAAGTTCCGCCATACCATATCATCCTTAGTGTGTGTGGAAGAGAGCTTGGGGCGCGCCGTCAAGACCGGCGCGCCCTTCGCTTTTCAGGCCGCAAAGGAGCGGCTCGTCAGGTTGACGAGTTCGCCTCTCATCCGGCGCCAGAGCGCGCTCAAAAGCTTCGGGAATGTTACCGCCCAGGACTAAGCCGCTCCGCGCGACGAACCACAAATCTTCCCGCTGCGCTGGCGTCAGGTTCGGGCCAAAAAGCAGAAAAATTGGCGTGCGAGCCTTTCTTGCGGCGCCGAGTTCAAAGATCGTGCCAAAGCAGTCCGTCTCGTTGATGTATGAAAATACGAAGTCGGCGCCCGCAATCCGTGCGAGCGACGCCTGAAAGACGCACTCCCTCGTCGTTTCCACGTCCTTCGTAACTTCGGTGCAGTCGTTATGCCCGGCGCCGTGCGTCGCCGGCCCATGGGCGCAGCCATGATCGCACGCAACGAAGAACGGGCCATGGTAGAGGAAACCGCCGCAATCGACGGCGTAGTTAGGATCAAAGACGCGCTTCAAATCGTTGATGTCGCTTCCTCCTACGGAAGCGGGCCGGTTGCGCCCGAGAGCGGCCATACGCCAGTCGCCGGCGCCGTGACTGATTTTTCCGGCAAAATAGACGCGCGGCCGGGCGCACCAGATGTTCTCAGGTTCCATGACTGTTTTCCGTGTTGCGGGGAAGAGAGCTTTTACGTCTTACGGCTGACGTAAATTCAAGCCGCCTCGGTCTGCGAGGTAGACCGGCGCGTGCGCTTCGCTATGAACTTCTCGACGGCAGGGGCGGGATAGCGCACCTTGGCGCCCATCTTCGTAAACTCCGGCCCGTCGCCGGACATCCGCCACTTGGCGAGCGTCGATTCAGAGACGCGCAGGCGGCCCGCCGTCTCATGCGGCGTCATGAGGATCGCGGGATTTTCAGCTTCGCCGATTTTCTGCATGGCCATTCCCTTCATTGCGCCGGGGCGGCGCGGAATGGCTGTCTATTCAGGGCATAAAACCGGAATCCGCAACAGAATAAAATCCAAACAAATCGCCCTATTTGCTTGGACGGGAGGAAAAGCGCCGCTCATAGGTCTTCGCGACCTTCTGGACGTGTGACCGCGCGACGGAAAACTCCTTGCACAGATCGTCGACCACGGCCTTTCGCGGTTCGCCGGCGCTGATTCGCGCGATCAGCGCGTTAGCAATATTCGAGTCCCGCACGGCGCGGCCTATTCGCTGCGCCTGATCCTTTTTCTCCCCCTTGCCGCGACGCTCTTTCAGGTCGACGCGGAAACTTGATTTGGCGTCTTGGTCGAAAAGGTCGGCGAGTAGTTTTCGCGTTCCTGGCGGGAGCGGCTCATCGGATCGCAGCAACGCGATGAGGCGCGCGACGCGCTCCCGCATAGGCGCCTTCTCATTGTAGATGTCGGCGAAGATTCTCGCGGCGATGTCTTCCGTCATTCGCCGCGGCCTTTCCGGCGCAGCGGCGTCACCTTGCCGTCCCCTGCCCCGTCCATTGCCGCAGCAATCATGGCGCCGATCGTATCAGCGGCGCGACGCAACGGGTCTGCGGCCACATGGCTGTAACGGTGCGTTGCCGCGGGCGTGGCGTGACCAAGCAACCGGCCAATGGTGGGGAGGCCAAGCGACGCCCCTGCCCCGACGCTCGCGAAGCTATGCCTCAAATCGTGAAGCCGCACGCCTTCTAAGCCCGCTATACGCTTCACGCGCGCCCAAGGCTTATTGAGGTCTGCGCGAGGTTGCCCCGGCCTCGCGCCCGTTATGATGTAGGGGTTGCCCTCAATGCGGGGCAAACCGGCGAGCACGGCTTGCGCGGGCGCAGAGAGATAGAGAGGCTTTCGACCGGTCTTGCTATCGGCCAAGAAGATGACGCCGCGCTCGCCGTCGAACAGCGACCATCTCGCCTTCAAGATTTCCTGAAGGCGGGCGCCGGTCAGGATCAGGAGCTTAATCGCGGCAACGGCGCCGGGGTCGACGCCCTCCCGCTCGCATAGGCGCAGCGCGTCCCCGAGTCGCGCGAGTTCACCCGTCGAGAGGTATCGCTCTCGCGCCTGTTCGCGGAAAGCTTCGATCCTCTTGGCGGGATTGTATCCTTCAGGGACAAGGCCGCGCGTTTCGGCCCAAGCGTACATCTTGCGCCACGCCGCCAAATGGCGATTTGCGAGATAGGGAGTCGCCCGCATAGACGAATGCAGCGCGGCGAGTTGCGCGCGGGTCAACGCTTCAGCCTTAAGCGAGCCGTGCGCCGCCCTCAGCTTCTCCAAACCGGCTTTCGCCGATATGGCGCTGGCGGGCTTCAGCTTGCCGTCAACGTGCTCCGCAACGAAGGCGTCTATCAGGCCAGCGACGGTCAGCGCGTCGCGCTTGTCGGCCTTCTCCGCCGCAGGGTCAGCCCCTAGCGTCACGCGGGCCAGAAGCTCGGACGCCGCACGGCGGCCTTGCTCTGGCGTGAGCGCGCCCATCTTGCCGAGCGTGACCCGCTTCTTTGCGACGCCGCGCCCGCCGCCATCGGGGCGGTATTCGACCACCCAGCTTTTGACGCCGCTCGGCATGACGCGAAGGCCAAAGCCGGTCAGATCGGCGTCATAGGCGATATAGGGCTTGGCTCGTGGTTGGAGCGCGTCGACTACCCGTTTCGTGAGTCTTTCAGAAATCATTTTGCAATCACTCGGTCGCTCGTGTCGCCACCGTGTCGCCACCGTAAAGACATTGGGAGGAACGGCGCGGAATAGCTATGAACGGGATTCGCCGGAAAAACAAGGATTTTTGAATAGCGCGGAATAGCCGTCAATGGTTGGAAATGGCGCGAAATGTGATTTGTAATCAGTAGGTCGGGGGTTCGAATCCCTCAACCGGCACCAATGAAATCAATAAATTATGAAATCAGAAAGAGCGCCAAATTCTCCTTGGTGACCGGTGCTGCTCACAGCGGCGCGCCAACGATTTTTGGAACCGCTGGCGCATCTTGTTCTAATCGTAACCTACATCGTCATGTGAGCCTGAGCATTGGCTCATCCTGGAGGATCGGCTATCGCGCCCCTGCTTGGCCGAGTTCGAGATTCGTGCCGATTGCCTTCATCGCCAGCCGCTGCTCATTGGGCGCGGGCTGCTCGGTCCATAGCGCAAGGAAGCCGGATTTCGTCGCCACGACGCGCGGATGAGTGGCGGTGATTTTCAGCGGCGACAGACGCTTGGCCTCCGTCCAGCTGGCGCCGTCGTCGGAGGAGGTCGCTGCGTAGATGGCGAGCGTGCCGTCATTCGCTTCCGGATCGACCATGTCGAACACCGCGGCGAGCCGGCCTTCCTTGCCGATCGCAATGTCGCCATGCGTCGCGGATTCATCGCCGAGCCGTTGCGGCTCCGACCAGCTCTTGCCGCCGTCGGCGGATTTGAGGTGATAGAAGCCGGCGTTTTCTTTCTTGCGCGTTCCGACGACGGCGTGAATTTCAGGGGTCTTGCCGCCCCGGATGGCAAGACCCCCGCCAATATGCGGACAGCCGGGGAAATCCCAGCCAAAGGCGCCGACCGTGGAGAGCCGAGTCCATTGACGGCTCTTCGGGTCGACGACGCCGATCGCCATGTCGGAGGGCTGCTTGTCGCGGTAAAGCACATAGAGATTCCCGGCGGCGTCGGCCTTGCTCGTCGTCCAGCAGCAGGCGCAGGAGGCGATGTCGAGCGTGAGGTTCTTTGACCAGCTCGCGCCCGCGTCGGTCGAGAAGGCGTAGCGCAGGCCCTGCGCGCCCGGCGCAGGCGGCGGCCCGTCACGGCTGTCGAGCCAGGCCGCATGCAGCGTCCTGCCGTCGGACGACAGGGTGAAGAAGGAATGCGGCCCCCTGGGCCAGTCCGCCGGACCGGCGAGCGGGGTCCAGGTCTTGCCGCCGTCCTCGGAGCGCGCGGCGATCATCGGCCCCGCCCCGCCGTGCGGATTGTCCGCCACATGGCTCATCCACATGGCGACGAGCTTGCCGTTGACCGAAGCGAGGCGCGCGTCGGAGCCACGCGTCACTGTCGCGCCAGCGCCGGGCGGCCCTTGCACCTCGACCTCCTTCGACCAGCTCTTGCCGTCGTCGGTCGAAATCTGGTGCCAGATCGTCGTCCCGCTTCCCGAATGTTTGCCGGTGAGGAGATGCAGCTTCGCGCCGTCTGCGACGACGTCGAGGCTGACCACGCCGTCAGGCAATCGCATGACATGCCTGGCGTGGTCGCCGCCGGCGCCCTGTTGCGCCGCGGGCGCCGCTCCCGCGGCGGCGGGAGGCGGTTCCCCCGCCGGCCGCGCCTCTTCGGCGAGGACCGGCGCCGCGATCAACGCCGCCGCGACTGCGATCGACGCAAGCCGCGCGTTTCTGACTACGGCCGCATATGGTCCAAATTCCAATGCACGCATGATAGCCTCCTCAATACCGCCGCACTTTGTCTGGCTTCAGGCTAGCGCAGCCGCTCAGTAGGTCAACTTCAGCCCCGCCGTGAAATAGGCGCCCGGATTGACTGTGAACTGATAGTAGCGGCCGAGCATGTTGTTCCCCGCCACATAGAGCTCGGTGTATTGCGTCGGTTTCCAGGAGACGCGCGCGTCGAGCTGCCAGAAGCGGTCGAAGCTGCCGTAGACCCCGCGCACGAAGTCCGCGTTGGTCGCGAGATCGAAACTGTCCGCCGTGTAGCGCCCGGTGAGCGTGCCGGTCCAATCCTGATAGTTCGCCTCTAGCGACGCGTTGAAAAGATAGCGTGGCGCGTTTTGAAGGCGTTTACCGACCGTGTCGGGCTGGTCGGGCGCCTCCAGCGTCAAGGCGTCGAAGACATTAGTGTAAGTCACGTAAGCGGTCAGCCAGTCGGTGAGCGTCTGCGAACCGGTGATCTCGAAGCCGCGCACGAGCGCCTCGCCCGAATTCACCGTCGTCGACCATGTCTGAATGATGGTGGGCGCTGGCAGGCGCTTCACGGAATTATAGTCGGAGAGCCAGCTTTCGAAGAAAGTCGCCTTTGCGAAAGTTCCCGTCTGCTTGAAATATTGCTCGTAGCCGACTTCCCAGGAAATCGCCGTCTCCGGCTTCAGATTGGGATTGGAGAAGGAACGCACGTTGCCGCGCGTGCTGTCGACATAGAGCGCATTGAGCACCGGCGCGCGGAAGGCGCGCCCCGCCGACGCGCGCAGAACGCCGTCTTCCCAGGGCATATTGGCTACGAGCGAGACTTTCGGATTGAAGTTCACCACGTCCTGACCGCTGAAGTTATCGTAGAAGCCCGCGCCGGAGCGCACGCCGCTCGTATGCCACCAGTCGACGCGACCGCCGAGATAGGCGGTGAGCCAGGGCGTCACCTTGATCTCGTCCTGCGCGAAGCCCCAGACGAAACGTGACTCGGCCTGCATGCTGCTGGTGAACGCCGTCGACGAGCCGAAGTTCGTCCAGTTGTTGACGTTGAACGCCTGAAAGGCCGCCGTGCCCCGGTCGACGCCCACACCCGTCGTGACATGATGCGCGAAGAAGGGGATGAACTTCGGCGAGAAGGTGTATTGAACGTTCGCGCTGAGCAAATTCTGCGGATAGTTGTTGTAGACGCCCGCGCCGCCGAGCGCCCAAGCGTTGGAATTGGGCGCGACGGAGGGCGTCGTGAAGCGGTAGACGCGCGCCATGTTGTTGACGTTGAGCTTGATTTCCGAGTCTTCGGAGATCTTGTGCTTCGCGAAGAAATAGCTCGTCAGCGTCGATTCATAGGCGAGGCCGGCGCCGAGCACGGCCGCGGGGGTCAGGCGGTTTTGCGGCGCGACGGACGCGTTGTAGCGCAGATAGCTCGACAGAGGCGCATAGCTCTCGAAAAGTCCCTGCATCGAGTTGTTGAGGAAATAGGTGACGCCCGCGCCGAATTTCGTCGCCTGATCATAGTCGTAATAAAGCTTGAGATGGGCGTTCACGGATCGCCATTTGGCCTGGCCCTGCTCGCCGAGGCTCCAGATCGGCTGCCCCTGCGCTGTTACCGTCGGAACCGCGCCAGCGACAAAAGGCGGAACGAGCGTGCGCTGAATGATGTTGTCGCGGAATCCCTCGCTGCCCTCCCAACGGCCGCCGGCGCTCCAGCCGACTCCGTTTGCGAGCCGGTCACGATAGATGACGTCGCCAGCCTGTCGCGAGAACTCGCCGAACGACGTTTCGCCGCGGGCGATGATTTCGCGTTTCTCGGGAATCTTGCTGAAGGCGCGAACAACGCCGCCATAGGCGTTCGCGCCATAAAGCGCCGATGACGCGCCGGGGAGCGTCTCGATGCGCTCGATGTCGTCCATGAAATATTGGGAAAAGTTGAACGTCCCGAACATCGGGTCGTTCATGATCTGGTCGTCCATCAGGAACAGCGTACGCTGCGTGCCTGAAATGCCGCGGAACGAGAAGCGGCTCGCGCGGTTCGCCGAGGGCGCCGTATAGCCGAGGCTCGCGCCCCAGGAATAAATACCCGGCGCGTCGCGCAGAATGGCGCCAATGCGCGGAGCGTCGCGGCGCTGGATGTAATTCTCGCTGAAGACAGTAAGATCGCCGGGCGCTTCGCTCACCTTCTTTTGTGTGCGCGTCGCGGTCTCGACGATAATCTCCTTTTCCTGCACCGGCTGGGCGGACGCGGAAGACGGCCCCGATCCGTGCGTTCCGGAGCCCCCGCTATGACCGGCCGAGGGTGTGCGAGAAAGACCCGGACGCGCCGGACCGATGCTGATGGTCGGCAGCGCCTGCTGGGCGTAAGCGATGGAATCGAAGGCGCAAAGAAGGGCGACGACGGACGCGCCGCCGCGCAGAAAACGCGGTAAGGTCATGGGAATTCTCCTGCGGCTTGTCAGGGCCGCGCGTGCGGGATTATCGGCGCGGCGCGCGAGGCGCCGCAGTCACGCTGTCAGGAGAAGAAAGGAGGCGCGCGGGACGACCAACTGCTCGCCCAGCCGATCAGGCGTGGCGACGCGTCATCGTAGTTGGCGTAGGCCGGTTCCCGGGCCTCGCGCGCGGGATCGAGGGTCAGCGTCGCAAGGACGAAAGCGAGGACGACCATGGCGTCTCGCGATTGCCCCTGACAAAGAAGGCAGCAATCGTGCTGCGAATGACCGGCTTTCCCCGATGGGTTCCCGGCGTCGTCATGGCAGAACGGGCTCGCGAGGAACATCGCCGCCGCCGCGACAGTTTCCGTATTTTGCGAGGACGTCCCCGGAGCGACCAGCGGCGAGAGCATCGCCTGGAATACGAGCGACGCCGCACACGCGAGGGCCAGAAGCGCCCCGCGCGTAACTTTAGCTCGATTCTTGATGATCTGCCGCATGACGATCGAGTGCCAGATTGTCGACAAAATAGTCAAGTTCACGCCATGCGGAAATCGAAAAGCGCTCGAAAATTTTCAATGCCTGTTGCGCATGCGTCACAGTTGTGAACTGCCCGAAGTTGACAATATCACGGACACAACTCTACCTTAGCGATATGAATGGCGGCGTTCACAGGAGCTTGAGGCTTGGCTTTGCAGCGCTTTACGCGCTTGCGACGCTCCTGATCGCCGTTATCGTAGCCTCCCCCGGTCACGCTGAATCATCCGCCGGCATTGGGGCCGGCGACAGCGCGGCGACTCTTTGCGCGAGCCACGAATCGCCGGATGGAGAGCGCAACGGAGCGTCGACTTGTTGTGACGCCTGCCAAATCACTCATGGCGTCGACCTTCCCGCGCCGTCGCCCGCCATCACGGTGATCCAGCGCGAGATCGCTACGCGCCTTTGCTTCCTCCAGCAATTCGGCCGCGTGGCGGACGCCTCGCCCGACGACCTGCGCTCCCGCGCGCCGCCCACACCCCTCATCTGACCTTCCTTACATCGCCGAAGCCACCTCCCCGATTTTGCGTGGGGACGGCTTCGCAATGTCAGAAGGCGCGCTTCAGGGCGCGCCAATGGTTATGCTGAAAGGGCCAATGTCATGGCTTTCATGGACACGGTTTTTCGCCGGCGCGCCGCCGATGGTCTGTCAAAAGACGTCAAAGTCGATCCTTCTGCAAAGAACATTCCCGCAGAGCCTGCCCGAAAGGCGGCGCCTGGCGGATCGAAGCTCTATCGATGGTCTTTCATCATTCACAAATGGGCGGGGCTCGCAGGCTTCGCGTGGCTCGCCGTTCTGGGCGTGACCGGCTTTTTGATGGATCACGATGAATGGCGCTGGATGCAACAGGCCAAGGCGCCCGCATTGCTGACGCCCGCCGATCTGAAAGAATTTGCTTCGCGGAACGTCGTGCGCTTACACCAGATCGATCCCTCCTCGCCGATGGACCGCGTCTCGGGCGGGCCGCGCGGCTTGTGGTTCTCGCACGACGCCGGCGCCAATTGGAGCGCGACCGCTTTTTCGGACGGCGACCATCCGCAGGTCTACGCGGTCACGCCCGATCCGACCCTCGGCTGGGGCAGGCTCTGGTTTGCGACCGACAACGGCGTCTATCGCTCGCTGGACAAAGGCGCCACGGCCGCTCAGGCCGGCCTCCGGGGTGAGCATGTCACCTCGATCGCGGCGAGCGACCGCCCGGATCATCTCTTCGCCGTGATCGACCGATCCAGGGTGCTGCGTTATTCGACCGCTGACCAAAAGACCGAGGAAGTCGCCTTGGCGCCGCTCGACAAGAAGACACGCCCGCCACAGGTCGACCTCATCCATTTCGTTCACGATCTGCATTTCGGCCGCGCCTTCTTCGGTCCGCTGACCTCTCTCGTCATGAATGACATCGGCGGCCTCGGCATGCTCGTTCTGTCGATCACCGGCCTGCTTTACTGGGCGCTGCCGAAATACTGGAAAGCGCAAGGGAAAAGCGCAGAACGCACATCGAAGGCGACGAAGAAGACGACGATCAAATGGCTGTTCAACATGCACAGCCCGACGATCGGCCTCGTCTCCGCAGTCATGCTTCTCTATCTTTCCGTCACCGGCGTATTGCTCGGTCACGGGCGCGAATTGCTGATGTGGATGCGCATGGTTCAGGTGCCGCAGGCCTATCTAACGCCCGCTTTCGGCATGACATCCTGGGACGGATGGATCGAGTCGATCGTCGCCTATCCCGACGCGCCGGGCGTGTTCACGATCGGCAGCCGCATCGGCATGTTCACGACCGCGGACGGCGGCGAAACCTTCGCGCGGGAGGAGGACGCCAAAGGCCAGCCGATCGTCGCCGCGACGAAGCTGCGCCGCCTCGGAGACAAGGTGTTGGTCGCCAACGGCATGGCGGGGCCGTCCACGATCCGTCCCGACGACCGCGTGCAGGAAATCATCGCCGCGCCGGAGAAGTCGCGCATGCTCGGCGTCGGCGGCCCCGGCATGGGCGCGCGCCCGCCCGCGCCGCCAGAGGGCATGGATCACAAGAAAAAATTGGGCATGGGCGGCATGGAAGGCATGTTCATGCCGACCGACGTGACGCAAATGGGCGACAAGCTGCTCTGGAAGAGCTCCAACAAATTCTTCGTGACCGACGCGGAAGGCCGTTCGCTCGAATCCTTCGAGATCAACCAGCCGAACGACGAAGGCGTCCCCTGGTTCAACTGGATCCTCCGTCTCCATATGGGAACGCTCTTCTGGTCGGAATGGAAATGGATCAACGACATCTTCGCGATCGGCGTCGTGTTCCTGACCTGCACCGGCCTCATCCGCTGGTGGCGGAGAAAATGGGCGTAAGGCTTTCCCGCTTTCGCCGTGGCCGATGACGAGGCGCCCCCTTTTCGTCAGCCATCGCTCACGGCCGCCTGGCGTAACGTCAGACGGCTTTGTGCTCGTGAATTCCCAAGTCACGCCTTGCGACTGACGTCACGCCAGGCGCAAGTCTTCCGCCTGCAGACAAAGAAGGGCATGATGAAACGCTTTCTTCCCCTACTGTCGCTCAGCGCACCTGCGGCCGGCGCGAGCCGCGCCGACGAGAAGGATCGGCTGATTATTCCCCTGCAGGGTTTGAAAGTTCGGACTTGCGTGGCCGCTCGGGATCAATTGAGAGGCAAAGGCCTCCGATCGCTTTCCTGGGAACTGCTGATCCATCCTGATCCCGGAAGGAGAAAGCCATTGGCGCGATCGACCAATCCCCGACAAATGAGTGCGTCGACGCGGTTCGCGCCGCCAATGATCCCGCCAACGAAGATTTTTTCCGCGCGGATAGGATGGCTCGCCCTTCCAGTGGCGCCAACATGTTCTCGCGGGCGACTGACTCCCGACGTCGAGCAACCTTCTTTCGTTTCCCAATCCGGCGGGCGGAGATTTTCAGGCCGCAGTCGACCGGCGCTATCATGCGGCCGAAATGTTCAATTTCATGGGCGACCTGAAATCGCGCATGGAGAAGTCGGCGCCGGATGCGCCGAAGTCAGTCCCGGCGCGGTTCACTCCTCACGATGCAGATGACGTTTGTCCGTAGCTGCAACCCGGTTCGGGTGGAGAGCGGCCCGGGGCGGCGGGTCTCCTCTCGATCTCTCGAAAAAAACATTTTACGGCGACCGATCCGATGTTCATTATCCCCTCTTGCGGCGGCAATTCGATAGACGTGATCATCGCGTTTCCTGTCTATTCAGACCTTCTCGAACGGGCGGAAATTGTCTCCCGGTTTGTCGATCTCGAGGCCATTCGATGAGTATCGCCCTTCCACCCCTCGCCTTCGGCGAGGCTATCGCAACCCGCACTGGCGATATCAGCCTGGCCGCGAGCCAGGCCGCCGAAACAGTGACCGCGCTCAGGTCGTTCCACTCGACGGGCGTGAATCGCCGCTTTCAAAGCAAGACGGTCAACCTGTCGATAAACGGGCTCGGCCTTTGCGCAAACGCGTGCACGCCCTTGTCTGCCGAGATGGAGGCGTCAGACGATCTCTATTTCATCTTTTCGTTCCGTGGCGATTGCTTCACTGAGGTGGATGGCCGCAGATATTCCTGGCGGCCGAATGAGACGGGGGTCCTGATCCCCAGAAGCGGCCGCCGCGTCGGCCGGTCGGATGACCGATCCATCGTCATTGCCCGGTTCGATCGCGCGCGTCTCGAAAGCACTGTAGACGCGATGTGCGGACGACCGGCGTCCGCTACGGCCGCCGGGAACCTGGACGAGTTTCGGGTCGTCGACTTGCGATATGGACCACTTGATCTTGCGTTTACTTTTCGCTCCTTCTGCTCGGCGATCGACAGTTATGACTGCAGCGAGAAATTGCTGGAACTGATCCGCTTCGATGATCTCTTTTATCGGCAGCTGGCGCTCTGCCTCGAACCTCAACTCCTCATCAAGGAAGCCTTCGAAGAAAGGCTGCTAGCGCCTGCGAAGGGTGTGATCGACGAAGTCTGCGACGCGATCAAAAGCCGGCTCCACCAGCGTTTCACGATGACAGACATGGAGCGGATGACCGGCATGTCGCGCCGCAGTCTTCAAACAGCTTTCAACCGAAGATTTGGCTGCGCGCCGATGGAATGGCAGAAGCGGGAGAGATTACGCGTCGCGCGACAAATGCTTACGCGTGGCTCCGCCGAATTGAGCGTCGCAGATCTGGCTTTTCAGCTCGGATTTTCATCGGCGTCGCGGTTTACAGCATTTTATCGGGAAATGTTCGGAGAGACGCCCAAGGCGACGATCAATCACGCTCGGAGGGTGGAGTAGAATCGAGAAGACCACCAACCATTGACAGCGATCAACTGCAGCTTGCTCCGCGCGGTTGGAGCGCTTTCCGCCTAAGGGGAAACCGGTTGGGCGCCAGAAACCGCGTCGAAACAAGAAGCCGGGGCCCCGATCCGATGCAATCGGATCGGGAAAAGCTCTAGCGCGCACGGAGACCCGCGACATTTTTGCAACAGCAAGGGTTGAACTTCTCAGCTTGCCGAAAGCGTCTATTCCTTTGCCGAACGAGAGTTGATCGTATTTTTGCGCAGCCCTATTGCTAAGTCATGATAAGAAGTCACAGGCAAATGAGCTTACATTGGCGCACACTTCTCGCCTGTGCGCTTGCAGGGATGCTGCTCATTCGCGGGCTCGGCGTCGGAGTCGCAGACAATAACTCTTCGGCGCGCATGTATAGCGATGCCGACGCGTCTTTCGCCTATTGCGATCACGCTTCGACGGCGCCGGACGACGGGTCAAACGCGCTCCATCCGGACTGCTGCGCGTTCTGCGCACCGAGCGGGCGCCATTCCACGATGGATCCGGTCTTCATCGTCGCCGCCCTCATCCCGCTCCTTTTCCCCGGGCGAGATATTTCGGGGACTCCAAACCTCTCCAGCGAAACGCAGCCGCCAATCAAGGGGCGTGCAATCAGCGTCGCTCAGCCGCGCGCGCCGCCCATCCTCTCCTGAAAGTCGACGGAATCGTCGTGTCGCGCGTCGCGCGGCCCGACCCGCGCCAACAAAAGTCGCGATGCGCGGAACCTGCCGCGCCAGGAGAGAAATCATGTCACGCGCCACGCTCATGCGAGGTGTCTGCCTCGCAACAATCGCTTTTTGTTCTTCACACGCTCTCGCTCAACAAACACTGCCGACGATCGACGTCGGCGGCGCGCGGGCGCGGCCGTCCTCGCCCTCGCTCACCCCGACACGAGGGCCGGTTCAGGCCCGAGGCGCGCCCTCGCAAGGGGCGCCAGTCGCCGCGTCGTCGCAACCGACAAGCCCGATCCTGCGCGCGACGGTCTTCGACCAGCCGACGGGACAGGCTGTCACGACCCTCAATACGCCCTTCATAAAATATATCGACCAATCGCCGCAGGCGGGCCTCGGTGATCTCTTGCGCTTCTCGCCGGGCGTTACGGTGACTGCGCTCGGTCAGGGCGGCGAAGCGATCATCTCGATCCGCGGCTCCGCCAACAACCCCAACGCACGCGCGGTCGGACGCAACTTCGCGCTACGCGACATTGTTGTCCTGTCGGATGGCTTCCCCATCACCTCCGCTGACGGCTTCACCCGTACCTCCGCGCTGGATCCTTACGCTTTCGGCGGTGTGGAGGTCTATCGCGGCCCGTCCTCCGCCCTGCTCGGCAATTTCGCCGTTTTCGGCGGCATCGACTTCAAATCCTATACCGGCGCGCAGCTCGACGGCGTTGAAACCGGCTCGGAAGGCGGCAGTTTCGGCTACGTCAAGAATTTCGTGCGCGCCGGCAAGCGCGTCGTGAGTCCGGCCTATGGCGAATTCGACGTATCGCTCTTTGCCTCGGACAACCGGACCGATGGCTATATTCCGCATCAGAACACGGAAGCGCAGACCGTCAATCTCCTCGCCCGGTGGGCGCCGACAGCCACGGATCGCGTCACATTCAAGTATATGTTCAACAACAGCTTCGGGAACCAGAATGGTCCGTTCTCGTTGCTCCAGTTCTACACAAACCCCTATCAGTATGGCTACGGCTGCCCCATCGCGGCGTTCCTGAGCAGCCCCTTCTGCGTCGGTCGCACTGCGCCGCTTAACGGGATCTGGGGCATACCGAACCAGCCGAACAACCCCAACGGATTGCGGGCGCAGAGTTATGAGTCGCTCGGCATCCACGGCCACACGCAGCAGCACATCGCCGGCGCGCGCTATGAGCACGACTTCGGCCAGGGAACGACATTGCTGGCGCAGGGCACGTTCAATCTGCGCGAGATTCTCGCAGGAGGCCAGCCGCCGCCAGCCGGCAATTATGGAGCGCCGGTCGATCTCATGGGCGGCACGAACAATTGGGATGCGCGCCTCGACCTCTCTCATCATGGCGCGATCTTCGGCATGCCCTCGCTGAGCTATCTCGGCTTCATCTATAACGAGAGCAAACAGTCGGACATTCAGCACGCCCGCGTGCCCAACGTCTGGTATTACGGCGCGCGCGGCGCCTGGGCGGGCCAAGTCGACGCCCATACCCGCAACCTCACCTTGCGCGCGCGCCAGGAAATCGAGTTAGGGCGCGGTCTTACCGGCGTCGTCGGGTTCAGCTCGAACTGGAACCGCGTCTTCGGCGACATTCGCGTCAACCGCTACACGGTCGCGGGACTGTGGCAGACGCCTTCCATGTTCGCCGTCGACAACGAATATTGGAACACAGCGCCAGAGGCCTCTCTCACCTGGCGCTACAGCCCCGAGTGGCAGTTCCGCGCCCGCTATGCCGTGGGTTACGGCACGCCGCCCTTCGACAGCCTGACCAATACGCCAACCGGCGCCGGGCCGAACACCGGCCTGAAGGCGCAGACCAATATGGGCGTCGATGGCTCGGTCGAATGGACGCCGAACGAGACGCTGACGGCCAACGTCACCGCTTACAACGAATGGTACAGGAACGAAACCTTCTCGCAGGTTGGTCCAGCCCCGCAGCTGCAGACCTATGTGACGAACATACCCGCCTCCATTCACCGCGGCGTCGAAACGGCGATCGACTGGCGGCCGATCGAGGGATGGCGTTTCTTTGCGGCGCACACCTATTACAGCCACTTCTTCACGAACTTCCAGGACTCGTTGACCGGCGGCTATGTCTTCGACCGCTCGGGCAAGCGCATTCCCAACGTTCCGGCGCACACCCTCACGGCGCGGGCGGGCTATGACATCCCGTTTGGACAGATGAAGGGACTTGGCGCCTATGTGGAATACGTTTTCCGTTCGGCGCATGCGCTGAATAACTACAACACGATCTGGTCGCCGGGTTACGGCCTCGTCAATGTCAACCTGCACTACAATAGCGATTCGGGATATGGTTGGGCGAAGAGCTTCAGCGCTTATGTGGAAGGGCGCAACCTCATCGATACACCCTACGCCGCAGCCTCTTACGCCATCAACGACACCGTCACCAATGGCTTCATTACGCCGGGCGCGCTTCGCGTGACTGACGGCAATGTCATGCCCGGTCAGCCGCGCGCGATCGTTGCGGGCATGAAGATCAAGTTCTGAAAGTTTTCGCATCTCGGAGGAAACGCGAATGAAAAAAACAATCTCTGGCCTGTCCCTCGCCCTGATGCTGGGTGGCGGCGCGGCCCTCGCCCAAGCGCCCGCCGAGGCGCCGTCCGAGAAAAAAATGGACCACGGCGGCATGAACCACGGCGGCATGGATCACGGCGCGATGGGCGACCAAAAGATGGGCGACCACAAGGCGATGGGCGACGGCGGCTATCATCACCGTTTCGAGGACGCTGAGAAATGGGCAAAGCAATTCGACAAGCCCGACCGCGATGCCTGGCAGAAGCCGGATCAGGTGCTTGACGCGCTGAAGCTTGCCCCGAACGCGTCGGTCGCCGACATCGGGGCCGGCACGGGCTATTTCAGCGTGCGCATCGCCAAGCGTGTGCCGCAGGGCAAGGTCTTCTCGGCGGATATCGAGAAGGACATGGTGCGCTACCTCGGCGAACGCGCCAAGAAGGAGGGCCTCGCCAACATCGTCCCGGTGCAGGCCTCGCCGGAGAGCGCCAATTTGTCCGAGCCCGTCGATGTCATCCTTCTCGTTGACGCCTACCATCATATCGGCAATCGCGTCGATTACTTCAAAAAGCTGCAAAGCTCGCTGAAGCCCGGCGGAAAGCTGGTGATCATCGACTTCCGCATGGAAAATACGGATGGCCCGCCGAAGGAGCATCGCGTCTCGATCGAAAAGGCGACCGAGGAGCTGAAATCCGCAGGCTACTCGCTCATCGAGACGCAGGATTTCCTGCCGCGGCAATATCTCGCGGTCTTCAAGAAAAGCGGCGCGTAACCAGACCCGTCGCCTCGCCCGACAGCGCTCCGCTGAGCTTCAGAAGCGCTGTCGGCGCGCAGTTGCCCAAGCATCCCGCCTAACCCGAACTCCAGCCGCCGGCCGGCGCCTAGGCAAGGAGCATCGCTCCATGAAACTTCATCGCAGAACGATCCTCCTCGCGCTTGGCTCGAACCTGCTCGCCTCTGCGACACAGGCGCAGACCGAGTCCCCGCCATGGGTCCCGGCGCGCGATTTCAAGGACACGGCGAAATGGTCGGCGGCGCTCGACAAGCCGGAACGCGACGCTTGGCAAAAGCCGGATCAGGTCATCGACGCCTTCAAACTGCCGGCGAACGCGCGCGTCGCCGATATCGGCGCCGGCACCGGCTATTTCAGCGTGCGTTTCGCGCGCCGTCTGCCGGAGGCCAGGATTTTCGCGGCCGACGCCGAGCCCAAAATGGTCGAGTTTCTGGCCGAGCGGGCGAAGCGCGAAAGCCTCGCCAATATGATCGCCACGCCGGTGACGATCGCCGATCCGAAATTCCCCGAGCTGCTTGACCTCGCGCTGTTCGTCAACGCCTATGGTCAGTTCTCGGACGCCGCCGCCTATTACACGAAGCTCAAGAGTCAGCTGAAGCCGGAAGGCCGTGTGGCCCTCATCCTGGCCCAACCGGACGAGCAGATGGGCCCGCCGAAGGATCGTCGTCCATCGTTCGAAAAATGCGTGGAGATCATGCAGAAAGCCGGCTTCACGCTCGTCGAGGCGCCGGACTTCCTCCCTCGCCAGTTCTTCGCGATCTTCAGGAAGAGCGTGCAATGACGCATGAACCCGCGCCTCGCGCGCGGTTGCTCGACTTTCGAGGCGCGGTCGCGCTTGTCGTCGCCAATACGATCGGGACGGGGGTGTTCACCACATCCGGCTTCGCGCTCGCCGATCTCGGAGCGCCGTCCTATGTCATGGCGGCCTGGCTGGTCGGGGGACTCTACGCGCTGTGCGGGGTCGCCATCTATGCTGATCTCGCCGCGCGCTATCCTCAGTCGGGAGGAGAATACGCTTTTCTTCGCCAGACACTGCATCCTGCGCTCGGGACTGCGGCCGGGTGGATCTCGCTCGTCGCGGGATTCACCTCGCCCATCGCCGCCGCAGCGCTCGGCGCGGAGCTTTACGCCGCGCGCGTTGGCGGCTTTACGCCCGGCGCGCCATGGTTCGCAAGCACGCTGATTATCGGGCTTGTTGTCCTGCACGCGGGCGCGCCGGCGACGGGCGTGCGCTTTCAGAACATCGCTGTCGCCATCAAGGTCTCGGCCATTCTCGCCTTCATCGGATTCGGCGCCGCGCCCTTGATGAGGGCGGTCGCGGCTGCGCCATCGGCGCCTGCGGAGCCATTCTCGTGGATCGCCTTTGGCGGTTCGCTGGTCTGGATCTCCTATGCCTATTCCGGGTGGAACGCGGCGGTCTATGTCACGGGCGAGGTCGAAGGAACTGGGGCGACGGTGCGGCGCGCGCTTTACGCTGGCGCAGCGGCGGTGATCGCCCTTTATCTTGGCGTCAGCGCCGTCATTCTCTATGGCGCGCCGCTCGACGAATTGCGCGGCGTCGCCGATTCGGGCGCCGTCGCGGCGCGCGCGCTCGGTGGCGCGACCGCCGAACAGGCGCTCAGCGCACTCATCGCGCTGGCGCTCATTACATCCGCTTCATCCATGTTGCTCAGCGGCCCGCGCGTCTATGCGCGCATGGCGCAGGATGGCGCACTGCCAGCAATTCTGGGCCGACTGCATGGCGACCATCCGCGCATCGCAATCCTTGCACAGGGCGCCCTCTGTCTTGTGGTCGTGTGGAGCGCGAGCTTGCGCAACCTGCTCGAATTCGTGGGCGTAACGCTCAGCCTTTCGGCCGCCATGGTGGTCATTGGCTGGCTGCGTCAGGAATTCGCCGCCGCGCACCGGCCCCGGCCGCTGCTCGTTGCGGCCGGCGCCTTGTTTCTTACCGAAGCGACGGCGATTTCCTTCACCGCGCTGAAGATGCGCCCGGGGTCGGCGATCGCGGCGTTGCTGCTGATCGCTGTCGGGCTCGCCTCGCATTACGCGCGAGGTCTTCGCGCTGGCGCTACATCCACTTCTGACGCCACCAGCGAATAAGCCCGGTCCCGATCAGGAAGAGAGCGAACGTCGCGAAGATATCGTTCACCCAGCGCCATTCGCTCCAGAACAGCGCGCCGGTGTGGATGCTGCGCAACCACATGAACATCGGGACGCCGGGCGAGTCGGGATTCGTCGGCTCAAACATTTTGAGCCGCGCGCCATCAAGGCTCGTGAAGACGAGTTTTGCGCTGGTACGCCATAGTAGCCCACCCTCGAAAGCGGTGACGTCAGAGGGCGCAAATCCGCGGGAGAAGGCGCCCATGCTCATCGACATCGGCCGCGCCGACGGCGACGCGCCCTGCGGCCTCATGCCCCCGGACCCTGCGCCTTGCTCCCGGCCGGAGCCCCGATCCATTCTTTCGCCCATGCCGGGATCGGCAGGCGCCAGCGCAGCCTCATGGAATGCATAGTCGTCGCCGCGGATGATCGCCGTCGAACCCATGCCCGACATGATGACAACCCTGTCGCCGATGCGCCGCATGCGGTTGGCGCCGCCGATCGGCTGGCCATCGGCGTTGCTCTCGCGCGCCCATGTCTTCCCGTCGTCGGCAGTCGTGAACATGCCGAGGAAATTGCCAACGGAGAACGTTCCCGGCGCGTCTGGATAGCCGACGATCGCATCGATGTGGCGATCCCAACTGTTCAGGCGGAAGGCCGGGGTCAGCAGCGCGGTCGGGGTGCTGATGCTGCGCAGCAGCCCGCCGAGCTCCTGATCGTGGTCGACCACGATGCCCGTGAGGGCGAGATAAAGGAGGACGGGAGCGGCGATGAGGCCGAGCGTCGCGCCGTGAATGCGGTATAGCCAGCTTGTCGTCGCGCGCTTGGCTTCCGGCGACATGCCGCGAACGCCCGCCTTCGCCTGCACGCGCCACCATTTGCCGAAACCCCAGTAGAGAAGGCCGGTCATGGCAAGAATCAGCATCCCAAGTCCGCCGAGATCATTGAGGAGCCGCGACGTCTTCTCCTCGAACAAACCGCGCCCGAAATGGATCGAGCGGACGAAGCGATGGAGACGAACGCCCAGCGGACGCGCTTCGTCTGGCAGCGGCGCAATATCGAGTATTTCGGCCCTCGACGCCAACTCCGGGTCGAAGCGAAAGACGCGCGACTTGTCGATGACGCCAAGCATTTCGTTCGGCGTCGCGCCTTGCGCGAGAGCCGTGACGCGTTCGCCCGCGAGCCCCGCGATCTCCGCCGTTTCGCCTCTATCGGTCGTCGCGAAGAGACCCATGTCGGTCCCGATCCACAGCCGCTTCCAGCCGAGCGCAGGATCGGCCTCGATGGCGAACACCTGCGGATGCGCATTGTCCTTGAATTGTGTCGCCCGCCAATTGGCCCCGCCGTCGTCGCTTCGCCAGAGGCCGCGCGGACCGGCGGCGAGCCGCCTCGTGGCGTCATTCGGATCGATCTGGAGATAACGTACGACATTTCGCGCGGCGTTCATGCTGACGGAATCGCTGACCAGCCAGTGCGGCGTCGTCACCTGCTGCAGCGATCGCCAGTCGTCGTTATTCAGGAAAAAGCCCGTCAGCCCGAGCACGGCGAGCCATGCGGCGCCGATCAACCCGGCCCATTTGTGGATGACGAAGGCCCACCTGTAGAGCGAGGAATTGCTTTTGCGCTTGCGAACGCTGCCGCTGCGCGTCGCCGCAGCCCCGGCCGCCGAATTCGGGCCTGCCGCAGCGAATCCTTCATCACGCCGAAAAAACCGGTCGATCAGTGACATATTGTGGCCTCCTGCTACTTTTCTCGCCGCGTTCCGCCAACGCGCCGCCTCGGGCGTATCATCAACCAGCGCTGACCCGATATCCCCCGGCATCTTGGATGAATCTATCGAAAGTGCAACGTCGGGGTTAAGGAGTAAGCAAGGCGGCATGCAGGCCCTTGGCCACCCAACCAGCAGGTCAAGTCATCCGTCATAGCGCCGCGGCGAACGCGTCTTGCGTCGACCGCCACGCGCCATTTGCGGCAAGGGATTTTGGTTACTTTCCCCCGGATCGTCCCTACCGGCGGCGATCGGCGGAGTTGCGCCTTTCCTCGGTTCGCGTTCCCTGCGCCGAAATCGCCAGGGCGAGCGAATGTGACCGGCGCGATGAAGCCGCCTTTAAGCAACATATCTCTGCGCTGGCGCGCAGCGCCTTGAACGCAGCCGGGCTTTCCAACGATCTTGCATGGCATGGGAACACCATGCGCCATCCAGAAGTTGAATTGGCAAGCCCGCATGCGCCGGCTTCGGCGCGTAAAGGAAGCGGGTTACAATGCAGCCAAGGAGTAGCGCGATGGTTACTTACAAGGAACACATCGCAATGACTGTTGTGCTTGCGATTATAGGAGCCGCATTCGGCGCAGCATTGGGTGGCGCGACGATAGGCTTCCCGGCGGCGCTCGCGAGCACCATTATCGGCGGTATGGGCGGAGCGGTGTTGGGATCGTTCATGTAGACAACGTCTGAACGAAAATCTCACGAGCGCGGGCGATGCAGGATTCGCTGCTTCGCCCGCGGCTGAGTTCCCATGTTTGTCGGGCCGCGGCTGGATTTTTCATATTTGCCGCCCTAGCATGTTCCTTGTTGGAGGCCGTCTTCGAGGAGATCATTCATGCAAAAGCGCATTTTCATTTGCATGGTCGTCATGGCCAGTCTGAGCTTCGGCCCATTCATGTCTCAATCAGAGGCGCAAACGCTGCGCGGCGCAGCAAGCGTTCTCTCGGCAACACAAAATTTCAGTCCTGTCGACGCCGCTGCATGCCGCGGTTGGGGACGCTGGTGCAGACCTGGCTATGTGCGCACTTGTGGCCCGTGGCGCTGCTGGTGTCGGCCCTGTTGGTAAACCGATCGAGAGCGCGCGATCGTTTCACGAGAGCAAATGCGGCGAATTCGAATTCGCCGAAGTTGCTCATGCTTCCTATCTTGTCGCGCGTTCGAACGGGACACCGCCTATACTTTTCCTGAACGCTCTCCAGCGATTGGGGCGTTCTTCTGATTAACCTTCGTGCTTTAGGGCTGTTGCGCTCTCATTCATCGCCGAAACGCGTGAACCATCGCGCTTGCGAACCGACGCGATGAGCAGGTGAGCCCTATCCGGGCGCAGCTTCAACCATGCATTCACGAGGCGACGACATGGCGATCCGCCCGGTTAAAGTCAAGCCTTCCTTGGAAGTCGGCAGGCAAGGTTTCACGCTACGCTCTCCGAAAATCCGCCGCACTCCGAAAGCGTGCTGCACCAGCATATTTGTGTAAAGACCCGGTCCGCTTGAATAGATACGCCATCCGCCGTCGACCGAAATAGTCCCGGCCCTGACGCGCGACCATTCGGCGCTTGCCTGATACCGATCCGCAAAGGCCGCGTCACTGCTGCTGAAATAGGCGTTGCGTTGCCGCAAGGACGCATGAGCCAATCGATCGGTGACGGCGATCGGATTGGCGACAAGCAGCGCCTCCCAAAGCGCATCGGGATCGCCGAGGATGCTCATGGCTTCCGCATAACGCAAGTGTGAATGCGTATACATCAGGCCAATTTCCCGGCCGAAGAAGGCGGCGGATTCCGCTCGTCGGAAAGTCGTTTCAGGGCCGCCGTGATAGGCTATCGGCCTGTCCATGAGGCGCGCCCCATCGGGAAACAGCAGGTAATTTCTGATAAGGTCGAGATGACGCTGCGCCTGCTCCTGAGTGAAGACTCCTCCAGCTATCGCTTGCACCATCGGAAGCATCGAGTAACCAGGACCGATTGCATCGGCGCTCGGATGGAGCAGCAGCGCCGGCATGTCGCCGTCCGGCTTGAACAAGGCATAGCCGGCCAGCGTCTCGTCGCGAATGAGGAAGCGATTGAAATCCTCGCGCATGGCCGCGACGATGGACCCAAGCTCATCAGCGGCCTCATTGCGCCCAATCCGCCGCAGGATTTCGGCGTAGCGGCGCAATTGCTGATGGAGCAGCGCAACAGTCCAGCTACTTACCATCCAGTCGCGTTTCTCGGGATCGACAGGTTGAAGAGAGTCGTTCCAGTCGCCGTTCCCGTAGCGGATGAGATGCGTGCCAGGGATGAAACGCTCGCGCACCTTAGAGATCAGGGTTTCCACATGCGTCGCAACGGAGTCTGAATAGGCCGTCTTCTCGAAAGTATCTCCACGCCTCCAGGCGACCCGCTCGTCGAGAAAAGCAAAATCCCCGGTCGCTTCGACGTAATCGCACAGGGCCTTCAGAGGCCAGATAATAACGTCCCCATGCGCTTCGCTGTCCCTTATCGATGAATAGGGATCCAGCATGAACCATTGCGGCCAATCGCCCCGCTTTTCGTGCTGCTGGGAAAAAACGATCCGGAGAATCGCCTTGGCAGGCTCGTCGTGCTCGAGTGACAGGAGCAATTCCATCGGGCCCTGACAAACGTCGCGCGTTCCCCATGCGGCGCCCGAATATTGCTCGAGGCCATGAGGCACTGTGAGATGCGCCATGGCGTCGTGTGCGAACCAGGGAAAGATCGTGTTGATCGCCTCGACCTCGGCATCGGGCGCGGGACCCTCCAGACGCAGCCCGCGCGTAACATTGCGCCAGTAATGCGTGGATTTGGCCAGCATCGCTTCGTGGCCGACTGGCCCGCGATATTTCGCCGCCAACGACTCCGCTCGCTTTGCATCCGTCAGCGAACCGACGACCGCGAATACGAATTCGCGCGTGGGACAAGTTCGCATCACTGCATACGCGCCGCTGCGCCGTCTGTTGTCCACGTAAAGCAATTCGTCGCCGCCGACTGCTTCGACTTGCTCGGGCGCGCTTGTCACCAGATGGAAGACCGCCTGCGGATATTGCCGGGCCCACATGCCATCCACATCCGGCCGGAAGGTGAACTGATTTTTCGTCGCGTCGATTTCCATCCTACCCGCATGTGAGAATTCATGCTCGCCGATGACCAGGTGGCCGAAAATAAGCAAGCGACAGGGGGCGCCCTCGACGGTAATTCGCCACTGCATCGCAGGCTCTTCGCCGGAGACAACCGCGGAGACCGCAATGGTTCGGTCCTCGAGTTGATATATCCAGCGACAATCGCATAAGCCCATTTCGAATGCGGACGGCGTAGCCAGCAATCGCCATTGATTCCCGATTTCGACCAGCATGCGCAACCCGTTTCCCCGCGTGATGTTGTAGGGATCACGCGAAACGGAAAAGAGCTTGTGAAAAGATGTATTGCCGATGGTGAGTTGCGCGCCGAAAACGCCGTGCATCCAGCAGGTGGCGCACAAGGTATCGTCACTCGGCAACATCTCGGCGCCGCTGAACAGCAAGGCGCCATGGCGGCGCGCCACAAGTCGCTCTTTTTCGCGCAAGACGATATGCCTGCTGTGGGTTTTATCTGGCGTAAAGAACGACAGAAACTCGCCGCCCGCCTGCTCGACATGCGTGCGTTGTGGATAAAGCGCACCTATCGCACTCTCATCGAGGTTGCGGGCGATGACCGGCGCGGCGTCGTGCAAATGAGTCCGCAGTGGCAGAGACAACGCGGCTTTACACGGCTTCCAGTTCGCACGGGCGCGTTCGGCGATATCGATCAACGCGAGATCGGCGACACTCGAAGCCGCCGGATGGTCTGGCGTGTAGAATCCGAAAAACGTCCACGCGGCCTCGGCGCCAGGCGCCAGCGCGGCAGGGCCGGATTGCAGCGCAGCGCAAGCTGTTTCGTATTGCAGACGCTGGGAAGGGAGCGTGGTCCCAAAGCTGAAGGCAATCTGGTCGGCGTCGCGGTAGGCAGGCCCCATCAGCTGGCGGAAATCGGTTGCGTAGCCTTCCGCGCCGTCGAGGCAACCATGGGCGACCCAGGGATGCGCGCCGGCTTGCCAAAGATTCTGGCGATTCATCAAAACAAAATTCATTCGCGGATGCGTCGCGACAAAATGATCTAGATATTGGCTCGCATAGGCTTCATTGTTCATCAGGAAGGACGGTTCGCCCAGGCCGATATCCTGAATTAAGATGGCGTCGGAGGAGATCTCCCGGTCTCGCAGGTTGTGCGCCTCGACTCGCCATAGCCACAGGTTCAAGTCGGGATGCAGCCACAGGCTGACGCGATGTCGCAAGCCCTTCTGCTCGCCCTCCCACACAAAGCGGTCCTCCCCCACGCCGACACGGCATCGCGCATTGGGGCCGATGACGGGGAGGATCACCGGGTCGGCGCCCCCGGTTCGCAGATAAAGTCCGCCCATCCCATCGGCGATCGGCGACGCGAGCGTCTGGTTGATCATGATACGGCGGTTGTCCCGCACATGTTCGATCGCGAAGACCGCGCCGTTCGGCAACAGGCTGATCGAGACCCCTGCCCTATTGGCGATTCGTGACAGGCCAAGATCGTCCATGCGCGGCGTCGTGATATTTTCTGCTGGCGTTTGCAACATTCCCTGTCCTTCGACAATGGCCTCTTGTCCCGACGACCATTGCGGTTACGGCGACAGAAAAATACGAGACCGGACGCCCTCGAGCTCGAGCCTGGCGACATGATAAAGCGATTCTCGGGAAAATCGCGCAGAGGCGGTCTGATCCTTCACCTCGCTGCGCGCGCCATCGTCCGGCGACGGCCATTCGCTTCGGATCGTCAGATGAGTGACCCGAGTCCTTGCGATCGGATGCAGGCTTGAAATGGATGCAGATTGCCCGCCAACGTGAGGCGCGGCTGCGCGTCTCGCCAGTTTGCCGGGTCTAAACCCTGATCGACGGCGACAATTACGCTGGCTATAAACCTGCGCCGCTCGGGGGTTCAGCCGAATTTCGATCCTCGTCGACCGTCTGGGCCATTTCCTCCGCCAATTTAGCTTCGCCAACGAATTTCTGCACTTCGCCAAGAGCGCTTTGCGCAATCCCCGCGACGGCAAGCTCGGGTGATTGTACGGCGAGGCCGAGAGCGAGCTTCGTTTTCCCCACCGCCTCGTTCGCGTATCCCCTCAGCTGATCGCTTGAGCCGGATTGTAGGATTTTGCCGACAACCTCCGTCACGACGCATTTCTCCGGGTCGATCGTTCCCCGGGCTTTTTCCCGAAGGTCCAGAGAGTCATTTCCTTCGACAGGCTTCGTCGCGGCGCTCGGCGCCGAAACCTTCCGCGCGGTCTCTCCGTTCGTGAGATCAACGTCGGTCGTCGGCCTGTCCGTAAGGTTAGACATCTGATGTCACCGACCTGCAAAATCAGGTTTCACCGACCCGACTCTTAAACGTCGATAGACTGGTCATGGTTCCGACGCGCATCGGTCAAATCCGTGAAGTAACGCCGCATTTCGTTGCGGGAACTTATCGGCGAAGCCTTGCGTTGCAGTAGGCGGGTTCTATCTCATTCATACAAGCGCTTTGCATCGAGCAGAGACAAATCCGAGAAAGCGTCGATGAGGAGCTATTTGCAGACCGGCGCCTCGCCCAGAGGGTGGGAAAGATGCATCGACATCGCCGTGCGCTGGTTGACGAGATGCAGCAACGGATCATGCCAATACCTGATATCGGCGCTAAACGAATCCACTGACGAAGAACTGGCTGACAAGTGCATTTGTTGTTGGGGACTGGACCAGCCCCAAGGCGACGACAACGACATCACCTGGTTCGAGCAGCACGAAACCGACAGGCGCATGCTCGTTGAGGCGTTCGCTGCTACTAGAGCATATTTCGCCGAGGAGCTTTGACCACCTACCCGCGCTTTCAGTTTTGCCACTGAAAAGGCAGCGCCATCTTGGCAATTAGGCAAAGCTGGCCTTCGATACGACCCTTTTTCAAGACATCCCGCTGACATTTTCTTCCGTTTGGCAAAGGAAAGAAATCTAACGCGACGCTACAGCGGAAACGGGCGTCGCGCGGTGGAGTTGTGGCCATCGTTAGGGCTTAAAGCCGGTTCATGTCGCTATGTGATCCCCCGGGGCGATTCCCCGTCGGGATGATCAGTCAAACGCACCGAACCGAGGTCTCGTCAATGCAAAGTCTGGTTGTCGCCCGTCCCGTGAAAAAGGCCATTGTTCTTGCCGCGCTACTGACGGCTTCTCTCCCGCTATACGGCTGCTACACTCCCGGCGAACGCGCCCTAGGAGGAGGCGTCATCGGCGGCCTCGGCGGCGCGGGAATTGGCGCTCTTGCTTCGGGCGGCCTCGCTGGCCCGACATTGGCCGCCGGCGCAATCGGGGCGGCCGGCGGCGCGCTCATTGGCGCGGCCACCGCTCCGACGCCGCGTTACTATTACCGTCGCCATTACGCCCGGCGTCACTACTACTGACGACAACCGACAGCGTCGGGTCGTTCATGCATAATGACCCCACGCTGCGTTCACGCCATGGCTGCTGCAACCCGCTGTGCGTTTCCACAACGCAGTTCATGATGAAACTAGCTAGATCACTCCTGCAGGGGCGATCTTTGCTGCCTCATCTCCAGCGGGGGAAGTCATTCATGTCCAGGATTTTGTCTATGCCGGTCGCCGCCGGCTTCATGTCGATCGCCGCCAGCCTCATGGTCATCCCTGCGCAGGCAGCCGCCGTTTCCTTTGTCTCGAGCAAGGGCGTCAATACGGGAAACTGCGCATCCTCGGCCAATCCCTGCCTCACATTCCAATACGCCTTGAACCAGACTTTGGCTGGCGGCGAGATAAAGGCGCTTAGCCCCGGAAATTATGGTCCTTTGAACATAAATAAGGCGATCACGATAACGGGCGCCGAGGGCGCCGGCGTCGTTCGCGCCAGCGCAGGCGACGCAATAACAATCAATGCCGGGGCGAACGACAGCGTGAATATCTCACGCCTTACGATCGACGGGCTCAAATCCGCGACGAATGGAATCAAGCTAAATTCAGCTGGTTCGCTTTCGATCAGAAACTGCGCCGTTCAGAATTTCACCGGCGTCGGCGTATATCTTCGTCCAACGGCAAATCTGAAATTTTTGCTGACGGACATAATTTCATCGAATAACGGCGGCGACGGCTTCAATATCACAACGAACGGCGGCTCGGCGAAGGGCGTCCTCAAACAAGCGTCGGCGATAAACAATTCCGGCGCGGGCGTGATGATACAGGGATACACGCGACTCATGGTCGTCGACAGCGAGGCCAACAATAACCTTGTCGGCTTCAGAAGCGAGATCGGGGCAATTCTCCGCCTTACGCATTCGACTGCAACCGGAAACAGCGGCAAAGGCGTCTATCTCTTCACCGCCGCCGAAAGCGCCGGCGACAATTTCATCCGTGGCAATGGGTCAGGACCGGTCGACGACGTGAGCGGGTCCCTGACAAACGTGGGGACGCGCTGAAACACGGGTGCGCTTTCATGCACGAGCATGCGAGCGCACCCGTGTTCAGACCATTTTCACCGGCGTACAAAACGACAAATTCGGCCCGGAAATAAAGGGCTCAGGCTGCGGTTCCGGCTTCATCCGGATCGAGCTCGGTTCTGACGGGCAATTGCGTCCGGATCGCTTCGACAATGCTCTGGATGGCGACATTTGCCTCGTCCGCGCGGCGTTCCGCGAGGCTCGCGCGCTGCTCCACCCTTATCAACTCGGCTTCTTTTGCAGCGAGCCGCGATTGCAGCATATCGAATGCGTTGCGCGTCTCCTCGAGCGCTGCTGTGAGTTCGACGATCTTTGCCTCGGCCTCGAGCTGCGCTGTTTCCGCTCGCTCCGCGCGGGCGTCGGCGAGTTCAAGCTTCCTGACGACGGCGTCAGCGACATTGTGAGCGCGCGCTACCGCTTCGGCCGCCTGCTCCTCCAGTCCCTTGATTGCAGCCGCGGCTTCCGCGACGAGGTTCAGGGCCGCGGCGGCGTTGTCGCCGCCGGAGGAAATCTGGCGGGTCGGGAAATTCACTACAGACGCCGCCGTTGATGGCGTCTCATTGACGGAGTTCATTTCGCTCACGTCTTGATCGGACTCGAGCCATTCCATCGAGATCCCTCCTCCGTCGCTCGAATCGATGCGTCGAGCTCGTCTCGCGATTCATATTTTGTAAACGAATCCGGCGAAATATCGACATACAAACAAGCTTGAGCGGCGCATTTTATGTGGCGAATGGAGATTTCAAAAGGCTATGGAGCCTCTCCGGCGTCGGTTCCGACCCCTTCCCCGACTGCGTTCAACAGACAAAAGCGTCAAATTTGAATACGCAGACCGCGCCCTCAAAAACACGCGCGGCTCCGCATGGCCGGCGGGATATTTTCAACGCCGCCGGCGCCGCTCCCGCGCGATCGTGAGGTCCAATGTCTGGAGAAACCGCGAACGGTCGGCGGAAGAAAATGGCGGCGGACCGCCGGTTATTTCGCCAGTGGAACGGATATGCTCCATGAGCGATCGCTGCGCGAGAGCCAGACCAATGGAGTCCCCTGTAAAAGCGCGGCCATAAGGCGCAATCGCGTGAGCTTGTTTCGCCAATACGCGACTGGCCAACGGAATGTCGCTGGTGATGACAACATCTTTCGGAACGATCCGTTCGACGATCCAATCGTCGGCGATGTCGGCACCGGCATCGACGATTATCCGGGCGATCAGCGGAGATTGGGGAATCTGGATAAAGCTGTTGGATACGACGAACGTCCGCAGTCCATAGCGAGCGGCCACCTTGAAAGTTTCATCCTTCACGGGGCAAGCATCGGCGTCGATGTAGATTGTAATCGTCATGGCGCCGTCCTGACAGTTTCGGCCCAAGTTGTCACCCACGCTGATGGCGGCGGCGCTACGAAGGGCCACATGACGAACACTTTTCCCGGCGCGAGCGAGTTTCGCAGCGAGGTCCAGCGAACCGCTCGATTTGCAAGTTTTTGGTAAGCAGCGACTGCAAAGCATCCGATCAATAGCTGGCGACAGTCGGATCAACACCCCAATTGAAGTGATAGTTGACGCCCGCCCGCACGACATGCCCGTCGAAACGGGCTTGCGCCTGTGTTCCGTTTGCCCAAACGAGCGCTCCGGTAGCCAAAACTGTCGTAGTCAACCCGGCGTTGGTTCGGACAGAACCGAGATCGTAATAGAGATATTCAGCTTTCGCGCTCCAGTTCGGCCAGAACATCCATTCGAGACCGCCGCCCGCGCTCCAGCCAACACGCGTATCGGAGAATGAACTACCGCCGAAGCCAGTTGTAATGAAACCGGGAGTGCCAAGTGTAAAGCTCTGCAAACCGGTGACGTTCAGGCTTACGCCGCCATATGCAAGACCGCCGGTTCCGTAAAGGAGCAAGGTCGGACTGAAGAGATAGCCGATGCGGCCCCGCACTGTTCCCAGATAGTCGAGGCTCCTGCTAGCCGACATGACGGTGTTAGCCGATGGAAGTGGCGCCGCGGGAAGCATGACGGGAACCGTAGTTATCAGGGAGCCGCCGCCTACTCCACTGGCGATACCTTGAATATCAGCCTCGACGCCCGCGACGATGTTCCGCTGTAATTGCCAAGTGTAGCCAATCTGACCACCTCCTATGAAGCCTCCGTTCCCACTGGCGCCAAGCATGCCCGTCGCGCCGAGCGCCGCCGCCGCCGACCAGGGAGCGGGGCCAAATGCTCCACCCTGAAAAAGGGGAGCGGAAGCGATAGAGACATTTTGGCTGTTGTTCCACGTTCCGCCGGCGTTCATACCGACGTGGAAACCAGTCCACACCGGCGGCGGAGGATTGTATGCCGGAGGCGGAGACTCGCGCGAAGGGAAATCGGCGGCGAAGGCTGAACCAGCCGCAAGCGTCAGCGCAGTGAGCGCAAAGCCGATCTTTCTCATTGGACAATTCCCGATGCATTGATTCTCAGCTGCGGCTGTAGACGCGCCAGAATTCTTCCAAGCCTCACGCCCGGGACCGGGGGCGTCAACAAGAGTTGCGGCAACGGTAACGCTTCCTGCCTCACATTGTTGCCCAATGAGACATATCCGCCACGGCATGACGGCGCAGGAACAAGCGGACAAAATTACATCCGCAGGCCGGACATCAACGCGACCGACCGGGGCGCGCTCATGAAAAAAACAAGCCGCACTCTTCCATCGTATCGTCGAGGATGCCGATCACATCCTGCATCAACGGGCGGGCCGCTCGATCGGGCTGCACGCAGGCCCATTCGAGTTCTCGCAATCCTGTCAACGCAGCGGGCTCCGACGCGCATCGGTCCAGCAATTCGCCGAGCAGCAATCCAAAGGCGCGGACCTCTATCCGCCGCCACGCGTCGCCCTCAACTCCCTCGGGAAGCACGCAGGCCGCGCCGAAATCGCCGAGCGCCGCCTCGCCGGCCTCACCGTCCCAGAGAATGTTGTGCGCATACAGATCGCCGTGCATCAATTCGCGGGCGTGAAGATGGGCGGCGGCGGAGGCGATCCCGCGCGCGAGGCTCAGCGCGCTCGTCCGAGAAAGCCGTAGCCCGGGATCATAGACGTCCCGGCTGCAACTCTCGGGACTTGGAGGAGCCGCCAGCGTGCGCCAATGAGCCGGCGCGAGCGGCATCAGCAGCGCATCCGCCCCCTCGGGATGATCCGCCAGCCGTCCGAGGGCGGCCGTGAGATTGGCATGTTCGCCGGCGGCGAGACAGGTCGCCATTTCGCGCTCCGGCAAACCGTCGCTGGTCATCGCGCCCCTGAAAAGCTTGAGGGCCACGGGTAGCGCCTCATCCGAACCGCCCACACGCCAGAACGCCCGATGCACGAGTCCCGAGGCGCCCTCGCCCAGCCGGTCTCCGATTTCGAGGTCGGCCCAATGAACCATCGTCGCCGCTGTTGGAGCGAGCGCGCGCTCCATGGGATTGCCGGCCCAGGAGATCCAGGCGAGCCTCGGCAGACTCGCGAGCCAGAGCGGAAGGCTCTCGATGCGATTGGAGCTGAGCCGCACAAGCTCGAGCGAATCCGCACCGGCGAGGCTCGGCGGGAGCGTCCGGAGGCGGTTTCCGGCGAGCATCAGCTTTTGCAAATGCGGCCGCTCTCCGAGAGCGTCGGGCAACCGCTCGATCTGATTGTCGGTCAGGATAAGCCAGCGCAGCAGGGGTG
This sequence comes from Methylocystis sp. WRRC1, assembly GCF_020733155.1. Lineage (NCBI taxonomy): Bacteria > Pseudomonadati > Pseudomonadota > Alphaproteobacteria > Hyphomicrobiales > Methylocystaceae > Methylocystis > Methylocystis sp. WRRC1. The sequence goes on along the minus strand of NZ_JAJFZJ010000001.1, from coordinate 55,568 downwards.
GCAGCGCCTCGCCGGGTATCTCGCGCAGCCCCGTCGCCCGGAAGCCGACCTGGCTCAGCGACGCGCAATCGCCGAGCGATGCAGGAAGCCGCTCGAACCTGTTGCCGGAGCAGAACAACACGCGCAGCTTGTGGAGCCGGCCCATTTCATCGGGAAGATCGCTCAGCGCGCCGCCGCCGAGATCCAGCACCTCGAGCGTATCGGCTAGACCGAATATCTCACGCGGAAATTCGGCAAGTCCCGGCAGACGCAGCCGCCTTGCGCCGGCCAGATCGCCGCGGCGAAGGGCTTCCAGTTCGGTTGTCGTCTTGGAGACAGGCATTCTCACGCTGTAGCGGACGGCGCGCGGGAGCAAAAGCGCTGTTTTTGACGGAGCTGCGTCGTCGCCGACCTTCACGCCAGGAGAGCGGGCGCTCTTCCGGAGAGCCACCAAAGCGGGATTAATTCACGCTTCCATGGAATCTGGATTGAAGTCGCAAAAAATTAAATCTGAACCGGGACCAAGCAGTCGCCAAGATGGCGCAGTCTGAAGTCGCGCAAATCGGCGTAATTCGGCGAAGCGGCGGCCGTTCCCGCGGATGAGGAGTCAAGGGCGGAGCCTACTACCCTGCAGGCACAAAGCAGGACGACACGCCGCAAATAACAACGCCTTCGCGAAGCCAAGTTAGTCGCTAATCGACCCTAAGCGTCCCGATCGCAGGCGTCCCTGAATTTCCAAATGACCAATCCAATTACACGGACATTCTCATTTTCCTCAGAATGACCGTCCTTCACGATCACGGGTGTCTGCCAGAGCGGATCGCTGGAGTCGGGCCAGAACTCGTAATGTTCGCCGCTTCGACGAACGCGTCTCGCGGATGTCTCCTTCAGAGAATTCCCACGGGTTCTTTCGACAATGACCAGATCGCCATCTTCAATGTCAATTCCCGCGGCTTCCACGTCGACGCATCGAATATGATCGCCAGCTTGCGCAAAGCGGTTAATCGACGTTCCTTCGACGATAAGGTCGAACTGGGCTTCTACCGGGAAGCGCGGATCCGCAGGAAACGGGTGGGTGCGGCCGTTTCCATTTGTCATTCTGCGCACCTCGTCTTCCATCCACACGCCCGCAGCGGCGACCCCCAACACAGGAATATTGGACCTCTTTTCATCACAGTCCGGGCAATCGCCATTCGTTTGAACAAGCTCGGCCCGACGCGACAATTTCGCTTTGGCGCTCATCGCGCCATCGCCCGTAAGGAGCCAGCCCGCGTTCACACCGTACGCGCGCGCATAATTAGTCGCGGTCTGTGCGTCAAAATGGTTCTGCCCGTTCTCGTGCGCCCGGTAGGTCGACCCTCTCCAACCGAAACGATTGATCGCATCGCTGGCGGTTCGATATCCAGCCGATATGCGCGCGCGCTTCAAACGTTCGTTCATAGTACCGTTTTGAATCATGTTCGGTCTCCGCCGCCGAAACCAAAGCAGATTGCGCGACACAAGTAATGTCATCTGAATAACATGTCCGCCAAATCCAATTGGGCGATGAAAATCCAATCTGCGAAAGCATTAATCGCTCGCCGCTTGCAAAATCGCGACCCCAGAAAGCCATCTGAAATGTAATTGAAGCGCTGCGGTCATATTGCAATACATGCCGAGGCCGATATTTCCGGGCGCAGGCTACAGCGTGCGGCGCTAGCGTGACCGGCCTTGCAGTAGAACTCCACATCCACACTGCTGGACCTGAACAAAAACGAATGGTCCCCCTAATATTGCGGGAAGACATCGAATGCTGCGAAAATCGCCAGGTCGGCTTCGGAACGCATACAGAGCCATTTCCTGTCGCGAACAGACCTCGCATGGCGCCTCGTTATGGCGCCGACGCTAATGGCTTACTCACTATGGAAATATTTGAAAGCCGTGTCCGCGCAAAAAGACGGGCTCCGGAAGCGTTAGCGTAGCGCTTTCTTCGCGTCTGTAGGAGCGATTCAAATAAGGACGCAGCTTTTGTAGTCCATATTCGACTACGAACCCTCTCCCCCAATTTATTGCGCTCGTCTCAAGACAGGAATCCGCTAGACGATTTCCAAATTGCTTACAGAGAAGAGCAACCCGGTTCCATGCAGAGCAGTGTAGCTTGCGCCGCCGCTATTGTAACAAGACCGGCTTACACGAAAGCTCCCAGCCACGCGAACAATGTTGTTTGTTCGCCCGCTCTGCGTCTTCATTGAGCAGCCCCCAAACGCCATGCTGCGACGGAACCGCAGCATGCGCCTAACATGACGCTAAACGCGAGCAAGAGGCATAAAACACTTATCGTGTTTTCGGTTGAGCGGCCATTATATGGCGAGCGGCGTCATCGAAAAGCGCGCTTCGCCCGGGCGATCAGCGGCGATTATCCGCCGGCGGAGCACCTGAATGGGATGCTTCGGCGCCGGTAACCTAATTAGCCGGGGAAAAGCAGCGGAGAGCCAGCGCTCGCCTTCAGTCGTCCGTTCAGGATGAGAAAAACCGTCATTCGCTGGTCAAAGGCGTAAAGGCGCGGAAGCGACCCCGCCAAAACCGCCACCTGCCCTCTCGCCCTCACCGACCTCTGAGTTCCGACAGGCGCTCGTCGCAGAGCTTCAGCTCGGCGGAGCTTGCAGACCAATAGGAGAGTTCGCACAAGGCCTGATAACGGCTTGCGAAATAGAGGGACCAAAGACCAAAGCCGATCATCAGCAGGAAAGCTGAGGCAATGAGCGTTCTTTTCATGTTTCCACCACAGGTCCGGATCGTCGCAGCTTTAAACCAAAGGTCAGGCCCGAGCAACGAAACCGGCGCCGTTGGCGGCGGCGCAACGAAGGTTGCCGAGGCCCCCTCCAGGCACTATCTTCGCGCCAGATAGGCTCTCTCGACATTTGACAAGATAGGGCGCGCCTATTTCAGCATCAAAGCGAGGGAGAACCCCATTCATGTCGAACAGCCCCGACCAGGCCGAAACGAAAGCCACCGCCGGCGCGGCGACCGAAGGCCAAAAGCCTCATGAGCACGGCTGGGTGGAAGCGCTCGAAGAAGGGATCGAGGAGATCCGGACGCAGCCTGCGGAAGTTCTCTTCCTCGATGTAGTCAAGATCGATCTTCCCTACATCATCATGTTGTCGATGGCGGTTTTCGGCATCGGCCTCGTCACTTTCACGGGCGAGCCGTCGGGCTATTACTGGGAGTTGCTGACCCCTGTTTATTGCGCGATCTGCATTTACGTCGGCTGGCGCCACGCGGACACGCGACAGGAGCGAATCAAACTCATCTGGACGCAAATCTTGCATTGGGCGGCGTTCCTCGCGGCCATGTGGCTGATTTACTCGCCGACGATCCGCACCCTCGTCGACGTCAACGCCACCGGCCTGAACCTCATGACGCTTCTCGCGCTCGCGACTTTCGTCGCCGGCGTGCACGCGGAGGCATGGCAGATCTGCGTCGTCGGCCTCATCCTCGCGATCTTCGTGCCAGCGATGGCGATCATTCAGAGGACGTCGCTCTTCATCATCGTCGCGCTGTTGGGCATCGGTTTCATTGTCGTCAGCTTCTACATGACGCTTCACTCGCATCGGCGTAAAGCCGGGGAAGAAACAATCGCTTGATTGAATAAAGCTCCATGCGCGCCGGGTCATTACAACCCGGCGCGCATTTTTTGTGTCAGGCTGACGGAGCCTGCGCGGAAAGCGCCGCACGAATGGCGTCTTCCTTGGATTTCTCGAAAGACGTGCGCAGCACCACGCCGCCGACGCCCTTGAGCCCCTCGAGAACCTTGTCCGTCGTCATTTTGCGAACGAGCACGAACAACGCCGCTCCGCCCGGCGGTATCGCTCCTGCGACGTCCTTCATGAACTTGTCGTCGATGCCGAAATCGGTCAGCGCGCCGGACACCGCGCCCGAGGCCGCGCCGAGCGCCGCGCCGGCAAGCGGCATCATGAAGATCAGGCCGATGAGTGCACCCCAGAAGGCGCCGGAAACGCCCCCGATCGCTGTCGTGTTGAACAGCTGATTGAGCTTGATTTCACCGTCGGCGCCTTTGACGGCCACGACCGCGTCGCCCATTTCGATCAAATATTCCTTTTGCATCGTAAAAAGCTTTTGCCGGACCTGCTCGGCCTTCTCCTCCGACGGAAAAGCAATAACGAGAAGATCATTCATGAGCGCTCTCCTGCTTATGTGCACGACGATGATCGCGCGCCGCAGGGTTCGATCTAGACCACATGAATGAAATTACAATGCACAGTTACAAATTCAGGATTGTAAACTCTGTAAAAGCTAACCCGCGCGGCGCCGCTCGTCAGCGGCATCGGCGGGTAGCCCGTTGCTCGATGGGAGGTTCGAGACGGATCAGCTTGAACGTTTCGCCCTGCAGCGAACCCGAACCGGAACGGTGACCCGGCGGGGCGCCGCAAACCAGAACGCCAACGGCGAAAGTAAGGACGCCACGAGAAGTGCGTTTAAAACCATCGCGTTTCACCTCCTTTTAGAGAAAACCGCCCGCGCGCTCGGCGCGGGCGGCCATCGTCATTACTCGGTCAGGAGCTTGACGCCTTCCTTGCCGACGAGGGCATGGATGCGCATCAGGATCTGAAGGACGACGCCGAACACGCCCAGAGCCATCCAGCCGAAGAACACGAAGCCCCAGTGAAGCGGAGCAACGAACAGCTCTTCCATGAACCAGAAGGTGTGGCCCCACTCATTCAGGCCAACGTTCGGGATGATCATGAACGGGCCGATGGCGACGATCAGGAACGCCAGCGAGTAGCCATGAGCAAAATACGGAATGCGGGTCTTCGCATAGAAGAACGCGCCAACCGCGATAACCGAGTAGATCGGGTAGCTCATGTAGAACTCGATGATGTGCGACGGCGTGAAGTCCGTGTCGCGAATCACCGTCATGTGCCACGTGCCGTCCTGCTCCGTGAAGAACGAAGCGCCCCAGTAAATGGCGATGCCGTAAACGACAAGCCACTGAACCAGGACAACGAGACGGCGCATCTCTTCACGAGGCGTAACAGCGTCGACGTTGCGGTCGCGGGTCTTCCACAGATAGCCGGCAAGGCCGAGGCCCGAAACCAGCTCAAGCGGAATCTCCGTCCACAGGATCGACATCCAATACGTCTGGAACTCCGGAGCGAACGAGTCCAGACCCGCGCGCCAGCCAAAGACCTGCTCGTAAATGCGAACGATCAGATAGAACACGTTCAGCAATACGAGGCCAATCCACATGCCACGCAGATCGACTACGGATTCTACTTCTGCAGCTGCGCCAGCAGCCGCGCTTGTCGTCGAGCTCATATGAATTATTCCTCCATGTTTTTTCGCTCGAGGTCATGACCCTCGCAGCTGTCACATCTTGCCCCGTACCACGCAAGACAACAGTGACTTTGTCGCCAAACTGGGGGCAAAATCCGCCATTACAGGCGCCGGGCTCCTTTGCGCCTCGTGACAAGGAAACCCTTGAAGCCAAAAAGAAAAAGGCCCGGCTTGCGCCGGGCCTTTCCTGTCGTGCCGAAGCCGAATCAGACGGGCTGAGGCGACATGCCGCCGTCAACGTCGGGCTCGGGCTTCTGGCCCGTCGCCGGGACGCCAGAGCCGCGCGGAGGCTGTGTCGGCGTCGCGCTCGTGTCCTCGCGGACCGGACGTTTGCCGACGAGCAGGCCCTTCATCTCCTCGCCGGTGAGCGTCTCGAACTCGAGGAGTCCGTTCGCCAGCGTGTCGAGTTGAGCGCGCTTCTCGGTCAGGATGCGCTTCGCCTCGTCGTAACCTTCCTGAACCAGCCGGCGCACTTCCGCGTCGATCGTTTGCTGCGTCGCCTCGGAGAGACTCTGCTGGCGGCCGAGCGAATAGCCCAGGAACTGCTCCTGCTGCGGTTCGGCATACGCCACCGTCCCGAGCTTGTCGGAGAAGCCGAGCTGCGTGATCATCGCCCGAGCCACGCGGGTGCACTGCTGGATGTCCGACGCGGCGCCCGAAGTCACCTTGTCGTGGCCGAAGATCAGTTCCTCCGCCACGCGGCCGCCCATGGCGATCGCGAGCATTGCGGTCAACTGCTCATAGGTCTGCGACACCTGATCCCGCTCCGGCAGGCCCTGCACCATACCCAGCGCGCGGCCGCGCGGGATGATCGTCGCCTTGTGGATCGGCATCGCGCCGGGGACCGTCAGCTGAACCAGAGCATGTCCGCCCTCGTGATAGGCCGTGAGTTTCTTCTCCTCGTCGGTCATCACCAGCGTGCGGCGCTCGGCGCCCATCATGATCTTGTCGCGCGCGTCCTCGAACTCCTGATTCGTGACGATCCGCTTCGACCGGCGCGCCGCGAGCAGCGCCGCCTCGTTGACAAGGTTCATCAGATCCGCGCCCGAGAAGCCCGGCGTGCCGCGCGCCACCACCTTCAGGTCGACGTCCGGCGCCAGCGGCACCTTGCGGGCGTGAACCTTCAGGATCTTCTCGCGGCCGATGAAGTCGGGGTTCGGAACCTGGATCTGACGGTCGAAGCGGCCCGGACGCATCAGCGCCGGATCGAGAACGTCCGGACGGTTGGTCGCCGCGATGAGGATGATCCCCTCATTCGCCTCGAAGCCGTCCATCTCGACCAGCAGCTGGTTCAGGGTCTGCTCGCGCTCGTCATTGCCGCCGCCGAGACCGGCGCCGCGATGACGGCCCACCGCGTCGATTTCGTCGACGAAGATGATGCAGGGCGCGTTCTTCTTCGCCTGCTCGAACATGTCGCGGACGCGGCTCGCGCCGACGCCGACGAACATTTCGACGAAGTCAGAACCCGAGATCGAGAAGAAGGGCACGCCGGCCTCGCCCGCGATGGCGCGCGCCAGCAGCGTCTTGCCGGTGCCGGGCGGTCCGACGAGCAACACGCCGCGCGGAATACGTCCGCCCAGACGCTGGAACTTGCCCGGATCACGCAGGAACTCCACGATCTCCTGCAAATCCTCCTTCGCCTCGTCGACGCCGGCGACGTCCTCGAACGTCACCTTGCCGGCCATTTCGGTGAGCAGCTTCGCCTTGGACTTGCCAAAGCCCATCGCGCGGCCGCCAGCTCCGCCCTGCATCTGGCGCGCCATGTAGATCCAGACACCGATGAACAGCAGCAGCGGCAGGCCGTTCACGAGCAGCGTTGAGAGCCAGCCCGGATTGTCGCTGGCCGGCTTGGCGCTGATCTGCACCTTCTTCGCCTCGAGCTTTTGCACGAGGTTCGGATCGTTCGGCGCATAGGTCTGGAAGGTCCGGTTGTCATTGAAGTGGCCGGAGATTTCATTGCCGGAGATCGTCACGTCATGGACGCGGCCCTCGTCGATCTGCACCAGCAGCTCGCTGAAGGTGATCTCTCGCGCCGGAGTGCGTGACTGCTGATGCTGGAACATCGCAAACAGCACGCATGCGACTGCGACGAAGACGACCCAAGGCAAATATTTCTTCCAATTCGCCTTCATTTTCACCTCCCGAGGAACAAACGCTTCCGACGACCGGAGCGTCCTCCCCTTGCTAAATCGTCATTGGACGGAGGACGGATGCCCTCGCCTTGTCCAATGTGTGATTGGAACCAATCTAGGTCAGGATGGCGAAATAGCCAAATTCAGTCCATAATTCGCCAAAAAGACGGGGGGAGATGCACAAGATCGTCGTGGCCGGCCTGGACGGCTGTCTGGGCTCCGCTTTTCTCGGATTGACCGATCTTCTGACGCTCGCGCGGCGGGCGATCGGCGGCGCTTTGCCTCCATCCGATCAGGATTCCGGGGGCGGAGACGCGGACTTTTGCGTCGTCACGGCCAGCGCAACCGGGCGTCCGGTGCGGGACGGCGCTGGCGCGACTTTCGAGGTCGAGACCTCTTTCGAGGAAGTCACGACATGCGACGCCGTTATCGTGCCGAGTTTCGCGCCCGATCCCAACGGCAAGCCGCCGGACATGTCGGCCCATGCCGCAGCGGCCGCATGGTTGCGACGGCATCATTCCCGCGGCGCTCTTATCGGGGGTTGCGGTTCTGGCGTCTTCCTGCTCGGCGAGGCGGGGTTGCTCGAAGGACGTCGTTGCACGACCAGCCGATGGCACCACGAGGAGCTGAAGCAGCGCTATCCGAGAGCCGACACAGCCTGGGGCGCAAGGTTGATCGACGATCGCCGAGTCGTCACGGCGGCGGGACCTCTCTCCTGGATCGACGTGGCGCTGCACGTGATCCGGACGCTCTGCGGACCGGACGCGGGCCGAATCGCAGCTGACTTCACTCTTGGCGAATCGGCGCCCGCGAAGGGCGGCATACGCGGGGCCGCCTACAATGTGAGCGTGCTCGGCGACAGCTCCGATTCGTTTCTTTCCGAGGCCGAGCGAATCGTCCGGCAATCTGACGCCGCCTTCAACGCTCAGGATCTCGCGCGGGCGCTCTCTACGTCGGAGCGCACGCTGCACCGAAGGCTGAAACAGGCCTGCGGCGAGTCGCCCAAGACTTTCATCGACCGCATCCGCGTTGAAACCGCCCGAATGCTGCTGGAAACCAGCGTCAAGCCCGTGAAGGAGCTGGCGGCCAGCGCCGGATTTATCGACGAGGCGAGCTTCCGCCGCGCATTCCGCCGCTTCACCGACATGGCGCCGAGCGCCTATCGGGTCTGGGCCAAATCGAAGAGCCAGGACAAGGCGCAGATGTTTTCCGTTCGCAAGGATTCGGAGATCATCCCCGAGATTTTGACGACGATCCTGGATACTTGCGTCAACGGCGTCACCCTGACCGACCCCGATCTAGAAGATGCGCCAATTGTTTACGCGAACAAGCGATTCGAGGACATCACGGGCTATTCGGTCGCCGAGATCATCGGCCGCAATTGCCGTTTCCTGCAGGGGCAAGATCGCGACCAAGAGGGGCTTCGTCGACTGCGCGAGGCCATCAGCAACCGACAGGCAATCGAAGTGACTCTGCGCAACTACCGCAAGGATGGCGCGCTGTTTCACAACAAGCTCAACATTACGCCGCTTTTCGACGCGCAAGGTCAGCTCATCTACTTCCTCGGCGTCCAATATGACGTCACGGACCAGATCCGCGCGGAAACGGAGATCGGCGACCTCAAAGCCAAGCTTCACTCTCTGGCTTGATTCGCGTCATATTCCGAGACTGCGCTGAAAGCGATCGTCATTGCGCCGCGCGCAGTCTCACAAATCATTAATACAAATTAACTTTCGATCGCCAGCTCGACAATGCGCCCGATTTTGCGACTCCTTTTCGCGTGCGACGCAAAATCTTTTCCTTCTTGCGCATTAGCCAAATGCAATGCGTAATTTTGTCGCGCCGACTGAGTCCATAACATAATCCGCAAAACAAGGCAGTCGGGCAGCGGCCCAGCCAGGGTCAAAGGGGAAGACGCCATGAACTCGATCACCGCCATTTTGTCGATTTTCGCCGCCGCCGCAGCCGTGACCTTCGCGATTACGGCTTTCGTCAACGCCTGACGACAAGAGGCGCGACGGGCCGGTCGCCGCCTTCGTCGCATCAATGGGATACGACGCGTGTCCCTCATGAGACGCGCGTCGTCGGCGCGCTTAGCGCACGGCTCGCCTGCGAGGCGCTGCGGTCACAGCCTCCGGAACACGTAGCTTTTTCGTATTCGCAGCAACCGGACGAGACGTACGGCGGCGACTTGCGTCGGACGCGCGCGACGCGCTGCGATCGGAAGTTTTCGCCAGCCGATCCATGTCGGACGCGAGGCGCCCGAACCAGGCCGCATTGTCGTCGACCCTTTGCTGCGCATCCCGGACCGCGCGGAGCAGCGCAATGTCTTTCGCGAGATTTCGCAAGAAAGCGCAGGTCGCGGCAAGATCCTGACGTTCGCATCTTCGTCGATAAAGTAGCTCGATCTCAGAGTCCAAGAGAGAAAAATTCTCTCGGGTGACAATATGAATCATCTGAGCCCCCTTAGGCTTCACTATATTGTGTGCTGCGGGGACATCCGCAGCGATTGCGCGACGACGGCCACGCCGCGCAATTCCCTCTCGCGTCTCGATTGGCTCTGCGCCGTTCATGACGCCAGTCTTGCCCGCATCGTGTCGACGACTGCCGGATCGAGGTAGAGGCCGGCCAGCCCCGCGAGACATCTGACGCGCGCATCCCACTCCGGTCCGACTTCGTAGAGCACGGCGTAAGTCTCGACGCCGCCGATCATCTGGGGCGCGCCAAGCGGTTCTCCAGCGCAACCGCAGCGCATGAGCATGCGATGCATTGCGCGGTCATAAACCGTTACGATATGGCTGAGGGCGGCGGCCTTGCCGATTTCATTGAGGGCGAGGCCGAGCTCCGCTGTGGCGCGGCTGATGACCGGGGCGTCGACGCGGCTGTCGCCCGTCATCCTGACGGTGAAGCGGCTCGACTCCCAGATCAGCGGGCTTTCTATGCGCGCGCCGTCTGGCAAAAGCTGCGGAAAAGTATCGTTGAGCATGTTGAAGCCAGTGGTCGGCAGAAGTCGAAGCCCGCCGATCACCCGCTCATTTTCGTCCAGCGAGAGCACATAGAGCGGGTCCAGCGCATCGTAACCATCTATTTCCCAGCGGTTGATGACAGTCACCTGCCACTTGAGGCGCTCGTGAAAGACATTGCGCCGAAGCTTGTGCATTTCGTCGATCAGTCGCGGAAAACGCGCGCGCCATTCTCCTGGTATGATTTTGATCATCCTGCAAATCCCCATATCAGTTGGTGATTTGGAAAACTTGCAGGACTTTCAGTGTGTTATCACCTCCCGAAAATGGGGGGTCATTTACGTTTTTTGGGCATCAGATGGGTCGGCTCATAGGACATGTTGATCAGTCCCAGTGCAAGCGCCTTCGCTACCGTGTGCGTCGTATTCGCCGTGTTCAGCCGCGCGCGCGCCGATTCGAGATGAAAGCGCACGGTATGCGGGCTTATAACGAGAATTCTTCCGATTTCCTCGTCGGTTTTGCCGAGCGCCTTCCACCGCAGGCAACTCGCCTCACGCAGCGGCAGATGCACGTCGCCCGGTTCGGCCAATTCCCCGCATGAGCGCAGCGCCGCAGCATGGAAATTCCATGCAACCACCATCAGGTCGCGAATCAGATCGCGGCGAATCGCGCGCCACTCGAGCGCATTTTCGTTCGATGTCACGGTGAAAAGGGCGAATTCCCCGTGGCGGCCGCGGATGGGTATCGACATTCCATTAGCGCCGACGTCGAGTTCCTGCGCCTCGCCGAAGAACTTGCGAATGATCGGATCGCCGCGGTCGATCTCCGACCAGTCGATCGGAAGAATGCCGCCGAGGCCCGAGCGGACGATCGGGTCGATGTCAACGTAACCGCTTTGGGCGTAATGCTTTTGCCATTCCACCGAATAGGTCATCGACAACAGCGGCCGCGCGGCGCCGGGGCTCGGCATGTTCAGCGCCGCGTAGGCGACGTTGTGAAGCCCCCACGCATTCGTAAAGCCGGTGATGATATCGGATGCGGCTTCTACGCGGTCGGCGCGCGCCAGCCGGTCAATCAGATCAAAGAAATCATCCGAATGCACGTGATCGGCCAAAGGTTTGATAATGGACAAGTTCAAGGTAGTGCGCCCTGGCCGCTCAGGCAACCGCTATCCCAAAATTCATCACAGCCCTGTTTTGCCTCTCCGCAGCGAATCACTTGCGCGGCAACAAAAAAGCCCGGCCAAAGGCCGGGCTTTTCACAATCGCTAGCTTGTCCGATCAGTATTTGGCGACAACCGGAGCCGCGCCCCAGTTGAAGTGATAGTTGAGGCCGGCGCGGACCATGTTGCCGTTGAAGCGCTGACGGACCGTGGTGGAATAGGCCCAATCGACAACCGTCGGCTCGACGGCGACCGCCGTGGCGGAAACAGTGCCGAGATCATAGTAGAGGTACTCGACCTTGGCGCTCCAGTTCGGCATGAACATCCACTCGATGCCGCCGCCGGCCGTCCAGCCGACGCGTGTATCGGCGAAGGAGGCGCTGGCGACCGAGTTGAAGGGGAAGCCGATTTCGCTCGTCACGAAGGTGGCGCTGGTGGAAACGCCGCCGTAGGCAAGACCACCTGTGCCGTAAACGAGCATCGTCGGGGTGAACAGCCAGCCGAGGCGGCCGCGAACCGTGCCGAGATAGTCGAGGCGGCTGCTGCGATTGCCGAAGGTGACGATGTTCGTGCCGCTGATCGGATCGAAGGAAGAACCGAAGATGTCGCGGTTCGGCGAATTGCCGGCGACGCCCTGGATGTCCGCTTCCACACCGGCAATGAAGCTGTTCATGAATTGCCAGTTATAACCGATCTGGCCGCCGCCGATGAAGCCGCTGTTGTTGCCGCCATTTTGCCAAGACGCAGCGCTGGCGGCGGCGACCCAGCCGTGGATCGGCGTGCCGCCATTGGCGAGGCCCCACGCGTCCGAGGCGGAGTTGGTCGAAGCGGCCCAGGTTCCGCCAGCATTCAGACCGACGTAGAAACCAACCCACATCGGGGGCGGCGGCGGCGGAACGTAGACGGGGGCTTCCTTGCGCGAGGGAAGGTCGGCGGCGAGCGCCGACCCAGCCGTGAGCGCCAGAACGGCGACGGAAAAAGCGATCTTTCTCATATCGATGGCCTCGTGTTTCGTAAAACCAGTCAGGAAGGGCGCCAGTACGGCCTCTGCTCCACTTCACTCCGAGCCGGGGACCAGCCCGTCGTTACCTGACCCAATCAATCAGCGGTTGACATAATCCGTCAACGCAATCCCGAGCTGAGACGCAGCTGTAAAGGCCTTATTTCTGCGACTGTGGCGCCGCCGCAACATTTTCGTTTGCATCTGCGAAGAAAACAGGCGCCCCAGCGACGAATAGGGTCGATGAGCGGCACAAAAACAAAAAGCCCGGCCATGATGGCCGGGCTTCTCGCGACAGCAGAATGAGTCGATCAGTATTTTGCGACGACCGGAGCGGAACCCCAGTTGAAGTGGTAGTTCAGACCCGCGCGCACGATATGGCCGTCGAAGCGGGTGCGGGTCGTCGTGGAGAAGCCCCAGTCGCCGACAACCGGCTCGATCGAGGCGCCGGAAGCGGAGACCGTGCCCAGGTCATAATACAGGTATTCGACCTTGGCGCTCCAGTTCGGCATGAACATCCATTCGAAGCCGCCGCCGGCCGTCCAGCCGACGCGCGTGTCGGCGAAGGTCGTGCCGCCGACCGAAGACAGACCGATGCCAAGCTCGCTGGTCACGAAGGAGCTGTTCGTCGAAACGCCGCCATAGGCCAGACCGCCCGTGCCATAGACCAGCAGCGTCGGGGTGAAGAGCCAGCCGAGGCGGCCGCGAACGGTGCCGAGGTAATCGAGGCGGCTGCTGCGCGTTCCGAAGGTCGCGAAGGTCGTCCCGGTGAAGGGATCGGACGACGCGCCGAAGATGTTCTGGCTGCCCGAGTTTCCGGCGACGCCCTGGATGTCCGCTTCCACGCCCACGAGGAAGCTGTTCATGAACTGCCAGTTGTAGCCGATCTGGCCGCCGCCGATGAAGCCGCTGTTGTTGTTGCTTGTCGGCGCGGAAGTGGCGCTCAGGCCGGCGGCCCAGCCGTGAATCGGCGAACCGCCGTTGAGAACGCCCCAGCTCTCCGTGCTCGTGCCGCCCGAGGCGCCGAAAGTGCCGCCCGCGTTCAGACCGACATAGAAGCCGGTCCACATCGGCGGCGGCGGCGGCGGAATATAGGCCGGAGCGGCTTTGCGAGACGGGAGATCGGCGGCGAGAGCCGATCCGGCGGTCAGCGCCAGCGCCAGAACGGCGGCGGAAACGGAGGTGAACTTCATCATGGCCTCGTATCTAAAAGCGGATCGCGTGGATCATGTTTGCCAGCGCCTGCACGGGAGAATGCAGAAGCCTGGATTGTCTTCCGACCATCCTCGCCGCAAAGTAGAGTTCACGCTTGCGTAGGGTCAACGCCGAATGTCGACATTTGCCCTGCCGCTACGCTCTTTCGCGCACGGAGTTGCAATTATGCCACAGATCAAGCTGGCTCGGGCGATCGGTCCTTAACGCCCGTTTACGGATTTTCCGCCCGAGGAATGAGCGAGCCACCCCTGCCCCGCAATCCGCTTCAACGACAGCCATCTCGCTGCTTGCCAAGACCGGGCTGCTTTGGCATATGACGCATGCCGTTCGCGGTAACGCGGACCGATATGCGGAGACGTGGCCGAGAGGCTGAAGGCGACGGTTTGCTAAATCGTTATAGGGGAAACCCTATCGTGGGTTCGAATCCCACCGTCTCCGCCATACCACTAATAAAATCAATTACTTACGTGAAAAAATCGGGCGCGACATAGCCCGTGCCATAACGCAGTTCGAGCCGCTGAGTTGGTTTGTCCCGTCCGACTCCAGCCCGACAAGAAAAAAGCCCGAGCGCCGGGACGAAACGGCGCTCAGGCTCCACCACGGGCGAGAGGCACCCACCCCGCGGCGAGGGGATGCTGTAACGGCCGCCCGCCCAGATGCAAGCGTCGCCGGCGGCGACTTCACGCCGCCCTCGGCTGTCAAGCTGGCTGGCGCAAGTTGCGACAGCCAGCTCCTACGCCGCCATCTGCGCCACGGCGCCCGAGCGCCGCAGCTTCTCCGCCGCCCATGCGGTTCGCAGGCATTGCGCAAAGCTCCACGCGAGCCCGAGACGCTTGCCGTCGCGAAAGCGCTTGTGCGCGTCGCACATGATCGCGGCGCGGTCATACATCGCCGCTGGCCCCCTGTCCCTCGAATTGCGCTCGCGCCGCTGCGGCTGCGTCTTCGACCTGTCCCGCCAGCGCCCGAACGGCTGCAGCGTCGGCCGGATCGTGGAAGAGGTCGTCATTCTGGAGAAGCAGCCAGAGAACGCGCGACATGTCCGCAGCCGTGTCGAGATGCTGGCCCAGTTCATAGCGGCCGCCCGTGGTGGTGGTGGTGGTGGTGGTGGTGGTGGTGCTCATGTTCGTCTCCTTCAACAAAATAAACCGCCGCCGCGCGATCGGCCAAATCGAAGCACATGCAAATAATTCCGGCAAGCGTCGCGGTAGAAACGCCCAAATAGTCGAGACGCCCGAAGGGCCAGCCAAGAGTTATCGGTTTTGTAGTCTTTGTATTTCTACAAAACCGACTAAATTATTATTTCCTGGCCTGCGTCTGCGCCGCGCGAGCGGCTTCGTACTTTGCCTTGTCGACGGCGTGACGACGATCCTCTTCCGCCTCGATCGCGGCGCGGCTCTCGGGCGGGCGCGGGGTAAGGGAGTCGTCGCCGGGGGGCCGGACATTCTGCAAAACTGAGCCGTAATAGGCCGGATCGATCCAGTGGAAGGAGTTGAGGCCCGCCGTGTAGGCGCTCAGCATCTCAAGATCGATGTCGGGCCGGGCGACGCGCGCGTTCGCGGCAGACACATAGAGGACGCGCAGCTTGGCTTCGGCGAACAAGAGCGCCTCGGGCGCAAGGCGCCGCTCCGTGACGACGCGCCACAGTTCCCGCCAGTCCGTCATGGCGTCAACGGCGTCAATGTCGCCGCGCACAACGGCGAGGCGCGTTTCGTCCTGAAAGGCGTGAAGTCGGACGCCGCGATGCTCGCCAACTGTCGGAATGTTGTCGTCTTCTTTCATGCGGTCCCCTTCGCGCTCAGGAGTTGAAGCGCCTTCGCGTTCAGGTCGCGGGCGAGGCGCTCGGTGGCGCTGTCCTTCTTTGCTTCGGGCGAATTGGCGGCCTTCGCGTTGAGTGCTTGCCGATACTTCAGCAGCTCGCGCGCCGCCTGTACCCGCGGCGTCGGCTTCAGCCGCCGGTTGCCCGCGATTTGCTCCAGAACCTCGATCGGATCGACCGGCGCAGTTGCCGCGGCTTTGCGAGCCGGTCGAGCCGGCTTCGGCTTCGTTGGCGCTCTCATCGTCACAGTTGGCCTCCTGTTCAGGCTGAAAAAAAATTCAATCGTCGCGCGCGTCTGAACTGCGCATGGCACCCCTGCCGGTGTCGAGCCCCTGCTTTCACAGATGTTTTACCCTCCCCCCTAGGGGGTGAGCAGGGCGCCGCGCCGGTCCATCCGCGGTCGCGACGCCCCATATCAGGCGACATTGCCGCCGGATTATTTGGCCGGCGCGTCTTCAGAAAGCCCGGCCTTGACGGCGGCGACGGCGGCGCGAAGCTCATTTTCGATCGCCGCCTCGATGAAGGTCAGCGCGCCCTCATGATCGAAACCCGACGCGCGGCAACGGCCGTAAAGGTCTTGAAGGTCGTCGATCATCTCTTTCTCCCCTTTTTCGTCTCGCCGCCAGCCGCGCGAGATTCGAGCGCCACTACGCGGCGCTCCAGATCGGCGATGATCTGCGCCGCGTGTTCGCGCTCCCGCACGATGACGCCTTGCAGGAGCATGAGCAGCACGCCAGTGCGCACGAACCCATTGTCACCGTCGTCATCTGCCAATGTCGCCGGTGGTGCCGGCATAGGGCGCGAGGGGGCGGGCCGGTGCTGGCCCGATGCGGCGGGCTCGCGCTCGCGAGCGTCGCGCGCCCATTCATCGGCGGCGCCGGGCCATGGGCGCGGCGTGGCGAGCGTCTGTTCGGCACGGCCAAGCGCCTGAAGCGCCCTCAGCTCGTGCGGCGCGAGCGCGCGGGGTTCGGCTTGCTCTTCGTCTTCGATCATCACCACGATACGCCCTCCGCGAAGACAACGAGGCCATTGCGTTGAACAAAGGCGATATCGACGAGCAACCGCACGGCGATCGTCGCGGTCTGATAAACTTCGCGCACGGGGTCCGCGGTCGTCGGGCCAGTGCCGCTGACGATTTCCGCCGGCGTGTCGTGCATGTGCAGGGTCGCGCTCTCGGCGGTTTCGATATCGACGGCGCCGAAACTGACGGCGAAGCCGGTAGGATCAAGCGCGATGAGGGTTCCTTGCGCGACGGCGCGGCTCGGCCAAACCGGAACCTTCAACGTCGGCATTCTCGCCTGCAAAATCGCCGCTTCGGTTGGATGACAGACGAGCGCCGCATTGCCGCTGCCGCCGGCTGCCGCCAAGGACGAAAGCAGCAAGGCGACGTCATCTTCGGGAGCGCCATAAGGTGAAACCGGCGTGAGCCCGGCAAGGATGCCAGGATGCACGACGTCGTCGCCGGCCGCAGTGTTGAAGATCGCGGCGTCGAGACTGATCGCGGCGCGCTCTCTCAGGACCGCGTCAAAGACGGCGCGGCCGGCGGAGCGCTTCGCGAGTTCACGCGTCAGCGTGAGAATGACGCCGAATTTTCTTTCCGGTCCGATCGTGTCCTCACCGAACGCGTGCTCGTCGAGGGGAATCGGGGCGCCTTCGCCAATCCAACTCACCGGCGCAGGCGCAGCTGCCGAACGCGGGAAGCTAATCGAGGTAAGCGGCGCCAACTCGACATGCGCGCCGGCCGCTTTGACGAGCTGCGCGCCCGCGCTCTGCGCGCCAAGGGCGCTGAAGAAGGCGCCGACCGCGCTCTGCGTCAGATTCGCGCCCCAAGAGCCGGCGCCGGTCGCGCCAACTGTCTGATCGGCCTTGTCGACGCGGCCGCCGTTTTCGAAGACTCGCGCCAGTCGGGGGTTTTCCCTCATGATCCGATCGGCTTCATCGGGCCGTTTCGCCTTTTGCAAAAAGCTGACCCAGGCGGCCGCTGCAAGATCGCCCCCGCGATCGGCGGCGGGCGCCTTCAGGGCTTGAAGGATGCTACTATGCTTCGACATTCGCGAATCCCCTTCTACGAAACTGTGATTTCGCGAATCGTCGCATGTTTCACCGGCCGCCGGCGTCACGCGTGACGAGGCCGCAAGCGCGCGCGACGAACGCAGCGAGGCCGCGCGCGACAGCTTCCCGGTCGTCAGCCTCGATGGGGTGAATGTCGCCCGCCCAAACCAACAAGTCTTCAAGCGCGCCCGCGTCCACTTCGACCGCGACGACGCGCCGACCGAGCCGCTGGCGAGCGCGTCGCCGCCGCTGGCGCTCGGCGCCCGTGCGCCGATGCTTTCCTTTTCCATTTTGCACGTTCGGCACGGCCAAGCTCCTAACAACCTGTTTTTGTTCCCATTTTGCACGCGTTCAAAAACGCTCCCCCGGCCGGTGAAGCGCCCCCGCCCGGCTACAATTTTCGATCGCCCCCCGGCGGCGGCCGCAGGCGCGCCCGTCGCCGCTCGATCATGCCGCGCAACCGCGTAACGATCGCGTCGGCGCGGAACCAAGCGCGCAGCTCGTCATCGCCGCCCGCGACGAACGCGTCGACGGCGCGGCGCCGGATCGTCTCGATCTCATCGTCGAGCCGCGCCCCGTCCAGATGCGCCAACTGCGCCGCGCGCCGATCGAGCTCAAGAATCGCATCGCCCAGGTCGATCATGAGCGACTCCATTTGCGAGCGAGCTTCATGATCTCCTCCCGCGTCGCGAGCCGGCGCTTGCTTGCGCGCATGATGTCGAACGGATCGGGCCGCGGCGGCGCTGCTGGCGCGGTCGGCGTGGCGGGCGTGGTCGGCGCGCGCGGCAGTCGCGGGAGGCGCAACAGCGGCAATCCGTTCGGGCCAGTGGAGGGCTTGCCGTCAGACATGGGCGCCCTCCCGCTTTTCGACGGCAAAGCTCACGGCGCGACAAAGTCGATACGCGCGCGCGAGCATTAACGCGTGGCGAGTCCCGAGAAAAAATTCGGTAATTAATTTAGAAGGGGGACGAGTCTTTATGCTCACGCCCGCGTGTCGAGATTGTCGAGATTGGCCGTTTTTTCCCGTCGAGATTGTCGAGGTCGCGAGGCTCGTCCTAAAAAACTGGGTTAGTTTTGTAGCTTTTCGATTTTGAAGACGTTTCATTTTGGCCTCCATTCTTTGCTGCAAAGCTCAAGGGGCGACAATCTCGATACGCGCGCGCGAGCTTTTCGCACCCATGACCGCGGCGAGCGCCGACTTGCGCCGCTCCTCCTCCTTCGCCCGATCGGCAAAAAGTGCGTGAACCGCAGGATTGACGCGCCACGCCGTTACCCTTGGCCCGACGCCCTCGGGAAAGAGCCAGCCGCCCGCAACCATCGGCGAGACCATGTCGCCGATCTCTGCCACTCGTTTTCCCCGGAAGAGCGCGACGTTCCGCGTAAGGTCGGACGCGGTGATTCTCGCCATGCCGCTCGTGAGCAACCACGAAGCGATTCGCGCGAGCCTGTCCCCGTTGCTGGCGGATTCAGCGGTGCGGTAAAACTCGAACGCGTGCGGAACGAGGAACTGCAAAACAAGCGCCGCCGCGTCTTCGACGGTCCCGAGCCCGACCGGAAGAGCCGCATTGCGCGCCGGGTCGCGCGCCATGTGCAGGATCAGCGCAAGACTGCCGGCGAGCCCGGCGAGCTTACCCACGAAGCCCTGAAAGCCCGCATAAACGCCATGCGCCGCGCCTTCGAGGTCGTGTAGGCGTTTATGCAGATCAGCCATCGCGTCTATCGCGTCATCGGTCATCGACAGCCGCGCCGGCGACGCATCGTGAAGCGCCCGAATTAGCCGGTCATATTCGCGCTCGAAACGATCGGTCGGCGTGTCTTCCCCGTAGCGCGACGCCCCAAGCATGACCGGGACGAAGCGTTGAAGGAGACCATCGCTCGTCAGTCCGTGAAGCTCGCCGAGCCGCTCAGGCTGAATCCCGCCCAAGAGCGACACTGACAGATTTTTAATTCGCAGTTGGCCGCGGCCGATGCGGTCGACGTGGAATGTTCCCCCGTCATAGGACTGCAACCAGAAACCGCGATCGGCCGCGCCGCCGCGCCCTCCGCCAGCGTATTTTTCCATTGAGCCGATCCAGCCGGCTATCTCGTCACGGTAAATTAAAATCCCCCGCTCTTGGCCCGAGAGAACTTGACCAAGCGCCTCGATCGTCGTGTCTCCCGCCAGAAGGCGCGGCGGTTTCGATTGCTCTGCATCGTCGCCGAAGATTTGCCGCTTACCTTCGTGCAGGTCGTGCAGCTCATTGTCGATGTTGCGGAGCGGCGCGATCGCGGCGCGCATCATCGGGGATTTTTTGACGGAAGGATCGCCGACAAGAAGAGTCCATAGCCGCGGGCTCGCGACAAACGAGCCATGTCGTTTCAGCTTCAACGAAAAACGATGATCCATCGCGCCCGAGCAAGCCGAGAGAACGCACATTGCGATTCCATTCGGATCGCAACCGATATTGTTCGCGCTTTTCTCGACGAAGTCCGCAATAGCGGCGGGAAGAATGCCGAACGGAAAATCGGGGACCACATAGCGCGCCCAAGGATCGAACGGAGCGCCAAGTGTTTCGCTGATTCTTGCCTCTGCGATTTTTTCCGCGCTTGCGCTATCCGTCGCGGTGGCGTCAATCCGCGACGCGTCGAAAACCGCTTTCAAGTTGATTTCTTCGCGCTCACGCCAGCCCATCGCGGCAGGATCGGCGCCGAGCGTTTTGCATAACCACAAGGCCGCGTCGGCTACAGTAAGTTCGCCTTCGGGTCTGCCCTCAATGAGCCCTTCCGAATAATGCAATATGACGTCGATCGGCGTGCGCTTTCCTTCGCGCGGGTCGCCCATATCGTGCAATCCGAAATCAACGATACCATCTGGCGCGATTGACAAGTCTTCTTGCAGTTCGCGGCCCAGGTCTTCGGAGCTGACGCGATACGCGCCCGTGCCACTTTGCAAAACCGCAGTAGGAAAAGCGACCGGCGCCCATGCGCTCAGATTTTTCATCGCGAGGTCATTTACGCGACGAAAAAAATTATCCCCGTTGGCGGGAACCTTCGCGACGATGGCGGCGCTCGCGTCCTTTCCGTTCGATCGGAAAGATTCGACGCGCCGATGAAGCAAGTGCAGCGTTAACGGCGCGGCCTTTATTTCGCCGGGCGCGCCGTCAACGCGATTTCCGGTAACTGTGAGATAGCGGGAACTGCTATAAATCTCGACGCCCGCGGCGTCGCACTTCGTCGCGGCCTTCACCTTCCCGCGCGCAAAAAGGCGAATGCCCGTGCCAGAAGGTGAAATTTCGGCGTAGGTTTCTTGAAGGTCGAGAATTTCGCGCACCCATTTGGCAATCTCGCCGGTTTGCGAGTCCCGGCAATGATCCAAGTCGATTCCGGTCAGATCATCGTCGGGCGAGAGGGCGAATCCCACGCCATCGAAATTGTGACGCGCGGCAACATCCTTTGCGCGCTCAAAGTCCGTCCAATTAGCAGGATTGGACGCGTCACATTTACGAAGCGTGAGCGCGCTATACGGTGGTTTTGTGAGGCGCCCTTTGACCGTTTCGAAGCGCCAAACGAGCCACTGGCGGCGCGAGCGCAGATAATCAGGGACGTTCGCCGCAACGTGCGCGACCTTGCGTTTTTCAGCGTTTTCGGGCATAGTGTGGGAGCCTTGTCTTGTGATGTGAATTGAGGGCGTGCCGATCGTGACGGCGCGCCCTTTTCGTTTCTCGATCAATGGGCGCACGCTTCGTCGGCGCGTTCGGACCATGCGTCGACCGCGTGCAATCGGACTGGCCCCCAATGTGGCGTCGGAACCCACAGCCGATGATTGGTCACGACGGGGAGCAGGGGGAGCCGCCAGCCTTTGACGCGCCGTCTCCCCACCATCGCGACCGTTTCGGCATAGGCCGGCTTCTCATAATCGGACGGGTCCGCGTCCCGCGCCTCGATCAGTCCTTGCTGGAGCAGTTCAAGAACGGCGCGGCCAGCGGCGCGCGACAGCGACCACAAGACCACGCCGCCGCTCGTTTTGAGCGCATAGGCGCCGCGACAGCCGGGCAATTGCTCCACGTCGCGAAAGGTCGCGCCGGGGTTTTCTCTTATGAAGGCGTAGAGTCGGGCGCGAAGGCTTCTCCCCGCGTCTTGCGCGTTCCGCCTTGGGCGGCTATTTTCGGAAGTGACAGCCCCTAAGCAGTCACAATCCCGAGCCCCGCCGGCTGCAACCGGCGGGCTCTTTCGTTTGCGCGCCATGATCAGGCGGCCCGTTTCGTGTTGCGCTCCGCAATGCGCGCTTCGATCCATGCGAGAACCTCGCTCCGCACGAAGGCGATGCGACGGGTTCCGATCGGAACGGGCTGCGGGAAACTCCCTTCGTCGCGCTTGCGGTTGATGGCCGTACGCGAGAGGCTCGTGAGCCGGCAGGTCTCGTTAATGGAAACGAGCGTCGGGGTGACATCGTCAGACATAGCCATTCCTTCCTTGGTTGGAATGGTCGACCATAGTTCACATTATACTTTCGGTGTAAACAACAAAAAAATCCAATGAAACTAGTGACAAAATGTATCCGTTACGGGCTTCAGTTGGGTTGAATTTGTAGCTAGTGCAAACCGATTGGTGACAAATTCAAACCAATCACTTTCAATTAGCGACAAATTCAACCCAAATCGGTTTTTTGCCGTTTTCGCGTCGCTGAAGCCGGTTTTTCTCCACCGCGCGAATCACCCGCAAGCGCCGATGCGATTCGCTCGCCTTCACAGTAAGCAGACCATGCCTGCATCAGCTCGCGGCGCTTCTCCAGCGCGTCGGAGCGCCGGTAGGCTTGCTCCACGCGGTTTCCGACGGTGTGCGCGAGACAGAGCTCGGCAGTCTCGCGCGGGGCGTCCGTCTTGTCCCCGGCCCAATCGCGGAAAGCGGAGCGCATTCCGTGCAGCGTCGCCGCCTTGTCCGGCGACGCGAGCCGCAGGGCTTTGGTCATCGCCGTTTCGCTTATCGGTCGGCCATCAACGCCGCCGCCGAAAACAAGCTGGGAGGTCGCCCGCTGGCGCATGGCCTCCACAATCGCCAGCGCGCGGTCACAGAGCGGGACAACGTGCTCCTTCCCCGCTTTCATGCGTTCCGCCGGAACCGTCCATGTGCGGGCTTCTGTGTCGACTTCTGCGAATGTCGCGGCGCGGGCTTCTCCACACCGCGCCGCGGTCAGGGTCAGAAACTCCACCGCCCGCGCGGCCACGCCGCCCGATTGCCGCAGCGCCGCCATCATCGCGGGAACCTCCGCATAGGCGAGCGCGGCATGGTGTCCCCGTTCGAGCTTTCGACGGGCGGGCAAAACCTTGTCGAGAAGCCCTTTCCAGCGGGCGGGATTGCCCGCCGTGCGCCATTCATGCGCTATGGCGTAATCAATCACCGCCTGAATGCGGGACCGCAGCCTGTCGGCCGTTTCCGGCCGCTCGCGCCAATGGGGGAGAAGGCAAGCCTTCACGTCACCCATTGCGATCTCGGCTACCGGCAGACTGTGGAGCGGTTTCGCATACTCGCGAAGCGTCATTTCCCATTGCTGACGATGCTTATCATTCTTCCACTCAGCCGCTTTCGCCGCGAGCAATTCGTCCATGCAATGCTTGAACGTGACGACGCGCGGCGGCTTCCGTTCGGCCGCCGGGTCGAGACCCCGCGCGAGCTTGTCGCGGATCGCGTCCGCCTTCTCCCGCGCCAGCGCCAGCGATACGGGCGCCGTCCCCTGCCCGTAGCCGCCGAGCCCCAACTCAGTGCGCGTCTTGCCGCGCCGGAAGATGAAAAACCACTGGCGGGAGCCGCCCTTACGGACGCGCAGAAAAAGCCCGTCGCCGTCAGCATAGATTCCCGGCTTGCTGAGGGTTCGAATCCTCGTTTCGGAAAGCAACCTGCGCGCCAATTTCGCGTCCCCTTGCCATAACCGCGAAGCTGACCATATCAACCTTTCTGGCAATATCAATGACTTATTGGCAGTATGGACAGTAAAAACGGCGGAGAAGCGGACACCGTCTCCGCCAGAATCAAGAAATCGCTCGCCGGCAGCTGATTTACGAAAACGCGCGTCGCGTGATCGAGCGACGCCTCAGCGCCCACAAGCCCGACCGAAACCTAACGGTCTCGCGCTGTCGCGGTCAGCGAGACGGGACCTCAGAATCTCGATCACAGACGGCCCGGATTCACTCTCGACCGTGGGTAAGCGCGCAAAACCGTCCATGACCAATGCTTTTCCGAAGTCGCCTCGAACAATCGAAATCGCAGCGACATCGCCGAACTGATTTCGAATTATATTAGCAGTAATTACTATTAAAATAATTATAGTTATGTCGACAGCAAGAGGCCTGTTTGCAATTGCAAATTATAAACGCTTGTCGGCAATAATCGATAGTTGTCATTCGAATTATCTCGTTTACTGATCGCAACCAAGTTAGGCTAAGATAGCATGACACACCTGAAGCGCGTCGGAACAAATCGAGAAGACTCAATATGAAAATCTTGAGAGCCAACTTGCAAAAACTGTGTTGCCTGCTGGCCGTGGCCGCAAGCTTCTTCAGCACGGGGGGCGCTGCGCATGCCCAGGCCATTCCGCCTGTTTACACTGCCGTCATCGACGCCGGCAGTAGCGGCACAAGGCTCTTCTTTTACAAGGTTACGCCCGGGCCTTACGCGCAAATCGAGATGCTGATCGACAACTTTGAAAGGAAAGTGCAGCCGAACGGCAAAAAGGAAGACGGCATAAACAATTTCGTCTGCAATAATCCGGACTATGCGCCGCCCGCGACAGTCGTGCCGCAGGTGATCGATCCGCTGCTTCAGGAGCTCAGTTCAAAAATCGCGAATATCAGCCCGCCGGTCCCGGCGGATCGTGTGATTGTCAATTTATTTGCGACTGCCGGGATGCGGACGGCGCAAGCGCTCTGCGGCAAGGCTGCGGTCGACAGGCTATACGCATTTATCCGCGCTGGCGTTCGAACCAAAGGATTTTCGGTCGGCGAAGTACGAACGACAAATGGCAATGCGGAAGAAGGCGTCTGGACATGGGCCAATTTGAACGACGTCTATTTCAACGTCTTCAAAACGGCGACGCCGCCTGTCGGCAACTTCGAAGTCGGTGGTTCCTCGGCGCAAATTGCCTATCCCAGCCGGCAGCAGCCCAATCCGGATCAGAATGTGTATGAAGTTCGGATCAACAACAGGAAGTATAATGTTTTCTCCCGCACCTATCTCGGACTGGGACTCGACGACGCCAGGAAATATGTTCGCGAGACGCAGGCGCCGCAAAACTGCTGGGCGACAGGTTTTCCCTATCAATGGGATCTGGGAGAAAGCGATCCCAGATATCCGAAACTGAAAGTCAACGGGGGCTATAATCTCTACTCGAAACCCTGCAGCACGCTTTTCAACGGAACGATCTCGACGATCCTTGCGAAAAATGGCGCGCCGAACCTGGCCGACACCACGGCCAATTTTGTTGGCGTGTCGGGCGCCTATTTCACGCTCAAGGATTTCGGCGCCGTCAACGCTCCGAGCCAACTCATGCGAAAACTCAATCTTTGCCATACTTACAAGAGTTGGCCGAACATCGAGACCGACGACTTCGCCCAATTCGCCTGCCCGAATGGAACCTATCTCAATACGATTCTCTTCGATCCCACGACCGGAATCTTCAGGTCACAGCCTTCCAGACTGATCAAGGCGCTACCCGACCAGGATCCGAAAACCGACGCCACCAGGCTGACGTGGACGCGCGGATTTTTGCTGATCAAATACTCACAGTAGTCGACATGCGTGCGCGGACCGGACAACTGAGTCCGGTCCGCTTCATGTTACACCAAATGTCCGCTGGAGAGTCCGAACAGAACTATCTTTCCTCATGCGCTTGGTTGATGTTCGTATTGTAAAACAGCAACACAATTGCAGAAACGCGCGCCTGCAACCGAGATAAATCGTTGCGGCCATTGTCCTGCATAACGAATCAGCGAATGCTTCTCATTGAAGCTTCGAACCTCCAATCCGTGGAAGGACCGCCACGGATATTCTCCAAGGACAATGCCGAATGAAAACGCGCCATTTTTGCGTCGTCGTGATGACTGCGGTCATTATGACCGCATCGGCGGTCGCCGCCGATCTTCCGTCACGAAAGGACGACCCGCTTCCCGCGCCGCCGCCGCCGATGTGGACAGGCTTCTATGTCGGTCTGAACGCAGGTGGAACGTGGTCGAACAGCAATAGTGCAAATGTCGCCTCCGCTCCTTTCTGGACCATTCCCGGACTCAACGGCGACGTTCTGGGCGCGTCGGCGATCTCAGCCAGCGCCTACAATCCCGCCAACACCGGCGGCTTCATCGGCGGCGGCCAGATCGGCTATAATTGGCGGATCGCCGGAAGCTTCGTCACGGGCATCGAGGCCGACATTCAGGGAATTGCGGGCAATGGCGGCGCCGGTTCCTCGGCGAATGTCGCAGCCATTGCTGGCGCGCTCGTTCCTACCCATGTCGCGACTGTCGTGGGAACGTCGAAGAGCCTAGACTATCTCGGCACGGTCCGGGGCCGCATCGGCTATCTCGCCACCCCGACCCTGCTGATTTACGGAACGGGCGGTCTGGCCTATGGCGGCGTGAGCTCCAGCACCACGATCTGGCAGTCCGCGAGCTTCATCGACACGACGGTTCCATGGGGCTCCACGGGCGCCTTCTCGGATACGCGCGTCGGCTGGGCGGCCGGCGGTGGGATAGAATGGATGTTCATGTCGAACTGGAGCGCCAAGGTCGAGTATCTGTATTATGATCTCGGTTCGGTGACCTACAACTCCAGCCCGCTGGTGGTGACGAGCACGCTTTTTGGAGCGGAAACCGCCTCACTGCCTTCGACCCGGGTCCGGTTCAACGGCAATATCGTGCGCGCGGGTCTGAATTATCATTTCAACTGGGGTTCGGCCCCGGTCATCGCGCAGTACTGATCGCGTCCATGCAACGGCGCAGCGGCCGGGCTGATCCGTCAGTCCCTGCGCTGCTGCGCGTTTTCCGCTTCGGTCACGGCGGCGTCCTCTATCATATCGTTGAGCTTTTGCTCGCTCCGCATTTGCGATAATCCCTATTCCTTTGCCGGGCGGCGTAGCCGGGGATCAATTTCCCTCCTTCACGGACTGCCCCGCGCAGGGGCGTCGGCGCCGCCGTCCCGAGCAACCGGCGTGCGGACGTCAAGGACAGGATCGGCATATGGCGGCGACGCAATCCGAAACTCGGTCATTCAAGCTGGGCTACCGGCCGGAGCTCGACGGAATCCGGGCGATCGCCATCGTCTCCGTTCTGGGAGGACATTCGACCCTGATCGGATCGGGCGCCGATCTCATGGGGCCGAAACTCGCCACCGGCGCGCTCGGCTTTCACGGCGGCGTTTTCGGCGTCGATATTTTCTTCGTGCTGAGCGGTTTCCTCATCACCACCCTGCTGCTTCAGGAATACGCCTCCTGGCGGCAGATCGACTTCAAGGCCTTCTATATCCGCCGCATCCTGCGCCTGTCCCCCGCGATGCTGATGACGCTTGCGGGTTGCGCCGTCTATCTGTTGCTCTCGGGCGGACACAGCGGGAATTTCGACTGGTGGGCGATTCTCTATTCTGCGCTCTATGTGTCGAATTTCGCCCTCATCTTCGGCGGCCTCATCCTCGGGATGCTTACCCCCACATGGTCGCTTTCAGTCGAAGAACAGTTCTACTCTATATGGCCGCTCATCATGTCGCGGCTGGTCACGGCGAGTCGGGCCTCTGTCGTCAAATTCATCCTGATCGCGATCGTTTTCACGCTAGGGCTTCGCGCCGTCCTGCACGCCGCGTTCTGGCATTTTTACGCGTGGCCGCTGTTCGGGGCGGCCAACCATCTGATCTTCGCGCGCGCCGACGGACTGCTCTGCGGCGCCATGGTCGCATTCGTCGCCCATTGGGGTTGGTTGCCGGATCCGGGCCGCTACGCCACGCAAATCAAGGCCACAGGCTGGTTTTGCGCTCTCACGCTCCTCGCGATCCTCCACTATGGTCCGGGCATTCAGGAAAGCGGACTCTACGGCGCCAGCATTTTCTATTTCTTCTACGCCTATGTCTCTGTTGCGACAGCATTGTTCATCGCAGTTCTGCTTTCGGCGCCGCCGGCGCCGCTGCTCGCCTTGCTGCGATGGCGTCCCATGGTCTGGATCGGCAAGATTTCATACGGACTTTATCTCTACCACATGCCGATCTTCGTTCTGACCCCGGTCGCCCTGCTCGGACAAATCGGGTCCGTCGCCTTCGCCGTTCCGCTCGCCTTCGCTGTGGCGGCGCTTTCCTTCTTCGGGATCGAAAAGCGGCTCCTCAATCTGAGGGAGACTCTGGGCCTGCCGCGCGCCGCGCGTCTCGCAAAGCTGGCGCAGAGGGAGGCGCGCGTTCTTCAGGATCAACACGCGTCCTGAAAGGCGGGGGCAGTTGAACGTCCGGCTGAATCGAGCTTAGATAAGTCAAGCTGATATGCGCATCCGACGCAGCTCTGGCGAAGACGCCGTTCCCCTTCTTCGGGGCGCATGCTCGGAACGCGGCGCGAGGAGTGACTGACATGAATGAATTCGGCGGCGGCTTCCTGATGAACGCTCTCATCGGCTTCGCGCTGGCCCTGCTTGTCTCCTTCTATTTCGTCTGGACCCAGTGACGCGATCGTCTCAGCCAAACGCGAGATAGGCGCTGAACACCGCGACGCCGAGCACGAGAACCGAGAGGACGACGAGACTCGGATGTGTGGCGCGCGGCGAGTGCGGCGCGTCCGAGGAGAGAAGTCGCGCGGTGTGCAGAAACCGGAGCGTAGCGACAACGATAAGAACGACGCCGGCCGCGACCAGGGCTACGCCGCCGTAGCGGCCCGTCGGGCTCCCAAGGCGATGTAGCCGGGCGAGGTGTTGGTCATCGCCGACCGCGCCGGCGATCGTGAGCAGGAACAGATTGAACCGCTCGATCACGAACCCGAGCGCAATGACGGCTATCCCCGTCCGGACCCAGGCGAGGAAGGTGCGTTCATTGGCGGCGATATTGGCGTAATCGCGTATCATCCGAAAAATCCTCCGCTGCCGCCAAGGCTCTGGCAGCGCGCCCACCCCGTCATTGCCGCGGCCGCGGCGAGTACCTATTATATTGGCGGATCGCGGCGGAATCGCCGCGGGAGGCCACACCAACAGTCTCGAGACGAAATGCCCTGGAGTGATCAAGGCGGCCCGCGCAACCAGAATAATAATCCTTGGGGACAGCAAGGCGGCCCTTGGGGACAAGGCCCGGGGGGCGGCGGAGGACAGCAGCCGCCCGACCTAGAGGAGCTTTTGCGACGCAGCCAGGAGGGGCTTCAGCAGATTCTGCCGTCCGGCTTCGGCGGACGCGGGCTCGCTATTCTCGTCCTGCTTACCCTGCTTGCCTGGCTGTTGTCGGGCTTCTACACGGTTGGCCCCAACGAGATCGGTCTGAATCTCATCTTCGGCAAATATCGCGGCAAGACGCAGGCGGGCCTGAACTACAACCTCCCCGCGCCCATCGGCTCGGTGATCAAGCTCGCCGTCACGGACCGCAACGTCACGGACGTCGGCTTCCGCGAGGAGGCGCCGGTCGAAGGCCGCCGCCGCGCGCCCGGTAATGTCGTCGCGCGCGGGCCCGAGGCGCCGGAAGAAAGCCTGATGCTCACGGGCGACGAAAATATCGCCGATGTGAAATTCCGCGTCGTCTGGCAGATCGACCCGGCGAAGCCCGAGGACTACGCTTTCAACGTCGCCAATCCGCCGTTGACCGTGAAGGCCGTAGCGGAAAGCGCCATGCGCGAGATCGTCGGCCAGTCCCAGATCCAGAAGATCCTCACCGCCGACCGCAAGCTCATCGAGCCGGCGTGCCAGGCGCTGATGCAGAAAGTGCTCGACGACTACCACAGCGGCGTCATGGTCCTGCAGGTGCTGCTTCTGTCCGTCGACCCGCCGCAGTCCGTCATCGCGGCCTTCCGCGACGTGACCGCCGCGCAGCAGGACCTGCAGCGCCTCGGCAATGAAGCAGAGGCTTACGCGAACCGGGTCGTGCCCGAGGCGCGCGGCGCCGCGGCGGAAATCCTCCAGAAGGCGGAGGCCTACCGCGAGCAGACCGTCGCCGAGGCGCGCGGTCAGGCGGCGCGCTTCGAGAAGATTTACGAGCAATACAAGAACGCGCCGGCGCTGACCCGCCAGCGCCTTTACATCGAGACCATGGAGCGCGTGTTGGGCGGCGCGGAAAAAGTGATACTGGACGATCCGTCGAAGGGTGGCGCGAGCGTCGCCCCCTTTGTGCCCCTGCCCTCCTTCGCGCCCTTCCAGGGAGGCCGCAAATGAAGTCCGGCCTCCTCTTCACTGTCGCCATCGCCCTGCTGATCGCGGTCGTCGCCGCAGGCGGCGCGCTCTTCACCGTCGAGCAGACCGAGCAGGCGCTGGTTTTGCGCTTCGGCGAGCCGGTCCCCGGGCGCGGCCTCATCACCGAGCCGGGTCTTCACTTCAAGCTTCCGGTCATCGAGAATGTCGTGACTTTCGATAACCGCATTCTGGACGTCGAAAGCCCGAACCTCGAGGTTCTCGCGGCCGACAACCAGCGCCTCGAAGTCGACAGCTTCATCCGCTATCGCATCGTCGACGCGCTGCGCTTCTATCAATCTGTCAACAGCGTGCTCGGCGCGAACAACCAGCTCGCGTCGGTGCTGAACTCGGCGGTCCGCCGCGTGCTCAGCGAGGCCAATCAGCAGCAGATCGTCAGGGACGAGCGCGCCGCTCTCATGGTCAAGATCAAGGAGCAGGCCGACAGAGAGGCGCGAAAATTCGGGGTCGCGGTAGTAGACGCCCGTATCCGCCGTGTTGACCTTCCGCAGCAGATCTCCGAGAAGGTCTATGGCCGCATGCAGACGGAGCGCCAGCGTGAGGCGGCCGAGTATCGCGCGCAAGGCGCCGAGCAGGCGCAGAAAATCACCGCCAGGGCCGATCGCGACGTCGTGGTGCTGAAAGCGGAGGCGCAACAGAAGGCCGACCAGATCAAGGGTGAAGGCGACGCTGAACGCAACCGTATTTTTGCCGAAGCTTTCGGGAAGGATCCCGACTTCTTCGCCTTCTATCGCTCGATGCAGGCCTATGAAGCCGCCTTCAAACCCGGCGAGACGCGTTTTCTCGTCAGTCCGCGTTCGGAATTTTTCCGTTTTTTCTCGGGTCCGGAGGGGAGCCCCGCGCCGAGCGCGGGCCCGAACCCTCCGGAACCAAATCAAAAGCGGTAATCCGCAAGCGCGCCCGTTAGGGCGCGCGACATTTTCTTGTCCCTGCAGGAGACAACACGCATGACATCCGCATTTCGTCGCGCCGCGCGATTCGCCCTCGCGACGGCGTCCGCCCTGTGGCTCGCCGCCGCGCCAGCCTCGGCCAAAGGCCCCGATTCACTCTCCGAACTTTCGGCGCAAGTCTCCGACGCGGTCGTGAACATTTCCGCGACACAGACCGTCGAAGCCAAACGCGGCAAGGGCGGCGACATGCCGGGCCTACCGCCGGGCATGGGTCCGGGGGGGCCCTTCGACGATCTCTTCGAGGAATTCTTCAAGCGCCGCCAGGGTCAGGGCCAGGGCATGCCGGACATGCCGCGCCAGCGCAAGTCCAGTTCGCTCGGCTCGGGCTTCGTGATCGATCCGTCGGGAATCGTCATCACCAACAATCACGTCATCGCCGACGCCAATGAAGTGACAGTCATCTTCAATGATGGCCAGAAGCTCAAAGCCGAAGTTCTGGGCAAAGACCAGAAGGTCGACGTCGCCGTGCTGAAGGTGAAGCCGGAGAAGCCGCTGAAGGCGGTGAAGTTCGGCGACAGCGACAAGGCGAAGGTCGGCGACTGGGTGCTTGCGGTCGGCAATCCCTTCGGTCTTGGCGGATCGGTGACGGCGGGCATCGTGTCGGCGCGCAATCGCAACATCGACAGCGGCCCCTATGACAACTACATCCAGACCGACGCCTCGATCAACAAAGGCAATTCCGGCGGCCCGCTGTTCAACATGGACGGCGAAGTCATCGGCATCAACACCGCCATTCTCTCGCCCTCCGGCGGGTCTGTCGGCATCGGCTTCGCCACGCCGGCGAACACCGTGCAGCCGGTGATCGAACAGCTCCAGCAATTTGGCGAAACCCGTCGCGGCTGGCTCGGCGTGAGAATTCAGAACGTCGACGACGCCATCGCCGAGACGCTGAATCTGGGCGCCACGCGCGGCGCGCTGGTCGCCGGC
The DNA here is from genome assembly GCF_020733155.1 of Methylocystis sp. WRRC1. Lineage (NCBI taxonomy): Bacteria > Pseudomonadati > Pseudomonadota > Alphaproteobacteria > Hyphomicrobiales > Methylocystaceae > Methylocystis > Methylocystis sp. WRRC1. Next base: position 23,664 of record NZ_JAJFZJ010000001.1, on the reverse strand, counting down.
GTCGACGACAAGGGACCGTCGAAGCCCGCGGGACTCAAGGCCGGCGACGTCATCATCAAGTTCGACGGCAAGCCGATCAAGGAATCGCGCGATTTGCCGAAGCTCGTCGCGGCGACGCCGGTCGGCAAGGACGTCGAACTCGTCATCGTGCGCGGCGGCAAGGAGCAGTCCAAGACAGTGAAGCTCGGCCGCCTCGAGGACGGCGAGAAGGTCGCCTCGCGCGACGCTGGCGACAAGGACAAGCCGGACACGAGCGGCCCCTCGTCCCAGACCACGCTGGGTCTCGAACTCTCGCGCCTAACCGACGAGCTCCGCGCGCGCTTCCAGATCAAGGACACGGTGAAGAGCGGCGTGCTCATTACGGCGGTCGATCCGCGTTCCGACGCGGCCGAGAAGCGCCTGCAAGCCGGCGAAATTCTTCTCGAGGTCAATCAGGAGGCCGTGAACGATCCCGCCGACGCCGTGAAGAAGATCAAGGCGCTGAAAGACGCCGGCAAAAAGACTGCGCTGCTCATCGTCGCCAACGGCCAGGGCGACGCGCATTTCGTGGCGTTGCCGGTCGAGTAATCGACCCATCGTCATCTTGATCATCCTCCTGCGGAAAGTTTCGCAGGAGGATTTTTTTGACCGCGACTGCGCGCCCCCATTACGCTGACCCGGCGGCTTCATGCGCCGCCCTTGCGCGGAGTCGACGATGCAAAGAATAATCCCCAACCTCTGGTATTCCGAAAAGGCGGATGAAGCCGCCGCCTTCTACGCCTCGCTGCTTCCCGATTCGAGAGTGGACAGCGTCACCGCCCTGCCGGCTGAAAGCCCCAGCGGACCGGCGGGCTCTGTCAAGGTCGTCGAGTTCACGCTCCTTGGACAGCCTTACATGGCGATGAGCGCGGGACCATTCGAAACCTTCAACCACGCCATATCGCTCATGATCGAGTGCGAGGATCAGGCAGAAATCGACCGCCTCTGGTCGGCGCTGTCGGAGGGCGGGAAAATCGAGCAATGCGGCTGGCTGAAGGATCGCTACGGCGTCTCCTGGCAGATCGTTCCCACGGCGCTCGGAAAGATGATGAAAGACCCGGACCGATCGCGGGCCAGGCGCGTTGCGGAAGCCATGTTGCAGATGGTGAAGCTCGATATCGACGCTCTCGAACGAGCCTATGGCGGCGAGTGATCCGCGCGCCCGCCGTTCCTCAAACGAACTCCTCGCGCCGATACCCCTGGGCGTAGAGCAGCGCCGTCAAATCGGCATGGTCGATCCGCGCATGCGCAGCTTCCGCCACTTTCGGCTTGGCGTGGTAGGCGACGCCCAGCCCAGCCTCCCGCAGCATGTCGAGATCATTGGCGCCGTCGCCGATTGCGAGCGTCGCCCCGTGTGACAACCCTCGCGCCTCGCGCATTTCCGCAAGCGCCGCGCGTTTGCCCTCTCGCCCCTGAATTGGCGCAAGCACCACGCCGGTCAGCGCGCCGTCTGCAATTTCGAGTCTGTTGGCGCGCATTTCGTGAAAACCGATGCGCGCGGCGACCGGCTGCGTGAATTGCGTGAAGCCGCCCGACACCAGCGCTGTATGCGCGCCATGCGCCCGCATCGTGGCGACGAGCGTGCGAGCGCCCGGGGTCAATGTAATACGCGCCACGAGCGTCTCGATCTGTTCGAGCGTCACGCCTGCAAGTAGCGCGACGCGTTCCTGCAGCGCGGCCTCGAAGGCGAGTTCGCCCGCCATTGCGCGCTCGGTGATGATGGAGATGCGATCGCGGATGCCAGCGAAATCGGCGAGTTCGTCGATGCATTCCTGCTCGATCATCGTCGAGTCCATGTCGGCGACGAGCAGCGCCTTTCGGCGTCCTTCGACCGGCTGAACGACGACGTCGATGGGCTCGCCCGCCAGAGCCTCGTGCAGGCGGAAGCGAAACGCGGCGTTGCCTTCGCCAGCGAGAAAAGCATCGGACGCGACGCCCGGCGCGAGCCAGTCGATGCGCGTCGCCGTCGCGCCCGCCTCGCGCAGCGCCCGTTCGACCGTGGCGTCGTCGAATGTCGTTTCCTGCCCCGCGACAAAGGTCGCGACAAATCGAATCGGCTTTGACATCTCGTCCATTTGCGCGGCAATAGCCTGATGCCGCCACGCGCCATTCTCATTGCAGGTCCAACCGCCTCGGGCAAGTCCGCGCTCGCCCTCGCCGTCGCGCAGCGCATCGGCGGCGCGGTCCTCAACGCCGACTCGATGCAGGTCTATCGCGATCTTCGCGTTATCACCGCGCGTCCAACGCCGGAGGAAGAGCGCCTTGTCCCGCACCTTCTTTTCGGCCACGTCGACGCCGCCGTGAATTACTCCGTCGGCCGCTGGCTTGCCGATTTCGCGGCCACGCTGTTGGATCTCGACGCGCGAGGCGTGACGCCGGTCATCGCGGGCGGCACCGGCATGTATTTCAAGGCCGCGCTCTACGGCCTTTCCGACATCCCGGCCGTGCCGGAGGAAGTCCGCGCGCGGGTTCGCGCCGCCGCCGCCGGCAAGACTCCGCAGGAGCTTCACGCCGAACTCGCCGCGCGCGATCCGGAAACCGCGGCGCGTTTGCGGCCGACCGATCCACAACGCATCCTGCGTGCGCTGGAAGTTCTGACGGCGACAGGCAAACCGCTCGCCTCTTTTCAGGGCCCGCGAAGCGCGCCGCTGCTAGACGCTTCCGCCTGCCCCTCCTTTTTCCTGGCGCCCGAACGCGAGAGCCTTTACGCGCGCATCGACGCCCGCTTCGATCGCATGATGGAAAAAGGCGCGCTCGACGAAGTCGCCGCTCTGCGCGATCGCCGTCTCGACCCTGCGCTCCCCGCCATGCGCGCGCATGGCGTTCCGCATCTCGTCGCTTTTCTCGATGGCCGCATGAAATTGGAAGAGGCGGTCATGCGCGGCAAGCTCGACACGCGCCGCTACGCCAAGCGTCAATTCACTTTCGCGCGACATCAGCTCCCGGGTTTTCAATGGTTGTCGGGCGCCGCGCCGGAAGCGGAGTTGAATGCGGCGCTCAATGCCCTCGCATGAGGAACATCTGGAGCAGCGTCAGCGCGATCTCTGTGGCGATCAAAACGATGATGATCCATTCGAGGCGCACGGAACGATCGGCGTCGATGAGATCCGTCAGCGCCCGCGCCGTTTCCCCGATCACGTCAATCTTGGCGTTGAGCGTGCGGCCGCGCGCCTCCAGTTCGTATTCGTCTTCGAGACGCGCATAGAGGCGCTCGAGATCGGGCCGGTCCCACAATACGTCGGGCTTGTCCTCGACAGCAACGCGCCCAGAGACGCGATGGCGCACGAGCAGCGTCTGGCCGATCAGTTCGAGCATCGACTTGCGTTTCCATGGCGGACGGCCCTTGCTCGCCAGTTCGGCCGCGAAGGGCTCGATCGTGTCGAAGACGGCGTTGACCCGCCGCTCGTCGCGCGCCAGCGCCACGCTTTTGGCAAGCGCGTCGGCGACGACGAGGAGCCTCGCCTCGGAGAGGTCCTTGACCGTCAAACGGCCATTCGATTGCGCCTTTTCCTCCCCCTCATGGGTCGTCTCGATGATCAGGGTCTCGTCATCGCCGCGCGAGGCGCCAGCGACTCTCGCGCCGATTTTCTTGAGGATTTCGTCCTCCTCCAGCGGCGAAAGGCCAAAGAGCACCGCGACGCCGAATCGATAGAGCACGGCGAAGCCAGCCTGTCCGGTGTGAAAGGCCAGCGGGGCGGTAGAGACGAGATCGGCGCGCTCGAGGCCAACCGTGTCGATGCGTTCGCCGAGCAGCAGGGCGCGGGCGGTTACGGCCTGTCGCGTGGGCAGGATGGGTTGAACCTCGAATTCTGGCATCGACGAACCTGCCTGGAATCACTATCTCAGCGATAACGCTGCGCAACTGGATAGCATGTCTTCAATGCCTTGCATGACGACAGCAAAAACGCTAGCTAGCGCAGCAATCGGAGTGGGACGCGCACATGACTTATGTCGTCACAGAAAACTGCATCAAGTGCAAATATATGGATTGCGTGGAGGTCTGTCCGGTGGACTGCTTCTACGAGGGCGAGAACATGCTCGTGATCCATCCCGACGAATGCATCGATTGCGGCGTGTGCGAGCCGGAATGCCCGGCGGAGGCGATCAAACCCGACACCGAGGAAAACCTCGAGCAGTGGCTGAAGCTCAACGCTGACATGGCGCAGAACTGGCCTAACATCACGATCAAACGCGAACCGCCCGCCGACGCCAAGGAATGGGATGGCAAGCCCGGAAAATTCGAGGCGCATTTCTCCGCCGAGCCCGGCCAGGGGGACTGACTCGAGAGCTTCGCCGCACGGCGCCCTGTTTTTGTGCAGGTGATTCTACCCGCCTGCGCCAACGGCGCCGGCGGGGGCGAGGCGAGAGGTTTCCACATCCTTAACGCAACCAAATATTCAGTAATCCTATATGGTTAGCTAGGACTTGACCGGTCCCGGCCCTTTTGACGCATATGCGTAATCTTTGATTTTCGCGCCGCGGCGTGATATATGAGCTGTTAATAAACGCTCATCGACCGACGACCCAACGACGAAGTTCAGCCTCCAGCAATGAGAAGGTGCGCGCCTCGGGAACAGCGGCCAAGGGAGTCCGTAAGCGCGCTGCGGCTCTAGCCAAGGTTTATGAAAATCCGCTTGCCTCCTGATCGGCAGTCGTCGTTCGGGCAATGTAGCGAGTGGTCTGCGTGACTCGTCCCGTCTCCACAGCGGGACGCCAAAGGAGTATCCCGCGTATGCCGTCCGCCAGGAAGAACGAAAAGACGAAAGGGGCCGGCGTTGTCGCGGCTCCGGCGCCCTCGCGCGGCTCGGGAAAAAAATCGGCTTCAAAACCGGCGCGCGGAAAAGGCGCAGTAGCGTCAAAGAGTTCAGCCGCTCCCGGCGGCGGCGCGAAGACGGCGCCATCCATTGGCGTGCCAAAATCGGCGGCGAAGTCGTCGACAACGGCGTCCGCGACAACGGCGTCGTCTTCGAGCAAGTCCTCGTCGGCGGCGACGCGGACGAAGGTAGCGGCGAAAGCGGCGGCAAAGGCCGCGACCAGGACAAGCGCCACGACAAGCGAGAAGGCGCCCGCCAAGGCGGCGACGACGTCTCGCCGCGCCCCGTCCGCCTCCGCCCGCGCGCCGGCCTCGACGGCGAGTGTGAAGGCGTCTGCGGCGAAAGTCCCCGCGCCGGGCAAGGAGCCGAAAGCGCCGACGAAGTCGCCGGCAAAGGCCGCGTCCGAGCACACGGCCGCCGCCAAGGCGCCGAGCGTCGAAAAGGCAAAGGCAGGGAGGCAAGCGCCTCCGGCCGTCAGGGAAAAAGCAGAAAGCGTGAAGCCCGCTCCTGCCCCGACCAAGAACCTTTCCGCGACTCCCGTTCCGTCGAACGCCGTCAAGGCGACGCCGGCAAGAGAGTCCGTAACCTCCTCCCCCGCGACGGGCGTCGCAGCCGCAACGCCCGCCGCGGTCGGAAAGTCCACGCAACCCCCGACAGCCGGCGAAGAAAAAGAATTGGCAAAGAAATCCGAGAACCTCGCATCGTCGGCGGCGCCTGTCGTCGGCGACAAAGCCTCCGACAAGTCCGCAATCGAGACCAAGCCCGTCGTCTCCAAGGCCGCGCCTGCGGCCGGCAAGGCGAAAACCGGCGGTCAGAAACATGGATTCAAACAGAGCGAATTCATCGTTTATCCGGCCCATGGCGTCGGCCAGATCATCGGCGTCGAGATACAGGAGGTCGCCGGATTCAGCCTGGAGCTCTTCGTCGTGAGCTTCATCAAGGACAAGATGATCCTCAAGGTGCCGACCAGCAAGGTCGCGAATGTCGGCATGCGCAAGCTCGCCGAGGGTAATGTCGTCGACAAGGCGCTGGCGACATTGAGCGGTCGCGCGCGCATCAAGCGCACCATGTGGTCGCGCCGCGCGCAGGAATACGAGGCCAAGATCAACTCCGGCGACCTCGTCACGATCGCCGAGGTGGTGCGCGACCTCTACCGCTCCGACACGCAGCCGGAGCAGTCCTACTCGGAGCGGCAGCTTTATGAGGCGGCGCTAGACCGTATGGCCCGCGAGATCGCGGCCGTCCGAAAGCTGATCGATTCGGAAGCGTTGAAGCTGATCGAGTCCTTCCTGCAGAAGGGCCCCCGCCGCGGCCAGAAAGCCGATGCCGACGTGGGTGACGACGGCGACGACGCGGATGTCGATGCTGCGGCGTAACAATCGGGATACGCCAAAGAAAAAGCCCTCCGTCAGGAGGGCTTTTTTATTACGCGTTCGGGAGGCTCTCTTCCGTCCCCTCGCCGTCCTGCATACGTGAAAGCGCCTTGCGCAATTTGATCAGCGCGCGGCTTTCGATTTGCCGCACCCGCTCCTTGGAAATGCCGAGCTTGTCGCCGAGGGTCTCGAGGGTCACGAGATTGTCTGTGAGCCGACGCTCCTGCACGATGCGCAATTCGCGCTCGGAGAGGATCGCGAGCGCGTCCTTGAGCCATCGGGCGCGACGGTCCGAATCCATCGTCTCCTGCACGGCCTCGTCGGGCAGCGGATGGTCGTCGACAAGAAAATCCATGCGCTGGGCGGACCCTGATGAATCGTCGTCGACGAGTTGCGCGTTCAGCGACACGTCCGACCCGGACAGGCGGGAATCCATCATTTCCACGTCGGCGCGCGAGACGCCGAGCGCCTTGGCGATGGCCTGATAGGCGTCGCCTGACCCATAAGCGTCGGGGTCTCGGGCGAGGCGCGCGCGAAGGCGGCGCAGATTGAAGAACAGCGCCTTCTGGCTGGAACTGGTGCCGCCACGAACGATCGACCAGTTGCGCAGGACATAGTCCTGAATCGAGGCGCGGATCCACCAGGTCGCATAGGTCGAGAAACGCACGTCGCGCTCTGGCGCGAAGCGGGCCGCGGCCTCGAGCAATCCAACATGGCCTTCCTGGACGAGATCGGCGATCGGCAGGCCATAGTGACGGAACTTCGCCGCAAGGGCGATCACGAGACGCATATGCGCCGCCGTCAATTTATGAAGCGCTCGCCGGTCGCCGTGGTCGCGCCAAGCTACGGCCAGTGCTTTTTCCTCGTCCCGTTCCAGGAAGGGAGCGTCAGCCGCTGCTTTCATCAGTTCGCGGCCGAGGCCAGGAAGATACGCCATGGTCAGGTCTCCACAGCGCGCTATCTCTTTACTGATATCGGATGAGATAATCGCGCATTCTTGAACAACTCTAGTTGTTCAACCCGCCTATGCGCGCGAAGTTCCGTCGCCTTTGCGTTTCATTCCGTTACAATTTTGTAATGCTCTCCCGGCGTCACGGGGTCCGCATCCTCCAAGCCATTGAGAAGCCGGAAATATTCGACTGGTCGATTAGGCGTAACCATACGGGAGGAAAGGGTTTCCACCGAGTCGCCGGGCGCAGCCGCGACCACCGAAATCTTGAGCCCGTGAGCCTCATGCGCCTCCTCCGGCGTCACTCGTCGGAAGGTCATGATCGATTCCATGAAGCTCTTGTCCGCCCCGTCCGTCAGCGCCTTCGCAGCGAAGATCAGCCGATAGAGAAAATCTCCCGACTGAATCACGGCGAGGCGGAAATTCCACTCGCCCGCGCGCGCGATCGCCGTGACCGCCGGCAGGCCATTGACGTCGATCTTCTTCACCGAAGACTGCATGAGCCCATCGACCCAGCCCGATCCGACATAGGTTTCGAGGGACTCGAAGTGCGGATCGCGGACACTGTCGAGGCGCAACGCCTCATTGTCGGCCTGGCGAACGCCGAAGACCGCTTCATTGGAGTTCTCCAGCAGGACGCCCTCTGGCGCGGTGAAAGTGAAGCGCAGCCGTGGATGGGTGAACTTGCGGTCTCGGACATAGCCCTCCATCGGATCGTCGCCGAAGGCCACGCCGTTGATCGCCGCGAGATAGCCGTTCCGGTCGCGCGTGCCCACGCCCGGCGCGCCAATCTGGCGGGCTGCGGCTATCGCCTTGGCCACGCGGTCCGGCGTCGACGGATGGGTGGACATGATGTCGTAGTCCAGCGAGCTCTTTTTCTTTCCGTAGAGCGCCGCGCGAAGCTCGGTCGAACGACCGAGCGCGGTGAGAAAGCGGGAGGCGCCATAGGGATCGTAACCGGCGCGAGCGATCACCCGCACGCCGGTCGCGTCGGCGTCCAGTTCCTGCTGGCGCGAGAAGCTCGCGACCGAGAGGCGCTGGCTGGAGCGAACCTCCTCGCCTTTCTGCTTGTTCTGGATCACCGTCGCGGCCTGGGAAATAAGAGCCGCCTCGCGTTCGCGCTCGGCGCGCAGGGCGCTGTGCCGTAATGTGACATGAGCGATCTCATGCGCCATCACCGCCGCAGCCTCCGAAGCGTCGGTGGCGAGCGCCAGCAGACCACGGGTGACGTAAAGGTTGCCGGACGGCAGAGCAAAAGCGTTGACCACCGGCGTATTGAGTATCGTGACTCTGTAGGCTGGCTGGCCGGGCGTATCGCTCGCGCCCGCGAGCTTGACGAGAATCTCGTTCAGATAGCGCTCTGCGGCCGGCGCCTGATATTCCCCGCCGAACTGCGCAACGAGCTCCTTGTGCTGGACCGAGCTGCGGTTGTCCATGCGCGGCGGCGCCGGCTTGGTCGGCGGGATCGGCGCCGTGAAAACCTGCCCTTGCCGCTCGAGCTCGGCGCAGGCCGAAACGGCCAGCGCGCACGCCGCGACGAAGACCGCCCGAACCCAGGATTTAAGGCGAACTGGCGCGGTCAATGAGTTCGATCTCGGCAGGAGTGGATATTTCCATGCGCGGTCCAAAACCTGTTTCAATAAGTCCTCGCACACGCGCCCGACGTCCCGTCAGCGTCAGCAGATCGAATCCCGCTTTTGCAAACATAGCCAAATTGCGCCGCGAAATCACGACAGAGAAATTGTCCCAGCGCTTTTCGTTGAAATTCAGATAGATAGCCCCGCGGGATTCGCCCACGGAACGAATGGTTCCCTCTACGATCGTCATTCCCTTGCGCGCAAGCAGCGTGGCTCGCGCCTGAGGAGCCGCGGGATCGACCGGCCGCGACTCGGCATCGGCCCAAAGTCCCCGCGCCGCCGCCCGGGCGCGCGCCTCGGCCAGGAGATAGTCCCCGGCGCAATCTGCGGCGGCCGGGTCCGGACGGAAGCGGGCGTCGCCGGCCTCAAGGAGCGCGGCTCCGACCGATATGAGCGGAGCCTCCGCTCCCTCCCCTTTGGCGGCGAAAAGTCGGACGGGGAAGCGGCCCCATCTGTCGGGCCCGGCGGCCAGAGCGCCGAGGAATATGTCACGCCCGGCGAGCCACTCCGAAAGCCGCTTCAGCGCATCCGCGCGCAAGCCCTGTCCGCTCGTTGTCAACGAAGGGAATTCGAGACCTGAAAGCGCCGCCCGACGGCCGTCGTCGAGCAGCAGGTCGAAATCCTCATCCACCGCCGCGATCGTGGCGGGAACCGTGGCTTCGAGTGAACAGGGGCCGGTTTCCGGCGCTGACGCAAGCGCGACCGCAGGCATATTCAGCAAATGGGCATAAAGGAGCGAGGCCCAAATCGGCTTCTTTCGGCTCGCGGCGCGACGCTCGCTCACCAGGTTCATACGCTTCTGGCTCAAGCGTCCTCGCCGCATTGCAATATAGACTGCAGATCCCATGTCTCCGGAAACAAAAATCCCGATCCCGTCAAAGTTAAGGCAAAGCCATGTTCGGGCGTCCACATTCGCAAGACTTCCGCCGCAATTTGGCCGAAACAGCGCCTATGCTAGCGCCTCGTGCACCATCGGCGCGGCGGTCCGCGCGGTTTCGATCTTCCCGACAAAGCCCCATGATCTCTCGCATCGTTCTCTCCGTCGCCCCCCTGCTCTTCGCAGGCGCCGCGATGGCCTATGACCCCTATGGCGGCGCGCGGCCCGAGGTCGACGTTGAGCCGGCGCAGACCTACAATCGTCCCCCCGCCGACATAATCGACGAGGGCCCCGGAGAAATCGGCGGCCCGGCTGGACCCGACGCCGCCGCCCTGACAATGCGCGTGGACCGGCTGGAGCGCGACCTTCGGCGTCTCACCGGCCAGAACGAGGAATTGCAGCACAAGGTTCAGGTCCTCGAGGACCAGCTGCGCGCCGCGAAGTCGGAGGCGCCGCGCGCCTCGGACGCCCCTGCCCGCTCCGCCGTCCCCTCGACGCCGGCGCCAGCGCCATCGGCGGGCCGTCGCGACGACGCCTTCGACCCGGCGACGGACCCGACGGCCCCCGGCGCGCCGCGGCAACTCGGCACGACCCAACCCTCGGCGCCCCTTGCGAACCCGCCAAAGACCGCCGCCGGATCCGTCACCACCGCGCCGCCTGTACGCGAGGTCGGCCAGCCGCTGGACATCGCCCACGGTCGCCTCGTCGGCGACGAGCCCATCGCCCCGGCCGAAATCGCTCCGCCGCCGCCGGCCGCCCCGCCCGGCCCCAAGGAGGAATACGACGAGGCGGTCGCCTCGCTGCGGGCAGGAAGATTCGAGGCGGCCGAGAAGTCGCTGACGACATTTCTCAGCAAGAACCCCAAGAGCAAATTCGCGCCCGCCGCGACGTTCAATCTCGGCGAGAGCTTCTTCCTGCGCGGGCGCCATCGCGAGGCGGCGGAGAAATATCTCGAAATTTCCACCAAATACGGCCAGTCCGCGCAGGCGCCCGACGCCCTGCTGCGCCTCGGCCAGTCGCTGAGCGCCATGGGCGCAAAGGAGCAGGCCTGCGCCTCCTTCAGCGAGATCGGCGTGAAATATCCCAACGCGACGGCGCGCATAAAGGAAGCCGCCCAGCGCGAGAGCAAGAAGATTCAATGCTGACGCTTTCGCGCCGCGCGGGTTGAGCTTGCGCGGGAAAAACGAAAGCGACCCGCTCGCGCTGCTGGCGCCGCATCGTTCGCTGCTGCTCGCCGTATCCGGCGGGCCGGACTCGGTCGCGCTGATGCTGCTCGCCGCGCAGTGGCCGGACCGACGCTCGCATGACATTGCTGTCGCGACCGTGGACCATGGCCTGCGGCCGGAGGCGCGACGAGAAGCCGAGCAGGTCGGCGCCTGGGCGAATGCGCTCGGCTTTCCTCATCATCTCCTGACCTGGCAGGGCGAAAAGCCCAGCACGCGCGTTCAGGAGCGGGCGCGGACCGCGCGCTACGCGCTGCTTGCAGATTGTGCGGGACAGATCGGCGCCGGGGCGATTGTCACCGCGCATCACGCGGACGATCAGGCCGAAACAATTCTGTTCCGCCTCACGCGCGGCTCGGGAGTTGCGGGCCTTGCCGGAATGGCCGCAGAATCACGCTGCGGCGGCGTCGCGCTGCTACGGCCGCTCCTGGGCCTGCGGAAAACGGCGCTCGAAGAAATCTGTCGACGCTGCGACCACGATTATTTTCGCGATCCGTCGAATGTCGACGAACATTACGCCCGGGCGCGAATGCGCAAGTTATGGCCGCTTCTCGCCGCGCAGGGTCTCGACGACGAAGCCTTGCTGCGACTCGGTCAGCGCGCCGCTCGCGCCGACGGGGCCCTGAATTTCTGCGCGGAGAATGCTCGCGAGCGCGCCATTGTCGACGTCGATTCGGAGACGGCGCGGTTCGATGCGGCGGCGCTTCGCGAACTCCCCCCGGAGATCGTCCAGCGGCTGCTCGCTGGGGAAATCGCGCGACTGGCGCCGCTCGCGCCACTGCGTCTCGAACGGCTCGAACGGGCCGCGCTCCGCCTGGTCGCGGCCCTAGCCGACGGCGCGAAGCTGCGGTTAACTATCGCCGATCTTTTACTGGACGCGCAGGGCGCACATGTCACGTTGCGCCCCGCGCCGCCGCGCCGCTTCAAGCAGAAACCCCGAAGCTGACGGCGGAGACGCTCGCTGCGCCCGCCTATCTTGGCAAGGAACGGGGGCGCGCCTAAATTACCCTAAATGACCGGAGCGTTCCGAGGGATGGTCCCGTTCGTGCGCCTCCCAAAGGTTACTCAATGAACGCAAACTTCAGGAACCTCGCCTTGTGGGCCATTATCGGCCTGCTGGTGGTGGCGCTTGTCATGCTGTTTCAGCAGCCAGGTCAGCGCACGCCGATCCGGGATATTTCGTTCAGCGAACTGCTCACGCAAATTGATCAGGGTCGCGTTCATGACGTGACGATCGCCGGCAATGAAATCACGGGTCGCTTCAACGACAATCGTCCGTTCTCGACCTATGCGCCGAACGACGCCAATCTCGTTCCGCGCCTTCAGGCTCACAATGTGTCCATCAGCGCGAAGCCGCAGAATGAAGGCGGCGGCTGGCTGATGACGCTTCTGCTCAACGCGTTGCCGCTCGTTGCATTCATCGGCGTATGGATTTTCCTGTCGCGACAGATGCAGGGCGGCGCCGGCCGCGCCATGGGTTTCGGTAAGTCGAAGGCGAAGCTTCTCACCGAGACGCAGGGACGCGTGACGTTCGAGGATGTCGCGGGCGTCGACGAGGCGAAGGAGGATTTGCAGGAGATCGTGGAGTTTCTGCGCGATCCGGGCAAGTTCCAGCGTCTGGGCGGACGTATTCCGCGCGGCGTGCTGCTCGTTGGACCGCCCGGCACGGGCAAGACGCTGCTGGCGCGCGCCATCGCGGGCGAGGCCGGCGTGCCCTTCTTCTCGATCTCGGGTTCCGACTTCGTCGAAATGTTCGTCGGCGTCGGCGCGAGCCGCGTCCGCGACATGTTCGAGCAGGCGAAGAAGAACGCGCCCTGCATCATCTTCGTCGACGAAATCGACGCGGTGGGCCGTCATCGCGGCGCCGGTCTCGGCGGCGGCAATGACGAGCGCGAGCAGACCCTGAACCAGCTGCTGGTCGAGATGGACGGCTTCGAGGCGAATGAGGGGATCATCCTCATCGCGGCGACCAACCGTCCGGACGTTCTCGATCCGGCGCTGATGCGTCCGGGCCGCTTCGACCGTCAGATCCAGGTTCCGAACCCCGACTTCATCGGCCGCGAGAAGATCCTGAAGGTTCACGCCCGCAAGGTGCCGCTGGCGCCGGACGTCGACCTGAAGGTGGTGGCGCGCGGCACGCCGGGCTTCTCGGGCGCGGATCTGATGAACCTTGTCAACGAGGCGGCGCTGCTTGCGGCGCGCCGGTCGAAGCGGATCGTCACGAATCAGGAGTTCGAGGACGCGCGCGACAAGATCCTGATGGGCGCCGAGCGCCGCACGCTTGCGATGACGGATGAAGAAAAGAAGCTCACGGCCTATCACGAAGGCGGCCATGCGCTTGTTTCGCTCAACATGCCGGGCTCGACTCCCATCCACAAGGCGACGATCATCCCGCGTGGTCGCGCGCTGGGCATGGTGCAGAGCCTCCCCGAACGCGATCAGATCTCGCAAAACTACCAGGAGCTGACCGCAATGCTCGCGATGGCGATGGGCGGCCGCGTGGCGGAGGAACTGATCTTCGGTCCGAAGAAGGTGACGTCCGGCGCCGCGTCGGACATCCAGCAGTGCACCCGCGTGGCTCGGGCGATGGTCACGCAGCTCGGCTTCTCCGACAAGCTCGGGACGGTGGCCTACGCCGATCCGCAGCAGGAGCAGTTCCTGGGCTATTCGATTGGCCGCCAGCAGAACCTCTCCGAGGCGACGCAGCAGCTGATCGACGCGGAAGTGCGTCGTCTCGTGCAACAGGGTTACGACACGGCTAAGCGAATCCTCACGGAGAAGCGCGACCAGCTCGAAACTCTCGCGCAGGGCTTGCTGGAGTTCGAGACGCTGTCCGGCGAGGAGATCGTGAATCTTCTCGCGGGCAAGCGCCCGGTCCGTGAGGATACGAGCGCAAAGCCGCCGCAGACGCCCTGGGGCAGCGCTGTCCCGACCACGGGCCAGAAGCCCGAGCCGGACGTCGGCGGCATGGAGCCGCATCCGGTTTGACGGAAAAGAAGAAGCCCGGCGTCTCCGCCGGGCTTTTTTAATTCGATTGTCGCCTCGGGCGCCCTATCGTTGCGGAAGCGGACCGCCACGCGCGGGTTCGAAGACGAGGACATTCCCGAATTCCTCGGCTGACAGAAATTCCAACCCGATTCCGTCCCTTGCCCGCCACACCGCGCGCACGTCGCGCAGTTCGCCCTTCCGCTCGATGAAGAGCCGAAAGACATCAGGGAGCGCGATTTCCTCATCGCAACAGATTTTCGCGCCCGTATCGCTGAGATTGCGGATTACGCAATCGAAAGCCGAGCGCTCGAACTCGATGCGCCCGGTCAGCAGCGTCCGCCGCCGCATCGCGCGTCGCCGCTCGACCGTTGTTCCGCGCTCCATCGGCCTCCCCTCCTGAAATTTCTCGCGGCGAATATGTAAACACGGTTAAGCAAAGCTTTACCATGGGCTCCGTTGATTAACCTTAACGGCGCCGATCAATCCCTGGCTTGCTCGATCAGCGCCTGCACAGTTTCGGCAGGACGGCACAGCGCCGCCTTGTCCCCGAGCACCACGATCGGCCGCTCGATCAGAATCGGGTGCTTCTCGATAGCGTCGAATATCGCCTCCTCGCCGAGCTTGGGATCGTCGAGGCCGAGTTCCTCATAGGGCGTGCCGCGCTTGCGAAGGATATCCCGCACATTCTTGCCCATGCGCTTCAAAATGCTCTCGAGCGTCTTCCGGTCCGGCGGCGTCTTGAGATATTCGATCACCTTCGGCTCGAAGCCGGCTTCCCGCAATGCGGCCAGCACGTTGCGGGAGGTGCCACAGGCGGGGTTGTGATAAATTTCGACTTTCATTTGGCTTCCTTTTGCCGCCGAGGGCGGTTAACGATTAACTAAAGCTTCACGCAGAGGAAGATGCGCGACACAAAATCTGCCATGATTGTCCTCTGTTATTTCGCGCACTTACGATAAAAGGCACGAGCATTTTGTCCGACGACAAGAAGGACTCCTTATGACCCGCACCTATTTCGGCACCGACGGCATCCGCGGCCTCGCCAATGTCAAGATTACGCCAGAACTGGCGCTGAAGGTTGGCCAGGCCGCAGGGCTCATTTTCCATCGCGGCGAGGGTCGCCACCGCGTCGTCATCGGCAAGGACACGCGCCTCTCCGGATATATGATCGAATATGCGCTCGTCGCCGGCTTCACCTCCGTCGGCATGGACCCGCTGCTGCTCGGCCCGATGCCGACGCCGGCCGTCGCCATGCTGACGCGCTCGATGCGCGCCGACGTCGGCGTCATGATCTCCGCCTCGCATAATTCCTATGAGGACAATGGAATCAAGCTTTTCGGGCCGGACGGCCACAAACTCTCCGACAGCATCGAAATGGAGATCGAGAAGCTGATCGACGGCGACCTCACGCGCAAGCTCGCCGGCCCCACGGAACTCGGCCGCGCCCGTCGTATCGACGACGTTCGCGCGCGTTACATCGAATTCGCCAAGCGCACCCTGCCCCGCAACATGAGCTTCGAGGGTCTGCGCGTCGTGATCGATTGCGCCAATGGCGCCGCCTACAAGGTCGCACCGGAGGCCCTTTGGGAGCTGGGCGCCGAGGTGATCGCCATCGGCGTCGAGCCCGACGGCTTCAACATCAATCGGGACGTCGGCTCGACCTCGCCGCAGGCGCTGCGCGAAAAAGTCCGCGAATTGCGCGCCGATGTCGGCATCGCGCTCGACGGCGACGCCGATCGCGTCATCATGGTCGACGAACGTGGTCAGGTCATCGACGGCGACCAGCTGATGGCCGTGGTTGCGGAGAGCTGGCGCGATCAGGGCCTGCTCGCCAAGCCCGGCCTCGTCGCAACGATCATGTCGAACCTCGGCCTCGAGCGTCATCTGAGCTCGCTCGGCCTGACGCTCGAGCGCACGGCGGTCGGGGACCGGTACGTGATCGAACGCATGCGGCAGGCTGGCTATAATGTCGGCGGCGAACAGTCGGGCCATGTCATCCTTTCCGATTTTTCAACGACGGGCGATGGTCTCGTGACGGCGATGCAGGTGCTCGCCGAGGTCAAACGCCAGCAGCGTCGCGTCAGCGAAGTCTGTCATTGTTTCGATCCCCTGCCGCAGGTGCTGAAAAATGTGCGGGCGCAGAAGCGGACGCTGGAGAAGGATTCGGTGGTGATGGCCATCGATTCCGCGCGAGAGAGATTGAATGGAAGCGGCCGCCTGATCGTGCGCGCATCGGGCACCGAGCCCGTGATTCGCGTCATGGGCGAAGGCGACGATCCCGATCTCGTCGAAACGCTCGTCTCGCAAGTCTGCAACGCACTGAAGGAATCCGCGGAAGCGGCGTGAGCCGCGCGGGTTTCGAATATCAAAATCGGACCGATCCGAAGCGCGCGCGGAGGCTGAAACGCCCTCGCGCGCGCTGTGCGTTGGCGCGCAAAATTACTAATGAAAACAATAAATAAGCCGGCTCTTTTGGTTAAATCGTAAGGTTAACTTGGACTTAAGCATTATATTGCAAAGTCTTCGCTGTTGGCGTTGCGCCAAGGGACCGCTCAGCGGCCCGCTATACGCGAAGGGGAATTCAGTCATGGGCCGTTCCTTTGCCCTCATCCTTGCGGCGGCAGCCGTCGTTGGCGCGAGCGCCAGCGCGCATGCCGCCGATCTTCTGCCGCCTCCGCCGCCGATCGAAGCGCCGCCTCCGCCGGTTGATTTCGGCGGATGGTATCTGCGCGGCGACGTCGGCGTCGGCGTCAACCAGCTCACGAATCTCCGCTCGACCTTCGACCCGACGGTCGTGGTGCCGATGCCCCTCTTCAACCAGTATTCGATCGGGGACGCGGCCTTTGCGGGCGCCGGCGTCGGCTACCAGTTCAACAGCTGGTTCCGCGCCGATGTGACGGGCGAATATCGCACCGCCGCCAACTATCGCGCGACGCAGAGCTACACCGACATCTGGAGCGCCCCCGGCTTCTCGCCCTGCGGCATCGGCGCGCGCTGCCACGACACCTATAACGGCCAGCACAGCGCGGCCGTCTTCCTGGCCAACGGCTATTTCGACCTCGGCACCTGGTACGGGATCACGCCGTATGTCGGCGGCGGCATCGGCTTTGCGGTCAACTGGCTGCAGAACGTCAACGACTTCTCGGCGCAGCCAGCGGGCGGCTTCGGCTATGCGTCGGACACCAACCGGACGAATTTCGCCTGGGCGGTCATGGCCGGTCTCGCCTACAACGTGACCCCGAATCTCAAGCTCGAAGTCGGCTACCGTTACCTCGACATGGGCACGATCAACACCAATCCGATCTACTGCCAGGGCGTCGCGGTATGCCCGCGCGAGCGCCAGTCGTTCGATCTCGCCTCGCACGACATTCGTCTGGGCTTCCGCTACATGCTCGGCGGCTTCGCGCCGGCGCCGGTCCTCGCGCCGCCTCCGGGTCCGCTGGTGCGGAAATACTGATCGCTCTTTCACCAAAGAGACGAGCGGCGCGGGTTCTCCCGCGCCGTTTCCTTTTGGCCTCGCGCAGGCCATGAAAATCCGCCATATGTCGGCGATGGTCGATATAGCCGACGACGACGCCGGTTCCGTGCAAGGAACCAATGCGCCCGAGATAAGCGTTTCGGAACTCGCCAATGCGCTCAAGCGCACGATCGAGGACCGTTTCGGGCGCGTCCGAGTGCGCGGCGAAATCTCCAACTATCGCGGCCCGCACGCCTCCGGCCACGCCTATTTCTCGCTCAAGGACCAATCCGCGCGGCTCGACGCCGTGATCTGGAAGGGGACCTTCATGCGGCTGCGCACGCGTCCGCAGGAAGGGCTGGAGGTCGTCGCCACCGGCCGGATCACGACTTTTCCCGGCAAGTCGTCCTATCAGATCGTCATCGAGGCGATGGAGCCCGCCGGCGTCGGCGCGCTGATGGCGCTGCTCGACGAGCGGCGCAAGAAGCTTGCAGCGGAAGGCTTGTTCGACGAAGCGCGCAAGCGCCCCCTGCCCTTCCTGCCGCGAGTCGTCGGCGTGGTCACGTCGCCGACAGGCGCGGTCATTCGCGACATTCTCCATCGCCTCAACGACCGCTTTCCGCGGCGCGTGCTCGTGTGGCCCGTGCGCGTGCAGGGCGAGACGTCGGCGGCGGAAGTCGCGGCGGCGATCAATGGCTTCAACGCCCTGCCGGCCGACGGCCCCGTTCCGCGCCCGGACGTGCTGATCGTCGCGCGCGGCGGCGGTTCGCTCGAGGATTTGTGGAGCTTCAACGAGGAGATTGTCGTTCGCTCGGCGGCGGCGAGCGACATCCCACTGATTTCCGCCATCGGCCACGAGACGGACACCACGCTCATCGACTTCGTCGCGGATCTGCGCGCCCCCACGCCCACCGGCGCCGCCGAAAAGGCCGTGCCTGTCCGGGCCGAACTTGCCGAGCATCTCGCGGCGCGCGCGCGAAGACTCGCGGCGGCGAAGACCCGCGCCATGGAGCAGCGCCGCACCCAACTTGCCACGCTCGCGCGGCTGCTGCCGGCGCCGGAGCAATTGCTTGCGAATCCGCGCCAGCGTCTGGACCGCGCCGGCGAGAGGCTGCGCGGCGCCTTTCGCGCCGGACGGGACGCGCAGCGGCTGCGTCTGGCTCGCGCCGCCAATCTGCTCGCGCGCCATTCGCCGCAGGCGGAACTCGCCCGCGCAAGGGAGAGGCTCAAAGGGCTCGACGCCCGGCTGGCGCAAGGCCTCGCGGCGCGGCTGACGTTGGCGCGACAGCAGAATCAGGGCTCCACGCAACGCCTCGCCAACGCCGGGGGAAGACTGGATCGCGCTTTCGTTACGCTCCTGCGCCAGAAGAAGGAGAAGCTCGAACGCCTCGGCCGCCTGCAGGACTCCCTGAGCCACAAGGCCGTGCTGGCGCGCGGCTTCGCGCTGGTGCGCGACGAGAAGGACGCATTGGTGCGGGGCGTCGCACAGGCGCCGCCCGGAACCGCGCTCAGCATAGAATTTGCCGACGGAAGGATAGACGCCCGCGCCGGCAACGCCGCGACAGGCCCGGCGCCGATCGTCCCCGCCCCACGCAAGCGCGCGAAAAAGCCCGGGGACGATCAGGGCTCGCTGTTCTGATCTATTCGAATCTCATCTGGAAGGCGACGATGCTGCGCTGCATCTTGGCCTTGGGCAGATAGCAGAACACATTGGTCGAGAGCTGGGCCTCCTGACAATGCTCATGTTCCGTCGCCCACTCGTAACCGAGGTCGTCCATGCAGGCCTTGATCTTCTGCTCGATCAGCTTCGGATTATCGCGCCGCTCCTGCGGAAAGTCGCGCTCGACCTGATATTCGCAGTCTGTGACGTCGATCTTCATTCCCTCGAAATAACGGCCGCTCGCGCCGCTGGTGACGAACATCGCCTCGGTTGCGAGGATGAAAACCAGCCCAAGGACGAGGGCGATCTTTTCCTGAGTCCTGGACTTGAGGAAATGCATGTCGAAGAGCGACAACACGCCGATCACCAGAAGCCCGCCGCCGATGATCAACGTCAGCGGCGATAAAAACGGCGCAATGCCCTCGTTCATTCAACCCTCCAGACCCATACCGCCCTGTCATACTAGCGGCGCCCCGCCGACGGGCAAGGCCGGCTGCGCACAAGCCTTGGCCCAAGCCGTTGCAGCTTCATATAGACTTGACTAACATCAAGACAATCAGGCGCCGGGGCTTCTTCGGCGCGTCCAATCAAAATTCAGAGAGCAAGACAATGGGATCGAGCTCCGTCATTACGCTCGCCGCGCTCATGGCGCTTACGGCAACGGCTTCGGCATGCATTATTGCGTGCCGTCCCACGGAAGAGCATGCTCGCGCAGTGATCAACCACCTTGTCGCGAAGCGCTTCAATTCGCCGTTCACCGTCGTTTCTTACGAGACGACCCGCACCGCTGATTTCGACATGATCGCCGGCGAGATGCGCGGTTACGAGATTTTCTTCAAGGCTCGGGTGCAGTTCCCGCGGGGCGCCAACCTCGACTGCGCCCCCGGCGCCGCCGAACGCCCCGGCGATTGCACGGATGACGCCTATTTCTCGCTGATCCGCCCGACCCGGCCGACCCCGAACGGCCGGCAATATATCGAGCCGGGCGGAACGCGCCTCTTCGACGAAGACCTGCGCTTCGCGGAGTTGAAAGGCGGCTGGAAAGGCCCGGACGGCGAGCTTTACAATCCCTGAACCCGCCATTCATGTTTCGTTAACCATTTAACTCCTTATTAAGGAAGGGGCGAATTTGCTCAAATGCAACAGGTTCCGAACACCTTCAATCAAGGTTGACGGAACCTTCGTTTAACCCTGCGGGACTAGGACTATCCCCAGTCGCTAGTCGTAACAGGAGTAGATCATGCTGTTTTCTCGAAGCGCCCGCTGCGCCAAACTCGCCGTCGCCCTGACGGCGGCAATGGCCCTGGCGGCCTGCGCCAAGAACACGGCGGATGAAGCGGCCGAGGGTGGCCTCGCCGGCGGCGCCGGCGGTTACGGCCGCGGCGGCGTGCAGCGGAGCGGGATCGCCAGCCCCGGCAGCGCACAGGATTTCGCCACCAATGTCGGCGACCGCATCTTCTTCGAAACCGATTCGACCGATCTGACATCGACAGCGCAGGCGACGCTCGACAAGCAGGCCGAGTGGTTGAACCGCTATGGCCGCTACAGCTTCACCGTCGAGGGCCACGCCGACGAGCGCGGCACCCGCGAATATAATTTCGCGCTGGGCGCCCGCCGCGCCGAGGTGACAAAGAACTATCTGATCTCAAAGGGCGTTTCGGGCAGCCGCATCCGCACGGTGAGCTATGGCAAGGAGCGTCCGGTCGCGGTCTGCGACGACATTTCCTGCTGGTCGCAGAACCGCCGCGCAGTGACTTTGCTCGCAGGGGGAAATTCCTGATCAAAGGGCGAAAACGCCCCTTGCGTCGGCGGCGCTGTTGCGGCATTGAAGGCACGCGCAAAGCGCATGCAGGAGTGTAGCTCAACTGGTAGAGCACCGGTCTCCAAAACCGGGGGTTGGGGGTTCGAGCCCCTCCACTCCTGCCATTAAATCAAAGACTTAGCAAAAACCTCCCAAGCCGGGATTTCCACGGGGTAACGATAGGGTAACGCCCCTCCCCCGCCCGCCGGCGGCATTTGGCGCGTATCGGGTTCAAATCCCCCGAATCGAGAATCGCCCTTGCGGCTGGAGCTATAGAAGCCGCCGGCCGGCCGATCCCGCCGATCGCCAGCACCCTCTCCCGCCGTCCGATAAAGACAAACCCGAGCCCGGCCGAACGGCGCGCCGATCTTGTGGGCTCGCACCCGAGCGGCTTAAGCTCCCGTCCATGCCTTCCCCAACGCGCTACACCGGCCCGGCTATGGACCTTGCGAACATGCGCAGCCTTGGCGTCCGCGCCGTCGCCGTCGAATGCGGCTGCGGCCGCCGGGAGAGCATCGATATGTCTGGATTGCCGGGGTCGGTCGAAGTGCCGTCGCTCAAGCGCCGGCTTCGCTGTCAGGTCTGCGGAGCGCGCCCAAGCGACGTTCGGCCGGACTGGTCACAGCATCGGGCGAGCAAAATTGGAAGACAATTTGGTCTGCCAGCTGATTTCAGGATGAAATTTGCTAATTTTTTGCATATAAGCTCTTGAAACGAGATCAAGACGCTTATGAATGGGACGGAAATGCTCCTAAGATTTAGCGTTGCCAATCTGCTTTCGATCGCAGGGCAACAGGAACTCTCGCTCGTTGCGAGCAAACTTAAAGGCCCTGAAGCGGGCTTGTTAGACGTGCCTTCCGAAGCAGGTCTAAAGGGCCTGCCTGCGGCAGTGATTTATGGCGCGAACGCATCAGGAAAAACCAATTTTCTTAAGGCGTTCCGCTTCATGGAGACCTGCATTCTTTATTCGCACTCCAGCCTCGATCCGCAAGGTGGCGTCCCACGGATACCCTTCGCTCTCGATGAACGCATAAAGGCTTCGCCAACAAGGTTAGAAGTAGATTTCATCTTGGATAACGTTCGATACGCCTATGGCTTTGAATGTGACAACGACCGTTTTGTGTCGGAGTGGCTATATTCCTTTCCCGAAGGCAAAAGAAGAAAGCTGTTTGAGCGGAAAGATAACGACGTAGATTTTGGATCCTTCATGCGAGGCGCTAAAAAGGCTCTTGTTGAGTTTATGAGACCAAACAGCTTGTTTTTATCGACAGCGACTCAAAACGACCACGAAGAGTTATCGAAAATTACCTCGTTCTTTCGCGGGATGAAATATATCGGCAGCATGTCTTTTTCTGCGGATGCAATTAATGAATCATTCAAAGGCAACAAGATTGACAGCCGCACAATGAAACTCCTTGCTGAAATCGGAACAGGAATTGTCGATCAACGAGTCAGAAATAGAGAGAAAAATATAGATATTAAAAATTTTACTGAAAAGGTAACTCAGTTATTCAAAGAGCAATACAAGCTCCTGCCATCAGAGATTCGATTTGAAACTAGAGAGGCTAGTGATGCGGTTATAGAGCTTGCTCACAGGGGCGGAGATGCCGATCCGCATTATTTTGGTCTCGAAAGGGAAAGTGCTGGAACGCGAAGGCTTCTAAAAATCATGAGTTCTGTTTTTGCGGCACTGGATGAAGGAACGATGGTATTTATCGACGAGCTGGATGCTAGCCTTCATACACTAGCAGCTGAAAAGATAATAGAATTGTTTTTATGCAGAGAAATTAACAAGAAAGGAGCCCAGTTAATCACGACAACACATGATACTAACATACTAAATTGCAAGTCGCTCCGCAGGGACCAAATATGGTTTTGCGAGAAAGACGGCGTAGGAGCGTCACACATATTTTCTCTATCTGAGATCAAGTCACGCCCAAGCGATAATTTTGAGCAAGGATACTTGGAAGGAAGATACGGAGCAATTCCGTTTGCAGGTAATTTACGAGCGCTATTTGCGGGCGAATAAATGAGAAAATTCAAGTCTCTCAAAAGAGTCGTCGGCAAACGACCGACTAAGATAAAGTTTTACATTTACACGGAAGGAGCGAACACTGAACCTGAATATTTTAGGCATCTAGCGAGCAGCAACAAAGGAACCTTGGTTGGAATTCAAATAGTGCCGGCCGCCGGCGTCCCTTTGACAATCGCAACAAAAGCATGCGCTCACGCTAAGGACTTGGTCAGAGCAGCTAAGCGAGATTCAGCGTTGAAGAACGATAAGGTCTGGGCTGTTTTTGATCAAGACGAGCACCCGGGCGTGAGAGAAGCGCTTGGGATGTGTAGGTCGGCGGGTGTGGGGACTGCTTTCTCTAACCCCTGCTTTGAGCTCTGGCTTATTCTACATTACGAGGATTTCGATAAACCAGATGACCGTCATCAAGTTCAGCGATACCTCGAAGGTCTTTGCGATGCCTACGACAGAAAGCGCGCAAAGACTGCCGATTTTGAAATGCTAGTTACAAAGGTCCGCGAAGCTGAGGCGCGAGCTAGATCTCAATATGAGCGAAGAAATACGGAAGGCGAGTTGTCGAGACCTTACACAACCGTATTCCAACTAACTGAGGCGATACGAGACGCGAGCGCGTCGCACGAGGAAGCCATCAAAAACGTCTAGGCGAGAACCTGATTTTTCAAACCTTCCACTTGCGGTTGAGCAAATGACTTACCAGCTGCGGTCGGTTTTCAGCTCGCCAAACGGCCACGGCGGTTGAGACGACAAGGTCGTCGTGAACGCTTTCGCGCCACGCCTCGAAACTTTCGTTGCCTTCGACGCTGATTTGATTTTGGAGGTCTCCATCCCGGCC